>CAVYRK010000001.1:0-212843 GCA_963770955.1 uncultured Actinomycetota bacterium
CGAGGGGCGGGCGTGGCGGTGGCGACGCCGGCGTGACGCGGGCTGCCTCGATGACGGCAAGCCCGGCGGCGCGCTGCACGGTCTGCGCCGGCCGAGGAGGTGACCGCGATCCTTGAGCTGTTCGAGCAGTGGGGCGAGGTCGATCGCTCGCATCGCAAGCTCGCGCACCGCGGCAGCTACCTGGACCTGGTGTGGGTCTCGCCGGCGACCGTCCGTGCGCGTTCTCGCTGCACACGGGCTGGTTCTCAAGCGGCCGCGGCGTGTCCGGTCCGAGCGCACGCCGTTCCCGGAGTGGGCCGAGCTACCGCCGCAACTCGATCTGGATCTACGACTGCACGCACTTCGCCGGCTGCGCCGAAGCACGCGGTGTTCGCGGTCATGGACCTCGTCACCCGCAAGTGGATCTGCGAGCTCGTCAGCATCGAGGAGACCTCGACGCAGGTGCAGGTCGTGTTCATGGACGCGCTCGAGCTCGAGGGGCTGATGCCGGTGATCGAGGCCCGCCAGGACCAGCTGCCGCCCGACCCGCTCGCCCTCGATGCCGCCGTTGACGCGAGCTCCCGCCGATCCTGATCGCCTGGTCGGACAACGGGTCGGAGATGACCGCGCTCGACACCCGCCAGTTCATGGCGCTGATGGCGATCGCTCAGCATCACGGCCGGCCCGGCACCCCGACCGATCAGGCGCACATCGAGAGCTTCTTCAGCCACCTGAACGTCTGCTGTTGACATTGCGTCTCCTGTCATCGGGGTGTGTCAAACAGTCCAGCGTGTTCAGGTTTGACCTGGATTCGCAGGCCTTTGCGTTTGCCGCGGCGGACGTGCACTGCGGCCAGTTCGCCGCGTTGGACTCGATGTAACACGGTCTGGCGGACGACGCCGAGCGCGCGGGCGGCATCGTCGAGCGGTAGCCAGCCGTCGGGGGCGTGTTCGGTGAACTTTGAACGCAGCTGATCGGTCAGGCGGATCCGCCACGGCGCGCCCGGGGTGAGCTGCTCGCCGGGGATGAACCCGTCGCGCAGCCACCGGTAGACGGTGCCCGAGCTGACGCCGAGCTCGCGCGCGGCCTCGGGGATGCCGACCAGCTCGCCGTCCGCGTCTGCGGCGGTCGGGTTGGGGGTGAAGGCGGGGATGTCGTGGGCGTGGCGCAGGCTGGCGACCCTGTGCTTGGTGAAGCGCAGGCCGGTGGCAGTGCGCCGCCTCTGGTTGGCGAGCACGACCGCGATCGTCTTGTCGTCGTAGCGGGCCGCGAGCCGGCGCACGAGCACGATGGTGTCCTCCGGGGTGTCGCGCGCGTAGGTCTGTCCCTGGCGGCGGAGCTTCAGCGGCGCAAGTTCGGTGGTGGCGCCGCCCTCCCAGGTGATCGTGGCGTCGGCCGTGCCTGAGTCGCGATCGGCGGTGACGACGATCTCGGAGATCAGCGTGCGCAGCAGCAACTTGCGGTCGCGCTGGCGGGTGGTGGGAGCGTGAAAGACTGCTCGCAGGTCGGCCCCGGCGCGCTCGAGCTGCTTGAGCTCATCGCTTGTCAGCGGGCTTGTGCGCTTGGCGCGTTGGGTGACGAGGTCGGACTCGGCGCGCTCGAGGTCGCGCAGCGCCTTCTCCCAGTTGGCTTCCAGCGTGCGCGCGACCAGCCGGTTCTCGGGCTCGCAGGCATCGAACTGTCGCCGAGCGCGCTCGGCCTCATACCGGCAGCGCTCCACCGCTGTCTCGAACGCTCTGAGGCGGGTCGCCTCGCTCGCCTTCTGGTCGGCCAGCGCTTTGGCGGTCGCGGCGATCGCGGCGGGCTCGAGCACGCGGAAGACCTCGGCGAGCACCGACTCATCGAGCTGGCGTCCGCCGAGCCCCTGGCACTCGTGCCCGTCGGGGCCGTTGCGGGAGATCCGTCCGATCCGCGGATCGCAGTAGTAGCGCTGCGCGAACCCCTCGCGGCCGCGCGCGCCCGAGTAGGCCGAGTGCATCCGTCGGCCGCAGCGCCCACAACGCAACAGGCCCTGGAGCAGCGCTCGTCCCTCGCGCGCGGGCCCGCGCTCGCCCTTCCCAGAGGTGTTGCGGGCGATCTGGGCGAGGATCTGCTCGTGCTGATCCCAGCTGATGTACCCCTCGTGGTGATCGAGGATCAGCACCCGCCAGCGCTCGCGCGGCACCGGCACCGGCGCGACCCGCGCGCGGCCGTCGACACCGATCCGCCGCTGCGCCTGGCGACGGCCGAACGCGTACGCGCCCGCGTAGGTCGGGTTGGTCAGGATGCCGAGCACCGCGCCGTATGTCGCCTGCGCCCACTCGACCCTTCCCTGGCCGCGGCGGCGGGGCAGTAGCAGCCCCTCATCGCGCAACGCCAGCGCCACCTGGCGGACCGAGCACAGCTCGGAGAACCGCGCGAACACCGCCCGCACCGCCTCCCTGACCGCCTCATCGGCGCTGATCACGATCCTGTCGTCGGGCGCATGGTCGTAGCCCGCGGGCAGCGGGATCCGCAGCTCGCCCTTGGCCGCCTTGTGCCTGATCCCGGCGGTCAGTCGCCCCTTGATCAGATGCAGCTCCGCTTCGGAGATCGTGCCCTTGAGCCCCAACAGCAGGCGATCGGAATAGTCGGCCGGGTCGTAGATCCCGTCCTGGTCGGCGATCAACGTGCCGGTCAGCGCGCACACGTCCAACAGCTGGTACCACGCGCTGTTATCGCGCGCCAGGCGAGATACCTCGGTCCCCAGGATCAGCCCCACATTCCCGAGCGCAACCTCGCCCGCCAGCTCGCGGAACCCGTCCCGGTCAGCGATCGCGACGCTGTCGGCGGAGATCCCGAGATCAGCGTCGATCACCCGCACCCGCTCCGCCGGCCAGCCCAGCGCAACCGCCCGCTCGACCAGCTCGTACTGACGCTCGCGGCTCTCGGTGTTGTTGCGCACCTGCGCCGGGCTCGATTGGCGCACGTACGTGCACGCGATCCGCGCGAGATGCTCGGCCGTGATCTTCTCGATGCCGCCCATCACCCCTCCTCGTCGGCGACCGCGCCGGTGTCGATCAGCCGCGCCAGCAACACCAGCACCTGCTCGCGGGCGTGCTCGGGCAACGACGCCCACACCACCTCCGGCCCGGCGCCCTCGCCGCCTGAGACGAGCTCGAGCTGCACAGGTGGCGCCGCCCGCAGCCGTCGCGCCCGACCAACCGCGCGCGACCCGGCCCGCTCCGTTACCAGCCGCAACTCGCCGCGCCCCGACGCGACCCGTTCATCCCCACCCGCGGACGCGTCACTCGCGCGCTCGCTGCTGCCGGGATCGGGCTCTGGCGCCGGGATCATCATCACGCCCAGGCGCTGAATCCTAGAAATGCCACAGGACGGCACACGCGAAGCGAACATCACCATCGCGCCCCAGCCGTGGCCAGCACATGGACGTTGGCGTCGCGCGCAGCCTCCTCGCTCCAGCCGGCGGCGCACAGCGCCGCGGTCAGCTGAGCGGACAGCCCGCCGACGTCGACCGCCAGCCGGCGGCGCTCCTCGCACGCGAACTGGTATCGGCAAAACGCGCTGCGGATCACCCGGTGCGCGTCGGGATCAAGCCCCGACGACAGCCGGTCGTTGGCGCCCAGCAGGCGGCGCTGGGCGTCGTTCAGCCGCTCGGCGAGCTCGCAGTCGGAGCGAAACAGCGCGGACAGCCGCACCGCCAGCTCCCGCGCGCGAACGGGGGCCTCACCGCTCATCGGACCCTCCGATCGTCCGCGCGGCGTGGACGGCGCTGCGCGCCAGACCCGCCTCCAGCAGGCCGAGCAACCGACGAACGCCCTCGCACGACAGCACACTCCCGCCGCCCAGCCGAGCGGCGATCGTCTCGACGGCCAGCATGTCGGTGTGCGCGGCCTCGACCGAGGTCTCGCCGCCGTCAGGCAGCTCGACCACCAGCCACAACCGTCCATAGCGCCGATAAGCACGCCGCGCGCGCAGCGCCCGGCCGCTCAGCGGATGACCGGCGGCGACGACCCGCACCACCGCCGGCAGCCGACCCTCGAAATGGTGCAGTGTGAACCCAACTCCAAGGGCGACTGGCCGCACCTCGACCGCGATCACCGACCCCGCCGTCCTCGACGCCGAGCTCGCCCGCATCCGCACCGACTACAACACCCGGCGCTTGCACGCCTCGATCGGCTACGTCACCCCCGATGACGAGCATCACGGCCGCGGCCCTGGCATCCGTCGCGCCCGCGCCGCGGGGATGCGTCGCGCTCGTGCCGAGCGGATCAAGCAGAATCGAGCCAGCAAGACATGACCACGCTCCCGGACACCAACCACCCCCGGCTCCTTCTGGGGAAGAGGGGCGCTTTTGAGGGGGTCGCCCGCTGGCCATGGATCGCCAGCGGAATGGGCACGGACGACGCCCGCACCCCAACCACCAACCCGCCCCGCCACAACCCTCAGCGTGTGGTTGAAAAAGTCGGCCGCTCTATCACGAACTCAGAAACACCGCACCGCGGGATCGGATCCATTTACGCGCAACCGACCCGTATCCTGAATGTACGACCAGGGCTTGTGAAGGTTCAGACGACCGTCCCGGGGCCAGATCGAAGAGCACAAGCGATGGACGGACAACGCCTCGCTGGCCTGTCCGGACACTGGAGCAGAGCAGATGCAACAGCCAACTGCCGGCAGCAAGCCGGTCCCGCTCGCCGGCGGGCAGCTACTGACGGCGATCTCAACCGGCATCGTCGCGCTGCTGCGCGAGCACTACGGCCGCGGGCCGATGAAGGCCAAGACCTACGTGATCGACGACATCATCGTCGTCGTCATGCGCGGCAGCGGCTTCACCGCCCTTGAGAAGACGATCATGGACAGCGGCCACCCCGACCGGGTCGTCGCGATGCGCCACGACTTCCAAACCGTCATGACCAAGCACTTCACCGACACGATCGAGACCCTCACCGGCCGCAACGTCGTCGCGTTCCTCTCACAAGCCCACGTCGACCCCGACCTCACGATCGAGATCTTCTTCGTCGACGGACCCCTAGAAGGATTCGGCGCGATCGAGATCACCGCACCCGAATAGAGAGTCCGACCGCGGGCGCTGTACGCAGCCCTGCCACTGACAACAGCCGGGTAGCAGGAGGCAACGAGGACACGTTCGCGATGAGGAACGGCCGCCGCGGCTCGCTGTGCGGTGGGTAGTTGACCGCACGTGTGATGCGGACTGCAGCGGTGGCGCTCGACCCGCCTCGCGTGCTTGGCTGTGTTGACGTGCGAGAGGCGCGATGGAGGGAGAGGTGCGATGTGAGTGAGGTGCTGTATTTCCATCACGGCTCCTCCCGCGAGCATGACCCCCGGGTGTTCCTGCCCGAGCATCCCGATACTCCTGAGCGGATTGACGCGATCGAGTCGGCGCTGGAGGGGGCTGGCTGGGCGGGCTGCTCGCGGGTACAGGCGCCGGCAGCGACGTTCGCCGAGCTCGAGCTGGTGCACGCGCCGATGCTGGTTCGACACATCCGTCGGATGTCGCGCAGCGGCGGCGGTCAGATCGACGAGGACACGTTCGTCGGAGAGGCGTCCTACACGGCGGCGTTGCACGCCGCTGGCGGCGCGTGCGCGATGGTACGCGCGCTCGTCCGCGGCGATGCGCAGGCGGCGTTCTGCGGGCTGCGACCCTCCGGTCACCATGCCGGGCGCGAACAGGCGATGGGGTTCTGTCTGTTCAACAACATCGCGATCGCTGCCGAGCTCGCGATCCGCGAACTAGGGCTGGAGCGGGTGTTCATCCTCGATTGGGATGTGCATCACGGCAACGGGACCGCCGAGTTCTTCCGCCGGCGCTCCGACGTGCTGTTCGCGAGCATCCACCAAGCCGGCGCCTACCCCGGCACCGGCGCCGTCTCGGACATCGGGGCGGGCGAGGGTCGTGGCTACATCGCGTTCGTCGCGGACGCCGCCCTGGCCGGCGCCATCTACGCGGCGCAACCGACGAGCACGATGCTCCTTTCCAGCGATCTGTCGATCAATTTCCTCGAGCCGGCCGGACCCCGGAGCGAGCGGCTCGTCGCGAAGGGAACCCTGATCGATGTCGGCCGGCGCCAGGGGCTGTCGGAGGCCCGGGTGGAGGACGCGCGAGGAACGCTCCTGGCCCACGCGACGTCCCGCTGTGTCCTGCGTCCGCTGCCGTTCGATCCGCCCCTACGGCCGGAAGTCTGGCCCGACCCCGGCCCGCCCGCGTTCGAGACGCCCGACCCCCACCTTCGGCCGGTGGAGGGAGAGATCGTGCCGGAGTCGGTGTGGAAGGAGGCGAGCGGCCTGGACGTGGTCCAGCTGTGGCAGAAGGGCGATCGCGCCAACGTCGCCCAGCTGCGCGCTGCTGGGCCTTCGATTCGAGGACGTGTCGGAAGGGACCGTGACGATCACCGCGCCGGCCTCGCTCTGGTTCTGCACCGGCTTCGGGACGTTCTACGGGGGCGTCCTCGCGGCCCTCGCGGACGCGGGGATCAACGCGGCCTTGACCACGACCTTGCAGCCGGGCACGTCGTTCGCCACGCTCGATCTGAAGGTGAACTTCCTGCGCCCCGTGACGCCCGACGGCCGCGACCTCATCATCCGCGCGACCGTGGAGCAGCGAGGCCGGACGCTCGCGGTCTCGACCGCCCGGATCGACGACGCCGACGGGAAACGCGTCGCGATGGCGTCGGGAAGCGCGATGTTCTCGGGGCGCCCGTGGGCCCCATCGGCCGGTTGAGCGCGGCCGGGTCGCGTTACCGCGTGTACGTGCCCTCGGGGTCGAGCTCCTCCCGGATGAGCCGGAGCTCCTGGTCGCTGGGGGGCTCGGTCTCCCGAACGTCGTCGGCCACCTTGAGGTCCCATCCGGTGCTCTCCCGGACCTGCTCCAGCGTCACCCCGGGGTGCAGGCTCTCCAGCGTCATCTCGCCGGTGTCGTCGAACCCGTAGACGCCCAGCCCGGTGACGACGACGGTCGGCCCCCGGCCCTGCCATTCCTTCGGCCGCTCGCCGGCCAGGTGCCCGGGGCTGGTCACGAAGTCGATCGTGTCGACGAACGAGCGCTTCGTCTGCGGCATGATGATGAAGATCTTCTTGGCGTTGATCGCGATCTCGCACGCCCCGCCCGAGCCGGGGAGTCGCACCTTCGGCTTCCGGTAGTCGCCGATCGTCGTGGTGTTCAGGTTGCCGAAGCGGTCGATCTGCGCCCCGCCCAGGAACCCGACGTCCACGTGGCCGCGTTCCAGGAAGTACGCGAACAGCTCGTACATGTTCGTCACCTGCAGCGAGCCGCTCACCAGCGTCGGGTCGCCAATGGACAGCGGCAGCCGCGCGGGTTCCGCCCCGAACACGCCTGCCTCGTACAGCAACTCGAGGTCGGGCGCGACGGTGCGCTTCGCCAGGTTGCACGCGATGTTGGGCGGTCCGACGCCCACGAAGCACACGCGCTCGCCGGCCAGTTGGCGCGCCGACGCCACGATCATCATCTCGGCCGAGGTGGGCTCGCTCATCCGTACTTCCCGTAGTTGACCGGCTCGCTCCACGCGTCGCCGGGTTCCAGCGCCGTCCAGCGCTCGGCGCCGAGCTTCTCCACGTACTCCGCGTGCGACTCGGTGCCGTGCACCCATTCCTTCAGCCATGCGTCCAGGCTGTCCGCGTCGCGCGAGATCGCGTCCCAGTCGATGTAGAAGCGGTTGTCGCGGTCGTAGTAGCCCTGCGCGAACGACGGGTGGCAGCCTTTCGGCTCGTGGACGACCGCGTCGACGATCAGGCCCGGGATCACCGTGCGGTTGGGGTCGCTGCGGATCACGGACTCGTCCACCAGCTCCTCGCACACGACGATCACCCGCTCGGCCGCGAACGCCGCCTCCTTCTGACATCCGAGCAGCCCCCATATCTGCGCGTCGCCCTTCGCGTCCGAGCGTTGCGCGTGCACGATCGAGATGTCGGGGTGCAGCGGCGGCACCGCGTACACGGTCTCGTCGCCGTACGGGCTCTCGATCGGCACGATGCGCGGGTTCGCCTTCGGCAGGTCGCTCTCGTAGTAGGAGCGGATGGGGAAGAAGGGAAGATTCGACGCGCCGGCCACGTAGCGGCAGACCATGCCGAAGTGGCTGTACTCCTCGATCTCGAGGGGCGCCGGATCGTCGTTCTCGACGCGCCGGCGCACGGCGTGCAGCGATCCAACGCCCGGATTGCCGAGCCACGAGAACACCAGCTTCTTCGCGACGCCGGCGCCGATCATCTGGTCGTAGATCACGTCGGGGGTGAGCCGGCAGAGCGTCAGGTCGCGCCGGCCCTGCCGGATGATCTCGTGCCCGGCGGCGAAGCAGATCAGGTGCGTGAACCCCTCGATCGCGACCGTATCCCCGTCGCGCACCAGCTCGCGCACGGCGTCGCGCATGGTCGTGACCTTGCCGGCGTCGGTCACGAGTCCGTCCCGCCGGGTTCGACGCAGACCCTCGCGAACGGCGTCATGAAGCGCGCTCGGAGTCGCTGCGGAGCACGCAGAACTCGTTGCCCTCGGGGTCCTCCATGATCGTCCAGTACGAGTCGTTCTCCTCGACCAATCGCCGAAGAGCGGCCCCGGCGGCCGACAGCCGCTCCACCTCCTCCTGCATGGTGGACGGCGGGACCAGGTCGATGTGCAGCCGGTTCTTGCCGGATTTCGGCTCGGGCACGATCAGGAAGAGGATGTCGCGATCGGTTCCGGATGGATCACGGATGGCAACGCCGGTCTCGTCGGCGTCGTATTCCTCGAAGCCGAGGGCCGCGCACCAGAAGTCCGCGAGGAGCTTCGCGTCGTGACAGTCGACGACGAGGTCCCCGATGCGGGAGGCGGCCACCGGCGTCAGGTGCCGAGGCGGACCGCGACGTCCGCGCAGGCGTCCTCGAAGATGCGGAGGCCGGTCGCCGCCTGCTCGCGGTTGACGACGAGCGGCGGCGACATCCGGATGGTGGAGTCGCCGGCCCTGAGCGTGAGCAGGCCGTGGTGGAAGCACTGCGATCTCGACCGCGTCGGCGGTCGTCGGCGTCGGCGAACTCGATGCCGATCATCAGTCCGAGGCCGCGAACCTCGCGGATCAGCGGCTGCCGCTCGGCCACCGCCCGCAGGCCGTCCAGCATGAACGCGCCCACGTCTCGCGCGTTGTCGGCCAGCCCGCCTCGGATCAGCTCGATCGTCGCGAGCGCGGCAGCGCAGGACACGGGGTTCCCCCCGTACGTCGAGCCGTGCGCCCCGATCGCCCACGTCATCAGGTCCGCTCGCGCGCGATCATCGCGCCCAGCGGCATGCCGCTGGCGATGCCCTTGCCGGACAGGACGATGTCGGGCTCGACGCCCCAGTGCTCGACCGCCCACATCCGCCCGGTGCGGCCCATGCCGGACTGCACCTCGTCGGCCACGAGCAGGATGCCGTGCTCGGTGCACAGGTCTCGCAGATAGGGGAGCCAGCGGTCGGGCGGGACGATGTAGCCGCCCTCGCCCTGGATCGGCTCGACCACGATCGCGGCGATCTCGTGCGGCTTCACCAGTCGCTTGAAGATCACGTTCTCGATGTAGCGATCGGTGTCGTCGGCGCCGAACGGCGCGTGCAGCACACCCGGCAGCAGCGGCGCCGAAGCCCTCGTGGTACTTCGCGTTCGACGCGGTGAGCGGACACGCTGCCGTACGACCGCCCGTGGAAGGCGCCGAGGAACGCGATCACGTACTGCCGGCCGGTGTGGTGACGCGCGAGCTTGATCGCCGCCTCGACCGCCTCGGTGCCCGAGTTGGTCAGGAACGACCGCGCCGGGCCGCCATCGGGGCGATCTCGTCCAGGACGGCGCAGGTGCGCCCGTAGATCGGCAGGTAGAAGTCGCTCGCCGAGTAGTGGAGCAGCTGCTCGGCCTCGTCGCGCGACCGCCTGCGACGACCGCGGGGTGCGCGTGTCCGGTCGAGCAGACCGCGATCGCCGCGTTGAAGTCGAGGAAGACGTTCCCGTCCACGTCTTGCAAGACGGCCCCGGCGCCCCGCTCGGGTGCCAGCGGGTACGCGCGGGGGAGCGAGGGACTGGTGACGCGGCCGTCCGCCTCGATGACAGCGCGGGCGCGCGGCCCGGGGATCTCCGTCACCAGGCGCGGCTCGGTCAGCGCCGCGAGCGCCTCGTAGGACAGGTCGGCCGCCGACGTGACCGGCTCGGTCGTCGCCATCCGCCTCAGTCCTTGATGACGCTCTGCGCCTGCTCGTGCAGGTACTGCTGCACGTAGTGCAGGCCGCCGCCGCCGCGCCCCGTGGTGCCCGAGCCCTTCCAGCCGCCGAACGGCTGGACGCCCGGCCACGCGCCCGTGGTCGCCCCGGCTCGGCGGTTCACGTAGACCACGCCCGCCTGGATGCGCGAGAGGAACTGGTCGACCTCCGCGTCGTCCTCGGAGTAGAACCCGGCGGTCAGGCCGTACTCCGTGTCGTTCGCGAGCGTCAGCGCCTCGTCGAGCGAATCGATCGGGGTCACCGCGACGAACGGGACGAACAGCTCCTCTTTCCACACGCGGTTGTCCAGGGGCGCCTCGACGATCGTCGGCTGCACGAAGTTGCCGCGGGCCAGGTCGCCCTCGCTGATGCGCTCGCCGCCCAGGAGGACCGTGCCGCCGCCGGCCTTCACGTCTGCCACCGCCTGCTCGAACGTCTCGACGGCGCGTCCGTCGATGACCGGTCCCGTGAAGACGTCGCGGTCGAGCGGGTTGCCGACCTTCAGCTTGGACGCCTTCTCCACGAGCAGCTTCGCGAAGTCGTCGTACACGGCGCGCTGCGACGTACGCGCGGCAGCAGGCCGAGCACTTCTGCCCGCTGAACCCGAACGCCGACCGCATGACGCCGTCGGTGGCGACGTCGAGGTCGGCCTTCGCCGAGACGATGGCCGGGTTCTTGCCGCCCATCTCGCAGATGGCCGGCTTCGGGTAGTCCTTGGCGAACGACCGGTAGATCTGCATCCCGACCGGGTACGAGCCGGTGAAGGTCATGCCGTCCACGTCCCTGCTCTCCACGAGCGCCGCGCCGACCGTGCTTCCGGGGCCCGTCAACACGTGGAACGCGCCGTTCGGGACGCCCGCGTCGCGCAGGCACTCGTACAGCTTGAGCGCCGTGAAGAAGCCCTGGTGCGACGGCTTCAGCACGACGGTGTTGCCGGCGACGAGCGCGCCGCCGGCAGGACCGCCGGCCAGCGCCATCGGGAAGTTGAACGGGCTGATGACCGCCCACACGCCGTAGGGGCGCAGGACGCTGCGGTTGTGCTCGTTCGGGTTCAGCTTGTCCATCACGTAGTCGAACCCGTGGTTGTCCTCCATCTGCTTGATGTAGTAGCGGATGAGGTCGGCCGTCTCCTCGGTGTCGCCCAGGGCCTCGAGGCGGCTCTTCCCGACCTCCATGGCCATCAGGGCCGAGATCTCGTTGCTGCGCTCGCTGATCATGTCGGCGGCGCGCGTCATGATCGCGTTCCGTTCCTTCCAGGAGGTCGCGGCCCACTCGGGCGCGAACGCCTTCGCGGCTGCGATGGCGTCCTCGGCGTCCTGCCGCGTGGCCCGGCCGAAGTGACCGATCACGACGTCGTTGTCGATCGGCGAACGCTCCTCGTCGGTCGCGTCGCCCCAGCGCTCCTCGCCGTTCACGTAGAACGGGTGCTTCTGCCCGAGCCACGACTTCGCCGTCTCGACGCCGTGCTCGTACGCCTCGTGCAGCTCCTCGTTGTCGGCGGTCAGGGTCGCGTAGGTGACCCGGAATCCTGTCTTGGCCATTGCTTCACCCTCCGTGATTCGTGGCGCGTGGCGGCAGCCGGCCGGACCGGCCGCGAGAAGATCATCCTAGCCCCGGTGCCTCGCGAGCGGCACCCCGCTGACCGCAGGTCAGAGCGCCCGGGGCGGCGTTTCGGGCCGCGCGTCCAACGGGACGGGGCGGTCCAGCAGCCGGTCGCGCGGGACGCGTTCCAGCCACGACCCCGCGAGGAGCGAGGTGACGACGGCGAGCATGACGAGGATGGCGTAGAAGGGCTCGTTCACGACCCCCGCGGACAAGGCGACGGAGGCGAGGACGATGCCCGGTCCGCCGCGCGCGTTCATGGCAACGGCGAGGTTGCGGGACGCAAGAGGGCTCTCCCTGCCGAGACGCGCGCCCAGGTACACCGACGCGCCCTTCGCCGTGCACGCGAACGCCAGGAAGCCGAGGAAGAACCAGACGCTGAACCCGTGCAGCAGGTCGAGCTGCAGGCCGACGGCCGCGAAGTAGATGGGGATGAAGAAGGCGAACGAGAAGCCCCGGATCGCGGCGAGTGCCTCCGGGGTCTCCCTCGAGCTCCCGACCGCGACGCCCGCCAGGAAGGCGCCGAAGAACGCCTCCACCCCCAGCGCGATGCACGCGACGGTCGCGAGCAGCATGAACACGAGCTGGTGCGCGATGGCGCCCCGGCGGTGCAGCACGTTGAATCGCGACGCCGTGGCGCGGGAGTACAGGCGACGCACGGGGACCAGGAAGAGCCAGAGCGTCGCCACGGTCACGATGACGTGATACGCGATGTCGGCGACCGACCCCGGCCGGAGCCCCATGGCGGCCGGCACGCCGAACGCGTTGCCGGCCCCGGCGGCGATGCCGAGCGCGACGGCCAGGACCACGTACAGCGCGACGTCCTCGATGACGGCCACGCCGAGCACGATGCGCGCGAACGCCGTGTTCAGGATGCCGAGGTCGTACATGATCCGCGTGATCACGGGGATGCTGGTGATGGCGATCGCGGTGGCGAAGACCAGCACGAAGGAGAGCGACGTCGCGGAAGGGCCCCAGAAGTCCCGCTCGTGGATCAGCGCCAGGAAGCCCAGCCCGGCCAGGAACGGCAGGACCATGCCGGTGACCGTGATCCAGGCGACCGGGCGGGCCTCGTCGCGGCTGAACGCCGACCGGATCTCGGCGCCGGCACAGAACAGCAGCAGGAGCAGCCCGAGCTGTGCGACGGCGCTCAGGATGACCGGCGTGGCGCCGTCGGACGGGAAGAGCCAGGCGGCCACGTCGGGGGCCAGCGCGCCGAGCACGGTGGGTCCGAGCAGGATCCCGCCGACGATCTCGCCGATGACGCGCGGCTGCCGCATGGACGCGAACAGTCCGCCCACGAGGTGCGCGGCGACCAGTAGCGCGGCGAGCGCGAGCAGGATGTGCGCGATGTCGGTCGTCGAGAGCTTCATCGGCGGGTCGATCAGCCTACGTTTGCCCAGGTCGGGGGAACAATAGGGCGGAAGGCTGCGGCCGCCCGGCTGGAGGACCTAGTCGGTCCGTCAGGCGGTCAGGAGCTTCTCGCGTTCCCGGATCCGGTGGGCGACCTCGTCGAGGATCTTCACGCCGACCTTCGGCTCGATCTTCAGCATCTGGTTGAAGGTCGCCCGGCCGAGGCGCATCGCGAGGACGATGGTCCGCGCCTCGACCGTCGCGGTGCGGGGACCGCCGTCCAGCAGGGCGATCTCGCCGAAGAAGTCCCCGGGTCCCAGCCGGGCGATCCGGCGCACGCCTCGGAGCACGTCCGCCTCCCCGTCGATGATGACGAAGAAGGTGTCGCCCGGCTTCCCCTCCAGCACGATGGTCGTGCCCGGACGGTAGCGGGCGTCGGTGGCCGCCTCCGCCAGTTGCTTGACGTGGCGACGCGAGAGTCCCGAGAACAGCGGAACGCGCGAGAGGAGATCGGCCCGCTGGGCGGTCGTGGAGCCCCGGCGTCCCTGGCGGCGCGGCGGCACGCCGGACACGGCATCGATGAACGCGGTCTGCCTGGTCACTGTGACCTCCCCCGGGTGGTTTCCGCGGAGCTTACCTTGCCGGGGCGCCGCCGCGATAGCCGCCCTTCTTGCCCGCCAGCACCTTTGGCTCCGGAGCTCTTCAGGTTCCGCGTGAACCAGTCCACGATGCGCTCCAGGCGGTCGATCCGGCGATCGGGGCGCCCGATGATGAACATCACGTGTGATTCGTCAGGGTACCTGACCATCTCGACCGGCCGGCCGAGCCGCCGGAGGATCGCGAACGGCAGCTCGCTCTGCGTCGGCGGACACCGCAGGTCGCTCTCCGCCTGCAGCAGCAGGAGCGGCGACTCGTTGCGGTGGATCTCCATGTACGGAGACCCTTGGAGGAACGCCCGGTGGCGCTCCCATGGATTGGCCTCGGCGACCGCCTCCGTGCCGATCATGACGCCGATGTCGGCGCCGCCGTACTCGCTGATGAGGTCGGTGACGGGGTTCTCGCTCACCGCGGCCGCGAACACGCCCGGGTGGTGGCCCAGCATCCAGTTCGTCATGTACCCGCCGTACGAGAGGCCCATGATCCCGACCCTACGGCGGTCGGCCATGCCACGCTTCACCGCCCAGTCGACGACCTGCAGCAGGTCGTCGGCGTCCGGGCCGCCCCACACGCCGTCCAGGGACCGCGCGAACTTCTCGCCGTAGCTGGTCGAGCCGCGCGGGTTGCACCACAGGACCCGGAACCCGGCGTCGGAGAGGGCGAGCATCTCCAGCCAGGGGACCGGAGGGAACGACGCGTTCGGGCCGCCGTGGACGACGAGCACGGCCGGGCCGGGGCGCCGGGCGCCCCGGCCCGGCAGCGTCCACGTATCGATGTCGTGTCCGTCGGGGTGTGCGATCTGGACGCGTTCGGGCGCCCGGCGGAACGGGCCGAACCAGCGGCTGCCCTCGCGGGTCAGCGGCCGGAGCGCGCCGTCCTCCACCGCGAAGACCTCGGCAGGACCGCCGACGGAGGCGACCGCCGCGAGCCGTCCACCGCCGGCCGCGACGGCGGTGACGACGACGTCGTCCCCGGTCGTCAGCCGCTCCGACGACCCGTCGAGTCCGAACGAATGGAGATGGGTGCCACCGCGCTGCGAGACGGGGGCCACCATCGTTCGTTCGTCCAGCCACAGCGGAAGCTCGTGGGCGAACGCCTCCGCGTCGAGCAGGTCGCCGTAGCTCGTGCACGTGATCCACGCGTCGAGGTCGCCCCCGAGCTGCCGGACGTCGTCGCCGTCGGCGACGAACAGGTCGGTCGTCGACGACCACGATCCGAATCGGGGGTTGCCGATGAAGGCGAGGACGCCCGACGAGCCCCAGGATGCCGCGACGACCGCTCCCTCCAGCGAGGCCTCCTCGGTCCGGGACCCGCCGCGCGCGGGGATGGACCACACCCCCGGCGTCTCCAATATGACGCCGGGCTCGACGTCCGCGACGAAGCCGATGCGCGTGCCGGTGGGGTGCCACAACGCCTGGGCGACGTCGTACGTCGGCGGGGTCCGGCGGACCGGACGCCCGCCGGACGCCGGCACCGTCCACAGGCTCGTGAACTGGTCGCGGTAGCCCGTTCCGTCGTACCGCCACGTGTAGTCGGAGATGCGCCGCGCGATGGGGTCATCGGCCGTTCCCACGACGAACCGCTGTTCGCCGCTCGGCGCCAGCAGGGCGACCGCCCGGCCGTCGGGCGACCAGTCGGCCGCGCCCACGTCGCCGGGGACGTCGGCGAGCAGGCGCGGCTCGCCGCCGGAGAGCGGCAGCACCCACGGCTGCGAGCGCCCCGACCGATCGGACAGGAACAGGAGCGAGGACCCGTCGGGGGCGAAGCGCGGGCGCGAGGCCCCGGCGCCGGGGGCGGTGATGCGTTCCGGCCGGCCGCCCTTGAACGTCGTGCGCCACAACGACTTGCGATAGGCGCCGTCCACGATGTCGCGGCGCGAGTAGACGACCGACGAGCCGTCGGGCGCGACGGCCACCTCCTGCATCATCACCTGCGTGCGGATGTCGCGCGGACGGAAGGGCCGCTCGGATCGGGCTGGGTCTCGGCGGGCGGGTGTCATCTCGTCATGCCTTCCTGGGGGGAGCGGGTATCTCACCACAGGGCGGCCGGCCCAGTCCACGGCCTGGACTATCCTTCGCGCATGTCGGTCCCCTCGGACGGCCCCTCCGAGCGCAACCGGTTCGCCCGGGTGCTGTTCGCGGACCTGCCGTCCGGCTACGACCGGCTGGCCGAGGCCCTGTCGTTCGGCCAGAACGGCCGGTGGCGGCGGTTCATGGTCTCGCGGGTGCGCGTCCTCGCGGGTGCGCGCGTCCTGGACGTGGCGACGGGGACGGCCGCCGTCGCGGTCGACCTCGCGCGGCGCAGGGGCGTATCGGTCGTCGGGCTCGACCAGAGCGAGGAGATGGTGCGGACGGGCGTTCGCCGCGTCCGCGAGCGCGGCCTCGATCGATCGATCCGGTTCGTCCTCGGACGCGGCGAACGCCTGCCGTTCCCAGACGACACGTTCGACACCGTCACGTTCACCTACCTGCTGCGGTACGTGGACGATCCGGCGGCGACGCTCGCCGAGCTGGCACGCGTGCTGCGCCCCGGCGGCACGCTCGCGAACCTCGAGTTCCTCGTTCCGCCCAACCCCGTGTGGCGGCTCGTGTGGTCCGGGTACACCAGGTGGGTCCTGCCCGCGATGGGGCGAGCGGCGTCGCCGGCGTGGGGGGAGGTCGGGCGCTTCCTCGGCCCCAACATCCGCGCGTTCTACGACCGCCTGCCGCTCTCCGACCAGTTGGCGATGTGGCGGGCGGCCGGCATCGGCGACGCGCGCGCGAGGCCGATGAGCTTCGGCTCGGGCGTCGTGGTGTGGGGCAGGAAATCCCGGACATGAGCGCGGACGACGCCCAGCGCCCGGCCTTCTACGCGCTGGCGCCCGGCGGCTGGCGCGACTGGTGGACGCTGCTGCATCCGCCGTACACCGCGTGGCATCTGTCGTACGTGGCCTTCGGTGCCGTGACCGCGGTCGTCTTCTCCGGCTACCACCTGGTCCTGGCGCTCGCCGGGTTCTTCCTGGGGGTGGGCGTCACCGCCCACGCGTTGGACGAGCTGAGCGGTCGTCCGCTCGGAACGCGCATCGGCGACGGCGCGCTGTGGGTCGTGGCGCTGGTCGCGCTGGCCGGCGCGATCGCGCTCGGTATCTACGGCGCGTGGCTGGTGTCGTGGTGGCTGATCGCGTTCATCGTCTTCGGGACCTTCATCGTCCTGGCCTACAACCTGGAGCTGTTCGGCGGAGCCTTCCACTCGGACCTGTGGTTCGCGCTCGCGTGGGGCGCGTTCCCGGCGATCACCGGGGCGTTCGCCCAGGAGGGAACCCTTCGGTGGCAGGCGGTGCTGGTCGCGGCAGCCTGCGCGTTCGCGTCGGCCGCGCAGCGCGTGCTGTCCACGCCGGTTCGCGAGCTCCGTCGGAACGTCTCGTCGGTGGAGGGGCGCATGCGGCTTCGCGACGGGACCGACGTGCCGATCGACGCGGGCGTGCTGCGCGCGGCGCCCGAGCGCGCGCTGCGGCTGCTGTCCGTGGCGCTCCCGCTGCTGGCCGCCGGGCTGGTCGCCGCGCGCCTCGTGGACTAGGGTCCGAGGCCGGACGACGAGGGGGTGTTCGCGACGACCAATGGGGACGGCCACGCCGACCTGATCCTGCGGGGCGGACCGGTGTACACCGCGGACGCCGTCGGCCGCTGGGCGGACGCCGTTGCCGTCCGGGGTGGGCGCATCGCCGCCGTCGGGTTCGCCGACGACGTGCGCGACCTGCAGGGGCCGTCGACACGAGTGGTCGACGTCGGCGGTGGGCTCGTCCTTCCCGGATTCCAGGACGCGCACTGCCATCCGCCGACGGCCGGCATGTCGATGGTGCAGGCCGACCTCCACGAGGGCGTCGACGCGGCCGACTTCGTCCGCCGCATCCGCAGGTGGGCCGACGACAACCCCGACGCGCCGTGGATCGTCGGCGACGGCTGGTTCATGGACGCGTTCGAGGGCGGGAACCCCCCGAAGGACCTGCTGGACGCGGCCGTGCCCGACCGGCCCGTCTACGCGGAGAGCCGCGACGGCCACAGCGTGTGGGTGAACTCGCGCGCGCTGGCCATCGCCGGGATCACCCGGGACACGCCCGACCCCGAGGACGGCGTGATCGTGCGGACGGCCGGCGGCGAGCCGCAGGGGACGCTGCACGAGGGCGCGATCACGCTCGTGAGCGACCACGTGCCACCGCCGACCGAGGCCGATCTGACCGAGGGCATCCTCCGCGCGCAGGCGTACCTGCACTCGCTCGGGATCACGGCGTGGCAGGACGCGATCGTCCACGACGACACCGGCCCGGTGTACCGCAAGCTCGCGGAGGACGGCCGCCTGACGGCCCGTGTCGTCGGCGCGCTGTGGTGGGAACGCGACCAGGGCGACGAGCAGATCGCGCGCATGGTGGAGCGGCGCGGCGACTACTCGCACGGGCGGTTCCGCGCGACCTCGATCAAGCTCATGCAGGACGGCATCGTCGAGAACTTCACCGCCGGGATGACGGACCCGTACTTCGACGGCGACGGCAACGCCACGGGCAACCGCGGGAAGTCGTTCATCGATCCGGAGGCGCTGAAGGGCTTCGTGACGGCGCTGGACGCGGAGGGGTTCCAGTGCCACTTCCACGCGATCGGCGACCGCGGGGTGCACGAGTCGCTCGACGCGATCGAGGCCGCGCGGCGGTCGAACGGATGGAACGACCTGCGCCACCACATCGCGCACATCCAGCTGATCCGGCCCGAGGACCTCCCGCGCTTCCGGGTGGTGGGCGCCGTCGCGAACGCGCAGCCGCTGTGGGCGTGCTCCGAGGGGCAGATGGAGCACCTGACGATTCCCTTCATCGGCGGGGAGCGCGCGTCGTGGCAGTACCCGTTCCGCTCGCTCGAGCGCGCCGGAGCCATCACGGCGATGGGCAGCGACTGGGCGGTGTCCACGCCCAACCCGCTGCTGGAGATGGAGGTGGCCGTTCGGAGGGTCGATCCCGCGGACCGCGGCCACGCGCCGTTCCTTCCCGACGAGCGCATCAGCGTCCGGAGCGCCGTCGACGGGTTCACGATCGGGACCGCGTACGTGAACCACCTGGACGGCGAGACGGGGACGATCGAGGCGGGAAAGCTGGCGGACCTGTGCGTGGTCGACCGTGATCTGTTCTCGCCCGAGGTGGAGTTCCTGGGCGACGCGAAGGTCGTGCTGACACTGGTGGACGGCGAGCCCGTGTACACGGACCCCGACGGGATCGACTGGTGACGCCACCGGACGTGGCGGCGGCCCTCGACCGGTACGTCACGGCGTGGCTCGAGCAGGTCTCCGCGCCCGGCGCCGCGGTCGTGGTCACCGATCCGAACGAGACGGTCCACCTGTCCCTGCACGGGGTCCGCGACGCGTTCGCGCGGACACCACTGGCCGAGGACGACCGGTTTCAGATCGGCTCGGTGAGCAAGGCCTTCGCGTCGTTCGCCGCGCTGCGCCTGCAGGAACAGGGGCGCCTCTCGATCGACGACCTGGTCCGGCAGCACCTTCCGTGGTTCGAGGTGCAATCGGGGTTCGAGCCCATCCGGCTCTGGCACCTGATGACCCACACCGCTGGGATCGTCAACGGCACCGACTGGACCGGCGAGGGGGAGTACGAGATCCGGTCGCTGCGCGAGAGCATCGCGTCGGCGCCGCCGGGCAGCCTGTTCCACTACTCGAACGCGGGCTACAAGGCGCTCGGGCTGGTGCTCGAGGCTGCCTGGGACCGGCCCGTCGCCGAGGTCCTGGCGCGCGAGGTGTTCGATCCCCTCGGCATGGAGTCCGCGGTCGGGTCGATCAGGAACGCGGACCGGCCGCGGCAGGCGCCGGGCCACGTCCCCTACTACGACGATCGCGCGTGGCGGCCGGCGCACGGCCTGGCACCTTCGCCGTGGAGCGAGTCCACGACGGCCGACGGCAGCATCGCCGCGACGCCGGAGGACATGGCCCGCTACCTGCGGATGCTGCTGCATCGCGGCCGGGGAGATGCGGGGCGGGTCGTCGGCGAGGCGTCCTTCCAGCTGATGCTCGACCGCAACGTGGAGTCGCCCGAGTACGAGGAGGGAAGCCGCTACGGGCTGGGCCTGCTGCTGACGGAGGAGGGCGGTGACCACTGGATCCGTCACGGCGGCAGCATGATCGGGCACACGTGCGGGATGCGAGTGAACGTCGACGCGGGGCTCGCCGTGATGGTCCTGACGAACGGCGTGGCCGACACCGCCGACGTCCAGCGGTACGCGATCGAGCTGGTGCGCGCCGCGCGCGACGGTAGCGAGCCGCCGGCCCCGCCACCGCTGCCCGAGGAGGTGCCCGACGCGGCGAGGTTCGCCGGCACGTACCTGTCGTCCGACGGCCGGTCGATCGAGGTGCGGGCGTCGGGCGGGGAGCTGACGGCGGCCCGCGACGGCGGCGCGCCGGCCCGCGTCCTCCGTGGCGAGGACGACGGGTTCGTCGTCGACGCGGACGACTGGGAGCCGTTTCCGCTCTGGTTCCGGGAGGACGGCGGCCGCGTCGCGAGCGTGCGTGCACGGGCCGGCCGTCTTCGTGCCCGAGGGCGAGTCGCCGCCGAACGGCGGAGCCGGGGACTGGACGGCGCTCGAGGGGCACTACCGGACGCACAACCCGTGGTACTCGAACTTCCGCATCGTCGACCGCGCCGGCGCGCCGGTGCTCATCTGGGGCTCGGGCATCGAGGAGCCGCTGCGCCTGCTGCCCGACGGCTCGTTCCAGGCCGGCGAGGACCCGCGGCTCCCGGAGCGCGTCCGGTTCGAGGAACGCGACGACCCCGGCCCGGTCCTGCGCGTGAACTACTCTGGCCTCGACTACTTCCGCACGTTCACTCCCTGAAGGGAGGACCGCTGCACTGGGCCAAGTTCGCCGAGGAGGCGCCCGAGCTGGCGGCGCTCGGCATCGAGCGGTTCGAACGAACGGGCGTCTGCCTGATCGGCACGCTGCGCGCCGACGGAGCGCCGCGCATCAGCCCGATCGAGCCATACGTCGTGCGCGGCGAGCTGCTCCTCGGCATGATGTGGCAGTCGCGCAAGGCGCGGGACCTGCTCCGCGACCCACGCATCGTCGTGCACAGCGCGGTCTCGAACAAGGACGGCTCGGAGGGCGACTTCAAGCTGTACGGGCGCGTGCGCGACGTCCCCGATCCGGCGATGCGCACGGCCTACGGCGACACGCTGTTCGAGCGGATCGAGTGGCGCCCCGAGGAGCCGTACCACCTGTTCGCCGTCGACATCGAGCGGGCGGGGTTCATCCAGTTCGCGCCGGAGCGCCTCGCGATGCGCTGGACGCCGTCGGGCGGCGAGGAACGGATCAAGCACCCCGACGACTGACTAGGGGAGCGTGTCGGCCAGCCGCTGTGCGAGCACGGCGAGCAGGTGCACCGCCACCGACGGCTCGCGGTGGATCAGGTCGACGAAGTCCGCCCGCGGGATCGCCCAGCAGCGCCCGGCCGTCTTCGCGCGGACGCGCGCGCTGCGGATGCCGGCATCGGTCAGCAGTGCCAGCTCGCCGAAGGCCTGTCCCGGTCCCAGCTCGATGCTGCTCTGGCCCGGGCGCTCCACCTCGACCGTGCCCTCCTGCACGACGAACAGCCCGGCCCCCGGCGCGCCGGCCTGCGTGAGCACCTGGCCGGGCGTGGTTTCCACCGGCGTCGCGATCGCTTCCAGGTGCCGCAGCGTCTCCTCCGAGACGCCCTCCAGCATCGGCACCGACGCCAGCCAGGACGCGCCGTTCGGGTCGCCCGTCTCCCAGTCCTCCGTCATCGCGTCCCCCTCGTCACGGCCGCTCGCTCGGTTCCCGCCGCTCGGGCAGCGGGCGTGCCTTCAGCTCGCGGACGTACCCGGCGATCTCGTCGACGGCCGCGTCCAGCAGCGTCTTGCCCTTCTCGGCCGTTGCCAGCGTCGGGCGGCCGTGTACGCCGGTGCGGCTGAACGACGACCACCACGGCATGAGCTTCAGCGACCCGTCGGTCCAGTCGAACCACGAGTGCTCGGTCTGGTCGGGTGGTGACTCGTCGACCGCCTTCGACATGTCGACCGCCTCCGGCTCGATCGCCAGGTAGATCGACGTCTCCAGCTCGCACGCGTGGCCCATGCCGCCGCGCTCGGATCTCGCGCACCTCCTCGACGACGGCGAGCCCCTCCGGGCTCCCGAGGTAGAAGCACGCGGCCGACAGCACGTTCGAGTGCTCCAGCCCGACCAGCCGCGCGGCCATCTCGACCAGGTTCTGGTTCGAGCCGTGGCCGTTCACGTAGATCATCCGGGTGAACCCGTGGCGCGCGAGCGACGTCCCGACGTCCACGCAGTACCGGGTGAACGTCTCCCAGGCGATCGTGATCGGGCCCGGGAAGTCCATGTGGTGGGGCGAGTAGCCGTGCGGGATCGCGGGAAGCAGGACGGTGTCGTCGGGCAGGTCGTCGGCGACCCGCCGGCAGATCTCGGCGGTGATGCGCAGGTCGGCGTCGATCGGCAGGTGCGGCCCGTGGTCCTCCAGCGTCGCCACCGGAATGACCGCGACCCGGCCCTCCTCGGCGGCCCGGCGAACCTCGGGCCACGTCAGGCGTTCGTACAGCAGGGGCCTCGTCCACATCGTCGGTCGGGTTCCTCTCTGTCGCGGCGGAGGTGGTTCGTCATTCTTGCGGGTCGGCCCGCGGAGTGACCACCCCCACCCGGCGTCCGGGCGAGGGTGGTCTACAGCTCCGCGATGCGCTCGATCGGGAACGGCGTCTGGGCGAGCGGCTTCACGGCGAGCCGCAGCAGCAGCAGCGGGTTGTCGTCCCCCGCCGTGCGGTTCAGCCGCAGCTCGTCGCACCCGGCGCACCGGTGCACGAGCACCCATTCGCCGTCGCCGCGCACGCTGACGGCGATCGGCTCCATCAGCGAGCCGCAATCCGCGTCGCGGTCGCCCGGGGCGTCGTCGTCCAGGTGACGGCTCCACAGGCAGTTGGGGCAGTGGTTTCGATGCGCGGTGCCGTAGGCGCGCATCGACACGTCCAGGCGGCAGTAGCCGCACCGGAACGAGTCGGGTCCGCGGCGCGCTGCGCCGCGGCGTTGATCGCGTGACATGAGCAGACCTCCACGAGCCGAGACGGAAACGGGCGTGGTCACGCCCCGTGGCGGCCGTGGATGGTCAGTGAGACCGGGCGACTCCGGGGCGTGACGAAACGAGGACCGAGACAGTCGTCGTCATCCGCCACCACCCTCCGGTTCGTGTGCCGCCCCAGTCGGCGGCGCGTCGAGGGTAGCACTCCGCGGTGTCCCGGGATAGCCCGCTCCCAATCGCGGATTCCCCGCTACCCTGACTCCCATGGCCCCCGACACCGCACCAACCCCGGATCCGGCGAAGCCCACGACCCTCGGCGCGTTGCGCGCGACCGGGGTCGCCGACCGCACGGTCAAGGACGAGCTGCGATCGAACCTGATGGCCGGCCTCGCCGGCGGCACGCCCCTGTTCCCCGAGATCGTGGGCTACGACGAATCCGTCATCCCCGCGCTCGAGCGGGGCATCCTCGCCGGCCATGACGTGATCTTCCTGGGCGAGCGCGGCCAGGCGAAGACGCGCCTGATCCGCCACCTGGTGCACCTGCTCGACGAGTTCACGCCGGTCGTGGCCGGCTGCGAGGTGAACGACCATCCGTACCGCCCGATCTGCGCGCGCTGCCGCGGGCTCATCGCGGAGCAGGGCGACGAGACGCCGGTCGATTGGCTCCCGCGCGACCGCCGCTACGCGGAGAAGCTGGCGACCCCCGACACGAGCGTCGGCGACCTGATCGGCGACGTCGACCCCATCCGCGTCGCGGAGGGCCGGTACCTGTCCGACGAGCTGACCATCCACTACGGCCTGATCCCGCGCACCAACCGCGGCATCGTCGCGATCAACGAGCTTCCGGACCTGCCCGAGCGCATCCAGGTCGGCCTGTTCAACATCCTGGAGGAGCGTGACGTGCAGATCCGCGGCTACCAGATCCGCCTGCCGCTCGACCTGCTGCTGGTCGCGACCGCGAACCCCGAGGACTACACGCACCGCGGGCGGATCGTGTCGCCGCTGAAGGACCGGTTCGGGACGCAGGTCCGGACGCACTACCCCGAGTCGCTCGGGGACGAGATCACGATCATGGAGCAGGAGTCGCGCCCGGCGGCGGCAACCGACATCCCCGTGCGCGTCCCCGCGTTCATGAAGGAGATCCTCGCCGCCCTCACGTCGGAGCTTCGGCGCTCGCCCCAGGTGAACCAGCGCAGCGGCGTGTCGGTCCGCTACTCGATCGGGAACCTGGAGACGCTCGTGGCGTCGGCGCTGCGGCGCGCTGCGGCGACCGGCGAGGCGGAGGCGGTTCCCCGCGTCGTCGACCTGCCGGCCGTGCTGGCCGGGTCGGCCGGCCGCGTGGAGTTCGACGCGATCGAGGAGGGGCGCGAGGAGGAGATCCTGGCGCGCGCCGAGCGGCAGGCGGTGCTCGAGGTGTTCCGCCGCAGGCTGTCCGGGTTCGACCTGAGCCCGGTGATCGGACGGTTCGACGACGGACTGTCGGTCGACACCTCGGACGTCACCCCGGCGTCGGCCTTCCTGGAGCAGTTCGGGCAGGCGCCCGGCCTGGGCAAGCTGCTCGGGCGGCTCGGCGTCGAGGAGGAGAGCCCCGGCGTCGCGGCCTCGGCGCTCGAGTTCGCGCTCGAGGGCCTGCACCTGTCGCGGCGGCTGAACAAGGACGCCGTGGGGCGGCTGGGCGCGGTTCGCTACGGCGCCTGATCGCCGGCACTGCTAGGCTTCCGCACCGCCATGCTGGCTTCGCTTCCGTGCACGACGACCGTCTGCGAGACGCACGCCTTCGTCGGGTTCGTGATCGTCGCCGGGTGGTTCGTGGTGTTCGCCTGGGGCGGCCTGTCCTGGTGGCCCTTTCATCGCGAGCCGCCGCGCGCCTTCTGGGGACTGCTCGGCGTTCTGCAGGGCATCCTGATCCTGCAGCTCGTGATCGGGCTGATCCTGTGGATCAGCAACCCGGTGCCGACGTGGCTGCATCCGTTGTACGGCGCCGTGTTCCCCGCCATCATCCTGGTCATCGCGCAGGTCATGGCGCGCGGCATGGACCTGGAGACCGACCGCTACAAGGTGTTCGCGGTCGCGTCATTCTTCATCTTCGGGCTGACGCTGCGGGCGCTGATGACCGGGCTGGGCGTCGCGTAGCCGAAGCGGCGATCCAGCCCCACCCGCCGACGACGCCCATGACCGCGAAGGTCGCGACGTACGCCCACGCCGCGAACGAGCTCCACTGCACCGTGCCGGCGTAACGCAGCAGGGCCACGCCCTGCAGCACCGCGAGGATCGTCGCCGAGGTCCAGACGTGTCGCGCGCGGACCAGGTCGCCGTCCGCGACCGCCACCGCTGCGACGATGCCGACGCCGACGAACCACGCCGAGAGCGCCTGCGCGGTGAGATCCGTCAGCGGCCACGGCCAGTGCGCGGCGGTCGAGGAGGGGGCGACCAGCAGGCAGGCGCCGACGACCAGCAGGACGGCGCCGAGCAGGCCGCCGATCACCCGGAGAGGTGGCGGCATGGGCCGCGCCGGTGGCGGGTCCGTGCCCGGGGCGCGGAGCTCGGCGACGATGAGCGTCCCGAGGGCGATCGGCACCAGGACGTACACAGCGAGCCACCCCCACGCGGCGAAGCGCGCCGTCGCTGCGCCCTCGGTGAAATGGAACAGGTCGAGGTGCAGCAGCGTCGCGACCAGCTTCAGCGTCGACACGGCCAGCACCCCGAAGGAGATCGGTTTCACCTCCACCCAGGCGCGCGCCCGCGCGGCGGGAAACAGGAGGAAGAACGCCGCGAGGTAGAAGGCGCCGTCGACGGCCGCCGTGAGCGGAACGCCGATCGTCCAGGCGAAGAACCGGTCCGTGTGGTCCGTCAGGACGAACAGCTGCCACGCCGCGATGAGCACCAGCCCGCTGGCCGCGTAGAAGAGGAGCGAGAGCCCGCGAAGGACGGGTCGCACGTTCACGAGCGCGGCGACGAGTCGTCGACGCGGAGGTCGGCGAAGCTCGACGACGACTTGCCGAACTCCCACCAGCCGTGGACCCACGGCTTCACGATGGCGAGGCTTCTGCCGTACACGATCGGGATGACGGCCACGCGCTCGGTGACGGCCATGCGGTCGGCCCGGTGGAACAGCTCCAGCCGCTCGCGGTCCCGGCGTTCCTGCCGCGCCTGTTCGATCAGCTCGTCGAACGGCGGATGCGAGAAGCCGCCCTCGTTCGTCTTGCTGTCGGACTGGAAGAGCAGGCGCAGGTAGTACTCGGGATCCGGATACCCGGGTAGCCATCCGGTGAAGTAGATGTTCGACTCGCCCCACGGCCGGGCATGGGCGAGTGCCTGCTCCGGAGTCCACGGCCGCTCCTCGATCGGGATGTCCAGCACCTCGCGCCACGACTCGACCACCGGGTGCACGAGCGGGACGTCCACCTCCAGGCACGCGACGGCGAGGGGACCGGTCACGCCCGACCTCCGCAGGTGCTCCCGCGCGTCGCCGGGATCGAAGCGCAGCGACGATGTCCGGCGTGTGGCCCTGGAGCGAGGGCGGCACGATGCCCCCGGTGGCCACCACCATGTTCACGGGCATCGCCGCCGCGAGCCTGTCGCGGTCGATGGCGTGCGCCAGCGCCTGTCGCAGCTCGAGGTTGGACGTCGCCGGGTGGTGGTGGTCGAACGCGAGGTAGCCCGACCAGCCGGCCTGGCCGAACCGGGCGTCCTGCACCTCGGTGGGCACCAGGTCGGCGAGCCGCGGGGTGTACCGCACGGCGACCATGTCCAGGGCGTCGTCGGCGTACGGCTGGAGCGCCTCCGTGACCGGCGTGCGCACGAACTCGATGCGCGCCGCGTTCCCGGGACGGGACCCTGCGTCGCCGTCGTTTCGCTCGAGCACGAGGCGCTCATCCGAGCGCTCGGTGACCCGGAACGGACCGCTCACCACCTGTCGCCCGGGCATCGTCCACTCGGCGCCGTCGCGCTCGATCGCGTGCCGCGGCTGCGGCCCGCCGTCGGGGCGGTTCATCACGCTCATGAAGTACGGGGCCGGCGCGACCAGGCGGAACTCGACCGTGCGGTCGTCGAGCGCGCGCACGCCGATGCGGTCGGCGTCGGCGTTGTGTCCCGAGGTAGTAGTCCTGGCCGTTCTCCAGCACGAAGTAGATCGCGACCGACGAACCCGGCGATGCGGGGTCGAGCACGCGCTTGATGCCGAACTCGACGTCGTGGGCGGTGAGCGGCTCGCCGTCGGACCAGCGGAGGCCCTCGCGGAGATGGAACACGTAGCGCAGGCCGTCCTCGCTGATCTCCCAGCGCTCGGCCAGGGACGGGACGATCGTGCGCTCGGGCCACGCCTCGACCAGGCGGTCGAACAGCTGCATGCACACCTGGATGTTCGGCCAGGCGATGGCGGACTTCGGGTCGGCGTCGTTCGGCAGGAAGCTCGACGCGACGCGGATGGTCGCCGCAGGCGGCGCCTCGGACGCCGACGGCCGCTCCCAGAGCTCGAACGCGCGCTGGTACGCGTGGTTCGCCTCGGCGAAGCGGAGCGAGGTGTGCAGCGCGAGCGCGAGCTTGAACAGCACCAGGGCCATCGCCTGCCGTTCGCCGCGGCGCTCCAGCAGCAGGAGCAATTCCTGGTAGGTGCCGACCGCCTCATCCAGTGCGTACTCCTGCCGCGCCCGGTCGCCGGCGCGCGCGAGGTAGTCGACCGCTTTGCCCTCGTCCTCGGCCGCCAGCCAGTGGTGGGCCAGCATGCCGAACGCCTCTTCGAGGTTCCCGGCGTTCTTCCGCTCCAGCCACTCGGCGGCGCGCCGGTGCAGGCCGATCCGGCGTTCGGACAGCAGCGTCCGGTAGGCGGCCTCCTGGATCAGGACGTGCTTGAACCGGTACTCGGGCTCGGGCCAGCGCCTGGCCTCGCGAACGAGGTCGAGCCGCTGCAGTTCGGCCAGCGAGTCCTGGAGGGTGCCGTTGCCGGCCGACACGCCCTGCAGCAGCGGCAGCCCGAACCGGCGTCCGAGGACCGACGCGGCGGTGATGCACCTCGTGGCAGTCGGGCGAGAGCCGGTCGATGCGGGCCAGGATCACCTTCTCCACGGTCTCAGGGACCTGGACGGGCACCGCATGGTCGAAATGCCAGCCGCCGCCGCCGGCCGGCACCAGCGCCCCCGCGTCCACCAGCGAGCCGACGAGCTCCTCGACGTAGAACGGGTTCCCTTCGGCGTCCTCCAGGACACGCCGCTCCAGGTCCGGCGGCAGGGTTCCCTCTCCGACCAGGCTGTGCAGCAGCTCCTGCTCGGCGTCGCCGGAGAGCGCCTCGAGCGCCAGCTCGCGTGTCCGATGGGGAAGCTCCCGCGCGGTCGTTTCCTTGACGCGCCACGATGCGTGGTCGCGCTCGGGCCGCTGCGCGACGATGAACAGCACGGCGGCGTGCTCGGTGAGTCCGAGCAGCCGCTCGGTCAGCTGCACCGAGGTCGCGTCGGCCCAGTGCAGGTCCTCGATGGCGACGACGGCCGGGCCGTCGTCGGCGAGCCGCGACAACAGGTCGCCGATCACCTCGAACGTCCGGTACTGCAAGGCTTCCGGCGACAGCTCCGCGAGCCGAGTCGCGGCCTCCGGCTCCAGGGCGAGGCCGAGCATCGCGCCCAGATACGGGTAGACCTCCATCGTCCGGTCACCGAAGAGGCGCTCCACCGCCCGCCGCAGGGCCACGCGCACGCGAAGCTCCGGGTCGTCCTCGCCGGCGCCGAGCCACTCCCGCACCAGGTCGCGGTACGGCCAGTAGGGCATGGACTCGCCGTAGGACACGCAGCGGCCCTCCAGCCACACGGGGCGGCCGAACTCCGGTCCCGCCGCCTCGAACAGCTCGTGGGTCTCCGACACCAGGCGGCTCTTGCCGATGCCGGCCTCGCCGGTGATGAACACGACGCCGCCGGAGCCGGCCAGGACGTCGTCCAGTGCCTCGCGGATCTGGCGCAGCTCGCGGTCGCGGCCCACGAGCCGGGACAGCGCGCGATCGTCGCGCGTGCGCGCGCCGGCCCGCACGCCGGCGACCGCCGCGGCCAGCACCGTCTCCTGCTTTCCCTTGAGCGACAGCTCCAGCGGGTCGGACCAGTCGAACTGCGCGTCGACCAACCGGTGCGTGGTCTGCCCGACGAGCACCTGGCCCGGCTCGGCCGCCGACTGGAGGCGCGCGGCCGTGTTGACCGTGTCGCCGAACGCCGCGTACTCGACGCGTTGCCCCGCCCCGATGGGCCCCAGGACGACCGGGCCAGTGTTGACGCCGACGCGGACGCCGAACCCCTCGACGCCCCACGCGGACTCGACCTCGCCCGCGTAGGCGGTGACGTCCTGCGTGACCCGGACCGCCGCGCGCACGGCGCGCTCGGCGTCGTCCTCGTGGGAGACGGGGGCGCCGAACAGCGCGAGGACACCGTCCCCGGCCAGGTCCTTCACCGTTCCCCCGAATGCCTCCACGGCGTGGACGATCCGGGCGACCGCCTCGCCGACGATCAGCTTCACCTCCTCGGGGTCCAGGCGCTCACCCAGCGCCGTGGAGCCGACGAGGTCGGCGAAGACGGCCGTCACGACCTTGCGTTCCTCCCGCATGACCCGGCCATTCTGACGGCTTTCCCACACAGAACGGAAAGCCCGTAGGCTCGGAAGCGGCATGCGAGCGCGCTACACGAGGTGGGACGGGACGCAGGACCCGCTGGGCCCCGACCTGCCGGCCGCCGACCTGCTGGAGGAGATGTCCGAGGACATCCTGTCCGGGGCGGGCGCCGAGGGCGCGCTGATGCGCCTCCTTCGCCGCGGGATGAGCGGCCGGTTCTCCGGGCTCGATGCGCTCCGCGCCCGCCTTCGCCAGGCCGCGCGACGGGAACGCGAGCGGCTGAATCTCGACGCCCCGCTCCAGGAGATCGAGCAGCGGCTCGGCGAGATCCTCGAGGACGAACGGCGGACCCTGTCGCTCCACCTGGAGGACGACGCCCGGATGCGTGAGCAGTTCCTGGACATGCTGCCGCCCGACCCCGCGGGGAAGCTCCGCGAGCTCTCGGACTACCGGTTCGTCGACAAGGAGGCCCAGCGCAAGTTCGACGAGCTCATGCAGTGGGTGCGCGAGCAGGTCATGGGCTCGTACTTCCGGAACATGGCCCAAGGGCTGCAGTCGATGTCGGCCGAGGACGTCGCGGCGTTCAAGGACATGCTGGGCGACCTGAACGAGCTGGTCGGAAAGCGCGAGCGGGGTGAGCTGGAGCCCGGCGACTTCCAGCGGTTCATGGAAAAGCATGGCCGGTTCTTCCCCGAGAACCCGCAGTCGCTCGAGGAGCTGCTCGAGCAGATGGGCCGGCGCATGGCGGCGATGTCGCGTTTGCTGGCGTCGATGTCGCCGGAGCAGCGCGCCGAGCTGCAGGCGCTGTCCGAGCAGATCCTCCAGGACATGGACCTGGCGTTCCAGGTGTCGCAGCTGGCCCAGTCGCTGGCCGACCTGTTCCCGCAGATGCCGTGGGACGAGCCGGCGCTCGCCGGTGGCGAGGACGCGATGCCGCTGTCGGCGACCGTCGACGCGCTGGAGCGGCTGTCGGACTACGAGGACCTGGGCCGGTCGATGGCCGGCGAGTACGCCGGCGCGTCGATGGAGGACATCGACGAGGAGAAGCTGCGGCGCACGCTCGGCGACGATGCGGTGCGCGACCTGCACGGGCTGAAGGAGGTGGAGCGCGCGCTCGAGCGGGCCGGCCTGGTCACGCGCGCCGGCGGCCACCTGGAGGTCACGCCGCGCGGCGCGCGGAAGCTCGGCGAACGCGCGCTGGTGCGGCTGTTCGAGCACCTGCGCCGCGACCGCGAGGGCGCGCACGACACGCGGCTGGTCGGCGGGATGGCCGAGCCCACGGGGGCGACCCGGCCGTGGCACTTCGGCGACAGCGGCCCCATCGCGGTGCAGCGCAGCGTCTTCAACGCGGTCGTGCGCCAGGGCGCGTCGGCGTCGCCTCGGCTGCATCCGGACGACTTCGAGCTGGTGGAGGAGGAGGCACGGAGCGAGGCGGCGACGGCGCTGCTGCTCGACCTCTCCTTCTCGATGCCGCTGCGTGGTCACTGGGTGCCGGCGAAGCGGATGGCCCTGGCGCTGCACGCGCTGATCGAGGGCCGGTACCCGAACGACACGCTGTACCTGGTCGGGTTCAGCGACTATGCGCGCCGCATGCAGCCGGAGGACCTGACCGGCGCCGGGTGGGAGCGCGTGTACGGAACGAACATGCAGCATGCCTTCAACCTGGCCGGGCGGCTGCTGTCGCAGCACCCACGCGCCACCAAGCAGGTCATCATGGTGACCGACGGCGAGCCGACGGCGCACCTGGTGGGGGATCAGGCGTACTTCAACTGGCCGCCGGTGCCCGAGACGATCAACAAGACCCTGCAGGAAGCGATGCGGCTGTCGAAGGCCGGCGTGACGATCAACGTGTTCATGCTGGAGGACACGCCGGGGCTGCAGCAGTTCATGGAGCGGCTGGCCCGCCTGACGAACGGACGGATCTTCCAGACGGCCGGGGTGGGGGAGGGGTTGGGCGAGTTCGTCGTCCGCGACTTCGTCGCCCGCCGCGCCGTCTAGCCCCACCGGGAACCGTCAACCGACGGTGTCGCAACCGCCGCCGGTCACCAGGAAGTGCGGACCGTCGGCGCCCGGCTGGAAGAGTCGCCACCGCTCCGAATCCGTCACGTCGTCCAGCGAGTCGTCGGGGAACAGCTCGAGCCGCACCTCACCGTCGAACGTGAGCCGCACCGAGCCGACGTCGTCGGCCTCCACGGCGACGACGGTCGGCGGGTCGCCACGGTGGTCGTTGAAGAACATCCGCAGGCGCTCGTCGCGGCGGTTCGCCGCCTCCGCGTCCCACCGGAACCCGGGTGGCTCGGCCGTCGGGTCGGCGCCCTTCGGGTATCGGACGTCGTCGTAGCCGGTGACGATCGAGGCGCCCTCCGTCAGGCGCCACGGACAGCGGACCTGGAGCGACACAGCGCCCATGTCCCCGGCGAAGTGGAAGGTCTCGATGTCGGCGACGACCCGCTCGCTGCCGCGCAGCGACCGCCCGACGATCACGGCGAGCGCGGTCTCGATCTCCTTCTTCATCGCACCTACTCGGTGGTGATGGCCTCCAGCACGTTCAGCTTCGCCGCCCGCCGCGCCGGCCAGATGGCCGCGACCACGCCGGCCAGACCCGCCAGGACCACGTAGATGACCAGCTGCCCGCCGGGAATCGAGAGCGCGCTGATGCCCTGGTCCTTCAGCGCCTGCACCATGGCCCATCCGAAGAACACACCGATGACCAGCCCCAGCACCGCCCCGAACACCGCGATGATCACCGCCTCCCATCGGATCATGGCGCGGACCTGGCTGCGCGCCATGCCGACCGCGCGCATCAAGCCGATCTCGCGTGTGCGCTCGAAGATCGAGAGCGCGAGCGTGTTCACGATCCCGAACAGCGCGATGATGATCGCCAGCAGGAGCAGCGCCGTCACGATGCCGAGCAGCGCGTTGACCTGGGACGCCTGGCTGTCGCGGAATTGCGCCTGGTCCTGGACCTTCACGCTCGGGTACGCGGTGGTGATCTGGTTCACGGCCGCCTTGGCCTGCGCGGGCGTGGTCCCCGGAGCTGTCGTCGCCAGCACGACCGTGTCGAGTTGCGTCACGAAGTTCTGCTCGTAGGCCGGGATCGAGATCACGTAGCTGCCCAGCAGCGGGTTGATGTCGTAAATGCCGACCACGCGGAATGGGACCTTGCCTGTCTTGGTGAACTGCAGGGTTGCCGCCTGACCGACCTTCCAGTCCTTGCTCTTGGCCGTCGTCTTGTCGACCATCAGGCCGTCCTGGCTCAGGTCCGACAGGCTGCCGGACAGCATGTCGATCTTGAACGTCTGCTCGATGGTCGAAGGATCGATGGCCTGCAGCGGAATGGTGGAGCCGCCCAGCCCGGCGAAGCCCTGACGGACCGCCGACACGGTGCCGAACGCCGGGTTCGACTGCATCGACGACGCCAGGTCCGGGGTGAAGCCGCTCTGTGCGAACGACGACGGCGAGATGATGTAGTCGGCCTTCACCGTGGACTGGAGCACGTCGGCCGTTGAGGTCTTGATCGATGCGGCGAAGACGGCGACGAAACCGACCAGGCCGAGTCCGATCATCAGGGCCGCTGAGGTGGAGGCCGTCCGCCGCGGGTTGCGCATGGCGTTCTCGCGGCCCAGTTTCCCCGAGATGCGTGAGAACCGCGCGAACGGCGCGCCGATGATGCCGGCCACCGGCCGGGCGAACAGCGCGCTCAACCCCGCGACCCCCAGGAAGATCAGGACGACCCCGACACCGACGGTCGCCAGGCCGTTGCTGGTGCTCCCGAAGAGCCCGACTGCCAGGAACGCCAGGCCGATCAGCGTGACGGCCAGGCCGACCACCGTCCGGCGTCCGGGGGCGCTGGGGGCGGGGGCCGGGTCCCGGAGCGCGGCGATCGGCGGAACGCGCGAAACGCGCCTCGCCGGCGGCAGCGACGAGATGAGCGTGGTGGCCAGGCCGACGACCAGCGCGACGATGATCGTCCGCGGAAGGATCACTGTTCCGGTCGATGGGAGCGTGATGCCGAACGCCCGGAGCAGGCCCTGCAATCCCAGTGCGATCAGCAATCCGAAGCCGACGCCCACGATCGAGGCCACCAGGCCGACCGCGAGCGCCTCGCCGAGCACCGCCGTTCGCACCTGCCGCCGGCTCGCGCCGAGCGCGCGCAGCAGCGCGAGCTCGCGGGTCCGCTGCGCCACCAGGATCGAGAACGTGTTGTAGATGACGAACGCGCCGACGAACAGCGACACGCCGGCGAACACGAGCAGCGTGATCGTCAGGAACTTCAGCCCGCTCTTGATGTCGTTCGACTGCTGGGTGGCCGATTCGGCGCCGGTCTGCGCCTGGAATCCCTTCGGGAGCACGGGCTGAATGCGCGACTTCAGCGTCGTCGGGCTCACGCCGGGGTCGGCCGCCACCTCGATGGCGTCGTACGCCCCGTTCCCGCCGAAGACCTGCTCGGCGGTGTCGAGGTCGAACACCGTGATGGTTGCCCCCAGCAGGTTGTTCGTCTTCCCGAACCCTACGATGCCCACGATCTGTGCCTGCATCGGGGGGCCCTGCAGCAGGACCTTGACGGTCTGACCCAGCTTGAAGCCGTACTTCTCGGCCGTGCCGGCGTCGATCGCGATCTCGTTTGGTCCCGCCGGCGCGCGGCCCTGGCGGATCGTCAGTGAGTTCAGCGTCGGATCCGGCATCCAGCTCGTGCCGAGCGTCGGCGCGCCGCCGGGCGTGACGGCCTTCCCGTGCTTGTCGACCAGCTGCGCGTAGCCGCCGATCGTGCCGTAGGCAGCCTTGACGCCTTCGACGGCACGGATCGGATCGACCAGCGTGGCGGGGACGCGCTGCGTCGTGCCCGGCCCGCTGCTGCCGGGAGGGCCGCCGGAGAACTGCGGGATGCCCGACACCTCGACCGCCGTTCCCTGGTTGATCTGCTGGAACAGCCCGTCGAACGCTGCGTTCATCGTGTCGGTCAGCATGTAGGTGCCGGCCACGAACCCGACGCCGAACACGATCGACAGCGCGGTGAGCAGCAACCGCAGCTTGTGAGACAGGATGCTCTTCAGCGTCGCACGGAACACGCTTATCCTCCGAGCGACTTCATCTTGTCGAGCACGCTGTCGGCCGTCGGCGAATCCATTCGGTCGACGATCCGGCCGTCGCCGAGGAACACCACGTGGTCGGAGAAGCCGGCGGCCGTCGCGTCGTGCGTGACCATCACGACGGTCTGGCCGTGCTCCTTCACCGCCTGCTGGAGGAACCCCAGCAGCTCGTGGCCGGACTTCGAGTCGAGGTTCCCGGTCGGCTCGTCGGCGAAGACGATCTCGGGCTTGCCGGCGAGCGCGCGCGCGGCGGCGACGCGCTGCTGCTGGCCGCCCGACAGCTCCGACGGCTTGTGCTTCAGCCGGTCTGCCAGTCCGATGGTCTGGATGACGTTGTCCAGCCACGCCTGGTCGGGGTCGCGGCCGGCGATGTCCATCGGCAGCGTGATGTTCTCGGCCGCGGTCAGCGTCGGTACCAGGTTGAAGGCCTGGAACACGAACCCGATGCGGTCGCGGCGCAGCTGCGTCAGCTTCTTCTCGGGCAGCGTGGTGATGTCCACGTCGCCGATGTAGACCTGCCCTGAGGTGGGCGAGTCGAGCCCGGCCATGCAGTGGAGCAGCGTCGACTTCCCGGACCCGGACGGGCCCATGATGGCGGTGAACATGCCGTTTGCGAAGGTCGCGGAGACGGCGTCGAGCGCGGTGACGGCGGCGTCCCCCGCTCCGTAGACCTTGGTGAGCTCGACGCAGCGCGCCGCCACGCCCGTCGCTGCTTCCGGCTGTGTGGTGATCGACAAGCGAACCCACCCCCAAGCAGATGAATCGGCGATTGTCTGCCCGGCGGACAATCAAGGTGCCGGACTCGGTCCTTCGAACCTACCCGACGATCGGGCGTCTGCCACCCGATTGCCGTGAATTCTCGGTGTCAGCCCTCCGCCGTACCGGCCCACCAGAGGGTCACGTTCGGCCTGGGAGGCAAGCCGATCGTCCCGTTCCGCTCGACGACGCGGCCGGAGATCGCGTCCCAGTATCTCCGGATCCCGGTCCGCGGTCAGGCAGAGCCGCCTCCGGATGAACGCGGTGAGGTCCTCGGGGCGGGTGAAGCCCGACTGCCAATCCCGCGCCTGCCACTCCTCACGGCCCGGGGATATCCCCATCTCGGCCAGCACCGCGAGGAAGTCGTCGGCCGTCGGCCGGGTCGGGCGCCGCAGCCCATGGAAGCGCATCCACAGGTCGTTGAGGTTGCTGACCGGGTGCACCGGCATCAGCTCGAGGACGACCCGGCGACGGGCATGGGCCGTGAGCGCATCGACGAACGGGACGGGCTCGGGGACGTTGTAGATCACGTGGTGGCACACGGCGACGTCGGTGGCCGGCGTCGCGTCGGCCACGTCCGGCCACATTCCCTGGATCGTCTGCGACGCGACGCCGGCCGCCTCGGCCCGCTCGGCGAAGGCCGAGAGCATGTCGGCGGAGCCGTCCACGCCGATGAGCAGGGACGCTCTGGGCGCCAACGGCAGCGAGCCGGCACCGGCGCCGCAACCGACGTCAAGCACCGCCCCGCCGTCCGGAAGGGCCTCCCGTGCGCGCTCGTCCGAGGGCGTGGGCGCACGCGCCGAGTCGGCCCGGCGAGCGAACAGCTCCACGGGACAGCCCCAAGGCGACTCCGGGGCGGCGTCGAGGATCTCCTGTGGGATAGCCCACGACTCCAGGTCGTCACGCCACCGCGCGGCGGCGGTGTGCTCGTCGCTCATGCGGGCCAGCGTACGCCCGGCGGGATGCAACAGGAATGTCGACGATTCGAGCTACCCGGGCAATCCTTCGCGTATTACCCTGGCAAGGGCGGACGCGGTTCCGCGCTTCCCCAGAGCCGCGCCGCCCGATGGCTCGGGGTCCAGGCATGGAGACCGCCGCACTGCTCGTGGTGCTCGCCGCCGTCGGCGGAGTGATCGTGGTGCGCACGATCTTTCAGGACGAGCGCCGGGGGGCCGCCTTGCAGGCGAGTCCCGACGCGGAGCAAGCTGCCGAGCCGGCCCCGAGCGAGACTCCCGCCGGTCTCGTCGAGAGCCACGCGCGGTCGGGTGGCGCGCGCAGGTCGCGCCGGCTCCTGACGGCAGCGGCGCTCACGGACACGCTCGCGATCGACGGCGAGGAGGAGCTGCGGCCCTCGTTCTTCGGCCGGACGCTCGCGTTCGGCCGCCTGTTGCTGGTGATCCTGTTCATCTGCGCGCTGGCCGGCGGGACGCTGTTCTGGCTGGCGATGATGATCGCCAGCAAGGCGCACATCCACCCCGGCTGACGCTGACTATCCTCCGGCTCCCGACACGTGGTGCTGCAGTGCGGCACTGAGCAGGTACGGAGATCCCTGTGCGGACAGCTGCTCGTCGCGCCGCGTGTACGGCTGGACGAGAACATCGGGGCTGTCGGTGACCAGGGGCCTCGACCGAAGTCCCCACGAGTCCCAGCCCCAGCGCGCCGGTGACGACGACGAGTGTGATCCAGAGTGTCGCCGGCTGCTGTTCGGCGTCCGCCAGGATGAACATCAGGACGACGCCGAACAGCACCAGCGTCGCCAGGAACGTCAGCAGGATCCGTCGGAGGGTCGCGAGGTGGGACGCACCCCGGGATTCACTCGAACGCTTTGAGCCCGGTCAGTGCCTCGCCGAGGATCAGCGTGTGCACCTCGCTGGTCCCCTCGTAGGTCAGCACCGACTCGAGGTTGTTCATGTGCCGGATGACCGGGTACTCCAGCGTGATCCCGTTGGCGCCCAGGATGGTTCGCGCCTCCCGTGCGATGCGGATGGCCTCTCGGACGTTGTTCAGCTTGCCGAGGCTCACCTGCTCGGGCCGGAGCCGGCCCTGTTCCTTCATCCGGCCGAGGTGCAGCGCGAGCAGCATCCCCTTGTTCAGCTCGACGAGCATGTTCGCGAGCTTCTCCTGCGTCAGCTGGAACCCGCCGATCGGCCGGCCGAACTGCACGCGCGTCTTCGCGTAGTCGAGCGCCGCCTCGAAGCACGCGCGCGCCGCGCCCATGGCGCCCCACACGATGCCGAAGCGCGCCTCGTTCAGGCACGACAGCGGCCCGCGGAGCCCGCGGACCTCGGCAGTACCGCGTCGCCGGGCAGCCGGACGTCCTTGAGGATCAGCTCGGACGTGACGGACGCGCGCAGCGACAGCTTCTTCGCGACGTCCTTGGTCGAGAACCCGGGCGCGTCGGTCGGGACGATGAACCCGCGGATGCCCTCGTCCGTCCGCGACCGCCCACACGACGGCGACGTCGGCGATGCCGCCGTTCGTGATCCACATCTTCGCGCCGTTCAGCACCCAGTCGCCGCCGTCGCGCCGCGCCGACGTCCGCATCGAGCCCGGGTTGCTTCCCGAATCGGGCTCGGTCAGCCCGAAGCACCCGATCACCTCGCCGGTTGCCATGCGCGGCAGCCACTCCTGCTTCTGCTCCTCCGACCCGAACTTCCAGATGGGGAACATCGCGAGCGAGCCCTGGACGGAGATGAACGACCGGAACCCGCTGTCGCCGGCCTCCAGCTCCATGCAGGCGATGCCGTAGGACGTCGGGTTCATGCCTGCGCAGCCGTAGCCCTTCAGGTGCATGCCGAGCAGCCCGAGCTCGCCCAGCCCGGCGGCGACCTCCCGCGGGAACTCGCCGCGCTCGAACCAGTCGCCGATGCCGGGCAGCACCCGATCTACGACGAACTCGCGGACGGTGTCCCGGACCATGCGTTCCTCGTCGGTGAGCAGCGCGTCGATGTCGAGGAAGTCGAGCGGCTTCAGCGGGGGACGCGCCGGGCGGTCGCCCGGGGGTTGGTCGGTCCGTTCCTCGGTGGTGGCCATCCGGGCATCACTCTACCGCCGCCCCGGGCGCGTATACTTCCCGTGCACGACGATCCATCGGACACGCGGAAGGGAGGGATGTGACCATGGCGGAGACCTTCGACCCGGCATACAGACGGCCACGTCCCTCGGCGGTGACCGGCTAGCGCGCGGCTGCTTGCCGCTCGCGGCCGCCCCCCAAGGGGGCGGCCGTTTTTCGTTTCCGTCACCGCTCCGCGAACAGAAAGGCACCTGCGTTGTCCGACCACCTGTACGACGACATGGACGTCCGCGACTCACCCGAGCGCGAGTCGTTCGAGCACTACTACGGCGAAGGGCTGGTCACCGACCTCGTCGCGCCCGTGAAGAGCGGGAAGGAGGCCAGCGTGTTCCTGTGCCGCGCGAACCCGGAGATCGCAGGGTCGAGCCTGCTCGCCCTGAAGCAGTACCGGCCGCGCGACCACCGCACGTTCAAGAACGACCACGTGTACAAGGCCGGCCGCGTCCTGAAGGAGCCGCGCGACCGCAACGCCGTCCGGAAGAAGACCGCCTACGGGCGCTCGTTCGAGCAGGCGTGGTGGACCGAGCACGAGTGGGAGGTCCTGCGCGCGCTGCACGAGGCCGGGGGCGACGTCCCGCGGCCGGTCGCGCGCACCGAGTCGTCGATCCTGATGGAGTACGTCGGCGACGAGGTGTCGCCGGCGCCGCAGCTCCGCCACGTGGGCCTGTCGCCCGAGGATGCGCATGTCATCCTCGACCGGTTGCTGTGGAACGTGGAGCTGTTTCTCGGCCACAACTGGATCCACGCAGACCTGTCGGCGTTCAACGTCCTGTGGTGGGAGGGCAGGGCCACCGTCATCGACCTCCCGCAGGCGGTCGACCCGCGGTCGAACCCGCACGCGCACGAGCTGCTCGCCCGCGACGTGAAGAACGTCTGCGACCACTTCGCGAAGTTGGGCGTGCGCCGCGACGCCGACGAGATCAGCCGGGGCCTGTGGATGGCGTTCATGTTCGCCGAGCTGTGAGGAAGTAGGCTCGGGCGGAGGTGGATGAGACCGTCGACGACACGGGAGTGCGGCGAGCCAGCTTCGGGCAGGAGGGCGGCGAGCTCTCCTACGGCTCGTACCTGCGCGTGCCCGAGCTCCTGTCGCTCCAGTCCCTGCTGTCCGATCCGCCTGCCCACGACGAGCTGCTGTTCATCGTGGTCCATCAGGCCTACGAGCTGTGGTTCAAGGTGATGTTGTTCGAGCTGGAGTCGGTGCGCGACCGCCTGTCCGGCGGCGACGCGGCGGGCGCCCGGCACAGCCTGGCGCGCGTCCACGCGGTCGAGCGGGTGATGATCGAGCACATCGGCGTCATCGAGACGATGACGCCGCAGGACTTCCTGGTCTTCCGCTCGAACCTGGCGCCGGGCAGCGGGTTCCAGTCCGTGCAGTTCCGCGAGATCGAGGCGGTGTCGGGGCTGAAGGAGCCGGGCGTCGCGACGCACATGGCGCCGACCGATGACGAGCGGGCCCGGCTCGAGCGGCGGTGGTCGGAGTCGACGGTGTGGGACGCGTTCTGCGCCCTCCTGGAGTCGCAGGGGTACCCCATGCCGGCCGGGGACGAGGCCGCGCGCCGCGAGAGCCTGCTGTCGATGGCCCGGTCCGACGATCCGGCGCTGTTCTACCTGTCCGAGGAGCTGCTGACGCACGACGAGCTGTTCGCCCGGTGGCGCTACCACCACGTCCTGATGGTGGAGCGGGAGATCGGGTCCAAGTCGGGGACCGGCGGATCGAGCGGCGCCTCGTATCTGCGCACGACGCTCGACAAACGCTTCTACCCGGAGCTCTGGGCCCTCCGCAGCTATCTGTAGAGGGTCCTTGATCCGGGCGCGCAGCGCGCCACGATAGAGGTTCACGATTCCCTGGAGGACTCCGGCATGCGTTCACTCGAGTTCGAGCGGTTCGCCGCGCAGGCGGCCAGGTGCGTTGCGGTCATCGGCTTCCTCTATACGGCGCTGTTCGTGGTCGTGGTGGAGAACGGCGCCCGGTGGGCGGCGATCCTCACCTCGATCCTGCTGCTCGGCGCGGCCCTGCTGTCCAGCGTGGTGTTCATCGCGCTCTACGGACGCCTGCATCTGATCGACCCGCTGATCAGCCTGTGGGTGACGCTGCTCGGGTTCGCCGCCGCCATCGGCTCCGCGATGCACGGCGGCTACGACCTCGGCATCCTGATCAAGACGCCGGAGGCCTACAGCACGGACCTCGCCAACTTCACCGACCCGCGGGGCCTTGCCACGTTCGGACTCGCCGGCCTGGCGATCCTGCTGTTCTCCTGGCTGATGGCGCGGACCGTCGAGTTCCCGGAGACCCTCATCCGGATCGGGTACGGGGCGGCCATCCTCCTGGGGCTCGTGTACCTGGGGCGACTGGTCTTCCTGGATCCGAAGAACCCCTTCATCGCCATCGCGGCCGTCCTCGCCGGGTTCGTGTTCATGCCCGCGTGGTACGCGTGGGTGGGTGCCATCCTGCAGCACGGCGCGACCTCGACCGGAACGGGCACCGCCCCTCCCGTGCTCTGAGCCGCCTCCGCGCCCCGTTCGCGGGCCGGATCGTTTCGTCCCGTTCTGTGGGCGTCCGGTCAATCCCGCCCCGGGGAGCGCCGATGCTTCTGCGGTGAACCCCTACGCCATCGGTGATCCGGATCCGGCACAGGACCCCCACGAGGGAGCGCCTCCACCGGCTGTGTCGTCCTCCGGACCCGTCCTGAAGGCCGTCGCATTCGCCGCCGAGCGGTTCCTGGCGGCCGACTGGCGCGACTGCATCGACGAGGTCCTCGCTTCGCTCGGCGAGGCAGCCGGGGCCGACCGCGTCCTGCTGTTCGAAAACGAGCGCGAGCTCGAGCACAGCGTGCCGACGTCGATGGTCCCCGCCGCCGAATGGGCCGCGCCCGGCGTGCAGCCGGTGACCGGGCAGCCCGACATGAACGGACATCCGTACGAGGGACACGAGCGTTGGATCGCGGCGATGTCTGCCGGCGAGATCGTCCTGGAGCGAAGCGACGAGCCGGCCGATCACGAGTGTCCGTGTCTGGCGCAGGCGGGTACGCGATCCGCCGCGCTGGTCCCCGTGATGTCCGGCGCCGAGTGGTGGGGGTTCGTCGCGTTCAACGACTGCACGGCCGAGCGCGAGTGGGACCCGGAGGTCGTCGACGCGTTGCGCACCGCGGCCGCCCTGGTCGGCGCCGCCGTCCAGCGCGGCCGCACGGAGGGACGGCTGCGCGACGCGGAGGACAAGTTCCGCACCCTGGTGGAGCACGTCCCCGCCGTCATCTACGTGGACCGCGCCGACACGGTCGCCACGTCCCTGTACCTCTCGCCGCAGATCGACCAGCTGGTCGGAACGACGCGCGAGCAGCACATGAACGACCCGGAGCTGTGGCTCAAGATGATCGACCCCATCGACCGCGAACGGTGGCTCACCGAGTCGCGGCGCGTGATGGAGAACGACGAGGAGGAGTTCGCGCTCGAGTACCGCATCCGCGCGGCGGACGGCCGGCAGGTGTGGGTGCGCGACCGTGCCGCGCTCGTGCGCGACGAACAGGGCCGGCCCCACTCGTGGCGTGGCGTCATTCTGGACATCACCGAGCAGAAGCGCGTCGAGCAGGCGCTGGCCGAGAGCGAGGAGCGCTACCGCCGGCTGATCGAGGCGTCGCCCGACGCGGTGGTCGTCTACAGCGACTTCCAGATGGTCTTCGCCAACGACGCCGCCGCCCGCCTGGTCGGCGCGCCGGACAAGGACGCGCTGATCGGCAAGTCGATGCTGTTCGCGATCCACCCGGACGACCGGGAGACCGTTCGCCGGCGGGCGCAGGCCGGCCAGGAGCAGGGCATCTCGGCGCCGCCACAGGTGGTGAAGTTCGTCAGGCTCGACGGGGAGGTGATCGACGTCGAGATCTCCGACATCGCCATCACGTACGGAGGCCGCCCGGCCGTGCTGGGCGTCGCGCGGAACGTCACCGAGCGCCGCCGGACGGACGAGGCACTCCGCGAGGCGGAGCAGAAGTTCCGCACGCTGGTCGAGCAGCTCCCCGCGATCGTCTACATGGCCGAGTTCGATCCCTCGGGCGCGTGGATGTACGTCAGCCCGCGCATCCACGACATCCTCGGGTACACGGCCGACGAGTGGGCGGCCGACCCCAGTCTGTTCGACCAGCGGATCCATCCCGAGGACGAGCCCGCGTACCGCGACGTCGAACGCCGAAGCGGCGAGTCGGGCGAGCCGCTCACCGCCGAGTACCGGATGTTCGCGCGCGACGGGTCGATCGTCTGGTTCCAGGACCAGGCGGTGGTGGTTCGCGACCCGGACGGCCGGGCGCTCTACCACCAGGGAATCATGTACGACGTCACGGAGTCGAAGCGCGCGCAGGAGGTCCTGGAGAGCGGCCTCGAGCGCGAGCAGGAGGCGACCGAACGGCTCCGTGCCCTGGAAGATCTGCGCAACCGGTTCCTGACCGCCGTCGCGGGCGAGCTGCGGACGCCGCTGACCGCGGTGCTCGGGTACGCGCTCACCATGGCGCGCCCCGACATGGAGATGTCCTCCGAGGACCGCGCCGACATCTCGGCACGGCTGGCCGCCAGCGCGCGGCGCCTCGAGAGCCTGATGGAGGACCTGCTCGACGTGGACCGGATGGCGCGCGGCGTGCTGGAGGCGTCGCTGACGCCGGTGAACCTGGGCGACCTCTGCCGGCAGGTGGCGTCCGAGGTGGACCTCGGTGGCCGGGAGGTCACGGTCGAGGCCGGCGCGACCGTCGTGCGCGTGGACGGCGCCAAGGTCGAGCGGATCCTCGAGAGCCTGCTGGCCAACGTGGCCCGGCACACCCCGGCCGGAACGCACGCGTGGGTGCGGCTGGAATCCGTTCCCGAGGGGGTCGTGCTCTGCGTCGACGACGACGGGCCGGGCGTCCCCGACGAGGTGAAGCACGAGATCTTCCAGCCGTTCCGGCAGGCCCCGGGGCACCTCGTTCCATCCTCGGGAACCGGAATCGGCCTGGCGCTGGTGTCGGGGTTCGCAGACCTGCACGGCGGACGCGCCTGGGTCGAGGACCGGCCGGGGGGCGGCGCCTCGTTCCGCGTCCTCCTTCCCGAGGAGCGTCAGGCCCGGGCGTCGTAGCCGAGCGTCGCCCGCAACGCCCGCTTGTCGAACTTCCCGACGCCCGTCTTCGGGAGCTCGTCCACGAACACGATGTCGTCGGGCAGCCACCACTTCGCGAACCGCGGCGCGATGAACGCGAGCAGCTCCTCCGCGTCGGCGGACGAGCCGGGCTGGAGCACGACGCAGGCCACCGGCCGCTCCTGCCAGCGCCGGTCCGGAACGCCGACGACCGCCGCTTCGCGAACGGCCGGATGGTCCATCAGCGCCGCCTCGAGATCGATCGTGGAGATCCACTCGCCGCCGGACTTCACCAGGTCCTTGGTCCGGTCGGTGATCCGCATCGAGCCGTGCGCGTCGACGGTCGCCACGTCGCCGGTCCGGAGCCAGCCGTCGACGAGCAGCGCCTCGTCTTCCGCGTCGACGTAGGACGCCGCGACCCAGTTGCCGCGCACCTGCACTTCGCCCATCGTCGCGTCGTCCCCGGGTACCTCCGCCCCAGACGGGTCCACGACCCGGATGCGGATGCCCGGCACGGGGCGGCCGGCCCGCGCCATCGCCGTCCATCGCGCATCCCCCTGCAGCCCCGACGTCTCGTGGTCGGGGGCCGCCAGCGCGGCGAGCGGGCTCGTCTCGGTCATGCCCCAGCCCTGCAGGATGCGGACGCCGTGCCGTTCCGCATACGCCTCGACCAGCGACGGGGGAACGGCGGCCCCGCCGGTCTTGACGAGCCGAAGGGACGAGACGTCGTGGTGGTGCTCGTCCAGGTGATGCAGGAAGTCGATCCAGACGGTGGGAACCCCTGCCGCGACGGTCACCCCCTCTCGTTCGATGAGCTCCGCCATGTCGTGCGGGTCGGCGCCGAAGCGGCCCATGAACACCTGCCCGGCCCCCGCCAGCGTGGCGGCGTGCGGGAAGCCCCACCCGTTCGCGTGGAACATCGGAACGACGGGGAGGACGACGTCCCGCGAGGTCAGTCCCAGCACTTCGGCCAAGTTGTTCATCACCGCGTGCAGCACGAGCGCCCGGTGCGAGTACAGCACGCCCTTCGGACGCCCGGTCGTTCCCGACGTGTAGCAGAGCTGGCACGCGTCGCGCTCGTCCAGCTCGGGCCATACGAGGTCCTCCGAGCCGGCGGCGAGCATCGCGTCGTAGTCGAGTGCGCCCGGAAGCTCCGCCTCCACGTCTCCCGGCATCAGCACGGGCCGCAACGAGGGCGACGCGGCGGCGACGGGCGCGAAGCCCCGCGCGAGCGCCGCGTCCACGAACGCCAGCCGCGCGCCGCCGCGTCGGGCGATGTCGGCGACCTGGTCCCGATGCAGACGCGGGTTGATGGTGTGCAGCACCGCGCCCATGCACGGGACGGCGAAGTACAGCTCCAGGTGGCGCCAGGAGTTCCAGGCGTACGTCGCGACCCGGTCGCCCGGGCCCACGCCGTGCGCGCGCAGTGCCGACGCGACCCGGCGGACGCGCGCGCCGAACTCGGCATACGTCTCCGTGTGGAGCGCGCCGGCGACTCGGGTGACGATCCGCCCGCTCGGGTGCAGGCGTTCGGCACGGTCGAGGATCCCGGTCAGGGTCAGCTGCTCGTGCTGCATCAGGCCGTGCATCGGCCGGATTGTACGTTGGCGGGTCGTCCCGAACGGCCGTCCCAGGGCCCTCGACGGCCGGCTCAAGGGCAGGCGCCGGCGGCCGAAGGGTTACGTATGACCGACCGCCTGGAGGAACTGGACTCGGTCCGTGGCCTGGCCGCCGCCACCGTGGTCCTGTCGCACACGACGATCGTGCTGCCCGCGATCGCGGCAGGGGCCGGCGTCGCCACGGGACTGACGGCCGCCCTGAAGTACTCGCCGGCGCACGTCCTGTTCGCCGGCCACGAGGCCGTCATCACGTTCTTCATCCTGAGCGGGTTCGTGCTGTCGCTGCCGTACCATGCGGGCCGCGCTCCCGGATACGGACCCTTCCTGGTCAAGCGCGTCTTCCGGATCTGGGTCCCGTACGTGTGCGCCGTCCTCGTCGGTCTCCTGGCCATGTCGTGGCTCGCGCGGCCGGCGCTTCCCGGGCTCTCGGACTGGGCGAACGGCGCCTGGCGGGTTCCCCTCACGCCCGGACTCCTGCTCGGCCACCTGTCTCTGGTCGGGAGCTTCCCGAACGGATCCGTCGACCCCGTCATCTGGTCGCTCGTGCACGAGATGCGGATCTCGCTCGTGTTCCCGCTCCTGATGATCGCGGTGCTCCGGTTCGACTGGCGCGTGAGCCTCGGAGCCGCGGCCGGACTCGCCTGCGTGGGCGCCGTCGCGACCGCCGTCCTGGCACGAGCGAGCATCGGCGTCGACTACTTCGCCACGCTGGAGTACGTGCCCATGTTCGTCGTCGGGGCGCTCCTGGCGGCGCGCCGGGAGCGCATCCGCGACTGGTGGAGCGACCTGCCCCGGGGCATCCGCATCGCCTGGCTGCCGGCGGCGGTGAGCCTGTACACGATCAAGTGGTGGGCGTTTCACGGGAACGTCGGCGTTCCCGAGCGACTGGGTCGTCGCGGCGGGAGCAACGATGCTGATCGTTCCGGCGTTCGCCGCGCCACGGGCCCGGGCCGCGCTGCGGACGCGTCCGCTGCTGTTCCTGGGCAGGGTCTCCTACAGCCTCTACCTTCTGCACGCGTTGGTGCTGCTGGCGCTGCTCAATCTCCTGTACGGCCGGGTCCCGCTGCCGATCATCCTGGTGGCCGCGCCGCTGCTGTCCATCGGGGTGGCGGCGCTGGGCTACCGTCTGGTGGAGGCGCCGGCCATGGCACGAGGGCGGCGGGTCGCCTCCCGTCTTCGCACGCGTCGCCGCCCGGCACGTGCGGCCCACGAGACGGTCCGGACGCCCGCCGAGCGCGCGGCGGGCCGCGACGAGCAGCAGGTCCGTCTCCCGGCGTAACCGGCGGCCCCGATCCGCGTCGGGGTCGAATTGGGTGACGCTTTCAGGGACATCCCCGATGTCGGGGTGACGCGGTCCTCCGTACGCTCACGTCCATGGCTCGCAGCCTCCCATCCGAGATCCGCCAGGGGGAGCGCACCGAGGCCGTGTCCTGCCGCGACCTGACGAAGCGGTTCGGCGACACGGTTGCCGTCGACTCGCTCGATCTGTCCGTCGCCCCGGGAGAGACCTTCGGGTTCCTCGGACCGAACGGCGCGGGCAAGACCACGACGCTCCGGATGCTGCTCGGGTTGGTGCGTCCGACGAGCGGCGTCGCGCGCCTGCACACCGGAGATACGTCCGGTCTTTCCCGGGTCGGCGCCATGGTCGAGGAGCCGACGTTCTACCAGTGGCTCTCCGGCCGGGCCAACCTTCGCGTGCTGGCCGGCGCCGGCGCGCCGCTCCCGCATCGCGACATCGAGGCGGCCATGGACCGCGCCGGCATCGCCGGCGCCGCCGGGGACAAGGTCAAGACGTACTCGCAGGGCATGCGGCAGCGCCTCGGCCTGGCCGCCGCCCTGATGCGACGGCCGGCGATCCTGCTGCTCGACGAGCCGACCAACGGTCTGGACCCGGGCGGGATCCGTGACTTCCGCTCGCTCCTGAAGGAGGTCGCGGCCGAGGGGGTGACCGTGTTCCTGTCGAGCCACCTCCTGACGGAGGTGGAGCGGCTCTGCGATCGGGTCGCGATCGTCAACCGGGGACGGCTGGCGGCGGCGGGCCCGCTGAGCACGCTCGAGGGGACGAGCCGGGTCGTCCGCGTCGAGGTCGCGCCGGCGGACGAGGCTCGGGCGATGGACCTGCTCGCGTCGCGCCGCCCGCGGCGAACGAACCAGGGTGTCATCACGGTCGACGCGCCATCCGGCCGCGAGGTCGCCGAGGTGCTGGCGCGCGGCGGTGTCTACCCGGAGGCGCTGTCCGTCGCCCGACGGTCCCTGGAGGACGTGTTCATGGAACTGACGGAGCGGGAGGACTCGAATGCGACTGTTGGCGTCTGAGCTTCGGCGGCTGTGGCGCCCGCTCCTGTTCGGGACGGCCCTCTGTTTGGTGGCGGCCGGATTCGTGCTGACGAGGGGCGGCGCGCTGCTCGGCCAGGCGTCGAGCGTGAAGAGCTCCGCGGGCGTCCCCGTGCCGCACGGCCTGGTCTTCACGAGCCCGACTGGCATCGGGCGCGTCGCCGCGGGCCTGATGGCATCGCTCCCCGGACTGTTCGCTCTGCTGGTGCTCGGCGGCGGCCACGTCGCGGGGGAGTGGTCGGGGCGCACGCTCAAGTCGGTGCTGCTGCAGGACGGCCGTCGGTGGCGCTGGCTGGGCGGCAAGATCGCGAGCCTGTGGGCCATCGGCGTCGCGCTCGAACTGGTCCTGTGGGCCGCGCTGGCACTCTGGACGCTCGCGCTCCGCCGCTGGTGGCCGCCGGCCGGCCATCTCGGGCTGACGCAGGGCCTCGATGTCGCGTGGCCGGACGTCGCCCGGAGTCTGCTGGTGCTCGCCCTCTTCGCCGCGCTGGCGACGCTGGCCGCGGTCCTCACGCGCAGCATGCTCGGCACGGTGCTCGGCGGGACGTTCGTTCTCGGCGGATCGATGGCGCTCAGCAACATCGCGTTCACGCGCGAGCTGCCCTCGTACTGGGTGACGGGGTGGATGCGATTCCATGCGGTCGGCACGGGCGCCCCCTACGCCCTGTGGAACGACAAGTTCCCGGCCGGCATCCCGTACCCGAGCGTGGCCGTCGGCGTCCTCGGGGTGGTCGGGCTCCTGGTGGCGTGCGTCGCGATCGCCGGCATCCAGTTCGCCCGGTCGGACGTCTTGGTCTGACGGCCGGAACGTGTCGATTCCCTCGCAGGCCGTTCGTCGCTATGGTGAGGGCGGCGAGCGGCGCCGCCGAGGATGAGGAGGTGGAGGCATGAAGTACGCGCTCCTGATCTACGACGACCAGCAGGCATGGGGGCAGCTCGACGAGCAAACCCGGGCCGGCATCTACGAGGAGTACGGCACGTTCGCGGGCGGCTTGGAGGAGAAGGGCCAGATGCGCGGTGGCGAGGAGCTCCAGCCGACCTCAACGGCGACGACCGTGCGCATCAGGGACGGCAAGACGCTCACCACCGACGGTCCCTACGCGGAGACGAAGGAGCAGCTCGGCGGCTTCTTCCTGATCGAGTGCGACAACCTCGACGAGGCCATCGACGCCGCCGCCAATATCCCCTCGGTGACGCGGGGCGGCATCATCGAGGTCCGGCCGGTCGCGGAGAACCAGCCACACGCCTGACCGTCCGACGCGTGAACTGACCACCGACACCGACCTACAGACTGGGACCGTCGTGGGGCGGACGTTGACACCCACCGGACTCGACATTCCCCTTCGCCAACCTCGAGCGAGGCCCTGGGTCAGTCGGCACCTGTGGATGGTGCACGCCCGCGCCAGCGAACAAGCCCGACCGTGGCGGCCCGTGTCCGCCTGGTCACCACGATTCGGGTGAACTTGCGCGTTACAGACCCAATTCGTACATCGAGTCGTCGGTCGATCCCGCGTAGACCTTCCCGTTCACGACCGCAGGAGAGGTCCAGGCGAAGAACCCCTTGGGGTCGGCGTAGGTGAACAGCGAGTTCCCCGATGAGGCATCGAGCGCATAGAGACTCCCTCCGTCGGTCCCGATGTAGACGACGCCGTTGGCCACGGCCGCCGAGGTTCGGAAGCTCCCCGTGAAGGGCTGGAAGATCGGCCACGCCTTCTTCCCGTTCGAGGTCTTCAGGGCGAAGAACTGACCGCCGGTGTTCCCGACGTAGAGCACCTTGTTCGCGACCGCGGGAGAGCCGACAACGACAGACCCCGTCGCGGTGGACCAGATCTTCGCCCCGGTCGTCGCGTTGAGCGCGTGACGCTGCCGTCGACGGACCCGACGTAGACGACGCCCTTGACCACCGCCGGGGACGACTCGACCTGGCCGCCCGTCGTGAAGTGCCACATCTGGGAACCGGTGGACGCGTTGAGGGCGTACACGTTGTCGTCGTTAGAGCCGAAGTAGACGACGCCCTTCACGACCGCGGGCGTCGACTCGACGATGTTCCCGGTGTTGAACGACCACAGATAGCCTCCGGTGGCCGCGTCGAGGGCGTACAGGTTGTGGTCGGACGAGCCGACGTACACGACGCCCTTCACCACCTTCGGACCTGGAATCACGGATCCGCTCGTCGTGTACGACCACTTGAAGGCTCCGGTCTTGGCGTTCACCGCATAGACCTTGTGGTCGAGCGAGCCGAAGTAGACGACGCCGTTCGCCACCGCCGGCGAGGAGTCGACGTAGTCACCGGTCGTGTACTCCCAGAGAAACGACCCGGTCGAGGCGTCGACGGCATAGAGTTTGTGGTCGAGCGAGCCGAAGTAGGCGATGCCGTTCGCGACGGCCGGCGACGTGGTGACGAAGTCACCCGTCGCATACGACCACGCGTTCGTGAGTCCCGACACGTTGCCGGTGTTCAGCGTGTTCTCGTATGGGTTGAGGCCCGTGTTGGCCGCATCGAAGCGGAAGTTGACCCAGTTCACGATGACGGTGAAGTTGTGCGAGGCCGACAGGCCGCTCGCCTGTCCGGTCGCGGACACCGAATGCGTCCCCGACACCGCGGACGCGGGAACATTGAACGACGTCGCGAAAAGGCCGGTCGGGTCCGTCGTCGTGCTGGCGACCTGGGTGGCGTCGAAGTCCACCAGAACGGTCTCCGTCGCCCCGAACCCGGAGCCGCTCACCTTGACCTTGGCGGTCGGGGGACCAGTGGCGGGCTTGAGCGTGATCTTGGCGGCGGCGGCCTGGGCCGGTATGGCCAGCGCAAGGCCCGTCAGGGCGACGGCGATCAAGGTCGGCAGGACCAGGCGAACGGAGGTGGAGCGAGCAGGCGACATGGGAGACCCCTTTCAAGCGCGAGTGCAGGCCGGCAGCCGGAGGGCCCGAGCGCTCTCCGGTTCCGGAATCACACCACTGCGAATAGCTCGCGGTCAACCGGTAGGAATCCCTAATCTTCCCGTCGGGTCGTCTTCTCCGACGACCAGAGAGGGGAGATCATCGACCGGCCACTCGCGCGGAACAGGCGTGGCGCGACAGCATCAACGAGGTCCGGCCGGTCGCGGAGGACCAGCCCCACGACTGAAGGGCCCGTTCGGCCCCCCGCGCGTGAGCCGGATGGCCCTGCGCGGGCCGGGCGCGCCGGACCACCATGTCGGCGAGGTGATCGACATGGCCAACTGGAAGAACTTCCGGCAGTGTCCGGGGTGCGGCTTCGACCTCGGCACGGGCGAGGGCGAGCGGTCGTGCTCGTGGGGCGACTGTCCGTACGTGCCGGAGGAGTTGAATGTGTTCTGCGACCAGTGCCGGTTCGACTTCTTCACGATGGAAGGGAACCCGCACTGCGAGGACCCCGCGCTCTGCGACCACGGCGCGGACGCCCGGTCGCACGTCGACAACTACCGGCGGTGGCAGGCCGAGCTGTCCGGCGCCTCCGGATGACGCGGCGTCGGCGTCGTCGGGACGCTCCGGCGATACTGTCGCGGCATACGTGGACGCCACCGAACAGCTCGTCGATCGCCTGTTCCGCCGTGAGTCCGGGCGTGCGGTCGCTTCCCTCGCCCGCGCGCTGGGCGACCTCGACCTGGCCGAGGAAGCGGTCCAGGAAGCGTTCGCGGTCGCGCTCGCCCGCTGGAAGGCCGATGGCGCGCCCGACAACCCGGGCGCGTGGATCACGGTCACTGCGCGCAACCGCGCCATCGACCGGCTCCGCCGGGAAAAGCGCCTGAGCGAGAAGGTCGCAGTCCTCGAGCAGGAGGCCGCGCGGGCCGGCGGCGCCGGCGAAGAGGACGAACCGTATCCCGACGACCGGCTGGCCCTGATGTTCGCGTGCTGCCACCCATCGCTGTCCACCGAGGCGCAGGTGGCGTTGACGCTGCGCTCGTTGGGCGGCCTGACGACGAAGGAGATCGCGCGCGCCTTCCTGCAGCCGGAGCCGACGATCGCGCAGCGGCTCGTTCGCGCGAAGCGCAAGATCCGCGACGCCGGCATCCCCATTCGCGTCCCGCGAGCGGGCATCCTCCAGGAACGAACCGGCGCGATGCTCTCCGTCCTCTACCTGGTGTTCAACGAGGGGTACCTCGCGACGGAGTCGGAGACACTGACGCGTGTCGAGCTGTCCGCCGAGGCCATCCGTCTGGCGCGGCTGGTCGCCGATCAGCTTCCCGGCGACGCCCGAGGCGCTCGGGCTGCCGGCGCTGATGCTGCTGCACGACGCCCGCCGGCCGGCGCGCGTCGACGCGAACGGCGATCTGGTCCTGCTGGAGGACCAGGACCGGTCGCGCTGGAACCGCGACCAGATCGCAGGAGGGGACCGCGCTCCTCGCGCGCGCCCTCGCGTTCGGCCGGCCCGGGCCGTTCCAGGTGCAGGCCGCCATCGCGGCCGTGCACGCCGAGGCGCCGCGGCCCGAGGACACGGACTGGGAGGAGATCGTCGCCCTGTACGACCGCCTGGCCGCGATGGCGCCGTCGCCGGTCGTCGAGCTGAACCGAGCGGCGGCGGTCGCGATGGCTCGGGGCCGGAGCACGGACTGGAGCTCATCGACGCGATCGAGGCGCGGGGCGAGCTGGCCGACTACTCGCTGCTGCACTCGGCGCGCGCCGACCTACTCCGCCGCATGGGGCGGAACCCGGAGGCGGTTGCCTCGTACGCGCGGGCCCACGAGCTGGCCACCAACCCCGTGGACCGCAGGTTCCTGGAACGCCGACTGGCCGAGCTGGCTTAGCTCGGAACCGGCACCCCCGGCAGGTGCGCCAGGCCGGCCACGACGTCCTCCTCGCGGAACTCGACCTCGGGCAGACGCTGGTTCAGGTAGTCGTCGTAGGCCTGCATGTCGAAGTGCCCGTGCCCGCTGAGGTTGAACAGGATGACCTTCTCCTCGCCGGCCTCGCGCGCCGCGACGGCCTCGTCGATCGCCGCGCGGATGGCGTGCGCCGGCTCCGGCGCCGGAACGATGCCCTGCGTCGCGGGCGAACTGCACGGCGGCCTCGAAGACCGAGTTCTGCGTGTAGGCCCTGGCCTCCATGCAGCCCCTCGCGCACCAGCAGCGACAGCGACGGCGCGTCGCCGTGGTAGCGAAGCCCGCCCGCGTGGACCGGCGCCGGCACGAAGGTGTGCCCGAGCGTGTACATCGGCACCAGCGGCGTCATCTCGCCCGTGTCGCCGAAGTCGTAGGCGAACTGCCCGCGGGTGAGCGTCGGGCACGCCGCCGGCTCGGTCGCGACGAACCGCGCGTCGAGCTTCCTGGTGATCTTGTCGCCCATGAACGGGTACGCGAAGCCCGGCGTAGTTCGAACCGCCGCCGACGCAGCCGATGATGACGTCGGGCGACTCGCCGGCCATCTCCATCTGCTTCCTGCGTCTCCAGTCCGATCACGGTCTGGTGCAGCAGCACGTGGTTCGAGCACGCTGCCCAGCGAGTAGTTCGTGTCGGCGTTCGTCGCGGCGACCTCGACGGCCTCGCTGATCGCGATCCCGAGCGAACCCGTGGAGTCGGGGTTCTCCGCCAGGATGCGCTGCCCCGCCTGCGTCTCGGTGCTGGGGGAGGCGTGGACGGTGGCGCCGAACGTCTCCATGAAGATGCGGCGGTACGGCTTCTGCTGGTACGAGGCCTTCACCATGAACACCAGGCACTCGAGGTCGAAGAACTGGCAGGCCATGGACAGGGCCGAGCCCCACTGCCCGGCGCCGGTCTCGGTGGAGAGCCGCCGGATGCCCGCCTCCTTGTTGTAGTAGGCCTGCGCGATCGCGGTGTTCGGCTTGTGCGAGCCGGCGTACGACGTGCCCTCGTACTTGAAGTAGATGTGCGCGGGCGTCTGCAGCGCCTGCTCGAGCCGGCGGGCGCGGAACAGCGGCGTCGGCCTCCACAGCCGGTAGACGTCGAGGACCGGGCCGGGGATGTCGATCCACTGGTCGGTCGAGACCTCCTGCATGATCAGCGCCTCGGGGAACAGCGGCGCGAGGTCCTCAGGTCCCACCGGCTCGTGCGTGCCCGGGTGCAGCGGCGGCAAAGGCTGCGTGACCTGGGCGAGGTCGGGCATGATGTTGTACCAGGCGTTCGGAAGGTCGTCGGGCTTCAGGTTGAACTGCACCGGCTCGGCCATCTTGGTGCCCCCTTTGTGCGCATGACCAGTGGGAAGTCGCGCCATTCTAGGGGAACGTCCATGGGAGCGGAAGATGGACGGACGATCCTGTTAGGCTTGCGCGCCGGACTCGCCCCACGGGCGGTCCGCGGTTTCTCGTTCGGATCCCCGGCGCGGAAGACCCGCGTGAAGGAGTGTGCGTGGAAGAACCACAGGTAGGAAAGAACGTCTGGCAGGGGCGCATCGGCGACGTCTCGCTCCGAGTCGACATGCTCCCGTCCGGACGCATCGCCTCCACGTGGAACTCCCGCGGGAACGAGCGACGGGCCGTCGTCGACACCATCCAGCAGCTCGAGCAGCGCGTGCTGTTCCAGCTGATGCTGGGTGCCGGCCCGGATTCCGACAAGCTCGCGGCCGAGATCGTCGCGGCGGTCAAGGCCGGCCAGGAGGGTCTGCCCGATCCGACGAAGGCCGCGCCTCCGCAGCGCACGCGGCGCAAGCCCGGGGGACCACCCCGCCACCGCCGCTCGCGTCGCCGCCGCTAGCCCGACCGCCCTCCCGTCAGCTCCGATCCAACCAGCCGCCATCGCGGCCGTGGCGCGCCGCCACCACACCCGCGAGGATCGCGAGCGCGATCTCCTCTGCGCTCCGGCCGCCCAGGTCGAGCCCGAGCGGCGTTCGCACGCGCGCGATGTCCTCGTCGCTGAAGCCCATGTCACGCAATGCCTCGACGTGCGGCCCGACGTGGCGCTTGCTTCCCATGACGCCGACGAACGCCGCGCCGTCCCGCAGCACCGCCGCGAGCGAGTCGACCAGGTCCGGCGCGTCGTGGTCGGTGTGCACCGCGAAGACGTCGATGCCGCCCGGCACGTCCGGGACCTTGGACTCGACGCGGCCCCAGGAGTTGCCCGATCCGAGCCGCTCCGTCCGCGACTCGACGACGACGGTGTCGAAGCCGACGGCCGGCGCCCAGCGGACCAGCGTGGCGGCGACCGGCGTGGCGGCGAACACCAGGAGCAGCGGCTTGCGGAGGCTCGGTTCGACGTACACATCGATCGACCCGAGGTCGTGCTGCAACGTGGTCGTGGACGCCTCACCCGACGCGAGCGCCTCGCGCGCGGCGTCGAGCGCCCCGGAGTCGAACTCCGCGCAGCCGAGCGTTCCCGCGATCGGCCCGTCCGCCGACAGGAGCATCTTCTGTCCGACGCGACACGGTGGGTTGCCCGCGGCGCGGACGGCGGTCGCGAGCACGACCTCCTCGCCGGCGGCGCGCCGCGCGACGAGCTCGTCCTCGATGGACCGGTCGGGCGCGTCGTGCGAGCGCCGCGCCGCGCCGCCGTCTCCTCCGGTGCGTTCCTGCCCGGCGTCGGCCGCTCCGTGCACGGTGTTCCCGGCCAGCAGCTCCAGCGCGTGGCCGAGCAGCGGAAGGATCGATTCCAGGCTCTCGACCGCGCCCTTCGGGCTGCCGGGCAGGTTCACGATCAGCGTCGAGCCGCGGCTGCCGGCGACCGCCCGCGACAGCGATGCCAGGGGAGTGGCCTGCCGTCCGGCGGCGCGCATCTCCTCGGCCAGGCCCGGCGCCTCGCGGTCGATGACCGCACGGGTGGCCTCCGGCGTGACGTCGCGCGGCCCGAAGCCGGTCCCGCCGGTCGTCGCAACCAGCGCGACGCGGTCGGTGTCGGCGAGTTCTGTCAGGAGCCGCTCGATGGCGGGTCGGTCGTCGGCGACGACCTCCTGCCGGACGACCTCGTAGCCTTGCCCGGTCAGCAACGCGACGAGCGCCCGGCCGGACTCGTCGTCCCGGACGCCCTCCGACACCCCGTCGCTGACGGTCACCACCGCGGCCCGACGGCCGTTGGCTTCGCTCATGCCGAGGATGCTACGTGGAGCGCGGCGATCGGACGACTCAGCCGTTCCAGTGTGGACGCCTGCCGAGATCGATCCGATGGGGCGCCTCGGACCGGTCCAGAGACGTGAATCAGTCAGATTTCCCATCGACCGTTGGGCCGGATGGACCTATGCTGGAACGGCCTGCTCGGCAGGCACCCGACCATGACGACGAGCGACAAGCGACCGATCCCTCTCGCGCTGGGGCGCAAGCCCTCGGCGGTGGCGGCGTTCGAGCCGGCCGGCGAGGCGCCGCCGTCCGGCCCGCTGCTCGACTCGTTCGGCCGGGTGGCCGACGACCTGCGGATATCGGTCACCGACCGCTGCAACTTCCGCTGCACCTACTGCATGCCGGCCGAGGGCCTCGACTGGCTCCCCAAGGACCAGATCCTCCGGTTCGAGGAGATCGAGGCGCTGGTGCGCGTCTTCATCGGGCTGGGCGTGCGGTCGCTGAAGATCACCGGCGGCGAGCCGACGGTGCGCGCCGACCTGCCGGATCTGATCGCCAAGCTCCGCGCCATCGACCCCGGCATCGAGATCTCGATGACCACGAACGGCTACCTGCTCGACCGGCTGGCGAAGCCGCTGGCCGAGGCCGGCTTGGACCGGGTCACCGTCTCGTGCGACTCGCTGCAGCGCCACCGGTTCGCGGAGATGACCCGGCGCGACGCGTTCGACAAGGTGATGGACGGGCATGGAGGCCGCCCACGAGGCGGGGCTCTCGCCGATCAAGATCAACTGCGTGGTCATCGCCGGGACGAACGAGGACGAGCCCGTGGAGTTCGCGTCCTTCGCGCGCCGCACCGGGCACGTCGTGCGCTTCATCGAGTACATGCCGCTCGACGCCGAGCATTCGTGGGAGCGCGCCAAGGTCGTCCCGTCGGGCCAGATCATCGACGCGATCGACCGGGTCTTCCCGCTGGTCCGGGAGGGCGACCACGGCGAGCCGGCGTCCGGCTACCGCTTCGCCGACGGATCGCCCGGCGGCATCGGCGTCATCTCGTCGGTCACCGAGCCGTTCTGCGACACGTGCAACCGGCTGCGGCTGACGGCCGAGGGACAGTTCCGCGTGTGCCTGTTCGCGCTCGACGAGACCGACCTGCGGGGACCGCTCCGCGCCGGCGCGCCGGCCGAGGAGCTGGAGGGTCTGATCCGCGCGGCCGTCTGGCGCAAGTGGTCGGGACACCGGATCAATCATGCCGATTTCGTCCGCCCGGAGAAGTCGATGTCGATGATCGGCGGCTGACCCGAAGGAGGTGCGCCCATGCCGAGTGTTCGCGAGGTGATGAGCAAGGATCTCGTCACGGTCGACCGATCGGCCACGGTGGAGGAGGCGTCGGCCATGATGTGGGCGCGGCGCGTGGGGTCCGCGCTGGTGATGCTCGGCGACGACTTGGAGGGCATCTTCACCGAGCGCGACATCATGAAGGCGATCTCGAAGAACGCCGACCGCGGCCGCACCATGACCGTGCGGGAGTTCATGACCTCGGAGCCGCGGACGATCGACGCCGACGCGACCGTCGGGGAGGCGCTCGACCTGATGCTGACCGCGGGGTTCCGGCACCTTCCGGTGACCGAGAGCGGCACGCTGGCAGGCATCGTGTCGATGACCGACCTGGTGCAGGCGACCACCAAGCCATCGTCCGGGTAGCTCCCGCTCCTCGCCGCAGGGTCTCGCATCCTGGATGATGTCCGGATGCTGCTCCTGCCCCGTGACGACGTCGAGCGCCTGCTGGATCTCGACCGCCTGATCGATGCGGTCGCCGACGCCATGGTGGAGGTGTCGGCCGGCACCGTTTCGATGCCGCCGCGGGTGGCAGCCTCGGTCGACAAGCCCGAGGGACTGCTGGTGGCGATGCCCGCCTACCTCCCCGGCGCCGGGGCGCTCTCTACGAAGCTGGTGTCGGTCTTCCCCGCGAACCCCCGTCGCGGCAGGCCCAGCCACCAGGCGATGATCGTGATGTTCGATCCCGAGACCGGAACCCCGTTGGCCGTGATGGACGGCGAGTACATCACCGCGATGCGGACCGCGGCGGGGTCCGCGTTGTCCGCGCGATTGCTCGCGCGGCCGGGGGCGACGACGCTTGCGATCGTGGGCACGGGCGTGGAGGCGCGTTCGCACGGCGTGATGCTGCCGCGCGTGCGGACGTTCACGCGCGGTCTCGTCGCGGGGCGCGACCCCGCGAAGGCGGAGAAGGTTGCCGCCGGCCTGGCGGAGGCCACCGGCGTCCCGTTCGAGGCCTCGACGTCGTTTGCCGATGCCGTCGGCGGGGCCGACGTCGTCTGCGCGACGACCCACGCCACCGAGCCGGTGGTCCGCCGCGAATGGCTGGCGCCCGGCGCGCACGTGACCTCGGTCGGTTTCAACGCCGACGGGAGCGAGATCGACGCCGCGCTGGTGTCCGGCTCGGTGGTCGTCGTGGAATCGCGGGCGACCTCACTGGCACCGTTCCCGGCCGGGGCGGTCGAGCTGACGGCCGCCATCCGGGACGGGTCGCTGCGGGCCGACGACGTGGTCGAGATCGGCGAGCTCGTCACGGGCATCCGGCAGGGACGCACGGCGGACGAGCAGATCACGCTCTACAAGTCGGTGGGCGTCGCGGTGCAGGACGCCGCGGCCGCCGCGCTGGTGCTGGAGGAGGCCCGGTCGCAGGGCGCCGGGACGGACGTGTCCCTGGAGGCCTCCTGAGGCGTGCCGGCGCTAGGGGGATTGCACGCGGCCCGCGACCGAGAGACGTGACGAGGCCGCCTGGCAGCTGAAGGCGGCCGGCGCCTTCCGCGACATGACCCCGGTGAACCGGGTCGCGCGCCACACGCGATCGATGTAGTGCGCCGCGGTCACCTTGATGGTGATGGCGACGTTCGTCCGGATCCGGTTCTGGTTCGAGCCGCACGCGCTGTAGAGGTCGGTGCCGGTCCCCGTGTATCTCGTGCCGGTCTTCGCCAGGATCGTGGGTGTCTGGCCAGGTGCGAACGTCGCGCACGCTGACGCGGCAAGCCCCGGTCGGGCACCGCGGGGTCATCGCCCAGACCGTGTAGTCCTTCTCGCCGGCATGCTTGTTCTGGTACGTCTCCTGCAGGAACACGGTGTTGACGTCGAAGCGCCCAGAGAGCCGGGCCTCTCCCAACGGCGGCGGCGGCGGCATCGCGACGTGGGACGTTTTCGAGACGGGCTTCCCGTTCCTTGCCGTGCCCGTGATCGCGTACACGTACTGCTGCGCGGGAAGGGCGGTGGCGTCCTCGTACGTCGTGGCGTTGCCGGACACGGTCCCGAGCGTCTGCCCGTCGCGCGTGACGGTGAACTTCGTGAATCCCTGGCCGGAGGTCGCCCACGACAGGTTGACCTCGATCGGTGACGCGGCGGACGCGGTGAACGAGGTGATCCGCGCCGCCCCCGCCGCGCCGCCCCCGCCCCGGGTCCCCCCGCCGAGGGCCAGCGCGGTGGCGATGCCCGCGACCAGGAGCACCACCACGACGATCGCGGCGATCATCGCCCCCCTGCGGCGGGCCGGCGCCTCGGGTGCCGAGGCGGCTTCGGCCGAGGGGATGTCGGCCGCTTGGAACGCCGGCGTGACGCCCTCGGGCAACGGCTCGGTCCCGAGCGCCGAGGGAGTCCCCGGGGCGTCCAGCAGCACCTCGAGGGTGGTCGCCTCGCCGATGCGGATGTGATCGCCGGGGACGACGGCCAGCGAGCCCACCAGTCGCATCCCGTTCAGGAAGGTCCCCGACGGGGTGCCGAGGTCGGTCAGGGTCGCCGTTCCCTGCCCTCCCCGGACCAGCGCGTGGTGGGCGGAGACGTCGCGCCCATGGAGCGGGAGGTCACAGGAGTCGGCGCTCCCGATGAGGAGCTCCTCGGTGACCTCCGCCGACTCACCCTCATTGGGCCCTGCTTCGACGACGATCCACATTCGGGGACACCTCGGCTGCATTCGGCTCCAACGGGTTCGAAGGACCGTACGACCTGCCGGTCGGGAGGGTCAACCCGGCGGTTGGTCGTCCCCCAGCCGCCCCACGAAGCCCCGCGCGGGTGTGCACCGCGCATAGTCCCGGCGTTCGCGAACCCCCATGCTATCCTGCCGTCGACGCAGCCAGGAGGAGCGCTGCCGGTGGCTCAGTCGGTCTACGCCGCGACCCAAGGGACGGGCACGACGCACACAGCCCGGCGACGCGGCGCGGGCGCTCCGGGACGTGCTCCAGAGCCACCGGACCGACATGCGGGCCGTGTTCGACATGGTGGCCACGCTCACCTCGACGCTCAGCCTGGACAAGCTGCTGGCCTATGTCGTCAAGCTCTGCGCCGAGCTCACCGGATGCGCCGGGGCGCTGGTGTACCTGTGGGACGAGGACCGCGAGCGGCTGGTCGTGCGTGCCGGGGTCGAGGGATACGAACAGTGGATCGGCCGCTTCTCGATGGCGATGGGGGAGGGGCTCACCGGCTGGACGGCGATGACTCGCCAGCCCGGGATCATCCGCGACAACCCCACTGCGGACCCCCGGTTCAAGTCCGTCCCCGAGCTGAACGACGACCGGCTGCAGTCGTACCTGACGATCCCGATCGTGTCGCCGTCCGACCACCTCCTGGGCGTCATCACGCTGCACACCGGGGCCCCGCACGAGTTCGACGAGGACGACCTGACGCTGATGCACACCCTGTCGCAGCTGATCGGCGTCGCCGTCGAGAACGCCCAGCTGTACGAGCGGAGGGACCGCCAGGTGAAGGTGCTGCACTCGCTGGCCGAGACGAGCAACGCCGTCGTCCAGACGTCGTCGCTCCGGCAGATGCTGCACCGGCTGGCCTCGACGGTCGGCTCGTTGCTGGGCGCCGACCACTGCGCGGTGCTGACGCTGGACGAGGAGGGCACGCACCTCGGTCTGGAGACGCTCTGGTCGCGCGGCGCGGAGGGCAGTCCCGACCCCCCCGGCCGCCGTGCCGGCCGACGGACACTGGGCGCGAGCGCTGGGGGCGACCGAGCCGACGGTCCTCGCACGGCGGGAGCACCGCGAGTCGTTCGCGGCGTTCGATGCCATCGTGCCGAACGCTCGCACGGCGCTGATCGCGTCCATGCGCGTCTCGGACCGGGCCGTGGGCCTGTTCCTCTGCTTCTCCCAGGGGAACCACACGTTCGGGGCCGAGGACCGCGAGCTGCTGTCCACCGTGGCGTCGCAGGCCGCGCTCGCGGTGCAGAACGCCCGGTTGATCGAGGCGCTGACCGAACGCAACGTCGTGCGGGACCTGTTCGAGGCGCTGATGCTCGGCGACGAGGGCGAGCTCGGATTGGAAGCCCGGGCGCACCGCCTGGGGGTCGACCCGGCGCGGCCGTCGGTGATCGTGACCTTCGAGATCGACGGCCGGTCGCCCGACCCGGACGGGGACCGGGTGTGGTCGGGGCTGCGGCAGGAGCTGACCGGGAGCTTCCCGGGAACGCTGTGCACGTACCGCGACCATACGATGACGGCGCTGGTCCGCCTGTCGGAGACGACCGGCGTCGAGGCGCTCGCCGAGCGCCTGGACGCGGCCGCCGGCCGCCACGAGCGGCCGCCGGACCTGCTCATCTCGGCCGGCGTGTCCCGCGTGTGCCGACGTGCCGCCGACTACCCGGATGCCTTCGAGCAGTCGCGGCAGGCGCTCCTCATGGGCCGGACCACCCGGGGGCCCGGCGCGGTGGTGTCGTTCGACGAGCTCGGCGCGCAGTGGCATCTGTTCTCCGTCGCGCAGCAGCAGGTTCGCGACGTCTATCAGGAGCGGCTCGAGTCGCTGTTGGAGCACGACCGTGCCCACGGCAGCCAGCTGTTCCGCACCGTCGAGGTCTATCTCGAATGTCAGGGCAACGCGAAGCTCGCGGCGCAGAAGCTGTTCATCCACCGGAACACGCTGCGCCAGCGATTCGAGAAGATCACGAAGGTGACCGGCATCAACCTGTCGGACACGGATCGCTGGTTCGACCTGATGATGGCGGTCCGGATCATCCGGCTGCGCGAGCTGTCGGACGCCGCCTACACGCCGCGCTCGTAGCGCTCCCGCTCCCAGTCGGTGACCGTGTCCTGCCACGCCTTCAGCTCCCAGGCGCGGGACGTCGCGTAGTAGTCGCTGAACCGCTCGCCGAGCGCCGCGCGCAGCACGGCGTCCTCCTCGAACGCGCGCAACGCCGAGTCGAGGGACGCCGGCAGCAGCGGCAGGTCGTCGCGCGCGTAGGCGTCGCCGTCGACCGGCTCGGGCGGCGTCGCGCCGCGCGCCACGCCGTCGGCCACCGACGCGGCGATGGCCGCCAGCGCCAGGTACGGGTTCGCGTCGGCGCCGGGGCGGCGGCACTCGAAGCGCGACAGCTCCGGCCGAGTCCGAGCGGATCGCGCGCACGGCGCACGATCGGTTCTCGAAGCCCCACGTCGCGTTGATGGGCGCGAACCAGCCGGGGACCAGTCGCTTGTACGAGTTCACGGTCGGGTTCAGCAGCAGCGAGGCCGCCGGCAGGTGCTCGAAGACGCCGGCCATCGCCGAGCCGAATACCGGCGGCAGCTGATCCTCGGCGGGGGACGCCGCCGCGAACGCGTTCGTCTCGCCGGACCAGCACGACATGTGGATGTGGCCGCTCGAGCCCTCCTCGCCGGTCGCCGTCTTGGCCAGGAAGCTGGCGCGCATGCCCATCGCGTCCGCGACGCCCTTGACGGCGAACTTCACCAGCGCGGCGTCGTCGGCGGCCCGGAGGCAGGGACGCGCGCCGAGGTTCAGCTCGAGCAGGCCGGGACCGGCCTCGGTGTGCACCGCCGAGAGCTCGACGCCGAGGTCCTCCAGCGCCGGGACCAGCGCGTCGACGAACGCGTCGTACCGTCCGATCTCGACCAGGCTGTAGCTGATCCCGGACGACAGCGGGCGCGCCGCTCGCGTCGCGCACGCGTACCTCGTACTCGAGGGCGGCACAGGACGTCGTAGTCGGGCATCGTCCCGACGACGCCGCGCAGGACCTCTCGCGACGCGAACTCGCACGGCGATCCGTCGGGCCAGCTCGGCGTGGCCAGGCAGACGCGCCAGCCGGGCCTCCACCGGAGCGGGTGTAGCGTGTCGGGATCGGGGTGGACGATCAGGTCGGCAGCGCCGGTCCGGATCCCGAACCGCTCGTAGTCGGCGATCGGCGTGTCGACCGGATCGAGTCCCAGCAGGAGGTCGGTCATCACCGTTCCGTGCGCCACCGCGGAATCGAACGCCGCGGGGCGCAGCGCCTTCCCGCGCAGCGACCCGTTGACGTCCGGGAACCCCAGCAGGACGAACTCCGCGCTCACGTGTCCCCCGCCCGCCAGGGCCGCGGTGACGGCCGTCTCCGCGTGGCGCACTGCGTCCGCGAACCGCTCCACCATCTCGCCGAGCTCGTCGTCGGTCGCAGTGAACGCCGGCGCCAGCACGGTGTGATCGCCGGTGAAGCCGTCGGGCGTCGCGTGCTGGGACATGACTAGCAGCCCGTGGTCGAGCGCGATCCGGTCGACCAGGTCGGCAGCGTCGACGGTCTCGGGCAGCGGGGAGGCTCCGTCGCGCGGATCGACGTACTCGACCCCCAGCAGGAAGCCGCGTCCGCGAACCTCCCGGACCATGGCGCAACCCTCGAGCGCAGCCTCGAGCTCGTCGCGGAACGCCGGGCCGCGGTCGCCCACGTGCTCCACGAGCTTCCGCTCGACCAGCAGGCCGACGGCGGCCGCGCCCACGGCGCACGACAGGGGGGCGCCGTCCCACGTGTGGCCGAGATCGAACTGCCGCGACCCCCGGTCCAGGGCGTCGTACACCTCACGCGTGCAGAGCACGGCGCCGAGGGGCGCGTGACCGGCGCCCAGGCCCTTTCCAATGGTGACGATGTCGGGCCGGATCGGGACCTGGGCGGCGGCGAGCCACGTGCCGACCCGGCCCACGCCCGGTGACGACCTCGTCGAAGCACACCAGGAACCCGTGGCGGTCGCGCCGTTCCGACAGACCGAGCCAGAACGCCTCGGGGGGCGACCAGCCCGGAAGCGCCGCGGCCGAGATCGGCTCGCAGAAGTAGGCGGCCACGGTCCCGGGGCCGGCCTCCTCCAGCGCGCGATCGAGCCGCTCGAGCGCCAGCTCGCCGGTGGGATCGGACCGCCATGGCGGGAGGTGCAGGTGCGAGGCGAGGTACGGCGTGAACGGCTCCTGCAGCGTGCGCCGGCCGCTGAGCGCCAGCGTGCCCATGGTCGACCCGTGGTACGCCTGCGCCTGCGTGATCACGCGCCATCGGTCGGCGTCCCCCCGTTCGACGTGGTAGCTGCGCGCCAGCCGCAGCGCCGTCTCGTTCGCCTCCGAGCCGCCCGACACCAGGCGGACGCGTGCCATGTCCGGGGCCACCATCCGGATCAGCGTGTCCGCCAGCCGTTCCTGCGGCTCGTTGGTGAAGTGGTGGTTGTACATGTACGAGATGCGGTCGGCCTGGGCGGCCGCGGCGTCCACCAGCTCCGGCACGTGGTGGCCGAGCGACGTGACGAACGCGCCGCCCGAGAGGGCGTCCAGGATCTCGCCGCCCGTCCGTGGTGAACAGCCGGACGCCCTCGCCGCGCTCGACGTTCGGGATAAGGCCAGTCGAGCAGCTGCGGGAAGACGCTGGAGTCGGCGGCGACGACGGTCACGGGCGGGCGACCTCCTCCCGAAGCCGGGCGACGTCGTCGAAGAACCGCTCCAGGAGCTGCCACGCCGCGGCCGTGTTGCGCTCCGCGTTGGCGGCCGTGTCGGCCAGGATCGCGTCGGGGTCCACGCCCTCCGCGTCCAGCTCGTGCCGGTAGACGCGAACCCAGTCGTCCATGATCTCGGGCGTCACCTCGGGGTGGAACTGCAGCCCGAGGCTGCGCCCGGAGACGAACGCCTGCGGGCCGACGTCGGACTCCGCGATGAGGCGCGCGCCGGGCGGAAGCGTGAAGCAGTCGAAGTGCCACTGGAACCACGGGCCCTCGGACATCAGCTCGGCGTCGGTCGTGCGGACCGGCAGCCAGCCGATCTCCGCGACGTCCGAGCGGAACACGGTGCCGCCCAGCACCCGGGCCAGGAGCTGGCCCCCGATAGCAGAGGCCCAGGATGGGGACATCCGCGTCCAGCGCGCGGCGCATCAGCCGCGCCTCCCGCGGCACGTGCGGCAGGTGGTCGTCGAACGCGGCGAACTCCGCGCCAAGCGAGACGACCAGGTCGTGACCGGTGGGGTCCACGTCCTCCCGGGCCAGGTCGATCCGGACCTCGTTCGCCACGATGTGGTGGTGGGCCAGCCACTCCGTGACCAGGCCGGGCGGCGTCGCCTCCTCGTGCTGGACGACCAGCGCGCGCAGCGTCACGACGCGCTCTCCGACCGGCGCCGACGCGGGCAGCTCCGACTCCACTTCCTTCGCGACTCGGCTCACCGAGTCCGCGAACCGCGACACCATCTCGTCCAGGTCGTCGTCGGGTGTCGTGAAGGGAGGCGCGAACAGCGTCTGGTCGCCGGCGAACCCGTCCCGGGTCGGTTGGGTCGACAGCACGATCAGCCCGGCGTCGAACGCCGCCCGGTCGATCCGGCCGGCGACGCCGAGCTCCGGCGGCAGGAACGACTCGCCGTCGCGCGGGTCGACGTATTCGACGCCCAGCAGGAAGCCGTGGCCGCGGACCTCGCGGACCATCGGGATGCCGTTCAGGGCGCCGGTCAGCTGGTCGCGGAGCGACGGTCCGCGGTCGCGGACTCGCTCGATCAGCCGTTCCGACTTCAGCGCGTCGAGCACCGCGAGCCCCACCGCGCACGACAGCGGCGCGCCGTCCCAGGTGTGCCCCAGCGTGAATCGGCGCGAGCCGCTCGCGACGGCGTCGTACACGCGTCCATGGCACAGCACGGCGCCGATGGCGGCGTAGCCGGCGCCGAGCCCCTTCGCCGTCGCGATGATGTCGGGCCGGCACGGGGTCGCGTTCCCCGCGAACCAGTTGCCCGTCCGGCCGACGCCGGTGACGACCTCGTCGAAGCAGACGAGGAACCCGTGGCGGTCCCGGCGCTCCGCCAGGCCCTCCCAGAACAGGGTCGGCGGCGTGTACGCGGGGAGCGCCGCCGCGCTGATCGCCTCGCAGAAGATACGCGGAGACGTTCTCAGGCCCGACGCTCTCCAGGACCCGGTCGAGCGCCTCGAGCGCCGCCTCGCCGGTCGGGTCGAACCGCCACGTGCTCGGCGGGATGTGCAGGATGCTCTCGGAGGTACGGACCGAACGGCCGCTGGAGCCCCGGCCGGCCCGTGAGCGCGAGCGTCTGCATCGTGGGACCGTGGTAGGCCTGGGCGGGGGAGATGACCTCCCACCGCTGCGGCTCGCCGCGCTCGACGTGGTAGCTGCGCGCCAGCTGGATCGCCATCTCGTTGGCGTCGGACCCACTGGTCACGAACCGGACGCGAGTGAAGCCCTCGGGCGCCACCTGCGTCAGCTCGCGAGCCAGCCGCTCCTGGGCGGGGTTCGTCAGGCGTTCGTTGTGCACATAGGACAGGCGGTCTGCCTGCGCCCGGGCCGCGGCCGCGATATCGTCCCGTCCGTGCCCGAGCGTCGCCGCCATCGAGCCCCCGCTCATGGCGTCGAGGTAGCGGTGACCGTCCGAGTCCTCCACCCAGGCGCCATCGCCCTTGACGACCACGGGGTACGCGACCTGGAACTCGAGTGGAAGGACGCGGGTGTCGCTGCTCTCGATCACGGGTGCCTAGCGTACGGATGCGGCGAGGCCCGTCGAGATCGCGGCCGACACGTGCGGGGCCGGGATGGTGTGCATGCTGCATATCCCGCTCCGGCGCGGCGCGCTTGGGCGCGCGCCGGCGCCCGGCGTAGTCTGTGGCCCCTCGGCGACGAAAGGGAGGAGTAGTGGGCGAGGTCGGGACCATCCTGGAGCAGTGGCGGGAGTCGGGCGTCAAGTGGGTCCGTTTCGAGCTTCCCGACATGCACGGCAACTCGCGATCGAAGACGATCCCGATCCAGCACGCGGGATCGTACTCGGAGACGGGGCTCAACATGTACGGCGGCGCCGCGGTGCTGGACACGCGGTCGGACGTCGTCGGCGGCACCCTGTACAACGAGGAACGCGGGTACGGCGACCAGCTGCTCTTCCCCGATCCGGACACGGCCGCGCTCGTGCCGTGGGCGGACCACACCGCCCGCCTGATCTGCGACCCGTCCTGGCAGGACGGCTCGGCCCCGACCGCGTCGCCGCGCCACGTGTACCGGCGGGCGCTCGAACGCGCCCGGTCGATGGGCTTCGAGCCGCTGACCGGATCGGAGTTCGAGTTCTATCTGCTGGACGGCGAGACCCATGCGCCGCTGTTCGAGGGCTACCACATCTTCAACACGGTCCGGAACGACTGGGTGCCGACGATCCGGCGCATCCTGGAGGAGATGCCGCAGATCGGCGTGGACATCATCACGTCGAACTCCGAGTACGCCGGGTCGCAGTGGGAGATCAACTTCTCGCCCGGACGCGGGCTGCACGGGCCCGACACGGCGTTCACATTCAAGAACGGTGTGAAGGAGATCGCGAAGCAGGACGGCTACCTGGCGACGTTCATGTCGAAGCCGTTCGCCGACGGCGCGGGGAGCGGGTGCCACACGCACCTCTCGCTGCTGCGGTCCGAGGATGGCTCGAACGCGTTCGCCGACGACGACGGCCCCGACGGGTTCTCCGAGGTCGGCCGCCACTTCATCGGCGGGTTGCTGCGCCACGCGAAGTCGATCGACGCGCTGATCGCGCCGACGGTGAACTGCCTGCGTCGGAGGCGCCGCCATACGTTCAGCCCGACGAACATCTCGTGGGGAATGGAGGACCGCTCGGCGCTGATCAGGCTGAAGGCCGGGAAGCCGTCGCACCGCCACCTCGAGTACCGGGCGCCGAGCGCGCTGTCGAACCCGTACCTGGTCGGGGCGGCGCTGCTGTCCGCCGGGCTGCAGGGCATCGAGGACAAGGTCGACCCGGGCCGGTCATCGCGCGCCGGTCTGCCGGCCGAGGACGACCCCGACTTCGAGAAGCTCCCCGCGTCGCTGGATGAGTCGCTGACGGCGTTCGAGACCGACCCGCTGTCGAAGCAGTTCTTCGGCGGCGAGTTCGTCGAGGCGTATTCGGCGATGCGCCGCTACGAGCTGTCGCGACTGAACGACTGGGTCACCGACTGGGAGCGGCAGGAGTACCTGGAGCTGTTCTAGCCGTCTTCCAGCACCAGGTCGGCAAACCGCCTGAACAACACCACTGCGCGCTTCAGCTGTGCCGGGAGCAACGTCCGGACCTCCTCGCGCAGCTCCTCCGGGACGCGTCCCCACTCGGGCTCGAGCTTGTCCTCGACGACGCCGAACCAGTAGTCGAGATTCGACGCGGTCACCTCGGGGTGGAACTGGACGCCCCACGCGCGGTCGCCGTATCGGAACGCCTGATTGGGCACGTGGTCGCCGGTCGCGAGGAGCACGGCGTCCTCGGGGATCGCGAACGTGTCCTTGTGCCACTCGAACATCTGGTCCCCGTCCACCAGCACCGACAGCAACGGATCGCGGGCGGCGTCCCGGGTGGGGTGGATGGCGGCGAACCCCAGCTCGCGCACGGGCGCGAGTGTGACCTCGGCCCCCAGGGCCCGCGCGAGTAGCTGGCCGCCCAGGCAGACCCCCAGCACGGGGACGTCCATGTCGACGGCGGTGCCCAGCAGGTCGCGCTCATGCGCCAGGTACGGGTGGTGGTCGGTCGCGTCGGCATTCATCTCGCCGCCGAAGACGACGATGCCGGAGGCCTCCTTCCACATGCCGTCCCATTCGGTGGCGGGATCCCAGGCGTCGACGACGCGGACCTCGCCGCGCTCGCGCTCGAGCGTGGGGAGCGCCACGCCCAAGGTGTCCGAGTCCTCGTGCCGGATGCAGATGATCGGCTTCATCGGCCCAGAGTGTACGAGCAGATTCGCGCTACTCGGGCGTCGTGTACGCGGCCGTGATCCCGCCGTCGACGACCAGCGCGGCGCCGGTCATGAACGAGGATTCGTCCGACGCCAGGAACAGCGCCCCGTTCGCGATCTCCTCGGCCCGCCCGAACCGGCCGACCGGGATGTGGACCAATCGGCGCTCCGCGCCGTCGCCGAGGAGTGCTCGAAGGAGCGGCGTCTCGACCGGCCCGGGACAGAGCGCATTCGCCCGAATCCCGCTGCGCGCGAACTCGACCGCGATCTCACGGGTCATCGCCAGCACCCCGCCCTTCGACGCCGTGTACGCGATCTGCGGCGTCGCCGCGCCCATCAGCGCGACGAACGACGCCATGTTGACGATCGAGCCGCCGCCCGACGCGAGCATCGCCGGAACGCCGAACTGGCAGCCGAGGAAGACGCTCTTCAGGTTGATCGCGATGACGCGGTCCCACACCTCCTCGGGGGTCGTGAGCACCGAGTCGTCGCCCTCCAGGAACACGCCGGCGTTGTTGAATAGGACGGTCAGCCCGCCGAAGCGATCGACGGTCGCCGCGACCATCGCCTCGACGTCCGCCGCGCGCGACACGTCGGTGTGAACGAACGCGGCCTCGCCGCCGGCGGCGAGGATCCCCGCGACGGTCGCCTGGGCCGCCTCGTCGGCGACGTCGGCGACCATGACGCGCGCGCCCTCGGCGGCGAACCGCTCGGCCGCGACCTTCCCGATGCCGCCGGCGCCTCCGGTGACCAGGGCGACCTTCCCGTCCAGGCGGCTCACGTCCGGAGCCCCGGCAGCGACGCTTCGATGGCGTCGAGCGCCTGGCGGATCGCCTCGACCGAGTTCGCGTAGGAGAACCGGAGGTAGCCGGATCCGGCGGACCCGAACCCTGCGCCGTCCAGGCAGGCGACGCCCGCTTCCTGCAGGAAGTGATCGGCGATGTCCGCAGACGGAACGCCGAGGCCCCCGACGTTCGGGAATGCGTAGAAGGCGCCGCCCGGCTCGGTACACGTGACGCCCGGGAGGCGGTTGAGGCCTTCCACGATGACCGCGCGCCGCTTCTCGAACTCGGCCACCATCGCGTCGACGGATTCCCACGGGCCCTCGAGCGCCGCGACGGCCGCCTTCTGCGCGAACGCGGTGGTGCACGACACCGTGTTCACGATCAGGCGTGTGAACGGCAGCACCAGGTGCGCGGGCAGCGCGCCCATCCCGAGGCGCCAGCCCGTCATGGCGAAGGTCTTCGACCATCCGTCCAGCAGGATCGTGCGCTCGGCCATGCCGTCGAGCGACGCGATGCTCACGTGCTCGTCGCCGTAGCGGATCGCCCAGTACACCTCGTCGGACAGGACATGGAGGTCGTGCTCCACGGCAATCCCCGCGAGCTGCTCGACGTCGGTGCGCGTCAGCGCGCTGCCGCACGGGTTGTGGGGCGAGTTCAGGATCAGCAGCTTCGTGCGACCGGTGACCAGCGAGGCGACCTCGGCCGGGTCCATGCGGAATCCGTTCTCCTCGCGGAGCGGCACCGGCACCGGGCGGGCACCGGAGAAGGCCGCGATCGACTCGTACATCGGGAAGCCGGGATCGGGATAGAGGACCTCGTCGCCGTCGGCGCAGAGGGCCATGATCGCGAAGAACATGACCGGCTTCGCGCCGGGGGTGATCACGATGCGATCCGGCGCGTAGCGGGCTCCGCGCGTCCGCTCGAGGAACGCCGACGACGCCTCGCGCAGCTCAGGCAGCCCCGGCGACGACACGTAGTGCGTCAGTCCGGCGTCGAGCGCGTCCTTCGCGGCGCGCACGACGTGCGGCGGCGTGTCGAAGTCGGGCTCGCCGATCTCAAGGTGGATGATGCTGCGTCCCTGTGCTTCCAGGGCACGCGCACTCGCGAGCACCTCGAACGCCGACTCGGTGCCGAGCCGGGACATACGTGCCGCGAGGTGTGCCACGCGGCGACGCTACCGGCCCGCATCGCAGACAGTCAATCGCGTGCTGGTAGGGTCGGGACCATGGAACCGGGAGACGAGAGGTACCTGCCGCCGGACCGGCCCGCGCGTCGCGCGGGGCAGGAGCCGAGCGCCCGCCTCACGCTGGACGCGTACGTCCGGCTCCGCAAGGAGCTGGAGCGGCTGGTGACCGACGGCCGCTCGCACATCGCGGAGCGACTGTTGCACGCTCGCGAGCTCGGCGACATCAGCGAGAACGCCGAGTACGAGTCCGCGAAGCACGAGCAGGCGCTGATGGAGGGCCGCATCCGCGAGCTGCAGCATCGCCTGAAGGATCCGGAGATCCTCGAGGCGGCCGGCGGGGACGCGGCCGAGCCGGGCACGCTCGTCACGGTCCGTCCGCTGGACGACGACGACCCGGAGGACGAGACGTACCTGCTCGCCCACGCGCCGGAGGAGCGCGCGAAGGGCGCCCGGACGGTGACCGTGTCTTCGCCCCTCGGCGCGGCGCTGGCGGGGTGCAAGATCGGCGACGAGGTCTCCTACCAGGCCCCCGGCGGCACGTTCCGGTACCAGGTGGTCGCGATCGAGCCGCACACGCCCGGCGGCTGACGGCAAGTTGTCCGTTGTGGCGCAGGCCACGGGGTCGCCCGAGCCGTAGTTCTACGAACGATCCGTGCGATACGAGGAGGGGTTGGCATGAAGGCATTCGGTCTGGCGACGATGCTCGCGTTGGCGGTGATCGCTTCCGCGTGCTCGTCGGGCTCGTCGCCGTCGAGCAGCGCCACGACCCAGCCCCCGCCTCCTTCGCCCTCCGCGAGCCAGTCGACCGATTCGGGAGGCGGCACGGGCGGCGCGCAGTCTGCCACCGTCCAGGCCGGAGCCGGCGGATTCATCTTCTCTCCGAACACCGTCACGATCGCCGAGGGCGGCGTCGTGACGGTGAAGAACGTCGGCACGATCCATCACTCGTTCACCATCCAGAGCAAGAACATCAACAAGGTGCTGAACCCGGGCGACTCGGCGAATATCACCATCGACCTGCCGCCGGGGACCTATCCGTTCAAGTGTATCTTCCACCAGTCGCAGGGGATGACCGGCACGCTGACCGTCACCGGGTGACGCGCCGCCACGCGGACCACCCGCGCTGGCACGCGGTCAGCACGCCGAGGACGGCCAGCAGCGCCAGGACGGGGAGCAGCGCGCCCGGGATGAGGAGCCCGAGCAGCAGCAGCACGTAGCGCTCCAGCCGCTGCGCCATCCCTTCGGTGAGCGCCACGCCGGCGGCCTCCGCCTCCGCGCGCAGATCGCTCACCATGAACGAGGCCACCAGCGCGATCAGCGCGAACGCCGCCGCGGCGTGGTGCCCCTGACCCGCCAGCGACCAGAACAGCGCGCCGAACACGAGCACGTCGGCCACGCGGTCGAGCGTCGAGTCGAGGAACGCCCCCCACCGGGTGGCCTCGCCGCGCGCCCTGGCGACGCTGCCGTCGAACACGTCGAGTATCCCGGCCACCATGAGCACGACGGCCGGCAGGGCCCGCTGCCCGGCCAGCAGCAGCCAGGCGGCGATGACGTTGAACACCAGCGACAGCACCGTGAGCTGCCACGGGTGGACCCCGGCCTTGAGCAAGCCGGCGAGTGCCCAGCGGAAGGGCCACGCGAAGACCTTCGCCATCGCGGGCCCGACCAGTCCCTTCGCCCGCCGGGGGGCGGGCATGTCTCGGACGCGCGGCGTCATTCGGGTCTGGTCAGCACCCACGGGACCGTCAGCAGGGGGATCCACGCCACGAAGAGGGGCCACGGCTCCTTCACCGCGGAGGCGACGCCGACCAGGATGACCGCGACCAGGAACAGCAGCGCCGTGAGGGTCATCTTGCGGGACGCGCTCATGCGCCCATCGTAGAGGGGTCAGGCCTGCGCCGCACTGCCCCGCGTGTGCCCGGCCAGCAGGAGGCCGTACGTGTAGGCCTCGGCCAGCGCCTCGTAAGAGGCCTGGATGATGTTCTCCGAGACGCCGACGGTCGTCCACTCGCGCTCGCCGTCGGTCATCTCGATCAGGACGCGGACGACCGCGCCCGTGCCCTTGGTGCCGTCCAGGACGCGCACGCGGTAGTCGGTCAGCTCCATCTTCTCCAGCTCGGGATACGTGCGGCCGATCGCGAGGCGGAGCGCGTTGTCGAGCGCGCCCACCGGGCCGTGGCCCTCGGCCGTCTCGATGTGCCGTTCGCCGTCCGATCGCGCCTTGACGGTTGCCTCGGCGAGCGCGCCGGTCTTCTCGTGCTCCTCCACCAGGATCCGGAAGCTCTCGACCGCGAACAGCTCCTGGCGCCACCCGGTCGCTCGGCGCAGGAACAGCTCGAGCGACGCGTCGGCCGCCTCGAACGCGTAGCCGCGGGCCTCCAGGTCCTTCAGCGAGGAGAGGACGCCGGCGACGGCGTCCGCAGGCAGATCGACACCGAGCTCCTCGGCCTTGCGCACGAGGTTCGCGCGCCCGGCGAGGTCGGAGACGACGATGTGGTTCGAGTTGCCCACCGACGCCGGCACGATGTGCTCGTACGCGTCGGGCCGGCGGACGATGGCCGAGACGTGCAGGCCGGCCTTGTGCGCGAACGCGTTGCGCCCGACGTAGGGCTGGTGCGGGTCGGGCATGATGTTCGCGATCTCGGCGACGACGTGCGCCGTCTCGGTGAGCCGCTCGAGGCTGCCGTCCGGCAGCGGTGCCCGGTCGAGCTTGAGCGAGAGGTTCGCCACGATCGGCACCAGGTCGGCGTTGCCGCACCGCTCGCCGTATCCGTTCATGGTGCCCTGGACCTGGAGCGCCCCCGCCTCGGCGGCGAGGATCGAGTTCGCCACCGCGCAGCCGGCGTCGTTGTGGAAGTGGACGCCGATCGGAGTGGAGACGACGCGGAGGACCTCGTCCACGATGCGCGCCACCTCGTGGGGGAGCGTGCCGCCGTTCGTGTCGCACAGCACCAGACGCTCGGCGCCCGCCTCCTCGGCCGCGCGCAGGACCGCGAGCGCGTACGTCGGGTCTGCGCCGGTAGCCGTCGAAGAAGTGCTCGGCGTCGAAGAACACGCGCCGGCCGTCCGCCACCAGCCAACGCGATCGAGTCGGCGACCATCGCCAGGTTCTCGTCGAGCGTCGTCGCGGAGCGTCTCCGTGACGTGCAGGTCCCATGACTTGCCGACCAGGCACACGACGGACGTCCCGGCGTCGAGCAGCTCGCGCAGCACGGGGCTGCGCGTCGGCGCGCTCGCCGGCCCGGCGGGTCATCCCGAACGCCGTCAGCGTGCTGCGCTGCAAGCGCTCCCGGGTGGCGAGCCGGAAGAACTCGGTGTCGCGCGGGTTGGCGCCCGGCCAGCCGCCCTCGACGAAGGGAACGCCGATCGAGTCCAGCGCGTGCAGCACCTTCAGCTTGTCCTCGACCGAGAACTGCAGGCCCGCGCGCTGTGCGCCGTCGCGGAGGGTGGTGTCGTAGATCGCTCGTGCTACGCATTCGCGGCTCCCTCCGCCACCAGGTCGCCGACCTCCGTCGTCGAGTAGCCCATCTCGCCGGCGCGCATCGACCGCATCTTCGACACGGCGAGGCGGATGCCGGTGTCGATCCGCGCGCGCGGCGGCCGTCTCGCCGAGGGTGTCGAGCAGGAGCGCCGCGGCGCCGATCGCCGCGATCGGATTGATGGTGCCCGTGCCGACGTGGTCGGGCGCCGTGCCGCCGATCGGCTCGAACATCGACACGCCCCTCCGGGTTGATGTTGCCGCCGGCCGCGACGCCCATGCCGCCCTGCACCGTTGCCGCGAGGTCGGTGAGGATGTCGCCGAACATGTTGTCGGTGACGACGACGTCGAACCGTCCGGGGTCCTCCACCAGGTAGATGCACGCGGCGTCGACGTGGACATACGCGGTCCGAACGTCCGGGTGCGCTGCGGCGGCGTCGTCGAAGGCGCGCTGCCACAGGTCGCCGGCGTAGTTGAGCACGTTCGTCTTGTGCGCCAGCGTCACGTGGCCGCGCCGCCGGGCGGCCAGCTCGAAGGCGATACGCGCAGGCAGCGGTCGACGCCCCGCCGGGTGTTCACCGATCTCCTGCAGCGCCACCTCGTCCGGCGTGCCCTTCCGATGGAACCCGCCGGCGCCCGCGTAGAGGCCCTCGGAGTTCTCGCGCACGAACAGCATGTCGACGTCGTCGGGGGACAGGTCGGCGACGGGGGACCGAACGCCCGGGATAGAGCTTGACCGGCCGCAGGCCGATGTACTGGTCCAGCTCGAAACGGATGCGCAGCAGCAGGTCCCGTTCGAGGATGCCGGGCTTCACGTCCGGGTGGCCGACCGCGCCCAGACAGGATCGCGTCGAGCGACCGCAGCTCCTCGAGCACCGCGTCGGGCAGCGTCTCGCCGGTGCGAAGGTAGCGTTCGCCGCCCAGGTCGTAGTCGACGGTCTCCAGGGTCGTCACGCCGCGACGAGCACCTTCAGCGCCTCACGCGATGACCTCCGGCCCGGTGCCGTCGCCGGGGATGACGCCGATCCGATGCGGGCGGATGCGTCGTGGGCATCAGTCGAGCCGCCAGTCCGCCTGGGGCGGCTCGTTCGCCGGCACCGTGACCTTCGGCGAGCGCCGCGCCGTCCTTCATGCGGCGCGCGACCCAGGGCATCAGGCCGCCGGCGTCGAGGATCTCCTTCATGAACGGGGGCAGCGGGCTCGCTTCGAACGTGAGGCCCTTCGTCACGTTCTCGACCACGCCCGCGTCGACGTCCACACGGAACACGTCGCCGGTCTCGGCGCCGTCGGCTGCTCCGGGGCACGTCACGATCGGGAGCCCGACGTTGATGGAGTTCCGGTAGAAGATGCGGGCGAAGCTCGACGCGACGATGCACGCGACGCCGCGCGCCCTTGATGGCCAGCGGCGCGTGCTCGCGCGACGATCCAGACCCGAAGTTCCGTCCCCCCACCATGACGTCGCCGGGTTGCACCCTGGCCACGAACTCCGGGTCGAGGTCCTCCATGGCGTGCTTGCGCCAACTCCTCGGGGTCGGTCGACGTGAGGTAGCGCGCCGGGATGATGACGTCGGTGTCGACGTTGTCGCCGTACACGTGCGCCGCTCGCCTCGAACGTCACGACGCCCTCACGCCCGACGCCGTCGATGTCCAAGGGGTCGCCCATGGGTCGGCGGCTCGACGCCGACCTCGTCGGGGTGGGCGAGACGACCCATGACCGCCGTCGCGGCGGCGACCGCCGGGCTGGCCAGGTAGACCTTGGCGTCGCGGTGGCCCATGCGGCCGACGTAGTTGCGGTTCGACGTCGACACGCACACCTCTCCCGGGCCGAGCACGCCCATGTGGCCGCCGAGGCACGCGCCGCACGTCGGCGTCGACACGGTCGCGCCGGCCGCCGCGAACACCTGGAGCAGACCTTCCTGGTTGGCCTGCAGCCAGATCTCCTGCGTCGCGGGGATCACCATCAGCCGGACGCGCGGGTCGGCCTTGCGTCCCCGCAGGATGTGCGCGGCGACCCGCAGGTCCTCGATCTTCGCGTTCGTGCACGAGCCGATGAACACCTGGTCCACGGAGACCTTGTCCGCCGTTGACACGGGCTGGGCCTTCGACGGCAGGGAGGGGAACGAGACCTGCGGTTCGAGCGCGCTCACGTCGATCGTGTGGACGGCGGCGTACGTCGCGTCCGGGTCGCTCTGGTACACGTCGAAGTCGCGGACGCGCCCGGTCGCCTCCTGCCGCGCCCTCACGTAGGTCAGCGTCACGTCGTCGGGGGCCACGATGCCGGACTTCGCGCCGGCCTCGATGGCCATGTTCGTCAGCGTGAAACGCGAGTCCTGCGACAGGTACTGCAGGGCCGGGCCGGTGTGCTCCATCGCCTGGTAGTCGCAGCCGTCGTCGCCGACGAGCCCGATGACCGACAGGATCATGTCCTTGCCGACCACCCACGGCCCGGGCTTGCCCTCGTAGACGAACTTCACGCTCTCCGGGACGACGAGCCAGATCGTGCCGGTGGCGAGCACGGCGGCCAGGTCCGTCGAGCCGACGCCGGTCGAGAACGCGCCCAGCGCCGCCGTACGTGCACGAGTGCGAGTCGGCCCCGATGATCACCATGCCGGGCAGCGCCCAGCGCCTGCTCCGGGCAGCAGCGCGTGCTCGATGCCGCCGCGCCCCAGCTCGAAGAACTGCTCGATGCCCTGCTGCTCGCGCGAAGTCCCGCATGGCCATGCCGAGCTTGGCCGACGCGATGTCCTTCGCCGGCACGAAGTGCGACGGCACGAGCGCGACCTTCGACGGGTCCCACACGCTGTCCATGCCGAGCTCCTCGAACCGCTTGATGGCCACCGGGGCGGTGACGTCGTTGGCCATTGCGAGGTCGACGTCGGCCATGATGAACTCGCCGGGCGTGACGCGTCCTGCCCGGCCGCCCGCGCGAGGATCTTCTCGGTGATCGTCTGCCCGCTCACTTCGTGTCTCCCTCCGTGGGGGACGTGGTGCTCGCTTCGGGCGAGCGATCGCAATCATCGCGTCGCCCGGGCGTTCTCCACGTTCCGGACCGCTCCGTGGAGCGGGCTCCGCGGCTCTCAGCTCGCCCTGCGGAGCTCACGTCCCTTCCGGCGAGCCCGAGTGAGCGTCGGCGCCGTCAGGGGCATCCGCGGGCTCATCCGTCAGAGTCCCCGATCCGGCGTGAACCCGGAGGGCGCGGTTGACGGCGGCGAGGTACGCGCGGGCGCTGGCCTCGACGACGTCGGCGGCGACACCGCGTCCGGTGACGAGGCGGCCGTCCACGTCGAGCTGGACGACCACGTCGCCGAGCGCGTCGCTGCCGCCGGTCACCGCGGAGACGTTGAACGACACGAGCTTCGCGTCGACGCCGGTCGCCCGGCCGATCGCGCCGTAGGCGGCGTCGATCATGCCGTCGCCCATGGCCGAGTCCTCGTAGACGCCGCCCTCGCCTCGGCAGCCGCACGGTCGCGGTGGGGGAGAGGTGCGTCCCGCCGGCGACCGCGAGCGACTCTCGAGAGAGAAGGCGTCCTCCTCGAGCGCGCCGAGCTCCTCGGACGACGATCGCCTCGAGGTCGGCGTCGGTCAGCGAGATCTTGCGGTCGGCCAGCTCCTTGAACCGCGCGAACGCCCGGTTCAGCGCCTCGGCCTCCAGCTGCAGGCCCAGCTTGGCCATGGCGTCGGCGAACGCGTGGCGCCCGGAGTGCTTGCCCAGCACGATCTTCGAGCCCTCGAACCCGATCTCCTCGGGGTCCATGATCTCGTACGTCTCGCGGTTCGAGAGCACGCCGTGCTGGTGGATCCCGGACTCGTGCGCGAACGCGTTCGCGCCGACGACGGCCTTGTTCGGCTGCACCGGGTAGCCGGTCAGCATCGAGACCAGGCGCGACGTCCGGGCGATCTCCTTCAGGTTGAGGCCGTGCGTGAGCCCCAGCGACTCGCCGCGCGTGGCGACGATCATCGCCATCTCCTCGAGCGAGCAGTTGCCGGCGCGCTCGCCGATCCCGTTGACCGCGACCTCGACCTGCCGGGCGCCGTTCTGCACGCCGGCCATCGAGTTGGCCACCGCCAGCCCCAGGTCGTTGTGGCAGTGCGTCGAGATGACGACCTCGTCGGGCGACGATCTCGCGGACCGTCCGGACCAGCTCGCCGAACTCGTGCGGCATCGCGTAGCCGACGGTGTCGGGCACGTTGATCGTCGTGGCGCCCTCCTCGACGGCGACCCGGATCACGTCCAGCAGGAACTCGAGCTCGGTGCGCGTCGCGTCCTGCGCCGAGAACTCGACGTCGTCGGTGTAGCCCTTCGCGCGCCGGACGCTCCGCCGCGTCGCCTCGAGCACCTGCTCCTGCGACATCCGGAGCATCGAGTCCATGTGGATGTCGCTGGTCGAGATGAACACGTGCAGCCGCGGCGACGCGGGCGTCGGCTGATCGCCTCCCACGCCGCGGTCGATGTCGCCGTCGTTCGCCCGGCAGAGCGCGGCGATCACCGAGCCCTTGACCGTCCTCGGCGATGCGCCGGACCGCGTCGAACTCGCCGGGCGACGACGCCGGGAACCCCGCCTCGATGATGTCGACGCCCAGGCGGGCGAGCTGCTCGGCGATCTCCAGCTTCTCGCCGGCCGACAGCGCGATGCCCGGCGCCTGCTCGCCGTCGCGGAGGGTCGTGTCGAAGAACCGTACGTCGTCAGGCACGCGGACCACCTCCGGTGCCTTCGTTCCGCCGTCGGGGCCGCCGCTCGCTTCAGCCACGGCATCATCGACCGCAGCCGCGCGCCGACCTCCTCGATCTGCGAGCTTCCGGTCCTGCTCGCGCATCTCGGTGAACCGCGGGAACCCGGCCTTCGCCTCCGCGATCCACTCCGTCCGCGAACGCGCCCGTCTGGATCTCGCCGAGGATGCGCCGCATCTCGGCGCGCGTCTCGTCGTCGACGATCCGCGGCCCGCGCGTGTAGTCGCCGTACTCGGCGGTGTCGGAGATCGAGTAGCGCATGCCACTCCAGGCCGCCCTCGTACATGAGGTCGACGATCAGCTTCAGCTCGTGCAGGCACTCGAAGTACGCGATCTCCGGCTGGTAGCCGGCCTCGACCAGCGTCTCGAACCCGGCCTTGATCAGCGCGGTCACGCCGCCGCACAGCACGGCCTGCTCGCCGAACAGGTCGGTCTCGGTCTCCTCGGCGAACGTCGTCTCGATGACGCCGGCGCGCCCGCGCGCCGATCCCGCTCGCGTAGGCCAGGGCACGCGCGCCGCGCCGTTCCCGTCGCGTCGCGGTGCACGGCGAACAGCGACGGCATGCCGATGCCCTCGGCGTAGGTCCGGCGGACCAGGTGGCCCGGGCGCCTTCGGCGCGACCATCCCGACGTCGACGCCTCGGGCGGCGCGCGATCTGGCCGAAGTGCACGTTGAACCCGTGCGCGAACATCAGCAGGTTGCCCGGCTGCAGGTTCGGCTCGACGTCGGTCGCGTACGACGCCGGCTGCGCCGTGTCGGGCAGCAGGATCATGACCACGTCGGCCTCGGCCGCCGCCTCGGCCGTCGTCAGGACCGTCAGGCCGTCCTCCTCGGCCTTCGGCCACGACTTCGAGTCGCGCCGCAGGCCGACGCGTACGTCGAACCCGGAGTCGTGCAGGTTCAGCGCGTGCGCGTGCCCCTGGCTGCCGTAGCCCAGGACCGCGATCTTCTGGTCCGGCCAGCGCCGACCGGTCGATGTCCGCGTCGTAGAGCACGTTCCCATGTCGTCTCCTCCTCACGCCGTCTGACGTCGTCCTCGGTCACGCCGCCCGCTCACGCGCCGCAGCCGCCGTTCCGGATCCCGGCTTCGCCCCGCGCCAGCGCGATCCGGCCGGTCCGGGCCATCTCGACGATCCCGTAGGGCTCGAGCAGCTCGCAGCATCGCCTCGACCTTCTCCGACGGCCCGCGTCACCTCGATCGTCAGCGCGTGCTGCGCGCGACGTCGATCACCCGCGCGCGGAAGATCTCCGCGATCTCGATCACCTGGAGCGCGCTCGTCGGGCGTCGTGTGCACCTTGATCAGCGCGAGCTCGCGCTCGACCGGCGCCGCCGGCTCCAGCTCGATCACCTTGAGCACGTTGACGAGCTTGTGCAGCTGCTTCTCGACCTGCTCGAGCGGCTTGCGCTGTGACGTCGACGACGATCGTCATGCGCGACACGCCCGGGCGCTCGGTCGTCCCGACCGCCAGCGAGTGGATGTTGAACCCGCGCCGCGCGAACAGGCTGGACACCTGCGTCAGGACGCCCGGCTGGTCCTCGACCAGGACGGAGATCGTGTGCAGGCTCATGCGATCGGGGCCTCCGCCGGGTCGTCGACCGGCTTCACGAACTCGGGCCCGAGGATGATGTCGTCGTTCGACGCGCCCGCCGGGACCATCGGGAACACCATCTCGCCCTGGTCGACCCGGAAGTCGATGACGACGCTCCGGTCCGTGATCGACAGCGCCTTGTCGAGAACCGGCGTCGACGTCGTCGGGCGTCTCCGCGCGCAGGCCGACCGCGCCGTACGCCTCGGCGAGCTTCACGTAGTCGGGCACGTCCTGGGACAGGTGGACCTGCGAGTAGCGCTCGCCGTAGAAGAGCTCCTGCCACTGGCGGACCATGCCCAGGTAGCCGTTGTTGAGGATCGCGACGACGATCGGGATGTGCTCGGTCGTCGACGTGGCCAGCTCCTGCGCGGTCATCTGGAAGCAGCCGTCGCCGTCGACGGCCACCACCTGCTGGTCCGGCCGCGCCGACCTTGGCGCCGAGCGCGGCCGGGACGGCGAAGCCCATCGTTCCCAGGCCGCCGGAGTTGATCCACTGCCGCGGCCGCGTGAACTTGTAGTGCTGGGAGGCCCACATCTGGTGCTGCCCGACGCCGGACACGATCGTTGCGTCGCCGCGCGTCGCCTCGTAGATGCGTTCCATGACGAACTGGGGCTTCAGTCGGGCCGTCGTCCTCCTGCGAGTAGCGCAGCGGGAACCGCGCCTGCCAGTCCTTCAGGGTCGCGAGCCAGGCGCGAGCGGTCGGGGACGCCGCGCTCCTCCTGCGCCTTCGCGAGCTCCCGGGCCATCGTCGCGGTGACGTCCTTGGCGTCGCCGACGATCGGGACGTCGACCGCGCGGTTCTTCCCGATCTCGGCCGGGTCGATGTCGACGTGGATGACCTTCGCGTTCGGCGCGAACGTGGCCAGGTGTCCGGTGACGCGGTCGTCGAAGCGGACGCCGATCGACGACGAGCAGGTCGGCCTTCTGCAGGGCGGTGACCGCCGTGTAGTGGCCGTGCATGCCGGGCATGCCGAGCCCGAGCTCGTGCGTGTCGGGGAAGGCGCCCCGTCCCATCAGGGTGGTCACGACGGGGAGCTGCCCGGTCTCGGCGAGCTTGCGCAGCTCGTCGGCCGCGTCGGCGCGGATGATGCCGCCGCCGGCGTAGATGACGGGGCGCTCGGCGGCGAGGATCAGCTTGACGGCCTCGCGGACCTGCTTGACGTTTCCCTTGGTGGTCGGCTTGTAGCCGGCGAGGTCGACCTCCTCGGGCCACTCGAAGTCCGCTTCCTTGATCAGGACGTCCTTCGGCAGGTCGACGAGGACCGGGCCGGGCCGGCCGGTCGACGCGATGTGGAAGGCCTCACGGATGGCGCGAGGGATGTCGGCCGGGTCGGTGACCATCCAGGTGTGCTTCGTCACCGGCATGGCGATGCCGGTGATGTAGGCCTCCTGGAACGCGTCGTTCCCGACCACCGCCGTGGGGACCTGCCCGGTGATCGCGACGAGGGGGATCGAGTCCATGTACGCGTCGGCGAGTGCGGTGACCAGGTTGCAGCCGCCCGGCCCCGACGTCGCCATGCACACGCCGGGCCGGCCGGTGGCGTGGGCGTAGCCCTCGGCCGCGTGGCCGGCCCCCTGCTCGTGACGCATGAGGATGTGGCGAATCGAGGAGTCGAGCAGCGGGTCGTAGGCCGGCAGGATGGCGCCGCCCGGGATGCCGAAGACGACGTCGACTCCCTCCATCTCCATGCTGCGCATGAGGGACTGCGCGCCGGTCAGGCGGTCGGGCCACTTGTGGCGTTTGCTCGGCCGATCTCACGTCAGCCTGTTGCCGCCGCGGGCCGGGCCTCGGTCGGCGCGGTCGCGACCTTGCTGACGCCGAACCCCTGCCGGCTCAGACCCCGGCAAGCGCGCTCGAACTCCCAGGGCGTCCAGTCGCGCCGGCGGGTCTGCAGCGCGTCCTCCTCGCCGTCGAAATGGTTGGCCAGGTAGGTGACGTTGCCCTGGAAGTACTCCTGGAAGAAGTCCCGGTCGTCCCGGTCGTCCATGACCAGGGCGACCTGCCCGGGGCCCTCCCACTGGGCCCAGCCGACAGGCTGGTCCTGTCGTTTGAACTCGTACCGCATGTGTGTTCCCTCCTTGCGGGTCTGGCGGAGGGCTGGCACGGTGGTCGGCGCCGAGTAAGAAAAAACCCCTCGCGATGGAGGGGTCTCGGCGCGGCCAGGGCGTGCTTCGCCCGCCGCGCCTAGGTAATAAGCAGTACCAGGGCCTGGCGGTGCTTCGGGGCGCAGGACTCTGGTCGACTCATGGTGACACAAGAGCCTACGGGGTTCTGAACGGTCGGTCAACCGTCGTTCGGGCGTCGGCCGGTGAAGAAATGAAGTCGGCCGGTCGGGGAGCCGCCGCTGATCGCTCCGCATCGACCGCAGCCACCGCAAGGGCGTCGGACGACGGGCGTCTCCGCGACCCCACCCAACCTCAGACTGCGAGCGGCGGCGCCCGTTCCGAGCCGTCCTCGAGCACCGACCCGTCCGGTCTCCGGAACACCGGCCTCCCGTCCTCGACCGCGAGCCGGAACCCGTCCCGCGCGTGGCACAGTCAGTGGTGACGCCGGCAGAGCAGGATCAGGTTGCGACAGATCGGTCGGCCCGCCGTCGGGCCAGTGCAGGATGTGGTGGACGTCGCACCAGGCCGGCGGGCGGTCGCAGCCCGGGAACCGGCAGTGGCCGTCCCGGAGGATCACGGCCCGGCGCTGCGCCGGGGAGGGCACCGGCGTCCTCCGTCCGAGGTCCAGAGGCTCGGAGGTCCCGGCCATCACCACCCGGACGATCGAGGCGTCGCACGCCAGCCGCCTCGCCACCTCCACCGGCACCGGTCCCACGTGGTCGAGCTCGGCCGATCCCTCCAGCTCTCTGAGGTTCGTCAGCGCTCACCGTCACGGTCACGTGGGGCCGCTCGCCGCCCACCTGCGGGCGATCCGAGCGGTCGAGCCACTGCCGGCAGACCTCTCCGAGCGCGTCGGCCCTCCGCTGCGCGGGAGATCGCATGTCCTCCGCTCCCGACCGTGCTTCGGCGTCCATGATCGCCCGCAGCGCCGTCAGAAGCGTCTCGCCGGTCTCCGGGTCGAGGTCGCCGTCCACGCGCACCATGCCCCCGAAGGTCCTCGAGGTGAACAGCCGTCGCGTGCTCCGCAGCTCTTCTGTCGCGTCCGAGACCGCGCTGTTGCTCCGACCATCTGGCGCCACCGGGTGAGCACCTGCTGCAGGTCGCGCATGTGATGGACACGTGCCGCCTCGACCAGCTCGGGTTCGCATCGCGTGAACGCCTCGGGGTCTATCTCCCTGGCAGCCACCAGCAGCCTCGCTGCCGACAGCGACACGTCCCCGTTCTCCAGTGCCTGTCCGTGTCTCGGGCATCTCTTCCAGCACTCGGGCTGTGCGGAGCTCGGCCTTCGCCTGTCCCCATCCCACCCGGAAGCTCGTCGCGAGCCACGACGCCGCCGACAGGTGCCCGTCGCGCCGGTGGATGCCTCGGCGATCGATCTCGGCCAGGTGGCGCAGCCGCTCGGCCTCGAGCAGCTCCGACGCGCGCTGCAGCTCCGCGAAGTCCTCTTCCAGCATGGCGTCGGGCTTGTCCGCGACATCGCGAACGCCGAACTCGTCGATGGCCGATCGAAGCTCACTCATGAAGCGCACGATAGGGGAGGGGTCTGACATTCCTCGAAGTCATTGCGTGCCAGGTATTTTCGACTGTGCCCGTTGCGGCGTCCTCGGATCGCGCAGGGGTGCGCTATCGACGGCGCTGACGAATGCACCCGGAATCCGCCAGAGTGCTCGGCGTGGAGACCGCGACGCAGGCCCTGCACCGGCTGACGTCCTACTCGCCCGGCCGTGAGTGGACGGACGTTCCCGACGACCCGCGTGCCGCAACGGGATTCGACGACAACGACCTCGACCGGTTCCCCTGGTTCTACAAGCGGTACACGCGGTCGCTTCCCACTCTCGCGCTTCCGCGTGACCTCCCGGGGACCATCGCTCCGGCCGTCGCCGTCCTGGCCGGCACCGCGGACGTCGCCCCGCGACAACCCGACCTGCCGCAGCTCTCGCGACTTCTGCACCTGTCTGCCGGCATCGTGCGAACGACCGAGCGGCCGTACGCGACCTGGCTGTTCCGCGCCGCCGGGTCCGCCGGAGGCCGCTTCCCGCTCGAGGTGTACGTCGCGGTGCCCGAGGGCACGAGCCTGCCCGCGGGCGTCCACTGGTATCACCCGCAGGAGCACGGGCTACTCCAGGTCGGGCCCCCGCCGAACCGTGGGGCGCCCGCGATCGTGGTCACCGGCGTGCCCTGGCGCACCGGCTGGCGCTACCGGGAACGCGGCTACCGGCACATCTATTGGGACGGCGGAACGATGCTCGCCCAGGTGCTCGCGGCGGCCGACTCCGCCGGGGTTCCCGCACACCTCTACACCCGGTTCCCCGACGCGGCCGTCACGAGCCTGGTCGGCGCGGACGGCGTCAACGAATGGCCGCTGGCCGTCGTCTCGCTCGGCGACGGCGAGCCCGCGATGGACGGCACCGGACCGGCCGCCCACGGCGAGGTCGACCGGGCGCCGATCGAGTTCCCGCTCGAGACCGCCGCGCAGCGGGCCGGTGACCTCGACCAGCTCGGATCGCCCTGGGAACGCGGCGCGCCGGCCGACGTCTCCTCGCGCGAAGGCGATCCCGTCGAGACCGTCGTCCTGGTCCGCGGGTCGCAGCGCCTGATGGATCCGACCCGCGGTGTGTCGCGCGACGTCCTCATCACCGCCATGGGCGTCGCCCTGCGAGGCGATCTCCCTTCCGCACTTCGTCGCCGTCCACGACGTCGAAGGGCTTACCCCGGGCATCTATCGGTGGCCGGACCTCGCCTCACCGAGGACGGCCGGCCCGATGCGCGACGAGCTGTTCCGGATCGCCCTCGACCAGGGCTTGGCGCGAGACGCTGCCTTCGTCGTGATCGGCGCAGCCGATATTGGCGCTCTGGACGACCGCGAGTACCGCGAGGCGCACCTCGCGGCCGGAATGGTGGAGGGCCGGCTGCACCTCGCCGCCTACGCTTTGGGGGCCAGCGCCTCTGGGATGACCTTCCTGGACAGCGAGGTCCCGGCACTCGTCGGCGAACCGCTCGACGGGTTGCTCTTCACCTGCGTCGGCGTGCCGGAGTACTCGTCGACCGCGGGCGGATCGCCCGGACGGCCGGTCCCCGTCCGGAAGGTCGTCGAACGCTAGCGCTCGACGAGCAGACGAGCGCTAGCCGCAGATCGCGCCGCGCGACGCCGACGCCACCAGGCGCGCGTACTTCGCCAGCGCGCCGTGCTCGTATCGCGGCTGCGGCGCCTTCCACCCGTCGCGCCGCCGGTCCAGCTCGTCCTCGTCGACGTCCAGGTCGAGCCGCCGCGCATCGACGTCCAGCGTGATCGTGTCGCCGTCGCGCACCAGCGCGATCGGGCCGCCGACCGCCGCCTCCGGCGCGATGTGCGCCGATCGAGAACCCGTGCGTCGCGCCGCTGAACCGCCCGTCGGTCACGAGCATCACGTCGCGGCCCAGCCCGGCCCCGTGGACCGCCGCGGTCACCGCCAGCATCTCGCGCATCCCGGGACCGCCCCGCGGCCCCTCGTACCGGATCACGATCACGTCGCCGCGCAACGATCGACCCGCCCGGTGACCGCCTCGAACGCCTCCTCCTCGGAGTCGAACACCCGAGCGCGTCCCCGTGAACGTCTTCCCCTCCATCCCGACGATCTTGCCGACCGACGCCGTCGGGCGCGAGCGACCCGCGCAGGATCGCGATCCCGCCGAACGGGTGGATCGGCTCGTCGCGCGGCCGCACCACGTCGCCGTCCACCGCCGGGGGCGCCAGCTCCGAGAGGTTCTCCGCCACCGTCTTCCCCGTCACCGTCATCGCGTCGCCGTGCAGCAGCCCGGCGTCCAGCAGCTCCTTCATCAACACCGGAACGCCGCCGACGCGGTCGAGGTCGGCCATGACGAACCGCCCCGCCGGCCGCAGGTCGCCGATGTGCGGCGTCCGACGGCTGATCCGGTCGAAGTCGTCCAGCTCGAGTTCGACGTCGGCCTCCGCCGCGATCGCCAGCAGGTGCAGCACCGCGTTCGTCGAGCCGCCGCAGGCCATCACGCACGTGATCGCGTTCTCGAACGCCTCCTTCGTCATCACGTCGCGCGGACGCAGTCCCAGCCGGAGGCATTCGAAGACGGCGGCGCCCGACGCGCGCGCGAACTCGTCCCGCCGCTGGTTCATCGCCGGCGGCGACGCGCTGCCCGGCAGCGACATCCCGAGCGCCTCGGCCGCGACCGCCATCGTGTTCGCCGTGTACATGCCGGCGCACGACCCCGGCCCGGGGCACGCGTGCGTCTCGATCGCCTTCAGCTCCTCCGCGGTGATCTTCCCGGCGGCCTCGGCGCCCACGGCCTCGAACACGTCCTGCACGGTGAGGTCGCGCCCGTCCAGGTGCCCCGGCAGGATCGTCCCGCCGTAGAGGAACACCGCCGGCAGGTTCAGCCGGGCGCACGCCATCAGCATCCCCGGAAGGCTCTTGTCGCACCCGGCGATCGTGACCATGCCGTCGAACCGCTCGGCGTGCATCACCAGCTCGACCGAGTCGGCGATGACCTCGCGGCTCACCAGCGACGCGCGCATCCCCTCGTGGCCCATCGAGATCGCGTCCGACACCGCGATCGTCGTGAACTCGACGGGGACCGCGCCGGCCGCGCGCGCGCCCTCCTTGGCCGCGCGCGGCCAGCCTCCCGAGGTGGTAGTTGCAGGGCGTCACCTCGTTCCAGGACGAGGCGACGCCGATCTGGGGCTTCTCGAAGTCCTCGTCGGTGAAGCCGACCGCCCGGAGCATCGACCGTGCCGGCGCGCGCTCGGCGCCCTCGGTCACCTCCCGGCTCCTGGGCCGGATCCGTTCGTTGTTCACGCCCACCTCCACCTGAAGGGCGACAGTGTACGGCGGCGCTCGTCCCCCGTGACCTCGCCGAATCGCACCAAGCACGGCGCCTCGTCGGGACAACACATACGATGGAGCCATGGCGGATCGGACGTTCGTGATCGTCGGCGCCGGGCTCACCGGCGGCGCGGCCGCGACGGCCCTCAGGGACGGGGACTTCGACGGCCGCCTCGTCATGATCGGCGCCGAGGAGCATTTCCCCTACGAGCGCCCGCCGCTGTCCAAGGACTACCTGCGCGGCGAGACGAAGGCCGGCGAGTTCGACCTTCCGCCGGCCGACTGGTTCAAGGAGCACGACGTCGAGCTCCGTTCGGGCGTGCGCGCCGAGTCCCTCGACCCGGGGGCCAAGACCGTCCACCTGGAGGGCGGCGAGCCGATCGCCTACGACCGGCTGCTGCTGGCCACCGGCGGCAGGAACCGGGCGCTCACGCTGCCCGGCAGCGACCTGGACGGCATCTTCCAGCTCCGGACCATCGAGGACGCCGACCGCATCCGGGAGGCGGCCGCGGCGGGCGGCCGGGTCGCGATCGTCGGCGCCGGGTTCATCGGCATGGAGGTCGCCGCGTCGCTCCGTTCCATGGGCGCGCCGGTCGAGGTCGTCGAGGTGTTCGGGCGCCCGTTCGAGCGCGTGCTCGGCCCGGAGGTGGGCGCCGTCTTCCAGGCGATCCACGAGGACCACGGCGTCACGTTCCACATGGGCGAGCACGTCGACCGGTTCGAGGGCGACGGGCGCGTGCAGCGCGTGGTCACGACCGAGGGAACCATCGTGGAGTGCGACGCGGTCGTCGCCGGCGTCGGCATCGAGCCGGTCGTCGACCTGGCCGTCGCCGCGGGCCTCGACGTCGACAACGGCATCCTCGCGGACCCGCGGGGCGTCACCAGCAACCCCGACGTGTTCGTCGCCGGGGACGTCGCGAACCAGGATCACCCCGTCCTCGGCCGCCGCGTGCGCGTCGAGCACTACGACAACGCGCTGAAGCAGGGCGCGGCGGTGGCGAAGAGCATGCTTGGCTCCACCGACCCCGTCGGCGACGTCCACTGGTTCTGGTCGGACCAGTACGACCACAACCTGCAGATGGTGGGGCACGCGCTGTCGTGGGACGGGATCGAGGTTCGGGGGAGCCTGGCGGGGCGCGACTTCGTCGCCTTCTACATGAAGGACGGCGCCGTCGAGGCGGTGGCCGGCCTCGACCGGGGCCGGGAGGTCCGGCGTGCCCGCGACCTGGTCCGTGGCCGCCGCCCCGTGGACCCGGCGCGGCTGCGCGACCCGGATCAGGACCTCAAGGCGCTCGCCAAGGAAGCCGCGGAGGCCGCGGCGACCTGAGTCCGACAGCAAAGGAGTCTGAATGCAGCTCGGCATGATCGGCCTGGGCCGCATGGGCGCGAACATGGTGCGCCGCCTCATGGCAGCAGGCCACGAATGCGTGGTCACCAACCGGTCCCTCGGCGCCGTCGACCGCCTGGAGGCCGAGGGCGCGACCGGCGCCCGCTCGATGGACGAGTTCGTCGACAAGCTCGCCCCGCCGCGCGCGGCCTGGGTCATGGTCCCGGCCGGGGTGACCGACTCGGTGGTCGACGACCTGGCGGGGCGGCTGGACGCCGGCGACACCGTCATCGACGGCGGCAACTCGTTTTATCGCGACGACGTGCGCCGCGCCGAGAAGCTGCGCGCCAAGGCCATCGATTACGTCGACGTCGGCGTGAGCGGCGGCGTGTTCGGGCGGGAGCGAGGCTTCTGCCTGATGGTCGGCGGGCCCGACGCCGCGGTCTCGCGGCTGGCGCCGGTGCTGCGCTCGCTGGCGCCCGGCATGGAGGCCGCCGGCCGCACACCTGGGCGGACGGGCGACCCCGCTCCCGAGGAGGAGGGCTGGCTGCACTGCGGGCCGAACGGCGCAGGCCACTTCGTGAAGATGGTGCACAACGGGATCGAGTACGGCCTCATGGCGGCGTTCGCGGAGGGGCTGAACGTCCTGGCCCATGCCGACGCCGGCACGGCGGGCCGTGACACCGACGCGGAGACGGCGCCGTTCCGCGACGCGGAGTACTACCACTACGACATCGACGTCGCCAAGGTCACGGAGCTCTGGCGCCGGGGCAGCGTCGTGTCGTCCTGGCTGCTGGACCTGACGGCGCAGGCCCTCCGGGCCGACCCCGGCCTGGGCGAGTTCGGCGGACGCGTGTCGGATTCGGGCGAGGGGCGGTGGACCCTGCAGGCGGCCGTGGACGTCGGCGTGCCCGCCGACGTGCTCGCGGCGGCGCTGTTCGGCCGGTTCACCTCGCAGGGCCAGGCGGACTTCGCGAGCCGGCTGCTCTCGGCAATGCGGAAGGAGTTCGGCGGCCACGCGGAGAAGCCAGCGGGGGGCTCGCCGTGACGCTCAAGCCGGCCGACCCGCAGGCGATCGTCATCTTCGGGGCGTCCGGCGACCTGACCAAGCGGAAGCTGCTGCCCGCGTTCTTCCACCTGTACTCGGAGGGGTTGCTCCCTCACGGGTTCGCGATCGTCGGCTACGCACGGACCGAGATGACCAACGAACAGTTCCACGGGTACGCGAAGTCGGTCGTCGCGGAGTTCGGGAAGGCCGAGCCGAAGGGGGAGGTCTGGGAGGACTTCACCGACCACCTGTCGTACGTGACGGGCGAGTTCCGCAGCGAGCGGGCGATGGATCACCTTCGTGACCACCTGGAGGAGATCGATCGCACGAAGGGGACCGAGGGCGGGCGCTTCTACTACTGCGCGACCCCGCCCATGGCGTACCCCTCGATCGTGCAGCGGCTGGGCGAGAGCGGCATGCACCCGGGCGCGAAGATCGTCGTCGAGAAGCCGTTCGGCCACGACCTGGAGAGCGCCCGGGCGCTGAACGCCGAGATGCACAGCGTGTTCGACGAATCCCAGATCTTCCGCATCGACCACTACCTGGGCAAGGAGACCATCCAGAACATCCTGGCCTTCCGCTTCGCGAACGGGATGTTCGAGCCCATCTGGAACCGGCGGTACGTGGACAACGTGCAGATCACGGTCGCCGAGGAGATCGGCATCGAGGGGCGCGGCCAGTTCTACGAGCAGACGGGGACGATCCGCGACATGGTGGCCACCCACCTGTTCCAGATGCTGACCTTCCTGGCGATGGAGCCGCCGGTCTCGTTCGAGCCCGACCGCTTGCGCGACGAGAAGGTGAAGGTGCTGCGCGCCATGAAGGTCTGCGATCCACGCAACGTCGTCCGGGGCCAGTACACCGGGTACCGCGACGAGGCCGACGTCGCCCCCGACTCACAGGCCGAGACGTATGCCGCCCTCGAGCTGGAGATCGACAGCTGGCGGTGGGCCGGCGTCCCGTTCTTCCTGCGCACCGGAAAGAACCTCAAGCGGAAGGTCTCCGAGATCACGCTGGGGTTCCGCGACGTCCCCTACAACGTGTTCCGGGGAACCGACGTCCTCGCGGCGCCGGACCGCGACCACCTGACGATCCGCGTGCAGCCCGACGAGGGCATCACGGTCGCGCTGAACGTGAAGAAGCCGGGCCCCGGGGAGTTCGAGCTCGACCGCGCCGTGATGCGGTTCGAATACGAGCAGACGTTCCACGCGCCGCTCGTCGAGGCCTACGAGCTGCTGCTCCTCGAGGCGATGGAGGGCGACCACACCCTGTTCACGCGCGAGGACGAGGTGGAGCGGGCGTGGGAGCTCCTGATGCCGCTGCTGAACGAGCCGCCGAAGGTGAAGTTCTACGAGAAGGGGTCGTGGGGCCCGAGCGAGGCGGACGAGCTGGTCCTGCCCCACCACTGGCACCTGTCGAGATAGCTACGTGTGGGCGGTGAAGTACACGCCGGCCACGTGCCACGCGATGACGCCGATGAACACCAGCACGGTCCAGGCGAGCACGCGGGGTCGCCGCCGGTAGAGGACGAGGCTGATCGCCGCCACCAGCATCACCTTGGCCGGCAGGCCGAGCATGCGGACGACGGGGTTCGCCTCCGACGCCTGATGGGTGTCGATGGCGGCCCACGTCAGGATGGCGTCGGCCACGTTCAGCACGTTGAGCAGGATCAGCGCGGACAGCGGGGACTCGCGCAGCCGCTCCAGGGCGCGGGCGGCCGGACCGGGCGCGATGCCGAGTCCGACGACGACCACGAACGGCAGGACCGACAGCAGCGTTGGCAGCAGCGGCGGCGATCCGGGCTGGATCAGCGAGAACCAGTCCACCTGGATCAGCAGTGGGACCGCGGCGGCCGTCCACAGCAGGGATGGCCGGCGCGCCCCCAGAAGCGCGCCGAACAGGAACAGCGGCACCATGGCCGGCACCTGCGCCCACGGGTAGAGCGAGTCGACCGACATGGCGAGCGCGAGCATCGTCAAGACCAGGACGAACGCGCTGAGGGTGAACGTCGCCACCGACGTGACCGGCGGCCACGACCAGCCCGCCGGGCGGAGCATCCCGGACCGGCGCAGGCCGCTTGCCAGCACGGCCGCGGGGAGCAGCGCCAGGGTGTAGTCGATCACCGATCCGACCCACTGGTTCATCCACACGAACGGTGACGCGATGGCGGTGCCCGAGACCGGCCCCCAGCCCACGCCGATGGGCGCGGGGTGGGGAAGGTGGACGAGCGCGGGTCCGTGGGTCATCGACAGCAGGAACCACGCGACCGCCGGCACGGCGTACGCCCGGCGGCGTCCCGAGACCGCGAGGGTGATCCCCGCGAGCATCAGGCCGCAGAAGCGGCCGGTGGTGAACAGGAGGTCCGGCCAGATCGACCCCACCACCTCGTTGGCGTAGTGCGGCCCGTTCTGCAGCAGGAACGCCTCCCACATCAGGTGATGGGCGCGGAGCAGCAGCAGGGTCTGCGCCGTGATGAAGATCGCGAGCGAGGCGACGGTGGCGAGCGCAGCACCGGGTGCGACGCGTCCCCGCTCGATGGGAACGGCCGCCCGACGCGCGACCGAGACGCTGGTCACGCGTTCGCTCCGGGCGGTCGCCACGGCCGTTCCTGCAACACCTCCAGCGGCTGCCACGAGCGCTTCCAGACGTCGCGCAAGACCAGCCAGGCAACGAAGGAGTAGGGGACCAGGAACACGGCAGCGTACGCAAGGGCGGTGTGCGAGTGGGACGTGAAGTAGGGAATGAGGAACAGTGTGAGGCCCACCGCGCCGACGAGCCCGAGGAGGATCGTGATCACCAGGCGGCCCGTGATCCCGAACGTGAGCGCGCCCTCACGGGTGCGGGACCCGGCCCGCGCGACGGGAGGGGGGGCCGCCACGGCCAGCGGATGCGCCGGGTTCTGGGGGCCCCGCGGTACGCGCGTCAAACAGAGGCCGCACCATTCGGCCCCATCAGGGATCCTCGAATTGCAAGCTTCGCACTGCTCGAGGAGCGAGCGTCCACCGGACTCCACCACCCGGAGGTATCGGCGTGGGCCGCCCGCAAAATTGAATAGGGCAAAATGGGCGGGAGCTCCGCCGAGCTCAGGTGGGCGGGTAGCCGTCCGAGGTGAGCGGGACGGACTGGAACCCGATCTCGGTGTGGGTCTCGTCGCAGAAGGGGGGCGTCTTGGTGTTTCCACACCGGCAGAGCTTGAGGCGCCGGCCCCGGGAGTCTTCCTTCAGGGCGTCCCAGTCGATCTCGTACTCGTTGCCCTCGGCGTCGAACAGGCGGACCCGGCCGTAGACCTTCAGCGATCCGTTCGGCCTGACGTGGATCTCAGCCATGGGCTCCTCCGGCGTGTCGTGGGACCGCCCACTCTAGCGGGGGGTCGCGGCGAGCCCGCGCACGACAGCGTGGCGCACGGCCGCGAGCTGACGGGCGATCGAGTCCGGGCCGGGGCCGCCGTGGCCCTCGCGCGCGGCGACGGAGGCCTCCGGGGAGAGCCGGGCGCCGGTGCCGGCGTCCAGCGCGGGGTCCAGTGTCGCCCATTCGTCCGGCGCCACGTCGAGGAGGCTCCGTCCCGATGACTCGAGGCCGGTGACGATCCGTGCGGCGCGCTCGTGCGCCTGCCGGAACGGGACCCCGGCGCGGACGAGCTCCTCGGCCAGATCGGTCGCCGTCAGGAACCCGCCGGCGCACGCCTCGCGCATACGGGCGACGTCGAACGCGAGCGTCGAGACCATCCCCGTGACGGCCGGCAGCACCGCCGCGAGAGCATCGTGCGCGTCGAACACGGGCTCCTTGTCCTCCTGCAGGTCGCGGTCGTACGCGAGCGGCAGGCCCTTGATGGCGCCGGCCAGGGCGACCAGGTCGCCAAGGACGCGCGCCGCCTTCGCGCGCGACAGCTCGGCTACGTCAGGGTTGCGCTTCTGCGGCATCATGCTCGAGCCCGTCGCGTAGGCGTCATCCACGCGGACGAAGCCGAACTCCTGCGTCGACCACAGCACGATCTCCTCCGCCAGCCGCGAGACGTCCAGCGCGGTCGCGAGGCAGGCCGACAGGAACTCGATCGCGAAGTCGCGGCTCGACACGGCGTCGATCGAGTTGTCGAACACGCCGGAGAACCCAAGCGCGGCTGCGGTCGCTTCCGGGTCGAGCCCGAGCGTGGAGCCGGCCAGCGCGCCGGCCCCCAGCGCGGAGACGTCGGCGCGCGCGCCGGCGCCCTCCAGGCGTTCCACGTCGCGCGAGAGCGCGAATGCGTGCGCCAGCAGGTGGTGGCCGAGCGTTACCGGCTGCGCGCGCTGCAGATGGGTGTACCCCGGCATGAGCGTCGCGGCGTGCTCCTCCGCGCGCCCCGCCAGCGCGTCCACGAGCGACCGCGTGAGGCGCGCCAGCGTTGCCGACGCGTCCTTCGTCCACAGACGCAGGTCGGTGACGGCCAGGTCGTTCCGGCTGCGGCCCGCGTGCACGCGCGCGCCGAGCTCGCCGAGGCGCTCGGTCAGCACGCGCTCCACCGCGACGTGCACGTCCTCGTCGTCGTCCGAGAACGGGAACGCGCCGTCGGCCGCTCGGCGCCGCAGCGCGGCGATCTCGGATCCCAGCCGGTCGGCGTCGGCGTCAGTCAGCAGTCCCGCGCGGCGCAGCGCATCCACGTGGGCGGTTGTCACGATGAGGTCGTACGGCAGGAGCCGTTTGTCGAACCGAAGCGAGTTCAGCAGACATGGTCGTGGCCTCGGCGGGCTCGTTCTGGAAGCGCCCGGACCATACGTACGCGGGCCTCGAGGCATCGGCGTCCGCTCCGGAGCCCGAGCCGGTCGCCGAGTCGAGGGGCGCGGACGATCCGGAGGGCAAGCTGAGAGCCGCGGAGCCCGCTCCTGGAGGCGGTGCGGAATGTGGCGCGCTCCCGGGCGACGCGACGCCTGCGATCGCTTGCCCGGAGTGAGCTTTCGTGGGCTCATGTTGCCCTCCGCGCTCGGCCCACACCTTCAGCGGCAGCGACCAGAGCGAGACGAACCCCTCGGCGTGACGCTGGTCGAACCGGTCGGCCCGCTCGTCGTACGTCGCCAGGCCGTGGTCGTACAGCGCCACCTCGCTCCGTCGGCCGACCACGCGGCAGGAGCCCTTGAAGAAGGAGAGCCGGACCTCGCCGGTCACACGCTGCTGCGCTTCGGCCATGAAGGCGCGCAACGAGGCGTGCAGCGGCCCGAACCACAGTCCGTAGTAGCAGAGCTCGGCCCACCGGCGCTCGAGCCCTGCCTTCTCGTGCGCGAGGTCGCGCTCCAGGGTCAGGTCCTCCAGGTCGCGGTGCGCCGTGATGAGCGCGAGCGCTCCCGGCACCTCGTACACCTCGCGCGACTTGATGCCCACCAGGCGGTTCTCGATCATGTCGACGCGGCCGAACCCGTGCGCGCCGCCCAGCGCCGACAACCGCGCGACGATCTCGCGGACGCTCATCTCCACGCCGTCGAGCGAGACGGGACGTCCCTCGCGGAACGCGAGCACCACCTGGGCCGGTTCGTCGGGCGCGTCCGCCGGGTGCACCGTCACGGCGTACGCGTCCTCGGGCGGCTCGGCCCAGGGGTCCTCGATGGGACCGCACTCGGCCGTGCGGCCCCACAGGTTCTCGTCGATGGAATAGACGCGCGCCTCGGAAGGGATGTCGATCCCGAACGCCGCCGCGCGGCGGAGCGCCTCGTCCCGCGAGAGCGATCGCCTCGCGAACCGGCGCGAGCACCCCCAGGTCGGGGGCGAGCGCCGCGAACGTCGTCTCGAAGCGGACCTGGTCGTTCCCCTTGCCGGTGCAGCCGTGGGCGACGAACGCGGCGCCGACCTCGCGCGCAAGCTCGACCACCTTCTGGGCGATCAGCGGCCGGGCCAGCGACGACACCAGCGGGTATTTCCCCTCGTAGAGCGCGTTCGCGTGCACCGCGGGCAGACAGAACGCCTCTGCGAACTCGTCGCGCGCGTCCACGATCCGGAGCTCGGCTCCGGCCGCGGCCGCCGCGCTTCTCGCACCTCGTCGCTGTCGATCGGCTGCCCCAGGTCCACCAGCGCGGCCACGACCTCCAGGTCCCGCTCGTCGCGGAGGCGTCCGGGCCGCCACGGACGTGTCGAGCCCGCCGGAGTACGCGAGCACCACCTTCATAGCTCCGCCATCTCCCGCAGGCTCGCGGCGACGTCGCGAGCGCGGACGTCCTCGGCGATCACCACGATGATCGTGTCGTCGCCGGCGATCGTGCCCATGACGCCGTCCAGGTCCGACGCGTCGAGCACTCGGGCGACGGGACTGCGCCGGCCGGCGGTGTCTTCACCACGACGAGGTTGCCGGGAATGCTCGATGCTCCGCGCGAACTCGCGCAGGATCGTGCGCAGGTGCCGGCCGCCGTTCGACGCGCCGCGCGTCGGGCGTCGCGTACCGCAGGTGGCCGTCGGCGTCGCGCAGCCGCACCAGCCCGAGCTCGTCGAGGTCGCGCGAGATCGTCGACTGCGTGGCCGGGAACCCGAGCGCGGTCGAGCCGCGCGGCGATCTCCTCCTGGCTCGCGAGCGGCTCGCGCCCGCACCAGGTCGAGCAGTGCCTGTTGTCTCTGTCTCTTCACGTGATGACCTCGTTCAGTGCGTCGGCGAACGCAGCGACGAACGCGTCGACGGCCGCCGCGTCGACCGTGAGCGGCGGGGTGCAGCGCACGACGTTCCCGCCGGCCTCGGTGGTCAGGAAGCCGCGGCGCAGCATCGCGAGGATGACCGCCGACGCGGCCGGCGCCGGCGCGACCGGCGCTCCGACCAGCAGCCCGCGCCCGCGGGCCGCGCCGTCGATGCCGGCCCCCGCAGGGCGTGGGTCAGCCCGTCCCGAAGCCGATCGCCCATCGCCGCGGCGTTCGCCAGCAGCCCCTCGTCCTCGATGACGTCCAGCACCGCCAGGGCGCCGGCGCACGGCACCGGCCCGCCGCCGAACGTCGAACCGTGGTCGCCCGGCCCGAACGCCAGGTCCTCGCGGGCGACGGCGGCCCCGATCGGCAGGCCGCCTCCGAGCGCCTTCGCCAGCGTGACCACGTCCGGCCGCGACGTTCGACGCCCTGGAACGCGAACCATTCGCCGCAGCGGCCGACGCCCGTCTGGATCTCGTCGAACAGCAGCAGCGCGCCGCGTTCGTCGCACAGCGCGCCGCGCGTGCGCCAGGAACGTCCGGCGGCAGCGGGACGACGCCGCCCTCGCCGAGCACCGGCTCGATCAGCACGGCCGCCGTCCGCTCGTCGACCGCGGCCGAGAGCGCCTCGGCGTCGCCCGGCGGGACGTGGGTGAACCCCTCGGGCAGCGGTTCGAACGGCACGTGCTTCTCGGGATGCCCGGTCGCCGCCAGCGTCGCGAACGTCCGCCCGTGGAACGACCCCTCCAGCGCGACGACGCGCGTGCGCCCCTGCGGTCGGCCCCACCGCCGGGCGATCTTCAGCGCGGCCTCGTTCGCCTCCGCGCCCGAGTTGCACAGGAACACGCTGCCGAACCCGGCGAGCGACGTCAGCCGTTCGGCCAGCCGTTGCTGGGGGATCGTCGAGAACAGGTTGCGCACGTGCGTCAGGCGTGGCCACCTGCTCCTGCACCGCCGCGACCCAGCGCGGGTGCGAGTGGCCGATCGGCACGCACGCGATGCCGCCGGCGAAGTCCGTGTACGCGTTCCCCGCGTCGTCGGTGACCCGCAGGCCCTCTCCGCGAACGAGCGTCACCGGGTACCGCTTGTACGTCGGCATCAGCGCGGTCGTGTCCGACGAACGGCGTCGCTTCGACCGTCATGCGGTGCCTCCGTCCGGCACGACCATCGTCCCGATGCCCTCCGGCGTGAACAGCTCGAGCATCAGCGAGTGCTCGATGCGTCCGTCGATGAGGTGGGCGCGCGGCGACGCCGCCGCGGACCGCGTCCGCGGCGGCGCGCGAGCTTCGGCCCCATGCCGCCGCCGGCCGCCCCGATCTCGATGAGCTCGATCGGCCTCGGAGACCGTGAGCTCGGCGATCTGCTCGCCGTTCGACCAGCAGGCCCGCCACGTCGGTCAGCGTACACGAGCTTCGCGGCCCCCAGCGCCACGGCGATCGCCGCCGGCGACCGGGTCGGCGTTCACGTTGTAGGACTGCCCGGCGCCGTCGGTCGCGATCGACGCGATCACCGGCACGGCCATCTCCATCAGGTGGTCGAGCAGCGCCGATGTTGACTCGGTGATCTCGCCGACGAACCCGAGGTCGTCTCCGTTCGGCGCGTGCTTCGCCGCGAGGAGCAGGTCGCCGTCGTCGCCGCAGAGCCCGACCGCCGGGTGCCGGCGCGGTTGAGCGCCGACACAGGTCCTTGTTCACGTCGCCGACCAGCACCATCTTCGCGACGCGCAGCGTGTCGGCGTCGGTGACGCGGAGGCCGCCGCGGAACTCGGTGGTCGATCCCCAGGCGCTCGGACATCTCCGTCACCTGCGGGCCGCCGCCGTGCACGCACCACCGGCCGGATGCCGACCAGGCGCAGCAGGCCGACGTCCTGCGGCGAACGAGCCCGCGAGCGCGGGGTCCTCCATCGCCGCGCCGCCGACCTTGACGACGACCACCGTTGCCCGGCGTGCTCGCGGATGTAAGGGCAGCGCCTCGAGCAGGACCCGCGCCTTCGCGCGCGTGCGCTCGCGGACGCGCGGCGGGCGGTGGTCGTGGTCACGTCGTGTACTCCCGTTGATGTCCGACGTACTCGTGCGACAGGTCGCAGCCGAACACGGTCGCCGCGCCCGGGCCGCCGTTCAGTTCGATGCGGAGCAGCACCTCGCGACCCGCCATCGCGCCGGCGGCCGCGGCCGGCACGGGATCGGGGACCGTTCCCCGGTCGACGACGGCGACGTCGCCCGAGCCACGCCGTCACGCCCGAGCCGTCGAACGGCACGCCGCTCGCGCCGATCGCCTGGAGGAACCGGCCGGGGTTCGGGTCGCCGCCGAACAGCGCGGTCTTCACCAGCGGGGAGCTGGCGACGGCGAGGCCGACGGAGCGCGCGGACTCCGCGTCGGGCGCTCCGTCCACCTGGACGACGAGGGTCCTGGAGCTCCCTTCCGCGTCGGCGACCACCTGTCGGGCGAGGTCCGCGCACGCGGCTTCCACGGCCTCGCCCAGCGCGTGCGCTTCCGCCGACCCGGCTTCGACCGTGGGGCCGCCCGCTGCGCCGCCGGCCAGCAGCAGCACGGTGTCGTTCGTGCTCGGGCACGCGTCGACGGTCACGCCGTTCCACACGGGCACGGCGCGATCGCGGACGATCTCGCCGAGCGCCTCCGGCGACGCCTGCGCGTCGGTCGTCAGGAACACCAGCAGCGTCGCCAGGCCGTGCGCGGACAGCCGAGGCCCGATCATGCCCGCGCCCTTGGCGCAGCCGCCGACGCGCCACGCGCTCGCCGTCGCGTGCGCCTCCTTGGCCCGACGGTCGGTGGTCAGGATGGCCTCGGCGAAGTCGCTCCCGCCGTCCGCGCGCAGGCCGGCCGCCGCCTTCGGCAGCGCCGCGTCCACCAGCTCGAGCGGGATGCGCGGGCCGATGACGCCGGTGGAGCACACCAGCACGGAGCCACCGTCGATGCCGAGCGCGTCGCCGGTTCGCCCGGCCATCGTCTCGGCGTCCTCCAGCCCCGCGGCTCCGGTCCCGGCGTTGGCCTGCCCGGAGTTGATCACCACGGCGCGCGCAGCGCCGCCCTCCACCCGCCGGCGGTCGAGCTGGACCGGCGCGGCGGGGAAGGCGTTCGTCGTGAAGGCGCCGGCCACCGCGGCCTCGCGCTCGCACAGCAGCAGTCCGAAGTCCGGACGGCCGCTGGACTTGAACCCGGCCGTGATGCCGGATGCGAGGAACCCGCGCGGGAACGTGACGCTCACGGATACAGCCCCAGTGTCGGGAGCGCCGTCGTCTCGACGAAGCCACACAGGAGGTTCATGTTCTGGATCGCCTGCCCCGCGGCGCCCTTCACCAGGTTGTCGACCGCGGCGGCGACGATCGCGGTGCCGGTCCGTGCGTCCACGCCGACCCCGATCTCGCACACGTTCGTGCCGGCGACGCGCTTCGGGTCGGGCATCGTTCCGTCGTCCAGCACGCGCACGAACGGCTCGCCCTCATAGGCCTCGTGGATCGCGCCGTCCATGTCGCCCGCCGTCGCGCCGCCGGCGAACGGCGCGTAGCAGGTGACGAGCACGCCCCGCACCGCGGGGACCAGGTGGGGCACGAAGGTCACGCGAACGTCGCCGCCCCCGGCCGCCGAGAGCGCGCGCTCGATCTCGGGCGTGTGCTGGTGGGTCGCCACGCGGTACGGGCGCACGCTTCCTTCCGTGTGCGCGTAGTGGACGGTCGCCGTCGGCTTCGCGCCGGCGCCGGACACGCCGGTCTTGGCGTCGACGATGATGGGCGCGCCGAGGATGCCGCCGCGGGCCGCCGGCGCGAGCGCCAGCACGGCCGCGGTCGCGAAGCACCCGGGGTTCGCGACCAGCTGCGCGCCGGGGATGTCGGCCCGGAACAGCTCGGGCAGCCCGTAGACGGCCTTGTCGAGCCACGCGGGCGAAGGGTGCTCGAATCCGTACCAGGCCGGGTACTCGTCGGCGGGCAGACGGAAGTCGCCGGCCAGGTCCACGACCCGCGCGCCGCGCGCCAGCAGGTCGGGCGCGAGCGCCGCGCTGGCCCCGTGCGGCAGCGCCAGGAACACGACGTCGCACCGCTCGGCGACGTCCGGTCCGAGCTCCTCCAGGACCAGGTCGCCTACCGGCGCCAGATGGGGATGCACCTCGCCGACGGTCAGTCCCGCGCGCTCCGAGGCCCCGGCGGCCACCACCTCGGCACCGGGATGGCCCGCGAGCAGGCGCAGGAGCTCGCCCCCGGAGTAGCCGGAGGCGCCGAGCACCGCCACGCGGACGGACTGTGTGTTCTCGTCGTTCTGCATGATCATGCGAATTGAAGGCATGGAAATGTAGCGCAGCCGCCCCGGTTCGTCCACCCCGGCGTACGCCTGTGCGTCGGGTAGCCTTGCCGCTGCTCGGGAGGCCCGAGCGACGGACGACCGATTCGCTTCAGCGAGAAGGAGGACGACGTGGCCGGAGAGATCGACCGCACGCTGTTCGAGAAGGCGATCGAGGTGACCGCGACCGCGCTCCGCGGCGCGATGGGTGGCCAGGGAAGCCAGCCGCCGACCTACGCGGCGGATCTGTTCAAGGAGGTCTGGGGCGCGCTCAAGGACGCGGCCGCCGAACTGCCCGAGCGGTCGAAGCCCGGCTTCTAGACGTCGCGCGTCATGCGGGTCGGCCGCGCGGCCGCGTGCGCCGTTGGCGCTCGCGGCGTGCGTTCACGAGCTCGGGGACATCCCCGTCTCCCCTTCGGGGATGAGCCGGATTCACTCCGGCGGGGGTTGGCCGGCGTCACGGCCGCCCCGTAGCGTGCCGGGGGGGTCGCGTGCGGCCGCGTTACGTTGCCGCCCCGCTATGGTGGGAAAGGTCCTTTCGAGCACGATCCCGGCACGTCTGGAGGCGGATGGAGCATGGACAGGACGCATGAGTGGAACGAGCTCGCGGCGCAGCTCGCCGTGGACAGCATCCGGTGCTCGACGGCCGCCGGATCGGGTCATCCGACGTCCTCGTTGTCGGCGGCGCACCTGGCCGCTGTGCTGTTCGCCGACCACCTGCGGTTCGACGTCGACGATCCGTCGAACCTGGGCAACGACCGGTTCGTGCTGTCGAAGGGCCACGCGTCGCCACTGTTCTTCAGCGTCCTGAAGGCGATCGGGGCGATCGACGACGCGCAGCTCCTCACGTTCCGGAGGTTCGGCTCGCCCATCCAGGGCCACCCGGCGCCCGTGCCGGAGATGCCGTGGGTGGACGTCGCGACGGGATCGCTTGGGCAGGGCCTGCCGATCGGGCTGGGCATGGCGCTCGCGATGGGGCTCGACGACCTGCCGGGGCGCGTCTGGGTGCTGATGGGCGACTCGGAGGTCGCAGAGGGGTCCGTGTGGGAGGCCATGGAGAACGCGTCGTTCCACGGCGCGCGCAACCTGATCGGCATCCTCGACATGAACCGGCTCGGCCAGCGCGGCCCGACGATGCTCGAGTGGGAGGGCGACCGATACGCCGCGCGCGCGGAGTCGTTCGGGTGGCGGGCGCTGCGCGTCGACGGCCACGACGTCGCCGGGATCGATCAGGCTTTCCGCGCCGCCGAGGACGGCGACGGTCCGACGCTGATCGTGGCCAGGACGGAGAAGGGGCACGGCGTCTCGTTCCTGGCCGACAAGGAGGGCTGGCACGGGAAGGCGCTGTCGGCCGATGAGGCCGAAGCAGGCCATCGCCGAGCTGGGCGGCGCGCGCGACATCGCCATCACGCCGCAGAAGCCGGACGTCCGCGTCGACAAGGAGCCCGTCGGCGCGCGGGCCGGGACGCCGGTCGACCTGCCCGTGTACCAGGAGGCGCAGGCGACGCGCAAGGCCTTCGGCGAGGCGCTCGCCGCGCTGGCCGCGCGCCCGGACGTGGTCGCGCTCGACGGCGAGGTGGCGAACTCGACGCACACCGAGGACTTCCAGAAGGTCGCGCCCGAGCGGTTCTTCGAGATGTACATCGCCGAGCAGGCGATGCTCGGCGCGGCGGTCGGGCTTCCAGGCCGTGGGCAAGAATCCGTTCGCCGCGACGTTCGGCGCCTTCCTGACGCGCGGCGTACGACTTCGTGCGCATGGCGGCGGTCAGCCGCGCGAACCTGCGGCTGTGCGGCTCGCACGCAGGCGTGTCGATCGGCGAGGACGGCCCGTCGCAGATGGCGCTGGAGGACCTCGCGATGATGCGCGCCGTGCACGGCTCGACCGTGCTCTACCCGGCCGACGCGAACGCGACCGCCGCGCTGACGAAGACCATGGCCGACCTGCCCGGCATCGTGTACCTGCGCACGACGCGCGAGAAGACCGCGGAAGCTCTACGACGCGGGCGAGGCGTTTCCGATCGGCGGCAGCAAGATCCTGCGCTCGAGCGGCGAGGACCGCGTCACGCTGGTCGGCGCCGGCGTGACGCTGTACGAGTCGCTGTCGGCCGCGGACGCGCTGGCCGCCGACGGGATCGCCTGCCGCGTGATCGACGTGTACTCGATCAAGCCGATCGACGGCGCGACGCTGCGGACGGCGATGGCCGACACGGGGCTGCTCGTGACCGTCGAGGACCACTGGCCCCAGGGCGGCATCGGCGACGCCGTGCTGTCGGCCCTCGCGGAGGACGGCGCGGACCTGTCCGGCCGCGTCGTCTCGATCGGCGTCACCGAGATGCCGGGGTCGGGCTCGCCGGAGGAGCTGCGCGAGTGGGCCGGCCTCTCCGCCGCGAAGATCGCGGACCGTATCCGCGCCACGCTCGCCTGATCACGCGCCCGCGGGGTCGGGCGGGATGGCGACCGGCGCCGGAATGGGCTCGGGCCGAGTGAACGCGGGGGCCGCGAGGGTCCGCCAGGCGATGAACGCCGCGGCAGCGGCCAGACAGGCCGAGCTCGTGTAGAGGGCCCGCGGACCGATGTTCTGGAAGACGAGCCCGCCGATGGTCGCGCCCACGATGGGCCCGATCCCGAACGCGACCGTGTTCGCGATCGACTGCCCGGTGGCGTACAGCGACGACGGGAGCAGCCGCCCGACGATCACCACGCTCGAGGTGAACAGCAGGCCGAACCCGATGCCCTCCAGGACCGTGAGCAGCGAGATCGCGACCGCGTTGTTCACGACGCCCCACAGCAGGAAGGCGGTGCCGTAGACGAGGCAACCGGCCGCGAACACGCCGCGCAGGCCGATGCGCTCGCTCAAACGCGACGACCCGCGCATGACGAAGACCTCGGCGACGCCCCCGAGCGCGGCGCCCAGCCCGACGAGCAGCGGCCCGCCGCCCGCGTCCTCGATCCGGAGCGACAGGAAGTTCCACGCCCCGGCGAACCCGACCCACAGGAAGATCGACGCCACCAGGAACACCACGAATCGCGGGTTGTGGTGGAACGCGTCGCCGACCGCGCCGAAGCGGCCGTGGCCGCCGCGGTGCGGGGGCGGGTCGCGGCGAAGCGTCACCGTCCAGACCAGCGCGGCGGCCGACACCATCGTGTAGATGGGAACCGACCAGTGTGCGCCCGCCGCCTGCAGGATCAGGCCGAGGACCAGGTTCGCCGCGGCGTAGCCGCCGCTCATCCACGCGCGGACGTCGCCGTACTCGGACAGGTTCTCCTCACCGAGGTCCTCCAGTGCCAGCGCGTCCAGGCTGGGGACCGACGCGCAGCTGGCGGCCGTCAGCAGGAACGACGTGACCAGCACGGCCGCAAACGAATGGCCGGACAGCGAGAGCGCGGTGCCCCCGATCACGGTCAGCACCAGGGACAGGCGAAGGGTGTCGCGGCGCCCCAGCAACGTGTCGGCGACGTGCCCCCACGGCGGCGTGCACAGGACGCGGCCGAGCGCCATCGCCCCGACCGCCAGCCCGATCTGGCTCGGGTCCAGGCCGTGCGACTGGAGGAACAGCGCGAGGAAGGGGAAGAAGGACGCCATGCAGATGCCGAACAGGACCATCTCCCCGGAGATGGCCGAGCGGGGCTGCATGCGTCGCGGCGGGCGGGCGCTCACCCGCGCATTCTGGAACAATCCCGCGGATGGCCACCATCACCCTGATCGGCGCCGGCAGCGTCGAGTTCACCCGGGGCCTCATCTCCGACGTCGTCACCTCCCCCGAGCTGCACGGCACGACGATCGCGCTGCACGACATCGACGCGGAGCGGCTGTCCGTCGCCGAGGCCCTGGCCCGGCGGGCGAACGAGCGCACCGGCGCGGGGCTGACCATCACCGCCACGCTCGACCGGCGCGAGGCGCTGGACGGCGCCGACTACGTCGTCAACGAGATCCAGGTGGGCGGCTACGCGGCGACCCTGCTCGACTTCGAGATCCCCGCGAAGTACGGCCTGCGCCAGACCATCGGCGACACGATCGGGATCGGCGGCATCTTCCGGGGGCTGCGGACGATCCCGGTCATGGTCGGCATCGGCCGCGACATGGCGGAGGTCTGCCCCGGCGCGCTGCTGCTGAACTACACGAACCCCATGGCGATGATCCCATGGGCCGTCGTGGCGGGCTCGCCCTTCCGGAACGTCGTCGGCGTCTGCCACTCGGTGCGCGACACGCACGCGTTCCTGGCGCGCACGGTCGGCGTTCCCGAGGACGACATCGAGTACCTGACGTCGGGCTTCAACCACCAGGCGTTCGTGATCCGCTTCGAGCGGAGGTCGACCGGCGAGGACCTGTACCCGCGGCTGGACGAGGCCATCGCGGCCGATCCCGACGGCCTCGGCCGCCGCGTCCGTGTCGAGCTGTACCGGCAGGTCGGCTACTTCCCGACGGAGTCGAGCGAGCACTCCGCCGAGTACCTGCCGTGGTTCATGCGGCGAGACGAGCTGATCGAGCGCTACCGCATCCCGGTCGACGAGTACCTGCGCCGCAGCGAGGAGAACCTGGCGGAGTACGAGGCGATGGAGGAGGCCGTCGTCGCCGGGGCGGACCCGGAGATCGAGCCGACGCACGAGCTCGCGTCGAACATCATCCACGCGATCGAGACCGGAACCCCGCGCGAGGAGTACGTGAACGTTCCGAACGGCGGCCTCGTCTCGAACCTGCCGCCCGAGGCGTGCGTCGAGGTCCCCGCGCTCGTCGACCGCGACGGCGTCCATCCGATCGCCGTCGGCGACCTGCCGCGCGTCTGCGCCGCGCTCAACCGGACGTTCCTCAACGTCGTGGAGCTGACGGTGACGGCGGCGCTGGAGGGCGACCGGCGGCGCGTGTACCAGGCCGCGATGCTCGACCCGAATGCGGGTGCCACCCTGTCGCTCGACGACATCCACGCGATGTGCGACGAGCTGATCCTGGCGCACGGCGACGGCATGCCCGAAGGCATCCGCGCGTAGCCGCGCCGCGACCGACCCCGGTCGGCGGGTCGCCGAACAGAATTGGATTTCGGTAGGCGGAATGCGGTAACGTGCGCGCATGAGCGAGGTCCCCGCCATCGAGAGCGTCGATCGAGCGCTTCGCCTGCTGCAGGTGCTGGGCGAGCGCGGGTCCGGCGCGACGCTCGAAGAGGTCGCCGGCGCGGCCGGCCTCCCGAAGAGCTCCACCCACAGGACCTTGGCCGCGCTCCGGGAGCGGCGGTTCGCGACGCAGCAGGACGACGGCCGCTACATGGTCGGCCCCGAGTTGCTCCGCGTCGCCTTCGAGTTCTACGAACGCATGGACCTGCGCGTGGCCATGCGTCCGGTCCTCGAGCGCCTGCACCGCGAGGTGAACGAGACCGTGCACCTCGGCGTGCTCGATGGGGGCGACGTCGTGTACCTGGACAAGCTCGAGCCCTCGCATCCGATCCGCCTCAACTCCCGCATCGGAGGCCGGATCCCGGCGCACTGCACCGGTGTCGGGAAGGCGCTCCTGGCCTGGACCTATCCGACCGACGAGGCCATCCGCGCGTGGATCGAGGAGCGGGGCTCGCTCCCGACGCGGACGCCGAGATCGATCACCTCGCCGGCCGCGCTGGCCCGCGAGATGACCAGGATCCGCGCGGACGGGTACGCGCGGGACCTGGAGGAGAGCGAGCCGGGCGTGCGCTGCATCGCGGCGCCCCTGTTCCTGGGTGGCGCCCGGCCTCGCGGGGCGATCTCGATCGCCGCGCCGCGCGAGCGGCTGTCCGCCGCCCGCATGCGCTCGCTCGCCCCCGTCCTGCTTCGCGTGGTCTCGTCCTTCCTTGGCCCCGCGGCGGCGCCGGCCGGTGACGCGGGCGCCCTTGACGGGGCGGGAGGCGATCCGGAGAATTGGGCGCGATCAGAACGGCGTTCCGGTACACGGAATCGCCGGTGAGCGGGCGAACGGGGAGGGACCGCTGAGAGGAACGACTCGCTGATGCGCGGCCTGCGTGACAAGGGCGTGCTGATCTCGGGAGGCACGAGCGGCATCGGCCTGGCGACCGCGCGAACGCTTCCTGCGGGAGGGGAGCCGCGTGTTCGTCGGCGGTGTCGACAAGGCCGAGCGTCGATGCCGCGCTCGAGGCGCTCGGCGCGGACGCCGGCTCCGTGGACGGGATCCGTCGGACGTCAGCGAGGAGGACGGCGCCGCCGCGCTCGTCGAGGCCGCCGTCGCGTCGCTCGGCCGCATCGACGTCCTCATCAACAACGCCGGCATCGCGCGCAAGGTGCGGTTCCTGGACATGGAGCCGCGAGACTGGGACCGCACGATCGCCGTGAACCTGCGCGGCATGTTCCTGGTGGCTCAGGCGGTCGGCCGGCCGGATGGTGGCCGACCGCGGCGGCGGCGTCGATCGTGAACATGGCGTCCACGAACGCGCTGGGCGGCGAGGAGGAGTTCGCCGACTACAACGCGTCGAAGGGCGGCGTGCTGCAGCTCACCCGGACCATGGCGGTCGAGCTCGGCGGCGCACGGCGTCCGCGTGAACTGCCTGTGCCCGGGGTTCATCGACACGCCGCTCAACCGCGGCTTGGCCGACGAGTCGCAGATTCCGCGCGTACGCGGAGCGCGACGATCCCGCTGGGGCGCCGCGGACGGGCCGACGAGGTCGCCGCGGCGTACGCGTTCCTGGCCTCGGACGACGCGTCGTTCGTCCACGGCGCGGCCCTGGTGGTGGACGGCGGCCAGACGGCCGTGATGTGAGAGAGCGGACGGGGACATGAAGACACTCACGTATCTGGGTCCGCGGAACATGGAGCTGCAGGACGCCCCCGATCCCGAGCCGGCCGTGGGCGAGGTGCGGGTGCGCATCAGCGCGACCGCGATCTGCGGCTCGGACCTCCACGGGTTCCGCGAGGCCAGCCCCCGCCGCATCCCGCCGCTCGTCATGGGCCACGAGGTCGTCGGGACCATCGACGCGATCGGCGAGGGCGTCGCCACCGAGCTGTCCGGCCGGCGAGTCGTGGTCATGCCGGTCGTGTCGTGCGGGACCTGCGAGCTGTGCGCCGAGGGGCGGCCGAACCTGTGCCCGAACCGCGCCCTGATGGGGATGAACTTTCCCGGCGGCTTCGCCGAGGCGTGCACCGTCCCCGCCACGCACGTGCTGTCCGTCCCCGCGGGGCTCTCCGACGAGGTCGCGTCGCTGACCGAGCCGTTCGCCAACTCCATCCACTCCGTGAACCGGGCGGTGAAGCCGGACGCGGCCGTGCTGGTCATCGGCGCGGGGCCCATCGGCCTGTTCGCGGCGAAGGCGTCGATCCTGGCCGGGGCGGCGCGCACGTTCGTGGTCGACACCATGGAGCACCGCCTGGACCTGGCGGCCAAGCTGGGGGCGGAGCCCGTCGCGGCCGACGGGGCCGCGGACGAGCTGGGCCGGGAGACGAACGGCCGTGGCGTCGACGCGGTCATCGACGCCGCGGGCTATCCGGCGACGTGGCAGCTCGCGCTGCAGGCGGTGCGGCCCGGCGGCCACGTGGACGTGATCGGCCTGGGCGCGCCGGAGGGCCCGCTCAGCTACCACAGCGTGGTCGCCAAGGGCATCACCGTCGTCGGGTCCTACGCCTGCCTGCCGGCCGACTTCGACCGCGCGTTGTCCCTGCTGTCCGAAGGCGAGCCCGATGTGTCCCCGTGGATCACGACCATGCCCCTGTCGGCGGGGGCGGCCGCGTTCGAGGCGCTGGTCGACGGCACCGAGCTCACGAAGGTGGTGCTCGTGCCGTGAGGCTGGTCTCGTTCGACGGTGGGTTCGGCCGGGTCGAGGGCGACGCGGTCGTGCCGATGGGCGCCGACCTCGTCGAGTACCTGCGCACCGGCCGGGCGGCCGACGGCGAGCCGGTCGCGCTGTCGGGCGTCGACCTGCGCGCGCCGGTCGCCCGGCCGGAGAAGATCATCTGCGTCGGCCTCAACTACCGGGATCACGCCGCGGAGGCCGGCGCGGCGCTCCCCGACGAGCCGATGCTGTTCCCCAAGTTCGCGAACAGCGTCGTGGGGCCCGGCGACGAGATCGTCGTCCCGGCGGCGACGGACCGGCCCGACTACGAGGCCGAGCTGGGCGTCGTGATCGGGCGCCGCGCGCGCCTGGTGGACGAGGCGGACGCGCTCGGCCACGTCGCCGGGTACACGTGCATGAACGACGTCTCGGCGCGCGACCTGCAGATGCAGTCGAGCCAGTGGATGCTCGGGAAGGCCGTCGACACGTTCCTGCCCTGTGGCCCCTGGATCGTGACGACCGACGAGATCCCGGATCCACAATCCCTCGACATCCGGTGCTGCGTGAACGGCGAAGTCTTGCAGGACTCGTCGACGGCCCACATGGTCTTCGGCGTGGCGACCCTCGTCGCCTTCATCAGCCGCACGATCACGCTGGAGCCGGGCGACCTCATCGCGACGGGGACGCCGCCCGGCGTGGGGATGGCGCGGACGCCGCCGCGCTGGCTGCGGGACGGGGACGAGGTGACCATCGAGATCGAGCGTATCGGAAGGCTGACAAACGTGGTACGAAGGCCGGGACGAACGGGAGGTGCGGGATGAAGCGCTGGTGGCTGGCTGGTGCGGTCGCGGTGATGGTGCTCGCGGTCGCTTGCACAAGCGGCAGCGGCGGGGGCGACAACGGCGGGGGCGGCGGCACGGGCGGCTCCGGCTCGAGCGCGCCGGTCAACCTCACGATGTGGATGGGCTACACGCCGCCGCCGCCCACGAACCAGGCTTTCGAGAACATCTCCCTCACGGGCCTGGTGAAGGAGTACGAGCAGCTGCACCCGAACGTGCACATCGACGTGCGGTACGTGAACAGCGACTTCGCCCTGCAGAAGGCGACGGTGGCGCTGCAGGGGGACAAGCAGCCCGACATCTCCTACCAGTACGGCACGAACATGCCGCAGCTCGCGACGGCGCCGAAGCTCGTCGACCTCACGCAGAAGGTCCAGGAGTCGGACTTCAACTGGAACGACTTCTTCCCCGGCGAGCGCGCGGTGGCAACCGTGAACGGCAAGGTGCTCGGCGTGCCGGCCCTTGTCGACAACCTGGCGGTGGTCTACAACAAGGACCTGTTCGCGAAGGCAGGTCTCACCCCACCGTCTCCGGACTGGACGTGGGACGACCTGGTCGCCGACGCAAAGGCCCTCACCGACCCGTCGAAGAAGATCTTCGGACTCACCTTCCCCGCCGACGGCAGCGAAACCACCGTGTGGGAGTACGAGGCGATGCTGTGGGAGGCCGGCGGCGACATCCTCACCCCCGATAACAAGAAGGCCGCGTTCAACAGCGCGGCGGGCGTGCGCGCCCTCGCCACCCTGCAGAACATGCAGGAGAACGGCTCGCTCTACCTCGACTTCCACCCGGACGCCGGCAAGAGCGAGAACCTGTTCAACTCCGGCAACCTCGGCATGATGATCACCGGCCCGTGGGACCTGTCGAGCTTCCCGGACGTGAAGTACGGCGTGCAGGTCATGCCGTCGTTCGACCCGGGCGGCAGCCACCAGACGATCGCGGGTCCCGACAACTGGGTGCTCTTCGACAATGGACCGCAGCGGGTCGCCGCGGCCTGGGCGTTCCTGAAGTGGTTCACGGCTCCGGACCAGCTGCTGAAGGACTCGCTCGCCACCGCGCACCTCCCCACGCGGGCGTCGGTTGAGTCGATGCCGGGGTTCTCCCAGTTCGACATCAAGTACCCGGGCACCGGGACGTTCGCCGAGAACCTGAAGAACGTGCTCAAGGCGCGGCCGCAGATCCCGCAGTACCCGCGCGTGTCCACGGCGCTCGGGCAGGCGATCGTGAACACGCTGCTGGGGAAGGGGAGCGCGCCGGACAACCTGAACGCGGCCGCCGCCTCGGCCAACGGGTTCCTGGCGGTGCCGGCCTAGCGATGGGGCCGCGGTGAGCGTCGCGGCGCCGCCTCGCCGGCGGGGGATGACCTGGCTGCAGTCCGACCACCTGGTCGGCTGGGCGTCTCGCGGGGCCCGCGGTGCTGCTGATCATGATCTTCGGCATCGTGCCGATCATCTGGTCGGCGATCCTGTCGTTCCAGCGGACGAACCTGCTCAGCCCGCCCGCAGTGGATCGGCATGCAGAACTACGCTGCGCTCGGCCAAGGACCCGCTGTTCAAAGCGTCCGTGGAGCACTCGATCGTCTACACGGTGCTGTTCGTGCCGCTGTCGGTGGCCGGCGGACTGTTCACCGCGATCGCGCTGAACCGCCGGGTGCGCGGGATCAAGTTCTACCGCACGGCGGTGTTCGTTCCGGTCGTCGCCTCCACGATCGCCACCGCCATCATGTTCCTGTGGCTGTTCGACCCGACGTTCGGCCTGGCCAACTGGATGCTCGCGCAAGGTCGGGCTGGGCCCGTTCGGCTTCTTCGACAGCCCGAACGGCGCGCTGTACTCGATCGTCGGGATGACGGTCTGGGGGTGGATCGGGTTCGATGTGATCATCTACCTGGCCGCGCTGCAGGGCATCCCGGCCGAGCTGGTCGAGGCGGCCGAGATCGACGGCGCCGGCCGGTGGGGTCTGTTCCGCAACATCACGCTGCCGCTGCTGGGCCCGGCCACCCTGTTCCTGGTCGTGTGGACCACCATCAACGCCCTCCAGCTGTTCGACGAGGTGTACTTCCTCACCCGCGGCGGCCCGGGGACCGCGACGTACGTCGTCGTGTTCTACCTGTTCGACCTGGCATTCCAGCAGGGCATCGCGGGCTACGCCGCCGCCATCGCGTACGTGCTGTTCGTGGCGATCATGGTGCTGACGGTGGTCCAGCTGCTGGCCGGCAAACGACTCGTCTACTACTCGTCATGATCGACCAGGCGACCGACGTCCGCATCGAGAGCCCCGCCCGGAGGTGGCGGAGGAGCGGCACCGGTTCCTGTTCAGCCCGTGGCACCTGGTGCTGATCCCGCTGACGATCGTGATGCTGATCCCGCTGGTGTGGATGCTCGTCACGTCGGTGGAGACGCTCGCCGAGACGCAGCACTACCCGCCGGTGCTGATCCCGCAAGTCGATCCAGATGACGCAACTACACACAGGTGCTGCGCGACGCGCCGTTCGCGCGGTGGTTCCTGAACACGCTGGTCGTGACGACGGCCGTCGTCGTCGGCAACCTCTTCTTCTGCAGCCTCGCCGGGTACGCGTTCGCGCGCATCAAGTTCTTCGGGCGCGAGGTCGTGTTCGTGCTGGTCCTGGCGACGCTGATGATCCCGTTCCAGGTCGTGATGATCCCGACGTTCCTGATCGTGCGGAACCTCCACATGATCGACACGCTCGGCGGGCTGATCCTGCCCAACCTGGCGCAGGCGTTCGGCATCTTCCTGCTGCGGCAGTTCTTCCGGACGCTCCCCATCGAGCTGGAGGAGGCCGCGCGCATCGACGGCGCGTCCCGGCTGGGCGTGCTGTTCAAGATCGTGCTGCCGCTGTCGGGCCCTGCGCTCGCCACGCTCGCCGTCATCACGTTCCTGTGGACGTGGAACGACTTCCTGTGGCCGCTGATCACGATCTACAGCCCGAACAACATGACGCTGCAGCTCGGGCTCACCACGTTCCCGGCGCGCATCAGAGCGCCACGAACCTGCTGATGGCGGCCAACGTCATGAGCATGATCCCCGTGCTGCTGCTGTTCTTCCTCGCGCAGCGCTACTTCATCCGCGGCATCGCGACGACCGGGCTGAAGGGGTAGCGGGATGGCCGAGATCGCGTTCGACCACGTGACGAAGGAGTTCCCCGGCGGAACGGTCGCGCTCGACGACCTGACCCTGTCGGTCCCCGACGGCGAGTTCCTGATCCTGGTCGGCCCGTCGGGCTGCGGGAAGACGACGGCCCTGCGCATCGTCGCCGGCCTGGAGAAGCCCACGTCCGGCGTGATCTCGATCGGCGGCGAGCCGATGAACGGCGTCTCGCCGCGCGACCGTGACATCGCGATGGTGTTCCAGAACTATGCGCTGTACCCGCACATGACCGTCTACCGCAACCTGGCGTTCGGGCTGAAGGAGCGGCACACGCCCAAGCCGCGAGATCGAACGCCGGGTCCGCGAGGCGTCCTCGATCCTCGGGCTCGACGGGCTGCTGAAGCGCCGTCCGGCGCAGCTGTCCGGCGGCCAGCGCCAGCGGGTGGCGATGGGGCGGGCGCTGGTCCGCGAGCCGAAGGCGTTCCTGCTGGACGAGCCGCTGTCGAACCTGGACGCGAAGCTCCGCGTGCAGATGCGCGCCGAGCTCAAGCGCATCCACCTGCGCCTGGGCATCACGACCGTCTACGTCACGCACGACCAGGTCGAGGCGATGACGCTGGGCGACCGCATCGTGGTGATGTCGGGCGGGAAGGCGCTGCAGATCGGGCGGCCGCAGGACGTGTACCGGCGCCCCGCCAACCTGTTCGTCGCCGGGTTCATCGGCAGCCCTGCGATGAACCTGGTGCGCGGGACGGCGTCCGACGGTGGCGTGGTCGCGGGCGAGCTCCGACTTCCCGTGGGCGAGCCCGCCGGCGGGCGAGCTGGCGGTGGGCATCCGGCCCGAGTGCCTGACCCCGGCCGACGACGGTCGGCCGGCGTTGGAGCTCCGCGTCGACGTGGTCGAGCCGCTGGGCGAGCAGGTGGTCGTTTACGGCACCGTCGCGGGCACACCCGTCCACAGCGGCGCCGAGGAGCAGGACGAGATCCTCCTGTTGGTCGAGGGCGCGCGGGCGCCGATGACGGCGATCTTCGCGGCCGACCCGGAGCCCTCGCCCGGCGATGTCCTCCGGCTCGGAGTCGCCCCCGACCGCATCCACCTGTTCGACCTCGCGTCGGGCGACGCCATCCCCGGGTCCGCGGGGTAGCGGCGGCGATGCCCGGCGACGGCCCGCGGATCGTCATCGTCGGCGCCGGCGGGTGGGTGTTCCCCCTCGAGCTGATCCGCGACCTGTTCGCGTTCCCGGGTCTGCACGGCTCGACGCTGGTGCTGTACGACATCGACGTGGCTGCCGCGAAGCGGACGCTGGATGCTGCGTCGGAGCTGCAGGAGATCGGGCGCGTGCCGGCGTCGATCGTCGTCGCGGAGGAGCTGCGCGAGGCGCTGCGCGGCGCGGACGTGGTGCTCACCGTGTTCCAGGTCGGCGGCGTGGACGCGTACGCGTTCGACGTCGAGATCCCACGCGAGTACGGCGTCGACCAGACCGTGGGCGACACGCTCGGTCCGGGCGGCGTGTTCCGCGGGCTGCGGACGGTGCCGGCGCTCCGCGAGGTGGCGGAGGCGATGCTGGAGGTCTGCCCGGACGCGCTGCTGCTCAACTACGCCAACCCGATGTCGGTGAACTGCTGGGCGACCGATCTCACCGGCGTTCGAGTCGTCGGCCTCTGCCACAGCGTGCAGGGAACGTCCGAGCTGCTCGCCCGCGAGCTCGGCGTGCCGCTGGACGAGGTCACGTTCGAGTGCGCGGGCGTCAACCACACGGCGTGGTTCACCACGTTCCGCCGCGGCGACGAGGACCTGCTGCCGCGCATCCGCGAGGTGATGCGCGCGCGGCACGTCGACGGGACGCTGCCGCTGCTGCCGCGCAGCGACGACGCGTACGAGAGCGTCGAGCGCGTGCGGACCGAGCTGATGCTGCTGACCGGGCTACTTCCACACCGAGTCGAGCCACCACGCCAGCGAGTACTGGGCGTGGTTCCGCCGCACGCCCGAGCTGGTGCGACCAGTACCTGGACCGGCACTGGGACTACCTGGCGATCTGCCGCGCGGCGGACGCGGCCAGCAGCAACCGGGAGACTCCTGGAGGAGGCGCGGCGCGAGGGCATCCGGCACGGCGGCGAGTTCGCGGCGCTCATCGTCGACAGCATCGTGACCGGGACGCCGCGGGTGGTGTACGGGAACGTGCGCAACGGCGGCCTGCGTGGAGAACCTGCCGGCCGACGCCTGCGTCGAGGTTGCGTGCCTGGCCGACGCCGAGCGGCGTCCGGCCGATCCGGTACGGGTCGCTGCCGGCGGCGTGCGCGGCGCTCAACAACGTCCAGATCGCGGTTCAGCGACTGACCGTGCAGGCGGCGACGACCGGCGACCGCGACCTGGTGCACGCGGCCGTCGCGCTCGACCCGCTGACGTCGGCCGTGGTCCCCCTGCCGCGCATCCACGAGATGGCCGACCGGATGCTCGACGCGCGAGGCTCCCTGGCTCCCGCAGTTCGGGTCTCGGTGAGAGGCTTCCCGACCACAAGGGGGACGGTGGGGGAGGGGGGTGGACCGGCGCGAATAGCACGCTTAGGATCGGGCGCAGTCGTGCTGGTACTCGATCTGAATATCGATGCCGACCAAGCCCTCGCGGAGTGTCGCCGACGCGGTCTCGTCGTTCGGAGCGAACGCGAGCTCGCCGGGCGTACCGGTAGTCACCACTGGCACCTTCGGCTGCCAGGCCTTCCCGGGACACTGGAATTGAACGAGTGGCAGAGCCGAGTCTGGGTGAACGTGCATCCTCTCCGTGACGGCGGCTGGGCGACTGCTCTCGCACATGAGCTCAGCGCGGTCGGCTGAACCGTCTCCAACGAGATCGTTACCCGGTGGTCCTCTCCCGGGCCGGCCCCGAGACGAGCACCGATTCCAGGTACCACACGTAGACCCTTCAGATTCGTGGCGGGCCACGCCACGGTGGAACGATGAGAAGGGGACGAACATGGCTGAGCCGAGCCTGTACGAACGATTGGGCGGCGTGTTCGCCATCGCCGCGGTGGTCGACCACTTCAGCGATGCGGTCGTCCAGAACCCCATCGTGGGCCAAGCTTCGAAGAACCCTGAGCTTCGTGAGTGGCATACCAACCAGCTGGGCAGGCTGCCGGGGCTGAAGTTCATGCGCACGCTGTGGGTCTGCAACGTCGCCGGTGGACCCTTCTCGTTTACTGCCACGAAGCCAGGAAGCACCCCCCTCGGGCTGGAAGAGGCCCATCGCGAGCTCCACATCTCTCCCGCGGAGTTCGATGAGGTCGCGGCGGAGCTGGGGCGAACACTCGATCACTTCGGGGTCCCTCCGCGAGAGAAGGATGAAGTCCTGGCGGCTTTCGCGGCGCACAAGGGGGAAGTGACCGAGGGATCGATGGCTTCGGCTTGACGCCGGTGCTTGGACGACACAGCCGTGGCGGGAACGCCAGCCCGACACTTCACGCCGGCTCAATGAGCTTGCCGCTCCTTGACAGGTTCGGGTCGGTGCATGCGGCAAGGTTGAAACAGCAGGGCCGTCGCTTCCCGCTCTTCAGTTTCGAGATGCTCACTTCGACCCGTCGTTTGCGCGTATCAGGGTTGGGGGTTGCATTGACCCAGCGAACCCATTCCCAGCGCGCCATCGGAGTGATGTCTTTCCATAGGTCTTGGACCTTCTGAGGGGCAGCTGCCAGAGCTGTCTCGAGATCCCGTGGCACGTTCGGCTCCGGCCAGTCTTTGAGTGACTCGATCTCGAGCGTCGCGGTGTCGCCCGCGCTCAAAGCGGCGGTTTGTTGCATCCTTCCATCAACCCTCATCCAGTGGCCAAAATGGCCGTCTGGTTCCAACACCGTCTGGAACCCATGGCCATTGATCGTTCCCTGTACTGCTACCTGCCCGCGGGACGGCAGTTGCCGGCTCGCCTTCTCAGGCAGGCGCAAGAGAGTCCATCCATCGATCGTGTAGACCGTGGCGTCAAAGCGAATTGTTCGTACCCCTGTGCGCTGACTCATGGTGGTCACATTGTTTAGCAGTCCCACGACCGCGATCTCAAGATCCGTCGTCTCACCCGATGCCGGCTGCCAGGTCCTGATACGGAGGGACCAGCTCGTCCCACCGTGCCTCGGTGTCGCCGCGCTCACGCCCGGCGATGTGGGCGGCGAGGTTTTCGGCGTGGATCTGCCACCCGGCCCCGTAGAAGGCGATCTTGTCCACGGGCATGCCCTTGACCACGATGACCAGCGTGGTCTGGTCGCCCTCTGAGGTCAGGGTTGCCTCGATCGACGAGTCGAAGGGCGGGACGCCGCGACCCTCTCGATAGGACTCGTCCGATTCTCTGATCGTCACCTGCAGCCGCCGCGGGGGCTCGCACGCCTCCACCCGCCCGGTGCCCTCCCACTCGGCGGACAGGCGGAACGCTCCGCTGGGGCGGAGGTCGCCTTCGACCAAGCCCCACCAGCGAGCCAGGCGGGCGGGATCGGTGAGTGCCGCCCACAGGTCGTCGATATCGGTGTCGTAGCGGTCTTCGATGCGCACGACGCCTTTGCCATCTGCTGATCCCAGACTGCCCAGGATGCGATCCCGTGCGTTGCCGCTCATCTGGCGGGCCTCCTTGTTGCGTTCTCCCCTTGCCACCTGTGCGTGCTACCTGACGTTGGCCGCCAATTCTTCATAGGCGGGCAGGAGCTCGGCCCATCGTGCCTCCGGGTCATTCGTGCGTTCACGCCCGGCGATGTGGGCGGCGAGATCTTCGACGTGGATCTGCACTCCGGCCCCGTAACCCGCGAGATGGTCCAGGGGCATTCCTCGTTCCTCGATGACCAGGATCGTCTGGTCGCCGTCGGCGACCAGCGTGGCCTCGATGACTTCCTCATACGGCAGGCCCGCATCCTTCGTCACCACCAGCACACGCCGCGGGGGCTCGCACGCTTCCACGCGGCCAGTGCCTTCCCATCCGCTGGTGAAGAAGTGCGCACGGAACGCACCGCCGACTCGCAGATCGCCTTCCACCTCGCCGATCCAGCGAGCCAGACGGCTGGGATCAGTCAGTGCCGACCACAGGTCGTCGATGTCGGTGGCGAAGCGGTCCTCCATACGCACGACGCCCGTGCCATCTGCTGATCGCAGGCTGCCCAGGATGCGATCAGGTGCGTTGCTGCTCATCTGCGCTCCTCCTTCCGCGTTTCCCCCGCGCCACCTCGGTGTGCAGGGCTTCCAGCCGCTGCCCCCAGAGGTCCCGGTACCGGTCCAACCATTCATCGACCTCGGCGAGCGGCTCGGGGCGAAGGGCGTAGACCCGTCGCTGCGCCTCCTGGCGAAATTCGACGAGCCCCGCTTCCCGCAGCACCCGGAGATGCCGCGATACGCCCGGGCGAGAAATTGGCAGCAGCGCCGCCAGCTCACCCGCGGTTGCCGGACCCCCAACCAAGGCCTCCAGCAGTGTCCGCCGGCCCTCGTCCGCCAGCGCACGCAGAGCAGCTTCCATGGCCGTGACTGTAGCAAGATCGTTACGTAACCGTCAAGGTACATATCCCCCGAGGCGCACGCGCGGGCCGCCCTCGCCAACCGACCTCTCACGCACGAGATCGAGCTGGCCAAGCGATGGGAGTCGCGCAAGAGTGCCGTTTCTCCAACGGGCGGGAGTTGAATAACAGAGGTGGCCCGGGACCCGACTCGGGCTGGTGTCGCTGTCGGGGCTGGCGCCGCCCGTGAACCGGGGCGAGCCGTCGCCACAAGGGAGGAGGGACCGCTCGGTGGAGATGCGCGAGGTAGCCAGCATGGCCGAGGCTCGGGAGGGTGTGCGCCGCACAGTGAAAGCGGGGCTGACCGAGTGGCGATACCACGGCAGGCTGGTGGCGCGGCAGCTTGACGACGCCCGTGTAGTGATCCGCGCCGAGTTCGACTACCGAGACTCGATCCTGCACGAATTCCCCGAAACCTTCAGCGTGCCGACCCGGTACGTCAAGCACATGATGGTCGTCGCCGACCTTCGGAGAGGCGACGCCGGTGCCATCGAGGATGCCCTCGAGGCGGCGTGGCAGCTTCAGCGGAAAGCCGACCGACTATGAGGTCAAGGCCTTCTGCGTCGCCAATCTCAGGACTCGGAATGAAACGGGCATCGTTGAAACGTGTCGCGCACGTTTGGCATGGAATGGTTAGGCTGTCCCTCGGAGGCACGGGTGGACCGGATTCCGTCAGCTGTTGTCCAAACTCCGTATCTGCGGCTGCAACAGGCGATCTATCGCGGGACTCGGGGCTGGATCGGGAGACGGCTGACCATTCAGTCGTCGCTGCTGCTGACAACGCTCGGGCGCCGGACGGGTAAGCAGCGCACGAATGCGCTGATCTACTACAAGGATGGGGCGTCGTGGGTCGTCGTCGCGTCGAACGGTGGCAGCCATCACGGTCCGGGCTGGCTGGCGAATCTCCGGACTGAACCACACGTTCTCGTTCAAGTCGGGAGGCGGAAGTGGTCGGCGACGGCGCGGGTCGCCGTGCCGGAGGAGCGGGCGCGGCTCTGGCCTCTGGTCAACCGTCACAACCGCGGGCTGGCACCGCTCTTTCACCCCGGCGCGCACGGCCGATATGACGCGTACCAGCGAAATACGTCACGCGTGATCCCGATCGTCATTCTCGAGGCGACCGATGAAACGGGAGCGCACCCCGCGTAACTCGCTACGCGAGACGACATGCCGGTCCCAGAACAGGTCGTTGGTGGGCGTCGCTCACCAGAGGCGGCCACGTCACCAGATGAAGGGCACCAGCCGTTTGTGAGTTGCCGCGTAGTCGCGATAGCCGTCACCGAGGTTCTGCATCAGTGCCCGCTCCTCCACTCGGATGCGGAACACGAGACCGCCTGCAATGGCGACGGTGAGGCACACGAGCGACAACCAGTTCCCGATGAACAGGCCCACAGCAATGATGACGAGGAGCAACCCGGCATAGCTCGGGTGCCGGATCAGCCGATAGGGCCCGTCGACGATCACCGGCTGATCAGTGCTCGTCTGGACGGTGAAGGTGAAGTACCGGCCCAGTGTGTGAAAGCTCCAGAGCCGCAGTGAGATGCCGCCCCAGAACAGAACGAGCCCGATCCAATCGGCGACGACGGCGGGCCGGATCGTCGCCGACTGTGCCACCGCCGAGAGCACGCCCGCCGCGAGTGCGCCGACCCCGACGATGAGCCGAAAGAGAACCTCGCTTCCCCAGTTGGCCTTCACTCCCTCGGGTCGGTGACGTGATGCTCTGGCGTAGCTCCAGCGCCACCCAGATGGCCGCCGTGCCCACCAGGATCCAGCGGAGGACCGCTGATATCTCTGCCATTGAGTTCAGGGGCAACTCTACCGTAGGTGCGCAGCAACAGACGGAGGGCTTCTTGACCAAGAGGTCCGACGGAGGATGGAAAGGAACAGGCGTCAGGAGACCGACGGCGGCCAGCGATGGCTGCGCCACTCGTCCCACGTCGCGAATCCAGCCGGTGGGTCATCAATTGGCTCACTGCCGTCGAGTTCACCTGGCGTTGGGATGTCGATGTTGCCGGCCCACTCGTCGAGTTCCTCGTCTGACATGGGCCAAGTTGCGTGTGGCGCTTCGGCTTGGCGCTGATCAAGTCGTCTTCGCTGCTCGGCTGGGGTGAGTTCGAAGTAGCGCATCTCCACCATCGCGCCGAGGTCTGCTGCTGCCTGCCGTAGAGCGGAGCGCTCGTCTCGACCCCAGAGGCCGTAGTCGATCACGACGTTGTTGCCGAGTTCGAGGGCTCGCAGCCCGATCTGGATGAGCCGTCCTTCGATCACGTCCTGGGCCGATGGCGGATTCTCGTGCCCGTAGAGAGCCTTCACCCATTCGTCCTTCGTGAGACGAAGTGCCTTCTGCTCGATCTCTATGCGCCGCGCAGCAGTGGTCTTCCCGGTGCATGGGAGTCCCACAGTCAGGAACAGTGTTGGTTGCCTCATCATCACCCCCTATCCGAGCGGACGTACCGACAGGTCGGCTCGTCGGGGCGAGTGTAGCGATGGAGTGCAGCCGTTCGTCCGCCCGAAGAAGTCAGGGACCTGGAGCAAGCCGAGGGCTTCTTGACCCAGTGGGTCCGTCGATGGAAGGAGCCCTCACTGCCGCCACCAGACGGAGCAACCCTCCAAGAACTCGCGTCAGACCCGCGATTGAACACCCAGCGTGGACAGCAGGTTCTCAATCTGACGGCGTTGCGATCCGGACAGCGGCTTCGCCACGGCGATGCGCACGCTGAAGAACCGCCCTGCAGCCCGGAAGTCAATCCGGTAGGCGGTCGACATGCCTGGGGCGAAGGGCAGCCCACTGTTCGGCTTGGCGGAGAGTCGAAAGTGCTCAGGCTGTGGCGGATAGTCCTTGGTCTTGGGCACCGGAAACCCGGGTGCGTATGGAGGAGCCGATTCCTCGACGTCGATGAGCACCCGACCCGGGGGGATGGGTCCCCTGAGGATCACGTGGTCCTGAAACGCCCACGTCCCCAATGCGAGCGGAACCTTCGGGTTCGACATGTCCGTCGGCTCCGGGTACGCACGGAAGACCCAGCCCTTCGGTACCAGAAGGCTCACCCCCGATGAGGCGCGTCGAGTCGATGGGGACGTCGATGAGCCAGGCGGTGGCCTTTGGCTTGAGTGCACGGCGGAGGGCTTCGTGGAAGTGCACGCCGAGAGGGGCAGGAAGAGCAGAATTGCCAGCCCCGCGCTGACCCAAGCGCAAGAGCCGATGCGCTTCGTTCCGCTCACGAATTCAAAGACGATTCCACCCAACCTGGGGTTTCGGGGTCGCGGGAAACCGTCGCCGGCGGCCGTGGGTCGAGCCGGTGCTGCGCGATGCGCTTCCGGTGGGACGCGACAGTTCCCTGGCGCAAGAGAGGGCTTGGAGCAAGTGAGGGCTTCTTGACCATGTGGGTCCGTGGCTGAGGGGAGTGTCGAGGTCGGATGAGAGCGTCGGCGCTCGGATAGGCCAGCGTTCCGGAATGACCCCTGAGCGACTAAGACGAGAAGGCCGACGCGTACTGAAACGGTCCTGCGACAGACTCTGTGTACGCGGTCAGAGGTCGGGCTTGGAAGGCATCTCCCCATTCCGGCTCCGGAGGTATCACGCCCAACTCCTTGGCCGGACGGAACCCGAAGCGGCTGTAGTACTGCGGCGCGCCGAGCAGAACGATCAACGGCACGTCCGCGGCATCAGCAGCGGCGAGAAGCGCGCCCATCAGGGCGCTCCCGATGCCGGTGCCTTGATGATCCGGAAGGACGCCAATCGGCCCCACGGCAACAACTGGGTTGGCGGCGACGGTCGCCGGGCTCGCCGTGACGTGGCCAACGACCCCGCCGTCGGTTAGCGCCGTGAACGAGAACTCGGGAATGACGTCGCCTGCTTCCCACAGTGCCTCGAACAGACCGACCTCGGGTGGGACGGAACCAGGGTTCTGCGGCCGCCGAAAACGCGGCCGCCGAAAAGCCTCGGCGTAGACGTGCCGAATCGCCTCGTAATCGTCGGCCTGCTGCTCCCTAACGATCACCGGCTCATCCTCGCATCACATCCAGTCCCTCGCCTGGGAGAGCGACAGTACCCCGGAGCAAGCGAGGGCTTCTTGACCAATCGGGTCTGTGGGTGAACGAGACGACACACCACCGCGATGCCCGTAGCATCCTGCCGATGCCGATGGTCAAGAGCCAAGCCTACGAACGAGCCATTCACCTGCTCGTTCGAGGGCGGCTGAAGGGCGCGAGGTGGTGGTGTGAGCGGGCCCTGGTCGCAGACCCGGTCGACCCTCGCTGCCGGGTCGCCATGTTGGAGATCGATGCGAGGAGCAACCGTCTTCCTTATCCCGAGGCCGAGGAACGGGTGCAGGCTGACCGCATACCGCGTCGCGGCGAAGGCCGAACCGAGTGGGCGCGGGTTGGTCGTACGGCGAATGGGTGGTGCGGAGTATGCGCTGTTGCTTCCTATCCTTCCGTCAAGCGCAACGCTCTTCCTGACGGTGACGGCGATCCTCGCTTTCTGCGGGCTGCTTCTCCTCGTCCTCGGAGCACTCGCCGCTGCGGTCGGGTTGACTCTCGTGGCATCGTTGGCGTTCATCTGGGGAATGTCCGCTGTCCTGTTGTATGTCTGGTGGAGTCGCCTCAAACGCTGGTACATCCTCGCGTTGCTCGCCTTCTGGTGGGTCATGCTCCTCGTCTTCGCCGACATCGGGCGCGAATCGATGACCGCCCGAGCGGTCCTGTTCGCTGGCGTGTGCGCAGCAATCGTCTGGGTCATCGTCGACGAAGCCCGCAAGAAGGGCGTGGCACAGTCGGCACGCGGGAGTCCCCACCAACCTGAGCCAGGAGCCTGTGAGCCTTGAAATGTCGCTTCCTGTGGGAGGCGATAGCACCCCGGAACAAGCGAGGGCTTTGACCATGTGGGGCCCTCGGCGAAGGATGTCGCTTCCGCCGAGAAACGACAGTCACGCCAGTGTCCCAGTCCAATACGATAACGCCCATGAGCGATATCTATCCGTTCCTGGCGGTCCGGGACGTCGACGCTGCGGTCGACTTCTACGTGCGGGCGTTTGGCGCGATCGAGGAGCGCGCACGAATGCGCGCCCCTGACGGACCGCAAGTCGCGGTGCTCTCAATCGCAGGTCACCGTTTCGGAGTGGCCACCGAAGCACCGGACCTTGGCACGCCGAGCCCGGAAACGGTCGGGGCCACGACAGTGCGGATCTCCCTCGACGTCGATGACCCCGACGCGCTCGCAGCACAGGCAATCGCCGCTGGCGCCTACGAGATGTTCGCGGTCGCTGACCAGCCCTACGGAATGCGCCAAGGCCGCGTGGTCGACCCGTTCGGCCACCACTGGCTGATCGGCCGCCCGCTGTAGAGAACCGGCTCTACAAGCATCCGAATGGCGCCGCATCAGCGGCGCGCGAACGAGCGTTCGCAACGCTGGAATCCGAGCTCGCGTCGACCGGCCGGAGCGAGGAGCGGTCTTCTCGGAAGGGGCTGTCGTTTCCGGTGGGATTCGACAGTCCCTCGAAGCAAGCGAGGGCTTTCCGAACGGGGTCAGAAAAGGGGCGGCGCCACCATCGCGGGGCGCCTTGTCACGATTAGGCTTTCCGGGATGCCCGACACCGGAGAGCGCACCTCATGAAGACCTGTCCGTACTGCGCCGAGCAGATCGAGGACGACGCCACCAGGTGCGTCTACTGCCGGAACGACCTCGGCCCGGCCGCGCCCGCCGGTCCGCCGGCGCCCGAGCAGGCCCCACCGCCGGCCACACCGCCGCCACAGGGGCCGCCGGTCACTCCTCCCCAGGGCGCGCCGCAGTACGGGCAGCAGCCGCCCCAGCAGCCGGCGTACGGGCAGCAGCCGGCCGGCCAACCCGCCTACGGCGCCGCGCCGCCGCCGGCCCCGCCACCAGCGGCCGTTCCGGTAGTCGGCGAAGGCGCCCTCCACTTCAGCCACTCGGGCGAGCGCTACATCCTGGGCTACGGAACCGACTTCTTCGGCATCTGGGATCGCACGGTTCCCGGTCCTGCCGTCCTGCGGTTCCCGCGAACCGACGAGGGATGGAACCAGGCGTGGGGGCAGTTCGCGGTGCGCGAGCCGCGGGCGATGGCGGTGCCGACCAGGGGTGCCCCGCCTCCGGACGTCCGCGCGTCGACCGGTGTCTTCCGCGACGCGCACGGTCTGGTCGTGTGGGTACAGGGGCTGCTCGCCGCCGTCGCGGTCATCACCGTGGTGTCGATCTTCGTGCAGCTCGCCCTGGTCCACGACCTGAGCCGGCAGACGTTCGGCCAAGAGGTCATCGACACCGCTCGCAGGGTTCAGGCCTGGTCCGTCATCCAGATCCTCGGCGTGCTCGCGACCGGCATCGTGTGGGTCTGCTGGCAGCATCGCGCCCAGGCGAACCTCCGGCCGCTCGGCGTGCCCGACCCCAAGTTCAGCCCCGGATGGGTGGTGGGGTGGTGGTTCATCCCCTTCGCCAACTTCGTCATGCCGTACCAGACGATGACGGAGCTGTGGAAGGGGAGCGGACCGCACCACGGCGTCGCGTGGAGGATGCAGCCGACGATGCCGCTCATCCCCATCTGGTGGGGCGCCTGGGTCCTGTCCCAGATCCTCGACCGTGCGGCCGCCGCGATGATCCCGACCGCGGACACATCGAACGTGCCGCTCCTCATCCAGAAGGTGAACGACAGCCTGCACTGGGTCATCGCCGCCGACGTGATCCTGATCGTCGCGGCCGTCCTCGCGATCATGGTGGTTCGAGACATCGACGCCCGCCAGGCAGCCCGCCGGGGGGCGCTCACCGGCCGGGCGTAGCAGGCGTCTGTAAGCTCCCCCGAATGGTCGGCCCGCGGCACGCGTCTCATGGCTGAGCTCGTCACCTCGGACGTCACGCTCCACGTGGAGGTGGACGGGGAGGGCGAGCCCGTCATGGTCCTCGCCCACGGCCTGACCAACTCCTGCCGCGAGCTGGCGATGCTGACGGGGTTCGTCCCCGGGACCAAGGTACGGTTCTGCTTCCGCGGGCACGGCCACAGCTCGTCGCCGCTCAGCGGCTACCGGTTCGCCGACTTCGCGCGCGACGTGCGCGCCGTGGCCGACGCGTACGACGCGACGGTCGCAGTGGGGACGTCGCTCGGCGCCGGCGCGATCGCGCACCTGGTGGCGGACGACCCGAATCGGTTCGAGAAGTTGATCTTCCTGCTCCCCGCCGGCCTCGACGTCCCCTTCCAGTACAAGGACCGCCTCCTGGAGACGGCGGCGATGATCGAGGGCCGCGACGCGCACGAGGCGATGGAGGCGATCCTGTCCGACCCCGGGCGCGTCCAGCGCTACGTGTCCGCGCCCTGGCTGCGCGACCTGGACGAGCAGATGCTGACCGACCTCAACACCGAGGGCGTCCCACGCGCGATCCGCGAGGTCATCGAGGACTATCCGCTCCGCGACCGGAACGACATGGCCAAGGTGAAGGCGCCGACGCTGTTCATCTGCCGGCGCGGCGACGTGATCCACCCGGCCGAGATCGGCGAGATCCTGGCCGGCATCATGCCGAACGCCGAGCTGATCATGTTCGACGACGGCGACGAGATGGTGGCGGCGATCCCCATGCTGATCGCGCGCGTCGTGGAGTTCCTGGGAACGTGACCGGCGCGCCCCGCACCGCCGTCGCGATGGCCGCCGCGCTGGCGGAGGGCGCCGTCACCGTCGCGCGAGCTGACCGAGCGGGCGCTCGCCGAGGCGGAGCGCTGGCAGCCCGTGACGAACGCGTTCTCGCAGCTCTGGAACGAGGAGGCGCTGGCCGCGGCGGACGCGGTGGACCGCGCCGGCCCCGACGAGCGCCGGCCGCTGGCCGGCGTGCCCGTCGGCGTCAAGGACCTGTTCGACGTCGCGGGGCACGAGACGACGAGCTGCTGCGCGGCCTACGCCGGGCGTGTCGCCTCGGGTGACGCGCCCCTGATCGCGCGCGTCCGGGCCGCCGGGCTGGTGATGGTCGGCAAGATGAACCAGCACGAGCTCGCCGCCGGGGGGACGAACCTCGTGTCGGCGTGCGGCGCGACGAAGAACCCATGGGATCCGTCGCGGATGACGGGCGGGTCGAGCGGCGGGTCGGCCGCCGCCGTCGCCGCCGGCGTCCTGCCGTGGACGCTCGGTTCGGACACGGGCGGCTCGATCCGCATCCCGTCCTCGCTCTGCGGGACCGTGGGATTGAAGCCGACCACCGGCACCCTGCCGCTCGACGGTCTCGTCCCGCTCGCCCCGTCGCTGGACACCCCGGGGCCGATCGCCTCGACGGTCGAGGACGCGTGGCTCCTGTATGCGGTGATGGCCCGCGAGCCGCTGCGCCACCCGGTACGCGACTGGCTCCTGCGCAGGCCGGACGAGCCGTTCCGGGTCGGCATCCCGACGCCGTTCATGCTGGAGACGCTGCATCCCGAGGCCGCCGCCGCCGTCGAGGACGTGGCCGCCGTCCTCGCGTCCGCCGGCATGGAGGTCGAGCCGGTCGACGGCGGCGGCCTGGAGGACGCACGGAAGACGTGGGCGGGCGTGTGCTTCCCCGAGTTCGCCGACGCGCACCCCGACCTGCGAGACCCGGAGCGCCGCGCGCTCGTCGACCCGAGCGTCGCCGTCTGGATGGAGCGCGGCGAACGGATGACCGAGGAGGAGCGCCACCTGGCGGCGCTCCGGCGTGAGGAGATCGGCCGGTGGTTCCGCGAACGACTCGCGCTCGTGGATGCGCTGCTGATCCCGACCACGCCGTACCCGGCGCCGCGCGCCGACCAGGACGTGGTGTGGCTGACGGACGACGTCTCGGTCGAGGTCGCCGAGGTCGGACCCGGGTACCTGACGTGCGCGGCGAACCTGGCCGGCCTGCCGGCGATCAACGTGCCTGCCCGGCGCACCGCGGACGGGCTGCCCATCGGCGCGAGCCTGGTGGGCGACGAGGGCGGGGAGCAGACCATCGCGCGAATCGCGATGCGGTGGGAGTCGGTCTCGGGCTACGTGCCCGTCGTTCCGCAGCTGCCGGCCGCGGCCGGATGACGCAGCGCGCCGCCGGCCGCCGGGCGGAGCTGCTCGGCGGCGCGCTCATCGGCGCGTCGGCCCTGCAGTTCGGCGCCGTGGTCCTCTTCGGCACATTCCTCACGCGCGACGCGTTTCCCGTCACGGTGTTCCTCGGGATCCGGTTCCTGGGGGCGGCCGTGTTCCTGGCGATCATGTTGCTGGTCCTGGGACGCCCGCTCATGGCGGCGCCGGGGGAAGGGGTGCCGTTGCTGCTCCTCGGCGTTTTCGGCTACGCCGTCGAGTCCGGGCTGTTCTTCGCCGCGGTCCGGCACGGCAGCGCGCCCGCCGCGACGCTGCTGTTCTTCACCTACCCGGTCTGGGTGTCGCTGATCTGGGTCGCGGTCCGCCGACGCCTGCCCGAGCGCCTGGTGCTGGTGTCGCTGGGGGTCTCGGTGATGGGAGCCGCGATCGTCATCGTCGGCTCCGGCGGCCTTGACATCTCGACCGCGGGGATCCTGTTCGCGTTCGGGTCGTCCCTGACGTTCGCGATGTACTTGATCGCCGCGGACCGCGTGCTGAAGCATTCGGACTCGATGACGGGCGCGATGTGGGTCGCGGTGTCGTCGGGCGCCGCTCTCGCCCTGCTGTCGGTCGTCGCGGGTGTCTGGCAGTGGCCGTCGGGATGGGAGCAGTGGGGAGCGACGTTGGGCTCGTCCGCGCTTACCGCCGGCGCGTTCTTCGGCCTCTTCGCCGGGCTGCGCCGTCTCGGACCCGTTCGCGCGTCCGTCATCTCGGCGTCCGAGCCCTTCTGGGCCACGGTGCTGACGGTCGCGTTCCTGGGCGAGCCGCTGTCCCCGGCCACCGCGATCGGGGGCGTCTTCATCCTGACCGGTGCGGTGATGGCCTCGCTGGTGCGGTCGCGCCAGGTGACGGAGTCGCTCGCGCCGTAGCGCGGCACCGGCTCCATCCGCTTCCGCCGGAGAGTCGCGTGAGCGAACGGTCTATGCTGCCGCGATGAGGCCGCGGCCGTGACGACCCCGATGCCCATTCCGGTGATCCGCGTGCGCGGCGACCATCGCGCCGTCGGCCGTCAGATCGGTGAGGCGTGCGCCGACGAGATCGCGCGGGCGGCGGACCTGTCGACGCTCGTGGGCGACAGGCGAACCGTCTACGGGCAGCGCGCGCTGGCCGCCGAGTACCGGGACGTCACGGCCCGCGCCGAGCCGTGGCTGGTCGACGAGCTCGAGGGCGTCGCCGAGGGAGCGGACGTCGATCCGCTCGAGGTGTTCGCCGCCTCCATCGAAGAGATCTGGGGCGAGGTCCCCGCGTCCCACGGGATGCCCGCCGGCGCCGGCCGGTGCTCCGACCTGGTGGCAACCGCGCCGCTGACGGCGGAGGGTCACGTCGTCGTCGGACACACCAACGACCTGTCGCCGAAGGACGAGCCCGACCTGGTCGCCATCCGGTGGGAGGTCGACGACGAGCCGCCGATGTTCACGATCGGCATCGGCCCGTGGATCAGCGTTGGGTGGAACGCGGCCGGGCTGTCCCTGACGGGGAACGAGCTCACTCCCAATGACAACAAGGTCGGCGTGCCTCGGCTGCTGCAGGTCCGCGACATGCTCCGCAAACGGACCATGGCCGAGGCGGTGGCTGCCGCGCTCCGGCCCGACCGGGCATCGTCGTACTCCGACGTGCTCGCCCACCGGGACGGCTCGGTGGTCTGCGTCGAGGGGTCCGCGACCGATGCCGAGCTGATGCGCCCCGCCGACGGCGCCCTCGCGCACACCAACCACTACGTCACGGACCGGATGCTTCGCTACGAGGGCGACACCGCGTACGCGGAGAGCTCGGCTGTGCGCTACCGCCGCGCGCACGCGTTGCTCGACGAGATGCGGACGAGCGGCGCGCCCGTGACCGTGGAATCCATGCGCGCCGCGATCAGCGACCACGAGGGCGATCCCTCCATCTGCCGGCACGAGCGGGAGGGGTCGGACGTCAAGACCGTCTTCTGGTGCGTGGCCGACGTGACGGAGGGCCACGTGACGTACGGGCGCGGCAACCCCTGCGACTCGGTCGAGCAGGAGATGTCCCTCGCCCCGTGAGCGACGAGGACGGGTACTTCGGCGAGACCGTCGCGGCGGCGTACGACGATCCGGCGGACGAGATGTTCTCCGACGCGGTCGTCGTCGCGACGGTCGACTTCCTGGTCGAGCGGGCGGGGGGCGGGCGCGCGCTCGAGTTCGCGGTCGGCACGGGACGGATCGCGGTTCCCCTGGCGCGCCGCGGCGTGCGGGTGAGCGGCATCGACCTGTCGCGCGCGATGGAGGCCCGCCTGCGCGCGAAGCCGGGTGCAGAGGACATCGACGTGGCGATCGGCGATGTCGCGACGACGCGGGTCGAGGGCTCGTTCTCCCTCGTGTACCTCGTCTACAACACCATCGGGAACCTGACGACGCAGGAGGAACAGGTCGCCTGCTTCCGCAATGCCGCGGCGCACCTCGAGCCCGGGGGCTGCTTCGTCATCGAGGTGGGCGTCCCGGACCTGCAGCGCCTGCCGCCGGGAGAGCGCTTCGTCGTGTTCGACGCTGGCGAGCGCCATTGGGGCATCGACGAATACGACGTCGAGCGGCAGGGACTCGTGTCGCACCACTTCGACCTGGTCGACGGCCGGTACGAGCGCCTCTCCATGCCGTTCCGGTACGTGTGGCCGGCCGAGCTCGACCTCATGGCGCAGCTCGCCGGCATGACGCTGCGCGAACGGTGGGGCGACTGGAGCGGCGAGCCCTTCACCGGCGACAGCCGGAAGCACGTATCGGTCTGGGAGAAGCCGGCCTAGAGGTACGCGCTGCCTTGATCCTGGGAGGGCTGGCGGGGACCGGTGCCCGGCGGGCCCTGCATCCCCGGCGGGAGGCTCCGCCGTCGGAGCTCGTCGAACTGCGCGCGGGCGGCCATCTGCTGTGCCCACATCGCGGCCTGGATCCCGTGGAAGAGCCCTTCCAACCATCCGACCAGCAGCGCCTGTGCCACGCGGAGCTCGGACTCGGTGGGGACGTCCTCCCCCAGCGGCGGCGCGAGCTGCTCGAGCTCCCGCTTGAGGTCGTCGGATAGGACGTCGGAGAGCTCGGCGACGGCCTTCTCGTAGGCGTCCCGGAGCATGGCCCGGCCGCGTTCGTCGGGCGGCGCCGTGCGCGTCTCGTCCAGCAGCTCGCGCACCATCGTGGCGATGCGGAGCACCTTGTCGGGCTCCGTCACCGCCGCCCGCAGCTCGGCGGCCGCCTCTTCCTCCGATTGATCGGCGGACGGCGGGGCGACGAGCCGGCGTGGATCGACCTGCGCGTCGTCCGGTTGCTGTTGGTCCATGGGACCGACACGCTAGCAGACGGGCTGCAGACAGAACGTGCGGCAGCCGCGGCCGGCCAGGCACGCGACGTAGTCCCGGCGGCAGCCCTTGCAGTGGTACAGGTTCCCTCCGCACGCGCATCCCGTGCAGCTGACCGGCGTGCACAGGATCCCGGGGCAGAGCTGGGGCGGATTGTCGGGGTCGGCGCCCGCATCGGACGCCGGACGCGGGGGAGTGGAGCGCAGCAGCTCCGCCGACCCCTCGGCGCCGGAGAGGCGGGCGAACCGGCGGACCACGGCGTCGGCGGCCTGCCGGAAGAGCCGGCGCCGCCCGAATGCCGGCCCGGCGCTCATCGCGACGCCGCCGCGTCGACCAGCGCCCGCACGTCGTCGACGGTCGTCGCGATGCCGCGGGCGCCGATGCGGTCTTCCGGGGTGAGGACGAACACGAAGGGGGCCACGGCGATCCGGTACGCGAGCGAGACCCGGTCCACGTCCTCCATGACCAGGCGCGCCCGCCGCCCCCCGGCTCGCCACGGACCCGGCTGATCGGCGGGCGCGCCCCTGCTGACCACTACCGCCGGAGGCAGCGCCCCCCGCTCGGCGTCGCGCAGCAGGGCCGGCACCAGCTCCTCGCAGGGCGGACACCCCGGCCGGGCGAACGCGACCAGGCGGAGCGACCCGTTCAGGTCCGCGGAGGACCACTGCGCGCCGTCGGCGGCGGTGGCGGCGAACGCCGGCGCTCGTTCGCCGACGGGGATGGCGTCCCCGGCGACGTCGAACACGTCGTGCGACTCCGCCCGCATCGACGCGACGTCGGCGCGCAGCCGGTCGAGCGCGCGCAGCGTCGCGGCCACGACGCACGCCAGGACGACGGCGGCCAGGAGCGCGAGCACGGCGACGACGACGGCGAGGAGGTTCATCCGCCTCCCGGCCGCGAGGGGAGCGGCTCGACGCGGAGCGTCGCGAGCACGCCGTTCAATCGCCGGACCCGGCCGGGGCGATCGTCCCTCGACCCGACGACCGCGTACAGGCAGAACGCGCGCCCCGACTCTGCGAAGAACCGCTGCACCGCCGAGTGTCCCGGGCGGCGCACCTGCAGCGCGCTCGCGCTGAGCTCCGCCGGCCGCACCGCGATCGGCAGCCGGTCCTCCCGGAACAGCTTCTCGCCGGCGAGTGCCGGGTCGAACTCGACCAGCGAGAACATCGTGCCCTCGGCCCCCATCGCGCGCGCGAGGCCGCCGCCGAACGAGCTGTCGTCGGGCGGGAGCGCGAAGGTCGCGGCGTGCACGACCGGGTAGGTGAGCGCCGGGGCGGGCAGGGCCGGGACGAAGGCCCGCCCTTCCCAGCCGCGCGGCAGGTCGACGCTGATGCCGTCCTTCGCGAGGATCATCGGGCGGCCGCAGAGATCAGCAGGGCCGCAGCCGCGACCTGGGCGAGTGCTGCCAGCCGGGCCGACGCCGGCTGCCATCTCTGAAGCCGCGCGTTCACCAGCAGCACCGCGTCGGGGCGACCGGACGCGACCCACCGCGAGGACCGGCAGGGCCCGCACGAGCCCGAACGTGGCGCCGATGACGGCGCCGGTCACCGGCGAGGCCGACAACGCAGCGACGACGAGCAGCGAGTACACGGCCGCAGTGGTCACGATCGTCGCGACGCCGAGCCCCAGTTGGAAGCCGAAGCCCACGCCGGTCACCCAGCCGCGGTAGCGGCCGAGCCAGTCCTCGTTCACCTGCCGCCTCGGGCCGGGCAGGACGCTCGAGGGAACCGGCTGCGCGGCGAGGGCGGCGTCGACTGCCGCCCCGGCCAGCACGGCCGCCGCCGCGACCCACAGCACGGACGGGCCGGCGGGAGCCACCGCGAAGAGCACCGCGCCCGCGGCGCCGGCGACGGCGCCCGCGATGGCGCCGCCGCCGGCGGACCCCAGCGCGTAGGCCGAAACCGTGACCCCCCATCTCCTCCCGCGGCCCCGCTCGCCGAGCGGGGTGATGCTTCCCAGCATCGACGCTCCTCAGGGCGACCAGGTGGAGCGGACCGCCGCGATCACGGCGAGCGAGAGGCCGGTGACGAGAAGCGTGCCCGGAATCATCCCGGCCCCGCCTCGGCGCGACGGGCCAGCGCCTCGTCCGCCAGCGCGTCTCGCAACAGCGACCGCACCTGCTCCCACGAGGTCGCGGCGCCCTCCGAGCGGACGGCACCCGTGCGCCCGTCCACGTGGACGAAGTACGGCGACATCGAGATGGCGTAGCTCTCCCACGCCTCCTGCGACATGACGACGGGCACGCCGTCGGGCGCCAGGTCCATGAGGCGGGACGGGCTCTCCATGGCGCGGCCCTTCGTGACGATGACGACGCGCGCGTCACCGGGCAGCGGGTCGGATTGGTTGCGGATGCCCTGCCAGAGGTCCATGCACGTCAGGCAGCCGCTCGACAGGAAGGTCACCAGCGTGTCGCGGTCCCCGGTCACGCTGATCTTGACCGCGTCTCCGGAGGGAGTCTCGCCCGCGATGTCCGTGGCCGGCGGCGACTCGTCGCGCGGACCCGGCAGGTCGATCAACTGCAGGTTGGGCGAGGCGCCTTCGCGCCGTCCGTGGTCGTGCGCGCCGTGCTCCTCGTCCTCGTGTCCGAGCCGGCGGAGGATCTCCGCGTGGCTCCGCAGCAGCCCCACCACGAGCAACGAGAGCAGCACCAGCAGCACGGTGTCCGTCACGACGATGGCCGTCACGTTCCCCCTCCTCCCCTCACAGGCACCCGGCCTCGTGCGAGCACGTGTACTGGTCCGTGGCGCTCGAGCAGTTGCAGTTCAGGCAGTCGATCCGGCACGGCGGCAGGCACGTCACCAGCCGGCAGGCGATCGGCGTCGTCGGGCCGCCGATGTGCGTGTTGCACTGCCCGTAGCGGAACGTGACGCAGCACGTCTTGCGCAGGCTGCACTTGTTCTGCGCGCAGTGACAGCCACCCGGGCAGACCGCGGCGTGCTTCCGGTTGCAGTCGAGGTAGTAGCGGACGTTCGTGTTGCCACAGAGGCCCCCACCGCCGTACTTGCACTGCCACCAACCGCCGACGAACGCGTAGTCGGGACAGCCGTAGTTGTCGCCGCCGGGCAGCTGACAGCAGAACGCGGTGTACCCGCCGCAGCAGAGGCTCCCGGCGGGGCAGCTCCCGCAGCCGATGACGGTCTGTGCGGAGACCGGGCGCGTGAGGTACCGGATGGGCGCGACGGTCGCCGCCGACGCCACGACGGCCGCCCGCACCAGGACGCTCCGCCGGGGGAGGCGACGCTCGAGCAGCGCGCTCGTCCGGCGGACCATCGACGCGGCGCTCATCCCGTCGTCTCCGGCCGGAGGGCGCCCCACAGGCTGGGGTGCCCGGCCTCCACGCCGGCGTCGCGAAGGACGTCCTCCGTGCGACGGAGACGGGTGACGCTCCTGGCGCTGCCGTGCTCCCTGCGGTGGTGGTGCTCTCCCGCATAGGCGCCGTACGCGGCGGGGTAGAGCGACACGGCCGCGGCGGCCAGGTACGCGACCGCGGCGCTGCCGGCGACGAGCAGCAGGGCTCTCCAGCCCAGGTCGAAGACCGCCGACTGCAGCGAGTCCACGCCCGTGAGGGCCGCCGCGGCGGCGAACGCCGCCGCCGCGAGGTTCATCACGACGTGGAGGACGCTCGGCGGGATCGCGCGGTCACCCATGCACCCGCACGAACGGACGCGCGGGCTCCACAGGAACAGCGACACGGCGGCGGCGAACAGGACGTATGCGCCTGCGACGGCCAAGGCCACCGCGGGCGTCGGCCGGAGGATCGCCGCGAGGCCGAGGACGATCTCCGCGACGGCGAGCACGCGGACCATCCAGCCGGTGGCGGGCACGCCGATTGCGGACAGCGCGGCGGCGGCGGGTCGCGGGCTGCGCACCTTGGCCACGCCCGAAACGACCAGGATGCCCGCCGACGCGAAGAAGGGTCCCGCTGCGAATGACAACGATGTAGTTTAGGCGGGCCGCTCGCGCGGCTTCAAGCAGGAAGGCGGTCCAACCACGGCCGGACCGCACGAAGGAAGCGTTCCGGCTGCTCCACCTGCGGCACATGTCCCGTGTCCGGAAGCGCCACCAGGTCCCAGTTGGCGTGCTCGCGCGCCGCGTGCCACGCGTTCGCCACCGGCACCAGCCGGTCGGCCGCCCCGTGGATCAGGAGAGCCGGCGCCCGGATCCCGGCCACCCGCCTGCGGTACGTCCGGGCGAACGTGTAGGCGCGAACGATCGATCGCGAGGCCTCCGAGAACACTCCCGACGCGCCGGGCCGCGCGACCCATTCCTGGAACGAGTCGATGGTCGCCGCGACCCACGCCGGGTCCAGCGATTCGGGGTGGGCGGTGCAGTACTCGAGCGTGGACCACACCATGCGCTCCGCGCCGAGCCGGTCCGTCCGCCGCTGCAGCAACGCCGGGCCGAGCCGGCCGGTCCCCGTCAGGAGAAAGCCCGCCGACACGCTCGGCGGGACGCCGAGGAACGGCGACCCCTTCGGTGGGAGGGCCGCGTTTGCCAGCACCAGCCCTCGCACCCCGCCGGGGTCGGCCTCCGCCTGGGTGAGGGCGACCATGCCGCCCATGGAGTTCCCGAACAGCACCACGTCGCCCAGGTCGAGCTCCCGCAGGAATCCCTCGAGGACCCGGTGGCAGCTCTTCACCGTGCTCCCGCGGCCCGCCACGGGGGTCTTGCCGAAGCCCGGTAGGTCGAGGGCGAGCACACGGCCGCGCTCGGCGAGGCCCGGAGCCACCAGAGCCCAGTTGAGCAGGCCGCCGCCCAGGCCGTGGACCAGCACGCAGACCGGCCCGGCGGCGGGCCCCTCCCATTCCCGGTAGTGGAGCGGCCCGCCCACGTGCATCCACCGGCTCTCGGGCAGACCCAGGGCCCGCTCGGCCGGGGAAAGCGATTCCTTCGTGTCCACGCGAAAGAACCTACGCTCTCTCGTTCGTAGTACTGCGTGCGCATGGGGACTCGAGTGCAGCGGCTGCGCCTGCGCACCCGGCAACGGGCGCGCAGGCGCCTCGGCCTGTCTCTGGTCGTGGTCGGCCTGATGCTGCTCGGCGCCGTCGCATACCAGCTGTGGGGGACGGGCGTCGTCACGTCCCGCGCCCAGGCGGCCTTCCGCAAGGAGATCGCGAAGCACGGGTTCCCGCACCGGGCGCGGCTCGGCCAGCCGATCGGCGTCATTCGCATCGACGCCATCGAGCTTGATATGGCGGTCGTGCAGGGCGCCAACTGGTGGACGCTCATGCGGGGGCCAGGGCACTACGTCTCGACCCCGCTTCCCGGCGAGGGCGGGAACGTCGCCATCGCCGGCCACCGGACCACGTTCCTCCACCCGTTCGGCGGGCTCGACCGCGTCCGCGCCGGCGACCTCATCGCGATCCAGACGGCGAACGGGGAGTTCGTCTACCGGGTTGTCTGGCAGCGCATCCTGCCGCCGGGCGCCACCTGGGTCACGAAACCGACGGCCCACCCGTCCCTGACGCTCACGACCTGCTGGCCCAGGTTCTCGTCGGCGAAGCGCCTGGTCGTGCGCGCCGTGCAGGTCTACGGGGCGGTGCCGGGTGGCTTTCTCGACGAAGTCTCGCTCGGCTCACAATCCGCCCCGACCGCCCGGTCGTAGACCGTCTTCGCACCAGAGTCGGCGAACCGGTCCGCTCTGCCGGAGAGGGGGAAGCTCACGGTGAGGCACCTACGAACGATTTCGGCGCTCGTCGCGGCGGGCATTCTGGTGGTCGTCGTCGCCGGGCCGGCGCTGGCCGCCTCGGTATCGATCGTCGACAATGCCTTCGGTCCGAAGGTGATCACGATCAAGGTCGGTGAGTCCGTCACCTGGACCGACGGCGGCAACAACCCCCACACGGTCACGTCCGACACCGGCGCGTTCGACTCCTCGCCCAACTGTCCGACGCAGCTGCCCTCGTGCCTGCACAAGGGACAGTCGTTCACGCACGTGTTCTCCTCCGTTGGAACCTATCCCTACCACTGCAAGATCCATGGAGCGGCCGGCGGCATCGGCATGTCGGGAACCATCGTGGTCACGTCCGCGAACGGTTCGCCGCCGCCGGGGGGTCTCCCGAACACCGGCGCAAGCTCCGGGCTACCCGTCATGTTCGGCCTCGGGGTCCTGTTCCTGTCGGTCGGGTCGGCAGTGCTGTTCCGGTCCCGCCGGACGGCCTGAGCGACGGACCGGCGGCGGCTCCCCCTCTGCCCCGCCGGTCCTCGCCCCCCCTCACATGACGGCGAGGCCGCCGAGGTTCCGCATCAGGTCGCTCATCACGCCGGGGTCGGTGACCGCGTCGACGACGGCCGGCACGCCGTCCTCGGCCGCCTTGCGGGCGCGCTCCAGCGCCGGCCGGACCTCTCCGGGCTCGGTCACGCGCTCGCCGTGCCCTCCGACCGACTGCGCCAGGAGGTCGTAGCGCATCGACAGCTCGGCGCCGTGGTCCCCCTCCTCGCCGTAGAACGTGCGCTGCAGGTGGCGGACGTCGTTCCAGCCGGCGTTGTCGACGACCACGATCACCACGCCCAGGCCGTGCCGCGCCGCGGTGTCCAGCTCGATGGCCGACAGTCCGAACGCCCCGTCGCCCGTGAACAGGAACACGGGCTCGTCGGGACGTGCCGACGTGGCCGCCAGCGCGAACGGGAGCCCGATGCCGAGCGTCCCCATCGCCGACCCGATGAGCAGGTTCGTGCCCGGCCGGTGCGCCTTCGACATCGCGAGTCCCCACAGCACGCTGTCGCCGCCGTCGGAGACGAACGTCGACGGCTGCTCGTCCGCGATCCGCGCCGTCTCGCGCGCAAGCCATCCGGGATGCACCCCGTGCGCGGGGCGGTCGCACTCGGCGTTCCAGCTCGCCCAGCTGGCCTCCGTGCCCTGCCGGGCCGCCGCGACCCACTCGTCGAGCGATTCGGCCGGCCGCGTCCACGCCTCCGCGAGCGCATCGAGCGTCGCGGCGACGTCGCCGGCGAGCCCCACCTCCGGCGAGCGGAGCCCGCCGAGGTGCTCGGGGCGCACGTCGACCTGGATGACCTTCTGATCGGGAGGGAACAGAGGGAGTCCCCCGTACACCAGGTTCGCGTTGAACCGTGACCCGAGCACCAGCGAGGCGTCGGCCGACGCCAGCGCGATGCCGCCGTGGACCAGGCCGCCGAGACACCGCGGATGGTCGTCGTCGAGCAGGCCGCGCGCCGCGCTCGTGGTGACCACCGGCACGCCGGTCCGCTCGGCGAAGGCCGCCAGCGCCGCGCCGGCGCCGGAGAAGAAGGCTCCCGACCCGGCGAGGACCACCGGACGCTGCGCCGACTGAAGCAGTGCGGCCGCCCGGTCCAGATCGCCGTCCACGGGCACCGAACGCGCGGGCTCGACCCCGTGACCCGACGGCCACATCGCCGCCTGCGGCTCGGCGCCCGACATCAGCACGTCCATCGGGATCTCCAGGTACGCGACGCCGGGGGCGCCGGACCGTGCCTGGTGCACGGCCTCGGCCACGTACTCGGGGATGCGCGCCGCGGAGAGGCACTCCGCTCGCCACTTCGTGATCGGCGCCACAGCCGCGAGCTGATCGAGGTCCTGCACCGCGCCCCGGCCGCGCTGCGCGACGCCGGTGCGCCCGGCGAGGACCACGACGGGAACGCCGGCAGCGTTCGCCTCCGCGATGCCGGGGAGGGCGTTCGCCAGGCCGGGCCCGGCCGTGACGGCCGCCGCGGCCACGCGGCCGGTCGCAAGCGCCCAGCCCTCGGCCATGAAGACGGCGTTCTCCTCGTGTCGCACGCCGACGAGCCGCGTGCCCTCGCGCCGCGCGCCCTCGAAGAGCGGAACGATGTGGCCGCCGGGCAGCGCGAAGATCGCCTCGACGCCGCTTGCCGCCAGCGCTCGGGCCGCGTGCACACCGCCGTGCTCCCGGTCGGGGGCCATGCGGCGGCGAGTATAGGATGCGGGCCGTGTCGGACGCGAGGACGATGCGCGCGGCGTTCTTCGAGGCGGCGCGGTCGATCGTGGTCCGCGAGACGCCGGTTCCCCAGCCCGGTCCCGACGAGGTCCGGCTGCGCGTGCACGCGTGCGGCATCTGCGGCTCGGATGTGTCGCTGTACAAGACCGGCGCGCTGGCAGGGTCGGACGTCGTGCTGGGACACGAGATCGCCGCCACGGTGGACCTCGATCCCTCGGGCCGGCTGGCCCCGGGAACGCGCGTCACGCCGTTCCCGGCCCGGGGGTGCGGCGTGTGCGTGTGGTGCCGGGACGGGCACTGGCGCTACTGCCTGAACCCCCCACGGGGCGCGTGGGGCGGCTTCGCCGAGTTCGTCGTGTATCCGGCCCGCAACTTGATCCTGCTGCCCGACGAGTTGGAGGATCGCCTGGCCGCCGCCGCCGAGCCGCTCGGCGTCGCGCTCCGGGCGGTCGGGCTGGCGGCGCCGACGCGCGGCGACCTCGCCTACGTCAGCGGGCTCGGTTCGATCGGACTGTTCACCGTGGCCGGGCTCGTTCGAGCCGGCTGCGTCGTCGTGGGCGCCGACCCGAAGCCACAGGGCAGGCTCCTGGCCGAGGCGCTCGGCGCCGAGGCCACGTTCGACAACACGGCGCGCGACCCGGCCGGTGCGCTGCTGGAGTTCGACCTGCGCGGCCCGCGCGCGGCGTTCGAGTGCGCAGGCGTCCCCGAATCGCTCCAGGAGGTCTTCGAGACGTGCGGACCGATGGGGTCGGTCGGCATCCTCGGCATCCCGATGGCGCCGGTCCTGCTGCTGCGGATGACGCTCCGGGAGCAGCGGGCGTTCTCGATCTCCGGCCCGTCGATGGAGTCCATGCTACGGGCGATCCAGCTTCTGGGCGAGCGTCCCGAGGTCGGTGCCGTGGTGACGGGCACGGTGACCCTGGAGGAGCTCGACGGGACGATGGCGGCGCTCGCGGGCGGCACGGGCGGCATCAAGGTCCTCGTCGATCCGCGGAGCGCATGACTCCCACTTCCCATTTCGGGGTCCGCGTTGATAGACTCCCTTCGTGCTTTGACGAACGGGCACGCGCGCCGCCGGCCTTCCACGACGTTTCCTCTCTCCGCACGCCGCGTTCCGTCTCCCGCCTGACCGCGCTCCCGAGCGATCGCGCGAGGCGAACGCCCGGACGCACCGAAGGACATCCGCATGTACGCCATCGAAGCACGGGGCCTGGTCAAGAGCTATGGCGGCGTGACCGCCGTCGACGGGCTCGACCTGCTGATCGAGGAAGGCGACGTCGTGGGCCTGCTCGGCCCGAACGGCGCCGGCAAGACCACGACGCTCATGATGCTGCTTGGCATCACCACGCCGGACGCGGGGACGATCCGCCTGCTCGGGCACCCGCTGCCGAAGGAGCGCGTCGCGGCCGTCGCCCGCACCAACTTCACCGCCAGCTACGTGGGCGTGCCCGACCGCATCCGGGTGCGCGAGGTGCTCGGCGTGTTCGCCGGAATCTACGGCGTGCCGCGGGCCCGCATCGACGCCGTCGTGGAGATGTTCGGGCTGCAGCCGTTCGTGAGGCGCTACGCCACGCAGCTTTCGAGCGGGCAGAAGACGCTCTTGGGCCTCGCCAAGGCGATGCTGAACGAGCCCGAGCTGCTGATCCTGGACGAGCCGACGGCATCGCTCGACCCCGAGGTGGCCACCCGCATCCGCCGCATCCTCATGGACGTGCACCGCGAGCGCCGGTTCACGCTGCTGATCACGTCGCACAACATGAGCGAGATCGAGCGGCTGTGCCGCCGCGTCGTCTTCGTCGCCCGTGGCCGGGTCGTGGCCGACGGCTCGCCGGCGGAGATCGTGAGCCGGTACGGCGCCGATGACCTGGAGGGGACGTTCCTGGCCATCGCCGCGGGCGGCGGGCCGGCGCACGGCGAGGGCTCGGTGACGCCGGGGATGGGGGAGGTGGGAACGTGAACATGCGACGCGTCCTCGCGATCTTCCGGCGGAACTACTACGTGGCGATCCACTCGCCGCCGATGTTGTTCGACCTGCTGATCTGGCCCTTGCTGGACCTCATGATCTGGGGACTGCTCACGCTGTTCATCGAGCAGCAGCAGGCCGCGCTCCCGTTGCCCGTGGGCTTCCTGCTGGGCGGCGTCCTGCTCTGGGACATCCTGTTCCGCGCGAACCTCGGCATCTCGATCTCGTTCCTGTCCGACGCGTCGTGGTCGCGGAACCTGATCAACCTGCTGGTGGCGCCGCTGCGGCCTGTGGAGTACCTCTCGGGCGCGCTGCTGTTCACGATGTTCAAGCTCGCGCTGGGGTGGGGCGTGATGATCCTGGGCGCGTGGGCGCTGTTCAACTTCAACGTCTTCGAGCTCGGGTTCGCCCTGCCGACGCTGATCCTGGTGCTGATGGTGTTCGGCGTCGCGTTGTCGATGGTCGTGGTGGGGATGGTCCTGCGGTACGGCGACGGCGCCGACATCCTGGCGTGGGGCCTGGCCGGCCTCCTCAGTCCGCTGGCGTGCGTGTACTTCCCGCTGTCGGTGCTGCCCGACTGGCTGCGTCCGATCGCACTCGCTCTGCCGCCGGCGCACGTCTTCGAGGCGATGCGCGCGGTGCTCGCCGGTCAGCCGGTGCCGTGGGGGAGCGTCTTCGTGGCCGTGATGCTCGACGCGGTCTACCTGGCGCTCGCGTTCGCGTTCGTCCTGGCGATGTTCCGCGCGCATCAGCGGAAGGGATTCGTGTCGCGCTACATGTAGCGGGTCAGCGGGCGACCGAACCCTCGACGTCGTTCAGGAAGTCGCCGATCACCTGCATGGTCCGTTCGGGCTCCTCCAGGTGGCAGGTGTGGGAGCTGTTCTCCAGCAGCTCCCAGCGCGCGCCGGGGATGGCGTCGGTCACGGCCTGCGCGATGGTGGGCGTCGCCTCGTCGTATCGTCCGGACAGCACCAGGGTTGGAAGGTGGATCTCGCCGAGCCGGCCGGTGATGTCCCAGTCCCTCAGGGTGCCGATGACGTGGAACTCGCTGGGGCCGTTCATGTAGTGGTAGACCTCCGGGTTCGCGCCCAGGCAGTCGATCGTCCGCTGGAAGGGTCCCGGCGTCGGCTTCACGCGGCACACGTGCCGGTCGTAGAAGACCTGCATGGCGGATTCGTACTCGGGGCTGTCGGTCGTGCCGTTCGCCTCGTGCTCGAGCAGGGTCGCCTGCACGTCGGGCGGCAGCTCCTCCCGCAGGCGGTTCGCCTCGGCGACCCACAGGCGCATGCTGGCCGGCGAGCTCTCGATGATCAGCCCGGCCACGCCCTGCGGCTGGGTGAGCGCGTACTCCATGGCGAGCATGCCGCCCCAGGACTGACCGAGGATGTGCAGCCGGTCGAGGCCGAGGGCCTCCCGCACGGCGTCCACCTCCTCGACGAACAGCTCCACCGTCCACATCGCCGGATCGTGGGGGCGGTCGGCGATGCCGGAGTTCCCGCAGCCCAATTGGTCGTACCGGATGACGCGGCGGCCGCCCGCGGCGAGTCCCTCGAATGGCTCCAGGTAGTCGCTGCACGCGCCGGGGCCTCCGTGGAGCGTCAGCAACGGGAGCTTGCCCGGGTCCTCGCCGTCTCCGGCCACCCGGTACCAGGTCTCGAATCCCCTGAAGGGGACCCGGCCCTCGCGCGCGCCATCGCCGGCCATGATCGGCGACCCTAGCCCGACCGTCGCCCGGCCCGCAAACCGGCGGTCACCGGGCCGCCGGGGCGGTATCCTGACAGCGACCTTCTGGTCGAATCGGGCCGCGAGGTCCTCTCCGGCTGCCCGGCGCCGTCCCAACTGGTCGCGAAACCGCCAATTCCCGTGTGTATGCATTGGTCGGCTGGATTCTTTGCCGCGACTACGGGCATAATGCGACAGCAGCAGTTGCCGGACGCGGCGGAAATGTTGGGCCTCTCGAAGGCGTTCCTGTCCGGTGGAAGGAAATTGTGGTTGTTGACTAGGTGTTTTGGCGGAGAGTGATGCTGAGAGTGGCTGATCCAGAACCCCGGCCCACGCGCAAGTCTGAGCCGACCCGTGCCCTGTCGGAGGCGGACGACGTCCGCCTCTACTTGGAGGCTGCGGCCCGCGAGCCGCTGCTGACCAAGGAGGAGGAGGTCGAGCTCGCCATGGCGATCGAGCACGGCGAGGAGGCCGAGCAGCGGCTTGCCTCCGGTCGCCTGCGCTCGGAGAAGAGCATCCGGCAGTCCAAGGACTTGGTCCGGAAGGGCCGGGCCGCCCGGCAGCGGTTCATCCGGGCGAACCTGCGACTGGTGGTGTCGATCGCGCGCAAGTACCAGGGACAGGGGCTGCCGTTCCTCGACCTCGTCCAGGAGGGCAACATCGGCCTGATGCGCGCCGTCGAGCTGTTCGACTGGCGGCGCGGGTTCAAGTTCTCCACGTACGCGACGTGGTGGATCCGGCAGGCCATCACCCGGGCGATCGCGGACCGTGGGCGGCAGATTCGCCTGCCCGTGCACGTCCACGACCAGATCCGGAAGATGCGCCGGACCGTCGTGCAGTTCAGCCAGCGCATGGGCCGCGATCCGACTGCCGGAGGAGCTGTCCAAGATGCTCGACGTCCCGCCGGAAGAGGTCGACCGCCTGATGGAGGCGGAACGGCGCGAGCCGGTGTCGTTGCAGGCGCCGGTCGGCGAGGACACCGAGCTGGGCGACCTGCTGCAGCAGGCCGACGAGCAGAGCCCGCTCGACGCCGTCGAGGACGCGATGCTGCGGGACGAGATCGGCCAGGCCGTGCTGAACGTGCTCGACGACCGCGAGCGCAAGGTGATCGCGCTGCGCTACGGACTGGGCAACGGCCACCCGATGAGCCTGCGTGACGTCGGCAAGCAGATGGGCCTGTCGGGCGAGCGCGTCCGGTTGATCGAGCGCGAGGCGCTTCGGAAGCTCCGGGACTCGGAGATCGTCAACGCGGCCGGCTGGATCTAGGTCTCCGGCAGCTTGCACGCGGGCGTGCCGCCCGGAAACCGGTCCCGGTTGCGGGAGATCACGTCGTAGACGAACGCGGCCACGGCGCTGATGCCCGGCAGCAACAGGCATCGTCCGGCGATCCACCAGGCGCCGCCCGCGGCCATCAACACCTGCGCGACGGCCTCGTGGCCGCTCGCCAGGGCACCGGACGAGTCCACCCACTGCACCGAGGCCGCGGCCGCCTCGGGCGTCAGCCCGTAGACGGCCAGGTCGGGGACGCGCTGCCAGGGGATCGCCCGCAGCTCCCCCGGCAGGACGCGCCCGGCCGCGCGGACGCAACTGGAGCAGAAGGCGCAGTCGCCGTCGAAGATCAGCAGGTTCCCTTCCACGGTGCGGGCAGTCTAGCCGTGGGCGCCGGGCCGTAGGATTACCGGCGATGGCACGGGGAGCGCGGGCCGGGACGTCGGGCACGGTGGTGGTGGGCATCTCGGCCTGGACCGAGCCGACCCTGGTCAAGGCCGGCACGTTCTACCCCAAGAAGACCATGACCGCGGAGGAGCGGCTGAAGTTCTACGCGTCGCAGTTCCCGGTGGCCGAGGTCGACTCCACGTACTACGCGCCGCCGACCGTGCGCAACGCGGAGCTGTGGATCGAGCGGACGCCGAAGGACTTCGTGTTCGACGTGAAGGCGTTCGCGTTGCTGACCGGCCACCCCGCTCGAATCGACCGGCTTCCCAAGGACCTCGCCGAAGAGCTGCCGAAGGAGCTCCTCGCCAAGAAGAACGTCTACCGCGACAAGGCCCCGCCCGAGTGGGTGGACGAGGTGTGGGAACGGTTCCGGGAGGCGCTCTTCCCGCTCCACTCCGCCGGCAAGCTCGGCGTCGTGCTGTTCCAGTTCCCGCAGTGGTTCCTTCCCGGCCGCGCCTCCAAGGACTACCTGACCGAGTGCGCCGAGCGGCTACCCGACTACCGCGTCGCCGTCGAGTTCCGGCACCGGTCGTGGCTGAGCGAGAAGAACGCGGAGCGGACGCTCGGGTTCCTGGAGGAGCACGACCTTCCGCTCGTGTGCGTGGACATGCCGCAGGGGTTCGACTCGAGCATGCCCGCGCTGGCGGCTGCCACCGCAAAGGACGTGGCGGTCGTGCGGTTCCACGGGCGCGACCCCGACGCCTGGTCCGACACCGGCGGCACGGCGGCCGACCGGTTCAAGTACGACTACTCGAAGGGCGAGCTCGAGGAGTGGGCGCCGCGCATCGAGGACCTGGCGGCGCAGGCACGCGAGACGCACGTGATCATGAACAACTGCTACCGGGACTACGCGGTGAAGAGCGCCCGGCAGATGGCGTCGCTGCTCGACCTGGACGAGTAGTCAGGCGACCGCGAAGCCGAACCGGTCGCCGGGCTCCGGCGGGTCGAGGATCGTGCCGGTGTCTTCGTCCCAGTGCTGTGCGCCGTCGCCGGTCAGGCCGGCGTTCCTGCCGAAGACGACCACCGCGCCGCCCGCGTTGACGATCGAGGCGACGTCGTCCAGGGACACGCCGATCGCGAGGTCGGCCACGCCGTTGCCGTCGTAGTCGCCGCCCGTGACGTCGGACCCGAACAGGTCGTTGTGCTCCGGGCCGTTCATGCCGGCCGTGACCTCCTCGGTCCACTCCTGCGCGCCGCCGGCCGAGAGCCCATCCGCCGGTGCCGTACAGGACGAACGCGGCCCCGGCCTCGGTGACCCTCCCGACGCTGTGCCCCGACGAGCCGATCGCCAGGTCGCCGCGACTGCCGCTGCCGAAGTCGGCGATCGTGAGGGCGTTGCCGAACGTGTCGTCGTCCGAACCGGTTCCTCCGGTCTGCGTCGCGGCCTCGTCCCACTCCTGGCTGCCGGTGCTCGTGAGGCCGTCCGCGCGACCCGTACAAGACCGTGACGACCCCCGCGTCGATCTTCCCGTCGTAGTCCTCGAGGGGGACGCCCACGGCCAGATCGGCCTGGGACGAGCCGCCGACGTCGCCGGCTGCCACGTCCCACCCGAACAGGTCGGCGACCTCGCCGGTGCCCGGCACGCCGGGCACGTCCTGCGCCAGCAATTGATTGCCCGCCACGACGATCCCGGTCCCCACGGCTCCGTACAGGACGTTGACCGTTCCCGCGTCCGTCACCCGGTTGGGGTCGTCGAACGGGTTCCCGACGGCCAGGTCGTCGGCGCCGTCGTGCCCGAAGTCGCCCGCCGCCAGGGAGAACCCCATGTCGTCGCCGTTCCGCGGGACGCCGGCGATGCCGGCCTGGTTCTGCGTGATGGTCCGACTCCGCACGTCGGTGAGGCCGGTGGGGGATCCCCGCAGGATCGTGACGCCGCCGGCGTTGTCCACGGGACCGATGTCGATGCCGGGGACGCCGACGGCGAGGTCCGCGAAGCCGTCCCGGTCGAAGTCGCCGGAGGCGACCGACTCGCCGAACTGGTCGCCGGCGCGAGCGGTTCCCGGCACGCCGCCCGTGTTCAGGGTCCACTGCTGCTGGTTCGTCGTTCGCAGCCCCGACACGGATCCGTAGATCACGTCCACCTCGCCGGCGTCGCCCAGGCCCTTCATGTTGTCCGTGGGGACGCCGATCGCGAGGTCGGTGTAGCCGTCCGCGTTGAAGTCGCCGGTGGCCAGGGCGGTTCCGAACCCGTCGCCGGTCCCGGGGTGCTGGTCGCCGATGCCGGATGCCTGGGTCCAGAACTGCTCCCCGTCCCCGGAGAGGCCGCCGGCCGACCCGTACACGACTTCCACGCCCCCGGCGTTGGACGCGCCGTCGACGTCCTCGCCGGGAATCCCGCTCGCCAGGTCGGCGAAGCCGTCACCGTTGAAGTCTGGTCCGGCGATGGACGCTCCCGTCGCCGCGCGCGCCGGCCGAGGGGAGAGCACCGCGCCGGCCAGCATCGCGGCGAACAGCATCGCAGCCGACAGCACGGCAAACGACCTGGCTGGCACCGGGATCCCCTCTCTGGGTGGTTCGAGCGAAGGCAACGAGTGTAGGGGCCCGGGCGAGAGGGTGTCGAGCGGCCAAAAGGCTGCTTCGGGCAGGAGCTCGCCGCCCGGTCACGGGCCGGGGTCCCCTGAGGGGGGACTATGCCAGCGAGTAGGCGAACTGGTCGTTCTTGTGGGCGGTGTTTTGCATCCCCGGGCTGTCCTGGGTCCAGAACTGGTTGCCGGCGGCCATCAGGCCGTTCGGGCCGGAGTCGGCGTAGATGACGTTGATCGCGCCGGCGTCGGTCAGCGATCCGAGGTCCTCGTACGTGACGGCCGCGGCCAGATCGGCGTGGCCGTCGCCGTTGTAATCGCCGACCGCCACGTCCGCGCCCATGAGGTCGCCTGGCTCGGCGGCGTCGAGGATGCCGGACGTCTCCTGGTCCCAGAGCTGCGAGCCGGTGAGGCTCAAGCCGGTCGGCGATCCGTAGAAGACGTTCACCGATCCCGCGGCCGGGACCCGCTTGATGGTGTCGGCGGCGACGCCGACGGCGAGGTCGATGGCCCCGCCCGAGCCGAAGTTGCCGGCCGCCAACGACGCGCCGAACGCGTCGCCGTCCTTCGCCGCGCCCGGGACTCCCGCTGCGTTCTGCGACAGCACCTGCGAGCCGGTCCCGGTGAGACCTGCGGCCGAACCGGGGAACACGTTCACGGCGCCGATCGCCCCCAGGCCGGAGACGGCCTCGAGGGGGACGCCCACCGCCAGGCTGTCCTTCGCGGAGCCGTCGAATGCTCCCGCCGCGACGTCCCAGCCGAAGATGTCGTTCGTCTCCGCGTTCCCGGGAACGCCGGGCGTGTCCTGGGACAGCAACTGGCTGTTGGCGGCGGTGAGGCCCGCCGCCGATCCGTACAGGACGTCCGCGGTGCCGGAGTCGGTGAGGGCGCCCATGTCGTCGAACGGGTTCCCCATCACCAGGTCGCTGTTCCCGTCGCCGTCGAAGTCGCCGGCCGTCATCGACCACGCGATCTGGTCGCCGGGATGCTCGACGCCCGGGACCCCGGTGAACCGGTTCCACACCTGGCTGCCGGTGCCCGACAGTCCGCTGCTGGAGCCGTAGAGCACGAAGGCCGCGCCGGCGTCCTTGACGTGATTGACGTTGCGCCCGGGGGCGCCCACCGCGAGGTCGGCGAAGCCGTCGCCGTTGAAGTCGCCCACGGCCAGCGAGCGGCCGAAGGCGTCACGTGGCGCCGCCGCCGTTCCCGGGACGGAAGCGTTGTCGAGGGTCCAGAACTGGTTGCCCGGCGTGCCCGTCGGATCCAGGCCGGCGGCCGATCCGTAGATGACGTTGACGGCGCCGGCGTCCACCTTGGAGCCGACGTCCTCGCCCGGGGCGCCTGCTGCCAGGTCGGTGAAGCCGTCGCCGTTGAAGTCGCCGACTGCGACCGCGAGGCCCATCTGGTCGCCGGACTCGGCGCCGTCGCCCTGCATGCCGGTGCTGTCCTGCGTGATCCACTGGTCACCGATGCCGGTGGTGGCGTCCAGCCCGTTCGCGGTCCCGTAGAGGACGCTCACGCCGCCGGGGATCGTCATCTTGTGGAAGTCCTCCATGGGGACCCCGGTAGCGAGGTCGCCGAACCCGTCTCCGTTGAAGTCCGCGCCGGAGCCGGTCACGACGGCCGGCTTCGCGGAACCCGCGTGCGCGGGGAGGGCCTGGACTGCGAAGACCGTGAAGACCATCGCGAGCGCGACGGCGGCAGCCAGCAGTTTGGGCGTTTCGATATCGGTCGTCAGGTGCACGGCGCGGCCGTCACGGACATGCAAGATGATCCTCCCCGAGTCCACGAGACAGGTATCGGACCCCGCTCGCCCCAATCTTGAGCGTGCAAGTATCCCGTTTCGCGCCCAATTGTCACGCCGGGCCGTCGTCATGGACGGCGGAACTCCATAGGGTGAATCGCGCGATGCCGAAACGATACAAGCGCCGAGGCGGCGGGCGGGTGTTCCTGATCCTGCTGGGCCTTGCCGGGCTGGGGCTCGGGATCTGGCTGTTCGGGCGGCGAGGCCAGGACGACTGGGCCACCCGGCGCGAGCAGAACGGCCGCTAGGCCTCCGACGCCGGGCCCTCCGCCCGTACCTGCTCGACGGAGACGAGCGCCTCCCGCAGACGGTCGATCCACGCTTCCTCGTTCTTGCCGACCAGGCGGACGCACCAGGCCAGCGCCTCGCTGCGGCTGCGGGCGACGCCGGCGTCCACCAGGGTGTCCAGCACCGCCCGTTCGCTCATCCGGAGCCGGGTCATGTGCGGGACGGACAGTGTGGTGAACGTCTGCTCCAGGTCGCCCACCCGCGCGCCCCAGGAGACCTTGCGTCCCAGGCTGCGCTCGGCCTCGACGGCGATCCTGATGCGCTGCTCGCGGGTGTCTTCCCGGAAGCGCTGGATACGGGCCCGCCGTGCCGACGCCCGGGCCTCCTCGGTGGCCTCGGCGCCGACCTCGGGCTCGTCGAGCGCCCCGACGACCAGGATCTCCTCCCGGTCGGCCGTCACTTCCGGCGGGCCGGTGAACCAGTCGCCGGAGAGCCGTCCGGCGAACCAACCCTGGAGGTCCTCCTCCGACGTCGGCCCGCCTCGATGTCCGTGGTGGTGATCGTGTCCCTGTCTCATGTTTACTAGATTACACACTTACTCGCATGTGTCAAGCGTCGCGTTCCGGGCCGGGCCGCTTCCGTGTCCCGGGCATACGGACGTGGGAGGCTGCGGGGTGCCATGGTCGTGACGCAGAGCCGATCCACGCCGGCCCCCGGTCGCGCGGACGACACGTCGAGGGATGCCCTCGGCGCCCTCCGGGTGGCATCCCGATTCGACCCGGCGGCGGACGCGGTGATCTATCCCGGACGATGCGAGGACCTGCTCGAGACGATTCCGCGCGAGTCCGTCCGCCTGGTGGTGACCTCCCCGCCCTACAACCTTGGGAAGGAGTACGAGCGGCGCGTCGGCCTCGACGCGTACGTCGCGGAGCAGACGGCCGTCATCGAGCGTGCCGTGGGCGCGCTGGCGGATGACGGAAGCCTCTGCTGGCAGGTGGGCAACCACGTGGATCGCGGCGAGGTGTTCCCGCTCGACGCCGTCCTCTATCCCGTGTTCAAGGGGTTCGGCCTCAAGCTGCGGAACCGGATCGTGTGGACGTTCGAGCACGGGCTGCACGCGACCCGCCGATTCAGCGGCCGCCACGAGACCATCCTGTGGTTCACGAAGGGCGACGACTACCGGTTCGACGTGGACCCGGTCCGCGTGCCGCAGAAGTACCCGAACAAGCGCGCGTTCAAGGGTCCCAACGCCGGCGAGCTCAGCGGCAACCCGCTGGGCAAGAACCCAGGGGACGTGTGGACCATCCCGAACGTGAAGGCCAACCACGTCGAGAAGACGGTGCATCCCTGCCAGTTTCCGGTGGAGCTGGTCGAGCGCCTCGTGCTGTCGATGACCGGTCCGGGCGACTGGGTGCTCGATCCGTACGGCGGCGTCGGCAGCACCCTGCTCGCGGCGGCGCTCAACAGCCGGCGGGGAATGATGGCCGAGATCGTTCCGGGGTACGTGGCGATCGCGCGGGACCGGCTGCGCGCTGCGGAGACCGGCGACGTGCGCACGCGCCCCCGCACGCGGCCCGTGTACGTCCCGCGCTGATCAGGTCTCCGCGTGGTACCGGCGCAGCTCCGGGTACCTGAGCGCGACGACTCCCGTGCCCACCAGGCAGGCCAGGCCGCCGGTCACGATGGAGAAGATCGCGGCGCCCCCCGCGGTGAAGAACGGCGCCACCAGCGCCGCGACGCCGCCGGATTCGAAGTCGCCGAGGCGCGGGCCGCCGGTTACGACCAGGATGTGCACGGCCGACAGCCGGCCCCGCAGGTCGTCGGGGACGCCGAGCTGCAGGATGGTGCCGCGGAAGACCGCGCTGATCATGTCGGCCGCGCCGGCGAGCGCCAGCAGGAACAGGGCCAGCCAGAAGAAGCTGCCGGAGAACCCGAACAGCGTGATGGTCGCGCCCCACGCGGCGACCGCCCAGATCACGGCGAGCCCCTGGTGCCGCACGCGGCCGACCCACCCCGTCGTGAGCGCGCCGACCACTGCGCCGAACGCCGGCGCCGCGTACATCAGCCCGACGGCCGCCGGGCTGCGATGGAACACCTCGGCTGCGAGGACCGGGAACAGCGCCCGCGGCATCCCGAAGATCATCGCGATGAGGTCGATGACGAACGTAGAGACGAGGACGCGCTTCCCGCGGAGGAAGCGGAAGCCCTCCTTGACGGACTCCCATCCCGCCGGCGCCTCCTCGGCGTCGTCGGTTCGCTGCGGCCGGAGGGCCGGCAGGGCGATCGCGGTCCCGATCGAGGCGGCGAACGTCGCGATGTCTGTCGCATACGCGATCGCGAGCCCGGTCTGGGTGCTGGCCGGCGCGGCGATGATGAACCCGGCCGCGGCGGGCCCGATGACCAGCGTCGCGTTGTACATCACCTGGTTGAGGGCGAGGGCGGCCGGAAGCCGGTCGCGTGCGACGACGGTCGGGACCACCGCCGACCGGGTGGGGGAGTTGACCGCGAAGAACGCCGTCTGCACCGCGACGACCACGTACAGGTACCAGACCGGTGGGTTGCCGTGGACCGCGCCGACCAGCAGGAGAACGCTGGTGGCCGCCAGGCCGAACTCGGTGATCAGGATCAGCCACCGGCGGTCGTAGCGGTCGGCCCATGTCCCGCCCCAGATCGAGAAGAACGCAAGCGGGAGGACCTGGACGAGCCCGATGAGTCCGAGGGCCAGCGTGGACTGCGTCAGCAGGTAGACCTGGATCGGGATTGCGACGGTCGTGACCTGCCGGCCGGTCAGCGAGATCAGCTGGCCGAACGTCAGGAGCCGGAAGGCGCGCGATTCCCGCAGCGGCGAGACGTCGATGGCCACGCGGCGGAACGCCGCTCCGGCGCGCGAGAACCGGGCGACGGCGTGGCCCTCGGTGTCGCCCTCGTCCACCGGTTCGCGACCCTCCACGTGGACGACCCTAGCGCCTGTGCTAGTTTCGACCCCGGAGGTCGAATTCGGGATGGATGACGTTCGGGCGCTCTACGAAGACCGCGACCGCTACCAGGTGGTCGACGTCCGCGAGCCGTGGGAGTGGCAGGAGGGGCGCATCGAGGGCGCCGTCCTGATCCCGCTGAACGACGTGATGGCCGGGTGCGGAGGCGGGGCAGCTCGACAAGGAACGGCCGGTGGTCCTGGTCTGCAAGTCGGGGAATCGCAGCGAGGTCGCGACGCTCATGCTGCGCGCGCGTGGCTACGACGCGCACAACCTCGAGGGCGGAATGCTCGCCTGGGACGCCCAGGGCCTCCCCTACACGACGCCCGAGGGCAAGCCCGGCCGCGTCGCCTAGCGACCCCCGAGACGGCTAGCCGGTGGGGACCATCTCCCGACGCAGCGTCGGGAGCGGCACGGAACCGAGCGACAGCAGCCGGTCGTGGAAGTCGCGGAGGTCGAAACCTCCCTTCGCCGCGTCGGCGGCGCGTTCGCGGCACGCGCGGATCTCCAGCTGCCCCACCATGTACGACAGCGCCTGGCCGGGAAGCGCGATGTACCGGTCGACCTCGATGGTCGCGTCCAGCTCGGGGATGCCCGACTGCATCATCTGCTCGACCGAGCGTTGCCGGTCCCAGCCGAACGCGTGGATGCCGGAGTCGACGATGAGGCGGCACGCCCGGAATGCCTGCGAGTCGAGCATCCCGAGGAGCTCGTAGTCGTTGTCATAGAGCTCCATCTCGTGGGCGAGCCGTTCGCTGTACAGGCCCCATCCCTCCACGAACGCGCTGCCCGCGAGGATGCCGCCGAACCGCTTGAGCGGCGGACGATCTGCCTGCTCGCGCTCGAGCGCGATCTGGAAGTGGTGGCCCGGGTTGGCCTCGTGGTGGGTGGTGCTGGCCAGCTGGTGCAGGGGGCGGTGCTCCGGCTCGTACGTGTTGATGTAGTAGACGCCTGCTCGCGAGCCGTCGGCCGTGGGCGGGTTGTAGAAGGCGAAGGGCATGTCCGCCTCCCGGAACTCCTCGACGGCGCGCACCTCGCAGTTCGCCGTGGGCGTGCGCCCGAACATCGCGGGCGCCGCCTCCCAACTCCGCTCGACCTGGTCGCGCGCGATCTGCACCAGTTCGTCGCGCGACGAGGCGTGGTTGTCCGCATCGTGGGCCGCGATCGCCGACGCGGGGTCGTCGTAGCCGAGTCGCGCCGCGACCGCCGCGCGCTCCTCCTGGAGCTTCGCCAACTCGGCATGCCCGAGCTCGTGAACCTCCTTCGCGGAGAGCGGCAGTGTGGTCCACGCGAGGATCTGCGCCGCGTACATGCGCTCCCCGTCGGGGAGCGCGGAGAGGCCGATGGTCTCCGTGGCCGACGGCCGGTGCTCCCGGAGCGCCTCCAGGTATCGCCGGTAGGCCGGCACCACCTCCCGCTCGACCACGTCCGTGACCTTCGCGGCCGCCGCTTCGTCGGCCCCGACCGGCGCCAGCGCCGGCGACTCCTCGAGCGGTGTGTCCAGCAGCCGCTCCACCTGGCCGATGGCGCGGTCGACGACGACGCCCGGCGACGTCTGGCCGGCTTCGGCCGCGCCGCGGAGGATCGGTTCGATGGCGGCGAGGTAGGCGGGGATCGCCGCAAGGCGTGCCAGGTAACGCTCCTGGCGCTCGGGCGTGTTGGCTTGCTGCATGGACGCGATCTCGCCGAGGAGCTGTCCGGGTCCCCACAGGTGCGAGGCCGCCTGGAGGCGGTCGACCCTCGCCTCGATGCCGGCGACCTCCCGCGACGCGATGGTCTCCAGCACGTCGAGGGTGGTGCGGTCGACCTGCGAGAGCCGGCCGCGATCGAGCGCTCGCAGCTCATCCAGGGTCGCCCGGTACCAGCCCGCGCGCGCCTGGAGCCCTTCCTCGCTGGGGTCGGGAAGGCGGTCGTCGTACCGCTCGTCGCCGACGGACGTTCCGATCAGGGGCTCCTCTTCCAGGATGCGCTCCCAGAACCGGTTCGCGAGCTCACGGGCGGATTCGTCCGGGGTCTGTTCGGTTGCCGTCATTCGAAGCTCCTCGTCGGCGGGTCGCGGGCCGTGGGTCGGCGCCGCCGTGCCACGGTCCCGAAGGATACCGATCTCGGCAGCCGCTAGGCCCAAAGCCCTATCGGGCCATGTGGGCCAAAGACCTATTGCGGCTGGTGGGGCCGAACAGCGAGCATCATGCCGCGTCCTTACAATGACGCGTGCTCGAAAGCGCCGGGCCCGGCCGGCGTTGATGCAGGTTGGGAGGTTCCCAGTCGGGTCCGAGCGTCGGTTTCCGCGTGGGAACCGATCGGGGCCTGCCGGGAGAAACGGCTCGGGATGAGTGAACAGCTGCACGAGGCCGCCGAGCGGGCGCGCCAGGAACGCAGGCGGCGTCTGGTGGGTGAGGTGGCGCCCTACCTCGCGCCCGGCGAGCACGTGGTCGAGGCCACGTCGGGCCGCGGGGTCACGCCCGGCCAGAGCGAGGACGCGCCCCTGCGGATCGTGGTGACCGATCAGCGCCTCATCCTGTTGCGGAAGAAGGCGTTTCGCCAGTTCGCCGTCCAGGCGTTCGCGTTCGAACGGTCGCGCGTGTCCCTGGGGTTCACGCCGCAGGCGGGGGGCGAGATGGACGTGAGCGACCCGGTCGACCGCAGGCGCGTGTCGGTGACCGACATCCCCGAGCTGGACCTGGAGCCGCTGTTCGTCGCGCTCAGGGGACGCCTCGACGACGACCGGCTCGACGTGTGGACCGCTCCGCCCTGGCACGCGGCCGAGCCGTCGGCGGCCGCGCCCGAGGTGATCGACCTCGGGGCCTCGGAGGAGGGGGAAGCGGACGTCATCGAGCTTCGGGAGCCCGAGCACGTGGGGGCCACCATCGGCGGGTCGACCATCGAGGAGATCCTGGTGGCGGCGGGGTTCCCGCCGGAGTCGCTGGAGAGCCCGGCGGCCCGTTCGTCACCCCAACCCGGCAGCAGCGCGCCCTCCGACCAGGAGGCGGGCACCGCATCCGGCGCGGTTGGAGGTTCGTCCGGCGGCACGGACGAGCCGGACGCCGCGCCCGCGCCGATCGCGGACGCGCCGGTGGTCATCCCGGAGGCGGAACCCGAGCTCACCGTGGAGGGGCTCGGCGGAGCCGCCCAGGCCGGGATCCTGCGCTGGCTCCTCGCGTCCACCGGCGCCGGCGCCGCGCTGTACCTGGAGCGCTCGTCGGCCGGCGAGGAGCACCTGCAGATGGAGCCACGGCGGCTCGACGCGCGACTCGCGATGTCCATGGTGCGGACGGCCAACGACTCGCTCGGCGGCGCGATCGCCGAAACAGAGGCCGGCGAGGATGAGCGCACCCTGGTGACCCACTGGGGCGAGTCGGGGGACGAGCGGGTCCTGGTGCTGTCCGGCGTCCCCGCCGGCGCGCCGGCCGACGTCACCGCCTTCGCCCGGTTCGTGCTCGACCGGCTCGGTGCTCCGGAGGCCGCCGGCGGCACCCGTGAGGACGACCGGCCGGCGCTGGTCGACGTGCACGTGACGTTCGGCGAGGACGAACGGCCGGCGGCCGAGGTCCGCCTGTCGTGGCGCGGCCGCGAGCTCGTCGGCCGCGGGCACGGCCACACCGCCATCCTGGGCCGGCACCTGGCCGCCGCCCGGGCGACGGCAGACGCGCTGCGGCAGGTGTTGCGCGCCGACTTCGTCGTGGAACACGTCCTGCTGAGCTACCCGCCGATGGACGCCGAGTTGGTGGTGACCACCGTCCTCGTTGGGGCACGGCGGTTCGTGGGCGCGACGGCGGCCGACCCGGGAGACGAGGAGGCCGCAGCCGCCAGGGCGGTCCTGGATGCCTTGAACCGCAACCTCGGGGAGATCGACTAGCCCGCTCAGCCCACCGCGCGAGCGGACGGCGTCGAGCGCCCGCCGGGCCTGGTCCGCATGCAGGCGGTCGTGGCCGGCGATCAGGCGGAACGACAGATCGAAGCTCTCGGGTCCCCGTTCACCGTGCATGCCGACGCGAGCGCGCTCCTCGTCGGACGAGCGGTTCCAGAGGTCGATGTTGGAGCGGCGGAGCGCATCGAAGACACCGAGCAGGATGGCCGGGTCGTCCTGCACCGCGTGGAGGCGATCGACCCACAGGTCCTGGTCGTAGCCGATCAACGGGGGCTCGTCGTGCGCGACGATCCATCGGTACCTGGACGAGTACACGATCTCCGCCTGGACGATGTGCGCGACGGCCTCGAGCGACGACCATTCCGCCGGCCCCGGGCGCGTCCGGAGGTCGTCGCCGGCCCGATCCACGATGTCGTGCAGGGCGGCGGTCGTCTCCCCCTGCGCGGTCGCGGGGTCGTCGTCGCCGAGGAACGAGAGCAATGCCTGCTGATAGGCCTGGGGTTCTGTCACCGGATCGGGCGTGTCCACGGTCGCGCTCCTTTTCGTCGTGAGCCCCCCGCCGGAAGATGTCCCGGCGACCGAACCCTAGCGGGGCGGCGTGCGGGTATCGGTGGTCCGGGTGCCCACCGTCGCGCACCTCATTCGGTGACCTCTTCCACCACCGGCGCGGCGACCAACGGCTCCGTCGACTCCCGCGCGACCGGTCGTGGGTGGCTCCTCGTGAGCGCGGCGAGCGCCGCGAGCCCGGTCGCGACCGCGATGGCCCCGCCGACCGCGAACCCGAAGCTCGCGCTGATGTGCTGGCCGACCCACCCGGCGAGGGGGCCGCCGATCGGCGTGCTGCCCAGGAAGATCACCGTGTACAGCGCCATGACACGCCCCCGGCGGTCGGGCGCGGACGTGAGCTGGAGCGTCGAGTTCCCCGTGATGGCGAACGCGATGCCCGCGAAGCCGAGCGGCGCGATGACCACGGCCGCGACCGTGAGGTTCGGGGCGAAGGCGAGCGCGAACGACACGACCCCGAGCACGACCGCCAGGATGCAGAGCCGGCGAGGGTTCGGCCGCGTCGCGCGCGCGGCCATGAACAGCGATCCCGCCAGCGACCCGATGCCGAACACGCCGAGCAGCACCCCGAAGGTTCCCGCACCACCTCCGAGGTCCCGGACCGCAAGCAGCGGGATGAGCACGGTGAAGTTGAACGCGAACAGGAACACCGAGGCCATCGTGAGCATCGGCAGGCGGAGCTCGGGCGTCTCCCAGACGTACCGGATGCCCTCCCGGATCTGGCCGGGCGCGCGCGGCGTCCGCGGACGCGCGTGCAGCTCGGACCGCCGCATGGCCAGCAGCGCGAAGACGACCGCCAGATACGAGATGCCGTTGATGAAGAAGATGGGCGCCGTTCCCACGAAGGGGATGAGGACGCCGGCGAGCACCGGCCCGATCATCCGCATGCCGGTGAACGTCGCCGTGGTGAGGCTCATGGCGTTGGTCAGGTCGTCGGGCCCCACCATCTCCAGGTAGAAGCTCTGCCGCGTCGGCATGTCGATCGCCGTCGCGAGCCCCGACAGGAACGACAGCAGGTACACCATCCAGACCTGCACCACGCCGGTCGCGTCGAGGATCCACAGGGTGAACGCGGGGATCGCGAACGCGATCTGCGTCCAGACCAGCACGCGCCGGTTGTCGAACCGGTCGGCGATCACGCCTCCCCAGGCGCCGATCAGCAGGATCGGAAGGAACTGCAGCGCCGTGTCGATGCCGAGCGCGACGCCGCTGCCGGTCAGCTGGAGCACCAGCCACGGGGCCGCGACCCCCTGCATCCAGCTTCCCGTGGCGGAGACGATCAAGCCGATGATGAACAGCCGGAAGTTGCGGACGCGGAGCGAGCGGAACGTCGCGGTCAGGGGCATGGCCGCCTTCAGGGTAACGGGCCGCCGCATCGACGGGATCGCCCACGGTGCCCTTGACAGACGGGATGCCGCGCCGCGAAGCTTGCCGCCGAACCGCGGTGCCGGCACCGCGGTTCGGGAAACCCGTGAGGCGCGCGTCCACGACGCAGCCCGCCCTCCTCGGCAGCGGAGACGCGAGCCGAGGAGATCGACCGAGGCCGTGTTCCCTGCCTCGGACGCGCGCCGGCATCGGGTCGGCCGTGGGCGACGCGGAGGACGGCTGGGGGCCCTCCGCGTCTCCCGGGCGATCCTTTACGCGCCGTTCATCTCGCCGGGCCGCGCCTCTGCGACGATGATCCGGGACGACCTACCGAAGCGATGCGCGGAGGAGATCGAATGGAGGACAGAACGCAGGCCTTTCTGTTCGACCTGGACGGAACACTCATCGACAGCGTCTACCAGCACGTGCTGGCCTGGCAGGACGCGCTCGACCAGATGGGGATCGAGCTCGCGGTGTGGCGCATTCACCGGAAGATCGGGATGAGCGGCGGGCTGTTCGCGAACGCGCTGCAGCGCGAGACCGGCCAGCTGCTGACCCCCGTCGAGACCGCGAGGTTGCGGAAGCTGCACGCCGAGTCCTTCGGGGAGCGGGCGGAGCAGCTGCGGCCGCTGCCCGGCGCCCGGGCCCTGCTCGCGTACCTCACCCAGGCCGGCGTCCCCTGGGCGATCGCGACGAGCGGGTATCTGGAGAGCGCGGGCCCGATGATCGAGATGCTGGAGATCGGACCGGACGTGCCGGTGATCACGCGCGACCAGGTGGCGCACGCGAAGCCGGACCCCGACCTGTTCCTGGCGGCCGCCGACCGCCTCGGCGCGGACATCGCCGGGGCGGTCGTGGTTGGGGACAGCGTCTGGGACCTGCTCGCCGCGAGGCGAGCGCGCGCGCTCGGGGTCGGGCTGTTGTCGGGCGGCTACGGGCAGGACGAGCTGGAGCGCGCCGGCGCCTACCGCGTGTATGCGGACCCCGCGGACCTGCTCGGCCACCTGGACGAGGTCGGCGTCCGGGTCGCTCCCTGATCCCCTAGCGCGACCGCGGCGAAGTGCGGTCCTCGAGCTCCCACGCATGGTCGAGCGCGTGCCACGCCGAGCGGCGAACGAAGTAGCGAGCGGTCCAGTAGCGGTCGACGCGCCGCGGATGGGCCGGCGGTGCGCCCCGGGCGCTCGCGGTCAGCGCTTCGACGATCACCTCGCGCTGCTCCGGCATGGCCTTCGCGGCGCTCTGTCCTTTCGCGGGGGTGAACCTGCCGCCGATGAGCCGGAGGTAGCTGCCGTCGGCGTCGAGGACGTGCGCGACGATGGCGTCGAGCTCGCGGCCGCCGCCGCGCGGACCCTTGGCCAGCTCCTTCCCCTTCGCCGCGGCGGCGGCCGCGTCGAATGCGTCCTGGCACGCGCGCCACAGCGTGATCTGCCCCTTCAGCTCCCCGGCGTCGAGGGGGCGCCCGTCCGCTTTCGGCGCCCGTCCCGGCGCGCCGAAGTCCGTCGTGGCATCGCCCTTCACGCGCTGGACGACGTGGAGATCGGAGACGTTCTTCGGTCGCGGGAGCCCTCGTGAGGCCGAGCCGAGCGCCTTGGCGTATCTCCCGGTGTAGTCGACCAATGCCTGGAGCGCCGAGTCCTCGGTCTTCGCGCCCCGGCACCAGCCCGGCCACTCAACGGCCCCGGCGAAGACTCGTTTGGTCCCCACTTCCAGGTACACGTCGAGCGCTGCGGGCATGCCCACGGTTCTACTCGACGCGGGGCGTTCCCGGCAACGCCTATCCCTTCGGTGGTTCGGCGTACGTCTCGAGGCCGCGGATGATCGTCTCGATGCCGAACGCGAACCGGGCCTCCTCGTCGGGGTTCAGCAGCAGGTCGGCGGCGCGGCGCGTGTTCGGGTAGCGGTCCTCGGGCAGCGACAGCAGGTAGTCGCGCAGCATGCCGACGATCTGTTCCGGCGGCATGTCCTCGCCGGTGGGGGAGGCGAGCCCGAGGCCCTGCTCGAACTCGATCGCGCCGACGTACAGGGCGAGCAGGTCGCCGGAGTAGGCGATGACCTGGTCCGGGATGCCGGCCGGCCGGAGCAGTTGAAACGACCACTCCGCGACCCGGGCGATCGTCGGTCCCGACGGGATGCGGCCGAGTGAGATGCGGGCCAGGTCGCGGTGGCGCCGCATCAGGTCGCGCATGTCGTACGCGACCGCGCGCACCTGCTCCTGCCACCGGGACGGATCCGGCTCCGGCAGCGTGATCTCCTGCGTCGTGCGCTCGAAGATCAGCTGCAGGAGCTCGTCCTTGTTCTTGACGTGCCAGTAGAGCGAGGCCGCGCCGGTGTCGAGCTCCTCGGCGACCCGGCGCATCGACAGACCCTCGACCCCCTCACGGTCCATCACGGCGATGGCGGCGTCGACGATCGCATCACGCGTGATCGGCGGGCGGGGGACCGCTCTGCCGTGTACCGGCGGCCGCCAAAGCGGGTCGCCCGTGTCGAGTCCCCGGCCGCCGGCGGGGTGGGGGGGCGAGCCTTCGTCCATCACCACCCACGGTAGCACGTTCGAATATCGTTCGAGGCTCGAACGCCGTTTGACAACCGGGAGCGGACTGCATAGAATGCCGTTCGTCGCTAGAACAGTGTTCGATTCCACGAAGGAAGGGGGAGTGCCCATGACACCGACCATCGAGGCCGAGGGCCTCGTGAAGCGGTTCGGCAAGACCACGGCCCTCGACGGTCTGGACCTGGTGGCTGAGCCGGGGCAGGTCCTGGCCATCCTGGGACCGAACGGGGCCGGCAAGACCACGTTCGTTCGCGCGGTGGCGACGCTGCTGCGGCCCGACGAGGGCGTGCTGCGGGTCGCGGGCCGCGACGTCCGGCGCGAGCCGGAGGCGGTTCGCCGCATGATCGGGCTCGCCGGACAGTTCGCCGCCGTCGAGACGGCCATGACCGGGCGGGAGAACCTGGAGATGGTCGCGCGGCTGTTCGGCCAGAGCGGGCGCGCCGCGCGATCCCACACCACCGCGGTCCTGGAGCAGCTGGAGCTGACCGAGGCCGCCGACCGCCTGGTTCGCACCTACTCGGGTGGCATGCGGCGAAAGCTCGACCTCGGCGCCAGCCTGGTGGGGGCGCCGCGGCTGCTGCTGCTGGACGAGCCGACGACGGGGCTCGACCCCCGCGCACGCATCGACCTGTGGGACGCGATCCGCGCGTTGGTGGACCAGGGGACCGACGTCCTGCTGACCACGCAGTACCTGGATGAAGCCGACCACCTGGCGAGCCGGATCGTGATCATCGACCACGGCCGCTCGGTCGCGGCCGGCACGCCCGCCGAGCTGAAGCAGCGGGCGGGGCGCAACGTGATCGAGGTCCACGTTCGGGATCGCGAGGACGTCCCCCGCGTGGCGGCCGGGCTCGCCCCGCTGGGGGACGGCGAGCCGCAGGTGGATGAGCCGTCGCGCCGCGTCAGCGTCGGCGTCGCGGCGGGCACGGTGGAGCTCAAGAGAGCGCTCGTGTCCCTGGAAGCCCTGGGCGTGGTCATCGACGACGTCGGGCTCCGCGCGCCGACGCTCGACGAGGTGTTCCTGAACCTCACGGGCCAGCCGCTCGGCGAAGAGGACGAGACGAGCAGCGCAGCGGGCGCTGCCTGAGACGAAAGCCGGAGAGAAGGAGGAAGCGATCATGGCAACCATCGGAGTCACCGCGCCGACGCGCACGACCACGCTGCCGCGAAGCGCGTTGGTCATCGCCCGGCGGACGGTGCTGAAGTTCCTGCGCACGCCGCAGCTCGTCCTGCTCGGGACGATCCAGGGAGCGATGTTCCTGCTGATCTTCCGCTTCGTGTTCGGCGGGGCCATCAGCGTCGGCGGGATCAGCTACGTCGACTTCCTGGTGCCCGGCTTCGTGACGACGGGCGTGCTGTTCGGGGGCATGGGCGCGGCGACGGCGATCGCCGAGGACATGGAGGGAGGTTTCGTCGACCGGCTCCGCTCGCTCCCGATCCCGCGCAGCGCGGTGCTCTCGGGACGGGCGATCGCCGACACGGCGATCCTGGTCTGGAGCCTGGTCATCACGACCGCCATCGGGTTCCTGGTCGGGTTCCGCTTGCACGGCACGGTCGGACAGTCGATCCTGGCGTTCCTGCTGTGCCTGGTCTACGGCTTCGCGTTCGAGTGGGTGTTCATCGCGCTCGGGATGTTCGCCGGGAATGCGCAGGCGGCACAGGGAATCGCTTTCATGGTGTTCCCGCTGACCTTCGTGTCGAGCGCGTACGTCCCCGTCGCCTCGATGCCGTCGTGGCTGCAGGGCTTCGCCGAGAACCAGCCGATCACCGTGATGGTCAACGCGGTTCGGACGCTCACGCAGGGTCCTCCCGCGGAGGCGCTGCTCGGCCACACCGCCGGGTACTACGTGCGTGAAGTCGCTGCTGTGGTCGCTCGCGATCGTTGCGGTGTTCGCGCCGCTCGCGGTGGCGCGCTTCCGCCGCGGCTGAGGCACGGGTCGGGAGGCAGACGGGGCCCGGGGGAGTGTCTCCCCCGGGCCCCGTTCGCGTCCGGCTACCGCTCGACCGTGATGGCCGTCGACATCTCGGGACCGTGCACCAGGCAGACCATGGTGTAGGTCCCGGGCCGCTTCGCGAGGAACGTGAAGCTCGTCGACGGGTCGGTAAACAATCCGGAGTTGCGGAAGGCCGACGGGTCGTTGAGCACGTTCGACTGCGTCGCGTTCAGCGCCCGGTTGTTGATCGTCAGCTCCAGCTTGGACGGGTCGTGGCACGGTGGGTGCCCGTCCTTGCCCGGCCGCTCGCACTTCGGGACGATGAACGGCACGGTTCCGGCCGCCGCGGCCGGGAACGTCGCCGTATGGATCTCGAAGTTGCCGTTCACCTTCAACGAGTCGCCCACGTGGAGGGTGAGCCCCGAGTTCACGAACTCGTTCGCGGACGCGTTCTTGAAGAAGCCGCCTGCGCGGATCGTCCACAGGGTGTGGCCGCCGCCCTGGTTCTTCACGCCGACCGCCTGCGCGCGCGCGTCGGCCACGGGGCCGTCCTGCTGGACGGCGGTCCGCGCCTGCGAGCGCGTTCGCTTGGCGACCTCACCCGGGCTCGGGATCGAGCGCCCGCCCGGCACCACCCGCAGCAGGGTCTGCATGCCGGGGTGCAGCAGGCAGAGCAGCGAGTACGTCCCGGGAGGGGCCGAGATCAGCGTGAACGTCGAGCCCGGAGCCGAGGGTTTCGGGTTGATGATCCCGCTGTTCACGACGGAATGGCCGTCGAAGGCGCACGGGTCGTTCTGCGCGCCGCAGGTCGGATCCGTCGGGAACCCGACCGCGGGGTTGATCACCAGCTGGTTGTCGTCACCGCCGGCGAGGACGTCGGGCTCGATCGGCGCCCACGGGCCGCCGGGCCCCTGATTGTCTGCCCGCCAGCCGTTCGGATCGGCGGTCGGTACGAACGTCGCCGTGTGCGGAGTGTCGACCGACACCGACGTCGACTCGACCACGTCACCCTCGTGCACGGTCAGCTGCGGACCGGGGAACATCCGGAGAAAGGCCCACGGCTCGCCGGCCGGCGGCGTGGCGTCGAGCTGCGCGTGGTAGGTCGCCGACCCTTTCGCCGCGACGGGGCTGAGTCCCGTCGTCCCCAGCGTGAGCGCGACGACCGCGGTGAGCAGGCCGACGTGGAGCAAAGTGCGTCGCATGTGCATCCCCCCTCGTTTCCGAAGCCGGGCGGTCCCAACGCCGCCGCGGCGGGAACAGGATATGCGATGCGGCGCGAGTCCGTCGCGCGCGTCAGGCGGCCTGCAGGATCGTGACGCTGAAGGCCTGGTCGCGGCAGTCGAACGCGGCCTCGAACACCTTCTCCGAGTCCTCGTCCGGGACGCTCAGGTCCGCCTCGTCGGTGACCGTGGGCGTCGTGAGGCGGCAGAGGCCCTCGATCAGGTTCTTGACGTTTCCCGCCGTCATGTTCGCGACTTCACCGACCGCGTCGAAGACCGTCCCCAGGGTCAGCTGGTCGTTCTCGAGCTGGAGCATGGCCGTCGCCACCTCGCGGCTGAGCCGTTCGGGACAGTTCACCACCAGGGACCCGTCCCATTCGCCGGTGATCGTCACCCGCGCGGAGATGAGGTCCGACTCGCCGGCCGCGGGCTCGGTCCGCAGCTGCACGGGGAACCCGAGCATCGCGGTCCAGATGTCCGTCACGATCTCGCTGATGTCCGTCGTCTTGAATTCCATGTCTCTCGCCTCCGTGTGGTCGCTCTACAGCGCGGGCGCTTCCTTCCGGTACCAGGTCGTCTTGCCGATGGGGGTCCGATGCAGGCCCGCGTCCAGGTTCATCGCGGTCTCCGACGCGCCGAGCAGCAGGTAGCCGCCCGGGCGGAGCGCGTTCTTCACGCGGGACAGGGTCTCGCGCTTCCCGGCCTCGGAGAAGTAGATGGCCACGTTGCGGAGGAACACGACGTCCATGGGCGGCGGCGTCCAGACGGAGGAGAAGAGGTTTTGCCGCTCGAACGTCACCATGTTCCGGACGGACTCGTCGATGTACCAGTGCAGTCCGTCGCGCTTGAAGTACTTCACGAGCAGCTTGGCCGGCAGCCCCCGGTTGACCTCCAGCTGGCCGAAGCGGCCCTCGCGCGCCTGGGCCAGCACGGTCGCCGACACGTCGGTGGCCATGACCTGCACGGTCCACGTCGTCAGCAGCGCCGGAAAGTCCTCGCGCAGCAGCATCGCGATGCTGTACGGCTCCTGCCCGGTCGCGCATCCCGCCGACCAGATGCGGAGTGTGCGGAGCCCCTTGTTGCGCTCGATGAGATCGGGGATGACGTTGGACCGCAGGCTGTCGAACGGGTGCGTGTCCCGGAAGAAGGACGTCTCGTTCGTGGTCATCGCCTCGGCCACCTGATCGAGCAGGGGAGACTTGGGATCGGCGCGCAACGCCACGACGAGCTCGGTGAGCGACCGCATGCCGAGGCTGCGGCGGATCGGCTCGAGACGGGTCACCGCCAGGTACTCCTTCCCCGGCTCGAGCACGATGGAGGTGCGCCGGAACACCAGGTCCCGGATGAAGTCGAAGTCGCCCTGCAGCAGCGTCATCGCTCGGCGCTCCCTGCCAGCTGCACGGGAGCCCGCCGCAGCGCGACGCGGCTCATGACGTCGCGGGCCATGTCGGTGATGGACACGACGGAATCCGCGAGACCCGCGCGGGCAACGAACCCCGGCATCCCCCAGACCACGCTCGAGGCCTCGTCCTGCGCGACGATCTGTCCGCCGGCCGCTCGGATCGCCTCCGCCCCACGCAGCCCGTCGCGCCCCATGCCGGTGAGGACCACGCCGAGGGCGTGGGGGCCGAACGTCTGCGCCACCGAGCGGAAGAGCGGATCGACGCTCGGGCGGCAGGAGTTCTCGGGCGGGCCGACGTACGTCCGCACGCGGGGCGAGGGCCCCGATCCCTCCACGGCCATGTGGAGGTCGCCGGGGGCGACGAGCACCTCGCCGGGGGCGAGCAGGTCGCCGTCCGACGCCTCGCGGACCCGGAGGGACGTCTTCGCCGACAGGCGGTCTGCCAGCAGCCGCGTGAAGAGCGGCGGCATGTGCTGCACGACCACGACGGGCACGGGCAGCGAGGCGGGCAACCCCGAGAGCAGGGTGGTGAGCGCCTTCGGCCCTCCGGTGGAGGCGCCGATGGCGAGCACGTCGACGCGGCCCGCGAGCTGGGGCCGGCGCCGCGCGGCGGCGGTCTTCCCCGGTCGTCGCGCGGGCGGCCGCAGACCCTCGGTCGCCGATTCGCCGGCGGCGCCGGGGCTGAGAGCCAGGATGCGCGGGACCACCTCGTCGCGGACGTAGGCGAGTCCCTCCGCCGGGTTGCGGAGCCCCTGCGGCTTCGGCACGTAGTCCGATGCCCCCAGCGTGAGCGCGTCCAGCGTGGCGGCGGCCGCGCGGGTCGTGAGCGTGCTGAACATGACGCACTTCACGTTGGGCCAGCGCCTGCGGATCTCCGCGAGGCACTGCAGGCCGTCCATGTTCGGCATCTCGACGTCCAGCAGGACCACGTCCGGATGCAGCAGCGGGATCTTCATCAGGGCGATGTGGCCGTCGGCGGCGACGCCGACGACCTCGATCGACCCAACCTGGTCCAGCGCCTGCGAGACGAGACGGCGGACGACGACGGAGTCGTCGACGACGAGTACACGAGGCCTGGCGATGGCTACTCGCCTCCGGCCAGGCCGACCAACCCCAGTTTCTCCGCCAGCGCCGCGGCGGTGATCGGTTTCGTGGCGTACTCGTCGGCACCCGCCATCAGGGCCTGGAAGATCTGCGCGGGATCGCTCTCCGACGTGACCATGACGACCAGGACGCGCTCGTAGTCGGGGTTCGACCGAACCTCCTTCAGGAAGGAGAGCCCGTCCATCACCGGCATCGTCCAGTCCACCAACGCGACGTCGACCGGACCCAGCTCGGACAGCCGGTCCATGCCCTCCTGGCCGTTGCCGGCTTCGAACACCTCGAAGCCGAGGTGCGAGAGCTCCCGCTTCAGCAGGCCCCTGACGGCCTTCGAGTCATCTATCACCAGAGCGCGCACGTTCCCTCCTCATGTGTGGCCGCATGGCTACGCGGCCACACCGTCTCCCGACCCGGCCGGATGGTGATCGGGCTCGGAGTCCTCCTGCCATGTATCGGCACCGCTGGGGTCCCGAGTCCAGCCCGGCAGGTGGCCATGTCCGGGCGTGCGCGAGCTGACCTGCCCTTCGTCCACGGTGAACTGCGCCACCAGTCGCGTGAGCTCCTCGGCGAGCTGGGCGAGACTCGAGGCTGCGTTCTGAGTCGTTGCGGCGCCCTCCGAGCTGTCCTGCGCCGCCTGTGCCACGCCGGTGATGTTCGACGCGATCTCGGTCGCTCCGGCCGCCGCCTCGGTCACGTTGCGGGCGATCTCGTTGGTGGTCGACGGTCTGCTCCTCGACCGCCGTGGCGATCGTGCCCTGGATGTCGTTGATCTTGCCGATGACCTCGCTGATCCGGCTGATCGCCTCGGTCGCGGCGTGCGCGTCGGTCTGGATCGCCGTGATCTTGCCGCCGATGTCCTCGGTGGCCTTGGCCGTCTCCTTGGCGAGCTCCTTGACCTCGTTGGCGACGACCGCGAAGCCCTTGCCGGCCTCGCCGGCGCGCGCGGCCTCGATCGTCGCGTTGAGCGCGAGCAGGTTGGTCTGCTCGGCGATCGAGGTGATCACCTTGATCACCTTGCCGATCTCCGCCGAGGAGTCGCCGAGCTTCGCCACGGTGGAGTTCGTGATCTCCGCCGTCATCACCGCTTCGGCGGCGACCACGGCGGCCTCGTTGGCCGATCGCGGCGATCTCACGGATCGACGCGGCCATCTCCTCGGAGGAGGTCGCGACCGCGGACACGTTCGTCGAGACCTGCTCGGCGGTGGCCGCGGCGGAGTTCGCCTGGGCCGAGGTCTCCTCAGACGTGGACCCCAGCTGCGCCGACGTGGCCGACAGCTCCTCCGACGAGGATGCCAGCGTGACCGACGACTCGCGGATGGCGCGCAGCGTGTCCGCCGTTCTTTCGAGCGAGTTGTTGAGCGCGAGCGCCACCTGGCCCACCTCGTCCTTGCTGGTGAGGTCGAGCCGCACGGTCAGGTCGCCCTCGGCGACCCGGTTCAGCGCGGCGACGGCCTTGCGCAGCGGGCGGGAGATGGAGCGGTTGATGAGCCACATCAGGATCGCGCCGAGCGCCACGGCCATCAGCCCGACCATCAGGATGAGCCTCGGACGAGAAGGTCCGCGCGTCCGCGGCCGCGGCGTCGGCCTTCTTGGACGCGCCATCGGCCACCGTGGCCAGGTGGTCGGCGGTCCCCAGCATCTGGGACACCAGGTCGGTCGACCGACCCGTGGCGATGTCGACTCCCGCCGTGATGGCTTCTGGCGTTCCCTTCCGGTACAGGGCGATGATCTGGTCGTCGAGCGTCTCGTACTGGTTCATCCACTGCCGGAGGTCGGCTCACGTCGGTCTTGCCCGCGCCCGTCGTGAAGTCCTTCGCCGTCGTGTCGAGCGCGGAGTGGAACGCCTGCTCGGCGTCGAGGAACTCGCCCCTGGTCCCGACGTTGTCGCTGGTCGCCTGCGGCGCTCCGCGCAGCACGTCGAGTGAATAGGCGGTCTGCGCCGCCGTCGAGTGCGTTTGTCGCAACCCGAAGGTCACCCACCTCCTTCTGTTGGATGCCCGCTTGCCGAACCTCGTGCGTGGCCTGGTTCAGTTGGGTCTCGCCCCGGTACGCCATGACCATGAGCAGCATCGAGCAGCGCGGCGAGCACTCCGGACGCGATGCCCAGTCGCACTCCCACTCTCAGATTGCCGAACCACTTCATCGTCTCTCTCCTTCGTGCAGTCGTGTCTCGTCTATGCCGCGACGTCCAGCGCTCGATCCGTGTCCAGCTCGAGCAGCAGACCGTCGTCCAACTTGTAGGCCCCGCGGATCAGCTCCCGGGCCGGTCCCTGGAGCGTCTCCGGAGGTTCCTCGAAGAGGTCCTCGTCGACGTCCAGCACGTCTCCGATGCGGTCGACCAGCAGGCTCACCAGCCCCTCGTCGGTCCGGACGACCACGTTCATCGGGGGAGCGGCATCCGCCGGAGCGTCGAGCCCCAGCCGGCGCCGGAGGTCGAGGGCCAGGACGATCTGCCCCCGGAGGTTGATGAGCCCCCGGATCTCGCCGGCCGCCAGCGGCGTCCGCGTGATCTCCTGGTAGCGGATCACCTCCTGCACCCGGGTCACGTCGATGCCGAGGTACCGGTCCGCCGCGTAGAAGGTCGCGAGTTGCTTCATGCCCATGCCGCGGCCGCCTCGTGCTCGTGGTACGCGCGCGGCGAGCAGCGCGGGAAGGTCGAGAACCTCTGTCACGCGCTCGTGGATGACGAGCGTGCCCGACACGCCGGGCCGGCTGGCCGGCTGCAGGTCCATGGTCGACTCGACGATGTCGATGATTCGCTCCACCACGACGCCGATCCGGCGACCGTCCTGCTTGTGCACGACGACCTGGATCGTCTCCTGGTCGATCGGGACGCCGCTGTTCGTCCGGAGCCGCTCGGAGTCGTGGCGGGGCGTGCGCCGGTTCTCCGGTAGCAGCGCCGATCACGTCGACGAGCGGAAGGATCTCGTCGCGGTACTGGACGACCGTCTCGGGCCCCGATCGCTCGATGAGGGACGTCGGGAATTCCTCCAGCCGGTCGACGAGGTCGAGCGCGAGCGCCATGCGGCTCCCCGGTCGCGTCGGCGAAGAGCAGCAGCGCGGTGGCGTCCTCCTGCACTGCATCGTCGCGAACCAGTTGCTCGATCGGTCCCCGGTCGTGGATCTGGTCGACGACGTGCGCGCGGTGGGCGAGCCCCATGACGTCGAGGATCAGCCCCACCCTGCCGTCGCCCATGATCGTGGCGCCGGCGAACACGCCGATCCCCTTGAGGTCCCGGCCGAGCGGCTTCACGACGATCTCGGCGGAGTCGCTGATACGGTCGACCAGCAGCCCGAAACGGCGGTCGTCCGCCTGCAGGACGACGATGTTGACGGCGCCGTCGGCGTCGTGCTCGTCCCCGGCGGCGGAGGTCTCCTGGTTCTCCTCGGTTGCGGCGTCGCCCCGGATCGCCGTCCGCGCCGCGCGCCGGGCGCGCTCCAGCGCGCCGGCCTCGCCGAGCTCGGCGGCCAGCGACACCAGCGGCAGCAGGCGCCCGCGCAACCGGTACACGGGCGCGCCATGGATCGTCTCGATGGCCCGCGCGACCTCGGCGGCCTCGATGCGAACCAATTCGAGCAGGCTCACCTGGGGAATCGCGTACCGCTCGCCGGCGGCGGTCACCAGCAGCGCGGGGATGATGGCCAGCGTGAGCGGGATCTTGATCTTGAACGTCGTGCCCTCGCCGAGCCGGCTCTGCACGTCGATGTTGCCGCCGACGCGCTCGACGTTCGTCCGAACCACGTCCATGCCCACGCCGCGGCCCGACACCTTCGTCACTTGCTCCGCCGTCGAGAAGCCGGGAAGGAAGATCAGGTTGAGCGCCTCGCGGTCGCTCATCTGCTCGGCGGCTCCGATCGAGATGTGCCCCGCCTTCACGGCCTTCGCGCGCAGGCGCGCCGGGTCGATGCCGCTGCCGTCGTCCGTGACCTCGACGACGACCTGCCCGCCCTCGTGGAACGCGCGGATGAGCACCGTGCCCTCCTGCGGCTTGCCGGCCTTCTTCCGGTCGGCGGGAGACTCGATGCCGTGGTCGACGGAGTTGCGAACCAGATGGGTCAGGGGGTCGCGCACGGCTTCGATCAGCGAGCGGTCGAGCGCCGTGTCCTCTCCCTCGGTGCGGATGCGAGCCTGCTTCCGGCACTCGAGCGCCAGGTCGCGAACGAGCCGCGGGTACTTCACCCACAGCGTCCCGATCGGCTGCATGCGGGTGCGCATGATGCCCTCCTGCAACTCGGTGGTGATGGCATCGAGGCGCTGCGCGGTGTTCGAGAGCACCGGGTCCTGCTGGACCGTCGTGCGCTGCAAGATCTGATTGCGGGCGAGCACCAGCTCGCCGACGAGCGTCATGAGGCCGTCCAGTAGCCCCACGTCCACACGGATGGGCGCGTCGCCGACGGCATGCGTCTCCGCCGGGGTCTCCTCGCGTGCGTCCGGCTCCTTCTTCGGGGCGGGCTCCCGTGCCGGCTTCGAGCGAGGAGCCCGAGCCGGAGCGCGCCGCCGCTTCGACGCCGGCGCGGCCGGCGCGGTCCTGGTGCCGGTGCGGCGGACCGCGGCGCGGGCTCGGGCCGCCGTCTGCCGCTTCGTTGCGCCGAGGCGGCCGAGCGCTCTGATCACGTCACTGTGCTGCGATGCCCCCTCCGAGCCGGTGCTCTGGATCTCGGCGAGGATGCCCCGGATCGCGTCGCCCGCCGACAGCAGCGCGGTCACGATCTGGGGCGTGACGGAGAACTCGCCGTCGCGGAGGCCACCCAGCAGGCTCTCGGCGGCGTGCGCGACCGCCTCCGTCGTGCTGAAGCCGAGGAAGCCGCACGTGCCCTTGATCGTGTGCATCGTGCGGAAGATGCGCGCGATGGCCTCCGGCGAACCGGGGTCGCGCTCGAGGACGAGGAGGTCCTGGTCCATCCGGTCGAGTCCTTCGTGGCTCTCGAGGAGGAACTCGCCGACCATCTCGTCGAGCTCGGCCACGGCCGCATCCCGCTCGGGGTTTGGCGGCGCAGCTCGCATTCCCTGTGCTCCCTTTGGAACTAGTAGGCGTCCCCTCGACGGGGACCATCGGAACTACGCATCGGGCGGGAATGGGAGGGACTTAGACCTGCCTCCATTGAACTGCCCAATGAACGCTGGGCGGTCCGCAGCACGAACGGGACCGGTGCCACCTGGGCGCGGGACGGCCGACGCGCGGAGGCGGACCGTGATCGACGGGCCGCGCATTCCCCGGTCGGGGAGTGGATCCGGCCGCCGGGTGCTAGGGATCCATCGGCCACTCGACGCGATCGGACGGCCTCACCTGCGCCCCTCGTCCGTCCCCCCGGTCAACTTTCGGATCCCCCGAGCCGATAAGCATGGAGATGCTTCGGCATCGAACGCGGGCGGCAGGGCGCACGCGAGGAGAGGCCTTGAGTCAACAGGGAAGAGACATCGAAGGCGTCGCGGAAGAGAGCCTGGTGGCGTCGGTCCAGGCGACGCGCTCCGACTACCGCGCGATCGTCGAGCAGATCCCGGCGATCACCTACACGGAGGTGCTCGGCGAGTCGCCGGCCACCTCCTACATCAGTCCCCAGGTCGAAGCCCTGCTCGGCGTGACACCGGGGGAGTGGATCGCCGATCCCGGCCTGTGGTTCGCGCTGCTGCACCCGGAGGACCGCGATCGCGCGCGGGCCGAGTACCGGCGCGGGCGGGACGGAGGACGGACCTTCGCATTGGAGTACCGGATGCTCGGCCGCAACGGTCGCGTGGTCTGGTTCCGCGACGAGGCCGCCGTCGTCAGCGACGCGGCCGGCAGACCGCACCTCGTTCACGGACTCATGCTGGACATCACGAAGCGCAAGGAATCCGAGGAGCAGGAGGCCGCCAGCGCATTCCACGACAAGCTCACCGGTCTCCCGAACCGCGCGATGTTCCAGGACCTCCTCGACCGGGCCCTGGCGCGTGCCCGCCGCCAGGACCTGGCCGTCGCCGTGCTCGCGGTCGACATCGACGACTTCAAGCTGGTGAACGACAGTCTCGGCCGTGAGGCCGGTGACGAGCTGCTGCGGCGCGTCGCCGACCGCCTGGGCCAGGCGACGCGCGAGACCGACGTCGTCTCGCGCAACGGCGCGGACGAGTTCACGGTGATGCTCGCCGACCTCGACCGGGGCGGGGAGGCCGCGCGCGACGACGCGCTGGCCCAGATGGTGGCCGAGTCGGTCTCCATCAGGATCGGCGAGCTGCTCCAGACGCCGTTCTCGCTCGCGGGCCAGGAGGTCTTCGTCACGGCCAGCATCGGCCTGAGCATGTTCCCGGGGACGGCCCGCAACTCGGCCACGCTGCTGCACACGGCTGAGAGCGCGTTGCACCGGAGCAAGGAAACCAGCCGCGGCGGGTTCACCACGTACTCGAAAGCCGACATCGACCCGCGCGTCAACCGCCTGTCGCTCGCCAGCCGGCTGCGCCGCGCCGTCGAGCGCCAGAACTGGGTGCTGCACTACCAGCCGATCGTCGGCCTCGACACGGGCAACATGCACGAGGTCGAGGCGCTCATCCGCTGGCAGGACCCCAACGGCGGCTTCGTTCCGCCGGGCGAGTTCATCCCGCTCGCGGAGGAGATGGGCCTCATCGAGGCGATCGGCGACTGGGTGCTCCACGAGCTGTGCCGCCAGCTGCGCGCGTGGCGGGCCGAGGGCCTGAACGTGCGGGGCGGGTTCAACCTGTCGCCGCGCGAGCTGCTGCGCCCCGACCTCGCTGGGCGCATCCTCGGCGCGATGCAGGACGAGGGCGTGGACACCGGCGACGTGCTGGTGGAGGTCACCGAGTCCTCGATGATGGTCGACCCCGACCGCACGCTGCCGCCCTTGCGCGAGCTGCACGCGGCCGGCGTTCGGATCGCCATCGACGACTTCGGCACCGGGTACTCGTCACTGTCGCGGCTGCGCAGCATGCCGGTCGACGTCCTGAAGATCGACCAGTCCTTCGTCCGGGACATCCCAGGCGACCCGGACTCGTGCCGCATGGTCAAGGCGATCGTCCAGATCGCCCACACGCTGGGCGTGACACCCCTGGCGGAGGGGATCGAGACCGAGGCGCAGTGGCAGTTCCTGCTGGAGAACGACTGCCCGCTGGGTCAGGGATACCACTTCAGCCGGCCCGTGCCTGCCCCCGAGATCGCGCTGCTCAGCGCCCCCGGCGAGAGCCTCTCCGACCGCGCCGCCGGCTGAGCGGCAAGTCTTTCCACAATCTCCACGCACCGAGCCGGGGGAGTTTCTCCCATTCGCGGCCCGGGTAGGCGATCATGGAACCGATGGCTGCCCGACGCGATCCCGGCGCCGGCCAATCGCTCCTGCGGTGGTACCGGCGGCACTCCCACGCTCCCTCCAGCCTGTGGCTCTGGCGGGCCGGCGCGGCCGCGTCCCTGATCCTCGGGCTGGTCTCCGCAACGCTCGCCCTGGTCTCCTCGATCGGCTGGGCGCTTCTGTGCTTCCTCTGTCTGGCGGCGGCCGTCGTCTGCCTGATCCGGTCCGAGCCCGAGGATTCGCCGTTGACCGCGCACGCGCCGGCGGGTGCGCGAGCCGCTCCGGCGCGGCCGGCATCGGCGCCCGCTGCTCATCGCGCGCGCCGCCGCCATCCCGTCCCGCCGCGATCGGGCATCGCCGTCGAGGACGTGATGACGCCCACGCCGACGGCGCTGCCGACGGACGCACCCGTCGCCGCCGCCGCGAGGGCCATGCGCGATCTCGACGTGGGCGCGGTGGTCGTCATGGAGAACGACAGGCCGCTCGGCATCGTCACCGACCGGGACATCGTGGTCCGGGCGCTCGCCCCCGGGCGTGGCCTGGACGCCGCGACCGTCGGCGACATCTGCAGCCGGGACCTCGCCACCGTGCCGGCCGGCGCGAGCGTGGAGGACGCGCTGGGCGTCATGGCGGCGAGGGGCGTTCGCCGGCTGCCGGTCACGATCGCCCGCGGATCCGTCGTCGGGATCGTGTCGATCGACGACCTGGTCGACGCCGGCGGGGCCGTCCCCGCCCTCCGCGAGATCCGCGACCACCCGCCCACCCGCTGACGCAGCGCGGGTGCGGATCGACGAACACATCGAGGAGCTGCGCGCGAACGGCGTCGCGCTCGCGGACGTCGCTGGCGAACGAGCCCCTGGAGGCTCCGGTGCCGACGTGCCCCGGATGGCAGCTCCGGGATCTGGTGCGCCACCTCGGCGGCGTGCACCGCTGGGCGACCGCGTTCGTGTCCACGGGCCGCACCACCTCGATCCCGGAGTCGAGCGACCTCGAGTCCTACGTCGGTGGGTGGCCTCCCGACGCCGAGGTGGTGTCGTGGTTCGAGCAGGGTCACGCCGCGTTGGTCGCCGCGCTCGAGTCGGCGCCCGACGACCTGGAGTGCTGGTCGTTCCTGCCGGCGCCGTCGCCGCGGGCGTTCTGGGCGCGCCGGCAGGCCCACGAGACCGCCATCCACCGGGCGGACGCGGACGCGGCCGCAGGCGCGACGCCGGTGTTCCGCGCGGCGTTCGCGGCCGACGGCGTAGAGGAGCTGCTGTTCGGGTTCGGGGGGCGCCGCGGCGCCGGCATGCGGACGAGGTCGAGCGAAGCCTGGTCCTGCGGGCGACCGACCTGGACGCGGCGTGGCACGTTCGGCTGACCCCGGGAGACCGCGGCGACGTCGTGACGACCAGAGTGGACGGCGACGCCGACTGCGCGGTCGCCGCGGCCGCGTCCGACCTGTACCTGCTGCTGTGGAACCGCCGCACGTGCAGACGACCTCGATGTCGGAGGGCGACGCCGAGGTGCTCGGCCTGTGGCGGGACCAGGTGCAGATCCGCTGGGGCTGACCCTCGCCGTGGCTCCAGGCCCGAAGGACCCATGGAAGCACCGCCACTCGCCCTCGTTCGTCGCCTCCGTCCGGCCACACTTCGGGGTGGAGGTGAGCAACGATGACGGCCGAGGTGAACGAGGTGATGGACGTGCGCGAGGAGCCGGACGTCGAGCGACGCGAGCGCGCGATCGTTCGGCTGCGCAAGAAGAGCGAGTTCCGCGCCCACCTGCTGGCGTTCCTGGTGGTGAACACGGCGGTGGTGATCGTCTGGGCGATGACCGGCGCGGGCTTCTTCTGGCCGATCTTCCTGATCCTGGCCTGGGGCGTCGGGCTGATCTTCCACGCGCGCGACGCCTACATGGACGAGGAGCCGACGGAGGGACAGATCCGCCGCGAGATGCAGCACATGCGGTGACGGGGCCGGGCCGAGAACCGAGCGGCGGTCAGCGCTCGCGTTCGGCGGCGCCCGACGGGCCGACGTTCTTCTGCAGCCACGCGTGGAGCGGCCTGCCCACGCGGAACAGCTCGATGACGCGTTCCTTGGCGCGTTTCGTCCCGAGCCAGGCGCCGGCCGGCCACTGCTTCCACGCGACGATGCCCTTGTACTGGAGCAGCTCGATTCGCGGGTGGTCCTTCGGATATCCCTTGGGCGCGGTCTTCAGCATGCCGTGGCCCTCCGCCGTGACGCCGGCCGCGCGGATGTCGGCGACGATGCGCTCGAGCCGAGCCCCCGTGCGGCTCTCGTCCACCGCGGCGCGGTAGCGCTCCAGCTGGTCGGGCATCATCTGCCACATGCCCACACCGGCGCCCAGCCCCTTGGCGTCGAGCGACACGTAGCCGTCGCCCACGACGGCGGCGATGTTCGTCTTGTACGGCGACTTGTCCTTGCTGAACCGCACGTCGCGGTACGGGCGGAACACGTGGCCCTTGCCCCATTCCTTCTGGAGCTCGGCGACGAGCTCGTCCATCGGCGCGCGGACGAGCGTGTCGTACGTGGCCTTGTTCCGCTCCCAGAATGCCTTCGTGTTCTCCTCTTCCAACCGGTCGAAGAACTCGAGCGCCTCCGCCTTCCACCCCGTGAAGGTCATGTCCCCTCCCTCCTTCTCCGTCCGCGCCTCACGCGGGAACGACGGCCACGACGTCCACCTCGATGAGCGCTCCCGGGTACAGCAGCTCGCTGATCCTGACCGCAGTGCTGGCGGGAGGCTCCCCGGGGATGTAGCGGGAGCGGACGTCGCGCATGCCCTGCAGTCCGTCGAGCGTCGTGAGGTAGGTCTGGATCTTCACCACGTCGGCGAACGTGGCGCCGCTGGCCTCGAGGATCCGCGCGAGGTTCTCGAAGACCTGCTCGGTCTGCGCCGGCAGGTCCCCCCGGCCGACGAGCGTGCCGTCCGGAGCGAGGGCGATCTGTCCGGAGACGTGAATCCACGCCGCGCCGTCGGTTTCGACGCGAACGACGTGCGAGTAGCTGCCGATCGGCGGCGCTACGGAGTCCGGGTTGAACCTGGTCATGTGCATGAAGCTCCCCTGTTCGTCGCGACAGACCGCGATTTGCGTCCCGACCGGATTATGCCCGTATGCTGCGACAACCGTGACGGGGGTGGCGGAGGTCGACGTCCTGATCGTCGGCGCACGCGTCGCCGGGTCGATCCTGGCGGCGCTCCTGGGGGAGCGTGGCTGGCGCGTGCTGGTGGTGGACCGCGCCACCTTCCCGAGCGACACGCTGTCCACGCACTTCTTCCGCGGATCGGGTTGCGCGGCGGTGCTGGACCGCATCGGCGTGCTCGATGACGCGCTGGCGACCGGGGCGCCACGACTGGTGGTCGATTACAACGCCGACGCGCTGACCGGCGAAGCCAGCCGCGACCCGGCCCAGGACGACCCCGGGGAGCTGGGATTCAACCTGTCGGTGCGGCGGGTGACGCTGGACGCGCTCCTGGTCGGGCGCGCGCGACGGGAGTCCACGGTCGAGGTGCGTGAGCGGACCGCGTTCCGGACCTTGCTGAGGGAGGGCGAACGAGTCGCGGGCGCCGTCATCGAGGGCGAGCACGGTCCGACGGAGATGCGGAGCCGCTTCGTGGTGGGTGCCGACGGCCACGCGTCGCGCGTGGCCCGGGCGGTCGACGCCGAGATCCAGGAGGGCGTACCGCCCTTCCGCGTCCTCTATTACTGGTACCTGCGCGGGTTCGAGGGTCCCGGCGGCGCCCCGGACGGTCCGGAGTTCTCGATCGGTGACGACGAGATGGTCTACGTGTTCCCGAGCGACTCGGGGACGACGTGCATCGCGCTCTCGGCGAACCTGCGCGATTACGCGCGCCTGAGGACCGATGCCGTGGCCGGGTTCCACGAGCGAGTGTCGGCGCACCCATTCGTGGGGCCGCGCGCGGATCGTGCGACGTGGGAGGGCCGGCTCCGGGCGTGCGGACCGCGCCCGGTCGAGGCTCGCGTCCCCTGGGGTTCGGGATGGGCGCTGGTGGGCGACGCGTCGATGCACGTCGACCCGTGGACGGGGGAGGGGATGGACAACGCGGCCGTGCACGCCACGTTCCTCGCCGAAGCGCTCGACGACGCGCTCGCCGGGCGTGCGTCCGAGACGGACGCGCTCGCCGACTACCACCGGAAGCGGGACGAACACGCACTGGAGAGCATGCACGAGAACATTCGTCTCGGTCGCGACCTCAACCTGTTGCGGGAGGAGCCGCCGTCCGAGACATGAGTCCTTCGCGCCGGCGTCACCTGGGTTGATCCCACTCGCTGCGCCCCTCATGAGCGCGCCCGTAGGATGGCGCGCATGGGCCTGCAACCGCAGCTGTCCGTTCGGCGCGGTCGCGACGCCGTGCGGTTCTACGAAGAAGCCTTCGGAGCCGTCGTCGTCTACCGGATCGGCGGCACCGACGAGTCGCCGCCGGTCGTCGCTCAGCTGGCCGTCGGGGACGGCCTGTTCTGGGTGTCGGACGAGTCCCCCGAGCACGGCAACTTCAGCCCGGAGACGCTCGGCGGCGGCACCGTCCGCATGACGCTGGTCGTCGACGATCCCGACGCCGTTGCCGCGCGGGCGATCGCCGCCGGCGCCACCGAGGTCCACCCGGTGACCGACGACTACGGCTGGCGCCTGGGGAGGGTCGTCGACCCCTTCGGCCACCACTGGGAGATCGGGAAGCCGCTGGGCCCCTGGCCACCCCCGCACGGCGATTGACCCGCGTTCGTTGAATCCCCGCCCCCCAGGGCATAGCGTTTTCAGTCGAATCCGACAGTCGTGGACCATCCCGTGAGGCAAGGGGGTTTTCGGTGGATCTGGACGACCGCATGTACATGGAGGACACCGCACGCCACTGGTGGGTCTTCCTGCTGGGTGGGATCGCGTGGCTGCTGATCTCGTGGGCGGTGCTCCGCATGAACGCCACGTCGATCGTCGCGGTGGGCGTGCTGCTCGGCGTCGTGTTCCTCTTCGCCGGCATCAACGAGATCGGGATGGCCGGCGTCTCGGCCGGGGGCTGGAAGGTGTGGCACGTGATCATGGCGGTCATCTTCCTGATCGGCGCCCTTTGGGGGTTCTTCCGTCCGGTGAACACGTTCTTCGCGCTGGCGTCGGTGCTCGGGCTCATCCTCTTCCTGTACGGCATGTTCGAGATCGTCCAGGCGGTCGTCAGCCGGGGAGTGAATCCCCTCTGGTGGCTGGGCCTGCTCACCGGGATCCTGCTGATCCTGCTGGCGTTCTGGGTGTCGGGGTCGGACCACGCCTTCGTGGTCACCGCGGCGCGGCGCACGTACCTCATCCTCTTCTGGGTGGGCTTCATGGCGCTGTTCAAGGGGATCACGCAGATCGTGCTGGCCTTCGGCCTCCGGCACGCGGGGAAGGAGATGGCCGCCGCCCCGCCGGCGATGGCTTAGCCCGCCTCGGGCTTCATCGCTCCACCGATGAGTCTTCCGCTCGCCCGGCGTTGCATCATCGTGAGGCAGGGGAGACCAGAGGAGGATGCGCATGGACTTCAAGCTCGAGGTCGTGATCGTGCCCGTGTCCGACGTGGACCGCGCCAAGGCGTTTTACGTCGAGACGGCCGGGTTCACGCTGGACGTCGATCACCAGCCGAATGACCGGTTCCGGGTCGTCCAGACGACGCCGCCGGGGTCGTCGTGCTCGGTCACGTTCGGGGTGGGGTTGTCGGACGCGGCACCGGGCTCGTACCGGGGCACGCACCTGGTCGTCACCGACATCGTCGCGGCGCGGGACGAACTGGTCGGCCGCGGCGTCGAGGTGAGTGACATCCGGCACATGAGCGCGGAGGGCTGGAAGCCGGGCCCGCACCCGGAACGCGCCGACTACGAATCGTTCGCCGACTTCAGCGACCCCGACGGCAACACCTGGGTCCTGCAGGAGCGGAAGGACCCGGCGCCGTGAACAAGGCGGACTTCGCCGCGCGCGCCGAACGGCACCGGCGCGAGCTGCACGTCCACTGCTACCGGATGTTGGCCTCGTTCGACGAGGCCGAGGACGCGGTCCAGGAGACGTTCCTGCGCGCGTGGCGGAACCGCGAGACGTTCGAGGGCGACGACCTGTTCCGCGCGTGGCTCTACCGCATCGCCACGAACGTGTGCCTCGACGTGCTCCGGCGCCGGACGCGGCGGGGGACCGACGTGGCCTCGAACGCCGACCTCCCGTGGCTCCAGCCGTACCCGGACCGGCTGCTGGACGAGATCGCGCCCAGCGACGAGGAGCCCGACGCCGTCGCGGTCGCCCGCGAGACGATCGAGCTCGCGTTCCTGGCCGCGCTGCAGGTGCTGCCGCCCCGCCAGCGCGCGGCGCTGGTCCTGCGGGACGTCCTGGGCTGGCCGGCCGACGAGACGGCGGCGCTGCTGGAGACCAGCGTGGCCGCGGCCAACAGCGCGGTGCAGCGCGCCCGCGCCACGATGCAGGCGAACCTTCCGTCGCACCGGCTGGAGTGGACGGCGGGCGAACCCGGCCCCGTCGAGCGGGACCTGTTGGAGCGCTTCATCGACGCGCACGAGCGGTGCGACGCCGAGGCGGCGGTGGCGATCGCGGCGAAGGACCTGCGCGTCACCATGCCGCCGTACCCGTGGCTGTACGACGGGCTGGACATGGTCGCCCCGCTCATGGAGCGCGCCTTCGGCGAGGAGCGCGAGGGCGACTGGCGGCTGGTTCCCACGATGGCGAACCGGATGCCGGCGGCCGTGAGCTACCTGCGGAAGACCGGCGACACCGAGTTCCGCGCGTTCAAGGTCGACGTGCTGCGGATCGAGGACGGTGAGATCGCGGAGATCACGACCTTCGGGCCGAACCTGCTTGCGGCCTTCGGCCTGCCGGTGACCCTCGGTCCCTAGGAGCGCGACCGCCCGGCCGACGAGCCGGCCAGCAGCAGCGACACCAGGATGCCCAGCGGCAAGGTGCCCCAGTACGAAAGGCCGCCGTGCATGACGTTGCCCAGGAACAGCATCAGCAGCCACGTCGCGGGGAACGTGGCGATCATGAAGACCACCAGCGCGGTCAGCATCATTCCGATCATGAACTCATCCTTTGTCTCGCCGACGCCTCTGGGGATTCTCGACCCGCCGTGGGGTCATTGCAAACAACCGGTCGGACCCGTCACTCGCCGGGTGAGCACAGACAGAACGGGTGCGCGGCCGGGTCCGCGTAGACGGGGCAGCTTCCGCCCATGTCCGGGAGCCGGGTCGCGCCGAGCCGCTCGGCTCGCGCGCTCACGCTGCCACCGGCCGGGACCTGGAAGTCCAGATGGAGCTGCTGCGGGTGGCGTGGGTCCGGCCAGCGGGGCGGCCGGTAGTCGGCAGCGTGCTGGAAGCCGAGCATGGGGAACGCGCCCGGGCCGGCCGCGATGACGACGCGGCCGGGCGACTCTTCCACCGTGACGGACAGTCCCAACAGTTCGCCGTAGAACCGGGCGAGCGCCGCCTGATCCGGGCAGTCGAACATCACCCGGTCCACGCGCGGCGCCGGCTGCTCGCCGGCGGTGGGATACAGGCAGAACGGGTGGCCGACCGGATCGGCGTAGGAGCGGTACGTCCCGGCGTCCTGCAGTTGGGTGGCGCCCAGCCCCAGCATCAGGGCCTCGGTGGCGTCCGGATCGGGCACCGAGACGTCCAGGTGCACCTGCTGCGGTTGCCCAGGATCGGGCCAGCGTGGCGGCAGGTAGCGGTCCGACGGACCCTCGCCGAACGCCAGCCGCGGAAAGCTGGTCTCTTCCGCGGCGATCACCAGCCAGTCCTCGCGGATCACGCTCATGCCCAGCAGGGCGGCGTAGAACTCGGCCAGGATCCGCGGGGCGCCCTCCCAGCGGTTCCCGCTCCACGTGCCCTCCGGGCAGCCGAAGACGATGTTGCGGATCGGGACGGTCATGACCGACATTGTCCCCGTTGTGCCCGAGGGGCATGCCCCCGCAGGGCGTTCGGCCCTCCGCGGGCGCGACCATCGGACCGTGGGATGCGGCACCATGCGGGAACACAATGGTCACGGGCATTCGAAAGCGCCGAATGGATCGGCCGAAGGGAGGCGCTCCGTGACACCGGCGACGAGCGTGGCGGGTACGGACGTGGATCGAGAGGTGATGGTCGCCGCTCGCGGCGCGGACCTGCTCGACGACCCCGTCTGGAACAAGGGCACGGCGTTCTCCGAGGAGGAGCGCGACGCCTTCGGCCTGCGTGGGCTGCTGCCGGCCGCCGTGCAGCCGATCGAGGAGCAGGTGGCGCTGGAGATCGAGCACATCCGGCGGAAGGAGGACGACCTCGAGAAATACATCGGCCTCTGCGCTCTGCAGGACCGGAACGAGACCCTCTTCTATCGCGTGCTGGTGGAGTACCTCGAGGAGCTCATGCCGATCGTGTACACGCCGGTGGTGGGACGGGCGTGTCAGGAGTTCAGCCACATCCTGCGCCGTCCCCGGGGTCTGTGGATCTCACCGCACGACGTCGGGCGCATCCCCGAGCTGCTGCGGAACGCGCGGACCGGGGACGTGCGCCTGATCGTCGCCACCGACAACGAGCGGATCCTCGGCCTGGGGGACCAGGGCGGCGGCGGGATGGGAATCCCGATCGGCAAGCTCGCGCTGTACACGGCCGGGGCCGGCATCCATCCGTCGCTGACACTGCCGGTGTCGCTCGACGTCGGGACGGACAACCCGGATCTGCTCGAGGATCCGCTCTACATCGGCTTCCGGCAGCCGCGACTCCGCGGCAGGGAGTACGACGCCTTTCTCGAGGCGTTCGTCTCGGCCGTCCGGGACGTGTTCCCCCGCGCCCTCCTGCAATGGGAGGACTTCAAGCAACACAACGCGATCCGCGTCCTCGGCCGGTATCGCGACCGCATCGCGAGCTTCAACGACGACATCCAGGGGACGTCCAGCGTGGCGCTCGCCGGGATCCTGGCGGGGGTTCGCCGCGCGGGCGAGCGGCTCTCGGACCAGCGCATCGTCTTCGTCGGCGCCGGCGCGGCGGGCATCGGCATCGCCCGGCTGGTCCGCCTGGCGATGCGGCGGGAGGGAACGCCGGAGGACGTGATCCGCCGGGCGATCGTGATGCTCGACTCCCGCGGGCTCGTGTTCGACGGCCGGACGCCGCTGGACGACGACAAGCGGGAGTTCGCGCTCGGGCGCGACGAGCTGCTCGGCTTCGGGTTCGAGCCGGCGAGTCCCCGCGACCTCGAGGCCGTGGTCACCCGCGTCCGTCCGACGGTCCTCATCGGCACCAGCGGCACGCCCGGGACGTTCACCGAGGACGCCGTCCGCGAGATGGCGCGGCACACGCGGTCGCCGATCGTCCTGCCGCTGTCGAACCCGACTTCGAAGACCGAGGCCGACCCGGAGGATCTGCTCCGCTGGACCGAGGGGAGGGCGCTCGTGGCGACCGGCAGTCCCTTCGACCCGGTCGTCCTCGACGGGCACCGTCACGTGATCGGGCAGGCGAACAACGCCTTCGTCTTCCCCGGCATCGGGCTGGGCGCGATCGTGGCCGAGGCGACCGGGATCTCGGACGAGATGCTGCTCGGCGCGGCGGACACGCTGGCGAGTCTCGTCCCGGACGACCGTCTGGGGGAGGGTGCGCTGTACCCGGCGCAGTCGGCGCTCCGTGAGGTGTCCCGGGCGATCGCGATCTGCGTGGTCCGGGTGGCTCGCGACCTCGGCCTGGGACGGTCCATGAACGACGATCGCATCCCGCAGGCCGTGGACGATGCGGTGTGGTTCCCCGAGTACGCGGGATATCGACCGGCGCCGCCGGCGTCCTGACCGGCGTCTGACGCCTCCCGGGGGCCGCGGGACCCCTGACAGGCCTCCGACCTGGGATATCGTGGCCGGCGGAGCGATGAAGAGTCCCCGCGCCGCCGGAGACGTCGCAACGACCCAACGGGCTGAGCCCCGCGGCCGGCCGGGCTGCCTCGTTCACGACCGCGGCGCACCGCCTGGTCCGGCGGAGTCGGTGCCGGAGGCGATGGCTCGGAGTTCCTCGCGCAGCAGCTTCCCGACGGAGCTCCGGGGAAGTCGCTCGACGAACGTCACCGCCGCCGGAGCTTGCTGGGGCGCGAGTCGTTCCCGCGCGAATGCGATGATCTCGTCGCTCGTCGTGTCGGCGCCCGGCGCTCGCACGACGATCGCGTGGACGCGCGCTCCGGCATCCGCGCCGGCGAGCTGCACCGCGCCCGCGTCGGCGATCGAGGGATGCTCCAACAACACGCGCTCCACGTCTCCCGGATACACGACACGCCCGTGGGACTCGAACGCGTCGCGGATCCGGTCGACGATCCAGATGTAGCCGTCCGGGTCGCTCCGCGCCGCGTCCCCGGTGCGCAGCCAGCCGTCCGCCGACAGCGCCCTCGCGGTGGCCGCCGGCTGCCGCCAGTAGCCGGCCATGACGTTGGGCCCCCGCACCAGCAGCTCGCCGGTCTCGCCGATCGCCGCCGTGGTCCCGTCGTGGCGCTCGATCCGAGTGTCCACGAGGAGCGGCGGCCGTCCGGCGGAGCCGATCTTCTCCAGAGCGTGCTCGGCGTCGAGGAGCAGCGCGAGCGGGCCGGCCTCCGACAGTCCGTATCCCTGGAGCAGCGGGACGTCCCGCTCCAGGAACCTGCGGATCAGGCGTTCGGGCACGGGCGCGCCGCCCGTCAGGATGAACCGGACGCTCGAGAGGTCGGCCTCCGGCCACGCCTCCGCGCCGACGAGAGCCTGCAACGAGTCCGGGTTCCCGAACCCGACGGTCACGCGGTGCCGTTGGATCAGCCGCAGGATGTCATCCGCTCCGCCCTCGGTCGGCACGACGACCGTCCCGCCGAGGAACAGGACGGGGAGGACGTTGACGCCCGTGCCGCCGACGCGGAAGAAGGGCGCGACCGCGATCGTGACGTCTTCGGCGCGGAAGTCGGCGCTCGACAGGAAGTTGACGACGTTCCACGTGACGTTCGCGTGGGTGAGCATGATGCCCTTGGGAGTTCCCGTCGTTCCCGACGAGCGCGGGAGCATGCAGAGGTCGTCCAGTCCGACGGCCGCCTCGATCGCCTCGTCGTCCGGGCCGCCGAGCAGGTGCTCGAACGCGACCGCGCTCGCCCTCGAACCCTCCACGTCGACCCGATGTGCCACGAAGGATGGAACGGAGCCCGGGTCCACCGATCCGTGCGTGATCAGGACCGTCGGCTCGGTGTCCTCGAGAACCGCGTGGATCTGCGCCGCATCGAGCAGGTGGTTCACCGGCGCAAGTGCGGCGCCGAGCAACCCAGACGCGAAGAACGCCTCCAGGAACGCCGGATGGTTCGGCCCCAGCCACGCGACCCGGTCGCCCGGACCGACGCCGAGCCGCCGGAGCCCTCCCGCCAGGCGACGGATGCGGCCGGCGAGCTCGCCGAACGTCCACGCATGGTCCCCGTGGACGAGCGCGACATGGTCCGGCGCGACCCTCGCCCGGCGCTCGATCCACGAGCCCACGCCGACGTTCGCGACGGCGGCCCCCCCGAGAGGCATGCCCCAGCCTATCGTCGGAGGCCTGCGCCGTGGGAGTGCGGCGGCTTGCTCGGTCCTCGGCTCCGGCCCGAGAATGCGCGGGTGGAGTTCGGCGTGCATCTGCCGCTGATGACGTGGGGAGAAGAGGACCCCGCCACTCCGGCCACGCTGACCGCGTTCACCCGCCGCGCCGACGAGCTCGGCTTCACGTGGGTCACCTCGAACGACCACCTCGTCTACGCGCGACCCTGGCTGGATTGTCTGGTGACGTTGTCCTCGGTCCTGCCTTCGAGCGGAGCGATGACGGTGGGCACCACGATCGCTCTCCCGGTCGTGCGCGGGCCCGGTCCGCTCGCGAAGGCGCTCGCGGCGATCGACCGCTTCTCGAACGGCCGGCTGGTCGTCGGCGTCGGCCCCGGCTCGTCCGAGCGGGACTACCGCGCGATGGGGATCCCGTGGGAGCAGCGCTGGCCCCGGTTCGAGGAGGCCGTGCAGGCGCTGCGGGCGCTCCTTCGCCCCGGGGGCGAGCCCTTCGTCGGGGAGTTCTACTCGACCGAGGACATGGAGCTGCTCCCGGCTCCGCTGCAGTCCGGCGGCCCCCCGATCTGGCTGGGGAGCTGGGGGTCCGCCGCCGGACTGCGCCGAGTGGCCCGCCTGGCCGACGGCTGGCTCGCGTCCGCGTACAACACGACGCCCGAAGGCGTTCGGCGACGCGCTACGACGGCTGCACGGCCATCTGGAGGCGGCCGGAAAGGATCCGGCGGGATTCCCGAACACCCTTGCGACCATGTGGTGCCACGTCACCGAAGACCCGGCTGCCGCCGAGTCGGTGCTCAGCCACGTGCTCGCGCCGATGCTTCGCCGGTCGCCCGACGATCTCCGGCACCAGCTGCTGGTCGGGACCGCCGGAGGCTGCGCGGAGACACTGGCCCGCTATGCGGCGGCGGGCGTGGAGCGCGTGCTGCTGTGGCCGGTCGGCGAGCCGCTCGAGCAGCTCGACCGGTTCCACGACTCCGTGCTGCCCCGGCTCGCGGCCGGCTGAAGATCAGTTGCCGTCGAGGAACGGGATGACCGCCGCGGACAACGACGGGACGACGTTGATGTCGTAGTGCGTCACGCCCGGGCAGGATGGCCAGGCGGTGATGCGTCATCCCCGAGCGGTCCCAGTTCGCGTCGCGCTGCCCGCCGCCCAGCAGCTCGAAGAACTCGACGGCATGGGACGGCGGAAGCCCGTCGGCGTCACCGACGACGATCATCACCGGCATCGACAGGCCGCGCACCTCGGCCGACCAGTCGTAGTCGTACTGGACGGCGCTCGCGACCTGCTCGACGAGCACCGGCCAGTCCTCGACCCCCGGCGCGATGCGCCGGTAGGTCTCGTACATCGGGGTCTGCTTCATCGGTTCCGCGATGGCGGGCCCCATCTGGTCCATCCCCGCGAGCATCTCCGGGTACCAGCCGGCTCGCGTGAACGGCGTCGACACGAGCACGAGCCGATCCACCATCTCGGGATGCTGGATGCCGGTGCGCAGGGCGGTCCCGCCGCCCAACGAGAACCCCATGATCGCGGCGCGCTCCAGGCCGAGGACGCGGATCAGCTCCGCGATGTCGTCGGCCATCGTCTCGAACCGCATCGGCCGGTCCGCCGCGGGAGACCGGCCGTGCGATTGGAGGTCGACGCCGATGACCTGGCGGCCCGCGGCGAGGAGCTCGACGTTGGGACCGAACATCTCGACGGAGCCGAAACCACCGTGCAACAGGATCAAGGGGTCGCCCGCGCCGAAGATCTCGTACCCGAGCTCGATCCCGTTGACCTGCGCGAGCTTGCTATTCGTCGTCATGTGCACACCGCCCTTGCTCCCACCGCACCCGCGCTACCGCACGACGCGGTACTTCAGGTGGGTGACTCCGGGCGCCTCGATGACGCGCGCCTGCTCGAGCCGGAGGTCGCCGATGTCCCCCAACAGCCGCTCGCCGGCGCCCAGCAGGATCGGGACGACGTGCAGCTCGAACTCGTCGACCGACCCCGCGGCGAGGTACTGCCGGATGGTGCTCGCGCCGCCGCCGATCCGCACGTCCTGGTGCCCGGCGGCCTCCTCCGCCTGCCGCAGGGCGGCCTCGATTCCGTCGGTCACGAAGACGAACGTCGTGCCGCCTTTCATCTCGACCGGAACGCGCGCGTGGTGCGTCAGCACGAACACGGGGGTGTGGAAGGGAGGGTCCTCGTCCCACCACCCGTTCCAGTCGGAGCCGTTCCATGGACCGCGAATCGGCCCGAACATGTTGCGCCCCATGATCGTCGCGCCGACGTTCGCCTGTGACTCCTCGATGACCGGCGTGCTGGCGTTGACCTCTCCGCCCTCCATGCCCTGCGGCCGTCGCCACGCCTCCAGGCCGAAGACCCACTCGTGTAGCCGCATGCCCCCGACCCCGAGCGGGTGCTCCTCACTTTGGTCGGGGCCGGCAACGTAGCCGTCCAGGGACATCGCGATGTGGAATCTGAGCATCGAACCTCCTGGCTCCAAAGGAGCTTGATGGTTTCACTCTACCCACCGCGTCGGGTTGCACCGCGGCGTTCTTCCGGCCGCTCCGCTAAGACCAGGGTGCCGTGGCGCCCAGCGCTTGGAGGGTGTGCCGAAGCCCCTCGGCGAACACGTCCAGGTCGGGGAGAGCCACCGCGTCGGCCACCGCGTCGAGGTACAGCCCGCCCGCGTAGGAGAGCGCGCCGACGTTCAGCCGGACGTTGCCCTGGACCGGGCCGATCTGGAAGAACTCCTCCATGCGCGCGCCGGCGAAGTACCACGGCGATGCCGGGCCGGGGAGGTTGCTCGTGAACATGTTGACGAAGCGCTGGTGATGCATCGCCGCGGCCAGGAGCGACGGGAAGCGCGACCACGTCCCGACCGGCCGGCGCTTCCGCTCGGCCGTGATCCGAGCGATCGTCTCGAGCCGGCGAACCGGGTCGGACTCGCCGACCGGCAGCGGCACGACGATGATCGCGACGCGGTTGCCGCCCTCGCCGCCGTCGGATGGAGCGCGCTGTGAAACGGGCACCATGGCGCGGATGGCGGCGCGCGGGGGCCGTCCCTGGTGGTGCGCCAACAGGTCCCGCGCGCCGCCCGCGACGGCCGCAAGGACCACGTCGTTCACCTTCGCGCCGTGCGCATGCGCCGCGGCTCTGGTCCGCTCCAGATCGGCCCGGACCAGCGCGAGGCGGCGATGCGCGCCGATCGGTCCGTTCAGGATGCTTCGCGGCGCCGGCCCGTCCTTCAGCATCTGGAGCATCGGGCCGACGGTCGACGTGGACTGCTCCCACCACCGGTCGGGCCGCCGGAGCCACGACGCCGCGTCGGCGAAGGGCGCTGCGCGCCGGTGCAGCGAGTCGGTGAGCAGTTGGTCGTTCGGCGGGACCGGTCCCGGGGCCCATTCGGGCGGGATGGGCGGCGGCGTGTCGGGGGCCGGATCGAAGAGCGGGCCGATCAGCGCGAGGGCGGCGACACCGTCGGCGACGACGTGATGCAGGCGGATGAGGAGGCCCAACCGCCCATTCGCCAGGCCGGTCAGGAACCGGAGCTCCCACAGCGGCCGCGATCGGTCGAGTGGGGGCTCGTTGAGCTCGGCGACTTTCGCGAGCAGGGCGGCTTCGTCGCCCGGCTCGGAAACGGGGTCCGACCGCACGTGGCGTCGGATGTCGAAGCTTCGTGCGTCCACCCACACCGGCGATCCCAGGCCCGCCGGCGGGCGATGCAGCACCTGTCGGAGCCGGGGCATCAGGTGCAGGCGGCGTTCCACGTGCGTCCGAATGTCCGCCAGCCGAAGGTCGCCGTGGGTGTCCACGAGCGGCTCGCCGGCGAGCAGGGCGAGTCCGGCCACGTGCATGGTCGCCCCGCGGTCCTCCGTTCGAAGGTTGGTGGCGTCCTGCGGGGTCAGCCGGTCGAGCATGCCCGTTAGGCTACGGCCCCTGCTCCCGGCGCGCGCGGCGGATGCCGGGGGCCTGGCGTAGCATCTCGCCGTGGCCTACGACGAGGATCTCGCGAACCGCATCCGGGAGCTGCTCGGCGGGCAGCCCGGCGTCACCGAGATGAAGATGTTCGGCGGGCTTGCGTTCCTGATCGGCGGCAACATGGCGGTCGCGGCGAGCGGCCAGGGCGGGGTGCTGGTCCACGTCGATCCCGACGAAGGGGGTTCGCTGATCGCGAAGACGTCCGCCCGGCCGATGGAGATGCGCGGCAAGGAGATGGCAGGATGGCTGCGCGTCGACGCCGGCGACGTCAAGACGAAGCGGCAGCTGACGAAGTGGGTCGACGTCGGTACGGCGTACGCGCGCTCGCTGCCCGCGAAGAAACCCGCCAAGAAGAAGTAGCGGCCGCCGCCGGCCTCGGGAGACCGTCGCGCCCAATGCAATAATCGAGCCATGCCCGTCCGCACCGTCATCGAACGCGGGCCCAAGGGGAAGCGGTCGGTCGCTTTCGGCATCGACTGGCCGGGGTGGAGTCGAGGCGCGAAGAGCGCCGAGCTCGCCCTGGAGACGCTCGAGTCTTATCGGGAGCGCTACCGGCCGGTCTCCGGTCTCGCCCGGATGGCACGCGAGTTCGACGCCGCCGGGCCACTCGAGGTCGTGGAGGAGAGAGTCGGAACCGGTTCGACGGACTTCTGGGGCATCTCCTTCTCGCCCTCAACGACCGAGCAGGATCCGATGGGCGAGGCGGAGATCGAACGCGGAATCATGCTCTTGCGGGCCTGCTGGGCGTTCTTCGATCGCGTCGCGGCCCGGGTCTCGCCGGAGATGCGCACGGGCCCGCGCGGCGGAGGACGCGACCGCGACGAGATCATCCGCCACGTCATCCGCAACGAAAGCGAGGACTTCGCGAGGAAGGTCGGGGTGCGGATGCCTGAGGGCGCGGCGCTCACCCCGGATGGGCTGCGGCAGCATCGGAAGGCCTACGTTGCGGGGATGCGCGCGTACAACACCGGGGAGGTCGAGCGGCGCATGCGGTCGTGGACGCTCGCATTCCTCATCCGGCACTCCGCGTACCACACACTCGACCATGCCTGGGAGATGGAGGACAAGGACCTGTCCTTCCAGGACGAGGCCTGACCGGGTGTCGGTGACGGGGGAGCAGGCGTCCGTCGCGGGAGGCGGATCGGCCGGCGTGCGGCTCTCCGAGCTGATGGCCGTCCTCTCGTTCTCGTCGGACTTCGGGCTGGGGCAACCGATGGAGCACGTCCTTCGCGCCTGCCTGATCGCGGTGCGGCTGGCCGAGCACGTGGGGCTGGACGAGGCGCAACGAACCGAGACGTACTGGGTCACGTTGCTCGCCACCGTCTGCACCGGCGAGTCGTTCGAGCTCGCGCAGATGTTCGGCGACGAGGTCGCCTTCCGGTCGGGGATGTATCACGTGGGGCCGTCGCAGCTGGCCGTGATGGCGCACGCGCTCCGGCGCGCGGGGTCCGGCCGCGGCGCCGGGGACCGGGCGCGGCAGGCGGCCGGCATGATGGCCAGCAAGGGGAGGACCGTGGAGGAGCGGTTCGCGGCGCACTGCGCCCTGACGAAGGAGATCTCGGAACGGGTCGGCTTGGCGCCGGGTGTGGGGGAGGCGCTCTCCTGCACCTTCGCCCGGTGGGACGGGAAGGGCGTGCCTCGCGGCGTCGCCTCCGATGCCGTGCCGATGTCAGTCCGGTTGATGCAGCTGGCGGACGCGTCCGAGGTGCACCACCGGCTGGGCGGCGTGGACGGAGCGATCGCGCTGGCGCGCCGACACCGGGGAGGGCTCTTCTCGCCGGACCTGGTCGCGCGCTTCGCGGCGGACGCACCCGAGCTGCTCCGCGACCTGGACGAGACGACGTGGGACCGGGTGATCGCGGCGGAGCCGGTGCCCCTGCCGCCGCTGGACGACGCGGGGTTCGACGCCGTGCTCGAGGTGATGGCCGACGTTGCCGACCTGAAGTCGCCGTGGTTCGCCGGCCACTCCCGCGGTGTCGCCGACCTCGCGTCCGCGGCGGTGCGTGCGGCGGGCATGCCCGAACAGGACGTCGTGACGGCTCGGCGCGCCGGGCTGCTCCACGACCTCGGTCGCACGGCCGTCTCGAACGCGATCTGGGACCGGACCGGGCCGCTCAGCGAGGGCGACCGGGAACGCGTGCGGTTGCATGCGTACTTCACCGAACGGATGCTCCGGCGTCCGGTGGCGCTGGCCGGGTTGGCCTCGGTGGCCGCGTCGCACCACGAGCGACTGGACGGCTCGGGCTACCACCGCGCGATCCGTGGCTCCGACATCCCGCTGCTTGGCCGGTACCTCGCAGCGGCCGACGTCTACCACGCGCTGCTGGAGGATCGGCCGCACCGTTCGGCCGTCACGCCGAAGGAGGCTGCGGCGCACCTCCGGGTCGAGGCCCGCGAGGGGAAGCTCGACTGCGCCGCGGTGGACGTGGTGCTCGGCGCGGCCGGGCATTCACAGGCCACGGCGACGATGAGGTAGGCTGGCTAGCGGTCCCCGGTTCCAATCGATCACTGCCGGGACGAGCTCCGAGACAATAACGCGCGAGTCAGGACTTGCCGCATCGAGCGCTGCTCGTGCTAACTGGCTCATTCTCGAGCGGTAGGTGTTACATTAGTGTTTCTCCAGCGTTACATTCGGCAAAGAATCACGTCCAATGCGTAACAATAAGGGTTATCTCCCTATGCCTTTGGCATGAATATTCCGTGTGGCGCGCAGACGGCTGGCCCGCAGCAGGCGCAGATGATGGCTGACCACCGTTCCGATGAAATCGAGCGCCGCTTGCGCAGCCTCTGCTGCGGATTCCGGGATAGGATCAAGGCGGCTCAAGGTACGCCGCAGCTCACGCACAAATTTCTTGGGGTGCGGCACGGATAATTGAGACACTCGGCTGAGGTATTGAACCTCAACCGGAGTGTTACCCATGACGAATGATGACGGGCGCAAGCCCGAAGGGGCGCCGGAGCGCTCCCCCAAAGCTGGCGCAGGCGCCCCTTCGGGCGTTGACGGGAATGGCCCGAAGCGTTTTTCCGTTCAACGCAAGATGGCGATTGTCGCGCGACTGTTGCGCGGCGAGCCGCTGGAACTGGTGGCCCGCGAGACCAATGTCTCGATCGCCAGGCTAAGCGAGTGGCGCGAGCGTGCGCTCGCAGGCGCGGCTACAGCCCTGAAAGAACGTGAACGCGATGACCGCGACGACGAGATCGCCCGGCTGAAATCCAAGGTGGGCGAGATCACCATGGACAACGAGGTGCTCTACGCCAAGATCGCGGCGATGGAGGGCAAGCGCCCTTTGGCCCACAGGAGGTCGAGACGATGAGCCGGGCACTCTCGCCTTCCTTTGCTCGCTGTTATGGTCTGGCGCGCGTCGCACGCGTGTGGAAGATCTCGCGCGCGAGCGTCTATCGCTCTCGCAAAGAGACGCCGCCGAACACGATCACCCGTCGCCCTGGTCCGGTCGGCGCATGTTCGGACGCGGAACTGGCAGATCATATCCGCCGGCAAATAGATGCCTCCCGCCTTCATGGGGAGGGGTACCGTAAGTTATGGGCGCGATTACGCTTTGCTGGCGTTCGCGCGAGCCCCCGCCGTGTGCGACGGGTGATGCGCGAGAACGGCTTGCTCGCACCGCATCGCCTTGGACGCACCGAGGCCAAGCCGCACGATGGGACGATCATCACCGACAAGGTCAATGAAATGTGGGGAACAGACATGACGCAGACGATCACCATCCGGGAAGGCCGGGCCAATGTCTTCGTTGCCGTGGAACACGCCAACTCAGAAGTCGTCGGCATTCATGCATCGCGGTCGGCCAATCGCTTCGAGGCCCTGGAGCCGGTGCGCCAGGCTGTGCATCGCTGCTTCGGAGCCATCGCGCCCGGGGTGGCGCGTGGATTGAAGCTGCGTCACGATCATGGCTCCAACTACATGTCCGGCGATTTCCAGGACGAAATCGAATACCTGGGGATCGAAGCTTCGCCCTCCTTCGTGCGAGAGCCAGAGGGCAACGGCGTCGCAGAGCGCTTCATCAGAACCTTGAAGGAGAACCTGCTGTGGGTGAGAACCTTCGACACTATCGAAGAGCTGCGAGCCGCGCTCGTCGAGTTCGCCAGGCGTTACAACGAAACCTGGCTGGTCGCCCGGCACGGCTATCGTACTCCAGACCAGGTGCAAGCCGATCAATGCCGGCTTGATCAGAACGCAACGGCCAATCTAAAGTTGGCCGCTTGAATAGGCTCAGCCGAGTGTCTCAAAACCGGGCCGCGGTACACACGCACAAATTTCTGAAGCCGCTCCTGCAAGAGCTGCTGCCCCGTTTCATCGGCGGGATCGACCGTTTCAAGAAAATGCAAGTCCAGCAGGGCTGCGTTCCAGTTCTCAGGACTCCGGGCGGTCGCGCCAAGGCGCATCAGGCGCAGGAGGATTTGGGTCAGGTCCTCGCCAAGCAGGTCCTGAATGGCGATATCGCCGACGTCGCGCGCGACGTTCCGCAGCCTTAGCGCGCGGTTTGCGAATGCGGGGGAGAGCTGGCCCTCCACTTCATGGGCGCGCATGCGCACAAGGATGGCAACATCGTGCGGCTCGAGATTGCCCGCCTGCACCTCGCGCTCGATCCACTGCGCGAGGCAATCGCTTTCCTCAGCCTCGGTCTCGAATTCCCAAATGGCTGCAACGTCGCCATCGACCAGCCGGCCGGCACGCGCTTCCGCCTCCTCAACGTCGGGATCGATCCTGCTGGCGATGACATGCTGAATACGCACGAGGTCCTCATGCGAGCGCCAGTTGCAGACCAGCGATATGCGCTGTGCGCCGAAGTGCTGCTCGAACTGCGCGAAAGCATCCGACATCGCCCCGGCCCAGACCATGATCCGCTGCTTGTCATCACCAACCGCCGTGAAGATCGCTCCGCTGCCGTTAAACGCTGTGCGCAGGAGCTGAAACTGCGCAAAAGTGGTGTCCTGAAACTCCTCGAGAAAAACGACGGGAAATGTGAAATGCAGGGCCTTCAGAATCGATGGGTTTCGCCGTATGAGCAATTCTACAAGCCGGTTAATCATCGGAAACGAGAGCAGCACATCGTCCTGATCGTTGTATTCAGCCTGCCAGTACACGGCGACGGCGCGCTGGAGTTCCGTGCCTTCATTGGCGACCGGCAATCGCGCTCTGGCTATCGCACGTTCGAACTGATCGGTATTCACGCCGCGGAATTTATGCGCATCCAGAAAATCACGGTAATCCTGCCGGCGCGGCATCACGATCCGGTAGTCCGCGAACGCGGCTCCTGGCGCAACTGCGTCGTTCAGCCAGTGACCGGTTTCCACCCATCATAGCCGCGAACACCTTAGGGTGGACGTCCGCTTTGGAGAAGCGCCCATGGTCGGTTGGACGGCCAAAATGGGCGCGAAATAGAAGCTGCGGGCCGCTTCCAGCCTGACCGCTTTCGGCTGCAATGGCACAAAAGGCCGCCATTCCCCCAATTCCGGTCCGCAGGCAGTTTTCGACCGAAGCCGTGATGGGACGGACGCCTCCCCGACGGCCTTGATGTGCCAGAGTGGTGGTGTTGGTGACCACTAATCGGGAGGCGTCCACCCCATCACAGCCTCGACCCAAAGCAGACAGAAGCAGTCACCCGACTTTCATCTATGTGGTGATCTGTTCAGAGCCAACTCATCTGCTCCGGTTCGATACGACCACGGCCTCATCATTCTCGCTGGTTCCGGCGGCGCTCCATCGCTCAGCTGCAAGCTCGATGAATGCCTTGACCAGGGGCGAAAGGTGTCGGCTGCTCGGGTATACGACATACAGCCCGCCGACTGGTGTCGTGTAGTCGTCGAGAACGCGGCGCAACCGCCCGTCCTTGATAGACGCCTCGGCGACCTGGTGGGGCAATTGGGCGATGCCGTAGCCTGCAATCGCTGCGGCAATTACCGCCTGCATTTCGTTGGCGGCGAAGCGTCCAGACACCGCGACCGTTTCCTGGCCACGCGGGCCGTCCAGCACCCAGTGAGCGTTGGCGGTCGACGGGCCCGCGATGACGCAGTGATGGCGAGCGAGGTCCGCCGGCACTACTGGCACGCCATGACGCGCGAGATAGTTCGGGCTGGCGCACAGAATTCTATGCGTGGAGCCGAGCTTGCGAGCGATCAGCGTGAAGTCTGGAAGGATTCCGGTGCGGAAAGCGAGGTCTATACCGTTCTCGACCAGATTGAGCTTGTCGTCGGTCAGGCGCAACTCGACTTTGGTTTTCGGATACGTCTGCTAGAAAATCGAACATCGCGCTGGACAGGAAGTGACCGCCAAAGCCGACTGGAGCCGAAATCGCGGATCGTGCCCGAAGGCTCTGCTCTCGCTTCCGCGAGCCGTAAATTCGCATCTTCGATTGTCCGCAGCGCCTGGCTGCTCTGCTCGTAGTAGAGACGTCCTGCGTCCGTCACGTTGAGGCTGCGTGTGGTGCGCTGAAGCAAACGCACCCCGATCTCACGCTCGAGCGCGGCAATGCGGCGGCTGACCGTGGTCTTGGGCATGCCCAGCAGGCGCGCGGCGGCGGTGAAGCTACCGGCCTCGATGACGCGAGCGAACACCACGATATCGTTGAGATCGAGCATTGTATCCATTATTGGGACGATGTTTCCCAATTATAGTCTATTATGGATCAATGCGACAAATCCTAACTTTGCTCCAGTGCAGAAACAAGAGGAGCAGACACATGACCACCAAACGAAGCATTCTGGTTACCGGCGCTACTGGCCAGCAGGGAGGAGCAGTTGCCCGCGCACTGCTGTCCAGGGGACATCGCGTCAAGGCGCTGACCCGCAAGCCGGATAGCGATGCTGCGCGACAGTTGAAGTCGGCAGGCGCTGATCGTCGTGACTGGCGATCTCGGTGACGCAACGTCGGTTCTGAAGGCCGCAAGCGACGTCGACACCATGTTTCTGATGGGCAACAGCTACGAGGCCGGGACCGAGGAAGAGACCCGTCAGGGAATCATTGCCGCGGAAGCGGCGAAGGCCGCCGGCGTCGGGCATTTGATCTATTCGTCCGTTGCCGATGCCAACAAGAAGACGGGCATCCCGCATTTCGAAAGCAAGTATCTCGTCGAGAAACATGTCGCCGGTCTCGGCATCCCCTACACCATCAGCGCGCCGGTCGCCTTCATGGAGAATATCGTCGCGCCGTGGTCGATCGGTGCGCTACGCCAGGGGACGCACGCCTTCGCGATGCCTCCCAAACGCGTCCTCCAGCTGGTAGCCCTGGCGGACATCGGGGCCTTCGTCGCGGCTTTGGTTGAGCGGCGCGAGCAGGTGTTCGGCAAGCGTTTCGATTTCGCCGGGGACGAGTTATCCGGCGAGGAGCAGGCGAAAATCCTCTCGCACGCCATCGGCCGCCCAATCAACTATCAGGAAATCCCGATCGCCGCGGCTCGCCAGCAAAGCGAGGATGCGGCACTCATGTTCGAATGGTTCGACCGCATCGGCTACGACGTCGATATCGCCGCATTGCACAGGGATTTTTCGGAGGTCCGCTGGCACAGTTTTGCAGACTGGGCGCGCGAGTTTGACTGGAGCGTTCTTGAACGGACGTCTTCTGCCGCCTGAGTTCGCGACGGACACTACCGGCCGATGAAACCCGGGCGGAAGCGGATCAGCAGTAATGGGCAAGCTGGGGTCCGCTTCCCATGGTTGAGCGATCGCTGCGATGTTCGCGCTTGCTATTTGGCTCATTGAAAGCAGGCCAGCCGTTTTCGGCCACCCGGCCTGAAACCGGACTGACCGGAATCCACCCAGTGTGACCTATCTGGGGGGGACCCGACCCGAGCCGGCGCATATCAGAACATCACGCACGAGAAGTTGCGATTGAAACGGACCGCCACCACGCTCAAATCACTCTAATCCCCTGTCGCCGGAGCCCGCGTTATGGTCGCTCAACTCAATCACACCATCGTCTGGTGCTCGAACCAGAGCGCCTCAGCCAAGTTCCTGGCCGAGATGCTGGGCCGGCCAGCGCCGACCCGCTTCGGCCACTTCGACGTCGTCGAGCTGGACAACGGCGTCTCGCTCGACTTTGCCGACGTCGAGGGCCCGATCCGGCCGCAGCACTACGCCTTCCTGATCAGCGAAGCTGATTTCGACGCCGTCTTCAGCCGCATCAAGGATCGCGGCCTCGAATACTGGGCCGATCCGAGGGGTAGTCGGCCCGGCGAGATCAACCACAACGATGGCGGGCGCGGAGTTCTATTTTCGCGATCCGGACGGCCATTACCTCGAAGTAATCACCCGGCCTTACGGCAGCGGCGGCTGAGCGAGCCTAGGCGATCCGCCCCGTTTGGGCCAGTGATCTCTATGTTCAGCGGACGCAATGGCAGCTGTTGAGGATCTTCTGGCATGATGCCTGGCCTTGAGGCGCATGTCCGATTCGACACATCCCGATCCACAAGTGGACCGGCAGAAAACCACCCATGTCAGCCATTCGATCCCGCGCAGGCCCATGCCCGCTTTCGGGATTTCTTCGACTGCTGCCGGATGACCGACTTGGCTTCATCCAGCCACTACAGCTTGTAGCCGATCTTTCGCAGCAGGTCTTTGCGCCACGCAATGTCGGCGTCGGTCTCGACACCCAGCGGCGAGGCGCCATCCACCACGCCGAGCACGCCGCGGCCCTGCTCCGTTTGCGCGACAATCACCTGTGTCGGGTTGGCCGTCGCGCAAAAGATGTGGCAGACCTCCGGCACCGCGCGCACTGCAGCCAGCACGTTGACGGGAAAGAACCCGTCGCCCAGGAAGATGAGGAAAGTGTGGCCGGCGCCGATGGCCAATGCGTTGTCGCGTGCAAGGGCCAGGGCGGCTTCGTCATTACCCGACCAGCGCACTAGCCGTTTACCAGAGGCCTCGCAGAAGGCCAGCCCGAAGCGGATCCCCGGAACCGCGCCGACCAGCGCCTCGTGGATGTCTTCCACGGTCTTGATGAAATGCGACTCTCCGAAGATGAAGTTGGCAGCATCCGGCTTGACGATGGGCACCACGGTGAGGTCCATGGCTGCGCTCCTGCAGGGGTGAGCTACGCGATCCATAGTAGGCCGCCGGAAGGTGATTGCAAGCCGCCACAGGCGGCCGATTTCGCCCCATCCCAGTCGATAACGACTTGAGGTCGGATGTGTCCGCTTCGGGGTACTGGCATTGATCGACCGAATGACCCAGTTGGGCGCGAAACAGTCCTGATGGGCCGGATCCGCGCCCAGTCGGGAAGGTGCTGTGGCGCGGCGGCTTTTATCAAGATTTATTATAGTGCCGGGCGGCTCCTCTTGAGAAATTTCGCGCTGCCTCCGGCGGGTGAATGCGCCGCCCTCGTCGTTGCGCCGTCATCCCGCGCGATCGCCCTACATCCCGCCCATCGGCCTGAGCTCCATGATTTCGATGGAGGCTTGCGGGATTTGGAAATGCGGGTGGCCTTCGAATGCCTTCGCGGCCGCTTCGTGCAACTCGGCCTGGACGATGGAGGTCAAGACGATGTCGTTGCGCGCGTCGGCGACGCCGGCGGCGGTGACGCGCTTGGTTTTTCCGGCCGCCTCCGTGCTAAGAATCATCGCGGCGCGTTCCTTCATCCACGCGTCCCATTCGCCTTTCAGCTTGTCTTCGGCGGCTTTCTTTTCCGTCGGGTCGGTCTTCGCCCAGCCGTCCATCACCGCGACCGGGATGAGGAACAGGACGAGGAACTTCTTTTGCTCGTTGGCCATGGGAGATCCTTCTGTGTGTTGGCGGAGAACGTTTGAGAGCGCGTTCGATTGACGCCGTAATGATAGCGCCCTTCAGGCTCCGTCGGCTCCTTTAAACGATGGATTGGGCGAAATGAGAGCAAAGCCAAGGCAGGCATGGCGTTCGCACGCCGTGCCATGCTGAAGCCTCCCCGAGCCTGGTGGTCCCGGCCATACGGCGAGTGTCCGTCACGCGAAATAAGAAAGCGGGGTCTGACGGCCCCTGCCGTCAAGGAACAGGGCACAAGCGCGCCCTGCGCGCGGATAGCTGTCACCGGCGACTGACCTCTTGATCCGGCACGCTTGAAGCCCCCATGTAGCTTTGCGCGGCGATCAAGCGGATCCATGGCGCTCCGGGTCTGGTGTCACATTTGCGTGCAGACGCGACACATACCAGCACAGCGCCGCCACCGGGATTCCGATCAGTGAGGTCAGCACGAAAAATATCGTGAATCCAGTTTTCGCGATCACGAAGCCAGAGGCGCCGGCGAGGATGCTTCCGGGAAAAGCGCATAGCGAGGTGAGAAGCGCGTATTGGCTGGCGGCAAGTTCCGTCGCGGTGAGCATCGACATGTAGTTGATCAGCACGACCTGCGCGAAAGCGTAGGCGAACCCTTCTATGCTGACCGCAACGGCGAAGATCCAAAAATGGCCGCCGCCGCTTTCGGAGAGCCAGGCGAGGCTGAGATGGGAAGCCGATCCCGCGATCGTGCCGAGCAGCAGGCTCGGCATCATGCCGATCCTGCGAATGATGTAGGCGCTGAAAAACGTGGCGCCGAGCGCGACCCAGAATCCAAATAGCTTCGTGACCGTCGCTATCTCGGTATCGGAATAATCCAGGCTCTTGAACAAGGGCAGCGACATGGCGCTCGAAAGGTAGCCCGGCATTCGAAAGCCGGCGACCATGAGGAGGATTGGAAGGGCCAAAGGCCCGAGCCGGCCGACCATCTCCTTGATCGGCGCGATCACTGTCGCGGCGAAACCCCGATGCTTATGAGGCGCGGTGAAATCGGACTCGGGCTCGGGCGCGACGAAAGCGGAGATCGCTCCGACCGTTATCAGCGCCGCCATGCCGAGATAGGCGAAGCGCCACCCATATCTATCGGCGAGCAGCAGTGCGCCGGCGCCGGCAGCGAGCGTCCCGACGCGGTATCCCATCTCCGAAATCGCCGTCATGACAGATTGCTTCGCAACCGGAACTGACGTGATGCGCCAGCCGTCGATCGTGATGTCCTGCGTCGCCCCGGCGACGCCGAGGGCGATGGAGAACGCCGCGGTGTAGGCGATCCAATGAGCCGGATCGCCGAAGGCGACCCCGGCGAGCGCCAGCATGACGGCCAGCTGCGAAACGACGATCCAGCCGCGGCGGCGCCCAAGAAGGGCGCCGAAAATCGGCGCGTCGTATCTGTCGAGGAACGGCGCCCAGACGAATTTGAATTTATAAGCGATGGTGAACTCGCTCATCAGCCCGATCGTCTCAATCGGAACCTTCGCCTCCGACAGCCAGGCGGATTGCGTCGAATAGACCAGCAGATAAGGAATGCCCGCGCTGAAGCCGAGCCCCAGCATCGCCGCGTAACGTCGGTCGGCCAACAAATGGGAGAGGAGGGAGTTTTTTTCTGGATCCTTCTGCATTTCCAACTCTATTCCCTCTCTTGGAATATCTTTTCAATCAATTGCCTTTTTGACGGCACTCATTCTTCCACAAAGGGCACTTGCGAGCTGAGCGTTTATCGCGAGACGGCTGGATGACTTAAATAAGACGAAGGACGATAATCCGGACCGCCTTCAATTGCAGACGTGCTGTTTTAGTGCCGGGAACTGTGAGCAAAATTTCTGCAGGGATACTACTATAGCGTTGGCTTTCCCACCATCACGACTGAGGCATTTGGCCGACGTTTATGTCCGGTTTTGAGAAACGAATCTCCTTGGTTGAGCGACCGACATGGTGAAGGTTTTCGGATGCCGTCAGGCGTGCGAAAACCGCCCAAGCACGAACCCGCGGGCATGCGGCAACGATCTATGGGGATTTCGGGTTTTGCCTGAGCGCGACGATGGCGGCGTCGGTTCGGCGATAGCGCCGGCGGGAACTTGGCGAGTGAGACATTGGGCCGGGCCGTCCCTGAATTGGGAGCTGGCCGCGTAGGAGGTTCAGGTCTTTTGTCACGGAGTTGGCGAAGGGCGTGCAGATGGCGGTCGCCGGAACAAGGGATGTTGCGGCGCGAGGTGAGCGTGGGCCATGCCGGTCACGAGGGCGTCCCGGTTGCCGCGGGAGCGCGGGGCGGCGCGTGGGGCTGCATCCAGCGCTCGAAGGTCTCGATGATGCGCATGCGCCCGCCGCAGCAGGGACAAGGTGGGAGCCGATCGAGCGGTTCTGGCGGTTCGACAGGCTCTGGCGGCGCCGGCGCCACGGCAAGCAGTTCGCGGGCAGCTACTCACGCTGTTGCGGCTGTGGTGGAAGGAAGGCAAACGACGCGGCGTCATGCTGTCGCACGGCTGGCTGTTCCCTGGACGCAGTCACGGCGATCCGATCTCAACCCGGCAGATCAACCGCGCCATCCATGAAGCTGCCGAAGCGGCCATTTGCCCACCCATGGGCAAAAATGGTTTCGGGCAAACCTATTCTAAGTGGGAAGCGCCCAAAAGAAGGCTGCGGAGATAGTCCCGCGCATCGACGCGGAATGATCGTCGATAGGGAGGTCACATCCGGGATCGAAGCCCTCCTAGGCGGAGATGCCCTTGCGGCTCCATTTACGAGAGCCAGGCGCCGGCACGAAATCACTTATCAGCCATTACCTATTTCAAGGCTTTTTCATCCCGCTTCATAGCCGAAAAGATACCCACCGCGTTAACGTGACGGTGCCGCGGCAGGTTCATAGAAGGCGCTGTCAGGCAACCCGCGGCCAAACACGACTGGGAGAATCTCCCGGAATTACGAAGCGTGGCCTGCCTGTCACCTGGGCGCTGGTCCACGTCGCGGCTCCGAGTGTTCGTCCGATCCAGTCCACTACCAGGTCGGTACCGTCGAAATGATCGTACGCCTGCGGGCCGCCGGGCTTGAACGCGTGCTTGTACAAGTTTCCTGTACCATCCCATTGCGTGGCGTAATCGGTCAGCCCGGTGGTACTCCTTCCCAGGGAGGCATCAGTCAAGTCGCGAACAATCCAGAGCGACTTGCCAGCTCTTGCCATTGTCCGCATCCCGTTGTGGCGGCGAAGAATGCACCAGTTCGTATTAACTCCGCAGTAGATGAGATAGGGTCGGTCCGAGGTAAGCCCCAGCATCTCCTGGTAAGAGTCTTGCCCATAGTTCGGTATGCCCTTAAGGCCGTCGGCGCAAATCGCATCGCTATCGAGAATAGGGATTGCTGACGTTTGGTATGTCGGTTGCCCCGTGAATTCGTTCGTTTGTTTCGGCCACGGATAATCGTAGTTATCGATATCGTTATTCGGCATATCAGTGCGATAGTCTTCCATATGCGCGTTATGAATAACGAAATCGAATTCCTTGTTGCTTGGATCGCGATCTCCGATGTAGTACCACTGCCAACGCTTCCATCGCCCTTCGTCGTAGTGAGCGGCATCAAGCGCTCGCTGCCGTGCCGATCGCTGCGCATCGGTGATCCCGTATTTCTTGATGTCTTCCGGCTCCGTACTGTAGACCCACCGTTCGCTCGGCGAATGGATGATGAGAGCGCCCAAATCGCGCAACTGACAAACAAACTGGTTGATCGCAGGGGCCAGCTGACTGATTCGTAGCGCCGACCCCGCATCAGGGTGCTTGTCCCACATGTCCATGACGATGACCGCCGTCTGGCTCCAGAATGACCGATCGGTCTGCGGGGTCAGCTCGGGAAACTGCGGATTGAGCAGTCTCACGAACAGGCCATCCAGGGGTCGCACCCTCTCGGCGCAGTCGCAACCCGCTCCACCAAAGCCCGTGAAATTATGGTGCTGGCAGACAACTCGCTGGCTAGCCCGCTTAATGATGCAGTTCTCGCCGTTGATTTGATGGCCATGATTGCAGTGTTGCCAACCTGCCCACGCGCAAACGACGTCCTCGTCCGGCATCAGGTAGACGCAGTTCTGTCCGTCGGGACGGTGCCGACCCGAATCGGACAACCAATGCCCATTCGGGTCGTAAGCGGTGCCACCGTCGAGGGTAACTTTCTTCAACCGACATTCTCCAGATGACAGTGGATTGGACGGTCAAATTGGCTCTACTTGGCCGTTTTGGCGCTCTCCGCCACCGTCACCTGCGCAGTTAAACCTTCTCCGGTCCATAAGGTTCCACAGCGTGCCGGAAATTGTCGAATTAATTTTGATCAAGACGCATCTCTCTCGTGAGTTTGGCTCGAACGCATGGAAAATCGGATGTAGCAGTCGATGTAACGGGCGTGGGCCGGAGTTCCGCGATCATTCGCAGGATGTCGGCGAAGAGATTTTTGGGAATGCGACTTCAGCCATCTGAAACGCGACATAGCGGCCATGGCTCACGACTTTCGCGCCGATCTTGATCAGCTTCTGTTTGCGGCTCGTCAGTGACCAATCCTTTATCAGCCCGTTGACGAAGTCGCCATTGGCTGATTCCGTCTGAAGATTGAAGATTCGCGATTGACGGACTGCGACGATGGCGATGAGGCGGGAGACGGGGGTTCAAGGCGACCTGTATGTGACGTGGGCGGAGATGCCGCGCTCTCCGGGCCATGTTTTCTACGATCGCTTGCAGGAGATTTTGGTGGAGGCGGGATTCGACGCCTTCGTCGAAGATGCCTGCAAACCATTCTACGCGCCGAGAATGGGCGCGCCGTCGCTGCCGCCGGGCCGTTATTTTCGCATGCATATGATCGGCTATTTCGAAGGGATAGACAGCGAGCGCGGCATTGTCTGGCGCTGTTCGGATTCATGGTCGCTGCGAGAGTTTCTGCGGCTGGCGAACCGGGACAAAGTCCCCGATCACTCCTGGCTGTCGAAGACGCGCGGCCGCCTGCCGCACGAAGTTCATGAGAAGGTTTTCGAGTTCGTCTTGAATCTCGTCGCCGAGCGCGGCCTGGTGAAGGGCGAGAGGATCGGCGTTGACGGCTCGACGATGGAGGCCAACGCTGCGTTGCGCTCGATCATGCGGCGCGACAGTGGCGAAAGCTACCGTGAGATGCTGACGCGGATGGCGAAGGAGAGCGGCGTCGAGACGCCGACGATCGACGATCTCGTCCGGCTCGATCGCAAGCGCAAAGGCAAGAAGCTGTCGAACGAGGATTGGGTGAGCAAGACCGATCCGGACGCGAAGATCGCCAAGATGAAGGACGGCTCGACGCATCTCGCCTACAAACCGGAGCACGCGGTTGATCTCGACACGGGCGTCATTGTGGCGGCGCCGATCCATGGCGCCGACGAGGGCGACACGGTGACGCTCGACCCAACGCTTGCGGCGGCGGAAAAGAACCTCGCTGCGGTTGGCCTCGCGCCTACGCCCGAAGATCCTTGCGATCTCGTGGCCGACAAGGGCTATCATTCACGCGATGTGCTGAAAGACCTCGACGACAGCCCATGGAAGACTCGCATCGCCGAGCCCCGGCCGAGTAACGGCTATCTGCGTTGGCATGGCGACGACGAGGCTCGCGTGGCGGTCTATGCGAACCGTAACCGGTTGCGATCGGGCGTCGGCAAGGAGGCCATGCGCAAACGCGGCGAGGTCGTGGAGCGCAGCTTCGCGCATGTTCTCGAACGCGGCGGCATGCGCCGCACGTGGCTGCGCGGCCAAGGTCACATTGAACCGGGTTTTGATCACGCAGGCCAAATCTACGCGGGGCCAGCGCACCACGCCGTCCACGGTAGGGTCCGGCCCTTTGCGAACCAGAGCCGCGACAAGAGCCTCCTGCTCCGGGGTGAGGCGTGGTTTCGGCCCACTTGCCATGCGGTTGCGGAGCCCGCCGATGCCTTCGGCGTTGTAGCGTAGAACCCAGTCGCGCAAGGTCTGCCGATCCATGCCGCAGAGGTTGCCGGCTTCTCCCCGCCCATAGCCTTCAAGAACCAAAGCCAGCGCCAACATCCGCCGCGTTGCATCGGCGTGATTGCTGCGCCTCGCCGCCTCGCGAAAGATCCGCCGCAGTGAAATCATCGCGCGTGATTGCCAAAGCTCTCGGCATAAAAATCTCCCCGAATCATTTCCGATCCGAAGAGAATCACGAAAGCAAGGATTTGCGAAGACCAACTGAGTCAGAGGTCAATGCCGCTGGTATTAACCCTCGTACCGTTGCATATCGGATGATGGGCTACCCTCAGGCCCAGCAATCATAGGGTCTAGCCGTCTATGTCTCCGAGCCGGATGTCCGCTTTGAAGCAGTGGCGCCGTTGGACCGAACGGCAGGGATGGGCGCGAAGCGGCCATCGATCGTGTGTTTAGCCAAAGTCCGCCTTGTTTCATGAGCGGTCCATCAAGCCTTTCGTCCGAATGGGTAGATCGCCGATCGCCTGTCTTTGCGCGCTAGAATCCTACGATTTTCTCAAGCTTGTTGCATAGTCCCAGTTCCTGCCCCTTCTAATCATCCCCGTTCATGGGCCGGATCTAGCGCCCGTGACACGCGGGGGCGGTTATGGGGACACATTCTCTTCGTTCGGAAGCAATCACGCGCGGCGCGCGCATGTTGCGCACGGCGTTGGGGCCGGCGATCGCCGCATGGCTCGAAGATGCGAGCGTCATCGAGGTCATGCTCAATCCGGATGGGCGCATCTGGATCGACCGGCTGACGGACGGGGTGGCGGACACGGGCGAATGGCTGGCGTCGGCCGACGGTGAACGGATAATCCGCCTCGTCGCGCATCATGTCGGGGCCGAGGTCCATCCTAGTAGCCCGCGCGTTTCTGCTGAACTGCCCGAAACCGGCGAGCGATTTGAAGGCTTGCTTCCGCCAATCGTCGCTGCACCCGCTTTCGCTATCCGAAAGCAGGCCGTCGCGATCTTCACGCTCGACGATTATGTCGCCACCGGAATCATGCCGCCGGAACAAGCGAGAGTCTCTGCGGCTCGCCGTCGAAAAACGCAGCAATGTGCTTGTCGCAGGCGGCACCTCTACCGGCAAGACGACGCTCGTGAATGCGCTGCTCGCCGAGGTCGCTAAAACCTCCGACCGCGTGATCCTCATCGAAGATACGCGCGAGCTACAATGCCAGGCGCCGAACCTTGTTGCGTTACGCACCAAAGACGGCGTCGCGTCTCTGTCTGATCTCGTCCGCTCCTCCTTGCGCCTGCGTCCCGACCGCATCCCGATCGGTGAGGTGCGCGGGGCCGAAGCGCTTGATCTTCTGAAAGCCTGGGGCACCGGCCATCCGGGCGGGATCGGTACCATCCACGCGGGGTCCGCGATCGGCGCACTACGGCGCCTCGAACAACTCATCCAGGAAGCCGTGGTGACTGTGCCCCGTGCCCTGATCGCCGAGACGATCAATGGCATTACGGTCCTCGCCGGCCGCGGCGCCCAACGCCGCCTCATCGAGCTCGCCGCCGTCGAAGGCCTCGACAAGCGCGGCGACTATCGCCTCATCACGCCAGCCAAACTCGCTTCCCCCGGAGATCCCGCATGAACAAGCCTTTCCTGTCACTACGCGACTCTACCCAAATCGTTTTCACCACGCTGCTGTCCGTCTCGGCGCCTTTGCTGGCGACAGGCCCGGCGCATGCCGCCGGATCGAACATGCCTTGGGAGCAGCCGCTGCAGCAGGTGCTGCAATCAGTCGAAGGCCCGGTCGCGAAGATCATCGCGGTGATCATCATCATCACGACCGGCCTGACCCTCGCTTTCGGCGACACGTCGGGCGGCTTTCGCCGGCTCATCCAGATCATTTTCGGCCTGTCGATCGCCTTCGCCGCGTCGAGCTTTTTCCTGACCTTCTTTTCCTTCGGCGGTGGGGCGCTCGTCTGATGGGCGCGTTCTTGTCCCAAGAAGCCGTGGCTGGTTTCGACGCGCCGGTTCATCGGGCGCTGACCAATCCGATCCTGCTCGGCGGGGCGCCACGCGCGGTCGCGATCGCCAATGGCACGCTGGCCGCGGCCGTTGGGCTTGGCCTGCGGCTCTGGATCCCTGGTCTCGTCATTTGGGCGATCGGCCACGCCGCCGCCGTCTGGGCCGCGAAGCGGGATGCGCAATTCGTGGATGTGGTGCGCCGTCATCTGCGCTACCCCGTGCATTTCGGGGTGTGAGCCGATGCTGAACCTCGCCGAATATCGCAAGAAGCCGCAACGCCTCGCCGATTTCCTGCCCTGGGCGGCGTTGATCGCGCCGGGGATCGTGCTCAATAAGGATGGCTCGTTTCAGCGGTCTGCACAATTCCGTGGTCCTGACCTCGACAGCGCCACACCGGCCGAACTCGTCGGCACAACCGCGCGGCTGAACAACGCCTTGCGCCGGCTGGGGAGCGGCTGGGCGATCTTCGTCGAGGCGAGCCGGGTTCCGGCCCAAAACTACCCACGAAGCCAGTTTCCGGACAGGGTCTCCGCACTCGTTGATGTTGAGCGCCGCGAGCAATTCGAGGAAGAAGGCTCCCATTTCGAGAGTTTCTATTATTTGACCTTCGTCTGGATGCCACCAGCGGAAGATGCGTCTCGCGCGGAGGGGTGGCTCTATGAGGGAAAATCGCGCCAAGGCGTCGACGGCAAAGAACTTCTCAAGAGTTTCGCCGATCGCACCGACCGCATCCTGCAGCTTATCGATGGTTTTGTTCCCGAGGCCTACTGGCTCGATGACGAAGAGACGCTGACCTACCTCCACGCCTGTGTCTCGACCAAGCGGCATCGGGTGCGCCCGCCCGAGACGCCCATCTATCTCGACGCACTTTTAACGGATCAGCCCCTGACCGGAGGGCTCGAGCCGAGGTTGGGATCGCATTATTTGCGAACCCTGACCATCATCGGCTTCCCGGCCACGACCTTTCCGGGGATCCTGGACGAACTCAATCGCCTCGCCTTTCCCTATCGCTGGTCGACCCGGGCGATTATGCTCGACAAGAGGGATGCAACACGGCTTCTCACAAAGATCCGCCGGCAATGGTTCGCCAAACGCAAGTCCATCGCCGCGATCTTGAAGGAGGTGATGACCAACGAAGCGTCCACGCTCCTCGACACGGACGCAGCCAACAAAGCCGCCGACGCGGATTTGGCCTTGCAGGAGCTGGGGTCGGACGAGATCGGTCAGGCCTATGTCACCGCCACCGTGACGGTGTGGGATGAAGATCCTGGCACGGCCGCCAAAAAGCTTCGGCTCGTCGAGAAGGTCATCGAGGGCCGTGATTTCACCTGCATCCCTGAGACGGTGAATGCGCTCGAGGCCTGGCTCGGCTCCTTGCCAGGTCATGTTTATGCCAACGTCAGGCAGCCAACGGTCTCGACACTAAACCTTGCCCATATAATGCCCCTCTCTGCGGTCTGGGCCGGCCCGGCGCGCGATGAGCATTTCGATGCGCCGCCCTTGTTCCTCGCCCGAACGGAAGGCTCGACACCCTTCCGTTTTTCGCTGCATGTCGGCGATGTCGGCCACACATTGATCATTGGGCCGACGGGGGCCGGGAAAAGCGTGCTTCTAGCGCTCATGGCACTGCAGTTTCGCCGCTATGCCGACGCGCAGATGTTCGCCTTTGATTTCGGCGGCTCGATCCGGGCGGCGGCGCTCGCCATGGGCGGCGACTGGCATGATCTCGGCGGCGCGCTCTCGGAGGATTCAGAAGAGCCCGTGGCTCTCCAGCCCCTCGCCCGGATCGACGAATATGTCGAAGAGGCCTTGGCAGCGGAATGGATCGAAGCCCTCCTGGCCCGGGAAGGCGTGACCATCACGCCGGACGCCAAGGAGCACATTTGGTCCGCCGTTACCTCCTTGGCTTCGGCTCCGGCGTCGGAGCGCACGCTCACCGGCCTGTCAGTGCTGCTGCAGTCCAACGCGCTAAAACAGGCGCTTCAGCCCTATTGTCTCGGCGGACCTTTTGGTCGGCTGCTCGACGCGGAAGCCGAGCGACTCGGCGCCGGCGATGTGCAGGTGTTCGAGACAGAAGGCCTCATCGGCAGGGGCGCGGCCCCGGCCGTACTCGCCTATCTCTTCCACCGGATCGAAGGTCGGCTCGATGGGCGGCCGACGCTTCTCATCATCGATGAAGGCTGGCTCGCTCTCGACGACACGGGTTTCGCACAACAGCTCCGCGAATGGCTGAAGACGCTTCGCAAGAAGAATGCGTCTGTGATCTTCGCCACGCAATCGCTTGCCGATATCGAGACGAGCGCGATCGCGCCCGCCCTTATCGAAAGTTGCCCCACAAGAATTTTCTTGCCCAACGAGCGGGCGATCGAGCCGCAGATCACCGCCATCTATCGGCGCTTCGGATTGAACGACCGGCAGATCGAGATCATCAGCCGCGCCACGCCGAAGCGCGATTACTACTGCCAGTCCCGGCGCGGCAACCGCCTCTTTGAGCTGGGATTGGGCGACGTCGCGCTCGCCCTGACCGCCGCGTCCTCCAAATCCGACCAGGCCGCCATTGCCGTCGCTCTCGCCACCGCCGGCCGCGAGAACTTCGCATCCGCCTGGCTGGCGGCCAAGGGCGTCGCCTGGGCCGCCGATCTTCTCCCGAGCATGACTCCAGAGGTCTTGTGATGTTGCACAAAAATCATCTCACTTCGGTCGCCTCACTCCTCGCGATGATCCTCGTGATGGCAGTTGGCACGCCTGAGTTGCCTGCAGGATGCCGACGGACGATTGACTACTTGCGAGCAGGGAGGCTGTCTGCGCCTGCGTGTTGGGCAGATTTTGCACCGCGCCGGCGCCGAGAGTGAGCGAATGCTGGAAGGCCGACAGCGAGTTCCTGCCAGCGCTGCTCAGCGTTCGCAATCATCTGCAGATCGCTCGTCGCTGAACTGATCGAGACAGGGTAGCGTTGCGAGTACGCCTGAATTCAGGGACTGCACATTGTAGGTGATGCCATTGGCTTGTTTCAGCAGGGTCTGGATCTGCGAATAGTCCCGCTCGACGTCGTTGAGAACGATCGTCGGAAGCTGTTCGAGCTGCTTTGCCTGATTGATCAGCATCTGCGCCTCGTTCTGCAAGCTTTTGATCTGGTTCTGGATCTGCTGCAGCGAGCGGGCGGCCGTCAGCAGATTCTGGCTGTAGTTCGACGGATCGAAGACAAGCATTTGCGCACGTCGAACGAGGCAGTTGGCCGACCTGACTGCTTTGCTTGCGGCACAGGGGCGCTCCCAAGCGCTTGAACAATCGCGCGCGGCGGAAGCGGAGGGCCAGGCCTGAAAAGAGTTGAATCTGCAATATGAAAAAATAGATACCGCAACAACGCCGTAAGATAACCCTCGATGAGTGGGCACCATCCAGACATCTCGATGCCGCGAACATTTATGGAGCTGGTATTCCGTAGAGTGAAGGCGAAGGGGGCCGTGTTGATCGAGCTGATGCCTCACGACCAATACTAAACCCAATGAAAGCTCAGGCCTTCTGGCCTATTCGGGGAGCATACGCGTGGACCACAGCATTACGGATGGACGCATTGTCGCGGTCATCAAGGCGCAAGGAGCCGAGCTAAGGTCTCTCCGTGACTTATTTGGGACCGAATACATATGGCAAGCGGGTCCTGCCTGGCCCCGGTTTGCGCCGGTTCTGTTTCCGATTGTCGGCCGGCTTAAGGGCGATCAGTTGCGACACGCCGGCATGATCTATCGGCTGACGCAACACGGCTTCGCCCGGGACCTCACCTTTGATTGGGTCGCCCGCACATCCGACGCCTGCCGTTTAAGTCTTGTCGACAACGAACAGACGCGCGCGATGTATCCGTTCGCCTTCCGCCTCGATCTCACTTATGCGCTGGCCGACGGAGCGCTCGCGATGACATTTGACGTCACTAACAGCGGAGGCGAACATTTGCCCGCTTCATTTGGCGCCCATCCCGCCTTCAACTGGCCATTGCATTCGGGCGCTTCCCAGGAGGCCTATACATTGACATTCGCGCAGGACGAGCCCGCGCCCGTTCGCCGCCTCGATGATGGCCTCCTGCGACTCGAACCATTCCCTACGCCGGTTGAAGGGCGCGTGCTGAAGCTACGGGAGAATTTGTTCGCCGCCGACGCAATAATCATGGACCATGTCGCCAGCAGCCGGGTTCGTTTCTCCGCGACCAACGGGTCCGGGCCTAGAACTTTCCTGGGAGGGTTTTCGCGAATTGGGCCTTTGGATGAAGCCGGGTGCGCCCTTCCTTTGTATCGAGCCTTGGGTCGGCACAGCGAGCCCGGTTGATTTTGACGGGCCCTTTATCGAAAAGCCAGGAATCGTGATCATTCCGCCGGGCGAAACACGCTCCGCCACGATCCGCATCAAGATCATTTCCGAACCTCTAGACTGATTGGGCGGCAGTGCCTCTCTCGAACCGATTCACAGTCAAGGTGTCACCGGCAAAAGCATGGATGCCCAGGAGCCGATTTCTGAAGTTGCTTGGCACGCCTCAATCTTGGGCCGGCGCGCACAGAGGCTCCGCGCGAAAGGTGATGACGGCGACATCACGGCGGGCCACCTGATTGGCGTCCAACGGGCGGATCGCCGTTACTCCGTGAAAGACACGATTGTCCTGCAAGAAGACGGCATCAAGGGGATCGGTGAGCGTGAAATCGCCCAAGTGGCAACGGTCCAGACCGAATATCGACGTGACCCCACTTTCGACGTTCTTCCGGTCGACCAGCACGACAAGCACCCAATCGACGCCGTCGCGATGCAGCCCCTCGGGCGTCGGCTGGCCGGCTTGTCCGGCGCGGGCTTCGATCCGGAACTGATGCAGCTCCACGTGCCAAGCCTCTGGCCTGCTCGGCGCAGGCGTCAATGCGTCAAACACCTGCCGTCCGGTATGGACAAGACCGAGAGTGACAGGACAGGATGGACTGTGATGGCCTCGCTCACCGCTCCGAACCAGCGCTCGATTCCGCCATTGAGCGGGTTATGGTCCCGGCTCTGATAGTGCGGCTGGTGCGCCTTTCGGACGATGCATTCGGAGGAAACGGCGAAGGCTGCGAAGCGGCGGCGGCGATAACGCCCGCCGTCGGCCATATATGTGTCGAGGCCAAGGTCGTCCCAGCTTGCGGCGAAAGACGGCCATTCAGCAAGCGCCGAGGGCGTCAGGAACGCGCGAAATAGCTCCGCGGGCGCAAAACTGAATCCCGTCGATCGAATCTTCTCGACGATAGCCAAAATATCTCCGGTCATCGGGCGTGCAGGCCGCGGGAGGAATTTGAAACAAGAGTCGACGTCCAGCACGCCGTAATTCCCATGGCGACTTTAAGCAAGATGTTCGCTGCGGCGCGGACAGGCCAGCCGGCCAAGGAGCAGAGCAGAAACAAACTCAATAAAGAATAGGATGATCTCGCGGACATCTCCGGCGAAGACCTCCGTTAGAGGGATAAGCCGCGTACGCATGCTACGCATCACCATCTGGGCAATTGCCGTTTAAGACTGTTATACAGATCGTAACGCCACATATGGTTACTCATGCGCTAAGGGCAAATACCTTTTGATGCCGGATTGTCACTATGCACCCTAGCATCTAGGAGAGTCCCGTGAGTAGTGTGACTGCCAAGGAGAAGGCTCGTACCTCTGAGCGCCGCCGCGGCGCGCTCCGTGCCCGCCCGCGCACGGCTTCGACAACCGGCACGCCGTCATCAGGTGCACCCGGGAAATCATCTCAAAAGTCGCGTATCGGTCACGACTGGAACACGCTTCTCCGCCGTCTCCGCCGATGGCGGAAGCGTGCACTGAACGCGGTGCCTCCAGCTGTGCGCACCATCGCGATTGCGGCAGTGGCTCTTGGTGTCTTCTCGGTGACGAACTTCGTTTATCATGTCCTGCGCAAGCCGACAGAGATGTTTTTCCTCGTGAGCGGCGCACTGAACAAGATGCCTGCTGAGACCTGGCGGCAGTATGCGCCGCTCTTCAAGGAGTATTCCACGGCCACCATCACGCCCGAACTGCTGGCCGCGCTGGCCCAGGTTGAAAGCGCGGGCAATCCGGTGGCACGCACTTATTGGCGCTGGCGCCTGACTTGGCACCCCTTCGAGATCTACCAGCCCGCCTCAAGCGCCGTCGGCATGTACCAGTGAGAGCGGCCTTGCCGACGCACGGCACTATTGCATCCGCCACCACACCGTCGTTGAGGAGGGCGCCTGGAACGATTGGAACTCCTGCTGGTTCAATAGATTTTACTCCCGCGTCGTGCCGAGCAATGCCATCGAGCTTACGGCGGTGTCCTTGGACCGGAACATCATGGAGATACTGGCACGCCGGCCAAGCACGGCAGCGAGTTCGCAGCAGACGCAGGATCTCGCTGCCATCGTTCATCTCTGCGGTGCTGGTCCGGCCGCAGCCTTTGCCCGCCGTGGTTTTCGACTGATGCCCAACGAACGTTGTGGCGACCACGACGTCGCGATCTATCTCGCCCGGGTCAACGCGATGAAGCAGCTGTTCCAGCGTTTCATCGCCGAAAAGTAGATTGGGGAAGGAATTGGTTCCGGCGAACGGCAGCCGATGAGATCAAGGATAGGACGACGATGCCTAAAGAGCTCGGGCAAACCGGCTTCAACGCGCCGGCTACTCATTGTTGAAATCCTAGATCCCTGCAGCCACGATGAATATCCAGTCGTCTCGGCGCAGGCAGCGCCAGGCTATTGGCGTGCACGGCTCGAAGGTTGGATCGGCAAGATAGTCATAAATTGCGGGGTAGACTCCTATTCCGATGATATAGATATAGCCTCGGCACACCGAATTGAACCCCGGCTGACATTCATCGGCGAAAAGCGACGTTTCGTTCTCGGAACTCGCTGTGATTGAAATGATCGGTGCCGAGCCATTGTTGCCGTGACAAATTGATTAGAGAATCAAGGACGCAGGCAATGTCGATCTACTTCACAAGTGACCATCACTTCGGCCATGCTGGAGCATGGGGCCTTTGCCGGCGTCCGTTTGCGTCGGTTGTCGAGATGGATCGCGAGATGATTGACCGGTGGAATGCGGTGGTTAAACCTGCTGATGAGGTCTGGTACCTGGGCGACTTCGCCATTCGCCAACGGCCGGAGCGTGTAGCCTCTCTCGTCGGGGCGCTGCATGGCCACAAACACCTTGTCGTAGGCAACAATGATGATGCCGCGGTCATTGGCTGCGATGGCTGGGATAGTATAGCCCTATGCTGAGGTGGGTGTCGATGGTGTAGAACTCGTCTTGTGCCACTATCCCTTCCGGACCTGGCGGAATATGGGCAAAGGCTGGATCAATTTGCATGGCCACAGTCACGGTCGCCTGAAGCCGCTACCGCGCCAGTTTGATGTTGGGGTCGAGGTTTGGAATTTCCGGCCCGTGCAGATTGCGGAATTGTTTGAAGGCATGAAAGCACGCAGGACGGGGCGAGCTTGAATGCCCCATCCCAAGGTGGCGCCGCCCATCCACCAGTGCCTTCGTTAGGTGCCCCTACGTTATCGGAACTCCCGCGTTTTTAGCTTGATTGTGTCGATGTGGGGATCGGTAATTAGGATGCCGTGCGCGCCCAGGTCCTTTGGCGGTAGCTTGCGCAGATCAGGGCCTGAGCTGCCGT
>CAVYRK010000002.1:0-554566 GCA_963770955.1 uncultured Actinomycetota bacterium
GCCGTTTACCGTCGTCGGCAACGAATAAGCGCTGGCGTATTTCGGGATCGGTTCGCCCTCCGTATTTGATAGATTCCTTTGCGAGGAGGCCGCCGTGACTATTGAGACACCTGTGCAGGGCGGGCACGCACGCTCCGAGCAGCAGCTCGGATTCGCGCCTGGCTCTACCGTTGAGTCCGGCAAATCGATGACGAGGACTGGGCGATTCTGCGGGCGCTGACCTACTACGCGAGGACGAGGATTTCTGGCGCCGGTAAGGAGCACACCGATTTGCTTCGGCGCCTCGCGTATTCATATGGTTCATCTCGCGTTACGGCCGTTACACGAAAGCCGCCATCTCGCACGACTACTGTGCAGCGTCGCGTCCCGGCGGCCGCGTCAGCCGAATCGAGCAGAGGGCATCTTCCGGCAGGCCATGCGGGAACTCGGGGTCGCCGTTCGCGCCGCTGGATAATGTGGGCCGGCGTCAGGCCGGGCGCCCTGACGAACGCGGCCGGGCGCGAGAAGCGGTGGACAAAACCTGGCGAGTCGCCTTGATAGCAGCCGTGGCCCTGCCGGTCGTCACCCCGCTGCCGTTATGATCGCGATATCGCTCCTGGTCTTCTACTCATCGAAGTCGCGGCCTGGATTCCGCTTACGGCCGTTCACTGGATCCGGACAAGGCGCAACTGCTGAGCCAAGCAAGTCAATCGGCCGCACTCCGCTGGAAGCTCGAGACCCTCGCCTACCCTGGGTCTCATGCAGCCTGGAAGCATCATCGCTGGCCGCCGCCGTCCCGGGCCTGGTGCGCATCGATCCGCACGGTCCCGGTATCACCCTGGGTCCGGGACACCGATGGCGTTCTCGCTACCTGGACCCGGCCGGCGCGGAGATCACCGACGCGACGACGCTGGGCCGGATCCGGGCGCTGCGGTATCCCGCCCGCCTGGGCGGACGTCTGGATCTTGGCGGAACCCGGCTGGCGATATCCAGGCCACGGCACCGACAGCAAGGGCCGGCTCAGCATCTCTATCCACCGGCTCTGGCGGGAGCAGCGCGACGCCACAAGTTCGGGCACATGCTCCGGTTCGCCGAGGCGCTGCCCAGGCTGCGGACGGCCACCACAGCCGACCTGAAGGGGCACCGCGGCCTGACCCGCGACCGGGTCGCGGCCGTGTCCGCTGATCGACCTCGGCACGTTCCGTATCGGCGGCGAAAGGTACGCCGAACTGGACCACCACTACGGCGCTACCACGCTGCAGAAGCAGCACGTGCGCGTCACCCGTGACGGCATCGTGTTCGACTACACCGCCAAGTGGGGCAAGCAGCGGACGCATCGTCATCAGGGAGAGCCTCGTCGAGCCGACTATCGGGCGCTGGCCGCGTCGAGACGACCTCGACCCCTCGGTGGTGCTATGAGCAGGACGGCCGCTGGCACATCTTGCACTCACGGGACGTCGGCAACTACATCGCCGCGCGGGCAGGCGGCCACTTCACCGCCAGGAATTCCGCACGCGAACGCGACCGTGCCGACGGCGCTGGCCCTGGCGAAACGCGGGACCGTCATCGACGCTGCCCGGCCGCAAGCGCACTAGCGCCAGCGTCCGCGAGGTGGCGAACTGGTCGGCGAACACCCTGGTCGGTGGCGGTCGGCTCCTACATCGAACCGCGCTTGATCGCCGCGACGAATCCGCGGCCACCCGCCCGCCGTTCCCCGAGGCACCGGTGGCCTGGCCCGCCACCGGAGAAGCCGAGACTGCCGTCGCCGCCGCCGGCGGCGGGCGGGGATGGACGCGAGCTGGGGTGGCGCTCGCGCGGTGATGGGCGCTAGGTTGAGGCGTATGGGTGTGCTCGCTGGTCGGCACGGTCAGGCGTCGTCGGACGGCGGATTACGACCGGCTCTCGGACGTCGGCCGGCGGTAGGCGCAGGTCACGGGGGCTCGGCTGGCCCGAACGGACCTGGCGGTCGACCGGGGGGTGTCCGGGGCCTGACCTGGTAGCGCGAGCACCGCCGAGGCGGTGCCGGCCGCGTCGGCCGGCCCGCGTCCCGGCCTGCGGATCGACGAGCGGCTCGACGAGTTCGACCACGTTGGGGTCATGGCCCTATACACCAGCGAGGTGACGTTCGAGACGGCCACGGCGGACGGCGAGCGGGGACGGGCGCTGCAGTCCACGCTGGAGGAGGCGATCGGCGGCTGGATTCGCCGGGGATAGCGGGACGGGGAGACCGACGACGCGTTCATTGGCGGGGTCATGGACGCGATCACGGAACTGGCCGCCGCGCCGGGCGGGACGATCGCGGCGACCTCGGGCGGGGTGATCGCCGCCTACTGCGCGGTGGCGTCGGCCGCCGGTCCAGCGGTGGCCCGGGTGGCCCGGCTGATCATCAACGCCAGCATCACCAAGATCATCACCGGCATGGGCACGAACATGGTGACGTTCAACGACGACGCCACCGGGAAATCGTCGCCATGATCACGTACCGGTAGCCGAGCGGGGGGGTAGCTGGGGTAGCTGGGCGGGGCAGTGGGCGGGGGGTAGCCGGGCGGGGGGGGAGAGGCGGGCGTCAGCAGGATGGCGGCGCCGGAGGCGATGAGCCTGGCCGCGTTGGGCAGGCCCCAGTCGTGAGCGTCTCGGTGGGGCGCCGGCCTGGCACGGACGGGGCCGGACAGTCCCGGCGTCCGGGAGAAGCGCGGCGCGGGCGCGGGCTGGACGACGCCGTTCCGGAGACGTTGGTGCCGCCGCGCGGCCAGGTGCTCGTCGGAGGCGGTTCGCGCATCGACAGGACCGGCTCGACGCAGGCCTCGCTGCTGGCGAAGGCGGCCGCCCACTCGTCCCTGGTCTCGGCGAACCGGGCCGTGAACAGCTTGCGCAGCCGCGGCCAGTCGCCCGGGTCGCCGCGGTCGGGCGCCTCGGTCAGGCCGAGCCCGGCCAGCAGTGCGGCGTAGAACCGCGGCTCCAGCGCACCCACCGCCATCCACCCTCCGTCCGCCGTCGCGCACGTCGTACCAGGGCACTCCCCCGTCCAGCATGTTCACCCCCGCCTGCCGCCACACCCCCTGGGCGATGAACATCAGCGGCATGGCCAGCAGCGAGGCCACCCCGTCCACCACGGCCGCGTCCACCACCTGGCCCTGCCCGGAGGTAGCCCGCTCGACCAGGGCCGCGCAGATCCCGTAGGCCATCAGCATCCCGCCGCCGCCGAAGTCGCCGAGCAGGTTCGCCTGGAACTGCGGCGGGCCGCCCGCCCGGCCCAGCGCGTGCAGGGTGCTGGCGCGGGCGATGTAGCCGATATCGTGGCCGACGGTCGAGGCCAGCGGGCTGTCCTGGCCCTGAGCTGGTCATCCGCGCGTAGACCAGCCGGCGGTTGCGGCGCAGGCATACTTCGGGTCCCGCGCCGAGGCGCTCGGTCACCCCCGGGCGCAGGCCTCGAGCAGCATGTTCGCGGTGTCGGCGAGCCGGAGTAGAGCGCGTCCACCGCGCCGGGTGCTTCAGGTCGAGCACGGCGGACCGGCGGCCGCGGTTCAGGAACTCACGCTCGGGGATGGGCGGAGGCGGCCCCGGGGATGCCAATACGGAGCACGGCGGCGCCCTGGTCGGCGAGCAGCATGGCGAGAACGGTTCCTTCTCCACCCAGCCGCGAGCTTCAAGCACCCGCAGGCCTGCGGCCCGCGGCGGGGTTGGGTCGCGGCCGGGTCTGGTTGCGGCGCCATCGTCATACCTCTGCACTACGTGACGCCGCTTCCGCCATCTAATCTAGTAACATGATTTGAATACCGCCGCCAGAAGGAACCGTGTCCAGTCTCTGCCTGCCGGGACGCGGGCCTGGGTGCTCAGGCGTACGTTGGCCAGGTCGTCGGCGCCCCAAGATCCGCCGAGCTCATCGCGACCTTGTACCGGCGTCAAGATCGTGCGCGGCGAGCTGCGTCCGGGCGATACGCTGCCGTCGGAGCAGAGCAGCGATGGGGCAGTTCGGGGTGTCCAGGCCGACGCTGCGCGAGGCGTTCCGCATCCTGGGAGGCGGGAGGACCTGATCAGCGTCAAGCGCGGATCCGCGGCGGCGCCCGGCGACCCAGCCCAGCCTGTCGGTGGCCGCCCGGTACGCGGGCCTGCTGCTGCAGGTCCAGGGCACGACGATCGCGGATGTCTACGAGGCGCGGATGGTGCTCGAGCGTGCGCGGCCGCCGGCCAGGCGCCGGACCAAGCAGGACCTGGCCGACCTGACCGCGAGGAAATGCGCGGCGCTGGCGAGGGCCAGCCCAAGGCGCCCGAGCCTGCTCTGTGGTCCAGCCAGGCGGCCCGGTTCCACGAGCTGATCATGCAGCGCTCCGGCAGCAAGACGCTCGCCGTGCAGGGCGGCGTGCTGCAGGACATCGTGGCCACCCACCTCGCCATGGCGCTGTCCCGCGATCGCGCCGGAGACGATGAGCTTGCGAACTTCCGCCGCAACGCGCGCAGCTACGACAAGGAGTCGAGCTGGTCGACAAGCGGGACGGGGACGGGCGCCGAACGGCACCGGCGCGCGCACATGGAAGCGGCTGGGCAGCGACTGCTGCGCGAAGACCTGCAGAGCTGCTTCCGGTTGTTCACTGTTCGCGACGGTCCGGCCCTCAGGAACTGGCCAAAATGGCGCGAGCTACGACAGGAGGTCTATCAAAATCGCGGGAAGCGTCGCCCTGGTTACTTGCGGTGCGTCCGGTCTGGGCCGGCCACTGTCACAGGCGGCTGCACGACGCCGCGCGTCGGTGGTCTATCCTCGACCTGCCCAGCTCGAACGGACCACGGTGGCAAAGGAACTCGGTGCCTGGGCCGCGTTCGCGGCCTGGCGACGCGACCAGCCTGGGATGACGTCACGGCGGCGCTCGAGGGGGTGAGGCCCTGGCCGACGGGCCGCCCCGCATCCTGGTCAACCGCGCGGGCATCAACGCCGCCCCGACCGCGGGCAGGGACGGCCGCTTCCCGCCTGGACGCCTTCACCCCGGGCCACCAGGTCAACCTCATCGGTCGAGAAGTCGCTCTCCGGGCGACGCCGTGGAGCAGGAGGACCGGGATCCTGGAGCGATCCGGCGGGAGCGGCGCCCAGACCTGCTTCTCCTCCGACGTCAGGACCACGTCCGGCGCGGGCAGGGGCGTCCGTGTGACCGTCGGCTGCGGGGAGGGCGAGGGCGCGGCGGCTTCCTTCGACGAGCCACAGGCCGAGGCGACGAGCGAGAGGCCACAGGCAAGGGCGACCAGCTTCCCCACCGCTCCATTCATCGCCGCTCCACTGTAGCCACGGCCGCCGAGACGTGTTGTTCACGGTCCCCAACCCGGCGCCGCCGGGATCGGGGGCTTCGCGGCCTGAAATGCGCCGCCCGGCGAAACGTGCCAGGATGAAACCTCCGCCGTGAGCAGCGCAGATGAGCACCCGACGACGATCTTCGAGCCGCTTCGCCCGGCCAGCCGCGGGCGCCTCGTCCTCGGGCTGATCCTGGGCCCGGTCCTCTGGCTGGTCGCGCTCGTCGTCGTGTCCGCGACCCTGCGGTACACGTGGGCGATCGAGATCGGCATGCTGGTGACGCTGGCGACCTTCGTCCTGTCTCTGGTCGCGCTGTGGCTTCTCCGGTTGAGCCGCCTGCGCCAGGAGAGCCGCTATGCGGCTGGCCGCTGAGGTCCTGCTGCTGTTCATCGCGCTGTACCCGGTGTGCACCGCCGCGTTCTGGGTCGCCGGGGGCCTGATCTTCCGGTGGCGCGACGAGTCCAACGCCTGCGAGGAGCCCGGCGGCGGCTGGCCCGGGGTGTCGGTCCTCATCCCCGCGTTCAACGAGGCGAACGTGATCGCGACCTCGGTGCGGGCGGCCCTCGCCGTGGACTACCCGGCGCTGGAGGTGCTCGTGCTGGACGACGGCTCCACCGACGACACCGAGACGGCCGCCCTGCGGGCGGCGGGGAGCGACTCCCGCTGCCGCGTGATCCGCGACCCGGTCAACCGGGGCAAGGCCGATCGGCTGAACACCGGGCTGGCCGAGGCGCGGCACGACCTGGTCGCGGTGATGGACGCCGACACGCACGTCCACCCGGCCGCCCTCAAGCTCCTGGTCGCGCGCATGTCCCGATCCGAGATGGTCGCGGCCGTGGCGGGGTCGCCGCACGTCACGAACCGCGGGCGGCTGCTGCTGGCCATGCAGGTGCTGGAGGCGGCGGCCGTGATCGGGCTGATCCGACGGACCCAGTCCGTCACCGGACGGGTCGGCGTCGTCGCCGGCGTCCTCGGTCTCTTCCGCCGCGACCGCGTCCTGGCAGTCGGCGGATACGACTCGCGCGATGGCCACCGAGGACATCGACCTGACGTGGCGGCTGTTGCTCGCGGGCTGGGAGACCGTCTACGAGCCCCACGCGCTGGTCGGCATGCAGGTGCCGTCGACCTTGCCCGCCCTGTGGGCGCAGCGCAAACGCTGGGCGCGAGGCCAGGGCGAGATCCTGCACGTCCGCTTCGGCGAGGCGAGCCGGTGGCGCAACCGTCACATGTGGTTGCTGAGCTTCGAGGCCCTGGCCTCGGTGTTCTGGGTCGTGGCGCTGGCCGCGTCGCTGATCATCGCCGTGGTCGGACATGCGTTGACGGAGCACGAGCTGTTCGGCCTCGCGCTCGGCTGGGGGATCGCGATCGCGGTCGTGGCCACGATCCAGCTGACCGTTGCGATCGTCATCGAGCACGCCTACGACCGCACGATCCCGCGGGCGTTCCTCCTCGGGGCGCTGTATCCGCCGCTCTACTGGCTCATCAACGCGGCGGCCTCACTCCGCACCGAGGTCGCCGCGTTGATCCGCGGGCCCGCCGGAGACCGGGTGGTGTGGGACATCCCGCGGGAGCAACTCGGGGTCGACCCGGGACTCTCGGGGGGACGACGGAAGAGCGCTAGCCGGCCATCGGCGCCTCGGTGGAGCCCGGCGTCAGTCGGTGGTCCCGGCCGATTCCTGGGCGGGAGCGTGCTCCTCGGTGGCACCTTCGTGCTCCTCACCCTCGCCGTGCTCGTCGTGGTGGGCGGATGCGCGCCTCGGGCCCGTCTCCAGCAGCCAGGCGATGGCCACCGTCGCGATGATCAGCGCCCCGACGATGACCAGCCACTTGGTGAAGACCAAGCCGAGCGCGATGAACATGCCCGCCATCGCGAACAGGAACGGCGTCAGGGCCGGCGGCGACGCGTGGGCGGTGACCGGAACGGGCTCCAGCGCCTCGCGGGAGAGGGCCTGTGTGCCGTGGCCGCCCGCCTCGCCGCCGGCCGTGGCGTACTCGTCCTCCGTCTCGCGCGGCTCGTCCCTGGCGGCGTGGAGCAGCACGTGCGCCAGGTACATGAAGGCGACCCCCAGCACGCACAGGAAGAAGGTCCCCGAGAGCTCGAGGCCCCAGATGCCGTAGACGACGCCCGCCGTCAGGACGAACACGCCCAGCACGATGAACAGGATGCCGCCGACCTTCACCCGCTCCTCCTCGTCCCTCCGCGCATCGCCACGCTCACCTGAGGATGTAGTAGGTGGTGAACAGGCAGATCCACACGACGTCGACGAAGTGCCAGTAGAGCATGGCCGCCTCGACGCCGGTGTGGTCCTCGACCGTGAACTCGCCCCGGTACGCCTGCAGCATCACCAGATACAGGAACAGCGCGCCGCCGAACACGTGGGCGAAGTGGAAGCCGGTCATCGTGTAGAAGAGGGTCGCGAAGACGTCGTCGCGAAGGCCGAACCGAGCTGCGAGTAGTCGTACAGCTGCAGGACGAGGAAGGTGGCGCCCAAGGCCAGCGTGACCAGCAGCCAGCGGATCAGCCCGCGGTTGTCGCCGCGCTTGATCGAAGAGCAGCCCGGCCTGCATCGTGAAGCTCGACGTCACCAGCACGATCGTCAGGATCGTGGCGATCGGCCAGGTCTCCAGCGGCTCGATGTGTGGGATCGCCGGCGGCCAGACCGGTTGCTCGCGCGGATGTCGAAGTACGCGCCGAAGAACCCGCCGAAGAACATGACCTCGGAGGAGATGAACAGGATCATCCCGAGCAGCGAGCGCGGGATGGCCTGGCGGTGCCCGGACGGGGACGTCGGTCGTCGGGCGTCGCGCTCACTGCGGCACCTCCGCGGGCTCGCGAGCTGTCCAGCGGCCTTTCGCGCCCGTCACGCCAGTCGAACACCGGCCGCTCGGATCGGACCTGGATCAGCGCGTCGAAGTTGTGCGGCGGCGGGGGCGAGGACGTCGCCCACTCGAGCGTGTTCGCCTCCCACGGGTCGTCGCGTCGCGGTCGGCGGCTTCCGGATCGTGATGATGAAGTTGACGATGAAGATGAGGACCGACAGCGCGATCAGGAACGCGCCGAGCGTCGCGATCTGGTTGAGGCCGGTGAAGTCCTGCGTTCGCCGGGTAGTCGGCGATGCGTCGCTGCATCCCCATCAGCCCCAGGATGTGCATCGGGAAGAAGGTCAGGTTGAACCCGATGATCAGGATCCAGAACTGGATCTTGCCGAGCGGCTCGGTCAGGAACTTGCCCGGTCATCTTCGGCATCCAGAAGTAGAAGCCCGGCGAAGATCGCGAACACCGAGCCGCCGACCAGCACGTAGTGCAGGTGCGCCACGACGAAGTACGTGTCGTGGATCGCGAAGTCGAACGGGCACGACCGCGGCGAACGCGCCGTTGATGCCGCCGATCAGGAACATCGGCAGGAACCCGACGCGAACAGCATCGGCGTGTCCAGGCTGATCTTGCCCTCCCACATCGTGGCGATCCAGTTGAACATCTTGACGCCGGTCGGCACCGAGATCAGGAACGTCATGATCGAGAAGAACGGCAGCAGCACGGCGCCGGTCGCGAACATGTGGTGCGCCCAGACGCTGAACGACAGCGCGCCGATCGGCGAGCGTCGCGAACACGAACGCCTTGTAGCCGAACAGCGGCTTGCCGGCTGAACACCGGGATGATCTCGGACACGATCCCGAACGCCGGCAGGATCAGGATGTAGACCTCGGGGTGCCCGAAGAACCAGAACATGTGCTGCCACAGGATCGTGTTGCCGCCGTGCGCCGGGTCGAAGAAGCTGCCCCCCAGGTTGCGGTCGATGAACAGCATGATCAGCGCCGCGGCCAGCACGGGGATCGCGAGCAGCCCGAGGAGCGACGTCACCAGCGTGTTCCACACGAAGATCGGCATGCGGAACATCGTCATGCCCGGCGCGCGCATCTTGAAGATCGTGGTGATGAAGTTGATCGAGCCCAGCAGCGACGCGGCCGCGATGAGGATCAGCCCGACGATCCACAGGTCCTGGCCGTGCTCGCCGAGCTGCGCCGTCTGCTCGGAGAGCGGCGTGTAGCCGGTCCAGCCGGCCGCCGCGGCGCCGCCCTTGACCAGGAAGCCCGAGCATCATGATCAGCCCGGCGACCGGGACCATCCAGAACGACAGCGCGTTGATCCGCGGGAACGCCACGTCGGGCGCGCCGATCATCAGCGGGCACCAGGTAGTTCGCGAAGCCGGAGAACATCGGCATCACGAACAGGAAGATCATGATCGTCCCGTGCATGGTGAACAGCTGGTTGTAGGTCTGGTCGGAGACGATCTGCAGGCCCGGCTGCGCCAGCTCGGCGCGGATGATCAGCGCCATGATCCCGGCGACGACGAAGAAGAAGAACGCGGTGACGATGTAGAGGATGCCGATCTTCTTGTGGTCGGTCGTGGTCAGCCAGTCCATGACCTTCGCCCCGAAGGACGGCTCGGGTGCGGTCAGCTCGGCGGGGCGCTCGATGACGGCCATGGTTCTTTACCCTCCTCGCCTACTGCACCTTGAACGTGCCGTTCATGCCGGGTGCACGTCACAGTGGAAGTAGTACGTCCCTGCGGGCAGCGGATTGACACTGTACGTCGACCTGGCTCACGCCGGTGACGAGCGTTCCCCGGAACAGGTTCTGGGACAGGCTCGAATTCGTGAAGATCGCGACGTTGTGCGCCGTGCCGGCGTCCTTGTTGTCGAAGTCGATCTTGAAGGGCTGGTTCGCCGCCGTCTGCATGCAATCCGTGTCGAACTTGATGTTCTGGGCCGCGATCGTCAGGACGCCGTTCTGCGCCGTGCGGCACTGGTTCTCCTTCTTTTCCTGCGCAGCGATTGCTTCCTGCTGCCCAGGCGTCGAACTGATCCTGCGGCTCGATCTTCACGGTGAACAGCATCCGCGAGTGGTACAGGCCGCACAGCTCGGCGCACTTGCCCGGGAAGGTGCCGAGGCGGTCCGGGGTCATGGTGAAGTCGTTGGGGTGGCCGGGGATCACGTCGCGCTTGAACAGGAAGACCGGAATGAAGAACGAGTGGATGACGTCCTGGGACTCCAGATGGAAGTGAACCGGCACGCCCTCCGCCAGGTGGAGGACCGGGAGACTCTTCGTCTGCCCGGACGTGCCCTCGACGAACAGCCCGTTGCCATGTGCGGTCTTGAACTCCGGATAGGTGAACCGCCACTGCCACTGGAAGCCGGTCACGTCGATGGTCATGGTCTTCGGGGAGGCCGGTGCCGTGTCGAGCCGGCCGAGCTCGATCGCCGAGAGCACGAACAGGATCAGGACGATGAGCGTCGGGATGGCCGTCCAGACGATCTCGATCGTCGAGTTCCCGTGGATCTGCGGCGGCAGTTCGTCGTCGCCGGGCTTGCGGCGGTAGCGGATCGCGAAGCCGACGATCAGTCCGCCGACGATCACGAAGATCACGGCCGCGAACGCGAACGTGATCTCGTAGAGGGTCTTGACGCCGTTCGCCTGCTCGGAGGCCGGCTGCAGCGTGCATCCGGACAGCAGCAGCAGGACCGCGGCCGGGAGGAGAGAGAGGAGAAGGCGGGAGCGGCGGTCGCGGATCCGGTGTCGATTGGCGCCTGCGCCGGTCACGTGTTCCTCGAGCCTCCTCGGGGCGTCCGTCCGGGGCCGGACCGGACACGGCTCCGCATTGTAGCCGGTGCTCGGGCCGTTCCGACCCCCTCCGGGGAACTCGTGCGAGCGTAGCGCAAAACATCGGCGGGGGCAGAAGGTCGCCCGCGGGGGCTCGCCGGGCGCCCCAGTTCGCCGGGAGGTGGACAATGACGTGATGGACGCGCTGGTCGCAGCCACCTCCGCCGTGCCGGAGCCCGGGTGGGCGCACATCCTGACCGCCTGGACCCTCCAGCCGCAGCTGCTGATTCCGCTGCTCGCCTTCACCTGGCTCTACGCGATGGGCGTCCGAGCGGTGAATCGCCGGTACCCGCGGTCCCCGTGGCCGAGGTCCCGCGTCGCGTGGTTCATGGCCGGGCTCGCACTGATGGGGCTGGCGCTGATGTCCCCGATCGACGTGTACGCCGAGGTCTTCCTGTGGATCGCACATGATCCAGCATCTGCTGCTGTTGTCGCTCGTGCCGCCGCTCCTGCTGCTCGGCGCGCCGGTGACGCTGCTCCTGCGCGCCTCCTCGGCCGAGACGCGGCGGCGGCGCATCCTTCCGATCCTCCGGTCTGGGCCAGTGAAGGTCATCTCCAATCCCATCGTCGCGTGGATGCTGTTCGCGGCGGCGATGGTGGCGACGCACTTCTCGCCGCTGTACGAGCAGGCGCTGGAGCACCCGTGGGTGCACAGCCTGGAGCACGTCATCTACCTGACGGCCGGCTTGCTGTTCTGGTGGCCGGTCGTGGGGCTCGATCCGTCGCCGTGGCGGCTGTCGCACCCGGTTCGTCTGCTCTACGTGTTCCTCGCGGGTCCGGTGAACACGTTCACGGCGCTCGCGATCTACAGCGCGGGCACGGTGCTCTATCCGCACTACGCGCAAGTTCCGCGGTCGTGGGGACCGAGCCCCCTGACGGACCAGCACTGGGGCGGGGCGCTGATGTGGATCGTCGGCGACATGATGCTCCTCGTCGCGGTGATCCTGGTGGCGCTCGACTGGATGCGGCACGACGCGATGGAGGCGGCGCGCATCGACGCCCGCCTCGACGCGGAGGCGGCACGAGCGCAGAAGGGGCAGCTCGGCACGCCGTCCTAGCCCGGCCGGCGCCATTCGCCGTCGCGGAATCGCAGGCCGGCCCCGAGGATCAGCGCGGCCAGGGCCGCCTCCGCCCCCCGGAGGTCGGAGGGCATCAGCGTGATGTGACCGGTGTCGCCGTCGATGCGCCAGGCACCGAGCGGCCATCGGGGCGGCGCCACCCGCCCGACCCCGTTCCGTCCGATGGCCCGATCCGGGAGAACGGCCCGGCGTAGGACGACACCGTCGTCCGCGACGAGCACAGCCGTGACCCTGCCGGTGACGCCCGCGACCAGCACGAACGCTGCCCATGCGGCAAACGGAGCGCGGAGCCAGCCCGGCCAATCTCCGGCGGCGGCGGCCGCCGACAGCGCGGCACCTCCGGCGACGGCGGCGAGCCAGGTCGCGGACGAGGACCGTCGACGGGCGGGCGGCCACGGGCCGGCGACCGTGCCGGCCCGGAGCGGCGCGAGCCGCCGCCAGCCGGCCACGCCAACGGACGCCAGGGCGGCGAGCGTCGCGGCGAACGTGGCGCAGGAGGCGACGAGGGCGATGGCCGGGGTCCCCCTACAGCGCGGCGCGCAGGAGGGGATCGATCGCCACGGCGGCGAAGAGCAGCGCGAGATAGGTGTTGGAGTAGTGGAACAGGTGCATCGCGCGGGCAACGGTGGGGTCGCGGCGCAGGCGCAGCGCCTCGAGCAGGAACACCCCGCCGAGGCCGACGGCCGCGATCAGATAGACCGGGCCCATGCCGCCCACCGGGTAGAGGAGCAGCGTGAGCGCGAGCAGGATCAGCGTGTACAGCACGATCTGCCGGGTGGTCTCGGGAACGCCGCGCACGACGGGCAGCATCGGGACACCGGCTGCCCGGTACTCCGCCTCGTACCGCATCGACAGGGCCCAGAAGTGCGGGGGCGTCCAGTAGAAGACGATCAGGAACAGCACCACGGCGGGCAGGCCGACGGTCCCCGTGACGGCCGCCCAGCCGACCAGGCACGGGACCGCGCCCGCGGCGCCGCCGATCACGATGTTCTGCGGGGTGGAGCGCTTCAGCCACATCGTGTAGACGAAGACGTAGAACAGGATCGCCGACACCGCCAGCGACGCGGCCAGGAGATTCGTGGTGGCCCACAGGAAGACGAACGCGGTCACCGACAAGGCGATCCCGAACAGGAGCGCGCCCCGCGGCGAGACGGAGTGTGCCGGGAGCGGCCGGCGGCTCGTCCGGTGCATGACCTGGTCGATGTCGCGGTCGATGTAGCAGTTGATGACGTTGGCGCCGCCCGCGGCGAGCGTCCCTCCGAAGAGCGTCGCCAGCATCAGCCACGCGGACGGCCATCCGCCCTGCGCCAGGATCATGGGCGGCACCGTCGTGATCAGCAGCAGGATGATGATGTGCGGCTTCATCAGGTCGACGTACGCGCCGACCCGTGCCGCCAGCGCGGCCTCGACTCGCCGGATCGGCAATTCCGCGGGAAGCGCCACGGCCACTCCGGAGCCGCCGGCGATCGGCACCGCGGTCCGCAGTTGGCGCCGCGCCTGGGCCGCGCGTGCCTCGCCGGTGGGCTCGAACCGGTACGCCAGCACGGTGGTGGCGACCAGTGCCGCCCACACCAGCGCGCCGACGGCCTCGTGCCCCACCCGGGCCCCGGTGGCGAGGCTGGTCCAGATCAGGGCGGCGCCGAGCAGCGCCTGCGCGACGAACAGCCCTGCGGAGGTGAGGGCCAGCGCCCGCACGGGCGGGCGATCCCGCTCGCCGTTCCACGCCATACGCGCGAGCACGGCGATGCCCACGAACACCACGAGGACGGCGAGCCGGTGGGCGAACTGGGGGGCGGCGAGCGGCGCCGAGAGGTCGGGGATGGCCTTGCCGTTCATCAGCGGCCAGTCCGGGAAGGCGAGCCCGGCGTTCTCGCCCCGCACGTACGTGCCCAGGAGGATCACCAGGAACGAGGCCGCCGTCACAATCGCGGCCACGTTCGCGAACCGGCGGTGCCGGCCGGTCGCGCGGTAGGTCCGGAGGTCGACGTAGGCGGTCACCACCGCCACCACCAGGGTGGCCACCAGCAGCATCGCGTTCGCGTAGTGCAGGGTGACCAGCAGCGGATCGAGCTCGCTCTTGACCACGGCGGCGCCGAGCCCCGCCTGGACGAGGATGAGGACGAGCGCGACGGTGGCCGCCCACGCCGTCGGCGCCCGGCGATCGCCCTTGCGCCACCACGCGACGACGACCAACAGGATGATCAGGATGACCGAGATCGTGGTGAGGAACCGGTGGCTGTATTCGATCAGCGCGTGCCGCAGGGCCTCGCCGTGCTGCCCGAACGGCGGGAACCAGAAGCCGTAGCAGCGCGGCCAGCCGGGACACCCCAGTCCGGAGCCGGACGCGCGGACGAGCCCGCCGACGGTCACCAGCAGCAGTGTCGCCGCCAGGGTCAGCACGGAGAGTCTTCGCAGGGAGCGGTTCACGCGCGCGTCCTCGGAACGGGGATGGGATTCGCCGTCACTATACGACCGGCCGCCGTCACGACGGGTCTGCGATCGGTTCCGCGAACGCCGCGCCCGCAGAAAGCGGCGACCGCGACGACGCGCGATCGCTCTGCGTCGCGCGATCAGCGGCGGGGTCGCGCGCCGCTCCGTCGTGGGGAAGCGCCGTCTTGTCGACCGGCAGTGTGATCCGGAACACGGAGCCCCGGCCCGGCTCGCTCCGGACGTCGATCGTGCCGCCGTGCGCTTCCACCACCGCCTTCGCGATGGACAGGCCGAGCCCCGAGCCGCGGCGCGGCGACGAGGGATCGGGCGCGGACCGCGAGAACCGCTCGAAGATGCGCTGCAGGTCCTCCGGCGGGATACCGTCCCCGGTGTCGGAGACGGAGATGGCAATGCGGTCGCCGCTGCGGCGCAGCGCGAACGAGATCACGTCCTGCGGCCCGGTGTGCTTCACGGCGTTTTCGACGATGGCGTCGAGCGCGAGCTGCAGGCGGTCGGGATCGGCCTGCGTGACGGCCTCGTCGAGCTCGTCGAGTCGCCACACTCTCGGGGTGGGGGCCCAGCGGTGCGCCAGCTCCACGACGAACGGGACCAGGTCGACCGACGTGGGACGCAGGAACCCGGGCTGCTCGAGCGACGCAAGGGTCAGGAGCCGGTCGGCGAGCCGGCCGAGGCGCTGGAGCTCCTCGACCACGACTCGCGCGTCCTCTGCCACGAGCGGGTCGTGTTGCGACCGCTGGAGCAGCTCGGCGTGTCCAAGCGCGATCGTGATCGGCGTGCGCAGCTCGTGGGACGCGTCCTGCAGGAACGCGTGCTCGCGTTCCAGCAGCCGCTCGTTCTGCTCGGAGACGCGCCGCGCCTTCTCGGTGGCGGCAAGATGTCTGCGGGCGTGCCACACCATGGCCGCGAACATGGCCGCCATGAGCGGCACCTCGGTCAGCTCGTCGATCGACTGCGCGCCGATCGCGTAGTCGTGATAGAGGATCACGCCGGTGGTGACACACACGACGGCGAGCGTCAGCGTGGTCGGGCGCGCGCGCCAGACGCGGTATCCGTACAGCACCGTCAGGCTCACCCAGATGAAGTGGAAGGGGACCGTCTCCCAGTCGGGCCACAGGTACATGGCCACCAGGTTCGCGACGGCGAAGACGCCCCACGCGATGTCCACGACGGGAGGCAGGCGCACCGGCCAGCCGGCGTCGTCATTCCACCGCAAGCTGATACCCCTTTCCCCGCACGGTCTCGATCGCGTCCGCGCCGAGCTTGGAGCGCAGCCGGCGGACGTACACGTCGACGACGTTCGAACCCGGCTCGAAGTGGTAGCCCCAGACCGCCGACAGCAGGCGTTCCTTCGAGACAACCGCGCCGGGGCTCTGCATCAGCTCCCGAAGCAGCAGCGACTCCCGCTCGGACAGGGGGATGGGCCCGTTCCCCAGCTCGGCCTCGCGGCGGACCAGATCGAGCGACATGGTGCCGACGCGAACCCTGCCGGCGCCGGACCGGGCGACGCCCCGCAGCCGGGCGCGGACCCGCGCCAGCAGCTCGGCGAGCGAGAACGGCTTCGCCAGGTAGTCCTCGGCGCCGAGCTCCAGCACCTCCACCTTGGTCTGGGTGTCGGTGAGCGCGGAGAGCACCAGAACCGCCTGCCCCGGTTTGCGCTCGAGGATGCGGCGCAGCACGGTGCGGCCGTCCAGCGTCGGCATGAGCAGGTCGAGGACCACGAGGTCGTACGGATGCGTCAGGGCCTGCTCGAGCCCCTCACGTCCGCAGAGCGCGACGTCGACCGCGTACCCCTCCGCGCGCAGTCCGCGCGCGACGAAGTTGAGGATCCGTTGCTCGTCGTCGACGACGAGCAACCGGGCCCCCGCGACCTCCGCGCTTCCCGCACCTCCGGACGCTTGGCCCGCAGCGCGTTCGACAGTCTGCCGGGATGCCACCGCGAGATTCCCCCTCCGCCCCGGAGCATAGGGTCATGCGATCCGATCGGACAAGGGGTCGCGGCGGAATCGCCCGGCATCGGGTGATCGTGGCTCGTCGTGATGGGTGCGTGGTCCCTCCGAACGGTCGCGTGCCCGCCCCGAACATGACGGAGCCGTCATGTTCGGCCGCGAAATGCCAGCGTATCGGGTGCCAGATGGCACGCGTGACGTGAAAGTCCTGTCATATGCTTGCGTCGAACGCGGCGGCTCCGTAGCGTGCGGGCGGCGACCGGCCCATCCGGTCGGTTGTGCTCCCGTGTGAGGAGGGTGCAATGGCAGTACCGCCAAGCGTCACCGTCCACCGCCGCTCAAGCGTCACCGTGGTCGTCGCGCTCGCGGCCGCGCTGGCGCTCGTGTCGGTGTCGTGCTCCAAGAACCGGAACGAGAGTTCCGGGTCCACGTCATCGGCGCCCAAGCTGATCTCGGTCTACGTGCAGGCGTTCCGGTACCACGGGCTTCCCACGACCCTCAAATCGGGGTACACCCAGTTCTACTTCCAGAACAAGGAGTCGTTCCCGATCACCCACGAGATGATCCCGATCGCTCTGCCGGCGGGGAAGACCGCCACCGACGTGCAGGCGGAGGCGAAGGCGAAGGGCCCGTCCTCCGAGGACGAGTGGCTCCACATCGGGGGCGACATGAACTCCGTCGACACGGGAGCGGGCATCATCGAGACCCTCTATCTGCCGCCGGGGAACTACGCTGTCGCGTGCTGGCAGACCGGGAAGGCGAACGGCCAGCCCGGGGAGGGTCCGCCACACGCGTCGCTGGGCATGGTCGCCCAGTTCACGGTGACGTAGGCGAGTTGGGCGACAGCGTGGCTGAGGCGAGGGAGCATCCGTCGGTCGTGCGGGCTCATCGGACGCTCCTTCGCCTTGCCGCACCCTTCTGCCTGCTGGCGCTCTCCGGCTGCACCTACGCGGGGATCGCGCCGACATCCCGGAAGGTCCACGACCTGTACAACACGATCTTCGTCCTGGCGGCCTTCGTGTTCGGCTTCGTGATCCTGTGGATGCTCCTCGCCCTGGTGCTGTTCCGCCGCCGGAAAGGTGACACGGGCCAGCCGCCACAGACCCACGGGCGTGCCCTGATCGTGGTCGGCTTCTTCCTGTTCGGGACCGTCATCGTCTCGGCGCTCTTCCCATTCGGCGAGCGGACGCTTGCGGCCGTCGACAAGATTCAGAAGAACACGCAGGTCAACCTGACGCTCGAGGGGTTCCAGTGGGAGTGGACGGCGTACTACAAGGCCGAGGGCCTCGTGATCAGCGGGAAGACACTGACGAAGCCGCTGGTGTTCGCCCTTCCCGTCGACACGCCGATCCACGTGACGCTCGTCTCGCGTGACGTGATGCACGAGTTCTTCGTCCCCCAGCTGCTCTTCATGCGCAACGCGATCCCCGGCCACCCGAACGTCTTCACCTTCACGCCGGACAAGATCGGCACCTACCGCGGGCAGTGCGCCCAGTTCTGCGGCCTCTGGCACTCGCGCATGACGTTCACGATGAAGGTGCTCGCGCCGGTCGACTACGCGGCGTGGGTGAAGGCGGAGAAGGAAGCGATCCTGAAGCTCTCCTGCCCGGCGAAGTCGGGTTCGGTGTCGATCACCGCGCACAACATCCAGTGGAACACCAACTGCCTTGCGATCGTCGGCGGACAGACCACGACCATCACGGTGATCAACGACGACCCGCAGATCGATCACAACTTCGCGATCTACGACGGGCCCGACCGGAAGCAGCGGCTGTTCGTGACCGGGCGCTTCTCGGGCGTGTCGACGCGGACCGACACGCTCCCGTCGTTGCCGCCGGGCAAGTACTACTTCCAGTGCGAGGTGCACGGTCCGTCGATGTCCGGCGTGTTCATCGTGAATCCGCCGGGCTCGTGAGGACGGGAGGAACATCGTGTCCGTGACCCACGTCACCACCGAGGAAACGGCGCCGGCCCCCCGCGGCGGCCGGGTCATGGAGTGGCTGACCACCACCGACCACAAGAAGATCGGGATCATGTACCTGGTCAACTCGTTCGTCTTCTTCGTGATCGGAGGCACGCTCGCCCTGCTCATGAGGACCCAGCTGTCCCGGCCCGACAACCATGTCCTGTCGGCGCACCTCTACAACGAGGTGTTCACGATCCACGGGACCATCATGATCTTCCTGGTGATCTTCCCGTTCCTGTCCGGGTTCGGGAACTACATCGTGCCCCTGCAGATCGGCGCGCTCGACATGGCGTTCCCCCGGGTGAACGCACTGTCGTTCTGGCTCCTCCCGGTCGGAGGCCTCACCATTCTCGCGGGGTTCTTCGTCCCCGGGGGCGCTGCCGCGGCCGGCTGGACCTCGTACGTGCCGTTGTCCGTCCAGGGCGGTGTGGGCCAGGATCTCTGGATCCTGGGCCTCATGACGGTGGGGACGGCCTCGATCCTCGGCGCGATCAACTTCATCGTCACGATCCTGCGGATGCGGGCGCCCGGCCTCACGATGTTCCGGCTGCCGCCGTTCACGTGGGCCACCCTCTCGACGTCCCTCCTGGTGGTGCTCGCCACCCCGGTGGTGACCGCGGCGCTGGTCATGCTGCTCTCGGACCGCCGGTTCGGGACCGCATTCTTCGATCCTGCCCACGGCGGAAGCGTGGCCTTCTATCTGAACACGTTCTGGTTCTTCGGCCACCCCGAGGTGTACATGCTGATCCTGGGAGCCTGGGGGATCGTTTCGGAGATCGTCCCGGTCTTCGCTGGAAAGCCGCTCTACGGCTACAAGGGCCTGATCATGGCCTTCCTCACGGTGACGACCCTGTCCTTCACTGTGTGGGCGCACCACATGTTCACGACCGGGCTCGTCACGAACCTCTCGTTCTTCGCCGCGACCACGGAGATGATCTCGATCCCGACCGGGGTCTTGTTCTTCGTCTGGCTGGCCACGCTGTGGGGCGGGAAGATCCGGTTCGAGGTCCCGATGCTCTTCGCGCTGGGCTTCATCGCCATGTTCCTGATCGGCGGGATCGACGGCGTGTGGATGGCGTCCCCCGCGATGGACTTCGCGATCCACGACACGTTCTGGGTGGTGGCGCACATCCACTACGTGCTGTTCGGCGGGACGGTGTTCGGCGTGTTCGCCGGCATCTATTTCTGGTTCCCGAAGATGACCGGGTTCAAGCTGCGTAACGGGCTCGGGAAGTGGCACTTCTGGCTGATGCTGATCGGGTTCAACCTGACGTTCTTCCCCATGCACATCCTCGGCCTGCGCGGGATGCCCCGGCGGATCGCGCTCTACCCGGCCGATCGCGGCTGGGACGCCCTGAACGCGATCTCCACGCTCGGGTCCTACATCATCGCCATCTCCATCGCGATTTTCATCGTCAACCTGTGGGTCTCCATCCGGAAACGGCAGGAGGTCGGAGACGACCCGTGGGAGGCGAACACGCTGGAGTGGGCCACCACCTCGCCGCCGCCGCCGCACAACTTCGACTCGCTGCCGCGGATCCGGTCGGATCGCCCGGTGTACGACGCGCGGATGGCCGCCGCGCCTTCGGCACCTTCGGCTTCGACGGAGGAGACGACATGAGCGACGTGGCCGCTGAGCCGCTGACCATCGACGATCGCGCCGTCCGCGGAACCAGCAGCTCCGTCATGGCGATGATCCTGTTCGTGGCGTCCGAGTCGATGTTCTTCATGGCCTTCTTCGGGATCTATTTCTCGGCGCTGGCTGTGCAGAAGGTCTGGCCGCCGAAGCAGATCCCGCTCCCGGAGCTGGGGCTGCCGACGGCGGGTCTCGTCGTCCTGGCGCTCAGCGTCATCCCGGTGGTGCTGCTGGTCCGCTCCGTCCGCCGGTCGGCCGCGCGCGGGGCCATGCTGTGGTTGGGCGCCATGCTCGCGCTCGGCATCGCGTTCTGCGTGCTCCAGATCGCGGGTTACTCCAGCCTCGGATTCGGCATCCACGACGGGATCTACGCGTCCCTCTTCTACGTGATGACCGGCCTGGGTCTGGCACACGTCATCGGTGGGCTCGTGTTCGTCGGCCTGGTCATGCAGCAGGCGTCGGCGGGGGAGCTGACACTTCGCCGTGACCCGGCCGAGGCGCTCGCCGTCTACTGGCTGTTCGTGGTGGCACTCGGCGTGGCGCTGTACGTCGCCTTCTACGCGGGGGTCGGAGGATGACCTTCCTGCAGCGACTGGGGCTGGTGCTCTTCGTACTGTTCGCCGCCGACGCGATCGTGTACTGGTCCCTGCAGAAGCCCGAGTACATCGGCACCACCATGATCGCGATGACGGGCGTGGGCTTCGGCTTCATCGGCCTCTATGCGTTCATCGCCGTGCGAAAGGCGCGGCGCCAGGAGCAGGTGCCGCACGGCGAGGAGCCGCACGTCCGCGGGACGATCTGGCCGGCGGTGTTCGCGCTCTCCGCCGTCGGCTTCACGCTCGGGATCCTGGTGACCCCGTGGTTGCTGGTGGTCGGCGGCGCGCTCTTCGTTGCCGCCGCGGCCGGGTGGACCGCGGAGACTCGGAGGCAGTGGAAGGGCGAGCACGCGGTTGCGGGTGAGCACCCGCACCAATCCGCGTAGAAGGGGTCATGATGGAGGCCGTGACTCGTCGTCGACGCCGGGGAAGCGCGTATGACCGGTGCATCCGGTGCGGGCGCGGCGTGCCGTGGGGCAGGTCGACGTGCCGGGAGTGCAACCCGGGCGACCTGCCCAGCCCGAGTCCGTCCCAGTACCATGCCACGGTCTTCTTGGCCGTGATCGCCGTGATGGCCGTGCTCGGGGTGCTCGCACTGCTCCACGGCTGAGCGGGGCCCGGCCGTTAGAGTGCAGCCCGTGAGGGCGATCCCGGTTCCCGACGCTCGGCGGCTCTTTCGCGACATCCCCATCGTCCGCGTCGCCACGCTGCTGCCGGGCGGCGACCCGCACGTCGTGCCGCTCTGGTTCGTGTGGCTGGAGGAGGGGGTCTACGTTACGTGCCGTCGCACCAGCCGCGTGTGGGCGAACCTGGCCCGGGACAGCCGCGCGGCCCTCGAGTTCGACCGCGGCAGGGCCTGGGCCGAGCACCAGGGAGTCATGCTGCAGGGCCGGGCCGAGCTGCTCGGGTCGGACAACCCCTCCGTGAAAGAGGCCATCTCCGCCTGGTTCGAGAAGTACCGCACCGACCTGGGCGGCGCGGGCTTCGAGCTGTACTCCGCCCAGGTGGTCGAGCCGGCCATGTTCCGGGTCCGCCCCGACCGGGTCGCCGCCTGGAGCAACGGGGGGCCGCGGCCCGCGCCCGGCTAGGGCGGTTCGACCGACGCCGCGGCGCGTTTGCCCTGCCCAGGGGTACGCGCGTAGACTTCGTGAAAGCTTTCACAAAGTCCGATCGGACCTGAGCTGCGAAAGGACACGGCCACGACCCTCGAAGCGGATGTCCTCGTCGTGGGAGGCGGCCCGGGCGGTTCCGCGACCGCGTACCACCTGGCCCGGCGCGGCGTCGACGTCCTCATGGTGGACAAGGCGACGTTCCCGCGCGAGAAGGTCTGCGGCGACGGCCTGACGCCCCGCGCCGTCAAGGCGATGTGGGAGATGGGGATCGAGACGAACGATCCCGCGTTCGCCCGCAACGGCTACCTGCGCACGTACGGGACCGAGGGCTTCACGATCGACCTTCCGTGGCCGAAGCTCGAGTCGTTCCCGGATTTCGGGCTCGTCATGTCACGGTTCGACTTCGACCACATGCTCGCGCAGCGGGCGGTCAAGGCAGGCGTGCGCTTCGAGCAGGGGGTCGAGGCGGTCGAGCCTCGCCGGGAGGGCGGCTGGGTCACCGGCGCGCTCCTGCGCGACGCGGAGGGCAGCGAGCGCGAGGTTCGCGTGCGGTACGTCATCGCGTCGGACGGCGCCTCGTCCCGCCTGAGCCGACAGGTCGGCGTGACCCGGGACGCCTCGCGGGCCCTCGGCATCGCCGCGCGCCGCTACTACCGGAGCCCGCGCCCGTACGAGCCTGTGCTCGAGGCGTTCCTGACGCTCCCGGGCGGCGGCGGCTTCATGCCGGGTTATGGCTGGGTCTTCTTCCTTCCCGACGGTGTCCTCAACGTGGGCGCGGGACTGATGAGCACGTTCAAGCAGTTCCAGGGCGTCTCGGCGCAACGGGTCTTCGATACGTTCGTCAAGGCGCTGCCGCCCGAGTGGGAGCTCACCGAGGAGAACGCCCTCGGCCCGGTGCGGTCCGGGCCGCTGCCGACCGGGCTGAACCGGCGGCCCTCCGCAGTCCCCGGGATGCTGCTGGTGGGCGACGCCGCAGGTACCGTGAACCCGTTCAACGGCGAGGGCATCTCGTGCGCCATGGAGTCGGGCCAGCTGGCCGCGGAGCTGACGGCGGACGCCCTTGTTCGCGGGAAGCCCGCGATCGCGCAGATGTACCCGACGCTGTTGCGCAAGCAGTTCGGCAAGTACTTCTCGGCCGGCACCGCGTGGACCAAGCTGATCGGCCACCCGAAGTTCATGCGGTATGCCGTGGCGCACGGGGTCCCGCGGAGACGGTTCATGGAGTTCGCCCTCCGGCTGCTGAGCAACCTCACCGACGGCAAGGATGGCGACCTCGACGACCGCCTCATGCACGCGATCGTGTCGCTGGCGCGGGAACGATGACGAACGGGTACGTCCCGATCCTGGTGATGCTGGCGCTCGTCACCCTGTTCGGGGTGGCGTCGTTGGCGGTGTCCGCCCTGCTCAGCCCCCGGCGGCCGCGGCCGGCCAAGTCCGAGCCGTACGAGTGCGGGATCACGCCCGAGCGGTTGCCCGCGTCGGAGCGTTACCCGGTGAAGTTCTACGTCATCGCGATGCTGTTCATCATCTTCGACGTCGAGGCGATCTTCCTCTATCCGTGGGCGGTGGAGTTCCGGGCGCTCGGCCTGTTCGGCCTGGTCGAGATGATCGTCTTCGTCGGGCTCGTGTTCGTCGCCTACGCGTACGTATTCCGGAAGGGCGGCCTCGAGTGGGAGGACCTGGACCGGCCCGAGCGCGTGGAGTCCCCGGAGCAGGCCGCCGCACCTTCCCCCGTACCAGCCGGAAGGGTCTGACCCCGTGCCCGCCGAGTTGATCCCCGGCGTCCACACGGGCCGGGACGCGGACGAGGACGAGATCCGTCGCGGGCTCCTGCTGACCACGCTGGGCAAGGCCGTCGCGTGGGCGCGGAAGAACTCCATGTGGCCGGCGACGTTCGGCCTCGCCTGCTGCGCGATCGAGATGATGGCCGCCGGCGCCGGCGACTACGACCTGGGCCGCTGGGGGATGGAGGTGTTCCGCGCGTCGCCGCGGCAAGCCGACCTGATGATCGTGGCCGGCCGGGTGTCGCAGAAGATGGGGCCGGTGCTCCGGCAGATCTACGACCAGATGCCCGAGCCGAAGTGGGTCATCTCCATGGGCGTGTGCGCGTCCACCGGCGGCATGTTCAACAACTACGGGCTCATCCAGGGCGTGGACACCATCGTGCCGGTGGACGTGTACGTCCCGGGGTGCCCGCCCCGGCCGGAGATGCTCATGTACGGGATCCTGAAGCTGCACGAGAAGGTCCAGCGCGAGGCGCGCATCCGGTGACCGCCGACGAGCTCGCGGGGGCGCTTCGCTCGCGCTTCGCGGACGTCGTGTCCGCGCGGGGCGAGGTGACCGTGTCGCTGGCGCCGAGGGACGTGCACGAGGCGCTCGCCTGGCTGCGCGACGATCCGCTTCTGTCGCTTGGACTGCTGTCCGATCTCACGTGCACGGACTGGCCGGGCGGGTCGCCGCGGTACTGGGTGACCCTGCACCTTCGCTCCGCCGAGCGCCGGCATCGCCTCCGCGTCAAGGTCGGGCTGCCGGACGAGGAGCCTCCCCGGATGCCGTCGGTGACCGGCCTCTTCCCGGCGGCCGACTGGTACGAGCGGGAGGTCTACGACTTCTACGGAGTCGTGTTCGACGGGCATCCGGACCTCCGCCGGATCGAGCTTCCCGACGAATGGTCCGGCCACCCCATGCGGAAGACGGAGCCACTGGCGGGCGTGCGCACCCAGTACCACGGCGCGTCCGTCCCGCCGCCCGATCAGCGAGGTCTGTGAGGAGGGCCACGTGAGCGACGGGCGTCGGCCGGCGGTGTCCCCGACCTCCACGGAGGTCGAGACGCGCTCCATGGGAGTCCGCGAGGACACCATGATCATCAACATGGGGCCGCAGCACCCCTCGACGCACGGCGTGCTGCGCATGGTCCTCGAGCTGGAGGGCGAGGTGGTGCTGGGCTGCCGCCCGGTCGTCGGCTACCTGCACACCGGCATCGAGAAGAACATGGAGTACCGCACGTGGCAGCAGGGCACGACGTTCGTCACCCGCGCCGACTACCTGGCCCCGTTCTTCAACGAGTTGTCGTACTGCCTGGCCGTCGAGCGTCTCATGGGGATCGAGGCTCCGCCGCGCGCGCAGACGATCCGCGTCCTGGTCACGGAGCTGAACCGCATCGCCAGCCACCTGGTGTGGCTCGCGACGACGGGGCTCGAGCTCGGCGCCATCTCGATGATGCTGTACGGGTTCCGCGAGCGGGAGCTGATCCTGGACGTGTTCGAGATGGTCACCGGCCTGCGGATGAACCACGCGTACATTCGCATCGGCGGCGTGGTCATGGACCTGCCGGACGGGGTCGAGGAACGGGTCCGCGACTTCGTGCGCCTGATGGCCCGCCGCCTCCACGAATACGAGGAGCTGCTGTCGGGCAACCCGATCTGGCAGCAGCGCACCAAGGGCATCGGCGTGCTGCCGGCCGAGGACTGCCTCCGGTTCGGCGTGACGGGCCCGATGCTGCGGGCTGCCGGCGTGGCGAGCGATGTCCGCCGGGAGGAGCCGTACTGCGGGATCGAGACGTACGAGTTCGACGTGCCGACGCACGGATCGGCGGACGCGTTCGGACGCTATGTGGTCCGGATGGAGGAGATGCGCCAGTCCCTGCGCATCGTCGAGCAGGCACTGGCGCGGCTGGAGCCGGGGCCCGTGATGGTCGAGGACCCGAAGGTCCGCTGGCCGGCGCAGCTCGCGGTCGGGCCCGACGGCATCGGCAATTCCGAGGACTACGTGCGCCACATCATGCAGGAGTCGATGGAGGCGCTGATCCACCACTTCAAGATCGTGACGCAGGGGATCAGGGTGCCGCCCGGCGAGGCGTACGTCCCCGTCGAGTCCCCGCGCGGTGAGCTCGGCGTCTACGTCGTGTCCGACGGCGGCCAGCGCCCGTACCGCGCCCACATTCGCGATCCCAGCTTCGCGAACCTGCAGGCCGTGCCCGAGCTGGTGATCGGTGGGCTGATCGCCGACGTGGTCGCCGCCGTCGCGAGCGTCGATCCCGTGATGGGGGGTGTCGACCGGTGAGCGGGGCCGGGGCGCTGCACGACGCCGCCGACGCGGAAGGTCCGATCCTGGCGGGGCCCGCTCGCGCGGTCGCGGGCCGTCTGGTCGCCAAGTACCCGGACCGGCGGTCGGCGCTGCTGCCGCTCCTCTACCTGGTCCAGTCCGAGGTGGGATGGGTTCCGCCGCAGGGCCTGCGGGAGGTGGCCGAGATCCTCGGCCTGACGACGGCCGAGGTCGAGGCCGTCGCCACCTTCTACACGATGGTGAAGCTCCACCCGTGCGGGCGGTACGTGCTGTCGATCTGCACGAACCCCTCCTGCGCGCTGCTCGGCGGGCAGCGGCTCCTCGAGCGGGCGCGCGAGCTGCTCGGCACCGCCAGCGAGCACGGCGTGACCGCCGACGGCCTGCTGACGCTGGAGGAGGAGGAATGCATGGCGGCGTGCGACCGGGCGCCGGTCGCGGCCGTCAACTACCTCTACTTCGACCGCGTGACCGAGGCGCGGCTCGAGGCGATCATCGCCGGCATCCGCGCCGGCGAGGTCCCCGAGGCGTCGCGGGGAGGGGTCCCCGGCGACCTGAAGGAGGTCTCCGGGACGCTCGCCGGACTGGAAACCCTGCGAGCGGGCGCCGATGGCTGAGTCCGAGCCGATCCTCACGGCGCGGTGGGGCGATCCCGAGGCGGTCGGGATCGACCGGTACCTCGCGACCGGGGGCTACCAGGGACTCACGAAGGCCCTGGCGATGGCGCCGGACGACGTGATCGCGGAGGTCAAGTCCTCAGGGCTGCGCGGTCGCGGCGGCGCGGGGTTCCCGACCGGGCAGAAGTGGTCGTTCGTCCCCCAGAACACGGGCAAGCCCGTGTACGTGGTCTGCAACTTCGACGAGAGCGAGCCCGGCACGTTCAACAACCGGGAGCTGGTGGAGCGCGACCCTCACCAGCTGATCGAGGGGCTGATCATCGCGTCGTACGCGGTGCGCTGCCGGACGGCATTCGTGTACTGCCGCGGCGAGTTCGTGTGGCCGGCCACCGTCCTGGAGCGGGCCGTCGCCGAAGCGTACGACCGCGGGTACCTCGGTTCGAAGGTCGCCGGGAGCGGCTACGCGCTGGACGTGGTCGTCCACCGCGGCGCCGGCGCCTACATCTGCGGCGAGGAGACCGCGCTGCTCGAGTCGCTCGAGGGCAAGCGCGGACAGCCACGGCTGCGGCCCCCGTTCCCGGCGGTCGAGGGCCTGTACGCCAGCCCGACCGTCATCAACAACGTCGAGACGCTGTCGAACGTGCCGCACATCCTCGACCGCGGCGCGGAGTGGTACACGTCGATCGGGACCGAGAAGTCGGCGGGGCCAGCGATCTACTCCATCTCCGGGAAGGTGAACCGCCCCGGCAACTACGAGGCGCCGATGGGGACGCCGGCTCGCGAGCTGATCGAGGACCGCGCCGGCGGGATCGCCGGCGGGCGCTCGCTGAAGGCGTGGACGCCGGGCGGGTCGTCCACGCCGTTCCTCACGGCCGAGCATCTCGACACGGCCATGGACTTCGACTCGGTCGCCGCGGCCGGGTCGCTGCTGGGGACGAAGGCGATGATCGTGCTGGACGACGGCGACTGCGTGGTGGAGGCGGCCCGGCGCTTCACCCAGTTCTACGCCCACGAGTCGTGCGGGAAGTGCACGAACTGCCGCGAGGGCACGTGGTGGTCCTCCCGCATCCTCGGGCGGCTGCAGGACGGGCGTGGCCGGCCGGAGGACATCGACCTGGTGAACCAGGTGGCCTCCAACATGCTGTTCCGCTCGTTCTGCGCGCTGGCGGACGGCGCCGCCTCGCCGATCAACTCCTCGATCAAGTTCTTCCGCGAGGAATACGAGGAACACGTCCGCCTGGGCCGGTGCCCGTTGCAGGAGGGACCGGCCGAGCCGCCGCTCGGCGGCTGGGACCGTCCCGGCGAAGGCGCGCCCGCCGAGTCGTGGCCCGTCGTCGTCCCGGTGTCGGAGGTGCTCGAGTGAGCGACCCCGCCGCCACCGTGGACGTCAGCATCGACGGCACGCCCCTGACCGTGCCGGCCGGCACGCTGATCATCCGGGCGGCCGAGCAGCTCGGCATCGAGATCCCGCGATTCTGCGACCACCCGCTGCTCGACCCCGTGGCCGCATGCCGGCAGTGCTACGTCCAGGTCGAGGGTCAGCGGAAGCTCCTGACGTCGTGCTCGACCCCCGTGGCCGACGGCATGGCGATCCACACCCAGTTCACGAGCGACGAGGTGCGCGCGGCGCAGGAGTCGGTGCTCGAGTTCCTGCTGATCAACCACCCGCTCGACTGCCCGGTGTGCGACCGCGGCGGCGAGTGCCCGCTCCAGGACCAGGCGCTCGCGTTCGGCCCCGGCGAGAGCCGCGTTACGTGGAGGCGAAGCGGACGTACCGCAAGCCGCTGCCGCTGTCGCCGCTCGTGTACCTGGACCGCGAGCGGTGCGTGCTGTGCCAGCGGTGCACGCGGTTCTGCGACGAGATCTCGGGGGACCGGTTCATCGACCTGTTCGACCGCGGCGCCGCGGAGCAGATCGCCATCGCCCCCGGGGAGGACTTCCGGAGTCCGTTCTCCGGCAACACGATCCAGATCTGCCCGGTCGGTGCTCTGACCGCCTCGACGTACCGGTTCGCCGCGCGGCCGTTCGACGTCGCGTCGGGCGACTCGATCTGCTCGCACTGCAGCGCGGGGTGCAACCTGTCGGTCCAGCTGCGGCGGGGAGAGGTCGTGCGGCAGCTGGCGCGCGACAACCTGGACGTCAACGACGCGTGGCTGTGCGACAAGGGGCGGTTCGCGTTCGCGCACCTCGATCGCGGCGACCGGCTGACGACGCCGCTGCTGCGCGGCCGGGGGCTGGAGCCGGTCTCGTTCGACGAGGCGTTCGCGGCGATCGCGGTGCGGTTGGAGGGCGGGGCCGCCGGGTTCCTGGCCGGCGGCCGGCTCGCCGACGAGGACGCGTACGTGCTGTCGAAGTTCGCGCGCGTCGTGTGCGGCACCAACGACATCGATCACCGTCCGGCGGGCGACGGAGACGTCCCGCCCGCGGTCGAGGCCGATCAGGCCGCGGGAGGCGGCGTGACCTATGCCGACGTCGAGGCGCGCCGGGACGATCCTGATCGTCGGGCTCGACGCTCGAGCAGGAGGTGCCGATCCTGCACCTGCGCGTGCGGAAGGCCGCCCGGCGCGGCGCACGCGTCTTCGTGATCCACCCCCGGCGGACGCGGCTGGCCGACGTGGCCGAGCACCTGCTCTGCCGTCCGGGCGAGGAAGCGGCCGTGCTCGGCTCGCTGTGGGGCGCCGCAGAGGGGACGGCCGCTGCGCGCGTCGCCGCGGCGCTGCGGGAATCGGCCGGCGGGGCCGTGGTGCTCGCCGGTGCCCGGCTCGCGGGGAGCGCGGGGGCCGTCGCCCGCGCCGCCGACGTGGCGGCGGAGGCCGAAGCGGCCTTCGCAATCGTCTCCCGGCGGGCCGGCGACCACGGCGCTCTGCGCGCGGGGGTGCATCCGAGGCTGCTCCCCGGCGGACGCTGCCGTGTCGGACGACGCGGCCCGTGCCCGCGTCGAGGTCGCCTGGGAGCGGCTGCTCCCGCCCGGGCCGGGACGGGACGCGCGCGCGATCCTCGAGGCGGCCGCGTCACGGAGCATCGACGTGCTGTTCGTGATCGGCGTGCGACCCACTGCGGGACTTCCCCGACGCGGCCCTGGCCCGGCGGGCGTTGGACAACGCCCCGTACAAGGTCGTGATCGACACGGCGGAGGCGGGCATGGGGCCCTTTGCCGACGCCGTGCTCCCCGCGGCCGCGGTGGTCGAGCGCGACGGCCGCTTCACGGACTGGGAGGGCAGGTCGCAGCCGTTCCACCGGATCCGTCCCGCGCCCGGGCTGGCGGCCCCCGACTGGGAGATCCTGGCCGGTCTCGCCCGCGCCTGCGGGCACGATCTCGGGTTCAGGTCGATCGAGGACGTCCGCGCCGAGATGACGGCGATGGACCCCGGCGTGTCCGGTCGTCCGGCGCGCCGCGACCCCGATCCGGGAAGGCCGGCGGTCCTCGGCGAGGCCCACTCCGGCGAGCTGATCCTGTTCACCTACCCGCTGCTCGTGGACGAGGGGCGGCAGCTCGAGGGCGCGGACCGGCTGAAGGAGGCGCTGTCGGAACCGGCCTTCGCCGAGGTGCACCCGGAGGACGCGGCCCGCCTCGGGCTCGTTGACGGCGCCCCGGCGCGCCTGCGAACGACCGCCGGCGAGGCGGTCGTGCCGGTCCGGGTGTCCGACGGCGTGGCCGCCGGTTCGGTGTTCGTGCCGTGGAACCAGCCGGGCCTGGCCGCCAACACGCTGCTGTCGGGCCGGATGACGACGGCCGTGACGCTGGAGGCCGCCGGCGAGGTGGCGGCCGTCGTGGCCGGCGCGGGAGAGGGGACGGCGTCGTGACGACCCCGCTCGCCGCCGACGTCACCGGCTGGATACTGCTCGTCGCGCGCGTCGTCGTCATCTTCGCCGCGCTGCTGCTGACGGTGATGCTGGTGATCTGGATGGAGCGCAAGGTCATCGCCGACATGCAGACGCGCATCGGCCCCAACCGCGCCGGCCCGTTCGGCCTTCTCATCACGCTCGCCGACGGCGCCAAGCTGTTCTTCAAGGAGGGGATCACGCCGTCGACGGCGGACCTGCCGGTCTACCTGCTGGCGCCGATGGCCTCCGTGATCCCCGCGCTCCTCGCGTTCGCCGTGATCCCGTTCGGACCGGGCGTGACGCTCTTCGGCCACGAGGTGCCGTTCCAGGTCTCCGACCTGAACGTCGGCGTGCTGTGGATCCTGGCGATGGCGTCGCTCGCCGTCTACGGCGTGGTGCTGGCGGGCTGGTCGAGCGGCTCGAACTACCCGCTGCTCGGGTCCATCCGGTCGAGCGCGCAGATGGTCAGCTACGAGGTGGGGATGAGCCTGGGTCTGCTGGCGGTGCTGCTCTACTGCGGGACGCTCACCATGTCGGGCATCGTCGCCGTGCAGGCCCAGCACTTCGGCGTGCCGGGACTGGAATGGCTGCCGAAGTGGAACATCTTCATCCAGTTCCCGGCGTTCCTTCTCTACGTCACCGCCGCGCTCGCCGAGACGAACCGCCCGCCGTTCGACCTGCCGGAGGCCGAAAGCGAGCTGGTGGCCGGCTATCACACGGAGTACTCGGGCATCAAGTTCGCGATGTTCTACCTGGCCGAGTACACGCACCTGGTCACCGTCTCGGCCGTCGCGGTCACCCTGTTCCTGGGGGGGTGGCACGGCCCGGTCTTCGGGTTCGCCGAGTGGCTGTGGCCGACGGTGTGGTTCGTGGTGAAGCTCGTCGCGGTGATCTTCGGGTTCGTGTGGATCCGGGCGACCCTCCCGCGGTTCCGGTACGACCGGCTGATGTCGTTCGGATGGAAGGTGCTCATCCCGGTCGGCCTGCTCTGGATCCTGATCACCGCGGCGCTGGTCATGCTGCCGCTCGCGACCGGGTGGGAGCCGTGGCGCGTGGCCGTGGTCGTCGGCAGCGGGGCCCTGGCCGTGATCCTGCTGGTCGCGCCGCTCTTCACCCGGGGACGGGCCCGATGACCGCGCCGGTTCGCTCCATTTTCCGTGCGGCGCAGGGATTCTCGGTGACGCTCCGGAACGCGTTCCGGCGCCCGGTCACCGAGGAATACCCGAAGGAGATCCGCCCGCTGCCGGAGCGGTCGCACATCGGACGGCACCGGCTCAACCGGCACGACAACGGGCTGGAGAAGTGCATCGGGTGCGAGCTGTGCGCGTGGGCCTGCCCGGCCGACGCGATCTGGGTCGTGGGCGAGGAGAACGATCCCGCGCAGCCGGTGTCCGCGGGCGAGCGCCACGCGAAGGACTACCAGATCAACTATTTGCGCTGCATCATGTGCGGCCTGTGCGTCGAGGCGTGCCCGACGCGCGCTCTGACGCTCACGTCCGCATTCGAGATGGCGTTCGAGTCGCGCGAAGACGCCATCTTCACGAAGGAACAGCTGCTCGAGACGCCGCCGGCGCCGGGAACCGCGCACGACACGCGTCAGGGGAAGAGCCCGTGGGCTTTCTGATCCTGTTCTGGGTCCTGGCGCCCATCTGCGTGGGATCGGCCGTCGCGATGCTGTTCATGCGCAACCCGATCCATTCCGCGCTGCTGCTGATCCTCAACTTCTTCACCATCGCGGTGTTCTTCCTGATGCTCGGCTCGTCGTTCCTGTTCGTGGTCCAGGTCATCGTGTACGCCGGCGCGATCATGGTGCTCTTCCTGTTCGTGATCATGCTCCTGGGTGTCGACCGCGAGGAGAACCTTCGGGAACGGATCGCCGGACAGCGCTGGGTGGCCCTCGCGCTGGGAGTCGGGCTGGTTGCCGAGATCGCGACCGCCGTCCGGCTCGGCGTGGGGTTGTCCGGGACGAGCCCGGCGATCACGTCGACGCTGAACCAGGGAACCGGCAGCGTCAAGGCCCTGGCCGACGTGCTCTTCAGCTCGTACTTCTTCCCCTTCGAGGTCACGTCGGTCCTGCTGATCGTGGCCGCCATCGGGGTCATGCTGCTCGGTCGCCGCCACGCGGTCCCCGCCGGCTCGAACGGCGGAGGCAGCGAACCGGACGGCGGCGCCGTGGCGGACGCGTCCGAGCTGGAGCCCGTGCCGTGAAGACGCCCATCGCCTGGTACCTGGTGATCTCCGCGTTGCTGTTCACCATCGGGACGGTCGGCGTCCTGGTGCGCAGGAACGCGCTGGTGATCTTCATGTCGGTCGAGCTGCAGCTCAACGCGGTCAACCTCGCGCTGGTCGCGTTCTCCCGCCGGTGGCTCAGCGCGACGGGGCAGGTGCTGGCCTTCTTCTCGATGACGGTGGCGGCGGCCGAGGTCGTGGTCGGCCTCGCGATCATCGTCGCGCTGTACCGGAGGGCGCGCTCCATCAACGTCGACGACGCGAGCCTGCTGCGGTGGTGACCCGGTGAACCTGCTCCCGCTGTTGCCCCTGTTCCCCCTGGTGGCCGGCGTGGTGCTGCTGCTGACGGGGCGCCGGTGGCCCGGACGGTCCGCCGGCTGGCTCGCCGCCGCCTCGGTCACGGTGTCGTTCGTCCTTGCGGTGGTGCTGCTGACCAAGCTGCTCGGCATGCCTGCACCCGAGCGCGAATTGGTCAAGCAGCTGTACCAATGGATCGCCGCGGGCGGCTTCGTGGTCGACGTCGCGTTCCGCGGCGACCCGCTCTCGACGGTGATGGCGCTGACCGTGACCGGCGTGAGCGCGCTGATCTTCGTCTACTCGATCGCGTACATGAACGGCGACGTGCGGTACGCGCGGCTACTTCGCGTACCTGTGCCTGTTCGTGTTCTTCATGCTGGTCCTGGTGCTGGCGCAGAACTTCCTGTTCCTCTACGTGGGGTGGGAGGGCGTGGGCCTCTGCTCGTACCTGCTGATCGGCCACTGGTACGAGCGGCCGGCGGCGGCCGCCGCCGCGAAGAAGGCGTTCATCGTGACGCGCGTCGGGGACGCGGCCTTCCTGGTCGGGATCGTGCTGCTGTGGAGCCATTTCCACTCGCTGGACTTCAACGTCGTGTTCGCGGCCGCCGGCTCGGCGGCCTTCGCGACGGGCAGCGCGACCGTCATCGCGCTGCTGTTCCTGGCGGGGGCGGCCGGCAAGTCGGCGCAGCTGCCGCTGCACACCTGGCTCCCGGACGCCATGGAGGGCCCGACCCCGGTGTCGGCGCTGATCCACGCCGCGACGATGGTGACGGCAGGCGTGTACCTGATCGTGCGGTCCGAGCCGATCTTCGCGCGGTCGCCGGCGGCATCCACCACGGTCGCCGTCATCGGGGTGGCCACGTCGCTCTACGCGGGCCTGTCCGCGATCGGCCAGGACGACATCAAACGGGTGCTCGCGTACTCGACCATCAGCCAGATCGGCCTCATGCTGCTGGCCGCCGGCGTCGGGCGCGCCGAGCGCGGCGATCTTCCTGCTGGTGACCCACGCGTTCTACAAGGCCCTGCTGTTCCTCTCGGCCGGGAGCGTGATCCACGGCCTGCACGACGAGCAGGACATGATGAAGATGGGTGGGCTGCGCCGAGCGATGCCGTTCACCACCGTCGTCGTGGGTCATCGGTGCCCTGGCGATCGCGGGGGTCCCGCCGCTCGCCGGCTTCTTCTCGAAGGACGAGGCGATCGCCGCGGCCAGCCTGGCCGGACGGTCCGGACTGTGGGCCGCCGGCGTGGCGGCCTCCTTCCTGACGGCCGTCTACATCTGGCGCGCGACGACCATGACCTTCTTCGGGTCGCCGCGGTTCGAGGGCGAGCCGCACGAGCCGTCCCCGGTCATGCGGGTCCCCATGGGCGTGCTCGCGGTGGCGTCGGCGCTGGGCGGCCTGCTGGGCGTGTCGGCGACGACCGGCCTGCTGCCCCGGTTCCTCGGCGCGACCGAGCCGGGCACGGCCGGACCCCCGGAGGCGGTGCTGGACGTGATCGCGGTGGCCGTCACGCTGGCCGGCCTGGGGCTCGCGTGGTTCGTCTACGGATCCGGCCGGCTCGACTGGGTCGTCCTGCGCGTGCGGTTCGCCGGGCTGAAGCGCGCGTCCATGCGGGGCTTCTACGTCGACGACGCGTACGGCATGGTCCTGGGCGACGGCGGGAAGCTCCTCGCGGCCGCGCTGGCCGCGTTCGACCACCGCGGGATCGATGGGGCGGTCGGGTCGATCGCGCGGGGCACGGGCCTGCTCGCGGGGTGGGGGCGGCGCGTGCAGACGGGCCTGGTCCGCACCTATGCCCTGGCGTTCCTGGCGGGCGTCGTCGGCGTGCTCTGGTTCCTGGTGGGGAGGTCGACGTGAACGGCTTCCCCTGGCTGACGGTCGTCACGTTCCTGCCGCTCGCCGGGGCCGTCGTGCTGCTGGCCCTTCCCGCCCGCTCGCGGACGGCGATCCGCTGGTGGGCGCTGGCAGTGACGCTGGTGACGTTCGGCGTCGCGGTCGGGATGCTGCTGTCGTTCCACGCGGGCCGCGCCGGCTACCAGATGGTCGAACAGGCATCGTGGGTCGGCATCCTCGGGTTCCGGTATGTGCTCGGTGTCGACGGCATCAGCGTGTTCATGGTGGTGCTGACGGCGTTCCTCATGCCGATCGCCGTGCTCGCGTCGTGGCACGTCGAGCGCAGCCCGAAGACCTACTTCTTCGCGTTCCTCTTCCTGGAGACGGCGGTGCTCGGGGCGTTCGTCGCGCTGGACCTGCTGCTGTTCTTCGTGTTCTTCGAGGGCCTGCTGTTTCCGATGTACCTCATCATCGGCGGCTGGGGCGGCCGCCGCCGCGCGTACGCGGCGATGAAGTTCTTCATCTACACCATGGCGGGCTCCGCCTTCCTGTTGCTGGGCATCCTGTTCCTGGCATTCCGCGCCGACGCGATCGTGGGGCACCAGACGTTCGATGTCCGGCTGCTCTCGACGATCCCTCTGCCGGTGACGACTGCGCGGTGGCTGTTCCTCGCCTTCCTGGTCGCGTTCGCCGTCAAGGTGCCGCTGGTGCCGGTCCACACGTGGCTGCCCGACGCCTACGTCGAGGCACCGACCGCCGGGACGCTGGTCCTGTCGGCGCTGCTGGCAAAGGTCGGTGCCTACGGGCTGATCCGGTTCAACCTGTCGCTGTTCCCGGAGGCGTCCGTCCACTTCCGGGACCTGATGCTGGTGCTGGGGGTGCTGGCCATTCTGTACGGGGCGGTGGTCGCCGTCGTCCAGAGCGACGCCAAGCGGCTGATCGCCTACTCCAGCGTGTCGCACCTGGGGTTCGTGGTCCTGGGGATCTTCGCGCTCTCGACGCAGGCGCTGTCGGGGAGCGTCCTCTACATGGTGAACCACGCGCTCTCGACCGGCGCGCTCTTCCTCCTGGTGGGCATGCTCGCGGAACGGGTCGGCACGCGCGACGTGCGCCGGATGGGCGGGCTTGCGAACCGAATGCCGGTCCTGATGGGGCTGTTCCTGTTCTGCGCGCTGGCGTCGATCGGACTGCCCGGGCTGAACAACTTCGTCAGCGAGTTCCTGGTGATCCTGGGGACGTTCATCACCTCGAAGCCGTACGCGGTCGCGGCCGCGGCGGCGCTGGTGCTCTCGGCCATCTACCTGCTGTGGGCGTACCAACGCATGGCGCACGGGATGCCCGCCATCGCCGGCGCGTCCGAGGGGAACGGGGCGAGCCCGGAGGTCCACGACCGGGTGCCCACCGGCAACGGCCACGGGCCCGGCCTCTGGGACGTCACGGGACGCGAGTACCTGATCATCCTGCCGCTGGTCGCGGCGATCCTGTTCCTGGGCGTCTACCCGAAGCCGGTGCTGGCGCGGATCAACCCGAGCGCACGTCAGAGCTGCGTCTTCGTCAGGGACAACGCCAACGGGCCTGAGAACCATTTGATTCAATCGCCCCGCCCGAGTGAGTCGACGTGCAACGTCGGCAACACGAGCCCCCCGCCGCCGCCAGAGCCATCGCCGTCGCCGTCGCTGGTCCCGCTCGGGCAGGAAGGCAGCGGCCCGTGATCGCGCTCGTTGCCGCCACGCGCTTCATCGAGCATCCGCCGCTCAACTTCGGTCCCGTCGCGCCGGAGCTGATCCTGGTGGGTGCCGCACTGTTGATCCTGCTCCTGGACGCCTTCGTGCCGCGCGTTCCGCACACCGCGGTCGCGTGGATCGCGTTCGCCGCGGTCGTGTTCGCCGGCGAGGCGGCCCTCTGGACCTGGTCGTGGCACGGGCCGCCGACGGTGCTGGGCGGCATGGTCGCGACGGACCGCTACGCCGTCTTCTTCCGCGTCGTCCTGCTGGCCGCGGCCGCCATAGGCATCATGCTGTCGTCCGTCTACCTGCGTCGGAGCGGGGAGTACCGCGCGGAGTACTACACGCTGCTGCTGCTGGCCACCGCCGGGATGACGCTGCTGGTCGCCGCCGCCGACCTCATCGTCGTCTTCCTGGCGCTCGAGCTGCTGTCGCTGGCCCTGTACCTCCTGACGGGGTTCTCGTTCCGACGGATCGCCTCAGCGGAGGCGTCGATGAAGTACTTCCTGCTGGGCGCGTTCTCGTCGGCCTTCTTCCTCTATGGAGTGGCGTTTGCGTACGGCGCGTCCAACACGACGAGCCTGACGGGCCTCGCCGCCGCGGTGAAGGGAAACGACGCGCTGGCGTTGATCGCGGTCGGGCTCCTGCTGATCGGGTTCGCGTTCAAGGTGGCCGCCGTCCCGTTCCACATGTGGACGCCCGACGCGTACCAGGGCGCGCCGACGTGCGTCACCGCGTTCATGTCGGCCGGGACGAAGGTGGCCGCGTTCGCTGCGCTCCTCCGCGTCCTCATGGAGGGATTCCCCGGGCTCGAGTCCGACTGGCGCCCGGTGGTGGCCGTCCTGGCGGGGATCACCATGGTGACCGGGAGCATCCTGGCCATCGCCCAGTCGGACGTGAAACGGATGCTCGCCTACTCCTCCATCGCGAACGCCGGTTTCATCCTGGTCGGCGTCTCGGCCGGGACCGAGTCCGGCGTGCAGGCAGCCATGTTCTACCTGGCCGCGTACGCCGCGCTGATCCTCGGGGCGTTCGGCGTCGTGATCCTGGTGTCGGAGCGCGGCGAACGCCGGACGTCCCTTGCCGCCTATCGCGGCCTGGCCCGCCGGAGCCCCTGGCTGGCCGCCGCTCTGGCGCTCTTCCTGCTGTCGGCGGCCGGCATTCCGCCGGCGGCGGGGTTCATGGCCAAGGTGCTGGTGTTCGAAGCGGCCGTGCGCGCGGGAAGCTGGCCGCTGGTGCTCGTCGCCGTGCTCGCCTCGGTCGCGGCCGCGTTCTTCTATCTGCGCGTGGTGGCGCTCATGTACATGCGGGAGGCGGAGGACCCCTCCCCGGTCCGCTCGCCGCTGGTCGGGCGGCTCGCCCTCGTGGTCCCGGCCGCCCTGACCCTGCTGCTCGGGGTAGTCCCCAGCGTCCTGCTGAACGTCCTGCACGGCGCGTCGGCGCTGCTCGGGGCGGTGGTCCGGTGAGGGGCGGGTCCAAAGGGGGCCGGGCCGCGTTCTGGCCCCTTCCCCGCAGCCCGGGTAGCATCTCGGCCATGGAGCCCGGAGGCGCTCGATGACCCGCGCGGAGGTGCAGGGCCTGGCCATCCAGGACGGCGCGCTCGAGGCGGAGGTCCGCGCGCGTCTGGCCGAGGTCGAGGCGGGGCTGGAGAAGGCGGTCCGCTCGGACAGCGACTTCGTGACCGAGGCCGCCGCCTACCTGGTGTCGGCCGGAGGGAAGCGCTTCCGGCCGATGCTGCTGCTCCTGGGCGGCTACTTCGGGGACCCGACCGACCCGCGACTGATCCAGGGGGCCGTTGCCATCGAGATCGTCCACCTGGCGACGCTGTACCACGACGACGTCATCGACGAGGCGGTGAGCCGCCGGGGCCACACGTCCGTGAACGCGACGTGGGGGAACACGGTGGCCATCCTGACCGGCGACTTCCTGTTCGCGCGCGCGTCGGAGATCTCGGCCGATCTCGGCACGGACGTCTCCCGCCTGCTCGCGCGGACGATCGCGACCCTGTGCGACGGCCAGATCCGGGAGGTGGACCTCTCCGGCCGCGACACCGCCGACGAGGGCGCGTACATGGAGATCATCCGGCGCAAGACCGCGGCGCTCATCGCCACGTCGTGCCGGCTGGGCGGGATGCTGTCGGATGCGCCGGCGGAGACGATCGAACGGCTCGACGACCTCGGCATGGCGCTGGGGATGGCCTTCCAGCTGTCCGACGACATCATGGACGTCGTCTCCACCGAGGCGGAGCTCCGCAAGGAGCCGGGGCAGGACATCAGGGAAGGGGTGTACACGCTTCCCGTCCTGTACGCGCTCCAGGAGGAGGAAAAGGGGGAGCTCGCAGAGCTCCTGGCCGATGGCCCGCTGGAGGACGAGCGCCTGTCGCGCGCGCTCGAGATCGTCCGGGGAGACGGTTCGCTCGGCCGCGCGCGTGACGCCGTGACGCTCCAGGTGCGGAGGGCGCGCTCATTGGCCGGTGGCCTGGCGGAGGGGTTGGCGCGCGACGCGCTGGTCCAGCTGGCCGAGTACCTGGCCGTTCGCTGCGGCGCCGTACTCTAGACGCCGCGCTCAGTCCGCATTCCGGCGCGCGTGCTCATCCACACGGGCCGTCAGGGTGTCGATCCTCGCCCCGAGCCCGTCGATCCGGCCCGTGAGCCGCCCGTCGAACGAATCGAGCCTCGCATCGATGGCGTCGAACTTCCTGTCGACGGAATCGAAGCGGGTGACGAACTGCTCGCTCAAGGAGTCGAACCGCCGATCTGCGGCATCGAAGCGTCGATCCACCGAGTTGAATCGCCGGTCCATGGCGCTGAATCGCGTCTCCAGGGCACTGGTCCCGCGGTCGAATGCGCTTTCCACCCCGTCGATCCGGCCGCCGAGGTCTTGGGCGACCCCGTCGATGCGCGCCCCCAGGCCGTCGATCCGGCCGCCGAGGTCTTGGGCGACCCCGTCGATGCGCGCCCCCAGGCCGTCGATACGGCCGCCCAGGTAGAACAGGGCGCCCATGAGGGTGCCGGCGAGAAGAGCGATCGCTGCCCACCGCGACGGCCATGGCGGGACGCTAACACCGGTCCGTTTCGCGTGCCTAGTGACGGCGGCCACAGTTGAGGCAGTTCTTTCGGAACTTCTGGGTCGGGGCTGGAGCCCTTCCGAACCGACAGCCCAAGCGGGGAGGCCGGGCCCCGCACCCTTGTTAGAATCCAGCCGCTTGAGAATGCGTTCACAAGCTCGGCTCGCGGATGATGGGCCGAGAGGGGGAGCGTGGAGACCTACTACCAGTCGTACGCGGTCGTCCTCGGACTGCTGGTCGCCGGCCTGAGCCTGGTGGCGGTGGCCTTCATCGCGGCCCGGATCATCGCCCCCCGGCGTCCCAGCCTGGGCAAGCTCACCACCTACGAATGCGGCATCGACCCGGTGGGCGAGGGCTGGTCCCAGACCCAGATCCGCTACTACATCTACGCGTTCCTGTTCGTGATCTTCGACGTGGAGAGCGTCTTCCTCTTCCCGTGGGCCACCGTGTTCGAGCAGCTTGGGCACCCAGGCCGTCGTCGAGATGGCCATCTTCGTGGGCATCCTGGCGCTCGGGCTTCTCTACGCGTACCGGAAGAAGGTGCTCGCATGGGCTTGATGGAACAGGTCAACATGCCCCAGCCGGTCAAGTTCCTGCTGAACTGGGGCCGCAAGTACTCGCTGTGGGTGATGAACTTCGGCCTGGCCTGCTGCGCCATCGAGTTCATCGCCGGCGTCGACCTCCAAGCACGACTTCATCCGCTTCGGCGTCATCCCGTTCGCGCACGGCCCCCGGCAGGCCGACCTGCTGGTGGTGGCCGGGACGCTGACCGACAAGATGGCTCCGGCGCTGAAGCGCGTCTACGACCAGATGCCCGATCCCAAGTACGTGATCTCGTTCGGCGCATGCTCGAACTGCGGCGGCCCTTACTGGGACTCCTACTCGGTCACCAAGGGCGTGGACCAGATCGTGCCGGTGGACGTCTACGTGCCCGGTTGCCCGCCCGCGGCCCGAGGCGCTGCTGCACGGGATCATGAAGCTGCAGGAGAAGATCGGGAAGGAAGACATCAGGGAGAAGTGGCGTGCCGGGATCACGAAGCCTGTCGCCGGCTGAGATCGGCGACCGCGCTGCGCGCGCGGTTCGGCGACGACGTCCTGTCCGTGGACGACGTCCACGGCCATGCGGTGGTCGGCGTCGGCCCGGCCCGGTCGGTCGAGCTGGCGACGTTCCTGCGCGACGAGCCCGACCTGGACTTCGACTACTTCGACTTCCTGTCCGCCGTCGACCGCACGCCCCAGGACGGCGGCTTCGAGGTGATCACGCACGTCTACTCGACGCGGCACAACCACCACTGCCGGATGCGGGTCTCGGCCGGCGCCGACGAGCCGCACGTGCCGACCCTGTCCGGCATCTGGGCCGGCGCGAACTGGTGCGAGCGGGAGACGTGGGAGCTGTTCGGGATCGCCTTCGACGGGCACCCGCACCTGGTGAAGCTCGTGCTCTCCGAGCAGTTCGAGGGGCACCCGATGCGGAAGGACGTTCGCGCTCATGAGCCGGGAGGCCAAGCCGTGGCCGGGGGCCGTCGAGGGCGAGGAGGTGGAGGACTGAGCCTCCACGCCGCCCTCTCGCTGTTCGGCACGCCGCACCTCCTGGCCGCGGCCCAGCAGAGCTTCGTGAACGATTGGTTCTCCAACGTCTGGGTGGCGCTCGTCGTGAAGGTCGTCCTGGTGATGATCTTCGTGCTGACCGCCCCGCTCGCGGTCGGCTACATGGAGCACAAGGTCCTGGCCCATATGCAGTCCCGGGTCGGGCCGATGGAGGCCGGGCGCTTCCACGGCTGGGCGCAGCTGGTGGCCGACGGCGTGAAGTTCGTCCAGAAGGAGGACATCATCCCGCGCGCCGCCGACCCGCTGGTGTTCACGCTGGCCCCGGCCGTCGCGCTGGTGCCGTACATCGCGATCTTCGTGGTGCTGCCGTTCAGCAACTCGATCTGGGCCGAGAACCTCGACATCGGCATCTTCTACGTGCTGGCCATCGGGTCGGTGTCGGTCATCGGCGTCCTGATGGCCGGGTGGGCCAGCGCGAACAAGTTCGCGCTGATCGGCGCCCTGCGCGCCGCGGCCCAGCTGATCGCGTACGAGCTGCCGCTGGTGCTCGCCGCGGTCGCGGTCGTGATGCAGGCCGGGACGCTGTCGCTGCTGGGCATCGTCGAACGCGCAGCAGCAGTACTGGTACATCCTCACGCAGCCGGTGATGGCCGGGATCTTCCTGGTCGGCGTCGCTCGCCGAGCTGACGCGGCCGCCGTTCGACATGCCGATCGCGGACTCGGAGATCATCTTCGGCGCGTACACCGAGTACACGGGGCTGAAGTTCGCGTTCTTCCTGCTGGCGGAGTACGCGGGCATCGTGGCGCTGTCCGGCATCGCGTCCGTGCTGTTCCTCGGGGGGTTCCAGCCGCTGCCGTTCCTCTCGTTCATCCCCGCGCCGTTCTGGATGCTGGCCAAGATCGGTGCGCTCTCGTTCGCGGTCGATGTGGTTCCGCGCGACGTACCCGCGGCTGCGCGAGGACCAGCTGCAGCGATTCTCGTGGATCGTGCTGATTCCGCTGGCGCTCGCGGACATCATGATCACGGCGTTCTTGAAGGTGGCGCTGTAGATGAACGACAAGGTGGCGGTGTAGATGGCGATCGACGAACGGGACGGCGCGGCCTCCGAGCCGGCGGGCACGCACGGCGAGCGCCTGCCGGACGCTTCCGGAGCGGGGCTGCCCGGCACCGGCCTGGTCAAGGGTCTGGCGGTGACCCTCAAGCACCATGCTGAAGCCGGCGATCACCCAGCAGTACCCGCACGTCAAGCCCGACCTGCCGGCACGGACGCGCGGGCGTCATCGCGCTGAAGCAGGAGAACTGCACGGTCTGCTACAAGTGCTCGCGGGCCTGCCCCGACTGGTGCATCTACATCGACGCCCACAAGGAGACGCACGAGCCGGCCGTCGGGAGGCAAGGGCCGCTCGGTCAAGGTCCTCGACCGGTTCGCCATCGACTTCGCGCTCTGCATGTACTGCGGGATCTGCGTCGAGGTCTGCCCGTTCGACGCGCTGTTCTGGAGCCCGGAGTTCGAGTACGCCGAGTACGACATCCTGAAGCTGATCCACGAGATGGACCGGCTCGAGGAGTGGACGTACAAGGTCCTGCCCCCGCCGCCGCTCGAGGAGGGCGCGGTCGGCCGCCGCCTCCTCCCGCGCCGGCGGCCGCTCCGGCGGTCGCGGCCGCGGCGGCGCCGCGCCGCCACAGGCGGTCGGCGCGGCGGCCGAGGCTCCGCAGGCCGCCGCAGGCAGGCGTCGGCGGCGGCTCCCGCGAAGCCCCCGCGGGCCCCGCGCGTGGAGGTCGAGCCGGACCAGGAGACGTACGACCGGGTGCTCGCCGAGGAGCTGGAGAAGGGGACCGACCGGCGCGTGGCCGAGGGGCGGGCCAAGTCCGCCGCCATGCGGGCCGCCCGCGCGAAGGCGGGAGGCTCCTGATGACCGGACAGGAGATCGCCTTCCTGATCGTCGCGATCGTGGGCGGCATCGCGGCCATCCGGCTGGTCACCAGCCAGAACGTCGTCCATGCGGCGCTCTACCTGGTCGTGACCCTGACGTCGGTCGGCGCCGTCTACCTGCTCCTGGCCGCCGAGTTCATCGCCTGGGTGCAGATCCTCATCTACGTCGGCGCGATCGTGGTCCTGCTGCTGTTCTCGCTGATGCTCACGAAGGCGCCCATCGGGCGGGACACGCTCGACAACCAGCAGCGGGGGGTCGCGGCCGTGATCGGCATCGGCATCCTGATCGGGCTCGTGATCCTGTTGCAGGCCACGTTCGGCGGCAAGAAGATCGCTGCCGAGCCCGACGCACACGGCGCAGGTCGGCGCGTCGCTGTTCCGCGGGTACGTCCTGCCGTTCGAGATCGTCTCGGTGCTGCTCCTGGCGGCGCTGTCGGCGCCGTCGTGCTGGCCCGCAAGGAGGAGGCCGAGTGATCCGGCTCATGTTCCCGCTGGTCTTCGCCGGGCTGCTGTTCTCGGCCGGCGTCTACGGCGTCCTGGCGCGCCGCAACGCCGTGCTGGTCCTGATGTCCATCGAGCTGATGCTGAACGCGGTGAACGTGAACCTGGTCGCGTTCTCGCAGTACCTGAAGGACCAGCTGGCGAACGGGCAGATCTTCGCGCTGTTCGTCATCACCGTGGCCGCCGCGGAGATCGGGATCGGCCTGGCCATCGTGATCCTCATCTACCGGAACCGCGAGACGATCGACGTCGACAGGTCGAGCCTGCTGAAATGGTGAGCACCGTCCGCCGCGTCGGCCCCGGGGTGTGCACGTGATCCAGTACGCCTGGGTGATCCCGTCGCTGGTTGCGGTCGCCTTCTTCCTGATCCTGTTCTTCGGCAAGCGCACGCCCGGGAAGGGCGCCGACATCGGGATCGCCGCCATGTCGATCGCGCTCGCTCCTGTCGGTGACGATGCTGATCCAGTACGCCTCGACGGGCACCACGAGTCATGCGTCCATCAACTGGCTGCAGGTCGGCCCGCTGCAGATCGAGTTCGGCCAGAGCGTCGACGGCCTGGTCTGCGTGATGTTCGTCGTCGTCTGCCTGGTGTCGCTCTGCTCGCAGGTCTACTCGCTCGGCTACATGAAGGGCGACCGCCGGTTCACCATCTACTACGCGTGCGCTGTCGCTGTTCACCGCGTCGATGCTGAACCTGGTCATCGCCGACAACCTGTTCCAGCTGCTGGTCGGATGGGAGCTGGTCGGCATCTGCTCGTACCTGCTGATCGGGCACTGGTGGGAGGAGAAGGAGAACTCCGACGCCGCCATCAAGGCGTTCATCACCACGAAGACCGGCGACGTTCCGTTCCTGTTCGGCATCTTCGCCCTGACGCTGGCAGCCGGGACGACGAGCATCCCCGGGATCACCGCGAAGGTCGCTGCCGGCGGCATCTCGACCGGCCTGCTGACCGTGTCCGCGCTGCTGCTGTTCGGCGGCGCGATCGGCAAGAGCGCCCAGTTCCCGCTGCAGGTCTGGCTGCCGGACGCGATGGCCGGCCCGACCCCGGTGTCCGCGCTGATCCACGCCGCGACCATGGTGGCCGCCGGCGTGTACCTGGTCGCCCGCCTGCTACAGCGTGTACGCGCCGTCCGGGCACGCGCTTGCCTTCGTGGGGACGATCGGCTCGATCACCATGCTGATGGCGGCGCTGCTGGCTCTGGTGCAGGACGACATCAAGCGCGTGCTCGCCTACTCGACCGTCTCGCAGCTCGCCTACATGATGGCCGCGCTCGGCGCTCGGGCCGCAGGGGTACACGCCCGGGCTGTTCCACCTGTTCACCCACGCGTTCTTCAAGGCGCTGCTCTTCTACGGCGCCGGCTCGGTCATCCACGCGTGCCACACCAACAACATGAGCGAGATGGGCGGCTTACGGAAGTTCATGCCGGTCACCTATGCCACGTTCCTGGTGGGAACGCTGGCGCTGGTCGGCATCCCGCCGTTCGCCGGCTTCTTCTCGAAGGACGAGATCATCGCCACGGCGTACCACACACAGCACTACGCGATCTGGATCGTGGCCGGGCTCACGGCCCTGGTGACCGCGGTCTACATGACGCGGACCATGCTGCTGACCTTCCAGGGGGAGTATCGAGGTGAGGCGCATCCGCACGAGTCGCCCGCCGCGATGACCGCTCCGATGATCGGGCTGGCGATCCTGTCGCTCATCTCCGGCTTCATGGGCAACGTGTTCTTCGACTGGGTGCATCTCCCCGGCGTGGAGAAGGAGCCGTTCTCGGTCCCGCTGGCCATCACGTCGGTCATCGTCGCGCTCATCGGGATCGGCATCGGGTGGCTCCTGTACAGCAGGCAGCGCGAGCGCGACCCGCTCCTGTCGCATGGGGCCGGTCACCACGGTGCTCCAGCGCAAGTACTACATGGACGACCTATACATGCGCGGCATCGTGAAGCCGATCCAGTACCCGGTCGCGGCGGCCGTGAACACGTTCGACCGGCGCGTGATCGACGGAGCCGTGAACGGCGTCGGCGCGGTCACCGGGTCGCTGGGGCGTTTCCTCCGGTACGTGCAGACGGGGAACGTCCAGCGGTATGCCGTCTTCCTGTTCGTCGGGGTGGCCGTCCTGGCCATCGTCATCACGAGGTTCTGAGCATGCGATCGAAGGCGGAGGGAGCACGATGAGCGGCTGGGACCAGTGGGCCGTCTCGCTGGCCGTCTTCCTGCCGGCCGTCGGCGCGATCGCCGTCTCGCTGACGCGTCCCACCGCCGAGCGGGCTGCGAAGACGCTCGCGATGGTCTTCAGCGGCGCCGCCCTGGCCGTCGGCGTCGCCATGCTGTTCGGGTTCCACACGGGGACCGGCCTGCAGTTCGCGGTCGACCTGCGGTGGATCCCGGCCATCGGGGCGCGCTACCACGTCGGCGTGGACGGGATCAGCCTGCCGCTCCTGGAGCTGACGCTGCTGCTCTCGTTCCTGTGCGCCGTCTACTCGTACCGGATCATCCCGAGCCCGGGCCGGGCGCGTGGGTTCCTCGCGCTGATGCTGCTGCTGGAGACCGGCATGGCGGGAACGTTCGTCGCCTTCGATCTTGTCCTGTTCTTCGTGTTCTGGGAGATGGTCCTGGTCCCGATGTACTTCATGATCGGGATCTGGGGCTCGGGCAACCGCCAGTACGCGGCCGTCAAGTTCTTCCTCTATACGTTCCTCGGCAGCGTCTTCATGTTGCTGGGCTTCATCGCGATGTACTTCGCGGCCACGCCGCACACCTTCGACATCCTGCAGTTGCAGAGGAACGCCGCCATCGCGCCGTTCTCGCACACGACCCAGATGCTGGCCTTCGCGGCGGTCTTCCTTGGGTTCGCGGTCAAGGTGCCCATGTGGCCCTTCCACACGTGGCTGCCCGACGCGCACACCGAGGCCCCGACGGTGGGGTCGGTCCTCCTGGCCGGCGTCCTGCTGAAGATGGGCGGGTACGGATTCATCCGGATCGCGCTCCCGATCCTGCCCGATGCCGCCCACACGTGGGCGCCCTGGATCGCGGTCCTGGCCGTGATCGCGATCGTCTACGCGTCGCTCGCCTGCCTGGCCCAGCGCGACCTGAAGCGGCTGATCGCGTTCTCGTCCGTCGGGCACATGGGGTTCGTGATGCTCGGCATCGCGACGCTCACGTCGGTGGGCATCAACGCCGCGATCTTCGGGATGGTGGCGCACGGCCTCATCACCGGCATGCTGTTCTTCGAGATCGGCTCGATCTACGACCGCTACCACACTCGGCAGATCGCCGACCTCGGAGGCGGCATGCTCCTGAAGGTCCCGTACCTCGGGTTCGTGTTCGCGTTCACCGCGATCGCGTCGATGGGCCTTCCCGGGCTGGCGGGGTTCTGGGGCGAGGTGCTCTCGCTGTTCTCCGCGTACCAGCCGGTGGGCCTGAACGTCGGCCTGTACCGGACCCTCATGGTGTTCGGCGGCATCGGGACGGTGCTGACGGCCGGCTACATCCTGTGGACGATCCAGCGCGTCGCCATGGGGAAGCTCTCCGAGGAACGCCGGATGGAGTCGATCATCGACGTCTCGACGACCGAGTGGGTGGCGTGGGCCCCGCTGCTGGCGGGGATCGTCGTGCTGGGCCTGGTCCCGAAGCTGATCACCGGCGCCACGAACGACGCGGTGACGGCTCTGGTGAGGATCTTCATCCGATGAACAACCCGCCGATCGACTTCCACGCGATCCTGCCCGAGCTGATCCTGGCGGGCACGCTCCTCGTCGTGCTGTTCGTCGACCTCTTCCTTTCGCGAGAGCGCAAGTGGTGGGCCATGCCGATCTCGTTCGTCGGGATGCTCGCCACCCTGATCGCGACGCTCACGCTGATCGGGACGACGCGAGTCACGTTCGGCGGCTCGTACGTCATCGACGACTTCGCCGTGCTGTTCAAGCTGCTGTTCGAATCGGTCGCGCTCGTCATCCTGCTGCTCTGCTTGCGCTACCTGCGCGACGGCCGGTACTTCCAGGGGGAGTTCTACTTCCTGCTGCTCTGCTCGTTCCTCGGGTGCATCACCATGTCCTCGTCCCGCGACCTCCTCCTGCTGTTCATCTCGCTGGAGATGGTCTCGGCGCCCGGGTTCCTGCTGGCGGGGCTCCGCAAGGGCGACCCACGGTCGAACGAGGCCGCGCTGAAGTTCTTCCTGATCAGCGTGCTGTCGACGGCGATCATGCTCTACGGCATGAGCCTGATCTACGGAATCACCGGCACGACCAGGCTCACCGGGATCGCCGAGAAGCTCGCCGGGCCGACGGGGGACTCGAACCTGGCGCTGGCGGCCATCCTGTTCGTCGTCGCGGGCTTCGCGTTCAAGGTCTCCGCGTTCCCGTTCCAGTTCTGGGCGCCGGACACGTACGAGGGCGCGCCGGTGCCGGTCGCGGCCTACCTGTCGGTGGCGTCGAAGGCGGCCGGGTTCGTCGGCCTGCTGCAGCTGATGTTCCACGCGTTCCTGCCCGAGGCGCACTTCTGGGCGCCGATCTTCGGCATCCTCTGCGTGTTCACGATGTTCATGGGGAACCTGGTCGCGCTGCAGCAGCGCCAGGTGGTGCGGCTGTTCGCCTACTCGTCGATCGCGCAGGCCGGCTACATGCTGTTGCCGTTCGCGTTGGCGGGCTACTCGGCGAGCGTCGACAAGGACGCGTTCGCCTCCGTCGTGCTGTACATCATGATCTACGCGGTCACGAACCTGGGGGCGTTCGCCATCGTCGTCGGCATGTCGCGCGACGCGCCGACGCTGCTGATCAGCGACTTCGCCGGTCTCGGCCAGCGCGCCGCGCCGGTCGCCATCGCGATGGCGACGTGCCTGGTGTCGCTGGCGGGCATCCCGCCGACCGCCGGCTTCTGGGGCAAGTTCTTCATCTTCGTCGCTGCGATCCACCGGGGCGACGTGGGGGTCTGGCTGGCGGCGGCCATGGTCGTCAACTCGGTGATCTCGCTCGTGTACTACCTGGGGATCGTCCGGAGCATGTGGCTCGACCCGATCGCCGAGCCGGTCCGGCCGCTCCGCATCCCGCCTTCCGTCGGGGTCGTCGCCGCCGCGGCCACGATCGGCATCCTGGCAGTCGGCATCTACCCGCAGCTGTTCGCGCACTTCCCGCCGTTCACGGCCGTGCTCGGCCCCTGACCCCGGCGCCGCGCGAATCTCCACGCTTCTCTCAGGTTTCTCTCAGCCCCGCCCGCGGCAGGCCGCCGTATCATCGCAACCAACGCAGGCAGGGCTCCGGAGACGGAGCCGGAGGAGGAGATGAGAAGTGAACAGAGTGAAGACCTGGGTGCTCATCGGAGCCCTGGGCGCGCTCTTCGTTCTGGTGGGCGGGCTGATCTGGGGGCCGCAGGGCCTGTGGATCGGCCTGGTGATCGGCCTCGGATTCAACCTGGCCATGTACTGGTTCTCGGCGAAGATCGCCGTCGCGACGACGCGGTCGAAGCCGGTGACCGAGCAGGAATACCCCGACCTCTACCGCATCGTCCGTGAGCTGACGACGGCGTCGAACATGCCCATGCCGGCCATCTACGTGAGCGACATGGCGCAGCCGAACGCCTTCGCGACCGGCCGCAACCCGCACCACGCGGTCGTGGCGGTGACGAAGGGCCTGCTACAGCTGGTCGACGAGCGGGAGCTGCGCGGCGTCCTCGCACACGAGCTGTCCCACGTGGCCAATCGCGACATCCTGATCGGCTCGATCGCCGCGGGGATCGCGATGTCCATCACGTTCATCGCCCGCATGGCCTTCTGGTTCGGCGGCGGCAACGAGCGCAACAGCCAGCTCGGCCCGTTCGCCATGCTGGCGGCCTGGATCCTGGCGCCGATCGCGGCCGCCATGATCCAGCTGGCGGTCTCGCGCTCCCGCGAGTACCAGGCCGACGAATCGGGGGCCGGGCTGTCGCACGACCCGCTGTCCCTCGCGAACGCGCTGCGCAAGCTCGAGACGGCGTCCAAGCAGGTGCCGGCGCCGATGACCGTCGGTCCCTCCGAGGCCCACCTGTTCATCGTGAACCCGCTGCGCGGGCGCCGCGACAGCATGGGCTTCGGCAACCTGTTCATGACCCACCCGCCGACGGCGAAGCGCATCGAGCGCCTGGAGCAGATGGCGGCGAACCCCCGGTAACGAACGTTTGGGCGGCGGCGCGGGACCTCGGTCCGCGCCGCCTCCCGCGTTTCACGGCCGGTAGTTCGTGAACTGCAGCGGGATGCCGAAGTCCTCGTCCTTGACGGTCTGCATGACGGCCTGGAGGTCGTCCTTCTTCTTCGCCGCTGACCCGCAGCTGATCGCCCTGGATCGCCGTCTGCACCTTGATCCCGGTCTTCTTGATCACCTTGACCAGGTCCCGTGCCTTCTCGTCGGAGATGCCGCGGTTCACGTGGAGGGTCTGCCGGACGGATCCGCGGGCCGCGGGCTGCACCGGCCCGTCGGACAGCGCCTTGAGGGAGAGCTCGCGGCGGACGAACTTCTCCCGCAGCACGTCCCGGGCGGCCTTCAGGCGGTCCTCGGTGCTCGAGCGCAGCTCGATCAGGTCGGCGTCGAGCGCGATCGACGTCTCCGTCCCCTTGAAGTCGAACCGCGTGCCGACCTCGCGAACTGCCTGGTCGACGGCATTGCGGACCTCCTGGGGGTCCAGCTCGGAGACGATGTCGAACGAGAACTGGTCCTTGGCCATGGCCGTAATCTAGCCCGCGACCGGCGCTTTCACCACTTGGGCCGAATGACCGATGATCGGAGCGGGATCCTCTGTTAGGCTCGCGGCTTCCCGGGTAGGTGGTATCGGGATGCACGAGAGGCACAACAGGGCGTCCGGCCCAAAGGAACCTAGGTGAAGGCAACCAGAACCCTGCCACTGGCGTTCGTCGTTCTGGCGTCCCTGCTCGGGTCGTTGCTTGCTCCGCCCGCGGCAATGGCGGCCGCAGGCGTGCCGGACCACCTGGCCTTCGGGCAGCAGCCGACGAACGTGCAGTCGGGGAAGCCCATCACGCCCGCCGTCACCGTCCAGGTCCTCGACAGCGACGGAAATCTCGTCCCCGACCCGGTGAACGTGACCGTCGGGCTCTCCGGCGGCGACTCGCACGCCGTGTTGACGGGAACGGCGACGCAGGCGACGGTCGACGGCGTGGCCACGTTCAACGATCTCTCGATCGACAAGACCGGGACCGCCTACGTGCTGACGGCATCGCTGCCCGACTTCCCCGGTGTGCAGCCCCTTGCGAGTGACCCATTCGACGTCACGCCCGGCGCTCCCGACCACCTGCTGTTCGACCAGCAGCCCACCGACGTTCACGCGGGAGACCCGATCACCCCGGCCGTAACGGTGGAGGTGTTCGACGCAAACGACAACCTGGTCACGGACCAGTCGGTTGACGTGACGCTGACGCTCACGGGCGGCGCCGCAGGCGCCAACCTCGGGGGGACGCCGACGCAGGGATCCGTGAACGGGGTCGCGACCTTCGACGACCTGACCGTCGACAAGGTTGGTAACGGCTACCAGCTCGTAGCCACGGGCGCGCCGACCGGCGACACCAGCTCCTCCTTCGACGTCACCGCAGGGGCGGCGGTCAAGCTCCGATTCGACCAGCAGCCGACCGACGTTCGCGCAGATCAGACCATCACGCCGCCCGTCACCGTCGACGTGCTCGACGGCAACGGCAATCTCGTCACCGACGAGCCGGTCGAGGTGACGCTCTCGCTCTCGGGAGGCGACCCGAACGCGACGCTCGGTGGGACCACGGCGCAGACCTCGGTGAACGGTGTGGCCATCTTCGACGACCTGTTCGTTCGCAAGGCGGGGGGTGGCTACCAGCTCACGGCGTCCGGCGGGGGGCTTCAGACCGATACGAGCAGCGGCTTCTCGGTCTCGGCCGCGCCGGGCACGCAACTCGCGTTCACCACCCAGCCGGTGGGCACGCCGGCCGGACACGCGATGCCGCAGGTGGTCGTCTCCGTCGAGGACCAGTTCGGAAACGTGGCGACGAACTGGAACACCGGCTCGATCACCTTGGCGATCGCGCACAACCCGTCGGGTGGGACGTTGAGCGGCACGACCATTCGCCTCGTGAAAGACGGCCAGTCCACCTTCCCCGGCCTGTCGATCAACAAGCCGGGAATCAACTACACGCTGAGCGCGACGACCCACCAGGGCCTGATCTCGGCGACCAGCGACGCATTCAACATCCTGGGCGAGACCACCGTGACGTTCTCGGCCAGTCCGCTCGCCATCGGGTACGGCCAGCGCGTCCGCCTGGCGGCGCACATCACGTCCTGTCTCAACCCGTGTGAGCTGTCCATCTGGGGACGGGCCGCCGGAGGTACGGCGAGGCTCATCGCCACCGGGCGCGTGGACAGCCACCACAACCTGGTGTACACGCGCGCGCCGGGCGTGGACACGACCTACTGGGCAGTGTTCGACGGCGACGGCCGGTACCTGAAGGGGAGGAGCGCCGGCAAGAAGGTCCTGGTCCACGTCCTGGTTCGGAACGACCTCGGTGGAAAGGGGCAGGCCGGTCACGACGGCGGCTACCAGCTGTTCCACTACAACGATGCCTGCGCGCAGCGCAGCGTCGACTGCCCGTTCATCCGGGCGACGCTCATCCCCGAAACGAAGGAGGGGAAGCAGGTCAGGTTCACCCTGCAGGCGCTCGTGAACGGACGGTGGGAGACCGTCTCCGTCGGGCACAACGTCGTCGGCAGCAACGGCAACTCCGTCGTGGCCTGGGTCTACGGGGGGCGGAGTGTCCTCGGCGTGCACCTGCGGACCCGGGCGGCGTACGCTGGAGACGACGTGAACACCGGCGAGGGGATCGGGCCGTGGCGATACTTCAGGATCGTATGAACGGGGTGACGGTGGTGATCTCGGCGATGCGGACGCTCGACGCGAAGGCGCTCAGCGAGCTCGCGCTCGCGTTGTGCCTGGCCGGAGCCATCATCGTCTGGATCGGTCTCCGCTTCGACCGGCAGGTGTTTCGCTGGGCGGGCATCACCGTCATCGTCGCGGGCCTCGTCGGGCTCATCTTCCAGAACTCGCTCAGCCGGCAGACGCTTGCGCAGCCGGGGGTCACCCTGCCGTCGGCCGCCGCCTCGCCGAGTCCCTCCCCGTCTCCGTCCCCGAGCCCCACCCACAAGCCGAAGCCCAAGCCGCAAGAAGAAGCCGACCCACAGGCCGCCCCCGCCGCCGTCGGGACGGCTCGAGCGGTGGAACCGTCACCCCGCCGCAGCAGCCCCCGCCACCCCCGCAACAGCCTCCCCCGTTCTCGCCTTCCCCCGGCAAGCACTGAGGGCCCGGCGCCTGCTGCTATCCTGACGGGCGCCTCGATGGCGCGTGTACGGGAGGGTGCCCGAGCGGCCAAAGGGAGCGGTCTGTAAAATCGCCGGCGTAGCCTACACAGGTTCGAATCCTGTCCCTCCCACCACGGGGTGTTCTCAAAAGGAGCGCCCCTGTCATCTCAAAAGTGCCCGCCACCCGCCCGTGGGCTGCGGCATGAGTCTTTTCTCTCCTGAAAGAGGATCGACGGCCCCGGGATTCGATGGCGCACCGTCGAATCTGCGACGCGAGAGCGAATCAGCGCATGCCGAAGAGACCCGGGACTTCGGGTCTTGGGGGGATGGTCGGACTTACGAGTTACGGCGGGGCTCTGCTCGATGGCCGAGGAGCGCCGTCGAGGAGCTGGTCCCATGTTCCTTCGCGGCGCTTCCTCCGTGTCTGGGGTTTCGACTGCAGCATTCGCTCCTTGGCAAGGAAGGAGCGGATCATCTCGAGGTTCAGCCCCGCGATCGTGAAGGCGAGCATGATGGTCATCTTCGTGAGGCCCATGACGCGCATGAACTTCCGCCCGATGTTCACGAAATTGCTCTTGAGGCCGGCATTCGCACCTTCGACGAGCTGACGCCGCCCCATCGAGATCCGCCAGGCCGTCGTCCCCGGGGTGAACTGCTGCCAGAGGGGAAGCTCCTCCGCCGAGGCGCTCACCACGCCCGCGCAGCATGTGGAATTCGGGGGGAGATCGGCCCGAGGGACCGTGGCAGGCCGGCGCATCGTCTTTGGGATGGTCTTCGAACGGAGGAACCCGCTGCAGTAGGGGCACCGCCATCTCGTGGTCCCATCGGTGTCGGGGCCGGCGTGGTGCTGGTACCGGTACCTCGCGCGCAGGTTGAAGGCCTTCTCGTAGCGCTCCAGCACCTCTTCGGGTGCTCCTCGGGCGGCATGGGGAGTTCCTCTTGAAGATCGGCCGGTAGCTGGCTACTGAAGAGCATCCCTTCAAGGACGACGGCCTCGGTGGTGAACGGTGTGTACTTCCGTTGATGCCCCTTCGGACGAAACGTCACGTTGATCCCGGCACGCCGCAACGGGTGGACGCTTGTCTCGGGGATGCACTGAGAGTACCCGCGGTCCCACACCACGTCGGCGATGTCCTGCCCGCTCAGCTTCGCCGCCACCAGGGCGGGGACGATGGCGTTCGCGCGGTGCGAGCCCGCGGGCGTCAGCCGCCAGCTCGTGACCACGTTGGGGACTTCATCCCCGAGCTTGACCTTGTCGACGCCGTTCAGTGACTTCACGTCCCGGGTCTGGGTGGCGAGATGCAGTTCGTACCCGTTGTAGTAGCCGGCACGCGTGTTGTTCGTCGCCGATTTCCATCCAGCCCGGGCATCTACGTCGGATGTGTAGATGTAGCGGTCGTCAGGCCCCTTCGGCGGTTCCTTTCTCCGTGACCGCGACCGAGTTCTGCGACGCCCGGCGGTCCTGCTCGGAGGGCCCTCCGGGATGGTCTCATCGGGTTCCCCGTCATAGCCGTCCTTGGCGAACACGCCGTCCCACGTTCCCCACGTCTCGACAGCTGTCCCATCGACTGAAAGGCTCCTGCTCGTCGCGGGGAGGCATGCGAGAGAGGCTTCGGTGAGCCGATCCGCGAACCAGTTCGCGTCGACCCGGGTCTCCTTGCCGCCGATCATGGCCGACCATCCATCCGCCAGCGCCTTGTGGAGCTTGACGAACAAGCGGTCCGTCCGGTCATACGCCTCCTTCGGGTACCAGTCCCGGACTCCCGAGCGTGTCGCGCTGCACGTCAGTGAGGGCGTTCAACGTCCGCGCCCATTCCACGACCTGGGCATGGTGGTTCCGCCGCATGCCGTTCAGCACCATCGCCACGAGGAGGGCCTCCACGCTGAGCGACCGGGGCCTTCCGGTCGGGAATCGAGCCGATCCTGAAGTGGCCCGAGGACGCCCGAGTCGGCGACCAGCTGGCGTGCTCGGTCGAACTCGATGGTGCTCGTCGGTGCGCCGCGGGAGGTGTCGGTCGGAGCCCTGACCGTGCTGCGCTTCTTCACGGCAGCCGAGGATTCGGCGGCTTCGACCCCGATGGACCGGTCGTTCATTCCGGCCCTCGCAGGAGATGGCGGAACTCGGCGTCATCGAGCGGCGACACGAGCTCGAGCAGCTCGTCGAACGGCTCGATCTGCGACGTGCCGGCGGCGGCCAGCAGCTCCGGGATGCGCGTGCCGCTGATCAGATGTTCGACCAGCCAGGTGGAGCGAAGCCTCGGGAGGGACAGTGTCGGATGATGGTGCCCCGCCTCGAATCGCGAGACGAGCTTCCACGCTCTATTTCGGTGCGGGGAGCCGCCGCCGACGAGCGGTTCCTCGCCGGCCTCGGCGGCAAGGCGGAGGAGGTCCTCCTCGAAGCGGGCGAGGACGGGGACCTCGCGAGGACGTGGGGCGGGGACCAGGACGACGACGACGCCATCGACCGGGCGAACGTCGCTCCCCTTCACCTTGGTGGACCACCGACCGTCGAGCCCGGCTCCGGCGCCCAGGCACACGAGCGCCGTGGCGGCTCGTCTCCTCGACGGGGTGGACTGACGCCCGGCGTCCTGCCAGATCAGGTTCAAGTCCGACGGTGAGTAGGGAAGGGCGACCTTGCGCCGTGTCATGCGTTCGGGCCGGGGCTCCCACGGGGCCTCCGTCGTCAGCAGACGCCCGAGGCGACGAAGCACCGTGCGGTAGTGGTACCGCGACGGGAAATCCCTAAGGCCGGTGGAGGCAAAGCGTTCGACCGTGTCTGGGTCGAGGACACGTTCCACGTCAAGGGGGATCCCTTCCCCGACGCACCACTCCGAGATCAGCGTGAGCACCCAGGCCCACTGCTCGACGCTGGCGGCGCCCGGCGGCCGGGCAGCGTAGAGGTTCTTGACGACGAACGGCCGAAGAGTTGCATGCCAGTGGGACGGCGGGTTCCTCGGGGTGTAGCCCTCGATCCGACGAACGACCTCCGGGTGGAGGCCCTGTCCCGGTTCTGGGGTGGCGGGAGCCGCACCCTTCCCGCTCGCGGCACTGCTCGGCTTCCGCCGCCCGGTCTCGTTCCTTGAGTTCATCTCGTCGTCTCGGTCTTCGGGCATGGCTCGTTCCATGCCTCTTGCCGCCCTTCTCCCCGCTTCTTGCACTACGGCCCAGAACTTTTTTTTCCGGGGTCAGTTCGTAGGCTCGGGTGCGGGCGTCAGACCTGGTAGAGACCGGTCAGGAGGACGAGTGAGCCCGCAGACAGGTAGCGGCAGTAGGAGCAACCAGAGGAAGGATCGGGCGGCTCCGGGCGGGACAGGACGAACAAGATCTGGGCGAGGAACGCCAGGAAGGCGTCGTCATCCCGCTCGATCTCCAGGAAGTGTTCGCGGCCGGCGTAGGCGACCCCGTCAGCCATCTCCGTCATCGCCACCGGCTCGATGCAGAGCAGTCCGAGCTGGGTGACGGGGGAGAGCTTCAGCGCTCCCACGGCTGGACGCTCGCTCGCCAGGGCGTAGGCGTGGAGCTGGCGTCCGTAGAACAGGACGTGCTCGGGCTTCGGCTCGGAGGTCTTGAAGTCGATGATGCCGAACGATCCGTCGTCGAAGGCGATCGCGGTGTCGATGCGCCCGGCGATCTCGACGGGGGTCTCGAGGTCGGGGACGTTGAACACGCCCGAGCGAACCCAGCGGTCACCAAAGGCGATGTGACCCGGGCGGAGCTCGGGGGAGATCACCTCCGAGCGCTTCCCGAAGTAAAAGTCCTTCGTCTGCTGATCCAGACGCGAGAACACCTTCGGGAAGGGCGCCGACGGACGCTTCAGGACGCCTCTCGCCTTCAGCCAGAAGCAGCGCTGGCACTCCTCCCACAGGAACGTGAGGTCGGACGGCGAGAGCTTGATGGCCTTTGTCGGGACGGCGTTCATGCCGTGTCTCCGTCGCCGATACGGGTTGGACGAGCGGGGGAGTGCTGGCGACCGGCCTCGAGCAACTGGTCGGAGGCAGGTCCGCGGAGTCCCGCCAGCTCGATGATGGCTTGAACGAGCGCCTCGTCCGCCCATCCGATGTGATCGGTGATGTCGAGGCTCGTGATGCGGGTGGTGTTACATCCCCAGAGCCACCCCGGGCGCCTGAGCCCAACCCTGCCGGGATTGGGGATGGCGACCCTGGGTGATCCGTTCGCGTAGTGCGAGTTGGTCGTGAGCCCCATCGTCTGCCACTGCGAACCACTGGACTCGAGGAGAACGACCGGGCGGGTCTTCCCCGTGGCGCGCGGGTTCTCGATGGCGTTCAGGACGGTCGCCCACACCAACTCGCCGGGGGCGAGGTGAGCGGGCTCGGGAGCACTGCGGGAGTAGCGATATACGCTTGCCATTGTCGGGACCTCCTACTTAGGTTCCGGCCGGGCCCCGGGGCGTTCACAGCGCTGCCGGGGCCATTTCTACTGATCGCTAAGGATTATACCTACTTAGCTTAGTATTGTCAATAGATAGTGCTAGGCTCGGACCATGAGTCACCATCTCGTGGGGGTCGCAGAGATCGCCGAGATGCTCGGGGTTTCAACCGCCCGTGTCGTGCAGATCGCTGCCGCCTACGAAGACTTCCCCGCCCCTGAGGTCGAGCTCCGAGCGGGACGCATCTGGCGACGATCTGCGATCGAGGCCTGGGTTCGCCGGCATCCTGTTCGGCGCGCGGGACGTCCCCGGGTCCCAAAGAAGGCGCGACGGTCAGAGCGTTGACTCGCCGGATGGGGAGCGATCATGCGCGAACACAGGTAGGACTCAGATATGCGCCCGGTGCGCTATGCCCTCCACACTTCCAGCGAGAGTTAAGCCTATTCAGATGTAGAACTTAGATTGAGGAAGTGGCTCACGGTCACCCGGGATTTCCTTGAGGATGTCTCCAACGAGCTGATTCGGCCGAAACCATATCCCCATGGTCGGCCGTTTCCCTCGCAAACACCACCTATAGCTATCGTTGACTAACGGAAGCAACGAACGTAGCATGCAGAGAGGTCGAATCTGCTTATATGGACATTCCCCATGCAGAAGGGTGTCGACGGAATGAGCATCGCGAATAGCTACCGCCGCTGGATGCTGATTCCGCTGCTTCCCTTGGTGCTGACCGCCTGCGCGGGCAGGGCGCGAACCGGGGATGCGGACCCCTCGCCTTTCGTCAAGCAATCGAACCTGCAAATGCCGTATGAACCGCCCATCTCACCGGATCCATGGATGAAATACCTCACAGCAGTCAACCCAGGAGGGACGGTGCGGTTCGTTTCGGCGGACGTTGGCTGGCGGGTTGAGGGGCAGACTGGGGCCGCGTACATCGACCGCATCTTGACGGCTGGCCCGAAGGGGACAACCTGGGACTGGCCGGGCTCCTCGGTCGGTAGGTCAGCCGACGGGGGGAGCTCGTGGTCAACGGTCTACGCGCGCGATGACGGCATCTGGGGAGTGGACGCTCTTTCCTCGGACGAGGCGTGGGCTGTTGGCGTCACGACACTGGCCTCCACGCGCGATGCTGGTGCCACGTGGCAGGAGTTGGGTGAGCCCTCGGATGGCTCCCTGGTGTCCGTTGACTTTGTCTCTGACGCCGCCGGATTTGGTCTCACGACCGACGGGCAACTCGTTCAGACCACAGACGGAGGGCAGAGCTGGGTACCCGGTGCTCTCCAACCGGCTGCGAGCGATCTGTGCTTTGCCAGCAGCAAACTGGGGTACGCGTTGGCCCAAGATGGGTCCATCCACATGACGAGCGACGGCGGAGCAACGTGGACCAAGGTCAGCGATTCTCCCTTCGACGTTGATCTTGCCCCCTACTGGGGTCAGTTGGCCTGTGGTGACAACGATGTCTGGGCGAGCCTGCAAGTTGTGGACCAGGCAGCCCACCTGGAGGGCTCGCCGTATGCCGTCAGCTACAGCCCGGACGAAGGCGCGCACTGGTCCGTTGTCGCAGCCAACAACATTGACCCACCGGTGTCCATTCCCGGCGCGCCGACGCCAATGGACGAGATCTCCCAGCTCGTGGCAGGCCCCCCTGGCATGGCTTTCCTGATTGGTTTTTCCGACTCGAGATGGGAGCTGGACACGCAGCAACTGGTTGGCGGCTCCCTGGGTGTGTCTGCCGCCTTCTCCTCTCTTCCCTCAGGCAAGAGCCAGCCAGGCACCGGCAAAGGGCTCCTGATCATCCACGGGTCTGCGTTCAGCGGTTCGCACGGATGGGTCTTTCTCGACGATGACGCCGTGGGATCGCCGGACTCGCCAGAGAGTCAAGCCCTAGTTCTGGGGAGTGATGACAGCGGCAAGACGTGGACCATCGTCTCCGAAGACGAACCGCAAAGTCCTCCTCCGCCTTCAAACTGAAAGAGGAGACTGAACGAACCCGCAGAAGAGAAGGAGACAGGTGATGAGGGGGAACGCGGCAACCCGTCTGAGCTATCGCCTTATCGTGGCTGGCTGCGTTCTCCTAGCCGCAGCGGTTGTCTCAATTCCCTCAGCCTGGGCGGCAGGCACAACCTGCGGCAACGGCGCAGGTTGGTGCAATGGCAATGACACTTCCACTCGCTACAACCGGCTGGCAATGACCCGCAGCTCTACTTCGGGGAGGTCGGTCTATACAACGTTGACTTTGAAGGCCAAACTGGTCCTTGTCCGAGTTCGGACTGGGACGCTTGCTTTAAGCCGGGGGCTGCGAACGGCGCGCGCGATAGGGAGATCGCGGATACCGGGATAGGCCCCGACTTCTACTACTTGCTCGGAGGCGCGAACTCCTCAGCGGAAGGTCAGTTCGGCTCTCCGTACTGCTATGGCTACCATCAGGGAGTAAAGGCGATCGCCCACACCGTGGCTAGCCACGAGGCGCTCTACCGATACGCTTGGATCATGGCGGCGGACGTGGAGCCTGGAGATGGATTTACAAGTCAGCATCCGGACTGGAACCGCGACATCTTCGACGGGTTCCGTGACTATGTGGAGAACCTCGGCTCGGATGATCCAACCAACTGCAACTTCTCCAATACCAGCGGCGAGGTCTTTCAGGTTATGGTCTATTCGGCCGCTGGTGTGTGGAACGCCACGAACTTCAACCCGCGTCCCCTCACCAACACGCCAGTCTGGACATATGAAGACAATTGCTTCACAGCAGGTTTTCCAGGCTCCTACAACCCGGCCGGTTCGGTGGACGCCAGCTGGTTTGGGAGCAGCAACTACAATTATGTGTGGCAATTCCTGCACGACTGCACGGGTGCAGGTGGGAATGACTACGACATCGCCCAGGAGCCGATGTACCTCCCGTACTACCCCTACACACTAGGGAACTGACCCGCGCTCGGGCCGGGATGCGCTCCACTTGACACGTAGGCCGGCACACGTCGCCCAGGTCTCGCGCGACCTCTGAGACCTTCCTGCCCGAGGCGATCAGATCGAGCACCCTCCGCCTGAACTCCGATGGGTAGCCCTTCCCCATGCCGGCCTCCTTTTCGAGGTCGAGGCATGAAGAATCAAACGATGTTCCTTCGCGACGCTTCTTCCGTGTCCGGGGTTTCGACTGCAGCAAGCGCTCCTTGGCAACGAAGGAGCGGATCATCTCGAGGTTCAGTCCCGCGATCGTGAAGGCGAGCATGATGGTCATCTTCGTGAGGCCCATGACGCGCATGAACTTCCGCCCGATGTTCACGAAATTGCTCTTGAGGCCGGCATTCGCACCTTCGACGAGCTGACGCCGTCCCAGTCGAGATCCGCCAGGCCGTCGTCCCCGGGGTGAATTGCTGCCAGTGGGGAAGCTCCTCCGCCGAGGCGCTCACCACGCCCGCGCAGCAGGCGGTGGTCGGGGGCAGGTCCGCCCGAGGGACCGTTGCGGGCCGTCGCATCGTCTTCGGGATGCTCTTCGAACGGAGGAACCTACTGCAGTAAGGACACCGCCACCTCGTGGTCCCATCGGTGTCGGGACCTGCGTGGTGCTGGAACCGGTGCCGTGCGCGCAGGTTGAAGGGCTTCTCGTACCGCTCTTTCACCGATTCCAGTGCCCCATCCGGCGGCATCGGCAGCGGCTCTTGGAGTTCGGCGGGCAGGTGGGAACTGAACAGCACGCCCTCGAGCACGATGGCCTCGGTGGTGAACGGCACCCGCTTCCGTTGAGCCTCCATCGGTCGAAACGTCACGTTGATCCCGGCGTCGCAACGGGTGGACGCTTGTCTCGGGAGACAGTGGGAGTACCCCCGATCCCACACCACATCGGCGATGTCCTGCCATTCAACTTGGGGTATACACCAGTTCGGGTGGACTCGTATCATGCGTCCCGTACGTGGGGCTTGTCTTGAATGCGCCGCTTCGGGTACGCTTACGCCGAAGGAGGTGGCAGCTATGAACTGGCGGTTGGACGCCTCTGGAAGGGAACTGAGCGGAGTTTCTCGACGGCGTAATGTCACCATCCCGCTCCTGTTGACGCTGGCTGTCGCGTTTGCCGTGAGTTGTGCCAGTCGGGCAGCAGCCCCCCCTCCGAAACCCGAACAAAGCTCCGGCGAGTATCAAGACTCTGTCCTGGCTCGCTTCCAGGCGCGGTACGGGGACGTTTCGAGCGTGTACGTACAAGCCACGGTGACCATGGCTGATTGGCGCAGCGCTGAACCAAACAACACTTCTGGAATCGCGGTTGGGCCGGACGAAGCAACTGAGGATATCTACGTCCTCTTCGTCAAGGGTTCATTCATCGTCCAGGGTCCCGCGGTACCCCCTGAAGGCCCTCTCGCTGGGGTATCTCCCTCCCCGGTGACGTGGGACGAGGGCCGTATCGTTTTTGATGAAGACGGGACCATGCTCAATGTCCGTCTGTGGGATTCGGCGAAGCACGGCGGCGACCTCGGGGGCGGGGACCCTCCGATCGGCGCCGTCTACGACGACTGATTAGCAGGGCGATCTAGGTGGAAGAGGGGGTGCTGTCGGCAATGAGGTCGGTGCGAACGTGGTTCGTCGGGCTAAGCATTGGTTTGCTCATCCTCGCGTCGCAAACCGCAGCATGGGCTGGATCAGTCGAGCACACGTACGTTGCATTCTTTGACTACACCTCCCCCTCAGGCTACCGTGGGGCAGAGGCTTCATGGGACGATGCTTCCTGGACGGGAATATCTTGTCCGGTTGATATAAGCCAGGTTCCTCGTGTCAACACTTTCATCAATCTGTTCGGCCAAAGTCCCTCGCAATGGATACAGTTAGGAGCCCAAAAGGGCAGGGAGTACACGAACCAATGTGTGACCTACTACTCTTACTACTGGGAGTGGAGTTCACCTGATGGTTACAACACTGGTTACATCACAAACCCTAGTCCGCGAGGAAGCCATCAGTTCGACATCAACCGATTGACGACCGGATGTTCCCCGCGCCACCTGGTGCTACCACTTCAGGATCGATGGCGTGGACAAGCACACATGCTGCTACACGCCTAGCGCCTTCGATCCGGCCACCGAAGCGACAACCCAACTCGAATGCATTGATGAGACCCTCGATTCGGACTGTCCCTCAAGCGGCGAAGTGAGCACGTGGAATGGCTTCAAGTACAAAAGGGCCTCCGACGACTCGTGGGTCAATTGGGCCGGACAGGACTACGCATGCGTGGATTACAGCCCTGGCAGCGGAAGGGGGAAGTGGCTGGACGACCGCAGCGCTGATGGCGGTTTCAATATCAGTTTCTCGGGCTCCCTCACGAACCATTGCTAGCTTCCAACTCACGCGGCAGCGGCTCGTTCGATCCCGAGATGGGTACGTTCAGCATGCATTGTCGAAGCCAAGAACCATTTCCCGGGTTGACGAGTTGGATCCCGGTCATTCTGACTACGGTGACAGCAGGGCGTTCGATCCCTCCACAGACGGTCGCCGGCTGGCGCTGGGCTACGGGGGCATGAGCAGCGATTCCGGACATCCAGGAGCGGAGGTCGTAGGCCGCTGAGCTGCTGTGGGAGGTGCCCTCCTTAGTCTGTGGGAGGTCGTCCGCGGTGACTCGGTCGGTGCTGGTCAGGGACTTCTGAGAACACCCCACCACCAACCACCAACCAAGCGTTGCGGCGTTCCCGCGCGCCGATCCAAAGTCCTCCCACGTTCCCCGAGCCCCGCCGGGTACAGTTCGGGGCGTCCCGAAAGGAGCGTGCGTTGGCGCAGCAGATGATCAGCGAGCAGGCCTTCTCGCCCGACAAGATCCGCGAGCTGGGCGGAAGCCCCACCGCCGCCCGCCACATGACCATCGGCGGGACCGTGCTGAAGAGCCTGGTGCTGTTCGTGGTCACCTGCGGGTGCGCCGTGTTCGGCTGGGATCACGCCGCCGGCGTCATCAGCGCCACGTCCGGGCCCTCGTGGCTGCTCGGGTACATCCTGCTGATCGCGCTGTCGTTCGTCGCGATCGCGAACCCCCGCCTCGCGCCGATCGGCGGCCTGGTCTACGCGGTCCTGATGGGCCTGTGGGTCGGCGGCATCTCCCGGGTCTACGACGCGGCCTACGACGGCATCGTCGCGCAGGCGCTGCTGGGGACCATGACCACGGTGCTCGTCTGCCTCCTCCTGTACGCGTTCCACCTGGTCAAGGTCTCGGCGCGGTTCGTGCTGGTGGTGGTCGCGGCGACCCTTGGGATCGGCCTCATGTACCTGACTGCGTGGATCCTGACCCTGTTCGGAGCGCACCTGACCTTCTGGACCAGCGGCACGCCCGCCGGGATCGTCATCAGCATCGTGATCTGCATCGTCGCCGCCCTGAACCTGTTCATCGACTTCGCGACGATCGACGCGGGCATCAAGGGCGGGGCGCCCACGTTCATGGAGTGGTATTCGGCCTGGGGTCTGCTGGCCACCGTCGTCTGGCTCTATCTCGAAGTACTCTATTTGCTCGCCCGGCTCCGCCAGGGTTGACCACGTGCTCGACGCCATTTGGTGAGGCCGAATGGTCGGTGGGTGAGCGCCTGGGCCGGGGCCGACCCAATTGATCTCGTTCACAATCTGAGGAGAGGCGTCATGCGTAGTGCAGGAGGTCCGGGAACCGAGCCGCTCGAGGGGACGTGCTGATGCGCTCTCTTGCCCGATGGTCGTATCGGCATCGCCGCCTGGTGATCCTGGGGTGGCTCCTCGCTCTGGTCGGGGTGACCCTGCTGTCCAAGGCCGTCGGCACGGCCTACTCGAACGACTTCAACCTCCCGCACACCGAGTCGACCGACGCCCTCGCCCTGCTCCAGGCCGCCGCGCCGCAGCAGTCGGGGGACAACGAGCAGGTCGTCTTCGAAGCCACGGGCGGGGCCAAGGTGACCGACCCGGCCGTCAAGGCGCGTATCGAGTCTTCCATCCAGCGCGTCCATGGCGTCCCGTTCGTCTCGAGCATCGTGTCGCCGTTCGACCGCGGGGGAGCGGGGCAGATCAGCCGCGACGGGACGATCGCGTTCGCCGTCGTCAACTTCTCCCAGGACTCCTCGCAGTTCTCGATTGCGCAGGCGCAGCACTTCGTGGACGCCGCGACCGCCGCGGCCGGCGACGGGCTGAAGATCTCGGTCTCCGGACAGATCGCGGAGCAGGCCAACAACCCGTCGGTCGGGGGGACGGGCGTCGGGATCATCGCGGCGGGCATCGTCCTGTTCGTGGTGTTCGGGTCGCTCTTCGCCATGCTGCTCCCGCTGCTGTCCGCGCTGGTCTCGCTCGGCACGGCCATCGCGGTCATCGGGCTGCTGAGCCACGTCCTCAAGATGCCGGTCTTCTCCCCCGAGCTGGTCCTGCTGATCGGCCTGGGCGTGGGCGTCGACTACGCCCTGTTCATCGTGTCGCGGCACCGGCAGGGTCTGTTCGCCGGCCGTGACCCCGAATCCTGTGTGGTGACGTCGCTCGACACGTCCGGCAGGGCGGTCCTGTTCGCCGGCATCGTGGTCTGCATCGCGCTGCTCGGCATGTTCGCGCTCGGCGTCAACTTCCTCTACGGGCTCGCCATCGCCTCCAGCATCGGCGTGCTCCTGACCGTGATCTCGGCCCTCACCCTGCTGCCGGCGATGCTCGGCTTCCTCGGGCCGAAGGTGCTCTCGAGGCGCCAGCGAAAGAAGCTGCAGGCGGGCGTCCGGCTCCGGCGCGAGGGCGAGGGGTTCTGGGATCGCTGGGCGCGCACCGTCGAGCGGAACCCCGCGGGGTGGGGGATTGCCTCCTTCCTGGTGGTGTTGCTCTTCGCGCTGCCCTTCCTGTCCCTGCGCCTCGGGTTCTCCGACCAGGGGAACGACCCGCCCTCCACCACGACCCGCCAGGCCTACGACGCGCTGGTGCGGGGATTCGGACCGGGCTTCAACGGCCCGCTGCAGATCGTGGCGCGCATCGATGGCTCGGGTGAGGAACAGGCCCTGCAGCGGGTGGCGCAGGCCGTCGGGTCCGACCCGGACGTGGCGGCGGTGACGCCGCTGACGGTGATCACCGGGCCGGACGGCCGGAAGGTCGGCCTCCTGGTCGCCTACCCGAAGTCCGCGCCGCAGGACGCGGCGACCACCGACCTGATCACCCGTCTGCGCGACACCACGATCCCGAAGGCGGTGCAGGGCTCACAGCTGGACGTGCTGGTCGGCGGGATCACGGCGATCTTCGCCGACTTCTCCCACGTGCTGACCTCCAAGCTGTGGCTGTTCATCGGCGTCGTGGTCCTGTTGTCCTTCGTGCTCCTGGCGGTCGTCTTCCGGAGCCTGCTGGTTCCCGCCAAGGCCGCCGTGATGAACCTGCTGTCGGCGGCCGCGGCGTTCGGAATCCTGACCGCGGTCTTCGAGTGGGGATGGCTTGGCCCGGTCTTCGGCATCAGCCGGGCCGGCCCCGTGGAGGCGTTCCTTCCGGTGATGCTCTTCGCGATCCTGTTCGGGCTGTCGATGGACTACGAGGTCTTCCTGGTCATGCGCATCCACGAGGAATGGCTGCGGACGGGCGACAATCGAGAGGCGGTCCGCCGAGGGCTCGCCGCCACCGGGCGCACGATCACGGCCGCAGCCGCGATCATGATCGTGGTGTTCGGGTCGTTCATCCTCGGCGGCGAGCGCGTCATCAAGGAGTTCGGGCTGGGGCTGGCGGCGGCGATCCTGGTCGACGCCGTCATCATCCGCAGCGCGCTGGTTCCGTCCCTCATGCTGCTTTTCGGGAAGGCGAACTGGTGGTTCCCGGGGTGGCTCGACCGGCACATCCCCCGTGTCCACGTCGAGCCCGAGGACCTCAGCGAGATCGACGAAGAGGAGCCCGAGTCCTCGGCAGCGTGAGGGCGGGCGAATCCCGGCTCGGAGGGCAGGCAAGGGAGGTCACGCATGGCGGCGAAACCGGCTCTACCGAGCTTCGTGGTGCTCAAGCAGTCGGGCGCAGACACCTGGAAGGTCGTCGGCGAGGTGCGGCGCCGCCCGGGGCTTCCGGCTCGGGCGGCCCGAGCGCAGGCCGTTGAGGACGCCACGAAGGGGAAGGCCAAGCCCGGCGAGGTCTACGGCGCGATCCTGCGCAGCGAGTGGCGGATCGCCTTCGAGTTGTGAGCCACGTCCCGCGCCTCGGCCACATGAGAGACTGACCGGCCGGAGCCCGTTCCGGACCCGATAGGAGGTCGTTCCATGACAACTGCAACGTTCGTCACGTCCGAGGGGACGTTCACCGTCAGGCTGTTCCCCGAGCACGCGCCCGTCACCGTCGAGAACTTCGTCGGCCTGGCCACCGGGTCGAAGGAGTGGACCGACCGCAGGGGCAGCGGCGGCTCGGGTCCGCTGTACCAGGGGACCATCTTCCACCGGGTCATCCCCGACTTCATGGTCCAGGGCGGCGATCCGGAGGGAACGGGGCGCGGCGGACCCGGCTACCAGTTCGAGGACGAGTTTCCCGCCGGCGCGCCCACGTTCGACCGGCCCGGTCTGCTCGCGATGGCGAACTCCGGGCCGAACACGAACGGCTCGCAGTTCTTCGTCACGGTGGCCGCCACGCCCTGGCTCTCGGGCAAGCACACGATCTTCGGCGAGGTCGTGGACGGGATGGACGTCGTGAACGCCATCTCCAAGGTGGACACCGGACCGCAGGACCGTCCTGCGAAGGACGTCGTCATCGAGCGGATCGACATCTCGGACTGAACCAAGAGAAGGAGCCGGGGCGGTTGCCCGGCTCCTTCTCCTTTCGCGGTGACGCGCTCAGGTCGGGCTACGGCCCTTCCTGTGCGCACCCCGACACGTGGTTGTCCCATTCCTGCTGGAGCAGGTAGAAGTGCCCGTTCCAGTTCTGGTTCGCCGTGCCGTTGTCCTCGTCCCTGGTCCCGTAGTTGTACGCGCAGAGGTCACCGATCTCCTGTCCACCGTTGTCCAGCCATGCGCTGATCTTCGGGTCGGTCACCATCTCCATGTGCTCGTGACTCAGGACGTTCGTCTCCATGTCCACGTCCCGTTGGTTGGGGAACAGGTCGGTCCGAGTGCAGACAGATCCGCGGCAGCGGGTGGCCCGTGTGCGTCGCCGCGTACGGCATGTTCGCGTAGATCGTATCACCGAAGAAGTCGTGGTAGGCGCAGAAGGCGGTGTACGCGCATGATCCGCCGCTCCCGAAGCAGAGTTCCCTCGCCCCCGGCCGTGAACACGAAGAACGCGTTCGTCGCTCCGGGACTCCATCCGTTCACCTGCTGCGCGTGCGTGACCTCCGCTCGTATTTGCGCGTCAGTGACGCAGTTGTCCGGCGTCGCGGGGTCGGTGCAGCCCGACGCGGGGTACGCATGGGTGTCGACCCAGCTAGCCACGAACGTGGAGACATTCTTGATGTTCTGCTGGTTCCCGCCGACCACCTGGTAGTACTGCGTGTTGTTGTTGTAGAGGCCGGTACCGCTCACGTCCTTGAAGTAGCGAATGACTCCCGCGTTGAACCCTTTGGCGATGACAGCGGGGTCGCCGTTCTGCAGCTGCTTGGGCTCCCAGAAGACCGCGTACGTGTTGCTCGTCGAGCATGACCGGGCCGCCGTGGTACGACGAGGTTGTTGGACGGCGGGTGGTTCGGAGACGGGTGACGCGGGCATGTAGTGGACGTGTGCGGGCGCGCCCGGCTGCCGTGCGATGTGTTGGGCCGAGCCGGCGATCGCGGACGACCCCATGGTTACCGAGGCGGCAATCGCCGCCAGTGTGACCAGCGCCGCCGATGCGGCCCGAACCCGTGAATGGCGAAGCTCTCCCCGCATGCTGCCTCCTTGTCTGGGCATAACCCTGCGAAACCGGACGCCATCGACGCTATAACGATCCTTTTGGCTGGGCAAGCGGCTCGCCGCCCCCTCTGGGGGCGCCGCTACCGGGGTCCGGTACACTCGGCGGGTTCCCCGCTGGAGTAGCTCAGTCGGCAGAGCACGGGCATGGTAAGTCCGGGGTCGCGGGTTCGATTCCCGCCTCCAGCTCGCGGTGTGGTGGCCGGGCCCCGAGGGGCTTGGGTAGACTTGGGCACCCCGGCGGCGTAGCTCAGGGGCAGAGCAAGCGGCTCATAATCGCTGTGTCGGTGGTTCGAGTCCACCCGCCGCTACCAGCGCGAGACGGAGAGTGAGATGGCAAAGTCTGACAACAGGCCGAAGATCACCATGGCGTGCACCGAGTGCCGCCACCGCAACTACACGACGGTGAAGAACCGCGTGAACGACCGCGACCGCATGGAGATGAAGAAGTACTGCCGGTGGTGCCGGGGCCACACCCTGCACCGCGAGACGCGCTGAACGAACCGCGCCCGTCTCAGCCGGAGGCGTCCGAGTCCACCTTCCCGTGCCGGATGGCCAGCACGACCGCCTCGACCTTCGAGTGCACCCCCAGCTTGGTGAGGGCGTTCGCGGTGTGTGTGCGCACCGTGGCATGGCTGATCCCGAGCTTGTCGGCGACGGCCTGAGAGTCCAGGCCCTCGGCCATCAGCTGGAGGATCTGGGTCTCGCGGGCCGACAGCCGCGCCACCCGCTCCCGCTCCGATTCCTCGACGGATCGCCGGCGGCGCAGGCGGCGCTGCAGGCGGTCGATCTCCTCCTGGTCGAGCAGCGGCTCGCCGCGCTTGGCCTTGCGGACGGCGTCGACCAACTGGTCCATCGGGCTGATCTTGGAGAGGTAGCCACACGCGCCCGTCTCCATGGCGCGGGCCTTGAGCAGGTCGTCGTCGTGCGCCGACAGCATGATGACCTTCACGCCTGGGTCGGCCTCGAGGATGCGGCGCGCCGCCTCCAGGCCGCCCATCCCCGGCATGGCGACGTCCATCAGGATCACGTCGGGTGGGTCGCGGCGGACGATGTCCAGCGCCTCCTCGCCGCTCCACGCCGCGTCGACGGTCAGTCCCCGCTGTGAGGACATCGCTCCGCGGATGGCCTCGGCGACGGCTCGGTGGTCGTCCACCACAAGGACGGAGATCCGTTCCCGCGCCTTGGTCTCCATGTTGGGCCGCTATGCTGCACCCCGGACGCGGGCCTTGTCCAGCAACCCAGAAGGAGCCGCCGGGTGCCGCTGAACACGTCGCTGGTGGGAAAGGAGTACGCGCCGCTCGAGCTGGCGGTGGAGCGCGAGCACGTCACGCGGTTCGCGAGGGCGATCGGGGAGGACGCGGCGGTCTACCTGGACGCCGATGCCGCTCGCGCGGCCGGCTATCCGGAGCAGCTCGCGCCGCCGACGTTCGTGACCTGCATGCAGATCCTGGCCAGCGCGCAGGCCGCGGCCGACCCGGACCTCGGCCTCGACTACACGCGCGTCGTGCACGGCGAGCAGGCCTACGAATGGCGGCGCCCCGTGCACGTCGGGGACGCGCTGAAGGCCGTCCCGCGAATCGTCGACATCAGGGCGAAGGGCCCGCTGGAGTTCCTGGTCGTGCAGTCCGAGATCACCGACGCAGCCGGCGAGACCGTGATGGTCGCGCGGACCACACTGCTCTCCCGCGGGTCGGCCGCCGGATGAGCGCCGTGGTCGGTTTCGAGCGCGTGCAGGTCGGAGACGCCATCCCGACACTATCCAAGGTGGTCCGGCGCGAGGACGTGAAGGCCTACGCCGATGCCTCGGGCGACCAGAACCCGTTGCACCAGGACGACGCGTTCGCGCGGAGCGTCGGGTTCCCCGGGATCATCGCCCACGGGATGTTCACGATGGCACACGTGGTGAAGGCCGTGACCGACTGGCTCGGCGACCCGGGCGCGCTGGTCTCGATCGACGTGCAGTTCCGCGCAGCGGTCTTCATGGACGAGACGCTTCAGGCCGGGGGAGAGATCACCGAGCTCGACCCGTCGACTCGGACCGCGACCGTCTCCGTCTGGGCGGCGGTGGACCGCGAAGGCAAGCGGGTGCTGGCCGTCAAGAACAGCCGGGCGGTCGTCCGGCTGGCCTGAGCCGCGGCCGTTCCCGGCGCCTCAGTCCAGGTCGAACGGCCTGGCCGGGAGGTCCTTCAGCTCCTCGGTCGGGTGCTCGCGGCCCGTGCGCGCAGGCTCCGCGGGCTCGTTCGTCAGGCTCCACGATTCGTCCGGGGCGCCGCCCATCGCGATCCGGTCGCCCTCGGCGATGGCAGGCGGCAGGCTGCCCAACGACTCCGACAGCTGCTGGATGGATGCGGCGACAGGCCCGAGCGCCTGCCACAGCATGCGCTGGATCTCCGAGCGCGTGACGCGATCGCGTTCGCGGATCTCCTCCTCGACGACGCGAATGGACTCGCGGAGCTTGTCGTGGGACTGTCGCAGCCCGTCCGCGATCGAGCGGACGCCGCGCTCGAGGCGCTGCAGGCGGAGCTCGATCTGGGCGAGGTCGGGTGGTCCTTTGGTCAGGTCGACGACGTCGTCACGATCCGCCGGCGGCGACTCGCCGACCAGCATGCGGAAAAACCGGCCCAAACGGGCAGGGGCGGGATGGTCGCTGAGCTTCTGCACCTGGTGCCTCGCAATCCGGGGCCGACGCGAGGGCGCCCGGGAAGTCTACGGGCACCGGGGAGCGAATTCACGCATCGGCCGCGAATCGGCTGCCGCACTGGTCACGCGTCGCGGAACCGCGCGTCCCGCCAGGCGATCGCGGCCTTGAGCCCTTCCTTCTCGCGGATGCGCCGGAACTCGATGCGCTCGGGCACCTCCGCCGCCTCGATGACCGAGTCGATGTCGACGTTGGCGGCGAGCGCCTCGCGGAAGCCCGAGACCTCGAGCGCGCGGTTGATCGACTTCTTGGTGAGCGAGACGGCGACGGGGTCGAGGATCGCGATCTCGTTCGCGAGCGCGAGCGTCTCCTCCTCGAGACGATCGCGGGGGACGACGCGGTTCACCAGGCCGATGCGCTTCGCCTCCTCGGCGGGAATGCGGTCCTCGCCCGTGAGGAGGAGCTCCTTGGCCGCGCGCGCCCCGACCAGCCACGGCATGACCATGGTGACGACGCCCGAGCCGAACCGGATCTCGGGTTCGCCGAACAGTGCGTCGTCCGACGCCACGGCGAGGTCGCACATCATCATCAGGTCGCAGCCGCCGGCCAGGCAGTAGCCGTGGACCTGGGCGATGATCGGCTTCGGGTGGTCGAAGAGCTCGAGCATCCGGTGCGCGTCGTGCGCCAGGGCCGCCCGCCACGCCGGCCACGTCGAGTGGGCCGTGTTCCCTCTCGTGCTCGGCCTCCTCCTTGAGGTCGTAGCCGGCGCAGAACGCGCGTCCCGACCCCGCGATGACCAGGACCCGGACGGCGTCGTCTCCGGCAGCGCGCGCGAGCGCGCCGGAGAGGGTCTCGACCAGCTCGTGGGAGAGGGCGTTGAGCCGCTCGGGCCGGTGCAGGGTGAGCCGGCGAACCGGCCCCAGGTCCTCCTCCAGCAGGACGGCTTCGTTCGACGCGTTGCTCGAATCGCTGTCAGTCACGGACACCACACCCTTCACGAGTTGCCGAGAATCAAAATGAGTCTCACATTCGTTGTTGCCCTGCACGAGCGTTCGGGAGGCTGCTCGCCGCTCACGACGGCCATCCCGTGAACAGGTCCGGGCCTCGCTTGCGGAGCTCGTTGCCGATCACGGCACGCTGGATCTCGGACGTGCCCTCCCAGATGCGGTCCACGCGGAGCTCCCGCCACAGGCGCTCCACCGGCTGCTCGCGCATGTACCCGCGCCCCCCGTGGATCTGGACCGCCCGGTCGATCACGCGCCCGGCCGTCTCGGAGCACACGAGCTTCACGGCCGCCGCCGCCCCGTGGAGGTCGCGCCGGGGCAGCACGCCGTTCGACCCCTCCCAGCAGACGCGGTAGAGCAGCGCCTTCGCGGCCATGATCTCCGCGGCCATGTCGGCCAGCGTGAACTCGACCCCCTGGAACTCCGCGATCGGCTGCCCGAACTGGACGCGCTCGCCGGCGAACGCGGTTGAGAGCTCGAGCGCCCGGATGGCGGCGCCGACCGTCCGGGCGCCGATCATGAGCCGTTCCTCCACGAACCAGTCCTTGGTCAGCTCGTACCCCTGGCCGATCTCGCCCAGGACCTTGTCGTCCCCCACGCGCACATCGTCGAAGGCGATGATCGGGTGCTCGAACACGAACGTGTGCATGTACTTCGGCGTGCGAACGGTCCGCACGCCCGGCAGGTCCTTGTCGACGAAGAACACGGTCGCCTTCGCCGGGTCGCCGTCCACGTGCGCGTGCAGCAGCACGAAGTCGGCGATGTCGCCGGACGTCACGTGCCACTTCTCCCCGCGGAGCACCCATCCGTCCCCGTCGCGCACCGCCGTCGTGGTCACCATCGAGGGGTCCGACCCGGCGCCCTCCTCCGTGATCGCGTAGCAGTCGCGGCGCTCGCCCGCGCAGGCCGGCCGCAGGTACTCGTCCTTCTGCGCCGCTGTGGCGTGCTTGAGCGGGATCGCGGGACGCCACGGAACGTCCCACAGCGCCCCGGTCGCCTTGCCGAGCTCCTCCTGCACCAGGATCTGCTGGAAGAGCGACAGGCCGCGTCCGCCGTCCTCCGTCGCGTGGTTGATCGCGTGGAATCCGTGCTCGATCGTGGCCGCCCTGATCTTCGTCCACGAGTCGGGCGTCAGGCCGTCGTGCTCCTCGCACTCGTCCTCGTAGGGGAACAACCATTCTTCGGTGAACGAGCGGGCGCGTCGCTGGAGGTCGGCGTCCTCGGATGACAGATGCAGGTCCATTCAGGTCCTCCTCGGGACGACGAGCGCGTCGACGGCCACGCAGACCGACGGGCCGCATACCACCGGGTTGGCGTCGACGGCGGCCAGCCGGTCGCCGAGGTCGGTCGCGAGCCGGGAGAACGCTACGACGACCCGGGCCAGCCCATCCACATCGGCGGCCGGCGCGCCCCGGACGCCATCGAGCAGCGGCCGCGTCCGGAGCCGGTCGATCAGCGACCGCGCGCGGAACTCGTCGATGGGGGGGAGCGCCAGCCGGCGGTCGGCGAGCAGCTCCACCAGGATGCCCCCCGCCGCGACCATCACCAGCGGGCCGAACTGGTCGTCGTGGACGAGCCCCACGTGCATCTCCAGGCCGACGGGCGCCATCGCCTGCACGAGGACACGCGGGCCAAGCCGGCGGGACAGGTCGGCATACGCGGCCCGCACGCCGTCCTCGTCGCCGATGCCGAGCCGCACGCCTCCGACGTCCGACTTGTGGGCGAGCCCGGGCGCGGCCGACTTCAACGCCACGGGCCAGCCCACCCCGTTCGCGACCGCGACCGCCGCCTCCGCCGTGTCGACCTCCCGGCTTGCCGCCACCGGGACGCCGTACTCGGCCAGGAGCGCGAGTCCCTCCGACTCGGAGAGCGGGGTCCCGGCGTCCAGCCGAGCTTCCCACCGGGCCCGGGCCTCGGCGGAGATCGAACCACCCGCCGGTGAAGCCGCCAGGGGCGGCCGCGCCCGGACGTCGCGGTACTCGAACAGGTGCCGGAAGGCAGCCAGCCCGGTGACGGTTCCCTCCAGCACCGGGATGCCCTCCTCCGCCAGCCGGACGACATCGGCACGGTCGACCGCGCTGGCCAGGTTGCTCAGCATCGCCATCGGCTTGTCCGTCTCCGGCCACACCCTCTGCGCCGTCTCGATGTAGCCGTTCGAGGGGTCGTCCTCGGTCGTCAGGTCCACCGAGAACGCGAGCGCCGCCACCGCGTCGTCGGCGAGGAGCGCGCGGATGCACTCCCCGTAGATCTCGTCGGCCGCGTTCCCCGTGCCCCAGGCGTCGAGCGGATTGACCGGCGGCAGGCCGGGCTCCAGCGCCGCCGCGAGGCGGTCGCGCGTCGCGGCCGAGATCTCGGCGAACTCCACGCCGCCGCGCGCCGCCAGGTCGATGATCATCGCCCGCTCGCCGCCCGAGTCGTGGACGGACGCGAACGCACCGGGCCCGGCGCGCCGGCCCGAGGACATCAGCGTGAGCGTGTCGACCAACTCGTCCAGCGACTCCACGCGCAGCACGCCGTAGGCGTCGAACAGCGCCTCGTACGCGCCGTCCTCGCCGGCGAGCGCGCCGGAGTGCGCCATGACCAGGTCCTTGGCGCGCGATTCCCGCCCGACCTTCAACGCGACGACCGGCACGTCGCGGCGCGCGGCCTCCTCGAGCCCGGCGCGGAACCCGGGCGCGTCGCGCACGGTTTCGACGAAGAGCCCGACCGCCACGGTGCTCTCGAGCGAGAGCGCGTAGCCCAGGTAGTCGGCCACGGTGGTGACGAACTCCTGGCCGGCGGAGACGACGACGTTGAACCGGAGGTTGCGGTCGTTGTGGAGCAGCGCCGAGAAGGCCGATCCCGAATGCGTGATGAACGCGATGCCGCCCGGAGGCAGGTCCTTCGGCTCGTAGAAGCCGCACGCCCGCAGCTGCCGCTCCAGGTTCAGGAACCCCATGCCGTTCCCGCCGCAGAGCGCCATCCCGGCATCGCGGGCGATCGAGGACAGCCGCTCGGTCAGCGGGGGCACGCCCGCGCGAACGGGCTCCTCGTGACCGCTCGCGAAGATGACGGCCGACCGCGCGCCCGCGGCTGCGGCCGCGGACAGCTGTTCCTCGAGCGCCGCGTTCGGCAGGCCGATGATCGCCAGGTCGACCGGGCCCGGGGCCTCCGCGATCGATCCGTAGCAGCGGTGCCCCAGGACCTCCTCGTACCGCGGGTTCACCGGGAAGATGCCGCCACGGTAGCCGCCCTCCATCAGCTCGAGCAGCATGCGTTCGCCGAACGAGCCCGGGCCGCGCGCTGGCGCCCACGACCGCGACCGTCTCGGCCTCGAGCATCGCCCGGAGCGCGGACCGCCCGTCGCGGTCCCCGGTGGGCTCCGGCTCGGGCTCGGGGCTCACCCCTTGGAGCGCGAGAAGCGCCGGGCGCGCTTGCGGTCGGCCATGATCTGCTTGAAGCAGTTCAGCGCCGGGATGCCGGTGACGCCGCCGCCGCCGTGCGTGGCCGAGCTCGCCTGGTACAGGCCGGGGATCGGGGAGCGGTAGTCGGCGTACCCGACGCGCCGGCCGCATGTGGAACAGCTGCTCGGGCGTCAGCTCGCCGTGGAAGATGTTCCCGCCGATCAGGCCGAGCTCCTGTTCCATGTCGTACGGCCCGATCACCTGGCGGTGCGATCACCGACGCCTTGAAGTTCGGCGCCAGCTCGTTGTACCCGTCGATGACGCGGTCGGCGTAGGCCTCGAGCTCCTCTCGGTGCGGCTCGTTCGCCCACTCTTGGGGCACCACTGCGTGAACATCGAGAAGATGTGCACGCCCTCCGGCGTGAGCGTCTTGTCCCACGTGGTGGGGATGGTGCCGTCCACGAACGGGCGCTCGGCGCCCTTGCCGTTCTTCGCGTCCTGGAACGCCCGCTCCGCGTACTCGGTGGACAGGCACAGCTCGACCGAGCCGGTGTGGTGGTCCTGCTGCTGCGTGCCCGGGTCGGCGATGAAGTCGGGCAGCTCGCTGATGGCGAGGTTGATCTTCACGACGCCGCTGCGCGTCTTCCACCGCTCGATGTCCTGCACGAAGTCCGCGGGGAGATCGTTGCTGTCGATCTGGTCCAGGAACGTGATCTTCGGGTGGATGGTGGTCACGACCGTCGGCGCGGTCAGCTCCTCGCCGTTCTCCAGCGCCACGCCGGCAGCCTTGCCGTCGCGGACCAGGACCTTCGCGACCTTGGCGTTCGTGCGGATCTCCGCCCCGAACGACTCGGCCGAGCGCCGGCACGCCGCGGTGACGCCACCCATCCCGCCCTCCGGGAAGCCCCACGAGCCGAGGTGCCCGTCGCCCACGTCGCCGATCGAGTGGTGCAGCATGACGTACGCGGTCCCCGGCTCGTCCGGGCCCGCCCACGTCCCGATCACGCCGTTGATGGTGAGACAGGCCTTCACCTGCATCGACTCGAACCAGTCGTCGAGCAGGTCGGTCACGCTCATCGTGAACAGGCGCACGACGTCGCCGCTGCCCCGCACGTCGAGGCCGCGCATGCGCCATGCCAGGCGCAGCTGGTCGATGAGGTCGGCCGGCTTTCGCGAGCCGAGCTTGGGGGGGACGGTCGTCAGCAGCGGCCCCAGCACGTCCGCCACGCCGGCGAGCCACGCGTCCCACTTCGGCATCGTCTCGGCGTCCTTCTTGGAGAACTTCGAGATCTCCTCGTAGTTCTTCTTGGCGTCGTCGGGGTAGAGCTTCATCGAGGTGCCGTCCGGCCAGGCCTGGTAGTAGGGGCCCATCGGCCACACCTTGTAGCCGTGGCGCTCGAGGTTCAGGTCGTTCAGGATGTTGGACGGCATCAGGCTCATCACGTACGAGTAGGTGGTGACCTTGAAGTCGGGGTGCTCGGGCCAGGGCGAGCTGGTGTCTGCCGCGCCGCCGGTCTTGTCGCGCGCCTCCAGCACCACGGTGCGGGCGCCCTGCCGGGCCAGGTAGGCCCCGGCGATCAGGCCGTTGTGGCCTCCGCCGATCACGATTGCGTCGTAGCTGTTCGCCATCTGGGTTCCTCACTCCCGAACGCCGAATCCCCGGCCGCACGGCGGGGCGCCAATCTTTGACTGGCCGTTCAGTTTATGGCCGACGGGGCTTGAGGCGCAAGGGTGGCCCGTCCGGGGGGCCCGAGGAAGCCGTCCGGCGGCATTCGACCGGCTTGCCACCCGCTGAATCGCCGTTCAGACTGCTCTCCATGGCGGGTCGGCGGAGGCTCTCGGAAGCGCGCCGCATCCAGATACTGGATGCGGCGGCGCAGGTCATCGGGCGCAGGGGTCTCTGCGAAACGCGCATCGCCGACATCGCCTCGGTCGCCGGAACGAGCTCCGCTCTGGTGCTCTACTACTTCGGGTCGAAGGACCGACTGCTGGCCGAGGCGCTCACGTACGCGGACGAGCGCTTCTACGACGAGACGGTTGAAGGCCTGGCCGAGGTCGGGTCCGCGCGCGACCGCCTGGTCCGGCTGATCGACCTCTCCTGCCCGTACGAGCGCGAGGGCGATCGCCTCGACACCTGGATCGCTCTGGCTGGAGCTCTGGAACAGGGCGCCGCGCGACGCCGAGGTGGCCGGCAGCCGTCACCGGCTGGACCGGCGGTGGCGCGAGGCCATCGCCGAGATCGTCCGTGACGGGATCGGGGCCGGTGAGTTCCAGGCGGTGGACGCAGACGACTTCGCCCTGCGGTTCGCGTCGCTCGTGGACGGCCTGGCGATCCAGGTCGTCCTGGACGACCCCGACGTCCCGCGGTCGCGGATGCTCGAGGTCTGCCTGCGCATCGCCGGCGAGGAGCTCGGGTTCGATGCGCAGGCGGCGCTCGGATCCGACGCGATCAGCCAAGCGTCGCCGGCCGCCACCCCCGCACCGAGCTCAGCAGCGCGATCGACGCAGCGCGTCGCACGTCCGGGGCACTGAGCGGGCGTTCGGCGATCCTGCCCGACGCGAGCGCCGCAGCACGTTCCACGCCGGGCAGCAGCCCGGAGGAGAGCGGCGGAGTCCACCACCGGCCGTCCAGCCGCACCGCGAGATTCGCGATCGTCGACTCCGTCACCTCGCCGCGCAGGTTCACCAGCAGGACGTCGTCGGCGCCGGGGTGACGGGCGGCCGCGTCGACGTAGCGCCGCCGGATGGTCGTCTTGTGGAACAGGAACGGATCGCTCGGATCGACCCTGGGCTCGTCCAGGGCCAGACGCACCGGCGCGCCGGGGGTCCGAGCCATGGGCGAGGCATCGGCCTGTGCGGATCCATCTCGTTGGATCACGCAGCGAACACGGGCCCGGCCGTCCACCTCCACGACCGCCTTCGCGATCGCGTCGCGGACGCCGCCCTCGTCGTACGTGAATCCGAAGTAGCGCGCCGATGCGCGGAGTCGGTCCAGGTGCGCATCCAGGTGACGGAAGCCCGTCTCCGGATCGTGGGCCAACGTCTCCAGCAGGCCGAACTCCGGCCGGCGCTCGGACAGCACGCGCGCCTTCGCGACGACCTCCTCGTACTCGCCGCGCGCGGTCGAGTCGTACGTGATGCCGCCGCCGACGCCGTACTCCGCGGTCCGGGTCTCGTCGTCGATGACGACCGTGCGGATGGCGACGTTGAAGCAGGCGCGCGGCCCCGGCGCGTCCGGGGGCGCGAGGAAGCCGACGGCGCCCGTGTACACGCCCCGGGGCGAGTCCTCGAGATCGCGGATGATCTCCATGGTCCGAACCTTGGGGGCGCCCGTCACCGATCCGCAGGGAAAGAGCGTCCGCAGGGCGTCCGTCGCCGAGACCCCCGGCCGCAGCCGCGCCGTGACGGTCGACGTCATCTGCCAGACGGTCTCATAGCGCTCGGTCTGGAACAGCGCCGGCACGCGGACCGATCCCGGACGGGCGATCCGCCCCAGGTCGTTGCGCAGCAGGTCGACGATCATGGCGTTCTCGGCGCGGTCCTTCGTGGAGGCGCGGAGCTCGCTGGCGGCCGCGTCGTCCTCCGCCACCCACCGCCCCCGTCTCGCGGTGCCCTTCATGGGCCGCGTCGTGATCCGGTCGCCGTCGATGCGGAAGAACAGCTCCGGCGACGCCGACAGGACGTGGTACCGGCCGGCGCGGAGGTATGCGTTGTAGGGAGCGCGCTGCGCACGGCACAGGCGGCGGTACAGGTCGATCGGATCGGTCTCGAGCATGGCGCGCAGGCGCAGCGTGTAGTTGACCTGGTACGTGTCGCCCGCGCGAATGTGCTCGCGGATCGCCTCGATCGTCCGGTCGTAGCGGCCGCGCGGGACCGACGGCTCCCACTCGGGGCCGTGCTGCGGCGGGCCGGGGGCGTCCTGGGGGCCGCCGAGCCCGTCCGTGGTCCGCTCGGCTCGCTCGAAGATGGCGAACCACACCAGGGGCAAGTCCGCGAACGGATCCCCGGGGTGGCGCTCGCGTACGCACAGCGCCGGGTCCAGGCCGGGGGCGGCCTCGTACGCCAGGAACCCCGCCGCCCACCGGCCGTTCGCGCGGGCCGTCTCGACGGCGTCCATCGCGCCGGCGACCTGCCCCGGGGTGTGCGCCTCCACGACGCCGAGCGGGTCGAGGAAGCGGAGCGCGACGGGTTCCGTTCGCGTCAGGTCGTCGAACCGGACCTCCAGGTCCTCGGGGAGGCGCATCGGCCGCATCATGCCACGGTCCCTCACGGCCGCGCCGCGAGCAGATCCCGAACCCAGGCCGCCGCCCGATTGCCGCTCTGTACGGCTCCGTCCATGGTCCCGGAGGACAGTCTCGCCGTGTGCTCGCCGGCGAAGGCGATGCGGCCGTGCGCCGGCCGCTCGAGCAGGGGTCGCCGTTCCCAGGCCGGCTCGTCGAAGCACGCGTAGCACCCCCGCGCGAAGGGGTCGTCCCCCCAGGTCGCCAGCACGGGCTCGCCCTCCAGCCGAACGTCGGCGAAGAGCCCGGCGACGCGGTCGAGCCACGGACCGGCGTCACCGGACGAGACGCCCAGGGCGTCCTGCGCGGGCGCGGAGCCGGCGAATGCCGTCACGACGCGCCGCGGCCCCGTGCCGCCGCGCGCCGTCCAGCACCAGAACGGAACCGTCACCTCCTGGAGCGCGCGCAGCGGCGGCGGCCCCGCCGTCGCCACCGCCAGCTTGGAGGCGACGCCCATCGGCAGCTCGTCCAGCGCCCGTCGCACGTCGGCGTCGAGCGCGGGCTCGAACCGGACGGAGGCTGCCAGGGGAGCGGGCAGTGCGACGACGGCCGCCGGACCCGCGACCGAGAAGGGGCCCGCAGGCCCCACGCCCTCCACGTGGACCCGGGCTTCGTCCACCCGAATCTGCTCCACCACGTGCCGGAGGCGAACGTCCGGGAGCGCGGCCGCCATCGCGCCGGCGAGGGCCTGGTTCCCCGCGTCCACGCGGACGTAGCGGTCGCCGCGGCTCTCGAACGTCCCGCGCCCGGCCACGCGCAGGGGCACGCGATCGAGGTCGTACGCGCAGGTTCCCTGCAGCCGCGCGATCAGGGTGGCGCGCTGGGCCTCTCCGATCGGCAGCGAGCGGAGGAAGCCCCCGAGCGACTCGCCGCCCTCGTCGCCGCGTCGCTCCGACAGCGCCCGCCGGGCCACGGCGAGCGCCTCCTCCTGCTGCCCGACCGACGCGCCGAGCGGTCCCACGCCCTGCCGGCGCCGGTAGTCCACACCGGTCTCCACCAGCGCGAGGCCGAGCTCCGAGGCCAGTGCCGGCAGCGCCTCGGCGTCGTCCTCTATCCACTCGGCGCCCAGCTCGGCCGGCTCGCCGTTCGTCAGGCGCGTGGTGTGCACCCGGCCGCCGACGCGGTCTCGCGCCTCCAGCACGATCGTCGGGATGCCGCCCGTCAGTAGCCGGAACGCGGCCGTGAGGCCGGCGAAGCCGGCGCCGGCCACGACGACGGGGATGCGAGAGGGGTACGAGGAGGACGGGTTGCGCACGCTGGGGGCGTATGTTACAAGCGCTAAACGGCGGTTCAATGTTCGCGAACGCGCTCCCGGTTCGGGCGGTCGCGTAGGGAGGAGATGCAGTGGCACGACACCCGCGAGAGCGGTGGATTCCTCCGGGTGGCCTCTCCCGGCGGGATTTCCTGAAGCGCACCGGCGGCGCGGCCGTCGCGGCACCCAGCATCGCCGCCATCCTCGCGGCCTGCACGAAGCCGGGAACGGTGGCGCAGGGCGGGCCGTCGGGCAGCGCCAGCAGCGGCCCCGGCCAGGGGACGTTCTGGCCGGAGGGCTCGCCGTACCCCTTGGCGCGCCAGGACTCGCCGGTCACGTGGGACCTGTGGAAAGACCCCATCGCCGCGGGTCAGCCCATCGAGAAGGGCGCGACTCTGCAGATCTACAACTGGGCCGACTACATCAACCCGGCGGTGCTCAAGAAGTTCGCCCAGCAGTACGACGTCAAGGTCAAGGTCACCACGTTCAACAATACGGACGAGGCGCTCGCGAAGATCCGGACGGGTCAGCTGCAGTTCGACGTGTTCTTCCCGACCATCGACATCCTTGGCAAGCTCGTCACCGCACAGCTCATCCAGCCGCTCCAGCACTCCTACATCCCGCATCTGGTGAGCGACGTGTTCGACGAGTATCAGAATCCCTTCTACGACCAGAAGTGGCGCTATACGGTGCCCTACGTGCAGTGGATCACTGGGATCGGGTACCGCCGCGACATCATCTCCGACGAATCGGTCCGCGCGCTCAGCAACCCGTGGACGCTGCTGTGGGACCCGACGTATAAGGGCAAGATCGGCATCTACGACGACTACCGCGAGTCGCTCTCCCTCGGCCTGATCAAGAACGGGATCACCGACCTCAACACCACGAAGCAGTCCGACCTTGCCACCGCGCAGAACGACCTGAACGCGATGATCGACGCCGTCAACGTGCGCACCGACATCAACGGCGTGTACATCGGGATCCCCAAGGGAACGTACGACGCCCACCTGGCGTGGTCCGGCGACGCAATCGGGGCCTACAACTACTGGCCGCAGCTCACGATGGCCAACTACCAGAAGATGGGATTCTGGTACCCCGCGAACCGCGTGGGGGCCATCAACAACGACCTCATCACGGTGCCCGCCAACGCGCAGAACCCGGTCCTGGCGCACACCTTCCTGGACTACATCCAGACGTACGAGATCGCGATGCTGAACTTCTCGTGGAACGGCTACCAGCCACCCCAGAAGCAGGCCGACGTCGCCACTCTCACGACGACCGACAACGCGTACGGCGTGCCGTACATCTTCCCCTGGATGTCCGACGCGGTGGTCACGGCGGACGACTTCACGAAGGGGAAGCTGGAGCTGGAGCTGACCCCTCAGGTCGACTCACTCTGGCACAATGCTTGGCAGGCGTTCCAAGCCGGTGTCAAGTAGCGCCAACGAGACGCGTCGCGAGGCCCGGGCCCGCAAGCGCGCCCAGTCCGGCGGAGCGTGGTACCCGCGCTGGTACTGGCCGTCGTTCGCCGCGCCCGGGACGCTCTGGATGCTCGTGCTGTTCCTGCTGCCGTTCTACGTCGTCGTGTCGATCGCCTTCGGGACGGTCGACCCGGTCTTCCAGAGCCCGCTCCCCGTCTACCAGCCGTGGTGGTGGACCGGGAAGTACCTGGCGGAGGAGTGGCACCTGGTCACCGGCGAGTTCCGGGCCGTCGAGCTCCGCACGCTCGCCTACGTGATCATCGCGAGCGCTATCTGCCTGGTCCTGGCGTACGCCGTCGCGTACTACGTCGCCCGTTACGGCGGGAAGCGAAGGTGCTCTTCCTGGCGCTCCTGATCGCGCCGTTCTTCATCAGCTACCTGATGCGGATGCTCTCGTGGGTCGAACCTGCTGCAGCCGGACGGGTACGTGAACCAGACTCTTGCAGTTCCTGCACCTGATCGCCGCACCCGATCAACTGGCTCGCCGGCGATGCCGTTCACCGTCGTCATGGGCCTGGTCTACGGCTACATCCCGTACATGATCCTGCCGCTGTTCGGCTTCCTCGACCGCATCGACAAGAGCCTGCTGGAGGCGGCGACGCGACCTCGGCGCGAGCCCCGCGAAGACGTTCTTCCGGATCACGCTGCCGCTGTCGAAGCAGGCGATCCTGGCCGAGCCTCGTCATCGTGAGCCTGCCGATGTTCGGCGACTACTACACGAACAACCTGCTGTCGGGGTCGCCCAAGACGACGATGTTCGGGAACCTCCTGGACGGGGCGATGGAATCGACCGGACAGGGCCCGGAGGCGGCCGTCCTGGTCCTGTTCCTGACGCTCGTGTTGATCATCCCGATGCTCTACTACCTGCGCGAGACGAACAGAGCGGCGGCGGAGCGATGAGCCAGACCGCCGTCGCCGACCGTCCGCGCGCCGCCCCGTCCGGCGTCGAGCCGCGCCGCGGCAACCCCGTGTCGCGATGGTGGCGCGACCCGTGGAGGAAGCCGCACATCCTCGGCGCGCTCACGTGGCTGTACCTGGCGTGGTCGATCATTCCGGTCGCGATCGCCATCGCGCTGTCGTTCAACTCCGGCCGGTCGAACTCGGTCTGGCAGGGCTTCTCGTTCCATGGTGGTTCGGGCACCCGTCGATCCAGCCGGATGGATCGCTGTTCGTGAACCCCGACCTGCACACGGCACTGATCCAGAGCCTGCGGCTGTCGGTCATCACCATGCTACTGGCGGTGCCGCTGGGCGTCGCCTTCGCGATCGGGATCGACCGCTGGCACGGACGTCCTCCGGGTGGCGCGAACTTCCTGATGATGTTCTCGTTCGTGGTGCCGGAGATCATCATCGGCATCGCCATGTTCATGGTGTTCACGTACCTGCTGAAGTTCGTCCAGCTCGGAACGACCGCGCAGATACTGGCCCTGGTGACCTACCAGGCGTCGTATCCGGTGATCATCGTCCGCGCCCGATTGCTCTCGATCGGCCGTGAGTACGAGGAGGCCGCCATGGACCTCGGGGCCTCGCCGACGCGCGCCGTCCGGCGTGTGCTGCTGCCGCTGTTGTTCCCGGCGATCCTGGCGAGCTTCGTGCTGGTCTTCGCCGACACGATCGACGACTTCATCACCGTGCGGTACCTGTCCGGACCGGCGAGCACCGAGCCGCTCTCGGTGAAGATCTACAACTTCACGCGCGGCACCCCGACGCCGGCCATCAATGCCGCGGCGACGTTCATGCTGATCTCCACGACGGTCATCGCGCTCATCGGTTTCGGCCTGTACAAGCGGTTCACGAAGGGCCAGAAGGCCGAGGGCGTGAGCGACATGCTCGCCTAGCGAGCGAGCCGGTCAGCCGGCCGGCGCGGGCGCCGGCTCCTCCTCGACTGCCGGCACGTCGACGTCCGGCAGGATGCGGAGCGCCTCGGGCGGCAGGTACACCGTCACCGCCGTTCCCTGCTGCCACTGCAGGTCGCCGCCCTGGTTCTGCTCCCACGATTGGAGCGTCTCGCCGTGCGCCAGGTGCACCAGCACCTGCATGATGGAGCCGACGTACAGGACGCGCTCGACCATCCCCGGCACCCGGTTCGGCCCGGTCGTGCCGTGCTCCTCCAGCTGCACCCGCTCGGGCCGGATCACCAGCTTCACCGGGCCGATCGAATCGAGGTCGCCGCGCTGGGCGCTCAGCTCGAAGGTTCCCAGGTGGACGCGGCCGCCGTCGCCGTGCCGGCCGCCGGCCGTCGCGGTCATCAGGTTCGACACGCCCAGGAAGTCGGCCACGTACGCGGTGGCCGGCTCCTCGTAGACCTCCTCCGGGCGTGCCCACCTGCTCGACCCGGCCCTCCGACATGACCGCGATGCGGTCGGACATGGTGAGGGCCTCCTCCTGGTCGTGCGTGACGTAGATGAACGTCATGCCGACCTCCTCCTGCAGCGCCTTGAGCTCGATCTGCAGGGCCTTGCGGAGCTTGGCGTCCAGGGCGCCCAGCGGCTCGTCCAGCAGGAGCACCGCCGGGTTCAGCACCAGCGCCCGGGCGAGCGCGACGCGCTGCTGCTGGCCGCCCGAGAGCTGGGACGGGCGCCGCTTCTCGAAGCCGGTCAGCCGCACCAGCGCCAGCGCCTCGCCGACCCGGCGCTTCGTGTCCTCCTTCGGCAGGTCTTCTGGAACCGCAGCCCGAAGGCCACGTTCTCGTCGACGGTCAGGAGCGGGAACAGCGCGTAGGACTGGAACACCGTGTTCACGTTCCGCTTGTGCGGCGGGGTCTGGGCCATGTCGACGCCGTCGAGCAGGATGCGGCCCTCGGTCGGTCGCTCGAACCCCGCGATCAGCCGCAGCGTCGTCGTCTTGCCGCAGCCGGACGGCCCCAGCATGGAGAAGAACTCGCCGCCGGGGATCGTGCATGCCGATGCCGTCGACCGCGGTCGACGTCGCCGAACCGCTTGACCAGATCGACGAGCTCGACCTCTCCTCCGGCCATGGCTTCAGGATCGTAGCGCCTGGGCGAAGGTTTGGAAGTTGTCGACGAAGCGCTGCGCGTCCTCCTCCGTGTGCTGGACCGACAGCATCCACTGCTCGGCCTTGCCCCACGGCGGGCAGGAAGACGCCGCCCAGTCGTGCTGGAACAGCCAGTGCGCGTGGCTGTACCGCGCGTCGATCCTGCAGGAAGTCGCGGTAGTTCCGGATGCGGTCGTCGGCGAGAACGTGACGCATGCCCTTGGCGCCGACGGCGGTCACGTAGCCGGGCAGGTCGTGCTCGGCCAGGATCACGTCTCGCAGCCGGTCGACCATGATCTCCCGCAGCGTGTCGAAGTGCGCGTACGCGTCGCGGCGTCGAGGATCTCGGTGAGCGGTGGCGCGCGCGGCGGCCATGGTCAGCGGGTTCCCGTTGAACGTCCCGACCTGCTCGTACTCGCCTTCCGACGATCAGCGACATGACCTCCTCCGTGCCGCCGATCGGCGCCGCAGGGGAGCCCGCCGCCCAGGGCCTTGGCCAGGCAGACGATGTCGGGCGTGACGCCGAAGAGCTCGGTCGCGCCGCCCGGGCGCGATCGTGAGGCCGGTCTTCACCTCGTCGAAGGCGAGCAGCGCGCCGTGCCTGCGGGTGATCTCGCGCACGCCCTCCGAGGTAGCCCGGGTCGGGCAGGATCGATGCCGATGTTCATCATCGATCGGCTCGAGGATCATGCCGGCGATCTCGCCGGGGTGCTCCTCGAAGGCCCGCTCGACGGCCTCCAGGTCGTTGAACGGAACGACGACCGCGTCAGGTCCGACGATCGCCTGCGGGATGCCGTTCGCCGCGGCGACGCTGTTGCGGGTGGGCGGGCGGCCCGATCTCGTCCGGATCGTTGGTAGACCGAGACCTGCACCGAGTCGTGGTGGCCGTGGTAGGTGCCCTCGACCTTGATCGATCTTCCAGCGGCCGGTCGCCACGCGCATCAGGTGGACGGCGTCCATGGTCGACTCGGTGCCGGAGTTGCCGAACCGCCACAGCGGCAGGCCCCACCGGCGCTGCGAGCTCCTCGGCCACGACGATCGAATCCGGGGTCGGCTGCGCGAAGTGCGATCCCAGCGTGATCCGCGTCGGACACCGCCTCGACGATCTTCGGGTGCGCGTGGCCGACGGCCATCACGCCGTAGCCGTTGTGCAGGTCGACGTACTCGTTGCCGTCGACGTCCCAGATGTGCGAGCCCTTGCCGTGGGTGATCCAGATCGGCTGCGGCTTGGAGATCTGCCAGTTCGAGATCACCCCGCCGGCGAGCGAGCGCGCGCGCGCGGTCCATGATCTCCGCGGACTTCGCGCTGGCGTGGCCAGGAACTCGGCCTCTTTCTGCGCGATCAGCTCGTCGAGCCGCGCGAGGTCCCGCTCCGTCCTGTCCGCCGTCAGTGCCATGGATCTCATCCCTTTCCCTGCCGGATCCCTCCGGCGTCGTGTCCCCGATTCTGCGTTCGCGTCAGCCCGTCAGCGCCGAGGCGCCCCGCTTGGCGAGCTGGTCGGCCAGGATGGCCCGCTGGATCTCCGACGTTCCCTCCCAGATGCGCTCCACCCGCAGCTCGCGGTAGAAGCGCTCGGCGACGTTCTCGCGCATGTAGCCGCGCCCGCCGAAGATCTGCACCGCGCGGTCGGCCACGCGGTTCGCCATCTCGGAGGCGAACAGCTTGACCATCGAGCAGTGCCCGTGCTGCACCTTCAGGTCCTCGCCGCGGTCGATGCCTCGGGCCGTCTCGTACAGTCATCAGGCGCGCCGCCCACAGTTCGGTCAGCGAGTCCGCCAGCATGAACTGGATGGCCTGGTTCTCGTAGATCGGGCGGCCGAACTGCACGCGCTCCCGCGCGAAGGCCGTCGCCTCGTCGATCAGCCGCTCGGCGGCGCCGCAGCAGCGGGCGCCGATCATCAGCCGCTCGTAGCGGAACCACGCGTACGCGTAGGCCATGCCGTCGTCCTCGGCGCCGACCAGGTTGGCCGCCGGGACCCGCACGTCGGTGAACGCGCATCTCGGCGTGGTGGAAGCGCATCGTGTGCGTGTACCGCGGCGTGCGGACCACCTCGACACCCGGGGTGTCCATGTCGACGATGAACAGCGCGGTCGTGCCCGGCGTTCGGACCCTCCGTCAGGCGTCCCTGGAAGAAGATGTAGTCGGCGACGTTGAACGACGTGACGTGCCACTTGACGCCGTTCAGCACGTACTCGTCGCCGTCGCGCCGGGCCGTTGCCTGGATGGCGCCGACGTCCGAGCCGGCGTTCTCCTCCGTGATCGCGTAGCACTCGTGCCGCTCGCCCCGGACGGTCGGCTTCACGTAGCGCTCCATCTGGTCGGGCGTCGCGACCTGGGGGAACCAACTCGCCGGCGTGTCGACGATCCAGGCGAGCCCGTTCGTCACGCGGCCCACCTGCTCCTGGACCAGGACCTGCTGGAACGTCGTGAAGCCGGCTGCCGCCAAGCTCCTTCGGCTGGTTGATGGCGTGGAACCCGGCCTCCCTCGCGGCCTTCGTCTGGCGTTCGATGACGTCCTCGGGCAGCTCGCCGCCGTTCATCTCCGCTTCCACCTCGAACGGGATGAACTCGGTGTCCATCAGTTCGCGGGCCCGGGCCTGGATGTCCCGTTCCTCGTCGCTCATCGGATAGCCCACTGCACGTCCCTCCGGGAGGGCGCTCGGCGCCCGAGAAAGTTTGACTCGCCGTTCAGTTTATGCGGCCTTCCCGGAGCGCCGCAAGGGGCCGTACCCTTGTACGGCATGGCTCCGAAGGGGAACGAAGGGTTGGGGGAGACGGAGCTGGCCGACCTGGCCGGCGTGCCGGTGGCCTTCCTGCGTCGGTCCGCCGAGCTGGGGATCGTGCGGCCGGACGGCGGCGACCGGCCCTACCGACGAGTCGGATCTCAGCCGGCTCCGGCTGGCGCTGGCCTGCGATCAGGCGGGGCTTTCCCTGGACGGGATCGGCAAGGCCGTGGGGGAGGGCCGCGTCGCGTTCGACTTCCTGGAAGGGCCGCAGTACCGGTTCGCCGGGCACACGGACCAGACCTACGCACAGCTCTGCGAGGCTCGCGGGCTGGACTTCGACCTGCTGCGCCGCCTGCAGGAGGCACAGGGGCTCCCGGCGCCCCGCCCGGACGACCCGGTTCGCCAGGACGATCTCCCGATGGTCGGCGCCTTGCAGATCGCGATGCTGTTCGGCGTGCCGGCGGAACCGATGATCCGGATGATGCGCGTGTACGGCGAGACCATGCGGCGCATCTCGGAGGGCGAGAATCAGTTCTACCGCAGGTACATCGAAGAGCCGATGCTGGCCGGCGGGATGAGCGTCGCCGACATGATGGCGGCCTCGTCCCAGTTCGGAACGGAGTACATGACGGTCATGGACAGCTCGTTGCTCGCGATGTACCACCGTCAGCAGGAGCGCGTCTGGCTCGGCAACATGGTCGAGCGCATCGAGGCGGCGCTCGAGGAGATGGGGCTGGCCGAGCGGCCGGCGCGTCCGCCGGCGATGTGCTTCCTCGACCTGGTGGGCTACACGCGGCTGACCGAGGAGCGGGGCGACGCCGCCGCGGCCGAGCTCGCCGGATCGCTGGCCGGCGTCGTCCAGGGCGTGTCCCAGCGCCACGGCGGCCGCCCGGTCAAGTGGCTGGGCGACGGCGTGATGTTCTACTTCCCCGACCCGGGCGAGGCCGTCCGGTCGTCGCTGGAGATGGTCGCCGAGACGGGGTCGGCGGGACTGCCGCCGGCGCACGTCGGCCTGCACGCGGGCCCGGTCGTGCAGCAGGACGGCGACTACTTCGGGCGGACCGTCAACCTCGCCTCGCGGGTCGCCGGACGCGCGGGCGCGGACGAGGTCCTCGTGACCGACGACGTCGTGGACGTGGCGGGCGAGCTGGACGGCGTCGGGTTCAGGGACGCGGGGTCGGCCGAGCTGAAGAACGTCGCACACCCGGTGCGGCTGTGGCGCGCCGAGGCACGCTGAACACAGGCACGATCGAGTGGAGGCACCGATGGAGCAGATCACCGAAACGGAATGGCGGCAGCGTCTCACACCCGAGCAGTACGCGGTGCTCCGCGAGAAGGCGACCGAGCGCCCGTTCACCGGCCGGTACGTGCACTCCAAGGAGGACGGCGTGTACCGGTGCGCGGCGTGCGGCAACGAGCTCTTCCGCTCGGACACCAAGTTCGATTCGGGAACCGGATGGCCCAGCTTCACGGCACCGGCCGACCGGGAGAACGTCGAGCTGCACGAGGACTTCAGCCACGGCATGATCCGGACCGAGGTGACGTGCCGGAAGTGCGGGTCGCACCTCGGGCACCTGTTCCCGGACGGGCCGGCGCCGACCGGAATGCGCTACTGCATCAACTCGTGCGCGCTGGAGCTGGAGCCGGCCATGGAGTAGCCGGCCTGGCCCGCCGGAGGGCCCCCGTTTCGTCGCCTGGGCCCGCCCCGCGGTTCAATCGCTGTGGTCGAGAATCCTGTGAATCTCCGCGCACTCCCAGAGTTTCCGAGGATCCTCGAAGTGGTTGCACACGTTCGTGTTGGCCTCGACCGAGGCCGGCAGGTCCGGACACGTGTCGGCAGGATCCGGCTCTCGGAGGCTGAACACCAACGTGCAGGTGCCCGGAGTGGGGCTTGGACCCCTTGTCACCACGTAGCGCTTCGGCATGCGGCATCTTATCCCGCGCGCAGTGGGCGGGCGAATTCGCGCCGGATGGGAACATCGGGCCGCGCCCCCTCCGTCGTAGATCGGAACCCGGCCCGCCACCATCCGCAGCCGCGGCCGGGACGAGAGGAGGCCGCCATGCTCCGGCGTCTGCTGTTCCCGTGCGCGCTCGCGCTCGCGTTCCTGATCGCACTGCCGGCCGCCGCGTTCGCCTGTGGCGGACTCGTGGCGCCCGGCCACGCCGAGGTGCTGCAGCGGGCAACGACGCTCGCCGCCTGGCACGACGGCGTCGAACACTACGTCACGGGTTTCCAGTTCGCGGGCAGCGCCGACCGATTCGGGTACATCATTCCGCTCCCGGGCGTGCCCACCTCGATCGTGAAGGGCGGCGGCTGGACGCTCGAGCGACTCGAGCAGGAGGTCTCGCCGGTCATTCGAGACGGGGCGGTGTTCGCCGCCGCGGCCCCGGAGCACGTCTCGGTGTTGCAGAGCGTCAAGATCGGCGCGCTCGACATCAAGGTCGTCCGTGGCGGCGGTCCGGACGTGGCGGCCTGGGCGAAGGCGAACGGCTTCCCCCTGACCCCGGACGCGCCGCAGGTGCTCGGCCGCTACGCGAACGCGGGCGCCGTCTTCGCGCTGGCCCGGTTCGATCGGGTCACCGCGCAGCGGCAGGGACTGATCCAGGGCCAGGGCGAGGTGATCCAGTTCTCCATCCCGATGAAGGCGCCGTGGATCCCGCTGCGGATCCTGACGCTCGGCAAGGTCCCGGCGGAAGCGGTGGACGCGGACCTGTTCGTGCTGACCGACCAGCGTCCGACGTTCGCTCCCGCCCTGCGCGACTTCATCGGGATGCACGTGCGCGCGAACGAGCCGGCGAGCGGGCAGCTGCTGACGGACCTCCGGTCGGACCGGGGCATGGGCTGGCTGCCCGCGTCCGGGATGTGGCTCACGGCGGTCACCTTGGACACGCGGGCCGCGACCGTCACCCACGACCTGTCGATCGACGGCGGCGGTCCGGTCCCCGTCGGGGGCGCCAAGCCGTCCGGGTCGCCTTCGGCCGCGCCGGCTTCGTGGCTGTGGCTGGCGGCCATCGGGCTGCTCGCAGTCGTGGCGTTCGTCGCGGTCGGAGACATCCGCGAGCCCCGGCCTGCAGTCGACGCGGCCTCGTGACGCGCTGAGGGGTCTCGGCGCCAACTCCGACAAGTTGATGTAGATGTGCTTCAGCTCGAGGTAGTCGTCCACGCCCTGCGCGCCCCAGCTCGGGTCCGATGCCCGACTGCTTGTAGCCGCCCCACGGCGCCTCGGTCGGCGCGGGCTGCGTGTCGTTGATCCACACGATGCCCGCGCGGAGCGCCTTCGCGGTGGTGATGGCCTTCGTGATGTCCTTCGTCCACACCGCGGCGGCCAGGCCGTAGTCGTTGTCGTTGGCCACGCGCACGGCCTCGTCCACGTCGGAGAACGGGATCACCGACATCACCGGCCCGAAGATCTCCTCGCGGGCGCCGCTCTGCGCGTCCGTCCACTTCCCGTCGACGTAGTTCTTGAGCTCGAGCATCCTCGTCTCCCTCCCGATCGGAGCGCCAGCGTAGGACGGAGCGTGTTCGACGTCCCCCGGCCGCCGCGGGGCGCGGGATAGGCTACGGCCGGCCGCCGTCCCCGGGGGGCGGGCGGAGCGGGCCGCCAACGGATCGTGTGATCTTCGAAAGGAGCGGCGATGAGCCTTCGTCCGGTCGTAGCCCCGAGTCAGAACCCTGCCATCGTGGCGCACGAGGTGGCTCGCGCGCAGAACCTCCAGAACCGCATCGCAGACGCGATCACGCGGTTCGCCGGGTCGATGGCGTTCGTGTACGTCTCCGTCGTGTGGTTCGGTCTGTGGATCGGGCTCGGAGTCGAGAAGTATCCGTACGGCCTGCTGACGATGATCGTCTCGCTGGAGGCCATCTTCCTGTCGACGTTCGTGATGATCAGCCAGAACCGTGCCGATGCGAAGCGCGAGGTGCTCTCGCAGCACGAGTGGGAGTTCGTGCAGGCGGAGGAGAAGCAGAACGAGCAGCTGCTGACGCTCTCCGCCCAGATCCTCGATCTGACGAAGGCGATCCACCAGCTGACGCTGGTGCACACAGGCTCCACGCCGCCGCCGGACGCGGGCGCCGCCGCGCCGGGCTCAGGCTGACGCGGCCCGGGCGGGAGGTTCCTGCGGCTTCGATCCCGCCGCTTCCGTCCTCGGATGGCGCGCGGTGCCCGGACCGCCAGTGCTCGCGGGCGGGCCGTCGGGAAGCCAGACCCGGAAGGAGGCGCCTCCGCCCGGACGGTCCTCGACCCATGCGCGGCCGCCGTGCAGGCTCGCGAAGCGCCCGACGAGCGACAGCCCGATGCCGACGCCGGGGGAGTGGGCCGACCGCTCGGGGCCCTGCTCGAACGGCCGGAAGATCGTCTCGCGCAGCTCGGCGGGGACGCCTCGGCCGGCATCCTCCACGACGATCAGGACGCCGCCGTCGTGCGCGCGCACCCAGATCCAGATCGGCGTGTCGGCGTCCGTGTGCCGCGCGGTGTTCGCCAGAAGGTTCTCGACGATGCGCTCGACCTTGGCGCCGTCGACCGATACCAGCACGGGGTCCGCTTCGATGCGCAGCGGGCGTTCGACCATCAGGTCGGACTCCTGGACGACGTGCCGCACCAGGGCGCCGACGTCGGTCGGCCGCCACTTCGGCTCGATGATGCCGCGGTCCAGCCGGTCGAGGTCGAGCAGGTCCGACAGCAGCCGGTCGAGCTTTCGGGCGTTCACGGCGAGGCGCTTCGTCAGCTCCTGCGTCTCCTCCTGCGGCAGCGTGCCCTGGTGGTGTTCCAGCGTCACCGCGAAGCCGAGGATCGATGCGAGCGGCGTTCGGAGCTCGTGCGACACGGCGTGCAGGAACGTGTTCTTCATCGCGTCGACCTCGCGCAGCGCGCGTGAGGCGTCGCGCTCTCTGGTCAGCGCGCGCTCGAGTCCCTCCTCCGCCAGCTTGCGCTCGGTGATGTCGAACATCACGCCCTGCCAGAAGCGGAGGTTGCCGTCGTCGTCGCGGAAGGCCACGCTCTCGTCGTGGACCCACAGCACGGCGCCATCCTTCGTGACGACCCGGTACTCCTCGCGGAACGTCTCCCCGGTCGCGTTCGCGCGCAGGTCGTCCGCGACGATGCGTTCCCGGTCCTGTGGATGGATCGCCTTCCTCCACCGGTCCAGCTCGCCGAGCCATTCGTCCACGGGATACCCGAACATGCTCTCGACCTGCGGGCTGACGTACACCAGCTGCGTGTGCATCGGGTTGCGTAGGTCGGTGGCGTCCACGTAGGTGACCGCGGGGATGTGCTCGACCAGGGCGCGGTATCGTTTCTCCGCTTCCTTGAGCTGGAGCTCTGCCTCCTTTTGCTCGGTGATGTCGACCATCACGCCCTGCCAGTAGGCGGGCCGGCCGTCGGCGTCGCGTACCAGCGCGGCCTCTGCCCGCACCCACGCGATCGAGCCGTCCGTGCGGAAGACGCGGTACTCGGCCATGAACGGCTCGCCCGTCCTCGTGCACTCCTCGTCCAGCGCCAGCACGCGCGCGTGGTCGTCCGGGTGGGTCATCTCCAGCCACCTGTCGTTGGACGACCAGTACTCAACCGGCCACCCGAAAAGCTCCTCCACGCGCGGGCTCATGAACACTCGCTCGTCTTCCGTGTCGCAGGGCACGATGTAGCCGATGACCGGAAGCCGATTGATGAACTCATCGAACAGGTCCTCGCTGTCCCAGGGCGAGCTCCGCCCAGCCGCCCCGGCCCGTCGAGAGCGGAGGACGGCGCGGACCACGAGGCCCACGGTGAGCGCGGAGGCGACGACCCGCAGCGCGACGCCCGCGGCGCCGGCCGGGGTCAGGAACGCCAGGACCGTGACCAGGCCGGATGCGGCAATGGCCAGGCCCTCCGAGACCCAGCGAAGGCGCGCCGAACCGATTCCGGGCGCGCCCGACCCCTCTCGAGCGTGCGACATGTCCTCAGTGTTATCGATGCGCGTTCCCTCTCCCTGGAGGCGTACGAGGGATTCTGCACCCCCTGGGGCTGGCCCGGGACCCCCTTCTATACTTCCCGAAGCCCGCGGCGCCAACAGGCGGGCCGAAGGGCCGTAGCTCAATTTGGTAGAGCACCGGTCTCCAAAACCGGGGGTTGGGGGTTCGAGTCCCTCCGGCCCTGCTAGGCGGCAGGCCCGTCACCAGCAGGAACACGATAGCCCAGGCGTAGGGCCGGCGACCCCGGCGCCGACGTGAGCGTTCGCGACCAGCTTGAACAGCCGCGCAGCTCGTCCTTCGAGCCACCGACGAAGCCGCCACCGTGCACCCAGAGCACCAGGGGCAGCGGCCATCCCCGGTCGTGTCCCCTGATCGTGACCGCCCGTCACAGGCCTGGGCCGGTCAGCCGGACGTCGCCGGACCTGCCGGCGACGAAGACCTGCCAGTTGTAGTACGCGTAGTACGCGAGCGGATTCCGCATCATCTGATGCGCGTACAGCAGCACCGCCCGGACATAGGCGTCGCTTGGGTTGTAGTGGTACAGCGCGCCGCGGTAGTCGCCGGGGGCGCCCGAGGCGCTCAGGTAGTTCGCCGCACCCATGATCGCGTCGCGCGGATCGTGGACGTCGCCGCCGAGTCCGTACGCCTTCCAGGTGGACGGGATGAACTGCATCGGGCCCTGGGCGCCCGCCGAGCTGTTCGACGAGACGCGGCCGAACTTCGACTCGATCATGTTCACGGCCGCCAGCACCTGCCACGCGACGTGGAACCGCCGCTCGGCCGCGCGGTAGTAGCCGAGCAGCACGCCGGCGGGACGCGGGTCGGCGGTGTGCAGCTTCGGCGGGGTGGCCGGCGGCGGACCGGAGAGCGAGCTCAGCGACCGGTTCGCCGCCAGGTCGGCACGCGCGGCCGCGGCCAGATCGGCCGGCAGCATCGCCACCACCCGTCGAGCCGCCGCCGGTCGGTCCGCGAGGGTTCCGTAGACGCGCTGTTCGTACAGGGCGAGGAGCACCACGGTCGCGGGCGGGCGTGCCGAGGCAGGCCCGCCGGCCCAGCCCGGGAGGGCGCGCCGGAGATCGGCGTCCGCACGACGCAGGGTGGAGGCGACGGCGGCCGGATCGGTGGGGATGGGGGCATCGGGCGGGGGCGGCCAGGCGGCCGGCGCGGACCCGCCCGCGGACGGCGCGCCCGGGCTCCCCTCCGGGGTGGGGCCCGTGCAGGCGGCCGATCCGGCGGCCAGCACGACGATGAGAAGAAGAAGAGTGGATCGTCGCCGCATCGCCCCATTGTGGCGCGGCTCGCCGGCCGGATGCCGCAGCGGGGTCGAGCGGGCGACGGGGTCCCTTGGCTACACTTGGCACGGGCCGTCGTGCCCGGCTCCGTGTGACTTGGGAGCGGCGCCCCGTTCTTGGTGGGGGGAAACCGTTATGAGGTGGGAACCGTCTGGCCTGCCGCCGCTATCCGGACGTGGGTGCCGAGTCGGGGACGCCGCCGGAGGGAGCATGGACCAGCGCGATCGTGCCGTCGGATTCGATGTGGAAGCCGGTGACCGAACCGCGCCCAACGGGCGCCCGCCACGCTTCGCCGGCCACGCTGTTCAGGCGGGCGACGGCGAGGCGGATCATCACCGCATGGGAGACGGCCGCGACGGCTTCGCCCTGGTGGCGCGACCCGATCAGCTTCATGGCCTCGATCATCCGGTCGGTGGCGTCCCGCAGCCGTTCCCCGTTGGGGCACGTGGCTCGCTCGGGATCGGTGCGGTACAGCTCGAAGGCGGCGGGGTCGTACACCTCGGCCTCCTCGGCGGTCTGCCCCTCCCAGTCGCCGTAGTCGAGGTTCACGAGGCCGTGCAGGATCCGGATGTCCGGGACCCGGGCCTCGTCGGCGATGATCTGCGCCGTCGCGATCGTCCTTCTGAGCGGGCCCGTGTAGACGGCGGTCAGCCCGGCGGTCGACAGGCGGCGCGCGGCGTCCACGGCGTCCTGGTACCCCTGGGCGTCCAGCGGGATGTCCCGGCGGCCCCGGTACCGGTTCTGGACGTTCATCGTCGTGGTGCCGTGGCGGACGATGAACAGCCGGCACGGGCCGGCGTCGGATTGCCCATCGGGCCCGACCGATTCGTCACGTCCGCCGAACGCTCCCACGCGTACTCCTTGACATGCGGCCGCCGAACACCACAGCCGGGGTCGGTCAGGGTACCGGAAACACGGCCCGCCCAGACGGGTGGGGTTCCGTGAGGGGCCGTCATCTCCGGTGGGGCCTGCGCAGCCGGATCGCCGAGCACCCGTCGCTGTACCTGCCGGTCGCGCGGATGAAGTACGGGCAACAGGTCGTCGGCCCGGACGCCAAGCTCCTGATCGACGGGTTCACACGGTCGGGCGTGACGTTCGCGGTGATCGCCTTCCAGGCCAGCCAGCGGGTGCCGGTGCGGGTCGCTCACACCCTGCACGCCCCGGCGCACGTCGCGGCCGCGGTCCGCCGCCGCATCCCGACGCTCGTCACCATCCGCGATCCCGAAGCCGCCGTCCTGTCCGCGATCATCCGGGAGCCATACGTCACGGCGGAGCAGGGGCTGCGGTCCTGGATCCGTTTCTACGCGCGCATCCTTCCGTACCGGAACGGGTTCGCGCTCGGCATGTTCGACGAGGTCGTCGCGGACTACGGCCGGGTGATCCGCCAACTCAACGAGAAGTTCGGGACGGACTTCGACGAGTTCGTGCACTCCGATGAGAACGTGGAGACGTGCTTCGAGATCATCGAGGACCGGGCTCGCCGGCCGCCATGGTCGGATGCATTGGGGCGGTTCGAGTGCGGGCTCATCGGGCTCGAGGACTATCAGAAGGTCGTCGACGGGTACGGGCCGGCGGCCCGGCTGTCCCCGATCCCCGAGACCCGGATCCCCCGGCCCAGCGCCGAGCGCGAGGTCATGAAGGAGGCCCTCGTCGCCCAGATCTGGGGCCCCTCACTGCGGGACCTCCGCCTGGAGGCGCGCCGGCTCTTCGCGGAGTACGGCGGCCAGATCGCGACGCCGATCGACCCGGTCGCGGGGGCCGACGAGGGCGACTGAGGTCCGTTTCGGGCGGGCTCGGCCCGCATGGACAGCAGCCGGGGCGACTGTAGAATATTGGTCGGTTTCGCCCTCCGTTCCGCCCATTCCCAAAGGCAGGGGAAGCATGAATCGCCAGGCCAAGAGAATGATGCAACGCCAGAAGACGCAGCCCCAGGACCGGGCCGAGCAGACCCGCCAGCGGCGTCCTGCCGCGCCCGAGCGCCGCAAGCGCGTCGGCGCGCGCGAGTTCCTGCGCGAGGTGCGTGCGGAGCTGCGCAAGGTGCAGTGGCCGAGCCGAACCGAGCTGTTCAGCTACACCATCGTGGTCGTGGTATCCGTGGTCGTGCTCACCTCGTACGTCTTCGGGCTCGATCTCTTCTTCTCCAAGTCGCTTCTCCGCCTGCTGGGCGGCTGACCGATCAGATGGCCGAGCAGGAATCCCCAGAGGAGCAGGCAATGCCGTCCGACATCGACATGACACAGACCTCCTCCGAGGAATCGGGCGCCGACGAGGCCGTCGACATCCGGCCCTCCGCACGAGGAGGCCGCCGAGGAGGCCGTGTCCGATGTCGTCGAGGCCGAGCTGGTTCGGGCCGAGATCGACGCCGCTGAGGAAGAGGCCGTCGAGGAGGCGACCGAGGCCGTGATCTCGGGCGAGATGGCGAAGGCCGAGATCGACGCCGCCGAAGAGGAGATCGTCGAGCAGACGATCGACGCGAGTCGAGGAGGCGGAGGAGGCCAAGGAGGAGATCGACGCGGTCGAGGAGGCCGCGGTCGACGACGCCATCGCCATCGCCGAGAGCGCCGAGGACGACGCGACGCAGGAGGCCGCGGCCGACGCCGCGATCGATGCGGCCCTCGCGGGGGAGGCCGCCAAGGCTGAGATCGAGGAGGCCGAAGAGGCTCTCGTCGAGGACGCGCTCGAGGAGATCGAAGAGGCGGAGGAGGCGAAGGCCGAAATCGAGGCAGCCGAGGAAGTCATCGTCGCCGAGACCGCCGATGGGATCGTCGACGCCGAGGAGGCCAAGGCCGAGCTCGACGTGATCGAGGAAGCGGCTGCCGAGGAAGCGATCGTCGAGACGGTCGCGGCCGAGGCCGAGGAAGCGCCCGCGGCCGAGGCGGCACCGTCCAAGGACGGCGCGGCGGAGGAAGAAGAGGACTCGACCCCCGCGATCCTGCGAGGTCCCGGCGAGTGGTACGTGGTGCACACCTACGCCGGCTACGAGAACAAGGTCCGCGCCAACCTCGGCTCGCGCATCCAGTCGATGCAGATGGAGGAGAAGATCTTCGACGTCGTCATCCCGATGGAAGACGTCATGGAGATCAAGGGCGGCAAGAAGCAGGTCGTCCAGAAGAAGGTCTTCCCGGGATACCTTCTGGTGCGCATGGTCTACGACAACGACTCCTGGTACGTCGTGCGGAACACGCCGGGCGTCACCGGGTTCGTCTCGAGCGGCACCGGCACCAAGCCGACGCCCCTGTCGCCGCGCGAGGTCGAGAAGATCCTGGCGGTCAAGAAGGAGACGGCCGAGAAGCCGCAGTACCGGCTCGAGTTCGAGGAGGGCGACGTGGTCCGCATCATCGTGGGGCCGTTCGCCGACTTCACCGGGACGATCTCCGAGATCAACGTCGAGCAATCGAAGCTCAAGGTGATGGTGAACATCTTCGACCGGGAGACCCCGGTCGAGCTGGCCTTCGACCAGGTGGCGAAGGCCTGACGGCGCTGCCCGCCGCGCGCCCGCGCGCGGGGGAGCCGGTTCGACTCAGAGGCGGGAGGCCCTCGAGGCCGCTTGGACCGCAGGAGGTGTGGTGAATGTCCGAACAGGGTGGACGGCGGCGCAAGAAGGTGTCCGCCATCGTCAAGTTGCAGATCCGGGCCGGCCAGGCCACCCCGGCGCCCCCTGTGGGCACCGCGCTCGGCCAGCACGGCGTGAACATCATGGACTTCTGCCGCCAGTACAACGAGGCGACGCAGGCCCAGATGGGACAGGTCATCCCCGTCGAGATGACCATCTACGAGGACCGCTCGTTCTCCTTCATCACCAAGCAGCCTCCGGCCGCCGAGCTCATCAAGCAGGCCGCCGGCATCGAGAAGGGCTCCGGCGAGCCGAACCGCAACAAGGTCGCGCGCCTCTCACAGGACCAGGTTCGTCAGATCGCCGAGTCGAAGATGAAGGACCTGAACGCCGTGGACGTCGACATGGCGATGCGCATCATCGCCGGGACGGCGCGATCGATGGGCGTGGAGGTGGACGCATGAGCGCGGGCACCGGCAAGCGCTACAAGGCCGCCCTGGAGAAGGTCGACCGCGAGCGCTACTACGCGCCGAACGAGGCCATCAAGATCGTCCGCGAGTTCCCCGAGGCCAAATTCGACGAGACGGTCGAGGTCGCGGTGCGGCTGGGGGTCGACCCCCGGAAGGCCGACCAGATGGTGCGCGGCACGGTCTCGCTGCCGCACGGCACGGGCAAGAGCGTGCGCGTGGCCGCCTTCGCCTCCGGCGACAAGGCGCGCGAGGCGCGCGAGGCCGGCGCGGACGTGGTCGGCGCCGAGGACCTGGTCGACGAGATACTGAAGGGCAACATCGAGTTCGAGGCCGCGGTCGCGACGCCCGACGCCATGTCGCTCGTCGGGAAGGCCGGCCGCGTGCTCGGCCCCCGGGGGCTCATGCCCAACCCCAAGGCGGGCACGGTCACCAACGACATCGGAAAGGCCGTCGAGGAGATCAAGGCCGGCAAGCTCGAGTACCGCGTCGACCGTCAGGGGAACCTCGCGCTGCGGATCGGCAAGCGCTCGTTCGACGAGAAGGCGCTGCTGGAGAACTACGTCGCGGTGATCGACGAGATCCTTCGCGCGAAGCCGGCGGCTGCCAAGGGTCGGTACCTGAAGTCGGTGACGCTGTCCACCACCATGGGGCCCGGCATCCGGATCGATCCCGGGCACGCCAAGGAATCGGGCGCCGAGGAGTCGGAAGCCGTCTGATCCGGGGGAGCCCCGGCTTCCCCAAATGACCCATTTCCCGTTCCCGGGTCTGGCGCTATAAGTGCGTGCCGCCAATGCGGCCGGCGGGGCGACTGCGGCGCCGGCTCGGAAGGGGGACAGCGTGGGTCGCAGCTTGGCGACAATCGGTGCGTGCTTCCTGGTGATGGTGTTGCCGGTCGCCGCGCGCGCCGATCCCGTGTCGCATCAAGTGATGGGGACCGCCGCCGACACGCACACCCTGGTCCACCTCCCGTCCGCCGCGTGCGATCCGGGGAATGGGGATCCCTCCAAGCCGAAGGATCCGCACTTCTTCTGCCGGTACACCGTGCGCGGCATGTACATGGACCAGGCGACCGAGGACTTCCTCGGCATGGGGCGCGTGAGCGGCCGGTTCACCATCGACACGAGGACGTGGACCGAGCAGTCCGCGGGGTACGGGTGCTTCGCGGTCCACAAGGGCGTCGTGAAGTTCACGACGTTCGACGGCGGCCGGCTGCGAACCCGCATCTCCCGGTACGCGAGCCGGATCTGCCAGTCGTTCGACGGCGTCACCGTGAACGGGCCCGACCGGGACCTCCGCCTGGTGCTGAAGGCGACACGGGGCGGCTGCGTCCCGCCCTACTGCGGGGTCAGCGGCAAGCTGGTGTGGGTGTCCGACGCGGTCTTCGACACCCAGGCTCCGCAGGGAATCGTTCGCTACGACGATTCCGCCACGTTCCACGGAACGCTCACCAGCGAGTGATACGAAGGGAACCGAAAGGACGAGGACGACGTGCAGCCGCCCACCGGCGGTTCACCGGACATGAAGGGGGAACGGCATTGAAGAAGATGATGGTGGCGGCCGCGCTGGCCGCCGCAATCGGCGTCGTGGCCGCCGCGCCGGCGTCGGCAGCGACGGGGTCCACGGGCTTCAGCGGGCTCACCAGCAAGGGTTACGACGCCCAGCTCGCCGCCCAGGCAGAGGCCGACGGGACGGGAACGGGCTCGTTCGTGTACATGCCGGAGCTGAACGGCCAGATGGTCACGATCCAGTGCAGGGACTTCACCAAGTACGTGGCCACGCACACGAACAACCCACCGCCCAGCGGGTACCCGAAGACCATCCTGAACGCGACCAACTGCTTCGGCGGCGACCAGCGGTACTACGTGCACATCGAGGCCATCGACCGGGTCGGCATCGGCAAGAAGATCGAGGACTCGCTCTGCATCGTGGTCAAGCTGTTCCCGGGGGGCAGCATCCGGACCCGCTGATCAAGGACTGCGGCGCGCCGAAGGACGGCGACGTCGTGATCAACCAGTAGAGGAACGCGAGATTCGGCGAACGGGGCGGCGAGGATCGGCGGCGTCGGAGCCGATCCTCCGCCGCTTCGGCGCGTTTTCGCTGGTCACGTTGACGATCGGGGTCCGAGCCCCGTAGTCTCGGTGGGCCGCAGACAGCAGGGGCGCGAGCGTAATCCTCCCAAGCGAGGTACCTGCCGAGGCAACGTGAGAGCGACCGACGGGCATGCGCCCGGCCGGAACCGACGCCTCCGCCGTCTGCGGGGGCGTTCTTCTTTTCCGGGGACGTCCTGGACGGCACCAGGAGACGCGATGCCCAAGACGGAGAAGGTCGAGAAGGTCGAGAAGCTGACCGCCGAGTTCACCTCGGCGACCGGGGCGGTCCTGGCGGACTACCGGGGGCTCTCGGTGACCGACGCGACGCAGCTGCGCAGAAGCCTCCGAGAGGCCGACGCGCGGTTCGTCGTCGCGAAGAACACGCTCGCCCGGCTGGCCGCCAAGGGCGCCGGCCTGGACGAGCTGCTGCCGATGATGGAGGGCCCCACCGCGATCACCTTCATGAAGGGCGATGCGGTCGCCGGCGCGAAGGTGCTGCTCGACATGAGCAAGCGGTTCCCCGCCCTGCAGATCAAGGGCGCGCTGGTGGAGGGCACGGTCATGGGCGAGGAGCAGGCGAAGTCGCTGGCCACGCTCGAGTCCAAGGAGGTGTCCTTCGGCAAGGTCGCCGGGATGCTGCAGGCGCCGCTCGCGCGGATGGTCTTCCTGCTGCAGGCCCCGCTGCAACGGCTGGCGTACGCGCTGGCGGAGCACGCCCGGCAGGGCGGCGTGGACACCTCGGCCCCGGCCGAGGAAGCGCCGGCCGCGGAGGCGTCCGCAGAGGATGCTCCGGCGGCCGACGACGCACCGGAAGAGGAAGCGCCCGACGCGGAGGTCTCGACCGAAGAGACCGGCGGCGGAGCAGAGTCCGAATCAGAAGCCTGAGAGGAAGAGAGGAGTTCGACATGGCCAAGCTGTCCGTGGACGACATCCTTGACGCGATCAAGGAACTGTCCGTCATCGAGGCCGCCGACCTGTCCAAGAAGATCGAGGAGGAGTTCGGCATCCAGGCCGCGGCTCCGGTCGCCTACGGCGGGCCCGCGCCGGCCGGCGGCGGCGCCGCCGCCGAGGAGGCCGAGGAGCAGACCGAGTTCACCGTGACGCTCACCGGCGCCGGCGACAAGAAGATCCAGGTCATCAAGGAGGTCCGCGCCCTCACGAACCTGGGGCTCAAGGAGGCCAAGGACCTGGTCGACTCCGCGCCCAAGGCGGTGCTCGAGGCGGTTCCCAAGGAGCAGGCCGACAAGGCGAAGGAGCAGCTCGAGGCGGCAGGCGCCAGCGTCGAGGTCAAGTAAAAGAGGAAGAACGATGCGGGGTTCGAGCCGGCTCCTTGCGAGCCGGCTCCTGCATTTACAGGCGGACGGCGTTCGGCGCGTTGAACCACCGGGTCACGCCGCGAGCGTCGAACACCAGCGGCGCCACCTTCGTGATCGCTTCGTAGTCGATGCCGGGGTGCGCCGTCAGGATGATCACGCAGTCCTGGCTCTCCAGGAGCTCCTCCGACAGCGGCTGCGACAGCAGCTCCGTCCCCTCCAGGTCGATGGACTGCACGTAGGGGTCGTGGTACGAGACCGACGCCCCCGCGGCCGCCAGGTGGCGGAGCACGGAGAGCGCGGGGGACTCGCGCATGTCGTTGACGCCGGGCTTGTACGCGATGCCCAGCACCATCAGCCGGGATCCGCGAACGGGCTTGCTCGACTCGTTGAGCGCCTCCGCCACGCGGGATGCGACGTAGGCGGGCATCCGGTTGTTCACTTCCATCGCGTGCTCCACGAAGCGCACGCCGAACCCGAGGCGCTGGCTCACGCGCCACGACAGGTAGCTGGGGTCGATGGCGATGCAGTGCCCGCCCACGCCGGGGCCGGGCCAGAAGGGGAGGTAGCCGAACGGCTTCGTCGCCGCCGCGTCGAGCGCCGACCAGATGTCCACGCCGAGGTGCGGCGCGAGCATCGCGAGCTCGTTCACGAGCGCGATGTTGACGTGACGGAAGGTGTTCTCGATGAGCTTGGCCATCTCGGCCTCGCGCGGGCTGGGGACGCGGACCACCTCGCGGACGATCTGGCGGTAGAACAGCTCGACCAGGTCGCCGGCCTCCTCGCCGACGCCCGAGACCACCTTGGGCGTGTCGGCCAGGCTCCAGTCACTGCCGGGGTCGATGCGCTCGGGCGAGTACCCGAGGAAGAAATCCTCTCCGCAGAGGAGGCCCGACGACTCCAGGATCGGGAGGACGACCTCCTCGGTGGTGCCGGGCCAGGTCGTCGACTCCAGGATCACCAGCATGCCGGGACGAAGGGCCTCGGCGACCGCGGTGCACGCGTCGCGCACCATGGCGAGGTCGGGCATCCCGTCGGTGAGCGGCGTGGGCACGGCCACGACGATCACGTCGGCTTCGCGGAGGGGACGGGGCGACGCGGTGAACCGGATGGCGCCGGCCCGCAACGCCGCGTCGGCGATGTCGGTGACGTGGGAGGTTCCGCCCGTGAGCGATTCGATCTTCGACTCGTTCGCGTCGAACCCGATGGCCTCGAAACCGGCCCGGTCGAGCGCGATCGCCAGCGGCAGGCCAACGTAGCCCATCCCAACCACTGCGACCGTCGCGACCCGGTCACGGATCGCTCCGGCGAGCGATCCCGAGTCCGTGAAGTGGTGCTTGGGGAAGGCGATGCTCATTCGAGGAAGTCTCCGTCTCCGACGCTTACGTGGACTGCGGGGCCCACCAGGGCCCACCCTCGTTGCTCTGATGATCGACTGGTGCGGCGGTGCCCTGAAGGGGCGCGTGCGAATCTCCGTTGCCGTGTGAGGGCGGAGGGGTGACGGCCCGCGTTGGGGCCGGAGCGGACGCTGTGGCGCCGCGGCCGCAGGTGTCGCGGTCGTCACTGCGGCGGCCGCGTGACGAGCCATCGCGGCGGCCGTCTGTGGCGCGGCGGTCACCGGAGCGGGCGAGGCCACTGGAGTGGAGGGTGCGGCCGGCGCCGCCGGGAGCGCGCCGCCGTCGTTCTGGGAGTGACCGTTCCCGTTCGCGGCCGCGTGACCGTTCCCGTTTCCGTTCGCGGCCACGTGGCCGTTCCCGTTGCCCCCTGAGGGGAGCGTCGCCGTGTCCACGCCGTTCGTCGTCATGGGACGCGCTTCCTCGAAGCCGACGGCCGTGCCCTCACCGGCCGAGCGTCGCAGGTCGAGCGAGGGACGATGCCGCGCTCCGTTTCCCTTGCCCTTGTCGTCGGCCTGCCGGTACTCGTAGTAGTAGCTGTAGTAGCTGTACTGGTAGCTGGCGGCCTTCGTCGCGTCGAAGTTGTTGATGACCGCGCCGAGCAGGTCCGCGCCCGCGTTCTCGAGCTGGCGCCGAGCCTGGCTCAGCGACGAGCGGCTCGCCTTGGTCGCATCCATCAGGTACAGGGTGCCGTCGGCCTGCGGCGCGATGATCGAGGCGTCGGCGACCGCCAGCGCCGGCGGAGCGTCGAGGATCACGAAGTCGGCTGCGGCTCGAAGTTCGTCGAAGGCGGCAGCAGCGCGCGGCCCGGCGAGGAGTCCGGCGGGGTTGTGTGGCACGGGGCCGCCCGGCATCACGCGCAGGCCGGCGATCGGCGTCTCCTGGGCGGCCGCCTCCAGGGGCGCCCTGCCGGCCAGGAAGTCGGCCAGGCCGATCTCGTTGGTGAGGCCGAAGAATCGGTGCAGCCGCGGCTTGCGCATGTCGGCGGAGACGACGATCACACGCTTGCCCGTCTGCGCCAACGCGACGCCGAGGTTGGCCGTCGTCGTGGTCTTGCCCTCCGCGCTCGTGCCGCTGGTGACCAGCAGCAGCTCCAGGTTCTGGCGGCTCCCCGCGTAGAGCAGGTTGGTCGCGAGCGTCCGGTACGATTCGGCCACGGGGCTCTTCGGGTCGCCCACCATCACCAGGCGGGAGTCCTCGGTCCGCTTCCAGGTGGCGACCTTCGGAACGATGGCCAGGACGGGGGCGGTCAGCACGCGCTCCACCTCCTCGCGGCCCCGGATCCGGTCGTCGAACCGCTCGCGCAGGAACGCCAGCCCGATGCCCAGCGCGAGGCCGGCCAGGAGGCCGAGCGCGCCGTTGCGGATCTTGTTCGGGCTGGCCGGAGACGTGGGCGGCGTTGCCTTCTGCACGACCACGCCGCTGCCCTGGACCGCGGCCGCGCCCGGCTGCACGGCCGCGTACTGGTCCTGCAGGGTGCCGAGCCGGCTGATCAGGGACTCGCGCTGCGACGTGAGCGCGCTCAGCACGCTGGCGTCCGACGTGTTCCCGATCTGCCGGTTGATGTCGCTCAGCTGGCCCTTGACGCCGTCGATCTGACGCTTGACGGTGTCGGCCGCCACCTTCAGACGGTCGACTGCCTGGTTCGTGCGGAACGAGATGTACGCGTTCGCGAACAGGTTCGCCATCTTCGCGGCCGTGGTCGGCGACGGGCTCGAGTAGCTGACCTGCAGCACGTCGGTGTCGGGAACCACGGCGACGTCGACGTTCTTCGTCAGCTGGGAGAAGGGGACCGCGATGCTGGTCGCCTTGAGCACTTCGTCGGCGACCGCCTGCGACGTGGCCACCTGCTGCTCGGTGTTCATGTCGGGTGTGGTCGGCGGCATGTAGAGGTTCAGCGGGTTCTGCACGGGCTGCACCAGTACCTCGGCCGTCGCGCGGTAGATCGGCGTCTGATGGAGGGTGAAGAGCGCGGTCGCTGCGAGGACGAGGGTGGTCGTCAGCACGATCGTCCACTTGCGCGAACGGATGACCCGCAGGTACTCCCGCAGGTCGTCGTGGTAGGCGGTCTCGGAGGTGGTGCTCAGCTGTCGGTCCAGGGTGGGTGTGCTCATGACGCGCGCCTAAACGAGTGGAGCCCTGCAACGGGCTGGGTCTGGGGAAGGTTCGTACGGCGAACCTCGGTGACGCTTCCGGTCCGGACGAGGAGCTCGCGCTCGAAGACGCGCTCCAGGCGAAGGGTGAAGACGGTTCCGACGGCCGCGGCCGCCGCGACCGCGATCCACGCCGGCCACGCGGCGTGCGTGAGCAGCAGGAGGGTGGCGACCGTTCCCGTCGCCACCGCCGCCGCGTACGTCAACAGTGCGACGCGGGCGGCCGAGCCCAGCAGGAGGTGGAGGCGGTGCGACGTGTGGTCGGTGCCGCCCTGGAAGACGGGACGGCCGCCGCGGCGCCGCGACCAGATCACGAGCGACGTGTCGAACACCGCCACGCCGACGATCAGCGTGGGCACCGCGGCGCGCGTGACGAGCGGGTAGCCGACGAGTCCGATCTTGATGAACAGAACCGACAGCAGGAAGCCGAGGAACAGCGACCCGGTGTCTCCCAGGAAGATCCGGGCCGGGGTGGAAGTTGTACGGGAGGAAGCCGAGGCAGCCGCCGGCGACGGCCAGCGCCATGGCGCCGACCAGGTGCTGCCCCTCGACCACGGCCGCGACGAAGAAGAACGACGCCGCGATGGCGGCGGTGCCGGCGGCGAGGCCGTCCATGTTGTCCAGGAGGTTGAAGGCGTTCGTCACCGCGAGGACCACGAAGACGGTCACCGCGAGGTCGATCGCCTGCATGCCCGTCGGCGTGAGGCGAATGCCCGAGAACCACAGCAGGGCGCCTGCTCCGGCCTGCACCGCAAGCCGCGGAACCGCGCCCAGGACCCTCCAGTCGTCGATGAGACCCACCGCGCCCACCGCCATCGCGCCGAGGCCGATGGCGATCGTCTGACGGTGGATGGACCGCGGGCTCAGCAGCTGGAGCGCAATGATGACGAGCACGGGCGCCGTGATGGCGAGTCCGCCGAGGTAGGGCGTGGTTCGCAGGTGATGCTTGTGCGGGGCGGGCGTGTCCACCATGCCGGTTCGCAGTGCAAGGCGGCGGGCTGCAGGGGTGATCGCCGCGCTTGCGACAAGCGCCGCGCCGAACGTGGCCACGTCACGGACGATGACAGATGACATCACGCGGTATCTATCGGCAGAGATCCGCTCAACTTCAACTCGAATGACATCACGTCACGGATGATGTCCCTGAGCGAGCGCACCGGCTGCCATCCGGTGACGCGCTGGATCTTCGCGATGTTGGGCAGGCGGCGCTCCATGTCCTCGAATCCCGGCTCGTAGGCGTCGCTGTAGGACAGGTACCGGATCGAAGAGGACGAGCCGGTCATCTCCACGACCAGCTCCGCGAGCCCGAGGATGGTGGTCTCGTTCTGGGCCCCGACGTTGAACACGTCTCCCACGGCCGCCGGCTCGTCCAGCAGGGAAACGAGCCCGCCGACGGTGTCCAGCACGTGGCAGAACGAGCGTGCCTGGGTTCCGTCGCCGTACACGGTGAGGTCCTCGCCGCGGAGGGCCTGCCGCACGAACCGGGGGATCACCATGCCGGACTCGGCGCTCTGCCGCGGGCCGGCGCAGTTGAAGAGGCGGACGATCACGGTGGGGAGCGCCCGCTCCTTCCAGTACCCGTGCGCGAAGATCTCGTCGACCGCCTTGGACGTCGAGTACGACCATCGGGAGACGAGCGGCGAACCCAGGATGCGGTCGGAGTCCTCCCGCAGGGGGCCGGCCGCGTTCTTCCCGTAGATCTCCGAGGTGGAGGTGACCAGGACCTTCGTCCGGGTCCGGGCCGCCGCCTCCAGGACGACCTCGGTCCCGCGGACGTTGTTGAGCAGGGTCTCCAGGGGCTTGGCGACGATCAACTGGACGCCCACGCTCGCAGCCAGGTGCGCGACGACGTCGACGCGGCCGATGGCGTTCGCGACGAGGTCGGCATCCAGGACGGAGCCCGAGACCAGCTCGACCCGGCCGGCGGCGTCCTCCAGCAGGTGGGCCACGTTCTCCCGGCGTCCGGTGGAGAAGTCGTCGAGCAGCACGACGTCGTCGCCGCGTCCGAGGAGCGTTTCCGCGAGGTGCGAGCCGATGAAACCGGCGCCGCCGGTGATCAGGTACCGCATGCACAGCCTCCCGTTGGGGAATCAGTAGCCGTCTGGGGCCCGGAGAGCCTCAAGGTTCTCCTGTTCCATACCGTTCGTATGGATATGGACCTGGCTTTAGTCCCCACGCCTCTCGATGCCCCGGCGGCCACCTCGCGGCGGCCGCTCATCTTCTACCTGGTGTGGGCGTTCGTCGTGTCGATCCCGGTCGAGAACCAGCTGCTCATCCCGGGTATCGGGTTCGTCGGGCGGCTGTTCGGCATCGCCGTGGCCGCCGTGTGGGGACTGCATGCGCTCGCCACCGGCCGGGTCCGCAGGCTCGAGCGGTTCCACCTGGCCACCCTCGCGCTGGTGACGTGGGGCTTCGCGAGCGTGCTCTGGTCCAGCGACCAGTCCGTGACCCTGCAGTACGTCCTCACCATGGCGCAGCTCCTCGTGCTGACGCTGGTGGTCTGGGACGTCGCCGCGACCTTCGATCGTGTCTCGGCCCTGCTGCAGGCGTTCGTCCTCGGGGCCGCCATCGGCGTGATGCAGGTCCTGTCCGTCTTCGTCCGCTCCGGCGTGACCGGGTTCTTCCGTTCGCGCGCGGCGGTCGCCGGGTTCAACCCCAACGACGTGGCGCTGATCTTCGCGCTCGCCCTGCCGATGGCGTGGTTCCTCGCCGCGACGGCCGCGTCCAAACGGGTCAAGGTGCTGAACTACGCCTACGTTGCGGGGGCGTGCATGGCAATCCCGCTCACCGGCTCGCGCTCCGGCGTGGGGGCCGGGCTCGCGCTGCTGCTGGTGGGCGCGCTCCGCGCGATCTCGCAGCGATCGGTGAAGGTGCTCGGATGGGCGTTGATCGCCGTGGCCGTCGTCATCGGCGTGTCGCGCTCGCTTCCGACGTTCACGCTGGACCGGCTGCAGCAGGGGATCCCGCTCGTGGAATCGGGCAACTTCAGCGCTCGCGGCGCGATCTGGGCAGAGGCGCTGCACGTCGGATGGGAGCACCCGATCGGAGGCATCGGCGCAGGCGCCTTCGCGGTCGTCGACCCGCTCTACCGCACGTGCGACCGGTCCGCGTACAGCCTCGTACAGGGCACCAAGCAGTCCTGCACCGGCGCACCGGCGCACGACGTCTTCATCAGCCAATTCGTTGAGCTCGGCTTCGTCGGGCTCTTTCTGTTCGGATGGGTGGTCTGGACGGTGCTGAAGGTCATTCCCGGCCAGCCGAACGGGCGGCCGTGGCTCTGGGCCGAGTGCATGGTGGTCTGGCTGGTCGCCGTGCTGCTGAACCCGTGGGAGCTGAACAAGTCGGCGTGGCTGGTGTTCGTTCTCGTCGCGGCGAGCGGGTCGCTCGCCCGGTCGATCCGTGTGCACGACGAGCCCGTCCGGCGGGCGCCGGCTCGGCGCGCTCCCGTCTGGATCTGATCCGCGTCAGCCCGCCGGCTGCGGGCGCCGCCCCCTGCGGGCCATCGCCATCAACAGCCCGAGGTCGCTCGGACGGGGCACGATCAGCTCCGCCGGCCCGGTGCCGGTGGAGCGCCGGTAGACGGAGATCGACATCACGAGCGCGACCGTGTACGCGCAGCTGGAGGCGATGGCCGCGCCGTTGATCCCGAACCTCGGGATGAGCGCCATGTCGAGCACCACCGTGGTGGCCGCCGCGACACCTGCGGACAGCGCCTTGGCGCCCGGGCGCCCGCGGCCGATCAGGTCGGCGGTCAGGTTCTTCCACAGGCCCAGCGACCACGTCCCCGGCAGCAGCAGGATCAGAGGCGCCACCGCGCCGTGGTACTCGGAGCCGAACACCAGCCGGATGAGCGGCGCGGCGACGAGGGCCAGCCCCAGCGACGAGGCCAGCAGGAACAGCGAGGTCAGGCGAGTGATCGCTCGCGTCAGCCGATCGGAGTCCTGTCCCGGAAGGCTGGCCGCCCGCTGCATGAGGATGCCTTGCAGGTTGTTCGGGACCATCCAGAGCATCTCCGTGGCCGTGACGCCGACCGCGTAGAGCCCGACCTGCTCGAGGGGCATGAAGAACGCCACCAGGAAGAAGTCCAGCCGGTAGTTCACGCCCTGCAGCAGCGTCCCGAAGTACGCGCGCAGGCCGTATCCCATGACCTCCCGGTACTTCCCGCGGATGCCCTCGGCGGTTGCCGGCAGGACGCGCGCGCGGCGCGCCACGGCCAGGGAGAGCAGGACGGTCACGATGAACACGACGGCGAGCGTGCCCAGCCGTCCCTGGGCGGCGACGCTCGAGTGAGCGAAGAGGATCGCCCCGGCGAGCGTGAGGGCGGCGGCGATGAGCGAGATGACGCTGATCTCCACCAGCCGGCCGACGCCGACGACGACGTTCTGCACGTAGGAGGTGACGAGCCGCACGGGCCCCAGCGCCAGCAGGAAGAGGGACCAGGGGATGAGCTCGCTGGGCACACGGTCGCGGTAGACGGTCATCAGCAAGGCGATCCCTCCGACGGAGGCCACCAGGCCGAGGAGGGTGCCCAGTCGCAGGGCCAGCCGGGCGAGCGTGGGCGACGTCTCCGGACGGCGGCCCGCGAAGTGGACCAGCGACACCTCGACCCCCAGGGCGAGCATCGTGGTCGCATAGCTGCCGATGGTGGCGACCAGGGTCACGCCGCCCATTCCAGCGGGCCCGAGCGCCCGGGCGATCAGGATGCTGGTCGGGATGCCGAGCAGGGTCGCGGCGATACCGAGCCCCAGGGTGATCGTCGCGTCGGAGCGCGCGGATCTGCTGACGCCGATCTCGCGCCGCACGCCGACGTCGGCCACCGGCCGCTCCCGGACCGCGCCGGCCTTCCGGCTCATCGGCCGGCCTCGCTCAGGACCGCGGTGCGCGCGCCGACGCGCCGGTCCGCCCAGCCTGCCAGCGCCGTCAGGTTCCAGACCAGTCGGGCCTGGACGGGGTCACCGTCCAGGAACGACGTCACGAGCCGGCCGGTGACGTCCGGCCGGAGCCAGGTCCACAGGACGGAGTCGCCGAGCAGCAGCCGCTGCACCTCCGAGCGCAGAGGTCCTTTGAGCCACCGCTCGATCGGGACGCCGAAGCCCATCTTGGGCCGGGTCAGCACCGCCTCCGGCAGTTCGTCGCGGTAGGCCGCGCGAAGGATCGCCTTCCCGCGGCCGCCCGAGAACAGCCAGGAGTCGGGGAAGCGCGCAGCCTGCTCGGCGAGGACGTGGTCCAGCAGCGGCGACCGCGCCTCGACGCCGAACGCCATCGTGGCGCGGTCCATCTTGGTCAGGAGATCGTCGGCCAGGTACGTGTGCTCGTCCACCCAGCCGAGGTCGGAGAGCGATCCCGTTCCCCGCGCCCAGAGGGCGTCCAGCCGGGTCACGGGCGCCGCCGGGTCGATCGAGGCCGACACGTCCGGGCGCAGCAACGAACGGGCGCCCGCCGGGGAGAAATGGAACAGCGCGTCGCGGTACCAGGACCACGGGTCCCGCACCAGGGCGCCGGCGTGGCGCAGCCGGCCGTTGCGGAGCATCCGCCCCAGCCCGGCCGCGGCGCCTCCGGCCGCGTCCGCCAACGGGCCCAGCTTCTGCCGGGTCTCCGCGCCGCGCCGGAACCAGCCGTAGCGCTCGTAGCCTCCGAACAGCTCGTCGCCGCCGTCGCCCGTGAGCACGACCGTCACGTGCTCGCGCGCCGCCCGCGCAACGGCCAGCGTCGCCAGGGCGGAGGAGTCGGCGAACGGCTCGTCGTACGCCGCCGTGAAGCGGTCGAACAGGGTGCGGACGTCGTCGTCGGCGACGAGCCGGGTGTGGTCGGTGCCGAATCGGTCCGCGACGTGCGCCGCGTACCGAGTCTCGTCGAACCGGTCGGTGCGGAAGCCGACCGAGAAGGTCCGGGCGCGGATCCCGGCCCGGGCGATCTCGGCGACCACGATCGACGAGTCGAGGCCTCCGGACAGGAAGACCCCGAGCGGTACCTCGCTCTCCAACCGCGACCGGACCGCGTCACCGATGGTCTCCCTGACCTGTGCGAGGTCGTCGGGCGTCGGCGCGCCGCGCCGGACGTTGCCCGCCCGGGCCGGCGGCTTCCAGTACCGCCGCACCTCCAGGGAGCCGTCCCGCCAGAGCGCCCAATGAGCCGGGGCGAGCTTCACGGTCCCGGCCACCGGCGAGAGCGGCGACGGCACGTACTGCAGCACCAGGTACTCGAACAGGGCCTGCGGCTCCAGGTCGAGAGGAAGGTCGGCGACTGCGCCGAGGGCGTCGAGCGTCGAGGCGAACGCCACGCCGCCGCCGCGTTCGGCCAGGTAGAGGGGCTTCTTGCCGAAGCGGTCCCGGGCGACGAACAGGCTGCGCTCGGCCCGGTCGAGGATCGCGAAGGCGAACATGCCCCGCAGACGGGTCACCATGCCGGGCCCTTCGAGGGCGTAGAGCTCGGGCAGGACCTCCGTGTCGCAGCGCGTCCGGAACGTGCGGCCGCGCCCTTCGAGGTCGCGGCGAAGCTCGTGGTGGTTGTAGATCTCGCCGTTGAAGACGATCACGTACCGGCCGTCGGCCGAGACCATCGGCTGCGCGCCGTGCGCCCTGTCGATGATCGCCAGCCGGGTGTGGGCGAGCCCCGCGCCGGGCCCGCTCCACACGTCGGCGCCGTCGGGGCCGCGGTGGCGGAGCAAGTCCGCCGCGCGCCGAAGGCGCGCCTCATCGGGGCGGCCGGACGCATCGGTGATCAGGCCGGCTATGCCGCACATGGAATGCTCCGGGGGGGTGGAATCAGCGGATCGGAGTCGGGGGAGCGCCCCTCACGAGGGGTTCGAGCGGGCCACCAGCGACTCCAACAGGTCATGTGTCTGCCTCACCATTCGGGCAACCGAGAACGCGTCGACGATGCGCTGCCGGCGCGCGTCCCCGTCTCTATCGGCCGAATGTTCGGTCGCCCAAATGATGTTTTCCGCGAGCTTCACGGGATCGCCAGGAGGGACCACGCGGCCCGCGCCGCCCACGATCAGCGGGGCGTCGCCCGCGTCGGTGACGACACAGGCCAGCCCGCAGGCCATGGCCTCGCCGACCACGTTGGGGAAGCCCTCGGTCAGCGAGGGCAGGCAGAAGACGTCGAAGCCGGGGTAGATCGAGGCCGTGTCGGCACGGTGGCCCAGCCAGAGGACCCGGCCGTCCAGCCCGAGCTGGGCCGCGTCGGCCTTCAGGCGGTCGCGGGTGGCGGCCGGCCCGTCCCCGACCACGACGAACCGGGCGTCCGGGAGCTCGCCGAGCACGTCCCGCGCGGCCTCCAGCAGGACGGCATGGCCCTTGGCCGCGACCAACCGTCCCACCGTGCCGATCACCGGCTGGTCGGCGGCGACTCCCCATTCGCTGCGGCGGGCAGCCCGCGCGTCCGCATCCGGCCGGAACCGCTCCGTGTCGATGCCGTTCGGGACCACTTCGAAGCGCCTCGGTCGGAAGCCGCGACGAAGGTGGTGGTCTCGGCCGGCACGGGCGTTGGCGATGGCGAGCGGGACCGTTCCGGACACCAGGCGGCAGAACTGGAAGGGCGCGGCACGCTTCGGGTTCAGGTCGTCCTCGGAAGCCCGCAACCCCCAGGCGAGCGGCGTCCCGGTGCCCCGCGTCGCAATCCACGCGATGGCGTTGCTCATGTGCAGCGCGCTGTAGACGACGTCGGGCCGGAACCGGCGGATGACGCCGCGCAGCCTCGCCGGCGCACCGAGGTGCTGCCGGGCAGCGTCGGCCGCGCCGCGCGGCGCCCGCGGCTCCAGCGAGACCAGGTGGTCGCGGTGTGTCTGCGCCAGCCGGTCCCAGTTCGAGCCGCCCGGCGTCATCGTGCAGAGGAGCGCGTCGACACCGTCGCGCAACAGGCCGTCGGCAAGGACCGCGAACTGGCGCTCGGCGCCGCCCGTCTCCAGCGTCCCGATGAACAGGAGGGCGCGCACGGCTACGACCGGTACCCGTAGCGCCACATCAGCGGCGCGGCGATCGCCCGGACCGTCGCCCGGTCCCGGCTGCTCAGGCGCTCGCGCCACTCCACGTCGGCGCGCAGGCGAATCGAGTCCTGCATGCGGAGCCGGTTCCCCGCCACCGTTGTGCCCGGACGTCATCGCCTCGCCCGCGACGACGCGTTTCCCCAGTTCGCTCAAGTCCGCCGACAGCACGCGTCCGACGGTGTCCAGGACGCGTGCGGGGTCCGCCAGGAAGTCCTCGTAGCGAATGGTGGCCCGGCGCTCCGGGGCGAAGCGCCGCGCGGCCACCTCCGACAGCGCGTTGACCTCGGACCAGAGCAGGCTCGTCCGCCATGCCGGACGCGACGGGATGTCGCGCTGGACGCCGGCCGCGTCGTCGCGCGCGTATGGCTTCAGCAGCGACCAGGCCACGCCTCGGGGGTCGCGGACCAGGTGGAGAAGGCGAAGGTCGGGGCCGAGGACGCGGGAGAGCGCGAGGGCCCGGACGGGGCTCTTCGACGAGTCCACGACGACCGGGCGGCCGCTGACCCGCCGGATCGCGGAGTAGATGGCGAGCGTCTGGTGGCCGTACCGCCGGTGCTCTTCCGATGGCGGCCCGGTCCACCACCTCCACATGCCGCGGGCGCGCTCGAACTCGCTTTGCAGGCCAAGGTAGCCGTGCGGGTCGAACGACCCCACCGTCCGCTCCACGTCGGCCCGGACCGCGGTCCAGTACTCGCACGACTGCACGCGCTTGCCGCACGCGCAGAACTCGTCGTTGATCCAGCCCGAACGCGCGACGTTGACGAGCTCGCCGACGCCCTCGATGGAGGGGTCGCTGCCCAGGACCACGTCGAGGATGGTCGAGCCGCTCCTTCCGACCCCGACCACGAAGGCGATCGTGGGTCGTGCCGCGTCGCCGGCGGCGTTGCCCGTCACGGCGAGACGCTCCGTTCGGCGAGGGCCACGCGCGTGCCCCTCGGCAGGCGCTCGCCCGCGACGACGCGCCGGTACAGCTCCTCCGTCCGGCGCACGACCGCGGGCCACGCGAACGACTCCGCTCGGGCGCGCGCGGCGCGCGCGATCTCCTCCGACACCGGGTCCGGCTCGACGGCTCGCAGGAGGCCGGCCGCGACGTCCTCCGGGTTCGGCGAGACCAGGAAGCCCTCCCGGCCGTGCCGCACGAGCTCGGGGATCCCGCCAACTTCCGTCGCCACCACCAGCCGTCCCATCGCCATGGCCTCGAGGATCGCATTCGGCAAACCCTCGCGCTCCGAGGTGAGCGCCACGACCCTGGTCGCCCGCAGGTGCGGACGCACGTCGTCGACGCTGCCCGTCAGCCGTACGGCGTCGCCCAGGCCCAGCTCCGAGCACAGGGCCTCGATGCGTGAACGCTCGGGCCCATCGCCCACCAAGACGCCGTGGAGATCGGGCCGCGTCCTGCGCGCGATCGCGAGCCCGCGCAGAAAGAGATCGTGCCGTTTCACCGGACGAAGGTTCGCGACCACGGTGACGACCGGGTCGGCGGGCAGCGGCGACGCGGCGAAGCGATCGAGGTCCACCCCGTTGGGGATGACCACGACGGGCGGCGGCGAGGGGTCGTGTCCGAGCGTGAACGACGCGAGCTCCTCCGAGTTGCAGAGCATGCAGGCCAGCCTGCGGTGACTGAACGACTCGGCCAGGCGAAACCACGCGCGGTCGTCCTGCCGGTTGCGGCCGCGACGCGACGCGATGATCGGGATGCGTCGCGGCACCGCCACCGCGGCCAGCAATTCCGCCTTCGACAGGTGCGCGTGCACGACCTCCACGTTCGACCGGCGGATCACCTCTCGCACCAGCCTGGCCGCCGACAGCGCGTTCCACGGACCGCTCGCCGGCCCGTTCGGCGACAGTGGCTCGCGGGGAAGTTCGGGCGCCAGGTCGCTCGGCTCGGCCCACGTGAGGACCAGGTGACTCGCCGGCGCGGAGCTCCGTCCAATGAGCTGCACCAGCTGGCGCTCCGTTCCGCCGGGGCCGAGCGACTCGATCAGGTGGAGCACGGTCGGAGGGCCGGGCTGTGCGGTCATCTCAGGTCGCTCGGCGCGTTGGGATTCAGCTCGTTCTCGCGGGCTGCCGGCTGTCCCGAAGCCATTCCACCGTCTCCCGCAGTCCGTCCGCGTAGGAGATCAGGGGGTGGTAGCCGAGCAGCCGCTCGGCCTTGCCGATGTCCGCCTGGCTGTGCCGCACGTCGCCGACCCGCGGCGGGAGGTGCGTGGGCTCGGGGACGGGGAGGTTCAGGATCCGCCCGATCTCGGCGAGGAGCTCGTTCAGGGTGTGCCGTTCTCCCTGGGCCACGTTCATCGTCTGGCCGAACGCCTCCTCGGTCGCGTCCATGGCGAGCATGTTGGCGTGCACCGCGTTTCCGATGTACGTGAAGTCGCGCGACTGCTCGCCGTCGCCGAAGATCTCGGCCGGCTTGCCCTCCAGCAGGGCGGTGACGAATCGGGGAATGACTGCCGCGTACGGCGAATCGGGGCTCTGCCGGGCACCGAACACGTTGAAGTAGCGCAGCGAGATCGTCGGGAGACCGAAGCTCGCGGTGTACGCCCGGCAGTAGTGCTCGCCGGCGAGCTTCGCGACGGCGTAGGGGGAGACGGGCCGCGGTTCCATGTCCTCGCGCACCGGCATCGGGTGCGTCCCGCCGTACGCGGAGGAGGACGCGGCGTACACGACGCGCCCCACGCCCTGCCGGCGGGCCGCCTCCAGCACGGACAGCGTGCCGGTGATGTTCGCGGCGTTGGATCGCAGCGGGTCCTCGACGGAACGCGCGACCGACGGGATCGCCGCCTCGTGGAAGACCACGCTCGCGTCCGCGCACGTGCGCGCGAGCAGCGACGCGTCGAGGATGCTGCCCTCGACCAGGTCGATGTCGGCTTTCGCCTCCGCCAGATTGTCGGGAGACCCGGTCGAGAAGTCGTCGATGACCCGGACGCGGCACCCGCGTCGAACGAGCTCGTCGATCAGGTGGGAGCCGATGAAGCCGCCTCCGCCCGTCACGACCGCGGTCGTGACCTTCATGTAACCTCCGTCCTGCGTGTATCCGGGCAAAGTCTACTAACGAGGGGCTGCCCTCCCGTGGAGGCACGGCCCGGTCCTGTGTCGAGCGCCGGTGACGACGCGCCCGGCGCCTCCGCCCGCGGCGGGCGTCCGCTCCGCGTGCTCCGCATCGTCACGCGGCTCAACGTCGGCGGCCCGGCCCGCCAGTATCCTCGCCCTGGAGCCGGCCATGGCACGTCGCGGCGTCCGGTCGCTCCTCGTCTCCGGGACCGTCAACGAAGACGAAGCCGACCTCGCGGACCTGCTCCACTACCCCGACGTGCGGCGGCTGCCTCGGCTGCAGCGCGAGCCCTCGCCGCCGCGCGACCTGGCGGCGCTCGCCGATCTGTGGCGGATCATCGTGCGCTACCGGCCCGACGTGGTGCACACCCACATGGCCAAGGCGGGGACCCTCGGCCGCGCCGCGGCGCTCCTGGCCCGCGTGCCGGTGCGCGTCCACACCTTCCACGGGCACACGCTCGAGGGGTACTTCACCGAGAAGGGGAGGCGCCGCGTGGTCCGGACCGAACGCGAGCTGGCGCGGTTCTCGTCGGCGCTCGTGGCCGTGAGCCGCAGCGTCGCCGACGACCTGCTTCGCGCGGGCGTCGGCCGGCCGGACCAGTACCGCGTGATGTCGCCCGGGTTGGACCTCGGTCCGTTCCTGCGGATCGCCGGCCCGGACGGCTCCCTCCGAGCGCGCCTCGGCATCCCGGACGGTGCTCCGGTGGTCGGCTTCTCGGCCCGGCTGGTGCCGGTGAAGGCCGTGGACGTCCTCCTCGCGGCGCTCGAGGTCGTCCTGACCGAGCTCCCGGAGGCGCATGCCGTGATCGCGGGGGACGGCCCCGAGGGCGAGCGGATCACGGCCGCGCAGTCGTCGGCCGCCGGCGAGCGCATCCATTGGGTGGGCTGGCACGCCGACATGGCGGCCTTCTACGCCGACGTGGACGTGGTCGCGCTGTCCTCCGTGAACGAGGGGACGCCGATCTCGCTGATCGAGGCCGCCGCGGCCGGCCGCCCGGTGGTCGCCACCGCCGTCGGCGGGGTACCCGAAGTGGTCGTCGACGGCGAGACGGGCGACCTCGTGGCCTCGGGAGACCATCGCGCGCTCGCCGCGTGCATCCTCGGCCTGGCGCGAGACCCCGCTCGCCGGGCCTCGATGGGCGCGGCTGCCCGGGCCCGCTCCGCCCGGTACTCGGCCGAGACCCTGGCCGACGAGAGCCTGTCGCTGTACCGGGAACTGATCCGGAAGCGCCGAACGGGGCCCGCCCGGAGGGACGACGGGGGAGAAAGAAAGGCTTAGGTCTCACCCGATTCCGGGCGATACCTACCGTGCCAAAAGTTGCGACCCGCCCGCGGGCCGCCCCCGGGCCAACCGGCGGCATTGCTCAGGCGGGAATCGAGAGTCGGAGTCCGTGATGAAGAAATCCACAGCCGCGATCGTCCTTTCGGCCGCCGTCTTCTTCCTGCTGCTCGGGAGCCCCGCGTTCGCCGCCTATCCTCCCGGCGGGCCGACCGCCGTGGCCTCGAACACGACCGTCACGCCCGGCCAGACCATCACGGTGTCTGGGAACAAGTGGCTGGCCGATTCGACCGTCCGCCTGTACCTGGGCGGCCCGTTCGTCAAGACCGCAGCCGTTGACCCCGGCCACTTCTCCACGCCGCTGACGATCCCCTCCACCGCCAAGGCGGGCCAGCTTCCCCTGGTGGTGCGCGGGCTCGATCGCACCGGCGCGGCCGCCGAGGTCACGATCATGCTGACGGTGCTGGATCCGGCCGGAGGCAACGGCGACGGCAGCCTCGCGTTCACCGGCGCCAACATCACGGGCTGGATGATCCTGATCCCCGTGCTGCTGATCCTCGGGTTCGCGTTCCTGCTGGTTGGGCGCAAGCGGCGTGGCCGCCAGAAGGCCGGGTCGGTCGCACGGTAGCCCAGCCCGACGCCCGGGGAACGGCCCGGACCGCGTCGGAGGCGCTTCCCCGCGCCCGCTCGTCCACTGGGAAGCGTTCCCCCTACCGCGTCGTCGGGTTCATCCTGCTCGCCGCGGCCCTGGCAGCCGCGGGATACCTGGCATGGCTGTTCTGGGGAACGGGCCTCGTGACGGCGCACGAGCAGTCGCGGCTTCGCGCCCAGATCGCTCCGCACCTGCAGGACCATCCCGTGAATGGGCCCACCACGGGGCGGGTCGACGTGCCCGGCACCGCCATCGGCGTCCTCGTGATCCCGCGCATCCACCTGAACATGGTCGTGGTGCAGGGGGTCAGCACCGCGTCGCTGGAGAAGGGTCCCGGTCACTATCCGGGACCTGCCCTGCCGTGGGAGAGCCACGGCCGTGTGGCCATCGCCGGCCACCGCACCACCTACCTGCACCCGTTCTGGTCCCTGAACCTGCTGCGCCCCGGGGACCTCATCGAGATCGAGACCGAGTACGGCACGTTCCGGTACCACGTCACCCGAACGGCGACGCTGAGCCCGACCGACCGGTCCGTCCTGGACCAGACGGCGAACCCGACCCTGGTGCTCACCACGTGCACGCCGCGATTCTCGGCGTCCCACCGGCTGGTCGTGTTCGCGGATCGGGAGTAGCGCGATGGACGCCGCCCCGGCCTCCCGCGAACGCTCCCTCGAGTTCGAGCGCACCCGCATCAAGGTCAAGAAGGTCCGCCGAGGCGAGGGCCCCGGCCGCGTCGTCGAGGAACGCACGACCGGGGAGGACGGGCGGCGCCGGATCGTCCGTCGTCGCCGGCATCGTCGCCGCACCCGGCGTCTTCTCCGGCGGGCCGCCGTGGCGTGCGCCGCGCTGTTCGGTGTGGCGCTCGTCTGGGGAGGGCTCGCCTACGGTCCGGCGTCGCGCGCCCGGGCAGACCTGCTGGCGGGCAGGCAGTCCCTGGTCCAGGGCCGCGACCGCCTGGCCGCCGGCGACCTGCACCGGGCAGTGCTCAGCTTCCGAACGGCGCGCGAGCGGTTCGCGCGCGCGGCGGACGAAGCGTCGTCGCCCGCCGTCCGGCTGATCGGGCTGGTGCCGATCCTCGGCCGGACGCCCGACGCGGTCCTGCGGATGTCCGAGGGCGGCCAGTTGATCGCGCAGGCCGGCGTCGACATCTCCGATCAGATCGCGCATCTGCCGGACGGCGTGGCGACCCTGGCCCCCAGCGACGGCATCTTCCCGCTCGAGCGGTATCCGGCGGTGGCCGCCGCCCTGGCCCGGGCCGCGTCCCGCTCCCGCGCCGGGGTGCGCCTCATTTCCTCGTCGGCGACCTCGTGGGTGCTCCCGCCGGTGGCGACCGGCCGCCGGGATGCGCTTGCGCAGGTGTCCGACCTGCCGGAGACGTTCGCGCGTGCCGCCGCCGTTCTCCGCGAGCTGCCGCAGTTCCTCGGAGCGGGAGGACTGAAGCGGTACTTCATCGCCGCGCAGAGCCCCGCCGAGATGCGCGGCACCGGCGGATTCCTGGGGGCGTATGCCGTCCTGACGGTGGACCGCGGCCGATTCAGCTTCTCTCCGTTCCGATCGGTCGCCGCACTGCCGAACGTGGCGCCGGGTGCCATCGACGCTCCGAACGCGAGCTACGCCCGAACCTACGACCGGTTCGGCGGGGCGGGATTCTGGCGCAACGTCAACATGACGCCGGACTTCCCTTCCGCGGCGGCCGCCATCGAGCGCTCGTACCTGCAGGGGACGGGCGTCCGCCTGGACGGCGTCATCGGGGCGGATCCGGCGCTGCTCGCCGACCTGCTGAGGGTGACCGGTCCGATCGCGGCGCCCGACCTGGGCACCACGCTCACGGCAGCCAACGTCGTTCCTTTCGTCACGCACGGCGCCTACGTCCGATTCGGCGCGTCGGACGTCCGCAAGCCGATGCTGGGCGAGGCCGCGTCCCGCATCTTCGATCGCTTCATCCGAACGCCCAGCCCCTCGCTGTCGGCGCTGCGCGCGCTCGGCGGCGCGGTCGGGGGCGGCCACCTCCTTCTGTACAGCGACACGCCGGCCGTCGAGGGGGCGCTGCTGCGGGCCGGGGCGGCGGGCGCCCTGTCGCCGCCGTCGGGCGACCTGCTCGCGTTCGTCCAGAACAACGCGGCCGGCAACAAGATCGACTACTACGAGCGCCGGACGGTGTCCTACGACGTCCACTTGGAGCCGGGCGGGGCGGCCACCGGAGACGCCCGGGTGGAGATGGCGAACGACGCCCCGACGACGGGTTCCTCTTATGTGATCGGTCCCTTCGACGGCTCGTTCCGGGCGGGGGAGAGCGTGAGCTTCGTCGGCCTGTACTGCGGCCGCGGCTGCGCGTTCGGCTCGGTCACGCGCGACGGCCGTCCCGAGCCCCAACAGGGGGGCGTCGAGCTCGGGCACCCGTTCGCGATGGACGACCTGAGCATCCCGAGCGGCACGGTCGCCGTCCTCGACTACTCCCTGCGCACGGAGGGGGCCTGGCAGGGGTCGGCCGGCTCCGGCACGTACCGCCTCACGGTCCTGACCCAGCCCACCGTGGATCCCACGCGGGTCACCGTCTCCATCGCGGCGCCTCCCCGGACGCGGATCGTCGGCGCCTCGCCCGGGCTGAGGCTGTCCGGGGGGAAGGCGACGTGGAGCGGCACACCCGGCCGGTCCCTCACCATCGAGGTGCGATTCGCCCAGCCGGCCGGCCTCCTGGACCACGTCGCCCGGTTCCTCGGCCGGCCGCTGTTCCATCTCTGAGACGAAAAGACCCTTCCCCTCGCGGCCCGAGTTGGGTAGAATCCGCGGGAACACGGCCGGGGGCCGCGGTGTTATGACCTGCGGTGCCCAAACCTCGTCCGCTTGTATCATCGTGCCCGAGGTCCTATACTGCCTGGTTGCCGTGCCGTCTCCCGCGAGCTGTGCGTCGCCTGATCATCCTCAGGGGAGGGATCCTTTTTGCCTGAAGTCATCGTGCCTGGTCGCGAGCGTGTTTCGTTCTCCAAGATCGCCGAAGTGCTCCCGCTCCCCGACCTGGTCGGCATCCAGCGTGAGTCGTTCGACTGGCTGCTGACCGAGGGCATCCGAGAAGTTCTCGAAGAGGTTTCGCCGATCGAGGACTTCACCGCGACGTTCCAGTTGTCGTTCCGCAATCACCAGTTCAAGGAAAGCAAGAACTCCGTGGAGGAATGCAAGGACAAGGACATGACCTATCTCCGCGCCACTGTTCGTGGAGGCGGAGTTCGTCAACAAGGAAACCGGGGAGATCAAGGAGCAGGAGGTCTTCATGGGGGACTTCCCCATGATGACCGACCGCGGCACCTTCATCATCAACGGGACCGAGCGCGTGGTCGTCTCGCAGCTGGTCCGCAGCCCCGGCGTCTACTTCGGCAAGGAGCTCGACAAGACCTCCGACAAGGACATCTACACGTCCAAGGTCATCCCGTCCCGCGGCGCCTGGCTGGAGTTCGAGGTCGACAAGCGGGACCTGGTCGGTGTCCGCATCGACCGCAAGCGCCGCCAGAACGTCACGGTGCTCCTGAAGGCGCTCGGCTGGACGGCGGAGGAGATCCTCGAGCTGTTCGAGGGCGCTCCCTCGATCGCCGCGACGCTCGAGAAGGACCACTTCGAGTCCCCGGAGGAGGCCCTCGAGGACATCTACCGGAAGCTGCGCCCGGGCGACCCGCCCACGGCCGAGTCCGCGCGGACGCTGCTCGAGAACCTGTTCTTCAACCCCAAGCGCTACGACCTGGCCCGCGTCGGCCGGTACAAGGTCGACAAGAAGCTGCGCGACGCCTCCGACATCGTGACCGCGCGCCCTCAAGGGCCGGTTCGAGGAGCTGAAGGCGAACGACCAGCCCGACAACGAGGACTGGGAGCAGCCGAAGGCGCGCGTCTACGCCGAGCCCGACGGGCCGCGGCAAGAACGCCAAGCCCAAGACCATCCTCACCTACGAGGACATCGTGAAGACGGTCCGGTACCTCGTGAAGCTGCACGCCGGCGAGGAGGGCTACGAGGTCGACGACATCGACCACTTCGGCAACCGGCGGCTGCGCTCGGTCGGCGAGCTGATCCAGAACCAGATCCGGATCGGCCTGACCCGCATGGAGCGCGTCGTCAAGGAGCGGATGACCACGCAGGACGTCGAGGCCATCACGCCGCAGACGCTCATCAACATCCGCCCGGTCGTGGCGTCGATCAAGGAGTTCTTCGGGACGTCGCAGCTGTCGCAGTTCATGGACCAGACGAACCCGCTGGCCGGCCTGACCCACAAGCGCCGCCTGTCGGCGCTGGGCCCGGGCGGCCTGTCCCGCGAGCGCGCGGGCTTCGAGGTCCGCGACGTCCACCCGTCCCACTACGGCCGGATGTGCCCGATCGAGACGCCGGAGGGGCCGAACATCGGCCTGATCGGTTCGCTCTCGACGTTCGGGCGCATCAACGAGTTCGGGTTCGTCGAGACCCCGTACCGCAAGGTCGAGAAGGGCAAGGTCACCGACCAGATCGACTACCTGACCGCCGACGAGGAGGACCGCCACGTCATCGCCCAGGCGAACACGCCGATCGACACCGAGCGGGCGATTCGCCGAGGACCACATCCTCGTGCCGGCGCAAGGGCGGCGAGGTCGACTACGTGCTGCCCGAGGAGGTCGACTACATGGACGTGTCGCCGAAGCAGATCGTGTCGGTGGCGGCCGCGCTGATCCCGTTCCTCGAGCACGACGACGCCAACCGGGCCCTGATGGGCGCGAACATGCAGCGCCAGGCCGTTCCCCTGCTGCAGGCCGAGGCGCCGCTGATCGGGACCGGCGTCGAGTTCCGCGCGGCGGTGGACGCCGGCGACGTGATCCTGGCCGAGGACGCGGGCGTGGTCGAGGACGTCTCCGCCGAGGACATCCTGGTCCGCGAGCGGGGCGGCAAGCTCCGGGTCTACAAGCTGCTGAAGTTCCGGCGTTCCAACCAGGGCACGTGCATCAACCAGAAGCCCATCGTGCAGGCGGGCGACCGGGTGCAGAAGGGCCAGGTCATCGCCGACGGCCCGTCCACCGACCAGGGCGAGCTGGCGCTCGGCAAGAACCTGCTGGTGGCGTTCATGCCGTGGGAGGGCCACAACTACGAGGACGCCATCGTGATCTCCGAGCGCCTGGTCAAGGACGACGAGCTCACCTCGATCCACATCGAGGAGCACGAGGTCGACGCCCGCGACACCAAGCTCGGGCCCGAGGAGATCACGCGGGACATCCCGAACGTCTCCGAGGAGATCCTGAAGGACCTCGACGAGCGCGGCATCGTGCGGATCGGGGCCGAGGTCAACCCCGGCGACTACCTGGTCGGCAAGGTCACCCCGAAGGGCGAGACCGAGCTGACGCCGGAGGAGCGCCTGCTGCGGGCGATCTTCGGCGAGAAGGCCCGGGAGGTCCGCGACACCTCGCTCAAGATGCGCCACGGCGAGACCGGCAAGGTCATCGGCGTCCGGGTGTTCTCCCGCGACGGCGGGCGACGAGCTGGCCCCCGGCGTCAACGAGCTGGTCCGGGTCTACGTGGCCCAGAAGCGGAAGATCTCCGACGGCGACAAGCTGGCCGGGACGCCACGGCAACAAGGGCGTCATCGCCAAGATCCTGCCCGAGGAGGACATGCCGTTCCTGGCCGACGGGACGCCGGTCGACATCGTCCTGAACCCGCTCGGCGTGCCGTCCCGGATGAACCTCGGCCAGGTGCTCGAGGCGCACCTCGGCTGGGCCGCCAAGGTCGGCTTCAACGGACGAGACGGCGCGAACGGCGCGGGTCCGACCTACGTCGCCTCGCCGGTGTTCGACGGCGCCCGCGAGGACGACATCCTCGACGCGCTGAAGACCGCCAACTCCGAGGTCGACGGCATCCGGCTGGTCAACGACGCCGGCAAGGCGATGCTGTTCGACGGCCGGACCGGCGAGCCGTACGAGGTGCCGATCACGGTCGGCTACGTCTACATCCTGAAGCTGCTCCACCTGGTCGACGACAAGATCCACGCCCGGTCGACCGGCCCGTACTCGATGATCACCCAGCAGCCGCTCGGCGGGAAGGCCCAGTTCGGCGGCCAGCGCTTCGGCGAGATGGAGGTGTGGGCGCTCGAGGCGTACGGCGCCGCCTACGCCCTGCAGGAGCTGCTGACGATCAAGTCCGACGACGTCCTCGGCCGCGTGAAGGTCTACGAGGCCATCGTCAAGGGCGAGAACATCCCCGAGCCGGGCATCCCCGAGTCCTTCAAGGTGCTCATCAAGGAGATGCAGTCCCTGTGCCTGAACGTCGAGGTGCTGTCGGCGGAGGGCAAGGAGATCGAGATGCGGGAGACCGACGAGGACGTGTTCCGGGCGGCCGAGGAGCTCGGGATCGACCTGTCCCGGCGCGAGCCGGCGGGGGCGGACTTCGACTGAGGCCCGAACGCGCGACGATGCGGGCGACCATGCACGAGGGCGAGGACACGAAAGGGGCGATGGGCTAAGTGCTCGACGTCAACTACTTCGACGAGCTGAGGATCGGCCTGGCGAACGCGGATCAGATCCGGGCGTGGTCGAACGGCGAGGTCAAGAAGCCGGAGACGATCAACTACCGGACGCTCAAGCCCGAGAAGGACGGCCTGTTCTGCGAGCGCATCTTCGGTCCCACCCGGGACTGGGAGTGCAACTGCGGCAAGTACAAGCGGGTCCGGTTCAAGGGCATCATCTGCGAGCGCTGCGGCGTCGAGGTGACGCGCGAGAAGGTCCGCCGCGAGCGCATGGGCCACATCGAGCTGGCCGCGCCGGTCACGCACATCTGGTACTTCAAGGGCGTTCCCAGCCGTCTGGGCTACCTGCTCGACCTCGCGCCGAAGGACCTGGAGAAGGTCATCTACTTCGCCGCGTACATCATCACGCGGGTCGACGACGAGCGCCGTCACCGGGACCTCCCCGAGATCGAGAAGGACCTCGAGGAGGAGAAGCAGCAGATCGAGGCGCACCGCGACCAGGAGATCTCCAAGCGGATGTCCGAGCTGGAGGACCGCCTGCGCGACCTCGAGTCCGAGGGCGGCGAGGGGCGCAGCTCACCGCGGCCCGCCGCGAGGCGCAGCGCGACGTCGAGCGCATCACGAACGCCGCCGAGGGCGAGACCGAGCACCTGTCCGCCACGCTGTCCGCGTTCAAGACCCTGCGCGTGAAGCAGCTGGTGGCCGACGACTCGGTCTACCGGAGGCTGCGCGAGCGGTTCGGCGACTACTTCGACGGCGGCATGGGCGCCGAGGCCATCAAGCGGCTGCTGATCGACCTCGACCTCGAGGCCGAGGCCGAGTTCCTGGCCGACCAGATCAAGACGACGAAGGGCACGCGCCGCCAGAAGGCCATCAAGCGTCTGAAGGTCGTCAACCACTTCATCGGCACGAAGAACTCTCCGCTCGGGATGGTGCTGGACGCGGTCCCGGTCATCCCGCCGAACCTGCGCCCGATGGTCCAGCTCGACGGCGGCCGGTTCGCCACCACCGACCTGAACGACCTGTACCGGCGCGTCATCAACCGGAACAACCGGCTGAAGCGGCTCCTCGACCTCCAGGCGCCCGAGATCATCGTGAACAACGAGAAGCGGATGCTGCAGGAGGCCGTCGACGCGCTGTTCGACAACGGCCGCCGCGGCCGCCCGGTCACGGGCCCCGGCAACCGTCCGCTGAAGTCGCTGTCCGACATGCTGAAGGGCAAGCAGGGGCGGTTCCGCCAGAACCTGCTGGGCAAGCGCGTGGACTACTCGGGCCGCTCGGTCATCGTGGTCGGCCCGGAGCTGCGCCTGCACCAGTGCGGCCTGCCGAAGCAGATGGCGCTCGAGCTGTTCAAGCCGTTCGTCATGAAGCGGCTGGTCGACCTGAACCTGGCGCAGAACATCAAGAGCGCCAAGCGGATGGTCGAGCGGGCGCGCCCGCAGGTGTGGGACGTGCTCGAGGAGGTCATCAAGGAGCACCCGGTCATGCTGAACCGGGCCCCGACGCTGCACCGCCTCGGCATCCAGGCATTCGAGCCGGTGCTGGTCGAGGGCAAGGCCATCCAGATCCACCCGCTGGTCTGCACGGCGTTCAACGCCGACTTCGACGGCGACCAGATGGCGGTCCACGTGCCGCTGTCGGCCGAGGCGCAGGCCGAGGCACGGATCCTGATGCTGTCTACCAACAACGTCCTGTCGCCGGCGCACGGCCGTCCCATCGCCGTCCCGACCCAGGACATGGTGCTCGGCATCTACTACCTGACGATCGCCAACGACCGGCCGGCGAAGGACGAGGACATCCCTCGGTTCTCCGAGCCGAACGAGGCGCTCATGTCGCTGGACCACGGGCACGTCGACCTGCACGACGTCATCAAGATCCGGCTGCCCGGCAAGGCGGTCCCGGAGGCGATGCAGTCGACGGCCCCGGGCGACGGGGACGTCGGCGCCGGGTCGCGCACCCCGCTGGTGGAGACCACCGTCGGGCGCGTGATCTTCAACGAGTCGTTCCCCGACGAGTTCGAGTACGTCAACCACCACGTGCAGAAGAACGACATCGGCACGCTGGTGGGGCAGTGCGTGGCGCGCTTCGACCGCGGCAAGGTGGAGGTCATCCTCGACAACCTGAAGCGGCTGGGCTTCCACTACTCGACGCGGGCCGGCGTGACGATCGGGCTCGACGACGTGGTCACCCCGCCCGAGAAGGCGAAGATCCTGGACGGCTACGAGAAGCAGGCGGACAAGATCGAGGCGCAGTACCGGCGCGGCATCATCACCGACGACGAGCGGCGCCAGGAGCTGATCGAGATCTGGACGCAGGCGACGGACGAGGTCAAGGACGCGATGGAGGCCTCGTTCACCGAGCGGAACCCCATCTACATGATGGCCTACTCGGGCGCGCGCGGGAACATCATGCAGATCCGTCAGATCGCCGGCATGCGAGGACTCGTGGCGAACCCGAAGGGCGAGATCATCCCGCGGCCGATCAAGGCCAACTTCCGCGAGGGCATGACCGTGCTCGAGTACTTCATCTCGACGCACGGCGCCCGGAAGGGGCTGGCCGACACGGCCCTGCGGACGGCCGACTCGGGCTACCTGACGCGGCGGCTGGTCGACGTCGCGCAGGAGGTCATCATCCGCGAGGAGGACTGCGAGAGCGACCGCGGGCTGCCGGTGCAGGTCTCGGTGACGACGCCCGACGGGCGCACCGAGGCGATCAACAAGCAGGTCCTGGACAGCAAGCTCTTCGGCCGCGTGCTGGCCGAGGACGTCAAGGACGGCCGGACCATGATCATGAAGCGCAACACGCAGGTGGACGACGAGGAGCTCCGCGTGCTGATGGACTCCGGCGTGGAGACCGTGTACGTGCGGTCGGTGCTCACCTGCGACGCCCTGGTCGGCGTGTGCCGGCTCTGCTACGGGCGGAACCTCGCGACGGGACGGCTGGTGGACATCGGCGAGGCGGTCGGCATCATCGCCGCGCAGTCGATCGGCGAGCCGGGCACGCAGCTCACCATGCGAACGTTCCACACCGGTGGCGTGGCCGGCGAGGACATCACGCACGGCCTGCCGCGCGTGCAGGAGCTGTTCGAGGCCCGTCGCCCCAAGGGCGAGGCGCAGATCACCGAGCTCTCCGGCACCGTGGAGATCGAGGACGACGACGAGAAGAAGGTCCGCCGGATCACGGTCACGTCCGACGACGGCGACCAGGTGCAGTACGCGGTGTCGCTGCGTGCGCGCCTGGCCGTGTCCGACGGCGACGCCGTGGAGGTCGGGCAGCAGCTCACCGAGGGATCGGTCAACCCCCACGAGAAGCTGCGCGTCGAGGGGGTCCAGGCCCTGCAGCTGCACCTGGTGGACCAGGTGCAGGAGGTGTACCGGTCGCAGGGTGTGACGATCCACGACAAGCACATCGAGCTGATCAACCGCCAGATGCTCCGCAAGGTGCACATCATCGAGCCGGGCGACACCGAGTTCCTGCCCGGCGAGCTGGTGGACCGCAAGCGGTTCGAGGAGAAGAACGCCGAGGTCGTCGAGTCCGGCGGAGAGCCGGCGTCGGCCCGCCCGATCCTGATGGGGATCACGAAGGCGTCGCTGGCCACCGACTCGTGGCTGGCGGCGGCGTCCTTCCAGGAGACGACCCGGGTGCTCACCGAGGCGGCGATCAGCGGGAAGTCGGACCCGCTCCTCGGACTCAAGGAGAACGTCATCATCGGCAAGCTCATCCCGGCAGGCAGCGGCCTGGCCCGCTACCGCAATGCGCAGGTGCGCATCAAGCCGGAGGCCATGCCGGAGTGGTGGCTGGCGCGGCAGCGCGAGCTGGCCGAGGCGCGCGAGGAGATGGAGACCTCCGGTCGGCGCCCCGCCGGCCCTCGGGAGCATGACTCGCGAGGAGGCCGAGCAGGCGCTGGGCGGGGGCCTGAGCCTCGACGAAGCCTGATCGAAGCCCGATCCGACACGAACGGCGATCCGGCCGGCCCGAATGGGCCGGCCGGAGACGTCTCTAGCCGAAGTAGGGCAGCTTCCCGATCGCCGTGAACTCGGCGAGCGAGGCCGTGGACGAGTCGACGTAGAAGGTCAGGTTCCGGCCCCGATAGGTGGCGAACACGTGGGAGTAGGCCACGAACGCCACGTCGTTCCACTGCTGGATCCAGCTCGCCGCCGACTGCAGCCACTTCGCCTTCCCGTCCGGATCGCCTTGGTTCCCGCACGCGGTCTCCTCGATCGTGCCGTACTCGCCGATGGCGAGTGGCTTCCCGAGCGCCGCGGCGAACTGGTGGGCGGGTGCGAACGTCTCGGAGAAGGTCTTGCGACCGCTCTTCGTGTAGCACGGCCACCGGTTGTACCCGTCGACGCCGACCAGGTCGAACGGAGTGTTGGGAAGCCAGGTACGTGGGCCTCCGTTGTTGCCCCCGAACGTCGGGGACATCAGCGTGACGAGCCAGGTGACGTTGGAGACGCCCTGGCTCCGGAACACCTCGATGATGTGCGTGAGCGCGGCGCGGTAGTTCCCGGGCGTGCCGCAGTGGACCGTGTCGTTCTCGGGCTCGTGGTTGAACGTGAGATACATCCGGTGTCCCCACTGGGCGACGGACTGCGCCTGCGAGTGGATCCAGGAGTCGTGCTGCCCGGCCGCGATCTGCGCCCAGCTCACCGGGGTTCCCTTGCGGTTGTAGGAGTTCCACGACACGTACGGGATGCGCCCGTTCGCGCGGGTCCACATCGCATACGTGGACGGCAGTGGGTCGTCCCAGCGCTGGTACTGCCGGTCGACGGCGAAACGGCGTCCCACCTGGTTCTCGAGGTTCGTGATCGCCGTGTACAGCGTGCCGCGGCGGGCGCGGGGTTCGGCGTGCACGCCCCACAGACACCGCGTCGCGGTCGTCTTCACGTCGTCCGCGAACGCCGTCGGCGTGAGGATCGGCAGACGCCCCGCCAGCGACGTCGCCGCCCCGGCCAGCGCGACCTTTCTCAGGAACTCACGTCGCTCCATGCCCTGTCCTCCGAAGCGTGGACGTGCCTTCCTTCGGGCTGACGCTTCCTACCCACCGCCCGCGACTCTCAAACGGCAACGGGGAAGAGGGATCGGAATCGAGGAGAGTCGACGAGATACGCCGTCGCGACGCTACCACGGCGATTTCAGCGCATGCGAGCATGCTCGGGTAAGGATTCGGCAAAGCGCGCATGCGCATCTGCTACGCTCCTGCTCCGCTCCTCCTCCGCGGACGCCTTCTGATGATCGAACCGACGACGCCGACGCTGCCACGAGTCGTACTCAGTTCCGTCGTGCGTTCGAGTCACCAGGGTGAGAGCCACGGAGGCGTCTACCTCGTCGACTTCGCGACGCGCGACGTCGAACAGATGCTCGACTGGGACGACCCCTCGATCAGCTGGGAGGGGCGCGGCGCCGATCGCGGCCTGCGGGGCATCGCGTTTCGCGGCGACCGCGTGTACCTGGCGGCCAGCGACGAGATCTTCGTGTACGACACGTCGTTCCGGATGCAGGGATCGTTTCGGAACGCCTACCTGAAGCACTGTCACGAGATCGCGGTGGACGGCGACCGCCTCCTCGCCACGTCGACGGGATACGACGCGATCCTCGAGTACGACCTCGTCGGAGAGGCGTTCACGGCCGGGTACCTGATCCGGTACGACACGTTGAACGAATGGCGTCGCAAGATCGCGCAGGCGGGCGGCCCGATCGGATGGTTCCGGCCCACGCCCCGGCTGCGGACGTTCGACCCCATGCGGCCGGGGGGTCCTTCGGCTGCCGACACGACGCACGTGAACAACGTCACCGCGCTCGGCGGCGACATCCTGGCCTGCGGAACCAAGTTGGCGCGCGTGGTGGCCGTCTCCGGCGGCGGCCTGTCCACGTACGCGCGGGTCCCGTTCGGCTCGCACAACGCGGGGCCGTTTCGCGACGGCGTCCTGATGAACCACACGCGCAGCGACCGCATCTGCTACCTGAGCCGCTCGGGAGAGGTCCTGCGCTCGTGGCCGATCGTGCGCTACGAATCCGAGTCGCTCGAGCACTCGTCGCTGTCGGCCGACCAGGCCAGGCAGGCGTTCGGCCGGGGTCTGGCGATCGTGGACGACGACCACTTCGTCGGCGGGTCCTCGCCGGCGACGGTGAGCCTCTACGCGTTCGACCGCGAGGATCCGGTGTCGACGATCAACCTGACGCGCGACGTGCGCAACGCGGTACACGGGTTGGAGGTCTGGCCCTTCTGAGCCGGATCACCAACGCCCCCGCTTGGTGAGGCGGTGCAGGGCGCGGTCGCGGCGCAGCTGCGTGGCCCTGCCGTACGCGCCGCGCCACGTGTCCGACAGCAGCCCCTTCGGCCGGTTCGGGATCGACGCGAGCTCCTGGTTCAGCTCGTCGAGGTCGTAGCCCATCGCGCCCAGGCGCTCCTTCCCGATCCAGTCGAGGTATCCGCGCGCCCATGCCTTGCGATACGCGTTGCCGAAGGTCCGCTTCCACTTGGAGAGCGGCTCGGTCGAGAGCTCGGTGTAGTCGCGCGACCCGCTGGGGTCGCCCATCCGCGCGTCCAGGCGGGTGCCGGAGAACCCCGAGAGGACCGAGGCGTCGTACGGCAGCTCGAGGTAGGAGAACAGGGCGGGCCACGACGAGTCGGGACGCTGGACCAGGTCCTCGAAACGCACGACGTGCGCGCGCCCGGCGTTTCGTTCGGCGGCCGTCACGAGCCGGGCGAGGCCCTCGTGGAGGTCGATCGACCAACGGCCGAACGTCCAGCGGCCGCCGGCCCACGTCTCGACGATCGACGAGACGACCGCAAGGGGATTGCGCCACAACACGATGGCCCGGGCGTCGGGGAAGAGCTCGAGCAGCTCGCTCGCGACCAGGTGGTAGCGAGGGGTCTTGTCCAGGAAGTAGGTCGCCGAGCCGCCCGCCAGGGCGTACACGCGAAGCAGGAACGCACGGACCTCCGCCTGGTACGCCTCGGTTCCTCCGGGAAGCGTCTCCGCGAACTCCCTGATCGCGCGCGTCGAGGGACCGTAGCCGTACTCCGCGTACACGCCGCTGCCGCGCGTGGCGTAGAGCTGCGGCAGCGCGACCCAGGGCTCGGGGGCGGTCGCGATCTCCTGGTGGGTGGCAAGCACGCGCTGGACGAGCGTCGACCCGGACCGGGGAAGAGACAGGAGGAACAGGGGTTTGAGGCTCACCCGTGCGGTCCCCCGGTCAGTCGGGAAGCGCGCGCGGCCGCGTCCGTTCGTATCCGTCGCCGCTCGGCAACGAGGCCCCGTCACGGACGCGGCTCACCCGTCGGGCCGGTTCGGCCGGCGGCGGCTCGCCGACCATCATCATGAGGGCGTACAGGCCGAACGCCGTCGCGCCCCGGCCGACCGCCGACAGCTCGGGGTTGAACAGGGCGGCCGCGAACAGCACGTTGAACGTCACGAACAGGACCCGCAGGAGCCCGGCCCGCTCCATCTCGCCCGCGGCCAGGAAGCCGCGGTACCGGCGTAACGTGTTCACGATGGTCGTGGCGATCCAGACCAGCAGCAATAGCAGCCCGACCGCGCCGCCGACCGCGGCCGTCATGATGTAGTCGTCGTGGAAAGGCGCCTTGAACGGCGCCCCCTGGCCGTCACGGCGGACGACCGTCTCGGTGATGTCTCCGGTGAAGCCCGACCCGATGACCGGAGAATCCAGGAACCGCTGGAAACCGTTCGAGTACAGCGCGATCCGGGCATTGTTGTTGTTCTTCTTGTTCAGCGCCGAGAAGTACGCGCTCGCGAGGCCGGCCGTCTGCGTGAAGTTGATCACGGCCAGAGCCAGGATCGCGATGGCGGCGCCCGCAGCCACGTACGGCCGCAGCGGCGACCCGCCGGGCTTGGTCACGAACATCGCCACCAACGTGACCAGGATGATGACCGCGTTCGTCCCCGAGCGGTACGAGACGAAGATGACGGCGGCCAGCACCAGCAAGAGGGTGAACACCACGCGCCTCTTCGACACCCACGCGGCAACCACCCCGAGCGCCACGTACAGGACCTTCGAGTTCCGGTACGTCTTCGGCGCGATGAAGCCGACCACGCTGAGGTTCGCCAGCGTGTTCAGGACGGCGTAGACGAGCCCGACGATCGCCAGGCTCCGGGTCACGTGCCTCGCCTCGTCCTCCCTGATCTGCCACGTGGTTGCCAGGTAGGAGAACGCGATGAGCATCGGCAGGAACACGGGGAGCGCGCCGGACTGCTGGTGCAGGACGACGCGGCCGTAGACGCTCCCGGCGAGCCCGTAGGCGAAGAACACCAGCAGGACCCGATCGGGCGCCGACAGGCGGCGGACGCGGAGGCTCTTCGAACGCAGGATGGCGCCTGCCGCGCCGATGAGCGGGAACAGCAGGATGACGTACCGGGCGGGGCTGCCGGACCGGTCGGTGAAGTCGGACACGTCGACGGTGACAAGCAGCAACATGAACAGCACCCAGCGCGCGTAGGCATAGGAGTCGGAGTGGACGACGGAACGCCCGAACTGGACGGCGCCGGCGCGGCTGGGAGGCGATTGGGCCCGTATCATCGTTGCGACCGCGGCCGCCCGGTACGAAAGCGGTCCCACGGAGGCGCGATCATAGCAAGGCGTGGGGGTTCCCCGCGTCGGGAGAATGGCCCCCCCAGTAGGGCGTTTGGCCTAAGGCCCGGGGCTCGTTCACCGAGAATTCGCTGGGCCCGGGCGCGCCGACTGACTAGAATCCAACGCTGACCCGCCGAACCCATCCTGGAGTGCCATGAACGAAGCAGTGAAGGAAAAGCGCGGCATGGAGGAGACTCTGTGCCGGGCCAGGTACTCGGGCCGCATGTGGCTGTCGAGTGTTCCCTCGCTGTATCTGCCGTTCGCCCGGGTCAAGTACCGCTCCGTCCCGAACCGGCTGGTCGAGCGCGACACCGAATTGGTCATCGAGGGATTCCAGCGATCGGGCAACACCTTCGCGGTGTTCGCGTTCGAGATGTCGCAGGACCGCCCGATCAAGTCCGCACACCACCTCCACGCGTCGGCACAGTTCATCCGCGCGGTCAAGCTGGGCGTCCCGGTGCTGCTCCTGGTCCGCGAACCGCGCGACGCGATCGTCTCCCACGTCATCCGCGAGCCGTGCGCCAACATGGCGGCGGCGCTCCGCGCATGGACCCACTTCTACGAGCGGGCGATCCCCGTGCGCGACCGGATCTTCGTGGCCGACTTCTCCCGCGTCTCCACGGACTTCGGCGCGGTGATCCGGGACTTCAACGAGAAGTTCGGCACGGGCTACAAGGAGTTCCACCACACCGAGGAGAACGTGGCACGCTGCTTCGACAAGATCGAGGAGCGCAACCGGCAGCGCTACGGCCGCCTGGTGGAGGGCAAGGTGGCCCGGCCGTCGGAGGAGCGGCGCGGCTACAAGGACGAGCTGATCCGGCAGTTCGAGGACCCGGCGGTGTCGTCCCAGCGCGCGCACGCCTACGAGGTGTACCGGGCGCTGGTCCCCGCGAGGGAGCCGGCCTGACGTGAGCCTGAAGGGCGGCACCGGCGCGGAGCCCGCGCGCGGCAATCCGACCGTCATCTTCCTGCACATCGGGAAGACGGCCGGCACGACGCTGCGGCGCATCCTCCGGCACAACTTCCGTTCCTCCGAGGTCATGGTCGTGCGGGCGCGTGGCCGCCCCAGGACGGAGACCCTCGACGACTTCGCGCGCGTGCCCGAGGCGGAGCGCTCACGGCCGCGGCTGATCATGGGACACACGGTCTTCGGCCTGCACGAGCTGGTGCCGAGGCCCTCGACCTACATCTCGATGGTCCGCAAGCCGAAGAGCCTCGTGCTGTCGCAGTACAACTTCGTCGTCCGGACCGAGGGCCATCGCCACCACGACGAGGTGACGCGGCAGGGCATGTCCCTGGAGGACTACATCGACAGTGGACTCTCGCTGGAGATGGACAACAGCCAGACCCGGGCAATCGCCGGCGACCTCGACACGCCGTTCGGCGCCTGCACCGACGAGATGCTCGAGCGGGCCAAGCGCAACATCGAGGGGCACTTCGCGGTCGTGGGGATCACCGAGCGGTTCGACGAGTCGCTCATCCTGCTGCAGCGCGCGTTCGGGTGGCGGCGCGTCAACTACGTGAGCGCCAACGTGGCGCCGGGGAAGCGGCCGGAGCCCAGTGCCCGCGCGCTGGAGCTGATCGCGGAGCACAACCGATTGGACGACGAGCTGTACCGGTGGGTCGGCGAGCGGTTCGACGCGACGATCGCCGGCGACCCGCTCTTCGCGGAGACGTACGACCGGTTCAAGCGCACCAACGCCATGTACCGGCCGTGGGGGACGCTGACGTACACGTTCCCGCAGCGCGTGTACGGAAAGCTGAAGCAGCGGGGCGCCGTCGCGCGCAAGGCGTGACGGCCGGGACGCGCGGCTAGGCCTCCACGGGGTAGCCCAGCTCCCGCATCATCGGCTCGATCTGCGGAAGGATCGACGCGATCTCCTGCCCGTGCTCCTTCCGCCACTTGTCGCGGCTCGGGTCGCTCACCGCGGTCCGCGAGACGTGGGTGTCGAGCGCCTCGGCCCACGACAGCACCTCCTCCTCCTGCGGCAGGCCGACGCCCTCCAGGAGCCGCGACGCCGTGACGCGCGGCGCGTCCAGGAACTCCTCGTAGCGGACCTCCGTCCACTGGGCGGCAGGGATGCGCTCCTTCGCCCGCAGGATGGCGGCGTTCCCCTCCGACCACTGGAACGCGCACACCTCGGCCAGGGTGTGGCCGGTCGCGTACTCCCGCCACCCAGGCGGCACCAGGAACTTCCAGTTCCCGCCGTCGTACCCGGCGATGTCCAGGGTGACGGGCAGGTTCGTGCCCTGGCCGAACTTGCCCGCCGTCCGCCAGCCGGTGATCAGCGACGAGACCGCCGACCGTCCGTCGCGGTGGATGGCCACGAAGCGCGCGTCCGGAAACAGCTCGTGGAGGTACTCGGCGCGCAGGCAGTTCCTGGGGAACTTGTCGAGGTAGCGCGCGCCGCCGCACAGGCGGTCGATCGACCAGTACACGACGCGTCGCTCCCGCGGCGTGATCTCCTCGGGGCCGACGACGTGCGACGTCCACCCCGACCCCTGGATGGTGTGGAACATCTCCCACAGGAACTGGCTCCCACGGGCGAACGAGACGAGCGAGGGCGACCGGTCCAGCAGGTCCACGAGCATCGTGGTCCCGGACCGGGGCGACCCGAGGATGAAGATCGGCTGCCGGGGCGGCGCGGCGTTCGGAAGCACGGGAGCGGCCGTCCGAAGGACGGCGCCGCCGGCCCGGTTGCGGCGCCGGGTGGTCGCCGTCCACTGCAGGATGCGGGCCGTGGTGGTCGCCATTCGGTCCCTAGGCCGCCCGTCGGGCCAGCGCGATGAACGGCCGTAGCGACAGCTCGGCCTGCGTCCAGATGCCCAGCTTCCGCTTCGCGAACCCGAGCTGCAGCAGGTTCTGCACGATCTGGGCCGTGGCGGTCGACCAGGCGACGCCGTTGAGGCCGTAGAGCCTTCCGAACACGATCTCCGCGGTCAAGCTGCACACCCCGGTGAAGATCGTGAGGTAGAACATCGTGCGCTGGTAGCCCGTCATCTGCAGCGCGATGCCGGAGTTCCCGGTGATCACCGCGACCAGCCGCGCCGTGGACAGGATGGCGAGCACGGTCGCGCCGGCTCGGAACGCGGGACCGTACACCAGCCCCATGACCCATTCGCCGGCGAACACGAACACCAGCAGGACCACCAGGGCCGGCAGCCCGGCCAGCGTCGCCACCTCGCGGAGGGCCTTCTCCAGCTGCTGTCTCTTCCCCTGCGCCCACAGCTCGGCGATGATCGGCGGCACGACCTGCGACGCGATGATGAACGCCGTCCCGACGTAGAACACGAGCTTCGAGGCGGCCGCGTACAGCGCCACGTCGCCCTTGGAGGCCAGCGAGCCGACGACCCACAGGTCGACGCCGGTTCCCACCAGGAACGTCGCCATGTTGAATCCGAGCAGCGGCCACGCGACGTCGAACAGCTCGCGGAACCGGATGTCGCCCGGCCCGTGCAGCGCCGCGTACCGCTTCGCCAGGAGCACCGCGGCGATCAGGCAGGAGATGGTGATCGCGCCGACCGTCAGCAGGATGGCGTGGGCGAGGGAGATCTGACGGTGCTGGACGTAGAGCCAGCCGAAGACCGCGACCGCGACCACGTCGAACATCAGGCCGTTGAACAGCGTCGCCGCCCAGAAGCGCTGGAAGGATCGGAACGACTCAGCGAGCAGCGATTGGAATGCGGCCGCGATGACCCAGATGGCGACGAACTGCATGACCTGGGCAAGCTGCTTCGAGTGGAACAGGGTGTTGGCCAGGAAGTCGCCGAGCCCGAACACGAGCAACAGGGCCAGGAACGCGGACCCGATGAGCGCCGACGTGAACACCAGCCGCAGGGTCTTGCGCGCGCGCCCGGGAAGGTCCGTCCCCAGGGCCGCCGCCACCAGCCGGACGACCGCCCGCTCCATGCCGAGCTGCGACAGGGTCCCGCCGATCGTCGCGATGCTGAAGCCCAGGGAATAGACGCCGAAGTTGTCCAGCCCGATGACGTGGGCGATCAGACCGCTCGCCGCCGTCCCGAGGAGTGTCGCGGCGGCCGTTCCCAGGAGCACCCAGCCCGATCCCTTGAGCAGCCGCTCCCGGATCAGCACCGCCGGCGGGCGACCGCCGCGCCTGCCCGGTTTGCCGGCGAGCGCGGCCTCGGCCGCCCCGGCGGTCTCCCGTTCGGTGTCGATCTCGGACTCGACCGTCGCGGCATCGAGCTCGGCCGCCTCCCGCTCGGCTTCGGGAGCGAAGACGGCGGCGCCGGCTCGGGCCTTCACGATGCCGGGCGCGTCGTCGGCGGGCTGGACCTCCACCGCGTTGTGGCTGATGGCCTCCATGTTCGAGGCCGCGCGCAGGACGGCCGAGCGGCGCATCGCCTGCTCGATCTCCTTCGCGGAGAACAGCGGGCCCAGGCGCCGGTCGCCGGTCGGGATGGCGTGCAGCCTGCCGGCTCGCTCCCAGAGGCGGATCGTGCCCGACGTGACGCCCGCTCGATCGGCCGCCTCGCGGCGGGTCAGGAGCTCGTCGTCTTCCTGCATCAGACGTCGTAGCCGTACGGCTCTGCGCGCGTTCCGATCGTGGTGCGGAAGAGCTCCTCGAGCTCGTCGTCGAAGAAGTCACCGGACGAGCCGACCTGGCCCGAGCGGAACGTCGGGCTGTCGGCGGAGAAGAGCCGCGAGGAGACGGCGTCGACGCGCGCCGGGCTCGCGTCGACGCCCAGGTGCTCGAACACGGTTCGGAGCAGGTCGCGCTGCCGGCCGGCGTCGCCGCCTCCCGAGCTGCCCACCAGGTCCTCGAACCGGACGAGCAGCAGGCCGCTCGACAGCCAGCCCTCGAAGTAGGCGAGGCGCTCGGCGATCGAGGGAAGCCCCGCGGCCGCGTCGCCGACGATCGCCTTGCGCAGCCGGGCGCGCTTGTCGGGCAGCGCCGAGAACAGGTCGTGCAGCCGGTGGTCCGTCCGCTTGGTCACGTAGTGGATCTGCGACACGACCAGGTCCCGTGGGTTCCGCACCATGAAGAGCCCTCGCACCCCCGCGCTCGCCAGCGTCCGCTCGTCGGCCTCGCTGTACCGCAGATGCGATACGACCACCTGCCCGGGACGGATTCTGCGGACGAGCGAGGGAAGCCCGCCGAACCTCCCGACGTTCGCGCCGGAGATCGTCGGGACGAGCTTGCGGTAGAGCGCCGGGTGCAGGCACAGCGCGCGCTCGAGCAGGTGCGTTCCCGACTTCGGGATGCTCACGCAGAAGACGCGCGGGGCGCCCTGGTCGGACAGGCGCTTTGGGAGCTTGCCGGGGGAGAAGCCGAAGCGTTCGAGCGTCCAGGCCTGCCGGGAGACCCATGCGGCGGCGGGCGCTCGCTGGGCGCTACCAGTCGCCATCGGAGTAGAACTCCTTCCACAGCGGCTCGGTCTCGACCCGCGCGCGCGCGATCTCTTCCTCGGTCAGGCGGCTCTTCCACGTCCAGATGCTCGCCCGGCTGTCGCGGCGGAGCGAGCGGTCGTTCGCCGCCTCCGCCGGGTTCGAGGAATCGGTCGCCTGCTCGACGGCGGCCCGTGCCTCCGGGCCGTACGTGAGACCCAGCCGTTCGTACATGTCGCGGAAACCGTTCACCGGGTCGCTGGCCAGGTCCTCGTGGCGGTAGAAGAGCCAGCCGGGATGGCGGTCGCGGTACGCGACGATGGCGTGGTGGATCAGCCGCCACAGCAGGATCGCCTGATCGAACGGCGGGCGCGGGGTGGCGGCGAAGTCGCGGATCTCGTCCTCGAACGGCGACAGGAGATCGCGCATGAGCAGCGGCTGCGCCAGGAAGTCTCCGAACGGATGGGTCCAGCCGTAGCGCTTGAGGCTGCTGACGAACGCAGCCGGGTGACGCACCTGCAGGACCACGTCCAGGCCGAATCGCTCCGCGAGCCACTCCGCGGAGTAGACGGCGATCGGGTCCTTCAGCAGCGGCCTGCGGTGCCCCCGGCGGTACCGACCGAACGTGACGACGTCGTTCGCGAATTTCCCGGCATCGGTCGGCGTCCGGATGACTCGCAGTCCGGCGCCCACGCGGTAGCGGAACGCCAGCATGTCCCGCACGGGCGCGACGTAGGGGCCCTCGTTCTCGGCGCAGATGTACGGGAACCAATACGGGAACCGCACGTCGAGCACGCCGGGCCGGTGCAGGACGCTGAAAGGCTCCCGGATGTAGCCGACTTCGGAACCCGCGGCGAGCATCTGTCCGACCCAGGTCGAACCCGATCGATGCGAGCCCGTGACCAGGATCGGGGTATCTCTGGGCATCGATGAGAGGCTACACGACGGCCGCCGGCCGTCCGAGATGGACCTTGGTCCAATGCTTCATTGGGGATTTTCAGTCGAACGGCCGATGCCGAGCACCGCTGCCGCGCGGGATAACTGACACCCAAGGCGGGCTGCCGCGCAGGCGCAGCCCGGGGGATCGTGGAAGAGGAGCCGTTCGTGAGATTCAGCCGCCCCGGAGAGGGTGCCGCGTCCAGTGCGTGCCGCATCCATCTGGTTCGCCACGGCACGACCCGGATGAACCTGGAGAACCGATACCGGGGCCGGCGCGAGGTGCCCCTGGACAACCAGGGCTGGGCCGACGCCCGCGCCGCAGGCGAGCGGCTGCTGGGCACGGAGCTGACGGCCGTCTACGCCGGCCCGCTCCGGCGGACGCTCGACACCGCCTACGTCATCGCGAAGCGGAACGGGGGGGTCCCCGTCTATCCCCTTCCCGGCCTGGTGAACCTCGACTACGGCGCCTGGGAGGGCTTGACGTCACAGGAAGCCATGGAGCGCGATCCCCGGGCCTTCCGCCTGTATCGCGAAGCTCCCGAGATGGCCGTCTGCCCCGGAGGCGAGAGCCTCATCGACGCGTCTGACCGCATCCTGATCGCCCTGGAGGCGATCGCCCGCCAGCACCAGGGACAGTCGGTGGTGGCGGTCACGCATGCGGCCATGGTCCGGCTGGCGGTCGCGCGGATCACCGGCCGGCTCGGCCCCGACTGGCGGATCGCGCTGCCGACCGGCAGCATCACGGTGGTGGAGTCCTCCGGGGAGGGGATGTCGGTCCCGCTGCGCGCCAACATGTCCAACTGGATCCTCGACCTGCGTGGGCTGGAGAGCCGGCAGGCGGCCGGTACGAACTCCGGCTGAGTCGTGCGGACCGGCGCGCCGGGCCTCGACCGGTACACTGACCGGCCCATGACCGAGACGAACGGCGATCGGATCCTTGCCTCGCCCGTGACGGTCGGCGTGGTCACGCCCACCCTCAACGCCGAGCGCTACCTGGAGCGAACCCTCCAATCCATCTGGAGCCAGCAGGGCGAGAGCCTCCAGGTTCGGCACGTGATCGTGGACGGATTCTCCACCGACGGCACGGTCGAGATCGCGAAGCGCTTCCCCTCCGAGGTCGTGGTGGCCAAGGACGGCGGCATGTACGAGGCCGTGAACCGCGGTCTGGCGGCCGTCGAGGGCGACATCATCGGCTACATCAATGCCGACGACGAGATCGCGCCCGGCGCCCTCCGCACGGTCGCCGACGCGCTCGCGAGCCACCCCGAGGCTCAGTGGGTGTGCGGCCGGCTGGAGTACATCGACGGCGAGGACCGCGTCCTCGGCGCCTGGACCCCGGTCCCGATGACGTTGCGCTCGTACGCCGGCATCGGCTGGTCCTGCGTGCCACAGCAGACGGTCTGGGTGCGGCGTTCCTTCTACGAGCGGGTCGGCCCGTACGACACCGTGTTCAAGAACTGCGCCGACTACGATTGGTACGCGCGGGCGATGCGCCTGTCGCCTCCACTGATCCTGCCGGAGGTCGTCGGGCGGTTCCGGCTCCACGAGTCGAACCTCTCGTACGACGCCGCGAAGATGGAGAACGAGAGCCGGCAGATCCAGGAGCGGTACGGGGGCACGGGACCTGCCGCCTTCCTGCAGGGCAAGCTGCTCAGCCTCCGGCTGAACGCGCGGAACCCGTCGTGGCTGGTCGCGAAGAAGACGGGAAAGATCACCTTCACGCCGGCCCGCGACTGAGCTCGCCGTACAGGGCCTCCGCGCGGGCGACGTAGGCGGCCTCGCTGTAGCGCTCTTCGAACACGCGCCGGCACGCCTCGCGCAGCGCGGGGAACGACCCGGCGGCCTCTTCCAGCACCCGGTCCAGGTCCCGTTCCCAGGACGCCGCCGTGCCCGTGCCGTCCTCCGCCACCCACCCCGAGACCACGTTGGGGGCCCAGGCGAGCACCGGCAGCCCGGCCGCCATCGCCTCGGCGTACACCAGAGGGAACCCCTCGTACCACGCGCTCGGGAAGACCAGACCCACCGAGCGGCGCATCAGGCCGACCACCTCGGCCCGCGTCACCCGGCCGAGCACCTCGACCCGCCTGCCCGCCGCGGCCGCCCGCACCGCGTCATCGTCGGGCCCCTCGCCGACGACACGGAGGATCGGCGCCCCGTCTCCGGCCGGCCATGCGGAGACGAGCCGCGCGATGGCCTTCTCCGGCGAGAGACGCCCTACATAAAGGAAGCCGTCGGTCCCGCCGTCGGGGCCGGCCCGTCCCGGATCGAGGTCCTCCCGGAGGAAGTTGGGCCACACGGTCATCCGCTCGGCCGGGATCCCCGCCGCGGCGTAGACCTCCGCCGCGAGCGCGGACAGCACCACAATGCGGTCCGCTCGTGCCAACACCGGATCGGCGGCCGGCCCGCGCAGGTTGGCGACCGTCAGCGGGAGGCTGGCGGCACGCGAGTCCCGGTAGCAGGCGTACCGGAGCCCCGACCACCGCTGCCCGTCGGGGCAGAGCGTGCAGACGTGGCCGTCCCGGTAGAGGAGCCCGTTGACGCACAGCGGCCGGTAGTTGTGCAGCGTCGTGACCAGCGGCCGTTCCAGCCGGCGGACCCACCGCCGGCCGATGTTCGGGAACAGGTTGTGGACGTGCACCACGTCGGGACCGAAGTCTTCGATCGCCGCGAGAGGCGACCGGCCGGCGCCGGTCGCGACGCGCGCGGCGGCCCTCACGGGGTAGAGGCGGTCCCCCTCGAGGTCGTCGGTGCGTGCCGCGAACAGGCGCACCTCGTGGCCGGCGGCCGCTGAGCGCCGCAACCTCCGACTCGACGACGCCGTTCTCCCCGCTCGGCTGGCGCGAGCTGTAGAAGCTGTGGACGAACGCGATGCGGATGGCGGCTCCCTTTCGTCGTCGCGGCTCCGTCGCCGGGAGCCTACCGTTCGTCGGTGGCGATCCCCGACCCGGCCGCGGATCGGCGCACCCGCGACCGCTCGCCGCGGGCGATGTCGAGGGCGAGCCCCGCGACGAACTTCGGGTTGCCCACCAGGTACCGGCGCCACAGGCGCCGCGGCTCGCTGGCCAACCGATGGAGCCACTCGAACCCGGCGCGGCGCAGGAACTCGGGCGTCGCCGGCCGCGCGCCGCCGATCACCTCGAATGCACCCCCCACGCAGAAGACCAGGGGAGCCGCGTCCAGCGCCGCGAGGCGGTCGCCGACCACGTCCTGCTTCGGCGCGCCGAGGCCCACCCACAGTGCCTGCGCGCCCGCTGCCCCGCACGCGCGCCGCGACGTCGCCGACGTCGGCCTCGCGCCACTCGACGAGCGACCGGAACGGCGGCGACTCGGCGCCTGCGACCCGAAGCCCGGGAACGCGCGCGGCGAGCGCCGCGGGCACCGCCGCCGCGACCTCCTCCGTCCCCCCGTAGAAGAAGTGCGAGAGATCGCGGCCGGCGCCCCACTCGGCCACCCGGCCCATGCTGTCGATGCCCGAGATCCGCTCGGTGGGAGCGCCGAGGATGCGCGTCGCCCAGGCCACCGGCATCCCGTCGGCCAGGTTCAGCTGTCCCCGGTTGAGCAGGTCCCGATACGCCGGCTCACCGCGCGCGACGACCGTCGGGTCGGCGGCCAGGTAGTGCAGCACGTGGCCGCGCCCACAGGCCAGGAACGCATCCAGGCGTTCGAAGAACGCCGGCCACGTCAGGACGTCGATGCGAACGCCGCCGACGCGCGGCCCGTCGCCGGACGGGGCGCCGCAGGTGTGCGGTGGTGTGGTCGTGGAGGCCTTCGTCAACGACAAGGATGATGCCAGCTACGCGGGAGCGCCGGCGCGCGCGGGTGCCGCCTTCCCCCGCCCGGTCAGCATGAAGTCGAAGATCTCGCGGACCTGCTCGGGGTCCTTGTGCGCCACGTACCACTCCCACGTTCGTCGCAGGCCGTCGGCGAACAGGACCTCGGGCTCCCAGTCGAGCAGCTGCCGGGCCAGGCTGTTGTCGGCCACCCGGTTGTAGGGGCCCGTGGGCTTGTCGGGCTGCGTGAGGACGTCGGGGGAGTACCCCGCCATCTCGATCACCATCTTCACGGCGTCCAGCACCCGCACGCGCTCCATCGTCCCGAGGTTGATCGCGGTGCCGTCCTCGATCCGCTCGGCGGCGCGGATGGTTCCCTCGGCGATGTCGGTGACGTAGGTCCAGTTGCGGATCTGCTCGCCCGTTCCCCACACCTCGAAGGGATCCTGTCGGAGGAAGGCGCGGGCGATCATCGCGATGACGGCGTGGTTCTCGACGCCGCGCGGCCCGTACACGGTGAAGTACCGGCACGAGGCCGTCTTCAGCCCCTGCTCGTGGTGCAGCGCCTTGAGCGTCAGCTCCCCGGCCAGCTTGGCCAGCCGTACATGCCGTCCGGGTCGTACGGCGGCCCGACCTTGTCCTCGGTCAGGTAGAAGACCTCGCTCGGGTCCGTCTGGATGTACAGGGGGTAGATGCACCCGGACGACGCGTACACGACCTGCCCGACCTCGTTGTCCAGGATCGAGCGCATGAGCAGCGCGTCGAGCCCCAGGTTCGTCGAGCAGTCGTACTGGTGCAGGTCGACGTACCCGCGCCCGCCGTGGTCGGCCGCCAGGTGGAAGACGACGTCGACGCCCCGCGTGGCGCGGCCGGCCACGCCCGGGTCGCGCAGGTCGCCGCGGAGGAACTCGACCCCACCCGAGTCGACGTGGTGCGCCAGGTTGGACTCGAGGCCGCTCGACAGGTCGTCGACGACCCGGACCGACGCGCCGCGCGCCAGGAGCTTGTCCACGATGTGCGAGCCGATGAACGACGCGCCGCCGGTCACCAACGCCTTCTTCGACGACCACTGATAGGACACGTCTCTGCTCCTCCACGGGTTCCGGACCGGCCCGCCGCGACTCGGGCTCGGGAAGCGGCCTCCGCCCCAGAGTGCGGAAAGACGGATGGTACCGGCGAGCGGTTTTGGCTGTCTACGGATCCGGGGCAAAACGGGACCAAGGGCCTAGACCGCCGCGAAGCCCGGCTACACGCCGTGCTTGAGCGTCTTCAGCAGATCCGGCTTGGGCAGGTTGGTCCCCGGCTGCAGCATCCAGTGGTCGGCGTAGGCGAACTCGGTCCAGCCGACCCCGTCCTTCTTGGTCACCTGCATCATCTGCGTGAGGTCGCCCTGCCAGTTCGCGTCGGAGGGGTGCGGGCTCGCGTAGCTGAACGCGTCGAACTCGCCGATCCACAGCGGCACGTTCCACTGCTTCGCCCGGTCGATGTAGGTCTGGAGCTTGTGCTCACCGTCGGGCGACCAGTTGTCCACGTAGTAGTGGAAGGAGTAGACGACGCCGGAGAACGGCGGCGGGGAGGTCAGCGCGAAGCTCTCACCCGAGGCGTTCGGGAACTGGCTGTCCTGGAACGCGAGCAGGATGTGTGGGTTGACCGACCGGATCGCCGACCCCAGGGTCTCGTACAACCGGTCGAGGTGCAGCTCGCCCAGCGAGAGCTGGTTCTTGGTGTACGGCTCGTTCATCATGTCCGCCGCCACCACCAGGTCGTTCGCCGCGTACCGCTCTGCGACCATCTTCCAGGCGTCCGCGTACAGCTCCTGCTGGTGGCCCTGGTCGGCGAAGAACGACCGGCGTGCCGCAATCTCGTCGGGCACCCCTGCGTACAACCAGTCGGGCATGCCGACGCCGGCGCACTTCACGCCCCCCTTGTTGGTCGAGAGGTTGCCGAAGGCGGGGGACCAGTGGCTCTGGGACATGTGCAGGATCACCGCGAGGCCGCGGCTCGTGAGCCCCTGCACGACCCGGTCCAGGGCGTCGAGGTACTGGGTGTTCCAGCGTGGGTCCGTGACGGTGTCCCCCGACATCCCCGGCTGGTCCGGTTGCAGGTTCGCCCAGGAGAGGGAGACCCGGACGGTGTTGAACCCCCAGGCGTCGATGCTCCGGTAGGCGATGGCCGGCGGCTCCTGCCAGCCCGGGCACCCCGTCTTCTGGGTTTCCTCCTGGCCCGGCAGGCCGTCGCCCTTGCCCATCCCGCCCAGGTCGACCCCCAGGAACCGGACCGTCTGCCCGTTCGCGTCGACGATCCGCGTGCCCTCGGTCGTGAGGGGGCCCTTGATCAGCGGCGCGCCCAGCCGCACGACGGGATTCGGCTGTGGATGCGAGGAACAGGCCTGCAGCAGCCCCGCGAGGAGCGCGGCGGCGAGGACGGCCCGGCGGCCCCGGCGCGACCGGGCGGATCTGTTCATGGGGCACACGCTAACGGACGGACAACGCGCACGCTTCGGCCATCGGTCCGTTTGCCGTGCAGATCTGATGGCCTTAGAGCGAAAGAATGAAAATGTGCGGCGAACTGGTGTCGGCCGATGACTGGTCGAAACCCCGGGGGTACAATCCGGACGCGCCATGAGCAGCCAGTCCATGCCCGTCAGCGGCACCATCGACTTCCGCGAGTACCTGGCCACCCTTCGTCTCCGGAAGTGGTCCATTCTCGTCATCCTGCTGCTGTGCCTGGGCCTGGCTCTCGCGTACACGGCCCAGCAGACCCCGATGTACACGTCCACGGCCAAGGTCCAGGTGACGAACCCGATCGCGGCGTTCCAGACGGGCAACGCGCTGGCCAACCCGAACATGCAGACCGAGCAGGCGCTCGCCACCTCCAGCCTGGTCAGCAAGTGCGCGGTCCTGCTGCTGAAGAACCCGGGAGTCACCGACCCGGCGGCTGCGACGGGAGCTCCGGGTGACAAGAATTACCAGCCTCCGCTGTGCAACCAAGACGCATTGGACAAGGTCGTGGTGCCGGCCGGGCTGGTGAAGTCGGTCAACGCGAACGCCGGCCAGACCAGCACCATCCTGGAGATCTCCGCGTCGGACCCCAAGCGGATCACGGCGCAGCGCCTCGCCGAGGCGTTCGCCCGCGCGTACGTGGGCGTCCGGACTCTGCAGGCGCAGGACTACGTGAACAGAGGACGCGCCCCGATCCTCGCGCGGCTTGCCCGGCTGCAGCCGCAGCTGAATTCGCTCTTGGCGCGCATCCAGCACCTGCTCGAGCTCGGTGTGCCGGCAACGCAGCTGAGCCAGATCGCGCAGAACATCAGCAACCAGATAGGCCAGGCCGACGACGACCTCAACGCGCTCAGCCTGGCGAAGCTGAGCCCGCCGTACATCGCGGCCGACGCGAACCTGCCCGGCAAGCCGTCGAGCCCGAACAAGGCGCTGAACGCTGCGCTCGGCCTGGCCATCGGGCTGATGCTGGGGGTCGGCATCGCGTTCCTCCGCGAGATGCTCTCCGACGAGCTCCGCGGCCGCGCCGACTTCGAGGACCACGCGGGCGTCCCGGTGCTCGCGGTCATCCCGAAGGTCGCGAGCTGGCGCCGAAAGAGCGAGGCGAAGCTCATCACGCTGGATCAGCCGAAGAGCGTCGTGTCCGAGGCCTACCGGACGCTCCGCACCAGCATCCTGTTCTCCGCCATGCAGCGGGGCCTGCACACGATCATGGTGGCGAGCGCGAACGCCGGCGAGGGGAAGTCGACCACCGCGGCGAACCTCGCGGTCGTGCTTGCCGACTCGGGCAAGCGCGTGGTCCTGATCTCCGCCGACCTCCGCAAGCCGCGGCTGCACAAGTTCTTCGGACTCGAGACCGAGCCCGGCCTCTCCAACGCGCTGGCCGGAGAATCCACCGTGTGGGACGCGCTCCAGGCGCCGCAGGTCGAGAACCTGCGCGTGATGGTGAGCGGCCCCGTGCCGGCCCGGCCGACGGAGCTGCTCCAGTCCGAGGCCATGGGCGAGCTGGTGGCCGACCTTCGCGACGTCTCCGACTTCGTGATCATCGACACGTCGCCGATTCTCCCGGTGGCGGACGCGCTGGTGCTCGCGCCACTCGTGGACGGCATCCTGCTCGTGGCCGACGCCTCGATCACCACCCGCAGCGCCGTCACCCACACCCGCGAGCTGCTCGACCAGGTCGACGCGCGCCTCATCGGCGCGGTCTTCAACGACTACGACCCGTCCCGAGACCGCGGCGGCCCCGGCTACTACGGCTACGGGTACCGGCGCTACGGCTACTACACCACGGAGGCGTCCGAGGTGGGGGCGCGGCGCGGCGCCCCGGCGTTCCCCGTGGCAGAGAACGGCCAGTCGCTCCGCGTGGCTCCCGAGCCCCGCACCCTGGAGCGCCCGGCCGAGCCCGGGTCGTGAGGGCGCCGGACCTCGTTCCCCAACCCATCGCCGGCGTCTTCCTGGTTCCGCTCCCGCGTTTCCCCGACCTGCGCGGCTGGTTCAGCGAGGTCTTCCGGCAGGAGTGGCTCCCCGGTGGCCGGCCGATGGTGCAGAGCAACCTGTCGCGGTCGCGCGCCGGCGTGCTGCGCGGCCTGCACTTCCATCGCCGGCAGGCCGACTACTGGTGGGTCCCGAGCGGCACCATCCTGGTCGGCCTGTACGACCTGCGGGCAGGGTCGCCGACCGCGGGCGTGGGGACCGAGGTGCGTCTGTCCTCCGAGGACGAGGAGGCCAACGGGCTGTACATCCCGAAGGGGGTCGCCCATGGCTTCCTGGCGGAGACCGACGTCCTGATGCACTACCTGGTCGACGAGTACCACACGGGTGACGACGAGTTCGGCGTCGCGTGGGACGATCCCGACGCCGGGATCCGCTGGGGGACCGACGATCCGATCCTGTCCGAGCGCGACCGGAAGAACCCCTCGGTGGCGGAGGTCATCCGCAGCGCGCCGGTGTTCGAGGAGTAGGCTTCTCCCCATGCCCAGCGGCAAGGTCCTGGTCGTCGGCGGCGCCGGCTACGTCGGCTGCGTTCTGGTGGAGGTCCTCCTGGAGAAGGGCTACTCGGTGCGCGTCCTCGACCGAATGTTCTTCGGCACCGCGCCCGCCGCGGCCTTCCGGGACCGCGTCGAGCTCGTCGACGACGACATGCGGGAGGTGTCCGAGCGGCACCTGGACGACTGCGGCGCGGTCATCAACGTCGGCGGGCTGTCCAACGACCCCACGGCGGAGTTCGACCCGCAGGCCAACGAGGAGCTGAACCACCTGGCGTCGGTGCGCCTGGCCGAGGTCGCCCGGCGGGCCGGCGTGCCGCGGCTCATCTTCGCCTCGACGGCGTCCATCTACGACCGGGGCGTCGGCGAGGAGACCCGCGACGTGCTGCAGGACGAGGAGTCCGACGTCGAGCCGCGCGCCGCCTACGCGACGTCGAAGCTGGCGGCCGAGCAAGGCGATCCTCGCGATGGCCGACGCCGACTTCGCGCCGGTCGCGTTCCGGAAGGGCACGATCTTCGGGTTCTCGCCCCGCATGCGCTACGACCTGGTGGTGAACGCGTTCGTCAAGGACGCGCTGGCCACGGGGCGGCTCAACGTGTTCTATGGGCGGCGAGATGTGGCGGCCGCTGATCGACGTCGAGGACGTCGCGCGCGCCTACGTGATCGCCCTGGATGCCGACGCCGCCCAGGTCGGCGGGCAGGTGTTCAACCTGTCGGCCGGCAACTTCCGCATCGCCGAGCTCGCACTGCGGACCCAGCGCGCGCTGGAGGACGTGGGCGTCGAGGCCGGACGTCGACGTCGACTACGAGTACCGCCTGGTCCGCAGCTACCGCATCTCCGGCGCAGAAGGTCCGAGCGGGTGCTCGGCTTCTCGCCCCGCGGGTCACGCGTGGAGGAGTCCGTCGCCCACATGGTCGCGCGAGATCCGGTCGCGCGGCCTGACCGACTTCTCCCACCCGCGCTACTACAACATCGAGTGGATGAAGCTCCTCGAGGAGGCCGTCGAGATCGTGCGCCGGCACGGCTACGTGCTGTCCACGCCCGAGCGGGCGGCCGAGGAAGGCGTCGCCCGGATCGGCCGACCACACGCGCCGCTCCGGCTGATGCGGCCGTGCGCCTCCTGGTGTTCGGCGGGTGGGGCCAGCTCGGCACCGAGACTCGCTCGGCGCCGCCGAGGGATCGCACGAGCTGATCCGGCCCACCCAGCGGAGGCCGACGTCACCGACGCCGGCGCGGTCGCGGCGCGCGGTCCGGGCCGCCGGCCCCGACGTGGTGGTGAACGCCGCGGCGTTCCACAAGGTCGAGCGCTGCGAGGCGGACCCCGCGACGGCCCTGCCGTCAACGCGATCGGCGCGATCGCGACGTCGCCCGGGCCGCGGCCGACGCGGGCGCCCGGTGCGTGTTCGTCAGCACCGACTACGTCTTCGACGGCGAAGCAAGCGGAATCGGCTACGCGGAGGACGACCCGGTCTCCCCGGTGAACGCTGTACGGCGTCTCGAAGGCGGCCGGAGAGCGGCGGCGTGCGGCTCGCCTGCCCCGACTCGCTGGTCGTGCGCATCTCCGGCCTGTTCGGCCACGCCGGGTCGTCGGGCAAAGGCGGCAATTTCGTCGAGACGATCCTCTCGCGGGCCGCGGCGGGCGAGCCGCTGTCGGTCGTGGACGATCAGCGCCTGTCCCCGACCTCGGCCGAGGAGGCGGCGGCGCCGGCTCCTGCGACTGCTCGAGGTGGAGGCGCCGCCCGGCGTCTACCACCTGGCGAACAGGGGCTCGTGCTCGTGGTTCGAGCTCGCCGAGGCGGTGCTGGCGCTGTCGGGCGTCGAAGCGCCGCTCGAACGGCGTTCGACCCGTCCCGACGAGGTCCGCCGGCCGCCTTCCTCGATCCTGGCGGACACGCGAACCGGACGTCTCGGCCTGGCCCCGGCGCGGCCCTGGCAGGAGGCCGTCGCCGCGTATCTCCGGAGCCGCCCGTAGCCGCGTTTCCGCAGGTCGCCGCGTTGACACCCCACTAGCGACTCTGTAGCATTCTTCCTCGCGGTCCGGGCGGTGCGGACCGTCTCCGAAGCCCTTTGCACGAGGACCCCGGAAGCTCGCTTCAGGGCGCCTCCGGCCTCCAAGTGCGCGGGCCTATCCGTGTGGGATTTGGGCGGAGAACCAACGAGCGTGCAGACGGAAAGACTATGCCGACCGTACAGCAGCTGGTCAGGAACGGGCGCGAGCGCCCGCGGAAGAAGACGAAGAGCCCCGCTCTTCGTGGGTCTCCGCAGCGGCGCGGCGTCTGCACGCGCGTCTACACGACCACGCCGAAGAAGCCGAACTCCGCGCTCCGCAAGGTCGCCCGCGTCCGGCTGACGACGGGCGTCGAGGTCACCGCCTACATCCCCGGCATCGGGCACAACCTGCAGGAGCACTCGATCGTGCTCGTGCGCGGCGGCACGCGTGAAGGACCTCCCGGGCGTCCGCTACAAGGTCGTCCGCGGCACGCTCGACACCGCCGGCGTCCGCGACCGCAAGAAGGCCAGGTCCCGCTACGGCGCCAAGGCCAACCAGTCGTAAGGGGGGATCGCGATGCCTCGGAAGGGTGCTGCCGGCAAAGCGCGATGATCGACCCCGACCCGATCTATCAGAACCAGCTGGTCACGCAGTTGATCAACAAGATCCTGCTGTACGGGCAAGAAGAGCGTCGCCGAGCGCACCGTGTACAAGGCGCTGGAGATCATCAGCGAGCGGACGGCGAACGACCCGGTCGATCACGCTGAAGCGGGCCGTGGAGAACGCGCGGCCGCTGCTCGAGGTCCGGTCGCGACGGGTCGGCGGCGCGACGTACCAGGTGCCGGTCGAGGTCGAAGCCGCACCGGGGAACGACGCTGGCGCTGCGGTGGTTGGTGAACTACGCGCGGCAGCGCCGCGAGCACTCGATGGCCGAGCGGCTGGTCGGCGAGCTGATGGACGCGTCGAACGGGCAGGGCTCCTCGGTCAAGCGCCGCGAGGACCATGCACAAGATGGCCGAGGCCAACAAGGCCTTCGCCCATTACCGATGGTGATCGATCGATGCGCACGACGTGGCCGGGCCTACGGGCCCGGCGTTGCACGAGGGCGGTCGGTAGATGGCGACCGCAGCGAGGAACGTAGAAGGACATGGCACAGGCGGCGAAGGAAACGGGACGCGCGCCGAGCGGCGCGGGCAAGGGGCTCCTCATCCGGGAGTACCCGCTCGCTCCGCACGCGCAACATCGGGATCATGGCGCACATCGACGCCGGGCAAGACGACGACGACCGAGCGCATCCTCTACTACACGGGCAAGTCCTACAAGGTCGGCGAGGTCCACGAGGGCACCGCCCAGATGGACTGGATGGTCCAGGAGCGGGAGCGCGGCATCACGATCACCGCGGCCGCGACCACGTGCATGTGGAAGGACCACTGGATCAACATCATCGACACGCCCGGCCACGTCGACTTCACCGTCGAGGTCGAGCGGTCGCTGCGCGTGCTCGACGGCGCCGTCGCGGTCTTCGACGCGGTGGCCGGCGTCGAGCCGCAGACCGAGACCGTCTGGCGCCAGGCCGACCGCTACCACGTTCCCCGCATCTGCTTCGTCAACAAGATGGACCGGACGGGCGCCGACTTCGAGCGGACCGTCCGGATGATCGAGGACCGCCTGCACGCCGTTCCGCTGGTCGTGCAGCTCCCGTGGGGCGTCGAGGGCAGACTTCCACGGCGTCATCGACCTGGTCGAGATGAAGCGGCCACTACTGGCCGAGCGACGGGCTGGGCGAGGAGTGGGAGGACCGGGACATCCCCGAGGAGTACCGGGCGCAGGCCGAGGAGTGGCACCACAAGCTGTTCGAGCAGCTGGCGGACCACGACGAGGACCTCATGGAGAAGTTCGTCCACGAGGAGGAGCCCACGGTCGACGAGCTGCGACGGGCCCTCCGCCGGGCCACGCTCGACACGCAGGGCGACAAGGTGCTCGCGCCGGTGCTGTGCGGCTCGGCCTTCAAGAACAAGGGCGTGCAGCCGCTGCTCGACGCCATCGTGACAGTACCTGCCCTCGCCGCTGGACGTGCCCGCCGATCCGCGGGACCGAGCCCAAGACGGGCGAGGAGGTCCTGACGCACCCGGGCGACGAGGAGCCGTTCGCCGCGCCTGGCGTTCAAGATCATGTCCGACCCGTACGTGGGCCGGCTGACGTACGCGCGCGTGTACTCCGGGATCCTTCGCTCGGGCTCGCACATCGAGAACTCGACGCAGGACCGCAAGGAGCGGGTCGGGCGCATCCTGCAGATGCACGCCAACCACCGCGAGGACATGGAGGCCGCGTTCGCCGGCGACATCGTCGCCCTGGTCGGGCTGAAGCACACCACGACGGGCGACACGCTCTGCGACCCGGCGCACCCGGTGGTGCTCGAGTCGATGACGTTCCCCGTGCCGGTCATCTCGGTGGCCATCGAGCCGAAGACCAAGGCCGACCAGGACAAGCTGTCGAACGCGCTGATGAAGCTCGCCGACGAGGACCCCACGTTCGTCGTGAAGTTCAACGAGGAGACGGGCCAGACGCTCATCTCCGGGATGGGCGAGCTGCACCTGCAGATCATCGTCGACCGGCTGAAGCGCGAGTTCAACGTCGGGGCGAACGAGGGCAAGCCGCAGGTCGCGTACCGCGAGACGATCCGCAAGCCGGTGTCCGAGGTCGAGGTGCGCTACGTGCGCCAGACCGGCGGCCGCGGCCAGTACGGCCACGTCGTGATCGACCTCGAGCCGATCCCCGGCGGCGGCTACGAGTTCGTCAGCAAGATCGTCGGCGGCGTGATCCCGCGGGAGTACATCCCGGCGGTGGACGACGGCATCGAGGAGGCGCTCGAGTCCGGCGTGCTGGCGGGCTACCCGATGGTGGACGTTCGCGCGACGCTGGTGGACGGCTCGTACCACGAGGTCGACTCGTCGGAGATCGCGTTCAAGCTGGCCGGGCAGATGGCCCTGCGCGATGCCGCGCGGAAGGCCGACCCGATCCTGCTCGAGCCGGTCATGTCCTTCGAGATCCTGACGCCCGAGGAGTTCCTCGGCGAGGTCATGGGCGACATCACCAGCCGGCGCGGCAAGATCGAGCACATCGAGGAGCGGGCGGGGACGCGGGCCATCCGCGTGCACGTGCCGCTGGCCGAGCTGTTCGGGTACGCGACCGACCTGCGGTCGAAGACCCAGGGCCGGGCGAACCATTCGCCGATGCAGCTCGAGTCGTATCAGGAGGTTCCCGCGCAGATCTCGAAGGAGATCGTCGCGCGCGTACGAGGCGAGTAGAAGAGGGAGAAGGAGCGGGCAGATGGGTAAGAAGAAGTTCGAGCGGAACAAGCCGCACGTCAACATCGGCACGATCGGTCACATCGACCACGGCAAGACCACGCTGACCGCGGCGATCACCAAGGTGCTGTCCGAGAAGGGCATGGCGGACTTCACGCCGTTCGACCAGATCGACAAGGCGCCGGAGGAGAAGGAGCGCGGCATCACCATCTCCATCGCGCACGTCGAGTACGAGACCGACAACCGCCACTACGCCCACGTCGACTGCCCGGGCCATGCCGACTACATCAAGAACATGATCACCGGCGCCGCCCAGATGGACGGCGCCATCCTGGTGGTCTCCGCGGCGGACGGCCCGATGCCGCAGACGCGCGAGCACGTGCTGCTCGCCCGTCAGGTGGGCGTCCCCTACATCGTCGTGGCGCTGAACAAGGTGGACATGGTGGACGACGAGGAGCTCCTCGACCTGGTCGAGCTGGAGGTCCGCGAGCTGCTGTCGGCCTACGAGTTCCCCGGCGACGAGGTCCCGGTCATGCGCGTCTCCGCGCTGAAGGCGCTGGAGGGCGACGACGCCTCCAAGCAGGGGATCCTCGACCTGATGAGCGCCGTGGATCAGTACATCCCCGAGCCCACGCGCGACGTCGACAAGCCGTTCCTGATGTCCATCGAGGACATCTTCTCGATCACGGGCCGCGGCACCGTGGCAACCGGAAGGGTCGAGCGCGGGACGCTGCAGAAGATGTCCGAGGTGGAGATCGTCGGCATCAAGGACACGAGGAAGACCGTCGCGACCGACCTGGAGATGTTCCGCAAGCTGCTGGACGAGGTCCGGGCGGGCGACAACGTCGGCGTCCTGCTCCGCGGCGTCGACAAGGAGGACATCGAGCGCGGCCAGGTGCTGGCCAAGCCCGGATCGATCACGCCGCACACCGAGTTCGACGCGCAGGTCTACGTCCTGTCCAAGGAAGAGGGTGGCCGCCACACGCCGTTCTTCAAGGGCTACCGCCCGCAGTTCTACTTCCGGACGACCGACGTCACCGGCGCGATCGAGCTGCCCGAGGGCATGGAGATGGTCATGCCCGGCGACAACACGACGATGAAGGTCGACCTCGGCGCCCCGATCGCCATGGAAGAGGGCCTGCGGTTCGCCATCCGCGAAGGGAGCCGGACCGTCGGCGCCGGCCGCGTCGTCAAGATCCACAAGTAGGAAGCGAGCATCGACAGCATGAGCGACTCGAAGAGGAACGGCTGATGCCCGGCCCGCGCATCCGCATCAAGCTGCGCGCGTACGACCACCAGGTCCTCGACCTGGAGGCCGGCAAGATCGCCGACCACGTGGCCCGCACCGGCGCGCGCGTGGTGGGGCCGGTGCCGCTGCCCACCGAGCGCTCGGTGTACACGGTGATCCGCGGCCCCCACAAGGACAAGGACAGCCGCGAGCACTTCGAGATGCTCACGCACAAGCGGTTGATCGACATCGTCGACGCCACGTCCAAGACGGTGCAGGAGCTCCAGCGCCTGAACCTCTCGGCCGGCGTCGACATCGAGATCAAGCTCTAGGGACGGGACGACGATGGCGGAGGCCAAGGGCATCCTCGGGACCAAGCTCGGGATGACGCAGATCTTCACGGAGGATTCTCGCGCCGTGCCGGTCACGGTCATCCAGGCCGGTCCGTGCATCGTCACGCAGGTGAAGACCCAGCAGCGCGACGGCTACGAGGCGATCCAGCTGGCGTATGCCGAGATGCCCCGCGGGAAGGCCAACAAGCCCCAGGAAGGGCACGCGGCCGCCGCCGGGACGAAGCCCCACCGCTACCTGGTCGAGATGCGGACCGACGGGCAGGCGGCCTTCGAGCCGGGCCAGGAGATCAAGGCCGACATCTTCTCGCCGGGCGATCACGCCGACGTCGTGGGCGTGTCGAAGGGCCACGGGTTCGCCGGCACGATGAAGCGCCACGGGTTCAGCGGCCTGGGCGCGTCCCACGGCACCGAGCGCAAGCACCGCTCGCCCGGGTCGATCGGCGCCTGCGCCACCCCGTCGCGCGTGTTCAAGGGCGTGCGGATGGCCGGGCAGATGGGCAACGACCGCACGACCATCCTCAACCTGGAGGTCGTGGAGTCGGACCCCGAGCGCGGGCTGCTGCTGCTGCGGGGCGCCGTTCCCGGTCCGCGCGGCGGGCTGGTCATGGTTCGCAGCAGCGTGAAGTCCGGCGAGGCGAAGAAGAAGAAGGGTTGATGGCGAGCATCGACGTACGCACCGTGGCCGGGAAGGTCGTCCGCAAGCGGGAACTGCCGGACGCCTGGTTCGGCGCGGCCGTCAACGTCCCGCTGATGCACCAGGTCGTGACCGCGAGCGCCGCCGCCCGCAGGGCCGGGACGCACTCGGTGAAGACCCGCGGCGATGTCTCCGGTGGCGGGAAGAAGCCGTGGCGCCAGAAGGGAACCGGCCGCGCGCGCCAGGGCTCCATCCGGGCGCCGCAGTGGGCCGGCGGTGGCGTCGTCCACGGTCCCATCCCGCGCGACCACTCCGTGCGCGTCAACAAGAAGATGCGCGCCGCGTCCCTGCGATCCGCGCTCACCGACGCGGCGCAGAGCGGGAAGGTCGCGGTGGTTGAGGACCTGACCTTCGACGCGCCGCGGACCAAGGATGCGATCGCCCTGCTGGCTGCGCTCGAGCTGGAGGGGCACGTGCTGATGGTCCTGCCCGAGCCGCACCGTGAGACCGAGCTGTCGTTCCGCAACCTCGGCAACGTGCAGATCGACTACCCGAACAACCTCGGCACGTACGAGCTGCTGTACGCCGATTCCATCCTGTTCACGATGTCGGCGCTCGACCGCCTGACCGGTGAGACGAGCGAGCCGGAGGCGTCCTCGAAGCCCGCCGCGAAGAAGCCGGCGGCCGCCGAGGCAAAGGCGGAGGCGGAGGAGGCGCCCGGCGCAGAGGAGGCGCCGGCGGATGAGGCGGCCGAGGCGGAGGACGCGCCCGACGGGGAGGAGGACGACGAGTGAAGAGCCCCCGTGACGTCGTCATTCGCCCGATCGTCTCCGAGAAGTCGTACGCCGGGCTCGAGGCCGGTGCCTACACGTTCCTGGTGGCGAAGGGCGCGAACAAGACCGAGATCAAGGAAGCGGTCCAGCAGATCTGGAACGTCCGCGTCCTGTCCGTCAACACGATCAACCGCAAGGGCAAGCGCAAGCGGTCGCGGCTCGGCATGTACGGGAAGCGGCCGGACCAGAAGCGGGCCGTCGTCACCCTGGCGGCCGGCGACACCATCGAGATCTTCGAAGCGAAGGGTCCCTGAGCATGGCGGTGCGCAAGTACAAGCCGACGACGGCCGGACGCCGCGGGTCGAGCGTCTCCGACTTCAAGGAGATCACCCGCTCCGGCCCCGAGAAATCGCTCACGCGTCCGATGCGCAAGCGTGCCGGGCGCAACGCCTACGGTCGCATCACCACCCGCCACCAGGGCGGGGGCCACAAGCGCCAGTACCGCGTGATCGACTTCCGCAGGAACAAGGACGGCGTGCCGGCGAAGGTCGCGCACATCGAGTACGACCCCAACCGCACGGCCCGGATCGCGCTGCTGCACTACGCCGACGGGGAGAAGCGCTACATCCTTGCGCCGAAGGGGCTGGGGATCGGCGACCGACTCGAGTCGGGCACGGGAGCGGATATCCGTCCGGGGAACGCGCTGCCGCTGGCGAACATCCCCGTCGGCACCGTGATCCACGCGGTCGAGCTGAAGGCAGGGGCCGGCGCGAAGATGGCCCGCTCGGCCGGCACCGGCGTGCAGCTGCTGGCGAAGGAGGGCGGCAAGGCCACGCTCCGCATGCCTTCGGGCGAGATCCGCCTGGTGGACGCCGCCTGCCGCGCAACCGTCGGCGAGGTCGGCAACGCCGAGCACGAGCTGATCTCCTGGGGCAAGGCCGGCCGCAACCGCTGGCGCGGCAAGCGGCCCAGCGTCCGCGGCGTGGCCATGAACCCGGTCGACCACCCGATGGGCGGCGGCGAGGGCAAGTCGAGCGGCGGCCGCCACCCGACGAACCCGGCGGGCAAGGCCGAGGGTCGCACGCGCCGCCCGAAGGAGTCGGACCGTCTGATCGTTCGCCGCCGCGGGAAGAGGAGGGGCTAGCCCATGCCGAGGTCGGTGAAGAAGGGCCCGTTCGTGGACGAGCACCTGATGGCCAAGGTGCAGGACATGAACCGACGTGGAGACAAGCGGGTCATCAAGACGTGGTCGCGCCGCTCGACGGTGGTTCCCGAGATGGTCGGGCACACCATCGCGGTGCACGACGGGCGCAAGCACGTCCCCGTGTTCGTCTCCGAGTCGATGGTCGGGCACAAGCTGGGCGAGTTCGCGATCACGCGGACCTTCCGGACGCACGGCCACCACACCGAGCGAAGCACCTCGTTGAAGTAGGAGCGGGATGGAAGCACGAGCGAGCGCGAAATACATCCGGGTCTCGCCGCGGAAGATGCGGCGGTCGGTGGACCTCATCCGGGGCCGGCACGTAGACGATGCGCGCCGCGTCCTCCGGCTGTCGGCGCTCGGGCCGAACAAGCTGCTGGAGAAGCTGCTGAACTCCGCCGTCGCGAACGCGGAGCAGCGCGCCGCCATCGCCGAGAACCTGTTCGTCGCCCGGGCCTGGGTCGACGAGGGCCCGACGCTGAAGCGGTGGCGCCCGCGCGCCTACGGCCGCGCGACCCAGATCCGCAAACGGACGTCGCACGTGACCGTGGTGGTGGAGAGCCTGGAGAAGGTTGGAGAGGTGAGCGGTGGGACACAAGGTTAACCCGTACGGGTTCCGGCTGGGGATCATCTACCCCTGGAAGTCGAAGTGGTACGCGGGACGCGACTTCGCCGAGGACCTGCATCAGGACATCCTCATCCGCAAGTACATCAACGGCCGCCTCACGCGCGCCGGCATCTCCGGCATCGACATCGAGCGCAAGGGCGACCAGGTGCAGGTGTTCATCCGCACGGCCCGCCCGGGCATCGTGATCGGCCGCAAGGGCGCCGAGGTCGACCGCATCCGCAAGGACGTCGAGAAGATCACCGGCCGCCGCGTGGACGTGAAGGTCGAGGACATGAACCAGGCGGCCAGCGAGTCGCGGCCCGAGACCGACGCCGCGCTCCTGGCGCAGGGCGTGTCCGAGCAGCTCGTCGGCCGCGTGTCGTTCCGGCGCGCGATGCGCCGCGCCGTGCAGAGCGCCATGAAGGCCGGCGCCCTCGGCGTGCGCGTGCAGTGCGGCGGGCGGCTGGGCGGCGCGGAGATGTCCCGGCGCGAGTGGTACCGCGAGGGCCGCGTTCCGCTGCACACGCTGCGGGCACGGATCGACTACGGCACCGCCGTCGCGAAGACGACGATGGGCACCATCGGCGTGAAGGTGTGGGTGTACCACGGCGACGAGCTGGGGGCGCAGGAGCAGGAGATCGAGCGGGCCAGGGCGCGCGCGCTCGCCGGCGTCGGTCCGCGCAGCGGTGGCGGCGCCTCGACCGGCGCGCTGATCACCGACTCGAAGGAGCTGGAGGGCGGCCCGGCCGTTCCGGCCACGCCGGCCCCGGCCCAGGAGCCGCAGCGTCCCGGCGGGCCGCGCCGTCCCGGTCGCCCCGGCGGTGGCCGTCCCGGCCAGTCCCGGCCGCGGGGAGGTCGTTCCTAGATGTTGCTGCCCAAGAAGGTCAAGCACCGCAAGGTGCACCGAGGCCGCCGGCGCGGGCGCGCCAAGGGCGGCACCGAGGTGCACTTCGGTGACTACGGCCTGCTGGCGCTCGAGGCGGGGTGGATCACGAACCGGCAGATCGAGGCGGCCCGCGTGGCGATGACGCGTCACATCCGCCGCGGCGGCAAGGTGTGGATCAACATCTTCCCGGACAAGCCGATCACCAAGAAGCCGCCGGAGACGCGCATGGGCTCGGGCAAGGGCAACCCCGAGGCGTGGGTCGCCGTTGTCCGTCCCGGCCGCGTGATGTTCGAGCTCTCGGGGGTCACCGAACCCGTTGCGCGGGAGGCCATCCGGCGTGCGGCGCACAAGCTCCCCATCCGTTCCCGCTTCGTCATGCGAACGGGGGTGGGCGAGTGAAGGCGGTCGAGCTGCGCGAGCTCCCGGACGACGAGCTGCTGTCCCAGCTCGAGGGGCTGAAGGAGGAGCTGTTCAACCTCCGCTTCCAAATGGCCACCGGGCAGCTCGACAACCCGATGCGGATCAAGCAGGTCGCGCCACGACGCGGCGCGGGTGCTGACGGTGCTGCGCGAGCGGCACCTCGAGGAGGATCTCGAGACCGAGATCGCGGCGGCCGACCGCAAGTCGCTGGAGGAGCGCCGCGCGGCGATCGCGAGCGGTGAGCTGAAGGGCACCCCGATGGCCGAGTCCGAGACCGAGATGGAATCGGGCGGGCTGCCGGGCTCCGAGGCGATCCATGAGCGCCGTGAGGAAGAGCTGTACGAAGACGAGGAGGCGACATGAGCCAGACCGAGGCGGCGACCGAGGCAGGGCCGCGCGGACGGCGGAAGGTTCGCACCGGCTTCGTGGTCTCCGACGCCATGGACAAGACCATCGTGGTCCGCATCGCGCACGAGATGCGGCATCCGCTGTACGGCAAGATCGTGCGGCGCTCGACGAAGCTGACCGCGCACGACGAGGAGAACACGGCGCACGTGGGCGACCTGGTTCGCATCACCGAGACGCGCCCGCTCTCCAAGACGAAGCGCTGGCGCCTGGTCGAGGTCGTTGAGAGGGCCAAGTGATCCAGCAGGAAACCAGGTGCAAGGTGGCCGACAACACGGGGGCCCGTGAGGTCCTGTGCATCCGCGTGCTGGGCGGCTCGGGCCGGCGGTACGCGGGCATCGGCGACGTCATCGTCGCGTCGGTGAAGGACGCCCTTCCCGGCGGCGGGAGTGAAGAAGGGCGAGGTGGTGAAGGCGGTCGTGGTGCGGACGGCGAAGGAACGCCGTCGCCCGGACGGCTCCTACATCAAGTTCGACGAGAACGCGGTCGTGCTGATCAACGAGCAGCGCAACCCGCGAGGCACGCGCATCTTCGGGCCGGTGGCCCGGGAGCTTCGCGAGAAGCGGTTCATGAAGATCATCTCGCTCGCGCCGGAGGTGCTGTAAGGCCATGGGACGCTCGGTCGACGTGCACAAGAACGACGAGGTGGAGGTCATCGCGGGCAAGGACCGCGGGAAGCGAGGCCGCGTCGTTCACGTCCTGCCCTCGAAGGGCAGCGTCATGGTCGAGGGCGTGGCGCGCGTGACACGGCACCTGCCGGTGCGGCCGGCGCAGGGGTCCCGGGGCGGCCAGACCGGAGGCCTGACTCTCAAGGAGCAGTTCATCGACATCTCCAACGTGCAGGTGGTGTGCCCCGCGTGCGGCCGCCCCACCCGGATCGGGCACCGTATCGAGGGAACGACCAAGGCGCGCGTGTGCAAGCGCTGCGAGACGGAGTTCTAGGAACGACATGGCGAACGAGCGACGACCACAGAAAGAGGCGGTCCCGGCGGCGCGGCTGCGCGAGCGGTACCGGCAGGAGATCCTCCCGCAGCTCCAGCAGGAGCTGGGTCTCCCCGGTCCCATGCGCGTCCCGCGGCTGGAGAAGATCGTCGTGAACATGGGTGTGGGCGAGGCCGTCCGCGACAGCAAGGTGCTGGACGCGGCCGTCGAGGACCTCGCGATCATCACGGGGCAGCGGCCCGTGGTGACGAAGGCCCGGAAGTCGATCGCGGCGTTCAAGCTCCGCGAGGGCATGTCGATCGGGGCGCGGGTCACCCTGCGGGGGGCCCGGATGTGGGAGTTCCTCGACCGGCTGCTCTCGACGGCTCTCCCGCGCATCCGTGACTTCCGCGGCCTGAACCCGAAGTCGTTCGACGGGCACGGGAACTACTCGATCGGCGTGACCGAGCAGCTGATCTTCCCGGAGATCGACTACGACAAGGTCGCCTCGGTGCGGGGGATGGACATCACGATCGTGACGACGGCGGCGGACGACGACGAGGGCCGGGCACTGCTGCGTGCGCTCGGCTTCCCCTTCGCGGGCATGGCCGCGGTGTCGGCGAGCGAGTAAGGACGAGGGCGAAGCGATGGCGAAGAAGGCACTGTTGAACAAGCAGCGGGGGCGCGCCAAGTTCGGCGTGCGCGCCTACACGCGCTGTCAGAGGTGCGGGCGTCAGCGGGCGGTGTTCCGCCGATTCATGCTGTGCCGCATCTGTTTCCGCGAGCTGGCGCACGCCGGAGAGATTCCCGGCGTCACCAAGGCGTCGTGGTGAGGGGGGCGCGCACATGGTCATGACCGATCCCGTCGCCGACATGCTCACCCGGATCCGCAACGCGAACATGGCGTACAAGGACGACCTCAACGTGCCGGCGTCTTCCATCAAGGAGCGCCTGGCCGACATCCTCACCCGTGAGGGCTACGTCGAGGGCTACGACTTCGAGGGCGAGGGCGTGAAGAGCGAGATCCACGTGCGCCTGAAGTACGGCCCGAACCGCGAGCGGACGATCACCGGCATCCGGCGCATCTCGAAGCCGGGCAAGCGCGTGTACGTGGGCCACGACGGCATCCCGCGGGTGCTGGGCGGCCTTGGGATCGCTATCCTCTCTACCTCCCACGGCGTCCTCACCGACCGGCAGGCACGGAAAGAGGGCGTCGGCGGCGAGGTCCTCGCGTACGTCTGGTAACCGAAAGAGCGAAGAGCCATGTCCAGAATCGGCAGGAAGCCCATCACGATCCCGGCGGGAGTCGACGTGACCATCGACGGCTCGCACGTGGCCGTCAAGGGCCCGCGCGGCTCGCTGGAGCGCGACCTGCACCCGGACATGCGCGTGGTCCTCGAGGACGGCGAGGTCCGGGTCGAGCGGCCGAGCGACGAGCGGCTGCACCGATCGCTGCACGGGCTGACGCGGACGCTGGTGGCCAACATGGTCGAGGGGGTCACGAACGGCTACGAGAAGCGCCTGGAGATCGTCGGCGTCGGCTACCGGGCCGTCTACAAGGACCCGGACATCGAGCTGGCGCTCGGCTTCTCGCACCCCGTGGACGTGCCGGCGCCGCCCGGGATCGAGTTCGAGGTCCCCGCGCCCAACCGCATCGTGATCCGCGGGATCGACAAGCAACTGGTCGGCCAGGTCGCCGCCAACATCCGCAAGATCCGCAAGCCCGAGCCCTACAAGGGCAAGGGCGTGCGCTACGAAGGTGAGCACGTGCGCAAGAAGGCCGGCAAGGCAGCGAAGGGAGCCGCGTGATGCAGGCCGCAGCCAAGCGCGAGGGCCGGGTCCGCCGGCACGCGCGGGTCCGCAAGAAGGTTTCGGGCACGGCCGAGCGGCCGCGCCTCGCGGTGTACCGGTCGAACCGGCACATCTACGCGCAGCTCGTCGACGACGCGGCGGCGCGCACGCTGGCGTCCGCCTCGGACGCCGGCATCGCGGACGGTGACAAGAGCGCCCGGGCCAAGCGGGTCGGGACAGACCCTGGCCGAGCGGGCGAAGGCGGCAGGCGTCGAGCGTGTCGTGTTCGACCGCGGCGGCCGCCTGTACCACGGCCGGGTGAAGGCGCTGGCAGACGGCGCCCGAGAGGGAGGCCTGGAGATTTGAGACGCTTCGACAGCGCAGCAGAGCGCAGCCCCTACGAGGAGCGCGTGGTTTCGATCAACCGCGTCGCCAAGGTGGTCAAGGGCGGGCGCCGCTTCAGCTTCACCGCGCTGGTCGTGGTGGGGGACAAGGCCGGCCGCGTCGGCATGGGCCACGGCAAGGCCAAGGAGGTCCCCGCCGCCATCCAGAAGGGCGTCGAGGTGGCCAAGAGGAACATGGTCGAGATCCCGATGATGGGCTCGACGATCCCGCACGAGGTCATCGGCGAGGACGGCGCCGGACGCGTCCTGCTGAAGCCGGCGTCTCCCGGGACCGGCGTCATCGCCGGCGGCCCGGTGCGCGCGGTCGTCGAGGCCGCCGGGATCAAGGACATCCTGTCGAAGTCGATGGGGTCGTCCAACCCGATCAACATCGTGCACGCGGTCATGCAGGGGCTCTCCTCGCTGCGGCGCCCGAACGAGATCGCCGCGGCACGCGGCCGGGACGTGAACGAGATCGCGCCGCGGCCGATGCTCGAGGCCATGGCGGCCGCGGACGCGACCACGGCGTCGCGCCGGGCCGAGCTCGGCCTGGAGGAGGACGGCGGCGGTGGCGACTAAGCTCCGCATCACCCAGACGCGCAGCGTCATCGACCGGCCGAAGGACCAGAAGGCCACCGTTCGCGCGCTCGGGCTGCACCGCATCCGGGACTCCGTGGTCAAGGACGACCGGCCGGAGATCCGGGGCATGGTCCGGAAGGTCTCCCACCTCGTCTCCGTCGAGGAGGTGGACGAATGAGGCTCCATCACCTGAAGCCGGCCGAGGGCTCCAAGCGGCCCCGCCGTCGTGTCGGCCGTGGCAGGGCGGCCGGACAGGGCAAGACCGCCGGCCGGGGCACCAAGGGCTGGGGGGCGCGCCACAACCCGAAGCTCGGGTTCGAGGGTGGCCAGATGCCCCTGCAGCGACGTGTCCCCAAGCTGAAGGGGTTCCGCAATCCCACACGTGAGGAGTTCGCAGTCGTGAACGTCGAGCGTCTGGGGACGTCGTTCGAGGCCGGAGCGGAGGTCACCCCCGAGGTCCTGCGCGAGCGGGGCCTGGTCAGGGGCCGCCTTCCGGTCAAGGTGCTCGGCCGCGGCGACCTGGATCGCGCGCTGACGGTCCACGCCCATGCGGTCTCGGCCTCCGCCAGGGCCAAGATCGAAGGGGCCGGAGGCAGCGTGCAGTTGGTGGACTCCCGCTAGACTGTTCTCCCCGCGAGAGGGGCATCTGGTGCTCAGGGCCTTCGTCAACGCCTTCAAAATCCCGGACCTTCGAAAGAAGATCCTCTTCACGCTGTTCATCATCGCGGTGTTCCGCTTCGGCTCGCACCTGCCGGCCCCGGACATCAACTTCAACAAGCTCGAGCAGGAGTTCAACCAGGCGTCGAACGGCGGACAGAGCGTCCTGCAGTTCATCGACCTGTTCTCCGGCGGCGCGCTGACGCGGTTCGCCGTGTTCTCGCTGGGGATCATGCCGTACATCACCAGCTCGATCATCATGCAGCTGCTGACCGTCGTGATCCCGCGGCTCGAGCAGTGGCAGCGTCAGGGCGAGATCGGCATCAAGAAGATCACGCAGTGGACGCGTTACATGACGGTCACGCTGGCGCTGCTGCAGTCGACCGGCCTCGTGTTCCTGTTCAACAACCAGTTCCAGGTCGTGAAGATCTTCGACGCGCAGCACGTCGCGATCATCGTGCTCACGCTCACGGCCGGCACCGCCATGATCATGTGGCTCGGTGAGCTGATCACGCAGCGCGGGATCGGGAACGGGATGTCGATCCTGATCTTCACCAGCGTGATCTCGCGGCTGCCCTCCGAGGGGCTGGCGATCCTGCACCAGGCGGGGCAGGCGCGCTTCTACTTCTTCCTGATGCTCGGTGTCGCGATCATCTTCGCGGTCGTGTTCATGGAACAGGGCCAGCGCCGCATCCCGGTGCAGTACGCGAAGCGCATCGTGGGCCGCAAGCAGACGATCGGGCGGCTCGACGTACATCCCGCTGAAGGTGAACCAGTCCGGCGTCATCCCGATCATCTTCGCGTCGTCGGTGCTGTACTTCCCGACCCTGCTCGTGTCGGTGTACCAGGCGACCTGGTTCCAGAACTTCGTGAACAACTACATCACGAACTCGGCCAACGTCGTCTACATGGTCATCTACGGGACGCTGGTCGTGTTCTTCGCGTACTTCTACACGGCCATCGCGTTCGACCCGTATCGCACGGCGGACGACATCCGCAAGTACGGCGGGTTCATCCCGGGCATCCGTCCGGGCAACCCGACCGCGCAGTACCTGTCGGGCGTCCTGAACCGCATCACGCTGCCCGGGTCGCTGTTCCTGGCCTCGATCGCGCTGCTGCCGTCGATCTTCCTGTCCATCTGGGGCATCCAGGCGTTCCCGTTCGGTGGAACGAGCATCCTCATCACCGTCGGCGTCGCGCTCGAGACCATGAAACAGGTTGAGTCGCAGCTGTTGATGCGCCACTACGAGGGGTTCCTCGGCCAGTGAGGATCGTTCTTCTGGGGCCCCCGGGGGCGGGGAAGGGGACGCAGGCGTACCGGCTCGCAACCCGGTACTCCATCCCCCTGATCTCGACCGGCGACATCTTCCGGCGCAACGTCGAGGAGCACTCCGAGCTGGGCGCCAAGGCGAAGAAGTACATGGACGCCGGCGAGCTGGTGCCCGACGACGTCGTGGTGCGAGATGGTGATGGCCGCGCTGGAGCAGACGCCAAAGGGATTCGTGCTGGACGGCTTTCCGCGGACGATGGTCCAGGGGGAGAAGCTCGAGGACAGCACCATCGAGAAAGGGTTCCCGATCACCGCCGCGCTGTTCCTGGCGGTGGACGACGAGCTGGCCGTGAAGCGGATCGCCGGCCGGCGGACCTGCGCGATCTGCCAGCGGCCGTACAACGTCGAGCTGTCGCCCTCCGCGCGAGGACGACATCTGCGACCGGTGCGGGGGTCGCCTGACCCAGCGGGAGGACGACCAGGAGGAGACGGTGCGCCACCGCCTCGAGGTGTACCACGCACAGACGCAGCCGCTGCTCGCGTTCTACGCCGAGCGTGGGCTGTTGCGCGAGATCGACGCCGACGCGTTGCCGGACGAGGTCACCGAGCGCGCGATGTCGGCGCTCGCCAAGGCCAGGCCGGCCTGATGTCCCGGGCCGCCGCGAGCGCCCGATGATCGAGTACAAGTCGCCGGCCGAGATCGAGCTGATGCGCCGGGCCGGCCGCATCACGGCCGACACGATCGAGCGCCTGCTGGAGAGCGTCGAGCCCGGGATGACCACCGCCCAACTCGACGAGATCGCCGAGCGGTCGATCCGCGACGAGGGCGCCACCCCGTCGTTCAAGGGGTACCGCGGGTTCCCGGCGTCGATCTGCACGTCACTGAACGAGGAGGTCGTCCACGGGATCCCCGCGAAGCGCCGGATCCGCGAGGGCGACATCCTCAAGCTCGACGTCGGCGCGATCTGGCAGGGCTACCACGGCGACTCCGCCGTGAGCATCTTCGTGGGGTCGTCGCCGTCCGACGTGGCCGAGAAGCTCATCCGTGTCACGGAGGAATCGCTGGAGGCCGGCATCTCGTGCCTGAAGGAGGGGAACCGCCTCTACGACGTCGGCCACGCCGTGCAGCAGGTGGTCGAAGGCGCCGGCTTCTCGGTCGTCCGGGAGTACGTCGGACACGGGGTCGGGCGGGCGCTCCACGAGGAGCCCCAGGTGCCCAACTACGGCGAGCCCGGCCACGGCAAGGAGATCAAGCCGGGCTGGTCGTGGCCATCGAGCCGATGGTGAACGTGGGCGACTGGCGGACCCGGGTCCTGGACGACGGCTGGACCGTGGTGACGCTCGACGGAACCCGTCCGCCCACTTCGAGCACACGATCGCCGTCACCGACGACGGCCCCGAGGTGCTCACCGCCCGCTCCGCCTGAGTCGTCTCGAAACGCCCCGCGCGTGGCGAGCTCGGCTATGCCGCGACAGATTGACGCTCGGCCACCCGGACCGATCGCGGCGCGGGCACGTTGAAGCCCCTGACGACCAGCCACAAGGCGAACACCATCTCCTGCACAGCGATCGGCATCGCGAGGAGCATGTATGGAGAGTCCAGACCGTTTCCCCAACCGAAGATGCCGATCAGGCCGTAGAGGAAGACCAGGGAGCTCCGGCGAGCCCCCAGAGAGACAACCAGCGAGGGATCAGTCGCGACCGAAACAGGACGAATCTCGAACTTGGGCGGACTTGGGACGGCATGTCGATTCCACTGGAGGGATACTGTCAAGGCGATCATCCCGCCCCTTTCCGTAGGGCCCAATGGGGCATTTCGGGCACGACGCAGGTGGACGGGGCTGTGGCCGCCCCCTATACTTGAGCCCGATTTCCCGGGAATGGCCTGGGTCTTTCCTGCTGTTCAGATTGGAGCATCCACCGGAGCGTGGCAAAGAAAGACGCCATTGAGGTAGAGGGCACGGTCGTCGAACCGTTGCCGAATGCCATGTTCAGGGTGGAATTGGACAACGGGCACAGGGTCCTGACCCACATCTCGGGGAAGATGCGGATGCACTACATCCGTATCCTTCCCGGGGACCGGGTGCTGGTGGAGCTGTCGCCCTACGATCTGACCCGGGGCCGGATCATCTACCGGTACCGGTAGGAGCAGGCGAACGGAGTTGAGGCGAGGATGAAGGTTCGGCCTTCGGTGAAGAAGATGTGCGACAAGTGCAAGCTGATCCGCCGTCACGGCGTGGTGATGGTGATCTGCACGAACCCGCGCCACAAGCAGCGGCAGGGATAAGGAGAGGCCATGGCACGAATCGCCGGCGTCGACCTCCCCCGCGACAAGCGCGTGGACGTCGCGCTCAGCTACATCTACGGCATCGGCACGACCCGCGCCAACGCGACGGTCGCGGGCACCGGGCTGGACGGCGGGCGCAAGGTGCGCGACCTCACGGAAGAGGAGGTCGTCCGCATCCGCGAGTGGATCGACCAGAACTACAAGGTCGAAGGTGACCTCCGGCGCGACGTGGCGCAGGACATCAAGCGGAAGATCGAGATCGGCGCGTACCAGGGGATCCGGCACCGCCGGAGCCTCCCGGTGCGCGGACAGCGGACACACACGAACGCCCGGACCCGCAAGGGCCCGAAGAAGACCGTCGGCGTGCGGCGCAAGAAGGGCAAGTAGAGGGAGCGACCAGACGTGGCCAAGCCCAAGCAGAAGAAGACGCGCCGCCGGGAGAAGAAGAACGTCCCCCACGGCCAGGCGCACATCAAGTCGACGTTCAACAACACCATCGTGACCATCACCGACCTCGAGGGGAACACGCTCTCGTGGGCCAGCGCCGGCAACGTCGGGTTCAAGGGGTCGCGCAAGTCGACGCCGTTCGCCGCGCAGCTCGCGGCCGAGGCTGCCGCCCGCCGGGCGCAGGAGCACGGCCTGACGAAGGTCGACGTGTTCGTGAAGGGTCCGGGCTCGGGGCGCGAGACGGCCATCCGGTCGCTCGCGGCCACGGGGCTGGAGATCCTGGGCATCCAGGACGTCACGCCGGTGCCGCACAACGGCTGCCGGCCGCGCAAGCGCCGCCGCGTCTAGCCGGCGCACGGCCCGCCACCGGGTGAGCACCGGAGCGGGGAACACGACAGGTCGGGGTAGAACTGGATGATCCCCCGCCGAAGGAGGGAAGCATGCTCATCGTCGCAAGGCCTCAGATCGAGGAAGAGCAGGTCTCGCCCACGCGCTCGCGGTTCGTCGTCGAGCCGCTCGAGCCGGGATTCGGGTACACCCTGGGGAACTCGCTTCGCCGCACGCTGCTGTCGTCCATCCCGGGCGCGGCCATCTCGTCGGTGAAGATCGAGGGCGTCCTGCACGAGTTCGCCACGATTCCGAAGGTGACCGAGGACGTCACCGACGTCATCCTGAACCTGAAGCGCCTCGTCATCCGCTCCGAGGTGGACGAGCCCGTCTCCGCGTACCTGCGGGCGAAGGGCCCGGCCGAGGTCACGGCTGGGGACGTCCAGCCGCCGGCGGGCGTCGAGATCCTGAACCCCGACCTGCACATCGCGACGCTCGGCAAGGGCGCGAACCTCGAGCTCGAGCTGGTCGTCGAGCGCGGCGTCGGCTACGTCTCGGCCGAGCGGAACAAGAAGGCGCGCGACCCGATCGGCGTCATCCCGGTCGACTCGATCTTCTCGCCGGTCCGTCGCGTGACGTACTCCGTCGAGAACACGCGCGTCGAGCAGATGACCGACCGCGACCGTCTGATCCTGGACATCGAGACCAACGGCGCCCTGGCCCCGAAGGAGGCGGTTGCCTCCGCCGGGCGCACCCTCGGCGCGCTGGTCGAGCTGTTCTCCGACCTGGCCGAGAGCGACCACATCGTCCCCGGCCCGGCCGAGGCCGAGCCGCCGTCCGGCGACCTGGCGCTGACGATCGAGGACCTGAACCTGTCGGTGCGCTCGTACAACTGCCTGAAGCGCGAGGGCGTGAACACCGTCGGCGAGCTGGTGCAGCGCAGCGAGCAGGAGCTCATGGACATCCGCAACTTCGGACAGAAGTCGATCGACGAGGTCAAGGGCAAGCTCGACGAGCTCGGGCTGACGCTCCGGGAGGACTGACGTGCCAAAGCCCCGACGCGGACCCCGGCTGGGCAGCGGCCCGGCCCACGAGAAGCTGATGCTGGGAACGCTTGCAGCGCAGCTCTTCACGCACGAGAAGGTCCGCACGACCGAGGCCAAGGCGAAGGCGCTCCGGCCGCTGGCCGAGCACCTGATCACGTTCGCCAAGCGCGGCGACGTCCACGCCCGGCGGCAGGTGCTCAAGACCGTGACGGACCGCGACGTGGTCCACAAGCTCTTCTCCGAGATCGGTCCCCGGTACGCGGAGCGGGGTGGTGGCTACACGCGCATCCTGAAGCTCGGTCAGCGCGGCGGCGACGGCGCGCCGATGGCGATCATCGAGCTCATGCCGGAAGAGGAGTAGGCGGCGAATCCGAGCGCCTTCAGGTCTCCGGGCTGACGTTCGATGCACGTCGTTCGGCTTGACCTCGCCTACGACGGGAACCGAGTTTCGGGGATGGGCGCGGCAGCGCGACCGGCACGTTCGGACGGTCGAAGGAGTGCTCACCGAAGCGCTCGGGAAACTGCTCGGCGACGAGCCGAAGCTGTCTGTCGCCGGGCGGACCGATGCCGGGGTGCACGCCGAGGGGCAGGTCGCGTCCTTCGAGGCCGACCGGCGGGATCTCGATCTGGACCGGATCCGGCGGTCGCTGAACGGGATGCTCGGCCCGGAGGTCGCAGTGCACCGGGTTCGCTGGGCGCCGGCCGGCTTCAACGCCCGGTTCAGCGCAACGGGGCGCGAGTATCGCTACCGCATCGACACCGCGGAGGTGCCGGATCCGTTCGCCGCGCGGTACGTGTGGCAGCGTCCCGGCCCGCTCTCGGTCCGCCCGATGCGACTCGCCGCTGCAGCGCTGGTCGGCGAGCACGACTTCACCTCGTTCTGCCGGCTGCCCGCCCCACCGGCCCCGACCGTCCGGCATCTGCGCAGGCTGACGGTGGCCGCCCGCGGCAGCGCCGTGGAGATCCGGGCAGAAGCAAACGCCTTCCTGCACCAGATGGTCCGGAGCCTGGTCGGAACGCTGGTGGCGGTCGGGGAGGGCCGGCTGCCGGCCGACTCGATGGCGGCGATCCTGACGGCCCGGGACCGGTCGGCCGCATGGCAGATCGCTCCGCCCCGAGGGCTGACGCTGATGCGCGTGCGGTATCGCCGCTGAATCGGCCATAAGGCCCTGCTTCATTTCGATCAAAGGGCCTATTGCAGCGTCACCCCTCGGTACGTCACGCTATCCCCCACGTCGGAAGGGGGCCCCCAGAAGATGGGGGGGACCGGGGAACGGGTTTCCGATTGCAAACGGGTGCTTTCGCGGTAGTCTTCGCTTCTCCGGCACCGTCCGAACGGACGAGGCCATCGAAGCGAACCCGCGGACAGGGCGTGTGAGGAGTAGCTGTTGTTGGCGAGGGAACCAGACGTCCGGGTCGCGGAAGCCGAACGACCGATCATCGTCCCTGGGGAGGCCGTTCGCCTCTATCAGCGGCTGGCCGTCGGCGTCGGCGTCACCGACACGATCTCCCTGCTCACGGCACTGGTGGTTGCCCGGATCGTCGTGTTCGGGGAGCACCGCCTGAGCGTAGCCTCGGGCGTCCTGATCGCGCTGACGCCGTTCGTCTCCCTCCCGATCTTCGCCTCGTTCCGGCTCTACAGCCTGCCGCGGCTGTCCCCAGCCGAGGAGTTCCGCCGCATTCCCGCCGCCGTATCGGTGTCGGTCGCGGCCTTCGTGATCATCGGTTACTGGTCGCGGGCCAACTACTCGCGTCCCTGGTTGGCCCTCACCTGGATCCTCGGCGTCGTCCTCGTCCTGGCCACCCGCCGCGGCTGGCACTGGTACATGGGCCGGCGTCGCCGCGAGGGGCTCCTGTCCTTCCGCACGCTGATCGTCGGGACGAACGAGGAGGCCCGGCGGATCGCCCGATCCATGACCGGCGTCAACGGCTACACGGCTGCCGGGTTCGTCTGCCCGGCCGGCGACTACGTCCGCCTGGAGGGCCTGCCCGTCTACGAGCTGGATGAGATGGTCTCGGCCATCCGCGAGGTGGGCGCGGAGTGCGTGTTCGTGGCCTCGACCGCCCTCGGCGGGCAGAAGATGTCCGTGGTCACCAAGGCGCTCCGCGACGCCGACGTCGAGGTCCGCGTCTCGGCCAACATCTCCGACATCCTGTCGACGCGATTGTCCCTGCAACAGATCGGCGGCCTGATGGCCTTGTCCCTCCGCCCCGTCCGGCTGTCCGGGCCGCAGGCGGTGACCAAGCGGACGCTCGACCTGTGCCTGGGTTCGCTCGCGATCCTGCTGTTCCTGCCGCTCTGGGTGGTCCTGTACGCGGCGATCAGGCTCGACTCGCGGGGCCCGGTCTTCTACCGGCAGACGCGGATCGGCCGGCATGGGCAGCCGTTCCACATGCTGAAGTTCCGGACCATGGTCGTGGGAGCCGACGCCATGCTCGACGATCTCCGCGAGCAGAACGAGGCCACGGGGCCGCTGTTCAAACTCCGCAGGGACCCCCGGGTGACGCGTGTGGGCCGGTTCCTGCGGCGGTGGAGCCTGGACGAGCTGCCCCAGCTCTGGAACGTTCTCACGGGGGAGATGAGCCTGGTCGGTCCCCGCCCCGCGCTGCCGCCCGAGGTCGAGGCCTACGACGACTGGCACTACGACCGCCTCGAGGTGCCCCCGGGCATCACCGGCCTGTGGCAGATCAAGGGCCGGAGCGACCTGCCGTTCGACGACTACGTTCGACTGGACCTCTTCTACATCGAGAACTGGTCCGTCGGTTACGACTTCTACATCATGGCCAAGACGATTCCCGCGGTCTTGGCCGGGCGGGGAGCCTTCTAGCAGGCCTTTTCCGGCGGCCAGCGTCTCCGGTTTTTCGGTATCCTTACGGCCCGATCCCCGCCCACCGGCGGGTTTCCCGGACCTCGACGCCAGAGATTCGACTGTGAAGACCTACGCCCCACGAGCACGCGACATCGAGCGACGCTGGTACGTGATCGACGCCGACGGCGCCGTTCTCGGTCGCCTCGCTTCGGAGGTCGCCAAGCTCCTTCGGGGCAAGCACAAGCCGATCTTCGCCCCGCACGCGGACACCGGCGACCACGTGATCGTGATCAACGCCCGGGGCGTGCGCCTCTCGGGGTCCAAGCTGGAGGGCAAGCTCTACCAGCATCATTCCGGTTATCCGGGAGGACTGAAGACGGTCTCGTACGACCGCCTCATGGCCGACCGCCCCACCATGGTCGTCGAGAAGGCCGTGCGCGGCATGCTGCCGAAGAACCGGCTGGGACGGAAGATGATCGGCAAGCTGTCGGTCTACGAGGGCGCCGAGCACCCGCACGCCGCGCAGTCGCCGGTCCCGCTCGGTCTCGGGGAGATTCCGGCCTGGACCGGGCTCCCGGCGCCGCCGGAGCCCAAGCCCGCTCCGGAGCCGAAGGCCGCGCCCCAGCCGAAGTCGCGAGCCCGGTCGACGGGCGCTGCCAAGGAAGCGGCCGGGGCCAAGCGATCCACCGGCGCGCCGCGCGCCAAGGCTGCGGACGCGCCGAAGAGCGGAAGCACGCGCCGGACGAGCGCCGCCTCGCGGGGGAAGAAGGAGACGCCGGCAGCGGTCGCGAAGAAGGAACCGGGTGGCACGGCCAAGTCGAAGACGACGGGGACCCGGTCGCGCGCGAAGGCGACGAAGGACGACAAGGAGTCATAGGTGACGGACGAGACCACGCCGGCTCCGCCGGACGACGCGACGGCTTCTGAGGACGCTGTGTCCGAGGCCGCCGCCGAGCCCGAAGCAGCCGAGGAGCCCACGGCCGAAGCGACACCGACGGAATCGGAGACGCCGGCTGCGGACGACGGCGCCGAGGCTCCGGCGGCCGAGGAAGTCCCTGCGGCAGAGCCCGCCGAGGAAGCCGCCCCTGCGGCCGAGGCCGATGAATCGGTCCCTGCGGCCGAGGCCGCCGATGAACCGGCCCCTGCGGGCGTCACCACTGCAGCCGACTCTTCCGAGGCTGCGCCCGCCCCCAGCGCCGAGGAACCGCCGGCACGGCCGGCGCCGCGCCGGACGGCCGCATCGAAGGGAGGCAAACCCACCCCGTCGCTCGGCACCGGTCGCCGAAAGGGCGCCGTCGCGCGTGTGCGGCTCGTGCCGGGTTCCGGCCAGTTCGACCTGGACGGCCGGACGCTGGAGGACGTGTTCCCCAACCGTGCCCACCGCATGCAGATCACGGCGCCGCTCCGGATCGCCGATCGCGAACGCGAACTCGACGTCCTGGCCCGGCTCCACGGCGGCGGCGTCTCGGGACAGGCCGGGGCGCTCCGGCACGGCATCGCCCGCGCCCTGATCGAACTCGACCCCGAGCTTCGCGGCCGGCTGAAGGCCGAGGGTTTCCTGACTCGCGACTCCCGGGAGAAGGAGCGCCGCAAGTACGGCCTCAAGAAGGCCCGCAAGGCGCCCCAGTACTCGAAGCGCTAGGACGCTTCCCGGTCACTCCGCGTCCCCCGACGGTCCGTCGGGCTCCCGTTCCGCGGTTTGGGTCCCGTTGCCCGTGGGAATCCCCTCCAGGACCAGCCGGGCCTGGACCTCGAACTCCTCGGGCACCCACAGCTGGACCGGACCCATGCGGTACGGGCCCTCGCCCTCGCCCTTGGTGAGGACGGGCACGCCCTCCGCTTCGAGAATGCCCCGGGCAAGGAGGCCCTCGGTGACCGTGACCGTCGTGAGCACCCGCACCAGGCGCCCGGACAGGTCGCCCTCGCCCCCGGCGCCAGGATCGTGGCCGACCATCGTGTCGGTAAGATAGCCGACATGGGCCGCCTGTTCGGCACTGATGGCGTGAGGGGCGTGGCCGGCGGCGATCTGTCCGCCGAGCTTGCCCTCCGCCTGGGAAGGGCCGCGGTCGTGGCCCTGACCGAGCACGGCGAGCGGCGGCCACGTGTCGCCCTCGGCCGCGACACCCGGGCGTCCGGTGAGTTCCTGGAGGCCGCGCTCTCGGCCGGCATCTGCTCCGCGGGCGGCGACGTGATCTCGCTGGGAGTGGTCACCACGCCGGCGGTCGCGTTCCTCACCCAGGACCTGGGGGTCCAGGCCGGCGCGATGATCTCGGCGTCACACAACCCGGCCCCGGACAACGGGATCAAGTTCTTCGACGCCAGCGGCTACAAGCTCACCGACGAGATGGAGGACGAGGTCGAGCGCCTCGTCGAGTCGGGAGAGGGCCCCCGCGCGACCGGGCGCGACGTGGGGCGCATCACGTCCGCGGCCGGGGCGGAGCAGCGGTACCTGGATCACCTGGAGGAGGCGTCCGCGGGCAAGCTGGACGGGATGCGGGTCGTCATGGACTGCGCGAACGGGAGCGCGTCCACGCTCGGGCCGGAGGTCCTGGGTCGCCTCGGCGCCGAGGTGATCGCGATCAACGACCGGCCCGACGGGCTCAACATCAACGAGGGCTGCGGCGTGATGTCGCCGGAGGTCGTGGCCCGGGCAGTGGTGGAACACGAGGCGGATGCGGGTGTCGCCCTCGACGGGGACGCCGACCGGGCCATCTTCGCGGACGCCATGGGGCGAGTCATCGACGGCGACCAGGTCCTGGCAGCGCTGGCCCTGGAGGCGCACGACGCGGGAGACCTCCCCGGCAAGCTGGTGGTGGCCACCGTCATGTCCAACCTCGGTCTGCGCGTCTGCCTGGAGGAAGCCGGCGTGCTGCTGGTGGAGGCCCGCGTGGGCGACCGCTACGTCCTGGAGGAGATGCTCCGTACGGGGGCGGTGCTGGGCGGTGAGCAATCGGGCCACGTGATCTTCCTACGCCATGCGAACACCGGTGACGGGTTGCTCACCTCGCTGCGTTTCCTGGCGCTCGCGGCTGCCCGCGGCACCCCCATCGCCGACGTGGCGGCCCTGATGCGCCGCTACCCGCAGGTCCTCCAGAACGTCGAGGTGTCCGACCGGGAGGCGCTGGACGGCAATCCCGCGGTCTGGGACGCGGTGCGAAAGGCCGAGGAGGCGCTGGGGGACCGCGGCCGCGTGCTGGTTCGCGCCAGCGGCACCGAGCCGCTCGTCCGGGTCATGGTCGAGGCCTCGACCGAGGACGAGGCGGCGGCCTACGCCGAGGCCATCTCCGGCGCCGTGCGCGCCGCAATGGGCTGAAACGCCGGTTCCTGGAGAGATCGCTCCCTGCGGGTACGATGGTCCGACCATGTGCGGAATCGTCGGCTATGTGGGTCCCGACCAGGCACTTCCCATACTGATCGAGGGGCTTCGCCGCCTCGAGTACCGCGGATACGACTCCGCCGGCGTCGCCGTCCTCGACGGCGGCGTGGAGGTCGTCAAGCGTGCGGGCAAGCTGTCGGTCCTGGAGGAGGCGCTGGCCGCCGAGGGTGCCCCTCCGGGCAGGGTCGGGGTCGGCCACACGCGCTGGGCGACCCACGGCGCCCCGACCGACCGGAACGCGCACCCGCACACCGATTGCACCGGACGGCTCGCGGTCATCCACAACGGCATCATCGAGAACCACCAGGCCCTCCGGGACCGGCTGGAGAAGGCCGGCCACGCGTTCGCGTCGGACACCGACACCGAGTGCATCGCCCACCTCTTGGAGGAGCACTTCCAGGGACACCTGGGCGACGCGGTGCGGGCGACGGTCAAGGAGCTGGACGGCGCCTACGCGATCGTGGCGCTGTCTGCCGACGACCCCGAGCGGATCGTGGGCGCCAAGGAGTCGTCCCCCCTGGTCGTTGGGCTGGGGGACGGCGAGTCGATCCTGGCCTCCGACATCCCCGCGATCCTCGGGCGTACCCGGACCGTCGTTCCGGTGGACGAGGGGCAGGTCGTCGAGGTGACCGCCGGCGGCGCGACGATCACCGACTTCGACGGCAACCCGATCGAGCCGTCGCCGATCACCGTCGACTGGGACACCGGCCGCGCGCAGAAGGGCGGCTTCGACGACTTCATGCTCAAGGAGATCCACGAGCAGCCTTCGGCCCTGGCCGACACGCTCCGCGCGCGGGTGGGCTCGGAGGGCCGCCTTCAGCTCGACGAGCTGTCGATGCCGGAAGAGCAGATGCAGTCCATCGACAAGGTGTTCGTCGTCGCGTGCGGGACCGCATTCCACTCCGGGCTCGTCGCGAAGTACGCCATCGAGCACTGGGTGCGCGTCCCCGTGGAGATCGAGATCGCCTCCGAGTTCCGCTACCGCGACCCGGTGCTCGACTCGAACACCCTGACGCTGGGCGTGTCGCAGTCGGGGGAGACGATCGACACGCTCCAGGCGGTCCGCCACGCGCGGCACCAGCAGTCCCACGTCATCGCGATCACGAACACGGTCGGCTCGTCGATCGCACGGGAGGCGGACGGCATCCTGTACACGCACGCCGGCCCCGAGATCGGCGTGGCGGCCACGAAGACGTTCGCGACCCAGATGGCGGCGCTCCACCTGGTCGCGCTGTACCTGGCGCAGGCGCGCGGCACGCTCTTTCCCGAGGAGATCGCCGAGCGCGTCGCGCTGATGAAGGCCCTCCCCGGACAGGTCGCGCCGCACCCTCGCGCTCTCCGACCGGATCGCCGAGATCGCTGAGAAGTACCAGGACGCGAGGGACGTGCTGTTCATCGGCCGCCACACGGGATACCCGGCCGCCCTGGAGGGCGCGCTGAAGCTGAAGGAGATCTCCTACATCCACGCCGAGGGCTATCCCGGCGGGGGAGCTGAAGCACGGCCCCATCGCGCTGATCGAGCCGGGCGTGCCGGTGGTGGCGGTCGCCACCGAATGCCACGTGTACCCGAAGATGCTCTCGAACATCCAGGAGGTGAAGGCGCGCGGCGCCGAGGTCATCGCGGTGGTGACGGAGGGCGACACCGAGGCCGCCGCGCTGGCCGACCACGTGCTCGAGGTGCCGCGGACGCACGAGCTGCTCTCGCCGGTGGTGGTGGCGGTCCCTCTGCAGCTCCTGGCGTACCACATCGCCAAGCTCCGAGGCTGCGACGTCGACCAACCGCGGAACCTGGCGAAGAGCGTCACGGTCGAGTAGGGCCGGCCGTGGAGATCAGCGGCATCGGCGTCGACCTCGTCGACGTCGAGCGCGTCCGGCGCATGCTCGACACGCACCCCACGTTCTCGACCCGCGTGTTCACTCCGCAGGAGATCGAGTACTGCGAGCGGCAGGCGAATCCCGCGGAGTCCTACGCGGCCCGGTGGGCCGCCCGCGAAGCATGCAGGAAGGCGCTCGGGGGCGTCCGGGGCATGCGCTGGCACGACGTGCGCGTCGCTCGCGCGCCGACCGGCGCGCCCAGCCTGGTACTGGAGGGCGCCACGAAGACGAAGGCAGAGTCGATGGGCGTGTCCCAGGTGATGGTGGCGCTGACGCACGAGCGGAAGATGGCCGGCGCCTTCTGTGTCGCGGTCATCGGCTGATGCTGCCGATCCTCACTCCCGCCGAAGCGGCCGCGCTCGATCGCGCCTGCGCCGAGGGCGGCGTGGACGTGACGACACTGATGGAGGCGGCCGGGGAGGCCGTGGCCCGGGCCGCCATGGTGGCCGCGGGCGGCGCGTACGGGCGCCGCGCCGTGATCGTGTGCGGCAAGGGCAACAACGGGGGCGACGGGCTGGTGGCGGCACGGCTGTTGGAGCGGTCGGGCATGGGCGTGACGGTCGTCCTGCTGGAGGAGCCCGGCGCGTTCGCGGGGCCGGCCCGGACGAACTTCGAGCGGTTCGCGGACACGGGCGGCCGGTGGGTTCGTGCCCAGCGGTTCGGGCGGGAGCTCGCCCGTGCCGACGTCGCGATCGACGCGATCTTCGGGACCGGGTTCCACGGAACGCCGGGCGGCGCGCACCTGCGCGCCATTCGCGACCTGAACGCTGGGGACGTCCCCGTCGTGGCGATCGACATTCCCTCGGGCGTCGAGGGCGAGTCCGGCGCCGTTCGCGGCGAGGCCGTCCACGCGGACGCGACGGTGGTATGCGGGGCGTTGAAGCCGGGGGTGGTCTTCGAGCCCGGCACGGAGCTCGCCGGGCGGCTCGAGGTGGCCGACATCGGGTTTCCGCCAAACCTGGTGCGGAGCGACCTGCTGCTGGTGGATGCGGCCGACGTCCGCGCATGGCTGCCGCCGCGTTCGCCGGACGCGCACAAGCGGTCGACGGGCGTCGTCGTGGTGCTGGCCGGTTCTCGGGACATGAGCGGCGCGGCCGGGCTTGCGTCCGCCGCGGCCTACCGCGCGGGTGCCGGTCTGGTGATGGTCGCGTCGACGCCGCCGGTGCTCGACGTCGTGCGGCAGCGGGTCCCCGAGGCGACGCTCCTGCGGCTCCCCGAGACCGACGACGGCGCGATCGGCGCGGCCGGGTGGGGCGCGCTGCGAGAGCGGCTGGACGGCGCGGACGCGCTCGCGGTCGGCCCGGGACTCGGGCGGCACGAGTCCACGCAGGAGCTCGTGCGCCGGGTGGTCAGCGAATCGCCGGTGCCGATGGTGCTCGACGCAGACGGCCTCTACGCATTCGCCGGGGAGGCCGGCGCGATCGCCGAACGCGCATCCGATGCGATCGTCACACCGCACGCGGGCGAGTTCGCGCGCCTGATGAACGTGTCCGCAGAGGATATCCGCGATGACCGGGTGGGCCTGGTACGGAAGGCCGCGCAGGGCACGAGGGGCGTCGTGCTGCTGAAAGGACCGCGGACGCTGGTCGCCGCCCCGGGCGGCCGTGTGTACGTGAACCCGACCGGTGGGCCGGCGCTCGCCACCGGCGGCACCGGCGACGTGCTCACCGGGACCATCGCCGCGCTGCTGGCGCGGGGCCTGGCGCCCCAGTACGCAGCCGCGGCCGGCGCGTTCGTCCATGGGGCCGCCGGGGACCTTGCGGCGGAACTCACCGGCGAGGGCACCGTCGCGTCCGACGTGGCCGCGCTGCTCCCGGACGCGATTGCGGTGGTCCGTGGAGCGACGGACGAATGAGGACGGACGCCGCCGTCACGGGACTTCGCCCGACCGAGGCGACGATCGACCTCGGCGCGATCCGGCACAACGTTTCGTCACTCGCGCCAGGGTCCGCCGAGCTGATGGCGGTCGTCAAGGCCGACGCGTACGGCCACGGCGCGGCTCCCGTGGCGCGGGCCGCATTGGAGTCCGGGGCGGGGTGGCTGGGCGTGGCGCTGGTCGAGGAGGGAATCGAGCTGCGTCGCGCGGGAGTCCAGGGGCCGATCCTCGTGCTGACGGAGCTCCCGCCCGGATCCGAGGGCGAGGCGCTCGAGGCGGAGCTCACCCCCACCCTCTCCTCCCACGATGGTTTGCGGCGTCTGGCGCGGGGGGCGCAGGGCATGGCCGATCGGTTCGTGCACGTCAAGTTGGACACGGGAATGCACCGCGCCGGCCTGCCGTGGCAGGACGCCGAGGACTTCTGTCGCGACGTGCAGGCGGCCGGCTTCCGGATCCAGGGTCTGTGGACGCACTTCGCCACGGCCGACGAGCCCGAGAATCCCTTCCTGGACGTGCAGCTCGAGCGGTTCAGGCAGGCCGCCGCCGCCGTTCGCGTGGATGGGATCGACGTTCCGATCCTGCATGCGGCCAACAGCGCCGCGACCATGCTCCGCCCCGACACGCACTTCGACCTGGTTCGCGTGGGCATCGCGATGTATGGCGTGCCGCCCGGGCCGTCGGTGCAGGGAGCCGCGGCGTCGCTTCGACCCGCCATGACGGTGCGCAGCCGCGTGGCCCTCACCCGCCGCGTAGCGGCCGGCGATGCTGTCTCATACGGGCTCACCTACCGGTTGGAGCGGGACGCGACGATCGCCACCGTTCCCATCGGGTATGCGGATGGGTATCCGCGCGCGCTGTCGAACCGTGCCGATGTCCTGATCGGAGGCCGGCGCCTGCGTGTGGCGGGGACGGTCACCATGGACCAGCTCCTGGTCGATTGCCGCGACGACGAGGTTCGCACCGGGGACGAGGTGATCCTGCTCGGCCGGCAGGGCCAGGAGGAGATCACCGCGGCCGAGCTGGCCGACCGAGCGGGCACCATCGGGTACGAGATCGTGTCCAGGGTGGGCGCCAGGGTCCCGCGCAGCTACGTTGAGCGCTGATGGCGACCTCGACACACCCATGATCACGCGCGTCCCCGGGATCCGGGTCGGGCACTGGACCGACCCCGTGGGTCTGACCGGATGCACGGTGGTCCTGCCGCCGCCCGGCACCGTCGCGTCCGGCGTGGTCCGCGGCGGCGCGCCGGGAACCCGCGAGACGGACCTGCTTCGGCCGGGGATGCTCGTCCAGGAGGCCAACGCGATCCTGTTGACCGGCGGGAGCGCCTTCGGCCTCGCGGCCGCCGACGGGGTCGTGTCCTTTCTCGAGGAGGCCGGTGTCGGCTTCGACACGGAGGTCGCCCGTGTGCCGATCGTGCCGGCCGCGGTGCTGTTCGACCTCGGGGTCGGCGACGCGCGGGCACGTCCCGGGCCGACCGCCGGCAGGGCGGCCTGCGAGGCCGCCTCGGACGGCGACGTGGCCGAAGGCAACGTGGGGGCCGGCACCGGAGCGACCGTCGCGAAGCTGTTCGGCGTCGAGCACGCCGTGAAGGGCGGGATCGGATCGGTGTCCGCCGAGGACGGCGACCTCGTCGTCGGCGCGCTCGCCGCGGTCAACGCGCTGGGCGAGATCGTGGACGACGACGGCGAGCCGATCGCCGCTTCGCGTATCCCGGAACGGCCGGAGACGCTCCCCGGTTCCCGACCGGCCGGAAACACCACGCTCGTGGTGGTGGCGACCAACGCGACGCTGTCGCGCGAGCGGGCGCACCTGCTGGCGCAGGCGGCCCACGAGGGGATTTCCGCCGCCGTCCGGCCCGCGCATACAATCTGGGACGGAGACACGGTCTTCACGCTGGCGACGGGCCGCGTGGAGGCCGAGCAACGCGCCGTCGAGGCGCTGGCGGTCGAGGCCACGCGCGACGCGATACGCCGCGCGGTGCTCGCTGCGGACGGCGTTCCGGGCTTCCCCCAGGCACGGGAGGTACCGACGTGACCGAGGTGGACACGACCACGATGACGCTGTCCGAGCTGGCGCGGGAGGCCTCCGGCTGCACGAAATGCCGCCTGGCGAGCGGGCGGACGCAGGTGGTGTTCGGCGTGGGCGCCCCGGACGCCGACGTGCTGTTCATCGGGGAGGGGCCGGGCTATCACGAGGACAAGCAGGGCGAGCCGTTCGTCGGTGCCGCCGGCCAGTTGCTCACGAAGATGCTCGGCGAGATCGGGCTCCAGCGCTCCGACGTCTACATCGCCAACGTCGTCAAGTGCCGCCCGCCGGGGAACCGCGATCCGCTGCCGGACGAGATCGACGCCTGCAAGCCGTACCTCGACGGCCAGATCCGTTCCATCGATCCCCGCGTGATCGTCACGCTGGGGAACTTCGCCACGCGCTTCATCCTCGACCGGCCGGTGTCGATCAGCCGCGTGCGCGGGCAACGCTTCGAGATCGGCGGACGGACGGTGCTGCCGACGTTCCATCCCGCGGCGATCCTGCACGGTGGCGGCGAGTCGAGTGCCCAGTTCCAGGCGCTCCGCTCCGACTTCCTGTCGATCCGGGCCATCCTGGCCGAGGCGCCCCCCGCGCCCGTCGAGGAGCAGCTCGGGCTGTTCTGAACGCCGTGGACACTTCCCTCCGGCTGGCGACGAGCTCGGCCGACGACACCCGCAGCCTCGGGCGGGCCATCTCGGAGACGCTCCGCCCCGGCGACGTCGTGGCTCTGGTCGGCGACCTGGGCGCCGGCAAGACCGCGTTCGTGCAGGGCGCGGCGGCCGGCCTCGGCGTGACCGACCCGGTCGTGTCGCCGACCTTCACTCTGGTGCGCGAGTACGACGGGCGGATCCACGTCGTCCACGTGGACGTCTACCGCCTCGACCGCATCAACGACGTGGTCGACCTGGGGTTCGACGAGTTCGTGGACGGCTCGAACGTCGTGTTCGTCGAATGGGGCGACGTCATCCAGGGATTGCTCCCCGAGTCGTGGCTGGCGGTGGAGCTCTCGCTGGACGACCGCGACGACTCCCGCCGGTCGGTGCGACTGACCGGGACCGGCCCGTCGTGGGAGGGGCGCTGGGAGGTCGTCGAGCGGAACGTGTCCGACTGGGTCGAGCGCACGCTCGCCGACCAAGAGGACGGCTGAGCAGTGCTGGTCGTCGGGATCGAGACGTCGACGCTGCAGTCGAGCGTCGCGCTGGGGACCGAGCAGGGCACGGTCGCGTCGATGGCCGTTCGGATGGACCGCGCCGGCCACGAGATCGTCGCCGAGGCCCTGCGCCACCTCCTGGACTGGTCGGGCACGGCCATGGAGTCGGTCGGCGGCGTGGCCGTCGGGCTGGGGCCGGGCCTGTTCACTGGGATGCGCGTGGGGATCGCGACGGCCAAGACGCTCGCCCAGACGCTCGGCGTCCCGATCGTGGGGGCCGCCTCGCTCGACCTCGTGGCCCTCTCCGCCCGGCACTCCCGCCGGCTGATCTGCGCCACGGTGGACGCCAAGCGGGGCGAGCTGTTCTACGCGTTCTACCGGCCCGTGCCGGGGGGTGTGGCCCGCGAGACGGAGTTCCTCGTCGGTCCGCCGGCCGATCTGTCCGCCGAGCTCGAGGCGCGGCCGGAAGATATCCTGCTGGTGGGAACGGGAGGTCTGCGATACCGTCAGCAGCTGGAAGGGCCTGCCCACGTGGAGCTCGCCTCCCCGGGGCGCGCTCATCCGTCGGCCGAAGCGCTCGTGGAGCTGGCCGTGCCCAGACTCCTGCGGGAGGACTTCGACCGCCTGTACGACGTCCAGCCCATCTACATACGGAAGGCCGATGCGGAGATCGCTTGGGATCAGCGCCGAGGAGCCGGCTGAGCTCGAGATCGTGCGCATGCGCCGCCGCCATCTGAAGGGCGTCATGTCCATCGAGCGGCAGGTGTATCCGCGCCCATGGAGCCCCAACCTGTTCCTGTCGGAGATGAACGAGCCGCGCAACCGTGCGTACCTCGTGGCGAAGCTCGGCCGGGACGTCGCGGGGTACGGGGGGCTCATGTGCTACGGCGACGAGGCGCACGTCACGACCATCGCCGTCCACCCCGCCCACCACCGGAAGAAGATCGGCACCCGCCTCCTGTACGAGCTGATCCAGGAAGCCATCCGCATGGGCGCAGTCGCCGTCTCGCTCGAGGTTCGCGTCACGAACTGGGGCGCCCAGCGCATGTACGGGCGGTTCGGGTTTCGCCCGGTCGGGATCCGGAAGAACTACTACCAGGAGACGGCCGAAGACGCCCTCATCATGTGGACCGACGACATCCGGACGGCCGACTACCGAAAGCGCCTCCAGCACATCATCGAGCACGTTCCGACCGGGCCCGAGCCGGCCTGAGATTCTCCGACGGGAGCCGCGTGCGCGTCCTTGGAATCGAGACCTCATGCGACGAGACCGCGGTCGCCGTCGTCGAGGACGGACGGTGGGTCCGCGCGAACCTCGTCTCCAGCCAGACGCACCTGCACGAGCGGTTCGGCGGCGTGGTGCCGGAGGTGGCCTCGCGGGCGCACGTCGAGGCCATCAACCCGATGATCGACCTGGCGATGAAAGAAGCCGACATGCGGATCGCCGGCGTGGACGGCGTCGCGGTCACGGTCGGGCCCGGGCTGGTCGGCGCACTCCTCGTCGGCATGGCTGCGGCGAAGGCCGTGGCGCTCGCCCTCGGGGTCCCGTTCGTCGGCGTGAACCACCTGGAGGGCCACATCTACGCGAACTGGCTCGACCACGGGCCCATCGACGAGCCATTCGTGTGCTTCCTGGTCTCGGGGGGCCACACCATGCTCGTGCACGTGCCGGAGCCGTTTCGCTACGAGGTGCTCGGACAGACCCTCGACGACGCGGCCGGTGAGGCCTTCGACAAGATCGCGCGGTTCATGGGCCTGGGCTTCCCCGGTGGACCGGCGCTCGACGCACTGGCGCGCAACGGAAACCCGGCCGCGATCCGCTTCCCGCGCGCCATGGCCGACAGCGGCGACTTCGACTTCTCGCTGTCGGGCCTCAAGACCGCCGTCGTGCGGCACCTCACGGCGGCCCGAGCCCGTGGCGAGGAACCGCGCCCCGAGGACGTGGCCGCGTCCTTCCAGGAAGCGGTCGTCGAGGTCCAGGTCGCCAAGACCATCGCCGCGGCCGAGGCGAAGGGCGTGCGGACGATCGTGCTCGGCGGCGGCGTCGTGGCGAACTCCCGGCTCCGCGAGCTGATGGCGGAGCGCGCCAAGGAGCACGGCTTCGAGATCGTCGTTCCGCCGATGTCGCTCTGCACGGACAACGGCGCCATGATCGCGTGCGCGGGCCATCACCGGCTCGCGCGCGGCGAGACCACCGACCTTGCTGTGGCGGCGACGCCCGGGCTCGCGCTCACATGACGACCGCGCTCGTGACCGGGGGGGCGGGCTTCATCGGTTCGAACCTGTGCGACCGCTTGCTCGCCGAAGGAAAGCGCGTGGTGGCCATCGACGACCTGTCCAGCGGACGCATCGGGAACCTGGTCGAGGCGCGGGCCTACGGGCAGCAGTTCACGTTCTACAACGTCGACATCCGCGCGGACGGCCTGCCGACGATCTTCGAGCGCCATCAGCCGGAGGTCGTGTTCCACCTGGCGGCGCGTCCCGAAGCCGACAGCGTGACCGATCCTCCCACCGACGCCAGCGTGTCCGTCATGGGGCTGCTGAACGTCCTGGAGTGCGGCGCGGGCGTCGGCGCGCGGAAGCTCGTCTTCGCGTCGTCGGCCTCCGTGTACGGCGACACGCGGAAGCTGCCGGCCCGGGAGACGAGCATCCCGTCGTCTCGCCCACTGACGCCGGCCGGGGTCGCGCGCCGGCTCGCCGAGGACTACCTCCGCTTCTACCAGCGCTACCGCGGGATCGAGTTCACGGCGCTGGTGCTGGGCAACGTCTATGGGCCCCGGCAGGTGAGCGACGGCGGCAGGGGAGTGGTGCGGGCGCTCGCCGAGCGCATGCTGGCCGGTGAGCAGCCTACGGTGCACGGTGACGGGAACCAGACGCGCGACTTCGTGTTCATCGACGACGCCGTCCACGCGTTCGCGCTGGCGGGCGAGCGCGGCTCGGGGCGCGCGGTGAACATCGGGACGAGTGTCGAGACGAGCGTGGTGGCCATCTACCGGAACCTGGCACAGCTGACCGGGTACCGGGGCGAGCCCGCGTTCGGTCCCCTCCCGAAGGGCGAGGTGCGCCGGTCGGTCCTGGACAACGAGCTGGCCGAGCGAGAACTCGGCTGGAAGCCGTGGACCCACCTGGAAGACGGCCTGGCGGAGACCGTGTCCGGCCTCCGCGACGTCTAGCGAGCTACTCGCCGGCGGGTGCCTCCGAGGCCGAAGCGTCGGTCTCAGACGATGACGACCGGTCCGCCGTGATCTGGTCCTCGATCGATCGAATCTCCGCCACCAGGCGGTCGATCTCGCCCGCCGGCGCGGGCTCCCCGCTCTTCTCCTTGACGACGAGGAAGCCGAGTTCTTTCGCCAACCCGTTCGCCTTCTGCCGGAGCTGGACGTCCTCGACCTTCTCCTGCACCTTCGCGGCGCCCTTCTTGGCCTCGGTGACGGCCTTTCCGGCCACCGACTTCGCCTTCTGGGTCAGACTCATGTGCGCCTCCCTTCACTCGTTCTCCATCGAGGATAGTCCTGCGACGAAGCGGCCGCGGACCTGCACTGATGGGGGGGATTCCCCCTTTCGCCCCTCGCACCGCTCCGCCTACCCTGCCGCTGGCCGGATCGAGAGGGGGACGGGGAACCCGGCCTCCTCGGGACAGAGGAGGAGGTCGCGGATGCGATCACGGATGGCGCTGGCGGTGACCGTGCTCGGACTCATGCTTCTGATGGGGAGCACGACCGCGCAGGCGGGAACGGGGTCGATCACGCTGAAGTTCCACCTGCCGTTCAACGGAACGGTGAACACGCCCAAGACCGGGTTCAAGATCACCAACGCCGGCAGTGGGAACGGTCTGGAAGGGGACTCGACCGGCGGCACGGGCAACGGCGTGTACGGCTCGACCAACAGCGGGAACGCCGGCGTGTGGGGAACCAACACCGGTTCGGGCATGGGCGTGTACGGCGGAGCCGGTAGCGGGGGCTTGGCGGGCGTGTACGGGATCGCTACCGGGTCGGTCACCGGGGTCTGGGGTACCAGCGCGAACGGCGTCGGGGTGGCGGGATCGAGCAACGGCGGAGTTGCGGTCAGCGGCCACAGTGGGGGTGACTACGGGGTCTCAGGCGTCTCCGATTCGGGGTACGCGGGCGTATTCGGGAGCGGGCCGCACAACGGCCTGTATGGGGACGTCAACAACAGCGGCGACAGCGGCGTGTACGGACACAACTTCGGGACGGGGAACGGCATCGCCGGCATCAGCGCCAACGGGGCGGGGGCGTTCATCCAGGGCAAGACCACCGGAGCCTACGTTGCAGCGACCGGAGGTGGGGCAAGCCCTGCCCTCAAGATCGGCTCGGGCGGGGTGCAGGTCTTCGGAGCGGGGACCGACACCTCAACCCCCGTCTTCCGTCACCAGGTGACGAACTCCAATACGTGCAACACCGGTGAGGACACGATCCTCGACAACCCATACCTCAACGGAAACCCGAGCGCGTTCGTCTTCCTGCAGGACACGTACTCGGGGGCCATCCTCATGCCCACCTACAACGGTGGTGCTGGATGTCCGTCCGGGAGGTGGACTGTGCGGGAACTGGTCGGGAACACCTTCTATCCGTGGATAGTCGGGGCGACGTTCAACGTGCTGGTGGTCGATCCGTAGCGAAACGGGTCGCGGGGTCTCCGGAAAGATGGGCCGCGGGCGCTTCGCCCGCGGCCCATGTCCGTTCTGACACGTGCCGCTGGGCCGGTTGACTGGCTGGCGCTGCCGTCGCTAGACTGTTAGCACTCTCGCCGGGAGACTGCTAAGCCTCATCAGGGCACGTCTTCGGGGGGGAAACCAGGCAGAGGCCAAACACAGGAGGGCAGACGTGGCCAGTTTCAACCTGAAGCCGCTCGAGGACCGGATCGTGGTCAAGCCGAGCGAAGAGGAAGAGATGACGGCGTCCGGCATCGTCATTCCGGACACCGCGAAGGAGCGTCCGCAGGAGGGCACCGTGGTCGCCGTTGGGCCCGGGCGTTGGGACGAGGAAGGCAAGAACCGCATCCCCCTGGACGTCAAGGAGGGGGACAAGGTCATCTACTCCAAGTACGGCGGCACCGAGGTCAAGGTCGAGGGCGACGAGTACCTGGTCCTGTCCGGCCGCGACGTCCTCGCGATCGTCGGAAAGTAACGGGAGGTTCCATTGGCTGCGAAGGCACTGAAGTTCGACGAGGAAGCCCGGCGCGGGCTGGAGGCGGGCATCGACAAGCTCGCCGACACCGTCGCCGTGACGCTGGGGCCGAAGGGCCGCAACGTCGTCCTCGACAAGAAGTGGGGCGCACCCACGATCACCAACGACGGCGTGACCATCGCCAAGGAAGTCGAGCTGGAGGACCCGTACGAGAACATGGGCGCCCAGCTGGCGAAGGAAGTCGCCACCAAGACCAACGACGTAGCCGGTGACGGGACCACCACCGCGACGGTGCTGGCCCGTGCCATGGTGAAGAACGGCATGCGCAACGTCGCCGCCGGCAGCAACCCGATGGCGCTCAAGCGCGGCATCGAGAAGGCCGTCGCGGCGGCCGTCGACTCCATCGGCAAGCAGTCGCGCGACGTCGAGGGCAAGGAAGAGATCGCCATGGTCGCGACGATCTCGGCCGCCGACACGCAGGTCGGCGACACGATCGCCGAGGCCTTCGAGAAGGTCGGCAAGGACGGCGTCATCACCGTCGAGGAGTCCCAGACGTTCGGGATCGAGCTCGAGTTCGTCGAGGGGATGCAGTTCGACAAGGGCTACATCTCTCCGTACTTCGTGACCGACCCCGACCGCATGGAGACGGTGTACGACGACGCGTACCTGCTGTTGGTCGGCAAGAAGATCTCCAGCGTGCAGGACATCCTGCCGCTGCTGGAGAAGGTCGTGCAGGCAGGCAAGCCGCTGCTGATCATCGCCGAGGACGTCGAGGGCGAGGCCCTGGCCACCCTGGTCGTCAACAAGATCCGCGGCACGTTCAACTCGGTCGCCGTCAAGGCCCCCGGGTTCGGCGACCGCCGCAAGGCGATGCTGCAGGACATGGCGATCCTCACCGGCGGCCAGGTCGTCTCCGACGAGATCGGCGTGAAGCTCGAGAACGTGGCGCTCGACCTGCTGGGCAAGGCCCGCAAGGTGGTCATCACCAAGGACGACACCACCATCGTCGAGGGCCAGGGGTCCGAGGAGGACATCAAGGGCCGCATCGCGCAGATCAAGGGCGAGATCGATCGGACCGACTCCGACTGGGACCGCGAGAAGCTCCAGGAGCGGCTGGCGAAGCTCTCCGGCGGCGTGGCGCTGATCAAGGTCGGCGCGGCGACCGAGGTGGAGCTCAAGGAGAAGAAGCACCGCATCGAGGACGCCGTCTCGGCCACCCGCGCCGCCATCGAGGAGGGCATCGTGCCCGGCGGCGGCGTCGCACTCATCCGCGCCGAGCAGTCCGTGGACGTCGACGCGCTCGGACTGACGGGCGACGAGGCCACGGGCGCGTCGATCGTCAAGCGGGCCCTGTCCGAACCCGCACGGCTCATCGCGAGCAACGCCGGCCACGAGGGCGCGGTCGTCGTCGAGCGCATCCGGAGCGAGTCCGGAGCGACCGGCTTCAACGCGGCCACGGGCGAGTGGGGCGACCTGACCAAGGCGGGGGTCATCGACCCGGCCAAGGTCACCCGGTCGGCCCTGCAGAACGCGGCCTCGATCGCGGCGCTCGTGCTCACCACCGAGAGCGCCGTGGTGGAGATGCCCGAGGAGGAGAAGGAGCCCGCGGGCGGCGGCCACGGCCACATGCACTAGGAACGGCCGAGCAACATCCCCGGAGGACGGGCCCCGAGGGCCCGTCCTCCGTTCTATCCGGGCCCAGGGAATCGTTGCGGGCTCGTTCAGGTTCCCTTCAGCGTGGCCTGATTGGCTATGGGCTACCGTTGACTGCGACGGAAAAGGGGCAAGGTTCCGGTGCCGTATGACCGATGACATGAACGTGGAAGGCGGGGGCAGCTCCCAGGGGCCGGACTCCGGCCCGGTCTGGTACGGCTCGCCGCTCCCGCCCCGGCCGGACATTCCCCCCTACCCGCCCCTGGACGAGCCGGTCATGCGCCCGAGGCGCTCGCCGCTCACGGTCGCCCTGGCGGTCCTCGTGGCGGTGGCGCTGCTCGTCGGGTCGGGTATCGGCATCGGGGCGTACCTGATCCGGAGCGGGCGATCCGCGAGCTCCACGTCCACGTCGGCTTCCTTCGCCGACCGTACCGGCGTGGTCGACATCGACACGTTCACCACCCGTACCGGCATGCACCAGGGGCCCGACTTCCCGCTCGGCGCCGGCACGGGGATGATCCTCACGAAGTCGGGTCAGGTTCTCACCAACAACCACGTCATCGAGGGCGCCACCCGAATCCAGGTCACGGTTCCCGACGGGGGCGAGTACGTGGCCAGGGTGCTCGGGGCCGACCCGACCGACGACGTCGCGCTGCTGCAGATCGAGGGTGGGTCGAACTTCCACACGGTCACGCTCGCGGATTCATCCAGCGTCCGGGTGGCCGACCGCGTGGCCGCGGTCGGAAACGCCCTCGGCAGGGGCGGCGAGCCCGCGGTGGCGCCGGGATCGGTCTGGGGGCTCGATCAGTCGATCGAGGTCCGGGACGCCCACGGCGAGCTGGACTCGCTCGACGGTGTCATCCAGGTGCAGGCGGCCGTCCGTCCCGGGGACTCGGGCGGTCCGCTCGAGAACCAGAACGGCGACGTGGTCGGCATGGTCACCGCGGCCGACGCGCGCAAGAGCGGCGCGGCGTCCGAAGTGGCGTTCGCCATCCCCGTCAACACGGCCCTGGGGATCGTCCAGCGCATCCAGTCGGGCGACGGGGGCGACCCGATCGTCATCGGCGACGCCGGGTACCTCGGTGTGCGGGTGGAGAACCTGACCGCCGAGTCGGGGAGCAGCCTCGGGCTCGGACCCAACCAGGGCGCGTTCATCGCGAGCGTGATGCCCGGGTCGCCGGCCGCACGCATCGGCATGCCGGCGAGCTCCGTGATCACGGCCATCGATGGGCATGCCGTCACCACTGCCGACAGCCTCGGGCCGCTCATCCACTTCCACGCCCCGGGCCAGAGCATCGGCGTCACGTGGGTCGACTCGTCCGGGACGCACACGGCGACGACCTTGCTCGTCGCCGGACCCGCCGTCTAGGCCGAGGTCCGCAGCGATCCGCTACAGCTCGTCGGCGAAGTCCCACACCCGAAGCTCACCGGGCTCGAGCCGGATGACCCTGTCGTCTCCCAGCGTTGCCGCATAGGCTCGGCCCCGCTCCTCACCGAGATACCGGATTGCCAGCCGCACCCCGACCTCGCTCCCGGGGTCGGGCTCCACGCGGGGCGTGCAGCGGACCTCGATCCCGCGGTACGGCGGCGCGCTCTCCGCGACGACGATGCTGGCGTTCGGGCGACGGGTCACGTGGCGGACCTTGACGTCGCCGGAGGACGTGGCCACGCTGAAGCCTCCGTCGCGCCACTCGTGCCATACGGGCGAGAGCAGCACCGTCCCGTCCGCGCGGTGTGTGGCCAGGACGGCAACGATCGGGAGCTCGAGGAAGTCCGCGAGATCGGCCGGCATGAGGTCGTTCCGCACAGGCGGAGCATAGCCCGCGCGTGGCGAAGAAGAGGGCCGGCGGCCCGAGCCTCGGCGCGGAGCGCCGATGTGCTTCTCCCACTGTGCCTATCGGCACGGGCGGCCGAAAGATGAACCCCCCGCGTCCCGGCCGCGTCGATGGCTGGGCAGCCCCGACGCGACGTGGCAGGATCTCGCAGGTGACCACCAGGCCAGCCACCGCGCAGCACCTGCGCGACCTCGCGCTGCTGCGTCGCGTTCGCGACCGGATCGACCGGGAGTACGCGCAGCCGCTGGACGTGGAGGCGCTCGCCCGCGACGCGCACATGTCGGCAGGGCACCTCAGCCGCCAGTTCCGGCTCGCGTACGGCGAGTCGCCGTACAGCTACCTGATGACGCGGCGCATCGAGCGGGCGATGGCGCTGCTGCGTCGGGGCGACCTCAGCGTGACCGAGGTCTGTTTCGCGGTCGGCTGCTCGTCGCTGGGCACCTTCAGCACCCGCTTCAACGAGCTGGTCGGCGTGCCGCCCAGCACCTACCGGCGCGACGCGGCCGGCGAGACGTTGGGGATGGCGCCGTGCGTGGCGAAGCAGGTGACGAGACCGGTCAGGAATCGAGAAGCATCAGCCGCGGGGGCGCGGGTAGGGTGACCCGCATGGAAACCATCACGATTCACGCCAGCATGTTGCCCCAGAACGATCCGGAGGCCGCCACGGCGTTCTACCGGGACGTCCTGGGGTTCGAGATCCGCCTCGACGTCGAATTCGGGGGGATGCACTGGATCACGGTCGGACCCGCCGGCCAGCCCGACACGTCCATCGTCCTGTATCCGCCGGCCGCCACCCCCGGCATCACCGACGAGGAGCGGCGCACGATCGACGAGATGATGGCCAAGGGCACGTTCGCCAGCGTCAACCTGGCCACCAAGGACCTGGACGGCGCCTTCGAGCGGCTGCAGGCCGCCGACGCGGAGGTCGTCCAGGAGCCGACCGACCAGCCGTACGGAATCCGAGACTGCGCGTTCCGCGACCCCGCGGGGAATCTGGTCCGCATCCAGCAGCTGGACTGATCCGGAACGCACCCGACCCAAGGAGGTTCGCGATGCCCCAGACGAAGTCGACGAAGAAGCCCGCCGCCACGACCGCGAAGAAGTCCGGCGGTATCACGGCGGGGGAACGGGCGGCGATGAGGGAGCTGGTCCGGGAGAGAAAGGCGAACCTGACCAAGGAGGAGGCGGAACGCGAGGTGCTCGCGAAGATCGCCGAGATGCCGAAGTCGGATCGCGTCATGGCCGAGCGGCTCCATGCGCTCGTCAAGGCCAACGCCCCGGACCTCGCGTCGAGGACCTGGTACGGGATGCCGGCGTACACCAAGGACGGCAAGGTCGTGTGCTTCTTCAAGAGCGCGAACAAGTTCAAGTCGCGCTACGCGACGCTCGGCTTCGAGGAGGCGGCGAACCTCGACGACGGCGCCATGTGGCCGACGTCCTACGCGCTGACCGAGCTGACCGCCGCCGACGAGAAGAAGATCCTCGCGCTCGTGAAGAGGGCGGTGCGCTGAGGAGCGATCTTCGAGGCGATGCGTCCTAGCCGGAACCGGGGAAGAGGACGCCCTCTGCCTCGAGGTCGCGGAGGAAGTCCTCGGCCGGGACCGCGACCTCGGGCGGGTGCACGCCGGGGTCGACCCGGCCGGACGCCTGCCAGCGGGCGATCGTCGCGATCGGGATCGCGGTGCCGAACGATCCCGCGGAAAGACCTTCGGGCGTCGGCTGGAACATGGCGCGCTCCAGGACGGTGACCGGCTTCCCGTCCTTGACGCCCTCGACGCGCGCGTCGATGCATTCGACGTCGTGCGGCACGTCCTCGGACTCGGGGAGCCGGTTCAGCAGCCTCACGAGGAGCTCGCGGGGGACCACGGTGCCGCCCGAGACCGTCTCGGGCTGCTCGGACGCCAGCCCCACCTGGACGAGCAGCCGGAACCCCTCGGCGACCTTGACGGGGAGCGCCAGCCGCCACCGCACGTCGCGCACGCCCGGGATCGTCTTCGACAGCGTCGCCGCCTCCGAGTGCAGGGTGTAGAACGCCTCCTGCTCGCCGATCGGATCGGGGAAGGCGTACCGCACCGCGCCCGAGGCCGCGGGGACCTCCTTCATCGCGCCGTCCTCGAACACCATCGCCGGCATCGTGAACTCGTCGATGACGGTGTCGGCGGAGTACGGGAGCGCGAACCCGCCGCCCGGCTCGACCGCGCCGTCGAACAGGTCGATGCTGTGCGCCTCGTCGAGCCTGTCCGCCCCGCGCTTGGCCAGGACGTTGGTGAGACCCGGCGCGCTGCCGATGCCGAGCACGGCGGACAGGCCGGCTTCGCGGAAGCGCGCGCCCAGCTCGAGTTGCTTCAGGGTCGTGTGGAACAGGCCGCCCAGGTCGGCGTAGTGGCAGCCGGCATCCAGCGCGGCTTCCATCACGGGGATGTTCAGGCGGTAGGGGATGCAAGCCGCGACGGTCCCGGCGCCGGAGCTCCGGAGGTCGTCGGCCAGACGCCCTCCGGTGATGTCGATCTCGTGCGCCTCGCCGCGGCCGATGTGGGCGACGACCTTCTCCGCGCGGGTGCGGTCGACGTCGAGCACGAGCAGCTCGACGTCGTCGTGTCGCGCCAGGAGGGCCGCCGCGGTGCTCCCCATGGCCCCGGCTCCGAGGACCGCGATTCGCATAGGACTTCGAGGATACCGGCGCGGAATCGGCGTTCGCCTGCCGCCCTGTACAAGCCCGGCCGCATCGACTGCTCCGGACGGGTCGGCGCTAGAGCGGGTTCTCCTGGGCGGTGACGGCCAGGCCCCACAGGATGGCCGCGGCGAACAGGAGGCTCACGAGGCCCATCAGCCACCACAGCAACGCGGACTCGCCCGGCCCGAGGCCGAAAGCGGCGTTCAGGACGGCGATGACTGCGAGCGCGACCGACACGAGCGCGAATGCCCAGGCCCACCACCACAGGTCGTTCAGCCGCCTGGCCACCAGCACAATCAGCATCGACAGGCCGATCGCCTGGGCGCCGAGCATTCGGAGCCAGGCGCTCTCACCCACGGGTGGCTGTCCGAGGACGCTCTGGACGATCCAGCCGGGCGCAATCAGGAGGGCGGCCCCCGCGACGGCCCAGACGGCGGCCTGGGCGTGCAGGGCGCGCCTGAGGAAGGACATGGTTCGGTACAATACCCGGGCTTTTCCCCGGTCAGAGGCGCACGCGTCGGTGGGCCTCGTTCGCCGAGCCGGGCCACCGGCCCGCTTCGAGTTCACCAAACCAGTGAGGAACGAGTTGATGTCGTCGCAGGGACCGCGCGTGGCCGTGATCGGGCTCGACTGCGGCACGCCCCAAGTGTTGTTCGACCGCGTTGCGGACGAGGTGCCCAACATCAACGCCCTCATGCAGCGGGGCATGCACGGCGACCTGGCCAGCATCACGCCGCCGATCACGATCCCCGCCTGGGCGTGCGCGATGACGGGGAAGACGCCCGGCCAGCTCGCCATCTACGGGATGCGGAACCGGAAGGACACGACCTACGAGGGCCTGTCGATCGCCACGAGCCTGTCCGTGCAGGAACCCACCGTGTGGGACCTGCTGGGCGAGCGCGGGCTCCGGTCGCTGCTGATCGGCGTCCCACCCGGCTACCCGCCCCGCCCGCTCAACGGCTGGCGCATCCCGTGCTTCCTGACGCCGCCGACGGTCGTGCAGGAGAAGCCGGACAAGGTCACGTACCCGGCCGAGCTCTGGTCCGAGGTGGGCGACGCCCTCGGCGGCGACGAGTACATCTTCGACGTCCCCAACTTCCGGAACCAACCGCTCGAGTTCACGCTCCAGCGCGTGTTCGAGATGACCGAGCGGCGGTTCCGCGTCGCTCGCCATCTGGTCACCACCAAGCCGTGGGACTACTTCATGCTGGTCGAGATGGGTCCGGACCGCCTGCACCACATGTTCTGGCAGTTCGTGGACCCCGCGCACCCGAAGTACGAGGCCGGCAACCGATTCGAGAGCTCGTTCCGCGACTACTACCGCGCGCTCGACACGGAGGTCGGTCGCCTGCTGGACGTCCTGCCCGACGACGTGGTCGTGATCGTCGCATCGGATCACGGCGGCCGGCCGATGCAGGGCGGTGTGCAGTTCAACGAGTGGCTGGCGAAGGAGGGCTACCTGACGTTCTCCGAGCCGGTCACGACGCCGACGGCCATCAAGGAGGCGCCGATCGATTGGGCGCGCACGGCCGCGTGGGGCGACGGCGGCTACTACGGCCGGCTGTTCCTCAACGTGAAGGGCCGGGAGCCCGAAGGAACGGTGGATCCGTCCACCTACGACGACCTGCGGGACGAGATCGCGGCGAAGCTCGAGGCGATGCCCGGGCCCGACGGGGATCCGTTGGGCACCACGGTGATCCGGCCGCAGGACGCGTACCCCGAGGTGCGGGGCGTCGCGCCCGACCTGCTGGTCTACTTCGGCGACCTGGCCTGGCGGTCGGTCGGCCAGGTGGGCACCGGCGAGATCTTCACCTACGAGAACGACACCGGCCCCGACGGGGCCAACCACGACCGGACGGGCGTGTTCGTGATGGCCGGGCTTCCCGGCCAGCCCACCGGTCGGCGCGAGGGGCTGTCGCTGGTCGACATGGGCCCCTCGATCCTGTCCATGTACGGAATCGACCCGCCCGAGGGGGCGGTGGGAAGGAGTTTCCTGTGAGCGAGCAGAAGGGGTTCACCGTGTGGTTCACCGGCCTGTCGGGGGCCGGCAAGTCGACCCTGGCCGAGATGCTGTTCCACGAGCTGCGTGTTCGCGAGATGCGGGTCGAGATCCTCGACGGCGACGTCGTGCGGACGAACCTGTCCAAGGGACTCGGGTTCTCCCGCGAGGACCGTGACACGAACATCCTGCGCATCGGGTTCGTCGCGAACCTGCTGACGCGCAACGGCGTCGCCACGATCGTGTCGGCCGTGTCGCCGTACCGGGACGCGCGCGCGCAGTGCCGCTCGGCGATCAAGGACTTCGTCGAGATCTACGTCCACGCAACGGTGGACGAGTGCGCGAAGCGCGACGTGAAGGGCCTGTACGAGAAGGCGCGCGCGGGGCAGATCAAGGGCTTCACGGGCGTCGACGATCCCTACGAGGAGCCGCAGAGCCCGGAGATCTACATCGACACGATGGTGGAGCAGCCGGACGGGTCGCTCGACAAGATCCTGAACTCGCTGGTCGAGTACGGCTACATCGCGAGTGCCGAGCGCATGGTGCACGCCGGCGGCGAGCACTCGGGCATGACCGACCTGGACGGCGCCATCGGCCAGCACCTGGCCGGGAAGCACTCGGCCGCGAACGGGCGGGAGGAGAGCTCCGAACTGACGTCCTGATGCGGGCACTGATCCCGTCCTGCTGGTAACGTTCCGTCATGGAACGTCCGAACGCCTGCCCTTCCCCGGGCGGGCGTTCGCTGCTTTCGGGGCCGGACCGGGCGCGCTGGAGGACTGAGGCGGTATGGAGATAGAGATCGGGATCGGCAAGTCGGGCCGAAGGGCCTACGGGTTCGACGAGGTGGCGATCGTCCCGTCCCGGCGGACGCGGGACCCCGACGACGTGGACGTGTCGTGGGAGATCGACGCGTACACGTTCGGCCTGCCGATGCTGGCGAGCGCCATGGACGGCGTCGTCTCGCCGGCCGTGGCCATCGAGGTCGGCCGCCTGGGCGGGCTGGCGGTGCTCAACCTTGAGGGCCTCCAGACCCGCTACGAGGATCCGGACCCCGTCTTCGACGAGATCGCCAACCTGCCGCCCGAGAAGGCGACCCGGCGCATGCAGGAGCTGTACGCCGAGCCGATCCGCGAGGACCTCATCGTCCGCCGCATCCGCGAGGTGAAAGAGGCCGGCGTCGTCACGGCCGCGTCGCTGACGCCGCAGCGCGTTCCGGCGTACGCGAAGCACGTGCTGGAGGCCGAGCTCGACATCCTGGTCATCCAGGGGACCGTGGTGTCCGCCGAGCACGTGTCGACGCGGACCGAGCCGCTGAACCTCAAGCAGTTCATCGCGTCGTTCGATCTGCCCGTCATCGTCGGCGGGTGCGCCTCGTACCAGACGGCGCTGCACCTGATGCGCACCGGCGCGGTCGGGGTGCTGGTCGGCGTGGGTCCCGGCGCCGCCTGCACGACGCGGGGCGTGCTGGGCCTGGGCGTGCCGCAGGCGACCGCGATCGCGGACGCCGCCGGCGCGCGGATGGAGCACCTGCGCGAGACCGGCCGGTACGTGCACGTGATCGCCGACGGCGGCATGCGGACCGGCGGTGACGTGGCCAAGGCCATCGCGTGTGGCGCCGACGCGGTGATGATCGGCTCGCCACTCGCCAAGGCGTACGAGGCGCCGGGGCGCGGGTACCACTGGGGCATGGCGACGTTCCACCCGGACCTGCCGCGCGGCGCGCGCGTGCAGACCAGGCAGATCGGTTCGCTCGAGGAGATCCTGGTCGGGCCGGCGCACGAGAACGACGGGACCTTGAACCTTTTCGGCGCGCTGCGGACCTCGATGGCCACGACCGGGTACGCGAACGTGCGCGAGTTCCAGAAGGCCGAGCTGGTCGTGGCTCCCGCGATCAAGACCGAGGGCAAGACCGAGCAGCGGGCCCAGCACGTGGGAATGGGGGGATAGCCGGGTGCCGGAGCCGAGGCCGGTCCTGGTCCTCGACTTCGGCGCGCAGTACGCCCAGCTGATCGCCCGCCGCGTCCGCGAAGCGCACGTCTACTCCGAGATCGTTCCGTTCGACGAGCCCGTCGATGCCATTGCGGCACGGCGGCCGGTCGGCCTGATCCTGTCCGGCGGTCCCGCCTCCGTCTACGAGGAGGGGGCGCCGCTCGCACAGCCCGAGCTGTTCTCACTCGGCATCCCGATGCTCGGCATCTGCTACGGGCACCAGGTCATCGCGCGGGAGCTGGGGGGCACGGTCGAACGCACGGGGACGCGCGAGTACGGCCGCACCGATCTGACCGTCGCGCACCCCGACGAACCCGGGCGCCTGCTCGCCGACCTCCAGCCCAGCGAGACCGTCTGGATGAGCCACTCCGACACGGTGACGGCGGCGCCCCCGGGTTTCACGGTGACCGCGCACACGGAGAAGGTGCCGGTCGCGGCGTTCGAGGATTCGGCGCGCGGCCTCTACGGTGTGCAGTTCCACCCCGAGGTGGCCCACACGCCTCGCGGGATGGACGTGCTGAAGCGGTTCCTGTACGAGGCGTGCGAGCTCCTGCCCGAGTGGACGCCGACCAACGTCATCGAGCGTGCGGTGGAGCGGATACGCCACCAGGTGGGCGACGCTCGGGCCATCTGCGCGCTGTCCGGCGGCGTCGACTCCGCGGTCGCGGCCCTGTTGGTGCACAAGGCGATCGGGAAGAACCTCACGTGCGTGTTCGTCGACACCGGGCTGATGCGCGCGGGCGGAGGGGCAGCAGGTCGAGGAGACGTTCGGGCGCCACTTCCGGGTGCCGCTCGTCCACGTGAACAAGGAGGCGCTGTTCCTCGAGCGGCTCGCGGGCGTCGAGGACCCGGAGCAGAAGCGGCGCATCATCGGCGAGCTGTTCATCCGGACGTTCGAGGAAGTCGCCGGCGACGTCGAGGACGCGCGATTCCTGGTGCAGGGCACGCTGTATCCCGATGTGATCGAGTCGGGCTCGAGGACCGCGGCCAAGATCAAGAGCCACCACAACGTGGGCGGGCTGCCGGAGGACATGGAGTTCGAGCTGGTCGAGCCGCTCCGCGACCTGTTCAAGGACGAGGTGCGGCGGGTGGGCGAGGAGCTCGGCCTCCCGGAGGAGATCGTCTGGCGCCAGCCGTTCCCCGGCCCGGGACTCGCCGTGCGGATCGTCGGCGAGGTCACGCAGGAGCGCGTCGAGGCGGTGCGCGGCGCCGACCGGATCGTCCAGGAGGAGATCCGCCGGGCCGGCCTGCAACGCGACCTCTGGCAGGCGTTCGCCGTCCTGCTGGGCGGCGTCAAGAGCGTCGGCGTGATGGGCGACGAGCGGACCTACCAGCACCCCATCGTGATCCGCGCGGTCACCAGCGAGGACGCCATGACGGCCGACTGGGCTCGACTGCCCGGCGACGTGGTCGACCGCATCGCATCTCGCATCGTGGGCGAGGTGCCGGGCGTCAACCGGGTCGCCCTGGACGTCACGAGCAAGCCCCCCGGCACCATCGAGTGGGAGTAGGCGGCGCCACTACGAGCCCGTGGCGTCGCGCATCAACGTTTCCACCCGATCCATGAATGCCTCGAGGACACGCGCGTCGACGTGTTCGGGGGCGCCGCCTCGTTGGTACTCGAGGGCCGCGTCGAGGAGGGCGTGGAGGTCCGGATCGGGGTCGTGCTGCTCGAGCCATGCGGCCCCCTCCGCCTTCGAGCCGAACGCGCCGGTTTCGAGATAACGGAGGCAGCGGGCGCCGTTCAGGACCTGATAGGCCATCGACGCGGATTCGGGGAGGTCGTGGCCCTCCCACCAGGCAGGGCCCTCCGATCGGGCCGTCTCGATGTCGCTTCGCATCGAGCGGACGAGCAGGGCCCGATCGGGCTCGAAGAACACCTCCCCGGGATCGGGGCCGAAGAGCGACCGGCCGCGTGCCCGCACCATCGCGAAAGCGATCGGGAGCCCATCGTCCCCGGGGCGATCGTGCCCGTCGACGACGAACGGCTCCTCGTGCGTGTTCACGTGGACTCCGAACGGAGGCGCTTCTGAGGGCGTCCGCGCGGCCGAGTCCGTGATCAGGGAGAACTCGAGGTCGCCGCCAGAGGCGGGGGTCGGAATCGCGGCAAGCGCGGCTCCCAACGCCACGCTCCGTTCGGGAGACAACGGCTCCGCGCAGACGGCGAGGACGTCGACGTCGCTTCGCCCCGGTGTGAATGCGTCCATCGCGACCGAGCCGTGCAGGTAGATGCCGAGGAGCCCAGACCCGAGGTCGTCGCGCAACGTGGACACGACGCGATCGAGGTACCGTTCGACGTCGGCACTCATCGTCACCACTGCGGCGGACTCTACCTACAATCGACCAGGAGGGGTGCCTTCTGTGGAATACGCGCGTCGAGTACGCGTGCGCGCACCGGTCATCGAGGGGAAGGAACCGACGTGGAGAGACTGGCCAGGCAGCCGACGACCAAGGGCCCCGCCGACCGCTTCACCGGCGACGTGTGGTTCGACGTGATCGCGAGCGGCGCGGAGCCGTCCCGAATCCGGGTGAACGCCGTGCGGTTCTCCCCCGGCGCGCGGACCGCGTGGCACGCGCACGCCGTCGGCCAGACGCTGTACGTGGTCGACGGGATCGGGCTCGTTCAGTCGCGCGGCGAGACCGTCGCCGAGATCCATCCGGGTGACGCGGTGCACACGCCGCCCGGCGAGTGGCACTGGCACGGCGCGGCGCCCGACCACTTCATGACGCACCTCGCGATGTGGGAGGCGCCGGCGGAGGGCGCGGAGTCGGAGTGGGGGGCGCTCGTCACCGACGACGAGTACCGGGGTGGCGCGTAGGCGGCCACGGCCGCCGGCACGGAGTCAGAGCCCGAACGCGTACAGGCCCCGGCCCGTCGTCACGTAGACCCTGCCGCCCACGACGATCGGCTCGGTCTGCAGCGACCTGGCGAACAGCAGCCGCGACGTCCACAGCTTCTTGTGGGTCTCGGCGTCGATCGCCAGCAGCTTGTGGCCCGATCCGTTGCCGTAGTAGACGACGCCGTTCGCGATCACCGGAGAGGCCGTGACGCCGCCGCCTCCCGGCTGCTGCCACGCGAGGTGGAGCCTGCAATCGCGGCCGATGCGAAACGCGAGCAGGCCGCCGCGGTAGGTCCCGCTGGGCGCCGTGGCGTTGTTCCCTACGAACAGGAGCCGGCGGACCGGGTCCCACGCCGGGACGCCGATCAAATCGGCGCTGGAGATCCGCACCCGGTCGACCGGGCCGGAGGCGATGTCGTCGCGGCCCCACAGGATCAACTCGCCCGTCTTCGCCTCGGCCGCGACCTGCGGTCCGCACCCGTGGGGCGAGTCGAACAGCACGGGCGTCGACCCGAAGTCCACGTCTCTCCCTTGCAGCCCGGGGTAGTTCGACGACACGACGGCGACAGTCCCCGCTCAGGCGCACGAGGCTCTCTGCATAGAGGAAGTGCTCGTACTTGTGGTCCGGATAGCCGTTCGCGGAGACCTCGTAGGCATTGCCGTTCGCCGGGTCGATCGAGACGCCGCCCCAGCCCCAGACGCCGCCGCCCCAGACGCCCGTGTTCGGGCCATCCGTCACGTAGAACGCAGCGGTCTGCGCGATGGTGTCGGGGTCGACACGGACGACCCGGCCGTAGTTCGTGCCGAGGCCGTCGCAGCCGCTCGCGACCGCGACGTAGAGCGAGCCGTCGAATTCGGTGATCGCGCTCCACACGTATTCGTTGGGGAAGGACGTGACGGACAGCGGCCAGCCGGGCGCGTCCGCGCCGGTCGCCAAGTCGAGGGCGTACAGCCGTCCATCGCCGCCGGCGACGTAGAGGAGGTTCTTGGATCGGTCGATCACCGCCGTGTCGGTCACGCCCAGGACCCCGGCGCAGGTGACGTTCGTCCCCAGCTGGCGCGACCACACCTCTGTGCCGGTGTCGGCGTTCACGGCGTGGAACGTCCCCGTGCGGTCGCCCGCGTAGATGAGGTTCGTCGGGTCGTCTTCGACCAGCACGTCCGATGCGAGCACGGGGGCGTTGTCGGACCTCGACGCGAACGGGAACGTCCACAGCAGATGGAGGCCGGGCACGGTGTCCTTGCTGAGGGTGGTCTCGTTCGGGTTGTAGCCCGTGCGCTGGACGTCGTAGCCCCACGTCGTCCAGTCCTGCCCCGAATCGGCGGGGGTCACGGGGGCGTGCGCGCCGCCCTTCAGGGCAGCGGCGGGAGCCGCGGGACCGGTCAGTCCGACCAACGACACGGCTGCGCACATGGCGAGCGCGGGCGCGAAGCGCGCGCGACGACGTCCCCACGTCCGAAACGACACGGATACCCCCCGATTGCAACTGCAGTGGCCGGACTGCTGGCCAGGCAGATAAACCCGCCTGCTACCCGCGTGTCAATAGTTCGTCCGGCGGTGTGTCAGGCCAGCGCCCGACGATTCCGGCGCGGGGGAGCGCTCACCGTGAACGCCACCACCATGCCGGCGCCGACTGCGAACTCGGCGACCCACACCCACGACGGGCCGATCAGGCGGTCGGACGCCCGCCGAACGACGGGCTCCAGCAGGAACACCGCCGAGAGCAGCGCCGGACCAACCCACCAGCCGTCTCGCCGCCACCGGTGCCCCAGGTAGCCGAACAGCGGCCCCGTGATCACCCCCGCCACCCACCAGCCGAAGTTCCCGCCGAGCCAGGCCGCAGCGGCGGACGGGGCGGACCGCAGGGCCACTCCTTCCATGGGGCTCACGGTCATGGCCCAGTAGCCGAGCAGCGCCGCGATCGTCGCGACCAGGCCCACGAGCGCCGCGTCCCGCGGCCGCTTCTGCGAGCAGCCGAAGAGGAACGGCAGCAACACCCACAGGGCGGCCATCTGGCTGATCGACACGGCCCACGGACCAAGCGCGTTGAGACCGTGGATCGTGCCCAGGTACTGGTCTCCCGCGCCGAACGCGAGGCCGATGACGATCGCCACGACGTAGATCACGCGGCCACGATAACGGAGCGGAAGGACGGAACCGGGAGGCGCGCGCGTCAGGCGCGATCGGCGTCGTCGGGCGCGAACGGCTCGATGGGAAGGCCCGACGCGATCCAGGCCTCGACCCCACCGACGACGTCGGTCGCCCGGTGCAGGCCGAGCTCCTGCAGGGACGCGGCGGCCAGGCTGGAGCTGTATCCCTGGCGGCAGAGCACGATGATCCGCGCGTCGTGGTCCTGCACCTGGGGAAGGTGGGACGGACTCGACGGATCCAACCGCCACTCGAAGATGGTGCGGTCCAAGACGATCGCGCCGGGGACCGACCCCGCCTCGCGGCGCTGCTCGTACGTGCGGGTGTCGATCAGCATCGCGCCGGCCTGCTGCTCGGCGTAGGCCTCTTCGGCGGAGACGCGATCGAGACGCGCCCGCGCCTCCGCCAGCAGCTCGTCGATGGTCCTCGGCACGGCCTCATGATCGCACCCCGAGTTGCCTGCTACCGTTGTGGGGTTGAAGGGGAGTATCCCCCGCGGCGTCGCCGTCAGCACGGCCGATCGGCCCGGCGCGCCGGCCCACCAGGGCGGAGAGACCTTCGGCTGACCGTACGAGGTCGGACGAAGGGAGTGGGAATGGACTGGTGGGTGTGGGCGGCCTTCATCGCCTTCCTGGTCGCGGTGATCGCGGTGGACCTGTTCCTGTTCCATCGCGGTCCGGGCGCGCCGTCACTGGCCGAGGCCGGGTGGTGGAGCGCCATCTGGCTCGCGCTGGGCATCGGGTTCGCGCTCGTGCTGCTGCCGTGGATGGGGCCGGGGGCCGCCGGTGAGTACATCGCCGCCTACGCGATCGAACGGGCCCTGTCGATCGACAACGTCTTCGTCTTCGCCCTGCTGATCGGGTTCTTCGCCGTTCCGACCGGAGAGCAGCACCGCGTGCTGCTGTGGGGCGTGGTGGCCGCGCTGGTGCTCCGGGCGGGGTTCATCGCGGGCGGCCTGGCGTTGCTGGATGCCTTCCACTGGATGATCTACGTGTTCGGCGCACTGCTCGTGGTCACGGGCCTGCGGTTGGCGACCCACCGGTCCGAGGACGTGCACCCCGAGCGGAACCCGGTGCTCCGCTTCGTCCGGCGGTTCGTGCCGACGACCCCGGACTACCGGGGCCGGCGCATGGCGGTTCGCGAGGCGGGCAGATGGCTGGCGACTCCGCTTCTGGCGGTCCTGCTGGCCGTGGCGATCACCGACGTCGTATTCGCCGTCGACTCCATCCCGGCGGTGTTCGCGGTGACGCGCGACCCATTCATCGTGTTCGCCTCCAACGCGATGGCGGTGCTCGGGCTGCGCGCCCTCTACTTCCTGCTGGCGGGGATGCTGTCGCGGTTCCGCTTCCTGCAGCTCGGATTGGCGGTCGTCCTGGTGCTGGTCGGCGCCAAGATGCTCGTCTCCGACCTGGTGCACGTCCCGATCTGGGCGTCGCTGCTGATGATCTGCGCCGTCATCGGCGGCGCGATGGCGGTCTCGTTGCTGCGGCCGGAGCGGGCACCGGAGCCGGCCGGCGCCTGAGCGGCCGCGAGCGAGTCACCCACTGATCGGCGCACGGTGCCGCGGCGGCGGCGGGGCCTCCACCGCCGCGGGCCGGTACCTCGCCGCGAGCCGGAACCTGGGCGACGAGCCGTTGGAGAGCCGCTCCAGGATGCCGCGGCGGCACAGCGTGTCGAGGACGATTGGGGTGCTCGGCCCGCCGGGCCGGTTGGCCTGCTCGCCGATGTCCTCGGGACGCATCCCCTCGGGGCGGGCGATCCCGTCGAGGGCGACGATGCGCCGCTGCACCGGACCGAGCGGCGGCCGGAACTCGACCATCGGCACTTCGGAGATGAGGTCGTCGTCCAACGCGCGGGCCAACTCGACGGCGGCCGCCGAGAACGTGCGCATGGATCGCTCCAACTCGAAGGTCTGTCTCATCGCGACTCCTCCTCGTTCCCACGAGCCCTGGATGGTGATACCCAGGGCCCCGGCAGCGGGAAACGGACGCCGGCGCCGGCCGCTGGACCGTGCCGGGGTGGCACGGCCTAGAATCACAACCATGGTAGTCCAGCCGGCCTTTCCCGACCTGCCCAGGGACGTCGATACGCCGTCTCCGCTGCTGATCGACCTCAACCCGATCCAGCGCGAGGCGGTGCTGCACATCGAGGGCCCGGTCCTGATCGTCGCCGGTGCGGGGTCCGGCAAGACCCGCGCCCTGACGCACCGGATCGCCTACCTGATCCGCGAGAAGGACGTCAGCCCGTACGCGATCCTGGCGATCACCTTCACGAACAAGGCCGCGCAGGAGATGGCCGAGCGGGTGGAGGGCCTGATGGGCACCCGGATCGCCAAGGGCATGTGGATCCTCACGTTCCACTCGGCGTGTGTGCGGATCCTTCGCCGCGAGCACGAGCACGTCGGCCTGCCCGTCCTCGTTCACCATCTACGACGACGGGGACACGGAACGGGTCATCGCCATGGTCGAGAAGGCCATGGACGTCGATCCGAAGCGGTTCCCGCCGCGCCAGGTGGCCGCGATGATCGGACAGGCCAAGGACGTCCTGCTGGGCCCGGCCCAGTACTCCGAGCAGGCCGGGAACTTCTTCGAGCAGACGGTGGCGAACATCTACGTGGAGTACCAGCGGCGGCTGCGCTCGGCGGGCGCGCTCGACTTCGACGACATCATCATGGAGACCGTGCGCCTGTTCCGCGAGCACCCGGAGGTGCTCGAGCACTACCAGGAGCGGTTCCAGTACGTCCTGATCGACGAGTACCAGGACACGAACCGGGCGCAGTACCACCTGGTGAACATGCTCGCGGCGAAGCACCGGAACCTGTGCGTGGTGGGCGACGCCGACCAGGGCGTGTACTCGTGGCGCGGGGCCACGATCCAGAACCTGCTGGACTTCGAGCACGACTACCCCGACGCCACGGTCCTGGTGATGGACCAGAACTACCGGTCCACGCAGGCCATCCTGCAGGTGGCCAACGCACTGATCGAGCACAACGTGCAGCGCAAGCCCAAGTCGCTGTGGACCAACAGCGAGGGCGGCGACCTGGTCGTGCGGTTCCGCGCCGACAACGAGCACGAGGAGGCGTGGTTCGTCGCCACCGAGATCGCGCGCCTGGTCGAGAGCGAGGGGTTCCGCTACGGCGACGTCGCCATCTTCTACCGGACGAACGCGCAGTCCCGTGTCTTCGAGGACGTGTTCATGAAGGCGGGCCTCAACTACAAGATCATCGGCGGGGTCCGGTTCTACCAGCGCAAGGAGATCAAGGACGTCCTGGCCTACCTGCGCGTCGTCACGAACCCCAACGACGTCGTGAGCCTGCGCCGGGTGATCAACACGCCGAAGCGCGGCATCGGCGACGCCACGGTGGCGGCCATCGAGGGGTACGCGCGCGACGAGGGCGTCTCGGCCATGGAGGCGTGCAGGCAGGCCGACCGCATCGGCGTGCTGGGCGTCACGGGCGAAGGGGGCCGTCGCCGGGTTCGTGCGGGTGATCGACGCGGTGCGGGCGGCGCTCGACGGCGGGGCCGGCTCGGCCCGCATGGTCGAGACGGCCTGCGACGAGTCGGGCTACGTGGTGGAGCTGGAGGAGGAGCGCACGGTCGACGCGATCGGGCGGGTCGAGAACCTGAAGGAGCTCGTCGGCGTCGCGGCCGAGTACGAGGCGCGCAACCCGGAGGGCAGCGTCACCGACTTCCTCGAGCAGGTCGCGCTGGTGAGCGAGCAGGACGAATACGACGCGGAGGACCCGGGCGTCACGATGATGACGCTGCACAACGCCAAGGGCCTGGAGTTCGACATCGTCTTCATGGCGGGCATGGAGGACGGCGTCTTCCCGCACTACCGGTCCATGACCGACTCGGGCGAGCTGGAGGAGGAGCGCCGGCTCGCGTACGTGGGCGTGACGCGGGCCCGCAAGCGGCTGTACCTGACCCACGCGTGGAGCCGCTCGCTGTTCGGCGGCTCCAACTACAACCCGCCGTCACGGTTCCTGCGCGAGATCCCCGAGGAGTTCATCCGGACCATCGAGAAGGAGAGCCCGGCCAGCGCCCTCGGGCCGACCTCACCGGCGCGCCGCGAGCCACCGGACCTGGTGGCGGGCGACACGGTGTTCCACGAGCGGTGGGGCGAGGGCGTCGTGGTGACCGTGACGGGGACCGGCAGCCGGGCCGAGGCCACCATCGCGTTCGGCGACGAGGGCGAGAAGCGTGTCCTGCTGGGGTACGCCCCGATCACCAAGCGATGACGATCCTGTGGCCCCTACGATCGTTCCCGAACAGCCCCTATTCAAGGTTCTCGAGCACCCGTCGAACTTGATGGACATGATGCGCGGATTGGGCGACTTGGTCGCCGGGCACGGATGAGCGCGGACGACCTCGATCGGACGGGGCGCCCGGGCGGCTCCGACGACCCGGCGGGTGGGGAGCACTCCGAGGCCGATGAGGTGCTGGTCTGGGGCTCCGAGCGGCCGACCGCCGCGCCGGCCGCCTCCTCCACCGCGGTCCGCACCCCCGCGTACGACGTCCGGCGGCCTCCCTCGCGGCATGCGCGGGGGTCCTCGCGGCGACGCCGGTCGCGCCGCCGCCGCTCACGCGCCGCCGGCCGGCCCCGGGTCTCGCTGCTCCGGCGGCTGCAGCGCGCGTGGCACGAGCACCCCGTCCGAACCCGTGTCGTGCTGGTGGCCTGCGTTCTGGTCGTGGCCGCGGTGGCCATCCTCGCCGACGCGTACTGGCAGACGTACCAGGCGTACGCCGACATGCGTCAGGCCATCCCGAAGATCCAGGCGGCCAAGGGCTCGCTGGTCCGCGGGCGGCTCCCCGCCCCCGAGGTCTTCGACGCCGTCACGGCGGCGGCGTCGCGAGCGAACTACGACGTCGAGCACGCGAACGTCACCTTCCGGCTCGTCGGCGCGATCCCGCTCCTGAACCGGCCCATCGAGGCGGTGCGGTGGGGCGCCCGGGCGGCCGACCAGGAATCACAGGCCGTCACCGAGCTCCGCGACCTCATCAGCGACGTCCTCGGGGCCCGCGCCCTGCAGTCGGGGCAGCTCGCCAAGGCCGACCTCCCGATCTACCGGAACGGCGCCATCAACGTGGCGCTGCTCGACGGCCTCGCGCCCCGAATGGACCGGCTCATCGGTCACCTGAAGGCGGGTGAGGCGGCGATCCGGCGCATCCCCTCCGTCCCGTTCTTCGGCAAGGTGGACGGAATGAAGGCGGAGGCGCTGGCCGGGTCGCAGAACGCCGTGACGCAGCTGCAGAAGGCCGAGTCCGGTGTCCGCCTGCTGCCGGCGTTCCTGGGCGCGCACGGGTCGCGGACCTACTTCGTCGCACTCCAGAACAACGTGGACCAGCGGGGGACCGGCGGCGCGGTCCTCGGCTACGCGATCGTCCGACTCGATCACGGCCGCCTCCGGCTCCTGCACGGCGGCGGCATCAACGAGATCGACAACGCCAACCGCGGTTTCACCGTGCCCGACGTGCCGAAGGGGGTGCGCTGGTACGAGAACGCGACCCACACGATCCTGCGCATCAACAACGGGGCGAACTACAGCCCCGACTTCCCCATGGTCGCGGCGACCTGGGCCCAGATGGCCGAGCGCGCCACCGGTCTGCACATCGACGGCGCGATCGCGCTGGACCCGTACGCCATCGGCGGGGCGCTGCGGGGCCAGGGGCAGTTCAAGATCCCGGTCGTTCCCGCAGCGCATCGACTCGGGGAACGTCGTGTCGCTGGTGAGCCACCTCCAGTACTTCCTGCCGCGCCAGAGCCAGATCGACCTGCCCGGACAGCTCATCGCCGGCGCGTTCAAGAAGCTGGAGCATCCGAAGGACTTCTACAAGATGGCCACGGGCCTCGGCGCGGCCGTCCCGGGACGGCACGTGCAGGTCTGGGTGGCCGACCCGAAGGAGGAGGCCCTGGTTCGGCAGCTGGGATGGGACGGCGCGCTCTCGCAGGCGAAGGGCGACTTCCTCGCACTCGCGTACGAGAAGCGGATCGCCGGCAAGCAGGACTACTGGATGCGCCACACGATCGACTACGACGTGGCGATCAAACCCTCGGGCGCGATCGACTCGACCTACACGCTCCACGTCTCCAACGAGGTCACCGGAGGCGCGCCCGGGCGCATGGTGCCGCACGTCCGTCCCTACGGGCTCAACGTGGCGATGTACAACCTGTACGTGCCCGGGCCGCGCGCGCTTCGGAAGCGTGTCGCCGAACTACTCGGCCTTCCCCACGGGCTTCGTCAGCCCGTCACGCTTCGTCGAGCACGTGCACCCCACGGGCTTCGTGCAGCACACGGAGGGGCCCTACCGGGTGTTCACGCAGACCGTGACGCCGTACCCGGGCCATCCGAGCACCCTCCAGTTCCGCTACTCGGTCCCGCATGTCGTCCAGCGGACCTCGGGCGGCCACGTCTACCGCCTGACGGTCGACGCGCAACCGCTGTACCACCCCGCGACGATGAACATCACCGTGCACCTTCCGCCGGGCGCGCACGTGTCTTCGCCCGGACCGGGCTGGACCGTGCACGGGAACACGCTGCGCATGACGGTCACGCTCTCGCGCGACTTCTCCACCGAGATCGACTTCTAGCAGGGCCCCGCGGGCGCCGGGCTCCCGTTCTGCGGATGGTCCGGGTCGATGTACACGGTGCCCTGGTAGACGGCGACCAGCAGGAGGTCGAGCGAGCCGCAGCCGGCCGCCCCGGAACCGTTCAGCTCGTAGGCGACGCCTCGGCAGTCGCGGTAGTGGTTCCCATCGACGGCCAGCGAGCAGCCGTCCTCCTGCAGGACGGCGACCAGGCTGGCGCCGGTTCGGCCGACGAACGCGCCCGGCACGTTCACGGCGCGCGCCGTCCCTTGAGGAAAGGAGGACGCGGCGCCCACGGGCACGAAGGAGCCGCCCGGCGGATGGGGGCGGAGCAATGCGTATGTGCCGGCCGCGAGGACCACGACGCCGACGACCACGGCCGCCAGGACCCACGACAGCCCCAGTCGCCCCCGAAACGGCCCAAGGGTCCCGATCCGGGTCCACGGCTTCAGTCCGGGAGGGCGAAGGCGGACGCGGCGGCGGGGCATGCTCGGGCGGCGAGTATATTGAGCCACATGGCCGAGACGTTCCGGGTCGTCGTCGCGAAGCCCGGGATTGGACGGGCACGACCGCGGCGCGAAGATCGTCGCCCGCGCGCTCCGCGACGCGGGGTTCGAGGTCATCTACACGGGCCTGCACCAGACCCCCGAGCAGATCGCGGAGACCGTGATCCAGGAGGACGCGGACGCCGTCGGGCTCTCCTGCCACTCGGGGGCGCACATGACGCTGTTCCCCCGCGTGGTGCAGCTGCTTCGGGAGCAGGGCGCCGGGGACGTCCTCGTCTTCGGGGGTGGCATCGTGCCGCGCGAGGACATCCCCAAGCTGAAGTCGCAGGGCATCGAGGAGATATTCACCCCGGGCGCACCGACGTCCGAGATCGTGAAGTGGCTCCGCGGCCAGCTCGGCCACAAGAAGGCCGGCTAGCCTCCGCATGGACCTCTACGAGCACCAGGGGAAGCAGCTGTTCGCCGCGGCCGGCATCGCGCTGCCCGAGTCGGAGGTCGCGCGGACCGCCGATGCGGCGCGCGCGGCCGCCGAACGGATGGGCGGGCGCGTCGCCGTCAAGGTGCAGGTGCAGATCGGCGGCCGGGGCAAGGGCGGCGGCATCGCGCTGGTGCGGTCCCCGGACGAAGCCGCCAGGGCCGCCGAGCGCATGCTCGGCGAGGGGTTCAACGGGACGCCGGTCACGCGCGTGCTGGTCGAGCAGCTGGTCGACATCCAGGGCGAGTTCTACTGCGCCATCACGCTCGACCGCGGCGCGCGCCGATACCTGGCGATGGTGTCCTCGCGGGGCGGGATGAACATCGAGGACATCGCCCACGACGACCCCGGCGCGATCCGCCGCGCGGAGATCGACCCGCTGGTGGGACTGAAGGACTTCCAGGTCCGGTGGCTCACCGGGCACCTTCCGCAGGAGGCGCGTGCCGGAGCGTCCGCGCTGCTGCCCAAGCTCTACGACGTCCTGGTGACGAACGACGCGACCCTCGTCGAGGTCAATCCGCTCGCGCTGCTGGCGGACGGGAACGTCGTCCCGCTCGACTCGAAGGTGACCGTCGACGACAACGCCCTGTACCGCCACCCCGACCTGGCGGAGCTCCGGGCGGAGTTCCCCGTCGACCCGACCCAGGCGCTCGCCAACGAGAAGGGGCTGCAGTACGTGAAGCTCGACGGCGACGTCGGCATCATCGGCAACGGCGCGGGGCTCGTCATGTCGACGCTCGACGTCGTGAGCCAGGCCGGCGGGAAGCCGGCGAACTTCCTGGACGTCGGCGGCGGCGCCAGCGCGGAGAGCATGGCCACGTCACTCGAGGTGGTGCTGTCCGACCCCGCGGTCCGATCGGTGCTGGTGAACATCTTCGGCGGAATCACCCGCGGCGAGCTGGTCGCGCGCGGCACGCTCGAGGCGCTCGAGCGCGTGGATGCGAGGGTGCCCATCGTGGTCCGCCTGGACGGCACCAACGCCGAAGAGGGCCGGCGCATCCTCGAGGAGGCGAACCACCCGAAGATCGTCCCCGCCGCGACGATGCTGGCCGCCGCGCAGACGGCCGTCGAGCTGGCCGCCAAGGGGAGTGGATAGCCGTGGCGATCCTCATCGAGGAATCGACGCGCGTCGTCGTCCAGGGCCTGACCGGCAAGGAGGGGACCTTCCACGCGCTTCGCAACCGCGACTACGGGACGAAGGTCGTCGCCGGCGTGACGCCCGGGAAGGGCGGAGAGGAGGTGGACGGGATCCCCGTCTTCGACACGGTGGTGGAGGCGTCCACGGAGACGGCCGCGAACACGTCGCTGGTGTTCGTACCCGCTCGGTTCGCCGCCGACGCGGTGCTCGAGTCGGCGGACGCCGGCCTCGAGCTGGTCGTCTGCATCACCGAGGGCGTCCCCGTCCTGGACATGGCCCGCATCGAGAACTACCTGCGCGGTAAGCCGATCGCGCTGGTCGGCCCCAACTGCCCGGGCCTCATCTCTCCGGGGAAGGCGAACGTGGGAATCATCCCCGGCGAGATCTGCATGCCCGGTCCCGTCGGACTGGTGTCTCGGTCGGGCACGCTGACCTACCAGATCGTCAACGAGCTGACGCAGCGGGGGATCGGGCAGTCCACCTGCGTGGGCATGGGCGGCGACCCGGTGCACGGTGTCGGCTTCATCGAGTGCCTGGAGCGCTTCCAGGCCGACGATGGCACGCACGCGATCATCGTGATCGGCGAGATCGGCGGGAGCGACGAGGAGGATGCGGCCCGGTTCGTCGCGGAGAACGTCTCGAAGCCGGTCGTCGCCTACGTGGCCGGGTTCAGCGCGCCACCCGGCAAGCGCATGGGCCACGCCGGCGCCATCGTGACCGGGTCGAGCGGCACGGCCCAGGCCAAGGCCGAGGCATTCGAGGCGGCCGGTGTGCGCGTGGGGCGGAATCCCTCGCAGGTGGCCGACCTGATGGCCGAAGCGCTGAACTGACCCGTCCGGCACGCCGATACTCCTGGCGACATGGCTCGTTTGCGACCCTCGCCTGACTCGGAACGGACCACCTGATGAGCGATCCGACCCCACCTTCCGTGCCGCCCGATGCCGGGCCGCCGCCGGCCGCGACCTTCGGGGAGCCCGTGTTCGGCGCGGGTGAGCCCGCGAGCGCCCGGCGCCGTGCGGGCCGCATCGCCGGCGTCGCGTTGGCCGTGGCGTTCGTGCTCGTGGCCGGGTCGGTGGCCGTCGCCCTGTTCGCGCTGCGGGGCAGCCCCGACAGCCTCGGCCGCATGGTGCCCGCCGGCTCCGACTTCTACCTCTCCGTGAACCTGGATCCGGGGCTGGGCCAGAAGGCGAACCTGAGCCGACTCGCGTCGAAGTTCCCAGCCCTGCAGGGCACCGCCGGGATCCGGAAGAACGTGTACCAGGCGATCGACGACATGCTCCGGCAGGTCCAGCCGGGGATGTCATTCGAGCGGGACGTCCAGCCCTGGCTCGGGATCCCAGGTTGCAGTCGTCGCGCAGATCGGTTCCCAAGGGAACGCCGCCACGGCTCTTCTGATCTCCTCGAAGGACGATCAGGCGGCCGCCGCTGCCCTGGCACACGGCGTCACGCAGACCGGCGGACCCTGGACGACCAGCGTGCACGGTGGGGTCACGGTGCACGTCGGGCACGGATCCGGGGCGGGGGCCTACGCGATCGTCGACCACGCGGTCGTGATTGCTTCGTCCGAAGCCATCGTGCGTTCGGTGATCGACGCCGACCAGGGCACGTCGCCCCGGCTGATCGATTCGGCCGCGTACACGAAGACCGTCGCCTCCCTGCCCGAGGACCGCCTCGCCCTGGCGTTCGTGAACTACCCGCACCTGGTCAAGGCGCTGACGGGATCGGCGATCGATCCCGGGCCTGCTCGGCCCCGTCTCCGGAGGCGCGAGCCTCGACGCATACGAGGGCCTCGGCGTAGCGCTGAGCGCGGCGACTGACGGACTCTCGCTCGACGTCGCCGCTCCGCTCGATCGCTCGAAGCTGTCCCCGGAAGAGCTCACGGCTCTCTCCTCGGATCGCAACGCGGACCCGCTGGTCGCCTGGGTCCCGGCGAAGGCGTTCGCGTTCCTCGCCGGCCCGCAGCTGGGGGCGAAGTCGTTCATCCAGTCCCTGGAGGGGACGGCCGACGCCCTCCCCGGCCTGTCCCATCAGCTGCGGCGGCTCGGCATCACGGGCCCCGACGGGCTGGAGAACCACCTCACCGGAGACCTCGTGGTCGAGGGCGAGGCGGGCAACGGCGTGCCGGGCGGCGCCTTCCTGCTGGGGACCGACGACGAGGCCGCCATGCGGAACAGCCTGGATCGGATGGCGAGCCGGCTCGTTCCCGAGCTGTTCTCGAACTCCTCGGCGAGCGTCGTCACGACGTCGTCCGGCAGCCTGAAGGTCCTCCACAGGACGCCGCCGGTGCGATGGGCGACGGTCACGGACAACGGCGTCACGATTCGGTACGTCTCGAGCCCGACTCCGGCGCCCGGCATCCAACTCGCATACGCGGTGACGAACGGGATGGGCATCGTCGGGACCTCGCCGCAGGAGGTCCAGGCCGTGATCGACACCAAGGCAGGTGGGGCGTCGGTCGCGTCGGCGCCGAACTTCGTCGCCGCCATCTCGCACGGCTCCACGCAGGGCGATGTGATCTACGTCGACTTCCAGTCGCTGTTCGACATGGTCGGCAGCCGGGAGGTCTCCGCGAACCTCACGCCGCTGCGCACGCTGATCGTCACGGGACACCAGACCCCGGATCTCGTCACCGAGCGCGCGTTCGTCTCGATCGGGTAGCGGCGACCGATCGGGTAGGCTCGCCGTCGCATGAGCGACGTGGAGCATGCCGAGGTCGAGGGGTCACCGGCCGACCCCCCGCCAACCGGCGAATACGACGCGGTCATCGCCGAGGACCCGGCCGAGCTCCTGCTCGGAGACACCGTCGTCGCGACGCGGGCTGCGCGACGCGACGAGCGCCGGTCGTGGCTCGGCTCGTTGCTCGCGGGATGGAACGTCGCCGGCCTGTGGGCCCTGATCACCGCGGGCGCCGCGCTCCTTCTCGCGGAGGGCGTCGCCTGGCTGGGCGCGCTCGCCGGCGGAGCCACCTCGCACGCCGCCGCGGTGACGCGAACCGGCGGCGCCCTGTTCCTCTGGTTCCACGGCATCGGCCTGTCGATCGCTCCGCCGTCCTCAGGCTTCGGCGGCCCCGGGGCGGCCATCCTGCAGAACGTCGCGGTCACGCTGTCGCTCACGCTGATGACCGGGACCATCATCGTCCTGGTGCTCCTCGGTCACGCGGGCCGCAAGGTCGGCGACGCGGCGGGTGGGGCGGCGTGGGTGCGGGGGCTGCACGGCATGAAGGTCGCGCTGCCGTACGGTGCCGTCTGTCTCCTCCTGTCGCTGGCCGAGTTGTTCACCCTTCGGCTGCCGGGGTCGTCGTTCCCCGGCGTGGACGTGGCCGGCATCGCCATCCACCCCGTCTACCTGGAGGCGTTCCTGTGGCCGGCGCTCCTGGGGGTCCTCGGCGGGTTCGTGGGCGGGCTCCGTTCGACGCCGGACTCGGACCGCGCCACGGCGACACGGCTGTTGCGAGCAACCGTGTCGGGCGCGGGGGCGATGATGGCGTTCGCGCTCGCGCTCTCGTTCCTCGGATTGCTGATCCTCGCCGCGCTACATCCGGACGCGACGAGGGCGTACATGAACGGCATGTTCGGGCGCGGGACGACGCGCGGGCTCGCGCTGCTCACCCTCAACGTGCTCGCCCTCCCGAACCTGTGCGTGTGGCTGCTGGTCCCGGCGATGGGCTCGTGCGTGGGCGGCCACGTCACGTACGGCGGCGCCACGTTCTCGTCCTGTCTGGTCTCCTACGCCCACGTGGCCTCGCCGGCGGCGCTCCGGGGGATCGAGACGCTCGGACCGTTCGCCACCGACCCGCGCCAGCTGCCCCGGCCGGCCTCCGGATATCTGGCCTTCATGGCCATTCCCCTTGCGGCCGCGGCGCTCGGTGGCTACCAGGCGTCGCGCAGGGCGGTCGCCGAGACTCGCTCCCGGGCCGCCGGCGCCGGAGTCCTGGCGGGTGGCGGTTTCGCCTTCCTTGTCGCGGTGGCCTGTCTTCTGGCCGCACTGATCCTGCAGGTGCACGGCGTCCCCGGGCTGGAGGGCGGGGGCCGGCCCCTGGGGACCGCCACGCTGTGGCTCGGACCGGCGCCGCTGCAGGGCGCCCTGGTCGGACTGGCGTGGGGCGTGCTCGGGGGAGCCCTGGGCGGGTTCCTCGCAGGCCCGGCCGGTGACGCGCAGACAGTCCCGGTCCATACGGAGATCGGGTGACCCCGGGCGTAGAATGTGGGTTACCCCGAAAGGGAGGTCTGCTCCTACGGATTCCTTCGGTTCCTGTCGATAACCAGGTCATGACCACCATCAAGCTGCTCATAGCGGACGATCACGGGCTCGTGCGACAGAGCCTCCGCCAGTACCTCGAGATGGAAGGCGACATCGAGGTCGTGGGGGAGGCCTCGGGCGGCGACGAGGTCCTCGACCTGCTCAACGACGCGTCGATCAACCCCGACGTCGTGGTGCTCGACACGCGCATGCCCGAGAAGGATGGCCTGGAGACCGCGCGCCAGATCCGGGACAACCACTCCGAGGTCGGCGTGGTCATGCTTTCGGCGTACGACGACCCCCAGTTCGTGACCGAGGCGCTTCGGGCGGGGGCCCGCGCCTACGTGCTCAAGAACAAGGACGTCGAGTACCTGATCGAGACCGTCCGCCTGGTGGCGGAGGGCCGCATCGTCATCGACCCGGAGCTCGCTCCCGCCATCGCGGAGGGCCTGTCCACCGGGAAGGGCGGGCACCGCAAGAGCGACACGCTCACTGCCCGCGAGATGGAGGTCCTGCAGTTGCTCGCGTTCGGCCACACGAACAAGGACATCGCCGAGCGTCTGGGCATCTCGCCCGAGACCGTGAAGGCGCACCTCGAGCACATCTTCGAGAAGCTCGAGGTTTCCGACCGCGCGGCCGCGGTCGCCACGGCCTTCCGACGCGGCCTGATCGAGTAGCCGCCGAGCCTCGCTAGGTCGTCGGTCGCACCGACTGCTCCAGCAGGCGCAGCGCGCCCAGCAGTGCCGCGCATGCCCCGGCCAGCGAGAGACCCCACCCGAGCGGCGCCCGCTCCGAGAGCGGCGGCGGATGCAGCGCGTGCAGCGTCACTCCCACCAGGACCACGACGGCGAGCGCGACCAGGATCAGGCTCTGCACCTGCTGGTCCCATGGGGTCCGCCGGCGCAGCAGCACGATGACGACGCCGGTGATCGCGGCGACCAGCGCGAGCAGCGACCAGTGCATCGTCCAGGCGCCGAGCATGCCGGAGGCGTCCCCGTACCGGGCCCAGGGCAGGATCGACGATCCGACCACGAGCAGGAAGCCCCCCAGGGCGATCGCGCGAGCCCGGGGCGGAGGGCCGGGCGGATCGGGCGCGGGAGGCGGGTCCTCCAGCACCTCGGAGAGACACTCCTGGCCCACCACGGATCCGCGAACGGGGATGGCGCAGGCGATGCACAACGCCCGGCCGCAGACGTCGCAGGCAGCCACGGAGTCCTCGCCGGCGTGGATCGAGCAGCGGCCCTTCCTGGCGCCCGCCGGCTCTCGCCGAACAATCTTGTCCCGGCCCTGTTCCGGCTCGTCGGGGCCGGATTCACCCAACGGAGCCTCCCGTACGTCGGACATCGCGTCCTAGCCTACGCCCGGTAGCGGCCGTGCCGGCCGGAGCCTACGGGGTGGCGTACCGGACGCTGCGGAGAACCTGCGTGAACCACGCGAGGTCGACGGGGCTGCTGGCGCTGTCGATGCGCAGCGAGAAGCGCAGGCTGCCACGCTTCCAGGTCGCGAGCGCGAAGTTCCCTTGTCCGCCGACAAACCCCGACCGGACCACGATGGTCTGGTGGTCGGCCCGGACCGCGTGATGCGTGCACCCACCGTCCTTGCACGGGCTGGCGGAATCGCTCGTCACGTTGGAGAAGAGGCGGAGCACGGTCCCGTCGGCCGAGCGCAGCGTCTCGACCCCCCCGTGGCCCTGGACGAGGAGCGGAGCCTCAGAGGAACCGACCCCGTACCCGGCCGGCGCCGGGACCCAGGCGATGAGGCCGCCCGCGGTTCGCGCGGCCCGGCCGACGCAGGCGGCGTTCGGCACGCCGGGGCAGGGGCCCGCGGTGACGTGCCCGGGGAAGAAGTACGAGCGGAACGAGTCGGCGAACCCGATCCGCTGGTCCTGGAACATGATGCCGGCGCCCAGCAGGAGGATCGCGCACGCGGCCACGGCCTTCGTCACCGGACGCCAGCCCGCCCATCGCATCGGCGGGCGCAGCGAGGAGAACGCGAGGCCGGCGGCGATCGCGCCCCCCCAGACCACGAACCAGAACAGGTTCTCGATGTCCGCCGTCTCGGGCGAGGAGCCGGCGATCGTGGCGGCCAGAGCCAGGCCCGGCACGAGCGCCGCGTTCACCACGACCGCCGTCCAGGACGCGTTGATCTTGCTGGCCCCGATCTTGCCCACCGGACCCCACGCCGCCTGCCACATGGCCACGCCGGCGACCACCGTGGCGCGCACCGCAGCTCCGAACAGGACGACCCACAGGGCGGCTCCGGCCCACGCCGGATAGGACACGTGGAGCAGTCCGTGGTCCGAGAGCTCGGTGCTCGCCCAGGCGAGCGCCCAGAGTGCGAGGACCCCTCCCTGCACGAACAGCAGGACGGCCAGAGCCGTCCGCGCCACCTTCACAGACGTGGCGGCGAGGGGGGTTTGGGGGGTCAGGGTCTGGATACTCACATGGCCTCCGACGGGTGTCCTTCATGAAGATCGGACGGAGGAGGCCGCCACTGAAGGGCGTCCGGTTTGACACTCGAACGGCGCGGCCAATAGCGTGCCTGCCGTGGACTCCCGCATCGCCGTGCTCGCCTCGGGCTCCGGCACGAACCTGGAGGCGCTGCTCGACGATCGGGCCGTCGGTCCGTGCATCACGCTCGTGGTGTCCGACACACCCGGGGCGTTCGCGCTCGAGCGGGCCCGCGCCCGGGGGGTTCGGGCCGTGGTCCTGGAGCCGTCCCACTACGCCGACTCGACGGCCCACGACCTCGCTCTGGAGCACCTCCTGGAGGAAGAGGGCATCGAGTTCGTCCTACTGGCGGGCTACATGCGCATCGTGGGGCCGAACGTGGTCCGAGCGTTCGCGAACCGCGTCCTGAACGTCCACCCGGCTCTGTTGCCCGCGTTCCCCGGCGCGCACGCCGTCCGCGACGCGCTGGAATGGGGGGCCCGGGTCACGGGTGCCACCGTCCACCTGGTCGACGAGCAGGTGGACCACGGGCCGGTCGTCCTGCAGGAGGCCGTCGAGATCGTCGACGGCGACGACGAGCGAGCGCTGCACGCACGGATCCAGGAAGTCGAGCACCGTCTGTTTCCACGAGCCGCGCGGCTCCTCGCGGAAGGTCGTCTCGACGTGGACGGCAGGCGGGTCCGGGTCCGGGAAGGCGAACCCGTGAGCGAAGGGGCGAGATGACCGACGAGGGCGTCCGCCCGGTTCGCAGGGCGCTCGTGTCGGTGGCCGACAAGTCGGGCCTCGAGGAGCTCGGTCGCCGGCTGGCCGCGGCGGGCGCGGCCATCGTGTCCTCCGGCTCGACCGCCGGCGCGCTCGCCGCGGCCGGCGTCCCGGTGACCGCGGTCTCCGACGTCACCGGGTTCCCGGAGATGCTGGGCGGGCGCGTGAAGACGCTGCATCCGCGCGTGCACGCCGGCATCCTGGCCGACACGCGCAACCCCGATCACCTCAGCCAGCTCGACGAACAGGGGATCGAACCGTTCGAGCTGGTCGTGGTGAATCTCTACCCGTTCGAGAAGACCATCGCGGCGGGGGCGACGGAGGACGAGGCCGTGGAGCAGATCGACATCGGCGGGCCCACGCTCGTCCGGGCCGCCGCAAAGAACTTCGAGTCCGTCGCGGTCGTGGTCGACCCGGTGGACTACGACCCGGTCCTCGGCGAGATCGAAGCGTCGGGGGGCGTCTCGCGCCACCCGGCTGCGCCTGGCCCAGGTCGCCTTCCGGCGCATCGAGGCGTACGACCACGCGATCGCCGCCTGGTTCGCGACGCAGGGGAGCCGGGGGGAGCGCGAGCCGGATGAGGATCTTCCCGAGCGCCTGGATCGGTCGTTCGTCCGCGTGGGACGGCTTCGTTACGGCGAGAACCCTCACCAGCGGGGAGGCGTGTACGCGGCGGCGGGCGGAGCGGGGCCGCTCGGCGGCGCCGAGGTCCTGTTCGAGGGCAAGGAGCTCTCCTACAACAACTGGCTGGACGCGGAGGCGGCACGGCGGGTCGCCGGCGCCCTCCGGGGGCGCCCGGCGTGTGTGATCGTGAAGCACAACAATCCGTGCGGCGTCGCGGTGGCCGGATCGCTCGCCGACGCCTACCTGCGCGCGTACGAGGGCGACACTGTCTCGGCCTTCGGCGGCATCGTCGCGTTCACCGACGAGGTCGACGAGGCCGCCGCGAACGCCATGGAGGGTGTGTTCACCGAGGTGGTCATCGCCCCCGGGTACTCGGATGACGCGCTCGGGGTCCTCACGCAGCGCAAGGGCCTTCGCGTGCTGCGCGCGGCGCTGCCGGCCGTGGGGGGGCTGGACGTCCGCCCGATCGACGGCGGGGCGCTCGTGCAGGACGCGGACGCCGTGGTCGAGTCGCGGGAGGAGATGAAGGTCGTGAGCACGCGCGAGCCATCCGAGGACCAGTGGCGGGACCTGGTCTTCGCCTGGACCGTCGCCGCGCACGCGAAGTCGAACGCCATCGTCCTGGCGCGCGACGAGGCGACCGTGGGGGTCGGGGCGGGCCAGATGAACCGGGTGTACTCCGTCGACATCGCGTCCCGCCATGCCGGCGACCGCGCCCGCGGCTGCGCGCTCGGCTCGGACGCCTTCTTCCCGTTCCGCGACGGCATCGACCGCGCCGCGGAGGCGGGCGTCGCGGCCATCGCCCAGCCGGGCGGGTCGATGCGCGACGAGGAGGTCCTGGCCGCCGTGGAGGAACATGGGCTGGTCATGGTCTACACCGGCCGCCGCCACTTCCGGCACTAGACTCCTTCGCCGACGCGGTCCTTCCGGGCCGAATCCCGCGGAGAGGGACCCACGAGACGGGGAGGAAGCGTGAGCGCGAGCATCATCGACGGCAAGGCCATCGCCGCGGCGGTACGAGGCGAGGTCGCCGGCCGGGTCGCGGCCTTGAAGGCGGGTGGCACCACTCCCGGCCTGGCAGCCGTCCTGGTGGGGGATGACCCCGCCTCGAAGATCTACGTCGACGGCAAGCAGCGCGACTGCGCGGAGGTCGGGATCGAGTCAGAGCGCATCGAGCTAGGCGCCGACACGACGCAGGAAGAACTGCTCGCCGTGGTCGACCGGCTGAACACCGACCCCGCCGTGCACGGCATCCTGGTGCAGTTGCCGCTGCCCCCGCAGATCGAGGTGCTGGCGCTGCACCAACGCATCAGCCCCGAGAAGGACCCCGACGGGCTGTCCCCGGTGAACGTCGGCCGCATGGTGCGGAACGAGCCCGTCTTCCTGCCGTGCACGCCCCTCGGCATCGTCGAGATGCTGGTGCGCTCGGGCATCGAGATCGAGCACCGCGAGGTGACCATCGTCGGCCGGGGCCAGCTGGTCGGTATGCCGCTCGCGGTGATGCTCTCGCAGAAGGCCCCGCACGCGAATGCCACGGTCACGCTCTGCCACACGGGGACGCGCGACCTGGCCGCGCACACGCGAACAGCCGACATCGTCGTTGTGGCGGCGGGACGTCCCGGGACGCTGACGGCCGAGATGGTCGCCCCGGGCGCCGCGGTCGTGGACGTCGCCGTCAACCGCCGCCCCGACGGGAAACTGGTGGGGGACGTCGACTTCGCGGGGGTGTCCGAGGTGGCCGGGGCCATCACGCCGGTCCCCGGCGGCGTGGGTCCCATGACGCGCGCCATGCTGCTGGTGAACACCGTGAAGGCCGCCGAGCGCCTGGAGGCGGCAGCGACGGCCTGACCTGGTCGTCCGCGGGCCGCGCGGTAGCATCGACGGCGCCCTTTCGTTCCTATCCGGACTTCGATGGAGGCATGGCCATGGCATATCCCGTGACGTTCATCCCCGGCGACGGCGTCGGTCCCGAGCTGTCCGAGGCGACCCGACGCGTCCTGGAGGGGACCGGCGTCGACGTTCGACTGGGACGTCCAGGAGGCCGGCGCCGACGTCATGGACAAGTACGGAACGCCGCTGCCCGAGCACGTGCTCGAGTCGATCCGGCGCACCAAGGTCGCCATCAAGGGCCCGATCACGACGCCGGTCGGCACGGGCTTCCGCAGCGTGAACGTCGCGCTGCGCAAGGAGCTGGACCTGTACTGCTGCCTGCGGCCCTGCAAGTCCTACCCGGGCGTGCGCTCGCTGCTACGAGGGCGTCGACATCGTGATCGTGCCGCGAGAACACGGAGGACCTGTACGCGGGCATCGAGTTCGAGGAGGGCCGGCCCGAGACGGAGAAGCTGATCGGCGTCCTGTCCGACCTCTCGGGCCGCGAGATCCGCGAGGACTCGGGCATCTCGATCAAGCCGATCCTCGATCACCGGCACGCAGCGCATCGTGCGGTACGCCTTCGAGTACGCGCGCCGAACGGCCGGAAGAAGGTCACCGCCGTCCACAAGGCCAACATCATGAAGTTCACCGACGGGCTGTTCCTGGCGACCGCCCGCGAGGTGGCCGAGGAGTATCCCGACATCGAGTTCGAGGACCGGATCGTCGACAACCTCTGCATGCAGCTCGTCCAGCGGCCGGAGGAGTACGACGTGCTGGTGCTGCCGAACCTGTACGGCGACATCGTGAGCGACCTGTGCGCCGGCCTGGTCGGCGGGCTGGGCGTCGCCCCCGGCGCCAACATCGGCGAGCGACGCCGCGGTGTTCGAGGCCACGCACGGCAGCGCGCCGAAGTACAAGGGCCAGAACAAGGTGAACCCGATGGCCATGATGCTCTCGGGCGTGCTGATGCTCCGCCACCTGGGCGAGGACGACGCCGGCGACCGGCTCGAGCGGGCGATCGCCGCGGTGATCGCCGAGGGCACGTCCGTCACCTACGACATGAAGGCCGACCGCAACGACCCGACCGCCGTCGGCACCAGCCAGGTGGCCGACGCGGTGATCGAGAAGCTGTCCCAGACGGCCTGAATTCGGGCATCTCGGCCTCAAGGGAGGCCCCCAACCTCCCGAAACCTTCACTGCAGAAGCTCGTCGTCCGCTGTCGTCCCATGTGGGGGTTCGAGGGCCAATGATCGATCACGAACAGCTCCTCCGGTATCTGGCCGACCGTGGCGGCTCGGACCTTCATCTGAAGGTCGGGTCGCCTCCGCTCGTCCGCGTCGACGGAGCGCTGCAGCGCGTGGGCGAGGACGCCGTCACGGCGGACGACGCCGTCCGCATCGCGCAGGCGATCATGCCGCAGGACCGCGCGGACGACCTTCGCGGCAAGCACGAAGCCGACTTCGCCTACTCGATGCCGGGCGTCGGCCGGTTCCGCGTGAACGTCTTCCGGCAGCGCGGCTCGATCAGCATCGTGCCATGCGGCGCGTCCGGATCGGCAGCCCGACGTTCGAGGAGCTCGGGCTCCCGCCGGTCGTGTCGCGAGCTCGCCGATCAGCCCCGCGGTCTGGTCCTGGTCACCGGCCCGACCGGGTCGGGCAAGACCACGACGCCTCGCCGCGATGATCGACCACATCAACAGACAACCGTCCCGTGCCACATCCTGACGATCGAGGACCCCATCGAGGTGCTCCACCCGGACAGCGTCGCGGCCTCGTGAACCAGCGCGAGGTCGGCGTGGACACCGAGCGACTACCTGACCGCGCTGCGCGCCGCCATGCGCGAGGACCCCGACGTGATCCTCATCGGTGAGATGCGCGACATGGAGACGGTCGCTGCGGCGCTGGCCGCCGCCGAGACCGGGCACCTGGTCCTCTCCACGCTGCACACCATCGACGCCACCGAGACCGTCAACCGCATCGTCGACTTCTTCCCGCCGTACCAGCAGCACCAGATCCGCGTCACGCTGGCCGGGTCGCTCCGCGGCATCATCTGCCAGCGCCTGGTTCCCCGCGGCGGGCGGGGGCCGCGTGCCGGCCGTCGAGATCCTGGTGAACAACGGTCGCGTCGCCGACCGGATCGTGGACGCGAACACGACCTCGGAGATCGCAGGAGGTCATCGCGGAGGGCGGGTACTACGGAATGCAGACGTTCGACCAGTCGCTCCTCGGGCTGGTGCAGAACGGGCTGGTCCACATCGACGACGCCATGACGGCGGCCTCGAAGCCGCACGACTTCACCCTGATGCTCGAGCAGGCGGGCATCCGGACCCCGGCCGTCGCCTAGCCCGAACCGCCTGTATCCGGCGGGTCCGGCGCGAGCCGGCACGGGTTCGGCAGCCGTTCCGACCTCGTAGGATTGGCTCCTCACGCACGTCCCGAGGAGGCCTGTTCATGCGCGTCACCATCGTTGGAAGCGGATTCGTCGGCGCCACCGCGGCCATGCGGGTCGCCCAGAAGGGGCTGGCCGACGACGTCGTGATGATCGACATCGTCGAGGGGCTTCCGCAGGGGCTGGCCCTGGACATGCGGGAATCCTCGCCGCTCGAGGGCTTCGAGCCGGCGGTCCGGGGGACCAACGATTACGCGGACACCGCGGGCTCGGACGTCGTGGTCATCACCGCGGGGCTTCCCGCGGCAGCCGGGGATGAGCCGGATGGACCTGCTGGACAAGAACGCGGGCATCCTGCGGGCGGTCGTGGGGTCGGTGGTGGAGCACTCGCCCGACGCGATCCTCATCGTGGTCACGAACCCGCTGGACGAGATGACGTTCCTGGCAGCGCAGCTCTCCGGGTTCCCGAAGCAGCGGGTGATGGGCATGGCCGGCGTCCTGGACTCGGCCCGGCTTCGCTACTTCATCGCGGAGGAGCTGAACGTCTCGCCGTCCGGTGTCGAGGCCATGACGCTCGGGTCGCACGGCGAGTCGATGGTCGCGCTTCCGCGGCACGCCACCGTGAACGGCAAGCCGCTGCCCGAGCTGGTCGACGCCGAAACGCTTGAGCGGCTGTTCCAGCGGACCCGCGACGGCGGGGCCGAGATCGTCGGGCTGCTGAAGAAGGGAAGCGCGTACTACGCGCCGTCGGCCTCGATCGCGCAGATGGTGAACGCGATCGCCGGCGACACGAAGGAGGTCCTGCCCGACGTGCGCCTGGTGCGCCGGGGAGTACGGGATCTCGGACGTGTACGTGGGCGTGCCGGCGCGGCTCGGCCGCGCCGGGGTGGAGGAGATCGTGGAGCTGGAATTGAACGACGAGGAGCTGACGGCGCTGCGCGGAGCGGCCGAGGGCATCCGGGCCAAGTGCGCCGACCTGGCGCAGCTGTCGCCGGAGTCGTAGGAGGAGAACAGAGATGGGCGAACTGCAGCAGACGGCCAACGAGATGGTGGCGCCCGGCAGGGGATCCTGGCCGCCGACGAGAGCAGCGGAACGATCAAGAAGCGATTCGACGGCATCGGCGTGGAGTCGACGGAGGACAACCGGCGCGCCTACCGCGAGATGCTGTTCACGTCGAAGGACCTCGGCGACCACATCAGCGGCGTGATCCTGTTCGACGAGACCATCCGGCAGTCGGCGGCGGACGGGACGTCGTTCGTCGACGTGCTGACGAAGGCGGGCATGATCCCCGGGATCAAGGTGGACACCGGCGCCAAGCCGCTCGCCGGGTTCCCGGGCGAGACCGTGACCGAGGGCCTGGACGGCCTGCGCGAGCGCCTGCAGGAGTACGCGGGGCTGGGTGCCCGGTTCGCCAAGTGGCGCGCGGTGATCAACATCGGGCCGCGGGCTGCCGACGGACTCGGCGATCGCACGCGAACGCGCACGCGCTGGCGCGGTATGCGGCGCTCTGCCAGGAGGCCGGGCTGGTGCCGATGGTCGAGCCCGAGGTCCTGATGGACGGCGACCACTCGATCGACGTGCACGCCGCGGCGACGGAGCGGACGCTCAACGCGCGTCTACGACGAGCTGTTCGCGCAGCGCGTGGACCTGACCGGGCACGATCCTGAAGACGAACATGGCGCTGTCGGGGAAGAGCGCCTCGGTCCAGGCCGACGCGCGCGAGGTCGCGGAGGCCACGCTTCGGGTGCTGTACGCGACGGTGCCCCCGGCGGTGCCGGGGATTGCGTTCCTCTCGGGTGGGCAGGACGACGTGCCGGCCACGGCGCACCTCGACGCGATGAACCGCGATGGGCCCGCACCCGTGGGCGCTGTCGTTCTCGTACGGCCGGGCGCTCCAGGCCCCGGCGCTGAAGGCGTGGGGCGGCAAGGCCGACAACGTCGACGCCGGCCAGCGCGCGCTGTTGCACCGCGCGCGGTGCAACGGCGCGGCGCGGGACGGCACGTACTCGGCCGACATGGAGAGCGCCGCGTGACCACGGTCCGCGAGATCGCCGCGGACGACGTCGCCGGCGTCGTCCGCGAGCTCTGCATGGAGATCTGCTACCGAGTTCCCCCGGAGATGATCGAGTTGATGCAGCGCGCGCGCGAGCGGGAGGAGTCCCCCCTCGGTCGCCAGATACTGGACCAGCTGCTGAAGAATCAGGAGATCGCGGCCGAGGGCGAGTACCCGTACTGCCAGGACACCGGCTACACGGTGGTGTTCCTGGATCTCGGGCAGGACGTCCACGTGACCGGCGGCGACCTGTACGAGGCCATCGATCGCGGCGTGGCGGAGGGATACACCGACGGGTACCTGCGAGGCTCGATCGTCCGCGATCCGTTGTTCGACCGGAAGAACACGGGGAACAACACGCCGGCCTTCGTGCACACGCGGATCGTCCCCGGTGAAGAGATCCGCATCCAGATCGACGCCAAGGGCGCGGGCAGCGAGAACATGGGCAAGCACTCGATGCTGAAGCCCGCCGACGGGCTGGAGGGGGTCAAGACGTTCGTGCTGCGGGCGGTGGCCGAGTCGGGGCCCAACGCGTGTCCGCCGGGGATCATCGGGGTGGGGGTCGGCGGCAACTTCGAGATGTCGGCGGTGCTGGCCAAGCGGGCGCTCATGCGCAAGGTGGGGCAGCCATCGGAGGATCCGCTGGTGGCCGAGCTCGAGGCCGAGCTGTACGAGAAGTGCAACGCGCTCGGGTTGGGTCCCGAGGCTCTCGGAGGGACCCAGACGGTCCTGGCGGTGCACATCGAGACGATGGCGACGCACATCGCGTCGCTGCCGGTGGCGGTCAACATCGAGTGCCACGCGCACCGGACCGGTGTCCGGGTGATCTAGTTCTCGTCGGCGTCTGCCATAGCGCCGGGACGGCGCCGCCGCGGTGCGGGGGCCAGGGGATCGCGCAGCCGGATCACATACTGATACCGGACGAACCAGTGGCGATAGGAGCAGCTGCGGGCGCTGACGTCGGCCGTGCTCGCGGGAAGCCCGTCGCGCCGGCGATACAGACCCTGGCGAGCGATCGCTGTGGTGAGCTCGTCGATGCGGATCCAGTCGTTTCCTCGTTGGAGGAGGACCTGGCGCATGGCCTCGTGAAGGGTCGGCGGCCGCGCCGGCCACGTCAGGGGTGGCCAGGGGACCTTGCTGCCGTTGCGTTCGATGAGGGTTCGACATTGCTCGGCTCTGAGCTCGGACTCTCTCAGCTTGTGGCGCAGGACCGATGCCTCCTGGAGGGCGTGTCCATACGCCAGGTGGAGGCGCTGGGGGTCGATGCCCAGGTCGAGCATGATGCCCCGTTCGTGGGCGGGCAGTGAGGGGATCGGATGGCGTTTCGGCAGCGGCGGGAGATGGGGATCCGGCCAAGGATGCGTCTGGGGATCGAGCATGTCCACGTGAGGGTCGTCCTCTCCGGGGGAGGGCCACGGAAGGTTCAGCGAGCAGCGCTGCGGGGCCTGCTCAACCGAAAATCAAAATGAGACTCATTTTGATTTTCGTGGCGAGAGGGTAGCGGGGGGGACCGACGCGCGGGTGCCGGTACCGGGCAAGCTGCTCCCAAGTCAGGCGGCCCCTTCGCCCTCTACTCTGTCCCCGTGACCACCGAGCGGCTCGACGATGGGCGCGTGCGCATCACCCCGCCCCTGAGCGAAGACGACGTCCGTGGGCTGGTTGCGGGCGACGTCGTCGTCGTCCAGGGCACCGTGTACGGCGCCCGGGACGCGGCCCACAAGCAAATGATCGAGATGCTCGACGCGGGCGAGTCTCTGCCTTTCGATCCGATCGGTGCGGTCCTCTACTACGTCGGCCCCACTCCCGAGCGGCCCGGCAACGTCATCGGTTCCGCCGGCCCCACCACCGCGAGCCGCATGGACAAGTACACCCCGCGGCTGCTCGAGCTCGGCGTCAAGGGAATCATCGGCAAGGGTGGGCGCGGCCCCGCGGTCCGCGACGAGCTGGCGAAGCACACCGCCGTCTACATGGCCGCCCTCGGTGGCGGCGGCGCCCTGGCGGCTCTCACCATCCGGTCGCAGACGGTGGTCGCGTTCGACGACCTCGGCCCCGAGTCGATCCGGGCGATCGAGATGGACGACTTCCCCGCCTGGGTGGTGAACGACGCCTCGGGTGGGGACTTCTACGCGACGGCCGCCGCGCCCTGGCGCAAGGACGACCTCCTGCCCGAGGAGCTCCGCGGACGGTGAGCGGGCCCCCGCACACGCACCACGACCACGACCACGACGGTCACGACCACGGGCACGAGCGCAGGTCCTCGGGCGCATGGTGGCGCGACCCGATCTCCAACTGGTCGTCGTACGACGCACCGTTCGGCACGAAGGCTCGCATGGCCGCCCGGAACCTCGCTCGTCGTGCCCGCCTCAAGCCCTGCTGCGGCCATCCCGGCGAACCCGGTTGTTGACGGGCTCCGGGGGCGACGCCCGGTCGGGCGTCGGAGGAATGAGGAGCGCGGGCCGTCCCAGCCGATGCCTGCGGGTCTGACGGGAGGCTGCTAGTCGGCGTCGCCGATGAGCGCTTTGGCGCGCGAGCCAAGGACGCCCTGCAGGAACGCCTCCAGCGGCTTCGGCGCGCGTCGTCCCTCCAGGACGGCCACGTCCACTCGCGCCTTGAGCGGCGTGCCGTGGAACCGGCCCACGCGCAGGGCCCCCCGGTCGGCGTCGGCCTTCACGGCCTGCTCAGGGAGGATGCTCACGCCCAGGCCGGACAGCACCGCCTGCTTCATGGCCTCGAGCGAGCCGAGCTCCATGGCCGGTCGCGGCCCGTTCTCCTGCTCGAGGAGCCACCGATCGACCGCCCGGCCGATGCCCGAGCCGCGCTCCCGCGCGATGAACGGCTGCTCCAGGAACCGCTCGAGGCTCGGCCTGCCGGATGCCATCGGCGACTCGGATCCCCAGACCGGCACCAGGCGTTCGTCCGCCAACGACGACGTCTCGACGCCCTCGGCCGGGCCCATCTCGCAGATGATGCCTACGTCGAGGTCGCGGGAATGGAGCCGCTGGACCAGATCGGATGCGTCCGCGATGTCCATCCGAAGCTCCACGTCCGGATGCCGCTTCGCGAACGCGCCGAGCATCGCCGGCACGCGGTACGTCCCGACCGACTCGGTGGCACCGACCGCCAGACGCCCGCCGCGCAGGCCCCTGAGCTGTTCCGCCGTCCGGTCGGCGTCGTCGAGCGCAGCCATCGCGGCGCGGCCCCGCAGCGCCAGCTCGTGGGCGGCGTCGGTGGGGACGCGCAGGCGGCCGGACCGCTCGAAGAGCGTCACTACCCGCTTCCCGCTCCAGCGCAGCCATGTGCTGGGAAACGGCCGGCTGCGAGAGCTTCAGCCGGGCGGCGGCCCTGGTGAACGTGCCCGATTCGAGCACGGCGACCAATACGCGCAGGTGATCGAGATCCACGCGAAGATCATACGCGACCCGATCAAGGGGTCTCCTCAGGCGTGGGAGATCCGGGCAGGGCCACCTGCGGCGGGAACTGAGCCGTCGCCCAGTCGCAGGGGGGAAGGTGATCCGCCGGGACCTGCTCCGGAGCCTTCAATCCGAAGTGGATGGTCGACGGGTCGACCTGGAGGACGTCTCCGCCTACGACGGTCGTGTCGTACGCGTCCAGGCCCCGGGGCGCCGGGCCGGCCAGGTAGTCGCCGTTGATGGCGAACTTCGCACCAGTGACCGGCGACTCGAAGAACCCCTGCCCGGGGCACCAGGCGACGAGGTCGGTGCTCTCCGGAACGAACGGCCGCAAGGCCCAGATCGTGTCGTCCCTGCGGACCACGAACATCGGCGTGAGCTGCAGGTTGGCCGGGTTGACGCCCTGGTGGAGGTTCTCGACAGGGTATCCGCGGGCGTTCCCGAACCTGGCGACCATGATGCCGGCGAGTCCGGCGAGCGCAACCAGCACGATGACGCCGGCCACGAACAGCGCGCGGTGGCCGGCGCCCTGCCGCTGCTCGCCGCGCTCGGTCGCGGGCGGGGAGCCATCGGGGCTCGACATGAGGACCGAGCTTAGATGCTGGATCGGCAATCCCGGCGGCCACCGGGCCCGTACTATCCTGGGCCGGTCCGTCCAACGTCACGAAGGGGGATTGCAATGAAGCGCGTGACCGCATTGGGGGTACCTCTGGCGATCGTGCTCGCGGTCGTCATGTCTGGAAGCGCGTTGGCTGCCGCGACGCACGACGTCACCATTGCCAACTTCGCCTTTTCGCCCGTCTCGACCAAGGCGAAGCTGGGGGACAGCGTCCGCTGGACCAACATGCAGCAGGGTGTGACGCACACGAGCACCAGCGACGGCGTGAACGACGGGTCCGGTCTCACGGGGATCGGGCTCTGGCAATCGGGCAACATCTTGCCCAACGAGACGTTCACCTTCACGTTCACCTTCGCCGGCACGTTCCCGTACCACTGCTCCATCCACGACTTCATGACCGGCTCGGTGAAGGTGCCGATGAAGGCCAAGCCGACCTCGGGCCCGGCGGGGACGAACTTCACCATCACGTGGGCCACGGCGGCGCCGACCGGCACCTTGGTCTTCGACGTCCAGCGGATGGACCCGGGCGGCTCGTTCAAGCCGTGGCAGACCGGCGTGTCGACCATGTCGGCCAAGTTCAAGCCGAATGCCCCGGGCACGTACCAGTTCCGGGCGCTCCTCCGGGACACGTCGAGCGGCGCCAAGAGCAAGTTCTCGCCCGTCGTCAAGATCACCGTCTCCTAGGAGCCGGGGAGCCCGATTTCTCGGGTGGACGTGGGCCGAGGGGCCGGCGCGGAGCGCCGGCCCCTCGGCGTTTCGCCGCTCCGGCGCCCCGCGGGCCGCTATGCTCAGTGGAATGTCCGACGTTTCCCTGGGGGACGTTCTCGACGACTCGGATCGGCGCGAGATCCGGCCTCCCGGCTACTCGCCCGGCCCGGCAACCCTTCGCAAGGACCGCTGGTGGCTCATCCCCGGGATCACGGCCGTGGTGTTCATCGGCTTCGTCATCTACTCCACCTGGGCCGCGTTCATCAACGCCAACTACTACTACGCCCCGTACCTGTCGCCGTTCTATTCGCCCTGTTTGGCCACCAGCTGCGGCGACCACGCCAACTGGGCGATCGTCGGCTCGTGGTGGCCCCTGTCGCCGGCGATCCTGATCCTCGTCTTCCCGCTGGGCTTCCGGCTCACCTGCTACTACTACCGCAAGGCCTACTACCGCTCGTTCTGGCTCTCGCCGCCGGCGTGCGCGGTCGCCGAGCCGCACGGGCGGTACACCGGTGAGACGCGGTTCCCGCTGATCCTGCAGAACATCCACCGCTACTTCCTGTACTTCGCCGTGCCGTTCACCGTCATCCTGACGCTCGACGCCGTGGAGGCGTTCCACTTCCCGGACGGCTGGGGCATGGGCCTCGGCACGCTCATCTTCGTCGCTGAACGCGGTGCTCATCTGGCTGTACACGCTGTCCTGCCACTCCTGCCGGCACCTGTGCGGCGGCGGGCTGAAACAGTTCTCCAAGGCGCCCGTTCGGCTACCGGGCCTGGAAGTTCCTGAGCAAGCTGAACGCCCGCCACATGCAGTACGCCTGGTCGAGCCTGGTGTGGGTGGCGTTCACCGACCTGTACGTCCGGCTGCTGGCGACCGGCGTGATCCACGACCCGAGGTTCTTCTAGGGGCGGCGGCGTGAGCGAGTTCGAGACGCACGAGTACGACGTCGTCGTGGTCGGGGCCGGCGGCGCCGGGCTGCGCGCCGCGATCGAGGCCTCGGCGCAGGGCGCGAAGACGGCGCTGGTCTGCAAGTCGCTGCTGGGCAAGGCCCACACGGTGATGGCCGAGGGCGGCGTCGCGGCGGCGCTGGGCAACGTCGTACGCGGAGGACAGCTGGCAGGTCCACTTCCGCGACACGATGCGCGGCGGCAAGATGCTGAACAACTGGCGGATGGCGCAGCTCCACGCGCAGGAGGCGCCCGACCGCGTCTGCGAGCTGGAGGAGTGGGGCGCGCTGTTCGACCGCACCAAGGACGGCCGGATCCTGCAGCGGAACTTCGGCGGGCCACCGGTACGCGCGGCTGGCGCACGTCGGCGACCGCACCGGCCTGGAGATGATCCGCACGCTGCAGGAGCACGCGGTGCACCAGGGCATCGACGTGTTCATGGAGTGCACGGTCATCCGGCTGCTGAAGGACGGCGACCGCATCGCCGGCGTGCCTCGGCGTACCGGCGCGAGACCGGGCGCGTTCGTGGTGTTCAAGGCGAAGGCCGTCGTGCTCGCGACCGGCGGCATCGGCAAGGCGCTGGAAGATCACGTCGAACTCGTGGGAGTACACGGGCGACGGCCACGCGCTGGCGCTGTGGGCGGGCGCGGACCTGATCGACATGGAGTTCGTCCAGTTCCACCCGACCGGCATGGTCTGGCCGCCGCGCGTGCGCGGCATCCTGGTCACCGAGGGCGTGCGCGGCGAAGGCGGCGTGCTGCTCAACAACAGCGGCGAGCGGTTCATGTTCGACTACATCCCCGACATGTTCCGCGCCGAGACGGCCGAGACCGAGGAGGAGGCGGAGCGAGTGGTACCGGGACAAGCGCGAGCGGCCGGCGGCCGCCCGAGCTGCTGCCGCGCGACGAGGTGGCCCGCGCGATCAACACCGAGGTGAAGGAGGGGCGCGGGACGCCGCACGGCGGCGTGTTCCTCGACATCGCCTCGCGGCTCGCCGAGGCCGAGATCATCAAGGAAGCTGCCCGGCATGTACCACCAGTTCAAGGAGCTGGCCGACGTCGACATCACGAAGGAGCCGATGGAGGTCGGCCCGACGTGCCACTACATGATGGGCGGCGTCCGCGTCGACCCGGAGACGCAGGCAGTCGACCGTGCCCGGGCTGTTCGCCGCCGGCGAGGTGGGCGGCGGCATGCACGGCGCGAACCGCCTGGGCGGCAATTCGCTGTCGGACCTGCTGGTGTTCGGCCGGCGCGCCGGGCTCGGCGCCGCCGAGTACGCCCAGGGCGTGGCCGGCGCGCCGGCCGTCGACGACGCGGAGGTCGAGCGCGCTGGCGGCGCGAGTCGCTGGCGCCGTTCGACCGCGACGGCGGCGAGAACCCGTACACGATCCACCACGACCTGCAGGAGACGATGCAGAACCTGGTCGGCATCATCCGGACCGAGGCCGAGCTGAAGCAGGCGCTGACCGAGATCGGCGAGCTCCAGGAGCGGGCCGCGAAGGTCGGCGTCGAGGGCCACCGGCAGTACAACCCGGGCTGGCACCTGGCGCTCGACCTGCGGTCGATGCTGGCCGTCTCCGAGGCGTGACGCAGGCCGCGCTGGAGCGCAAGGAGAGCCGCGGCGGCCACACGCGCAGCGACTATCCCGGCATGGACCCGGAGTTCGGCCAAGGTGAACGTCCGCGTCCGCCAGGCAGGAGCGACCGGCGTCGTCGGTCGAGCAGATCCCGCTGCCGCAGATGCCGGAGGACCTGAAGCAGCTGTTCGAGGAAGGAGCACTGATGGGCTCGAAGGTGACCATGCGCGTCTGGCGCGGCGACGCCGACGGGGGCGAGTTCCACGACTACACGGTGGTGGCCGAGGACGGCGAGGTCGTCCTCGACGTCCTGCACCGCCTGCAGGCCGACGCAGGCCGGCGACCTGGCGGTCCGCTGGAACTGCAAGGCCGGCCGGTGCGGCTCGTGCAGCGCCGAGGTGAACGGCAAGCCGCGGCTCATGTGCATGACGCGCATGAACATCTTCCCGAAGGGCGAGCCGATCACGGTCGCGCCGATGAAGACGTTCCCGCTCGTCAAGGACCTGGTCACCGACGTGTCGTTCAACTTCGAGATGGCCAAGCGATCCCGCCGCTGGCACCGCGCGAGCTGGACCCGAAGACGGAGGCCGACGGCCACTACCGCATGCAGCAGCAGGACATCGAGCGCGTCCAGGAGTTCCGCAAGTGCATCGAATGCTTCCTGTGCCAGAACGTGTGCCACGTCATCCGCGACCACGAGGAGAACAAGCGGCACTTCGCCGGTCCGCGGTTCATCGATCCGCCTCGCCGAGCTGGAGATGCACCCGCTCGACACGACGACCGCAAGCTGCCCGCCGATGGGCCTCGGCTACTGCAACATCACGAAGTGCTGCACCGAGGTGTGTCCCGAGGACATCCACATCACCGACAACGCGATCATCCCGCTTGAAGGAACGCGCAGGTCGACCAGCGCTACGACCCGCTGTTCTGGATCGGCCGCAAGCTCCGGGGCTCGAAGGGGCCGAAGGCTACGACGGCTCCGAAGGACTCCACCACGGAGTGATGCCGAGGTCGGCGGCCACGGCGCCGGCGGCGTTGTAGCCGCAGGCGCCGCCGATGCTCCCGCCCGGGTGGGTCGAGGCGCCGCACAGGTAGACGTTCTCGAACGCCGTGCGGTACGGCGGGTACTCGTGGAACGGCCGGAAGACGCCCAGCTGGTCCTGCGACATCTCGCCGTGGTTCCAGTCGCCGTGCTTCATCGACGGCATGACGCGCCTCGATGTCGATGGGCGAGGAGATGTAGCGCCCGACGACGTTCTCAGGCTCCAGGCCGGAGGCGAGGTAGGGCCGCCAGCGGTCCAGGACCATCTCGACGTACTCGTGCTTCACCTTCTCCCAGGCCTCGTGGCCGCCGTCCCGCAGCTCGTAGGGAGCGATCTGCTCGACGAAGCAGGCCTCCTTGCCCTCGGGGGCCAGGCTCTCCTCGAACAGCGAGGGGTGCACCGTGAACAGTCCCGGCTGTCGCGGCGGGACGCCCAGGCGGCAGTCGCTCGCGTTGTCGTCCAGGACGTCGAGGGTCTCGCACATGGACACCGCGAAGCAGCGCTCGACCTCCGGATCGTCCGCGGCCGCCTTCCAGCGGACCGGCGTGTCCAGCGCCAGGTAGACGCAGAACATCGACATGACGTCGTAGCGCCACCGCTTGCACGGCCGGGACGAACTCGGAGGGCAGGTCGGACTCGCCGACCAGCTCGAGGAACGTGTGCCGCGGGTCGAGGTTCGAGAGCAGCACGCCGTCGACCGGGATGCGGGTCGCCGTCGTCCAGCTCGACGGCGCGCGCGACGCCGCCGGCCGTGTCGATGTGCGCGCACCTCCGCGTTCAGCGCGGACCTCGCCGCCGTGCTCCTCCAGGAACCGCACCATCGCCTGGGCCAGCTGGTTCGAGCCGCCCTTGCAGATCGCCCAGCCGTACGGCTCCAGCGAGCCGGCCAGCATGATCGGGTAGTTCGCGCCCAGCCCGAACACGTCGCCGGTGCCGGCCAGCTGGGCGACCCAGAAGCCCAGCCACGTCTGGACCTCGGGCGACTCGAACAGGTTCCGCGCGACGTGGTTCGGCGTCGAGAGGAACTGCCGGATGAGGCCGAGGCCCTCGACCGAGCCCTCGAGCGGCGTCAGGTCGCCGGACGGCGGCCCGGGCGGGGAGAACATCGCCGGGATCATGCCGTCCTCCAGGACCTGCCGGTAGGTGAGGGCCAGCGTCGCGGAACGTCTCTGCGTCGCGTTTCGAGAACCGGGCGATGTTCTGCGCGGTCCTTTCCACGTTTCGGTTGAGCACCAGCGCGCGGCCGTCGGGGAAGACGTGCGAGAACTGGTTGTCGGGCCACACGTAGTCGGCGCCGTGGCGCTGCGAGCTCGAGGTCGCGGTAGACCGGTCCCATGTGGATGATCCCGTGGAAGTTCGAATGGAAGTTGTGCCGGAAGCCGGGCGCGGCCACCTCCTTCGTTGCGCAGCCGCCGCCGGCGACGTCGCGCGCCTCCAGCACCAGGACCTTCCGGCCGGCCTTCGCCAGGTAGCAGGCGCGCGGTCAGGCCGTTGTGGCCGCCGCCGACCACGATCACGTCGTATCCGTTCGTCACGCGGTCTCCTTCAGTGGTAGCGGTGGCCGCCGTCCACGTTGACGGTCTGGCCGGTGATGAAGCTCGCCGCAGGGCTCGCCAGGTAGGCGACGACCTCGGCGATGTCCTCGGGCCGGCCGCGTCGCTGCACGGCCTGGCCACCGACGATCTCCTCGAACAGCTCGCCGGTGGGGTCCTCTTCCATCGCGCCCTCGGTTTCGATCAGCCCGGGCGTCACGCAGTTGACGGTGATGCCGTGGGGGCCGGCCTCGCTGGCGAGGGCGCGGGTGAAGCCGATGATGCCGCCCTTGCTGGCGATGTACGCGCTCATCTCCGGGTAGCCGATGAAGAACGTGGCCGACGAGACGTTGATGATCCGCCCGGAGCCACGTTCCTTCATGTGCGGGTAGACGGCGTGGGCGCAGAGGAACGTGCCGTCGAGGTTCAGCGACATGACGCGGCGCCATTCGGTCAGGGTCAGCTCCTCGAACGGCGTGTGGGGGTAGATGCCGGCGTTGTTCACCAGGATGTCGATCCGCCCGGCCGTCGACAGGACCCACTGGACGGCGTTCCCGACGGCGTGCTCGTCGGTGACGTCCACCTGCCGGGCGAGCGCGTCGGACCCCAGAGTCGCGGCGGCCTTCTCCGCGGCATCGCCGTCCAGATCGAAGAGCACCGGCCGGACGCCGTCGGCCGCGAGCCGGCGCGCGGCCGCGAACCCGATGCCGCGCGCTCCACCGGTGACGACCGCGACAAGCCCTTCGAGACTTCCTCCCGCGTTCCCCGCCATAGGGGGCCGATGCTACGGGAACTGCCGACCGGAGCGCGAGTCGGTGAGGCGATCAGGCTCGCATGAACGGCGCGAAGTGGGTCTCGAGGGCCAGATTGAGCGCCTTCCGGCCCTTTCGCTCCTTGGCGACCCCGACGAGTGATCCGCTCCACCCCGACATGGCCGAGATGACGGCCGCCTCTACCACCCCCCGTCGCCCGGGACGATCCGGACGTCGAACTTCCTGCGACTGACGAACCCGCCGCCGAAGGCGCGGCCCTTGGCCGAACCCGTGCCGTAGGCGCCCATCAGTTTCGTTCCCTCCTCCAGCGCGAAGCCCTCCGCCAGGAAGAAGCGCTGGAACTCGTCGGCGACCCCTTCGGGCGTGGCGCCGGAGAAGATGAACGCGGCTCCGCGATCGTTGAGCTTCATGTTCTCGATACGCAGGGCCGGGGGAGCCGCGCGCAGGTCCGAGCTGCAGTGCGGGCACGTGATCATCGTGTCCTCGATCTCGCCGCCGCAGTAGGGGCAGGTCGTCGTCATCCGGGGGACGCTAAGGCCTCGTGCTGGCCGATTTCAAGCGAAGGGTGAATTTGGACCTACAGACCCCAGAAGGGTCCCGCCAGGCCGACCCCGCGGAAGTAGTCGGCGGCCGCCGAGGGCTCGCGGCGGGTGTAGCCGCGGTCCAGGCGGCCTGTGTACCAGCCCGCGGCCAGGCGCCAGAGCGTCGGGGTCCATGACATAGCCGCGCTTCGGATCCTTTCCATCCACAGGTTGGCCGGGTGGATCGGCTGCTCGTACATGCGGCGAAAGACCCTCGGTGCGGAGGTCCTTCATCCAGTTGGAGTTCAAGTTCATCACGGTCAACCCGTGTACCCACGGTCACCTGGCATGGGTTGCACTGTGAGGCCCGCGGCGGTGAGGAACTGACGGATCTGGGAGGCGTGCTCAACGACGTGCAGCGGCATGCTGCCGACAATCACCGCGAACAGCATTCCGTGGTATCGATGCGCGCTTGGAAGTGGCCGAGCGGCCATCTCCTCGGTGAGGCCGTCAAGGGTCTGGCGTACGCGGCCGCGGCACCAGTCGACGTACCCGAGAAGCTCGGGCTTCTTGAAGCTGCGGTTGGGGAAGCCGTAGGTGTTGTCATCAAACGGTGGTGGCGGTGCCCACGACTCGAACTCGCCAGCCAGGTCATAGTCGAGCGTATTCAGCGCATGGTAGCCGAGGAACCAGGGAGCCGAGCCGTGCAATCCCCCGTGGGGAGCCGGAGCCGTAGGCGCCTCGTCCGGCCACAAGTCCGTCTTCCACAGGTCGTCGGGGCAGTCGGTCAGCGCCGCCTCCATCAGCCGCAGCCCCTGTTCGAAGTTATGAGCCATGCTCTGCACAAACGCGTTCGACACACTGCCGGTATAGCGCACATCGGCGGACGTGGCACTGACATGCACAAACGCTCTTGCCGCTGACCCGGCGCTTCGATCAGTGATCTTGGTTCTGGGTCGCCACCGAGTGACGGGACCGCCCGGTGGACCGAGGCGACGGGCCCGCTAGTCCTCTTCCCAGTCGGACCAGAGGCTCTTCACGTCGGCCCACTCCTCGTCTCCGGTCTGTGAGCCGTCGCCCATCGGGAAGTACTTGGCGCCCTTGTGGGCCACGGCAGGCGGCGTGAACGTGCCGCGGTCGATCAGCCGCTTGATGTTGCCCCGATAGACCTCGTCGACCTCGGCGTGGCGCATCGGATCCTGCTCCAGCCACAGGTTCGCGGGGTGGATCGGCTCCTCGTACATGCGCCGGAAGACCTCCGTGCGCAGGTCCTTCATCCAGTTGGAGTTCAGGTTCATGACACGGAACTGGCGAAGCGCCTCGATGTCGATCGTCGCCGGTGACGAACGTGTTGTAACCGGACGTGCGAGTACGACACGACGTTGCCCATGTAGTCGACGATGTGCGACTGGCCGCCGCCGATGTCGATCGGGTGGCGCAGTCGCGGGTGCGAGGAACACCGGGCCGACGTTGGGCGCGAGCACGTACACGTTGTTGAAGTGCGCGTGGGCGCGGTTCTGCAGCATCCACGTGCCGCCGCCCGGGTAGCCGACGTTCGTCATCGGCACGGCCTCGCTGGGCCGGTAGACGACCTCGGCGCCGTTGAAGGCCAGGGCGCGCACGGCCTCGGGGTACTCGCCGTCGCTGCAGCAGATCGTGCCCAGGTTGCCGATGTCGTCGGTCCGCAGCACGGGGTAGAAGGCGTCGATGCCGTCGCCGAACAGCTCGACCCAGCGGTCGTAGACGTCGTGCGGCGTGCACGAGCGCTCGCGGCACCACAGGTGGTTCTTCGCCGCCTTGTGCACGACTTCGCCCTTCGGCGAGATCACGAACAGCGTGTTGAAGAACCGGTCGGGCATGACCTCGGGCCAGCGCGCCTTGCACTGGACGACGATGTATGTCTCGTACTGCTTCGCCAGCGCGGCCAGCTGCTCGCTCTCCTCGCCGGGGATGTCGATGAACAGCTCGCGTGCGGCCGTGACGTGCGGGACGTCGAAGATCTCGTCGGTGAAGCCGGTCAGCGCGCCCTCGGCCAGGGCGATGACCTTGATCGGCATGTTGATGCTGATGACGCCGATGGCCGCATGGATGGCGTCCTCGATGGTCGCCAGGTTCCGGCGGATGTGCTTCCGCTCCGCCACGCCGTAGACGACCGTCGAGAGCCCCACCGCCAGGTAGGGCGCGACGGGCTTGCGCTCTTTCTTCGCCGCCGCGGCAGGCTTGGCCTTGGATCTCGCGGTCGACTTCCTGGCACCGTTGGCGCGATCGTTCGGCATGGATCGTTCCTCTCTGTGTGTCAGCCGCCTTCGGGGTCGAGCAGCGTGCCGCCGTTCCACGAGAAGCCCACGCTCCGGTAGTACGCGCCGATCATCTCGCGCGGTTCGAGCGCGCCCAGCTCCTCGGTGGGGGAGGCGAACAGCTCGATCTCGGCCGTTCCCTGCCAGGTCGGCGAGACCTCCGAGTCGTAGCCGCGCATGGTGATCAGCTCGTTGAGCGAGGGCTTGGCGTCCCGCTCGATCGAGGGCACGAATCGGTGGTGCAACATCGGGATACGCGTTGACGAAGCCGTTGGTGTCGGACTCGCCGGTGACGGTGAAGCGGGCGTTCGCAAGCCGGCGGCCGTACGCGGCCAGCGTGGCGCCGAACACAGCGCCCGGTTGGAGGCGTGGCCCCGCGCGACCGACCGTGACCGGCCGGGTCATGAAGATCTCGGCCAGCTTCTTGGGGTAGCCCTGGTGCCAGCCGCGCGCCAGGGCGTAGTCGCGGTCGACCCAGATGTACGGGCTGCGCGAGAACGTCTCTCCTCGGTACCGGCAGCGGATGACGACGAAGCACTCCATGTACTGCGAGCGAACGGGATCGAGCAGCTCCTCGAACGAATCGGAGCACGACTGCCAGTCGGCCCAGATCAGCGCGACGGCTCCGGGGTCCTCCTCGGCCGGCTCGAGCGGGTCGGGGAGCAGCGCGGCCACGCGTGAAGGGTCGGTCCGGTACTCGATGGTGAGCATCTGCCCGGAGTAGTGCCAGGGCGGATGGGGGACGAGCGACGCACGGCCCTCGGGCGAGCGGGGTTGCATGAAGCCGTGCAGCTCGGGCATCCAGGTCCTCCCGCGCCCGCGTTGCCGGGCGCCGAGCGCTCATACTACCGTTCGGCAACGAACGACCGGAAGGGGAATGCGAGGTGGAATCGCGTCGGATCGTGCTCGATGGGGCGGCCGTCGGCGCCGTGCGCGAGGGGGACGACCTGGTCGTCGCCGACGGCCGACGCGTGCCCATCGCCGACGCCGTGCACCTGCTCGCCGGTCGAGCCGACCAAGATCATCTGCGTCCACCTCAATTACAAGAGCCGCGTCGACGAGTTCCTGGCGAAGCTCGGGCCCGCGCCGACGTACTTCCACAAGCCGGTCTCGGCGCTGAACGCCCACGGCGGCGAGGTCGTCCGGCCGGGGCGCTGCAAGTTCCTCAACTACGAGGGCGAGATCGCGATCGTCATCGGCCGCGAGACCCGCGACGTGTCACGCGACGAGGCCGGCGCGTCGATCGCCGGCTACACGGTGGCGAACGACTACGGGCTGCACGACTTCCGCGACACCGATGCCGGTTCCATGCTCCGCGTGAAGGGCTCGGACACGCTGTGCCCCCTCGGGCCAGGGCTGGTGGACGACTGGGACTTCCACGGCAAGCGCATCCGCACGCTGGTCAACGGCGAGGTCGTCCAGGACGGGAACACCGACGAGATGGTCTGGGACATGCACTACCTGGTGGCCGATATCGCGCGCACGATCACCCTCGTCCCGGGCGACGTGATCCTGTCGGGGACGCCGGCGAACTCCCGGCCGGTGCAGCCCGGGGATGAGGTCTCGGTGGAGGTCGAGGGTCTGGGGACCCTCACCAACCGGATCGTCGCCGGGCCGGCGGTCCGCAACGACGTGGGCGCCCAACCGTCGGAGTCGGAGGAGGTCGTGTCCACCGCGTTCGGTGGCGACTGGGAGTTCCGCGGCATCCGCCCGCCGCGCAAGGACTAGCGAACAGCTTCGTCAGGCGGAACGTGCCCTGTCGGTGGGCGGGGGTAGGCTCGTCGCATGACCATGTTCCACGTCGTCCTGCGGCGGGCCGGACCAGAGTGGGATCCGGGCAAGCCGATGGAGGAACAGTCGGAGTGGCACGCGCACGCCGCGTTCATGGACGACCTGGTCGAGCGGGGCTTCATCGTCCTGGGCGGCCCGCTGTCGGACGAGGTGCGGGTCGTCCACGTCGTTGAGGCCGATTCCGAGGAGGCGATCCGCTCGACCCTCGCGACCGACCCCTGGAGCGAATCCCACCTGCTGATCGATTCGGTCGATCCCTGGACGATCCGTCTCGACGGCCGCTGATCAGCAGGCTCCGCGGGAGGCTTAGCGCTCGTCGGCGAACGGGGCCAGGAACGCGGTCGTGCCGCCGTCCAGGTTGAGCGCCGTGCCCGTAGCGAACGTCGCCCCGGCCAGGTAGAGGATGCCCTCCGCGATCTCGTCCGGGGTGGCGAGCCGTCCGAGCGGGATGCGCTGCTCGACCTCCCGCCGGGCGGCCTGCGGGTCGGGGAGCGCGCCGAAGTCCGCGGCCACCATCGGCGTGTCCACCGTACCGGGGCAGATGACGTTGACGCGGACCGACGGCCCGAGCTCGGCGGCCAGCGCCTTCGTGAGCGCGACCATGCCTCCTTTCGAGGCGCAGTAGGCGACGAACGCGGCCTCTCCCAGGAACGCCGACTCGGACGAGACGAAGACCATCGAGCCACCTCCCGCCTCGCGCATCCGGAGGCCCACCTCCCGGCCGACGTAGAACGAGCCCGAGAGGTTCACGTCGATGACCTCGCGCCACAGTGCCGGGGACAGGTCCGAAAGAGGAGTCGGCTTCGAGATGCCGGCGCTGTGCGCCAGCACATCGATGCCCCCCAGCGCGCCCCATGCGGACTCCACGGTCCGGGCCACCGCGTCGTCGTCCGTGACGTCGCAGGGAAATGGCAGTGCGTGCTCGGGGCCGCCCAGTTCGGCCGCCAGCGCCTCGAGCCGGCCGGTCCGACGTGCGACCAGGGCCACTCGGGCTCCCTCCCGCACGAAGAGCCTGGCGGTCGCCTCGCCGATCCCCGACGACGCCCCGGTCACGAGGGCCCGATTCCCGGCCAGGGGCCCGCTCGCCGTCGGTCCGTCTTCTCCGGTCACGGCCGCCACCTCTGCTCTCGTCTCGAATCGAGGAATGCTACCTCCGGCGCTTTGCGACACAGGGCCCGACCAACGGGGGCCGCTTGGCTGCCCGACCGGCGAGCGCCCTGCCTACAGTCGGTCGTGAACCTTCCGAAAGGGGGAAGTCATGAAGAAGCTTCTAGCGGCCGTAATGGGGGCCGCGATGGCAATGACCCTCGTCGGGGCCATGGGGGTAGCGTCGGCCACGCCGATCGTTGCTCATCCGGTGAAGGCCGTCGTCGTCAACCGGCACATGGTGCCGGGGGGCGTGAGCGTGACGCTCACGGGGATCCTGTCCAACACCCTCCCGAACGGCGCCCGGTACACCTGGGACTACACGAACGACGGCGTCTTCGAGTCGCCGCTCCGGCCGACCCCGGTCTTGACGTACATCTACCGTGGGCCCATGGCGGCCTCCAGCGTGACCGCCACGATCGCGGTCTACATGCCCGGCTCGACCATGTCGTACCGGGACAGCGTGACGTTCTCGCTGCGCATCCCGTTCCTGCACGGCCACGGCCCGGTGCTGCACGGCCACGGACCGATCCTGCACGGCCACGGCCCGGTCCTTCACGGCCACGGCCCGGTGCTGCACGGTCACAGCCCAGTGCTGCACAGCTAGCCTGCGTGTCCGGCTGGCGCGTGAGAGAAGGCGGGCACCGCCCGTCTTCTCTCCGTTATTGGAGTCCACCTTCTCCCGCCGATCCGCCCGACGTTCGGTCGCTAGAGTGGGTGTCCGGCCTCGGCGGGTGAGGCCAAGTGTCTCTCCACGTTCGCAGGAGGCTCCCATTCCGAATCCGCGTGTGGCTGTCATCGACATCGGATCGAACTCGGGCCGCATCACGGTCCTCGAGGTCGGGCCGCTCGGCCACCTGGACGTGCTGGCGGACAGCCGCGCTCCGCTTCGCCTGGAACGCGACCTCCAGGGCGGGCAGGACTTCAGCGACCTCACGATCGAGCGGACCGCGCGAGTCGCCGCCGACTTCATGGCCATCGCGCGAAGCTCGGAGGCCGACACGGTGGCCGCCGTCGCCACTGCTGCCGTACGGGACGCGGCGAACGCACAGACGCTCCTGGACCGCGTCCGCGACGAGTCGGGCGCCGACGTCCGCGTCATCTCCGGCGAGGAGGAGGCTCGCTTCTCCTTCCGGGGCGCCGTCTACGGCCTCGCCGTGACCTCGGGCATCGTCTTCGACATCGGCGGCGGCAGCCTGGAGGTGACTCGCTTCGAGGAGCGCACACCGGTGGACGCGTGGAGCCTCCCGCTCGGCGCGCTGCTGATGAGCGACCGGTACCTCCAGCACGACCCCCCCACCGACGACGAGATCAAGGCGCTTCGCCACGACGCCCACCATGCGCTGGACGAGATCGGTATCGGCCCGCTCAACCGGGCCGAGTCGCTCGTCGGCACCGGCGGCACCATTCGAAACCTGGCCCGGATCGACCGCCACGCCCACACGTACCCGCTTCCCCGGCTGCACGGGTACGTGTTGTCGAGCAGGACCGCCGCGGACGTGGCGAGCCGTCTGAGCGCGCGGCCCCTCGCGCGGCGCCGCTCGGTGGCGGGGCTCAACCCCGACCGGGCGGACTCGATCGTCGGGGGCGCGGTGGTGGTGCAGACGCTGATGGACATCGCGGCCTCCGACGTCACCGTGTCGGGGCAGGGCCTGCGTGAGGGCGTGGCCCTCGATGCCATCCCGAGGGCCGAGCCCTCGATCCGGCAGACGCGCAACGAGTCGATTCGGGCACTGGCCTGCCGGTTCGCCACCTGGGACGAACGGCGGGCGGCTCGGCGGAGCGCCCTCGCGACGAAGTTGCTCCAGGCCATGGAACCCGACGCCGAGCCGGCCGTCCGGGAACGCCTCGAGACCGCGGCGACGCTGCTGGACGTCGGCCGGAGCGTCGATTACTACCGCCGGCATCGGCATGCTGCCGACATCCTGATCGAAGCCGACCTGATCGGTTTCTCGCATCGCGAGCTCGCCTTGCTGGCGGCCGCCATCCGGTCCGCCGGCAACGAGTCGAGCCGGTGGCAGGCGTACCGGCCCCTGCTCGGCTCGGACGACGGGCCGCGCGTGGCACGCGAGGGTATGCTCCTCGAGCTGGCGGACGAGATCGAGCACCGCATGGCGCCCGACGAGTCGGACTCGGTCTCCTGTGAGGTGAACGGGAAGAACGTGATCCTGACGGCGCCGCTGCTCGACCCGTGGCGACAGGAGCGGCTCCAACGCCGGTTCTCGAGATCGTTCCGCAAGCGCCTGCGCTTCGCGTAGCGCGACCGCCCGCGTCAGGTGTACAGGTCGCCGCCCAGGTACTTGAGTCCCGAATCCGGCTGGATCGTCACGACCCGCCGCGCGGGATCGAGCTCACCGGCCAGGCGAACCGCCGCGGCGAGGTTGGCGCCGAAGGACGGCCCGCTCCAGACGCCCTCGGTGGTCGCGGCCCGGCGCGCCGTTTCGAACGCCTCGTCGGTGCTCACGGCCTCCACGCGGTCATAGCCGCCGTTCTTCAGGTGCGGCGGAACGAACCCGACGCCGCCGCCCTCGATCCGGTGCGTGCCCGGCGGACCCCCGGACAGGACCGCCGACTCGGCCGGCTCGACGGCGACACGGGTGATCCCGGGGGAGTGGGCGGACAGGGCCTCGCCGACGCCGAGCAGGCAGCCGCCGACGCCGACATAGGCGCAGAACGCCGCGATGGGAGCGTCGAGCTGTTCGGCGATCTCCTGGCCCATCTCCCGGTACCCGTCCAGGGCGTCGCGGTTGTTGAACTGGTCGGTCGGGTACGCGCCCTCCTTCTCCACGATCTCGGCCGCGCGCTCCATCATCGTCGGGATGAGTTTGGGGGTGATGCCCAGCGGGCTGTCGATCACGTCCAGCGTCGCGCCGAAGGCGGCCATCGTGCGCAGCTTCTCGCGCGCGAAGGCATTCGACGTGACGATCCGCAGCGGGTAACCCTTGATCGCGCACACGAAGGCGAGCGAGCTCCCCGTCGAGCCACCGGTGTACTCGACGACGGTCTGTCCCGGCAGGAGGTCGCCACGTCGCTCGGCGCCCTCGATCATGGCCAGCGCCATGCGGTCCTTGTACGAGCCGGTCGGGTTGGCGGCCTCCAGCTTGACCCATATGTCGGCGCCGTGCTCGGCGCCATGCGTGACAGCCGTACGATCGGCGTCCGGCCGATGCCGGCGAGCGCGCCGGGTCGGTGCGCCATCATTCCCCCTCTTCCCGGTGCGCGCTCAGCGGCGAGCGGTCACCGACCAGCCAGAGATGTCCGAACGGATCGACGAAGCTTCCCTGACGGTGCACGCCCCAGGGCATCTCGTGGTTGCGGACCTCTTCGAAGCTCCCGTCCGCGCCGACCGACACGGCCCGCTCGATGAACGCGTCCGGGTCGTCCACGAACACCTCGACGCGGACCGTTCGTGGAGCCGAGCCGTCCGGCGTGTCCCAGCGGTTGTTCGCGGGCTCACCCAGGAAGAACGGCGCGCCTTCCGGACGCTAAGCCCCACCACGCTGCCGAGGTTCCACAGCTCGCTCGCTCCGAGCGCCTCCGCGTACCAGCGCGCGGCCGCCGAGGCGTCCGGGACGGCGAGCATGACGGAGATCGCCGGTCCGGCGGTCTCCGACGACGATGTCCGTGAGACCGCGCTCACTGCCGCACCTCCGGTTCGCTCGAATGCCCTGGAAGTCCGCCCATAGTACCGAGCGGCCCCTCGGAGCCACGAGCTCACGTCACGGCGACGCGTCCTCGAGCGATGGCCGGGTCACGCATCTTCATCAACGGAACGCCGAGGCCGTAGGTGACGAACTCGCCCTCGGGCCGGATCTCGACGAGGCATGCGGTATCCCGCCGCTCGGGCGGAAGCAGGGCGCCGAGCTGGTCGAGGATCGGTCGAACCTCGGGCGCGCCGGCGGCATGCACGACCGCCGTGGCGTGGAAGCTGATGGTGGCGGGCGGGATCGGGGCCAGGAGCGACAGGATGCCGCCTCGGCGAACGGTCACCGTCACGGCCACGCGCCCGCTCACCGCGATGTGCTTCGCCTTCCAGCTGTCCGGCGCGACCGCCACGAAGAGGCGGTTGCCGAGAGCCTTGTAGACGATGCCGCTGGATCGCGGCGCACCCTCCGGGGTCACGTAGCCGACGACGGCGAACGATGCCTTCTCGATCGCCCTCCACACCTGCTCGCTGTCGATGTGGGCGCCAAGCGCCTTCCTATCGGTGGTCTGCATGGCCGCCTCCTTCGATTCCCGCTCGACTCCACGCTGGCACCGGAGGAATGCGGGCGGCGGGGTCCTTGGGCCCGGTCTGCCGGGGACCTTCAGCCGGGCCCGCCTCCGGGGTGCGATGCTCGTCGTTCCGAGCGGAGAGCGAGGTCGGGGTGTCGGATCAGACGGCCGAGAACGGACAGCGGGTCACGGCGCTGGAGCTGTTCTTCGACCTGGTCGTGGTCTTCGCGTTCACGCAGGTGACGACCTTCCTCTCGCACCACCCCACGTGGAGCGGCCTGCTGCGGGCCGTGCTGCTCCTCGGTGTGCTCTGGTGGGCGTGGTCGGCGTTCGCGTGGCTGACGAACATGCTCGACCCCGAGGAGGGCGCGGTCCGCCTGGCCATGCTCGCGGCGGTCGCGGCGATGCTCGTCGTGTCCCTTGCGGCGCCGGGCGCCTTCGGGGCGGACGGGGTGATCTTCGGCGTCGCCTACCTGGTGGCACGCCTTCTCCACCTCGTGCTGTTCGCCAAGGCGAGCCGCGGCGACCGGGACCTGCTGCGCGCTGTCCTGCGAACCCTGCCGGGATCCATCGTGGCTCCGATCCTGTTGATCGTCGCCGGGTTCCTGGACGGAGCTGCGCAGCTGGCGCTCTGGTTCGCGGCGATCGCGATCCTCTACCTCAGCCCGCTGATCGGGCACATGCAGGGGTTCCGCGTCTCGCCGGAGCACTTCGTCGAACGCTTCGGGCTGATCGTCATCATCGCGCTGGGCGAGTCGATCGTGGCGATCGGCGTCGGCTCGTCCGGGCTGCCCCTGGACGCCGAGGTGATCGGGGCCGCGCTCCTCGGGGTCACCGTGTCGGCGTGCCTGTGGTGGGCGTACTTCGATTGGGTCGTCTACGTCGCGCAGGCGCGGCTCGTGGAGGCGACGGGGGCCGAGCGAGCCAGGCTGGCGAGGGACGCCTACTCGTACCTCCACCTGCCGATGGTCGGCGGCATCGTCCTGTTCGCGTTCGGCCTGAAGACGACAAGCGCCGACGTCGGCGATCCGCTCGGCGGCGTTGCCGCGCTCTGCCTCTGCGGCGGCGTCGCGATGTACTTCCTTGCGCACACCGGGCTGCGGCTCCGTGTCGGCGGCGGGATCGGCCGGGGCCGCCCTGCTGCGACCGTCGTTCTCCTCGCGCTGGTTCCCGTCGCGATCTACGTGCCGGCCTTGGTGGCGCTCGGGCTCGTCTCGGCCGCATGCGTGTCCCTGATCCTCTACGAGGTTGTCCGGCACCGGGAGGAGCGCGCCTGGATCCGCAGCCGTCGAGGCGAGTTCAGGATCGAGGAGATCCGATCGCGTTTCGCCGGGCCGGCAGACGCGGAGCCCCCGTCGGAGACGGCTCCCGGCTGAATGGACCCCGCCGACCGGCATCCGCACATCGCCCGCCTGCGGGTCGGCTCGGTGCTCGCAGGAGCGCTGCGCCTGTACCGGGCGTCACCGGCCCGCGTCGCGGCGGCTTCGCTGGTCGTGCTGCTCCCGCTGGTGCTGGTGAACGAGGGATTCCACGAGCTCGAGGTGTCGCTCGACCCGGCGACGCTGCACAACCGCGTGTTCCTGTTCACGGTGCTGCCGTCGGCGACCGAGTTCCTGGCGCTGCTCGGCCTGGTCGTGCTCGGCGGCGTGATGGACGAGCTCGTCGGGTCGCGGATACGGGGAACGGCGCAGCCCTCGCTGTCACGGGCGATGAGGTCGCTGCCGATCGGCCGGCTGGTCGCGGCCGACATCGTGGTGGCGGTGCTGGTCGGACTCGGGGGGCTGGTGGGCGCGATCCCGGGCCTCGTCTTCGCCGCCCTGGTCGGCATCGTCGGGCCCCTGGTCAACGTGGAGAAGCAAGGGCCGTGCCGCGCGGTCCGCCGTTCGATCGGCCTCACGTGGCCGCACGCCTGGCTCGCGCTGGGCATCGTCGTCCCCGCCGTCGTCATCGAGGGCGTCATCCACGGCGTCCTGGTCGCGGTCTGGGACGCGCTCGGCCTGGTGGGGGAGCTCGCGGTGGAGGTCCCGCTCATCCTGTCGGTCGGCGCGATGGTGGTGCTGGCGGAGGTCGTGCTGGCCTATGCGCTCATGGCCCGCGACGCCGGCTCGCCGGTCGCGCGGATGGTGGAGGACGCCGTGCGCGCCGACGAGGCGGGGAACGCCTAGGCGGACCCGCCACTCGAGACGATCGCCTCCAGCTCAGCGATCACCTGTTCGATCGGCTGCGACGAGTCGATCTCGTGTGTGCAGGTGGAGCGCAGCAGCGGCTCGACCTCGGCCAGATCGCTGAGAATCAAGTCGCGCTCCTCCGCGGGCTTCCCGTAGTCGTTCGTCGTCCTGCCCTCGATTCGCTCGAGCAGCACCTCGGCGGGAGCGCTCAACAGGACGACGGCGTCGAAGCGCGGATAGAACTTCCCTTGATTCGAGACCGTGCCCGACACGAACAGCGTCGGTTCGCCATCGCGAGCGAGGAGCTCCGAGATACGGTCCTCACGCCAGACGTAGCCGCCGTCCTCTTCGGACCACTCCGTCCACCCGCCGACGTCGGTGTCGACGACGTCGAACCCACGCCGTTCCAACTCGGCGAGCGCGGTCGACTTGCCGGTGCCGGACATGCCGGTGACGAGAATCCGCACCCGGGAAGGATAGGGGCTCGTCGGAGCGGAGCTCCCTAGCGGCGGGCAGCGTTCAGACGGGAACGGAGTTGCTTCTCTCGTCAGCTCCAGGTGTAGAGTCCGGGTCTCGAACCACTCGGCGACGGAAGTCGCGAAGGGGGGGCGTTGCGATGCCTCGTAACGGGGAGCTCCACGTCATCAAGGAGTGCTCGGAATTCAAGGGCCAACCCGGTGACTTCTGCACGATCACGTCCTCGAATCTCGAGGAGATCGCCGTGGGCGCGAAGGTCATCTACGCGGAGGCGCCGGGCGAGGTCACCCTCGACACCGACGTCGTCCTCGACGCGGGGTCCGGGAACACCGCGAACGGCCACGTCGTGCTCGATCTTGCGTCCAGCAAGGGCACGGTGACGTTCTCGGGAGGGACGGGAACGTTCGTGGGATTCGAGGCTCACGCCGACGTCACGGACGACGACGAGGGCTTGTCGCACTGGGAAGGAACCTACAGCTTCGACTGACTGTTTCCACCGCGGGTCTCAGGCTGCGTCGCCGGCCGAACCTTCCGTGAACGCGGTGGCGTGATCGGCGACCCACTGGCGAAACGATCGCGGCGCCGATCCGAGGATGTCGAACACCGTCGAGGTGATGAACGCCGGCGTTCCCATCGTCGCCGCCCCACGCGGCGAGCAGCATGTCCACGACCGGGCGCGGCCAGCTTCCCTCCGTCTCGCTTCGAAACTCGTCCGGCGACAGCTCCTCGAACGTGATCCGACGCCCCAGGACATCGCCGATGATGCGCACCTGCTCTGCCTGACTCAGCGACTCGGGGCCCGTGAGGACGTAGTCGCCTCCGGCATGTCCGTCCTGGTACAGGGTCCGCGCGGCGACCGCCGCCACGTCGCGGTCATCCACGGGTGCCGTTTCGGCAGCGCCGTACGGCCACCGGACGACACCGTCGGCGCGAATCGCGGGCGCCCACCAGACCAACGCGTTCGACGCGAACATCCCCGGCCGGATGATCGTCGACTCGAGCCCGGCGGCCTCGATCAGCCGCTCGATCTCGGCGTAGAGCACCGCCATTGGATTGGGTTGCTGGAAGAACGGGTGCGGGGTCTTGTGCGGTGCTGAGAGAAAGACGACACGTCGCGCGTGGGTTGCGAGACGCTCGACGACTGCCGGGGCAGTTGCCGGCGGGGCGGTCCAGACCAGGAAGACAACCTCGACACCTCGCAGTCCTGCGTCGAGCGATTCGGGCTCGGTGAGGTCGCCGGTGACGACTTCGACGTTCGCCGGCAGCGTCCCGGCCGCCTCGGCGCGATGCGTGAGGGCGCGGACCGGGACGTCCGCGTCCATGAGCAGGTCGATGACGACGCGCCCGACCCGGCCGGTCGCTCCTGTGACGAGCACCGGTGGCACTTCCGTCCGTGTCATGAGGGCTCGCCGCTCTGGGACGGGTCCGGAGTTCCCTCGAGACGCCACCATCCGGCCGAATGCACGAACAGGCCGGCGAACCCGGCGGCGAGGAACATGACTCCTGCAATCCAGTAGATGTGCCAGAAGCCGGCGACGAGCCCGACGAAGGCAGCCCCCTGGGCGACCACCTCAGCGCCGGTCACGCTCACGGACGGTGTCCGGCGACGACGAAAGGTCTCTTGCCTGTTGACCATCACCAGCGCGGCGAGCAGCGGGATGGCCACCGAGAACGCGATGATGGAGACCCTCGCCGACCAGTCGCGTGAGGGAGCTTCGAGGAACCCCTGCACCATGACCACAGCGATGCCGATCAATCCGCCGTAGATCAATCCGGATCTGCTTGACCGATTCCTCGCCGCCCTCTCCGGTGAGCGCGTTCGCCGTCGCACGGTCCGCTTGAGCCTTCGCTCGCTCCGCGCTCGCCCCCGCTTCATAGGCCGCCTTCCGTCTCGCCTCCTCGGCGATGCGCGCCTGCTCCTCCGTCGAGTCCTCGCCCACTGGTCACTCCTTTCAGGAGGGATATGGAAGCTATGCACCGCGAACCGGGGTGCCAAACGTGGGGTCAGCGGCTCCAGAGCCGGTCGGCGACCCGGCTCACCAGTTCGAGCTTGCGCCACTGGGTGTCCTCGTCGATCTCGTTGCCGACCATCACCGAGGCGAACCCGCACTGGGGGCTGATCGCGAGCCGGTTCATGCCGCTGACGATCTTCGCGGCCTCCTCCATCCGCCGGACGAGGTCGTCCTCGTCCTCCAGCACGGGCGTCTTCGTCGAGACGATCCCCATGACCATCGTCGAGCCTTCGCGGAGAAACCGCGCCGGTTCGTAGCCGCCGTCGCGGCCCAGGTCATCCCACTCCACCAGGAAGGCGTCGTAGGGGAGCTCGCCGAAGACACGCTCGAGCCGCCGGCTCCAACGACCCCTCGCACATCCACGACGACCGGTAGTTCCCGCGGCAGATGTGCAGCGCGGTCGTCACGTCGTCCGGAATGCCCTCCAGCACCGCCGTGTCGGCAGCGATCGCACGCTCGATCAGCGTTCCGAGATCGCTGCCCTGCGACACGAATCGCTCGGTCCAGGCCGGATCGACCAGGTACGGATACAGGGGGAAGTCGAACTGGACGTACGTCGCGCCGGCGGCGACGGCAGCCGCGACCAGCCCACGCTCGATCTCGATCGCGTGATCGACGAACTCCTGCAGGCTCCCGTACGCGACGTCGGTGATCCCGAGCTTCCACGTGAAGGGTGCCCGAAGATGGACGCCGCCGGGAACGTCACCTTGAACGGGTATCCGTCGGTCTCGCCCGCGAGATACGCCGCCTCGCGGGCGGCGGGGGAGTCGATCGGGCGCAGCCGGTCCACGACCTCGTGCACCGACAGCGGCACGTCCTCGCCCCGCGCGTTGTGGAACGAGACGACGTTGTCGGTGCGGATGCCCTCCACCGCGTCGTAGAACGAGTTCAGGAACATCCATCGGCGGAACTCGCCGTCCGTCACGACGTCGAGGCCGAGGTCGATCTGCCGCCGGACCGCCTCGTCGATGGCGTCGTCCTCGAGGTGCTCCAGCTCGGATCGGTCCTTGGCGCGCTCGTCGGCCAGGACCGCGGAATGGCCGGGTTCGTAGAACGCCTCGACCGCGGCCCGGAGCTTCGGCGGCCGCAGGAGGGATCCGACCACTTCGGCCCGCGCCGGCCGCCGGGGGGTCGAGCTCATGTCCCGATCTTAGAGCCGACCCCCCGCCGGCGCGGGCTTATGGGAGGCGGCGCCGAACCGCCGGTCGTCGCCACCGGCGCCGTCGTGCTGCCCGCGGCCTTGCCGCCGGGGGCAACGACCTTGACCGCCCCGCCGGTCCCGGGTGACCCGCTCACCGACACGACGCGCCAGCCCGCGGGGACGACCACCACCTGTTGGGCCGACGAGGCCGCCGGGCGAGGCGCGGCGCTGAAGGCCGCCCACGGCAGCACGAAGCTGACGCCGGCGGCCGCCCACGCCCAGGCCCGCAAGGCCCGGCGTGACACTCTTCGGCGAGCGGCCGGACGCGCGGCGGCGGGCCGCCGCGCGTCCGGTGCCGGCGCCGTGTCCGATCGAGCCATCGGCGGCGCCTCGGGTGCGGTCCGCTCCACGTCACTCATCGCGGACCTCCCCGCTGAAGGCCGGCGCCTGGGCGCCGGCGGGTGCGACCTGAACGATCACGGGTGTTGCGGACTTCGACGTCTGGGTCGCCTGGTGCGAAACGATCCCCGCCAACAGGGAGAGCACGACCGCCCCGGCCACCGCCATCGCTGAGCGCTTCTTCATGGTGGAACCTCCGCTTCTTCGTTTGGGTGGTGCTGCCCAGAAGCCTAGGAACCGCGGATGAACGGATCAGAAGGGAATCGTTAGCCGAGAGTTAGCGCGGCGTGGAGGATTCGTGGAGCCCGCCGCGCGTTCAGGAGTCGGTCGACCAGATGGCATCGAACGCGGCGCCGTCCAGCGGCAGCAGCCAGCATCCCGCCACCGAGCCGTCGCGGATGCGGTAGAGGACGAGCGTGGTCCAGCGGGCCTCGACGCCACCGACCGTGGCGGTGCCGTCGGTCAGCACAGCGACGTGCTCCTCGCCGACCAGGATCTCGCCCAGCAGCATGCGGTAGGTGCCTCGAGCCAGGTCGCGCCGGGTGTTGAAGTAGCCGACGACCTGGTCGATTCCCCGATAGTCGCCGGCGATGGGGCTGGTCCCCGGGACGTGCCACTCGACGTCCTCGGTCAGCAACTCGCGGACTGGTGCCTCGGCACCGCCTGCGTAGAACGTACCCAGGGCGCCGTACAGGCGATCGACCACACCCAGTGCTTCGGCTTCTTCCACCCACCACTCCCTGTCAGCGGCCCGACGGGTCCCACCGAAGGTACAGGGAAAGCGGCGCGCGGAACTCCCAACCTCGGATCCCGGTTACGCGCCCATCGTCGAACCGCAGGCCGGGCAGTCGATCCAGGGTGGGCGCCCCGACCATGTGTCGGGGCGCCCGGCCCCATGGCTAGATGCCCTGACCGCTCAGCTTGATCTTGAAGTCAATGCCGTTGATGGTGCCCGAGCTGGGGGGGCTGAACTTGCCGACGGTCGTCGGGTGGAAGCCGTAGGTCAGGTGACAAGACTGACCGTAGGCCAGCGTGACGCCCTGGCAGTCCTGCGACATGGAGAACGGTGCGGCCACCGTCCCGCCTGCCGTGGAGATGACCAGCGACTGGTAGCTGAGGTTCGTGACTGTCACGACCTGCTGCGGCGCAGACGTCCCCGTCTTGACCGGTCCGAACGCGATGCTCGTCGGCGTGATCATGAGCGTGGGCTTGACGCCGAGCCCGGCCAGGTCGACGGAGGCGCTCTGCCCGTTCAGGGTGAAGGCCGACGTCGCCGTCGCAGGACCCGTCAGGGTGGGCGAGAAGGTGTAGGAGAAGTGGCAGGTCTGTCCCGGCGCCAGCGACGCGCCCTGGCAATCCTGCGTCTTGCCGTACGGCGCCGACACGTCCCCCCCGGTAACGGACATCGTGAGCGAGCCGGGGCTGACGTTCGTGACGGTCACGGTCTGGGGCGACGACGTCGTGCCCACGACGGTCGGGTTGAAGCTCAGCTTGGTGGGAGAGACCTGGAATGCCGCCGCAACGCCGGCGCCCTTGAGCTTCACCGAAGCCGACTGTCCGTTCACGGTGAACACAGATGTGGCGCTGGACGAGGCCTCCGCCGTGGGAGCGAAGGTGAAGTTGATGTGGCAGCTCGCCCCGGGCGGCAGCGATGCGCCCTGGCAGTCCTGCGTGCTGCTGAACGGCGCCGACAGGGCTCCCCCCGAAAGGGTGACGACCTTCGTTGCCGTTGAGATGTTCGTGATCGTCGTGGTCTGGGTCGGCGACGTCGACCCCGTCAGCACCTGACCGAACGACAGGGCGGTCGGCGTGACGAGGAAGCTGGGCAGTGTTGCGGCCGGGCCGGCCGCGACGGCGCTCAGCGCGAGGGCGAACACGGCCGAGACCACGACGGTCGCGAGCACGAGAATGCGACGAACACGGTTCATGCTGCCTCCCAACAGATCGATGGCGGAAATGCCCGAGCCCCGGGCGATGCTCCCGCATGCTATTGAGGCCCGAGGAGTCACGTACAAGGGACGAAAGGCCTATATCGATGGGATGCGCTCGAGCGGCCCCTCGCCGTCAGCCGGGCTCCCAGCGCGCGTGCAAGGACAGCGGCGCGCGGAACTCCCACCCGCGAATCTCGGTCACGCGTTCGTCGTCGAACCGCAGGCCGGGCAGGCGGTCCAGCACCGCCTCCAGCGTGGCCCGGGTCTGGTACCGGCCGAGCCACGCGCCCAGGCAGAAGTGGTTGCCGGTGGCGAACGCGAGGTGCGCGCCCTCCTTCCGGTGGATGTCGAACACGTCGGGGTCGGTGAACCGACGCGGATCGCGGTTCGCCGATGCGAGCACCGCGCCGATGAGCGCACCCGCGGGAAGGTCGACGCCGGCGAGCGTCGCGTCGTGCGTCGTCTGCCGCGTGGAGGTTCCGACCGGCGCGTAGCACCGAAGCGTCTCCTCGATCGCCGGCTTCAGCAGCGAGCGGTCGGCCCGCACCGCCTCGAATGCGTCCGGGTGCGTGAGCAGCGCCCAGATCGTCAGCCCGATCAGGTCGCGCGGTTCCTGCAGGCCGCCCGACAGCATCAGCTTGGTGTTGGCCACGATCTCGTCGCGGCTCATGCGGTCGTCGCCGTCCGCGTGCAGCATCGCCGACAGCACCGAGCCGTCTGGCTCGCGTTCCAAGCGGTCGAGGATCGAGTCGATCGCGTCGCCCAGCTCGCCGCTGGCCGTGTCGGCCAACGCCTGCTTCTCGGGGTCGCCCTCGAAGTTGGCCAGGCCGATCATGATGCCGGCGTTCCAGCGGCTGAGGTCCTCCCACGGCACCTCGTCCAGCCCGAGCATGTACCGCAGGGACAGGATCGACATCGGCTCGGCCAGCTCCTTGAACAGGTCCGCCTCGCCTCGCGCAGCGAACCCGTCGATCAACCGGTGCGCCAGGCGGGGGATCATGTCTCCCGTGCGGGCCTCGACCTCGCGGGGGCGAAACGGCGCCTCGACCACCCGGCGAATGCGCTCCTGGTCCGGGCCCTCGGAACCGAGCATGTTCTTGCCCATCGTCCGGTTGAGCGTCGAGGGGTCGGTCTCGGCGGTGAACACGCCGGGCGTCTGGTCGACGTGCTGGACGTCCTCGAACCGGGTCACCAGCCAGAGCTCGACCGCGGGGACCCAGGCCACCGGCTCGTCGTCCCGCAGCCGCGCGTAGATGGGATACGGATCGGTCTCGAGGTCGTCCAGGGTGATCGATTCGCCGATCGTCACGCCGCCCCTCCGCGCGAGCGGGGCGGCTGGCGCGCCGCCCGGGAAGCCGATATTTTGCTACCGAACGAGTTGGGTGCGCAATCGCGCGGACGCGGTGCGTCGCGTGCGTCGCGGGCCGAGGAGACCCAGGGATGAGCGCGCACGGAGAACGGCTTCGCCTGCTGTATCCGGATCTGCACGGGCTGGAGCGGGGCAAGTACCTGCTGGGCGACTGGGCCGCGCGCGGCAGTGCCAACTTCTGCGTCGGTGTCTGGCCGCTGACGTTCGACAAGGAGATCCTGCCGATCCCGGGCGTCCAGTTCGACGTCGGCCTGCCCGACCTCGAGGCGCACATCGACATGGGCACGCTGCGGCCGTCGTGGGAACCGGATACGACGATCGGCTTGGCCGACACGGTGTACCAGGGGAAGCCGCACCCGCTCGACTGCCGCGAGGCGCTCCGCAATGCGATCCGGCCGTGGACCGAGCTCGGCCTGATCCCGCAGCTGGCGTTCGAGTTCGAGTTCTACCTGATGGAACCCGACGAGGGCGGCGCTTGGGTGCCGGTGAGCCTGCCGTCGCACCGCGTGTACGGAACGGGGATGGCCGTCGACCCGACCGGGACGGTGGACGAGGTCGTGCGCACGGCCGTCGAGTGCGGGTTCGACATCGAGGGGTGGGGGAGCGAGTTCGACACCTCGGCGTACGAGGTGAACATCCGCTACCGCGACGCGCTGGAGGCGGCCGACGACGCGTTCGTGTTCCGGCTGCTGTCGCACGAGCTGCCGGCGCGGCGCGGCCTGCTCGCCACGTACATGGGACGGCCGCTGAACGACCGCGGCGGGACGGGGCTGCACCTGAACTTCAGCTTCCGCCGTGCCGAGGACGGGACGAACGCGCTGCACGACCCCGACATGTCCGACGGGCTGTCGACGCTCGCGCGCCAGTGCGTCGCGGGGATGCTTGCCCATCACGAGGGGTTGTCGGCCATCTGCGCCCCGACGGTGAACGCGTACAAGCGGCTGCAGCCGGACATGCTGAACGGCTACTGGGCGAACTGGGGCTACGACGACCGGTCGGTGGGCGTCCGGGTGGCGCCGGACCGCGGGGCGACGACGCGCCTGGAGAACCGCGTGCCGGACGGCGCTGCCAACCCCTACCTGATGCCGGCCGCGATCCTGCACGCCGCGCGGTTCGGGATGGAGCAGGGGCTCGAGCCGCCGCCGGCGCAGCCGGTCGGCGCGGCCCCGAACACCGACGTGCACATCCCGGCGACGCTGGAGGATGCCCTCGCGGCGTTCCAGGCCGACAAGGAGCTCTGCGGCGCGCTGGGGGAGGACCTGGTGACGGCGTTCGTGATGCTGAAGGAAGCGGAGTGGAAGCGCTACACGGAGGCCGTGTCCGACCCGACGACCACCGACGTCACCGACTGGGAGATCGGGTACTACCTCCCGTTCTACTAGCTGGCGCCGACGTACGGCGAACGAGCGAGGGGCCGGCGCCTCGGGCGCCGGCCCCTCGTCGGTTCCGGTGGTGCTGTGGGACGGGCCTTACGGTCCGGATTGGACGCAGGTGCCCTTCTTGTTGTCCCACTCCTGCTGCACGACGTAGAAGTGGCCGTTCCACTGCTCGTTCGCGAGCCCGCCGTCCAGGGTCCGCGAACCGTAGTCGTAGGCGCAGAGGTCGCCGATCTCGTTGCCGGCTCGCGTCATACCACGCGTTGAGCGTGCGGATCGGTCACCGCCTCCATGTGCTCGTGGCTGACGATGTTGATCTCCACGTCGGAGTCGGCCTCGTTCGGGAATTGGCTCAAGGAGGTGCAGTTGCCGGCGAACGTGTTCCCGTACGGCATGTTCGCGTAGATCGTGTTCCCAAAGGCGCCGTGATACGCGCAGTAGTCCGTGAACGCACACGGCGGGCCGCTACCGAAGCACGAGCCCTCGCCCTTCGGCGTGAACACGAAGAACATGTTCGTGGCGCTCGCCTTCCAGCCGTTGACGGCGATGGCGTGCGTGACCTCGGCCTGGATCTGCGCGTCGGAGAGGCAGTTGCCCGGCGTCGCATGAGTCGGTGCATCCCGACGCCGGCATGGCCGCGGTGTCGACCCACACGTGCGGCGAAGGTTCGACACGGTTCCTGATGTGCTGCTGCTTGCCGCCGACGATCTGGTAGTACTGCTTGTTGTTGTTGTACAGGCCGTTCCCGCCCACGTCACCGAAGTAGCGCTCGTTCAGATTGAAGTACTGCGCGCTGAAGAACGTGGCGGCCCCGTTCTGGAGGTGCGGCGGCTGCCAGAAGATGGCGTACGTGTGGCTCTTCTTCATGACCGTGCCGCCGTGGTACGTCATGTTGGCGGCCGTGTGGTTGGGGCCGGCGAGCGAGCCCTGGACGGGCAGGTAGTGCGCCAGCCCGTTCTTGGTGCGGACGGTCGTTCCGCGGACCCTCCCGCCGGAGGCCGCGGCAGGGCCGGCGGTCGCCGCAACGGCGGCAATGAGGCCCGCTACCGCGATGACGCTCGCGACATGCGAAGCTCTGGACCGAAATGGTCTCACAACAGGTTCCCCCTTCTCTCTCGGGACTCCCGGTCCCGATAGCCGGATCGAGCGACACGTACCGTAGCATGCCGTGCTGAATCGATTGGAGAAGGCATTGATTCGGTCCGGGAAGTGGTCGTTGAACGAAACGGCGTCGGCCATTGCCGCGGTCGAGCGCGGGCTCGCCATCGCCCGGGGCCGGGCGGGGGCCGCGGACATCACCTCGAAGGGCGGGCGCGACCTGGTCACGGCCTCCGACGTGGCCGTGGAGGATGCCATTCGGGAGAGCCTGGCTCCTGCGGGTCATCCGGTGGTCGGAGAGGAACGCGGCGGCGAGCCGCCCGCGGACGGCTCGCTGTACTGGCTGGTCGACCCCATCTGCGGGACGCGGAACTACGCCTCCGGGATCCCCCTGTACAGCGTGAACCTGGCCCTGGTCGAGGACCACCACGTCACGCTCGCGGTCGTCGGGGACGGGTCGACCGGCGAGGTGTGCGTCGCCGAGCGTGGCGCGGGCGCGTTCGCCGCGGCGGAGGGCGGCGACTGGCGTCGGCTCGCGACGAGCGCCGAGAGCCAGGCCGTCGCGATCGAGGACAGCCGCTCGGCCGGCGCTCGCCGCGAGCTCGCCGCGCGCTACCTGGAGGCGGCCATCTGCGAGGACCGCTGGGATCTCCGGGCGCTCGGGACGACGCTGTCGCTCGCGCATGTGGCCGCCGGGCGCATGGCGGGCTACGTCCTGTTCTGGAGCACCCCCATCCACAGCGCCGCCGGCGTCCTGCTCGCCGCCGAGGCCGGCGCGACCGTGTCGCAGGTGGACGGCTGGCCCTGGACGCTCGAATCCGACAACGTCGTCGTCAGCGCAGCGCCGGAGGTGCACCGGGAGCTGCTCCGCATCGCCCGGCGCGTTGCCGACGCGGGCGGCGAGGTGCCAGAGTCCTCGTGATGCCCGCCGAGTTCTCCATCGAGGACCTCACCCCGGAGCGGTTCGACACCGTGATCGTGGCCGGCGCCGACATGCAGGGCCGCCTGTTCGGGCGGCGCCTTCCCGCGCGGCGGTTCCTGGCCGATCCCGCGCAGGGCGTCGACATCTGCACGTGCGTGTTCGTCTGGGACATCGCCGAGGATCCGGGCGCCGACGTCCCGTTCGCGGGACCGCACACCGGCTGGAACGACCTGGTCCTGGCGCCCGACCTGTCGACGCTGCGGCCGTACCCCGGGGTCGAGGGCACGGCGATCTGCCTGGCCGACGTCCGCGACGAGCACGGCGAGCCGCTCCCGATGGCGCCGCGGACGATCCTTCGCCGCCTGGTCGAGCGGGCGGCGGCGCTTGGCTTCGGCGTGCAGACGGCGAGCGAACTCGAGTTCTATCTGTTCCGCGACAGCATCCGCGAGGCGAGGCTGCGCGGGTTCCGCGACCTGGAGCCGACCACGCTCGTGCGCTCGGACTACAGCATCGTCGGGCAGGCCGCGCAGGAGCCGTTCATTCGCCGGGTGCGCCGTGAGATGGAAGCGGCGGGCATCCCGATCTGGGCGTGCCAGGCCGAGTACGGCCTGGGCCAGTGGGAGGTGAACCTGGAGCACGCCGACCCGGTCGAGATGGCCGATCGCCATGTGGTCTACAAGGCCGGGCTGAAGGAGATGGCGCTGCAGGAGGACCTGGCGGCGACGTTCATGGCGCGACCGGTCGCCACAGACATGGGTTCATCGGGGCACGTGCACGTGTCGCTGTGGCGTGGCGACGAGCCGGCGTTCGCGGGCGGCGAGGGGCCGCACGCGCTGAGCGATACCGGTCGTCAGTTCGTGGCCGGCTTGCTCGCGCACCTGGACGAGACGGCCCTGTTCTTCGCCCCGTACGTGAACTCGTACAAGCGGCACCTGACCGAGGACTTCGGCGGCGGCATCGAGGCGTGGGGCTTCGACAACCGAACGATCGCGATCCGGGTCGTCGGGGCCGGGCCGTCCCTGCGCGTGGAGCACCGATACCCCGGCGCCGACGCGAACCCCTACCTGAGCATGGCGGCGGTCCTGGCGGCCGGCCTGGACGGGATCGCCCAAGGGCTGGACCCGGGACCGCCGTTCGAGGGCGACGGGTACGGCGACGCGCAGCTGCGGAGGACGCCGCGCTCGCTGGTGGAGGCGCTCGTCGCCTTCGAGGAGTCGACGTTCGTGCGCGACACGTTCGGCAAGGACGTTGTCGAGCACTACGCGGCGCACGGCCGGGCCGAGTGGGAGGCGTCGCTCCGCGCCGTGACGGACTGGGAGATCAACCGGGCGTTCGAGCAGGCCTGAGCCGCTCGCCCCCGGGCCGTCAGGCCGTGCCGTCACGCAGCGCCGTGAGCGCCTTCTCCACGTTCCGCTGACGCGTCGCGTCGGTCTTCGCGTTCTCGATCGGAAGCGTCAGACGCTGCTTCCGGCTGTTCGACAGGCCCCCGAAGAGCTTCCGGGCGGCGGCGTCGCGCTTGAACGCCTTCGCCAGCTCGGGCGGCACGGCCACCTCGCGCTTCTCCGTGTCGAGCTCGACGTCGACGTCCACCGTGTCGCCGCCCGCCACGCCGGCCTCCTCGCGGACCTTCGCGCTGACGCCGACCATGAACTTCCCGTCCATGGTCGCGACCGTGCTTCGGTACGTGTAGCCCTTGATCGTGACCTTCACAGCGGGACGCTTGCTCGACCCCAGGCCCGCGACGACCTTCGGCGGGACCTCGATGCCGGTGGCCGTCTTCCCGCTCTGCAGGATCGTCGTTCGGAACCGCATGCCGTGACGCTACACGAAGCCACATACTGCCTGCCGGGAGGGACGTGACCATGGGAGACGGGGAGCTCGAGGGGCAGGTCGCGATCGTGACCGGTGCGGCGCAGGGCATCGGGCGTCGCATCGCCGAGACGCTCGCGCGCGACGGCGCGTCGGTCGTGCTGGCGGACATCCAGGCCGAGAAGGCCGGCGAGGTCGCGGCGACGATCGGCGACGACGGGGGAGAGGCCGTCGGGGTGGAGGTCGACGTCCGCGATCCGGCCCGGGCGGAGGCGATGGTCGCGTTCGCGCTGGAGCACTACGGGCGGGTCGACCTGCTGGTGAACGACGCGGGGATCGATGCACCGCCGGGCGAGGCGTGGACGATCGACGAGGACCACTGGCGTGCGGTGATCGACACGAACCTGTCGGGGCCGTGGTGGTGCACCAAGGCGGTGATCCCGCACATGAAGGAACGGGGGAGCGGCCGGATCGTCTTCATCAGCTCGGGGAGCGCGCGGATCGGCGAGCATGACATCTCCGTGGCCTACAACGCGAGCAAGGCGGGTTTGATCGGGCTGACGGTCGGCCTGTCGGTGCACCTGGAGCCGTTCGGCATCCTGGTGAACGCGGTGGCGCCCGGGCCGACCGGCACCGGCCAGCCGATGACGGAACGCCAGCGAACGGGCTATCTGGAGCAGTTCCCACTCGGGCTGGGCGGCCCGCAGCCGATCGCCGACGCGGTGCTGTACCTGGCGCGTGGCAGCGGGAACTGGATCAGTGGGGCGGTGTTGAACGTGAGCGGCGGCTGGGTCCGAGGGTTCTAGCGGGTCCGGCACGCGGCTTGCCCGGGCAGATCGTTCGGTAGCAAAATACCTGGCGGTGCTGCTCACCGACATCGACCTGGCGAGCCACGACTTCTTCGTGGATGCCTTCCCCCACGAGGCGTTTCGCCTGCTCAGAGAGCACGACCCGGTCCACTGGCAGCCCGAGCCGCCGCCGAATCACGGCTTCTGGGCGATCACGAAGTACCACGACGTCGAAACCGTCATCGACGACCCGGCGACCTATTCCAGCGAGCGGGGCGGCGTGATCCTGGAGGAGATGGCGCCCGACGAGCTCGAGGCGCGCAAGTCGATGATGGAGACCGACCCGCCGCGCCACACGCGGATGCGGAAGATCGCCAGCCCGCTGTTCACACCACGCGCCATGAGGGAGTACGAGGGCTACTGCCGCGATATCGCCCGCGACGTCCTGGACAGGGCGCTCGCCAAGGGGGAGTTCGACTTCGTGCTCGAGGTCGCGAAGGAGCTGCCGATTCGAGTGCTGGTGCGCATCCTGGGCGTCCCGGACGAGGACACCGACCGCCTCATCGAGTGGGGCGACACGATGATCGGCAACACCGACCCCGAGTACACGAGCTTCGTCATCGACCGCGACGACACCAGCGATTACCGGCTGATGCCGTTCCGCAGCCCGGCTGCGGCCGACATGATGAACTACGGCCACCGGATGGCCGAGATCCGTCAGGGCGATCCGCAGAGCGACCTGGTGACGAAGCTGGTCCATGCGGAGGTCGATGGCGACCGCCTGTCCACGCGCGACTTCGACAACTTCTTCGTTCTGCTGGTCGTCGCGGGCAACGAGACGACGCGCAACGGCATCTCGCACGGCATGCAGGCGCTCATGGACAACCCCGACCAGATGCGGCTGCTGCAGGACGACCCGTCGCTCATCCCCGGCGCCGTCGAGGAGATGCTGCGGTGGGGCTCGCCGACGATCATGTTCCGCCGAACGGCGACGCGCGACACCGAGCTGCGCGGCGTCACGATCAAGGAGAACGACAAGGTCGTCGTGTGGTTCGCCTCGGCGAACTACGACGAGGAGGTCTTCCCCGACCCGTTCCGCTTCGACGTGACGCGCACGCCCAACCGCCATTTCGCGTTCGGCGCCGGCGGGCCGCACTTCTGCCTGGGTGCCCCGCTCGCGCGATTGGAGATGCGCGTCATGTTCGAGGAGCTGCTGCCTCGCATCAGGGGCATGGAATCCGCCGGCGAGGTCAGCCGCCTGCGCTCGAACTTCATCAACGGCATCAAGCACATGCCGATACGTGTCCTGAGCAGGTGAAACGTGGCAGATTTGGGGACAGACCCTCTGAGGATGTGGCCTCAGTGGCTATCGCTTGTGCCAGCCGGAGCCAGTTGAGGGAAGAAATGCCAGGAGACGTCCCGAAGGACTTCGATGATGAGTTCTCCAGTGATCTCCGTTGATGGATCGTCGAGTTGCGGCGGAAGCTTCACGCCCAACTCCCTGGCCTTGTCGATCAGGCCGGGTCCGGCCGCTTTGCCCAAGCCACTGAGGGCCTTGCCCACAACCTCCTCATCCATCATCCATTCCGGTACCGGCTGCGCCTCGAAGGTCGCCCAATCCTGGGGGTCACGTGGCGTGTCGCGCGTGAACAGGTGATCGAAGGTGCGTGCCGAGGCGTCGCGCTGCGTGAACGCTTTGCCGAGGTCCCATGTCTTTCGCAGCGTCGCGATGAGTGAGGTGTGGCGGTACTCTTCGTTGTACACCGAACCGGGTTCGACCCACGGCGACACCAGGATCGCGGGGACCCGGTAGCCGGAACGGTCGAACTTGAAGCCGAACTCGCCCGCCGGTGCGGCTGGATCGGGGGGCAGGACCGGCCCCGGAGCCACGTGGTCGTAGGTACCGCCCGGCTCGTCCCAGCCGATCAGCAGGGCCGTGTTCCACACGTTGGTGCCCGACTCAGAGGTCGCGGACCGGTAGGCGTTGAACACCCGCTCCAAGAAGGCCTCACCGGACAGGATCGAGGACGGCGGATCGATCGCGGCGTTGACCTGGGGACCCATTGCTCGCGCGATCGCCGGGTGATAGTCGCCGTGCCCGGCGATGAAGTTCGGCTCGATGAAGGAGAAGTCCGGCAGGGTCCCGGCGGCAGCGTCCTTCTCGAACTCGGCGAACGGCACGAAATGCGTCGCAAGTCGATCCTTCAACCGGGAGAAGTGGATGATCCCGGCGAACGACAGCGGCATGGGCTCCATGACGTAGACCTTCCACGTCTTGCCGTGCTCTTCGAGCCGCTCGAAGATCGTCTCGGCGTCGTTGCCCTGGAACCACTTCCTCGCCGGGCTGTTCACGACGAAGCCCGAGGAGGTCGCCGCCGTCCAGAACGAGCGATTCATGAAGGTCTGGGACGGGACCTCGCAGAACCAATGGTCGAATACTCCGAACTCACGGGCGATCCCGTTGAGGACTGGGATCTGCTCCGGGGTGAATCCGGTCATGATGTGGGCGTACTCGTCGTAGGTGGGCTGGCGGCCCATCTCACCGGTGAACGTGCTGATGTAGTCGGTGACGAACCCGTCCATGGTCGGCGTCGCACCCGCTGGCGGAGCGTTCCAGGGAGTGGTCACGCCCTCGCCGATCTTGAACCGGTTGTGCTCGTCGAGTGTGTTGAACAGCTGCGTGTTGGTGTGGTACCACTCCTCGCCCGAGTCGGGGTTGGGGGAGTCCATGTCGGTGGCGACCGTGTACGGCACCACCTTGCGATCGGCGCCGTGCTCGGCCCATTCCGGGATCGGATTGCTCAGGTCCTTGCCGATGACGCCGTCGAAGGTCTTGCCATCCTCCGGGCCGTAGAGATGACCGAGCACGTTGTCGAGGGACCGGTTCTCGAAGAGAACGACAACCACGTGGTCGAGCGCGTTCGCGCGGGTCGCTGACTCCGGCATGCCACCCTCCCTCGATCCGGGACGCATACGAGGAGCGAAATCCTACCCGGCCGGGCGAAGTGCCGTTCGTCCGATGCCGGTTCCTTCCAGGCTCGCCGGGTCGTGCGGATGTTCCCTGCTCGGCCACAGCTCGGACGCCGGTAAGGTGGTCGCATGAAGATGCGCGAGATCGGTCCATCTGGGGCGACGTCGATCTCGGTCATCGGGTTCGGTGCCTGGGAGGCGGGCGGCGACGCCTGGGGACCGAACGAGTCCGACGAGCGCGTGATCGAGGCGATGCGCGCCGGCCTCGACGCCGGGATGAACTGGATCGACACCGCCGAGGTCTACGGAAAGGGCGTGTCGGAGCGGATCGTGGGGAAGGCCGTTCAGGGCCGTCGGGACCAAGCGCTCGTGTTCACGAAGGTGGCCCCGGCTTCGGAGGGAACGGGATTCCGACCGGACCAGGTGCGGGAGGCGCTCCGGGCCTCGTTGCAGCGTCTCGGCCTGGACCATGTCGACCTGTACCAGCTCCACTGGCCGGACGAGACGGGAATCCCGGTGGAGGAGACCTGGGGCGCGATGGTCGCCCTTCGGGACGAGGGGCTCGCACGCCACGTCGGCGTCTCGAACTTCGACAGGGGCCTCATCGAGCGATGCGAGCCGGTGGGGCGCGTCGACTCCGTACAGAACGAGTTCTCCCTGCTGGTCCAAGACGACAGGGCGGAGTTCCTGCCGTGGCTCGCCGAACGGGGCATCGCGTACCTGGCCTACTCGCCGCTGGGCGCGGGCATCCTCACCGGTGCGATGCGGTCCGATCACGCCTTCGCGGACGACGACTGGCGAAGCGGGCGGAAGGACCCCGACGAAGAGCATCCGGAGTTGTTCCGCCCGGGCCTCTTCGAGGCGAACGTGGCGAGGGCGGATCGGTTGGGCGAGCTCGCCACGAACCTTGGGGCGACGACCGCTGCGGTGGCGCTCGCCTGGCTGGTCGCCGTCTCTTCGAACACCGTCGCGATCGCCGGCAGCCGTAGCCGGGAGCACGCCCGCTCGAACGCGGCGGCCGGCGACCTCGACCTCGAGCCCGACGTCCTGACGGAGATCGACGGCATCTTCGGGCAGCCCATCGGCGACCATTGATAGGAGCGTTCCACGGGTTTCCATCGTTCGCCCCGCCTGCTCGGCGCCCTCATCGCCTGCGCGGCGCTGCTCCTCGTGGTCGGCGTGACAGCCCGGACCTCGCACGAGGCCAGAGGCGTGATCCGGTCGGGATCCCCGATCAAGCACGTTGTCATCGTGTTCCAGGAGAACCACAGCTTCGACAACGTCCTCGGGAGGTTCTGCGTGTCGCCTCCGGACGGCCATCAACCGTGCGATGGGGCCACGTCGGGCCTCACGCACGACGGCAAACGCATCCCGCTACGGCCGCAGCCCGACATCACTCCTGAGATCGGCCACCGGCAGCGCTGGGCGGTCGTGGCGATGGACCACGGGAAGATGGACGGCTTCAACCTGATCACGGGGTGCTCGAGCCGCAAGCGTTATCCGTGCTACACGCAGTCGTTCCAGTCCCAGATTCCGAATCTGTGGGACCTTGCCGGGCACTTCGTCGTGGCCGATCACATCTTCGAGGACTACCCGACCCCCTCATGGGCCAGCCACATGTTGCTCGTCTCCTCGACCATGGACGGGTTCGTCGGAGAGAACCCGACCATCTCGCAGTTCACGTCGCGCAGGGGACCGAACTGGGGGTGCGACAGTTATCGGGACGCCCTGTGGTGGAGCGGACGCAAGGCGATCAACGTGCCCTCGTGCATCCCAGACCGAAGCGGGAGAGGCCCGTACCGGGCTTCTCCCGTCCGCTACGTCCCGACCATCTTCGACCGGCTGCAAGCGTCCGGGCTCACGTGGAAGATCTACGGGGGGAAGGGGAGCGAGAACGGAGCCACCGGATGGGCCTGGGCGATCTGCCCAACCTTCTACGAGTGCCTCGGGTCGTCGCAGCGCAACAACCTCGTCAACGACACCGACATCCTGAGCGCGGCCCAGTCGGGCGCCCTTCCCAGCCTGTCCATCGTGACCCCTCGCGGGGGCTACTCGCAGCACAACCGGGACTCGATGACGGTCGGGGACAACTGGATCGGGTCGGTGGTCTCGGCGATCGAGAACGGCCCGGAGTGGGGATCGACCGCGGTCTTCATCACCTACGACGACTGCGGGTGCTTCTACGATCACGTTGCTCCCCCCTGGTCGAGGCTGGGCGTTCGGCTGCCGTTCGTGATCGTGAGCCCGTACGCCAAGGCGGGGTTCACCGATCCCACCGTGGGGAGCCTCGACTCGATGTTGGCGTACGTTGAGCACACGTTCGGTGTGAGGGCACTGACCCGCAACGACGCGCACGCCTACGACTTGTCGAACTCGTTCGACTACGCGCAACGGCCGCTCCCCGGTGTACCGATGGTGAACACCGCCGTCCCCAAGTCCGAGCTCGCCTACATCGCCGCCCACCCACCAAGCCGCAACGATCCGACATGAGCAGCACCTTCGACCCGTCACCGGCTCGAGCGGGTTGCTCGCCTCCGTGGCCGATGTGCGTCCGTGCTCCCAAGCAGGTCCAGCAGGTTGCCGACCGTCCTTCCACGGCTCGTGCTGTCCGGGAGCGGTAGCTGGGCCTGGATCTCGTAGCGATTGCGGCGCCCGTCCTTGACCTTGACCACGTATCCGGCGGCGGTCAGGTCGTTGACGATGGTGTACGCGCGGCGCTCGGTGATGTCGAGTGTGGTCGCGATGTCGCGAAGGCGGACCCCCGGGTCGCCTGCGATGCAGAGCAGGACCCCCGCGTGCTTGGTCAGGAACCCCCAGTTCGCCACGAACATCAACGATACCAGAGACTCCTTCCAGAATTCTAGAAATGAATTGCTAGCGTTTGAGTTCAGGTGTAGCCTGCTCTGGAGTCCATCCGCCACAAGGAGGACCCGCGGTGTCAACGCCGTGATCACCGACGAGGGGAGAGGTCGACATGGCGGAGAAGAAGATCACCGCAACGGTTCCCGACACCGAAGCGAAGGGTGACGTCATGCGGGCCGTCGTTCAGGACGCATACGGCGGCGTCGACGTGCTCCGTCTCGCCGAGATCGACAGGCCCGACATCGCGGCAAACGAGGTCCTCGTGGAGGTACGGGCGGCCGGGATGGATCGGGGAACCTGGCACTGCATGACGGGGCGACCCTACCTGATGCGGATCATGGGCTTCGGGTTTCGTCATCCGAAGAACCGCGTTGCCGGCTTTGACGTCGCCGGCACGGTCGTCGCGGTCGGTGCCGGCGTGACCAGGTTCGAGGTCGGAGACGAGGTGTTCGGGATCAGCCGGGGCTCGTTCGCCGAGTACGCGGCCGCGCGAGAGGACAAGCTGGTCCTCAAGCCGGCCGGTCTCACCTTCGAGCAGGCCGCGGTCGTGTCGATATCGGGTGGGACCGCCATTCAGGGTCTGCGCGCCGGGCGCATCGAGGCGGGACAGAACGTGCTGATCATCGGGGCGTCGGGAGGCGTCGGCACGTACGCCGTGCAGCTCGCCCGGTCCCTCGGAGCGAGGGTGACCGCCGTGTGCAGCACCGCGAAGGTCGACCTGGTTCGCTCGATCGGCGCCGATCACGTCATCGACTACACGCGCGAGGACTTCGCAGACGGCGATCCCCGCTACGACCTCATCCTCGACGTCGGGGGGAACAGCAAGCTCTCGCGGCTCCGCCGGGCGCTCGCTCCCAAGGGGACGCTCGTCATCGTCGGCGGGGAGAGCAAGGGGAACGTGACCGGCGGCTTCGGGAGGCAGATCCGTGCGGTGATGCTCTCGCCGTTCGTGAGCCAGCGACTGACCATGCTGACCTCCAAGGAGCACCACACGCACATCGAGGCGGTGAGCCGGTTCATCGAGGACGGCCAGGTCACCCCCATCATCGAACGGACCTACGCGCTGGCCGAAGTCCCCGACGCAATGCGCCACCTGGAAGGGGGACGGGCCCGGGGGAAGCTCGCCATCGTCGTCTGACGCATGTCCACAAGCACCAGGAGAGGAATTCGGATGACCTCAAGCAGGAAGATCGCGTCCATCGCGGGCTGGCTCTTCATCGTCACCTTCGTGGCCTCCATCCCGGCCTTCTTCATCTGCTACAAGCCACTGCTCGATCACCCCAACTACATCGTCGGCGCAGGCGCCGACGGCCGCATCGCCCTCGGCGCGTTCCTCGAGATGATCGTCATCGTCGCCAACATCGGCACGGCCGTCGCGCTGTTCCCGATCCTCAAGCGGCAGAACGAGAGCCTTTCTCTCGGCTACGTCACCGCCCGCGTCGTGGAGTCCGTATTCATCGCCGTCGGGATCCTCGGCCTGATGGCGGTCGTGACGTTGCGGCAGGACGTCGGAGCAGCCGGCGGGGCTTCGCTGATCATCGCCGGCCGGTCGCTCGTCGCGATCCACGACTGGACGTTCCTGCTCGGGCCCGGTTGGGTTGTCGGAATCGGGAACGGCCTGATCCTGGGATACCTGATGTACCGATCCGGGGTCGTGCCGCGCCGCATGACCTGGCTGGGGCTGATCGGAGGCCCGCTGATCATCCTGTCGGGGACCCTCGTGCTGTTCAACGTCATCGAGCCGGGGTCCTCAGCGCAGGCCATCGCGACGATCCCGGAATTCGTCTGGGAGCTGTCGCTCGGCATCTACCTCATCGTCAAGGGATTCATGCCGGCTCCGATCATTTCGGACTACGAGAGATCCGTCGCGGTCGTCGACGTTTCACCGACGCTTGCGGCGACTGCGGGGTAGGTCTGGCGGGAGCCGATCGAAGACTCTGCGCTATGTGTTGACGGAGTGGCCTTCAACGTGCTCGGCGAAGAAGGCGAGCACCCGTTGCCACGAGTCCGCCGACGCCGCGGCGTCGTACCTCTTGGGCAGCTGGTCGTTGAAGAAGGCGTGCTTCGTTCCCGCATAGACCTTGAGGTCGTGCGGAACGTCGGACGCCGTCAGCTCGGTCTCGAGGATGCCCGCGGCCTTCGTCGTGATGTCCTTGTCGGGCCACGAACCCACCACCGGGCAGAGGCGTCGAATCGCCGCCCTCGGCCTCGGGGCCATGCCGTAGTAGGGGGCGATGGCCTTCAGGCGGTCGTCGGTGCATCCCCACGTGAGCACGATCGAGCCGCCCAGGCAGAACCCGACCGCCCCGACCCGGCCGGCATCGACCTCTTGCCGGCCCGCCAGTTCGCCCAAGGCTGCCTTCAAGGCGGGAACGCCGTAGTAGTCGAGGTTGCCCACCATCCCTCCGACGAACATGCGAGCCATGCACACTGCCCGGTTGCGGCCATCGAACAGGTCGATCGCGAGCGCCGCGTATCCTTCCTGGGCGAAGCGCTCGCAGATGTCGCGGGTGTTGTCGTTGAGTCCGAACGCTTCGTGGACCACCACGACTCCGGGATGGGGTCCTGGGCCGTCGGGCAATGCGAGGTGGGAATCGGGGGACGACTCGGTCTTCATGACGTGCTCATTCCTCCTCCTGCCTCACCCAAGCTTCCATGACCTCGACGCCGCGCCGCACGCCCGCAGCGTCGACGCGGAACGGGTGCGCGTGATCGGGCGGCAGGCCCTCCAGCGTCAGCGGCAGCCGGCCCTGCTCGACCGCCAGCCGCATCTGCGTCACCGGCAGCGCATGCGCCACGACCATCAGCAGCTCACCCGGCAGGTCCAGCAGCCGCCGGTACCCGTCGCAGTATCGCGCGATCGTCTCGACGCGGCTCTCGCCCCCTCCGTCCGGGTGCGCGTTCGGGCCATGCTCGTGGAGCCAGGTCCTGGCTTCGACCAGTGACCTGCCCTCGAGGGCCCCGAACACAGGATCGTTCAATTCGGGCAGGACGTGCTGTGGGATGTCCCGGCCGGCCAGCGCGATGTCGGCCGTCTGGCTCGTCCTGAGGAATTCGGTCACCACGTAGCCGTCGATGGGCTCGTCCGCGATGGCCCGGCCCAGGGCGGCCGCCTGCTCGCGCCCGGCCGCGTCCAGTGCGTACGGGATCGACGGGTCGCCGTTCACGATGCCGAGCGCGTTCGCCTCGCTCTGTGCGTGGCGGACGAGGATCGCCTTGTTCACTCGAGCCTCTCAGTCGAATCACCCCTTGGGGGTGGTCAAGGGGCACCGATGTTCTCATCCCCGCCCGAGGATCGCGCTCCCAAGCGGCCAGGGAAGGATTGAATCGGGACGGGGGAAGCGCATAGCATTCGGGCCGCGGGGAGCGGTCCTCGCCCTTCGATGGGGGGAGCACATGGCCGAGGAGAAAGTGGAGTACGAGAAGCTCGGAAAGGCCGGGCTGAGCTTCGTCGACGTCATCGCCCAGTCGGTCGGCTTCATGGGGCCGGTGTTCGGCGCGATCCTGCTGCTGGTGACTGTCGTCGGGGCCAACAACGCCGGCAAGGGGGCGCGCCTCGCAAGCCCGCTCGCGATCATCGTCGCGGCCATCGGGGTGGGTGCGCTGGGCTGGCTCATCGCCCAGTACGCCAAACGAATCCATGCGGCGGGTGCCCTGTATGACTACGTGTCCGTCGGGTTCGGCGAGCGCGTCGGGTTCGTGTTCGGGTGGATCTACCAGGGCGGCCTGTTCGTGCTGGCCGCGGCCATCCCGTTGCTGATCGGTGGCGTCACCGCCGACTGGCTCGCGTCGCACAACTGGAACGTCCCGTACTGGGTGCTGAGCCTGGTGTACACGGCGATCCTCTTCTGCGTCCTGTACTTCGGCGTGCGCATCTCGACACGAGTGCAGCTGGCGCTGGTGATGGTGTCGGCGACCGTCGTGACGATCTTCCTCATCTACATCATCTTCAAGTCGGGCAGCAACAGCACGCAGCCGTTCCAGCCGAGCTCCGCCGGCGGTGTCGGCAACTTCTTCTACGGCGCGCTGTACGCGATCCTGCTGTTCGTGGGGTTCGAGTCGGCCGCGAACCTCGCGGAGGAGACCGGTGATCCGAAGCGGAACATCCCGCGCGCAGTCCTGTGGTCGCTGGCGATCGTCACCGTCTACTTCGTCATTGCCTCGTACTCCCAGGCGGTCGGGTTCCACCTGAACGCCGACGCATGGGCGAAGAGCGGTGCGCCGTTGATCGTGCTGGCGCTGCCCAAGAGCCAGGGCGGGTACGGATCGACGTTCATGTTCAACCTCATGAACATCCTGTTGATCCTGGATCTCGCGGCCGTGGGCATCGGGGCGTCGGTGGCCTGCACGCGCCTGCTGTTCTCGCTGTCCCGCGACCGCCGAGTTCCCGGTGCATTCGCGACGGTGTCGAAGCGGTACGGGACGCCGGTCGTGTCGATCGTGACGTTGATCGTGCTCACGGTCGTCGAGATCGCCGCCGTCCGGTTGACGCACGGGATCCTGCCGCTGAACGGCGCGCCCGAGTACATCGTGTTCTTCTTCTGGCTCGCACAGTACGGGTCGCTGTCGCTGGCGGTGATCTACACGGCCGTCGCGCTGGCGTCGATCCGCGGCCTCTCGGGTCAGGTGAACCCGGTGGGTCTGGCGATCGCGGTGATCCTGGCCGTCGTCATCACGGGCCTCGCCATCTTCAGCGCCGTGTACAAGGTCCCGTCGCCCCAGAACACTGTGACGCTGTACTTCCTGATCTGGGCGGCGATCGGCGTGATCATCCTGCTCGTGCTGGTTGCGCAAGGAAGATTCCGGCTCTCGGCGCAAGGAGCGGGAGCGATCACCGCCGGCCAGGAGGCCGCCGGGCACCTCGAGACCGGCGTCGCTCCTCCGGGGCCGGAGGTGCGGGGCGAGTTCTAGAGAGGGGGCCGGCGTGGTTTCGGTTCGCGGCGTCGAGCTGAACGTGCGGGATGCAGGCGAGGGCCGGCCGGTCGCGTTCCTGCACGGCGTGACATGCAGCGGGTGGTTCTTCAAGCACCAGCTGGAGCACGCGGTCACGGGCGCGTGGCGCGCCATCGTGCCCGACTTCCGGGGACACGGCGACTCCGAGAAGGTCCTGGAGGGGCACACGGTGCCGAACTACGCGCAGGACCTCCACGCCCTACTGGAGTCGATGGGCGTCGAACGGCCGGTCCTGGTCGGCTGGTCGATGGGCGCCATGGTCCTGTTCGAATACCTGAAGGCGTTCGGACAGGACGGCGTCGCGGGGGTCGTGGTCGTGGACCAGCCACCCAGCGACTTCGCGTGGCCCGGCTACGAGTTCGCGATGTTCACGCCGGAGGTGCTGGGGGAGACGGTCGAGGGACTCCAGATGGCCCAGGCCGCGGTCGCCGAGGAGTTCGCGGGCTTGATGCTGCACGCACCGACGCCGGAGCTGGTGGCCGAGTTCGTCCGCGAGCTGATGAAGCCGCCCGCGGCCGTCGCCACGTCGATCCTGGTCGACCAGACCTTTCGCGACTACCGAGAGTTCCTGCCGGAGATCACGGTGCCGACGCTGGTCGCGTTCGGCGGCGACGACAAGGCGACGAACCCGGCCGCGGGGAAGTGGATGGCCGAGCGAATTCCGGGGGCACGGCTGGAGATCTTCGAGGCCTCCAGCCACTGCCCGTTCCTCGAGGAGCCGGAGGCGTTCAACGGCGCCCTGGAGGCGTTCCTGGCCGAGCTCTAGCGGGTTCGCCGTTCCCGACGGCGCGGAGCAGGGAGCGGAGCGCGCCGGCCAGCGCCTCCCGCTGTTCCGCGCTCGAGGTGCGCCGTCAGCGCCGCCTCCTCCCGGTTGAACTCCGGAAAGAGCCGCTCGATCAGGCGCGTGCCCTCCGCCGTCAGTGACACGCGAACCATGCGCGCGTCGGCCGTGCCGCGCGTTCGCCGCACCAGCTTCCGGCGCTCCAGGGTCGTCACGACCCCGGTGCAGGTCGAGCGCGTGACCCCGACGGCCGCGGCCACGTCGCGCGATTCCATCTGGCCCCACACCCACAGCACCCACAGCGCCACGAACGACGTCCACGACAGCCGGTGCGGCGCCAGCACCCGGTTCTCCAGGTGTCGCCGCACGGCGGTCGATGCGCGAAACACGTTGGATACGACCGCCATGGCGCCGAAGTCGAGCGGCATCTCGCCCAGCCGCTCGCGAACCTCCAGCTCCGCGGGGAGCGGGTCGTGACTCGGATCGGCGGACACGGCCGTCCGCCGCGTCAGGCTGCCCAGCCGCCGGCGGGGCGCTCGAACCACACGTGGACCTGCCCGGTGCCCACGGCGGCCTCGTAGTCGGAGAACTGCTCACCGGGCGCGGTGCACGCCGCGCCGCCCAGCGCGCCGGCCATGATCAGGTAGTGCCCGAACTTCCCCTCGGGGCCCTGCTTCTTGTACTCGGGCATCTCATCGATCACCGTCCTGTGATCCCCCGCGCGGAACAGCTCGAGGATGTGCTCGTCTGCCGCGCGCGCCTCCGGCGAGATGATGTTCTTCGGGTCGCTCGACTCGTGCTGCCGCAGCTCGCGGAACTTGAAGAACCGGTGCGTCATCCCGCCGGACGCCAGCAGCACGACGCGCCGATCTGATTCGGCGATCGCCTCGCCGAGCAGCTGCCCCAGCAACAGGAAGTCCTCCGTCTGGCCGCACTGGTTGATGCCGATGGACGCCCAGCGCTCGCCGCCGTTCAGGTGCGACCAGATGTTGACCGTCCCGTAGTAGATCGGCAGGTACGGGTCGTCGCACGCGAGGATCCACGTGTCGTCGCGGCCGGCCGCCTTCTTCTCGAGCGCCGCCGCCAGCTCGGGATCGCCGGGGATGTCGTACGGGATGCCGGCCATGCCGCGCGGCAGCTCGCTCGACGTGAAGTGGCCGGTGCGGCGCTCGGCGGACGTGATGATGTGCTCGAACGTCGTCTCCCAGTGCGTGTCGAACACGACGATCGTGTCCGGCCGCAGCCGGTCGAGTACTTCCGTCCGCATGCGCTTCAGGCCGGGAACGAGGCTGATCTCCTTCCCGTCGTTCAGCTCCTTGCGGACGTCCTCCGGCAGCATGATGGTGGGCACGTGGGCGACGAGCCCGGCCCCGACGATCTCACCCATGTCCGTTCTCCTCGGGTCTGCACGGCGCTCCGCCGTGCACGGACGGGGTGCGCGCGACCGAATGTCGTTCGGTACCGAAGGATATATACGGCGCGTGGCCGGTAGGGTCAACCGCCGGGCGGCGCGGTGGCCACCGCCTCGACCGTCCAGCGGGCTCCGTTCCAGGTCGCGGCCAACGCCCGCTGCAGCAGAGACCGGGTCCGGTACCCGCCGACGGCGACGCACGCGCCCTGCGCCGGGCAGTCGATCCCGTTGAGCGCCGTGTCGGCGGCGCCCGGCAGCGCCGGCATCCGCTGCGTCTTCCACGTCGAGCCGTCCCACGACAAGCCGAGCATCACCGCGCCCGCCCTCTTCTGCGAGAACCCGACCGCCGTGCACGAGTCCTCGCGTGCGCAGGCGACCGCGTTCAGTTCGGTGTCGGGCGATCCGCGGAACGACGGCACCGGCTGGGCCGTCCAGGTGGTTCCGTCCCAGCCCACCGCGAGCGGCCCGTACCCGCCCCCCGCCGGCCGCTCCCATCCGACCGCCGTGCACCGCTGCGCCGAGGAACAGTCCACGCCCTGAAGGGCGGTGCCCTGCGTTCCGGCGGAGTTCGGCGAGCGCTCGATCCTCCATCGCGTTCCGTCCCAGCGTTCGATGAGCGCGGCGGATTGCACGGATACCTGGCGCACCTCGTACTCGAAGTGGCCGACGGCCACGCAGGAAGCCGGCGACGCACACGACACCGCCTGCAGGAAGCTGTCGTCCGCCCCGCCGGGGTTGGGCGTGATGACCAGGCGCCACGTCGAGCCGTCCCAGACCTCGGCGAACGTCAGCTCCTTGCCGGCCCGTGACTCGCCGTCACCCACCGCGACGCACGTTCGTCCCGCGCAGGCCACGCCGTGCAGCGCGCTGTCGCGCGCCGCGGGGGGCGCCTGCAGGGGAAGCACGTGCCATGCGGTGCCGTCCCAGGCAGCCGCGAGCGGCGCGCCCTCGGACGCCGTTCCGCTGAGTCCCCGCGAGGGAATCTCCCGGTGGCCGACGCCCATGCAGGAGGCCGGCGAGACACAGGACACGCTCTCGAGCGCGCTGTTCGCGGTCCCCGCCGGACTCGGCGTCCCACTGATCGACCAGCCGGACCCGCCCCAGGCGGCCGACATCGGTGACTGCACGTCCGACGCGTTCGTTCGGGAGCCGACGGCGAGGCACGACGTTGCCGACGTGCAGGACACACCGGCGAAGCCTGCTCCCAGAGCGGACGTGTGCCCGGGGCCGGCCCGCGCCATCCAGACGCCCGCGCCCGCCACCACCACCAGCGCCGCGATGGACACGGCGCGCAGAACGCGGGAGCTCACGGGGTGATCATGCAGCCGTCGAACGCGAACAGCGGGTTGACGACGACCCTGCCCCGGGCGTCGCGGACGTGCATCGGCCCGACGCTCTCGGGTCCCTCCGCCGTGTAACAGCCGTCCGGCTTCACCGTGAGCCGGTACGTCAATGACAGCTGACCGAGGCGAGTGCTGTTGACGTTGAACGCGCAGATCCAGTCGTCGCCCGCGCCGCGGCTCGGGCCGCTCCGCACGGCCTCCCGCTTGCAGAACGGGAACACGCCGATCGAGGCCGCCTTCGCCGGCTGTCCCTGCATCGTCTGCTGGACGGCGACGAGGTTCCGGAACGTCTGACCCACCGATGCCTCCAGCCGGTCGGCGGTGATCCACGTCGGGTCCAGCCGGCTGGCCGCGGCGAGCACCGCGACGACGGCGACCGCGATCAGGACCGACCGCCGCACCAGCGGCGACCAGCGCAGCGGCATCGCGCCCTCGCCCGCGAAGTCGCGCCGCCGCAGGATCGTGCGCGCGGCGTCCAGGCTCAGATACGCGTAGGCGGCGGCCACGATGGCCCCGAAGACGAAGGGCCCGTATTTCGGCGGGTCGAGCTGGAGGCCGTGCCATGCCTCGAAGCCGGACGTCAACATCAGCGTCCGCAGCACGAGGCCGCTGCCCAGCAGCGAGATCAGGACCATCAGCAGGCCGACGACCGGCGGTCCGAGGACCCCGATCAGGCTGTTGCGGGTCCCGACCGAGAACAGCACGCCCAGGGCCGTGAACGCGAGCGCGGGGACCAGCGCGATCGCCCAGGCCTCGGCGACCAGGACGAACGCGCGACCCGGCGACAGGAGCGCGCCCGACAGGCCGATGAGCGGCTCCGTGCCGACCAGGAGCACGCCCGCCGCCAGGCAGCTCACCGCCAGCAGCGTGACGATCACGACGGTGAACGTCGCGGCGGCGAGCGTCTTCCCCCAGAAGACCTCCTCGCGCGTCGACGACCGCGTGAGCACCGTCTTCCACGTGGACAGACGATCCTCGCTCGCGAAGATGTCGCCGGCGACGATGCTGGTGAGCAGCGGGAAGCCGGCGATTCCCGCGAACCCCAGCACCACGAACGGGAGCGCGAACCCGGACGAGGTCACCCATCGCCCGAAGAGCGTGTCGGCCGGCGTCGAGGTCTGCGACCGCATGATGAGCGCGAAGACGAACGGGCCGAGCAGGCACACGACCGCCGCCAGGCGGGGCAGGAGCTGCGCGGAGACCTTGGCGAGCTCGACACGGTAGACGGCCGACACCCCGCCGGATCTCGCGGCCGGTTTGGGTTGCGCGGCGACGGGCTCGGCGACGGCGCTCATGTCGACGCCCGACAGGTCATCGGCCGGGGATCGCGACGCGGAATCGTCGCCGCCCGGGGTTCCGGTCAGGGCGAAGAACAGCGACTCCAGCGCGGTGGTCAGCAGCTCGAGCCGGCGGACGGCGATCCCCGCACGCCCGAGCGCGATCACGTACGCGTCGAGGGCGTCGGGACCTGCCTCGATCGTGAGCCAGCCGTCCGGGTCGGGGAACGCCTTGACGTCGGGAACCGTGCGCGCGAGCGCGGTCGCGCGCGAGTCGTCGCTGGTCCACACGCGATGCGCGGGCGCGGGCGCCTCGGCGTGGAGGCGCTCCATCGAACCCTCCCACACGTTCCGACCGGACCGCATGACGGTCACTGCGTCACACAGTCCGTCGAGCTCGTTCATGTCGTGGCTGCTCATGAGGACGGTGGTGCCGTCCTGGGTGATCCGCCGCGACCAGGTCGCGCATCTCACGAGCGCCGGCCGGGTCGAGGCCGGCCGTCGGCTCGTCCAGCAACAGCAGGCGGGGCGGCCGAAGGAGGGCCGCGGCGAATCCCAGGCGCTGCCGCATCCCCGAGGAGAAGCCGCCCACCTTGTCGCCGCCGCGCTCGGACAGGCGCACGACCTCCAGCACCTCGTCGATTCGCGGCGCGGCGACGCCGCCGTCCAGACGGGCGAGCAGTTCGAGGTTCTTCCGGGCGGTCAGATACGGATAGAAGCGGGGCTCCTCGACGAACCCGGCGACACCCGCCACGATCCCTTCGCCCTGCGCCGCACTCTCGCGGCCCAGGATGCGCACCGACCCTGCGTCGATCCGGATCAGCCCGAACAGCACGCGGAGCAGCGTCGTCTTGCCGGCGCCGTTCGGTCCGACCAGGCCGTGGATCCGTCCGCTCTCCACGGTGAGGTCCAGCCCGTCCAGCGCCGGCATGTCGCCGAAGCGCTTGACGACCCCAACAGCTTCGATGGCGGAGACGTGCGGCGTGAGCGTCCTCCTCGGTCGGGCCCCCTGTGGACGAAAGAAGCCTAGCCGGGTCCGGCCGGCACCGGTAGGGACCAAGGGCGGAGATCCATTGCCTCATGTGACCGGCTCGCGTACATTCCTCGAGCCGGTCGTGGAGGACAGGGGGGTTTTCGTGGGGAAGCGGCTCGAGCGGGCGTCACGCGTGGTTGCCGTTTGCCTGATGGCCGCGTCCGTCGTGGCGGTGTGGGGCCGACCCAGGCATGCCGGCGCGGCCGCGACCCCGATCGATCACGTCGTCGTGATCGTGATGGAGAACCGGACGTTCGACAACGTCCTGGGCGCCCTCTGCGCCGAGCGCGTGGCGTCCGGCGATCCCGCCCCGTGCGACGGGACCAGGGAAGGTGTGCTCTCCAATGGCAACACCATTCCGCTCGCCCCGGCACCAGACATCCAGCCATCGCTGAACCACTCGGTGCAGTCGCACCTGAAGGGCCTCGACTGGCACGGTGGCGTGGCGCGCATGGACGGCTTCGAACGCATCCTGGGGTGCCAGGCCGTCCCGGACCCCGGACACCCGCCCTACGCCTGCTTCGACCAGTTCGATCCCGAGGGCGCAGAACGCCGCGTCGATCGCGAACATGACCCTGCTGGCCGATCAGTTCACGATCTCGGACCGCACGTTCGAGTCGTACACGTCCGCGAGCTGGAGCTCGCATCTCGAGATGGTGGCGGGGACGCGCGATTTCTTCCATGGCGACAACCCGCACTACATGCGGCAGTTCCATCCGCCGCCCCACGGCCCGGGCGGGGGCTGCGACAGCAACGAGGACGCGTCCTACGACTCGCCGACGCAGGGCCTCATCTACGTCCCGTCGTGCGTGCCCGACCGGGGCGGCGACGGGCCGTACCGAGACTCGCCGGTCGCGTGGGTGCCGACGATCTTCGACCGATTCGATCAGGCCGGTCTCTCGTACAAGGTCTACGTCAACAACCTCAACGCGTTCCGCTCGCCGTGCTCGTACTTCTGGGAGTGCGCCGGGACCGTCGCAGCGCAATCACACGGTGAACCGGGAGCGAGTTCACGCAGCGACGCGCGGATGGGGCGCTGCCGGACGTCTCGTTCGTGATGCCGTCCTCGCCGCGACTCGCAGCACCCGACGTACTCGATGCTGGCGGGCGACGACTGGATCGGGAGCATGGTGGGCGCGGTGGAGAAGAGCCCCGACTGGACGTCGACGGCGATCTTCCTGACGTACGACGACTGCGGCTGTTTCTACGACCACGTGGCACCGCCCACGATGGGGATGGGACTGCGCGTGCCGATGGTGATCATCAGCCCGTACGCCAAGTCGCACTTCGTCGACCACACGACGGCGACGCTCGCGTCGACGCTGGCGTTCATCGAGCACAACTGGTCGCTGGCGCCGCTCGGTGACGAGGACCGCGGCGCGTACGACTTCCACGACTCCTTCGACTACGGGCAGTCGCCGGTGGCGCCGGTCCCGATGGTGAACACCCCGCTGCCCCAATGGGAGGTCCGCTACCTGAGGAACCACCCCGGCCAGAGCCAGCCGTCCTAAGACCCGCCGCCCGTTCAGTGGCTCCATGTGTCGGTGATGCCCTGTAGGAATGTCGGTGTCGCGGCACTCGACGAGGAGCGAGGAGCCCGGATCGGCCCTCCTGGCGGAGGGGGGGTATGATAGTGGAGATCATACTCAGCCAACTGGAGAGGAGCGCACAGGTGGTTCGGCGCACGGTTACGCTTCCGGAGAGCGTCGATGCGCTCGTACGGGAGTTGGCAGAGGAAGGTGAGTCCTTCTCCGCTGCCGTGACCCGCCTGCTCGAAGCCGGTCTTCGGGCGTCGCGGCCAGGGAGACGGCCGAGCTACGTTGCGGCGGGGACCGGCCCACGGGATCTCGGGCGCATGGCCGAGGAGTACTTGAGGAAGTTGGTCCCGAGCGAGTGAACGTGGTCTGCGACACCGGTCCGTTGGTGGCGGCGGCCAACAGGCGGGATCGGGCACACGAATTGGCCGTCGGCTTGGTGAGCGCGCTTGGCCGGGACCTCATCGTCCCGCTGCCGGTGATCGTCGAGGTCGACCAGCTCCTCCGAGCTCGGTTGGACTCGAGGGCGGCGCAATTGTTCCTCTCCGCGATCTCGGGTGGTGAGCACTCCATTGCGTTTCTCACGCCTGCGCTCGTTCGGCGCGCAACGGAGATCGATCGTCGCTTCGGGGCACTCGATCTGGGGTTCACCGACGCCTCGCTCATGGCCGTTGCCGAACGCGGTGGGCACCCTGTCCTCACGTTCGACTTCGACGACTTCCGGGCGGCGCCTCCAGACACGGGTCACTGGCAGCTCGTCGTGGATGAGGCCCGCTACCACGAGGCCACTCGACCGTAGGCGCACTCGCCCCGTCATCTCGGGTCGATTCCATGTTCCCCCCTCGCGGACGGAACAGGAAGTCGATCACTGCGTGCCGACGCCCACCGGTCGAACATTCGGGATCGTACTGTCGCCGCGCCCGTCTGTAGTCGCCCCGTATGGGGGCGTCTGGGACCGACCGTATTGGGGATCTACCGACTCCTCCGAGCGACCAGGACACCTTCGCGGATCGGCAGGATCGTCATCAGGAACTCGGGGTCGTTGGCGATGGCCTCGTTGTGGCTCCGGACGGCGGCGATGCGGGCACCCTCGTCGCCGTCGCGCTGCTCGATGACCGTGGCCGCGCCCCAGCGGAGCGTGTTGTCGCAGATGTACATGCCGCCGGGCCGGATTCGGGCGCGCGCGGCGGCCCAGGCGTCCGGGTACTGGTCCTTGCTGATGTCGCAGAACACGATGTCGAAGTCGCCGTCGACCGAGGCGAACGACTCGATCGCATCCCCGACGTGGAACGACACGATCTTGCCGAGGCCGGCTCTGCCCAGGTAGTCCGCCGCCTTGCGCTCGTTCTCCGGGTCGCCGTCGGTCAGGTGCAGTTCGCCGTCGTCGCCGATCCCGTGGGCGAACCAGTAACCCGAGTAGCCGAAGCCCGACCCCAGCTCGAACACTCGCTTGGCGCCGATCGACCGGGTCAGGATCTCCAGCGTCACGCCGACCATCCGGCCGACGGCCGGAAACCCGCTCTGGCGCGCCTCGGCCTCCATCTCGAGCAGCACCGGCTCGTCGTGCCGCATGAGCAGCCCGCTGATGTAGTCCGAGTAGCCGGGCTTGGTGACGTCGACGTCCGCGTCCACGGGAGGCATCCTACCGGTCCAGTCCGGGAGCGGTACGCTGGCGACCCATGGGCGACGGCGACGACCACAGGCTGACCGACGCCGGCATCGAGATCCGTACGACGTACGACCCGGCCGACCTGGAGGGGTACGACGAGGCGCGCGACCTCGGCGAACCTGGCAGCCCGCCGTTCACCCGAGGGATCTACCCCACGATGTACCGCGGGCGCGTCTGGACGATGCGGCAGTACGCCGGCATGGGGGCCGCCGCCGAGACGAACGCGCGGTTCCGCTACCTGCTGGACCACGGCCAGACGGGTCTGTCTGTCGCGTTCGACCTGCCGACGCAGATGGGCTACGACTCGGACCACCCGCGCGCCGAGGGCGAGGTCGGCAAGACCGGCGTGGCGATCGACAGCGTGGACGACATGCGCCGCCTGCTGGAGGCGATCCCGCTCGACGAGGTCACGACGTCGATGACGATCAACGCCACGGCGCCGATCCTGCTGCTGCTGTACGAGCTGGTCGCCGAGGAACAGGGCATCCCCGCGACGGCGCTGGGCGGGACGGTGCAGAACGACATCCTGAAGGAGTATGCGGCGCGCGGAACCTACATCTACCCGCCGAAGCCGTCGATGCGGCTGATCACCGACCTGTTCGCGTACTGCCGGGAACGGATCCCGAAGTGGAACACCATCTCGATCTCCGGCTACCACATGCGCGAGGCCGGCGCGACGGCGGTGCAGGAGATCGCGTTCACGCTGGCCAACGCCGTCGCGTACGTCGAGGCGGCGCTGGCGGCCGGGCTGGCCATCGACGACTTCGCGCCCCGGCTCTCGTTCTTCTTCGCGTGCCACATGAACTTCTTCGAGGAAGCGGCGAAGTTCCGCGCGGCGCGGCGCATGTGGGGCCGGATCATGCGCGACCGCTTCGACGCGCAGGACCCGAAGAGCGCGATGCTGCGGTTCCACACGCAGACGGGCGGTGCGACGCTCACCGCGCAGCAGCCCGAGAACAACATCGTGCGGACGACCATGGAGGCCTTGTCGGCGGTGCTGGGTGGCACGCAGTCCCTGCACACCAACTCGTTCGACGAGGCGCTGGCGCTGCCGACCGAGAACGCCGCCAGGATCGCGCTGCGGACCCAGCAGGTCATCGCCTCGGAGAGCGGCGTGACGGCCACGGTCGACCCGCTGGGCGGTTCCTACTTCGTCGAGTCGCTGACGAACGAGATCGAGGAACGCGCGCTGTGGCTGATGGACAAGATCGACGGGATGGGCGGATCGGTGGCGGCCATCGAGGCCGGGTGGATCCAGGACGAGATCGCCGAGTCGGCGTTCCGCATCCAGCAGGCGGTGGAGTCGGGCGAGCGCGTGATCGTCGGCGTCAACGCCTATGCGGCGGAGCAGGACCAGCCGGTCGATCTTCAGACCATCGACGAGGCCGAGGTGGCGGCGCAGGTCGACCGTGTGCGCGCGCTGCGCGCGGCCCGTGACGCTGCCGCCGTCGAGGCGGCGCTCCGCGCCGTGCGGGAGACGGCGGCGGGGGACGGGAACCTGCTGCACCCGATGCGGGACGCACTGCGGGCCCGAGCCACGCTCGGCGAGGTCTCGGACGCGCTGCGCGAGGTGTTCGGGACGTACAGGCCGTCCCGGTAGCCCGCTCCGCGCCGGCCGCCGCGTTTCCCGTAGGCTTCCGCCCCATGGACATCACGATCGTTGGTGGAACGGGTGACGAAGGGTTCGGGCTCGCGCTCCGGCTGGCGAGGGCCGGCGAGCACGTGATCATCGGATCACGCTCGCACGAGAAGGGCGAGGGCGCTGCCGCGAAGGCGAAGGAGATCCTCGGGCCGGACGCGACCGTGGACGGCACCTCGAACGACGAGGCGGTCGCGGCGGTGGACGTCGTGCTGGTGACGGTGCCGTTCGCCGGCCAGGCCGACACGTACCGCGGCTTGAAGAGCGCCTTCCGGCAGGGCGCCGTCGTCTGCGACTGCACGTCTCCGCTGGCGACCGCGGTCGGCGGCCGGGCCTGGCAGGTCGTTCGTCCGTGGCACGGCTCCGCGGCAGAGCAGGCCGAGGCGCTGCTCGGCAGGGGCGTGCGCATGGTCTCCGGTTTTCAGACGGTGAGCGGCGAGGAACTGCAGAAGATCGACGACACGATGGAGGGGGACGTCCTGCTCTGTGGTGCCGACCCGGAGGCGAAGGCGACCATCGGCGGCCTGGTGGAGAAGATGCCCAACCTCAGGTGGGTCGATGCCGGCGCGCTGTCGATGGCCCGGATCGTGGAGACGTTCACCGCCGTCCTCGTGGGTGTGAACCGCGCGTACGGCATTCACAGCGCGGGCATCGCGCTGACGGGGCGTGGTGGCTGGGGCTCGCCGCCCCCGAAGGCCGCCAAGGGCGATGCCTGAGCCCGACGCGTACGGCCGGCCCGGCATGTTCGTCGATGTCGTTGCGGCGCAACTGTATGTGGTGGAGGTCGGCGACCCGGGCGCGTATCCGGTCGTCGTCCTGCACGGCGGTCCTGGCCTGGACCACCACGAGTTCGCCGACTACCTGGACCCGCTGGCCGAACGCGGGTACCGCCTGATCCTGGTCGACCAGCGCGCGTCCGGCCGGTCGCCGCGATGCGACCCACTGACGTGGACGCTCGAGACGATGGCGGAGGATGTCGTGTCGCTCGCGCGCTCGATGGGCCTCGACCGCTACGCGGTGCTCGGCCACTCGTACGGGGCGTTCGTGGCGCTCCAGAACGCGGTGGATTTCCCGAACATGGCCGCGCAGACCATCGTCTCGGGCGGCGTGCCGTCGGCGAAGTACCTCGCGGACGTCGAGAAGAACCTGGCGTCATTCGAACCCGTGCGCCTGCGGGAACAGATCGCGGCGTCGTGGGAGAAGGAATCGTCGGTGCAGACGGCCGAGGAGTTCGCGGAGCTGATGACCGAGCAGTGGCCGTTCCACTTCGCGAACCCGGAGGACCCGCGCATCGAGGAGTACGACCGGAAGACCGCCGGCAGCGTTCTGTCGCCGGAGGTGCTGCAGCGGTTCGCGTCCAACGACTACGGCGCGATCGAGGTCGAGGATCGCCTGGGCGAGGTCTCGCAGCCGGTGCTGGTCCTGGCCGGCCGGCACGACCGCGTGTGCTCGGCCAAGGCCGCCGAGGCGATCGCGAAGGGCATCCACGGCGCCGAGCTGGTGATCTTCGAGCACAGCGGCCACATGACGTTCGTCGAGGAGCAGGCCGCGTATCTGGATGCGGTGGACGGGTTCCTGTCGCGGAGCCGGGGCCTCTGACGGGCGGCGACATCCGGACGCGGCTGGCGTTCGATGCGATGGGCCTGGCGTCGCGGGCCCGGCTTCGGACGATCGGCTGGCGTTCGAACGACCGGCTCGACCCCGGCTTCAGCTGCCTCACGACGGTCATCCGGGTCCCCGAGCCGGTCGGCGTTCGCATCGAGGCGGCGCTCCGGGACATCCACGATCGGTGGCCGGAGCACGCGTACTACCCGCCCTCCTCGATGCACGTCACGGTGCTGAACCTCGACCCGTACGTCGCGGCGGGGGAGGGCGAGGCCGGCGTGGAAGCCGTGATCGCACGCGCGGTCGAGGTGGTGGGGCGACACCGGCGGTTCCGGGTCACTCTTCGCGGGCTGAACGTCTCGCCGTGGACGGTCTTCGCCCAGGCCTACGGCGCCGATGCGGAGGTCTCGCGCCTGCGCGCCTCGCTCCGAGGCGCGTTCGAGGAACAGAAGGACGCGCCGCGCCGGGACTCGCCGCTGCGCCGGGCGATGCCGCTGGTGCTGTCGAACGCCGTCCGGTTCCTGGGACCGGTCGAGCCGGCGCTGCTTCGCGCGCTGCGACCGTGGCGAGCGCGGACGTTCGGTCCGTTCGAGGTCCGCGAGATCGAGATCGCGCGCACCGACGGATTCTTCTCGGCCGGACGGACGCAGGTGCGGGCGACCGCCGAACTCCGTCGCTGAACGCCGCTACTCGATGAGCAGCAAGGCCTGGTCGGTCTGCACGACTTCGCCGGCCTTGACGAAGATCTCGCCCACGACCCCGTCCCGCGGGGACTCGATGCGGTTCTCCATCTTCATCGCCTCCAGGATGCAGAGGTCCTGGCCGGCCTCGATCTCCTGGCCCGTCTCGACCATCACCTTCTGGATCGTTCCCTGCATCGGCGCCGAGATCATGCCTTGGGCCCCGCCGTGGCCGTGGCCGTGCAGCGCCTCGGGCGGGGCCGGCGCGACCGGCATCCCCTCGCCCCACAGCGAGACCGGCACGCGACGGCCGCCGACCTCGACGACGAGGCGGACCGGCTTGGCCGCGGCGGCCGGCGCGGGCGCCGCCATCTCGCCGCCGGAGTCGAACCGCCCCTCGCCCAGCGCCTGCTCGACCCAGTTGGTCGTCGCGGTCGCATCGATGAACTCGGCCTGATCCAGCACCCACTGGTGGAAGGGGATGGTGGTCGGGATGCCCTCCACGACCATCTCGTCGAGCGCGCGGAGCATCCGCCGCCGCGCCGCGTCACGGTCCGGCCCCCAGGCGATCAGCTTGCCGAACATCGAGTCGTAGTTCCCCACGACCGCCTTGCCCTCGGCGACGCCGGCGTCCAGCCGCACGAACGGGCCGCCCGGCGGGCGGAGCTCGGTGACCAGCCCGGGCCCGGGCAGGAAGTCGCGGTACGGGTTCTCGGCGTTCAGCCTGCACTCGATGGCATGGCCGCGCATCTCCGGCTCGGCGGCGACGCGCTCGCCGAGCGCGACCTCAATCTGCAGCCGCACCAGATCCAGGCCGGTGACCATCTCCGTGACCGGGTGCTCGACCTGGAGCCGTGTGTTCATCTCCATGAAGTAGAAGGAACCGTCCTCCTCCATCAGGAACTCGATGGTGCCGGCGTTCACGTAGTTCGCGGCGCGCGCGATGGCGATCGCGGCCTCGCCGATGCGCGCGCGGCGCTCGGCGTCGACCAGGGGCGAGGGGCTCTCCTCGACGAGCTTCTGGTGCCTCCGCTGGAGCGTGCAGTCGCGCTCGCCCAGGAAAGAGACGTTGCCGTGCGTGTCGGCCAGGATCTGCGCCTCGACGTGGTGCGCGCGGCCGATGAAGCGCTCGAGGTACACCTCCGGCCGGCCGAAGGCGGCCTCGGCTTCCCGGGCGGCGCTCTCCAGCGCCTCCGTGAGGTCGGCCTCTTTCTCGACCACGCGCATGCCGCGGCCGCCGCCGCCGAACGCGGCCTTGACCAGCAGTGGGAACCCGATCCGCTTCGCTTCATCCGCGGCGCCCTGGGGCGTGATCGGACCCTCGGTGCCGGGCACGATCGGCGCCCCGGCCCGTTCGGCGGCCCGGCGCGCCTCCGCCTTGTCGCCCATCAGCGCCATCGCCTCGGGCGGCGGCCCGATGAAGGTGATCCCGGCCTGGGCCGCGCCCCGCGCGAACGCCTCGTTCTCCGACAGGAACCCGTAGCCGGGGTGGATCATGGTCGCGCCGGCGCTCTGGGCGACCTCGAGGATCTTTCCGACGTTCAGGTACGACTCGACCGGGGGAGGCGGCCCCAGCAGGTGCGCCTCGTCGGCCATCTCGACGTGGAGCGCGTCGCGGTCGGCCTCCGAGTAGACGGCGATGGTCGGGATGCCCAGTTCCCGGCAGGTGCGGATGACGCGGACGGCGATCTCGCCGCGGTTCGCGACCAGGATGCGCTGACCGTCGCCTGTGATAATCGCTCCCCCTCACGTCCGGTCAGGTCCGACACGGGAGGTCAGACCCGAGTGCTCACGGAGCATAGCGTCGCCGCGGCGGCGGATGCCGCAGGGCTGCCGGCGGCTGCCGCCGGGTACGTCGAATCGACGGGCTCGACCAACGCGGACCTGCTGGCAGCCGCGAACGAGGGGGCTCCCGAGTGGACCGTCCTGGTCGCAGGACACCAGACCGCGGGCCGCGGCCGTCTCGGCCGCGTCTGGGAGGAGCCGCCCGGGTCGTCGCTGCTCGTCTCCGTCCTGCTGCGGCCCTCGATGCCGCCGGCCGAGGCCCCGCTCACCTCCCTTGCGGCGGGCGTCGCGGTGGCCGAAGCACTCGAAGCGGTTGCGACCCTGCGCGTGCGGTGTGAGTGGCCGAACGACGTCGTGACCGCGGAGGGCCGCAAGCTCGCGGGCGTCCTGGTGGAGAGCCGGATCGAAGGGAACCGTCTCCGGTACATCGTGGCCGGGGCCGGCGTGAACTTGACCCAGTCGCCCGGCGACCTTCCCGCCGATGTCCGGTTGCCGGCGACGAGTCTCGCAATCGAGGGCGAACAGGCGGACGCGAACGACCTCTTGACCGCGTACCTCCGGCGGCTGTCTCACTGGTACGACCGATCCGCGTTTCAGCCCACGGTGTTGGGCGCATTCCGCAAACGGTGCGCGACGATCGGCCGCCGCGTGCGCGCGACGACCGTGGACGGAAGGACCGTGGAGGGGGAGGCGACGGCGATCGGGGACCGGGGCGAACTGATCGTCACGACGCCGGCCGGCGAGGTCGCCGTCTCATCGGGCGAGCTCGAGCGGCTCGGCTGACGCGCCCCCTGCTCGGTCAGGCGCCGGCGGCGACGAGGGCAAGGCGCGCCCGCTCGGCACCGACCGTATTGCCCTTCGCCTGGTACAGGTCGAGCGCCTCGAGCAGCGGCCCGACGCCGTCGTCCGGCCTGCCGGACAGGCGGAACACCTCCGCCAGGTCCATCAGCGCGTCACCCTTCAGCAGCGGCGAGTCCGTCTTCCGGATGATGACCACCGCGTCCTCCGCCAGCGCGACGGCCTTCTCGTCGTCGCCGCGGCTGGCGATCGCCTGGGCGCGCACGCGCCTCCAGATCGACTGCGCCTCGGCGTCGTCGACGAGGGCGACCTGCTCGCACGTCCGGGAGAGCTCCTCAGCCTCGTCCAGGCGCCCCTGCGCCAGCACGGCCTGCCCCAGGTAGGCATAGACGGTGGACAGCAGGAACTTCTCGCCCATTGCGTCCAGTCGCTCCATGTCCCGCCGCAGCTCCCGCTCGGCCGCGTCCGGCTCGCCGGCGAGCAACTCGATCGGTCCCGAGTCGATCGACGTCGATGCGGCCAGCACCTTCACGCCCAGATCCTCGAGCATCGCCCGTGCGCGCTCGTACTGGTCGCGGGCGTCCGCGAACGATCCCTGCAGCGCGAACAGATGTGCCAGCACGCAGCGCACGACGCCCTCGGTCCGCCGGTCGCCGTGCGCCGCCGGCAGCAGCTCCTCGCAGCGCTTGATCGCGTCGGGGACGGGAAGCGGGCCGTACAGCGCGGTGATCGCGTACGGCGGGAAGTTCCGCACCTGCAACATGAGGTCGCCGGCCAGGCCGGCCTGCTCGATGGTGCGCAGCGCAGCCTGTTCCGCGTCCGCGTAGCGCGCGACCGTGCCGTGGATCGTGCCGAGCATCCGATAGGCCTTCGCCTGGCCCCGGTGGTCGCCGAGCTTCTCACTGTCGCGGATCGCGTGTTCGACCTCCTTCACCACGTTGGGCCCCAGCCCATCCGGATCGATCGCGAAGCGCACTGCCAGCCGGACCAGCGTCGCCTCGGTGTGGAGGCGCTTGTCGCCCGAACGGGCCGCCTCCAGGATCGCCTCGGAGAGCAGTGCCTCCGCCTCCGCGAACTCGCCCTGCTCGAGCAGCACCTCGCCCAGGTCCGGGAGCAGCTGCAGCCGTCGCGGATCCGTGCGCGGGAGCAGGCCGGCGGCCCGGCGGAGCAGGTTCGCCGCTGCCGGCATGTCGCCGCGCGCCAGGGCGCGCCGGCCGGCCGTCCCGAGCATGCCGGAGGCGCGCACGCCCACCATGTGCGCGTGATCGTCCAGCTCCCGGAGCTCCTCTCGATAGCGGAACGCCTGCTCGAGGTGGTAGCCGATGATCTCCTCGAACTCGTGCGCGCGTGCCCCGAGGGCGCTGGTCACCCAGTCCACGAACCGCTCGTGCAGATCCGCCCGTGCGCGCTTCAGCAGGGCGTGGTAGGCGGCATCACGGATCAGCGCGTGATGGAACCGGAACGCGTCCTCGCCGACCACCGTGGTATCGGCGTCGTGGGGCGCGACGAACTCCTTCCGGATGAGCGCGCCCAGCAGTTCGTCGACGGCCGCGCGGATCTCCTCGGTCGCCATGTACTCGACGGCGCCGCGGTAGAACACGCGCCCGATGACGGAGGCGGGCTCGATCACGCTGCGTTCGGCGCGGCCGAGGCGATCGAGCCTCGCCGCCAGCAGGGCCTGGATGGTCGGGGGCATGTGGAGCTCGGAGAGGTCCGGGGCGCCGGCCCACCCCTGGTCCTCCCGGCGAAGCACGCCGGAGTCGATCAGCATCGAGACCATCTGCTCGACGAACAGCGGGTTGCCGTCGGCGGCATCGGCGATGCGGTCGCGCGCCGCCTCGTCCAGGTTGCCCCCCAGGAGGTTTGCGGCCACGGCGCCGGCGTCCTCGGCCGAGAGCGCGTGAAGCAGGACGCGCGCCGACATGGGTCCTTGGGACCACGCCGGGTGCGACTCCAGGAGGTCGGGGCGGGCCGTGCAGACGATCAGGAGGGGCGCCTCGGCCGCCTCCACCAGGTGCTCGACCAGTGTGAGGAAGGTCTCCGCGGCCCAGTGGATGTCCTCGAACACGACGACGGCGCCGGCTTCCCCGGCGAGCCGCTCCAGGAGTTTGCGGGCCGCCCAGAACAGCTCCTCGACTGGGAAGTCGCGTTCGCTCAGCGCCATGAGCGAGGCCAGTCGCTCGGTGACCTGTTCGTCGTCGGCGATCGCGGCGATCTTCGCGACCGCCGACTCGGGCGAGTCGTCCTCGATGATCTCGGCCGCGGCGCGCACGACCTCGGACATGGCCCAGAACGTGATGCCCCCGTACGGGAGGCAGTTGCCCTGCAGGACCCGGGCCGTCGCCTCCGTCTCCCGTTCGAACTCCGCGAGGAGCCGGCTCTTGCCGACTCCGGCCTGCGCGAGCACGGTGACCAGCCGGGCCGACCGGGTCGACCGCGCGCCGGCCAACGCGTCCCGGAGCGCGGCCATCTCGGCATCGCGTGCCACCAGCGGGGCGTCCAGGCGCCGGATCAGCATCGAGCCCGACCGCACGGAGATCAGGCGATAGGCGGGGACCCGTTCGGACTTGCCTTTCAGCTCGAGCGGCGCCATGGGCTCGACCGCGACTGCGGCGCGGACCAGGTGGTAGGTGGGCTCGCCGATCAGCACCTCGTTCTCGGGCGCCGCCTGCTCCAGTCGCGCGGCGACGTTGACCGCGTCGCCGGTGACCAGGCGCTGCCCGGCGAACGGGTCGCCGGCTACGACCTCGCCGGTGTTCACGCCGGTCCGGTTCGCCAGCCGGACGCCCCAGCGGCGCTCCAGCTCGCGGTTGAGCCGGTGCAGCGCCTCCTTCATGTCCGAGGCGGCACGCACCGCCCGCAGCGCGTCGTCCTCGTGCAGGGTCGGCAGGCCGAACACCGCCATCACGGCGTCGCCGATGAACTTCTCGACCGTCCCGCCGTGGCGCTCGAGGACGCGGCGCATCTCGTCGAAGTACCGCGTCATCACCGCGCGCAGCGACTCGGAGTCGAGCCGTTCGCCGAGGTCGGTCGAGCCCTTCAGGTCCGAGAAGACGATCGTGACGGTCTTGCGGACCTCGGGGGCGGGCCCGACGTCGACCGCCCCGAGCGGCGTGCCGCAGTAGCCGCACAGGCGGAATTTGTCTGGGTTCTCCTCGCCGCAGCTTGGACAGACCTGCACCGCAGCGAAGTCTACGGCGGCGGGATCAGCCGCCGCCCCTGATCGGCGGGTCCTGTCCGGTGTCCAGCTCGCTGATGGTGACGTTCCCGTTGTACGGGTCGCGGCTCACGCGGTACACGCAGCCCTGGAAACCTTCCGGGATCGACCGGACGTCCTGGTGCCGGCTCAGGCAGCGGGGCAGCACCACGCACGTGCGCAGCAGCGTGATCTTGCTCAGCGGCTCACCCGGGGGGACGCCGACCGACGTGTCCTCGCTTGTGATCAGCCGGAACTTGTTGAGGTAGACGCGGCCCTCGGTCGCGGCCGGCCCGTTCACGTCGAAGACCTGGCCGTAGGTCTCGAAGTCCGGCGGCTCCTGGCACGGCGACTCCTTGAGGTTCACCGACGACACGGGACCGTGCACGCCCGTGGGGGCCGTGAGAGTCGCCGACTGCGTCACGTACCGGCGGATCTTCGGCCCGGCGACCGTTCCGCCGTCGTCGAACCATGCGCCGGTGCAGTCCCGCGTGCACGAGCGTGCGGTCGCCTTGCTCGCGTTGTTCTCGCCGTTCGGGTCGCTCTGGTCGGCGGACACCTGGGCCTTGGCAACGAGCGCCTTGAACGACGACGGCGTCTGCACGATGACATCGACGGACGCGCCGCCGCCGTTCGCGATCGTCCCCAGGTCGCAGATGACGAGGTTCCCATCCTGGCCGCACTCGCCCTGGGTCGGCGTGATCTCGACGATCGGCGCGTTGTCGGGCACGGTCTCGGACAGCTGGACGCCGGTCGCGTCGTCCGGCCCGGCGTTGGTGATCGTCGGCTGGAAATTGAGCAACTGGCCGGGACTGACGGCGGCGGGATTCGCCGCGAGCGTCACGCCGACGTCTGCGCTGCCGTCACCTGCGGTCGAACCGGACGCGACGCCGGAACCGGCCAGGGTCGCGACCACGAGCGTTGCCGCGAAGAGCCAGAGTGACGTCCTGAACGTGTGGCGAGCGCGGACGAAGGCTCGCTCGAATGATCCCCTCATGACGGATGCCTCCCCCGAAGACGTTGGTCGTTTGTAGCATCCGGATCATTGACCGGGCAATAGTCCGTTTGGGCGCCGATCGTGCTCGTGGGCAGGACAAACCCGCCCGATTCGCGCTGGGCTACACTCGCGCGATGGAGCCGGAATCGCGCTCGGGGGCGGGGCCGCCGACGGCGGGGTCGTCGCTCACCAGCGGACTCGACCACATCTACTACTGGGTCACGGACATGGACCGCGCCGTCGCGTTCTACCGCGACGTGGTGGGACTGCCACTCATCCGCCGCGCGGGCGACGAGTGGGCCGAGTTCGACGCCGGCGCCGCCCGTTTGGCGTTGCACGGCGCCGTGCACGGCCACGCGCCTCCCCCGGGCGGCGCGACCGCCGTCTTCCTGGTGGGGGACCTGGACGATGCGCGGGCGACGCTGACGGCGCGCGGCGTCACGTTCGGACACGAGGGGGGCGTCCAGGGGTACGCGCGGTTCCTGGCGTTCGCCGACCCCGACGGCAACACCGTCCAGATCATCGAATACGAGCCTGCCGGCGATTGACGGGAGACGCGAGAGCCATGGACTTCGACTTCACCGACGAGCAGCAGGAGTTCCGGGAGGCCGTCCGCGCCTTCGCCGACGAGGTCGTCCGTCCGCGTGCCGAGGAGATGGACCGGACCGGCGAGTTCCCGTACGACATCGTCAAGCAGATGGGCGAGATGGGTCTGTTCGGCCTGCCGTTCCCGGAGGACGTCGGCGGCCAGGGCTCGGACTTCACCACCTTCTGCATCGCGATCGAGGAGCTGGCGCGGGTCGACTCGTCCGTCGCGATCACGCTCGAGGCAGCGGTCGGGCTCGGCGCCTCGCCGATCAACCGCTACGGCTCGCCGGAACAGAAGGAACGGTGGCTGGGCCCGATGTGCCGCGGCGAGATCCTGGGCGCGTTCGGCCTGACCGAACCCGGCGGCGGATCGGACGCCGGCGCGACGCGGACCACCGCCCGCGTGGAGAAGGGCGAGTGGGTGATCAACGGCTCGAAGGCATTCATCACGAACAGCGGCACCGACATCACGGGGCTGGTCACCGTGACGGCCGTGACGGGCGAGCAGGACGGCGCGAAGCAGATCTCGGCGATCATCGTGCCGGCGAACACGCCCGGGCTGACGGTCGGCCGCTCGTACCGGAAGGTCGGCTGGCACGCCTCCGACACCCACGAGCTCTCGTTCGACGACTGCCGCGTGCCCGAGGAGAACCTGCTTGGCGAGCGAGGTCGCGGCTTCACGCAGTTCCTGACGACGCTGGACGAGGGCCGGATCGCCGTCGCCGCGCTCTCGGTGGGGCTCGCGCAGGGATGCCTGGACGAGTCGGCCCAGTACACGACGACGCGGCGCGCCTTCGGCCAGCCCATCGCCGCGTTCCAGTCGATCCAGTTCAAGGTCGCGGACATGAAGGTCGCCGTCGAGACCGGGCGCCTCGCGACCTACCGTGCGGCCTGGCTCCGCGACCGCGGCCGCCCGTTCACCACCGAGGCGGCCATCGCCAAGCTGTACGCCAGCGAGGCGGCCGTCACGGCCGCCCGGGAGGCCGTCCAGGTGCACGGCGGCTACGGCTACATGGAGGAATTCCCCGTGGCGCGCTACTACCGGGACTCGAAGGTGCTGGAGATCGGGGAGGGAACCAGCGAGATCATGCGCTGGATCATCGCCCGTGACCTGGGCCTGGTCGAGGAGGGCGCCGGAGGTGGTTGAACCGCCCTCCCGGGGCGTTCAAGATCCGAGGCAGTGCCCTTCCCCCGAATCTCAGTTTCCCGTACGAACGGGATCAGGGTTCCGCGCGCCCGAAGGGGGCGAGCGGCCGCATTGGTCGTCGCCCTCTGTGGGCTGCTGCTGATCGGTGGCAGCGGCGCGGTCCACGCGGACACGCAGTCGAAGCTGAACGCGGCAAAGGCACGGCTGCACGACCTGCTGGCCCGCTCCGAGGCGGCGCAGCGGCGGCAGGCCGCGCTGCAGTCGCAGTTGAACGCGCTCGCCGCACAGATCGGCAAGGTGCAGAGCGACATCGACCAGACGCGCGGCAAGATCCTGGTCCTGCGGAAGCAGATCGTACGCATCGAATCGAAGATGGGCGCGCAGCAGGACATCCTGGATACGCGCGCCCGCATCGCCTACGAGTCGGGGACGGGCACGACCCTCGAGTTCATCTTGGGGTCCACGTCGGTCGCCGACCTCAACGACCGGCTGGAGATCGTCGATGCGGCCGCGCGCAGCGACCAGGACATCATCGACACGCTGACGACGACCAAGAACCAGCTGTCGCAGCAGCAGGAGGCTCTCGTAGAGACGCAGGCCGCGCTCGTTTCGAAGCAGCGCAGCATGCAGAAGTCGAGCGACGCGATGTCGGTGAAGCTCCACACGCAGCAGCGCATCGTCGCCTCGCTCGAGCACGACAAGGCCGCGGTCGAGCACCTGGTGGGCAACCTGACGGCCAAGCTCCTGCGCGAGCTGGGCGGGGGTGGATCGGGGCAGGGGATCGGCGGCGTGTTCCTGGTGTGCCCGGTCGGCTCCCCGCACGCATACTCCGACGACTTCGGCCAGCCCCGGGGAACCACAGACCCCCCACACCCCCACGCCGGCAACGACATCTTCGCCCCGCTCGGAACACCGATCCGCGCGCCCTTCTCCGGAACCGCCGCCGACACGTCCGGCGGCCTGGGTGGCATCGCGGTCACCGTCTACGGCGCGTACGGGTACGTCTACAACGCGCACCTGTCGCGGATGGGGACGCTGGGCCCGGTCGCCGCCGGCACCGTGATCGGGTACGTGGGCGACACGGGCGACGCGCGGGGCGGCCCGACTCACGACCACTTCGAGTGGCACCCCTCGGTCTTCCCGAGGCACCTGTGGCGGAGCCCCTACGGCTACACGCACGTCGGCAGCGCCATCGATCCGTATCCATATCTCAATGCGGTCTGCTGACGTCCGCCCAAGGCCTCCCGCCTGCGCTAAGGATCGGCACCGTGGACGCCGATGCTTCGTGGTGAGAACGCGTGTTCGACGCTGCCGTTGACAGACCGCGGCTGGTTCGATAGGGAGTAGGACTGCGTGCTTCGATCGACCCTTCCCCACAAGGCGAAAATGCTCAGCGCACTGGTGGCCGCGCTTGCCCTGCTGTCGCTGCTGCTGGCTCCGCCGTCGGGCGCGGAGTCGATCACCTCGGCGAAGGCCAGGCTCAGCCAGCTCCTGAAGCAGATCAAGGTCGCCCGCGGCCAGCAGGCGAGGCTCCAGGCGCAGCTCGACGTCATGGCGGGGAAGCTGTCCAAGGTCCAGGACCAGATGGCTCAGACCCAGTTCGCCATGCTCCAGGGCCAACGCGAGATCCAGCAGGCCGAGTCCGACATCGCGGCCCAGCAGTCGGCGCTGGATCAGCGGGCGCGCATGGCCTACGAGTCGGGCCCCGGCAGCACCCTTGAGATCGTGCTCGGGTCGACCTCTGCGTCGGACCTCAACGAGCGGCTGGCGATCCTCGACGCCGCCGCGCTGAGCGACAAGGACGTCATCAACAAGCTCACCGACCAGACGAACTCGCTGCACACGGTGCAGAAGCAGCTGCTCCGGCAGAGGGCCGCCCTGCTGACGCAGCAGGCCGACCTGCAGTCACAGCAGGACGCGCTCACCGCGACGTTCCAGAAGCAGGCCAACCTGGTGCAGAGCGTGGCGACAAAGGTGAAGCAGGCGCAGAAGCTCATCAAGCGCCTGCAGTCGGCGAGCCAGATCCCCGGGTATCCGGGCGGCGGCGGAGGGCCGGCGATCCCGGGCGTCCTGCTCACGTGCCCGGTGCACGGCCCGCACGCGTACTCCGATGACTTCGGCGCGCCCCGTCCCGGACACATCCACGCCGGCGTGGACATCATGTCGCCGTACGGGACGCCGATCGTCGCGCCGTTCCCCGGCCGCGTCGTGCAGAGCTGGGACCCGGGCGGCGGCAATGACGTCTACGTCTACGGTTCCTGGGGCTACGTGTTCAACGCGCACCTCTCGCGCTATGGCGCGACCGGCAACGTCTCTACCGGAACGGTCATCGGATACGTCGGCGCGACCGGAGACGCATCCGGTCCTCACGACCACTTCGAACTGCACCCGAAGCACTTCCCCGCCCACTTGTGGCGTAGCCCGTACGGCTACACGATCGTCGGCACCGCGATCGACGGCTACCCATACCTGAACTCGGTCTGCTAGGCCGGGACTACAGTTCCACCGGGCCGGGAAGTCTCCCGACGGATCTGGACGCTGATCTTCCTGAACGTCTGACCGGTCGCGATGAATCCGATCGTGCACGCAGCGCCTCCACCAAACAGAACACCGCAAACGGCGTGAGGGTCCGAGTCTGGAAGGAGTGCATCAGGTAGCGGACAGACAGGCACGCGGCGATGCCGGCGGCAAGGCTTCCCACCCGTACCTGCATGCGGATCCCGTTGCCCAGGGTCAGGTGAGTCCTTTGTTGACGATGGGAACGAGTCCCATTATCGTTCTCAGAAGAGAAGCTCGGGAGCGACAATGCGAACTAGGACTCGTCGCCCGGTCATCGGGGCCGCCATTGCCTTGACCATGGCCCTCACGGGCTGTGCCAATAGCACGAGCGAGGGCTCGTCGGGTCAGCTGAACGTGGTGGCTGCGGAGAACTTCTGGGGCAGCATCGCCGCACAGCTCGGCGGGAACCGGGTACACGTGACGAACATCATCGACAACCCGAATGCTGACCCTCATGACTACGAGCCGACCGCTGACGACGCGAAGTCGATGGCCACGGCCCAGTTCGTGATCGAGAACGGAGTCGGCTACGACCCGTGGGCACAGAGGCTTCTGGACGCGAATCCGGTCTCGGGACGGGTCGTGCTCAACGTGGGCACACTGGTCGGCGAGCCGGTTGGGGGAAACCCGCACCGCTGGTACTCCCCCGACAATGTCCAGCAGGTCATCGCCGCCATCACGAAGGAATACAAGAAGCTGGACCCCCCTGGCGCCTCCTACTTCGACCAGCAGACGCTCGTCCTTCGAGACGAACGGATTGGCGGAGTACCACGCCGTCATCTCCGAGATCCGCACGAAGTACGCAGGCACGCCGGTCGGCGCATCGGAGAGCATCTTCGCGCTGCATGGCGCCCGCGCTCGGTCTGAAGCTCCTGACGCCTCCAGCGTTCCTCACCGCCATCAGCGAGGGGACCGAGCCGACCGCGGCCGACAAGGCGACCGTCGATCACCAGATCACGTCCCATGAGATCGAGGTCTACGTGTACAACAGCCAGAACGCGACCCCGGACGTGCAGCGCCAGATCGACGAGGCAAAGGCGGCCGACATTCCGATTAGCACGATCAGCGAGACCCTCGTGCCCGCCACCGCGACGTTCCAAGCGTGGCAGGTCGCGCAGCTGAAAGCCCTTGCCAGCGCCCTGCACCAGGCGACCGGAAAGTGACGCAGCTCCCGACGGTGCGCGGCACCGCCGCTTCGACCGACGCGGAGGAGGTGATTCGCGCACGCGGTGCCGCGGTCAGTTTCGGAGAGCGGGTCGTGTGGAGCGGGGTGGACCTGAGCATCGGGCCCGGCACGTTCACGGCCATCTTGGGGCCGAACGGTGTGGGCAAGTCCACTCTGCTGAAAGCGCTGCTGGGGCTCCAACCGCTTGCGGCCGGGACGGTGAGCGTCCTGGGGGCGCCGGCCGGGGCCGAACGCCGCCGGATCGGCTACGTCCCCCAACGCTCGGGCTTCGACCAGACGCTTCGGATCCGGGGGCTGGACCTGGTTCGCCTGGGGCTCGACGGCAGTCGATGGGGGATCCCCCTGCCGGGCCCCAGGGCTCGCCGGTCACGCGAGGCTGTCACGAGCGCGGTTCGGCTCGTCGGTGCGAGCCACTACGCGGGACGTCCGATCGGCGACCTCTCCGGGGGAGAGCAGCAACGGCTCGTCGTCGCCCAGGCCCTGGTTCGCGAACCGGCGCTTCTCCTGCTCGACGAGCCACTCGACAGCCTCGACCTCGCCAATCAGGCTTCGGTCGCGGCGCTCGTGCAACGGATCTGCCGCGAGCGGGGCGTGACGGTGGTGATCGTCGCGCACGATGTGAACCCGATCCTTCCCTACCTCGATCACGTGGTCTACGTGGCACAGGGCAAGGCCATCGTCGGCCCTCCAGACGAGGTGATCACCACGAAGACGTTGAGCGCGCTCTACGGCGCACCCGTCGAGGTCCTTCGGGCGTCCGACGGCAGGTTGGTCGTCGTCGGAACGCCCGAGGCGCCGGCACACCACACCGACCGTCACGCGGGCTGAGCGATGGGACTGTTCGACTACCCATTCATGGTGAATGCGCTCCGCGCGGGCACCATCGTGGCGGTGGTCTCCGGCGCGATGGGCTGGTTCATGGTGCTTCGCCGCCAGACGTTCGCGGGCCACACGCTTTCGCTCGTCGGGTTCCCCGGCGCGGCGGGAGCCATCCTGCTGGGGCTCTCCCCAGCTCTCGGGTACTTCGGGTTCTGCATCGCCGCGGGCCTCATCATTGCCACGGCCTCGCCCCCCGTTGGCTCGGCCTTGTACAGCGAGGAATCGGCGCTGATCGGGACCGTGCAGGCGGCCGCGCTCGCGTGCGGGTTCTTGTTCGTGAACCTGTATCACGGCAACCTCAACGGCCTCACCGGCCTGCTGTTCGGGAGCTTCCTCGGCATCACCAGCAGCCAGGTCCTGTCACTGCTCGCGGTGGCGGTGCCCACGCTCGCCGCCCTGGCCCTTATCTCGCGGCCGCTGCTGTTCGCGAGCGTGGACCCGGAGGTGGCCTCGGCCTCCGGGCTGCCAGTGCGGACCCTGGCCGTCGTGTTCCTCGTCCTGTTGGGCGTGGCCGCGGCTGAGGCGAGCCAGATCACCGGCTCCCTGCTCGTCTTCGCGCTGCTCGTGCTGCCGCCGGCGACGGCGCAGGTCATCACCGGAAGACCGCTCCTCGGCATCGCGATCTCGGTGTCGCTCGGGGTCGCGGTGACGTGGGCGGGACTCGCTCTCGCCTTCTACACGCCGTACCCCGTCGGAGCGTTCATCACCACGCTCTCTTTCGGCGCCTACGTCGCGGCGCGAGCGCTGAGGCGGTTCGGAGGCTTCGCTCGGGCCGGGGCCGGCCTCGAGCCCGAGGCGGTGCCGGCATGAACGACATCCTGCACGTCATCGGTTCGATCCTCCCCATGTTCGGTCATCCGTTCATGCGGAACGCGTTCCTGGCGGGCACGGGGATTGCCGCGTGCTGCGGCGCGGTCGGGTACTTCGTCGTGCTGCGTTCGCAGGTCTTCACCGGAGACGCCCTCAGCCATGTGGCCTTCACGGGGGCGCTCGCGGCGCTGGCCGCAGGGTTCGACCTGCGGCTCGGGCTGTTCGGGGCGACTGTGGCCGTGGCGGTGGCGATGGCCTTTCTCGGGAGATCGGGGCGACCGGACGACGTGGTCATCGGGAGCGTCTTCGTTTGGATACTCGGACTCGGCGTGCTCTTCCTGTCGATCTACACCTCAACGAGCAGCGGCGTCAACGGAACGGCGGGCGTGAGCGTGCTGTTCGGCTCCATCCTCGGTCTGTCTCGCGGTGCGGCGTGGTTCGCGGCGGCTCTCGGCGTGGCGATCGTGGCGGGCGTCCTGCTGATCGCTCGGCCCCTGCTGTTCGCGAGCCTCGACGAGGCCGTGGCCGCCGCCGGAGGCGTCCCGGTGCGGGCGATCGGGGTCGCGTTCCTCGCGCTCGTCGGCCTCGCGGCGGCGGAGACCACGCAGGCCGTGGGGGCGCTCCTGCTGCTTGGTCTTCTCGCCACCCCCGCGGCGGCGGCCCATCGTTTGGCGACTCGTCCGTTCCACGGACTCGCCCTCTCCACCGTCCTCGCCGTCGGTGCCATGTGGGCGGGCCTCACCGCGAGCTACGTGTTCCCATCCGTTCCGCCGAGCTTCGCCATCATCGCCACCGCTGTGATGGTGTACGCCGCCTCCGGTCTGCGCGGTAAGGTGAGACCGGGCTCTGTTTCTGCCGGTAGACGCCTCACCGGCTCGCATCACAGGGGACACACATGACTCGACGCGGGAAACAAGTAGATGTGGACCAGGTCGTGAGCCGGAGGCTTCACCAGGTCGGACAGAAGCTCACCCCGCGTCGCCGATCCCTGGTTGAGATCCTTCGCTCGGCTGTTCGTCCGCTCACGATTCACGAGATACTCGAGCAGGGCAGTGGGCTCGCCATCAGCTCCGCATATCGCAACCTGACCGTTCTCGAGCAGGCGGGGATCGTCCACCGCGTGATCACACGGGAGGAGTTCGCCCGCTACGAACTCGCAGAGGAGCTCACCGAGCATCATCACCACGTGGTGTGTTCTTCGTGCGGACTTGTCCGCGACCTCCCATCGGACATCAACGTTGAGCGCTTGATGAAAGCCGCCGGCGCCCGGGCAGCCGACATGGGATTCACGCCAACAACTCACCGTCTGGACATCGTCGGGGTCTGCGCAGATTGCGCGAAAGAAGCGAAGACGAGTCCTGCCTAGTTCGGTTCGAGCTCCTCAGACTCAATCCGGACTCTTCACTCGTGACTCGGGCGCCTACATCGTGAGGCGTACCGAGCAGAACGCGGAAGCCCTCACCTGAACTCGGTCTGCTCGACCGCCGTCAGCGCTCCACGGGTCCCGGCATCTCGGACTTCGCCTTGCGCCAGCGCTTCCACAGCCAGCGTCCGATGAAGAACGCGACCAGCAGGCCCAGCATCCCGTAGCCGAAGCGCGACAGTCCCTTGTCGACGACTTCGACGTGCTCGCCGAACGCGTAGCCGAACCACGTGATGGCCACCGCCCAGACGATGATCGCGGGAATGTCGAACAACAGGAACTTGCCGTACGGCATCTTGCTGACGCCGGCCACGAACGGGATGAAGGCGCCGGCGGCGGTGGCGTACCTCCCGATGGCGACGGTCCAGCCGCCGCGCCTCGCGAAGTAGCGTTCTGCGTCCTCCAGGCGGTTCTCGAACCGGTTCACCAGGGGGACGTGCCGGATCATCGCGATGCCCTTCGTCCGGCCGAGCCAGTAGCCGGCCGACTCGCCGCAGATGGCGGCGAAGGTCCCGAGCGCCGCCACCGCCACCACGTTGAGCTTGCCCTGGCTCGCGTACACGCCGCCGAGCGCCAGGATCACGTCGCCGGGCACGATCAACCCGATGAAGATGGACCGTTCGAAGAACACTCCCAGCCCCACGATCAGGTAGCCCAGCGTGTCGTAGAGCGGGGCCAGGAAGTCGATCAGGCGCTGGACGAGGGCGGCGACCACGGCCCGTATAGTCTTGCCCGCAGGGCCCTCCGTGGCACGCAAGGGGTATGGAGGAATCGCGATGAAGGCCGAGGGTGTCCGAAACGTCGGCGTGGTTGGCTGCGGCCTGATGGGATCGGGCATCGTGGAGGTCTGCGCCCGTGCCGGGTTGCAGGTGACATTCGTCGAGGCCGATGCGGAACGGGTTGGAGGTGGCCACTCGCTGATCGCCCGCTCGCTGGCCCGGGCGGAGCAGCGGGGAAAGCTCGACGCCGAGACCCGCGACCGCGTGCTCGCGTCCATCTCGTCCTCGACCGAGCTGGAGGCGCTCGCCGGCGCCGACCTGGTGATCGAGGCGGTCGTCGAGCTCCCCGAGGAGAAGCAACGGGTGTTCGCGCGGCTGGACGAGCTGACACGCCCCGAGGTCGTGCTCGCGTCGAACACGTCCTCGATCCCGATCGTGGAGATCGCGGCCGCCACCAAGCGTTCCGACCGGGTCCTGGGCATGCACTTCTTCAATCCGCCGCCGGTGATGGGGCTGCTCGAGCTGGTGCCCTCGATCGAGACGTCGGACGAGACGCTGGCGTTCGCGCGCGCGATGGGCGAGCGGCTCGGCAAGCGTGTGGTCGTGGCGAAGGACCGTGCCGGCTTCATCGTCAACATGCTGCTGATCCCGTACCTGAACGGCGCGATCCGCATGTACGACGAGGGCTTCGCGACCGCGGAGGACATCGACGCGGCGGTGTCGCTGGGGCTGAACCATCCGATGGGCCCGCTGACGCTGCTCGACTACATCGGGCTGGACACGGCGATGTTCGTCGCCGAGGTGCTGTATCAGGAGTTCAAGGACCCGGCGTACGCGCCGCCGCCGCTGCTGAAGCGGATGGTGGCCGCGGGGCGGCTCGGCCGGAAGTCGGGCCGCGGCTTCTACGAGTACGAGAAGTAGGCGCGTGGTCCGGGCGATCGACCTCCACGTGCACCTGCCCACCAGCGAGTGGCTGGAGCAGTCGCTCGGCCCGCACCTCGAGCCGACCGAGCGATATTTCCGGGCGAAGGTCGACCGGCGTACGATCGAGCAGGTGGCGGAGGACTACGCGTCGCGGGACCTGCTGGGCGTCGTGCTGGATTGGGACGACGAGACCGTCACCGGCCGCGGCTGGATGGGCAACGACTGGCTGGCGGGGCTGTCCGGGCGGTTCCCGGGCGTGCTGATGGGGTTCGGCAGCGTCGACCCGCACAAGCCCGACGCCGTCGCCGAGGTCGACCGGTGCGCGTCGCTCGGGCTGAAAGGCCTCAAGTTCCATCCCACGATGCAGGCGTTCGACCCCGCCGACGAGGCGTTCTACCCGATCTGGGAGCGAGCCGAGTCACACGGCATGCTCGCGCTGTTCCACACCGGGACGTGCGGCATCGGGGCGGGCACGCCGGGGGCGTCGGGGCTCAAGATCCGGTACTCGCATCCCGGGTTCCTGGACGCGGTGGGCGCCGACTTCCCCGGGCTGACGCTGATCGCGGCGCACTTCGGCTGGCCGTGGTTCATGGAATGCCTGGCGCTCGCGATGCACAAGTCGAACGTGTTCATCGAGCTGTCGGGCTGGGCGCCCGGATACCTCCCGCCGGAGGTGAAGCGCGAGATCGGCAGCCGGCTGCGCGCGCAGACGCTGTTCGGCAGCGACTACCCGTTCATCTCGCTGGACCGGTGGTTCGAGGAGTTCGACGAGCTGGGTCTGGGCGACGACGCGAAGCGGGCGATCCTGCACGACAACGCGGCGCGGCTCCTGGGACTGGGGGAGTAGCGGTGGCGGCGGGGTACGTGCTGCGGCCGGGCGAAGGGGCAGCCGGCCAGGACGACCCGGCCGTGAAGGCCTCGCGCGTCTCGACGGACGGGGCCGTCACGGTGATCGACTCGGATTCGGACGGCGGCGCGCCGCGGCACGTGCACTCCCACGAGGATGAGTGCTTCTACGTGCTGGACGGTTCGATCTCGGTCGAGTGCGGCGACGACGCGTGGGAGTTGGACCCCGGCTCGTTCGTGTTTCTCCCTCGAGGGGTGCCGCACGCGTGGGACGTCGTGGGAGAGCGTGCGAAGGTGCTGATCATCACGGCGCCGGGCGGGCTCGACGAGTTCCTCCGCGAGCTCCACGAGACGGACCGGTCGGCCTGGGCCGAGGTCGCGCGCCGGCACGGCATCGAGTTCCTCTGACTCACCAGCGAGCGTGTGGCTGCCATTCCAGGGTCGATCCGGGCGGCATAATTGCCGGGACCCGTCCAGAGGAGGATCCGTTGGGACCTGGCGTCGAGGACGCCGACGAATCGCTCGCGCTGACACGCCTAGGGATCGAGGCGTACGAAGCGATCTACCGTCACAGCCTCGACGCGGTCATGTTCACGGTCCCAGACGGGCGCATCCTCGCGGCGAACCCCGCTGCCTGCGAGCTGCTTGGCCTGAGTGAAGACGAGATCCTTCGCCGAGGCAGGCAGGGGCTCGTCGATCCGACCGACAACAGGTGGGCAGGCGCGGTGGCCGAGCGCTCGCAAAGGGGCCACGTCCGTGCCGAACTGCGCTTCCGCCGCGCCGATGGCACCACATTCGTGGGCGACCTGTCGTCCGCGGTGTTCACGACGGCCGGGGGAGAAGAGCGGGCGTGCGTCATCTTCCGTGACGTGACCGAGCGGGCGACCCTCATCGCGCGACAGCAGCGGCTCGTGGAAGAGCTCGAACGGTTGTCGCTCGTGGACGAGCTGACGGGGCTTCGCAACCGCCGGGGGCTGCTCCTGGCCGCGCAGCAGGTCGTCGCGATGGCGGATCGGCAGGACACCGCAGTCACGGTCCTGTTCCTCGACGTGGACAACATGAAGGCGATCAACGACACACGGGGCCACGACGCGGGGGACCGCGCGCTGGTGAACGTGGCGAACGCGATCCGCCGGAGCACCCGGGGCTCGGACGTGGCGGCTCGCCTGGGCGGCGACGAGTTCGTCATCGCGATCCTCGGGGAATCAAGCGACGGGCTCCTCGTGCGTCGCCGCATCCTCTCGGAGCTCCGGCGGGGGCACGGCGAGCCGGGGATCACCGTCTCCATCGGGATCGCCTCGCGCGAGCCTTCGGGTCGGGATCCCATCGAGGACGTACTGCAGGCTGCCGATCGTGAAATGTACGAGGCGCGCGCCCGCCGACGAAGCGCGGTGCACGGCGGGGAATGACCCCGCCCGATTGGGACCTCGCTTCAGGCGGCGGTTCGTCGGAGGCCGGGGACTCGGCGTTTGCGGCCGGGGCCCCCCAGGGCGTTTACTCACGCCTGATGGAAGCGCACATGATGGGGGACTTGGCCGAGGTCCTGGACAACCTCGGTGTCTTCCGCTCCGCGCCCGGGGACCTCGTGGAGCTCTGCCCCTCGGGGTTCCGCCGTGTCCCCATCGCGACTGGTCCCGGCTACTACCTGTCGTTGCAGGGCTTCGCGCCGGGTCAGGTCGCGTACGCGCACACGCACCCCGACTCGGAGGAGTGGGTCGTGGTGCTCGGTGGGAACGGCGAGGCGAGCTTCGGCCCGAACCCCGTGCCCCTGACGCCGGGCGTCGTCGTCGGCAGGGGGGCGATGCACCCGCATGGGTTCGTCGCGGGAGACGAACCCATGTACCTGCTGTCGCTGCAACTGCCGCGGCCTGCCGAGGGGTCGACGACGTGGGACGAGCCGGGGAAGACCACGGATCCCGTTGCGTGTGCGTCCGGCGGCCGCTGCCGCCGTTGTGCGCGCTGCGGTGGCCACAGCGCGCCGGCTCCCGGCGCCGACTTCCGCTGCGAGAACTGCGGCAACCTCTTCTGAAAGCTCCTTCCGAAGGGAGGACGGCATGCGCAAGCGCATGAGCGGGGACGGCGTCAGCCTGCAGGCGATCTCGGGGACGGACGCCGTGTTCCTGGGCTGGGATCTCGACGACGCCGTGCGGCCGGGATGCCTGGGGTTCGCGATCAGCCGGCGGGATCACACCGAAGGCGAGGAGTACTGGATCACGGGCTTCAAGACCTTCCGTTCGATGGTCCCGGTCCCCAAGCCCACGGTCCAGTACAGCTCGCACGAGTTCCCGATCCAGTCGTTCTACTGGGGTGACTACTCGGCGAAGCCGGGCCGGGAGTACACGTACCGGCTGGTGCCGCGCTACGGGACGCCGGCACGGCTGCAGGACCGGGCGGGCGTGGAGGCCTCCGTGGACGTGACCACCGAGGACCCCGCGCAGGGCGTCCACGGCATCCACTTCAACCGCGGCGTCGCGGCGAGCCAGGCGTACACCGTCCGGTTCGGCGCGCCGCCCGACCAACTGCCGCCGGACAAGCGCGCCGAGGCCATGGTGTGGCTGTCGCGCGGGCTGCACGAGGCGATCCTGGCGTACATCGGCCAGGCGTCGTCCGGCTCGAAGGCGCTGCGCGCCGCCGTGTACGAGTTCACCGAGCCGGGCGTGCTCGCCGCGTTCCAGCAGGCGCACCTGGCGGGGGCGGACGTGAAGATCGTGTACCACGCGGCGGCGGACTCGACGGGCGACACGAACCGGAAAGCGATCGCCGACGCCGGCCTGGACCCGGGGATCCTGATCGAGCGGACGAACGCGAAGATCGCGCACAACAAGTTCATCGTCCTGTGCGACCGCGATCAGGGGGGCGCGCTCACGCCGACGTCGGTGTGGTCGGGATCGACGAACTTCAGCGTGGGTGGCATCTTCGGGCACTCGAACGTCGGGCACGAGGTTCGTGACGCGGGCGCCGCCGCGGCGTTCCTGGGCTACTGGACCGAGCTGAGCGGCGACCCCTTGGTGGACCCGCTCCGCGACTGGGTCTCTGCGAACTCGCCGTTCGTCAAGACGGCGCCGCCGGGCGATGGCCTGCACACGCTGTTCAGCCCGCGACACGGCCTGGACCCCCTGAGCTGGTACGCGACTGAGTTCGGCGGGGCCGGGGTGGTGGCCACCATCACCCCGGCGTTCGGCCTGACGACGCCGTTCGAGCAGGCGCTCGCGGGCGTCCCGGCGGCCAGCCCTGCGTTGCACTACGTGCTGCTCGACAAGAAGGACAACAACCAGGACGTGTGGTCGAAGGACCACCGGGTGTTCGTGGCGGTGGGATCGCTCGGCGGCCCGGACTCGCTCGAGCGCTGGGCGCAGGAGACGCTGACCGGGTTCAATTCCTTCGTGCCGTTCATCCACACGAAGGTGCTGCTGGTCGATCCGCTCTCCGCCGACCCGCTGGTGATCAGCGGCTCGGCGAACTTCTCCGAGGACTCGACCAACGTCAACGACGAGAACATGCTGGTGGTTGGCGGGCATACGGCGGTCGCGGACGTGTACTTCACGGAGTTCGCGCGGATGTTCACGCACTTCTACGCGCGGTGGTGGGCCTCACAGCTGTCCAAGGCGACCGCTTCCGGGGCGGCTCCTCCGGACCCGAGCTTCCTGGCCGAGGACGACACGTGGCAGAAGCCGTACTTCACGACCGGCAACCCGAAGAGCCTGCAGCGCACGCTGTACAGCTCGGGTGTGCAGGGGAACGCGTGAGCCGCCGAGGGGCTCGTCAGTCGTAGAAGACTTCCTCGACGATGCGGCGGGCGAGGCCGCGGGCGTAGCCCCACATCTTGGCGAGATCGACGAACGCCATGGCGGCGGGGACCGCGACGATGCTGGCCGCCCGCTCGGTCGGCTTGTCCGCCAGGCGCTTCCGGGCGCGCCGCACTTGCCGCGTGGCGTATGCGGTGCCTGCGATGGCCGCCAGCATCGTGAGCCCGCGGCTGCGGCGGGAGAGCACCCACGCTGCGGCGCCGTAGACCGCGAAGCGCAGGAAGTGCCGTTCGGGGTACATGCCGGCCAGCGCGTCGCCCTCCGCGTACCTCGCGTACTGGGTCCACGTCTCGACCAGAGTGGGACGGATCCGCCAGTGCACGACGGCGTCGGTCGCGTTGTCCATGCGGGCGCCGCTGCTGACCAGGCGGTGGTCGAAGTACATGTCCTCGCCGACCTCGAGCCATTCGGGGTAGCCGCCGGCCGCCTCGTAGGCGGTGCGACGGAACGCGATCGAGCGCGACGAGGGCATCCAGCCGGGGCCGATCTCCTCGGGCTCGCGGAGCGAGACGGCCGCCATGCACGTCTGCAGGAACGAGTCGCCCTCGGCAACGTAGAAGCCGGCGCTGACGTCGGCGCCGTCCTCGATGGGGGCTAGGAGGCGCTCGAGCCAGTCGGGCTCGAGCGTGCAGTCGGCGTCGGTCCCGGCGATGACCTCGTGCGCGGCGGCGGCGATGGCGACGTTGCGCCCCCGCGAGATGTTCGCGCCCGGCTCGGAGATGACGGTGATGCCGCCGGCTTCCTGGAACGCCTCGAGCGTGCCGTCGGTCGAGCCGCCGTCGACGATGATCGTCTCGTCGGGCTGCCGCGTCTGCGCGCGCAGCGAGTTCAGGAACTCGCGGACCCGGTCGGGCCCGACGTCCTTGACGGTCGAGATCAGCGAGACCTTCATGGGCGTGATCCTAGGTCACAGAATGGTCTTGTAGACCTCCAGCGTGCGGCGGGCCGTTTCCTCCCAGGTGAACCTCGCCGCGCGGGCCCGCCCCGCCTCCCGGAGCCGAGCGGCAAGCGCCACGTCCGTCGTCACCCGCTCGAGAGCGTCCGCGATCCCCGCCACCGACCGCGGGTCGACGGGGACCGCCGCCTCGCCGGCCACCTCGGGCAGCGACGACGACGCCGACACCACCGTCGGCACGCCGCGCGCCATCGCGTCGAGCACCGGAAGGCCGAACCCCTCGTACAGCGACGGGTAGACGAACGTGTCGGCGCCCCGATACAGCGCGTCGAGGTCGCTGTCCGAGACGAACCCGGTCAGCACGATCGACCCCGGGCCTTCCTTCGTCGTCTCCGTGAGCAGTTCGCCCGGGCGCCAGCCGACGGGTCCCGCCAGCACCAGCGAGTGCGGCGCACCCCGGGCCGCGAGCCGTCGATAGGCGCGGACCAGGCGCGTCAGGTTCTTGCGCGGCTCGATGGTTCCCACGGACAGGATGTAGGGCTGCTCGATCCGGTGCAGCGCCAATACCTCGAAGACGTCGACGTCCGTCAGGGGCAGTGTCGGTGCCAGGGGGGTCACGTAGACCTTCGCGGGCCGAACCCGGGTCCGGCGAATCAGATCCTCCGCCGTGTGGCGCGACACCGCGATCAGCGCGTCGGCGCTTCGGACCGCGCGAGCCAGGCCCGCCCGGTACATCAGCGCCCACCGTCGAGGGAATGCGTCGGGGTGTACCAGGAACGCCAGGTCGTGCACCGTCACCACCAGTCGCTGCCCGTCCCCCGCCGGGGGTACCGCGACGGCGGTGGGCGCGTGCAGCAGATCGCGCTGACGGAGCGCCGTCGGCAGCGCGGGCCCGCGCCGGACCGCCCACTGCGGATACAGCGACCGCATGCCTCCCGACAGCTCCTCGACCCAATACCGCCGCATCCACGGCTCGGGGCGGGCCTCGGCTATCCGGGAGTGGAACAGGGCCAGGTCCAGCCCCGGGTCGGCCGCTGCCAGCGCGGGCACCAGGTTGCGGACGTACGCGCCCGACCCGCCCGGCACACTCCCCAGCACCTGGTCCACCAGCATCGCCAGCGAAGTCATCGACCGGATTCTCCCCCTTCCGGCCGCTCCCGCGGAGCCGCTCAGACGACGCCCTGCTCCCGGAGGGCCGTCAGGTCTTCCGCGGTGAGGCCGAGCGCTCCGTAGACCTCCTCGTTGGCCGCGCCTATCGGAAGGCCGGCATGCCGGATCGCGCCGGGTGTCGCGGAGAGCACCGGCCGCGGGGCCGCCATCGCCACGTGGCCGAGCTCCTCGTCGGGGACCCGCACGACGGCCTCGCGCGCCGCGTACTGCGGGTCGGCCATGATTCCGGCGACGTCCAGAACCGGCGCGGCCGCGACCTGGTGCCGCTCGAGCTCCGCGAGCGCCTCCGGCTGGGTTCGCGCTGACGTCCAGCCCGCGATCAGCCGGTCGAGCGCCGCGCGGTTGTCGAGCCGCGCGGTGTTGGTCGCGAATCGGGGATCGGCGGCCAGCTCCTGCCCGCCGATGAGCTCCAGCAGCCGCTGGGCCACCGACTGCGCCGAACCCGACAGGCCGATCCACCGGCCGTCGCGCGTGGGGTACACGCCGCGGGGCGACGAGTACGCGATGCCGTTCCCGATGCGCCCGGGCACCTCGCCGAGCAGGTCGTGCACGGCCGGCAGCGGCCCCATCATCGGGAACAGGGACTCGAACAGCGACAGGTCGATGACCTGCCCGCGACCGCCGGCCTGAGGGTCGCCCCCCGCGGCCGCAACGTCGCGACCGTAGAGGGCCAGCACGACGGCGTGCGCGCCCAGCAGCGACGCGGCCTCGTCGGCCAGCGCGATCGGTGGCAGGATCGGCGGCCCGTCGGGGAAGCCCGTCATGTGCGCCAGCCCCGAGATCGATTCGGCCGTCGTCCCGAACCCCGGCCGCTCGCGGTACGGCCCGGTCTGTCCGAAGCCCGAGCATCGGGCGATCACCAGCCGCGGGTTCGTCTCCAGCAGGCGCTCCGGCGACAGGTTCCACCGCTCGAGCGTGCCCGGCCGGAACGACTCGATCAGGACGTCGGCGGTCGCGGCGAGTCGCAGCAGCAGGTCCTGCCCTGCCGGCACCGAGAGGTTCAGCGTGATCGGCCGCTTGTTGCGGTCGACCCACTTGGACCACAGGGTCACGCCGTCGACCGCCCATCCCATGGTGCGGGTCGTGTCGCCGGACGGATGCTCGACCTTGATGACGTCGGCGCCGAAGTCCCCGAGGCGCGCCGCCATGCCCGGCCCGGCCACGACCGTTCCCGCGTCGATGACGCGGACGCCCGCCAGAGGCATCCGGGGACCGTGGACCCGCCAGGGACCCGGCGGCTCCGGTTCGGTCATTCCTGGACGATGTCCTTCGCGATCGCGCGGGCGTCCTCGAGCCGGGCGGTCTCGACCAGGACCTCGTAGAAGTTCGTGTCGAGCCCGGCAACGGGCATGGCCCCGCCGAACACCGCGTCCTGGTGGTCGGGAAAGACCTTGGCCTGGATGCCGTCGCTCTCCAGGCGCCCCACCAGGAGCCAGGCCTCGTTCCACGGCAGCCTGGTCAGGCTGGTCATCTGGGGTTCCTGCTCACCGGTCGTGGTCGTGTCGTCGCTCATGTCGCTCGCTCCCGGGCTTCGCGGCGGCGGTCGCGCGCCGCCTGCCACGTCTCGCGTCCCCCCGGCCGCGGGGGACGTCCTCGAATCGATTCTCGTCGTGCATTATTCGTCCATTCGCCGGCGGCGCTCCCGCGATCATTCGCGGTCAGCGCGAACTGTTCCACGGCGGCCCGCACCGCAGCCGCCTCCTCCGCCGACAGGTCGCCGTCCGTCTCGATGCGCATGCCCATGTCCCGGCCGGCCTCTACAGCGGGATGTTGCCGTGCTTGCGGGCCGGCCCCGGCTCGCGCTTGGACCGCAGCATGCGGAACGCGCGGATGAGCTTCGCGCGCGTCTCCGCGGGCTCGATCACGTCGTCGACGTAGCCGAGTTCGGCGGCGATGTACGGATTCGAGAAGCGGGCCTCGTACTCCTCGATCAGCTCGCGCCGGCGCGCGTCGGGGTCCGCGGCCTGCTGCAGCTCGCGCCGATGGATGATGTTCACGGCGCCCTCCGAGCCCATGACCGCGATCTCCGCGGTCGGCCATGCCAGGTTCAGGTCGGCCCGCAGGTGCTTCGAGTTCATGACCACGTACGCGCCGCCGTAGGCCTTGCGCGTGATGACGGTGATCTTCGGCACGGTCGCCTCGCTGAACGCGTACAGCAGCTTGGCGCCGCGGCGGATGATGCCGCCGTACTCCTGGGCGGTTCCCGGCAGGAACCCCGGCACGTCCTCGAACACCGTGATGGGGATGTTGAACGCGTCGCAGAAGCGGACGAAGCGCGCCGCCTTCTCGCTCGACTCGAAGTCGAGCGTTCCCGCGAGCACCTTCGGCTGGTTGGCGATCACGCCGATGGGCATACCGTCCAGGCGGATGAGCCCCGTGAGGATGCTCATCGCCCACAGCGGGAAGACCTCGTAGAACTCGCCGTTGTCGGCGACGGTCTTGACGACGTCCTTCATGTCGTACGGCGAGCGCGGCGAGTCGGGAACGATGGCGTTCAGCGATTCGTCCACGCGGTCGGGGTCGTCGGTGGAGGCGAACACCGGCGGATCGTCGAGGTTGTTCGACGGAAGGAACGACAGCAGGTAGCGGACCTGCGCCAGGCACGAGGCCTCGTCCTCGGCCACGAACGAGGCGATCCCCGAGCGGCTCGCGTGCGTGGCCGCGCCGCCCAGTTCCTCGAACGTCACGTCCTCGCCGGTCACCGACTTGATGACGTCGGGGCCGGTGATGAACATGTACGACGTCCCCTTCACCATGTACACGAAGTCGGTGATGGCGGGGGAGTAGACGGCGCCGCCGGCGCAGGGCCCCATGATCACGGAGATCTGGGGGATGACGCCCGAGGCGCGCACGTTGCGGTCGAAGATGTCGCCGTAGCCGCCCAGCGAGGCAACGCCCTCCTGGATGCGGGCGCCGCCGCCGTCGTTGATCCCGATGAGCGGGGAGCCGGTCTCGACGGCCAGGTCCATGACCTTGCAGATCTTCTTGGCCTGCATCTCGCCGAGCGAGCCGCCGAAGACGGTGAAGTCCTGGCTGTAGACGAACACCCTGCGGCCGTCCACGGTCCCCCAGCCGGTGACCACGCCGTCGGTCGGAGGCCGTGTGTGGTCGAGGCCGTACGTCCCGACGCGGTGACGCGTCAGGGGGTCGGTCTCGACGAACGAGCCGGGGTCCAGCAGCAGGTCGAGGCGCTCTCGCGCGGAGAGCTTCCCGCGGCGGTGCTGCGACTCGGCCGCGTCCGGCCCGGTGGGGGCGTCGGCCTCGGCATGCCGGCGCCGCAGGTCGTCCACCCGGCCGGCGGTGGTCGCCGTCGCGGAGGCCGGCTCGGGACGGCTTGCGCCGGTTTCGTCGGCTGGTTCGGGCGTCACGGGTTGCTCGGCCACGGCCTGCTCCCGCTCCTCCTTGGTGTCGGCCACGTTGCGGGCGAGTCTACCCCGCACCGGCCCCCGCTCCTCCCGGGAGTGTCGGTGCCCGACCGTACGATCCGAACTGTGACCGTCATCGACGAGGCAGGGCTGCTCACAACCGTGCAGCTGCGCACGCTGCGGGACCTTCTCGATGGAGGACCGGCGACCGACGCGGGCGCGCTGGCGGACGCGGCCCGGTCCCGCCTCGAGGGCGAGCTCGCGTCGCTGGGGTGGAAGGGCGCGCCCGAGGCACTCTGGCTATCGAAGAGCGCCCTGGTGGACCTCGAACGGTGCGAGGGTCGCTTCCAGGCAGCCGTGCTGCGCGAAGGGCCGCCGTTCGAGCACTCGGAGCACACCGCCGCCGGTGCCCTCTTCCACAAGGCGATCGAGGTCGACGTCGGCGGGCGCCAGGAGTTCGACCTCCGTCTTGTCGCCGAGCGAGCGGCGAGCCGTCTGAACGACGACGACGGCGCCTTCGCCGCGTATTGGGGCGGGCTGGACGAGCTGGATCGACTGGAGCTGCTGGCGGAGGCGGCCAGGCGGACCGAGCTGTTCCGCGCGTCCCTGCCGCCGCTCGGGCGGGGTGGTGCGGCGCTGCCGATGTCGGAGCTGAAGCTGCGCGCGGAGGTCGCCGCCGGCGGCGTTGTGCTGTCGGGCAAGGTCGACCTCCTCCTGATGCGCCCCGACCCGTCGGGTGGGCGAACGCCGCTTCGACTGGCGATGGACCTGAAGACCGGCACGCCGCGGAGCGAGCACGCGGAGGACATGCGGTTCTATGCGCTGCTGATCGCGCTGCGGTACGGCGTCCCGCCATACCGCGTTGCAACGTTCTTCCTCGAATCGGGGGAGTGGCAAGCGGAGGACGTCACCGGCGAGACGCTCGGCCGCGCGGTCGATCGTGTCCTGGCGGCGGCGTCGACCGCCCTCGAGTTGCGCGGAGGCCGGGAGCCATCGCTGGCCCCCGGCCCGTGGTGCGCCTGGTGTCCCCGGCAGGACACCTGCTCTGCGGTCAGCCGGCCAGCCTGAGGGCGCGATCCGGCCGCAGCGCCGAGGATCGCCGCCGGACCCTGTCCCTCGCCGCCCAGGTCGAAGGCGTTGAACGAGTGGTCCAGCCCTCGTACAGGATGCCGTTCACGACCGGGTGGGGCTCGCTGGAAGCGCTCACCGCGTAGAGGTTGTCTCCCACGACGCGAAGTACACGACCCCGTTCGCGAGGGCCGGCGAGGAGTTGATGACCCAGCCACATCAAGGCTCCGTTGGAGGCTCTCAGTGCGTAGAGATTGTCGTCCCACGACCCGATGTACACGACGCCGTTCGCCACGGCAGGCGACCCCGCCAGCCCCCAGTGGGGTAGGACCAGATGAAGTCTCCATGGGACGCGTTCAGGGCGTAGAGGGTGTTGCTCGCCCCGACGAAAACGACCCCGTTCACCACCGCCGGCGCGACCTGGATGAAGCTCCCCGTCTGGTAGGACCAGATCTTGGCCCCGCTCGACGCGTTCAGCGCGTACAGGTTGCCGTCGCCCAATCCGGACCCGACGTACACGACGCCGTTCGCGACCGCCGGAGAGCCCGTGACGCGGCCCAGGGTTGGGAAGGCCACTCGAAGGCTCCGGTGGATGCGTCCAGGGCGTACACGTTGCCGTCCTGGATCCCAGTAGACGCTGCCGTTCGCCACCGTCGGTCCGTGACCGCCCCCCCAGTCGTGTAGGCCCACTGCAGGGCCCCCGTGGATGCGTCCAGTGCGTAGACGTTGCTGTCGAAGGACCCGACGTACACGATCCCGTGCACGGCCGGGGTGGATGCGATGTCACTGTCGGTTGCGAAGGACCACTTGAACGCGCCGGTCGTCGGCGTCCAGTGCGTTGATGTTTCCGTCCTCCGACCCCGTACGCGACGCCGTTCGCCACGGCCGCCAGGTGTTGACGATGCCCCCGCGGTGTAGGCCAATTGAGGCCCACCCGGAGACTGCCGGGGTTGAGGACGTTCTCGGTGGGGTTGGTCCCGGCGTGCTTGGCCGAATAGCGGCTCTGCGGCCGTCGGCGCGGACCGTGAAGGCGGACTGGGCAGCGAGGCCCGCCTGCGCCCCACCGGCGTCGAACCCCGGAGCCGTATCCTGAGCGGACCGATGTCGACTCCGACTATCGAGCGCAGATGTCCGCCAGGGCTTGCGGTTGGCCGTCCCATACGAGGCCGCGGTTCCCTCGGTGGACGTGTTCGTCGTAGCAGCCGAGGAGCAGCGGCTGGAGTTGGCCGTTGCCGCAGGACGCGGCTGAATGCCTTCGCGTGGTCGCCGGCAGTCGTCACCAGTGCGACGCTCAGGGCGAGCACGACGGCGCGGTCGCCAGCGATACGCGCAGTTTCTTGGGCCGCAGGAACCCAGACGTTCCTGGAATACGAGCCATCGTTCCCCCTTCCGATACTGCGAGGCCTGGCATCGGTCTCACCGACGACCGATGCCAGGCCGCGAGTGATTCAGTTGTCCTGCTCGGCGCGAAGCGGTACCTCCCGTCCCAGGCCCAGTTCACCCCGTCCAGCGCCGAGACGGCTGCCTTCGCCCGGAAGTCCCTGAAGTGCCCGATGCCGCCCCAGATCGTGACCACGCCCGTTCCCGTCGTGAAGTCGAGGGTGACGTGGCCCAGGGCGTAGTTGCCCGGGCCCCACCACGAGGACGATGTCGCTGTCCAATGAGGTTTGGCCGGCGGCCTGCAGATAGACGACCCTCGAACCGACCTTGATGGCCTTCAGGTTCGACGAGGTGATCGTGCACGAGGAGTCGGCCTGGCCCGTGTACTCCGAGCATTCCTTCGTCACGTGGAGCGCTCGCCCCCGGGGCGACGAAGCGCTGGTCGCCGCGGAGCTCGCGGCGGCGAGCGTGCCGGTGACGAGGATGGCCAAGAGCAGTCCGACGATCGCCTTGACCCCGAGCCGACTGCGTCGTGATCGCAGCTCGGTCATTTCTTTCCCCCTTCCTTGTCCACGGTCGTCGGCGCCTGCAGGCCGACGGCCTCCACGATTCGATCCGCCTGCAGACCGATTCGATCGAAGGCCTCCGCCACCTGCGCGGCGGAGTCGGCTTCGACCAGGAGCAGGCAGGTCTCGTCGCCCGGAATCAGGATCGAGCGCACATACCGAACGGCCCCGTCCTCGCTCAGGTGGGCGAGTGCGGCCGCATTCGGGGTCGCGATGCTGTAGAGCTCGATCAGGTATTCGGGCACGGCTCCAGGCTGCGCCCCGCCGCGGCGCGGGAAAGCGGGGAATCACGGGTCTTTGCTCTGCGGGGCCTCGTCGAGGCGACGGGCGAGCTCGGTGCGCGACCGCACTCCGAGCTTCCGGTACATCCGTGTGAGGGCGCTCTCGACGGTGTGGACGCTCAGGAACAGCGCCGCCGCGGTCTCCTTGTTGCTCTTGCCCGCCGCGACCTGTTCCGCGATTCGCCGCTCGCCCTCGGTCAGCCCATCGCCCCCATCGGCGCACGACCGCCGATCCGCGCCAGCTCCGCACGGGCGTTCTCGACCCAGACCGGGGCCGGGAGCGCCTCGAAGATCGAGAGCGCCTCCTCGATCGCCTCCCTGGCCGCCTTCTTTCGCTTGGCGCGGCGAAGGATCGTGCCGTAGACGAGGAGGGTGCGGGCGCGCTCGAACGGCGAGGGCATCCGCTCGTGCACCTCGAGCGCCCGCTCGCAGCTCGCGATCGCCGCCTCGAGGTCGCCCTCGGCGGCCAGGAGCAGACCCCGGCACCGTGCGCCCATCGCAAGCGGCCACGGGGTCCCGAGCCGGTCGCCGGCTTCCTCGAGCCAGTCGAGCTGCACCCGGGCCTCGTCGAGGTCGCCGGTCGCGACCAGCGCCTCGATCGCGATCTCGCGGGCCGGGTACAGGCTCGGCTCACCCGCACCCCGTGCCTGGCGCCGGCGGACGACTGGAGCGAGGCGCTCCGCCGCAGCACGGTAGTCGCCGGTGGACAGGTCGATAAGCCCGAGCAGCGCGAGGTTGCGCTCGAGGAAGGCCTGCTCGTTCTCCTCCTCGGAGCGAGACGACTCCTTCGGTCGCCCGCGCCCGAGCCTGCTCGAGGCGGCCGAGATAGGCATCGACCAGGCCCCTGATCCACAGCGCCGATCCGCCCTGGAAGCTCGAGTCCCCGCTGCTCCCGCGCCTGGAGCATCGCCTCCGCGTACTCGTCGGCGCGGCTCCAGTTCCCGGCTCGGCACTCGAGCTCGGCCAGAAAGAGCAAGGCCTTCGTCTGTGCGGGGTCGTCGCCTCGAGCTCACGGCGGCGGCGTGCGCCCGCTGCAGCGCCTCGCGCGCACGCTCGTGTTCGTCTGCGTACATCAGGCGCAGCCCCTCGACGAAGGTCGGCCCGTGGCTGTGGTCGGAAGGGGTCCCGAACTGCTGCCTCGAGCTCGAGCGCACGCTCGAGGAGCCCCGGCGTCACACCCTCGGCGTAGAGCTCCGCGAAGCTGAGCTCGCGCCAGGAACGTCGGCGAGCAGGACGCGGTCGCCGCTCTCCTCCACGACCTGAGCCGAGTCCCGCGCCAGCGTCACTGCCGCCGCGGGTCCGTGGCGGAGAAACGCCGTGAGGACTCCGGGGAATGACGATCTCGGCCCGCAACCGAGGATCGGCCTGCGGCCTCGACGAACGCCTGCTCGAGGAGTCGCTCCGACCTCTCCATGTCGTCCGACGACCGCTCGCCGAGCCGCCGCAACACCTCCGCGCGTCGGCACCGGGTGGGAGCTGCTCGAGTAGCGGCTCGAGGAGCGCACGCGACCGCTCCACGTCGCCGCTCGCGTGGTGATGGTCGGCCGCGAGCAGCCGCCGGCGACGCCGGACGTCGCCGCCGGCGTCGGCCGGTGTGAGCGAGACCGCGAGCTCGGCCAGCTCCGCCGCCGTGCCCGACGCGCCACGCGACGCCGCGGCCGAAGGCGGCCTCCAGCCCGTCGGCGACCACGGTCGAGGGCTCGTCCGCGCGCCAGCGCGAGGTGCCGCGCGCGCTGCTCAGGGTCGCCGACCAGCTCCGCCAGCCGACGATGGAGCGATCGCCGCCGGCGTGGGTCGAGCTCCGCCTCGACCTGCGCGGCCAGCAGGGGATGGCTGAAGCGAACACGCTCGTCGTCCCGAACTCAGGATCGCCGCATCCTCAGCCCTGCGAAGCCGCTGGCGCACCGTCTTGCCGCTGTCGACTACCACCGCCCGACGATCGGACCGTCGGCCGCTGAGCAGCGCAACCGGCTCGAGGACGTCGCGAACCTCCTCAGACAGCCCGGCGAGGCGCGCCGAGACAAGACTCGGTGAGCGACGTGGGAATCGCTCAGCCGCTCACCCGCGCCCGAGTGCCCACCCGACTGCTCGAGCGCGCGCCCGAGCTCGAGCGCGTAGAACGGATTCCCGCCCGACGTGTCGTACAGCCGGACCAGCACCGGCCGGGAAAACGAGACGCCGAGGCGCTCCCGCAGCAGACGATGAATTGCGCCGACACTCAGCGGCCCGATCCGCAATCGCCGCAGCTGTTCACTCGGAAACGCACGGTCGAGCCCCAGCGGAGCCGCCTCCCAGCTGCTGCTGCGGCGTGCGACGAGCATCGCGTGCCGGCGCCGGCCGCAAGCCGGCGAAGCGCGAACGCCAGCACGGACGCCGACGGCGCGTCGAGCCACTGCACGTCATCGACGGCGACCAGCAACGGCCCGCCGGCATCCTCACCGAGCAGCCGAAACAGAGCGAACGCGATCGCCCGCTCGTCCGGCGGGGCCCCCGCGACCTCTTCCAGCAGCAGGGCCGCCGACAAGCGCCCGACGCTGTGGCAAGCGGCAATCGGTCGAGCCCCTCCGGCAGCGCCGGCCGCACGAGATCAGCGAGCGCCGCGAACGAGAATGCCGTCTCGCTCGCAGCCGGACGGCAGGAGAAGACGGCGAAGCCCTGCTCGCGGGCCGACGCGACCGTCGCGTCGAACAGCGTGGTCTTCCCGATCCCTGCCTCACCGTCCAAGCACAATCGCCACGGGCACGCGCCGCCCCGCCGCGAGAAAGTCCGCCAGCGCCGCGACCTCGGCCTCACGGCCGACGATCCGGCCGCGCTCCCGCCCGGCCCGGTCCTCGACCACGAGCCGATCCGGGGAACGGAAGATTCCCCCAGATCAGAGATGTCGCCGGGAATGTGCGTCACGATCTCCGGCCCCCACCAAGATCGCCAAGCCCTTCGTTTCCATCGTAGCGAGTGCGGCCTCAGGCTTCATCGGCCGTTTGGGCGGCGGCCGGCCTCCCCGTTCGCCTCGACCGCGCTGGAACCGCGGAGGCCGGGAGCCATCGCTGGCCCCCGGCCCCCGGTGCGCGTGGTGTCCCCGGCGGGACACCTTCTCCCGCCGTCAGCGCGACGGTCTGAGCGTGAAGTCCGGACGCAGCGCGGACGGATCGGGCCGCGAGGCCCGTGACGAGCGCCCCCGGGCAGTCCGAACGCGTAGAGATATCCATCCTGAGATGCCACGTAGACGTCCCCGTTCGCCACGACGGGCGACGACTCGACCTCCCATCCGGTGACGTACGACCAGAGCGCGTCGCCGGTGGACCGATCGAGTGCGTACACGCTGCCGTTCCGGGATCCGACATACACAACCCCGTTCGCCACCGTCGGAGAGGAGTTGACGAACCCCCCGGTCGCGAAGGACCAGTCGAGCGCTCCCGTGGCCGCGTTCAGCGCGTACAGGCTGCCGTCACGGGATCCCACGTACACCACACCATTCGCCACCGCGGGGGAGGAACTGATGGTGCTTCCCGTGGGGTAGGACCAGAGGACGTCTCCTGGTCGAGGCATCGAGCGCGTAGAGCTTGCCGTCGTACGACCCCACGTACACGCGCCCGTTCACCACCGCCGGCGAGGAGGACACGAGGCTTCCGGTCTGGTACGACCAGAGGAGGGCCCCGTTCGACGCTCTCAGGGCATAGACCTTCGCATCCAGGATCCCACGTAGACGACGCCGTTCACCACGGCGGGGGACGACTGCACCGAGCTCAACGTGGCATAGGACCAGAGCAGGGAGCCCGTTGAAGCGTCGAGCGCGTAGACGTTCCCGTCGAACGACCCGACGTAGACGACACCCCCGACGACCGTCGGCGAGGAAGCGACGATGTCGCCAGTCGGAAACGACCAGAGGACCGCGCCGGTCCAGGCGTCGAGCGCGTAGACGTTGTCGTCGTTCGCTCCAATGTAGAGCACCCCGTTGGAGATCGCGGGAGAGGACAGCGGGCGGAAGACGGTGAAGTGCCAGAGGGTGCTCCCCCGATAGACGGCGTACACGCCGTTCTCGGCACACACGAACGTCACGCCCTCCACGACCGCCGGGGAGGACAGGAAGGTGCCGATACCGGCCGACCAGTCGAGATCGAGCCCCCGACGCGTTGCCGGGATTCAGGACGTTCTCGGTCGGGTTGACCCCCGCGCGCTTCGGCCCGTTCCCGAACTGCGGCCAGTCGGTCAGCACGAAGAAGGAGGCTTGTGCGGCGAGGCCAGGACCCGCGACCCACGGCGGTGATCCAGTGAGCGTTCGGCGCCGCGGACGACGGCACGCTCACGTACCAGAGAACGAGCCGCCGGCGGTGGTGGTCCCGAGCGCCTCGTCGGTCGCGTCGAAGTAGACGTCGACTGCCTCGCGGGCGCCGAACCCGGTGCCCTCGACGTACACCTTCGAGCTCGGGCGGCCCGTAGATCGGGTCCGTCACGAGGGTTGGGTCGGGGAGGACGGTGAACGTCGTGGCGCTCGTCGCCGTTCCCCCGGGCGAGGTGACGGCGATCGGCCCCGTGGTCGCTCCGAGGGCACAGTGGCGGTGATCTTCTTCGGAGTGACCACCGCGAAGGTGGGGTCGGGCGTTCCGTTGAAGGTCACCGACGTCGCGCCACTGAACGAGGTGCCCTTGATCGTGACCAGGTCGCCGAACTCTCGCCCTGGACGGCGTGAACCCCGTGACTCGTCGGGCGTCGTGGCCAGGGCCGGCGTCACCGCGACCACCCCGAGCACCAGGGACACGGACAGCACGATGCCGATGCGACGCGCTGCGCGGCGTCTCATGACCACCCCCTCCTCACGCGGCCGGCGGCCGCCTTCGAAGGCACGCTAGGTCGCGCGGAGGGGGGCGGGGAACGTGGAAACCCACTTGGTTTGACCGCCCGGCCGCGGCCGGTCGCGGCCGGTCGGCGCCCTCCCCGAAGGGTCGGCGCACACAGGAAGGCCCCGCCGGACGACGAAAGGCGACGTAGATGACCAAGGACCTGTACGAGATCGGCGAGATCCCGCCCGTCGGCGAGGTGCCGGCGCGGATGCACGCCCAGCTGACGCGCCCCGATCGTTACGGCGACCCCGTGACGTCCATCCAGGACGAGGTGATCGACGTCCCCGAGCTGGGGCCGCACGACGCTCTCGTCATGGTTATGGCCGCTGGCGTGAACTTCAACAACGTGTGGGCTGCGCGCGGCATCCCCGTCGACGTGACCAAGACGCAGGCGCGCTGGGGCGAGCCGACCGACTTCCACATCGTGGGCTCGGACGCGAGCGGCGTCGTGTACGCCGTCGGCTCCGAGGTTACGAACGTGAAGGTGGGCGACCGCGTCGTCGTGCACGCCGGGCAGTGGGACCACGATGACCCGGACGTGGTCGCCGGCCGCGACCCGGGGCTGTCCGCTTCGTTCCGCGTCTGGGGCTACGACACGTGCTGGGGTTCGTTCGCGCAGTTCTGCAAGGTCCAGGCGCACCAGTGCCTGCCCAAGGCCGGGAACCTGACCTGGGAAGAAGCGGCCGCGCCCACGCTCACCGGCGCCACGGCCTACCGGATGCTGTTCGGCTGGCCGCCCAACACCGTCCGCGACGGCGACGTCGTCCTGGTGTGGGGCGGTTCCGGCGGACTCGGCTCGCTCGCCGTGCAGCTCGTGACGCACGCCGGCGGCCGGGCGGTCGCCGTCGTGTCCTCGCCGGAGAAGGGCGAGTACGCGAAATCGCTCGGCGCCGTCGGGTACGTCAACCGCACGGACTTCTCGCACTGGGGCGTGCCGCCGAAGTGGGACTCCCCCGACTGGAAGGCATGGTTCGACGGCGCGAAGGCGTTCGGGAAGGCGATCTGGGACGTGCTGGGCGAGCGCACCAGCCCGAAGATCGTGTTCGACCACCCCGGTGAGGACACGATCCCGACCTCGATCTTCGTCTGCGACCGCGGCGGCATGGTCGTGATCTGCGCGGGCACGAGCGGCTACGACACCATGGTGGACGTCCGCTACCTCTGGTACATGCAGAAGCGCTACCAGGGGTCGCACCTGTTCAACGACGAGCAGGCGGCGTCGTTCAACGACCTCGTCAGGGAGGGCGCGATCCAGACCACACTCGGCCACACCTACGCCTATGAGGAGTCGGGGCACGTCCATCAGCTCATGGGCGACGGGAAGCTGCCCGAGGGAAACGTGGCCGTCCTGATCAACGCTCCCCAGGCTGGCCTTCCCGACCTTCCCGGATAAACTCGCGGGCGTGAGCGAGGGCGAGCTGGCCCACGAGGTCGAGCTGGAGAACGAGCGCAAGGGCCCACGGCGGGACTTCACGCCGGGGGAGATGCGCGGTGGCTCGATCCTGGGGCACCCGGTCCGTCGCGTGGAGGACCCGCGGTTTCTGACCGGGCAGGCGCAGTACACGGAGGACCTGCCCGCGGACCAAGCGCTCCACGCCGTGTTCGTGCGCTCGACCATGGCCCACGCCCGCATCACGGGAATCGACTCCTCCGAGGCGGCCGGCATGCCGGGCGTCGCCGGCGTCTTCGCCGCAGCGGACCTCGACCTGGCCCCGAACGAGCCGGAGGGCGGAGCCGGCGAGGCCTTCGCCCGCCCGATCCTGGCGACCGGCACGGTCCGCTTCGTCGGCGAGCCCATCGCCGTGGTCCTGGCGGAGACCAGGGCGCAGGCGGTGGATGCCGCCGAGACGGTGCTGGTCGACTACGACCCGCTGCCGGTCGTGGTGGACCCCCTGGCCGCGCTGCAGGACGGCGCGCCGCTGTTGTTCCCTGATGCTGAATCGAACGTGGCAGTCAGTCACGACTATCCCCGCGACGAGGGCGTCCTGGAGGGTGCCGAGGTCGTCGTGACGGCGCGCATCGTCAACCAGCGAGTGGCGCCGGTGCCGATGGAGCCGAACGGCATCCTCGCGGTTCCGGATCCGGAGACCGGCGGGCTGACCGCCTGGGTCCCGTGTCAGGCGCCCTTCTGGGTGAAGCGCGACCTGGTCGGCCGGCTCGGTCTGGAGAAGGACAAGGTCCGCGTGATCGCGCCGGCGGTGGGCGGCGGCTTCGGCGCGAAGGTCGGTACGTACCCCGAGCAGTTCGTGGTCTCCGCGCTGGCCGTTCGGCTCGGCCGTCCCGTGCGCTACATCGAGACGCGCTCGGAGAACATGGTCGCCATGACGCACGGCCGCGCGCAGGTGCAGGACGTGCAGCTCGGCGCCACGCGCGACGGGACGATCACCGGTCTCAAGCTTCGCGTCGTCCAGGACGTCGGCGCGTACCCGCAGGGTGGTGCGTTCCTTCCCGAGCTGACGCGCATGATGGCATCCGGCGTCTACGCGATTCCTCGGGCGGACGTCGAGGACGTCTGCGTCGTGACGAACACGACGCCGCTCGACGCGTACCGCGGCGCCGGCCGTCCCGAGGCGGCCGCCATGATCGAGCGCGCGGTCGACCTGCTTGCCGACGAGCTGGGCATGGACCGCGTCGACCTCCGGCGGAAGAACCTCATCCCCAAGTTCGACCGGACGCACCAGACCGTCACGGAGGCGAAGTACGACGTCGGCGACTACGAGATGTCGCTCGACACGGCGCTCGAGGGTGCCGGCTACCAGGCGCTGCGCACCGAGCAGGCCGAGCGCCGGGCACGCGGCGACCGGCAGCAGCTGGGCATCGGCGTCAGCGTCTACGTCGAGGTCACCGGCTTCGGCAAGGAGTTCGGCTCCGTCGAGGTGCACGAGGACGGGACCGCCACGATCCGCACCGGCACGTCCCCGCACGGCCAGGGCCACGAGACGGCGTTCGCGCAGCTGGCGTCCGGGGTGCTGCGCATCCCGTTCGAGAACATCACGGTGCTGCACTCCGACACGGCGCTGCTGCCGCGCGGAGACGGCACCATGGGGTCGCGCTCGCTGCAGTTGGGAGGCAGCGCCATCCACCGTGCCGGCGAGGAGGTCGTCGAGAAGGCGCGCGTCGTTGCGGCGCACCTGCTGGAGGCGAGCCCTGCGGACATCGAGCTGACGGAGGAAGGCACCTTCGCCATCGCCGGGGCGCCCGAGCGGTCGGTCGACTGGCCCCAGATCGCGACGACGGCTGCCGACGCGTCGGCGCTGCCCGAGGGCGTCGAGCCGGGGCTGTCCGCCCAGGACGTGTTCGACGCCGGCGGAACGTCGTTCCCGTTCGGCGCGCACGTCGCCGTCGCCGAGGTGGACGTGGAGACCGGCGAGGCGCGATTGGTGCGGTTCGTTGCCGTGGACGACTGCGGCCGCATCCTGAACCCCCTGCTGGCCGAGGGCCAGGTGCACGGGGGCCTGACGCAGGGCGCCGCCCAGGCCCTGTACGAGGGCGTCGAGTACGACGAGCTCGGCAACCCGCTGACCGGCACGCTGATGTCCTACGGGATGCCGAGCGCGGCCGAGCTGATCTCGTGGGAGACCATCCACACGCAGACGCCGACGTTCCTGAACCCCCTGGGGGCCAAGGGGATCGGCGAGTCGGGGACGATCGGCTCGACACCGGCCGTGCAGAGCGCCGTCATCGACGCGGTGTCCCATCTCGGGGTGCGCCACATCGACATCCCGCTGACGCCCGAGCGGGTGTGGCGCGCGATCCAGGCCGCGAACGACTCCGAGAGCTGAAGACCGGCGGCCGACGGCTCCCCCAACGTCCGGGGGCGCGCAATCGCTTGCATACTTTCGGCCTTCAAACGGGGCAAGGTACACTCCCAGCCATGAAGCAGCCGCGCCTGAAGGACGTCGCGGAAGCAGCCGGCGTCCACGTGGCGACCGCGTCGCGGGCGCTCGACGACCGACGGGCGACCATGGTCCGGCCCGAGACGGTCGCGCGCGTCCGCACGGCTGCGGCCGACCTGGGCTACCGGGTCAACCGCATGGCCAGGGGACTCAAGATGAGCCGTTCCTTTGCCATCGGAATGCTCATTCCCGACATCACCAATCCCTTCTTCCCGCCGATCGTCCGCGGGGTGGAGGACGGGTTCGCCGAGACCGAGTATCGGCTGGTCCTCGGCAACACCGACAACGACGCGGAGAAGGAGCGCCGCTCGCTGACGGGCATGCTCGAGCTGCAGGTGGACGGTCTCCTGCTCGCGATGGCCCGGCGGCGCGACCCTCTGGTCGAGGAGCTTCGCGAGGGCTCCACGCCCTTCGTGCTCGTGAACCGCACGATCGACCGGGGTGGCGTGTCCGCCGTCATCCCCGACGACCAGGCGGGGATGACACTGGCGGTGGAGCACCTCGCTGACCTGGGGCATCAGTCCATCGCTCACCTCGGGGGCCCCTCCAACACCTCCACGGGAGCTCGCCGCTCCGCCGGGTTCGCGGCCGCAGCGGCCCTGCTGGGGGTCTCGCGCGGGCCGATCGCCCGCGCGAAGGCGTTCGACGAGCCCGCCGGCCTCGAGGCCGCGCGGGCCCTGCTCGCGAGGGGGCAGGCTCCGACCGCGGTCGTCGCCGCGAACGACCTGATCGCGCTCGGGATGATCGAGGCGGCCCACGAACAGGGACTGCGCTGCCCGCGGGACATCTCGGTGATCGGGTTCAACGACATGCCCTTCGCCGACAAATTCACTCCACCACTGACAACCGTGCGCATCCCCGAATACGAGATCGGGCGCCGAGCCGCTCAGCTCCTGCGCTCCCGAATCGACGACCCGAACCAGAAGGCGGAGACCGTCCTCATCGCGCCGGAACTGATCGTCCGCGGGTCCACGGCCCCGCCGCGGGTCCGCGGGGGCGGTTGACTTTGCGGGAAGGCCCGACCTAGCATTCCGGCCTGCAAAGGTTTGCAGCCACGGGGGACAGGGCACGGGCCACGGCCCGAGGAAGGAAGGGCTGCCATGTCGGCATGGCGGGTGCGTGGGGCGGTCGCCGCGATCGGTGCGTTCGCGCTGATCCTCACGGGATGCAGCAGCAACAACTCATCGCAGAACGAATCGAAGAAGCCGATCGTGATCGGGATATCGCTGTCGTCGAGCGGCGACTTCTCGGATCCGAGCGCCGCCGCCAAGAAGGGGTACGAGCTCTGGGCGGACACGATCAACAAGAGCGGCGGCCTGATGGGCCGGCAGGTGCAGCTGAAGATCGTGGACGACGCCAGCAGTCCCGATCAGGTCGTCACGAACTACCAGAACCTGATCACCAAGGACAAGGCGAACTTCGTCTTCGGCCCGTTCTCCACGCTGCTCAGCGCCCCGGCCGCGAAGGTGGCCAACCGCTACGGGTACGCGTTCATCGAGCCGGCGGGCGGCGGGCCCGCCATCTTCGACGAGAAGCTGCACAACGTCTTCTTCGTGCAGCCCGCTCCGGTCGTGAACAGCGCCGACGTGTTCGCCAGCTACATCCTCTCCCTTCCCGCGGACCAGCAGCCGAAGACGGCCGCGTACCCGGAGCTCGACGACCCGTTCGCCGCGCCGATCGCGGAGGAGGTCCGGCAGAAGTTCGAGGCCGCCGGCATCAAGACGGTGTACAAGCAGGTCTACCCGGCGGAGACGTCGGACTTCACGTCGATCGTGTCCAAGATGGCGAACGCCAACCCCGACATCGTCGTCGGCGGCACGCAGACCGAGGACGCGTACGGGCTCGTGAAGGCGATGGTCGAGCAGAACTTCAGCCCGAAGTTCCTGTTCCTCTCGAACGGCGCGAACGACCCGGTGAACTTCCCGCCGGCCGTCGGCCCGAACAACGTCAACGGCATCTTCAGCGCGGGCGACTGGTACGCGAGCGAGAACTCCTCGCGGGCAACAGCGCCTTCGTCTCCGCCTACCACGCGAAGTACGGGTCGGAGCCCATCGACTCGACCTCGGCCGAGGCCTACGCGACGGGGCAGACCCTCGCCGCGGCCGTCAACAAGCTCAACTCGTTGGACAATCAGAAGATCATCCAGGCGCTGCACCAGGGAACGTGGTCGAGCGTGGAAGGTGATCTCTCGTGGAACGCGTCGGGGAGCCCCAGGGCCAGGATCTGTTGCTCGAGTGGATCGACGGCCAGCTGGTCCCGGTCTACCCGGCGGCCGTCGCCCAGCACGACCCGGTGATCCCGAAGCCGCCGTGGGGCGGCTAGGCCGGGCCGCGCGCCGGACGAATCCGATCCTGCATTCCTCGGGGAACTGATGCACCTCGTCGTCCAAGCCGTCATCTTCGGGATCCTGGTCGGCGGCGTGTACGCGCTTGATGGCGAGCGGGGTCACGCTGGTGTTCGGCATCATGCGCGTCATCAACGTCGCCCAGGGCGCGATGGTGATCCTCGGTGCCTACCTCAGCTACTCGCTGTTCACGCGCCTCGGGATCGATCCGTTCCTCTCGATCCTGTTGATCGGCCCGGTGATGTTCGCGCTGGGCGTGCGGCATCCACCGGGTGTTCATCCGGTCGCTGCGGCCGGGAAGCGCCGAGGAGATGTCGCTGCTGGTCACGTGGGCGACGGCGCTCGCGATCGAGGGCGTGCTCTCGATGGCGTACACGACGAACTTCCGTTCCACGATCCCGAGCTACGCGCAGAAATCGTGGACCCTGGCCGGCTACCACGTGCCGGTCGTGCGCGTGCTCGCGTTCGTCCTGTCCGTCGTGATCCTCGCCGGCCTGTACGTGCTGCTGCAGCGCACGCGGTTCGGCCGGTCGGTCCGCGCCATCGTGCAGAACCCGACGTCGGCCAAGCTCCTGGGCGTCAACGCCGACACGGTTGCCGGCCTGGGCTTCGGGCTGGGCATCTCGACGGCGGCGGCCGCCGGCGCGGTGCTACGGGGTCGTGTACCCCTTCAATCCGGGAAGCCACTACGACCTGATCTCGCGGCTCCTGTCGATCGTGGTCCTGGGCGGCCTCGGCAGCCTGACCGGCGCCGTCGTGGCGGCGATGCTCCTGGGCGTCACCGAGTCCGTCGTGGCCGTGACGATCGCGCCGATCTGGGCGCCGTTCGTGTTCTTCGTCGTGCTGATCGCCATCCTGCTGTTCCGTCCGCAGGGGCTCTTCGGCGTCCGCGAGCGGGGCGCGTTGTGAGCCGGACCTCGCACGCTCGGCCTCGCCCGCGCCGCGGTGATCTTCGGCGCGCTGCTCGCGTTCCCGTTCCTGTTCCCGCAGCCGTGGCTCGTCAACATGGCGTTCTTCGTCCTGATGTACGCGGCGCCTCGCGCAGGCGTGGAACGTGTTGGGCGGCTACTCGGGCTACGTGTCGCTCGGCCACGCGGCGTTCTTCGGGATCGGGGCGTACGCCGAGGCGATCCTCTTCTCCCACATCGACATCGGGTCGTCGGGGTACCTGCCGTTCCTGGTGCTCCCGGCCATCGGGCTGGGGGTGGCGCTGGCGAGCGTCCCCATCGCGTGGGTGGCGATGCGCACGCGCGCCCTGACGTTCGCGATCGTGACGCTGACGCTGCTGTTCGTCGTGCAGACGCTGGCGTTCAACCTCCGCTGGCTCACGAACGGCTCGCAGGGGCTCTCGGTCCCGTCGCCGAGCTTCTTCCCGTACGAACGGCCCTACTACCTCTGCGTGCTCGGCATCTTCGCGCTCGCGACGCTCGTCTCCTGGCACGTCGGCCGGGACAAGCTGGGCCTGGTGCTGCTCGCGATCCGGGACGACGAGGACAAGGCGCTGGGCCTCGGCGCGCACGTCAGCGTGGCGAAGGTGACGGCGTTCGGGATCAGCGTCGGCCTGACGGCCATGGTCGGCGGCGTGTGGGCGTACTACCTCGGGTTCATCTACCCGCAGTTCGCCGTCGACCCGCTGGTCACGATCGGCACCGATCCTCGCCGTCTTCCTGGGCGGATCGGGCACGGTGTGGGGACCGGCGCTCGGCGCGTTCATCCTGGTTCCCGCGCAGCAGTGGCTGGCGTACGAGTACGGCACCAGCCAGGTGTACCTGATCGCGTACGCGGCCGTGTTCCTGGTCATCATCATCCTGCTGCCGCAGGGCATCCTTCCGTCGATCCAGGAGTTCCGGCGACGCCGGCGGAGCGGCGGCGCGGCCGGGCCGCCGGAGCGCGTGCCTGCCGCGGCGCCCGTCGGGAGCCCGTCGCACGTGACCGCGCTGCTGGAGGTCCGCGGCCTGACCAAGCGCTTCGGCGGCGTGACGGCGGTGGACGGCTGCTCGTTCGACGTGCCGCGTGGCACGATCACGGCGCTCATCGGCCCGAACGGGTCCGGGCAAGACCACGCTGTTCAACCTGGTGACCGGGTACCTGCGCCGCCGACGCCGGCTCGGTCGGCTTCGACGGGATGGTCCGGCCGTCCCCACCCCGCCCGTCTCAGCAGGCGGGGGCTGACCAGGACGTTCCAGCAGCCGCGCATCTTCCGGCGCCTGACGCTCGTCGAGAACCTGACGCTGGCGGCTCCGCGTCCGGCCGGCGTCGTTCGGCCGCCGCGACGTCGGCAGCGCCGACCGGGCTCGCGCGCGAGCAGATCCTGGACGACTTCGGCCTCGCCGATCTTCGCGAGAACCCCGCGGGGGAGCTCTCGTACGGCCAGCAGAAGCTGCTGGAGTTCGCGACGACGCTGATGAGCGACCCGAAGCTCGTCCTGCTCGACGAGCCGACCGCGGGCATCAACCCGGTGATGATCGAGCGGCTGGAGCGCCACATCCGCGACGCTCCACGGCCGCGGCATCACGTTCCTGATCGTCGAGCACGACATGAACCTGGTCATGCGCCTCTGCGATCCCGTGGTGGTCATGGACCACGGGGCCAAGCTGGCGGAGGGCGGACCGCAGGACGTCCAGCGCGACCCCGCGGTCCTCGACGCGTACCTGGGGGGCTGATCCGCCGATGACGCAGCCGCTGCTGACGATCCGGGGGGTGGCCGCCGGATACGGGCGCACCGAGATCCTCCGCGGCGTCGACCTGCACGTGGCGGAGGGAAGCATCACGTGCCTGATCGGGCCCAACGGCGCCGGGAAGTCCACCGTGCTGAAGACGGTGAGCGGGCTGCTGCCGTCCGACGCGCGGGTCGATCACGCTGCGGGACAGGCCCATCGGGGGGCTCTCGCCGCAGGCGATCCTGGCGCTGGGCGTCGTGCACGTGCCGCAGGAACGGAGTCTCTTCCCGGCGATGTCGGTCTGGGACAACCTGCTGATGGGCGGGTTCATCGTTCGCGACCGGGCGCTGCTGGTGCAGCGGGCACGAGGAGGTGGCCGAGCGGTTCCCCCTGGTCGCGGCTCGCCGTCACGCGCACGCCGGATCGCTGTCGGGCGGCGAGCAGAAGATCGTGGAGATCGCGCAGAGCGCTGATGCTCCATCCCGAGATGCTGCTGATGGACGAGCCGTCGACCGGGCTCGAGCCGAGAGCGCGGCACGCGGTGTTCGAGACCATTCGAGAGCTGAACGAGGCGGGCCGCACGATCCTGCTGGTCGAGCAGAACGCGCGGTCGGGCCTGGCCATCGCCCACCACGGGGCCGTGATGGAGGGCGGCGTCGTTCGCCTGGAGGGAAGCGGGGGCGATCTGTTGCACGACCCCGAGGTCGCGCGCCTGTACCTGGGAACGGCCGGCGCGACCGCGGCGGGCGGCTGAGGAGAGGAGGGACGACGTGGCCGAGCTCGGTTTCGTGGGCCTGGGGGTCATGGGAGGACGCATCGCGAAGCGCCTGCTGGACGCGGGCCACGACGTCGTGGGCTACAACCGGACGCGCGCGAAGGCCGAGTGGCTGGGCGACAGCGGCATGCGATTCGCGGACTCGCCCCGCGAGGTCGCCGAGCAGAGCGACATCGTCTTCAGCATGGTGACGGACGGCGCCGCGCTCTCGGCCATCACGGACGGCCCCGACGGCCTGCTGGCCGGTCTGGGCCCCGGGAAGATTCACATCGACATGAGCTCCGTCAGTCCGGTCGTCAGCCGCGACCTGGCGGAGCGCGTGGAGGGGACCGGCGCCCGGATGCTCGACGCGCCGGTGTCGGGGAGCGTCAAGACGCTCGAGGACGGGAAGCTCTCGGTGATGGTGGGCGGCGACGAGGCCACCTTCCGGGAGGTGGAGCCGCTCCTCCAGAGCATCGGGCCCACCGTCACCTACGTCGGGGGACACGGGCAGGCGGTCGCGATGAAGATCGCCACCAACCTCAGCCTGGCCGTGCAGATGCTCGCGTTCAGCGAGGGCGTCCTGCTGGCGGAGAAGAGCGGCATCTCGCGGAAGACGGCCGTGGACGTGCTGCTGAAGAGCGTGATCGCATCGCCGATGATCCGGTACCGGGGCCCGTTCGTCCTCGAGCAGCCCGCCGAGGCGTGGTTCAACGTCAACATGATGCAGAAGGACCTCCTGGTGGCGCTGGAGATGGGCCGCCGGCTCGACGTGCCGCTGCCGACCACCGCGATCACGAACGAGATGCTGACCGCAGCCCGGGCATTGGGGTTGGCGGACAAGGACTTCGCTGCGGTCTTCAACGCGCTCGCGACGATGTCGGGCCTCCAGGAGGCGGGCGCGTAGGGTTGGTCGCGTGACCCGCGCGACCAAGATCGACTCCATCCAGACCGAGCGCCTGTCGCTGGAGCGCATCCGGCCGGAGGACGTCGAGGACATGGTCGCGATGCACCAGGACGACCGGTTCGTGGAGGTGTTCGGACATCGGTCCGACCCCGACCACGTGCGCACGTTCACCGCGAAGCAGATCGACGACTGGGACCGCCTCGGGTTCAGCCTGTGGACGATCCGCGACCGGGACACGGGCGCGTTCGTCGGGCGCGGGGGGCTCCGGTCGGTGACGATCGACGGCGTGGAGGAGGTCGAGCTCGGCTACGGGCTCCGGCCGGAGTGGTGGGATCGAGGACTGGCGACTGAGATGTCGCGCGTCGCCGTCGAGGTGGGGTTCGATCGCCTGGGCCTCCAGAGCATCGTGTCGTTCACGATGCCCGGCAACGTCCGCTCACGCCATGTGATGGAGAAAATGGGGATGACCTTCGAACGCGACATCGTCTGGGCGGACATGCCGCACGTCCTCTATCGCATCACGCGAGATGAGTGGCAGCAGGGCCGTCTCGACCCGTGAAGCCGCGAGTGTCAGGTCGGGCGTGAGGCCTCGCTCAACTGCTTGACCATGGCAGGATCACGGTGGTCGAAGAAGCTGCTGGTGTGCGTGTCCAGGCCGCGGATCTGGTCCATCTGGGCATCGGTGAGGTCGAAGTCGAAGACCTCGAGGTTCTCCGCCATCCGCTCCTTCCGGACCGACTTTGGTATCGCGATGACACCGCGCTGTGTCAGCCAGCGAACGATCACTTGGGCGATGGTCTTGCCGTGAGCCGACCCGATGGACTGCAGGACGTCGTTGTGGAAGATGTCATTGCGACCCTCAGCGAACGGGCCCCACGACTCGATCTGGACCTGATTCTCGGCCAGGAAGGCCTGCGTTTCGAACTGCTGGTGGAAGGGGTGCGTTTCCACCTGGACGACGGCCGGCGGAACTTCGTGGTGGATGAGGAAGTCCATCACCCGGTCGGGATAGAAGTTGCTCAGTCCGATCGCTCGGATCCGGCCCTCCTTGTACAGGTCCTGCATCGCTCGCCATGACCCGTAGACGTCGCCGTAGGGCTGATGAATGAGGTAGAGGTCGAGGTACTCGAGTCCCAGACGAGCCATGGATCGGTCGAACGCTCGCTTCGTCTTTTCGAACCCGGTGTCGGCGATCCAGAGCTTGGTGGTGATGAACAGCTGGTCCCGGGGCACGTCGCTGCCGGCGATCGCCCTTCCTACCGCCTCTTCGTTGCCGTACGACGCTGCCGTATCGATCGAGCGGTATCCGGTCGCAATCGCGTCCCGGACGCTGCGCTCCGCCTCCGCGAGATCCGTCACCTGAAAGGTGCCGAAACCGAGGAGTGGCATCTCGACACCGTTGTTCAGAGTCACATCCGGAATGGCTGTCATAGAGGACGATCCTATGGGTTGGTATTTCTCTGGTACCCATCGCGAGGATTCGTCCAAACCAGATGAGGCCTACGCCAGCGAGACCAGCTCGAGCAGCTCCTCGTCCCAGTAGTCGAGCGACCCCTCCGGCATGAACAGGACGCGGTCGGGGTCGAGCGCCTTCACGAACTCCTCGTCGTGGCTCACGATCACCATCGTGCCGGGCCAGTCGCCCAGCGCCTTCGCGATCGCCTCGCGCGACGGCGGGTCCAGGTTGTTCGTCGGCTCGTCCAGGTAGAGGAGGTTGTGGCGCCCGGCGACCAGCTGGGCGAGTGCCAGCTTCGTCTTCTCGCCGCCGGACAGCGTCCCGGCGTCCTGGAACGCGCGCTCGCCGGTCAGGCCGAACATGCCGATCAGCCGCCGGAGGTCCTCGTCCGGAACCGAGGACATCTCGCGCATGTGCTGGATCACGGGGACCGATGAGCGAATGCCTTCGTGCTCCTGCGCGTAGTAGCCGGGCGAGACGCCGCTTCCGAGCCGGAACGAACCCTGGTCGGGCTCCGACTCCTCGGCCAGGATGCGTAGCAGCGAGGTCTTTCCCGCGCCGTTCAGCCCGAGAATCAGGAGCCGCTCGCCACGCACCAGATCGAACGACACGTCGGTGAAGACCGGCGGCCCGCCGTATCCCTTGGTCAAGGCGTCCACCACCATCACCTGCTTGCCGCAGTGCGGCGGCGGCGGGAACCGGAACTTCACCGCCTTGCGCTTCTTCGGCCCGGTGACGGCGTGCGCCTTCAGCTTCGACACGCGCGTGTCGAGCGTCTTGGCCTTGCGGGCGCGCTTCGCCGTCGAGTGCCGCATCGAGTCGGCCAGGTCCGACAGCCGCTTGATCTCCTGCTGCTGGCGCTCGGACAGCTTCGCCAGGCGGATCTCGTCCTGCCGCCGCGCCTCGCGGTACTGCGAGTACGTGCCCCGGTACTCGGTCAGCCCTGCGTCCTCCAGGTGCAGGATGCGCGTGATCGACGCGTCCAGCAGCACCAGGTCGTGGCTGACGACGAGCAGCGCGCCACGATACGTCCCCAGGAACTTCATCAGCCACGTCTTCGCGTCGACGTCGAGGTGGTTCGTCGGCTCGTCGAGCAGCAGCAGGTCGCTGCCGGCGAACAGGATGCGGGCCAGCTCGAGGCGCCGGCGCTCGCCGCCCGACAGCACCTTCACCGGACGATCCATGCGATCGGCGCCCAGGCCCAGCCCCACCGCGATCCGGCGAGCCTCCGAGTCCGCCGAGTAGCCGCCGTCGTGACGGAACTGCTCCTCGGCCCGGGTGAAGCGCCGGACGTTGCGGTCGGTCGGCGACTCCTCCAGCTCCAGTCGCAGCTTCTCCAGCTCCAACGCCGCCTGATCCAGGCCGCGTCCCGACAGGACGTGCGAGACGGCGGTCAGCGTCGGGTCCATGTCGCGGAGCCCCGGATCCTGCGGAAGGTACCCGAGGTCGCCGTTCCGGAACACCGTGCCGGCCTCCGGCAGTGCGCCGGCCGGCCAGGACCTTCAGCATGGTGGTCTTGCCGGCGCCGTTTCGCCCGACCAGCCCGACCTTGTCGCCGGCGCGCAGCTCGAAGGAAGCGTCCGTCAGGATCAGACGGCCGCCGGCCTCCAGCGCGAGATCGCGGACCTGCAGCATGGCCCGACCATTATGGCGGCCCGGATGCCATGATCGGTTGGTTCGCCGCACAGAGGGGATAGCCATGACCAGCACCGATGCGCTTCGCGACGCGTTCGTCGAACGGCTCTTCCAGTCGGCCGTGGCAACGATGGACGTGTTCACCGTCCACCTGGGCGACCGGCTGGGCCTCTATCGGGCGCTGGCCGAGGCGGGTCCGCTCACGCCGGGCGAGCTCGCCGAGCGGGCCGGCATCAATGCCCGGTACGCGCGCGAGTGGCTGGAGCAGCAGGCCGCGAGCGGCATCATCGAGGTCGACGACGCGTCCGCCGAGGCGTCCGCGCGGCGCTTCACTCTGCCGCCGGCCCACGCCGAGGCGCTGGTCGACCCCGAGAGCCCGTACGCCATGGCGGCCACCTGTCGCTCGCTCGCGGCGATCGGCGGCGTGCTGCCGAAGCTCGTCGACGCGTACCGGACCGGAGGCGGCGTGCTCATCGAGGCGGTGGATGCCATCGAGGCACAGGGCGATTTCAATCGGCCATGGCTGGTCGGTTCGTTCGCGACCGAGTACCTGCCGAAGGTCCCGGACGTCCACGCGAAGCTCCGGGCCGGCGCCCGCGTGGCCGACATCGCGTGCGGCGTGGGATGGGCGGCCATCGCCATCGCGCGCGAGTATCCCGCAGACGAGCGTGGACGGGTTCGACCTGGACGCGCCGTCGATCGAGCGGGCCCAGGCGAACGCCCGTGCGGCGGGCCTGGAGGACCGCGTGACGTTCGCGGCCCGCGACGGCGCCGACCCGTCCCTGGAGGGCCGGTACGACCTCGCCGTGATCGTCGAGGCCCTGCACGACATGTCCACCCCGTCGAGGTCCTGTCGACGATCCGCGGTCTGCTGGCTCCCGGCGGGACGCTGATCGTTGCCGACGAGCGGGTCGCCGACGCGTTCCACGCGCCCGCCAACGAGACCGAGCGGCTGTTCTACGGCTACAGCGTCCTCGACTGTCTGCCTGCGGGGATGATGGACCAGCCGTCGGCCGAGACGGGGACCGTCATGCGGCGCTCCACCCTTGAGCGCTACGCGTCGGAGGCGGGGTTCGCACAGGTCTCGGTGCTGCCGATCGAGCACGACTTCCTTCGGTTCTACCGGCTCGATCCGTAGCCGTGGGGCAGTGTCAGCGGGGTTCCTGGACGAGCTCGACCAGGACGCCGTGGAACGCCTTCGGATGCACGAAGGCGATCGTCGTCCCGCGCGAGCCGGGTCGGGGCGCTTCGTCGACGAGCGGCACGGCGGCGGCCCGAAGCGTGTCGAGCGCGGCCGCGACGTCGTCGACGCGGTAGGCGATGTGGTGGACCCCTGGGCCGCGCCTGGAGAGGAAGCGGCCGACCGGAGTCTCCGGTCCGAGGGCCCCAAGCAGCTGGACGTAGGACTCGCCGCTGCGGAACAGGACCTCCTCGACGCCCTGCGACTCGACGCGCTCGCGGTGGGCCGGCTCGGCTCCCAGGAGGTCCGTGTACGTCCGCACCGCCGCCTCCAGGTCCTCGACGGCGATGCCCACGTGGTCGATGGCGCGGGGATGGATCCCGGCGGGTACCCCGCTCATCCCCGGGCGCGCCGCCGACGCCGGCCCGACGACGGCTCGGGCTGCAGCCGGTTGATCAGGTCCATGGCCTCGGGGATGTGGTACGCGGGCGAGGAGAGCGCCGAGACCATTGCCGCCACGCCGCGGTACCGAGCGTCGTCGCCGGCCTCGGGAGACTTCAGGGCGTAGAACTCCACCAGCTCCATCAGCTGCTTCAGCGACGGCACCAGGCCGCCGCGCTCGTACGCGTAGATGGTCTGCTGCGCCGCGGGACATCCCGGCTTGGCGGCCGCGTCCTTGACCGCCCGGTAGCCGGCGGAACGGCGGAGCCCTCGGAGCAGCCCCCCGATCATGCGGGCAACGTCCTGATCGATGGGCTCCTGTTTCTTCCTGGGCATCGCACCTCGCGCTCAGAGAGGCCCTTCCGCCCCCCGGGGGAAGGGGTCGCCTCCGAGGCCCGTCGCGGGGTGGGAACGGAGGCCCGGCCACGATAGCCGGGGCCGTTTCCGCTTGTCATATTCCCCGGTCGCGGGATCGAAATCAGCCCAATGCTCCCTGGCCTACACCCTTTGCCTGATACCCCGGAAAAGGCGCCCGAGTACGATTGGTCGCGCCGGTTCCACTCCGCTGATTGCGGACGTAACGGACACCGGGGGACGAGGGGAAGGATCGCAATGGATCATCAGGACCAGGCTTCCGCCGCAACGATCGACGCCCCAGCCGCTTCCGACGGCCAGTTGCCGGAGCAATCGCGCCACGTCCTGAAGGGCCGCGCCGACGTCGAGCGGGTGCGTCGCCGCAAGCTCGGCATGCGGCTCGGCCGGGCCATCCTCGTCCTGGCGCTGATCGACGCGTGGATGATCAGCCGGACGTCGCGCGGGCTGAGCGCCCTCCCGAGCTTCCCGCACCTCGACCCGCTGATGGTCGTGCCCCTGCTCGGCATCTTCGCCTTGCTCGGGATCAGCATGGTGATGATCCTCCCGCTGCTGTCGGCGAAGTCGCCCGTGCGGCTGGTCCGGCCCGAGGAGATCGAGGTCGGCCTTGACGAGGTGGTCGGGCTCGACAGCCAGGTCGACGAGGTGAAGCGCACACTCGACGTCTTCCTGGCGTACAAGACGTTCCGCGAGCACATGGGCGGCAACCCCCGCCGCGGCGTGCTGTTCGAGGGTCCGCCGGGAACCGGCAAGACGTACCTCGCCAAGGCGATGGCGAAGCAGGCCGGCGTCCCCTTCCTGTTCGCGTCCGCGTCGCAGTTCCAGAACGTCTACTTCGGCATGACGCAGGTGCGCCTGCGCCGCTTCTTCAAGAAGCTGCGCAAGGCGGCGGAGAACGAAGGGGGAGCGATCGGCTTCATCGAGGAGATCGACTCCATCGCGGGGAGCCGCGGCGGCGTCGCGGGGATGACGCCGGCAGGCGGGCGCTCGTGGGCGCTGAGCCCGTTCGGCGGCCCGAACGGCATGGGCATGGACCCGGGCATCGTCAACGAGCTGCTGGTGCAGATGCAGTCCTTCGACACGCCGAGCCGGCGCCAGCGCTTTTGGGGACGGTTCGTGACGTGGGCCAACGGCTACCTGCCCAGCGAGTGGCGCCTGAAGGCCGGCGGCAGCGTGCCTTACCACAACGTCCTGATCATCGCGGCGACCAACCGCGCGTCGACGCTCGACCCCGCCCTGCTGCGGCCGGGGCGCTTCGACCGCCGTCTGGTCTTCGACCCGCCCAGCCGGAAGTCGCGGCGGGACCTGGTCGACTTCTTCATGAAGCGGAAGGCGCACGCGGCCGAGCTGGACGACCCGGCGGCGCGCGACCGGCTCACCCACGAGATCCTCGGCTACACGCCGGCGATGATCGAGCACCTCTTCGACGAGGCGCTGGTGGTCGCGCTGCGCGAAGGGCCACGACGCCATGACGATGTCGGACGTCTACGACGCGCGGCTCACCAGCGAGATCGGGCTCAAGCAGCCGGTCACCTACACCACGCAGGAGCGCGTGACGATCGCCACGCACGAGGCGGGCCACGCGACGGTCGCGCACCTGCTCGGCGAGGACCAGCGGCTGGAGGTCCTGACGATCATCAAGCGGCAGCAGTCGCTGGGGCTGCTGGCGCGCAGCGACATCGAGGAACGGTTCACGCGGTCGCGCTCGGAGATGGAAGCGTCCATCGCCATCTCGCTGGGAGGCATGGCGGCCGAGGAGATCTACTTCGGCGAGAGCGGGACCGGGCCCAGCGGCGACCTGGCCAGCGCGACGCAGCTCGCGGCGACGATGGTCGGGTCGCTGGGCATGGGACGTTCGCTGATGTCGTTCCACGCCGTCAGCGACGGGCCGATCAACGCGACGAACCTGGTGGGCAAGGTCATGTCCGACGCCGACGCGAAGCGCGAGGCGGAGGCGATCCTGACCGCGCAGAAGGAGCGCGCGCTGGAGGTCATCGGGGCGAACCGCGACATCATCGAGGCGCTCCGCGACGCGCTGGTCGACCGCGACGAGCTGATCGGGGACGAGATCCTGGCCGTGATCAACGACGCCGTCGCGCGGCGCCGGGAGGTCGTGGTCCTGCCGGACTCCGAGCCGGTCAAGACGACGCCGCCGATCGAGGGCTGAGCGCCGCCGGGTCGATCACCGGCCGCGACGCATCCCGCGTGCGCCCCTAGAATGGACGGGAACCCTCCGACGAGGAGCCCGGCATGACCTCATCGGTGATCGTCGACGGAGCGCGCACCCCCATCGGCAAGTTCGGCGGCGGCCTGTCGTCGCTGCCCGCGGTGTCGCTGGGGGCCAGGGCGATCCGCGAGGCGCTCACGCGGAGCGGAGTCGACCCGGCCGACGTCGGCTACGTGATCATGGGCCACGTCATCCAGGCCGGGCGCGGGGCAGATCACGGCCCGGCAGGCCGCGATCGAGGCCGGCATCCCCAAGGAAGTCCCGGCGATCACCATCAACAAGGTGTGCCTCTCCGGCCTGAACGCGATCGCGCTGGCCGACCAGCTGATCCGCGCCGGCGAGCTCGACGTGGTGGTCGCGGGCGGCATGGAGTCGATGTCGCTGGCGCCCTACCTGCTCCCGAAGGCGCGCACCGGCGCCCGGATGGGCGACACCGAGATGGTCGACTCGATGGTCCACGACGGCCTGTGGTCGACGTTCACGAAGCAGCACATGGGCGAATCGAGCGACGAGGTGAACCGCGACCTGGGGATCGGGCGGGAGGAGCAGGACGCGTGGGCGGCGCGCTCGCACGCGCGCGCCCAGGAAGCCTGGGAGTCCGGCCGCATGGCCGAGGAGGTCGTTCCGGTCGAGGTCCCGCAGCGGAAGGGCGCCCCAGTGGTGGTCGCTCGCGATGAGGGCATCCGGCCGGACACCACTTCGGAGTCGCTCGCGGCGCTCCGGCCCGCGTTCGGGGAGGACGGCACGATCACGGCGGGCAACGCATCGCAGATCTCCGACGGTGGCGCGGCGGTCGTGGTGATGTCGAAGGAGCGCGCCGACCGGCTGGGGGTCACTCCGCTGGCCGAGATCGTGTCCCACGGGATGTCGGCGGAGCGGTACGCGTACCTCCACACGGTGCCGGCCATCGCGCTGCAGCACGCGTTGAAGAAGGCCGGCAAGGACGTGCACGACCTCGGCCTGCTGGAGATCAACGAGGCGTTCGCCGCCGTGTCGCTGAACGCGGCTCGGATGCTCGGCGCCGACGAGGCCATCGTGAACGTGAACGGCGGAGCGGTGGCGCTCGGCCACCCGATCGGGGCGACCGGCGCCCGCTTGGCGCTGACGCTCGCCTACGAGATGCGCCGGCGCGGCGTCGAGTACGGCGGCGCGACCCTGTGCGGCGGCGGCGGCCAGGGCGACGCGCTCATCCTTCGCTCGTCGGCGCCGTGAGCGACACCCGTTCGAGCTGCCCGAGGAGCTGGAGGAGTTCCGCGCGGTCGTTCGGCAGATCGCGGAGGAGCGCATCGGGCTCGCGCGCGCCGCGGAGATCGACGATGAGGACGAGTTCCCGTGGGACGTCCACAAGGTCTTCGTCGAGAGCGACCTGATGGCGGTCGGCTACCCGGAGGAGTTCGGCGGGGCCGGCGGCGGTTCGCTGACCGTCGCCGTCATGATCGAGGAGATCTCGCGCATCTCGGCCGGCTGCGCGCTCATCCCGCTCGTCAGCCGGCTCGGCGCCATCCCGATCATCCTGGCGGGCAGCGAGGATCAGCGACGGAGCTGTTCGGCGCCATCGCCCGCGGCGAGCACCAGATGTCGTACTGCCTCACCGAGCCGGGCAGCGGGTCGGACGCGGTGTCGATGACGACCCAGTACGCGGCACAGGGAGACGGGTTCCGCCTCTCCGGGACGAAGCGGTTCATCACCGGCGCCGGCACGTCCACCGCGTACACGGTGTTCGCGACGCGGGATCCCGGCCGCAGCGCTCGAAGGGCATCTCGGCGTTCCTCGTCTACAAGGACGACGCCGGCGTGTCGTTCGGCGCGAAGGAGAAGAAGCTCGGCATCCATGGGTCGCCCACCGCCGAGGTGTACTTCGACAACGTCGAGATCCCCGCCGACCGCCTCATCGGCGGGGAGGGCGAGGGGTTCTCGATCGCGATGCGGACGCTCGACTACTCCCGGCCGACCATCGCGGCGCAGGCGCTGGGGATCGCGCAGGGCGCGTTCGACGTCGCGGCCCCGTACTCGATCGAGCCGCGAGCAGTTCGGCAAGCCGATCGCGGAGCTGCAGGGCGTCCAGTTCATGCTGGCCGACATGGCGACCGAGATCGAGGCCGCGCGCGGATTGGTGTACCGGGCCGCGTCGATGGTCGACGCGAAGCACCCACGCATGACGCTGCTGGCGGCGATGGCCAAGGCGTACGCGTCCGATGTGGCGATGCGCGTCACGACCGACGCGGTGCAGGTGCTCGGTGGGTACGGCTACATGCGCGAGTACCCGGTGGAACGGATGATGCGCGACGCCAAGATCACGCAGATCTACGAGGGCACCAACCAGATCCAGCGCGTGGTCATCGCCCGGCAGCTCCTCAAGGCGATCGGCGGGACCGCGTGACGGACGCCGCTTCGACGGACCCGGCGCCGAAGACGCCGTCGGCGTCCGCCGTCGAGCTCGTCCAGTTCATGGAGCTGACCGACGCCAACCTCCTGGGCAACGTCCACGGCGGCGCCGTCATGCGGATCGTCGACAACGCCGGCGGCCTGGCGGCGATCAAGCACTCCGGCGGGGCCGTGGTGACGGTCGCGATGGACGAGATGACGTTCATGGAGCCCGTGCGCGTGGGCGACCTGGTCACGGCCAAGGCCATGGTCAACGACGTCGGCACCACGTCCATGGAGGTCGGGGTGCGCGTCGAGGCGGAGAACCCGCTGACCGGCGCCTGCGTGCACACCTCGAGCGCCTACCTGGTGTACGTCGCCCTCGACCAGGCCGGGACGCCGCGGCCGGTGCCGCCGCTCGATCCGCAGACGCCCGACGAACGGCGGCGTCAGTCCGAGGCCAAGCTCCGCCGGCGCGCGCGGCTGGCCCGCAAGGAGGCCATCCGCGCCGCGCGCGCGGCCAAGGGGGAGTAGCGCTCAGCCCGCGCCGGACAGCGACGCGTGGATCGCGTCCAGCGCCGCGGGGTTCTCCAGGCTGGACAGGTCCCCGGGGTCGTCTCCGATCGCGGCGGCGCGCAGCGCCCGGCGGACGATCTTCGCGCTCCGCGTCTTCGGCAGCTCGGCGACGAAGACGATCCGCGACGGCTTGAAGGACTTGCCCAGGTGCTCCACCACGACGCCCGCGAGCTCGCGCCGCCAGCGCGTCGTCCTGCGCGACCCCCGGCCGGGTCACCACGAAGCACCAGATCTGCTCGCCCTTCACCTCGTCCGGCACGCCGATCGCGCCGCTCTCGGCCACCGACGGATGGGACGCCAGGGCGCTCTCGACCTCGGCCGGCCCGAGCCGCTTGCCGGCGATCTTCATCGTGTCGTCGGACCGGCCGTGCAGGAACCAGTAGCCGTCCTCGTCGATGCTCGCCCAGTCGCCGTGCGTCCACACGCCGGGGAATCGCGTCCAGTACGTCTCCAGGTAGCGCTCGGGGTCGCCGTGGATCCCACGCGTCATCGCCGGCCACGGCTGCGTGCAGACGAGCTCGCCGACCTCGCCGCGCGCGACCGGCTTCCCGTCCGGTCCCCACACGTCGACGTCCATCCCGAGCGCCGGCCCGCGCACGGTGCACGACTTCAGCTCCGGTGATCGGCAACGGCGAGAGGAAGCACGCGCCCACCTCCGTGCCGCCGGAGATGTTGATGATCGGGCAGCGGCCGCCGCCGACCTTCTCGAAGCAGCCACCGGTACGGGTCGGGGTTCCACGGCTCGCCGGTCGAGCCGAGGACGCGGAGCGACGACAGGTCGTGGCGTGTGACGTGCTCGTCGCCGGCGGGGATCAGCGCCCGGATCAGGGTGGGGGAGACGCCGAGGGTGGTGATCCGGTGGCGCTCGACCATGTCCCAGAGGCGGTCCGGCGCGGGGTGGTTCGGCGCCCCGTCGAACAGGAAGACCGTCGCGCCCAGCGCTCCCGCGCCGACGATCTCCCACGGGCCCATGATCCAGCCGAGGTCGGTGACCCAGAACAGGGTCTCGTCCCGGTGGAGGTCGGTCTGGTACGCGACCTCCTCGGCGATCTTCACCAGGAACCCGCCGTGGACGTGCACCGACCCCTTGGGGCGGCCGGTCGTGCCGGACGTGTAGGCGATGAACAGCGGATGCTCGCTGTCGAGCGGCTCGGTCTCGAACCGCGCCGGCTGGGCGGCCAGCAGCTCGTCCCACCGCACGTCGCGGCCGGCGTTCCACGGTACGTCCCGGCCGTCGCGCGCCCACACGACGACGTGTTCGGACCGAGGGGACCATGTCGGCCGCCGCGTCGGCCGTCTCCTTCATCGGGACGTCCTTCCCGCGGCGCGGAAAGCCGTCGGCGGTGATCAGGACCTTGGCCTCCGCGTCCGCCAGGCGCGTCGCGACCGCGTCGGCGCCGTAGCCGGAGAAGATCGGCAGGTAGACGGCGCCGATCTTGGCGCAGGCCAGCGTCGCGGCGACCGTCTCGGGCGCCATCGGCAGGAAGATGCCGACCGCGTCGCCCGGCCCGACCCCCAGCGAGCGCAGCCCGTGGGCCAGGCGGTCGGCCATCTCGCGGAGCTCCGCGTAGGTGACGCGCCGGAACGCCCCGGCCTCCGGGCCCTCGTCGCCCTCCCACACGACCGCGAGCGCGTCGGGGGTCCGTTCGGCCCAGCGGTCCACGCAGTTGTGCGCCAGGTTCACCGTGCCCCCGGTGAACCACGTCGCCCAGGCCGGTCCCCGCGACAGGTCGACGACCTGCTCGTACGGGGTGAAGAACTCGAGGTCGAGGTCTGAGACGACCGCGTCCCAGAACCAGGCGATGTCCTCGGTGGACCGCCGGACCAGGTCGTCGTACGACTCGATCCCGTGCGCCCGCATGAATCGAGTGACGTTGGCCCGTTCCACGTAATCTTCAGAAGGACTCCACACGAGATCCGCGGTCATCGGTCGTCACCCTCCGGGCCGGTCGAATACCCTGGGAAGCCTAATGGCCGATGCGCAGGACGAGCGAACCACGCCCGAGGAAGCCCCGCCGCCGAAGCCACCCAGGTCCGGACACCCCAGAGGCCGAAAGGTGTTCCTGGTCATGGCCGGCGTGCTGTCGCTGCTGATCGCCGGCGGGTCGGCGTTCTCCGTCCAGGCCATCCACGACATCAACAACGGTCTGGTGCAAATCCCGACGTGCGTCGGGGCCAGTTGCAACCCGGCCTCGACCCTGCCCATCCACGCGACCACCGCTTGTCTGAAGAAGGTCTGCAACTACCTGGTGCTCGGCAGCGACAGCCGGGCCGGGCTGACCACCAACCAGCAGAACCAGTTCGGCCACAGCACGGCGAACGAGCCCAGCCGGTCCGACACGATCATGTTCGTGCACCTGGACATCCCATCGGACCACACCACGATCGTGTCGATCCCGCGGGACCTCTACGTGAACATCCCCGGGCACGGCTACGACAAGATCAATGCGGCGTACTCGTACGGTCCCGGCGTGCTCGTGAAGACCGTCGAGGAGCTCACCGGCATGCCGATCAACCACTACGTGGCGGTCGACTTCGCCGGGTTCGAGAACCTGGTCGGCGCCATCGGCGGTGTCCCGGTGTGCATCCAGAAGCCGATGATCGACCCGCTCGCCGGCCTCAACCTGACGCACGCGGGCTGCTACAACCTGAAGGGGAAGGAGGCGCTCGGGTTCGTCCGGTCCCGCCACCTCCAGGGGGACCTCATTCCTGACTTCTCCCGGATCACGCGCCAGCAGGTCTTCTTCCGCGCCATGCTGCAACAAGCTGACGACCTCCGCGTCGGTGATCCACCTGCCGGCACTATTGAAGGCCATCCGGCACAACGTGGTGATCGATCAGCACCTGAACGTCTACGACCTGCAGGACCTCATGCACCGCATGACGGTGGAGGGGCAGTCCGGCGTGGACTTCCGCGCCGTGTCCGCCATCCCGTTCGTCCAGAACAACATCGACTACGTCCGCGCGCTGCAGCCCGAGACGAGCGAGCTCTTCACCCGGATCAAGAAGGACAAGGCGCTGCACAGCCTGGGCCAGGCGCTGCCGCTCACCGGCATGTCGCCGGCGAACGTCCGCGTCGAGGTGTTCGACGCGAACTCGAACGGCAAGGCCCAGGACCTCGCGACGTTCCTGTCGAAGGCCGGGTTCCACGTCGTGAAGGTCGCGCCGGCCCCGCCCAACCTGTTCCGCAACCAGGTGCGCTGGGCGCCCGACATGCACCTGCAGCGGGCGACGCTCCTGCAGTACATCCACGGGGTCCACTGGGTGATGGGCAAGACGTTCGGCCCCGGCGGGGTCATCACGATCGTCGTGGGTCCCTCCTTCCCGCAACAGAAGTAGCCCCCGGCCCCGCCGGGGCGATTCCGCTCGCTAGACTCGGGCCCCATGGCCGTCGAGATCGACATCGAGCACGTTGCCCGGCTGGCGCGGCTGCGTCTGACCGACGAGGAGAAGGAGCGCTTCTCGCGGCAGCTCGCCCACATCCTGGAGCATGCGGCCCGCGTCGGTGAGGTGGCGGCCGCGGACGTGCCGCCGACATCACACCCCGTGCCCCGGGCGAACGTGTACCGGCCCGACGAGCCCCGGCCGAGCCTCTCGCACGAGGCCGCGCTGGCGAACGCGCCCGAGCCGGAAGACGGCCGCTTCCGCGTCCCGCGGATCGTCGAGGAGGCGTGACGGCAGTGGGGGGCGGCGCTTCGGACGCGTTGTGCGACCGGCCGGCCCACGAGTTGACGGCGCGGCTGCGTGCGCGCGAGATCTCCGCGACGGAGGTACCTGGAATCGACCCTCGAGCGGATCGACGCCGTCGACGGGTCGATCAAGGCCTACCTGCGCGTGACGGCCGACCAGGGGCGCGCGCAGGCATCCGCGGCGGACGAACGACGCGGGGACGGGCTGCCGGGCGTCGCCGGCATCCCGATCGCGGTCAAGGACGTCTTCTGCACGGAGGGCATCACGACCACCGCGGGGTCGCGGATCCTCGAGCCGTACGTGCCGCCGTACGACTGCACCGCCGTGGGCCCGGCTGAAGGCGGCCGGCGCCGTCCTGGCCGGCAAGACGAACTGCGACGAGTTCGCGATGGGGTCCTCGAACGAGAACTCCGCGTTCGGTCCGGTGCACAACCCGTGGGGACTGGACACGGTTCCGGGAGGCTCGTCCGGGGGCTCGGCCGCGGCCGTCGCGGCGGGCGAGGCGGTGTGGGGGCTCGGGAGCGACACCGGGGGCTCGGTCCGCCAGCCGGCCGCCCTGTGCGGCGTGGTCGGATTGAAGCCGACGTACGGGCGCATCTCCCGCTACGGCCTGATCGCGTTCGCGTCCTCGCTCGACCACGTGGGCACGTTCGCGCGGAGCGTCCGGGACACGGCGACGCTGCTGTCGGCCATCGCCGGGAACGACCCGATGGACGCGACCAGCCTTCCGGACGGGCCGGCCGACTACGGCGCCGGGCTGGAGGCCGGCGTGTCGGGGATGCGCGTCGGGGTCGTGGAGGACTGGCTGTCGCTGGAGGGGACGCAACCGGCCGTCCGTGACGCGTTCGACGCGGGGCTGCGGGCGCTGGAGGGGCTCGGCGCCTCGGTGCAGCCGGTGAAGCTCCCGCACGCGGACTACGCGCTGTCCGCGTACTACCTGATCGCGCCGGCCGAGGCGTCCTCGAATCTGGCGCGCTACGACGGCGTCCGGTACGGGCTGCGGGCCGGCGGCGCCGGCGACGTCGTGGAGATGAACATGGCGACGCGCGGGCAGGGCTTCGGTGACGAAGTGAAGCGCCGCATCATCCTGGGGACGTACGCGCTGTCGGCCGGGTACTACGACGCGTACTACGGGCAGGCGCAGAAGGTACGCACGCTGGTGATCCGGGACTTCGAGCGGGCCTTCGCCGACGTCGACGTGATCGCGGCGCCGACGTCGCCCACGACGGCGTTCCGCATCGGTGAGCGCACGGACGACCCGTTGGCGATGTACCTGTCGGACGTGTTCACGATTCCCGCGGACCTTGCGGGCATCCCGGCGATCAGCATCCCGTGCGGGCTGGATGGCGAGGGGCTTCCCGTCGGTTTCCAGCTGATGGGGAAGCTGCTCGACGAGGCGACGGTGCTGCGGACGGCGCACGCGCTGGAGGAGGCGCTTGCGTTTTCGGCGCGACCGCCACTGCTGACCGCTCTGGATCGGTGACGCCGGCCGAGCACCCCCTCTCGACGCTGCTCCAGGCCGCCGCCCGAGGGCGGTTCCCGGCCCCGGACGGGACCGTCGAGATCCTCCCGAAGCTCGACGGAAAGGTCGACGCCGTCGTCGCGTTCACGGCGCACAGCGCCGTTGCCGTCGACCTGCCCGCCGATGAGGTCCTGGCGCGACTGAACCCCGGTGACTTCGGCGCGAGCATGAGCGCCACGTTCCTCGCCTGGCTCAGCGAACGCCTGGGAACGCCGCCGGGCGTCCTCGACCTCTTCCTTGCCGCTCCGGCACGGCCGGCGGCGGGCGGGGACGTGACGCTCGTCCCGCGCGACGATCTCGCGCATCATCCTCGTGTCGCTCGGGCGACCCGCTACCGGACCGACCTGCACGTCTTCACGGACCCCTCGGGGGCCGGCGTGCTGCTGATCGGCCGCGGCCTGGCCGGCCGGTGGGAGATGGCCTTCGAGGTGGAGGGCGAGGCCCGCGGCCGCGGGCTCGGCCGGGCCCTCGCCAAAGTCGCGCCTACCTTGATCCCCGACGGGGAGTACCTGTTCGCCCAGGCGTCGCCCGGCAACGCCGTCTCGGTCCGGGCAGTCCTGGCGGCGGGCTACAGTCCGATCGGCTCCGAAGTCCTCTTCGCCCGCATGTAGCGCCGCCGCACGGCGCCTACCGCGTCGGTGGCAGCTGCGATGCTGCCGCTCGCCACGGCCACAAGGCCGGTGGTACCCTACATATGGCATGCGGAAGACCACCGTCTACCTGGCGGACGAGGAGGCCGAAGCTTTGCGACGACGAGCCGCTGAGACCGGCCGCTCCCAATCCGAGCTGATCCGCGAGGGAATCCGGCGCGTGACCGGCATGGGCAAGCGCGTCTTCCACAGCATGGGCTCCGGGGACAGCGGCGAGCCGGACCTCGTGAACCGACTGGACGAGGTGCTCGGCGAGGCTCTGCAAGCGGACCTGGATGCGCAGCTTCGCGGGCATCGTCCGCCGCGACAGTGACGCTGCTGGTTGACACGGGGGGCCTGTTCGCCCAGACGGACGGCGGCTCCGAGTTCCACGTGGCCACGTCGGAGGTGCTGCGGTCCGAGCGAGGGGCCCTCGTGACATCGGCCTTTGTGGCGCAAGAGGCCGACTATCTGATCCTGAGTCGACTGGGCGCGAAGGCTGAACTCGATTTCTTGCAGGACTTGGCCTCCGGGACCTTCCAGGTCGAGTGCTTGCTCCCACGTGACTTGGGTCGCGCCCGTTCGGTGATCGAGCGATACAGCGACCTCCAGCTGGGCCTCGCCGATGCGTCGCTCGTCGTGCTGGCGGAACGCTTCAAGACCAGGAGACTGCTCACGTTCGACGAGCGGCACTTCCGCGCCGTCGAGCCGCTCCAGGGTGGCCACTTCACGCTCCTGCCGGCGGACGGCTGACGCGTCTCCGCCGGGAGCCGCTACCCTTTCCCGACCATGAGCGAGGCCGCGGCCGCCGTCGATGCGTACGAGACCGTCATCGGGCTCGAGTGTCACGTCGAGCTGGCCACCCAGACCAAGATGTTCTGCGGCTGCCGGAACGAGTTCGGAGCGCCGCCCAACACCAACGTCTGCCCGGTGTGCCTCGGGCACCCGGGCTCGATGCCCGTCCCCAACGAGAAGGCCATCGAGTACATCGTGCGCATCGGCCTCGCGCTCGGCTGCCGCATCGCGCCGAGCTCCCTGTTCCACCGCAAGAACTACTTCTATCCGGACATGCCCAAGAACTTCCAGATCTCGCAGTACGACCTGCCGATCTGCATCGATGGCCACCTCGACGTCGAGGTCGACGGCGAGACGCGCCGCATCGGGATCACACGGGTGCACATGGAGGAGGACACCGGCAAGTCCACTCACGTCGGCGAGACCGGCCGCATCGCCGGCGCCGACTACTCGCTGGTCGACTACAACCGCGCCGGCGTGCCGCTGGTCGAGATCGTGTCCGAGCCAGACATGCGCAGCGCCGAGGAGGCGCGCGCCTACCTGACCGAGCTGCGCGCCGTCCTCGAATCCCTGGGTGTGTCCGACGTCCGCATGGAGGAGGGGTCGCTCCGCTGCGACGCGAACGTGTCGGTCCGGCGGCACGGGGCGGCCGAGCTCGGCACCAAGGTCGAGATCAAGAACCTCAACTCCGTCCGGTCGCTGTACCGGGCCGTGCGGTTCGAGGAGGAGCGCCAGCGCGCGGCCCTCGACGGCGGTGACCCTCTGATCCAGGAGACGCGGCACTTCGACGAGGGCACCGGGACCACCTCGTCCATGCGGTCGAAGGAGTTCGCGTTCGACTATCGCTACTTCCCGGAGCCCGACCTGTCGCCGCTCGAGCCGTCGGCCGAGTGGGTCGAGGGCATCCGGGCGAGCCTGCCCGAGCTACCGGCGGCCCGGCGTGCACGGTTCGCGGCTGCGTACCCGCTCGAGGCGTCGCACGTTGCGTACCTCGCGGCCGACCCCGAGACGGCGGCCTTCTTCGAGGAGGCGGTCGGGCTGGGCGGCGACGCTCGGACCGTGGCCAACTGGATGGCCGGCGACCTCGCGGCGCGGCTCAACGAGGACCGCGCCACGCTCGCCTCGTCGAAGGTCACGCCGGCCCATCTCGCCGACCTCGCCACGCTGCTCGACCAACAGGTCATCGGCTCGCCCGGCGCGAAGGCGGCGCTCGACGCCGCCTACAGAACGGGCGACCCCATCGAGACGATCGTGGATCGGGACGGCCTACGGCAGGTCTCCGACGCGTCCGCGCTGGAGGCCGTCATCGACAGGGTCATCGCGGAGAACCCCGGCCCCGTCGAGCAGTTCCGGTCGGGGAAGGAGGGCGCGCTGAACGCCCTGATCGGCCCCGTGATGCAGGCGACCAACCGATCCGCGAACGTGCAGGTCGTCCGTGACCTGCTGCAGAAGCGCCTCTCGGCCTCCTGATCGTATTCTCGGAGAGAATTCGGACATCCGAACGATGCGGAACAGGGTCCGTGCCGATACTCTTGAGGACACCATGTACGTAGTCGCAAACCACGTCGCCTGAGACCTCAACCAGCAGCAGCGTTTCGCCGAGGCTCGGCGGGACTCTGCGGCCCGGGCGGTCGCTCGGGCAAACGGGAAGGGCCAGAAGAAGGGCACACTGCGCCGTCTGCTTCGGCTCGGTCCGCGCCGGATCCGCGACGTGGCTCCGCACGAGTTCCGGTTCGAGCCCGAGGACCTCTTGAAGGCGATGCGGTTCTAGCGCGAGCCGCTGCTAGTCTGGCGCGCACATCCCTTCGGAGGTCGACCGTGACGGAGAAGCCCGAGATCTTCATGGCGCCGGGGCCGACCCCGGTCCCCCCCGAGGTGCTGCTGGCCCAGGGGAGCCCCCTCGTCTACCACCGCGGACCAGGCTACGGCCAGCTGCTCCGCGAGGTCACCGAGAACCTCCAGGAGTTGATGAAGACGACGTCGGACGTGCTGATCCTGACGTCGTCGGGGACCGGCGGGCTCGAGTCGGCCGTGACCAACCTCTGTTCGCCGGGTGACCGCGTCGTCGTGCCGGTGGCCGGCTACTTCGGCGAGCGCTTCGCGACGATCGCCACCGCGTTCGGACTCGACGTGCGGCGCATCGACTACGAGTGGGGAAGCGCCGTCCGCCCCGAGGACGTCGCGGCGGCCCTCGCCGAGGCGCCGACGAAGGCGGTCCTGATGCAGCACAGCGAGACGTCGACCGGGGTCGTGCACGACATCGAGGCCGTCGGCCGGGTGGCGCGCGACGCCGGCGCGATCTACGTCGTCGACGTCATCTCGAGCCTGGGCGCCGTTCCCGTACGACGGCGACGCGTGGGGCGTCGACGTCGCCGTCGGCGGTTCCCAGAAGGCGCTGTCGGCGGCGCCCGGGGTGGCGTTCGTCTCCGTGTCGCGGAAGGCGTGGGAGGCGACGAAGACGGCGACCTGCCCTCGCTTCTACTTCGACTGGGCGGCCTACCGCGACTCGTACGATCGCAAGGACCCCGAGAACCCGTTCACGCCGGCGATCTCGACGATGCAGGGGCTCCGCGAGGCGCTGCGCCTGTACTTCACCGAGGGGCAGGACGCGGTGCTGGCGCGCCACCGGACGCTGTCCGAGGCGACGAAGGCCGGCGTCCTGGCGCTGGGCCTGGAGCTCTCCGGCGAGTACGTGGAGCGGGCCTGGGCGGTGACCGCCGTGAAGGCCCCCGAGGGCATCGACGCCGACGAGATCGTCGCGCGCGTGCGCGCCGACCATCGCATCGTCCTGGCTCCCGGGCAGGGCCCGTTCAAGGGCAAGGTGTTTCGCATCGGCCATCTGGGCAACTACGACCGGTCTGGACATCCTGCGCGGGCTGGCCGCGATCGAGATGACGCTCGATCTCGATGGGCTACGACGCCGAGCCGGGGACGGCCGTGGCCGCCGCCGAGGCCGTGTTCGCCCGCCATCCGAGGACCTGAGCGAGTGACCGAGCGGCCGCGGGTCCTGGTCACCGAGCCGCTCTCCGAGAGCGGCCTCGACCTCCTGCGGGCCGACTTCGACGTCGACGTCCGCCCCGAGCTGGCGGCCGAGGGCCTGGCCGAGGCGATCGGACCGTACGACGCACTGATCGTCCGCTCCCAGACCAAGGTGACGGCCGAGGTCCTCGAGCGCGCCGACCGGCTGCGCGGTGGTGGCTCGCGCGGGCATCGGGCTGGACAACGTGGACGTCGACGCCGCCACGCGCCGGGGCGTCATGGTCGTGAACGCCCCGCAGTCGAACATCGTCTCCGCCGCCGAGCACACGGTCGCGCTGCTGCTCGCACAGGCGCGCAACATCCCCCAGGCCGACGCGGCGCTGCCGCGCCGGGCGGTGGGAGCGGGAGCGGTTCCAGGGCGTCGAGCTCCACGGCAAGACGCTGGGCGTCGTCGGGTCTCGGCCGCGTCGGCGCGATGGTCGCGCAGCGCGCCGCGGCGTTCGGCATGCGGGTGGTGGCCTACGACCCGTACGTGTCGAAGGAGCGCGGCCGGCAGCTGGGGGTCGAGCTCGTGCCGTCGCTCGACGCGCTGCTGGTGCAGGCGGACTTCCTGACCATCCACCTGCCGCGCACGCCGGAGACCGAGGGCCTGATCGGCGACGCGGAGCTGGCGCTGCTGCCGGACGGCGCCCGCGTGGTGAACACCTCCCGGGGCGGGATCGTGGACGAGGACGCGCTCGCGCGCGCCATCGCGTCCGGACGGCTGGGCGGCGCCGCGGTGGACGTGTTCGCCGAGGAGCCGGCGACGGCCAGCCCGCTGTTCGCTCGTCGACCGGACCGTCGTGACGCCGCACCTCGGGGCGTCGACCAGGGAGGCCCAGGACAAGGCCGGCGTCGCCGTCGCCGAGATGGTCCGCCTCGCCCTGCGGGGCGAGTTCGTGCCCGTACGCCGTCAACGTGTCCGCCGGGGCCGAGGTCGTCGAGGTCGTCCGCCCCTTCCTGCCGCTGTCGGAGAAGCTCGGAGCCCTGCTGACGGGTCTCGCGGCGGGACCGATCCGGTCCTTCGACGCCGGGTACTACGGCTCGCTCGCCGAGCACGACACGCGGGTGCTGACGCTCGCGGCGCTGAAGGGCCTGCTGGCCGGCGTGGTCCACGAGCCCGTCTCGTTCGTGAACGCGCCGATGATCGCCCGCGAACGCGGCCTCGCCGTGTCGGAGACGCGCTCGCGCGAGACGGCCGACTACGTCAACCTGCTGGTGTTCCGGGCCGAGACGGAGGCCGGCGCCGTCACGGTGGCCGGGACGCTCGTCGGCAGGACGCAGCGGCGAGCGGCTGGTTCGCATCTTCGACTTCGACGTCGACATGGCGCCGGCCCGCTACATGGCGTTCTTCACGTACGAGGACCGGCCCGGCGTCATCGGCACGGTCGGGACGCTGCTGGGCGGGGCCGGCATCAACATCGCCAGCATGGAGGTCGGGCGCACGGCGGCCGGCGGCCTGGCGCTGATGGGCTTGACGGTCGACAGCCCGATCCCGCCGGACATCCTGCAGGGCATCGAGCGCGGCGTCGGCGCGGAGACGGGCCGCTTCCTGGAGCTTCCCGACTGACGCGAACCGCCCGGTATCCTAAGGAGATCGCCGATCCGTGGTCGGCGCCGAGGTGGGCTCGGACGGGTTGGCGAAGGAGGCGCGAAATGCCGATTCAGGCCGTGGACAAGATCTGGATGGACGGCGAGCTGGTCGCCTGGCAGGACGCAAAGGTCCACGTGTTGACGCACGCGCTGCACTACGGCAGCGGCATCTTCGAGGGCATCCGTGCCTACGAGACGAAGCGGGGTCCGGCGGTCTTCCGCCTGGTCGACCACATCCGCCGGCTCTTCCGCTCGGCGCACCTGTACCACATGGAGATCCCGTACTCGGTCGAGGAGCTGCGCCAGGCGGTGAAGGACACGATCCGGGTCAACGGACTGTCGTCGTGCTACATCCGGCCGCTGGTGATCCGCGGCTACGGCGAGATGGGCCTCAACCCGCTGGTCGCGCCCATCAACGTGTCGATCGCCGTGTGGCCGTGGGGCGCCTACCTGGGCGAGGACGCGCTCGAGTCCGGCGTCCGGGTCAAGATCTCCTCCTGGAAGCGCAACGACCACAACACGCTGCCGCCGGGCGCGAAGGCGACCGGCCAGTACGCGAACTCGGGGCTCGCGAAGGTGGAGTCGCTGAAGGCCGGCTACGACGAGGCCATCATGCTGAACATGCAGGGCCACGTCTCCGACGGCACCGGCGAGAACGTGTTCATGGTCCGGGACGGCGTCGTGTACACGCCGCCGCTCGCCGCCGTGCTGCCTCGAGGGCTTCACCCGCGACTCGATCATGACGATCGCGCGCGACCAGGGCTACGAGGTCGTCGAGCGGGACCTGTCCCGGATGGACCTGTACACGGCCGACGAGGCGTTCTTCACCGGGACGGCGGCCGAGGTCACCCCGATCCGCGAGGTGGACGACCGCAAGGTCGGCGCGAACGGCCGCGGCCCGATCACCAAGGAGCTGCAGGAGACGTTCTTCGGCGCCGCCCGCGGCGAGGTCGACCGCTACCGCTCCTGGCTCGACCTGGTCGGCTCCTGATCGGAGTCCGGCCATGAGGCTCGTTCGGTTCCGTCAAGGGGAGCGCATCGCCACGGGCATGGCTCCAGGGCGACTACGTGCTGCCGTTGCGCGGCACGTTCGTCGACGATCCCGTCCCCACCGGCGAGGAGGTCCCGCTCGACGTGGTGCGCCTGCTGGCGCCCGTGATCCCGTCGAAGATCGTCGCGGTCGGGCGCAACTACGCCGACCACGCCGAGGAGATGGGGAACCCGATGCCGGAGGAGCCGATCATCTTCCTCAAGCCGTCCACGTCGGTGATCGGCCCGGGCGACGGCATCCCGTATCCCGAGCAGAGCGAGCGCGTGGATCACGAGGGCGAGCTGGCCGTCGTCATCGGCCGGTTCGCGCGGCGTGTGCCGGCGGAGGAGGCCGGGAAGTTCGTGCTGGGGTACACGTGCGCGAACGACGTGACCGCGCGCGACCTCCAGGGCACGGACCCGACGTGGGACCGCGCCAAGGGGTTCGACGGGTTCTGCCCGCTGGGGCCGTGGGTCGAGACCGAGTTCGACCCGCTCGACGTCGCCGTCGAGTGCCGGGTGAACGGCGACACCCGGCAGGCGGCGCGCACGTCGCAGCTGACGTTCGGCCCCGCCGAGCTGATCGAGTACATCTCCCACGTCATGACGCTGCTGCCGGGCGACGTGATCCTGACCGGGACGCCGGCCGGCGTCGGGCCGATGCAGATCGGCGACCGCGTCGAGGTCGAGATCGAGGGCATCGGCGTCCTGGAGAACGAGGTGGTGAAGCCGCTGTGACCGAGCACACCGTGCCGCAGGTGATCGCCGACGGCTCGCGGCCGGCGGCCACCGGCGCCGACATCCGCTGCCGGATCGCGCCGTCGCCGACGGGCGAGCTGCACGTCGGCAACGCGCGGACGGCGCTGTTCAACTGGCTCTTCGCGCGCCACAACGGCGGGACGTTCGTCCTGCGGGTCGAGGACACCGACACCGCGCGGTCGACGCAGGAGGCGATCGACATCCTGATCGACGCTCGCTGCGCTGGCTCGGCCTGGACTGGGACGAGGGCGTCGAGGTCGGCGGCCCGCACGGCGCCGTACCGGCAGATGGATGGCGTGGAGCGGTTCGGCGAGGTGGCGAACGAGCTGCTCGAGGACGGCCACGCCTACCGCTGCTACTGCACGCCCGAGGAGCTGGAGGACCGGCGCCGGGCAGCGCTGAAGCGCGGCGAGACGCCCGGCTACGACGGCCGGTGCCGGCGCCTGTCGGACGACGAGCGCGCGCAGAACGAGCGGGAGCGAACGCCGTTCGCGATCCGCTTCGCGATGTCGGGCGACGGACGTGACCGTGCACGACCTGATCCGCGGCGCGACCACGTTCCCGGGCTCGGCCATGGAGGACTTCGTCATCATCCGGTCGAACGGCGTGCCGACGTACCTGCTGGCGGCGGCAGTCGACGACGTCCGCATGGAGATGACGCACGTCATCCGCGGCGAGGACCTCATGCCGTCCACGCCGCGCCAGGTCGAGCTGATGCAGGCGCTGGGCGGCGACGCCGCCCGCGTACGCGCACCTGCCGCTGATCGTCGGACCCGACGGCCAGAAGCTGTCGAAGCGGTTCCACGCGGTGGCCGTCGAGCGGTTCCGCGAGGACGGCTTCCTGCCCGAGGCGCTGGTGAACTACCTGGCGCTCCTCGGGTGGTCCCGGGACGCGACGACCACGTTCATGACGCGCGAGGAGATGATCGAGGCGTTCGACATCGCGCACGTCTCGCACAACCCGGCGGTGTTCGACCTGCAGAAGCTGGCGTGGATGAACGGCCACTACATCCGCGAGACGCCGGACGACCGCCTGTCGGGCATGATCGAGGAGTCCCTGCGGGAACAGGGCGTCGACGCCGACGCGGCCACGGTGGGGCGGGCGCTGCCGCTCATCAAGGAGCGGATCCAGACCATCGCCGAGGCGGCGACCGATGCTGCGGTTCCTGTTCGAGGACGTGGAGCCCGACGAGAAGGCACGCGGCATGCTCGGCGCCGACCGCGCCGAGCAGTTGCGCGACGTGATCAAGGCGCTCGACGACCTGGCCGAGTGGAAGGCCGACGACATCCACGACGGCGCTGAACTCGGTGAAGGACCGGCTGGGGCTCTCCTCGAAGCAGGCGTTCCAGCCCGTCCGGGCCGCCGTCACGGGGACGCTCGTGTCGCCGCCGCTGTTCGAGTCGATGGAGCTGCTGGGGCGGGAGCGCTCGATGGAACGGCTCCGCCGGGCGGCGGACGCCGCGGCCGGCTGAGGTCCCGCGTGGCGCAGACCGTGTCGATGTACGAGGCCGTCGGCGGCATGCCGTTCTTCGAGCGGCTGGTCGGCCGCTTCTACGACGGGGTCGAGGCCGACCCGGTCCTGCGGGCGGTCTATCCGGAGCAGGACCTCACGCCGGCCCGGCGGCACCTGACGCTGTTCCTGGCGCATGTACTGGGGCGGCCCCGACGACTACGAGCGCGAACGCGGCGCGCCGCGGCTGCGCATGCGCCATTTCCCGTTCGCGATCGGGACGGACGAGCGGGACCGGTGGCTGGGGCACATGCGCGCGTCGATCGACGAGTTGGCGCCCCCGCCCGACGTGCGGGATGCGCTGCTGCAGTACTTCGAGATGGCCGCCGAGGCCCTGCGCAACCAGGACTGAGGCGACCCATGACCATGCGAACGCGCGACGACATCCGCAACGTGGCCATCGTGGCCCACGTCGACCACGGCAAGACGACGCTGGTCGACGCGATGCTGTGGCAGATCGGGCGTGTTCCGCGCCAACCAGGACGTGGCCGAGCGCGTGATGGACTCGATGGACCTCGAGCGCGAGAAGGGCATCACGATCCTGGCCAAGAACATGGCGGTCCGCTACGGCGACGTGAAGATCAACATCGTCGACACGCCGGGCCACGCGGACTTCGGCGGCGAGGTCGAGCGCGCGCTGACGATGGTGGACGGCGTGCTGCTGCTGGTGGACGCCAGCGAGGGGCCGCTGCCGCAGACGCGGTTCGTCCTGCGCAAGACGCTGGAGGCGCAGGCTGCCGGTCGTGCTGGTGGTCAACAAGATCGACCGCCCGGACGCCCGCGTGAAGGAGGTCGTGGACGAGGTCTACGAGCTGTTCCTGGACCTCGACGCCGACGAGTCGCAGATCGAGTTCCCGATCCTGTACGCGAACGCCCGCGCCGGGCAGGCGTCGGCCGACCCGGACCGGCCGGGGACCGACCTGAAGCCGCTGTTCGAGATGCTGCTCGAGCACATCCCGGCGCCGGAGTACGAGGAAGGCCATCCGCTCCAGGCGCTGGTCACGAACCTCGACGCGTCGCCCGTACGTCGGGCGGCTGGCGCTGTGCCGCGTGCTCAACGGCACGATCCGGCGCGGGCAGCAGGTCGCGTGGTGCCGCGCCGACGGAACCGTCGAGCGGGTGAAGGTCACCGAGCTGTACGTGACCGAGGCGCTCGACCGCGTGGCGGCCGACGAGGCCGGGCCGGGCGAGATCATCGCGGTCGCCGGCATCGCCGAGGTGACGATCGGCGAGACGCTGGCCGACCCGGACGACCCCCGTCCGCTCCCGGTGACGCACGTCGACGAGCCGAGCCTGTCGATGACGATCGGCATCAACACGTCGCCGCTGTCGGGCGGCAGCGGGACGAAGCTCACCGCGCGGCTGGTCAAGAGCCGGCTCGACCAGGAGGTCGTCGGCAACGTCTCGATCCGCGTGCTGGACACCGACCGGCCCGACACCTGGGAGGTGCAGGGCCGCGGCGAGCTGCAGCTGGCGGTCCTGGTCGAGATGATGCGCCGCGAGGGCTTCGAGCTGACGGTCGGCAAGCCCCAGGTGGTCACCCGAACGATCGACGGCACGGTCCACGAGCCGGTCGAGCGGGTCGCGATCGACGTCCCCGAGGAGTACTTCGGCGTCGTCACCCAGCTGCTCGCGCTCCGCAAGGGCCGGGTCGTCGAGATGGTGAACCACGGCACCGGCTGGGTCCGGATGGACGTACGTCGTCCCGGCGCGCGGCCTGATCGGGTTCCGCACCGAGTTCCTGACGGAGACGCGCGGCACCGGCCAGCTGCACCACGTCTTCGACGGCTACGAGCCGTGGGACGGCGAGCTCCGCACGCGGCCGACCGGGTCGCTGGTGGCCGACCGGCGCGGCGTGTCGACGGCGTACGCGCTGCTCGCCCTGCAGGAGCGCGGCGAGATGTTCGTCGGCCCCGGCGCGGAGGTCTACGAGGGGATGATCGTCGGCGAGAACCCGCGGTCCGAGGACATGGACGTCAACCCGACCCGCGAGAAGAAGCTCACGAACATGCGCAGCTCGACGGCGGAGGAGCTGGTGCGGCTGATCCCGCACCGCGACCTGTCGCTGGAGCAGGCGCTGGAGTTCATCCGCGAGGACGAGTGCGTCGAGGTCACGCCGGCGATCGTCCGCCTGCGCAAGGTCGCGCTGGCCGCCGATGAGCGGGCGAAGGCGCGAAGCCGCGCGCGAGGGCGCGCCGCAGGCACGGAGTCCGGCCCCGGTTAGCCCTGCCCGTGGCCGTTGAGAGACGGGGGTGGGGGAGACGGCGGCGCGGCGGGCTCGCTCCGGTATCCCGTGGGCCGCCCTCGCGGGATGGGACGTTCGCGGAACGCCGCCGCGATCATCAGGCCGGCGCTCGGTGCGTAGTAGAGCCCGATGGACAGGATCCCCAGCAGCACGTACGTGGTCAGCAGGACCGCCGACGCCGCCAGCAGCATGCGTAGGTGGGGCGAACGCCGCCGGATCACCGGGACGGTGGCGAACACGACCGGCAGTCCCAGCAGGACGAGGATCCGCCAGCCGTTCAGCTGCCAGAGCGAGATGTGGGCAATGCGCTCGGGCTGGCCCGAGCCACGCGACTGCTGGGTCCCCAGCGGCGCGAACAGGAACACGATCGTGGCGCACAGGGTGTAGGCCAGGGACAGGCTCGAGTATCTGAACGGGATGATGCCGGGCCGGTCGTTCACGCGCGCCATCGTATCGGCCGGGCCGGGTGCCCCCGACGAACGGATGCGCCAGAATGTCGCCTCCGGGCCGGACGATGGAAGGGAGACACGCCGTGATCACGAAGGGCCGCGCCGTCAACATCTACGTCACCGACCAGGACCGCGCGCTCGCGTTCTACCGCGACGTGCTCGGGTTCGAGGTCCTCATGGACACGCCGATGGGCGACATGGGCCCGCCAGGGCACGAGGACAAGCGGTGGATCGCGGTCAAGCCGGCGGGCTCCGAGACGCAGTTCATCCTGTACACGCCGCCGGGGATGGAGAACCGGGTCGGCGGCTTCTCGAACCTGATGTTCGAGGCCGACGACATCCAGGCGACCTTCGCGGACCTGAAGGGCAAGGGCGTCGAGTTCACCGAGGAGCCCGCCGAGCAGGGCTGGGGCTGGTGGGCCCAGTTCAAGGATCCGGACGGGAACGAGTTCGGCCTGTCGCAGCCCCACGACTGAGCGCACGCATCACTCGCGGAACTCCAGGGCGAGCCGCGCCACCGCGTCGATGTCGTACTTCGTGGCGTTGCCCATCACGACGGCGCCCACGCCCAAGGACGGGTAGATCCGCAGGACGTTGAAGAACCCGGCCCCCGCGCCGAGGTGCTCGACGAACGCCGGCTCCGCGCGCCGGTCCTTCGACGGCACGAACCACCCGAGGCCCAGGTCGAACCGGCGTCCGCGGGCCTCGACGTGCCGCATCTGCCGAGCCGCGTCGGCGGAGATCACCCGCGTCCCGTCGATCTCGCCGTCGCGCAGGTGCAGCCGCAGGAAGCGTGCGGCGTCGTCGGCGGTTCCCACCAGCCCCCCATAGGCCGCGCCGTCGAGCAGGAACGGGCGCAGGCCGAGCCACTTTCCGGCGGGCTCGCCCAGCACCCACCGAGGCAGTAGCCACTTCATCGGGCTGCGACGTGGGTGGTAGCCCGTCGCCTGCGGCACGCTCGGATCGAAGGCGAACCCGGTCGAGGACATGCCGACGGGGTCAAGGACCTTCTCCCGCACCACGGACGTGAACCCGGCGCCCGCGGCCTGGGCGAGCGCGGCCCCAAGGATCAGCGTCCCCAGGTTCGAGTAGCTCGACCGCGCGCCGGGCTCGAACCGCAGCTTCGGATGCTTCTCGAGGAGGCCGCGCAGGAACGGGCCCGGGTCGGGACCGTCAACGTCGGCAGGGTGGACCCACCGGACCGGGATCGGGTTGGTCAGTCCGGCGCTGTGCTGCAGCAGGTGCCGCGGCGTGATGCGTCCCGCCCACTCGGACGGCCGCAGGACGTGCATCGCCGGCACGCGCGCCACCACGGGCTCGTCCAGGTCGAGGACCCCCTGGCCGGCCAGCCGCAGCACCGTCGTCGCGGTCGCGATCTTCGTCATCGAGAACCAGCAGACCGATGTCGCCGTCGTCATCGCGCGCCGCGCGGTCAGGTCGGCGAAGCCGGCGGCCGCCCGTGCGCGAACGCCTTCGGCGCCCACCGCAACGAACGCCACACCGGGAACCGTCTGCGGCGTCAGCGCGTGGAGGCGCGTTGCCAGCGTGTCGTCGTCCACCCACCCCCCCTTCGATCGGGCTCCTCGCAGGGCGGTCAGCCCAGGTGAGGAAGCTCGTCCATCTCCGGGAACCAGCGGTCGACGATCCTGCGCCAGGTGCCGTCGGTCCGCATGTCCCCGAGCGCATTGTTCACCCGCTCCCGCAGCGGGCTGCCCTTGTCGAGCACCACTCCGTATTCCTCGTTCGTCGTGATCTGCCCGACGACGACGGTCGTCTTGAACTGCTTCGAGAGCGCGATCGCCACCGGCGCGGGGAACACCAGCCCGTCGACCTGCCCGTCTGCGAGCGCCTTCCCGGCGGAGAACGGATGGTCGAACTCCGCGGAGAGCTGATCCGGCCGGACGACCTCGCGGATGCACTGCGTGCCCGCGCCGCCCTGCATCCCGCCCAGCAGGTACGGCCGAAGCTGCTCCAGCGAATCGGCCTGGGCGATGGGCGTGTCCCGCCGCACCAGCAGCGCCTGGTTGGCCAGCAGGAACGGTTCGCTGAAGTCGACCTTCTCCCGCCGCTCGGGCCTGATGCTGATGATCTGGACCGCGAGGTCGTACTCGGGGTGGTCGGGCGCGGTCAGCTTGTCCCAGCCCATGGGCACCCACTCGACGCCCGTGTAGCCCAGCCGACGGGCGAGCTCCTCGGACAGCTCTCCGATGAACCCGCTGAGATGCATCGCCGTCATGGTGCTCGCCACCCGCAGCGAACTCAGCCTGGTCTGTCCCTGCATCCACCGCCTCCGTGGGGGTGCGCCCCGATGGTCCCGGGACTCTATCGCCCCCGCGGCACGGTGCAGAGTGGGCGCACACGCCACAGGCCCCGAGGCACGACGGGCCGCTGCTATGGTGCTTCGATGGCGCGACCCGGCCCGCTGACCGGCGGCGAGAAGGAGACCCTGCACTTCAGCCTGAACCGGCACCGCGACGCGGTGGTCTGGAAGGTGGAGGGCGTCTCGGATGAGGACCTGCGCCGCCCCATGACGCCGTCGGGGACGAATCTGATCGGCCTGGTGAAGCACCTGGCGAGCGTCGAGTACGGCTGGTTCTGCAGCACGTTCGGTCTCCCGAGCGACGAGATCCCACTCGAGGTCATCGAGAAGGATCCCGAGGCCGACATGCGCGCCGACCCCGGCGAGACGACCGCCGGCATCCTCGAGTACTACGCCCGAGCGCGAGCCGCGGCCGACGCCTCGATCGACGAGCACGACCTGGAGGACACGGGCACGGCCTGGTCGGGCGAGACCGTGTCGATGCGCTGGGTGCTGGTGCACATGATCGAGGAGACCGCGCGCCACGCGGGGCACATGGACATCCTGCGCGAGCTCATCGACGGCTCGGCCGGCGATCACCGTCCGGCCTGAGCAGGAGGGGGCTTTCCGGAAGACCGCAGCGGGCGGAACCGATCAGGGGAACGGCAGCCCGCCGGGCGGCTGCGGGTCGCACATCTGCTGGTCGATCGCGCGCAGGTCCGTGAGCTCGTCCTGGTAGAGGGGCGCGGGGTTCGTCACCTGGTTCTCCAGCTCGTACGGACCGTCACCGTCGGCCTGGTTCCCCGACAGGTAGTACAGCTCCTGCTCGCCGGTCGCGTACATGACGTATTTCCAGTCAGCCGTGCGGATGGCGCAGTACGCCGGCACGCCTCCCTCTCCCCAGTGCTCGATCAGGAAATGGTCGCGCCACGGCGCGTTCGGATCGGAGAGCAGCGGCAGCATGCTCTGGCCCTCCACGAAGCCCGGCGGGGAGACGCCGGCCGCGTCGGCGAACGTCGGCGCGATGTCTAGATTCAGCACCATGTCGGGGTCGGTCGTGCCGGCCTGTGGCGCGGTCAGCGCGTCGTAGCGGACCACCATCGGCACCCGGATCGACTCGTCGTACGGAACGGTCTTGCCGTTGACGCGGTGCTCGCCGAACAGGTAGCCGTTGTCCGACATGAACACGATCATCGAGTTCTCGAGCCGCCCGGTGGCCTGCAACGCGTCGGTGATGTTGCCGACCCACTTGTCCACCGACAGCAGTGACTGGCAGTCCTGGAGGCGGTGCTTGGCGATCTTGTCGATCTGCAGCTGAGTGAGGAGATCGTGCCGCCGCACGTACTTCGGCTTGGTCTTCAGCGTGTCGGTGGACTCGTTGAAGCTCGGGGGGTTCGTCCACGTCAGGCCGCTGCAGCTGGTCTTGAACTGCTTCGCCACCGTGATGGGGGTATGGGGCGCGTACGGCGCGAAGTAGAGGAACAGCGGCTGACTCGAGGGCGCGTTGTCGATGAAGTCGACCGCCTTGCCGCCCAGCACGTCCGTCGAGTAGTTCTTGGTGCCCTTCGCGTGGAACTCCGCGGTCCCGCCGGTCGAGGAGCTCCCGACCGACATCGTGTAGTTGTAGTACTCGCCGTTTCCGCCTTCGTCGGTGCCGAGGGTGAGCGCCTGCCAGTCGTCCCATCCCGGCGGGACGTGGGCAACCTGCGTGACGTCGTATCCGTTCAGGTACTTGCCGACCAGCCCCGTGTAGTAGCCGCCGTCGTGCAGCCAGGTGGCGAGCGTCGAGTTCTCCTCGGACTGGAACGTCTCGAAGCCTCCGTGGGGCGGCTTGTTCGTGTACACGTCCGTGCCGTGCGAGTACCTGCCCGTGAGCAGGGTGGTCCGGCTGGGGCAGCAGGACGGGTTGACGACGAACGCGTTGGAGAAGTTGATGCCCTGGGCGACCAGGTCGCTCTGGACGGTTGGCATGTTGACCATTTCGTCCCACCGCTGGTCGTCGGTGAGGATGAGGATCAGGTTCGGCCGGTCGGTCTGGGGCTTGACGCCCCCGGCGCCGGTGGTGTCGAGAGGCCGGGCGCCGGTCGGCGAGACCAGGGCGAGGGTCAGGACCAGTGCGCTCAACGCGAGGAGGGCCGCGCGCCACCGCCCGCGAGTCGGGGAAACGGTTCGACCGGGACGAGCGAACATGGGTCAAAGGCCTCCTGGACGCCCCCCTGGCGTGGCCGGATCGACGTGCTCGTCCGAAGGTACGCGCCTACGCAGTTATTCGCAACCGGCAAACGGCCGATCATGTGTGAGATTTGGTTGGTTCTTGCCCAGTCAGGCCTTGAGTGGCGCCTCTCGGAAGCATTGGGCACTGCCCCGGTCAGGGGGCCGGCCTCAGTCGAACCGCCCCTCCTGCCGCCGCTGCAGCCACTCCGAGTACGACATCGATTCGTCGAACCGCAGCTCCAGCCCGGGGGGCATGGCGTCGTCGAACACGCACGCGGCCGCGGTCTCGATGGCCCGCCGCAGTCCCCTGGCCGGACCGGTCGCTTCGAGCCCGAGCGTCCACCACGCTTCACCGTCGAGGTCGACCGTGGTCAGCTCGAGCGCGCATCCGAGCTGCTCGTTCGGGCCGGGCGTGCGCGCCAGGAGGCGGCGCCCGTCCGGCGAGATCCACGTCATGCGGCGAACCTTCCGCACCCGCCGCCAGCCGGAGGCATCCACGGCGATGGGCAGCTCGGTACCGAGGGGGAGCGACCACTTCCGCCATGAGTCCATCCGCCCGCGGGCGCGTCCCGGCACGTGCAGCACCCCCGGGCTGCCGTCGTGGACCTTGACCTCGAACCGGACACCCCCCCGGATCTTGACGGAGGGGTCCTCGCGTCGCGAGCCGACCAGGTACGTGTCCTCCCGGATTTCGACCGCGGCCGGGAACCGTTCGAACCAGGCGGCGACGGCCGCGTCCGGCGCTCCTGCCCGCATCCAGCGGACCTCGAGCGTGGCGACGCCCTCCGAGGCGCCCTCCTCGAAGGAAACACTGCTCAGGCCGCCGATTCGCGGCGCCGGTTCCTCCACGCTCGATTCCCCTCCGACTCCCCGTAAGGCTACCGCCACCGGACGTGTTGCGGGATGCCCGTCTTCGCGCCATGATCGGGCCGCCGGCATCCGGCCGGCGGGGGTCCCGACCAATGCAGACCGACATCGTGCGAGGCATGGAGGCGCGCCCGTGACTGAGGACGCAGCCGCCGCGCCGGCTCCGCAGGAAGGAGCCTGGAATCCGCGCCTCGCCATCCTGCTGTCCATGGCGATGTTCGTGCTGGTCGTCGACACCTCCCTGATGAACGTGTCCATCGCGGCGGTCACCCGGGATCTCGGGACGACGGTGAGCAACGTGCAGGCGGCGATCGCCCTCGAGGCCCTGGTCTCGGCCGCGTTCATCCTGATCGGGAGCAAGGTCGGCGACCTGATCGGGCGCAAGAAGGCCTACGTGATGGGTCTGCTCGGCTATGCGGTGGGCGCCCTGGCGATGACGGTCACCCAGGGGCTGGCGCTGGTCATCGTCTGCTGGGCCGTGATCGGCGGCATCGGCGCGTCGCTGCTGCTGCCGGCGATGCAGTCCCTGATCCACGGGAACTTCCAGGGATCGGCGCAGCGACGCGTCTACGCGCTCGTCGGCGCCGCGGCGGCGATCGCCGCCGCCATCGGCCCCCTGCTGGGCGGCTTCATCACGACGTACCTGTCGTGGCGGGTCGGGTTCGCGCTCGAGGTCGTGATCATCGCGGTGGTGCTGAGCGGTATCGGGATGGTCCGCGACGTGCCGTACACGGGTGACCGCCACGTGGACCCGGTCGGCGCCGTCCTGTCCGTCGCCGCGATGGGCGGCATCGTCCTGAGCATCCTGGTCTGGCAGGAGGGTGGCGAGTCGGTCGTGGCGCTCCTGATCGTCGGCATGATCGCGATGGGCACGCTGATCTACTGGCTCGTCCGCCGCAAACGCGAGGGGAAGCCCACGCTGATCGACCCGGACCTGTTCCGGGCGAAGATGTTTCGGTTCGGGATCACCGGGCAGATGATGCAGCAGATCGCGTTGGGCGGCCTGATGATCGCGCTGCCGATCTACCTGCAGATGGTGCTCGAGTACTCCGCCATGGGTGCGGGACTGTCGATCGCCCCGCTGTCGCTCAGCATGTTCGCGGTCGCGCTGCTCGCCGGGAAGAAGGCGGGGAAGCGCCGTCCCGCCGGCATCATCCGCGGGGGGTTCGCGCTGCTGACGTTGGGAATGATCGTGCTGGTCCCGATCGTGCCCCGTGCATCGTCGGGCTGGGGACTGACGATCCCCTTGTTGATCGCGGGCTCGGGCCTGGGATTGCTCGTGTCGCAGCTGAACAACTACACGCTGTCGCCGATCTCCGAGGAACGCGTGAGCGAGGCGGCCGGCGTCAACTCGGCGGCGGGGTCGTTCGGCCTGTCGTTCGGGCTGGCGTTCGCCGGGGCGATCATGCTGGCGACGCTGTCGTTCAGCTTCACCAACCTGGCGACGTCGAGCGCGGTGCTGCCCCCCGCCTCGCAGCAGCAGATCGCCGACACGCTGGAGCACGACGCCGAGATCATGAGCAACACTGCGCTGCAGAAGCAGATCGCCGACGAGCCCCAGGCCATCCAGGACGAGATCCTCAGCATCAACACCGAGGCCAGCCACCGCGCGCTGCAGGTGGCGCTGCTGATACCGCTCCTGGCCGCCCTGATCGGGTTGGTCGACTCGTTCCGCATGATGCGGCTGCCGGACCCCGCGCCGTCCGCGTCAGCCGAAGGTATGGCCCTCGGCTGACCTGCCCGGGCGAGCTATCGAACAGTCGTGCGGGATACGCTCGTCGTGACCTTCTTCATGCTGTGATGGCCGCGTCGCGCCCTGGCTGAGGCGGCGCTCGCCGAGGCCAGGACCAGCACGACCCCGAGCGTGATCACGAGCCCTTTCTTGCGAAGCACGCGTGTTCCTCCCTTCGATCGCTTCGCGAGCGCGCCGCCGCGCCGGCGTCTGCTCCTCCCGTGTCGGACGGGTTCCGCCGTCCGCGATGCATACATCGGGTGAGGCCGGGCAACCGTTTCGCCCCGGACGGCGGATTTGCATCGGCTAGGTCGAACGGAGCACCGCGGTCATCGTGCGCAGTCGGCCGAACGGACGCCAAGACGAAGCGAGGCCCTGCCCGTTCCCGGCAGGGCTCCGCTTCTCCCCGTTTCCCCGAGTCAGTCCCGTCCGTCCGGATGGGATCGCCATTCGGAGCGTCGTGGCCAGTACATCGCTGCCGGGTGGGCTCGCGTTTCGTTCCGGTCGGGGGATTCCGTTCGCCTAGGTCGATCGGGCCGGCCTCCCGGTCGCGGGACCTTTGCCGGGGCAGCGCGTCGTTGCCGCGCCTAGCGTGGCGGTAGGGCCCTGAAGGGTGTCCACGGCGGCTGTTCAGCTTTCGGCCCACGTCCTCAGGACCGGAAGGAGGTGGTGGACATGCCTAGAACAATGCCGCATGTCCTTCGGACGGTGCTCGTGCTCGCCATCGGACTGGTTGTGCTGGTCGCGCCGATTCTTCCCGCGGCAGCGGGGTGGATGGGCACCGGGGCTCACCATGTGCACGCCGCGGACGAGCCGCAGTTGGTGCTGTGGAACAGCCTGGGGAACCAGCACCAGGTCACCGCACAGCATCGTGGGGCCGGGCCTGCACCTGCGCGACACGGCTCAGGTGGGATGCTGGAGCGCCGCGGAACCAAGCTTCGTGTCCGGGGTCGCCGGCAGGGGCCTCACGATCGGTTCGATCATCGGAGGGAGCTTTCCCGGCAACCGCGTCTGCAACGCGGTGATCACCAAGGCCACGGGTCTCTACACGCCCGACCGCGGAACGATCCAGCTCTCCTTCAAGGTGAACAAGCTGGCGCACCCCTACGTGAACGGCATCTACCGCCTGTACAACGGGGCCCTCGGGCCCGGCGACGGAGGACCGAATCTGGCCGTCACCGGGGCGACAACCGCGCCGGCGCGCGCTTCTACTTCGCCGTCGGCGGGACCCAAGGAGGCGTGACGGCCACCTCGCTCACGACCGGCGATGAGTGGATCGACGTCTCCGACCGGCTCGGAGTCTGGCTGAACGTGGTCGCCATGTGGGACCGCAGCGGCATCGATGGAACGAGCGACACGCTGCGCCTGTACCTCGACGGGACGCTGGTCGCCACGGCGAGTGACTCGACCCGGCAGTCGCAGATGACGCGCTACGTCGACGTGGCCGGTGGCAACGACTACAAGCTCGGTCGCAAGTTCGTCGTGGACGAGTTGAAGGTCTGGAACGGCGTCACGTTCGCGCCGCTCGGCGGATAGCCGGTCAGTCGGAAGACGCGCCGTTCGCGACGTCGCCGATGATCTTCGCGAGCTCCTGTGGGCGCGACCACATCGGCCAGTGGCTGGTCGGGAGGTCGACCCAGGTGACGTCGTGCAGCTCGGCGACGCCGGCGATGAACGCGTGGCCCTCCTTGACGGCTTCCTTGTACTGCTCGGAGGAAAACGCCGTGCAGATGATCGTGGACGGCACGTCGAGGCGGCGATCATTGGTGAGCTCGGCCGAACCGCGGAGCATGTCGCCGGGCTCGGGAATGGCCCGCTTCTCCCACGTGGCCAGCTGATCGGCGCTGATCCCGTCGAGGTTTTCCTCCTCGCGGAGCTCGTCGAGTGGCGGAAGCGGCTTCTCGACGCCCTCGAACTCCGGGTCGAGCGCGCCCTTCGCCGGGCCCGTGTCGACGTAGACCATGGCCGCGATCCGCTCGGGCACGCGGTCGCTGGCCGCGTAGCCGGGCGCGCCGGCGCCGCTGTGCACGGCGAGAACGACGGGACGCCCGGCTGCCTCGACGGCATCCGCGATGGCGCGAACGTGATCCTCGAACGTGATCGTCGAGCGGTCGGTGTCGGCGGACTCGAGGCCGGGAAGCGTCAGCGCCGTGACGTCGTGCCGGTCCGCGCTGAGGGCGGCCATGACCTCGTCCCACGCCCACGCCCCGAGCCACCAGCCGGGAACCAGGATGATCGGTGGAGTCGTCATGCGCCGACCATACCCCTGGCTCCCGACAGGCGAAACTCGGCGCTCAGTTCACGATGAACCATCCCACGACGACGGCGGACGGTGCGGCGTTGTTCAGATGCACGGTGAACGAGCCCTTGTTCCCGGTCACGATGGTCACGCCGCGCACGTTGACGCCGACCACATCGCCCTGGATGGTGGCCAGGACCAGGCTGGACGCGGTCAGTCTGATCTTCTTCACCGTGCCGGTCGAGGCCCCCTTGGGGATGGTCACCCTGCCGCTTCGGGAGAACACGGCGGCGCCATTCACCTCGAGGCCGGTCTGGGGTCCGTCGGCGCGGACGCCGACCCCTGCAGTGTCGAAGGCCTCCCCGTGCACCCCGGCCCCGGAATCGGAGGTTCCCTGAACGCCGTCCCCGGTGGTGCTGTGCCCGAAGACGCCGGTCCCGCTCGTGGAGGCGATCGCCGCGAAGGCGGTGTCGCCGTTCGTGAGCCGTGTCGAAGATGCCGGTCGTCTGGGTCTCACAGTTGACCACGACTCCCGGCGTGCATCCCGCAGGGGCCTGTGCTCCCAGAACGACGTCACCGTCCCCCAACGTCGCCTGCGACACCTGTGGCCGCCCCGCGATCGCGAAGGCCACCAGCGCGACCACCGCCACCGCCAGGCTCACTGCGAGGCGGGCCGTCCCGACTCCTTCTCGTCATCCCTGTTCTCCCTTCCGTGCCGCGCGCTTCCGCGTCCGGAGCTCTTCCGGACCACTCATTGTGAGGCCCGAATGTGTCTCCCGCATTACGCGCAGAAGAGTGGTTGGGTTCCTCTCGTTGCGCCTCGGGTCGATTCCCGTTCGGGCGTCGAGTGTCGGTCGCCACTCGTCGGCCGAGACCGCGGTCGATCGTCCCTTCCCTCCGATTCGTCGCTGTGCGACGATGGGTGCGTGGCACGGAGGCGTTGGGATACCGACGAACGCGGCCGGGGCGTCGCTTCGGGAGAGGCGTTCGCCGGACACCTTGCGAGCTCGCCGACTCGATGGCGGAACCCGGATGCGTCACTGAGGACCCGGAGCACACCTCCTGCCACATCTTCAGGCGGCGTGTGACGACCGGCTCACTCCTGCATCTGGACGAGGCGCGCGTCGGACGGCGACATCTTCGTCGTCGAGCTGACGACGACGCATCCGGAACTCTCTGTCGGTCATCTCCGGCGGGCCGCCGTCACGCTCGCCGCGGCGTTCGCCGAGGAGTCGACACACATTCGGCAGCGCCGCGACGGCGATGTGCTCGAGTTCGATATCGCCACCGGGACTGCCCCCTCCGAGGCGCGCTTCGCGCCTCACGGGCACCTCGTCCGCCTGCGAATCGCATCCTCGGGCGTAGAAGACATCAGGGGGAATCAGGGTATGCGATTCGTCTGTTCAGGACCTCGGCCGCAGCGGCCGTCGCCGCTTTGCTCGTCGCGGGCCTCGGCACCGGAGCCGGCGCCGGCCCGTCGGTGTCTCCCAAGGCCCTCCACAAGGGTCGGGCGCACGTCTTCGTGGAACCGACCGGAGACAGCTCCTCTACGACCAGGACGACGACCCCTCCGGCGTAGCGGTCGTCTCCCAGAACTTCGAGTCGGAGTTCGACCGTTTAGGATGCCCGGGCTGCCGACGACTTCACCGTTCCGGAGGGGAAGCGTTGGAAGGCGAAGGAGTCGACGTGGCAGGGCTCTATTCGACGGCACCGGACCTGCCGCGTCGAGACGTGGCCTTCTACCACAGTTCCCACGGCCGTCCCGGCGCGCCCATCCACGGTACTCGCGGTTCGTTGGCGTGGACAGCGGAACGGGGTCCTTCGTCATCGATCTCGGCAGGGGCGTGACGCTCGGGGAAGGGACTACTGGGTTTCCGTCCAGGTCAACATGCCCTTCGCCTGTTGCGGCGAGTGCGGCTGGGAAACGCGAATGCTCAGCACCACCAGCCGGCTGCGTGGCAGACCCCGGCGACGGCTTCGGCACCGGCTGCACGACCTACAAGGTCATGCTCAGTGGTCCCCGTGGGAGAAGGCCCGGATTGATGTTCGCCCTGAGGGCAAGAAGCAGTCAGCTCTCGGCCCTTTGCAGTGCGGCCGTCGGCCGGGGGACATGTGGTGCGGATCGACTGGGAGGTCCCACGGTCTTGCCGGTGGTCCCAACGGGGTTCGAACCCGTGTCTCCACCTTGAGAGTGTTCAACGTTGAGCAGCGTCGGGCTTCGTTGGTGTCTGGCGAGGCACGTTCCTAGCGAGGACCCCCGACCACCACATCCGACCTCGTCGCGTCTGCATTCGCAGGCGCCGGCGCGGGCGGCGGCGCGTCGTTTGGGGCGAACCGCAATCGCGACGCAAACGATCAGTCCGATCGCGAGCAGGGCGACCAGGCACACGAAGAACACGAGACTGAAGGTCGTGCCGCCGCCGGTGCGACCGACGTCGTGGGAGACGATCGACGGATTGGGACCTGTCGTACAGGATTCGGATGGTCGTGTGGTGCGCGTCCACCCACGAAAGCGTGCGCGGATTCTCTACCATGAAGGTGGACCATCGGTACAGGCGCCCGCCTACCCGGTACGAAACAGCGAGGTCGCAGCTCCAGTGTTCCTTGGAGTGGCTCCAGTAGTGATCGCAGGTCAGCCGGTCCACGTGCGCGACGCCCGGCGACCCTCGCTTGTGAAGCGCGATGTTGCCGGTCAGTCCCATGATGGCGAAGATGAGGAAGAAGGCGCAGCACGCGGCCCCGATCAGCCACCCGATACGGCGCCGCGTCGGCGCCGTCGCCTCGGCTCGTCGGTCGCCAGCCTTCTGGGCTGCGAGTCGCGAAGCTCTCAGTTCCCCCAGCGCCGTTGCTCGGCCTCCGCGGAATCGGCGTTTCGCACCGCCGGGTTCTTTTCGCCCGGCTGCGCGGAGAGGACGCGGGCGCGCGGTCTGAGCAACCGGTCGCCCACCTGCACGAACACGAGTCCACCCTGGCGCGGGTCGCCGAGCACGATGACAGGGAGCCGCGGCTGCTGCTTCACAATGTCTGTCCAGGGCTTCTCGCGCACCTCAAGGTCCACGTACAGCGAACCCGACGCCGAGGGCCCCTCCGACGCCCGGGCGGCGTCCGCGGGCTCCAGGAAGACCCTTCCTCGATCTCCCGGGTCCGCGGTCAGGAGCATCGTCGTGCGTGGCGGGAGGCGTGGGTCGCGGGTGCCATCGAGCGTGATGCCATATCCGAAGCGTGCCTCGCACGATGCCCTCGGTTCCGGAGAAGAGCGCAACGAGCAGGAGGAGGCCGCCGAAGACGGCGAGTGCCCAGAGCCACTTCCCGCCAAGCAGAAGGATCCCGATGACGGGGATGGCCAGGTACGTGAGCACCGTCGACACGACCTCGAATTCGTCCTCGCTCCGTGCACGGAAGGAGGGCCGGGTCATTGGCGGTATGACGAGTGGTTCGACGGCGGGCTCGCCAATCGTCTCCGGGACCGGCCGTGCGATCGGTTCCGCTTGCTCGGATTCGCCGCTCCCACCGCGCATGCGCAGCAATCGCACACCGTCGACCACCAGAATGCACAGCGCGACGACGATCGCCAGCACTGATCCCATGATGAACAGCGACGGCACCACGGGGATCGTCTCGTGCTCGGCGTAGGCTCCGCTGAAGCCGATCAGCACGACCAGCCCCACTACGAGCACCGCTCCGGCGATCGTCATCCGCCGGTGAAGAAGTTGCCTCTTTGCCGTCACCGATGGGCCCTGTCGGTCGGGTCGAGGGGGAGCCTCGGGCGAAGCGGGGGTCGTCAGAATCACCTCCCTCCTGGGCCCTAATCTCGCGCGATCGGAGCTTCGCGAACAAGGGCTGACCGGCCTCACGTCACAGGGACCTTCTCCCAGCTGCTGTGTTCAGCTTCAAGCGCCCGGGCAACGGCGTCGTCCGGTGAGACGGCATCGAGGCGCGGGTATGTGGGGATCGACTTACGACGCCGCCCGCAGCCAGGTCGAGCTGTTCGGCGGCACGTCGAATGGCGATGCCCTCAATGCCTTTGGCGACACGTGGACCTGGGACGGCACGGACTGGACCCAGCGTCCCGCAGGGTCGTTGGCGAGGTTGTCTCCACCAACAGGACCCCCTGCAACCGTCGTGACGATTCAGGGATGGGGGTTCGCCGCACACGAGCGTGTCAGCCTCCGGTTCGTTGACTCCACCCTTGGCAGCATTTTCCTCACGAGGGCACGAGCCGATGCGACCGGGGCGTTCACCGCGCAGGTCACGATCCCGCTGAGTGCGACCTTGGGCACGCAGCACGTGAAGGCGAGGGGGTTGACGAGCGGGGAGATCGCGAAGCGGCCGTTTACCGTCACGTGAAGGCCAGGCCCAGCCGTTAGGGGACCTTTGGCCAACTCGCCGTTGTTCTCTCGCCCCTAGCGTGGGGGGAGAGCCCCTCCGCAACCCGGACACACGAAGAGTCCAAGGCGTGGCGGAAGGGGCCGTGAAGGGGGTGTTCGAGATGTCCCATCGGATCAAGCAGATGTTTCGGGCTGGCCTGGTGCTTGCGGTCTCGCTGGTAGTGATTCTGGGCTTGGCGCTTCCCGCGAGCTGGTCGCGGACTACTTGGGCTTCGGACCGCTCGCCCCCCGCCGCGGGGCTCCATGGGCATGGCCTACGACGCCGCTCGCGGCGAGGTCGTGCTCTTCGGGGGCTACGGACGGCACGACTACTTCGGCGACACCTGGACCTGGGACGGCACGAACTGGACGCAGCAGCAGCCCCGCCCACTCGCCGTCGCGCCCGGGCGCCGATGGGCATGGCCTACGACGCCGCCCGCGGCCAGGTCGTGCTGTTCGGCGGCGTGCGACGCCAGCGCGACTTCCGGACGACACCTGGACCTGGGACGGCACGAACTGGACGCAGCGCAGCCCGGCGCACTCGCCCTCCGCCGCGACACGGCATGGGCATGGCCTACGACGCCGCCCGCGGGCGAGGTCGTGCTGTTCGGCGGCATCGACGACGGCTCGTCCTCGGCGACACGTGGACCTGGGACGGCACGGACTGGACGCAGCAGCACCCGGCCCACTCGCCCTCGCCGCGCGTACGGACCTGGGCATGACCTACGACGCCGCCCGCGGCCAGGTCGTGCTGTTCGGCGGCTACAGGTCGGCGCACGACTTCGGCGACACGTGGACCTGGGACGGCACGGACTGGACGCAGCTCAGCCCCGTGCACTCGCCCTCGGCGCGGGACGGCATGGCATGGCCTACGACGCCGCTCGGGGCCAGGTCGTGCTGTTCGGCGGCTTGGACCTGAACGGCGTGTACGGCGACACCTGGACCTGGGACGGCACGGACTGGACGCAGGCCGGCCCCGCGAACGCCGCCCGATCACGATGCATCTCGGGCATGGCCCCGGATGCGACGGGCACCCAGATGGTGTTGTTTGCGGGCCGCGCAAGGTTCAGCCCCTCCTTTGGCGACACGTGGACCTGGGACGGCACGGACTGGACCCAGCGTCCCGCAGGGTCGTTGGCGAGGTTGTCTCCACCAACAGGACCCCCTGCAACCGTCGTGACGATTCAGGGATGGGGGTTCGCCGCACACGAGCGTGTCAGCCTCCGGTTCGTTGACTCCACCCTTGGCAGCATTTTCCTCACGAGGGCACGAGCCGATGCGACCGGGGCGTTCACCGCGCAGGTCACGATCCCGCTGAGTGCGACCTTGGGCACGCAGCACGTGAAGGCGAGGGGGTTGACGAGCGGGGAGATCGCGAAGCGGCCGTTTACCGTCACGTGAAGGCCAGGCCCAGCCGTTAGGGGACCTTTGGCCAACTCGCCGTTGTTCTCTCGCCCCTAGCGTGGGGGGAGAGCCCTCCGCAACCCGGACACACGAAGAGTCCAAGGCGTGGCGGTAGGGGCCGTGAAGGGGGTGTTCGAGAGACCGCGACTTCTTCGCCGTCTACCGACGCGTGCCCGGCCCCGTCACGGTGCCGTTCGGTTAGCGTGGGGTGGTGCTGCCAGCGTTGCGATCGGGACTCTTGTCTCTGCCCAGCTCGCCGGTGACCTAGGATGAAGCTCCCAATGAACCACGTCCGCTTGCTGGTGCTTGGCGTCGCCTCCATTCTTGTCGCGAGTTGCAATACCCAGACCTCCAACCCCTCTCACACATCGCCGCTGAGTCCAAGCGCGATTGCATCGATCCCGGCGACCTCCCCGTCGAACGCCCCTGCCTCCCGCGGCCGCTCGCTGCCGGGCATGCCCGCAGTCACCGACCCGAAGAACATCTACGCGGCAGCCGGGGCCAACGACCTTTCCCCTACGGCGAGGGCGGCTCGCCCACTTGTCTACGTACCCAACAGCGTGAGCAACACCCTGGACGAGATCGATCCGAATTCGTATCGCGTGGTGAGGCATTTCTCGGTGGGGGCGCTTCCCCAGCACGTCGTTCCCTCGTGGGACATGAAGACCCTCTACGTCACCAACGACGCCGGAAACAGCCTCACCGCGATCGACCCCGTTACCGGGCGGGTTGAAAGAACGATACCGGTCGAAGACCCCTACAACATGTACTTCACACCCGACGGGAGATACGCGATCGTTGTGGCCGAGCGTCTCCACCGACTGGAGTTCTACAACGCGCACACATTCCGGCTGGTTCACAGCCTCGACGTGCCCCAGTGCGCCGGGGTGGATCACATGGACTTCTCCGCTGACGGACGATATCTGATCGCGAGTTGCGAGTTCGCCGGCCGTCTGATCAAGGTCGGGGTGACGAGTCAGCGGCTGATGGGCACGCTCCGTCTCCCGTCGGGGGCGATGCCCCAAGACGTGAAGACGAGCCCAGACGGCTCGATCTTCTACGTCGCGGACCTGGCCCGGGCCGGCGTGTACGAGATCGCCGGAGCAACCTTCACCAACGTCGGGTTCCTCCACACCGGGGCGGGGGCCCATGGCCTGTATCCGAGCCGAAATGCCCGCGACCTGTACGTCTCGAACAGGACCGCGGGATCGATCTCGGTCATCTCCTTCGCCAAGCGCCGGGTGGTGAGGACCTGGTTCATCCCGGGAGGCGGAAGTCCGGACATGGGTGGGGTGAGTGCGAACGGGCGCGTTCTGTGGCTCTCAGGAAGGTACAACGGGGTCGTCTACGCCATCGATGTGCGGCATTGGAAGCTGCTGGCAAAGACCTGTCGGAGTCGGCCCGCACGGTGCTCTGTGTTGGCCGCAACCCGGGCGATACTCCCTTGGACACACGGGTGTGACACGCTGACGCGGCAGGACTCCCTGGCCACAACTCCTCGGAACTGCCACGAGAAGCGGAGACGAAGGTCACGGCGACGGCCTTCGACCTGCGTAGTTCCAGCGGGGTTCGAACAGTGTCCCCACCTTGAGAGGGGAGCAGTGCCTTCCTGAGCCTTCCCTCGCCGTCCCGCCCCGTTCGTTCGCGCTGGTCAACTGTGACCCAGACTGTGCCTCGGCGCGGGCACACAAGTTGACTCAGCGGCCCCTTGCGGTTCCCCTCCCATGTAGGGCCTAGCGCCGCCCGCACGATGCTCGATATCGAGCGGCCCTCGGCTCCGTTCGATGGGACTGAGGTCTCGGACCAGCTTCGGTCACGGAAGAGTTAGGAAATGGCAGATGACCGAGGGGCACGCATCTCGCCTTCTACCGTCTTCGTGTCGAGCCACATACCGCAAAGAAAGGGGGCCGACATGAGGAAGTTGATCGGGTTGGTGGTGGTGGGGGCGATGGGGCTCACCCTAATCGGGGCGACCGCTGCCTCGCTCGCACGGCGGCGCCGGGCGCAGTGATCCGGAGGGGACACTGCACTGGCCCGAGCACCTGGAAGCTGACGCTGAAGCACGACGCAGGTCGCATTGAATCCGACCTCGAGGTGCAGACACCAGCCCCAGCCCAGACGTGGCACTACGTCATGAAGGACAATGGCACCCGGTTCGCCGCCGGGAACAAGGTGACGAAGGCCGACGGTTCCTTCAGCGTGACGCGCTTTGCTCCGAACGCGCTGGGGACAGACAACATCGTGGCCAGGGCAAACAACCTCACCACCGGTGAGGTTTGTCGGGCCGCTGCGGCAATCTGAGTCTTTACCTCCGCTACGTGGCACAAACGGTCCCTCCGGGGCGCTGTCCCCGGGGGGACTGCTTGTGTCTGATGGTCCCTCTGCCCAGGCACGGGGCCCGCCCATGTGCCATTCGCCGAGACCGTGCCAACGTGTCGAAGCTTCAGCGCGGTCAAGCACCGCTCTCTGGATCGTGGAGGGGCGGCCAGCGCGGAGCCGGTACGGGGTCGCTCTCTAGATCGCGCTGGTGCCCCTGCCGCGGGACCAGAGCATTCGCTTCGTCCCCCACGCTGATTGGCCAGGTTGGCGTGGCCCACCCTCACTGATGGACCGGCGTGTGGAAGACAAGGAAGAAGCCCTCGGCCGCCACGATGAAACCTCCAACGGCCGTGACTACGCTCACCCAGTCGACCGCGCCGCCAGCAGTGTTGGGCCCGAACAGAAGCACCGCAAGAACCACGGTGGCCATCCCCACGGCCACAAGCGCGAGCCCGAGACTTCTTTGCCGAGGCTCTGCCATCGACATTCACCTCCAGACTTCACCAACAGGTTCCACCTGCGCCCAGTCTGACTCTCCGAATTGATTCAACGACAGGGCTGGACGGCCCGACGGCTGTAGGACCCGAGGCGAGGTCATTCCCGAGCGAGTGAGGCTGGGGAGAAGGTTTTGCCTCCCCGGCCCCGCGGGCGACGCCGACCGGCTACAGGAGCGACCCCACCCTGGACGGCCGGGTAGCTCCGGCACGCCGCATAGGGCAAGGCACGACAAGCCCTTCGATCCAGGCTCCCACGCCAAGTGCGAACAAGAGCTCGTATCCGTCCTTCTCCGTCTGGTCTCGCCCCCCCCGACCCCGCAGCTGCGGCCCGACACGCCTCCATCGCTCATGGAGCGCAAGGCGATAGCGATTAGCTCGCCCAGGGTGGCATGAACAATCTCCTCGGAGTTCAGGCGGCGACCTCCCCGCTGAAGGCGACTGTGACCAAGACTGTGACCCGTCGGCGCTCGATACTCGCGCAATGCGCCCTCTGACCTGCGTAGTCCCAACGGGGTTCGAACCCATGTCTCCACCTTGAGAGGGTTTGCCGCGCTTTGCTCGTTGACGCCCGTCAGAGCTGGTTGACTGCGCTCATCTGCGACGGTGAGAGGCGATGAGAATCCATGGAACCCAACGGAGAAGGATGAGAAGCGGGCAGAATGCGGGCACGACCAAGCTTGTGACGTCCGACATGGAGGATTCTCGATGACGACAATCGTCCATCGTTGCGTGCAGGCGGTGGCGGCCTCCGCGATGCTGATGATGCTGGCGGCCTGCAGTACCAGCGGCTCTTCGGCCACCTCCGAAACCAGCTCGACTCGTCCGCCGTCGGGTCAAAGTACGGCATCTCCAACGCCGGAGTTGCCAATCTCCGGCAAGGGCTGGATCGCCTACCAGGGCCCGGGAAGCACAGGCGACGATCGCTTCTTCCTGGTTCACATTGATGGATCAGGAGACCACGCCATCGCACGCCAGTTGCCTGGTTCGGTTTCCCACCCGGACTTTTCCCGCGATGGATCGCACCTGGTCTTCGATCAGCTGGCCTCGGGGGATGCGAACAGCCAGGTATTCGTCGCGAACGCCGACGGATCGAACATCCGCCACATCGCCCCGTGCGCGCCGCCGTCTTGTCTCGATCGCTACGCCCCGTCCTGGTCACCCGACGGGAAGCAGCTCGCGATCTCAACCGATGGGGGCACGTTGACCGCCACGGGGCCGACCCAAATTCGGACTTGCGATCGTCGACGTCGCCTCTCAACGGATTCGCCCGATCGTGGCCAACTCGGCGACCGCGGGCCAGGACCTCCTTCCGCGATGGTCGCTCGCTGGCAAGCGGCTGGTGTTCTGGAGGGATCGCACGTCGAGCGACGGGTCCGTGACGACCGCCGTCTTCATTGTCAACGCGGACGGCTCCGGACTGCGTCAGCTGACGTCTTGGAACCTGCTCGCGGGCGAGCCAGATTGGAGCCCGGACGGTTCGCTGATCGTGTTCGACACGCACCCGCTCTTTGCGTTCTCTCAGGGTGCGGAGTCGGAGCTCTACACGATGCGTCCGGACGGTTCGGGGGTACAGGCGCTGACCTCGTTCGGGCCGGCCGGACCACGGGCGACGCAACCACGGTGGACGCCCGATGGGAATGCGATCCTCTACACGCGGCTGGGCCAAACCGAGCTTCCCAGGCACATTTGGGTCATCAGCGCGGATGGCAGCGTTGATGTCCCTATGCTGACGTCAAAGTCAATCTATACGCACCCCGTGCTTCAGCCAGGGTGAGGTCGGCGTGAGCGCAAGAACGCAGTTTACGCTGGTAAGTCCCAACGGGGTTCGAACCCGTGTCTCCACCGTGAGAGCGTTTCCGCGCGTTGCGGGTCACGGGGCCGTAACTGGTCCGACCAGCGGAATGCTTCCCGCGGATTCTCAGCACTTCCCACTGGTTCCCGCCCTCGTGTGGGCTTGAGGTGGGCTCGACGCGGCCACCAGCGGTGAACTCGTCCGAGTCCAAGAACAGAACGCCGTGGTGCAAGGGCGCTCGCGAATGTCCCCCGACCCGAGCGTTCCAGGTCTGAGGACAAGGCTGCCCGCGATCCACGCGGCGAGCGTCGAGCGGGGTCGCCAATCCCAGCTTGCCTGCCAATACTCACTGGCGGCGAGCGAAGCGCCGCCGAGCAGATCGACGTCGTCGGACGGTCCGGCGAGCAACTTGTCCACCCGATTGTTCCGAGCTACAGTCGCCGGCGGCGTGCGCCGCTCGCGCGGGCGGCGCCGACCCGCGGAGAGGAACTGGAGGAACTTCGTGCGGGCGCTTATCGCAGGTGGTGGCATGGCGGGGCTGATGACCGCTCTGGCGCTGCGGGAGTCGGGCGTGTTCACGACGATCGACGTCTACGAGCAGACGCGGACGCCGAGCACCGCGGGCGCCGGCCTGAACATCGCCCCGAACGGCGCACGGCTGTGCAGGTGGCTCGGCGTCGACCTCGACGGCGGTGATCCGAAGGGTCCCGACGGGGCGGTCGACGGCGGCCGCGCGTCGATCCTCAGCGAGACGCGCCAGGTCTGGGAGGACGGCCACATCTCGCGCAAGCCGATCGATCACGACACGGCGGTCGACGACGACGCCGGCTTCCACCACATGCACCGCCTGGATCTGCTGATGTGCCTGCACAAGCGGGTCTTCGAGTTCGGGCCGGAGACGGGCGCCGACTGCCCGATCCGTGTGCACATGGGCAAGCGAATGGACGCCCTCGCAGGACGCCGACTCGGTGACCGTCACGTTCGCGGACGGCACGACGGAGACCGGCGACGTGCTGATCGGCGCCGACGGCATCAACTCGCAAGGTGCTGGAGGCGCTCTGGCCGGACGCGTCCACCAAGCGCTGGACGCAGGTCGTCGTCTATCGCGGGCTGGTCCCGCGCGACGCGGTCGCCGCGCTGCGCAAGCCCGACGGCAGCCCGCTCGACTTCAACCCCATCGATACTACACGATGGACGTGCGCAAGAACGACTACGCGCTCGCATGACGTATTGGGTCCGCGGCGGCGAGCTGCTGAACGTCGTGGCTCATGTACTACGAGCCCAACGCGGCGGAGTTCGAGCGCGAGGACTGGGGCGACTGGTTCCCGATCGATCGCGCGAGATGACAGCACACATGAGCAAGGCGTTCGGCGACGACCCGCGCACGCACGACGTGCTCGCGCTCACGAGCGCGATGGAGAACCCGACGAAGTGGGGGCTCTACGATCGCGACGCGTTCGAGCACTGGCAGGACGGCCGCGTGTGCCTGCTCGGCGACGCCGCGCACCCGATGCTGCCGACGATGGGGCAGGGCGCCGTCGCAGGCCTTCGAGGACGGCGCGGCGCTGGGCAGCTGCTTCAAGCTGCACGGCACGGACGTCTACAGCGCGCTGCTCCACTACGAGCGCGTGCGTCACTATCGCGCGACGCGCTTTCAGTTCGCGTCGAAGTTCCTGTTCAAGCACCTCGAGCCGCCGGATTCGCCGGAGCGCCGAATGCTGCTCGCAGGCGCTCAACGAGCGCGACTATCCCGATCTTCGATCACGAGCAGCGGGCGGGCGACGACGACTCGTGGATCTACGCGTTCGACGCGCGCGAGATCGGCGACACGCTGCCGCCGAGGAAGCTCGGCGCCGTGGGACTTTCGCTCGCGCAGCGCGGCGCTCGGACGCGCGCCAGGAGATCGCGAAGGAACCTCTGGACGCCGGCGAAGCCGCATGACCGGCGATCGCAAGGTCACGCGCGCAGAAGTCGCGCCGCACACGACGTTCGAGGACTGCTGGGTCATCATTCGCAACAAGGTCTACGACTTCACCGAGTGGAAGGATCACCACCCGGGCGGGCCGTTCGTGGCCCGCATGTACGCGGGCAAGGACGCCACGGCGGAGTTCGGCGACTTCCACAGCCCGCTCGCCGAGAAGCACATGGCGCACTTTTGCGTCGGCGAGCTCGTCGGAGCTCCCGCCGAGCGCGCCGGCGACGCCGTCTAGGTCGAGCCGCGTGTCGCTCCAGGACGACCGATGCTAGACACGGTGTACCTCGAGGGTCTACCCAGACGCGGCCAGGGCTATTGCGGATGCGATCGACGAGCTCGTCCGCGCGTCGCGTGGGCTCGCGTGGGTTCTGACTGACTCCCGAAACGTGTTTGTGCTGGTAGTCCCAACGGGGTTCGAACCCGTGTCTCCACCTTGAGAGGGTGGTGTCCTAGGCCACTAGACGATGGGACCGTGCCGGTCAGGATACCGGGCCGTGACCGGCGAGAACGCCGGGGGACACATGCGGACGCAGCCGCGCGTCGAATTGCGCGAGCCGGTCGGCCGCCGGTACATTGAGAGTTCGTCCGGTCCGACCAAGGGGGACTCATGCGCCGTGTGCTCGTCGCCGTCACCGCGATCTGCTTGCTCGTAGCCCTGGCTGCTCCTGTTTCCGCTGGTCAGCAAGCCCCTGTGAGGGGCCTTCGGCTCGTTACCACGCTCCATTCGCTGATAGGAACGCACCGCTGGTACGTCCAGACGTACGGCGGCCACGACGTCCTCGGCAGCTTCTACGGGGTCCACTCCGACCTCGCCGGCAAGACGACGTCGGTCAACGACGGCCGAGAGGCCGTGTCCGGCGCCATCCCCGCCGGCGCCCGGGTCTCGGCCGCAGCCGCCAGGACCAGGGCGACCGCGCCCGGCGCCGTCGCGTCGCTGGTCGTCCTGCCCGGCCACGCCAGGCTCGTGTGGCGCGTCATCGACGACATCGGCATGCAGACACTGGTCGACGCCACCACCGGTGCCGTCGTGAGCCGGAAGAGCATCGCCCGGCTCGACACCGGGACCGGCAGCGTCTTCGACCCGAACCCGGTGGTGACGCTTCGCGACGAGGCGCTGACCGATCACAACGACCACAACTTCGCGGCCATCCTGCCCGCCTACAAGCACGTCGTCCTCACGAACCTCGACGGAAGCGGCCACCTGTACGGCGACTTCGCACATGTGGCGGGACGCCACGGTCCCGCGTACAGCGCCGACCTGAGGTTCGATTACCAGCGCGGGAATCCTTGGTTCGAGCAGGTCATGGCCTACTACGACGTCACGGGGGCGGAGCGCTACATCCAGTCGCTCGGCTTCGCCGACGTGAACAACGAGCCGCAGAACATCTCCGCGGACACGTTCAGCGGCGACAACTGCTTCTACGATCCCCGGCAAGGACAAGATCACGTTCGGCAAGGGCGGCGTCGACGACGCCGAGGACGCCGAGGTGATCTGGCACGAGTACGGCCACGCGATCCAGGACGCGCAGGTGCCCGGCTTCGGCGCCGGCCACGAGGCCGGGTCGATCGGCGAGGGCTTCGGCGACTACTGGGCCGTCACGATGAGCGCAGCCGGTGTCGAACGGGTTCCACCTGCCGTGCGTCGCGGACTGGGACTCGACCTCGTACACGCAGACGGTCGCCGCACTGCCTGCGCCGCACGGACACGAACCTGACGACGGCCGACGAGAACGGCGAGGTCCACCACGACGGCCAGATCTGGTCGCGCGGCGCTGTGGGACATCCACCGCGCCCTCGGCCGCGAGGAGACCGACACGATCATCCTCGAAGGCGCAGTTCTCCTTCGCGCCGAACACCACGTTCGCCGCCGCGGCGACCGTGCTGGTGTCGACCGCGAAGCGGCTGTACGGCAGCGAGGCATCCGGCGTGGTGCGCAAGGCGTTCGAGCGCCGAGGCATCCTGTAAGCGAACATGCACGGGACGGACGGGGGACCGGTGATCCAGCCATCAGGATGTCCGTGTCGCCAGGGCCCGGACGCCTTCCACCGCCAGCACGGCCGCGATCACCAGCGCCGGCCACCGGGTCGATCCACCAGAGTCCCTCGACCGATCGCAGCGACGCCGCGATCAGCGCGACGCCGGCAAGGAGCGCGGCGCCCACCGTCAGGACACCGTCTGAACGAAGCGCCGGGCTCGGGAGGCGCCCGGCCAGGCGGAACTTGACGATGGCGAGGGGGGGCAGGACCAGCAGGGACACCGCCGAGATCCCGACCCCGAGCGCGGAGTGCTTGGGCCCGACCCCCTTGATCAGCTCGTGGACGGATCGCACCGCGACGTATGCCGGCAGCGGCCAGCAGGGCGGCCCCGACGACGCGGGTGGTCCGGGCTTCCTGACGCTCCGCCCCCTCCGGGTCGCGGGCACGGACCCTGAAGTACCGGATGAGCGCGAGGGACGCGCCTCCGTCGATGATGGCGTCCAGCCCGAAGCCCGCGAGCGAGGGGCTGCCGGTGAGGACCGCGGCGATGACGGCGGCCGTGCCCGCGACGGCGCTCCACCCGGCCGAGATGGCGCTGACGGCGATGGCGCGCGAAACGAGTCGCTCGCTGGTCGGCCACGGTTCACTCTCCTCCGGCCCGTCACTCGGACCGGCTGCCGACCAGGCTTCCCGGCGCACCGAACCGAGCCTATCAGGCGTCTTCGTCCGCCTTCGGGGAGGTCTCGGCTCCGTGCCGCCCGACCGCCACCACGTCCTCGGCGCCCAGCGCTTCCTCCTCCTCCCGGTCGGCAGCCGGCGGCTGGAACAGCCGCTGGGCCACGAGCGTGGGAACGATGGCTGAGAGGACGACGACCGTCACGAGCTCGCTGTACTGCCCCTGCGAGATGTAGCCGCGCGTCAGCCCGAACAGCGCCGTGATGGACCCAAACGTGAGACCGGTGGCCATCAGCAGGGTCACGTAGGCGCCCTCCCGATGCGGGATCTTGAACCACCGCGTCATCGGCCAGACGCCGATGGCCTTCGTGATGACCTTCAGGGCGAAGAGCGCCGCGATCACCCCGAAGCCGCGTGCCAGCGCCGACGCAGACACGAGCGACCCGGCCCGCAGGAAGAAGAAGGGGGTCAGGAGAGCGAAGCTGATGGAACGCAGCCGGTCGATCAGCACCCGATCGGTGGTGAACACACCCGCCACCGCGACGCCCGCGACGTACGCGGGCAGTACCGCGAGGCTCCCCGCCCGCACCGCGACGGCACCCAGTCCCAGCAGCACCGCCAGGAGCAGCTTGATCTCGGGCTCGCTCACTCGGTGGCCGAACGTCCGGATGACCCAGCGCAGGGCGGCCGGGAGGCAGCCGATCACGGCGGCACCGACCAGGAGGAACACCGCCATGGGCGCCATATCGCGCGAGAACGCGACTCCCAGAGCGATGAGGGACACGAGGCCGGTCACGAACGTCGCGGCCAGGATGAGCTTGCCCAACTCCTGACGGTTGAGCCCGGTCTCGACCATGACGGCGTAGACGACTGCCACCGACGTGGTGCTGAGGGCAATGCCGCCGATCACCGACGCAGAGCGAGACCAGCCGAGAACGAGCCCCAGAAACGGCACGGCGACCAACATCGGCACCGCGACCGATGCCACTCCGATGCAGAGGCTCGCCTTCCAGTGCCGGCGCATGGTGGGGGATCCACCTCCGCGCCGGCAAGGAAGGTGAGCACCATCGAGCCGATGCTCGCCAGGAAGACGGTGAACTGCGTCTGGTGCAGGAAGCTCGACGCGTGGGGCAGGTTCCCCACGATCGCGCCGACGACGATCTCGACGAGCGCGACCGACACCCCGATCCGGATGCTGATCAGCGAGGCGGCCAGCGCCATCCCCACCCAGACGAACGCGACCCAGTACACGTTCACGGCTCACTCCTTTCCGCCGGTAACGGGTCCCGAGGCGTCGTCTACCAGCGTTCGCTTGCCGGTAGAAGCCATCAGCCCGGATGGGCGGTTCAAGGAGCGGGCTTCATCGCGCCGTGAGGTCAGGATAGCCGACGAGCAGACTTCAGGGAACGAGCCCTTCCAATTCGGGAAGGAGCACGACGCTCTCCTGTTCGTTGGGATCGGTCCGGCAGAGGAGCGCAACGGCGGGCTCGGCCCCGCGGTTGACCGCCACATGCGGAACGCCGCGCCCGATGTAGATGAACTGACCCGCGGTCGCGACCACGCGCTCCGCCAGCAGATCGCCGAACCACGTCTCGGCCGTGCCGGAGACAAGGTAGATGCCCGACTCGTGCGCCTCGTGGAGGTGGGCCTTCGTGCGGCCGCCCGGCGGGATCGTGATCCGCCCGAACCACAGGCCGGTCGCCCCGACGGATTCTGCGCTGATGGCGGCGCCGTACTCCTGACCCTGCTTGCCCATGTAGACGCTGTCCGCCGACAACACCGCGCATCGCACCGATTCGCGCTCGCCGCGGTCGGTCATCAGCCGCGTGACGCCAGCGGCACGTAGTCGCGCTCGGCGGCGCCGGTGTACAGCTGGCGCGGCCGCGTGATCTTCTGCTCGGGGTCGAGGATGCTCTCCTCCCACTGCGCCAGCCATCCTGGGGTGCGCCCCAGCGCGAACAGCACGGGGAAGATCTCGATCGGGAACCCCATCGCCAGGTAGATGATCCCGGAGTAGAAGTCGACGTTCGGGTACAGCTTGTGGCTGATGAAGTATTCGTCCTCCAGCGCGATGCGTTCCAGCTCGAGCGCGATGTCGAGCAATTCACTGGGCCCGGTGACCTCGAAGACGTCGTAGGCGACCTTCTTGATGATCTCGGCGCGCGGGTCGAAGCTCTTGTAGATGCGGTGCCCGAAGCCCATCAGGCGGAACTCGCCCGCCTTCACCCGCTCGATGTAGCCGGGGATCTGGTCCGTCGACCCGATCTCCCACAGCATCCGCAGCACCTGTTCGTTCGCGCCCCCGTGCAGCGGCCCGTACAGCGCGGCCACCGCGGCGGCCAGCGACGAGTAGGGGTCGGAGTGCGACGAGCCCACCGACCGCATGGTCATCGCCGAGCAGTTCTGCTCGTGGTCGGCGTGCAGGATGAACAGGACGTCCAGCGCGTGCTCGAGCGTCGGGTTGGGCTCGTACATCAGCTCGGTGGTCTTCCACATCATGTTCAGGAAGTTGCCCGCGTAGCTCAGCCGGTTGTCCGGGTACGCGTACGGCAGTCCCATGGCGTGCCGGTAGGCGAAGGCCGCCATGGTCGGCATCTTCGCGATCATCCGGACGATCTCCTCCCGGCGGGTGGCGTCGTCGCGGATGTTCTTGGCCTCTGGGTAGAACGTCGACAGCGCCGCCACGGTGCTGCACAGAATGCCCATCGGGTGCGCGTCGTGGTGGAACCCGTCGATGAACTTCTTCACGTTCTCGTGGACGAACGTGTGGTGCGTGACCTCGTCCACCCAGCTCTCCAGCTGCTGCGCGGTCGGCAGCTCGCCGTTGAGCAACAGGTAGGAGACCTCGAGGAAGGAGGACCGCTCGGCCAGCTGCTCGATCGGGTAGCCCCGGTACCGGAGGATGCCGCGGTCGCCGTCGATGTACGTCACGGCGGAGCGGCACATGGCCGTGTTCATGAAGCCGGGGTCGTACGCGACCAGCCCGAAGTCGTCGTCGCCGTCCTTGATCTGGCGCAGGTCGGTCGCGCGGATCATCCCGTCGACGATGGGGATCTCGTAGGTGCGGCCGGTCCGGCCGTCGGTCACCGTGAGCGCCTCCGGCGCCCCGGGGCTCGCCGAATTCTCCGCCGCCGCCGCTGCGTCGCTCATCCTGCGGACACCTCCTGGTCGGTCGCCCCCGTCCGGCGGAAGACGCCCGGCCGGGTCTGAGCGATGATAGCCCTCGTGGACGACCGGACCCTCGCCGGGATGATCGACCATACGCTGCTCAAGCCCGAGGCCACGCCGGCCCAGATCGAGCAGCTCTGCGCGGAGGCCGTGGAGCACGGCTTCGCGACCGTCTGCGTGAACGGGGCCTGGGTGCAGCTGGCGGCCGGACTGGTGGCCGGGACCGGTGTGGGCGTGGCGGCCGTGGCCGGGTTTCCCCTGGGAGCCGGCTCCTCCGCGGCGAAGGCGTGTGAGGCGGCCGACGAGGTCCGCAACGGGGGCCACCGAGGTCGACATGGTGATCAACGTGGGCGCGTTGAGGGCCGGCGACGACGCCCTGGTCGAGGTGGACATAGAGGAAGTCGTGCGGTCGGCGGGAAAGCGCGCGATCGTCAAGGTCATCCTGGAGACGGCCCTGCTGACGGACGACGAGAAGGTCCGCGCGTGCCGGCTGGCGGTGGCGGCAGGGGCGGCCTTCGTCAAGACGTCCACCGGGTTCGGACCCGCGGGGGCCACCGTCCGGGACGTGGCCCTGATGCGGAAGACCGTCGGAGACGCCGTCGGGGTCAAGGCCGCCGGAGGGATCCGGACCCGCGAGGTGGCCGAGGCCATGGTCGAGGCCGGAGCCACCAGGCTGGGGACGTCCAGTTCGGTGCTGATCGTCCAAGGGGGTTAGAATCCGCCGTCGGTCCGAGGGGGGACCGGTCCGAAGAGTCTCTTGGGGAGGGAAGCGATGCACAGAAGGTGGAGCCGGTTCCTCGGCGTGACGGTGGTCCTCGCGGTGGCGGCCGCCGCCTGCAGCAATGCGCCAAGTTCGTCGGGTTCGAGCGGATCGCCGTCGGCCGCGCCCACGGTGAACTTCCTGGCCTGCCAGGTCACCGACACGGGCGGGATCGACGACCGCTCGTTCAACGCGACGGCGTGGAAGGGCGTCACGGACGCGGAAAAGAGCCTGGGCGTCCAGGGCAAGTACCTCGAGTCGCAGACGCAGAACGACTACGCGCCGAACATCAACGCGTTCGTCCAGCAGCAGTGCAACATCATCATCACGGTTGGATTCCTGCTCGGCGACGCGACGAAGGCCGCCGCGACGGCGAACCCCGACCAGCAGTTCGCGATCGTCGACTACGCGTACGACCCGACGATCCCGAACGTGCTCGGCCTGACGTTCGCGACCGACCAGTCGTCGTTCCTGGCCGGCATGCTCGCGGCCGGCATGAGCAAGACCGGCAAGGTCGGGACCTTCGGCGGCCTGAAGATCCCGACGGTGACGATCTACATGCAGGGCTTCGCGGCCGGCATCGACTACTACAACCAGCAGAACGGCACGAACGTCCAGCTGCTCGGGTGGAACCCGGCGAAGCAGACCGGCCTGTTCACGGGCGACTTCGAGAACCAGGACAACGGCCGGCGCGTGACGGAGTCGCTGCTGCAGCAGGGCGCCGACATCATCCTGCCGGTGGCCGGCCCGGTCGGGCTGGGCGCCGCGGCAGCGGTGCAGGCCGCCGGCGGCGACAACCACATGATCTGGGTCGACACGGACGGGTGCGTCAGCGCGCAGCAGTACTGCAGCCTGTTCCTGACGAGCATCATGAAGAACATGGACGTGGCCGTGGAGCAGTCCATCAAGGACTCACTGAACGGAACGTTCGCAGGGCGGCGTCTACACGGGCACGCTCGAGAACGGAGGCATGGGTCTCGCGCCGTATCACGACTTCGAGAGCCAGATACCGCAGAAGTTGAAGGACCAGATCGACGCCGCCAAGCAGGGGATCATCGACGGGTCGATCTCGGTGGACCCGAAGGACTACTCCTCGTAGTCCGACCGAAGGCAGGATGAGCTGAAGCTCGAGCTTGCCGGGATCACGAAGCGGTTCCCCGGCGTGGTCGCAAACGACCACGTTGACCTCCTCGTCGAGGAGGGCGAGGTCCACGCCCTCCTCGGCGAGAACGGGGCCGGCAAGACGACGCTGATGAACATCCTGTACGGGCTCACGCAGCCCGACGAGGGCGAGATCCGGCTCGACGACCGGCCGGTGCGCTTCGGGAGCCCGAAGGACGCGATCGCTGCCGGGATCGGCATGGTGCACCAGCACTTCATGCTGGTCCCCGTCTTCACGGTCACCGAGAACATCGTGCTCGGCCAGGAGCAGGCCGGGCCGCTCGGGCTGCTCGACCGCCGCGAGGCGGAGAAGATGGTCGCCGACCTGTCCGACCGGCTCGGCCTCGACGTGCCGCCCGACGCCCTGGTGGAGGACCTGCCGGTCGGCGTGCAGCAGCGGGTGGAGATCGTCAAGGCGCTCTATCGCCACGCGAAGGTGCTGATCCTGGACGAGCCGACGGCCGTCCTCACCCCGCAGGAGATCGACGACTTCTTCCGGGTCATCGAGCGGGTGAAGGCCGACTCGGGTACGTCGATCATCTTCATCTCGCACAAGCTGCGCGAGGTGCGCGAGATCGCCGACCGCGTGACCGTGATGCGGCTGGGGAAGGTGGTGGGGAGCACGACGCCGGCCGAGTCCAGCGAGGAACAGCTGGCCTCCATGATGGTCGGGCGGACGGTGCAGCTCCACATCGAGAAGGAGCCCGCGACGCCGGGCGCCGACGTCCTGGAGGTGCGCGACCTCCGCGTCGTCGACGACCGTGGCCACGTCGCGGTGGACGGCGTCTCGTTCGACGTGCGTGCCGGCGAGATCCTCACGGTGGCCGGCGTGCAGGGCAACGGGCAGACCGAGCTGGTCGAGGCGCTGACCGGGCTGCGGCGTCCGCTCGAGGGGACGGTCACCGTGTCGGGCCGCGATCTGACCCGCTCCTCGCCGCGCGACGTGATCCGAGCGGGCATCGCCCACGTTCCGGAGGACCGGCAGCGCGACGGGTTGGTCGCGGAGTTCCCCATCGCCGACAACCTGGTGCTGAACACGTTCGACCGTCCGCCGTACGCGCACGGCCTGTCGATGGACCGCGGACGCCATCGCGACCTCGGCGAAGGAGCGCGTGCGGGAGTTCGACATCCGCACGCCGTCGATCCGTGCCCCTGCGGGAACGCTGTCGGGCGGCAACCAGCAGAAGATCATCGTCGCGCGCGAGTTCTCGCGCCCCCTCACGCTCCTGATCGCGTCGCAGCCGACGCGCGGCCTCGACGTCGGCTCGGTCCAGTACATCCACGAGCGGATCGTGAAGCAACGCGACGACGGCCTCGCCGTGCTGATCGTGTCGTCGGAGCTCGACGAGGTGCTCGCGCTGGCGGACCGGATCGCGGTCATGTACCGCGGACGCATGGCGGGACCCTTCGAGGCGAGCACGATGACGCGCGAGCGGCTCGGGCTGCTGATGGCGGGCGCCGAGCAGGACGCGGGAGCGGACACGTGACGACGCCGCCCGACGAGACCACCCAGCCGGAGGCCGGCCGGCACCGAGCGGGCCGCGGGGCAGGAGGTCGCGGAGGTCCGCGACGTCGTTCCTGTCGTCCATGTCCACCGACAGCGCGAAGGGCGCCATCCTCATCACGGTGCTGGCGTTCGTGACGGCGCTGATCCTCGGGGCGCTGGTGATCGCGTTCTCGGACCGCGACGTGCTGTCCAAGTACGGGTACTTCTTCGCCCGTCCCACCGATGCGCTGTCGGCGTCGTGGCACGACATCGCGAACACGTACTCGGCGCTGGTCGCCGGCAGCATCGGGAGCCCGAAGGAGATGGTGCTGGCCATCGGGTCGGGGAACGGCGCACGGGTCGAGCAGGCCTTCTATCCGCTGTCGGAGACGATCGTCGCGGCCACGCCGCTGATCTTCACCGGCCTGGCGGTCTCGCTGGCGTTCCGGGCGGGGATGTTCAACATCGGGGCCGAGGGCCAGCTGTTCATCGGCGGGATCGTCGCCGGCTACGTCGGGTTCGCGTGGAGCCTTCCGGTCTGGATCCACCTGCCGCTGGCGATCCTCGCCGGGTTCGTGGGCGGCGCGCTGTGGGGCTTCGTGCCGGGCTTCCTGAAAGCGAAGACCGGCGCACACGAGGTCATCACGACGATCATGATGAACTACATCGCGATCAGCCTCGCGCTGTACTTCCTGTCGACCACCGCGTTTCGCCGTCCCGGCCGCACCGACCCGATCAGCAGGGAGGTGCTCACGTCGGGGCGGCTCCCGCACCTGGCGGGCGCGAACCTCCGGCTGCACGCGGGCATCATCCTGGCGCTGCTCGTGGCCTGGGGCGTGTGGTGGCTGCTGCTGCGCAGCACGGTCGGCTTCAAGTTGCGCGCCGTCGGCGCGAACCCCGATGCCGCGCGCACGGCGGGCATCGACATCGGCCGCATCTACATCCTGGCGATGGTGCTTGCGGGCGGGCTGGCCGGGCTGGGCGGCGCCAACCAGGTGCTCGGGGTCCAGTACAGCCTGGCTCCCGGGTTCTCGGCGAACCTCGGGTTCGACGCGATCACCCTGGCGTTGCTCGGCCGCGCCAACCCATGGGGCGTGGTGGCGGCGGCCTTCCTGTTCGGGATGCTCCGCGCCGGCGCGGTCCAGATGCAGGCTGCCACCGGCACGCCGGTCGACATGGTCGTGATCATCCAGTCGTTGATCATCATCTTCGTCGCCGCGCCGGCGCTGGTGCGCGCCATCTACCGGATCAAGATCCGCGGCGCCGCCGAGACGTCGGCGCCGGTGTCGGGCGGGTGGGCGGGCTGATGGCGACGCGCACCGCTCCCACGGCCGGCACCTCCACGGTGAGCAATCGGCGGTCGAAGGGCCTCGGCATCTTCTTCCTGCTGGTGGCCGTCGTGACGCTCGTGGCGTTCGGGGGCGTGAGCGGCGACGCCACGTTCGTGCTGAACCTGCCTGGATCGAGCGCCGCGCACATCCCGGACCTGACGGTCCCGGTGCAGGCGACCGTGTGGATCGTGGCGGCACTCTGCGCGTTCCTCGGCGTCGTGCAGCTCACGCGCGGCTTCGGGAGCAAGACGTATGGCGTGCTCGGCGCCGTCGTGGCGCTGTTCGTCTTCGCGCTGTTGACATGGGCGGCCCGCGGGTCGTCGGTCAATCTGGTCGGCATCCTGCAGAGCTCGCTGCTGCGGGCCGTGCCGCTGACGCTCGGGGCGCTGTGCGGTGTGCTGTGCGAGCGGTCGGGCGTGATCGATGTGGCCATCGAGGGCCAGTTCCTGATGGCGGCGTTCGCCGGCGCGTTGGTCGGGAGCGCGGCCAGCAACACCACGCTCGGCATCGTGGCCGGGATGCTGACCGGGGGACTCGTCGGCGCGCTGCTCGCGGTCCTGGCCATCCGCTACCGGGTCGACCAGATCATCGTCGGCATCGTCCTCGACGTGTTCGCGCTGGGCATCACCGGGTTCCTGTTCGACCGTCTGCTGGTGCCGTACCAGAACACGTTGAACAGCCCATCGATCGTCGGGCCCATCCAGATCCCGGTGCTGTCGAAGATCCCGATCATCGGCCCGATCTTCTTCGACGTGAACATCTTCGTGTACCTGACGCTGATCCTGGTCGCGGTCACGTGGATCGCGCTGTTCCGGACGCGGTGGGGGCTGCGCGTGCGGGCCGTGGGGGAGCACCCCGAGGCGGCGGACACGGTGGGGATCAACGTGAACCGGGTCCGCTACCGGAACGTGATCCTGGGCGGGCTCATCGCGGGGATCGGCGGCGCGTACTTCACGCTCGGGTCGACCGGGGGCTTCGACAAGAACATGACGGCGGGACGGGGCTTCATCGCGCTCGCCGCCATGATCTTCGGCCGGTGGAATCCCGTGGGGGCGTTCGCGGCGGCCCTGGTGTTCGGGTTCGCCGACGCGCTGCAGAGCATCCTGGCGATCCTGAACGTGCCCATTCCGTCCCAGTTCCTGCTGATGACGCCCTACGTCGTCACGATCCTGGTCGTGGCGGGGGTGGTGGGACGGGCCCGTCCGCCGGCCGCTGACGGCAAGCCGTACGTCAAGATGTAGGCGACGCTCCAAACCAGGCGTAGGTGAGCGGCGGGGCGTCGACTCGCTCGGCCGACCACCTCAGCGTCTCCAGGAGCCTCGCCTCGGCCCGCGCCGCAGCGTCCTCGTCCCGCGCGTGGACCCGGCCCACCCGATCACCTGCGTCGACGGTGTCGCCCACCTTGGGGAACAGTTCGACGCCGACCGCCGGGTCCACGGGATCGCCCTTGTGGACACGCCCGGCCCCCAGGGCCATCGCGGCCCGCCCGACGGCCTCGGCGTCAACCGCGGCAAGCCAGCCACCGCGCGGCGCAGTCACGTCCCGGCGCACCGGGGCGGCGGGCAGCACGCCGTCCGGGTCGTCGACGGCGCGCGGGTCGCCGCCCTGCGCCTCGATCATCTTCGCGAAGGCCGCGGCGGCCCGGCCGTCCGAGAGCGCCGTCTCCGCCTCCCGGCGGGCCTCCTCCTCGGAGCGTCCGTCGAGGATCGTCAGGGCACGTCCGGCGAAGTAGACGGCCAGGTCTCGGAGTCGTCCGCTCTCGTCGCCGCGGAGCACGCGGATCGCCTCGGCCACGTCGAGGGCGTTGCCCACCGCCGTCCCCAGCGGCTGCGACATGTCCGTCACCGCGGCGCGGCAGGGCCGATCCCATTGGGCCGCAAGTGAAACGCAGGCTTCGGCAAGCTCGCCGGCCGTGTCGGGCGTCTTCATGAACGCGCCGCCGCCCGCCTTCACGTCGAGCAGGATCAGGTCGGTCTCGACCGCGAGCTTCTTCGACATGATGCTGGCGGCGATCAACGGGATGCTCGCGACGGTGGCCGTCGCGTCGCGCAGCGCGTACAGGGCGCCGTCCGCAGGGACCAGGTCGGCCGTCTGGCCGGCGACCGCGCACCCCACGCGTTCGACCTGCGCCTCCAGCTCCTCGACCGTCAGCGAGGTCCGAAAGCCCGGGATGGCCTCGAGCTTGTCGAGCGTCCCGCCCGTGTGGCCGAGCCCGCGCCCCGAGAGCTTCGCCACCGCCAGGCCCAGCGACGCCGCCAGCGGAGCGAAGACCAGCGTGACGCCGTCGGCCACGCCTCCCGTCGAGTGCTTGTCGACCGTCGGCCGGCTCACCGAATCGAGCGGCAGGACGTCCCCCGAGTCGATCATGGCCCGGGTCATCGCCGTGGTCTCCGCCACCGACAGCCCCCGGATGTACGCGGCCATCAGGAACGCCGCCGCCACCGGGTCACCGACGTCGCCGCGGGCATAGGCGAGGACGAAGTCTCGGACATCGTCCTCGGACAGCTCCAGCCCGTCCCGCTTGCGGGCCAGGACGTCTCGGAAGTCTTCGCGTTCGGGCACGGCAGTCACATACCATACGGGGGCCCATGTCGGTCACCGTGGTCGATCACCCGCTCGCCCAGCACCTGCTGACGGGCCTGCGCGACCAGGACACGCCGCCCCCCGTGTTCCGCACGCTCGCGAAGCGGCTGACGCTCGTGCTGGTGGTTGAGGCGGTGCGCGGCCTGCCGGCCGGCGAGGTCTCCGTCCGGACCCCGCTCGAGCCGGCGCCGGGGCGGCGGATCGCGCCGGACCTGGTGGCCGTCCCGATCCTCCGGGCCGGGCTCGGCATGCTGGAGGCGGTCGTCGAGCTGTTTCCCGAGATCTCGGTCGGCTACGTCGGCCTGGAGCGCGACGACAGCACCCTGCAGCCCACGTCGTACTACGAGAAGCTCCCACCGCTGGAGGGCCGGCACGTGCTGCTGCTCGACCCGATGCTCGCCACGGGCGGGTCGGCGGTCCGCGCGTGCTCGTCGATAGCGGAGCGCGGCCCCGCCCAGCTGCTGTTCGTCTGCGTGGTCGCCGCGCCGGAGGGCGTGGCGCGCATGGAGCGCGAGCACCCGGACGTCCCGATCTTCACGGCGGCCATCGACCGCCGGCTGAACGCGAACGGCTACATCCTGCCCGGACTGGGAGACTTCGGGGACCGCCTGTACGGAACCGAGCCACACCCGGGCGTGCGCACCGGGGCGCCCCAGGTGGAGTTCTAGGCCGAAGACTCGCGCGGGTCGCCGGTCGCCAGGATCTTCGCCGCCTGCTTCTCGACGAACCCCTTCACCGCGGCCGCGATCGCCGGGTCCGACCGGCCGAGGATCCGCGCCGCCAGCAGGCCGGCGTTGATCGCACCCGGCTTGCCGATCCCGAGCGTGCCCACCGGCACGCCGCCGGGCATCTGCACGATCGACAGCAGGGAGTCCAGGCCCTTCAGCGATGCGGACTCCATGGGGACGCCGAGCACCGGCAGGAGGGTCTTCGCCGCGACCACGCCGGGCAGGTGCGCCGCGCCCCCGGCGCCGGCGATGATGACCTCGAGTCCCGCGTCCTCGGCTCCCGATGCCCACTCGAGCAGCGCGTCCGGGGTGCGGTGCGCCGAGAGCACCTTCACGTCGCATCCGACGCCCAGGTGTTCCAGCGTCTCGACGGCGTGGCGCATCGTCTCCCAGTCGGACGTCGAGCCCATGACGACCCCGACGAGGGTCGGCGCGGCGGAATCCGGGGGCCTCGGCATGGTCGCGAGAGCATAGCGGGCCGCGCCGGATCTCCATCCTTTGGCCTAGGCCGCCGCACTTTTCGATTCTCCCCGCGGAGGGGATTGCCACCACGAATGCTTGGGGCACCCTTATGGGGCGGCGGACGGACCGCCGACACTAGGGAGGGAGACAGCCCACATGCGTGTGAGCTTCAAGCGAATCCTCACCTCCCTCGGATCGCTGGCGTTCCTTCTCATGGCCGCCGGCGCCGAGTGGAAGCTCTGAGGCCTGCCTTCAGGGTGATTCCGGGCGAGCTCCCGAGTCCCGACCGGGCTCGGGAGCTTTTCCTTTCCGGCCTCGCGACGGCCGCCCCCGCAGCCCGCTGGTAGCATGGCCCGGCCCTGATGGCGGGTGGTGTAACGGCAGCACGCCAGGTTCTGGCCCTGGTAGTCGGGGTTCGAATCCCTGCCCGCCAGCACGACGCTCCTCCGGGCGGATCGCCCTCTCGGTTCCGGCGAAAAAGGTCGCCCGATCCCTCAAGTCCCGGCCACACCGTGCCGATACCACTCCGGAGTTGTATCCCGTCCGTGGGGGGCCCCGGTCGCGGGTATCACCGACCGGCCGCCATGGCGTACTGTGGAGGGGCCAAAGGACAGGGCAAACGGGGGGAAAGGTCGTGCTTCCCAAAGGTTTTGGGGTATGTGGGCGGACTCCCGACCGCGGCGGCCCGCGCCGCGCATGACTCCCGGAAGAGGGCCCTGCTCAACCCCACCCGACATCGGTAGCGTGGGCAGTGGGAGCGATGGCTCGGAGGCTGGGGGGCGGCCGGAGGGCCGCGGGGAAAGGGGAAGACCGTGAACAAGAGAGAGATGGTCGAACGGATCGTCGAGCGGACGGACTACCCGCTCACGGTCGTGGCGGAGATCGTTGACGCGTTCATCGACGAGACGTCCGATGCCGTGATCGCCGGCGATCGCGTGACGCTCTCCGGGTTCGGGACCTTCTACCGACAGGCCCGCGCGCAGCGCACCGCCCGCAACATCTGGACCGGCGAGGCGGTCACGGTCCGGGCCCGAGAACTGCCCGCGTTCCGGCCGGGCAAGCCGTTTCGCGACGAGGTCGCCCGCCGCCGCCGCAAGCCCGCAGCGAAGTCGAAGGCGAAGGCGAAGCGCTAGATCGAAGGCTCGATCAGGCGAACGTCACCAGGTGCAGGCCGCGCGCGACCGACGCGCCGCCGTCCTGCGCAACATCGAAGTCCACCCGTTGCCCGATCCGCAGGGAGCGGACCTCCGAGCCCTCGGTGGACGCCGCGTCGATCGACACCTCCGTCCCGTCGTCCAGCAGCAGCGACCCGCTGCGTGTCTCGTCGTCGAATTCCTTGACCGTCCCCTGCATCCGGTTCTCCTTCGAAGGTCGTTGTCAGGCGTGAAGGCGCAGCCGCCGCACCAGGTCCATCTTCCTGCACGCGGCGAGGGCGCGGCACTCCCGGCCGGATGCGAGCAGACGATCGAGGTCGTCGGGATCGTCGAGGTCGAACGCCAGGTCCTCCGACTCGGCGGCGGCCGCGTCGACCCGGGCCCGCCGCGCCGCCCACAGGTGCTTCTGGAACGAATCACGGCCGAACCGGGCGCGAATCGCGTCCGGCGGCCTGCGGACGAGCAGGTTGGTCCCGCCGTCGGACGCGGCCCTGACGGCCACGACCGGGGCCGGCACCTCCAGCGCACGCGCCAGCGAGCCGGCGGTGACCCACGGCAGATCGGCCAGCAAGACCGCAAGTCGCGGCGCACCACGGCGCAGGGCGTCCTCCTCCACCTGCCGCACGGCCCCCAGCAGGGTCGAGCCCTCTTCGACGACCGCGCGCGCGCCCGCTCGGTCGGCGGTCTCGAGCACGATGGCGTCGCCCGAGATCACCCACGTCTCCCAGTCCGGCTGTGCGATGGCGGCGTCAAGGACGTCGCGGACCATCGCGAGCATCAGGTCCGCGCGTTCCGGGGCGGAGAGGATCGGCCCGAGTCGTGTCTTGGCGTCCTCCAACCGACGGACGGGGACCGCGAGCACCGACATGGCGGAGCCTAGAATAGCGTCGCCTCGACGAGGGGGGAGCGTGTCCGAAGCAGAGCCCATGTTCCGGCTGGTGGAGGTCGTGCTCCGGCCGGCCATCGGCTTCTATTTCTCGTGGCACCTCGAGGGGATGGAGCTGGTCCCGGCCGAGGGACCCCTCCTGATTGCGGGCAACCACGTCTCCCATTTCGATCCGTTGGCGCACGGCTACTTCCTCACCGGCGCGGGCCGCCGCCCGCGCTACCTGGCGAAGAGCGAGCTGTGGAAGAACCCGTTCCTGCGCGTGGTCCTGAACAGCACTCACCAGATCCCGGTCGACCGCGGCACCGGCAGGTCGGCCCCGGTGGACGCGGCGGTGTCGGGCCTCGCCCGAGGCGAGGCCGTCGTCATCTATCCGGAGGCGACCACGACCCGGAACCCGGACAGGATGCCGATGCAGGGAAAGACCGGGATCGCCCGCGTCGCGCTCCGCAGCGGCTTGCCCGTGATGCCGCTGGCCGTGTGGGGCACGCACCACGTGATCCAGAGGCACGAGAAGGGCCTCACCTTCCACCGGGCCATCTGGGTGCGCGCCGGGCGCCCGCTGGATTTCTCCGAGTTCGCCGACCGGGCAGAGGACTCGGCGGTGCTACGGAAGGTCACGGACGAGGTCATGGACGGGCTGACGCGCCTCGTCCAGGACATGCGGAAGGACTACCCGCCCCGCTGGGCCTGACCGCGAGACTCCACGCCCTTGTAGTTGGCGACGGCGCGAAGGCGGTGTTCGACCTCGATGAGGTCCGCTTGGTCCGACATCACCTGCTCCACGGGCTTGTAGCTGTCGGGGTGCTCGTCGAGCAGCGCCGCCGCGTCGGCGTCCTGCCACACGACGCCCTGCATCCGCTCGGCGAACGAGTCCACCGGGATGCTCTTGCGCGCGGCCGTGCGCGACATCACGCGCCCTGCGCCGTGCGAGCACGACTCGTAGGACAGCGCGTTGCCGAGCCCGCGCACGATGAACGACGCCTGCCCCATCGCGCCGGGGATGAGCCCGCGGTCTGCGTACCCGGCGCGAATCGCCCCCTTGCGGGTGACGAACGCCTTCCGGCCGAGCTCGACCACGTACTCCTGCACCGCGTAGTTGTGGTGGCAGTTCACCTCATCGAGCGACCCGACGCCGCCGAAGACCGTCTCGAGCGCCTCGTGGGCGCCGTTCAGCAGGAGCCGGCGGTTCTCCATCGCGTAGGCCTGCGCCCAGGCGAGGTCCTTCAGGTACCTCTCGAACTCCGGGGTGCCCGACTCCAACCAGGCCAGGTCGCCCCAGGGCGCGCCCGGCACACCCAGCTGCTCCCGCACCCGGTCGAGCTTCTTCGCTTCCGCGACGTGCACCGTCGCGAGCTTGTTGCCCGCGCCGCGGGAGCCCGAGTGCAGCAGGAGCCACACGAACCCGTCCTCGTCCACCGAGATCTCGACGAAGTGGTTGCCGGACCCCAGCGTGCCGAGCTGGACGGCGACCCTCGATGTGCCACCGCGCGCCTCCTCCAGCGTCGCCGGAATGCCGTGCTCGTCCACCCATTGCTCCGCGTCGCCGCGCGCACGCGCGTGCCAGTTGCCGAGCCCCGCTGGGACGCGCACCGCCATCTCGCCTCGCCACTGCGCGAGGAGCTCAGGTGTCATCTGCTGGTCGGTCAGGTCGAGCTTGCGGGCGGCCATGCCGCAGCCGATGTCCACACCGACTGCGGCAGGGATCACCGCGTCCTCGGTCACGAGCACCGACCCGATGGTGGCGCCCTGCCCCAGATGGGCGTCCGGCATGAGCGCAAGCGGCGCGACGAGGACGGGCAGCTTCGATGTATGGATCGCCTGGTTCAGCGTCACGCCGTCGAGGATGCTCGCCCAGTTCCGCACCTTGCCGTCTTCGTATGTCTCCATCGGTTCGTCTGCAGTCGCGTCCGGGCCGTCGTGATCGGGACGTAGCACCCTGCGATCGACGCGAAACGATCTTCGGAGCGCGTCCGTGCCGAGAGGGACGCGGGTCGAGCGTGTGACGAACGAGGCGTTGAGGGCTAGCCGGCGGGAGTCGCGCCGGGCTGCGGCGCGGCGGGCTGCGGCGCGGCGGGCGCGGGCGGACCGCCCCGACCCTGGCCGCCGTAGCCACCGGGACCGCCGCCGCGTGGGCCACCGGGGCCACCGGGGCCACCGCGGCCGCCGTAGCCGCCACCGCGGCCGCCGAAGCCGCCGCGCCCACCGCCTCGGTTCATCCGCTGGGGCGGGGGAGGGGGCTTGGGCAGAATCTTCATGGTGGGGGCGTGGCCGCTCCGCTCGAGCTTGATCGTGATGTACTCCGGGTGCTGCCAGCGGTCCGTCTCGCGCCAGCCGGCGGCGAGCATGTACTTGAGCTTCCCGGCGGCCGTCTTGCGAAGCTTGTCCCCGCCGGGAACCCTCACGTACAGCCGCTCGTGCACCACTTCCTTGTAGTCAGCCACGTCCCATTCCTCCTGGTAGCCGGCCTAGGGTAGCAGGCCCTGCCCAGCCCACCATGCCCGGCCGCCCTTCAAGGATGGGCCGCCGGGGGCCGAATCCTTGAAGGGAACCCTTTTCTTCCGCATGCGCATCCATCTCGGCTCTTCGCTCTCGTCACGGGCCCGGCGTCTCGGCGCCGGCCTACTCGTGCTCGCCCTGCTGGCCATCACCGCGGGGACCGCCGGAGCCGACACCCAGGGCAAGCTGAACGAGGCCGAGCAGAAGCTCTCCAGGCTCGAGTCGCTGATCCAGACCGAGCAGCAGAAGGCGAACGCGGTCAAGGTCAACCTGGCCAAGATCCAGGCGAAGGTGGATTCTGCGCAGTCGGCCTTCGACGGCGTCGACGTCCAGCTCATCAACCTCCGCGACTCGCTCGCCCTGACCCAGGCCGACTACGACCAACTCCAGGGGCAGGTCGACGCCATCGCGCGCCAGGCGTACATGAACGGCCCCGGCGCGAGCCTGGAGATGCTGCTGGGCGCCTCGTCGATGGGCGACCTGAACGACCGCCTGGAGTACATGTCGAGCGTCTCGCTGGAGAGCTCGACGCTGGCGAACGAGGCGCAGACCGCGGCGTCGCAGCTCGGAGACCGCAAGCAGAGCCTCGACCATCTGCTGGCGCGCCAGGCCGAGCTGCTTCGGGGGCTCAACTCGTCTCGCGCCTCGCTCTCGGTCACGCTCGACGCGGAGCAGAAGGCGATCGACGACCTCAACAAGACCCGCGAGCAGATCGTCTCGATCATCGGGCACCTGTCGGCGAAGCTCCAGCAGGGCGCGCTGAGCGGCGCCGGCGGGATCCTGCAGGGCGGGCACAACGCTTCGTACGGCGTGTGGGCCGCGTCGTTCCTCAACAAGATCGGGGCGCCCACGTGCTTCGACAACCTCGTGGTCATGGTCGCCTGGCAGGTGCAGGAGGGGACACAGGCGAACTGGAACCCACTCGCCACGACGTACCCCATGCAGGGCGCGACCAACTTCAACTCGGTCGGCGTCAAGAACTACGTCTCCCTGGACCAGGGGCTCGAGGCCACCCAGCGGACGCTCGACGTCAACTCCTACGGCTATCCGGCGGTGATGGCGGACCTGCACCGCTGCCCCGACTCGATGGTGACCGCGCGCGCGGTGAACGCGTCGTCGTGGTGCCGGGGGTGCACCGGCGGCCGCTACCTGACCGGGCTCATCCCCACGGTCGAAGCGCACTACGACACGTACTCGAAGCTGTAGCCGTCGGCGGGACGCGCCCGCCGGGCTAGGCGCGGCGCCGGGGCGGGTCGAAGAAGGGCAGGTCCACCACCGTCGCTCCCACCGTCGACCGGCGACCCTCCACCGTCCACTCGATCTGCAGGCGGGTGCCCACGCGGGACTGCGCGGCCGCCACGGAGGCGAGCGCGATCATCTTCTTGAGCGTCGGGCTCCACGTCGTGGTCGTCGCCTTCCCGACCTGCCTCCCCCCGGCGAACAGCGGGATCGGGTCTCGCGACGCCTCGGCCTGCACGTGCGGCGGCAGCCCGCGATCCGCGAACAGCCCCTGGATGCCGTCCCAGTCGATCTCCAGCCCGACCAGGCGGCGTGCCGGCCCGCCGGCGGCGACCTCCCGCTCGAGCGCGCGGCGGCCCACGAAGTCACCCGGCTTCTTCAGGTTCACGAAGCGACCCGAGTCCGAGCTCGAACGGCGAGTAGCGCTGCTCGTCGTTCAGCGCGTGCCGCGCGCTGGTGTAGTCGGCCTCGATCAGGATCAGGCCGGCCTCCGCGCGGGTCACGTCGAGCGCCAGGATGCCGGCCGGTCGGATGCCGTACGGCTCACCGGCCGCCATCAGGCGGTCCCACAGGTCGACCGCGCGCGCGGCGTCGATCCACAGCTCGTACCCGAGGTCGCCGGTGTAGCCCGTCCGCGTGACGTCGACGGGCGTCCTGCCGACCTTCGTCGCGCGCCGGCCGAAGTACGGGACGTCGCTCCAGTCCTTGCCGGTCAGCGCCTCCAGCACGTGGCGCGCCATCGGACCCTGCAGGGCGAGCGCCGCGACCTGCTCGGTGACGTCGTCGATCTGCACGTCCAGCCCCTGCGCGTTCAGCTCGAACCAGCGAAGGCACGGGTCGGCGGCCGTCCACCGGAACTCCTGCTCGCCCAGGCGCGCGATCGTCCCGTCGTCCAGGACCTTGCCCTCCTCGTCGCACCAGGAGGTGTAGACGACCTTGTCCTGAGCGATCTTGCGTGGCGTCGCGCGGGATGATCCGGTCGACCAGGCGGACGGCGTCCGGGCCGCGAGACCGTGTACTTGAACAGAGGGGAGACGTCGAAGACGGCCGCCGCCTCGCGGACGGCGTTGTACTCGATGTCGTGGGCGTCGGCGTACACGCCGGCCGCGAAGTAGCCGGCCCATTCCCGCCACACCATCTTGCGGTTCAGGGGAGCCGTTCGCGGATGGAACGCGGTGCCGATGCTCACGTGGCTCGTCTCCTCGTCGGGCGTGACCGCCGGTCTCAAACCGCCTCCGAACAGGCGTGTAGTATGCACCGCCGGGTTCGGGAGCGCCCTGACCTGAGGTCACGGAGGCTCCCCGGGCGCGTGTCATCCTGATCGTCGACTCCAGTTCGTTCCCGGGGGGAAGCAGGTGGCCAAGCGCTACGACGCCGTCATCATCGGTGGCGGTCACAACGGACTGACGACCGCGGCCTATCTGGCGCGCGCCGGCATGTCGACGCTGGTCCTGGAGCGGCGCCACGTTCTGGGCGGGGCGGCCGTCACCGAGGAGGTCTTCCCCGGCTTCCGCTTCAGCGTCTGCTCGTACGTCGTGTCGCTGCTGCGGCCCGAGATCATCCGCGAGCTGAGCCTGCCGTCGCACGGCCTGGAGATCCTGCCGCTCGACGGCACGATCACGCCGCTCGACGACGACTACCTGTGGCGCGTGAACGACCACGGCAAGACCATGCGCGAGATCCGGCGCTGGTCGGCCACGCGACGCGGAGGCGTACGAGGAATACGGCCAGCTGATGGTCGACATGGCGCGCTTCGTCAAGCCGATCCTGTCGATCGTCGCCGCCGGACCCCGGCCGCTTCGATCCCCGCGAGTGGCTGCCGCTGGTGGGACTCGCCAAGGCGTTCCGCGACCTGTCCGAGCGCCAGCAGGCCGTCTTCGTCCAGCTGATGACGATGAGCGCCACCGACTTCCTGCGGCAGTGGTTCGAGACCGATCCGCTGATCGCCACGATGTCGGCGTCGGGGATCATCGGGACGTTCCAGGGCGTGCAGTCGCCCGGCACCGCGTACGTCCTGCTGCACCACTACATGGGCGAGATCGACGGCGCGTTCCGCGCGTGGGGCATTCCGCGCGGCGGGCACCGGCGGCGTGTCGAACGCGATCGGCTCGGCGGCCCGCGCGCTCGGCGCGGAGATCCGGACCGAGGCCCCGGTCGCGCGCATCGACGTGCGCGGCGGGAACGTCACCGGCGTGACGCTCGAGTCCGGCGAGGAGATCGAGGCCGGCACCGTGCTGTCGAGCCTGGACGTCCGCAAGACGTTCCTCGAGCTGATCGAGCCGGGCGAGCTGGACGACGACTTCCTCCACGAGGTGCGCCGCTACAAGTTCCGCGGCTCCTCGGGCAAGGTGAACCTGGCGCTGGACCGGCTGCCCGACCTGAAGTGCCTCCCCGGCCCCGGCGAGCACCTGCGCGGAGCGATCTCGTTCTCGCCGATCGGTCGACTACATGGAGCGCGCCTACGACGACGCGAAGTACGGCCGCTTCAGCCGGCGCCCGTACATCGACATGATCATCCCGACGCTGGTCGACCCGTCGATGGCGCCGCCGGGCAAGCACATCATCTCCTGCTTCGTCCAGTACGCGCCGTACCACCTGGCGGAGGGAACGTGGGACGACGCCGCGCGCGACGCGTTCGGCGAGACGGTGATCGACACGATCGAGGAGCGCATGCCCGGCATCCGCGACATCATCCTGCACAAGCAGGTCCTGACACCGCTCGACATCGAGCGCGACTTCGGGCTGTCGGAGGGGAACATCTTCCAGGGCGAGCTCTCGCTCGAGCAGTTGTTCTTCAACCGTCCGGTCCCCGGGTACGCGCGGTACAAGACGCCGCTGAGGAACCTCTGGCTCAACGGCTCGGCGACGCACCCGGGCGGCGGGATCATGGGCGCGTCCGGCCGCATCGCCGCGATGGAGCTGCTGAAGGAGAAGAAGCGGCGGAGGGCCGCGTAGCGGTGGCCGAGCGGTACGACGCGATCGTGATCGGCGCCGGGCACAACGGCCTGGTGACCGCCGCCTACCTCGGCAGGGGCGGGGCTTCGCACGCTGGTGCTGGAGCGGCGCGACCGCGTGGGCGGCGCGCTCGCGACCACCGACCTCGGGAAGGCGCGCGTGCCGGCCGCCGCGCACACCGTTGGCCGCCTGCGGTCGTCGGTGGTGCGCGACCTGGGCCTGGCGGGACACGGTTTCGTTCCGATCGCGCCGGCGGCGCGTGCGTTCGCCCCGCAGCCCGACGGTGCGTCGGTGACGCTCTGGGGCGACCCGGCGCGGACGGCGGAGGGGCTGCGCGGCCTGTCCGCGCACGACGCCGACGCCTACGTCGAGTTCGACAAGCGGGTCCGCGCCGTGGCGAGCTTCGTCCACTACCTGCAGGTGGCGACCCCGCCGAACCTGAAGACGCCGTCGCTGAAGGACGCGCAGGCGGGCCTCGGGCTCGCGCGGGCCCTGCGCGGCATGAGCAGCCGTGGGCGGCGCGAGGCCATTCGGCTGCTGCCGATGGCGGTCGCGGATCTGGTGGGCGAGGTGTTCGAGTCCGACGCCATCCGCGGCGCGCTCGCCGTCCGCGGCGTGCAGTACACGTCGACCGGTCCGTGGTCGAGCGGCACCGCCGCAGTCTTCCTGAACGACTCCGCCGGCAACGACGGCGGCGCCGCGGGGCAAACGACGTTCGCGCGGGGCGGGCCCGGCGCGCTGGCGGAGGCGCTGGCCTCGGCGGTGCGGACGTTCCGGCGGCGACGATCAGGACGGGGGCCGACGTCGAGCGGGTGCTGGTCGGACGGCGACCGCGTTCGCGGCGTCGTCCTCCAGGGCGGCGAGGAGATCCACGCGCCGATCGTCGTCTCGGGCGCCGACCCGAAACGGACGCTGCTCGGCCTGCTCGACCCCGTGACGCTCGGTCCGAGCCTTGCCTGGCGGGCGCGCAACTACCGGACGCCCGGCGTCACGGCCAAGGTGAACCTCGTCCTGTCGGGGCTGCCGTCGTTCGCTGCCGAGCGGCGGCGACGATCCCGAGCGACTGTCGGGCCGCATCCTGATCGCGCCCGGCATCGACTACCTGGAGCGCGGGTTCGACGCCGCGAAGTACGGCCGCGTGTCGGAGGCGCCGTTCCTGGAGGCGACGATCCCGACGCTGGCCGATCCGTCACTGGCGCCCGAGGGGACACACGTCATGAGCGTGATCCTGCAGTGGGCGCCGTACGCGCTCCGCGAGGGCGATTGGGAGAAGGAGCGCGGCGGCCTCGTCGACCTCGCCCTGAAGACGCTCGAGCCGTACGCCCCCGGCATCGCCGGTCTGGTCGAGGAGAGCGGGACGCTCTCGCCCGTCGACCTGGAGCGGGATTACGGCCTGACGGGCGGCCACGCCCTGCACGGCGAGGCGACGCTGGACCAGTTCTTCGCGTGGCGGCCGCTGCTGGGACACGCCCGCTACCGGATGCCGGTCCGCGGCCTGTACCTGTGCGGCTCCGGCGCCCACCCGGGCGGCGGCGTCACCGGCGGTCCCGGCGCGAACGCGGCCCGCGAGATCCTGGCGGACCGAAAGGCCCGCGCGGCCCGCACGCAGGCGCCGACGAGCGGGTAGCTGGTCAGCGGGCGGGTGTGGGGCGCCCGGGCTCTGCGCTCACCCGGAAGATCCGTCGGCCTCCGGGGTTTGCATGGGGACCCGGAAACGCCGCACCTCCTGCGGCCAACCGCAGGCCACCGCGATCTTCCCCGCCCACAGCCGCGCCGCCTCCTCGTCGGCCACATCCACGACGGCGAAGCCACCGAGGTGCTCCTTGGTCTCGACGTACGGACCGTCGGTGAACAGCGGCGTGCCGCTCGACGCGTCGACACTGAACACCGGGGCAGCGTCGTCCAGGCCGCCGGTGAAGAGGAAGACCCCGGCAGCCTTCATCTCTGCCACCAGCGCCCTGACGGCCTTGGACTTCTCGCGCAGCTCCTCGACCGTGTGGTCGGGCACCCACTCGTCGTTGAAGGCGATGAGGTACTCGGTCATGTCTCCTCCTTTGCCGGGTGGCCCCTGCGGCCACTCTCCACCTTCTCCACGAACGGCGGCGGCCCGATCCGACACCGTGACGGGGCTTCTTCGCTCAGACGAGCGGGTCGAACATGAGCTCCCGGACCTCCTGCGCACAGCGGCAGGCCTTGGCGAACCTGGCGGCCCACTCCAGCGCCTCCTCGCGTGAGGGCACCTCGACGACCACGAGCCCGCCGAGGACCTCCTTGGTCTCCGGATAGGGGCCGTCGGTGACCGTCCCGTCGGTGGCCACGATGCTCGCCTGCTGGCTTTCCAGCCCGCCGCCGAACACCCACACACCGGCGTCCTGGGCCTCCGCGACCACCGCGTGCGCGGCCTCGCCCACGGCGGGGAGGTCCTCCTCGGGGAAGGTCATCGCACCGTCATCGAACGAGATCAGATACCGCGTCATCCCATGCCTCCTTGTCCGGCGGCTTCTTCGGGCCGCCTCTCACCTGTCCCACGAACGCCTCGCTCGGGATCCGACAGCTGCGGGCAGATGTTTTCACAACGGGCACTGAGCAGTCCGGCCTCGCGCACCCACTACCACGGTCCTTACGAGGCGCTACCCGAGCTGGTCGCGGCGGCGTGTCAGGTAGGCCGTCTCGGCGGTGTTGCCCGCCAGCGCGATGGCTCGGTCGTACGCCGCCCGCGACTCCTCGCTGCGGCCCAGCCGGCGCAGGATGTCGGCTCGGGCCACGAAGTAGGCGTGATAGTCGACCAGCTCCTCCTGGAGACGGTCGACGATCGCCAGCGCGACCTCCGGGCCATCGAGCTCCGCGACCGCAACAGCTCGATTGAGGGCGACGATCGGCGACGGGTCGAGACCAACGAGCTGGTCGTAGAGGGCCACGACCTGCGACCAGTCGGTGTCGCGCGCATCGCCGGCCGAGGTGTGCACGGCGTTGATCGCGGCCAGGATCTGGTAGCGGCCCGGAGCCACCCCGGAGGCCAGGCGTTCGCGTACCAGCCGATGGCCCTCGGCGACCAGCGCGGCGTCCCAGGCCTCACGGTCCTGCTGGTCAAGGGTGATCAGCTCGCCGTTCGCCGAGACCCGGGCCGCGCGTCGGGCCTCGGTGAGAAGCATCAGGGCCAACAGCCCCGCCACCTCACCGTCGTCCGGCATCAGCTCACGGAGCAGTCGGGTGAGGCGGATGGCCTCGGCAGTCAGGTCGTGACGCACGGGGTCGGTGTCGGGGCCGCTCGTCAGGTAGCCCTCGTTGAAGACCAGAAAGAGGACGGCGAGCACGCCGGAGACTCGTCCCGGCAGGTCATCCGCGGACGGCACCCGGTAGGGGATGCGAGCCGCCTTGATCTTCGCCTTCGCACGGGTGATCCGTTGTCCCATGGCGCCTTCCTGCACCAGGAAGGCACGGGCGATCTCCGGCACGGTCAGCCCGCCGACCATACGGAGCGTCAGCGCAACGCGGGCCTCCGGGGCGAGGGCCGGGTGGCAGCAGATGAAGATCAGCCGAAGCCGCTCGTCATGGACGGCCCCCAGGGAGGCGCGCGGGACGTCCTCGTACATCATCTGCGCCTGCGTGTGCTTGTCGTCTCGCTTGTTCTCGCGCCTGATCCGGTCGAGGGCCTTGCGGCGGGCGGTCGTGGTCAGCCAGCCGCCCGGGTTGGCCGGGACGCCATCCGCCGGCCACCGCTCGACGGCGGTCGCGAAGGCCTCGGCGGCGGCGTCCTCGGCCACGCCGAGATCGCCGAAATGCCTGGTCAGGGTGGCGACCACCCGGGCCCACTCCTCGTGATGGGCCTGGGTGATCGCCTCACCGACGTCGACCGGGCTCACAGGAACGGCCGCACCTCCACCCGGCGGTTGCAGTGTTGCTGATGCCGGCGGAAGGGAGAAGAAGACCTCATGCTGCGCTTCCTTGGTCAGTGGCCCTGCCCGATGAGCCTATCTGGCGAAACTCACCCGCTACCCGACGAGCGCGGCCACTTGATTCCTGAATGACCGTTCAGCTAAGGTCCCGGCCATGAGCGAATCCGCGAGCGGCACATCCAACAAGTCGGCGTTCTTCGATGCGCAGGAGGCCATGGGTGCCACCTTCATGGAGGAGGGCGGCTGGTACTGGACGATGACCTTCGGCGACCAGGACAAGGAGTACGACGCCGTGCGGAACGGCGTCGGGGTCTGGGACGTGTCGCCGCTGAACAAGTGGGACTTCCACGGTCCCGACGCGCTGAAGGCGGCGCAGCGGCTGAACAGCAACGACATCGAGGGCCTGCAGGTCGGGCAGGTGCGCTACGGCGCCTTCACCGACGACGCCGGCCTGATGACCGACGACGGCACGATCTTCAAGCTCGCCGACGACCACTGCTGGGTCATGACGAACTCGTCCGAGCACGCGGAGGAGTTCGCCGAGGCGACCAAGGGCCTGAACGTCGGCATCGACTACGTGATCGATCAGATGCCGCACCTGCAGGTGCAGGGCCCGAAGTCGCGCGAGACGCTGCAGCCGGTGACCGACTCCGACCTCTCGGCCATCAAGTACTACTGGTTCGTCCCCGAGCGCGTGAAGGTCTCCGGCATCCCCGTGTGGCTGAGCCGCACCGGGTTCTCCGGCGAGCACGGCTACGAGCTGTTCGTGGACCCGGAGAACGCGCCGGACCTGTGGCAGGCGATGGTCGACCTCGGGCTGCGTCCCGTACGGGACCGACGCGGTCGAGGTGGCGCGCATCGAGGCCGGCATGGTCGTCACCGACTACGACTACGAGCCGCACGCCGTGACGCCGTACGACCTGTCGTTCGACCGGCTGGTGAAGCTCGACCGAGACTTCCGCGGCCGCGACGCGCTGCGCAGCGTCGCCGCGAACCCGCCCAACCGGCTCAAGGGCCTGCACCTCGAGGGGGACGAGGTCCCCGAGTACGGCGCCGAGGTGACGAAGGACGGCGAGGCCGTCGGGACGCTCACCAGTCCCGCGAACAGCCCCCAGTTCGGGGTGATCGGCATCGCGATCCTGGACGCGGCCGCGGCCGGCGAAGGCGAGCGACTGGAAGTGGCCCTGGGCGACGGGACCGTCCCGGCCACCGTCGACGCGAACGCCGCGATCTACGACCCGGAGAAGCGCCGGCCCCGGAGCTAGCGAGGCCGGCGCCAGCCGCCGGTCAGGCGGCGCAGATCGCGTACGTGGTCGCCGTCGCGGGATCGACGGCGTTGTTGATGACGTCCGAGCCCCAGATGAAGTCGGCTTCGTCGATCGAGGCGCCGAGCGTGACCGCCGGACGCGCGGCGTGCACGTGGACGCCCCCGCCGATCACCGACGTCCGCACCGGGCAGGCCGTGCCGGTCAGGTCGACGGCGTCCGGGCCGCCCTGGTCGGTGACCGTCAGCGGCGTGATCGAGTACCCCGGCGGCTTCTGGCCGCAGATCGCGAACGCCGTGAGCTGCTCGTCCTGCACGGATCCGTTCCACATGATGGCCTTGAACTTGTGGATGCTCTGCGGCCACGCGCTCAGCAGCGAGTCGTTGATCGAGATGCTCGAGGAGAGCGCGCCGCCGCTCAACACGACCGTCCCCGCGGGGCACGTGGCGATCGCGAACGATTGCGTCTGGGCCGGGTTGGGCACGGTCTTGAATCGCGTCGTGTAGCCGGGCGGCTGGTTCGCGCAGATCGGCGTCGAGCCCGAACGGTGTCGTCCATGATGCTGGTGCGGTTGTTGAAGCGCGCCGTCCAGCCCACGTCGGTCGGCGCGGAGCTGTTGATGTCCTCGCCGACGCTGGGGATGCCGCGGTGAATCCGACGCCGCCACCCCACGGCACGGTGCCCGGCGGACACGAGATGGAGCCGCCCGAGCCGGCCTGGCCGGGAGGGATGGGGATGGCACCGCTGTCCACCATCACGTAGCCGGGCGGCGCCTTGCGGCCGCCGGCCGCCAGGGCCCGGTGCGTGGTCACCAGCGGGCAGCGCGGCAGCGCCGGCCGTCACCGCCACCACGAGCGTTCGAAGAATGCGCTTCATCGTGAACCTCCCTTGCTTCGTGGCGCCGCAGTCACGCGGCGCAGATCGCGTACGTGGTCGACGGTCGCGGGGTCCGGCGCGTTGTTGATGACCTCGACAGTCCCAGCCGCGTGCTCGACTCGACGTCCGATTCGCCGAGCGTGACCGACGGCCTCGCGCTGCTCACGTGGACGCCCCCGCCGATCACCGTCGAGCGCACGGGACACTGCGGAGCTCGATGAGGTCGACGCTGCGGCCCTCCGAGGTCGGTGACGGTCGCCGGTGTGATGGAGTACCGCAGCGGCTTCTGGGCGCAGACCGCGAAGGTGGTCAGCTGCTCGTCGGTGACCGAGCCGTTCCACATGACGGCCTTGAACTTGTGGATGCTCTGCGGCCAGGCGCTCAGCAGCTCCACGTTGATCGACACGCTGGAGGAGAGCGCGCCCCCGCCCAGGACGGCCGTTCCCGCGGGGCACGTCGCGATCGCGAACGATTGCGTGAACGCCGGATTGTCGACGGTCTTGAATCGCGTCGTGTAGCCGGGCGGCCGGTTCGCGCAGATGGCATCGAGCCCGAATGACTCGCCCATGCGGCTGGTGCGGTTGTTGTAGCGGGCCGTCCACCCGACGTCGGTCGGTGCCGAGCTGTTGATGTCCTCTCCGGCCATCCCGCCGCCGAATGCGAAGGCACCGCCGCCCCACGGGACGGTCCCCGGCGGGCAGGAGATCGAGCCGCCCGAGCCTGCCTGGCCGGGCGGGATGGGGATGGGGCCGCTGTCCACCTCCACCCAGCCGGGCGGCGCGGTCGACGCCCCGGCGGCCAGCGCCGGTGTCGCGCCGGCCACGGGCAGCAGAACGGTCCCCACCGAAACCAGCGCCAGCAGCGCTCGGACAGCAGGTCTCATCGCCATCGATCTCCTTCGGGAATCGCGGAGGGAGGAAGGACGCACAGCCGGTTTGGGGCGGTACTACGGGCGGCCCTTGCAACCGGTTTGCCCCGGGCCGTGTGACGGTCGACACGGAGGCGCGGCCGGGGCGCCGGCCCGTTGCCTCTGTCGCAACCGGCACCTTGCACTGGTCGCTCGCGGGGTCGATCATTGCGCGGACGGGTCGGGGAGGCCCGGCGGCGATGCTCAAGATCTTCTACGTGACCGACATCCACGGGTCGGAGGTCTGCTGGCGGAAGTTCCTGAACGCCGGCCCCTTCTACGGCGCCGACGTGGTCATCGTGGGCGGCGACGTCACCGGCAAGGCCATGGTCCCGATCGTCGAGCGGAACGGCCACTGGGAGGCCACGTTCCAGGACCACCGCGAGCACCTGGAGACCGAGACCGAGGTGGCCGCACTCGAGCAGAAGATCATGACCCGCGGCTACTACCCGATCCGGGTGTCGGACGAGGAATACCGGCACATGCAGGAGGACGAGGACGCCGTCGACAAGCGCTTCAAGCAGGTCATGATGGAGGGGACCGAGCGGTGGATCGCCATGGCCGACGACAAGCTCAAGGGCAAGGTCCACCGCGTGATCGTCTGCCCGGCGAACGACGACATGTTCGAGATCGATCCCATCCTGCAGAGCGGGCACGTCGTGGAGATGGGCGGCGAGGAGCCGCTCGACCTCGAGGGCTTCACGATGTACTCGCTGGGCTGGACGAACCCCACGCCGTGGGACACGTTCCGGGAGCTGCCCGACGACCAGCTGGGCGAGCGGGTGGACGCCATCCTGGAGAACGTCACCGACCCGGGCACGACCATCCTCAACTTCCACGCGCCGCCGTACGGCACGGGGATCGACGAGGCGCCGGCGCTCGACGCCGACATGAACATCAAGGCCGGCGGCAAGGCCATGCGGCCGGTCGGCTCGAAGTCGATCCGGGCCGCCGAGGAGCGCGTACAACCGCTGCTGGGACTACACGGGCACATCCACGAGAGCAAGGGGGTGTTCCGGCTGGGGAAGACCTTGGTGCTCAACCCCGGTAGCTCATACGAGGAAGGCGTGCTGCAGGGGGCGCTCGTCACGCTCGACCCGAAGAAGAAGAAGGTCAAGAACTACGTGTTGGTCAACGGCTGATCCCTGGGGGTGATCAATGGCAACGGTCGGTGAGTCACCGACGCTGTTCCTGCGCAAGGCGACGGGTCTGGTCAAGGGCTGGTCCAAGTTCGACGCGTTCCTGTACTCGTTCATGTCGGTGAACTTCGTGACGCTGGGGCTGTTCTTCGCGCTGTCCGTGCTCGCCTTCGTTCCCAACGGCCAGGTCATCCCCGCGATGCTCATCTCCGGCGTGTTCGTCTCGTTCCTGGTCGTGACGTACGTCGGGCTGATCTCGGTCATGCCGCGCGCCGGCGGCGACTACGTCTGGCAGAGCCGCATCCTGGGCGGCGGCATCGCGTTCGTGCTGGCGGTCACCGGCTGGTGGTTCATCCTCTGGTACTGGGCGCCGGTCTACGCGAACATCCTGAACGTCGAGGTGCTCCAGCCGCTAGCGGCGATCTTCAAGTGGAACAGCCTGTCGACGTTCCTCGCGTCCAAGAACGGGCTGCTCTTCACGGTGTGCGTGTTCACCGTCGCTGCTGGCCGGCTACCTGGTCTCGCTGGGCATGGAGGGGTACGCGAAGGTCCAGCGGTCTGCTTCTACGTCGGCATGGTCGGGCTGGCGCGTCATCGTGCTGGTGATGCTGTTCGGCTCGCACAGCGGGCTTCGTGAGCGCGTTCAACAAGGAGTCGACGAACCTGTTCGGCACGCACCGAACGCCTACGCGAACACGATCAGCGTCGCGGCGAAGGCCAACGGCGGCACGATCGTGCCGAACCTCGGGTTCGGGCCGTTCTTCGGCGACAGCCTGCTGCTCATCCCGTTCCTGTGCTTCTGGATCCTGTGGCCGAACTGGGGCGCGACACTGTACGGCGAGGTCCGCGGCGCCAGCGACTTCAAGCGCGTGATGAGCGGGATGATGTACGGCCTGTGGGTGACGATCGCGATCGCGGTCGTGTTCCTGCTGCTCGCGCCCGAAGTTCTTCGGCTGGCAGTTCTTCAACGCCGCGCAACCTGAACTACTGGAACGTCGTGTACGGCTTCATCCCGAGCACGGCGCCGATCCCCGTGTGGCCGTATCCGCCGCTGCTCGTCGGGATGTACTTCCACAACTCGCTCATCGCCGGGCTGCTCGATGCTGGTCTTCGGCGCGTGGTTCCTCGGGTGGGCCGGAACGCTGTTCCTGTCCTCGACGCGGGTGATCTTCGCGGCTGCGTTCGACCGCGATCCTGCCGGAGAAGGTCGCCGACGTCTCGGAGAAGCGCCACGTGCCCGTCTGGGGCGCTGTCGCTCATGCTCGTGCCGGCGCTGATCGTCAGCGCGTTCTACGCCTACACGAGCGAAGTTCGCCGACGTACATCCTCGACGCGACGCTGGTGATCGCGGTGACGTTCTTCGGGACCTCGATCGCGGCGATCGATCCTGCCGTGGCGGAAGAAGGAGCTGTACCAGAACTCGGCGATCGCGAAGTACAAGGTCGGCGGGCATCCCGCTCATCACGATCACGGGAACGCTCACGGCGCTGTTCCTCGGGTGCAACCTGTCTGGTACTGGTTCAACTCGCATCGAGAGCCTGTACGCGGTGAACAACAAGGACTCGCTGTGGTTCATGGCGTCGATGTACATCCTGGCGATGGTGATCTACGTCGTCGCGAAGCTCGTAGCGGAGGAGCCAGGGCATCGACCTGAAGGCGGTGTACACGGAGATCCCGGTCGAGTAGCGAACCCCTCGGCCGGGCTGGAGGGTGGATCGGGGGCGGCCCGCACGGGCCGCCCCCGATGCTTCGGAGGATGAGGAGTGGCCGACGAGCACCCGATGCTGATCGACGGTGAGTGGCGCTTCTCGATGGAGCGCCTGACCGAGCTGAAGACGGTCGTCGTCAACCTGGGCTAGGGAGAGGGAGGCCGGCCGGTGCGGCTGCTGCGGCGATCCGCCCGCACCCGCTCGACGCGGCTGTTCTTCGCCGCCGACATCCACGGGTCCGAGCCGACGTTCCGCAAGTTCCTCGGCGCCGCGAAGGCATACCGCGCAGACGCGCTGGTCTTCGGGGGCGACATCATGGGCAAGGCGCTGGTCCCGATCGTGCGCGAGAACGGCACCTACCGGGCGCACTTCCAGGGTGAGGACCACGAGTTCGAGCGCGACGGGCTCGACGACTTCACGCGGAGCGTCGAGGTGCCCGGCTTCTACTGGCGCGTGATGGACCGCGAGGAGTACGACCGGGCCAACGGTGACCCGCTCGCGATCCAGGGACTGTTCCAGGAGCAGGCGTCCGCCCGGCTGGCGGCGTGGATCGCGCTGGCGCAGGAGCGGCTGCGGGGCAGCGGCGTCCGCCTGTACCTGACCGGCGGGAACGACGACGACCCCGCGGTGCTGGAGGAGCTCGAGAAGGCATCGGGCGAGGACGTCGTGTCGTGCGAGGGTCACGTGATCGACCTGGACGACGAGCACACGATGGTCACCGTGGGGCTCTCCACGGTCACGCCGTGGGACACGCCGCGCGAGGCGACCGAGGAGGAGATCGCCGCCGCGATCGAGGACAGCGTGTCGCGCGTCCCGGACGTCGGCCGGTGCGTGTTCAACTTCCACTGCCCGCCGAAGAACACGCTGATCGACTCGTGCCTGCTGCTCGACACGAAGAACGTGGCGCCGGGGGAGTTCCCGCGGCCGGTGCGCCGCGGCGGCCAGTTCGTCACGACGGGCGGGGGGAGCGAGGCGGTGAAGGAGTCGATCGCGCGGTACCAGCCGGTGGTGGGACTGCACGGGCACATCCACGAGTCGCTGGGGCGTGTGCGCATCGGACGTACGCCGTGCTTCAATCCGGGAAGCGAGTACCTCCAGGGGGCACTCCAGGGCTGGCTGGTCGCGATCCGCGGCGGGCAGGTGACGGCCTACCAGCACACGTCCGGGTGAACCGCGCGGCGCCGTCGCGGGATTCTTAGCGAACTCTCAGCGATATTCCCAGGCTCGTCCACGGTCTCGCGTGTACTCCCTACGACCACAAGGAGACTGGCGAAAGGAGACGGCAATGGCCCAGAAGGCAGCGGGATACGGACGCAAGTGGAAGAAGTGGCTGGCGATCTACGTGGGGGTCGGCGCGGTGGCATACCTCCTCATGTTCCTGCTCTTCTTCCACGGAGGGAGCGCGAGCGCGGGCGGCGGCTTCCACTACTGATCGATCGGGCGAAGCAGTGGGGCCGCTGTGAGGCGGGGGCCGATCCGGCTCCCGCCTCGCTCTCGTTCGGAGGCGTTCGCGGATCAGACGGCGGCGTACAGTCCGCGCTCGATCCTCCGGACGAGACCCTTCTTCAGCATCTCGTCCAGGTACACGGAGACCCCGTTGTAGCTCTCGTTCGGGCGCCCGCGGGCGTGCAGCGCGTCGACGATCTCCTGGATGCGGAGCGGCGTGCCGGCGTGGCCGAGCACGGCCGAGATCGCCCGCGCCTTGCGCAGGCCGGCCAGGTCGTCGCCCTCCTCGAGGGCATCGAGCCCCTCGCTCTCACGGATGGTCGCGACCAGGGCCTCGCGCTCGGCGATGAGCCCTCGAATGCGCGCGTCGAGCCGTGCGCGCTTCGCGTGGGCCGCACTCAGCTGCTCTGTAACTTGTTTCAAGTCGTCTCTCAGGTCCATCGAGGCAGAACTTTAGCAAAGGATAAGAAAGAGTTTCTGGGAAGCTCAGTTAGAAATCGAGTTAGAAATCGACTAAACGGGGGGTGCACGGAGGCCGGTTGACCGTGGGCTCACGTCCGATGTAGCGTTCCCGCCGTTGCGGAATCTGGACTAGGGTTGCGTGATGAGCAACGGTGAGAGAGCGGGCATCCAGTCGGTGGCGCGCGCAGTGGGCGTGCTGCAGGCGCTCGCCGACAGCGAGGGCGAGCTCGGCGTGACCGAGCTGGGACGCCGGCTCGGCGTGCACAAGGCCACCGCCTCGCGTCTCGTCGCGACGCTCGCGGAGCACCGTCTGGTGGAACGCAACCCCGTCACCGACAAGTACCGCCTCGGCTTCGGCTTGATCCATCTCGCCGGTTCGGCGATGGCCGGCCTGGACCTGGCGCGTGAAGCGCGCCCGGTGCTCGAAGAGCTGGCCGAACGGACGGAGGAGACGGTGAACCTCGCGGTGCTCAACGGCGAGTCCGTGCTGAACGTCGACCAGATCACGTCGCGGCGCACGGTCGCAAGCCGCAGCTGGGTCGGTCGCCGCACGCCGTGGCACTGCACGTCGAACGGCAAGGTGCTCGTCGCGTGGCTCCCCGAGTCCGACCGCGAGCGACTCCTGACCGGGCCGCTGGAACGGCGCACCGCGCGAACCATCGTGCAGCCTGCGCGGCTCCGCGCGCAGCTGAACGAGGTCACGTCGCGCGGCTACGCGCAGACGGTCGAGGAGCTGGAGGAGGGGCTGAATGCCGTCGCGGCGCCGGTTCGCCGGGCCGACGGCCAGGTCGCCGCCGCGGTGAGCGTCGCGGGACCGGCGTTCCGCATGCGGCCGGGCGAGCTCCCGCGCATCGCGCGACTGGCGATGGACGCAGCCGTGGCGATCTCACAGCGGATGGGACACACAGAGAGGAGGCAGTCGGTTGCCCGTTGAGGAGAACCCCGGGATCCTGCTGTACACGCGGATCCGCAAGTCGCCCTACTTTTACGCCTCGCGCCAGCACGGTGTGAAGCGCTACAGCGTCTACAACCACACGTTCCACCCACGGCACTACGGCGACCCGGTGGCCGAGTACTGGCACCTGCTGAACGACGTCACCATGTGGGACGTCGGCGTCGAGCGCCAGATCGAGATCTCCGGGCCGGACGCGTTCACGTTCACGAACATGATGGTGCCCCGCGACATGAACAAGTGCGCGATCCGGCAGGCGAAGTACGTGTTCGTCACGGCCCCGGACGGCGGCATCATCAACGACCCCGTCCTGCTGAGGCTGGAGGACAACACGTTCTGGCTGTCGCTGGCCGACAGCGACGTCGGCCTGTGGGCGCAGGGCCTCGCGTACCACTCGGGCCTGGACGTCACGATCAAGGAGATCGACGTCGCCCCGGTGCAGATCCAGGGCCCGAAGTCGAAGGGGCTCATGGCCGAGCTGTTCGGCGACAAGATCCTGGACGTTCCCTACTACTTCATGTCCGACGACATGGAGCTGAACGGGATGCGCGTGTGCGTCTCGCGAACCGGCTACACCAGCGAGCTGGGTTACGAGATCTACCTGTACGACGCCTCCAAGAACGGCGTGAAACTGTGGAACACCGTGCTGGAGGCCGGCAAGAACCACGACCTCCACGTGACCGGCCCGGGGCACATCCGGCGCATCGAGGGCGGCATCCTCGCCTTCGGCTGCGACATCTGGTACGACACGAACCCCTTCGAGGTCGACATGGGCTACACGTGGATGGTCGACCTGGACCAGGAGGCCGACTTCGTGGGCAAGGAGGCCCTGAAGAAGATCAAGGCCGAGGGCCCGAAACGGAAGCTCGTCGGCATCGAGATCGAGGGTCCGAACGTCGGGACGTACATCGACAGCGAGATGATCGACATGTACCCGGTGTACTCGGAAGGCCGGGAGGTCGGGAAGGTCACGTCGGCCTGTCACTCGCCGCGGCTGGAGAAGAACATCGGGTTCGCCATGTTGCCGATCGAGCTGGCGGAACCCCTGGGTCAGGAATTCGAGGTGGAGACCCAGCACGGCCGATACCGTGGAGTGACCGTGCAGAAGCCCTTCATCGACCCGGCGAAGGAGATCCCGAAGCAGTGACGCCCCCCGCCGACGCCCACCGGGAGATCGACCTGCTGACCACGCCGCGCCTGGAGATCGTCCCCCTCCGGTCGGGGGCCGAGGAGTGGCCGTTCCTGCCCTCCGATGGCGTCGTGACGGTGACATGCTCACCGCACCGAGGGGTGGACGCGACGCTCGACCTGGCCGAGGAACTTGCCGGGCGCGGACTGTCGGTCACGCCGCATCTGGCCGCCAAGACCGTCAGGAGCCGCGAGCACCTCGTGGAGGTCCTCGATCGCGTCCGCCGGTCGGGCATGGAGGACGTGTTCGTCATCGGTGGGGACGGCCGGCAGACGGCCGGGCCCTACGCCTCGGCGGGCTCGTTGCTCGAGGCCATGGCCGACGTCGGACACGGCATCCCGAACGTCGGGGTCGGTGCGTACCCGGACACCCATCCGTTCATCGGCAACGAGCGCCTGATGGAGGTCCTGCAGGAGAAGCAGCCCTACGCGACCTACCTCGTGACGCAGTTGTGCTTCGACGCGGGCAGGATCTCGCGATGGCTGGGCGAGGTGCGCGGCAGAGGGGTCGAGCTGCCCGTGTACCTCGGCATTCCGGGCGTCCTGAAGCGGCGCAAGCTCCTGGAGATATCGTTTCGGGTGGGCGTGGGCGACTCGGCGCGCTACATCTCGAAGCACGCGGGGATCGTGGCCCGGCTCATGCGCAGGGGCGACTACCGCCCCGAGGTGCTGGTGCTGTCGCTGGCCGGGGTCGTGAGGGACCCTGCGAACCGCGTCGCCGGATGGCACATCAACACGTTCAACCAGATTCGCGCGACCGAGCGCTGGCGCCACGACTTCCTGCAGGCCTACGGCTGGACGGCTGCGAACGGGGACGACGAAGAGGGCGAGAACGCCTCCTGAGCGGGGGCGACCCTGCGGAAGGCACGGGGGAGGGGTGACGTGAGCGAGCTTCCGGATCGCGCCGGGGCGGTCGTCATCGGCGCCGGGATCGTGGGCAACAGCATGGCCTACCACCTGTGCCGCCTGGGATGGAAAGACGTCCTCCTCCTGGACAAGGGGCCGATGCCGAACCCCGGCGGGTCGACCGGCCACGCGTCGAACTTCATCTTCCCGGTGGACCACTCGAAGGAGATGACCCTCTTCACCCAGGAGAGCGTGCGCCAGTACAAAGAGCTCGGGGTGCACGTCGAGTGCGGGGGGATCGAGGTGGCCCGCACGCCCGAGCGGATGCAGGAGCTGCAGCGCAGGATGTCGGCCGCGGCCGCATGGGGCGAGCCCGCCGAGCTGCTGACGCCCGCCGAGGTGAAGAAGCTCGTTCCCTACCTCGACGACGCCGTCATCCTGGGCGGGTTCCACTCGCCGACGGTGGGCGCCGTCGACTCGCTGCGCGCCGGGACCATCATGCGCGAGCGCGGCCAGGAGCTGGGGGCGCTGACCGTGTCGGCGAACACCGAGATCGTCGGCATCGACACCGAGGGCGGGCGCGTCACGCGCGTGCGGACCTCGAAGGGCGACGTGGAGACGGAGACCGTGGTGATCGCGTGCGGCGTCTGGAGCCCTCGGATCGCGGCCATGGCCGGCGCGTCGATCCCGCTGACGCCGGCGGTGCACCAGATGATCAGCGTCGGCCCGGTGCCGATCCTGGCGGAGACGACCGGGGAGATCTCGTTCCCGATCGTCCGCGACGTGGACACGAACATGTACGAGCGCCAGCACGGCAGCGACATGGAGGTCGGCTCGTACGCGCACCGGCCGATCCTGATGGATGCGGACGACATCCCCTCGATCGAGCAGTCGGCGCTGTCGCCGACCGAGCTGCCGTTCACCAAGGAGGACTTCGATCCGCAGCTCGAGCAGGCGCTCGAGCTGATGCCGGACATCCTGGGCGACGAGAGCGTCGGCATCCGGCACGCCATCAACGGTCTGCTGTCGCTGACGGCCGACGGGATGCCGCTGCTGGGCGAGACGCCCGAGGTGAACGGGCTGTGGTCGGCGGCCGCCATCTGGATCAAGGAGGCGCCGGGGATCGCGAAGACGGTCGCCGAGTGGATGACCGGAGGCGAGCCGGAGATCGACCCCCACGGCGCCGACATCGCGCGCTTCTATGCGTACGCGAAGACCCGCACTCACATTCACGCGCGGACATCCGAGGGGTACAACAAGACATACGGGATCGTCCACCCGGCGGAGCAGTGGGCGTCGAATCGCGACGTGCGCCTGACGCCGATGAACGCCAGCCAGCGAGACCTGGGCGCGATGTTCTACGAGACGGCCGGTTGGGAGCGGCCGCACTGGTACGAGCGCAACGCCGGGCTGGTGGAGGAGTACGGCGACCGCGTCATGCCGCGCGAGGCCGAGTGGGAGTCGCGCTGGTGGTCGCCGATCATCAACGCCGAGCACCTGGCCATGCGCGACCGGGTCGGCATCGTCGACCTGTCGGCGTTCGCGCTGTTCGACGTCACCGGGCCGGGCGCCCTGCGGTACCTGCAGGGCGTCGTGGTGGGGCAGCTGGACGTTCCTGTCGGCCGCGTCGTCTACACGCCGGTGCTGAACGGCGCCGGCGGCATCAAGGGCGACCTGACGATCATGCGGCTGGGGGACAATCACTTCCGGGTGGTCACGGGCGGCGCGTCGGGGATGTCGGACAAGAAGTGGTTCGCCGACCACCTGCCGGGCGACGGCTCCGCGCACCTGGACGACGTGACGTCGTCCGTCTGCACGGTGGGGGTCTGGGGGCCCCGGGCGCGGGACCTCCTGGCCTCGATCTGTGACGACGACGTCTCGAACGAGGGCTTTCCGTTCGTCACGTGCCGCCGGGTGTCGCTGGGAACGATCCGCGCGGTGGCCTCCCGCATCTCGTACGTCGGCGAGCTGGGCTGGGAGCTGTACGCGCCGTTCGAGCAGGGAAGGCGCTTGTGGGACCTGCTGTGGGAGGCGGGAGAGCCGCTCGGCGCCGTCCCGGTCGGCATCGGCGTGTACGCGACCACCGGCCGGCTGGAAAAGAGCTACCGCGCGCACGGGAACGAGCTGGAGCTCGACTTCGACCTGGTCGAGGCCGGCATGGCGCGGAAGACCGTCAAGGACGACGACTTCGTGGGCAGGGACGCGTACCTCAAGCAGCGGGAGAGCGACCCCACCTCGGTGCTGTGCTCGCTGACGCTGGACGACGCAACGTCGGCGAGCGGCGTGAAGCGCTACATGATGGGGCGCGAGCCGGTGCAGACGCCCAACGGAGAGCCGCTGGTGGACGCGGAGGGCCGGCGGTCCTATGTGACCAGCGCGGGCTCGGCGCCCTCGCTCGGGACCCACGTGATGATGTCGTACCTGCCGCCCGCGCAGTCCGTCGTGGGGACGAAGCTGTCGGTGCTCTACATGGGCGACCGGTATCCCGTGACGGTCGCGGGCGTCGGGTCGACGCCGCTGTTCGACCCGTCCAACGAGCGGATGAGGGCGTAGCCCTGAACGTCCTGGTCTGCGTCAAGCGCGTCCCCGTCACCGGCGGCCGAATCGTGCTCACCGAGGATCAGCAGGAGATCGACACCACGTTCCTCGGGTTCACCGTCAGTCCGCACGAGGAATGCGCGGCGGAGGAGGCCGTGCGGCTGGTCGAGGCCCACAGCGGCTCGAGCGCGGTGCTGACGCTGGGTCCGCCCGAGGCGGAGGAGCAGCTCCGCGACGCGATGGCGATCGGCATCGAGCGCGGCATCCATCTTCGAACCGGCGGCGAAGAGTGGGACGGCCGGGCGACGGCGGCCGCAATCGTGGACGCGATCCGCGCGCAGGAGGCGGCCGGCGAACAGTTCGACCTGATCCTGTTCGGGAACGAGTCGGCCGACGCCGGTGGCTACCAGGTCGGGATCCGGGTCGCACAGGCGCTGGGACGCCCGATCATCACCGGCGTGAAGCAGATCGAGATCGGGGCCGGCCGCGTGACGGCGCGCCGCGAGGCCGGCGGCGGCTGGGAGGTCTTCGACGTTCCGCTCCCCGCCGTGCTGGCCGTCAAGGAGGGCATCAACCTGCCGCGCTACCCGTCGATGCCCGGCCGGCTGAAGGCGAAGAAGAAGCCGGTCGAGATCGTCGAGCCGTCGCCGCGTCAGAACGACCTGCGGAAGACGCGGTTGCGGCTGCCGCAGGGCCAGGACAAGAAGGTCGAGATCCTGGGCGAGGGCGTCGACGCGGTTCCCGCGGCCGTCGAGCGGCTGCGCGCCATCGGGGTGGTGGGCTGACGTGGTCCTGGTGCTTGCGGAGCACGACCGGGGAACGCTGAACGACCTGTCGTTGCAGGCGATGGCGCTGGGGCGCAGCCTGTCCGCCGCGCTGGGGGAGCCGCTGGAGGCGGTCGTCGCCGGGAGCGAGGCTGCATCCCTGGCGGGCACGCTCGGCGAGCACGGCGCCGCCACCGTGCACGTCGCGGACCACGAGGGGCTGGCCGACTTCGCGCCCGACGCGTGGGCGGCGTCGGTCGCCGAGGTGATCGAGCGGTCGCACCCGTCGGTCGTCTTGGCGTCTGGGACCGATCGCGGGAACGAGGTCATGGCGCGGCTGGCGGCCCGGCTCGACCTGCCCCTGTCGGCGAACGTGACCGAGGTGACGCCCGGCGGGGAGTTCGCGCTGACTCGGACGCGCTGGGGCGGGAGCCTGCTGGAGGACGCGACGCTCGACGGCGAGGTGAAGCTCCTGACGGTGCAGCCGCATGCCGTCCAGGCGTCGGCGGCCGATGCGCCCGCGGCCGGTTCGGTCGAGACCTTCACGCCGTCGCTGGCGGAGGCCGATCTGGTGGTCCGCGTGACGGAGCGAGTGGAGCGGGCCGGCGACAAGATCTCGCTCGCCGACGCGAAGGTCGTCGTCGGCGGCGGCAGGGGGGTGGGGGACGCCGCGGGCTTCGCCGCGCTGGAGGAGCTGGCGGATCTGCTGCACGGCGCGGTCGGATGCTCGCGGGTGGTGACCAGCCTCGGATGGCGGCCGCACTCGGATCAGGTGGGCCAGACCGGGCAGCGGATCGCGCCCGACCTCTACATCGCGTGCGGCATCAGCGGCGCGATCCAGCACATGGTCGGCTGCAAGAGCGCGAAGCGGCTGTTCGTGATCAACACCGACCCCGAGGCGCCGATCCTGTCGCAGGCCGACTACGCGATCATCGGTGACGTCCGCCAGGTCGTCCCGGCGCTGACCGCGGCCCTCCGCTCGGGCTGACTCGGCACTTGCCGATCGCCGCTTGAACGACCTGTTGTTCCTCGCCCGAGGGACGCGCCTTACCGCGACCATGCATGGGCACGCGGTCACCGGATTCGTCGTCGCGACCAGAGCGGCAGCTCACCCCGGCAGTGGCCGGGCCCGAACTCCGAATGTCCCCCGTAGGCTATCTTGCACAGAGTGGTTTGTAATGCTAACCTATCGCCAATGGCAACCGAATCTGGGGAATCTCCGCACCCAGCCGGCGACCCGCGGCAGCAGCTTTCACTCGCTCGTGAACTCACGCAGGGGGTGCGCCAGGCGCAGCGGGCGACTTGGTTCCCCCTACTCGTCTTCGCGGTGGTGACCTTCGCGGCGATACCCGTCTACCGCTACAGCCACTACGCGCTGACCTGCAGAGGAGTGGTGCCCTTCCCCAGAATCTGCACCGTCTACTCCACCGCGGGGTTCGTCTACTGGCCGATCGCGCTCGTGCTCGCCTATGTCGCCATCGCGGCCTTCTACGTTCATCGGTCCCGGGTCCGTGGGGTTGGGACCCGCGTGCGGCCATACGTCACGGCGGGAATCATCATCGCCGTACTGTTGACCTTCGCCTCGCTATGGGAAGCACACCACCCCCCGATTCGCGGACTGGACGTCCTGTGGTTGCATGGGACGCAGTCCTTGGGCTTGTTCTCCCGAGTGGTCGGCCCTGCGTGCGCCATCGGGTTGGCGCTTCTGGTGCTGGCCTGGGCGGAGCGCAACCGCGCGTTGCTCCTGTTCACCGTCGGCTACCTGGTGATCGTGCTGGTACCGATCACCTTCGGTTGGGTCATTGCTCGCCCAACGCCGTGGGCCCATACTCCGCACCTGGTCATCTACGGCAGCGTGCTGCTGCTCGGCGGCATCGGGTTCGCCCTGGCTCAGCGACCCGGCCGGCTGCCCGCGGCATGAGCGAGCATCCCGTCAACGGGCTCGACGACGTCGTCCATCAGCGTGTGCGGCTCGGCATCCTCACCATCACTCGCGAAGCACGGCGAGTCGAGTTCGGCTACCTTCGGGAGAATCTGGAGCTGACCGCAGGCAACCTCTCCCAACACCTCGCCGTGTTGGAAAGCGCCGGGCTGATCAGCATCGAGAAGGGCTACGCCGGCAAACGCGCCCGCACATGGATCACCCTCACCAAGGCTGGTCGCGCGGCCCTCGCCGAGGAGATCAAGCAGCTCAAGCTCCTGATCCACCGGATGGAACGGGGGAACACGTCGAGTACGCCGCTCGCCATCCATACGGATTGATTCATTTCTCCGGCGGAAGCGACTCGCAATACCCACGGACCTCTGGTCGAGATGCCCCGGCCGGCGGGCTAGGCTCTCATCTCGGAGCCAGAGAGAGGAGCACAGCACCATGGTCGAGCAGGGACCGCCATGGCCGAAGCAAGGTCCCGCGTCCTACTTTTCGTCCATAGAAAAGAAGTACGGACGATCGATCGCGGAGTGGCAGAAGATCATCGCGGGTTGTGGCCTCGAGAAGCACATGGAGATCGTGGGCTACCTGAAGTCCGAGTACGGCATGGGACACGGGCACGCGAACGCGCTCGTCGGTTGGACACTCGCGGGCAACGTCGCCCGTTCTTGACCGACCACAGGGGGGTATCCGGCCCGGTCCCACGGGACTCGCCATGTGCGGCGCGGCAGGCTCGGGAGAAGGAGGGACGCGATGACGGATTCGAATGAGCTCGCGACGGATGGGCCGGGTGACGTTCCGCCCGCGCGTCCGCCCGCGCTCGGCCATTTGGACGCACTGGTTGGTGAGTGGGAGATGGAAGTCGCGTTCGAGGCAGGGTACTTCGGCGGCGACAGCCCGCCGGTCAGCAGCCGCGGCGGTCGCACCACGTTCGACTGGCTCGATGGAGAGTTCTTCATGATCCAGCGCTTCACCGTCGAGAACCCAGCCGCTCCGAGTGGCATCGCGATCATCGGCAGTGGCGAGGATCGCGGGACGTTCGAGCAGCACTACTACGACTCGCGAGGAGTCGCTCGTATCTACCAGATGAGCTTGGCCGACGGTGTGTGGAAGGTGTGGCGGGAGGCACCTGGGTTCTGGCAGCGATACACGGGGGCGTTCTCGAAGGACGGCAGGACGATCACGGGCGCATGGGAGGGATCAGCGGACGGTTCGGAGTGGAGGCACGACTTCTCGCTGAACTACATCAAGGCTGAGTAGGGCGACCCGGGGCGCGTGCCCCGAGCCGACTAGAAGAGGCCGACGGTGCGGCCGTCCTCGGCGATGTCGATGTTCATGAACGCCGGTGTCCTGCCGAGCCCGGGCATCCGCTGCATGTCGCCGCACAGCGCCACGACGAACCCTGCGCCGGCCGCGGGTACGACACTGCGAACCGGCAGCTCGAACCCGCCTGGACGGTTCAGCAGCAGGGGATCGTGCGACAAGGACAGGTGCGTCTTCGCCATGCACACCGGCGCGGTCCCCATGCCCAGCGAGTCCATCCGCGCGATGTCCTTCTCCGCCTGCGGCAGGTAGGACACGCCCTCCGCCCCGTACAGCCGGGTCGCGATTGCGGCCACCTGTTGCTTGATCGGCGTCCCCTCCGGGGTCAGCTGGGAGAACATGTTGGGGCGCTCGCACGCGGCCACGACCGCCTCGGCCAGCTCGGTCGCTCCCTCGCCGCCGCGGCTCACGCCCTCGTGCACCACCACGTTCTGCGCGCCGGCGGCGCCGGCGAGCTCGTTGACCAGGTCGATCTCGTCCTGCGTGTCGGTGGGGAACCGGTTGACGGCCACCACGCAGGGGAGTCCGTACGCGTTCACGATGTCGATGTGCGCGGCAAGGTTCTCCGAGCCGAGCTTCACCGCGCCGAGGTCCGGCTCGTTCAGCTTCTCGAATGCCACCCCGCCGTGCGACTTCAGCGCCCGCACGGTGGTCACCAGGACCGACGCGGACGGCTTGAAGCCGCCGAGCCGGCACACGATGTCGCAGAACTTCTGGAACCCGAGGTCGGAGCCGAAGCCGCCCTCGGTGACGACGTAGTCGGCGAGCTTCAGCGCGATGCGATCCTCGATGATCGAGTTGTTCGCGTGCGCGATGTTCCCGAACGGACCGGCGTGGATCATCACCGGCTGGCCCTCGAGGGTCTGGACCAGGTTCGGCCGGATGGCGTCCTTCATGATCACGGTCATGGCCCCGGCGACCTTGAGGTCCTCGGCCGTCACCGGCGTGCCGCCGCGCGTCTCGGCCACGACGATCCGGCCCATGCGCGCGCGCAGGTCCTGCAGATCGGAGGCCAGCGCGAAGACGGCCATGATCTCGGACGCGGCGGTGATCACGAACTGGCCCTCCCGCGGGTACCCGTGGACCTTCCCCCCGAGCCCGTGCACGTTGTAGCGGAGCTCGCGGTCGTTGACGTCGAGCGCGCGCGGCCACGTGATCGTCTGCGGATCGATGTCGAGGGGGTTCCCGTGGTAGATCGACGCGTCGAGCGCGGCGGCCAGCAGGTTGTGCGCGGCGGTCACCGCGTGGAAGTCGCCGTTCAGGTGGAGGTTGATGTCCTCCATGGGAACGACCAGCGCGTAGCCGGCTCCCGTCCCGCCACCCTTGATGCCGAACACCGGCCCCATCGAGGGCTCGCGCAGGCACAGCATCGCGTCCTTGCCGATCACGCCCATGCCCTGCGTCAGCGAGATGGCCGTGGTGGTCTTGCCCTCGCCGGCCTTGGTGGGCGTGATGGCGGTCGTGATGATCAGCTTGCCGTCCGGCCGGTCGCGCAGCCGCTCGAGGACTTCCAGCGAGACCTTCGCACGGTACCGCCCGTAGGGCTCGATCTCGTCGGGGAGGATTCCCGCGGCCTCCGCCACCTCGCCGATTGGGCGAAGGGTCGCTTCCTGCGCGATCTCGAGGGCGGATTTCACGGCCGCCCATTCTCGCACGTCCGTTGAACCACGATTCAGCCCGAACTGACCGAAGGTCATCACGGCTCACGGCGGCGTTGAGGATTCCGCTCCCCGGGGCAGGTTCCGCCCCTAGGTAGCAAACCGTTTCTGAAGGAGCTGGAGGCGCTCTCGCCCGGCCTCAGTCAGGCGGATCTGTCCCTTTGGAGCGCGGGCGACCAGCACCTGGTAGTAGCTGGCCATCCCCCTATGGCTGTAGCCGTGGCTCTGGCCGATCTCCAGGAAAGCTCGTCGAGAGACCTCACCGCCCCTTCGGTCCAGGTCCTCGAGAACGGCGAGCATCATTCGGGCCCAGCGATCACTGGTGTCGAGGTCCGTGCCAAGCGTGAGCCGCAAACGCTTGGTCTCCTCAGCCGCGGCTTGCAGCAGGCGCTCGATGCGTTCCAACCGGCGCTCAGTCTCAAGACGAGCCATCTCTCCCCCACGGCGCCCAAGGACGTTCATCAGCCACGCTAGGACCCGGGTCAGGCTGTGTCAAAGCGGCCAGGTGCCTGGAGCGAGCGTCGGGGAGCGCCGCCTAGGCGCGGTAGGTTGAGCCGCCGTGATGGATGAACCGGAGCAGATACCGCCGAATCGCCCGAGCATGATCGGCCGGGTGCGGTCGCTGGCGATCGACGTCACGCCGCTGCGCGAGTCGCGCCAGTTCCGGCTGCTGTTCATCGGGGAGACCGTGTCCGACCTGGGGAGCGAGATCACCGCGGTGGCCGTCCCGTATCAGGTCTTCCAGATGACGCATTCGCCGCTGGCGGTCGGGCTCCTCGCGCTCTGCCAGCTGGGTCCGATCATGGTGCTGCCGATCGTCGGCGGCGCCGTCGCGGACGCGGTCGAGCGACGCCGCCTGCTGCGCATCGTCTACGCCATCCTTCCGCTCCTGTCGCTCGCCTTGGCGTGGAACGCGCGTCTGCAGGTGCCGCACCTGTGGGTGCCGTACGTGTTCGCGACGCTGTCGGCGGCGGCCTACGGCCTGTACTCGCCGGCCGCGCGCTCGATCCCGCCGTTGTTGTTCCCGAAGGAGACGCTGCCGTCGGCGAACGCCCTCACCAGCTCCTACTACTCCGCGGTGGCCCTTGCCGGACCGGCCGCGGCGGGCGTGTTGATCGCGACGATCGGGCTTCCCAAGACGTACCTCGTCGACGTCGCGTCCTTCCTGATGGCACTGGTGACCCTGTCGATGATGCGTCCGATCCCGGTCGTGAAGGAGGGCTCGGAGGTCAGCATGCAGTCGATCATCGACGGCCTTCGGTTCCTGAAGGGGAAGCCGGTCCTGCAGTCGACGTTCCTGGTCGACCTCAACGCCATGATCTTCGGCATGCCGCAGTCGCTCTTCCCCGCGTTCGCCGCGCACCTCGGCCAGGGTCCGCAGGTCCTGGGCCTGTTCTACGCGGCGCCGTACGCGGGGTCGCTCGTCGTGACGTTGCTGTCGGGCCGGGCGAGGCACGTCCGCCGTCAAGGGCTGGCGGTGCAGATCGCTGTGGTGCTCTGGGGGGCGGCCATCGTCGGCTTCGGCCTCGCGCATCGCGTCTGGGTGGCGCTGTTGTTCCTGGCGCTCGCCGGCGCGGCGGACATGTGGAGCGGCATCTTCCGGTCCGCCATCGCCCAGGCGATGGCGCACGACGAGATGCGCGGCCGGATGTCGGGCATCGAACTGTCCGTCGTCGCGACGGGCCCGACGCTCGGCGACCTGGAGGCAGGCGTGGTGGGATCGCTGGTCTCGGTCCCGTTCTCCATCGTGTCGGGCGGTCTGGCATGCATCGCCGGCGTCGGTGTGCTCGCGGCCCTCATGCCGCAGTTCCAGCGCTACGACGCGCGCGCGCCGAGCGGCGAAGAGGCGGGCGAAGACGAACATCGCTCCGACGGCACCTGATAGCGTGGCCGCAATGCGCACCGTCTCGCGGCTGTCCGTTGCGCCCGTCAAGTCGATGTCCCTCGAGTTCCCCGGCGAGATCGACCTGCAGCGGTGGGGGACCGTCGGCAATCGGGTGTTCTGCTGGGTGGATCCGCAGGGAAAGCTCATCGGCGGCGCGCAGCAGGGCACGCTGGTGCAGGTCACGGCGTGCCACGACGCGGCGACGGAGACGCTCAGGCTGACCTTTCCCGACGGGGCGGTGCTGGAGGGCTCCGTCTCCGAGATCGGACAGTCCATCCCCATCGACATCTGGGGACGCGTCGAAGCGGCCCGCATGGTCGAGGGGCCGTTCTCCGAGGCCGTCTCGGCGTTCGCCGGGCGGCCGTTGCGGCTCGTACGGCCCGTTCGCGACGGGGCGGCGAACGACGACCTCCCGGCCTCGATCCTGTCGACGGCGTCACTGGACGAGCTGGCCGCGCGCGGCGGGAGCGACCTTCCCCGCGATGCCAGGCGGTTCCGGATGCTCGTCGAGGTCGACGGGTGCGACCGACCGCACGAGGAGGACGAGTGGATCCTCAAACGCCTGCGGGTCGGCGAGGCCGTGCTGCGCGTCATGGAGCAGATCCCGCGGTGCGCGGTGACGACGCAGGACCCCGACACCGGCATCCGGAACTTCAAGACACTGCACCTGATCAAGGACTACCGCGGAGTGCGCGGCGGCAGGCACCTCGACTTCGGGGTCGGCGCCGAGGTGCTGGAGCCCGGCCGCATCCGGCTCGGCGATCCGGTCGAGCCGCTCGAGGACTGACGAAGGGACCGAGGAGTGGACGAGTTTCAGATCGCCGATGTGACCGCGCAGCTCGACGCGTCGGGCGAGCTGTGGACGGAGTTCCTGCGGGTGCCGGCGATGAGCGCGGGTGTCTACCGCCTTCGGGCCGGCCAGGAAGATCCGCAGTCCCCGCACCACCAGGACGAGGTGTACTACGTGGTCTCCGGCAGGGCGGTGCTCCGCGTGCGCGACGCCGAGCTGGCGGCCGTCCCCGGCGCGGTGCTCTTCGTGGAAGCCGAGGCGGAGCACCGGTTCGAACGCATCACGGAGGACCTGACCCTGCTCGTGATCTTCGCGCCGGCGGAGACGGAGTGAGTCAGCCCGTGTAGCCCTCGACCGTCCGCTCGTCGCGGACCGTCGCCTCGTCCGGGTCCTGACCAGCACTGCGCCGCGCACGCCGCTGGTGCAGCAGGTCCCAGCACTGATCCAGCTGGACGCCAAGCTCGCGGAGCCGCTCCTGCTCGGCGTTGGACAGGTTGCCCTGCGACTCCTTCTCCCAGAGCGTGTGCTCCTCGTGCGCCAACTGGTTGATCTGGTCGATCACCTGCTCGTCTGCCATCACAGCCTCCCGGAACGGGTCCCGCCCGTTCCTCGCGGGGTGCGAAACCCGCGCGTCCGCCGATCCTATTCCCTCCGGCCAGACGCTAGGCTCGTCGCTCGTGATCGATCCATCGGGACGGGTGTCGTTCGACCGCGCCGCGGAGTACTACGACCAGACGCGCGCGCTGCCCACGGCTGCGCTGGAGGGCGTGGTCGACGTGCTCGGGGCCGAGCTCGAGGGCCGCGGCAGATGCCTCGAGATCGGCGTGGGCACGGGCCGCATCGCGCTGCCGCTGGCGGGGGCCGGCGTGCCGATGGCCGGCATCGACGTGTCGGCGTCGATGGTCGGGCGGTTGCTGGCGAAGGCGGGCGGGTACGCCCCGTTCCCGCTGGCCCTTGCCGACGCGACACGGCTCCCGTTTCGCGATGCCCTGTTCGGCGCGTCCCTGTGTGTGCATGTCTTTCACCTGATTCCGCGCTGGGAGGCGGTCGTCGACGAGCTGTTGCGGGTCATCCGGCCCGGCGGCGTGGTGCTCGTGGACCTCGGGGGTCCCGATGACCCCGTCGTGAACGGCGTGGAGGAACGGTTCGGCGAGGCGGCCGGCATCGACGCGCAGAAGCGGCCCGGCGTGACGCGCGACACGACCGCCAACCTCGACGCGCGGTTCGCATCGGCGGGTTGCGAAATTCGGTTCCTCGATCCTGTGGCCGTGACGTGGGAGGCGACGCTCGGCGAGCTCATCGACCGGCTGGGAGACGGCATCTACTCGTGGACGTGGGGCGTGGACGAAGCCACGCGGCGGCGCGCCGCCGACGACGTACGGGCCTGGGCCGCCGGGGAGCACGGCCCGCTGGACGCGTCGCGCGAGCGACACGGCGAGATCCGCTACCGCGCGTACGACGTGCCCAACGTCGCGAGCACGTAGGGAGCAACCCATGCGTGCGATCGTGATCGAACGGCACGGAGGACCGGATGTGCTCCGCGTGTCCGACGTGCCCGCGCCGGTGGCCGGTCCGGGCGACCTGCTGGTCGATGTCCGCGGCGCCGGCGTGAACTATCGCGACGTCTACGAGCGAGAGGGCAGCGGCGGCTACGGCGGCGCGCTTCCAATCCGCGCCGGAGTGGAGGGAGCGGGTCGGGTGTCGGCGCTGGGCGAGGGCGCCGCGGGGTTCGCGATCGGCGACCGGGTGGCGTGGGTCGCCGCGCCCGGGAGCTACGCCGACCAGGTCGTCGTGAAGGCCCAGCGCGCCGTCGCCGTTCCGGACGAGGTGGACGACGACACCGCGGCCGCGGCCCTGCTGCAGGGGATGACCGCGCACTATCTCTGTTCGGCAACGTATCCGGTCCAGCCCGGGGACACGGTCGTCGTCCACGCAGCCGCGGGCGGAGTGGGCCTCCTGCTCACGCAGATGGTGAAGCTCCGCGGCGGCCGCGTGATCGCCACCACATCGACGGACCAGAAGGCGGCGCTCGCACGAGAGGCCGGGGCCGACGAGGTGATCGGCTACGAGGGCTTCGCCGGCCGGGTGCGGGAGCTCACCGGCGGCGAGGGCGCGGCCGCCGTGTACGACGGCGTAGGGAAGACGACGTTCGCCGAAGGGCTGACGTGTCTGCGGGTGCGCGGCTTCATGGTGCTGTATGGATACGCGAGCGGGGCGCCGGACCCGATCGCGCCGGGCAGCCTGGTGTCGGGCTCGCTCTTCCTGACGCGGCCGGGACTGCCCGCGTACACGCGAACACGCGAGGAGCTCCTTGCCCGGTCGTCCGACGTGTTCGGTTGGATCGCCCAGGGGAAGCTCCGCGTCCGGATCGGCCACCGGTATCCGCTCGACGACGCCGCCGGAGCTCAGAAGGACCTGGAGGCCCGCCGAACGACCGGGAAGCAGCTGCTGGACGTTTCGAAGGACTGATCCGGCCGGCGACTCGATCCGTCGGGCCCGGAGGCCCTAGGGAAGGAGGGACGCAGCCCGGCCGGTCGAGCCGTTCCACTGGGCCCCGGACGAGCTGGTGCCCCCGGGACCGCCGATGCCCAACAGGATGAGGGTTCCGTCGTCGACGGACGCGGTCGACGTCCCGCCTCGGAAGACGCCGACGCTCGGGCCGCCGGCCCCGCCGCCACCGCCGCCGCCCGTCCCGCCGGCCCCGCCCGTTCCTCCGGGGCCGCCCGCTCCGAAACCGAAGAGCAGGCTCGGTCCCCCGAGCCCGCCCGCCCCGCCGTCGCCGCCGTCGCCGCCGTGGCCGCCCACGCCGCCGGCCCCGCCGTTCCCCGCCGTGAGCGAGCTGTTCGAGATCGCGACCGACGAGTTCCAGAGGTAGACCGCGAACGACCCGCCGCCCGACTGGCCGCCGCCTCCTCCGAGGCCTCCCGCGCCCCCGGCTCCGCCGCCACCGCCGCCACCGCCGAGGTAGACCGTCGGCGAGCACGGGCAGATCCATGCCGAGCCCCCGCCACCGCCGCCACCGCCGCCCCCGGGGCCGCCGTTGCCTCCGGTGCTTCCCGGCATCCCGGTCCACGCCGGGCCCGCCGAGTCGTACCCGTCGGTGCCGGCGGGGCCCGCGGTTCCGGGGTTGCCCGAGACGCCGGTGAACCCGGCGCCGCCGGCGCCGTTGCCTCCCGCGACCGCGGGGCCGAACGACCCGGCCGCCCCGCCGGCGCCGCCGGGCGCGAGGATGCCCGAGGGACCGCCGCCCGCACCGCCGCCCGCGCCGGTCGCGCCTCGACATGTGCCGCCCGTGCCTCCGACGCCACCCTGGTACCCGGGACCGGTCATGCCCAATCCGCCGGCCCCTCCGGCCGGGCACGCGGAGCTCGTGCCGCTCGCGCTGCCGGCCATGGTGCCAGTGCCTCCCAGCCCCCGATCCGCCGCCGCGGGGGCCGAGACGCCGTTCTGGCCGGACGATCCCGCCGCGCCGCTTCCTGCGTCGCCGGCCGTCACCGTCACGTTCTCCAGCCGCACCTGCGATCCGTTGACGGCGCGGAGCCCGTACACGGACGGATCGGCCCCGCGCGCCACGTCGGCGAATCCACGAAGCGTCAGCAGTTGCAGCGTGACGCCCGTCGCGCCGTCGGCGAGCGCGCCCTGCGGCGACCCGGCGATGACGGTCGCGTTGCTGCCGGCGCGGAGCTCCCATCCGTCGCCCACGTACCCGCCGAACACCCCGACGTCCGAATGAAGCGCCAGCCCGCTGCCCTCGTCGTACCGGCCCGCGGCGACGAGCACGTCGCGCACGGGGGAGTAGGACGCGGCGGTCGCGATCGCGGCGTTGATCGTGAGCTTCGGTGCGGCCATCGTCCCGGGATCGGCGTCGCTGCCCTTCGTCGAGACGAAGACCGAGTTCGCAATGGTGCCGTCGATGCCGTCACAGTTGGAGTCGAGCTGCGCGAGGTCGGGCATGTCCGCCGCGCCCGGGTGCACGGCGGGGTCCGCGTCGTTGCAGTCGCCGTCGGCCACGGTGAAGCCGTCGCCGTCCGAGTCGAGCGACACGACCGTGGTCACGGTCTGCGCCACGGCCTGCAGGCCGCCGGCGGACACGACCGGCTGGACGGACGTCGGCGTGTAGGTCACCGAGGGCCGGGCCTGGACGTCCGGCGGGCCCGAGTGCTCGGCGAGCGTGAGGTCGATGTGCCGGCCCTGCGCGGCGCCGACCCCAGTGACGGTGTAGCCGTCGACGGAGAAGGGATAGGCGCCGCCGGCGTCGAGCGCGTGGCGGACGCGCTGGTCGTAGATGAGGCGCAGGCCGTCGACGTGGTTGTTGCCGTTCGCGTCGAGCGCGATCGCGTACTTGACGCGCGGCGCGGCGGTGTTCCCCGCGGCGAGCGCGGGCGCGGCGAACGACGCCACCCAGACGGCGAGGGCGGCCACGACGGGAGCGAGCAGTCGGCGGCGGGACACCATCTCGTTTTCGGTCCGGCCTCCTCGACCGGGAGAACATGGTAGCCCGCCGAGGCGCTGAGGGGGACCCTGTCAAAAGTCCATCGGCCGGTCCAGCTCGAACACCAACTCTTTGCCATCCACCTCGTCGATCTGGACCCCCACCCGCTTGAAGCCGAGGCCCCGCACCAGCCCCAGCGAGGGCTTGTTCCAGGGGCCCACGCTCGCCCGGAACCGACGGACTCCGTGCCTGGTCGCCGCCCAGTCCATCAGTGCCACTGCGGCCTCGCTCGCGAACCCCTTCCGTCGCTGAGAGGGGACCACCTCGTACCCGATCTCGGCCACGCCCTGCGCGTCGGGAGGCCCGTGGAAGCCGGCGTTGCCGATGATGGCCGGCCGCGCTCCGCGCCGGACCAGGGCCCGGGCGGACCATGGCAGCGAGGCGGGGTCGTCCGCGTACTCGAGCAGCCGGTGGTGGAACCAGTCCCAGGATTGTCCTCGCCAGTCCCTGGGCATCGGGCGGCCGAGCGACCGCGCCGCGCCCTCGAAGTCGCCTCGGCGCATCGCGACCATCGCCTCGGGGGCGATGACGACCAGGTCGAGTCGCGCCGACCGGATGGGCGGCGGGTCCCGGTGGGGGAGATGCCGCTGCAGGCCGACCAGATACGCCTGTGCGATCCACGACGAGACCTCGTCGTCGACCTCCTCCGGGGTCTCGAATCGGAACGCATGGACCACGTTCCGGGGCGAGATCGTCTGGATGTCGCGAAATCGCTTGCTCCGCAGGCGTTTCGCCAACACGACGTGTCCGTCCAGCCACCGGGTGCGGAGGGTCACCGCCGCGAAGCTCATGCGCGTCTGGAAGGCGACGCGGGTGCGCTCGGGCAGGACGGCCGCCGGCCCGCACCGGAGCACCTCGTCGCGGAACCGCTCGAAGCTCGCGACCACCTCGGGCGACCGGTTCTCCAGGTGCCGGCGCAGGTCGAACCGTCCGCAGGCATGCGTCTGGTTGCGGGCCGCGAAGCGGCGCCCGCAGACGGGACAGGTCCACATCGCGGCCATGGGTGATGCCCATGCTCCCACCTCAGGGGTGGGCCGAACCCCCATCTTCACGTCCCCCGGCTGCAGGGATACGGTGCTCCGGTCGATATGTACGGCGACAACATGGAGCCTCGAGAGCAATTCGCCTCCGTCCTGGACGCGGCGCGCACCGGGGCCGATTGGGCCCTGGCCTCGCTGTACCAGGGCCTGAATCCGGCCGTCCTGGGATACCTGCGCACGCGTGAGCCCGCCGAAGCGGAGGACCTGGCATCGGAGACCTGGATCGGAGTCGCGGAGGGTCTGTTGCGGTTCTCGGGTGACGAGGGCGACTTCCGGCGTTGGGTCTTCACGATCGCCCGGCGCCGCCTGGTGGATCACCGCCGCCGGCTGATTCGGCGCTCCACGGCTCCCGCCTCGGCCGAGGTGATCGAGTCGGCAATGGCTGTGGGCGATGCGGAGGCAGAGGCGATGACCGAATTGGCCACGGAGGCGGCCCTGTCGTTGATCGGAACGCTCCCGCCGGACCAGGCGGACGTGGTCCTTCTGCGTGTCCTGGGCGGCTTCGACGCGGTCGAGGTGGCGGCCATCATGGGCAAGCGCGCCGGCACCGTCCGCGTGCTCCAGCACCGGGCCCTCACCCGCCTCGCCGCGGCTCTCTCCAAGGAGGCCGTAACGCAGTGAGGCGCTGGAGCGATGTAGAGGCCATGATCTCCGAGCCTGCAATCGACAAGCGGACCGAAGAGAAGATGTTCTTCGGGACGCTCGCCCCCGAGGACGCGCCGCCCGGGTTCGCTCGGGTGGCCGTCCTCCTCCGGGCGGCGGCGGCTCCCCGCACGGACGCCGGGTCCGGCTCGATGATCACCGACACCGAGAAGCTTCGGCAGCAGCACGTCGTCGCGGCGATGGCCGCCGTGATCGCTGCCGCGCCCGAGGGCTTCCCTGCCGCCGCCCCCGGGCACTCTTTCCGGAAGGCCATGTCGCCGGCCCGGCAGGAGCGGGTCGGACGGCGCCGCCTCCGGCGGGCCCGTCTCGTCCTAGTGATGGCGTTCGGGATGATGATCGCCGGCGCGAGCATGGCATTCGCGGGAGTCCTCCCCAGCCCGGTGCAGCACGTGGCCTCGGTGCTGTTCTCGAAGGTCGGCGTCCACGTCCCAGACGGAGGCGAGAGCCACGGAACCGGGTCCGGTAACGAGCCCGGCTCCTCGAGTGGGCACGAGAAGACCACCGGAAGCGGCGACCAGGGCAAGGGCACGGACCACGGCAAGCACACCGGCCAGGAGAAGAACGGCAATCGCGGTCTGCACAAGGGCCAGGGCAAGGGTGGAGCCGATCGTCCCGGGAAGGGCCCGCACAGCGGGGGGCCTCCCACCGGCAAGGGTCCGGGGAACACGGGCTCGGGCAACAACGGCGCCTCGCACCAGAACGACGGCAACGGCCACTCCGGCGGCAACGGTCAAGGGGGTGGCCATGGCCATGGAGGCGGCAGCGGCCATGGGGGCGGCAAGGGTCCCGACGGGCATGACGGCGGGGCCGCAACTCAGAGTTCGGTTTCCTGACGTCGTCCATCCTCCGCGCGCCGCAGGCGCGACGGGTCCGCACGGACTCGCTGCGACAATGTCGCCGTGGCAGTCATCGGGCGGAAGGGCCTTCGCGGCAGTACGACCGGCTCGGCGGCAGTCCTTCTCGCGGTCGTCGCGTGGAGCTTCTCCAACACGCTGGTCAAGGTCTCCCACCTTCCCGCGCTGACCTTCGCCTTCTGGCGTCTGTGGATGGGAGCGGCGCTCCTGCTGGTCGTCACCCGCCTCGCCCGCCGTTCGCTCACGTGGGAGATCGTGCGGCGATCGATCCCTGGGGGCATCCTGCTCGGCGCGGAGATCGCCCTGTTCTTCTCCGCGATCAAGCGGACCAGCATCGTGGACGTCACGATCATCGCCGCGCTGCAGCCCGCCCTCGTGCTCATCGTCGCCGGTCCATTGTTCGGCGAGCACGCGACGCGCCGTGATGTCCTCCTCACGCTCCTATCGGTGGTGGGCGTCGCGATCGTCGCCAAGGGCTCCGAATCCACGTCGGCGTGGAGCCTCGCCGGCGACCTGCTCGCCGCCGGCTCGTTGATCGCCTGGACCGCCTACTTCCTGGTGTCGAAGCGCGCGCGGGAGGCGGTGAACGCCCTCGAGTACCTGACCGTGGTGAGCGTGGCGGCGGCCGTCGTGATCACGCCCATCACGATGATCTCCGGGGACTCGCTCGCGGTGCACCGGCCGGAGGACTGGGTGCTCCTGTGCGTCTTCGTGGTCGGGGCGTCCGGTGGGCACCTTCTGGTCGCGTGGGCCCATGGACACGTGGACGTGTCGGTGTCATCGATGTTGATGCTGGCGCAGCCGGTGCTGTCCGCGGTCGCGGCGCTGCTGATCCTGGACGAACCGATCACGGCGCCGATGATCGTGGGCGGCGCGATCGTCCTGCTGGCGCTCGGCGCGATCGTCGGCCGGGCCACGGGGCTCGCGGCCGAGGAGGAACCCCCTCCCCAATAGGCGATTCGCGCCGTCCGCCGTCCTGCGGTTCAATCGGACGATCGGTGGCTTCCCATCCCTCCAGGAGGAATCGCCATGCGCACCCGTTCACTCCTGATCGCCCTCGTCGTTCTCGCCGGGCTGACGGCCGGCCCGGCGAGCGTCGCCGGCTCGAAGTCGGTCGGCGGCTCGCTCGCGTTCCGCATCTCCTTCTCGTCCGACGTCCGAAGCGCGGCCGCGAACGGACGCGTCTACGTCTTCGTCTCGCGCCACGGCCACCCGCAGCCGCGATTTCAGGTGGACGTGACCGACGGCGCGCCGGTCTGGGGCAAGGACGTCAGCGGGATGCGGCCGGGCCAGCCGGTCACGATCGGGGACGGCCCAGGGGTGTACGGGTATCCCTTGGTGTCCCTGTCGGACCTGCCCGCCGGCGCCTACGACGTGCAGCCGTTCTTGAACGTGTACACGACGTTCCACCGCTCCGACGGATCGCTCGTGCGGCTGCACATGCCGTGCGGCGACGGCGGGTTCTTCCCGGACTCGCCGGGCAACCTGTACGGCGACGTCCAGCGGCTCACCCTCGGTCCGGGGACCGGCGTGGTGGACCTGCCGCTCACGCACCGCATCCGGCCGTCGGACCCGGTCCCGCCCGGCGGCACGTGCCAGCAGGGCAACCCCGCCGACAGCGCCCACGTGAAGCACGTCAAGATCAAGAGCGATCTGCTGTCGACGTTCTGGGGCCGGCCGATGTACATCGGCGCCGACGTGCTCCTGCCCGAGGGCTACCACTCGCACGGCTCGACGCGCTACCCGGTCATCTACGACCAGACGCACTACCCGTTCGACAATCCCTTCGGGTTCCACGAGAGCCTCGACAACGATTTCTCCAAGTGGTGGGTCTCGTTCGCCGCGCCCCGCATGATCGCGGTGACCATCCGGCACGAGAACCCGTTCTTCGACGACTCGTACGCGGTGAACTCGGCCAACCTCGGTCCGTACGGCGACGCGATCACCCAGGAGCTGATGCCGTACATCGACGCGCACTTCCGTACGGTTCCGGAACGGTGGGCCCGGGCCCTGACTGGCGGCTCCACGGGCGGATGGGAAGCGCTGGCGCAGCAGGTGTTCTACCCGGACCTGTACGCCGGCGTCTGGGCGCTCTGCCCGGACCCCGTCGACTTCCGCTTCCACCAACTGGTGAACGTCTACCGGGACCCGAACGCGTACGTCACGCCCCACGAGTGGCTCGACGTGGCGCGCCCGTCCGCGCGCGAGACCACCGGCGAGACACTGTGGACGATGGAGCAGGAGAACCACTGGGAGGCGGCGCTGGGGACGCGCGGGCGCTCGCAGCTCGGCCAGTGGGACATCTGGCAGGCCGTCTACGGACCGCAGGGCGCGGACGGCTATCCGGCACCGATCTGGGACAAGCTCACGGGGAAGATCGACCACGCCGTCGCGAGCCAGTGGCAGGCCGATGGACATCCGCATCCAGCTCGCGCGGCACTGGGCGACGCTCGGCCCCAAGCTGGCCGGCCGCATCCACGTGTTCGTCGGCGACGCCGACACGTTCTTCCTGAACGACGCCGTCCACCTGCTGCAGCGATCCCTCGAGTCGGAGACGAACCCGCCGGCCGACGCCGAGTTCCGCTACGGCCGCAACAAGCCGCACTGCTGGAGCCCGTACACCACGCAGCAGCTGGTGCAGGTGATCGCGAACGCGATCCAGCAAGGAGCCCCGGCGGGGGCCGATACGTCCTGGATGGGCCGGGCCGCGGGCTCGAAGCCGGGCCGCGGCACAGGGTCGATCACGCCGGACCCGCGGCAGACCGGGTGGGCCGCGGGGCAGTGACGACGCGGTGATGGGGGCCGGAGAGGATCGGCGGCGAGGCGGCGGCTCGCCGTCGTGACCCGGACGGGAGAGGGGACCATGCCGAAGACAGACTTCGTGCCCGAGCGGGACGGGTTCCACTTCGCCAACGAGTTCGTCAACGTGATCGCGAAGGTCCCCGGCTACGGGACGATCGAGACCGGCGGCCGGTGTGGCGGCATGGCCTACGCCGCCCTCGACTACTGGTTCAGCGGCCGCCTGCCGATCCCGTCCGACGCCACGCTCCCGCACGACGGGACGCTGATGGCCGACTACATCTACGAGCGGCAGCTCGAGACCTACCTGGTGCCGTCGGCGATCAACTTCATCACGTGGACGCTCGCCGGGGACGGCGAGAACTTCTTCCACAAGGGCGTGACCCGCTGGACCAAGGAGGGGGAGTTCCCCAAGCTGCGCGCGATGATCGACACGGGCAAGCCGCAGGTGCTGGGCTTGGTCAAGGTCACCGACATGCGCCAGATGGGCCAGGACCACCAGGTGGTGGCGTACGGGTACGAGGACGACGGCAAGGGGAACCTGGTGGCGTACCTGTGGGACAACCGCTACCCCGAGCGCGAGGTCCGGCTCACGACGAACGCGAAGAAGCCGCACTGGACGCTCTCGGAGGGAAACGAGGACTGGCGCGGGTGGTTCGTCCAGGGCTTCGGCCCCAAGCGTCCGGACTTCCTGCAGGACGGCGCGCTGCTCCAGGAGAAGGGGACGTCCGGCATCCACATCGTGGCCGGTGGCGCGAAGTTCGCCGTCCCGAGCGTGGCGGAGCTCGGCGCGCTCGGCCGCAACCCGCGTGAGGTCCGCCAGGTGGGCGCGGGCTCACTCGCGTACATCGCGGATGTGCCGGCGAACGGGACGCTGCTGAAGGAGCGCTCCCAAGAGCAGGTCTGGGTGATCGAGGGCGGAACGAAGCACGCCATCGCGAGCCCACAGGCGATGGACGCGCACGGACTCTCGAAGGACGACGTGCTGACGATTCCCGACGGGGGATTGCACGGAATCCCGGATGGCGACCCGATCGGCGGGTAGCGCCGCCGGGACTCACCAGGAGCCGCCGCCGCCTCCTCCGCCCCCGCCTCCGGAGAAGCCGCCGCCGCCGAATCCGCTCGAGCCCGATCCGGCCGGCGTCGAGCTGATCGTGCCGACAGCGGCGACGCTGAAGTGGTCGATCGAGCTCGCGAACGCCAAGGCGGTGAACGGGTGCGATCCGACGTACCACGACCCGGTGTCCGGCTGCAGGCCCAGCTGCTCGAACGCCTTCGCCCACTTCTCGGTGCAGCCGAAGACGATCGCGTACGGCAGGTACTTCGAGAAGATGTTCTCCTTCTCCTGGAAGCGCATCTCCTGCGCCTCGGCGGTCTCGATGTACGTCCGGAACCCGAAGACGCGCCGAACCATCCCGGTGCCCGCCGGCGTCCTGCGCGGCATGCGCCTGGCCGACGCGAGCAGGGCGATGGCGCCGATGAGCAGCGCCACGGCGATCAGTCCGAGGTGCGTGAACCGGGCGGCCAGATACACGATCGCCCCGGCAACGACGATGGCGAGGATGCCGATCCGCGCCCAGAACGCCCGGACAGTGTCGGGGCGGCGGGTGAACCAGCCCCGCTCGACCGCGTCGTCGTAGAGCTCATCCTGCACCTTCGCCAGCCGGGCGACGAACTTCCGCTTCAGCGACGACAGCAGCACCTCGTCGCCGTCCTCGAACAACCCGTCGGCCAGCTCGCGCTCGTAGGGCAGCAGATCGCCGCCGTCACGCTTCTGAAGGACGAGCTTCCAGTCCGGCTTGCCGAACAGGCCGTGCTTCGGGATCTCCTCGATCTTCAGGTAGCCGCGGACCGCGAGGTCGACGACGGTGGCCGAGACGTCGAGCGGGTTCGCGACCTCGTCGACGAGCGTTCCCATCTGCCCGGGGCGGATGTCGTCCGGCGGCGCGTATTCGACCGGCGTTGCGCCGTGCTCGAAGAGCGGCACCGGCTGCTCGTCCTGTCCGGGGGTGGCGTAGGCCTGGTCGACGAGGGACCCGACGGCCCTTCGGTCGCGGCCGGTCCGCCACGCCAGCCACCCCACCCCGAACAACAGCAGGGCGAGCAGCCCGCCGCTCGCGCTGCCGGTGGCCGGCGTCAGCTCGAACGCGCGGCCGATGCTCCACCGCTCCTGCAGGATCGGCCCCGTGTGCGACACGAGGCCCGTCGGGAACCCGACCACCACGCTCATCCCCTGGTAGACGCCGAGGTTCGAGGCGGCGAACGTCGCCGTGTCGCCCTGGAAGTCGGCCTGGTCGCATGACAGCGAGGATCCGAACTCGCCGGCGAAGCAGGCCACGCGTTGGACGTCACCGGGAATGGCCACGGTCGCGTGCGTCTGCTCGATCGGGACCGGCCACTGGTTGCCGGTGACGTTCCAGTAGAGCTCGTCGTGGTCGGAGAAGTGGTTGACGGCGCCCTGCACGCGGTAGGTGATCGTGTACGTGTGCTCGCCGGTGACCGTGCGGTCGGGATCGCCGATCTTGATCTCGAAGATGGGTCCCGACTGCGAGGTCTCGTACTGGTCGGGCGTTCCCGGTGACGCGGTCACCGACACGACGTCGATCGGATACACGCGGTCGTACCGGTTGTCGAAGGTGAGGCGGCTGGGGATGTCGCGGAAGATGCCGTGGTGCTCGGTCGAGCCGAAGTCGTAGTCGATGCGTTCGGTGACGAGCATCGAGCCGTCCGTCTGGACCTGGATGTGGACGTCGTAGGAACGGATCGATTCTTCCTGGGCGGCGGCGGGAGAGGCTGCGGCGAAGACGATCGCGCCCGACAGCAGCAGCATGAGCGCGGCTCCTGCGGTCCGGCGGCGCGCGCCCTGCCGGCCGGGTCTCGGGTGGCTCCGGGTCATCGCGGGCCAAGGGTGTCCCACCCCCGACTCGGATGCAAGAAGCCGGATCGGGGATGATGGACGCGTGGAACGACTCGGCGGGAGCCTGCTCATCGCGTCGCCGGTGCTATGGGACCCGAACTTCCGGCGCACGGTGGTCCTCATCGGCCACCACGACGACGAGGGCGCCGTCGGCGTCGTGCTGAACCGGGTATCCGACGTCTCCGTCCTCGAGGCGGCCCCGGCGTTCCTTCCGCTGATCGGCGGGGACGACGTGGTGTACGTGGGCGGCCCCGTTCAGCCGCAGGCGGCCGTCGTGGTCGCCGAGTTCGACGACCCGGAGGGCGCGGGCGTGCTGGCGTTCGGCTCGATCGGGTTCCTGTCTGGCGACGCGGACCCGGAGACCGTGGCGGGCGTCCGACGGGCCCGCCTGTTCGCCGGGTACGCCGGCTGGGGACCGGGACAGCTCGAGGTCGAGATGGACGAGGGATCCTGGATACAGGAACCGGCGCTGCCGGAGGACGTGTTCGCGGAAGACGCGGCGGCCCTGTGGAGCGCCGTCCTGCGCCGCAAGGGCCCGCAGTTCGAGATGCTCGCGCTGATGCCGGTGGACCCGTCGCTCAACTGAAGGAGGGAGTCACATGGAGGTCAAGGAGCTCGGACACGTGGTGCTGTACGTCCGCGACGTCGAGGTGTCACGCGGGTTCTACGGTGGGGTGCTGGGATGGAAGGAGCTGACCGCCGTCCCGGGCCAGATGGCCTTGTTCTCGTCGGGACGGACGCACCACGAGCTGCTGCTGATCCAGGTCGGCCAGGACGCCGCGCCGATCCCACCAGGCCGCCGCGTGGGCCTGTACCACTTCGGCCTGAAGATCGGGACGACCGACGACGAGCTCAAGGCGGCGATGCGCGAGCTGGCGGACGCGGGCGCGAACATCGTCGGGTCGGGAGACCACGGCGTGACGCACAGCCTCTACATCACCGACCCCGACGGGAACGAGATCGAACTGTACATCGACGTCCAGCCCGAGGTCTGGCGGGAGGATCCGCTCGCCGTCATGGCGCCCGTCCGCCCGCTGCAGCTCTAGCCGGAGGCCCGCGTCAGACGACCGTCACCTGTGACTGCGGCCATCCGGTCGCGCCGTTCGGTGCCGGCGTGGCCTGGGCCGACGTTTGCGTGACGCCGTGGGCATCGGTCGCGCGGGCCTCGATGACGTGGGTGCCCTTCGTCGCCGGCCACTCCCAGCGCCACTGCCGCCAGGTGTCGATCGTGTCCTGGGCCGAGAGCTCCGCAACGTGCCACGGCCCGTTGTCCACCCGCACCTCGACCTTCGAGACTCCGACGTGCTGCGCCCACGCGATGCCGGCCACGGCCACAGTGCCCGCCTGTTTGAGGGCGCCCGGCGCGGGCGTGTCGATCCGCGCCTCGATCTTGATCGGGGCCTGCTGCGCCCAGCCGCGCGGCACCCAGTACGCGTCGTAGGCCGCGAACGTGGTCAGCTCCATGTCCACGATCCACTTGCACGCGGACACGTAGCCGTACAGGCCGGGAACGACCATGCGCACCGGGAAGCCGTGCTCCACGGGCAGCGGTTGCCCGTTCATCGCGACGGCGAGCATCGCGTCGCGTCCATCCATCAGGGCGGCGACGGGCGCGCCGATCGTCATGCCGTCGGGCGAGCGCATCACGAGCTGGTTCGAGTCCGGATGGACCCCGGCCTCCTCGAGCAGCGGCTTCGCCAGCGCGCCGATCCACCGCGCGTTCCCGATGTACGGCCCGCCCACCGGGTTCGACACACAGCAGAGCGTGATGTCCCGCTCCACCATCTCGCGGGCGAGCAGCTGCGCGTAGTCGATGGTGACCTCGCGGTCGACCATCCCGTGGATGTGCAGGCGCCACTTGTCGGCGGCGATCTGAGGCGGGAACAGGGTCGTGTCCACGCGATAGAAGTCGGTGTTGGGCGTGAAGAACGGGCTGAGGCCGGGCACCTTCAGCGAGGCGCCCGGCGGCACCGGTGAGGCCGGGTCGGTGGGGACCGGGACCTTCGTTGCGGCCCGCGAGATGTCACCGGCCATGAACCGCGGCGCCAGCGCCAGCGCGAAGCCCTGCGCCGCGGCGGCCGTCGCGCCGGTCACCGCGGCCGCCTTCAGGAACCGCCGGCGGTCGATGGTGCCGGCGGTGACTCCTCCCAGCGGGTGCGCCTCCTCCGGCAGCGCCGCGCGATACAGCTCGCGGAACGCGACCCACGCGGCGGTGGCGCCGATCACGGAGGGCAGGACCCACGTGATGGACGAATCCGGCTGCGACATGGCCGCTGCGACACCGATGATCCCGAAGGCGGCTACGCCGAGGTCCCCGACCCACCGGCGCCGCATCGCGGCGATCCCCAGCAGTGCGGAGGCGGCGATCAGTACGATCACCACGCCGGTGACCAGCACGAGCTTGTCGTGCGAGCCGAAGTGGCGGATCGCGAAGGACTTCAGCCACTCCGGCGAGAACATGACCGCCGACTGCCCGACGGCCAAGACGGGGGATGACTCTCCCGCAACGAAGATCGAGACCAGCTGCCCCACGGCCAGGCCGACGCCCGCGGTCAGGATCCCGACGAGCGCCCCAGCCACGCGCGGGGGAAACGATCGCGCGCGGTCGTCCGAGGTCTCGTGGGTCACTGGAGCTCAGGGTAGCGCCGCTCCTCGCGAAAGGTGGGTTGTTGGGACTCCGTGAGGGCTCAGCGAGCGTGCGACCGGTTCGTCATTCCCACGATGCGAGCCTGGATGGCGTCCGCGGCCCGACGCACCAGCGCGGGCGAGAGCGTCGCCGGCCCCTCGCGCAGAAACGCGGCCAGCGACGCCGGGGGAAGGACGGTGAGGTAGGGAAGCTCGACCCGGTCGTCCTCGACCCTGCTGTCGAGGGGCACCAGCAGCGCCGCGACCGGCACGCCCACGCCATCCTCGTCGAGCCATTGCTCGACGCACGTGGCGCTCCACTCCGCTCGCCGCCGCGTCTTGTCCTCGTCCCGCGTGCCGCAGAGCAGCCGGTCGCGCTTGCCCTGGACCCGGGCGGACCAGTGCGGGGTCAGGATCGAGAAGACGCCGCTCGGTCCCACCACCACGTGGTCGATGTCGCCGAAGCCGGTGTCCACCTGGTGCAGACTCAGGAATCCCTCGGGCGCCAGCTCCGCCAGGAGAGCGGCCAGTCGTCCCTGATCGGCCCGCGCCCGCTGCCATGGAGCGAGCCCGCCGAGCCATCCACCGGCGTGATCGAGCTGTTCCCGCATGGATGAGTTCTCGGTCGCCGACGCCCGTCGGCTGAGCCGGGCCAGGGATCCACGAGCCTGCCCGGCCGGGGACTACCCGACCTGGCGGAGCCCCGCCTCCATGATCTCGAGCGCGCCTCGCCAGGTGGCCTCGGCGGCATCGGGGGGCCCGAGGCAGCCCATGAGCTCCAGCGACGCGAGGCCGTGCACGAGCGCCCAGCCCCGGTTCGCGATCTCGAAGGGGTCGGTCTTCAGCTCGCCCTGTTGTCGACGCTCGAGATCGCGTCGTTCACGCGATCGGCCGAGGAAGGCGCCGTTCTGTTCGGCGCGCTCGCGAGGAGCCAGGAACACACCGATCAGTTCCTCGGCGCCCTGACCGGCTCCGTGCCGATGAACGAATTCTTCTCCGCGCGCAACCTCGTCCGGGTGGTCGGGCTGCGGGGAATGATGAGGCTGGCACGGCTGCGGAGGCGACCGTCCCCGGCATCCCGGGAGCGCCGGCCCGAGGCGATCCCGGCCTGACCGCGGCTAGGACCAGAACTCGTCGTTGGCGTAGAGGTCGAGCGCCTCCAGCCAGACCTCCGTCACCTTGCCGTCCGTCACGTGGAAGACGTGGGTCTGCAGGTTGTCGAGCGTCTTGCCCTCCCGCTCGCCGCGTGCGGTGATCAGGGCGACCGCGTGTTCGTCGTTCGCCAGGACGTCGTGGATTTCGCTGCGGTAGGTGCCGCCCGACAGCTCCATGACCTTGGCGAACAGGCCGAAGACCTGGTCGATGCCCTGGTATTCGCCGGCGAGCGAGTCCCTTCCCCGGCGAGTGCCAGACGATGTCGTCGGTGAACAAGCCGCGAAGCGTGTCGAGGTCCCCTTTCTCGAACGCCTCGTACCCGTTGCGCAGCAAGGTCTCGTTGGGATGCGCCATGGCGGCTTCTCCTTTCGCTCGACGCGCCGCGGGCCGCACCGTACCTCAGCCGGGCCGTGCGGGCATATGGGCCGAATAGGGAATGCGTCGGGGCTCTTGCCAAGAGTGCCGTCCAGGCACTTGAATGGACCCATGGGGAGCGCTCGGACGCGTCGCCGGAGGATCGGGCTGCACCGCGCGGCCATCGTCGTGCCTGCCGTCCTCACGCTGGTGCTGGCGCCGATCGCCACGGGGCTCGCGTCGGCACGGCTCCCGCAAAGCGCCCGCTGCCTCCTCCCGTCCCGTGCAACGCGTCGGCCGGGACCGTGCTGGCAGCCGAACATCCACGCGCGCTGGCAGTACCAGCTGCAGGGGTCGCCCGACGGCCACGGCGGCTGCCTGTACAAGAAGGACGGGTTCATCAACATCGGGGTCACGGGCAGGTCGTTCGCCACCGGCATCACCGTGGCCCCGACCGTGTTCGATATCGACATCCTTCAGGACGGGAAGTGCTACTCGCCACAGAACTACGCGGTGCTGAACTACCCCGCGGTGCAGGCCATCCACGTCCGCGGCGCCCGCGTGATTGGGTACATGTCGGCCGGGACGGCCGAGACGTGGCGGCCCGACTTCCCCGAGTTCCAGGCCTTCGACCAGAGCTGCGACGGGTGCCTGTTCGGCAACCCGGACGGCGGGTACCCGGACGAGTACTGGGTGAACATCAACTCGAACGTGTTCGGCACCAACCCGAACACCGGGAAGGTGGAGTCCGCGCAGCAGTTCCTGCTGGACGAGCAGCTGGCCCGGGTGAAGGAAGCGAAGCTGATCGGCGTGGACGCCATCGAGTTCGACAACACCGAGGAGTACGACAACAACACCGGCCTGACGATCAGTCCGAGGACACAGCTGCAGTACGACATGCGGCTCGCGAACATGGCGCACCGCCTCGGTCTGAGGGTGGCGCTGAAGAACGATATCGCCCAAGCAGGTGAGCTCATCAAGTACTTCGACTTCGAGATCAACGAGCAGTGCTGGCAATACAGCGAGTGTGACGGTCTCGCGCCCTGGCCGAAGGCCGGCAAGGCCGTGTTCAACGTCGAGTACGGCGGCAAGCAGTCGAAGTACTGCCCGAAGGCAAACTCGGCCGCCTACGACTTCAACAGCATCGGCAAGACGGACAACCTGTACGACCTGCCGTACGAACCCTGCCGCTGAGCCAGCCCGGCTTCCCGGACGTTCCCCGCAACCCTCCCCTTGACAGTTCCGCCGCGACTGAGTAGGTTACCGAGAAGTTATATAACCGGAGGGTTCAGTGGCGACGATGACGGCGACCATGACCGAGAGCGAGCGGCTGGACCGGACGTTCGCGGCCCTGGCCGATTCGACCCGCCGGGCGATCCTGGCCCGCCTGTCGAAGGGCGAGGCATCGGTGACGGAGCTGGCCAGGCCGTTCGACATGACGCAGCCGGCGATCTCGAAGCACCTGAAGGTGCTCGAGCGCGCGGGCCTGGTCTCCCGCGGCCGCGAGCGGCAGTGGCGCCCCGCGCGGCTGGAGGCCGGGCCGCTGAAGGAGGTGGCGGAGTGGGCAGTGGGGTACCGGCAGTTCTGGGCCGAGAGCTACGACCGGCTCGACGAGTACCTGGACGAGCTCCAGGCAGGGCGAAAGGAGAGGCGAGATGGCCGCAGACGCTAAGACCCTGAACGTGACGACCCCGACCGACCGCGAGATCGTGATGACCCGCGTCTTCGACGCGCCGCGCGAGCTCGTCTTCGAGGCACACACCTCGTGCGAGCACATGTCGAGGTGGTGGGGGCCCCGCAAGTACGAAACGGTGTTCTGTGAGATCGACTTCCGTGTCGGGGGGACGTGGCGGATCGTCCACAGTGGTCCCGACGGCGAGATCCCGGGATTCCACGGCGAGTACCTGGAGATCGAGCGCCCCGAGCGCTTCACCTGGACGTTCAACTGGGAGGGGGCCGGGGAGGGTGGTCCGGAGACGTTCGAGTTCGAGGAGCACGACGGGAAGACGACCCTGACCAGCCGCTCGGTGTTCCCGACCGCTGCGGAGCGGGATGCGGTCCTCGAGTCCGGGATGGTGGACGGCGCCGAGCAGACCTACGACCGGCTCGAGGAACACCTGGCCGTCATGCGGAAGCCGGCCCGCTGAGGGGACCCCCGGTCGGCCATGCTCACGGTGACATGGGACCCGGCCGATACAATCCGGGTCCCATGGAACACGAAGGAACCGATCCGGCCGTCGACCTGCTCGACTACTACACGCCGCTCGTCGTGCGGATGTTCGTCGCGGCGGGCGTCTTCGAGGCGTTCGGGCGGGAACCGGCCACGCTCGCCGAGGTCGCGGATTCGACCCGGGTCGATCGGGCGACGCTCAGCCGGATGGTGCGCGCGCTGGCCAGCCGGAACATGTTCCGGGAGGAGGACGGGCGTTGGGAGCTGACCGATCTCGGGCGCCGGTTCCTGCGCGACGAGCCCGGGAGCGTCTCCGGTCTGGCCAACTTCAAGCCGTGGGAGCTCCACGCCTGGTCGGAGGCGATCCACACCCTGCGCACCGGTGAGCCGTCGTTCCCTGAGTACTTCACGCTCAGCTTCTGGGAATGGCTCGCGGCGCACCCCGAGCAGTCGTTGCTGTTCAATGAAGACATGCGCCGGCGGACGTCGACGCTGGTCGAAGGCGGGCTGTCGCTGTACGACTGGCCGCACGATGGGTTGGTCGTCGACGTTGGGGGCGGGAACGGGGTGTTGCTCGAGCGAATCCTGCGCGAGCGGCCGGACCTGCGCGGCGTGGTGCTCGACCAGCCGCACGTGGTGATCGAGGCGAGGGAACACTTCGACGCCGCCGGTGTCTCGGACCGAGCGGAGGCGGTCGGCGGCGACTTCTTCTTCGAGGTGCCGGCGGGTGGGGACCTCTACGTGATGGCGAGCGTTCTGCACGACTGGCCCGACGAGGACGCGGTGCGGATCCTGGAGACGGTCCGGCGGGCGATGAACGGGTCGGGGCGGCTGGTGCTCTTCGAGGCGGTCCTGACGCCGCGCGGAAAGATGGACCTCGGCCGGATGCTCGACCTCCACATGCTGGTGCTGTTCGGCGCCAAGGAACGCACGCACGAGGACTGGGAGACGCTGCTCGCGCGGGGCGGCTTCACGCTGGGGCGAGTCGTGCCGACGCCGGGCTTCTCCTGGATCGAGGCCGACCCGGCCGTCTAGGGCCGTCTGCCCGACGAGCGGGCTAGGCGAGCTGGGCGTCGAGCGAGATGTCGACGTTTCCCATGAGCGCGCCGGAGATCGGGCACTTCTCCTTGGCCTCGTTCGCCAGCTTCACGAAGCCGGCTTCATCCATGCCCATGGCCGCACCACGGACCTTCAGGCGCATCGCCGTCACCTTCGCCGCGCCATCCACACGGTCGATGTCGCACTCCGCGCGGACCTCGAGCGACTCCGCGGTCACGCCGCCTTCCTTGGCCAGGATGTTCGAGAACGCCATGGCGTAGCAGGATGCGTGCGCGGCCGCCAGCAGCTCCTCGGGGCTGGTGCGCCCCTCCGGAGCCTCGGTGCGGGACGCCCAGGTGACCGGCGTGTTGGTGAGCACCCCGCTGCTCTCCAGCGACAGCTCGCCGCTACCCGTCAGGTCACCCTCCCAGGAAACCGATGCGACTCGCGTTGCCATGGCCATGGCGTTTCCTTCCTTCCGTCCCCCGACTGATTCGGACCCACTCAATCTACCCGGAAGCCCAGCCGGTGGTGCGCGCCGGCCGTGGGGGAGCGGGGTCCAGTCGGTCTGCCGTCCACCGCAGGGTGCCGGCGGTGGCGGCGGAGATCGCGTGGCGCCGGGGTCGCTTCGCCGAGCGCGCGTGCCGGACGCGGCCGGCGTCATCCAGTCGCCGCCCGGGGTCGGCCTTCAGCTCACCGAGCATCTCCATCTGCAGGGGCATCCACATGACCGTTCCTCCTTTGCGTCGCCTTGCCCGTCGAATCTCGTTCCACCGTGCGTCGGTGGTGCGTCAGTGCGCGGATGACCGCCGCACGCGGACGTCGCCGCTCACCGACTTCGCCTCGATCCGCACGTCCGGTGCGCCCGATCCCTCGCCGTTGCCGACGTCGAGATCGCACGAGGTGTCGCCCGACCGCGAGACCAGGTCCATCCACACCCGGCGCTCGGGGAGCACGCCGACCTGCACGTCCCCGGACACGGAGCTCAGCTCGGCGCGGCCGCGGTCGAACGACTCGATGCGCAGGTCGCCCGACACGCTCCGTCCCTTGACGTCGCCGCCGGCCTCTCCCACCTTCAGGTCGCCGGAGACGAGCGCCGCGCTCACGATGTCGGCGGCCTTGCGCACATCCGTGTTGCCCGAGACGGTGTTCACCATGACCGGGCCTTCGATGGAGCCGAGGCGGACGTCTCCGCTGGCGCTCTTGACGGTCGCCTGGCCCGCGACGTCGTCGAACCACACGTCGCCGGACGCGGAGCGCACCTCGATCGAGCCGAAGCGGCCGACGCCGCGGAAGTCCGCGGACCCGCTCACACCCTGCACGTCGGCGCCGTGCGGGGTGCGGATGGTGACGTGATACGCCGCGTCCTTGCCGAACCACGACTTGTGCCCGCGCTCGGCGACGACCAACAGCTGGCCCCCGCCGCGCTGCGACGGGCGGAAGTCGACGACGACGTCGTCCGGGCCGGGATTGCTGCGGCCGGTCATGCGCCGGACCTCGACCGTCGTTTCCTTCGTGTCTTCCGTGGTGATCTCGATCCGCCCCGTGGGGATGCGGACGACCAGCGTCACCGGGTCGGGAGTGGGGTAGGTGGGCATGTCCTCTTCTCCTTTCTCTTCTGATCTAGCTCTGGGCGTAGCCCCGCACGCGGTGACCGCGCACCTTGGGCCGTTCGTCGAGGGCACGTTTCACCGCGCGGACCAGCCACGCGTTCATCGAGATGCCCTCCTGGGAAGCCGACGACTCCGCCTGGGTCTTGACGCTCTCGGGGAGCCGAAGGGTGATGCGGGCCGAGTCCTCGTCCACGGGGACGTCGGCGAGCTCGTCCTGGTCGCGGACGAACGTCAGGGAGATGTCGCCGCCGGCGATGCGGACCTCCACCCGTCCGGTCGGGAGCTCCTGGCTGAGCTCGGCCGCGGCCTCGGACATCGCGTCCATGATCTGGACACGGACCGTGGCCTCGAGAAGCCGACCGAGACGGATGACCGCCTCCGTCGTCTTCTTGTCTCCGCCCTCCGCCGAGGACTCGACGTCGGTTCGCAGTGCATCGAGGATCGCTGAGATGTTCATGACGTCATGATGACGTCATTCATGACATCTGTCAACCGTCACATCTGACGTCCCCGTGACCCGGCACCTGACGCGAAAGGGGGCCCGAGCACGAAGCTCGAGCCCCCTCGGGGAAGTGCGTCGCGAGGCTGCTACCGACCGAGCGCCTGCCCCGTCTCCAGCAGCGACTTGAGGTCGCTGAGGACGAACGGCCAGCCGCCGCCGGCCTGCGGCACGTCGCCGTGGACGAGCGCCGCGTGGATCGGCGCGTTCTCCAGCTCGTGCGTCACAGTCAGCCGGGACACACCGAACTCCTCGACGATCTCATACGTGATCCGCGTCATGGGCTCGGCCGCCTGGTCCGGCTCGAACAGCATGCGCCAGGTCTGGACCAGCCGGTGCGGCGGATCGACCTCGAGCACCTCGCCCTCGCCGACGATGTCGGGCGCGCCGAAGTCCTTCATGCCCTGGTTGGCGAGCGCCGTGAACGTGCCGCCCGGACGCAGGTCGTATTCCTGGCGCGCCTTGTAGCCGTACCGCTCGGTCCACTCCGGCTTGGTGATCGCGTCCCAGACCTGCTGCGGCGTCGCCTTGATGTACACGCGATGCACCTGCGTCGCAACCACTGTCTCTGTTGCCGTGGTCATCCCATCTCCTCCAGTTCGTGCTTCAGGTCGGCCAGCGCCGAGACCTGACGCTCCCGGTACTTGTCGATCCACCGGTCGTGGATCAGCCGGATCGGGACGGGGTTGAGGAAGTGGAGCTTCTCCCGACCCTGCCGGCGCGTGACGACGAGCCCTGCGTCTTCAAGGACCCGCAGGTGCTTCATCACCCCGAAGCGCGTCATCTCCAGCTCGGACTCGAGCTCCGTCAGCGTGCGGCCGTCACGCGCGAAGAGCTGATCGAGCAGGAACCGACGCGTCGGGTCGGCGAGCGCCTTGAACACGCGGTCGTCGTCGTTCATGGGGTTCAGAATAGGTGACCAGATAGTCACCTGTCAACCCCCCGATCCCCGCTCCTGGGAATGGGCAAGGGTCCCACCAGGTTGAGCGACAGAGACTCAAGTTTCACCGCGGCCCGGAATACCGGGGAGAAGACCCGGGTTGCCGGATGTAATGGCGTAATGGCCCTTCCAGGAGAGTGAGATGGCTGAACTGAAGTCGCAGGTCGTTCCCCTTCTTCCGCTGACCACGGGCGTCGTGCTTCCCGGCATGGTGGTGACGATCGCGCTGGAGACCGACGAGGCCCGCAGCGCCATCGCCGCCGCCCGCTCCGCAGATCAGATCGTCCTTCTGGTGCCCCGCGTCGAGGAGCACTACTCGCGGGTCGGCACCATCGCCCAGATCGAGGACGTGGGCCGGCTGCCCTCGGGCATCGAGGCGCTGGTCGTCCGCGGCCTGCACCGGGCGCGGCTCGGCACCGGCGTCCCGGGGACCGGCGACGCGACGTGGATCGAGGTCGAGCCGATCGAGGACCCCGAGGCGACCTCGCGCGCCGAGGAGCTCGGACGCGAGTACCGCGCCACCGTCGAGAACATCGTCGAGTCGCGGGGCGTGCCGCAGGTGGCCGAGTTCCTCCGCGGCATCACCGAGCCCGGCGCGCTGGCCGACACCGCCGGCTACTCGCCCGACATGAGCTTCGAGCAGAAGGTTGCGATCCTCGAGGAGCTGGACGTCGAGCGCCGTCTCGAGCTCGTCCTGGAGCACGCCAAGAAGACGCTGGCCGACGTCGAGCTGAAGGACAAGATCCGCAGCGAGGTCACCGAGGGCATCGACAAGCGGCAGCGCGAGTTCCTGCTGCGCGAGCAGATGGCCGCGATCCGCAAGGAGCTCGGCGAGGACGGCCAGGAGGACGTGGCCGAGAGCTACCGGACGCGCATCGCCGAGGCCGGCATGCCCGAGGAGGTGCAGAAGCAGGCCGAGCAGGAGCTTGGCCGGTTGGAGCGCACCTCCGAGCAGAACCCCGAGTACGGCTGGATCCGCACGTACCTCGACTGGTTGCTCGACGTCCCGTGGAACGTGCGCACCGAGGATCAGCTCGACGTCGTGGCGGCGCGGGCGATCCTGGACGAAGACCACACCGGCCTGGAGGACGTGAAGGACCGCATCATCGAGTACCTGGCCGTCCGGAAGCTGCGCGCCGAGCGCGGGCTGACCGAGGCCGGCGGCCGCGGCTCGGGCGCGATCCTGACCCTCGTCGGCCCGCCGGGCGTCGGCAAGACCTCGCTGGGTGAGAGCGTCGCCCGGGCACTCGGCCGGAAGTTCGTCCGCGTGTCGCTGGGAGGCGTGCGCGACGAGGCAGAGATCCGCGGGCACCGGCGCACGTACGTCGGCGCGCTGCCGGGCCGCATCGTGCGCGCGTTGAAGGACGCGGGCACGAAGAACCCCGTGATGATGCTCGACGAGATCGACAAGGTCGGCGCGGACTGGCGCGGCGACCCGTCGAGCGCGCTGCTCGAGGTCCTGGACCCGGCGCAGAACCACACGTTCCGCGACCACTACCTGGACGTCGACCTCGACCTGTCCGAGGTCTTGTTCATCGCGACCGGGAACGTCAGCGAGACGATCCCCGGTCCGCTGCTGGACCGCATGGAGGTCATCCGGCTGGACGGCTACACGGAGGACGAGAAGGTCTCGATCGCGCGTGATCACCTGCTGGCGCGGCAGCTCGACCGCAACGGACTGACGGCGGAGGAGGTGTCGCTGCCCGACGACGCGATCCGCGTCGTCGTCGGCGACTACACGCGCGAGGCCGGCGTCCGGAACCTGGAGCGCGAGATCGGCAAGGTGCTCCGCAAGGTGGCCACCGAGATCGCGTCTCGTGACGGGGACGGCGACGGCGAGGCCATCGTGGTCACGCCCGAGCGCGTCCGCGACTACCTGGGCCGGCCGAAGTTCTTCTTCGAGGCGGCCGACCGGGTGGCGGTGCCGGGCGTGGCGACCGGTCTGGCCGTCACCGGCGTCGGCGGCGACGTGCTGTTCATCGAGGCGACCGCCATGCGGTCCGCTGATGGCGAGCACGCCGGCGAGCCGGGACTGACCCTCACGGGCCAGCTCGGCGACGTCATGAAGGAGTCGGTCCAGATCGCGCTGTCCTACGTTCGCTCGCACGCCGACGAGCTCGGCATCGACCCGGCAACGCTGGCCAGGCGATTCCACGTGCACGTGCCCGCGGGCGCCGTGCCCAAGGACGGCCCGAGCGCCGGCGTCACCATGACGACCGCGCTGGTCAGCCTGCTGACCGGCCGGCCGGTCAAGCCGACCGTGGGCATGACCGGCGAGGTCACGTTGCAGGGGCGCGTGCTGCCGATCGGCGGCGTGAAGCAGAAGGTGCTCGCCGCGCACCGCGCCGGATTGAAGGAGGTCATCCTCCCGAAGCGGAATGAGGGCGACCTGGACGACGTGCCCGAGCAGGTTCGGGAGCAGATTGCGTTCCACACGGCCGAGACGATCGATCAGGTGCTCGACTGGGCCCTGGAACCGGCTGCGGCGCAAGCCGGTTCGCCGGACGTGGAAGCCGCCTGAGCGCTTCCCCAACGGTCTCCCGAGACCGAACCGAAGAGACGGGGCGCGGACCTGAGGTCCGCGCCCCTCTTACGTCCGGTGGAAGGCTCTGGTCAACGAGGCGCCCAGGTGAATTCCTGGGCTACGGAACGACTTCGACCGGGACGCGCTGGACGGCGTTGTTCAGGTATCCGCCGGTGTTCCACTCGGGCTCGAGCGGCTGCGTGTTTCCCGTCGCATCCGTTGCCCGGCAGCACAGCTCGTGCGTCCCCGCTGTCGCGTTCCAGTCAACGCGCCAGCCCTGCCACGCGGCCTCACCCAATGTCGGCGGCTCCAGCTCTGCCGCCGTCCAGGTCGAGCCGCCGTCGTTGCTGAACTCCACCTTCGCGATGGCGCCGAGCCCGGACCAGGCGCGCCCGACGATCTGACAGGGCCCCGGGTCGACCTTTCGCACACGCGTGTAGAAGTCGGGGATGCCCGGCGGGACCATCAGCGACCGCGGCACGATCCGTGTCACGGGCACGCCCGGGTCGTCGTCCTGCAGCCGCACGTTGTAGGAGGTCGCCTGGTAGTAGCCGGTGAACGGCGTGTGGGTCACCTCGATCGACGTCAGCCACTTGACGTTCGCCATGCCGTACCAGCCGGGGACCACGAGCCGCAGCGGGAACCCGTGCTGGGGCGGCAGCGGGGCGCCGTTCAGGTCGTAGGCGAGCAGGGCTCCCGATTCCCGCGCCTGCTCGATGGTGAGGCTCCGCTGGAACGCCTGCTCGATGTCGCCGTCGATGCCGCGGTCGCCGCCGGTGAAGACGACGTCGACGGCGCCCTCGCGGACGCCGGCGTCCTCCAGGACGGTCGCGAGCGGCACGCCGGTCCACTCGCCGGTGCCCACCGCCTCGAGCACCCAGGGCTGGCTGAGCGGCCGCGGGTTCATGAGCGAGCGGCCGTTCCCCGCGCACTCCATGGTGAGGGCGCGCGTGACCGCCGGCCGCGACCGCAGGTCGTCGATCGACAGCTCGAGCAGCCGGTCGACCCGGCCCTCGACCCGGAGCCGATAGCCGGCGGCGTCCACGACCGGGATGTCGAAATGGATCAGCAGGTAGTGCATGCCGACCGGCGTCACGTCGTAGCGCAGGGCCTCCAGCGGCATGCCGTGGTTGCGCGCGGCGAGCTGGAGCTCCTCGGCGGTCAGGGCGTCTTCGGCGGCGTCGGGTTTCGTGTCCATGGGCCCAGTTTGAACCACTCCGGCGCCGCTGGCATCCTGTGAGGCGACCGGGGCTCGTCCGGGGGGCGCGTTCCCGCCGTGGTTGGGTGTAGCGTTGCCGGGCTGTTGATGCATCGTGGGGGAAGGCTGACGGGATGGCGATCAGCGAAGAGGACCTGCTTCCGTCCGCGGTCGACCTCATCCAAGCGGGCAACGAGCGCGGCGTGCCCCTGCGGCTCGTCGGCGGCCTGGCGGTGCGGTACCTGACTCCGGACTTTCCCCCGCGGACGCGCGCGCAGCAGGACCTCGACTTCGCGACGTCCTCCGACTACAAGAAGCGACTGATCGAGTACCTGGAGGAGCGCGGCTTCTTCGGGGACAGGCGATTCAACTCACTGCACGGCCACAAGCAGATGTACTTCGAGACCGCGGAGGGCCGGGCGCTCGACGTCATGGTCGACAAGCTCGAGATGTGCCACGTGCTGGAGTTCAAGACCCGCCTCGACCGCATGGCGGTGACGCTGGACGTCGCCGACCTGCTACTGACGAAGCTCCAGATCGTGGAGCTCAACCAGAAGGACGCGCAGGACATCATCTACTTGATGTCGGCGTATCCGGTCGCCGAAGGCGACGAGCCGGAGACCGTCTCGACCGGGCGCATCACCGGGGTGGTGACCGACGACTGGGGCTGGTGGCGGACCGTCACCATGAACCTCGACAAGGTCCGCGACCTGGCAACCGGATCCGGGGCCTCATTGGTCCCGGGCGGCGCGCCCCACGACGCCGTTCACCAGATCGGGCAGGTGCGCGCCGCGATCGACGACGCGCCGAAGAGCCTCAAGTGGAAGCTCCGGGCGAAGATCGGGGACCGCAAGCAGTGGTACCTGGAGCCCGAGGAAGTCGAGCACGACTGACGGGCCGTCGCCCGCGGCTCAGCCCAGGCCGTCGTCGGCGTCCCCGTCGCCGATGACCTCGACGCTGCACCCGCAGCGCGGGCAGAAGAACCGCTCGTAGGACCGGCCGCGGCTTCCCGACTGGTGCTCGACGCGTACGAGTGTCCCGACGCGGCACTTCGGGCAATGTCCTGCCGGGTCGTCGTCCGGCTGGTGGGCGGGCATCGCTTCCATGGCCATCACCCGAGTGATCGGCATATCGGCTGGCGGGCTGCATGGACCAGGCGGCCGATTCGTGCGGCGGAGGCCGACCGTCCCGGATAGACTCGGCCGCCACGATGGGACGGCGGCTGATCCTGTGGGACATCGACGGCACCCTGGTCTGGTGGGGTCCCATCGGGCGGGGCGTGTTCGACGACGCCATCCAGGAGATCGTGGGCCGGGACCCCGGCGGCCACGGCGTCTCGATGGGCGGCAAGACCGACCCGCAGATCGCGCTCGAGATCATGGGCACCCTTGCGCTCGAGGACGGCGAGGCGGCGGAGCACCTCCCGCTGGTGCTCGACGCGCTTCACCGCCGCACCGCGGAGGCCGAGGCTGAGTTCCGGATCACCGGCGGGACGCATCCCGGCGTCGAGGAGGTGCTGGCCAGGCTGGCCGCCGCTCCCGGCGTCCTCCAGACGGTGCTCACCGGGAACGTCGAGCCGAACATGCGGGTGAAGCTCGGCGTGTTCGGCCTGGACCGCTGGCTCGACCTGGACGTCGCGGCCACCGGGTCGGACAGCCCGGACCGCCGCGAGCTGGTCCCGGTCGCGATGCGGCGCGCCGCCGAGCGCCGCGGCATCCCGTTCGACCCCGATGACGTGTGGGTCGTCGGCGACACCCCACGGGATACTGGAATGCGCGCAGGTGGTCGGCGCCCACTGCGCGCTGGTCGCGACCGGCCGGAATTCCGACGACCTGGACGGCCTGGGCGCGGACGTGGTGTGGCGCGACCTCTCGGACGTGGATGCGGTCGTGGCGATGCTTGCCCCGCAACCGGAGGAGGCAGCCGGGTGAGGCGGCTGGCCGTCGTCGGGCACGTGGAATGGATCGAGTTCGTGCGCGTTCCCTACGTGCCGGCGCCCGGCGAGATCGTCCATGCGTCCGAGCGATGGCAGACCGTCGGAGGCGGTGGCGCGATCGTGGCCGTGGACCTGGTGCGGTTGGGCGCGGACGTCACGCTCTACACGGCGCTCGGCGAGGACCGCCTCGGTCACCGCGCGCTCGACGAGTTGGGCGCGCACGGTGTCCGCGTGGAGTCCACGTTTCTCCCGGAGCCGCAGCGGCGGTGCTTCGTGTACGTGGACGACGACCACGAACGCACGATCACGGTCATCGGCGACCGCATGGGCCCGCACGGCGACGACCCGCTCGCGTGGGCCGACCTGGCCGGCGCGGACGGCGTGTACTTCACCGCCGGCGACGACGACGCGCTGCGGCGCGCGCGGGACGCGCGCGTGCTGGTCGCGACCTCCCGGGTGTTCGAACAGCTGGCGACCGCCGAGGTCCCGTTGGACGCCGTCGTCGGCAGCGGGCGGGACACCGGCGAGCGGTACGTCCCGGGGTGGATCCGTCCCGAGCCGCCGCTGGTCGTGATGACCGAGGGCGAGTCGGGCGGCCGGTACGTCCTGAACGGCGAAGAGCACCGGTTCGCCGCGGCCCGGCTTCCGGGCCCGGTGGTCGATGCGTACGGCTGCGGCGACGCGTTCGCGGCCGGCCTCACGTACGGTCTCTCCGCGAGCCTCCCGTTGGAGGCGGCGCTGGATCTCGCGGCGCGCTGCGGGGCGGCGACCCTCACCGGGCGCGGTCCGTACGATGCCCCGCTGCCGTCCCCGCCTTCCTGACGAGGGATTACAGCGATCGGATTCCGGGTATCACTCCCGAATCGCGGAGGGAGGCGATATCCATGCACTCCAGGACTGCGGAAGTTCGACGAAGCGACGGCCTGATGTTCCATCGGTACATGCGCTCGCTGCGGGCCGTACCGATGCGACGGACGCAGCCGCCGGGCGTGGACGTCCGGACGTGCGCGCACTGCGGACGCCGAACGCAATTCCACGTCGACCCGGAGGGCAACTGGGCGACCTGTACGGCGTGCGGGCAGCTCGCGTGAGGCCGGCGTGCGGCTGCCGCGCTCAGCGCGGGGTGTCGTCGCTGATTTCGAACGCGGGGCCGTGGCCCGGAACGATCAGGCTCGGCTGTCCGTCCAGGACACGCGACCGGTTCTCGTGCAACAGCTTGGGGTCGGTTGCGTAGGGATCCTCGGCCGGGCCCTCCGCGTTCCACCACAGGTGCGTGCAGACGACGATGCCATCGTCCGTCTGCACCATGGTGCTGATGTCCTGCGGGGTGTGGCCGGGCGTCTCCCAGAGCGTCACGCCCGGCGAGACCTCGAATCCCTCCGCCTCGCGCGAGATCCACAGGTCGTCGCGGTACCACGCCCACTGATCGTGCAGCCGCGCGTTCGGGAACAGCGCGACGTTCAGCGTGTGGTCGGGATGGTGGTGCGAGATGACGACGTCGGTCACGTCCTCGGCGGCGACGCCCAGCGCGGCCAACGGGTCGAGGATCGCCGAGCGCGAACGGACCATGCCCGGGTCGACGACCACGACGGCGTCGCCATCACGGATCAGGCTGACGGTGGAGCCCACCAGGTCGTCGTCGGGGCCGCTGAGGTACCCCGCAACCAGGACGTTGAACTCGGCCACGGCGGGGGAGGATAGCAGGGGCGGGCGCTAGGCTGTCCGAACCGAAGCGACGGAGGGCCGATGGACGAGGGGATGCACCGGTACACCGAGGAGACCGAAGAGGCGGCGCGAGCCATCGTCGACTACGCACTCGCTCGGATACGGATGGATCCACCCCCCATCGACCGGCCGTTGACCGAGGCCGAGCTGGCTGACCGAGTCGGCGAGACCGTCACTCCGAAGGGCATGGGCTCGGACGAGGCGCTCCAACTGTTCGCCGACGTGGTGGCGCCCGCGTGTATCTCGGTGGACAACCCGCGTTTCCTCGCCTTCGTCCCGGCCGCCCCCACCAAGGCGGCCATCTTGTTCGACCTCGTCGTCAGCGCGTCGTCGATCTTCGCCGGCACGTGGCTGGAGGCGGCGGGCTCCACCTTCGTCGAGAACCAGGCGCTCGCGTGGCTCGTCTCGCTGGCGGGGATGCCGGACCGGGCCGGCGGCGTCTTCGTCTCGGGCGGCACGGCCGGGAACCTGTCGGGCCTGGTCGCCGCCCGGCACGCAGCCGGCGAGCAGCGGGGTGGGAGGCCAGATCGCTGGCGCGTGCTGATGTCCGCCGAGTCGCACTCGTCGGTCGCCACGGCCGCCCGGGTGATGGACGCCGACGTGCTGACCGTGCCCACCGACGAGCGCGGACGGATGACCGGCGCCGCGTTGCGGGCCGCGCTGGAGGATTTGTCCGACGAAGAGCGCGGGTCGCTGTTCGCGATCGTGGCGAACGCCGGCGCCACGAACTCAGGCGCCGTGGACGAGCTGGACGTCGCGGCCGACGTCGCCGCCGCGTACGGCCTGTGGTTCCACGTGGACGCGGCATACGGCGGCGCGGCCCTGGCCGCCCCGTCGGCCCGCCGGCAGTTCGACGGGATCGAGCGCGCAGATTCGGTGGTGATCGACCCGCACAAGTGGCTGTTCGCTCCGTACGACTGCGCGGCCCTGCTGTACGCGCGTCCCGGCGAGGCGCTGCACGCGCACATCCAGCAGGCTTCGTACCTGGACGAGGTGAACGACCTCGAAACGTGGAACCCGATGCACTACGCCGTCCATCTGTCCCGCCGGGCGCGGGGCCTCCCGTTCTGGTTCTCGCTGGCGGCGAACGGAACCGACGCCTACGCGGATGCGATCGAGGCCGTCCTGTCCGTCACCCAGGAGGCGGCCGAGGAGATCCGGCGCCGGCCCGACCTCGAGCTGGTGATGGACCCGCAGCTGTCGGTGGTGCTGTTCCGCCGGCGCGGCTGGTCGAGCGAGGACTACAGCGCGTGGTGCGAGCGGCTCCTCGCCGATGGGGTGGCGTTCGTGGTCCCGACCGCGTGGCGAGGCGAGCGCATGATGCGCTTCTGCTTCGTGAACCCCCGCACGACCATCGAGGACGTCCGGGCCATCCTCGACACGATGGCCGGCGCCTGACGAGCCGCCCGCCTCAGACGTCCGGGGCCGGAGGCGGAGGCACCGGCGGCACCGCAGGCGGCGCGGCCATCACCGGGACGGGGACCTCGGGTCCCGGCGTCCGTCGCGACCACGCGGCGATCGTGATCAAGCCGAGCCCGAAGATCGTCGCGACCGTCCACAGGACGCCCGACAGGAAGGGGATGAGCGCCGCTCCGCGCAGGATGCCCCAGCCCGCGAGGAAGGCCACGAACCGGGACGCCCGGCTCGCGACGAGGGCACCCAGCCACCACGCGGCCGCCACGTATCCGACCAGGTAGATCAACCCGAGCGCGAAGAGCAGGGCGAGCCCGAGTGGCAGCCCGATGACGGTGACGCACAGGATCACGGCGGCGATCGGGAGCCCGAAGAACCAGATTGCCCCCCAGCCGATGGAGGGCCACGTGCGGCCGGCTGCGGTTCGCAGCGCATCCTGCGCGCGCTGTGGGAACGCCAGGACGAGCAGCCCGAGCAGGAGCGTCGACACGGTCACGCCGAACCACCACACGTAGCGGCTGATCCAGGCGGCCTGGTTGAACTTCGAGAAGTCGATCCCGCCGACGCTTCCACCCACGCTCGCGCCGGGGGCGATCGCCGCCTGCTTCTGGGAACGGACGTCGCCGTCGACGCGCGCCCCCGACAACAGCGTGACGCGGTCACTCACCGAGATCACGCTTCCGTCGACCTGCCCCGAGATGGTGACCGGTCCGTGGACGGCGACCACCGAGCCGGTCACGTGGCCCGCGACGAGCACCGGGCCGTCGATGATGACGTCGCTCGAATCGGTTTCGTTCGGGGCGACGATGATTCGGCCCTTGATGACCACCTGCGCGGACCCCGAGTCGTCCTGCGCGAACGCCGGGCCAGCGGTGAGCAGGCCGAGCCCGACCACGACCGAGACCAGGAACAGCGCCCGCCCGCGCCTGCCCATGTGCATGTGCGTGTGCGTGTGCATGGGATCGCCCCCTCTGACCGTGCCGGCACGAGGGTCCGGCCGCGTCGCCATCCAGCCGGGCTAGGGTACCGTGGGCTCGGTGGCCAGGTCGAATTGGACCCGCGAGAACGTCCGTCACGCCCTGGGGTTCGTGTTCGGGTACGGGAGCAACCCGGCCGCGCGCGTCTACGAGAGCGTCGGGCCGGAGTTCCCCCTGGCGCCCGCGCCGGGGTGGCTGAACCTCGGCCTGTGGGACGGTCCCGGCACCGAGGCGGAGGCGCCCCAGGCCGTGCGGCGGCTGGTGGCGCGGCTCGCGGGCGTCCTGCCCACCGGCGGCACCGTCGTGGACGTGGGGAACGGCCTCGGCGCGCAGGACCCGGTCATCGCCGAGGTGGCGAAGCCGTCCCGGCTCGTGGCGATCAACATCACGGAGGCACAGCTGCGAGCCGGCCGCGAGCGTCTCGCGGCCGCGCATGCGCTGCCCGTTCTCGCGGACGCAACCCGTCTCCCGTTGGCGGCCTCGTCAGCGGACGGCGTCATCAGCGTCGAGGCCGCGTTCCATTTCCGCTCGCGCCGCGTGTTCTTCGATGAGGCGTTTCGCGTGCTGCGCCCCGGAGGCGTGGTGTCGATCTCCGACGTGCCCACCCTGCGGTGGCCGCGCACGCCGGGCGAGCTCCTGGCGGGTCTCGGCCAGCTCCGGTTGTGGGGCCTGCGCCTGGGCGCCGCCGTGACCCCGGACCAGATCGCTGCGCAGGTAGAGGCGGCCGGGTTCGTCGACGTGTCGTGCGACCTCGTGGGCGACCGCGTCATCGCGCCGGCGCTGCGGCTGCTCCGCGGGCGCATGCGCCGCGTGGGCGGCGACCTCCCGGGCTCGCAGCGGCTGGCCGCGGAGGTGTTCCGGCGACAGGTCGAGCTGCTCTGGCGCCGCCACATCGTCGACTACCTGCTCTTGTCCGCGCGCCGGCCCTGAGGCCTCGCCTGCTTGACCGGGGCGACGACCGGCGCGTAAGGTGCGCGACGGGACAAACGCGGAAGGACGGACACGTGACCGAGGGCGGAGAACAGGATCCCGCGGAGCCTTCACCGGCAGCGCCTGGGAACACCCCGCCACCTCCCCCCGCGACCAGCCCGCCTCCGCGGCCACCCGCCGGAGCGCCGCCACCTCCCCCCGCGACCAGCCCGCCTCCGCCGCCACCTGCCGAAGCGCCACCGCCGCCTCCGGGAGGGCTCGCTCCGCCACCGCCCCGGCCGGAAGGCCTGGTGCTGGGCGAGGACGAATCTCCGGCGGCCCTCGCTCCCAAGCGGAGCCGGCGAGGATTGTGGATCGCGCTCGGCATCGTCGGCGTGGTCGTCGTCGTGATCGGCGTGCTGTCGCTCACCCTGTTCAAGAGCAAGACCGTGAGCCTCCCCGAGCAGATCGACGGCGTCTCACGGATCACCACCGGTCCGCTGGCGACCCTCATGGATCGAGCGAAACAGAACCCCGGGTTGCAGGGTCACCACACCGTCGCGGGGATCTACGGGTCGGCGGGGTCACCCGAGTTCCTGTTCCTGGCGGCGGAGGGGAGCGAGTCGGCCGCTCAGGACCAGCAGGCGCTGCAGTCGACGGCGGCCAGCCTGGGGAGCGGCGGCCAGATCGGCCTGGACATGTCCTCGCTCACGACCAAGGACCTGGACGGGGTGACGTACCGGTGCGCTCCGCTCACGGGCCAGCTCACCGGGTCGGCCTGTCTGTGGAACGACGGCGACACCCTCGGTGCCGTGATCACGTTCGCCGATCGCGGCGACCCCACCGAGTTCGCGTCACACGTGCACGACGCCGTGGTCAGCTAGGGCGTACCTCGGCTCGCCGACTGATTGATCGTGGTGTCGTCCGGCCGCGGCGGGACGCCAATTCGCGAGGAGGTTGTCCGTCCACGGCGAGCGATGATCGGAAAGGAGTGCCCGCTCCTTTCCACTTCCAACATATAGCGCACCCGGGGGCTTGCGGCAAGCCCCGGTTCGTGCCGGATAATCGCCGGCCGGAGCGCCGGAACCTACGGAATGGGAGTCACGAAAGGCGGATGTCGCGATGACCGAGCATGCCGTGGTGATCGCCGGAGGAGGTCCGACCGGGCTGATGTTGGCGGGCGAGTTGGCGTTGGCTGGGGTCGACGTCGTCATCGTCGAGCGACGCGTGAGCCAGGACCTTGCCGGCTCGCGCTCGGGCGGTCTGCACGCCCGCACCATCGAGGTCCTGGATCAGCGCGGGATCGCCGATCGGTTCCTCTCGGAGGGGCAGGTGGCGCAAGTCGCCGGATTCGCCGGGACCCGTTTGGACATCAGCGACTTTCCCACCCGGCACCCCTACGGGCTCGGCCTGTGGCAGAAGCACATCGAGCGCATCCTGGCCGGCTGGGTCGGCGAGCTGGAGGTGCCGATCCATCGCGAGCGTGAGGTGACGGGATTCGCGCAGGACGACGCCGGCGTCGACGTCGAGCTGTCCGACGGTGGGTCGATGCGGGCCGAGTTTCTCGTCGGGTGCGACGGTGGACGCAGCGTGGTCCGGAAAGCAGCCGGCATCGAGTTCCCCGGTTGGGATCCGACGACCAGCAGCCTGATCGCCGAGGTCGAGATGGGGGAGGAGCCGGAATGGGGCATGCGCCAGGACGCCATCGGCACTCATGGCTTCAGCAGGGTGGAGTACGAGATCCGCGACGGCGAGGTGGTCTACAAGGATGAAGGGCCGCTCCGGGTCATGGTCACTGAACGGCACGTCGGAGCCACGGGCGAACCGACCCTGCGCGATCTCAGCGAGGCGCTCGTCGCGGTGTACGGGACCGACTACGGGATCCACAGTCCGATCTGGATCTCCCGGTTCACCGACATGACCCGTCAGGCCGCCGCGTATCGAGACAGACGCGTCCTGCTGGCCGGCGACTCCGCGCACGTGCATTACCCGGTGGGTGGACAGGGCCTCAACATCGGCGTGCAGGATGCGGTGAACCTGGGATGGAAGCTGGGCCAGGTGATCCACCGGACGTCGCCGGAAAGCCTCCTCGACACCTACCAGGCCGAGCGCCACCCGGTGGCTGCGCGCGTGCTGCGCAACACGATGGCGCAAACGGCGCTTCGCCGTCCGGACGACCGCACCAAGGCCCTGGGTGAGTACGTCTCCGAGTTCCTCGGCATGGACGAGCCTCGCAAACGGCTGGCCGCGGAGATGTCCGGGCTGGGCGTTCATTACGACCTCGGCGAGGGCCACCCGCTGCTGGGGCGCCGCATGCCCGATCTCGACCTGGCGGGAAGCGACGGCCCGCTGCGGGTCTTCACCCTGCTGCACGAAGCTCGGCCGGTGCTGCTCAACCTCGGCGAGCCCGGCCGCTTGGACGTCACTCCATGGGCAGGGGTGCGGTTGGTCGACGCCGAATACGCCGGCGCATGGGAGCTTCCGGCACTCGGTGCAGTCGATGCTCCCACCGCCGTGCTGATTCGGCCCGACGGGTATGTGGCCTGGGTGGGAGACCGCACCCAAGCCGGTCTCGCCGACGCGCTCACCACCTGGTTCGGACCGCCGACCGCCGCGTAGCGCCACTCACGCCGAAAGCTCGGCGCACGCCTCCGCGAACACCTCGGTGTGCCGGTCGACGTCCTCCGCGGTCGTTGCCGGGCACATCAGCGCCATGTTGTGGAACGGCGTGAGCAGGATGCCGCGGTTGAGCGCGTACAGGTGCATGAACCGCGCCAGGTCGTGGTCGTCGGCCGCGGCGGCCTCGCCGCCCGTCCGTGGCGGCGTGGCACAGAACCAGTACTCCGCCCGGCATCCGAGCCGTTGCACCTCCCACGGGAGGCCGTGGGCCTCGATCCCGGCCTTGACGCCGTCCGTCCACCGTTCGCCGAGCGCGATCATCCGCTCGAACGCCTCTTCCGTGAGCACGTGCTCAAGGGTCGCGCGCATCGCAGCGAGCGACAGCGCGTTTCCCGAGAGCGTGCCGCCCACCCCGCCCACGTCGGTCGTCGGTAGCGAGTCCATGTACGGGCCGATGCGCGACGCCGCCGCCTCGCTCATCCCGTAGCACGCGGCCGGCACGCCGGACGCCAGGGGCTTCCCCACGGTCAGGAAATCGGGCTCGAGCCCCCAGGCGCGCGTGGCGCCGCCGGGGCCCGCGCAGATGCAGTGCGTCTCGTCGATCACCAGGTAGGTGCCGTACTTCCTGGTGAGCTCGCGCATGGCCTCGTGGAACCCGGGCTCCGGGAGCACGATGCCGATGTTCGTGAGCGCCGGCTCGGCCAGCACGCACGCGACGTCCTCGTGCGCGAGCGCCTTCTCCAGCCCGTCGAGGTCGTTGAACTCGACGACGCGCGTGGTGATCGCGGGGTCCACCGGCGGCCCCACGTTGCCCGGCCGCATCTGCTGCGCCCCGTGGTCGTCGAGGGTCGCGATCGTCTCGTCGACCGACCCGTGGTAGCACCAGTTGAACGCGAGGATCTTCGGCCGCGCGGTGATTGCGCGAGCGAGGCGGATCGTGAACCGGTTGGCGTCGGTCGCGGTCAGGCAGAACTGCCAGTAGGGGAGGCCGAACCGGCGCGCCATCTCCTGCCCCACCCAGATGGAGTCCTCGGTCGGCAGCATCAGCGTGATGCCCTTGGCGGCCTGCTCGGCGATGGCGGCCGTCGACTCCTTCGGCGCGTGTCCCGTCATGGCGCCCGTGTCGCCCAGGCAGAAGTCCACGTACGTGTGGCCGTCGACGTCGGTGAATCGCGCGCCCTCCGCCTCGGCGACGAAGACGGGGTACGGCCCAGCCCACTCGGTCATCCACGGCATGGGCACGCCGCCGAGCAGGGATGCCCTTCCCCTGCTCGAAGAGCTCGGCCGATCGCGGGTGATCGTCCGTGAACTGCCGCTGCTCGCGCTCCATGAGCGACGCGAGCCGCCCGCGGTCCACCGTGCCGTCCGTCATGTCGTGCCCCCCTCGTTCTCCGCCCGCCAGGCGGCGAGCAGCTCGCGTTCCTGCTCCCTCGGGATGCCGGCCGTGTACTCACCGAGCGGGCCCGGCGTCCGCTCCAGCTCCCAGGCGAGGGTGTCGGCGGCCGTCTCTTCCGTCGGGCGGAACGAGAGACCCGCGGCGGTCGCGCGCCGGTTGTCGAACACGGCCAGACCCTCCGGGTCGTCCTCCGGGATCCACAGCGGCAGGCCCATCCACGGCTCGACCTTGCGGTCCAGCAGGAACCGCTCGTCGGCCCACACGATGTTCGGTCTCGTTCCCGCAGCGGCCGCGCACGCGGCGAGCGCTTCTCCCATGGTCAACGGCTGCGCCGGGCCGTCTGCGTTGAACACGCCGGTGGTGCCCGCCTCGAGCAGGTCCAGCAGCCACGCGGCCAGGTCGCGCGCGTCGATGAGCTGCACCTGCCGGTCGGGCGTGGCCGGCGCGAGGACGGGCTCGCCGTCGGCGGCGTCGTGCATGCGCCGGACCCAGTACGTGAAGCGATTGCTCGGATCGAACGGCCCGACGATCAGGCCCGGGCGCACGACGATGCGCGCGATCGCCGAACGCGTCCTGCACGACCCGCTCGCAGGCCACCTTGAGCCCGCCGTAGTGCTCCATGACCTCCTCGACGTCCGGCGGCGGCGGCTCGTGGAGCGGGCCGTCCTCGCCGACCAGGCCGTCCTTCCGCGACGTCGCATAGACGGACTCGCTGGAGATGAACAGGTAGCTCCCCACCGCGTCGCGCAACATACCGGCGGACTGCGCCACGACGCGCGGGACGTAGCCGGACGGGTCCAGGACGGCGTCGAACTCGCGGCCGCGCAGCGGGTCCAGGCCGCCGTCACGGTCGCCCGTGAGTCGTTCCGCTTCCGGAAAGAGCTCCGGAGCCGACCGGCCCCGGTTGAACAGCGTCAGCTCGTGGCCGCGCCGCAGCGCCTCCTCGGCCGCGTGGCGGCCGAGGAAATGCGTTCCCCCGATGATCAGCAGGCGCGTCGTCACCTGGGGCGCAGCCTACCCGACCGGCCGGCGACGCCGTGTCCCGCCGGTGCCCGCCGCCTTCGCCAGCTCGGCGAACGCCGCTGCCAGGTCCGGCAGCTGGTGGTTGGCGTTCAGCCCGCTGGGGTTGGGGAGCAGCCAGACGCGCGTGTCGCCGATGCGCTCGGGCTGCTTGCCGGCGACGGCTCGCGGGCGGGCGAACGCCGTCCGGTACGCGCCCAGGCCGAGGAACGCCGCGAAGGCCGGCCGGGCGCGCCGGAGCTTGCGCTCCAGGGCCCGGGCGCCCGCCCGCAACTCGTCCGCCGAGAGCTCGGATGCCACCGCCGTCGACCGCGCGACGATGTTCGTGACGCCCAGTCCGAGGGCCAGGAGCTCGCGCTCTTCGTCCGGCCGGAGCACCCGGGGGGTGAGGCCGCCCGCGTGGAGCGCCTTCCAGAACCGGTTGCCGGGCCGCGCGAAGTGGTGGCCGGTCGCGGCCGAGTACAGGCCGGGATTGATGCCGACGAACACGACGCGGAGGCCCGGCGCCAGGACGTCGGGGACGCGTCTGCCGGCGGCGGCCGCGACCTCGGCCTTCGTCGGGCGTACGGGCTTGGCGCCCGTCACGGCGCGCGCCGCGCGTCGATGTTGAGCCGCACGTAGTCGATGACGGGCTCCCGCAGGCGCGACGCGACGTCGTGGACGAACGCGGCGCGCTCCTCCGGCGGCCGCTTCGCCGCGTGCATGCGCAGCACGACGGTTGCCAGGAACGTCTCGAACGGAGCGCCCGGCTCGAACCGCGTCGGCTCGTCGTGCAGCCACACCCGGACGTCCACGAACCCCGATGCCCGCAGGCGCCGGCGCGTCTCGTCGACGCCGGCGAAGGACCGCGATTCGCCCCACTCGTCGCCGGTCTCCTCGAGAGCCCGGATGACGTTCGCGATGTTCCCCTGCCCGCCGGACTGCGTCGCCATCCGTGCGCCCGGCCGCATGACGGCGGCCAGGTTCGCGAACAGCGCGTCGTGGTCGTCGACCCAGTGGAAGGTCGCGTTGGAGAAGACCGCGTCGACCGTGCCCTCCACCGGCAGCGGCCGGACGCCGAGGTCCGCGCGGACGAACTCGACGCGAGGGTCGTGGCCGAGGTTCTTCCGGGCCTGCTCGAGCATCGTCTCCGAGGAGTCGAGCGCGACCACCGAGCCGCGCGGAACGCGGTCGAGCATCAACGCGGTCACGCGCCCGGACCCACAACCCGCGTCGAGGACGCGCTCGTGGCCCTCCAGCGGAAGCCGGTCGAGCACCGCGGCGCCCCAGCGAGCCTGCGGGTCCGAGATGCGGTCGTAGGTCGCGGCGTCCCACTCGGTGGTCACGCGGGCGATCCTAGAGGGCGGTGCGGGCCGCCGGTGCCCGTCCTGCCGTATGGCATGCTTGGGAACCCATGACCACCGGAAACGACCAGTACATGGCGGCGAACCGCGACCTGTGGGACGAGCTGGCGCGCGTCCACGAGACCACGTCCTTCTACGACCTCGACGGGTTCCGGCGGGGCGGCGTTCGCCTGCGCGAATTCGAGATCGAAGACGTCGGCCCGGTGGAGGGCAAGACGCTGCTGCACCTGCAGTGCCACTTCGGCATCGACACGCTGTCGTGGGCGCGGCTCGGCGCGAGGGTGACGGGCGCCGACTTCTCGCCGAAGGCGGTGGACCTGGCGACGCGCCTCGCCGCCGAGCTGGAGATCGACGCGCGCTTCGTGTGCTCGAACGTGTACGACCTCCCGGAGGCGCTCGACGGCGGGTTCGACGTCGTGTATACGTCGCGCGGCGTCCTGGGCTGGCTGCCGGACGTGGAAGCCTGGGCGCGGGTGGCTGCCCACTTCGTGAGGCCCGGCGGCGTCTTCTACATCCACGAGATCCATCCCGTGGCGCAGGTGTGGCAGGACGAGAACGTGGCGCCGGGCGAGCTCCGCCTCCACTACCCGTACTTCACGCCCCCCGAGCCGTTCGAGTTCGACTCGCAGGGCTCGTACGCCGACCCGGATGCCCACCTTGCCGTCACGAAGGAGTACGGCTGGAACCACTCCCTGGCCGAGATCGTGACCGCGCTGGCCTCGGCCGGGCTCCGCATCGACCTGCTCCGCGAGTTCCCGTACACGGAGTGGGCGATGGCGTTCCTGGAGGAACGGAAGGTGACGCCCGACGGCGAGACCGAGTCGAAGTCGACCTGGTGGCTGCCCGAGAGCGCCGGGGGCGAGCTGCCGCTGTTCTTCGCGCTCCGCGCGTCGAAGCCACTACGTCCATGAGCGCGACTCCGGAGTTCACCTTCCGGAGCGTCCGGGACGAAGACCTCGACGCCATCGTCGACGTGAAGAACGAGGCGGCGGTGCACGACGTCGGCACCGCTGTCACCAGCGGCTCCGACGTGCTCCGCTTGTGGAGGACCTACGGCGTCGACCTGTCCAGCGACGCGTGGGTGGCCGTGCGCCCCGACGGTCGCGTGATCGGCTCAGGCGAGGTTCTCCTTGACGAGAACGACGACGACCTGTGGGTCGAAGTCTGCGTCCACCCGGGATTTCGCGGACAAGAGATTGGGGGACGCCTGGCCGACCTCGCGGAGGCGCGGGCGGTTGAAATGGCAGTCTCGCGGGGGCGGAGCTTGCCGGCCGAGGTGGTCCAGGGTGCCTGGAGCAACTCCGACGAATCGCGGTTCCTGGAGGCCCGCGGATACGAATGGATCCGGTGCTTCCTGCGGATGCGCGCGCAGCTGGACGAGGCGCCGGCGCAACCGGTCTGGCCCGAGGGCGTCGAGCTCGCGGGATTCGAGCGGGGGCGTGACGAGGCGGCCTTCCACGCGTGCCTGGACCAAGGGTTCCGCGACCATTGGCGATGGACGCATACGCCGCTCGACGAGTTCGTCCGGCTGAACATCGAGAACGACGAGGACTTCGACGGGTCCTTCTGGTTTCGCGCGATGGACGGCGACCGGACGGTTGGCGCGATCGTGTGCGTCCCGCGAACGTCCGAGGAGGAGGGCGCCGGGTGGATCGAGGACCTGGCCGTGCTGCCCCCGTGGCGCAAGCGGGGGGTCGGCCTGGCGCTGCTGCAGCACGCGCTCGGGGCGTTCTACCGCCATGGGCTGCGCGCGGCGCTCCTCGGCGTCGACGCCGAGAGCCCGACCGGCGCGGCCCGGCTGTACGAGCGCGCCGGGATGCACGAGGTCCGACGAAACGACGTCTACTCGAAGCGCGTGGGTTGAGACGGGACACACGACGATGAGCGAACCGGCGACGCTCTCCTACTCCATCCGCCATCCGGTGGAAGACGAGATCGACGCGATCGTCGACCTCATGAACGCCTGCGCGATCGACGAGATCGGCGTGCCCGACGCTGAGGCCGGCGAGGTCCTCCGAACCTGGAAGAAGGCCTCGTTCGATCGGGAACGAGACAGCTGGGTGGCGGAGAACGGCGACGGCCGCCTGGTCGGCTACGCCTTCGTCGAGTTCGAGACGGAGGGGGGCGACCTGCTGATCGACGCGTACACCGACCCGATGTCCAAGGGGGTGGGCATCGGCTCCACGCTCTCGGAGCTGGCGGAGCGCCGCGCGACCCAGCTGGCCGTCGAGCACGGGAAGGAGACTCCGGTCGAGGTCTTCCGCGGCGCGTTCACCGGCACCGAGGGGGCGGAGTTCCTCGAGGCGCGCGGTTACGAGCTGACGCGGTGTTTCATTCGCATGCGTATCGACATGGACGGCGCCGCCGGCACCGCCCGTATGGCCCGAGGGAATCACGGTCGGCCGGGTTCGAGCGCGGACGCGACGAGCACCTGTTCCACGAGAGCCTGGACGAGGCGTTCCAGGATCACTGGAGGTGGTCCCCGGTGCCGTTCGAGGAGTGGGTGCACGGGATGATCGAGCACGACGACGGCTTCGACGGATCGCTGTGGTTCCGGGCCATGGACGGCGACCGGGTGGCCGGCGCCATCGTCGGGCGCCCGCGGAGCTCCGAGGACCCGAACGCGGCATGGATCCAGGACCTCGCCGTTCGCCGCCCGTGGCGGCGGCGCGGGGTCGCGCAGGCGCTGCTCCAGCACGAGCTCGGAGTGCTGTACGCCCGTGGCATCCGTGCGGCGATGCTCGCGGTGGACGCGGACAGCCCGACGGGGGCCACACGCCTCTACGAGCGGGCGGGCATGCGGGAGTTCCGCCGGATCGATGTCTTCACGAAGGCCGTGGGCGCCCCCGCGGATCCGGCCTCTCAGGGCTGAAGCGGCGCGAGGCCGAGCCCGAGGAGGGTGTCGGCGATCCGTCCGTGGCCCCGCTGGTTCGGGTGCACGCCGTGGCTCGGCTCCAGGTAGGGGGCGGCGTCGGCGGTGCCCGTCGGTCCGTTGAGCACGTGCAGGAGGTCGGCGACCATGCCGCCGTGCGCCTCGGCGGCCCGCCGCTGGGCTCGGTCGAACAACCGGACGCCTCGGGCCACGATCGCGAGCTCGTCGGGCGTCACGCCCTCCCGCCCGATCCATTCGTCGTAGAAGCCGGTCAGCCGGAGCATCGTGGGCCGGCCGGCCCGCAGGGCGTCGATCGCCCCGAGGAGCGCCCCCAGCAGCTCTCCGTAGCGTCCCGACGTCGAGCGCAGGCACGCCGGCGTGATTCGGGTCCAGTCCACGTCGCCCGGGGAGCTCCTGGCCCCGCACCGGTCCGCACCGGGGTTCCACGGCATGTCGTTCACGCCGATCGTCACGGTCACCACGTCGGCCGCGGCGAGGTCGGAGCGGAGCGCAGCGTGGTGCCGCACCAGGTCGAGTAGGCGCGCCGTGGTGAAGCCGCGGATGGACCAGTTCGTTCGATCGACCCGGACGCCGGCGCTCCGGGCGAGGGCCATCGCGTACAGGTCGACGAACGTCGTGCAGCCGGCGCATTCGACCCCCGACGGAATGGAGTCCCCGAGCGCGACTAGGCGCCATATCGTGGCGCCGTCGCCGAAGGTCGTGGAGCTCGGACGGGTGACCGGAGGCGACGAGCCCACCTCGGTCTCCGCGGTGCAGGACGCCAGCGCCACCAGCGCGAGCAGCAGGGACGCGGCGCGGCGCTTCACGGTCCGCCGATGGTAACGGGGGCAGACGCTCCACGCGGTCACGGTGCGTGGCGGGGAGGGCGACCGGCTAGCATCGCCCGATGGGGGCGGGTCGAGCCGGGCGAGGTCATCGCGCGACTGGAGGCGATGGGCGATCCCGGCGAACGTGGCCGGGATGGCGCGGTTCGGCATCCGGCCGAAGACGCGGGTCCTGGGCATCTCCGTCGTCGCCCTCCGGAAGCTTGCGCGGGAGCTCGGCCGCGATCACGCGCTCGCAGGCGCCCTGTGGCGCAGCGGGATCCACGAGGCGCGCGTGCTGGCCACGATGGTGGACGAGCCGGAGAAGGTGACGAAGGCGCAGGCGGACCGCTGGATCCGGACCCTCGATTCGTGGGATATCTGCGACCAGCTGTGCGCCAACCTGCTCGACCGGACGCCGTTCGCCGTCGAGAAGGCGTTCGAATGGTCGCGGCGCGAGCCGGAGTTCGAGAAGCGCGCCTCCTTCGCGCTGATGGCAGCGCTCGCCGTCCATTCGAAGACGATGACCGATCGCGAGTTCGAACGGTTCCTGCCGGTCATCCGCCGCGAGGCGACCGACGACCGGAACTTCGTCAAGAAGGCGGTGAACTGGGCGCTCCGTCAGATCGGCAAGCGGAACGATGCCCTTCGTCGGAAGGCGATCGCCACCGCCGAGGACATCGCGACCATCGACTCGCGCGCGGCGCGGTGGATCGCGTCGGATGCGCTGCGCGAGCTTCGCGGAAGGCGGCCTGCGACTCGTCGCGGGAGACGGGTCGGGCCGACTAGAGCCCGAAGGCGGTCACCGAATCCGAGTCGTCGTCCACCGTGTACACGTTCCCGTTGACGACGACGGGGGAGCCGTTCTGAAGCTTCGCCGACGTGGCCGAGCCGCAGCAGGCGCTGCCCGGACTGCGCGTCGTACACCGTCAGGTACCCCTGGTCGTCGACGGCGAACACGAGGCCGTTCGCCGTGACGGGCGCTGCCTCGACCTGGGCGGTCCCTCCGGTCGACGTGCTCCACAGCTGGTGGCCGGTGGCGTCGTCGTAGGCGGCGACGGTTCCCTTCCCACCGACGAACAGGCTGTTCGACATCATCGCCCACCGGCCGGCGGAGACGTCCATGGAGTGGTCGGCCGCGCCGGTGCTCTCGTCCAGGACCTGGATCGGATCGCCGGGCACGTAGACGAAGCCGTCCAGCACCACCGTGCGGGTCCTTCTGGAACGAGCGGTCGGCCGAATGCTTCCAGACCACCCGGCCGTTCTTCTCCCGGAGGGCGTAGACGTTGCCGTCGGACGAGCCGACGAAGACGCGGCTGTTGTCCACGCTCGGGGCGCTGTCGATCTGATCGCCGGTCGCGCGGCTCCACAGGAGCATCCCGGTCGTGGCGTCGATCGCGTAGACGCTGTCGTCGTGGGAGCAGAAGAAGAGCATCCCGTCGGCGAGCGTCGTGCCCGTGAGGCAGTCGCTGGCGTCCTTGTGCCACAGCGACGTCGTGCGTCGAGGCATCGACGGCGTACACGCCGTTCCCGGTCGTGACGTAGACGATGCCGTCACCGATCACCGGCGGCACGTCGATGCCGGCGCACGTGCTCGCTGCCGACGACCGTCGTCCAGAGCGAATCTCCCGTGGTGGCATCGTCCGCGCGGAGGGTCGGCCCGTTCGTCCAGTAGAGGACGTTGCCGGCGACGACCGCGGTCGTGTCGATGCCCTTCTGGGTGTTCTCCCACACCTTGTGCAGGCCCGAGACGTTGCCCGCCGTGAGCATTCCCTCGAAGGCGGTTCCAGCCCGTGTGCTCGGGGTCGAACCGCGGCTGTGCCCACGATGTCAGCGCCAGCGACTGCCAGGCGGGCGTGTCGTCCGCGCTCGTGCCCGGGTTCGTGATGCGCTTCTCGGAGCCGCCGCCGGCCAGGGCCGTCCAGATGGAGTACGGGGCGCCCCGGCTGCTCGCGAACGCGATCCGGTTGCCCTGGGGCGCCCACGCCGGATGGATGTCCTGGTAGCGGCTGGTGGTCACCTGGACGCGGCCCGACCCGTCCGCGAGGACCGTGAAGATGTCCTGGTTCCCGGACTTGTCGCTGCCGTACGCGATCCGCGTCCCGTCGGGGGACCAGGCCGGGTCCCGGTCCTCCGATTCGCTCTTGGTGACCCGCCGAAGCCCACCGCCGGACGGCCGCACGGTCCAGATGTCGGAGTTTCCGGACCGCGCGCTCTGGAACGCGATGCGTGTCCCGTCCGGGGACCAGTCGGGGAAGCCGTCGAAGGCGGGATCGGTCGTGATCTGGGTGGCGTTCGATCCGTCGCGTCGATCTTCCACACGTCCCCGTTGCCCGGACTGGTCGCTGGTGAAACGCGATCTTCGTGCCGTCGGGCGACCAGGCCGGCGTGGAGTCGTTCGCGCCGTCGTGCGTGAGCCGGGTCTGGTGCGACCCGTCCGCGTTCATGATCCAGATCTGGCTCGTGCCGGTGACGTCGCTCGCGTACGCGATCTTCGTGCCGTCCGGGGATGGGGCGGGCGAGCGGTCGTGCGCCGAACCCTTGGTCAGCGTGACGGTGGCACCGCCCGACGGAGGCACCTCCACGATGTGGCAGGGCGTCCCGGACGGCGGCGCAGCGCGAGAACAGCAGGTCGCCGTTGAGTCCCGGCGTCACCGCCGAAGCAGGAGGAACCGACCCCAGTTGCGACCCTGCTATGAGCGCGGCGGCCCCCACCCACGCCGCTGCATGCCGAAGACGAGCGGACATCCCCCAACCTCCCAAACCAGCCATGCCGAACGGGGACGAATCATACGTCCGGCGGCAGACCCGCGCCATCGGCCGAAGAGCGCAACTTCTGTGGCCCGCCGTGCCCCGGTGGGGCGCTCTGGAGACCGCTTCAGGAAGAGTGTCCGTTCGAGGCCGGGGGCGAGACGACCGGCATGGGGACCAGCTCGCGGCGGGTGATCACGTGGTCGACCACCCCGTAGTCCCTCGCCGCGTCCGCCGTCAGGATGAAGTCGCGGTCGAGGTCCGCGTGGATCCTCTCCACGGTCTGGCCGGTGTGCTCGGCCACGATCTCCTCCATCCGCCGGCGCTGCCGCAGGAACTCCTCGGCGTGGATCTGCATGTCGGTCGACTGCCCGCCCAGCTGTCCGTGCGGTTGGTGGAGCAGGATGCGGCTGTTCGTGAGGGCGAAGCGCTTCCCCGGGGCGCCGCCGGCCAGGATGACGGCGGCCGCCGAGGCCGCCTGCCCGACGCAGTACGTCGCGACGTCGGGCTTCACGTACTGCATGGCGTCGTAGATCGCGAACATGGCGATGGATGACCCGCCGGGGGAGTTGACGTAGAGCGCGATGTCGCGGTCGGCGTTCTCGGATTCGAGGTGCAGCAGCTGCGCGACGAGCAGGTTGGCGACGTCGTCCTCGACGACCGTGCCGAGGAAGACGATGCGGTCCTTGAGCAGGCGCGAGTAGAGATCGAACGCGCGCTCGCCCCGGTCGGTGGCCTCGACGACGGTGGGGACGAGGAGCTGGTGGGAGTCCGACACGGTGACCCTCCTTCACTGATACGATGCAACCTGTCGGTTGCGTATCAGGCTACGACGGCCGGGCTCGGATTCGCAACCACTGAGTTGCGGATCATCGGCGAGGCGCGGAGGCGATCGTGAGGGACCGGGTGCAGCGGGAGGTGGTGCTTCCCGCGGGCAGGGACGACGTGTGGGACGCCATCACCAGGCCGGAGCGCCTGGCGGAGTGGTTCGGGGGCGAGGTCGAGATCGATCCGGCTCCGCGCGGCCGCGTGTCGCATCGCGGCCCCGACGGGACCGTCCGAACCGGGTTCGTCCTCAGCGCCGACCGCCCGTTCCGCCTGACCTTCTGGTGGTGTCCGGAGGGCGACGACGAACCGGACGACGGAACGCAGGTCGAGTTCGTGCTCCTCGAGCATCCGGAGGGGACGGCGCTCACCGTCACCGAGTTCCCGGCTCCGAACCCGGCCCTCCGGGGCGCCGGCCCGTCGCCGGCGATGGCGTCATGACGCGCGACGACCGGGTCGACGCCGTGTTCGCCGCGCTCGGCGACCCCACGCGGCGCGAGGTGATCCGCCTGCTGTCCGAGGGACCGTCCACGGCGACCGAGCTGTCGAGCGACCTCCCCGTGTCGCGGCAGGCCGTCGCCAAGCACCTGGCCGCGCTGGACGAGGCCGGCCTGGTCAGCGCCGAGCGGAGCGGCCGCGAGGTCCGCTACCGCCTGACGCCGGGTCCGATGGCGGATGCGGCCTCGTGGCTGGGCGACGTCGGAGCGCGATGGGACCGGCGCCTGGAGGCGCTGCGCCGCCACCTGGACGATCGGCGCTAGCGGGCACGTTCAGTCGAGCAGCGCCGGCGCGAGGCGGCGGAGGTCGTCCAGCCGCGGGTCGGCGGAATCGAGGCCGCGCACCTGCAGGCAGACGTGGTCGGCACCGGCGGCGAGGTGCTCGCGGACGCGCGCGGCGATCGCCTCTTCGTCGCCCCAGGCGATCACGGCGTCGATCAGCGCGGTCGCTGCCGTCGCCGGCCACGTCGTCCTCGCCGAAGCCCGAGCCGGCGCAGGTTGTTCGCGTAGTTCGGCAGCTCCAGGTAGTGCACGGCGAACGCACGCCCGACCTCCCGCGCCGACGACGGCGTCCGTGTCCAGGACGACGGTCTGCTCGACGGCGAGGAACGGGCTCGGGCCCGAGCACCTCCCGGGCCCGCGCGGTGTGCTCCACCGGGACGAAATAGGAATGCGCGCCGTCGGCGCGCTCGGCCGACAGTCGCAGCATGCCGTCGCCCAGGGCGGCCAGCACGCGCGGCGGCCGCCGCTCTCCGGGCGCGTCGTACCGGGCGGCGTCCATCGCGTCCAGGTAGCGCGCGCATGTGCTCGAGCGGACGCTGGTAGTCGTGGCCGCGCGCCTGCACCGACGGCGCGTGGCTGATGCCGACGCCGAGCAGGAACCGCCCCGGGTAGGCGTCCCACAACCCGCGGGCGCCGTTCGCCATCGCGTTCGGGTCGCGGCCCCAGACGTTCGCGATGCCCGTCGCGACCGGCAGGCGCTCCGTCTCGGCCAGCAGCACGGCGGCCTGGCTGATCGCCTCCCGGCTGCCCTGGGTCTCGGGGAACCACAGCGCGCCGAACCCGAGCTCCTCGACGGTACGGGCGACCCGGCGGCCGTCGGACGCCGACAGCTCGTCCAGCGCGAACGTCCACGCGCCCACGCGCCCGAGGAGACGCGCCAGTTCCCGCCCGTTCATCAGATCAGCGCGAGCTTGCGGCCGACGCGCTCGAACGCGTCGAGCGCCTGCTGCAGGTCGTCCTGCGTGTGCTCGGCCGTGACGATCGTGCGCACCCGCGACTGCCCCTTCGGCACCGTCGGGAACACGATGGCCGGCGTGAACACGCCCTCCTCGAACAGCAGCCGAGAGAGGTCCTGCGCGGTCTGGGCTTCGCCGGCGATCACCGGCGTGATCGGCGTCTCGCTCATGCCGGTGTCGAACCCCAGCGACTGCAGGCCCTGCTTGAGGAAGCCCGTGTTCTCCCACAGACGGTCGATCCGTTCGGGCTCGGACTCGATGACGTCGAGCGCGGCGATGCAGGCCGCGGCGACCGGCGGCGGGGCGGAGGTGGAGAAGAGGTACGGCCGGCCGCGGTTCACGAGCCACTCGATCAGGTGCGGCGGCCCGGCGATGAACCCGCCGAGGACGCCGATCGCCTTCGACAGCGTGCCGACCTGGATGTCGACGCGCGCCGGGTCGATGCCGAAGTGCGCGACGGTGCCCTTGCCGCCGGGGCCGAGCACGCCGGACGCGTGCGCGTCGTCGACCATCATGATCGCGCCGTGCCGGTCGGCGACGTCCACCAGGTCGGCCATGGGCGCGATGTCCCCGTCCATCGAGAACACGCCGTCGGTGATCAGCAGCTGGCGGCGGCCGTCCTTCGCCGTCTCGGTCAGCAGCGCGGTCGGCGGCCTCGACGTCCTTGTGCGGGAAGACCTTGATCTCCGCCCGCGACAGCCGCGCGCCGTCGATGATCGACGCGTGGTTCAGCTGGTCGGAGACGATGACGTCCTCGGGGGACAGGATCGCGGCGACCGTTCCGGAGTTCGCGGTGAAGCCCGACTGGAACATCAGCGCGGCCTCCGCGCCCTTGAAGGCCGCGAACCGCCGCTCCAGCTCGCGGTGCAGCGTCATGGTCCCGGCGATCGTCCGGACGGCGCCCGACCCGGCCCCGTACTCCGCTGCCGCCTTCTCGGCCGCTTCCTTCAGCTTCGGGTGCGCGGCCAGGCCGAGGTAGTTGTTCGAGGCGAGGTTGATGACGTCCTTGCCGTCGAACCGCGCCCGGGCGTGCTGCTCGCCCTCGAGCGTCCGCGGATGCTGCAGCAGGCCCTGCCGCTCGAGCTCGTCGAGCTGTTCCTTCAGGTAGTCGAGGCTTCCCTTCGCCATGTCGGTGCGCAACCTCCGTCAGCCGTGGGGGAGCAGGATGACCTTGCCCGACCGGCCGGAGGCCACCGCCTCGAAGCCCTCCTCCCATCGGTCGAGCGGGAAGCGGTGCGTGAGGATCGGCGTCACGTCGACGAGACCGGTTGCCAGCAGCGTCGTGGTCTGTTCCCAGGTGCGGAACAGCTCGCGGCCGGTCACGCCGAAGAGGCGCGCCTCCTTGAAGATGACCTGGTCGGTGAGGTCGAGCGCGACCGGCTCGGTCGGGAGGCCGAGGAGCGAGAGCCGGCCGCCGTGGTCGAGCATGCGCGTGCCCTGGTCGATGACCGTCGAGACGCCGGACATCTCCAGGACGACCTCGGCGCCGCGACCGTCGGTCGCGGCCCGCACGGTCTCCACCGGATCGTCCTTGCGACGGATCGATCAGGACGTCGGCGCCCATCTTCTTCGCGAGGTCGAGCCGGTACTCGTTCGGCTCGACGGCGACGACCTGGCGCGCGCCCGCGGCTCGCGCGACGCCCAGCGCGAACAGCCCGATCGGCCCGCAGCCCGAGGACGACGACCGTCGCGAGCTCGACGTCCTCGCCCCCGCCGGAGAAGACGGTGTGCACGGCGTTGCCGAACGGCTCCATGATCGAGGCCGACTCCGGCGGGATGCGCGGGTCCACCTCCCACGCGTTCACCGCGGGGATCACGACGTAGTCGGCGAAGGCGCCGTCGACGTCGACGCCGAGGATGCGGAGGTTCTCGCAGATGTGCGCGCGGCCGGTGCGGCACATGCGGCAGTGGCCGCAGAACAGGTGGGTCTCCGCCGCGACGAAGGCGCCGACGTCGGGGTGATGGACCTCCGGGCCGACGGCCGCGATCCGGCCGGCGACCTCGTGTCCGAACGTCATCGGGAACCGGTGGATGCGCCCGGCCGCCCAGGGGTTCCAGTCGTAGATGTGGAGGTCCGAGCCGCAGATCGAGGCGGCCTGGACCTCGATCAGGACCTCACCGGGGCCGGGCTGCGGGGACGGGAACCTCGTCCAAGCGCGCCCCGGGGCCGGCCTCCGCCTTCCGGAGCGCCCGCATCGTCGGCGGCTCGCTCACGCGCTAGAGGATACCCGCGCCCCGCCCCGCGTTCTCACCGGTCCGGCTCAGCGGACGACGCCGACGAAGGCGCACCGGAAGGAGGCGATGCTGCCGGTGCATTCGCCGACCGAGGTGACCTTCCAGTGTCCCCGGACGGGCCGCAGCATGAGGAGCTTGGCCGCCCGATCCCCGTTCGGGATCAGGCACTGGAACGTACCGAGGCCGTGCCCCACCGGCGCCTGCGAAGGGACGCAGGAGGACGGCGGCCGGGTGCCCTCGGTCCACGGTGAGTCGGTCAGGGCGGCGAGTGCCTGCGACATCATCAGGGAACGGGCGTCCGACGGATGCCCCGACCTCCAGGCCGCGTACACGGCAGCGACGACGGAGCGGACGGCGGGCGTCGCGCCGGAGAGCCCCCCTCCGGTGAGGTGGAAGGTCGCGAAGATGGCGGCGCACGTGTCGGTCGTGGCCGAGTACACGACCTGACACCCGACGACGTACCGCGTCCGCGCGGAGAACACCACGTAGCCGCTCACCGTCGTGGCGGGGGCATCCGCACCTCCCGGGATCGAGTAGACGAACTCGGGCGCCGGCGTCGTTGTCGGGCTGACCCGGAACGGGGGCGGCGAGCCGAGGAGGGCGGCCACGCGCCTCCCGACCCGTCGCGCGATGCCGGCGCGCCCGACCGCCGTGCCGGGGTCGCGACGCTGGTAGGCGGCCACGGCCAGGCGGGTGCTCGGCGGACCCCCCAGGACCTCGATCCAGCTGGGTTCCTCGGGCACCAGTCGCAAGCCGGCGGTCGGCGCGGCGCGATGCCAGCGACTCGGGTAGATGAAGGAGACACCGTGCGCGTCGAACGCGCGGGGGAGGTCCGAGGTGGGCGAGGGCGCCGCCGTCGGACCGGGGCTCGCGCCATCCGCGATGTGGGATGGTTTCGCCGCAGTAGGAGCGGCAGTACGAGACGAACCGTGCCGCGTCGCCAGACCCACGATCAGCAGCCCGACGAGGACCACCACCGGGATCACGCTCCCCGGGCGAAGTGATCGGGTTCGGACGGACGTGCTCGCCGCGTCCGAAGCCGGGGGCGTGGGCCGTACCGGCTCCTTCGAGGCGCCTTCGGGCTCCTTCATGGCCCGAACGTTCGGCAGATCACCTCCGAACCGTACTGCGTGCACCGGAACACGTGCGTGACCACCCACGAATCGCCGATCGGCGCGACCTCGAACTCGACCGAGAACAGGGCGGGATCCCTCGGGCCGCACAGCCGTCCGCTGGCGCCGTCGGACACGAAGCACGTCGTCGGCGGCTGGAGATCAGGGTCCCACGCGGGCAGCGCCTTCGCGGCCTCGTCGGTCGCCACGCGGTGCGCGAGGTCCGCTCGCCTGAGCTTCGCGCTCTCGTACAAGCTTCGGGCCGCCTCGAGCGGCGTCGCTGCGCCTTGCGGAGGTCCGGTCGTCCGGAACGTGCTCATGATCTGGGCGCATCCCCGGCCGAAGTCCATCGATTCCGCCTCGGCCTCCTGGCATTGCACGACGTATCGCGCGTGCGGTCCGAACAGGACGAAGGCGTCGACGCGCCACGGCGGCCGGCCGTCCCGCGACGCGCCGACCATCGAGTACCCGAACGTCGGCAGCGGTCGAGCGCCCACGTCGTTGACCGGGCCGGCGAACGTCGCGCCCAACTGCTCCGCGACGTCCTGCGCGGCAAGCGAGGCCTGCCTGTGGCGGGCCTCGTCACTGCCGGGGTCGGCAGCGCGGTACGCCGAGACGACCGCCACCTGATCCTGGCCGGTGCCGAGCACGGCGCTCCAGGCCGCAGTGCCGTGCGGCGGATGCGCGGCGACGACCCGGGTCATGTTCTGCCAGTCGTCGGGATAGTTGAACGTCACGCCCTGTGCGTCGAAGGTGCCGCGGGCGCCGGCGACGATGGGCCCGAGGACGCCGGGGGACCGGATCGGGAAGGGGCTCGAACTGGGACGGAACCACGATCGGCGCGGTGGAGACGGGAGGGGCCGGCTTGACGTTGAGCTTCACTGCCACGATCGCGGCGCCGAGGGCTGCGCCGACCAACAGGCCGATGAACGTCCCACCGGCCAACGCCTTGACCCACGGCTTGAGGAGCGGCTCGAACGGCGGCCCCACGGCCGGCTGTGTCGGGATCGGCGGCGACGACCGCGTCAGCTGCGGCGGCGGCGGTGGAGGCGGAGCCACGGGCGGGACCCTCCCCGCGGAAGTCGGAACGCGGTCGCTCATCGATCGTCCTATCGGCGCGCGTCGGGACCGAATTGACCGATCGACAGTCGGGTAGGCTGGCCCATGTGGACGACGAACGGCCGGAGCGCGACGAGCAGGGGTTCGCGACCCGCGCCATCCACGCGGGCGAAGTTCCACGCGAGGCCGAGCGGCCGGTCGCGCCGCCCATCTGGCTGACCGCGCACTACGGCTACGACTCGCTCGAGCATTACGCCGACCTGATCAACGAACGCAGGCCCGGCTACGTCTACGGCCGCTACGGCAGCCCCACGCACACCGCCCTGCACGACGTGCTCGCGTCGCTCGACGACGCCGAGGCCGCGTGGTCGTTCGCCAGCGGCATGGCCGCCATGCACACCGTCCTCACGACCCTGGTCGAGAGCGGCGGCCACGTCGTCAGCCAGAAGACCGTCTACGGGGGAACGTTCGCGCTGCTCGCGCAGGTCTTCCCGCGCTACGGCATCGAGGCGACGTTCGTCGACCCGACCCCCGAGGCCGTCGCCGCTGCCGTCCGCGACGACACCGCGTTCGTCGGTGTCGAGCCCCTGGCCAACCCGACGTTCCGCGTCACCGACGTCCGCGGCATCGCGGCGGTCTGCGCGAAGCGCGGCACGCCCTTGATCGTCGACAACTCCGTGGCGTCGCCGTACCTCCTGCGCCCGCTTGACGATCCCGGGCGTGACCCTGGTCGTGCACTCGACCTCGAAGTACATCGCCGGCCATGCCGACGTGATCGGCGGCTCGGTCGCCGGCTCGCGCGAGCTGGTCGACCGCATCCGCCACATGGCCATCGAGCAGGGAACGACGGCCGGCTCCTTCGACGCGTGGCTTGTCCTGCGCGGCGTGCAGACGCTGCCGCTGCGCATGGAACGCCAGTGCTCGAACGCGATGGCGCTTGCCCAGGCGCTGGACGGCCACCCCAAGGTCTCCGAGGTCGGCTACTGCGGCCTGCCATCGCACCCCGACCACGAGCTGGCGACGAACCTGTTCGACCGCGGCCTGTACGGCGCGATGCTCTCGTTCTCGCTCCGCGACGGCTACGACGCGGCGTCGCGCTGGGCGAAGTCGCTGCGGGTCGCGATCGTCGGCTCGTCGTTCGGCGGGCTGTGGACCGAGGTGACGCACCCCGGCAGCACGTCCCACCGGCAGCTGTCGCCGGACGAACGGGAGGCGGCCGGGATCGGCGACGGGCTCATCCGCGTCGCGGTCGGGGCCGAGGACCCCGGTGACCTGGTCGCCGACTTCCTCCGCGCGCTGGAGGACGCGTGACGGACGCCGCGCGCCGCCGGGTACTTGTGATCTTCGGCGGCCGCTCCGCCGAGCACGAGGTCTCCGTCATCTCCGCCCGGTCCGTGCTGGAGGCGCTCGACCCGGAGCGGTTCGAGGTGATCACGGTCGGCATCGACAAGGCAGGCCGCTGGCACCGCGTCGCGGCGTTGCCCGCGCCGCCGACGGCGGCAGGGGGCGCCCTCCCCGCCGTCGAGGCCGACAGCGGCCCGGGCGTCGCGCTCGCTCGCGAGCCCGGCGAACGCGCCATCGTCGCCGACGACGGCACGCGCACCGACGTGGACGTCGTGTTCCCCGTCCTGCACGGACCGTACGGCGAGGACGGCACGATCCAGGGCATGCTCGAGCTGGCCGGCGTCCCCTACGTCGGGGCCGGCGTGCTGGCGTCCGCCGTCGGCATGGACAAGGCGGTGCAGAAGACACTGTTCGCGGCCGCCGGCCTTCCCGTCGTTCCGCACGAGGTCGTCCGCGACCACGAGTGGGAGGAGGACCGCGAGGCCGTCGAGGCCCGAGCCGAAGCGCTCGGCCTTCCCGTGTTCGTCAAGCCGGCCGCGCTCGGGTCGTCCGTCGGGATCTCGAAAGTCAAGCAGCTTGACCAGTTTCCCGCCGCGATGGAGGACGCGCTGTCGTACGGAACGAAGGCCGTCGTGGAGCGGGGGGTCGAAGGGGCTCGCGAGATCGAATGCGCGGTGCTCGGCAACGACGATCCGGTGGCGTCCCTGCCCGGCGAGATCCTCCCGGACGCCGCCGCCGAGTTCTACGACTACCGTGCGAAGTACCTGGACGACTCCACGCGGCTGCAGATCCCGGCCGACCTGCCCGACGAGATCGTCGGCCGCATCCAGCGCCTGGCCGTGGCCGCGTTCCGTGCCGTGGACGCGGCGGGGATGGCGCGCGTGGACTTCTTCTACGTGCCGCCGGACCAGGTGATCGTGAACGAGATCAACACGATCCCCGGGTTCACGCCCGTGTCGATGTACCCGAAGATGTGGGAGGCGTCGGGCGTTCCGTACGCGGACCTCATCGAGCGCCTGATCGACCTGGCGGTCGAACGGCACGACAAGGAACGCAAACGGGGAAGAGGGCTCTGAGCTAGAGGTGGACGACCGGGCAGGTCAGCGTCCGAGTGATGCCCTCGACGGCCTGGATCTTCGCCACCACGAGCTTGCCCAGCTCGTCGACGTTGCGGGCTTCGGCGCGAACGATCACGTCGTAGGGACCCGTCACGTCCTCGGCTGCGGCGACGCCCTTGATGCCTGAGACCTCCTTGGCCACCTGGGCGGCCTTCCCGACCTCGGTCTGGATCAGGATGTACGCGTTGACCACGTCCACCTCCCCCTCCTTCCGCGAGTGGGTGCTCCTTCCGAGACCCCGGGCCTCGGGCGAGCGGCTATCGTAGCGGCCTTCGCCCCGGGTCGCATATCCTCGGCACATGCCCCCCCGAGATTCCCACCGCCGCGATTCCGGCGACCCGCTGGCCGCCTATCGGCGCCTGCGAAAGCCCATGCCGCCACCCGAGCGGGTCGAGCAGGATCGCCGCGAGGAGGTACTCGAGAGGGAGGCGGAGGAGGAGATTCGAGCCGCCACGGGCCGCCCGCCGACCCCGCCGAAGCCGCCGTTGCGCGGCTTCGCCGACCGTCGCGACGCCGGCGAGCACCTGGCTTCCGCTCTGGGCGAGGTGCTGTCGAGTGACGACGACGTGGTCGTGCTCGCGATTCCTCGCGGCGGCGTCGAGGTCGGCGCCGTCGTGGCCGCGGCTCTCGCGGCGCCCCTCGACGTCGTCATCCCGCGAAAGGTCGGCGCGCCCGGCAATCCCGAGCTCGGCCTCGGGGCGGTCGCCGATGGCGTCGAGGTGCTCGACGCCGGCCTGATCGCCGCGCTGGGCGTCGATGACGAGTACCTTCGCCGCGAGGTCGCGCGGCAGATGGAGGAGATCCGCCGGCGCACCGAGGCGTACCGTGGCGGGCGCCGGGCAGCGGACCTGCACGGGAAGGTCGCCGTCGTCGTGGACGACGGCGTCGCCACCGGAGGAACGGCCGTCGCCGCGCTGCGATGGGCCCGCGCGCACGACGCGAAGCGTGTGGTCCTGGCGGTCCCGGTCGCGCCGGCGGAGGGGGTCCGGCGCCTGCGCGCGGAGGCCGACGACGTCATCGCGTTGATCGCGCCCGCGCATTTCTTCGCGGTGGGACAGTGGTTCGGCGACTTCCCGCAGGTGAGCGACGAGCAGGTCGTGCGGCTGCTCGCCGAGGCGCGCGGGTCTCCGTGAGCGTTCCCGAACTGGTGATCGCCGGCGTCTGCGGCGCGGTCGGCGTGCGCGCGCTGGTCGTCACGCTCCGCCGCCCATTCGAGCCGGCCGGCACGCGCGATCGACTCCTCTACGCGCTCTACGTCACCTGCCGCGCGGGCTGGTGGTTGACGCTCGGGTTCTTCTTCCTCGGCTACGGATTGGTCGAGCAGCCGCAGGACCTGCGATGGTTCTTGCTCGTGCCCATCGCATTGGCCGGCATCCAGCTGCTCGCGAGCCTCGGCCTCGCCCACGGCGGGGACCGCGATTCCGCGCATGCGTCCGACGCGGACATGAACGGGCACGAGCCGCCGACGGAGCAGCCGTGACGGGCAGCGGCCGGCGGGACGTCCTGGTCGTCGGCGGCGGGTTCGCGGGACTGACGGCGGCGCGCGAACTTCGGAAGGCCGGTCTCGACGTGGTGGTCCTCGAGGCCCGGGACCGGCTCGGTGGGCGGACGTGGACCTCGGACTACCAGGGGCTGCCCGTGGAGATGGGCGGGGCGTGGGTCCACTGGCTCCAGCCCTACGTCCTCACGGAACTGCGCCGTTACGGCGTCGGGACCGAGGACGCCGGCGAGGCGCGCCAGGGTGCGTGGGTGGCGGACGGCGCGATCCGGCCGGTCACGGTGGACACGCAGTGGGGCATCATCGTCGAGGCGACCACAGCGATCTGCGCAGACGCGCGCACGCTCTTCCCGTCGCCGTACGAACCGCTGCGCGCGGAGATCGGGGAGGTGGACCGGTACTCGATCGAGGACAGGTTGATGGACCTGGGAATGGATCCCGCGCGCCTGGAGGTGGCGGAGGGGTTCTGGTCGTCTCTGTCGAGTGTGCACGCGAGCGAGGTGGGCATCGTCTCGGCGATCCATTGGGTGGCGCTGGCCGGCTACGACCCGGAGCTGATGATCGAGACGGCATCGGGGAGCAGCATCGTCGGCGGCACGCGGGCGCTCATGGAGGCGATCCGCGACGACGGCGCCTTCGACGTGCGGCTGTCCTCGCCGGTGGCGGCGATCCGGCAGGACGAAAGCGGTGTGGAGGCGGTTCTCCGAGATGGCGACGTCGTGGCCGGTGCCGCCGCCGTCATCGCGGTGCCCTGGAACGCGCTGGCAGGCATCGACTTCGATCCTGGGCTGTCCGAGGGCAAGCGCGCCGCAGCGGCGGAGGGACAGGCGTCGCGCGGCCTCAAGACCTGGGTGCGGGTGCGGGGCGAGAGCGCGATGGAGTTCGCGTCGGGACCGGCAACCGCCCCGCTCTCCTACGTCCACCCCGCCGCGACGATCGACGGCGACACGCTGTTCGTGGCGTTCGGGAACGACGCGCACGCGCTCGACCCGACGGATCACGGGGCAGTTGCGAGCGCATTCGCGGAGATGAAGCCCGGCCTGGAGGTCGTGGACGTGTTCGCCCACGACTGGACGCGAGACGAGTTCTCCCTGGGGACGTGGGCCGCGCACCGTCCGCGCCAGATCAGCAGGTATCTGGCCGAGCTCCAACGGCCGGAGGGGCGGCTGGTCCTGGCCGGCGCCGACATCGCCGACGGGTGGGCGGGGTTCATCGACGGGGCGATCGAAAGTGGGCTGAGCGCCGCCCGCGTGATAAGAACGATCCTGACCGGCAGCCGGGAGGCCGCCGTCCTGCGATCCGAAGGCTGAAAGGGGGAGCGATGGGCGATGCCGAGACGCTCGGCTACGAGGGCGACATCAAGCCACTGTTTCGGGAGAAGGACCAGCAGCGCATGAGCTTCGCCTTCGACCTGTGGAGCTACGAGGACGTCAAGGAGAACGCCGAGGCCATCCTGGAGCGCCTCGAGGAGGGCGACATGCCCTGCGACGGCGCGTGGCCCGACGAGCAGCTGGCGACGTTCCGCTCCTGGGTACAGTCGGGCAAGGGACCGTAGGGTTCGCCTCGCGGTCAGCCGGCCGCGAGCGTCTCCCGCATGCCGGTCTCCAGGTCGCGAGCCGTGTAGCCGAGCTCCTTGCGCGCCTTCGCGTCGGTCGCCCAGTATGTGACGCCCGACCCGGCGGTGATGAGCTCGCGCAGGTTCGGCCCCGTTCCCATGGCCTTGCCGATGAGCGGCCCGGCGGGGGCGGCGGCCTTCATCATCCAGACCGGCATCGTGAACCGCGGCGCGCGATGGCCGGACAGCCGCCCGACCAGAGTCAGCAGGTCGCCCAGGCGCGTGATCTCGCCGCCGATCACGTAGGACCCGCCGCGCGCACCGCGATCGAACACCAGGACGATCCCGGCCGCGATGTCGTCGACGTGGGCCAGGTTCATGCCCATCTCGGGGAAGGTGCGCATTCGCAGCTTCCCGGTCCTGAGCTGCTCGATGAGCGAGCCCACCTCGGAGTGGTCGCCCGGCCCGTACACGCCGCCGGGCATCGCGATCGCCACCGGGGCGCCGTCCCGGATTCGCTCCTCCGCGGCGAGGTGCGCCCGGTACTTCGTCTCGTCGTAGTAGGAGAGGAAGTCGTCGCCGGGCCGACGGTAGGTCTCGTCGACCACCACCCCGCGGGTGTTGCCGAAGACGTTGACCGTCGAGACGTAGACGATGCGGGGGATGCCCGCGTGGACGGCGGCGTCGAGCACCCGCTCGGTCCCGGTCACGTTGGCCTCGTACATGGCGGGGCGCTCCGACGCCGGGATGCCGACCCGGTACGAGCCGGCGACGTGCAGCACTCCGTCGCATCCGTCCATGGCCCGCGCCAGGCCGTCGACCGAGGTCAGGCTCCCTTCGGTGAGGGTGCAGCCGAGTGCGCGGAGCTTCGCCGCGCCGGCCTCCGATCGGACGAGTGCGACCACGTCGTCGCCTCGCGGCCGGAGGTACTGGGCGACCCGGCCACCGATGAACCCCGTCCCGCCCGTGAGGAACAGGCGCATGGGCTCACTCTACGGCCGAGGAAGAGCTAGCCGACCGCGGCCGAGATCTCCTCGGTCAGGTGCGGGTACTGGGCCAGGGCGTCGGCGCGCTCGTTCTTCAGGCGCTCCACGATGGCGGCGTACCGGTCCAGCCGTCCCAGCCGCTCGTACAGGCGGTGCGGCTGCAGCAGTTCGGGATCGTCGATGCCCGGAACGTGCTCGGCGACCTCGTACCCGAAGTCGTCGTCGCGGGTCCACGTGATCGTCTGCTCGGCGATGCTCTTCACGACAGCGGACGAGTGCGGGATCTTCACCTTCTTCGCGCCCTCGTCCCCCTCCTTGCCGCCGATGGAGCCCGTGTTCATGAGGTAGACCTCCATCGGGTGCGTGTCGAGCAGCTCGAGGAATCGGTTGCCCTGCAGCCCGTGTGGGAGCGGGAAGAACGGGTTGGTCCCCGGGACGCGCAGGAACTTGCCCTCCTCGGCGGCCCCGCCGGCGGACGTGCCCGTGGTCTCGCCGAGCATGAAGTAGGCGGCCGCCTGCGCCTGCGTGAGACGGGCGACGGCGGGGATGATGTTCTCGTTCCGGTTGAGGATCAACATGCAGTCGACGCTGGGGAGGTTGCGCGCGTCCTCGAACCGTCCGAGGTCGGCCATGCCGAACACCGCGCGGCCGTTCTGCGTGTACGACGCCTCGTGGAAGTTCACCTTCCCGCCGTCGTCCTGGTAGACGTTCTCGAGATAGGAGGAGGGCTTGACCACCGCGTTGAAGATGTTGGGCTCGAAGTCGGGGTCGAGCGAGAACGTCTTGGCGAAGCAGCCGTTCTCCGACCCGTACACCGTGCCGCCGGGCATGAGCGCGATGAAGTCGTCCTGCACCGGGAGCGAGTCGTTCTGCGTCGTGAACGTCGTCGTGGTCTTGCCGGTTCCCGAGAGGCCGATGATGAGGAACACCTTCTCCCCGCCGTTCACCGGGATCGACTTGCAGCCGGCGTGCAGCGCGAGCCCGCCCCGGTCGTAGACGATGGTGTTCCACATGCGCAGCCCGCCCTTCTTGGACTCCCCGAAGTAGTCCGAGCCGATGACGCGCGTGAGGCCCCGCTCCAGGTCGACCGCGATGCACCGGTCGTCCGGGTAGCCGGGCGCGGAGAGGTTCGGCGTGTAGATGACCTGCACCTCGGGATCCGCGCCGTCGGTGCGGTCGAAGTAGAGGCGCTGCTGCATGCCGGCGATGTTCGCGTTCGCTCGCTCGATGCTGAGGCGTGCCTTCGTTCGGAAGCCCGGGTCGTTGCCGATGTAGCCGTCGATCACCACCATCTCCTGCTGGGCGATGAAGTCGTCCTGCATCTTCGAGATGCGCTCGAACTCCTCGCGCGACATGGCCTTCTGGCTGGTGGCGGACGGGTCTTCGGTCACGACGTAGGTGGAGCCGGTGGACCGGGAGACGACCCGGGTCTGCACGTTCACGTTGTCGAACTCCGTGAGGCGGCAGTTCGGCATCTCCTCGGTGAAGGCCCGAAGCTGGTCGGCGGAGGGATTGTCGTGGATCTCCTTGGCGTTCATGTATCTCCTCACGCGGGCATGCCCGCTCGGTTTGTTCTGGGGGGGAGCAATTCTAGGACGTGGCTGGTGGCGACCGTCGGACGGGTTGGCAGACATTGAGGGGTCCGTTCATACGGAGCGGTCGAGGAGGGGCGACGGGAGCGCTCCGCGCCACTTGATGGCTACCATGGACGCCATGGTGACCGGCGAAGACGCCCTGATCGAGGCCATTCGGCGCGTGCTGTCCGGGGGGGCTCCCGGAGTCCGGCTCGGGCCGGGAGACGATGCCGCCCTGGTGGAGCCGGGGCGCCACCTGGACGTGCTGACGGTGGACATGCTCGTCGAGGATGTCGACTTCGTTCGCCCGGGCATCGCTCCGCGGGACCTCGGGTACCGCGCGATCGCCGTGAACGTGAGCGACGTCGCCGCCATGGGCGGCAGCCCCCGGTACGCCCTGGTGGCGCTGGGCATCCCCGAAGACGTCGACACCGCGTGGGCGGTCGAGCTGGCGTCGGGGATGCGCGAGGCTGCCGAGGAGTTCGCGCTGGCGATCGTTGGAGGCGACATCTCCCGGGCGGGGCAGGTGGTGGTGTCGGTGTCGCTGACCGGCGAGGTACCGGCGTCGGGGGCCGTGCCCCGTTCGGGCGCGAAGCCCGGCGACCGGATCGTCGTCACGGGCGCGTTCGGAGCGGCCGCGGGGGCGCTGCGGTTGCAGCGCGCGCCGTCCAGGTCGGTGGCGCGAACGGTGGGCGCTCCCTGGGTGCGGGAGCTGGTGGCGTCGCTCGAGCGCCCGACGCCGCGCCTGGGTGAGGGCAGGACGCTCGCGCGGGCGGGCGCCACGGCGATGATCGACGTCTCGGACGGGCTGACGCTGGATCTCGCGCGGCTGTGCCGCGCGAGCGGGGTCGGCGGCGCGGTGGTGCTGTCGCACATCCCGGTGGCGCGCGCGTTGCGCGAGTTGGAGCGGGTGCTGCCGGTGGAGCCGCTGCAGCTCGCGCTGGAGGGCGGCGAGGATTTCGAGTTGCTGGCCACGCTCCCGGCCGAGGTGGTGAAGGAGGCGGCCGCCGAGATCGAGGAACGGTACGGAACGCCGCTCACCGACATCGGAGAGATTCGTGAGGGCGGTTCGCTGGTCGCGCGGCGCGCCGATGGGACGGAGCGGCCGCTCGAACCGCATGGCTGGGACCACCTTGCCCGCTGAGGGCGATGCGTCGTCCGATGGCGCCGGCGCTCCGTCCCGTGGTGTCGCTCGTGCGCTCACCATCGCGGGGTCGGATTCCGGCGGCGGAGCGGGCATCCAGGCGGACCTGAAGACGTTCGCAGCGCTCGGGGTCTGGGGAACGAGCGCGATCACGTCGATCACGGTCCAGAACACGCAGGGCGTGATGGGCGTCGCCGACGTGCCCGCCGACATCGTCGCGGCGCAGGTCCGCGCGGTGGCGGATGACATCGGGGTGGACGCGGCGAAGACGGGCATGCTGTCGAATGCCGAGATCGTGGGCGCCGTCGCCGACGCGGTGGAGCGGGGCGGGGTCCCGAACGTGGTGGTCGACCCGGTGTTCCTGTCCAAGCACGGGCACGCGCTGCTGCGGGAGGACGCGGTGGAGGCGCTGCGGACCCGAATCGTCCCGCTGGCGACGCTGGTGACGCCGAATCTCCCGGAGGCGGGCGGCCTGGTGGGATTCTCGGTGTCGTCCCGGGACGAGATGCGCAAGGCCGCCGACGAGATCCTGGCGTTGGGTGCCGGAGCCGTGCTGGTGAAGGGTGGCCACCTGGCCGGCGACGCGGCCGCGGACTACTTCGCGGACGGCGATCGCGAGGAGTGGATCGAGGGCGAGCGGATCGACACACCGAACACCCACGGCACGGGCTGCGTGCTGTCGGCGGCGATCGCCGCGCACCTGGCGCGGGGGGACCAGCTGCTGAGCGCCGTTCGATCGGGGAAGGCGTTCGTCACCGAGGCCATCCGGCACTCGCTGTCGATCGGCGGAGGGATCGGCCCTGTCGACCCGGGCTGGAACGCGCGGGGGAACTAGACGCGCGTCGGCTGCGGTCCCGCTGCGTCCCGGAGAGGACCGCCGCGGCGAAGTCGGGGTGGACGAACGACAGGATGACCGACCCCTCGTCATCCAGCACCGCCCAGGGCCACACAACCCACGTGCCGAAGATCGTCGTGAGCACGGAGAGGCCGAAGATCGCGGCGCCGGACCATGTGAGCCAGGGCTGGTGCAGGGCGGCACCCGCCGCGGCGAACACCAGGCCGAGGACGAAGGCGCAGGCGGCGACCAGGTCGAAGAGGCGAGCACGCCGAAGCGCCCGGCGGCACATGGGGACATGGCCCTTCACGCGGTGGCTCGAGAACGCCCGATGAAGAAGGGAAGGATGCCGAAGAGGAGCAGGACCCAGGTCCACCCGATGTCGCGATTCGCGGTGATGTCGGGGTTCGCGACGGCCCGCGTTCCGGTCTTGACGCAGATGCGAGGGAGCGTGCCCGACGTGAAGTCCTTGATGGAGACGGCGACCGTGGCCATCTCGTCCCCCCGTGTTGTTCCTAGCCGGCGCGAACCACCCGTCCGGCCTTGAGGCACCGTGTACAGACGTTCAGGCGCTTGGGCGTGCCGCTCACCAGCGCCCGGACCCGCTGGATGTTGGGGTTCCAGCGGCGGTTCGAGAGCTTGTGCGAGTGGGAGACCCGGTGTCCGAACCCGGGCCCACGACCACAGACGTCGCAAACGGCTGCCATGACCCGAAGATGGTAGCAGGGGCTTCCGTTTGGCCTGGTCAGGCATGCGGGCACTCGGAGCCCGACTTCCGGACGGCCGGTCCTGTCACGACGCCGGCGCCGACGCCAGCGCCTTGTCGATCTGCGACTGGAGGTCGGCGGTATCGACCACTCCGGCGCCCGTCCAGATGCGTTTTCCGGCGCCGTCGTACACCATCGTGTCCGGCTGTCCGAGGAGCCCGTAGCCGCGCTTGATCTCGCTCTTGGGGTCGGCGACGCTCGGATACGTCCACCCGTACTTCTGGATGAACGCCCGGGCCGGCGCCGTCTGGTCGTCGATGTCGACCCCGATGAACTGCACCTTGTCTCCGTACTGCTTCGCGAGCTGAGCGAGTCCCGGTGCCTCGGCCATGCACGGACCGCACCACGAGGCCCAGATGTTCACGACGACGACCTTTCCCGTGAGGTCGGCGAGCACCCCCTTGAACTGGTCATTGGTGAAGGTGGGCAGCGCCGTTGGACTCGACGGCAGGGCGACCGGGTTGGTCCCGCCGGACGAGCCACCGCCGACGACCACGAACACCACTCCGGCCAGCACTCCGGCAACCACCAGGGCGATCACCACACGAACCCACGCGGATCGACGCATCGATCCATCGTCGCATGCGACTGCAGGGATTGCCCGGCGAACAACCCGCCCGCCCCGGGTCAGGTCCTGAGCCGATGCTAACCTGCGGCTTCGGTGACACGGATGCTCGACGCCCCTGCGCTCGTCCGGGCCATGGCGCTGTACGCGCAGGCCCTGGAGACGTTTCGCGACGAGATCGACTCGCTGAACGTCTTCCCGGTGCCCGACGGCGACACCGGCACGAACCTCGTCCATACGCAACGAGCGGTCGTCAACGCGCTGTCGGAGGACGCTGCGCGCGACATCGGCGGAGTGGCTGAGACGATCGCCCATGCGGCCCTGCACAGGCGCACGCGGCAACTCCGGCGTCATCCTGTCCCAGGTGCTCCGGGGACTCTGCGCCGCGGTGCCGAGCACCGGCGCGGACGGAGCGGCGACCGAGCGGGCGCTGCAGGAAGCCGCGACCGCGGCGCGCCGGGCGGTCGCCGAGCCGAAAGAGGGGACCATTCTCACGGTCCTCGACGGCGCGGCTGCCGCCGCGGAGGACGCGATCGGGCCCGGCGCGGCAACGAACGACGCCACTGCCGATGCGGGCGACGTCCTCGCCGCCGCGCTCGCAGGCGCCCGCGAGGCGCTCGGGCGGACCCGATCCCTGCTGCCGGAGCTTCGTGCCGCCGGCGTCGTGGACGCGGGCGGCAAGGGAACGGTTCTCCTGCTCGACGCGCTCCACGCGGCCGTGACCGGCGGTGATCTCACCGAGCCCGCTGGACCGATCCGGGCCCATTGGACACACTGCCGGTGGCCACGAGCCGCAGCCGCTCACGTTCGCGTACGAGGTCGAATTCCTTCTCGAGAACCCCTCGGGCGACGTCGGCGAGCTTCGCGGCGCGCTCGCAACTATGGGCGACTCGCTCGCCATCGTCGGTGGCGACGCCCTGTATCGCGTGCACATCCACACCGACCGGCCCGATGAGGTGCTCGCCGGCGCCGCCGCGGCTGGGACGATCCGCGAGGCGGCCACCACCTCGCTCGAGGAACAGGTCGCCGACTGCCTCGGGCACGGGGCGCGCGGCGTGCAGGCCGGCGCGTCGTCCAGCGGGCTGCCGGGCGCGACCGCCTGCGCGCTGATCGCGGTCCTCGAACCGTCGGGTGTCGCCGACGCCATCCGTTCGCTTGGCGCCATCATCGTGGAGCCCGCCGGCGATGACGAGCGCACGGTCGAACGGATCGGTGAAGTCCTCGTCTCGACGCCGGCACGCTCCGCCGTGGGGCTCGTCGAGGCGTCACACGCAGACCTCCTCGCGGCCGACCCACGGCTCGTGGAACTGGCCTTCGTCGTCGTGTCCAGCCTGCCGGCGGCGATCTCGGCGGCGGCCGAGTTCCATCCGGGCGCCGCCCCGATTGTCAACGTCGTCGCCATGGGGGCCGCCGCCAAGCGATGCCGCACCGCCGAGGTCGACGCCAGGCCAGGATCCGCCGACGGAACGCCTGATGCGGTCGCGGACGCCGTTGCCGACCTCGTCGCGGGCGCGCAGGATGCCGAGGTGCTCACCGTCGTCGCCGGCGCCGAGGTCGCCGATGAACTGCTCGCGGCGGCCACCGCGGCGGTGACCCGCCGCTTCCCTGATCTCCGCGTCGAGACCCTCCGCGGGGGCCGGCGAGATCCCGCCTATCAGGTTGGGCTGGAATGACATCGGCCAAGCTCTCGCTCGACAGTCCCGTCGCCGACATCGACGCCCGCGTCGCGAATCGCAAGATGGGGCGCAAGACCGGCCGCCCCGCGAGCCAGGTGCTCGCCGAGCAGTTCGGCATCGAGACCGTCGGCCAGCTCCTCCGCCACTACCCGAGGCGATACATCGACCGCTCGAACACCGTCCCGATCCGCGCCGTGCGGACGGTGAGGGCGACGCAACCCACGCTTGCCGTCGCCGGATCGGAGGCCGACACGCGGCGGATCTCGATCGGCCAGTGGGTGACCGTCATCGCCACCGTCCACAGCACGCGCCAGCGCTGGACGCGGAACCGGCAGCAGATGGTGACGGTCACCGTCGACGACGGAACCGGGAAGCTCGACCTGCCGTTCTTCAACCAGCCGTGGCTCGCCAACCAATTCGAAAAGGGCCAGGAGGTGGCGGTATCCGGCCGGGTCGGCATGTACCGGGGGAACGTGCAGCTCCAACAGCAGGAGGTCGAGATCCTCCGCGGCGGCGACGCCGACACGGTCCACACCGGCCGCATCATCCCCGTGCATCGCGCGACCGAGGGCATCACGCCGCGCACGATCCGCGAGCTCGTCTACCGCGCGCTGCAGCAGCTGGGGCCCATCGACGATCCGATGCCGGTCGACGTCCTGGCCGGCGAGGACCTGGTGGACGAGGACTCCGCGCTGCGCTGGATCCACTTCCCGACCGACCGCCGCCAACAGGGCGCCGCGATCGACCGGCTGAAGTTCGACGAGCTGTTCGCGCTCGAGCTGGGCGTGGCGTTCCGCAAGCGCCGCCTCGAGCGGCACGCGGTCGGCGTCGAGCACGACGTGAACGGCGCGCTCGCGGGCGAGTTCGTTCGCGAGCTGCCCTTCGAGATGACCGAGGCGCAGGCGCGGGCCGCGAAGGAGATCGAGCACGACATGGCCGGCCGACACCCGATGCACCGGCTGCTGCAGGGCGACGTCGGGTCGGGCAAGACGGTGGTCGCGCTGTACGCCGCGATGGTCGCCGTGCAGTCGGGCCACCAGGCCACGATCATGGCTCCGACCGAGGTGCTCGCCGCCCAGCACCTCCGGAGCGCGCAGGCGCTGCTCGCCCCACTCGGCGCCCGGAACGTCCTGGACGGAGCGGCGAGCCGCCGCACCGCGAAGAAGGTTCCCGAGGACCAGGCGAGCCTCTTCACCGGCGTCCGCGGCGGACGAGCCGACCGAACACACGCCGGCCCTCACGTTCGCACTCCTGACCGGCTCGGTCACCGGCAACGACCGGAAGCAGGTGCTGGAGGGCATCCGCGACGGCGAGGTCGACCTCGTGGTCGGGACGCACGCACTGGTGCAGGAGGGCGTGGAGTTCGCCGACCTCTCGCTGGCCGTGATCGACGAGCAGCACCGGTTCGGCGTGCACCAGCGGCTGCTGCTGAAGGAGAAGGGGCCGCCCCCGACGTCCTGATCATGACGGCGACGCCGATCCCGCGGACGCTCGCGCTCACGTACTACGGCGACCTCGACGTGTCCGTCCTCGACGAGCTGCCCGCCGGCCGGCAGCCGATCGAGACCTTCGTCGCGCGAACCGTCGAGCAACGGAAGGACGCGTACCGCCTGGTGCGGGAGGAGGTCGCCGGCGGGCGTCAGGTGTTCGTCGTGTGCGCGGCGATCGACGAGGCGAACCGTGCCGAGGTGAAGGCCGCCGAGAAGGAGGCGGATCGACTTGCGACGCAGGTGTTCCCCGAGCTGCGCATCGCGCTTGCTGCACGGACGGATGCGCCCCGCCGAGAAGGAGGCGCGCATGGACGCGTTCCGAGCGGGCGAGGCCGACGTCCTCATCGCGACGACGGTGATCGAGGTCGGCGTCGACGTGCCGAACGCGACCGTGATGCTCGTCGAGAACGCGGAGCGGTTCGGCCTCGCGCAGCTCCACCAGCTGCGCGGGCGCATCGGCCGGGGCGAGCACCGGTCCTACTGCATCCTGTTCGACGACAGCGAGAACGACAGCCGCGAGGCGCGTCCACGCCTCGACGCGATGGTTCGGACGACCGACGGGTTCGAGCTGGCCGACGAGGACCTCCGGCTGCGAGGCGAGGGGACGCTGTTCGACGTGCAGCAGTCGGGCATGCCCGACCTGAAGCTCGCGCGGCTGGCCGACGACGCCGCGCTGGTGAAGCGGGCACGGACCCGTGCCTTCGCCGTGATCGACGCGGACGAGGAGCTGGCCGGCCACCCCGAGCTGGTGTCGCTGCTCCACGACAACTTCTCGGGGGAGGCGCTCGACTGGCTGTTCCACAGCTGATCGACGGCGCCGGGCATGAGGATCATCGCGGGGTCGGCGCGCGGCATCCGGCTCGCTCCGGTGCCCGACGGAACCCGCCCGCTGGCCGACCGGGCCCGCGAGGGCCTGTTCTCCTCGCTCGGCGCGGTGGTGGGCGGGGCAGCGGTCCTCGATCTGTACGCCGGCACGGGAGCGGTCGGCATCGAGGCGCTCTCGCGCGGGGCCGTGCGGGCGGTGTTCGTGGACTCCTCGAAGGAGGCGGTCCGGACCATCCGGGAGAATCTCGGCCGGGCGAAGCTGTCGGATCGGGCAGAGGTCCTGCGGAGTGACGTCCTGCGCGCGATCCACTCGGGCCTGGGGGCCTTCGACCTGGTCTTCCTGGACCCGCCCTACGCGGTCGCCGGCAGCGCGCCTGGAGGCGGTGCTGGCCGATCTGGCCGGCCGGCAGACCGTCGCCGAGGGCGGTCTCATCGTCCTCACCAGGGAGATCAAGAATTCCACGCCTGTGATTCCGGTAGACTGGCGGTCCGATCGGCGGCTTTCGTACGGCGACGCCGCCGTCCTCGTCTACAGGGCTTGAGCGGACACCCCCAGGAGGCGCGCGAGATGGGCCTTGCGGCCATGTGTCCGGGAACGTTCGATCCGGTCACCAACGGCCATCCAGACATCATCCGCAGGGCCGCCGCGGTCTTCGACCAGGTGGTGGTCGCGGTCCTGGAGAACACCGGCAAGACGCCGCTGTTCTCCCTCGAGGAGCGGACCTCCATGCTCAAGGAGGCCCTGCAGGACGTGGACGGCGTCGAGGTGACCAGCTTCTCCGGGCTCCTCGTGGACTTCGCGAAGCAGCGCGGGCATCCGGGTGATCGTGAAGGGCCTTCGGGCCGTGACGGACTTCGACTACGAGTTGCAGATGGCGCAGATGAATCATCAGATGACCGGCATCGAGACGTTCTTCGTCCCGACCAGCCCGCAGTGGTCGTTCCTGTCGTCGTCGCTGATCAAGGAGATCGTGCGACACGGGGGCGACGTCCCGGGCATGGTCCCGGAGAACGTCCACCTCCGCCTGCGCGAGAAGCTCCTCGGGGGCGACTGAGCCATGGGCGACATCGTCGGCCGGCTCCAGCAGCTGGAGAACATGGTGCGCGAGGCGCGCTCCGTGCCGCTGTCCACGAGCGCGATCGTCGGGCGCGAGGAGGTCCTCGAGATCATCGAGGCCGCCCGAGCGGAGCTTCCCGAGGAGATCAAGCAGGCCCGGTGGGTCGTGAAGGACCGCGAGGAGCTCCTGGACAAGGCGCGCCGCGACGCGGAGGCCCTCGTCGAACGCGGGCGCGCGGAGCGGGACCGCCTCGTGTCCGAGCAGGAGGTCGTCCGGGCGGCCAAGGAGGAGTCCGAGCGCGTCCTGGCGGACGCGGACCAGCGCTCCCGCGAGATGCGCCTCGAGGCCGACGACTACGTCGACCACAAGCTGGCGCAGTTCGAGATCGCGCTGGAGAAGACCGCCGCCGCGCTGGAGCGCTCGATCGCGCAGGCGCAGCGGGGGCGCGAGCGTCTTCGGGGCGGAACGGTGGCCGAGGAGGAGCTCGGCGCCGACAGCACCCCGATGTTCGACGGCGAGGAGGAGGCGTGACGGTGGCCGTGGAGGTCGACGTCCGCGACCTGGTCGGCCGGCCGGGGTCCTCGCGCGAACTGCGGGTGGACGAGCCGATCGAGGGTGGCATGGCCATCGAGCTGGCGGCCGTTCCCGCCGACCGCCCGGTGCGCGCGGACCTGCTGCTGGAGAGCGTGGTCGAGGGCATCCTGGCGTCCGGTTCGGTCTCGGGCGAGATGGACCTGTCCTGCGCCCGCTGCCTTCGTCCGGTCGGGCACGGCTTCGAGGTCGACGGTGAGCGAGCTGTTCGTCGAACCCGAGCGCGCGGAGCCCGACGAGGACTACCTGCTGCCGTCGACCGGCGTGATCGACATCGAGCCGATGCTCCGCGACGCGGTCGTGTTGTCGATGCCGTTCTCCCCGCTGTGCCGGCCCGACTGCAAGGGGCTGTGCCCGAGGTGCGGGGGCGACCGAAACCTGGACGAGTGCCGGTGCGAGCCGGAGCGCGACGAGCGCTGGGACGTGCTGTCCCGCATCGATTTTCCCGACGAGGGCTGACGACGGAGGAGAATGACATGGCAACGCCAAAGCGACGCACGACGAAGGCCAAGAGCCGCTCGCGGGCGGCCAACTGGAAGGCGTCTCCGCCGACCTACAGCGAGTGCCCGCAGTGCCGGCAGCCGAAGCTCCCGCACCGCGTGTGCGCGAACTGCGGGTACTACCGCGGCCGGCAGGCCGTCGAGGTCGAGTAGAGGGGCCGCGGGTGCCGCGCAAGGCCACTCCGCTGGAAAAGGCCCTGAAGGTCCGCTTCAAGGACGCAGGGCTCCTGCGCCACGCGCTCACCCACCGTTCCTACGCGTTCGAGAACGAACTGCCGCAGAGCATGACGAACGAGCGCCTCGAGTTCCTCGGCGACGCGGTGCTCGGCATCGTCGTGACCGACATCGCCTACCGAGCGTTCCCCGACCTGTCGGAGGGACAGCTGGCGAAGCTCCGCGCCGCCACCGTCAACATGACGACGCTCGCCGACGTCGCACGGGGGTTCGGCCTCGGCGAACAGGTGCTGCTGGGCAAGGGCGAGGTGATGTCCGGCGGCCGCGAGAAGGCCAGCATCCTGGCCGACGCGCTGGAGGCGGTGCTGGGCGCCATCTACATCGACCAGGGCCTGCAGGCGGCGTTCCGGCTGATCGACCGCCTGTTCTGGCCGCGCATGTCGGCATACGCGCGCGGGGAGGGCGACCGGGACTACAAGACGAGCCTCCAGGAACTGTCGGCGCAGGATCTCGGGCGCCTCCCCGAGTACCGCGTGCGCGAGCGGGGGCCGGACCATCAGAAGGAGTTCACCGCCACCGTGTTCCTGGCCGGGCGTGAGTTCGGCATGGGCACGGGGCGATCGAAGAAGGAAGCGGAGCAACGGGCGGCCCGCCAGGCGTACGCCCGGCTGCTGGAGGAGCGGGACCCCGTCCCCGACTCCGACGGCGAGCCGCGATGACCACCGCTGGTCGGGGGGGAGGAGACGGGCTCGTGGAGCTGCCCGAGGTCGAAGTCGTCAGGCGAGACCTGGAAAAGGACGTCGTCGGTCGTCGGATCCGTGAGGCCGACGTGCGCCCGCAGCGCAACGCCATGCGGGTCATCCGCAGGCACGCGCGACGCAAGGAGTTCTCGGATCGCTTGGCGGGCAAGAAGATCGCCAGGGTCGACCGCAAGGGAAAGTACGTCCTCATGTACCTCGACGGCGGGGACGTGCTCGTCGTGCACTTCGGCATGACGGGGCAGTTGCTGCGCGGGAACAAGCGCCAGGCGCTCCCGCCGCACACGCACGTCGTGCTCGAGTTCATGCAGGGCGGCGATCTCCGCTTCGTCGACCCGCGCACGTTCGGCGAGATGTTCGTGACCGGCGTGGACGAGCTCGGCAAGGTGAGGGAGCTCGATCACATCGCGATCGACCCGCTGGAGGACACGTTCACGTGGCAGCAGTTCTCCGCCGAGCTGGCGCGCCGCGCGACCAAGCTGAAGCCGCTGCTGATGGACCAGAAGTTCATCTCCGGCCTCGGCAACATCTACTCCGACGAGGTGCTGTTCGCGGCAGGGCTGCGGTGGGACCGGATGTCGGACACGCTCTCGTCGCAGGAGGTCCGCCGTCTCTACCGCGCGCTGCGCGAGGTGGTGCAGGAGGCGATCCGGTTCCGCGGGACGACGCTGGAGGACGAGGCGTACGTCGACCTGTACGGGAAGCCGGGCGAGTTCGCGGCGGAGCTCAAGGTGTACGGGCGCAGGGGGCTGCCGTGCCGCCGGTGCCGGACCCCGATCGAGGTCGTGAAGATCTCGGGCCGGGGCAGCTACTACTGCCCGCAGTGCCAGAGCTGAGCCCCATCCGGCCGTGAAGCGCGTGCGGGTCCTGGTGTCGGGCGACGTCCAGGGGGTCGGCTTCCGGTGGTCGACCCGTGAGGAAGCGGCCCGGCGCGGACTGGCTCGGGTGGGTGCGGAACCTGTCCGACGGGCGCGTCGAGGCGGCCTTCGAGGGCCCGCCCGGCGACGTCGAGGCCATGGTGGACTGGTGCCGCACGGGGCCGAGGTGGGCGACGGTGTCCCGGGTGGAGGTCGTCGAAGAGGAGCCAACCGGCGAGACGGGCTTCCTGATCGCGCGCTGAGCACTCCCCGGGTGGGGGGCAACGGGCTCCTGCGGTGGGGGATTTTCGCCCGCGAATCCGCAGGTCGAATCACATGCGTGGGATTTTGACCCTCCGAAGGGCCGTCGGCGCCCCGATTGCACCGGTAACATGCGGTCCCGAAGTGTTCTTGCGCCAGTTGACCCTTCGTGGATTCAAATCCTTCGCGGACAAGACCGTCCTCGAGTTCACTCCGGGCGTCGCCGTCGTGGTGGGCCCGAACGGCTCGGGCAAGTCCAACGTGGTCGACGCCATCTCGTGGGTGCTCGGCGAGCAGGGGCCCCGGACCCTCCGCGGCGAACCAGATGACCGACGTGATCTTCGCGGGGAGCCCGGCCCGGCCGCAGCTCGGGATGGCCGAGGTGAAGCTGGTCATCGACAACTCCGCCGGCCTGATCCACGTCCCGGCGGCCGAGATCGAGATCAGCCGGACCATCTTCCGATCGGGAGAGAGCGAGTACCGGCTGGGCGGCCGGCCCGTGCCGGCTGCTGGACATCCAGGAGGTCCTGTCGGACGCGGGCATCGGCCGGGCGTTGCACGCGATCGTCGGCCAGGGCCGGCTGGACGAGATCCTCCAGTCGCGGCCCGGAGGACCGCCGGCAGTACATCGAGGAGGCGGCCGGCATCGCCAAGCACCGCCGCCGCCGCGAGCGGGCCGAGCGGAAGCTGGCCGGTGTCGAACAGGACGTGCTTCGGCTGAACGACGTCGTCGCCGAGCTCCGCCGCCAGCTGAAGCCGCTCGAGAAGCAGGCCGAGCTGGCGGAGAAGCACGACGAGCTGACGAAGGAGGCCGGGGCGCTGGCGGCCGGGCTCGCGGCCGTGCGGCTGCGCGAGCTGTACCGCGACCGCGACCGCCGCCGGCCATCGTGGGCCGAGGCCGAGGCGCAGCAGGCGGCGGCGCGCGAGCGGCTCGACCGGCTGGGCGGCGAGATCGAGGACCTGGAGAAGATGCTCGCCGAGCGTGAGGCGGCGGAACGCCACGCCGAGGCGGAGCACACGTCCGCCGTCGCGCGGAAGTCGGTGGCGGAGGCGGAGCTGCGCGAGGCGATCCGCGACGAGGCGCAGGCGCGCGAGCGCCTGGCGACGGCGTCGAACGACGCGGGCCGGCTGTTCACGCTCCAGGACGAGCTCGCAGCGGTCGGAGGTCGCGCTGACCGAGGCGGCCACCTCACTGGCGGAGCGCGACGCGGCGCTGGAGACGGCCGAGGAGGAGTACCGCCGGCTCGACCAGGCGCGGCGCGACGCGGAGGACGAGCGCCGGCGGGCCGAGGGCGAGCGCGCCGCCCGCCTGGCGCAGGCCGACGCCCTTCGCAGGACGCTGTCGATGCAGCAGGCCGAACAGCAGCACCTGGCCGAGACGTTGCAGGACGTCGCCGTCCGCATGGAGGCGGCCGAGCTCCGCGCGGAGAACCGGGCGGTGCAGATCGAGCGGCTCGACGCCGAGGGCACGCCGCTGGGCGAAGAGCTGCGGGCGCTCGACGCACGCCGGCAGGAGCTCGCCACGGCGGGCCGCGGAGCTGGAGGCAACCCAGCAGTCGCTCGTCGCCCGGCAGGAGGCGGTGGACGCGCGCATCGAAGAGGCGAAGGAGTCGCCCGGCGCGGCGTTCGCGCGCGCGCGGGGCGCCCGGCCGCTCGGGCTGCTGCGGGACCTGATCGGCGCCCCCGAGGACCTGCGGCGAGCGGTGCTCGCGGCGCTCGGTCCGTTCGCCGACGCGGTCGTGTACGGATCGCACGCGGAGGCGGTGGCGGAGGCGGCGGAGGACCGTGGCGGCGGCGTGCTGCTGGCGGTCGCCGATGGCGGATCGGCGCACTTCTCCGTCCCCGGACGGACGTGCCTGCTCGACCTGGTGAAGCCCGACCGGCGCGTGCGCGGCCTGGCCGGCACGCTGCTGGCCGACTGCTACCTGGTGCACGACACGGCCGAGGCGGCGGACGCCCAGGCGAAGCACCCGCACGCGCAGTTCGTCACGCGCGACGGTGTGGTGGTCGGCGCGACGTTCGTACGGACGCCGGCGCGGCACGAAGCGCGCGTCGAGAAGCTGGTCCGCGAGTCGGCTGCGCTGGAGCGTGAGCTGGGCGACGTGCGCCGCCGGTTGCGCGAGCTCCGCGCTGAGCTGGTGCAGGTCAACGGCCGGCTCGAGATGGTTCGGGGGCGCCTCGAGCAGATCGACGACGGCATCACCGCGGCGGCGGAAGAGGCGGCCGAGATCAAGGCCGAGATCGCGTCGCTCGCCAAGGAGAAGGAATTGGTCGGCGAGCGCCTGCGCACGTTGCTGAGCACCGCGTCGCGCGCGCGCTCCGAGCTGGCCGATGAGCCCGAGGGCGCCGAGGCGCCCGCCCTGCCCCCGCGCCCCGAGCCGCCCATCCACCTCCGGGTCGAGACGGAGTCGCTCCGTCGCGAGCGTTCCCGGCTGGAGGCCGCGGTGGCGCGCATGCGGCGCGAGGTGGATGCGCTGAAGGAGGAGGACCCGCTCGCGTTGCGCGCCGCGCTCACCACGCTCGAGGCAGAGCGCGCGTCGCGCGAGGATCGACTGGGCCCCGCCGACTCCGAGCTGGCCGAGTGGGCGGAGCGGCATCACGCCGCGGTGAACGCGGCCCGCGAGTCTCGAGACCGCCACGCGGAGACGAACCGCGCCTGGCGCGAGCAGGCCGCGGAGGCCGAGCGCATCCGCGAGTCACACGAGGACGAGGAGCGCGGACGCCTCGACCTGGAGCGGCGGATCGTCGAGGCGGAGCGCCTGCTGCGGGAGGGCCACCGGACGGAACCGGAGGAAGCCGTTCGGGCGCTCGACGAGGACGCCACCGTCGAGTCGCTGCAGCGCCGCGCCGACCTGGTCGCGCGCCGGCTCGAGATGGTCGGCCGCGTCAACCTGCTGGCGGCCGATGAGTTGGGTTCGCTCCGCGAGCGCTTCCAGTTCATGACGCGCGAGCTCGACGACGTGAAGGCCGCGCGCCGCGACCTCAACGAGGTCATCCGCGAGGTCGACCGCCAGATGATCGAGCTGTTCTCGGCGGCGTTCGAAGACGTGTCGCGGGAGTTCTCCGAGCTGTTCGGGACGCTGTTTCCCGGCGGGGAGGGGCGCCTGCTCCTGGAGGATCCGGCGGACCTGCTGGGCACGGGGATCGAGATCGAGGCTCGCCCGGGCCGCAAGCGGGTGAAGCGCCTGTCGCTGCTCTCGGGCGGCGAGCGGTCCATGGCGGCCATCGCCTTCCTGTTCGCGATCTTCAAGGCCCGGCCCAGCCCGTTCTATCTGATGGACGAGGTGGAGCCGGCGCTCGACGACGTCAACCTGGTGCGGTTCCTGGAGGCGCTCCAGCAGCTGTCGGAGCAGTCGCAGGTGATCATCGTGACGCACCAGAAGCGCACGATGGAGCTCGCGGACGTGCTTTACGGTATGTCCATGTCGAAGGACGGGACCACCAAGGTCGTCGCGCAGAGGCTGGCGACGGACGATCCGGAGCCTGCCACGCGGGCCGACGAGCCAGTGATCGTGGCCGAGCCGGCGCCCGCCGGCGGCTCCGGAGCCTGACGCTGCCGTGATCGAGCTGCTCGTCTTCATCCTCGTCCTGCTCGCGTTCGTGGCGGTGGGACTCTTCCTCGCCCGCGGACGCGGGACCAAGGCGCCCCCTGCGGAGGACGCGCGCCCGGCGCCGCCGAAGACGGCCGCGCCACCCCCGGCGGAGAAGGCACCCGCGCCGGCGGGGCTCGCCGCCCGGATCCGCGCGCTGTTCCCCGGCGGCGGCGCGACGGAAGACACGTGGAAGGGCCTCGAGGAGGCGCTCATCCGAGCCGACGTCGGGCCGCGCGCCGCGGCCGACGTCGTCGCCCGCGTCCGGGAGCGCTACAAGCCCCCCATGGATCCCGCCGACCTGGTGGTCGAGGAGATCGCCGGCGCGTTCGCCGGTGACGAGCCGTGGCAGGTTCCCGCCGGGCCGGGCGGCAGTCCCTGCATCGTGATGGTCGTCGGGGTCAACGGCACCGGCAAGACGACGACGATCGGCAAGATCGCGGCGCGGCTGCAATCGGAGGGGCGTTCCGTGGGGATGGCCGCGAGCGACACCTTCCGCGCCGCCGCCGGAGAGCAGCTGGAGGTATGGGCGGGGCGCACCGGCGCGACGGTGGTGTCGCAGGAGCGCGGCGCCGATCCCGGCGCGGTCGCGTTCGACGCCGTGAAGGCCGCCGAGGCGCGCCACGTGGACGTGCTGATCGTGGACACGGCGGGACGTCTGCACACGCGCACCCCGCTGATGGAGGAGCTGAAGAAGGTGCGGCGCGTCATCGAGAAGGCGGCCGGTCGCCCACCCGACGAGGTGCTCCTGGTGGTGGACGCGACGACGGGCCAGAACGGCATCCGTCAGGCCGAGTCGTTCACGGAAGCCGTGGAGGTCTCCGGCGTCGTGCTCACGAAGCTCGACGGGACGGCGCGCGGCGGCATCGTGCTGGCGGTGCGGACCGAGCTCGGCTTGCCGGTCGTGCTCGTCGGCACCGGCGAGGGAGCGAACGACCTGGCGCCGTTCGACCCGGTGGCGTTCGCCCGCGGCCTGGTGTCGTAGCCCGCTCGATCTCGGGGCCGGTCAGAGGCCGTTCGCGGAGAAGTGCTGCCAGTCCTTGAGCGAGTGCCAGTTGCCGCCCCAGCCCCACCCGACGGCCGCGAACGCGCGCACCACGATGTCGCCGGGGAGGATCATGCCCTTCCGGTGGCGGGAGCGGTCGGCGAACGCCCGCGCGGTCCTCGGCAGGACGACGGCGCCGTTCACCTCCGGGTTCTCAAGAGGGTTGATGTCGATCGCGCGGCCGAGGGCGTGCTGCGACCACACCTCGCGTCCCCTCGACGGGCCGGCAGTTGAACGCGGAGGTGTTGTCCGCCTCCATGGAACGCTCGTCGCTCGCGCCGAACGCCTCGACGGGCACCATCCGCCGGATCGGGAACCGCGCCTTCCAGAGCGCGTGCATGGCGGACGTGACCGCCGGCGCGGCGTCCCGGTTCACGACCAATCGGCCCACGTGTCCCTCACCGTCGAATCCTCGGTAGGAGAGCGTCACCAGCCGGAGGTCGCCGAGCGGAACCGGGCATCCCTCACGCCACGCCCCCGCCGTGACCATGCCGTCACGCACGGCCGGCGGGAGGCGGCGGACCGTGACGCGCCATCGCACCGGGGCGGGCGACGGCGGCGGCGAAGGGACCGGGCTCGGCGCCGCAGTGGGCGATGCGGTCGGCGAGGGCCCGGTCGGGCGTGTGGCCTCGGGTTGGCTCGAGCACGACGCCGCGATCAGCAGGACGAACAACGCTGCGGACGCGAGTGGTCGCATCACCTGGCGTATCGACGGGCTCGCGCGTCCACGATCACATCATGAGTCGCGCACAACGCAGAACTCGTTTCCCTCCGGGTCCGCCAGCGTGATGAAGACGTCGTCCGGGTCGGTGGACGCCCACAGCCGCGTCCCGCCCAGCTCCTCGATCCGGGCCGCGGCGGTCTCCTCGTCGGCGACGGTCAGGTCGAGGTGCAGCCGGTTCTTGCCGGCTTTCGGCTCGGGGACCCGCTGAAAGGCGATGTCCACCGAGCGACCGGCAGGGTCCTCCAACTGGACCCATTCCTCGTCCCCGTACTTCTCCCGGTAGCCGGTCACCGCCATCCAGAAGGGCGCGAGCGACTGCGGATTCGAGCAGTCGATGACGATGCTTCTCAAGGTGACGTCCACGGGCGGATCGTATCCCGACCCGGGCCTCCCCCGATCCGGCGAGGGAGGCTACAGTGCCGCGCATGGACCGGGGGGAGCGGCCGGGATTCCTCAGCAGGTGGCGCGCGCCGCTGCTCGGCCTGGGGGTCATCGGCGCCCTGACCGTCGCGGGGGCCGCGATCCTCACGCTGATCCTGATGGTCCTCGCCCTGGCGAACATGCTGACCACCATCCCCTGAGCGCCCGTCCGCGCGGCGTGTCGTAGCCTGGAGCAACATGTTCGACGCACTCACCGGCCGCTTCGACACCGTCTTCCGCAAGCTCCGCCAGCGGGGTCGCCTGCATCCCAAGCAGGTGGAGGTGGCGCTCGACGACATCCGGTCGGCGCTGCTCGATGGCGACGTCGCCCTGGACGTCGTCGACGACTTCCTGGGCCGCGTCCGGGCGCGCGCGCTGTCCGACGAGGTGATGCGGTCGCTGACTCCCGCGCAGCAGGTCGTGAAGATCGTCCGAGACGAGCTGCAGACGACGCTGGGCGGCGAGTACACGCCGTTCACCCTGCCCGGGGTGAACCCGGTCGTGATCATGATGGCCGGCGTCCAGGGCTCGGGGAAGACGACCCACTCGCGCGAAGCTCGCGCTGCACCTGAAGGAGAAGGGCCGCCACCCGCTGCTGGTCGCGGCCGACCTCCAGCGGCCGGCCGCCGTCGAGCAGCTGTTCACCCTGGGCGGCGAGATCGGGGTCCCGGTGGTGTCCGACGGCCGCGACCCGGTGAAGGTCGCGAAGAGCGCCGTGAAGCAGGCGAGCCGCGAGGGCAGGAACGTGGTCATCATCGACACGGCCGGCCGCCTGCACGTGGACCCCGAGATGATGAAGCAGGCCAGGCAGATCCGCGACGCGACGCGGCCGCACCACGTCCTGATGGCGTGCGACGCGATGACCGGTCAGGACGCCGTCGTGCAGGCACGCGCGTTCATGAAGGACGTCGACCTGACCGGCTTCATCCTGACGAAGGTCGACGGCGACGCCCGCGGCGGCGCGGCGCTGTCGATCACGTTCGAGACCGGGCGGCCCATCTACTTCGCCGGCACCGGCGAGCGCGTGCAGGACCTCGAGCCCTTCTATCCGGACCGGATGGCCTCGCGCATTCTCGGCATGGGCGACGTCCTGACGCTCATCGAGAAGGCCGAGAAGGAGCTCGACCAGGACAAGGCGCGCGAGGCCGCGGAGAAGATGGCCGAGGCGCGGTTCACGCTGGACGACTTCCTGACGCAGATGCGGGAGGTGAAGAAGCTCGGCCCGCTCCAGGACCTGCTGGCGATGATGCCCGGGATGCCCGGGCGGCGGACCGCAGCTGAAGGACCTCCAGGTCGACGAGCGGGAGCTGAGCCGCGCCGAGGCGATCATCTCCTCGATGACGCCGCAGGAGCGCGTCCAGCCGCAGGTCATCAACGGCAGCCGCCGCCTGCGGATCGCGCGGGGCTCGGGCACCACCACGCAGCAGGTGAACGCGCTGCTGAAGGAGTTCGCCCAGGCCAAGCGCATGATGAAGTCGATGATGGGCATGATGGGCGGCCCCGGCGGCAAGGCCGGCCGGAAGCTTCCGAAGGGCATGAAGATGCCGAAGGGCATGAAGATGCCCGGCGCGAAGGGCCTGCCCGGGATGCCGAACGTGCCCGGACTCTCGTAGGCTCTACCGGTTCCCCGTGAGAACATTGCGGGTCGCGGCTGCGCTGCGACCCTGGAGGATGGCATGGTCAAGATCAGATTGAGGCGGCTCGGGGCCACGAAGCGGCCGTTCTACCGGGTGGTCGTGGCCGACTCCCGCAGCCCGCGCGACGGTCGGTTCATCGAGGCGATCGGCCGCTACCAGCCGATGGACGACCCGTCGCTGGTCGAGATCGATGCCGACCGCGCCCTGCACTGGCTGTCGGTCGGAGCCCAGCCCACCCTGCAGGTCCAGCATCTGCTGAAGGTCGCCGGCGTGTGGGCCCAGTTCGAGGCCGCCAGCCCGAAGACGGCCGCCAAGCTGGTCGAGGCCGAGCCGAAGCCGGGCAAGCGGACGTCTGAGCGTTGGGACAAGGCCGCAAAGGACGCCGAGGCGGCGAAGCAGGCCGCCGCTGCCGCCGCGGCACCGCCGCCACCGCCCCCGCCGAGGCTCCCGCCGAGGAGGCGCCGGTCGAGGCTGCCGCCGAGGAGGCCCCCGCGGAAGCTGCCGAGGAGGCTCCGGCGGAAGCTGCCGTCGAGGAAGTTCCGGCCGTCGAGGCCGAGGAGACACCGGCCACAGAGGAGGCCGCGCCGGCCGAGCCCGAGGAAGCTCCCGCCGAGGGCGGCGAGGGGTAGCGGACCGCCGTGGCCTCGCCTCGTGAGGTCCTGGAGTTCGTGGCCCGTCAGGTGGTCGATGAGCCCGACGCCGTCCGCGTCGAGGAAGAGGCGGACGATCGCGGCTCGATCCTGCACCTGACGGTTGCCGCCGACGACGTCGGCAAGGTGATCGGCAAGGGCGGACGGACCGCACGAGCCATCCGCTCCGTCGTGCGGGCCGCCGCGATCCGCTCCGGCACGCACGTCATGGTCGAGATCGCGGGGTGAGTTCCGCAGGGCCCGCCATCCCCTGGGTGGCGGTGGGGCGCGCGACCCGCGCGCACGGCATCCACGGCGAGGTCGCGATCCTGTCGCTGACGGATGTCCCGGAGCGGTTCGAGGAGGGCTCCCGCGTCTTCGTCGGCGAGGACGGCAGCCGGCCGCTCACGGTGGCCGGCTCGCGTCCGCATCGCGATCGGGTGCTTGTTCGCTTCGAGGAGATCCCCGACCGGACCGCCGCCGAGGCGCTCGCCGGCGCCTACCTGTTCGTCCCGGCGAACTCCTCGCCGGCGCTTCCCGACGGGGAGTTCTGGCCGCACCAGATCCTCGGCGCGGAGGTGCGTCTGGACTCCGGCCGCTCGCTCGGACGGGTCGCGGAGATCGTCCGGACGCAGGCCAACGACGTGTGGGTCACCCGCGGCGAGGACGGTGAGTCGCTGATCCCCGCGCTCCGCGACGTGGTGGTGTCGGTGGACGTGGCGCGCTGGGCTGATCGTCGTGCGCGAGGTTCCCGGCCTGACCGTGCCGGAGGCCGGCGAGACATAGGCGCCGGCGACGCGGCCGCTGGTAGCCTCCGAGCCGTGCGTGTCGACCTCCTGACGATCTTCCCCGACCTGTTCGAGAGTCCGCTGCGGCAGAGCCTGCTGGGCAAGGCGATCGAGGCCGGGCTGCTCGACGTCCGCGTGCACGACATCCGCGACCATGCCACCGATCCGCACCGGAAGGTGGACGACACCGCGTACGGCGGCGGGCCGGGAATGGTGATGACGGCCGAGCCCGATCTTCGACGCCGTCGAGTCACTCGGCGCGGGCGAACGGCGGCAGCTGCTGCTGTCGCCGGCGGGGCGGCGGCTCGACCAGGCGCTCGTTCGCGAGCTGGCGCTGGAGCCGTGGCTCGTGATGATTTGCGGCCGATACGAGGGGGTCGACGAGCGCGTGGTCGACGGCCTCGGCGCCGAGGAGATCTCGATCGGCGACTACGTGCTGTCGGGCGGCGAGGTGCCGGCCCTCGTGGTGCTGGAGGCGGTGTCGCGGCTGGTGCCGGGGGTGATCGGCAATGCCGAGTCGCTCGGCCGGCGAGTCGTTCGAGGTCGCCGGCCTGCTCGATCACCCGCACTACACGCGGCCCCGCGAGTTCCGCGGCATGGAAGTGCCGGAGGTGCTGCTGTCCGGCGACCACGCGGCCATCGAAGCGTGGCGCCGGGAGGCCGCCGAGCGAGAAGACCCGCCGCAACCGGCCCGACCTGGCGCTCCGCCGCCCCGGGCAGCCTTCGGACGGGCCACCGGCGCCGCCCGAGGGCTGAGACCGCGCCCCGGGAAGACCCCGGCCCGTCCACTCCTCGGTGCTATCATTGGCGGCCGCGCCAGTTCTTCCCCCCGCTGTTCGCCGGGACCGCTATTCGTGGGATCGCTATTCGAATGAACACGACCGACCTCATCGAAACGCCGCGCCTCCGAGACGACCTGCCGGATTTCCGGCCGGGCGACACATTGCGCGTCCACGTCCGCGTGGCCGAGGCCGGCCGCGAGCGCATCCAGATGTTCCAGGGGATCGCGATCCGCCGCCGCGGCGGCGGGCTCCGCGAGTCCTTCACGGTGCGCAAGATCTCCTTCGGGGTCGGCGTGGAGCGGACGTTCCCCCTGCACTCGCCCACGATCGCGAAGATCGAGGTGCTGTCACGGGGCCGCGTGCGCCGGGCCAAGCTGTACTACCTGCGGGAGCGTCGCGGGAAGCGCGCGCGCATCCGCGAGCTGCGCGAGCCGTCACCCGCCGCGGCGGCCGGGAACGGCGCGCGGGAGGCCGACGCCGAGCCCGATGACGAGCAGGACTAGCTCCGGATGGCCGTCGATTCGCCGAGCCAACCCGAGGAGCAGCCGGCGACCCGGAACGACCCTCGAGCCGCTGAGCAACCAGGATCCCGCAGCTCCCGTGAGCGGGGACGGCGCCGTCGCCGCCGCCGAGACACCGCCGGACGAGGACGCCTCCACCGAGCCGATCGCCGGCCGCGCCGGACGGCGGGACGCGCCGAAGCGCGGGGGGCCGCTGGCCTTCCTGCGGGAGCTGCCGGCCCTGCTGCTGATCGCGTTCATCCTCGCCCTGCTCATCAAGTCGTTCCTGATCCAGGCGTTCTTCATCCCCTCCGAGTCGATGGTCCCGACGCTCCAGGTCGGCGACCGCGTCCTGGTGAACAAGCTCACCTACCGCTTCCACCCGCCGGGCCGCGGCGACGTCATCGTGTTCCAGGATCCGAACGCGCCGCCGGAGCACCGCGGGGTGGCGTCTGGGTTCGTCCACTGGGTGACCGACGGCCTCGGGCTGACGACCAGCCCCGACAAGGACTTCATCAAGCGCGTGATCGGGCTCCCCGGCGACTCCATCGAGATCCGCCGGGGCCGCGTGTACGTGAACGGGAAGATCCTCGCACCCGAGCCGTACCTCAGTCCGATCGAGGACGTCAGCTGCTGTCCGGGCCAGACCTGGACGGTGCCGAAGGACGAGCTGTTCGTCATGGGCGACAACCGGACCAACTCGAGCGACTCGCGGACGAGCCTCGGGTACATCCCCATCAGCAAGGTGGTGGGAAGGGCGTTCGTGATCATCTGGCCGCCCTCTCGGATCCACTGGTTGTCGACGCCGAAGTACAGTTCCCCCTAGGGCCTCTCGCGGGCTCGGGGAGGGAACCGGTGGTGGACGAACCGGACCGCACGATCGACCACAACGAGCGACTGCTCCACGAGCAGGGCTTCTCGCTGGTCGCCGGCGTCGACGAGGCCGGCAGGGGAGCCCTGGCCGGACCGCTCGTGGCCGGCGCGGTCATCCTGCCCGAGGGATTCGACTGCGACGGCCTCCGCGATTCGAAGGAGCTGACCCCGCAGCAGCGCGACGAGTGGTTCGAGCGGATCGACCGCGACGCCATCGCCTGGGCCGTCCGCCGCGCGTACCCGACGCGCATCGACCGGAGAGGGCTGCACAAGACGAACGTGTGGCTGCTCCGGCAGGTGGTGCTGGCGCTGGACGTGCGTCCCGACTTCGTGCTTGCGGACGGCTTCCGGCTGCGGACGCTCTCCATGCCGCAGCTCGCCGTGAAGAAAGGTGACGCGACGTGCGCGTCGGTCGCGGCGGCGTCGGTCATGGCGAAGGTCAGCCGCGACCGGGCGATGAACCGCTACCACCGGCGGTTCCCGCAGTACGGCTTCGACCGGCACAAGGGGTACGGCACCCCGACGCACCGCGCCGCGATCGCGCGCTACGGGCCGTCGGTGATCCATCGAATGTCGTTCAAGGGAATGATCATGTACCGGATGCAGCACGAGGAGTACGTGGCCAAGTACGGCCGGCCCGATATGAACGGCGGGCCGGAGGCGGACGAGGTGATGGAAACGTGAGCGACGAGGACATCGAACGATACGAAGACGACATGGAGCTCCGACTGTGGCAGGAGTACCGCGACGTCCTGCCCATGTTCGCGTACGTGGTGGAGACGGAACGCCGTTTCTACCTGGCGAACAACGTCGACGTGCAGCCGCACGACGGCCCAGGCGGGCCGTGGTTCGAAGTCGAGCTCTCCGACGCGTGGGTCTGGGACATGTACCGCCCAGCTCGGTTCGTGAGCAAGGTGCGCGTCGTGACGACGGGCGACGTCAACGTCGAGGAGCTCGCGCAGAAGGACATCCGCCCCGACGACGCGATGAGCTGACCCGAGCCGTCAGGGCGTGACGATGAACCGCACCCTGGCCGACGGGCCGCCCAGATGACAGGCGCCTTGCGCGTAGACCCATTGGTTGGCCCGGATGAACCCGGCGCCCTGGGCCGCGTCACCCGGGATCAGTCCCAGGAGGCGGATCCTGCCGTTACGGCCCGGGGGTTGCTTCCAAAGCAGCGTGCGCGTCCCGGCCGAGTCCGTGAAGTGGACGAACACGGTCGGGCACGGCCCGATGTGGAAGCCCTGACCCTTGGATCTTCACAGTTGAGTTGGGCGACCATCTGTGCGGGTGCACGAAGATCGCCGGTTTTGCGATGGAGGGGTTGGCGGTCAAGAGCGTCGACCCCAGGACAAGCACGACGACGGCACCGCTCCGGAGCATCCACCCAGAGATCACGTGAGCCTTTCCTTGTGCAAATCGCCTGAATAGGCTGCTCCAGAAGCTTCGCCCCGTCAAATGCGCGAGCGTCGGCGAGTGTCTGCATGATCCCCGCGTGGGCGTCGAGGATGCGCGATGGTCTGTCGGGCGGCGCGGTGAAGACGCCGCCCTGGATCGGTACCTGCGCACCGGCTACCGGTTGGTTGCGCGCAACTGGCGGTGCCGGCTGGGCGAGATCGACCTGGTCGTGGCCCGCGGCTCGGTCGTGGTCGTCTGCGAGGTGAAGACCCGTCGCGGTTCGTCGCTCGGCGGGCCGTTCGAGTCCGTGACGGCGCGCAAGCAGGAGAAGCTGCGCCGGCTCGCGCAGGCGTTCCTGGCCTCGGCGTCCGGGGCGCTCGCCGGCGCCGACCGCGACGTTCGATTCGACGTCGCGAGCGTGACGGTCGGACGCGACGGTGCCGCGGTGCACGTGTTCGAAGACGCGTTCTGACTCGCGCGTCGGTGGGTGCCGCTACCGTGCGGCGCTGTGTACGGACGCGTGTTCTCGGTCGCGGTGCTCGGCATCCGCGGACGTGTCGTGTCGGTCGAGGCCCACGTGGGGCGCGGCCTGCCGGCGCTCGTCGTCACCGGTCTGCCCGGCGCCGGCGTGCAGGACGCGCGCGAGCGCGTTCGGCCGGCGGTTGAATCGTGCGGCCTGACGTGGCCGCTCCGCCGCGTGGTCGTGAACCTGGCGCCGGCGAACGTGCGGAAGGAGGGCTCCGGGTTCGACCTGCCCCTGGCCCTGGGCGTGCTCGCGGCCTCCGCCCAGGTGCCCGTCGACCGCCTGGATCGGCTGGCGTTCTGCGGCGAGCTGTCGCTGAAGGGCGAGCTGATCGCGACCCCGGGTGTGCTGGCGGTGGCGATGGCCGCCGCCGAGGCCGGGCTCGAGGGCGTCGTCGTGCCGCTTGCGAACCGCGAGGAGGCCGAGCTGGTGGAGGGGCTCCGTGTCGTGGCCGCTCCGTCCCTGTCCGCGGCGGTCGGATATCTCCGCGGGTCCTGGCAGCCGGACGACGAGGCGGCTGCCGCCGCGCCGGCCGCGGCCGGTACCGAGGCCGCCTCCGATCGGGATCGTGTCGACCTGGTGGAGGTCCGCGGGCAGGCGGTCGCGAGGCGCGCGCTGGAGATCGCCGCGGCCGGCGGACACAACGCCCTGCTGGTCGGGCCGCCCGGCGCGGGCAAGACGATGCTCGCGCGCAGGCTGCCGACGATCCTGCCGGCCATGACCCGCCGGGAGGCGCTGGAGGTGACGCGCCTGCACTCGGTGGCCGGCGTTCTGCAGGGCGGCCTGGTGGCGGCCAGGCCGTTCCGCATGCCGCACCACACCGTGTCACCGGCGGCCCTGTTGGGGGGCGGCACCGGCCTGGCGCGCCCTGGTGAGGTTTCGCTCGCGACGCACGGCGTGTTGTTCCTCGACGAGCTCACGGAGTTCCGGCGCGACGCCGTGGAGGGGTTGCGCCAGCCGCTCGAGGACGGTCACGTGGTGATCGCGCGCAGCAGCGGCGTGGTCGAGTTCCCCGCGCGATTCACGCTCGTCGCCGCCTCCAACCCGTGCCCGTGCGGGTTCGAAGGTGACCGGCGACGGCGGTGCACGTGTCTGCCGAACCGGATCATGCAGTACCGCCAGCGCCTGTCCGGTCCACTGCTCGACCGCATCGACATCCAGCTGTTCGTTCCGCGTCTGACGCGAGCCGAGCTGATGGGCGGCGAGACGGGGGAGCGGTCGGAAGCCGTGCGCGAGCGCGTCGAGGCGGCGCGCGCACGGCAGCGCGCGCGATTGGCGAGGACGCGATGGACGTGCAACGCGCAGATGCCGGGCGCGATGGCTCGCCGGCGCGCGCACCTCACGGACGGTGCGACCGACCTGCTCGCGGCCGCCGTCGACAGCCTTGCGCTGTCGGGCCGCGGCTTCGACCGCGCGATCCGGGTCGCGCGGACGATCGCCGACATCGCGGGCGACGAGCGCGTGCAGACCGAGCACATGTCAGAGGCCCTGGGCTACCGCGTGCCGACCGGCGCCGACGTCGAGGATCGTCCGGCCGCGATCGGCGGATGAGCATCGAGGAACGCCCCCGGCCGACGGAGTTCCCGAACCGGTTCGCGAGCGGAGACGCCAACCGCGCCGCCGTGGCAGTGCTGCTCGGCCTGTCCTCGGTGACGCCCCGCAAGCTCCTCGACCTGGCGGACCGTCATGGCACGGCCGAGGCCGTGCTGGCGGCCGTCCGGCGCGGACACGGCGCCAGCGAACGCGACCGCGAGCGTGCCCGCGAAGTCGACGGCGCGGCCGTCATCGCTGCGGCCGAAGCGTCCGGGGCGCGCTTCGTCGCGACGGGCGACGCCGAGTACGCGCCGACGCTCTGCCACCTGGCCGATCCGCCCGCCGCGGTGTTCGTGCGCGGCGCGGACCTTCGCTCCATGCCGGACCGTGTGTCCGTGGTCGGCGCGCGGAACGCGTCGCCGGACGGGTGCGAGGTCGCGATGGAGATCGGCCGCCGGCTGGGCGGCACGGGTGTCTGCGTGGTGAGCGGCGCCGCGCGCGGCATCGATACGTGCGCGCACCGGGGCGCGCTGGCGGTGGGCGGCGCCACGGTCGCGGTGCTCGGCTCCGGGATCGACGTCGCGTACCCGCGCGCGAACGCGCCGCTCATCGATCGCATCGCGGACGGTGGCGCTGTGGTGAGCGAATATCCGCCGGGCACGCGGGCCGAGCCGTTCCGATTCCCGGCGCGGAACCGCATCGTCGCCGCGCTCGCTCGAGCCGTCGTCATCGTCGAGGGCGCAGCCGGCAGCGGCTCCATGATCACCGCCGATCACGCGATCGACCTCGGGCTGGATGTGTACGCGGTGCCCGGTCCGGTGACGAGCGAGCTGTCGCACGTTCCCCTCAAGCTGATCCGCGACGGCGCCGGGATGATCCGCGGCGCCGAGGACCTGCTCGAGGACCTGGGCATCGCGCTCCCCGCGCCCGACGCCGCGCCGGGGGAGTGGGAGGCTGCAGTCGCGGCGCTCCCGGGGCTGACGGAGGACCAGCGGTCCGTGCTCGTTCACCTGCTGGCGCCCTCCACCGCGGAGCTGCTCGCCGACCGGGCAGGCATGGAGCTTCCGCGGGTGATGGCCGCAATGACCGTCCTCGAGATGCGCGGGCTCGTCCGCGCCCGTGGGGGGCGCTACGAGCGCCCGCTGGGGCCGGCCCGACCTCCCTGATCCTGAGCCGGGGGTGTGCTAGAAGTCCTACCGTCGGTCTGGATCGGCCCACACGGGAGGTTCCCCCACGCGCTCCCAGGAAGACCCCGGTCGCGGCACGTCCACCGAGGACGATGCCGTGGTCCGCGCATTCGAAGACCACCTGCTGCTGGGCCGCCGCCTGTCCGAGCACACCGTCCGGGCCTACGGACGGGACGTGCGATCGCTGGCCGAATTCCTCGGCAGGGCCGGGAACGCGCTGGGGGAGGCTACCCATGCCGACCTGCGGCGATGGCTCGCCAACCTGACCACGCTGGGCTATGCGCGGAGCACGATCGCGCGCCGGGCGGCCGCCGTCCGCACCTTCTACGCCTGGGCGTCGGGACGCGGGCTGGTCCCCGGCAACCCCGCCGCTCTGCTCGGCTCGCCGAAGCCGGTGAACCGCCTCCCGGCCGTCCTCAGCCGGTCCGAGGCCGAGGAGCTCGCGTCCGCCCCGGCCGGTTCGGACCCCCTGGCCCTCCGCGACCGGGCCGTCCTCGAACTGCTGTACGGATGCGGATTGCGAGTTGCTGAGCTCTGTGGACTCAACACCGGGGACATCGAGGTCGATGTGCAGAGAGTGCGTGTGCTCGGGAAGGGCGGCAAGGAGCGCCAGGTCCCCGTCGGCGACTTCGCCGCCGAGGCCCTGAAGCACTATTTGGATACCGGCCGGCGCCCCATGGCGCCACGAGAGGGAGAGGATCCGGCCCTGTTCTTCAACAGACGCCGCAAGCGGCTCGGCCCCCGCGACGTGCGCGCCCTGCTCCAGCGCTACCGGCAGGGCGACCTGGACGGGCGCCGCCTGTCACCCCACACGCTGCGCCATTCCTTCGCCACGCACCTCCTGGAGGGTGGGGCCGAGATCCGTGTGGTGCAGGAGTTGCTGGGCCACAGCTCCCTGGCGACAACGCAGCGCTACACGCATGTCTCAAGGCGTAGGCTGTTCGATGCGTACCGCTCCAGTCACCCCCGAGCCTGAGCCCATGCCCAGACAATCCTCCCCCAAGACCAAGGAGAAGGCGACCGCCTCCAACGCGTCGCGCTCCAGCACGGGCCTCGCCGACCGGAAGCAGCCGGCGAAGAAGACCGTCTCCCGGAAGAGCACCAGCGCGGTCGCGACCAAGCCGCGGACGGGCCTGGCGGCGAGCAAGGGCCGCGGGCGCGCCGACGGAGCGGGCCGGCGGACACCTGTGCCGGGGACTCCGCCGGCGGGCGTACCGGAAGAGCTCCTCAGGTATCTGGGCGAACTTCAAGAGCACTGGTTCGGGCGAGGCGCGCGAGTTGCTGATCCTTCACTACGCGCCGCTCGTCAAGTACGTCGCGAGCCGTGTCGCCACCGGCCTACCGGCGAGCGTGGAGCAGGCCGACCTGGTGTCCTACGGCATGTTCGGTCTCATCGACGCGCTGGAGAAGTTCGAGCTCGATCGCGGCATCAAGTTCGAGACGTACGCGATCCCACGTATCCGCGGCGCGATCATCGACGAGCTCCGCTCGCTCGACTGGGTCCCGCGGTCGGTGCGCTTCAAGCACCGCGAGTTCGAGAAGGCGTACGCGGAGGTCGAGTCGCGGCTGAAGCGCGCGCCGACCGACCGCGAGATCGCCGAGCACCTCGGCATCAGCCTCGGCGAGCTGCACGACATCGTGACGCAGATCTCGTCGGTGTCGATCCTGGCACTGGACGAGCCCGTCTCCGTCGGCTCCGATCGCGGCGAGACCATCTCCCTGATGGACACGCTGACCGACGTCGCGCACGGCGACCTGATCGAGGGACTCGAGGGCGACGAGATGCGCGCCATGCTGTCCGCGGCGATCAATCAGCTGTCCGACCGCGAGAAGATCGTCGTCACCCTCTACTACTTCGAGGGCCTGACCCTGTCCGAGATCGGCGACGTCCTCGGTGTCACCGAGTCCCGGGTCTGCCAGATCCACACGAAGGCCGTCGGCCAGCTGCGGATCCGTCTCACCGACACCTCGGAAGACGACTAGCTCGTCCGCCCCGGCGGTCGGTTCCGCACCGGGCCGGGCCCGATTCCCCGATTTCTTGCCGAAGTGTGCGCTGCGTCATGGCACGTTCCGGCCGCGTGGGGTAGCGTTCGCGTTCGCTGACCTCCGGGCGGTGGCCGGAAAGGAAGTGCACATGCCGTCCCGGAGAACCATCCTGGTCGGGATCGTCCTGGCCGCGCTGCTGTCCGTTCCCCGTGTCACGGCCGCCGCGTCGTCCGCGCCATCGCTCGCGGCCGCCCGGCTCGCGCCGCCCGCGGCCCGGTGGTCATCGGGCGCGAACCCATTCGATCCCGCCTATCACACGTACTCGTGGCCGTTGATCGGCCGCATCATCAACGGCTACCGCGCGCCCGGCTCGCCCTACGGCAGGGGTCATCGGGGCATCGACATCGCGGCGCCGGTCGGCACGGCAGTCAAGGCGTCCGCGCCGGGCGTGGTCGCGTTCGCGGGATCGGTCGCGGGCGCGCTGTGGGTCTCGATCGATCACCCCGACGGCGTGCGCACGTCCTACGGCTACCTGTCGTCGACCGTCGTGGCCAAGGGAGACCTCGTGACCCGGGGACAGGTCATCGCGGCGTCGGGGCTCGGCCATCCCGGAGCGCCGATCCCACACCTGCACTTCGGCGCGCGGTTCGGCGGCGCCTACATCGACCCCATGCTCCTGCTGGTGCCGCTCGACTTCAGCCCGCTGATCCATCTGGGCCCCTTGCCCGGCACCCCGGCCTGAGCGGCCTCGGGCCCGTGAACCAACCGACGGACGATGGCCGGCGCACGGCCCATACAATGTGCGGGCCTTGCGTCGCCGACCCGAGTCCCGCACATCCCCCTCCGTCCGCCTGTGGCCGGCGATCGCGCTCTGCGCGGCGTTCGTGCTGGGCGCCGGCCCGGGGTCCGCCGCTCTCGCGCAATCCAGGGACTGGACCGCGTTCCAGGGCAGCCCCGAGCGGACGGGGACCGCGCCTGGGGCCCCATCGCCCCCCCTGGCGGTCGCCTGGGCGTATCCGACGAAGTCTCCGGCGACGTCGTCGCCGGCGGTCGTCGGTGGGGCGGCCATCTTCGAGACCCAGGCCGAGGTCGTCGCAGTGGACGCGGCCACCGGGCGGCGGCTCTGGTCGCTCCCGCGCCTCCCCGGCCCGGTGGCGCCCGTGGCAGTCGACCCGTCCACGAACGGCGGCATGCTGGTCTACACGGAGGGCGGCCTCAGCGGCACCGCCGGCGGCACCGCAGACGTCGCCGCCGTGTCCCTGACCGACCGGAGCCTGCTGTGGGCGTTCAGCCTCCCGCGCGTCTCGCGTGGCGGGCCGACCATCGCCGACGGCCGGGTCTTCGTCGGCACCGACGGCGGGATCGTCTACGCGATCGACGAGGCCGGCGGAGGGCAGGTGTGGGAGGCGGAGACCGATGGGCTGGTCGTCGGCCCGCTCGCGGCGTCCGGCGGCATGGTCTTCGGCGTCGCGGAGAGCGGCCACAGCGCCGCGAGCACGGTCTACGGATGGCACGCCGACACCGGCAAGGAGGCGTGGTCGTTCGCGCAGACGCGCGGCGTCATTGGCTCGTCCTCGCCGTCGGCCACCGGGGGCGTGGTCTACGTCGGGATGGGCGACAGCACCGTGCGCGCCTTCGATGCGTCGTCCGGCGACGTGCTCTGGTCCCGGGCGGTGTCGACCACGTTCACCCCCGGATCGGCTCCCGCCGTGGCCGGCGGGAGCGTGTTCGCCCTCACGGCCGGAGGGCACCTGTACGACCTCCGCGCCTCAGACGGGGCCCGGGTGTGGGACTACCTGTTCGACGCGAACTCGATCCGCTCGTCGGCGCTGGTCGCCTCGGACACCGTCTACGCCGGACTCGACGACGGGACGGTGGTCGCGGTCTCCATCGCCAGCGGCAACCTGGTGTGGACGTCGAAGCCGACCCCGGGGCTCGTCGGCGCCCTGGCGCCCGCCGGCGACCTGATCCTGGCGGCCCACGCCGGACGCAGCGGTCACCTCGAGGCGCTCCGGCACACGGAGGGAGCGCTGACCGACGTCGTCTCGCCCTCTCGGCTCAACGTCGGCATCGCCCTGCTGAACTTCGCGATCGCCGCCGCGGTCGTCGGCCTTCTCGCGGCCGGGTTCGCGGCGCTGGAGGCGAGGGTTCGCGCCCGCCGCGGCGGGGAGGCGGCATGAGCAACAAGCGGAAGCGGACCTCCGGAAGCCGCAGCACCGGCTCACGATCCGGTTCAGGATCTCGGCCGGCGTCCGGCGGCAAGCGCACACTGGCCGACGGCAAGACCTCGTCTCGCGGCGGCTCGGTTCGCCGCGTCGATTCGAAGCAGCGCCGGTCGTCGGCGTCGTCCGGGCGGCGCCAGCGCCCGCCGCCGCGCGCCCGACTCGCTGCTCCCGAGGACGCGCCGTCGGCCGGCTACTCGCTCGCGCGCGGCCTCCTCACGACGCTGTCGTCCCCCGCGCTCGTCGTGCTCAGCTTCGCCACGGCGCTGCTGATCTGGGGCGTCCTGGCCGCGATCGGCTGGCCGCCGCAGCCGATCGTCATGAACGAGGCCCTGTCGCTCGCGCCCATCCACACGACGATCGACCTGTTCTTCCTCCTTGCCGTCGGGCCGACGCTCGGCGGCGTCGCGCCGGGGCTCATCGGGTTCGTGTTCCTGGTCCTGCTGCACACCGTGTTCGTGACGCTCGCGGTCTCGCTGTCGCTGAGCGCGCAAGATCACGTCGGGACGCGGGAAGCCATCGACACGGCCTGGGCACGGCTGCGGAGCCGGTTCCTCAGCGTCCTCATCGTCGAGCTGGGCTACATCTCGGTCAGCATCCTGATCGTCTTCCTGGTGCAGATCCTGGGGACGATCGCCTTCGTCATCGGCCTGATGGCGACGCTGTACTTCTCGGTGTTCGTGCCCCCGGCAGTGATCCTCGACGGGATCGCGCCACGGGAGGCACTTCGGGCCTCCATGGCCCTGGCGCGCATGACCGGGACCAGGCAGGGCCTGTTGGTCGGCGGGTACGTGCTCTTCGTCCTGATCATGTTCTTCAGCCCGGGCCGCGCCGGCGTGGCGACGCCGTCGATCCAGGTCTGGGCGTTCGCCCTCCTGGCCTGCCTCATCCATGTCGTGGCCCTCTCGACGTTCGTGCACCGCTGGCGGGTGCTCTCGCCGGCGCTGTCGCCGGACTCGTCGTCCCGAGGCCGGCGGGACGACGACGGGCCCGAATAGTCGCAAAAGGCCTGCTACACTGCCCGCTCGGCCTGCCATGCAGGTCAGAACACACGCTCGCCGACTCGGCGCGGGGTCCCCTCACGGGGCCGCACTCGGGGAAGAGGCGGGCGGAGGAGACAACCGAACAGGAGGGATTGCCTTGCCCGTCGTCACCAGACGGGAGCTGCTCGAAGCCGGCGTGCACTTCGGCCACCAGACACGACGGTGGAATCCGAAGATGCGGCGCTACATCTTCGGGGAGCGTTCCGGGATCTACATCATCGACCTCGAGAAGTCCCTGCAGGGCGTCGAGCGCGCCCACGCGTTCCTTCGGGACATCGGTCGCCGGCACGGCACCGTGCTCTTCGTCGGCACCAAGAAGCAGGCACAGGAGGTCGTTGCCGATCAGGCCAGGCGCGTCGGCATGCCGTTCGTGAACACGCGCTGGCTCGGTGGCATGCTCACGAACTTCCAGACGATCCACGACCGGCTGCGGCGCCTCAAGGAGCTTCGGGAGATGGATCGCGGCGGCGTCATGGAGTACCTGCCGAAGAAGGAGGCCCTGCGTCTCCGCCACGAGCAGGGGAAGCTCGAGCGCAACCTCTCGGGCATCATCGACATGGACCGTCTGCCGGACGCGCTGTTCGTGATCGACACGAAGAAGGAGCACATCGCGGTCACGGAGGCCCGGCGCCTGGGCATCCCGATCGTCGCGATCGTCGACACGAACTGCGACCCGGACGAGGTCGACTACGTCATTCCCGGCAACGACGACGCCATCCGCTCGTGCACGCTGGTTGCGCGCGTCGTCGCCGACGCCGTCCAGGAGGGTCAGTACGAGGCGTATCAGGGGATGCAGGACAAGGTCGCCGAGCCGGAGATCGAGGAGGAGGAGGAGGCGCCCGTCGTCGCCGCGCCCGAGCCCCGTCCGGTGCGGCTCTCCGAGGACGAGGCGGCATGGATGGGCGAGAGCATCGACGAGTCCGAGGCGAAGCCGGACGACGAGGTGGTGGAGATCGAGGCCGAGCCCGCGCCGGCGGCGGACGGAGACGCGCCGGCGCCGGACGCGGCGGCGGTCGCCAAGGAAGGCAGCGAGCAATGAGCGAGAACGAGATTCCAGCCTCTCAGGTGAAGCAGCTGCGCGAGATCACCGGCGCCGGGATGATGGAGTGCAAGAAGGCGCTCCAGGAATCCGGAGGCGACCTCGACCGCGCCCAGGAGATCCTCCGCGAGCGCGGCCTGGCAGGCGTCGAGAAGCGCAAGGGGCGTGTCGCCGGGGACGGGGTCGTGGAGTCCTACATCCACGGCGAGGGGCGCATCGGCGTCCTCGTCGAGATCAACTGCGAGACCGACTTCGTCGCGCGGACCGAGGAGTTCCGCGAGCTCGCGCGCGAGGTCGCCATGCAGGTCGCGGCCCAGTCGCCGCGCTGGGTGTCGAGGGACGAGGTGCCCGAGGACGTCGTCGAGAGCGAGCGGAAGGTCTACGCCGAGCGCGCCCGCCAGATGGGCAAGCCGGAGAACGTGCTGGACAAGATCGTGGACGGCATGCTCGACTCCTTCTACAAGGAGACCGTGCTCCTGGACCAGCCCTACATCCGGGAGGGGTCCAAGAGCGTCGACGACCTGGTGAAGGAGGTCGCCTCGAAAGTGGGCGAGAACGTGGTCATCCGCCGGTTCGTCCGCTACCAGCTGGGCGAGGAGGCCTGATTCGGGCGTGACCGATCAGGTGAGCGGGCCGGGCGGGGCCGCGGCCGTCGAGACCGCGAGCCTGCGGGTCGAGGACGGTCCGTCCGGCGTTCCCGTCTACCGGCGCGTGCTGCTGAAGCTCTCGGGCGAGGCCTTCGTCGCGCGCGATCAGGGGTTCGGGATCTCCAGCGACGCGACCAAGCTCGTGGCTGAGCAGCTGAAGGACGTGGTCGGCCTGGGCGTGCAGGTTGCCGTCGTGGTCGGCGGCGGCAACATCTGGCGGGGCAGGCAGGCCCCCGACATGGACCGCAGCCGCGCCGACTACATCGGGATGCTCGCCACCGTGATGAACGCCGTTGCGCTGCAGGATGCCCTGGAGCGGATGGGCGTCGTGACGCGCGTGCAGACGGCGATCCAGATGGCCCAGATCGCCGAGCCGTACATCCCGCTGCGGGCCATTCGCCACCTGGAGAAAGGCCGCGTCGTGATCTTCGCTGCCGGCATGGGCGCGCCGTACTTCTCGACCGACACGACCGCAGCGCAGCGGGCCCTGGAGGTCAAGGCCGAGGCGATCCTGAAGGGGACCAAGGTCGACGGCGTCTACGACTCCGACCCACAGACGAACCCGGACGCCGTGCGGTTCACCGATCTGGAGTACATGGACGTGCTGCGCCGCGGACTCGCCGTCATGGACGCCACCGCGATCTCGCTCTGCATGGAGAACCACCTGCCGATCCTGGTCTTCGACCTGTGGACGCAGGGCAACATCGAGCGCGCCCTGCTCGGGCAACCGATCGGCACGCTCGTCCACTGACCAGCCGTTTTTCCGTCCTCGCGGGCCGGCCGGGGGAGCGGCGGCCCGAATGGCACTGGCCCCGGAGCGGGCCGAATGGGTAGGCTTCAGGTCGGCGGGCTGCTCCCGCCGGAGGGGAACGCCGCGCGACGGGGGAAGCGCCGGCGAGGAGGCTCCCGGGAATGACGGTCGAAGACACGTTGCAGGACGCCGATCAGAAGATGCGGGGGGCCGTTTCGGTCGCGCGCGACGAGCTGGCCGGGCTCCGTACCGGCCGCGCGAACGCCAAGCTCCTCGACCGGATCTCGGTCGAGTACTACGGGACAAGGACGCCGCTCAACCAGCTGGCCTCGTTTTCGGTCCCCGAGCCCCGCATGCTGGTGATCCAGCCCTTCGACAAGACCGCCATGGGAGCGATGGAGAAGGCGATCATGTCCTCCGACCTCGGGCTGACGCCGTCGAACGACGGCAACGTGATCCGACTGTCGTTCCCCGCGCTCACGGAGGAGCGTCGCAAGGAGTTGATCCGCATCGCGCACGAGCGGGCCGAGGAGGCGCGCGTGGCCGTCCGGAACGTGCGGCGCCACGCGAAGGAGGCGCTCGAGCGGCTTGAGCACGACCACGAGATTTCGGAAGATGACCTGAAGCGATCCGAGAAGGAGCTGCAGCGGCTCACGGACCACTTCGTGACCGAGGTCGACCAGGCTCTCGGCCACAAGGAGAAGGAGCTCGGGGAGGTCTAGATGGCGCCACCGGATGAGCGCGACCGGGGAGGGGAAGACCTCTTCGAGGATCTGGACAAGTTCTTCGAACCCATCGACGAGGGATGGCCGGACGAGGCCGCCGCGAAGGGAACGGACGCGCCGCCCGCGGCCGGCGACGACGTCGTCATCGACCTCCGCGATCCCGCGTCCGAGCAGAGCCTGCCCGCGCCGGCCGAGGCGAGCCTGACGCAGGTTGGGGCGGGGGGAGCGGCCGGCGGGTCCGAGCTGCTGGCCTCCGCGTCGGGCGGCGATTCCGGCGACACCGGGCCGTCCGAGACCGGCCAGGGCGAGGCCACCCGGGAGATGAGCGGAGAGGACTGGCGGCGCCTCCGCGAGGTGCTCGGCGAGGACGACGAGCCACCTGCCGGGCCGCCGGAGCCGGCCGGGCCCGACGTGGTGCTGGGCGAGGCTCCCGACGAGACCGAGACGTTCCCGCGCGAGGAGGCGGAAGCCGACGCCCGGGCGACGTGGGGACCGGACGAGGACGCGCCCGCGGAGCCTCAGGAAGCGGAGGAGGAAGCGCGCCCCGGTGTGACGCTGGACGACCTGAAGAAAGCGCCGCCCGAGTACCGCGAGCTGCCGGTCGTGGAGGACGAGGGCGTGGGCGAGCCACCGCTCCCGGAGCCGGCGGCCCCATCGCGCGCCGAGGCTCCCGCGCCGGCGGAGGTGGAGGCCGCTGCCGACATGTTCGCCGAGAGCGTTCGCCGGGAGACCGGCGAGCATCCGCCCGTTGCCCACGAAACGGCCGCCGAGGCCGCCGCGGTGTTCACGGCCGCGGCGCCGGAGCCGGGCGGCGACGACCTCCCGTGGGACGACGGCGACGAGGCGGGCGGGGTCCTGCCCGTTCCGCCGATGGAGGAATCAGGCACCGCCCCATCCATCGAGGATCCGCTCGGCATCGGCGCCGTCGGCGGGCCCGCATGGGAGGAGCCGACCTCACACTCCGTCTTGCACGACCTGGTGCCGCCGGGCCTGTCCGAGCGGAACCTGCCGGCCGCCCTGATCACCGCCGGCGTGCTGATCGTTGCCGCCATCGTGTCCCTGTGGATCAGCAAGGCCGCGTTCGCGGTCGTCGCGAGCATCATCGTGTTGATCGCGCAGGCCGAGCTGTACGCCACGATGCACCGCCGCGGCTATCAGCCGGCGACGGCGCTCGGCCTGGTGGTGGGCGCCATGCTGCTCGCCGGGCGCGTACCTGCGCGGCGAGCCGGCGATGTTGATGTTCGTCGCCCTGGGCGCCGTGCTCTCGTTCCTCTGGTACATGGCGGCGGCGCCGAAGGCGCGCGAGGGCGCGCTCCGCAACATCGGCCTGACGCTCCTCGGCATCGTCTACGTCCCGTTCCTCGCGGGGTACGCGCTGATCCTGCTGTCGCAGCCGAGCATGGGCACCGCGCTCGTGCTCTCGGTCCTCGGAGTGACGTTCCTGTACGACATCGCGGCGTTCGCCATGGGCTCGTTCTACGGGAAGCATCCGCTGGCGCCGACGATCAGCCCGAAGAAGTCCTGGGAGGGCCTGTCGGGCGCGACGGTCGTGACGCTGTTCGTCGGCACGGCCGTGTTCTCCAACATCGCGCCGATCCAGCCGTCGATCCCGAAGGCGATCGGACTGGCGCTGGTGGTGGTGATTCTCGCGCCCCTCGGCGACCTCTCCGAGTCGCTGATCAAGCGCGACCTTCGCGTCAAGGACATGGGCACGCTGTTGCCGGGGCACGGGGGCGTCCTCGATCGGATCGATTCTCTTCTCTTCGTATTGCCCGCTGCCTGGTACTTCCTCCGCCTCGTGGCGTCCTGACCAGCGAAAACCCAGCTGGGGACCCCCCGAGGGGAGGGGGGGTCTGCGAAAGGATGTCCGACCGAAGACTCATAGAAACCGTCTCCGGAGCCGATTCCCACTGATAGGAAGGCCGCTTCCGCCAAATGACGGCGGAGCGGGGTACCCTCTAGGAGAGCTATGCGAACTGTTGCGATCCTCGGTTCCACCGGTTCGATCGGGACACAGGCGCTGGACGTCGTGCGGCGCAATCCCGACCGGTTCAAGGTCGTGGGGCTCGCCGCAGCGACCAGCCACGAGCTCCTCGTCGGGCAGATCCGCGAGTTCCTGCCGCCGCTCGTCGCCATCGCCGACGAGGAAGCCGCAGCGGAGATCAAGGCCGGGCTCGGCGCGCTGCGCGGCGTGGAGGTCCTGGCCGGCACCGAGGCCGCCGAGACGGTCGCGCGCGAGTCCGAGGCCGACATGGTCCTGAACGCGATGGTCGGCGCCGTCGGCCTGGCGCCGTCGCTCGCGGCCCTCCAGTCTGGCAAGTCGCTGGCGCTCGCCAACAAGGAGTCGCTCATCGTCGGCGGCGAGCTCGTCATGGACCTGGTGAAGGGCGAGCCCGACCGGCTGATCCCGGTCGACTCGGAGCACGCGGCGCTCGCGCAGTGCCTGCGCGGCGAGCGCAAGGAGGATCTCAAGCGCGTCGTCATCACCGCGTCCGGCGGCCCGTTCCGCGAGTGGAGCCGCGAGGAGCTGTCCAAGGCGTCCGTCAAGGAAGCGCTCGCGCACCCCACGTGGACGATGGGCCCCAAGATCACCGTCGACTCGGCGACCCTCATGAACAAGGGTCTCGAGGTGATCGAGGCGCACTACCTGTTCGGGCTCGACTACCGGGACATCGACGTGGTCGTGCACCCCGAGTCGATCATCCACGGCATCGCCGAGTTCGCCGACGGCAGCATGATGGCGCAGATGTCCACGCCGGACATGCGCCTGCCGATCCAGCTGGCGCTCGGGTTCCCCGATCGTCTGCCGGCGGGCATCCAGGGACTCGACCTGGCGAAGCTCGGGCGCCTGACGTTCGAGGACCTCAACCGCGAGGCCTTCCCCTCGGTCGGGCTGGCGTACCGGGCGGGCGAGCAGGGCAGCACGTTCCCCGCGGTGTTGAACGCGGCCAACGAGGTCGCCGTCATGGCGTTCCTCGAGGGCAAGATCCGCCTCACCGCCATCCCGGAGATCGTCGAGACGACGCTCGGCGAGCACGAGCCCGCGGACGTCGTTTCCGTCGTCACGCTGAACCGCGCCGACACCTGGGCTCGCCGCCGGGCGTCGGAGGCCATCGAAACATTGCAACATTGATGAACCGCTTCTCCCGGTAAGCTGGTCCGACGCCGATGTCCCAAGCCCTGTACGAGATCCTGTTCTTCTTCGCGATCATCGCCGTCATCGTCGTGCACGAGGCCGGCCACTTCTTCGCGGCGAAAGCCTGCAAGATGAAGGTCGAGGAGTTCTTCGTGGGGTTCGGCCCGCGGTTGTGGTCGACGCGCCGCGGCGAGACCGAGTACGGCGTCAAGGCGATTCCCCTGGGCGGGTACGTGCGCATCGCTGGCATGAACCCGCTCCAGCCACCGTCCGAGGAGGATCGCGGCAGGACCTACGCGGACAAGCCGACGTGGCAGCGCCTGCTGGTGGTGGGCTGCGGCCCGCTCACGCACTTCGTCCTGGCCATCCTGATCCTCGGATCGGTGCTGGTGTTCTTCGGGACGCCTTCGTACGGTCCGCATCCCGTGATCGACAGCGTGTCGCCGACGCTGGTGAACGGCGCGCCGTCGCCGGCGGCGGCCGCCGGGCTGAAGGCCGGCGACGCCATCGTGGCCGTGAACGGCACGCCGGTCGGCACCGCGGACGATCTGGTGCCGGTGCTGCGCGCCAACGCGGGCACTCCCGTCCACATCGTGTACGTCCGCGACGGAACGCGCCACGACGCGACCGTGACACCGCAGCTCGCGTCGCTCGACGGGAAGCAGGTGGCGCTGATCGGCATCCAGATCCCGCGGACGCTGGGCTACGACCGGGCGAACCCGTTCTTCGCGGTCGTGCGGGGCACTCGCCTGACCTACGACATCTCGGCGGCCGTCGTCGCGCGCATGGGCCAGGTGTTCGGACCATCGGGGATTCACCGCATCATCGAGCTCCTCGGCGGCGCGCCGCGGAGGACGACCGACGTCGGGACCGTGGTCGGCACCGCGCGCCTGGCCGGGCAGGCGGCGGCCAGCCGTGACTGGGCCGATCTGCTGGTCCTGTTCGCCACGGTCAACATCTTCGTCGGCATCCTGAACCTCCTGCCGGTGCCTCCCTTCGACGGCGGCCACGTGGCCGTCGCGCTGTGGGAAAAGGTCACCCGCCGCCCGGTGGACTCCCGCCGGCTGATCCCGGTGGCCGCCGTCGTGATGGGGTTCCTGGTGCTCTTCTCCGTCTCGGTTCTCTACCTGGACCTCGTGAACCCCATCCCGAACCCCTTCCGGTAGTCCCTCTCCAGCGCGGAACGGCTCCAGCACACCTTCTTCACAGCGCCGCAAATGTGCCCGGGAGACCCGGCGGGCTACCATGGTGGCGATGTCGGGACGGTCCATTCTGGTGGTCGAGGACGAGGAGGCCATCGCCGAGGCGGTGCGCGTCCGCCTGGCGAGTGAGGGCTTCGAGGTTCGCGTCGCCGGAGACGGGCCCGAGGCCCTCGCGCCTCGCCGGCGAGGAGCGGCCCGACCTGGTGGTCCTCGACCTGATGCTTCCCGGCATGGACGGCCTCGAGGTGTGCCGCGAGCTCCAGCGCGAGTCGTGGGTCCCGGTGCTGATGCTCACCGCGCGCGCGGACGAGGCCGACAAGGTGGCCGGGCTCGCGGTCGGCGCAGACGACTACATGACCAAGCCGTTCAGCCTGCGCGAGCTGACGGCCCGCGTGCGCGCGATCCTGCGCCGCATGGAGCGCATGCGCCAGGTGCAGGACGGCGAGCCGCTCGAGCGGTTCGATCTGCTGATCGACACCGGCGCGGCGCCGCGTGACGAAGAACGACGAGGAGGTCGTGCTCACGCCCCTCGAGTTCGAGATCCTCGCGACGCTCGCGCGCCAGCCGGGCGTGGTGATGGGCCGCGACGACCTGATGGACCGCGTCTGGGGCTACCGGGACTACGCCGGCGGGCGCGTGGTCGACTCGCACGTTGCCCGCATCCGCCGGAAGCTCGGAGACGATGCCGCCGAGCCCAGCTACATCCGGACCGTCCACGGCGTGGGGTACGCGTTCCGGGAAGACGGATCGTGAGCGGGAGCCACCGGGCGGCTGCGCGTCGATGGACGCGTCCGCTCGACCGCCTGCCCTCGATCCGGGCCAAGCTCGGCTCGGTCATCGTCTTCGCGGTGGCCGTCACCATCCTGATCATGTACCTGACCGTTGGGTTCGCCCTGCGCAAGAAGGAGCAGGGCCAGCAGTTCCTGATCCTGCAGGAGCAGACGCAGACCGTGGTGGCCGCCGGGTTCTCCGACTCCGGCAATCCCACCGCCGCGCTGGGCCGCGTGCTCGACAAGTACCGGCGGCCGGCCGTCGTCGTCGACAGCACGGGGGACGTGCTGATCCAGCAGTTCCCGTTGCCCTCAACGGTGAGCCGTGTGCTGCACGGGCAGACGGACACGGGTACGACGGATGGCTACCAGTACTACGGCTATCCCGTGTATCGCACCGGCCGCGGCATCGTCTTTGCCGTCTACCTGGCGCGGCCCGTCGCCGGCGGCGGCCTCTCCGGCGCCGTCCGCACGACCCTCAGCCTGTTGAAGTCCGTGTGGTGGCAGCTGCTCCTGGCGGGCGCGATCTCGGCCGCGATCGCGCTCGGCCTCGCGCGCCTCATGGCTCGCGGCATGACGCAGCCGATCCGCGACATGGCGGCCGCGGCCAACCGGCTGTCGCGCGGGGAGTACGGCGAGCGCGTCCCCGTCGAGAGCCGTGACGAGATCGGCCAGCTGGCGGAGACGTTCAACCGGATGGCGACGGAGCTCGAGAGCCTGGAGCGGCTGCGCCGCGACCTGGTGGCGAACGTCTCCCACGAGCTGAAGACGCCGATCGCCGCCCTGCGCGCGCACCTCGAGAACCTGCTGGACGGCGTCGAGGAACCGAGGCGGGAGACGCTGCAGGTGATGCTCGAGCAGTCCGAGCGCCTGACCCGTCTGGTGGAGGAGCTGCTCGACCTGTCGAGGCTGGAGTCCGGCGGCGTGACCCTCACGATGGAGCCGGTCGCGCTGACGCCGCTCGTCCGGCAGGTCGGCCGGGAGATCCAGATCGCCCGTGGGGAGGGCGTCGTGTTCCGCAACGAGGTCCCCGGCGATCTCCCGCCCGTCCGGGCCGACCGCGAGCGTCTGCACCAGGTCCTGTTCAACCTGCTCGACAACGCGTTCCGGTTCACCCCGCCCGGCGGCTCCGTGACCGTGTCGGCGGCGCGGGTGAACGCGTTGTGCGAGGTGACGGTCGACGACACCGGTCCCGGCATCCCGGAGGAGCACCTGCCGTTCGTCTTCGAGCGCTTCTACCGCGTGGACAGCGCGCGCTCGCGCGGCGACGGCGGGACCGGCATCGGCCTGACGATCGTGCGGTCGGTCGTCGAGGCGCACGGAGGACACATCTGGGCGGAACGGCGCGAGGAAGGCGGTTCGCGCTTCCGGTTCGAGCTGCCGTTCGACGGCCCGGCGCCCGCGGAGGCGCGGACCGACCGCACCGACCGGATCACCCGTCCGACGCCGCCGGCGCCCCGCCGCGCCCCCGACCGGACCCCCGTCGCCATGGAGGCATCGTGAAATCGCGGACCGAGACCCTGATCGTGCGCCCGGAGGGCAGGCACGACTACGTGGACCTGACCGAAGAGCTCCAGCGGGCCGTCAAGGACGCCGGGGTGACCGAGGGGTGCGCGGTCGTGTTCTGCGCGCACACGACCGCGGCGTTGCTGATCAACGAGTGGGAGGACGGGGCGCTGAACGACTTCCGGGCGCGGCTCGACGCGCTGGTGCCCGGCGACGTCGACTACGCGCACGACGACCTGACCCGCCGGACGCAGAACCTCCAGGAGGTCCACGAGCGCCCCAACGGCCGCTCGCACGTGAGCCAGATGCTGCTGGGGCAGACCTCGCACGCCATTCCCGTGACCCAGGGCGAGCCCATGCTCGGCCGCTGGCAGCGCCTGATGCTGATCGAGCTCGACGAGCCCAAGCCGGTCGGCCGGAGCGTCGTCTTCCACGTCTTCGGCGAATGACGAGCTCGCCGGGTCGCGGCGCGTGCCCGTGGGATACTGGCGGTTCCCATGTTGAACGAACGCCAATGTTGAACGAACGCCAATGTTGAACGAGCGAAGGAAGTCGCGGAAGCTGCGGGTCGGCTCGGTCGAGGTCGGCGGCGACGCCCCCATCAGCATCCAGTCGATGACGACGACCAAGACGTCGGACGTCAACGCGACGCTTCAGCAGATGGCGTCGCTGGTCGCGGCCGGCGTCGACATCGTCCGCGTCGCCGTGCCGCACTGGGAGGACGCGGAGGCGCTCAAGACCATCGCGGAGCACGCGACGGTCCCGGTCGTCGCCGACATCCACTTCCAGTGGAAGTACGCGATGGCGGCGCTCGAGGCGGGCGTGCACGGCCTGCGGATCAATCCCGGCAACATCAAGTACCACGACAAGGTCAGGCTCATCGCGCGCGAGGCGAAGGCGCGCGACGTCCCGATCCGCATCGGGGTGAACGCGGGGTCGCTCGAGAAGGACCTGCTGGCCAAGTACGGCCGGCCCACGCCGGAGGCGCTGGTGGAGAGCGCGCTGAACGAGGCGCGCATCCTGGAGGACGAGGACTTCTTCGACATGAAGATCTCCGTGAAGCATGCGACGCCCGCGGTGATGATCGAGGCGTACCGGCTCCTGGCGGAGAAGTGCGACTACCCCCTGCATCTCGGGGTCACCGAGGCCGGTCCGTTGCCGGCGGGCGGCATCAAGTCCGCGGTTGGGATCGGCACGCTCCTGGCGGAGGGCATCGGCGACACCATTCGCGTGTCGCTCACGGACGACCCCGTCGAGGAGGTCAAGGCCGGGACGTGGATCCTGCAGTCGCTCGGCCTTCGGAAGCGCGGCCTGGACCTGGTGGCCTGCCCCTCGTGCGGCCGCGCCGAGGTCAACGTGCTGAAGCTGACCAAGGAAGTGAACGAGGCGCTGGAGGCCGCGAAGCTGGACGCGCCCATCCGCGTGGCGGTCATGGGCTGCGTCGTGAACGGGCCGGGCGAGGCCCGGGAAGCCGACCTCGGGATCGCCAGCGGTAACGGCTACGGGCAGCTCATCATCGGTGGCGAGGTCGCCCGCAACCGCATCCCGGAGGACCAGATCGTCGACGTCCTGGTCGCGGAGGCCCGCCGCCTGGCCGAGGAGAAGGCGAAGGAATCCGCCGACCTCGGCCCCTGACCGGCCGCCGATTCGGGCGAGGGACTGTTCCTGCGGGTACCCCGCTGCCGATACGAACATCGTGAAACCTCGCGTCCTCGCCGTGCTCGTGCTCGCCGTCGGGCTGCTGGGCGCCCCGAGCGCCGCCCAGGCCGCGCCGGTCCCCGGCACCTCGTGCGACGTCTTCCCCGCGAACAACATCTGGAACACCGACATCTCCACCCTCCCGGTGAACCCGAACAACTCGCGCTGGAAGAAGACCATGCACACGAAGACGACCAAGCTGCATCCAGACTTCGGCGCCCCGCCGTACGGCATGCCGTTCGCCGTGGTGGACAACTCGACGCCGACGACCCCGGTCCACTTCCAGTACGGCGACGAGAGCGACCCCGGTCCCTACCCGTTCACCGCGAGCACGCCGATCGAAGGCGGATCCGACCGGCACGCGTTCATGATCAACTCGGACACCTGCACGCTGTACGAGCTGTTCAACGCGAAGTGGAACAGCGGCAACCCGACGGCAGGCAGCGGCGCCATCTTCGACCTGGGCTCCAATGCGCTGCGCCCCGAGGGCTGGACCTCCGCGGACGCCGCAGGGCTGCCGATCTTCCCCGGCCTGGTGCGCTACGACGAGGTGCAGGCCGGCGCGATCGACCACGCGATCCGCATGACGGTCGACTGCACGAGCAGGCATTACCTGTGGCCGGCGCGGCACGAGGCGGGCTCCTCGAACCGGGACTGCCCGCCGATGGGAGCGCGGTTCCGCCTGGTGATGAGCTTCGACGACAGCAAGTTCAGCCCCGACGCGCGCGTCGTCGTCGACGCGATGAAGCACTACGGGCTGATCGTCGCCGACAACGGCTCCGACTGGTACTTCCAGGGGACCGAGGACAGCCACTGGTCGGACTCGCTGCTCGACCAGCTGAAGACGATCCCCGCGTCGCAGTTCCAGGCCGTCTCCGAGGGCGGCTGCAAGGTCGACCCCGACTCGGCACAGTCCATCTGCTAGCCCCCTCCCCTTCGATAGCGCTTGCTGATGGGCTAGGATGCACCCCTCATCGGGGTGCATCGATCGCAAGGGGGGAAGAATGCGCAGGGTGCGAGTCGTCGTCGTGTTCGCCGTCATGGCCGGTCTGGTGGCTGCGTGGACGCTGCCGGGAAACGCCGCCGCCAATCCCAACCTCATCATCAACGGCAGCTTCGAGAAGCCGAAGCTACAGACAGGCCAGCAGTCGTTCGGCCCGGGACACGCCATGGGCAAGTGCGACCACGGGACGTCCCATCACTGCTGGCTGCAGACCGCCGGAGTCGTCGACCTGGTGACCTCGTCCGTGTGGCAGCCGAAGAAGGGCAGCCAGAGCGTGGACCTGAACAGCGGGTCCGAGGCCGCAGAGTTCGCGCAGGCGGTGAACATCACGCCGGGTTCCACGTACCGGGTGACGTTCTGGCTCGCGGCGACGCCCGGCTCGCCCGACAACGTCGCGCTGGCCGTGTTCTGGGGCAACATCGACCAGCACGGGAACACCATCTCCACGCACGAGCACGACTTCGGGTTCGCGCCCTTCGGACACACCGCGTCCCACATGGGCTGGACGAAGGAGTCGTTCGTGGAGACGGCCGACCCGAACGACGCGGAGGTGCGGCTCTACTTCCTGAGCACGACCAACCTGGGTGAGGGGAACGAGGACTTCGGACCCGTCGTCGACGCAGTCAGCATCAAGGGGGCCTAGCGGGGGCTCCCTACGGGGAGACCGGGACGAGCCCGAGGAAGTTCTCCACGATCTGCGGCCCGTAGGGCGTGAGGATCGATTCCGGATGGAACTGCACGCCGAAGCGCGGCAGCGAGCGGTGTTCGACGGCCATGACCAGACCGTCCTCCGTCTCGGCGGTCACGAGCAGCTCGGCGGGCAGGTCGCCGCGGTCCACGACCAGCGAGTGGTAGCGCCCGGCCTCGAACGGGCTCGGCAGCCCGGCGAGGATGCCGTGGCCCTCGTGATAGACGAGCGAGGCCTTGCCGTGGACGGGCTCCGGCGCGCGCACCACCGGACCGCCGAACGCCGCCCCGATGGCCTGGTGGCCCAGGCACACGCCCAGCAGCGGCGTGGCGTCGTCGATCGCGTCCACCATGTCCAGGAAGCAGCCGGCCGACTCCGGCCGTCCGGGTCCGGGCGACAGGATGACGGCCTGCGGCGACCGCGCCGCCAGCTCGGCCGCGCCTGCGTCGTCGGAGCGCACGACCCTGGTCCCGTGACCGAAGCTCTCGACGAGCTGCACCAGGTTGTAGACGAAGCTGTCGTAGTGATCGACCACCAGGATCATCGTGCTGCCTCCTCCGCGAGCACCGCGGGCAGGAGCGCCGCGGCTTTGTGGTTCGTCTCGGCGAGCTCGAGCTCCGGGTCCGAGTCCGCGACCACCCCGGCGCCGGTCTGCACAGTGGCCGCACCATCGTGGACGGTCACCGTCCGGATCGTGATGCAGAAGTCCAGGTCGCCGGCGAACGTCAGGTACCCGACCGCGCCGGCGTACGGCCCGCGTGCGGTCGGCTCGTGTTCCGCGATCAGCTCCATCGCCCTCCGCTTGGGCGCGCCGGTCACCGTCCCGGCGGGGAACGCGACGGCCAGCGCGTCCAGCGCGTGCAGGTCTGGCCGCAGCTCGCCCTCGACCGTCGACACGATGTGCATCACCTTCGTGAACCGCTCGACCTCCATCAGCTCGGTCGGCCGCACGCTGCCGGGGACGCAGACGCGGCCGAGATCGTTCCGCGCCAGGTCGACCAGCATCGCGTGCTCGGCCTGCTCCTTCGGGTCGGCCAGCAGCTCGTGCTCGAGCAGGCGGTCGCGCACCTCGGTCTGCCCGCGGGGCCGGGTGCCGGCGATGGGCCGCGCCGACACCTTCCGTCCCTCCACCCGGACGAGGGGCTCCGGTGACGAGCCCGCCAGCTCGACCCCGAGCATGCGCAGGAAGAACATGTACGGCGCGGGGTTCGTCACGCGCAGCCGCCGGTACACCGGAAAGCCCCCGGCCGGGGCGGGGAACGCGAGCCGCCGCGAGGGCACGCCCTGGAAGATGTCGCCGGCCAGGATGTGCTCCTTGAACGAGGCGACGATCTCCCGGTAGCGCTCGTCGGACATGTTCGGGGTCCCGCCGGGCACCCCCGGCGGGAGGCCGTCGGGGAGCCGCGCCGGGGCAGGGGCCACGGCCCCGCCGATCCGGTCGGCCATGTCCCGGAGCGCGGCGACCGCCTGTGCGTAGCCGCCCGCCGGCGCGTGGGCGACCAGCAGGAGCCGCTGCCGCCAGTGGTCGAACACCACGGCCCGGTCCACCAGCAGCAGGCCGATGGGCGGGCAGGGGGCGTCCCCGGGCGAGGGCGCGGGATGGCCGTCGAGCAGCGTCGCCGCCTCGTAGCTCAGGTACCCCATCAGGCCGCCGATGAGCGTCGGCAGGTCGGGGAGCCGTGGGCCGCGGAGCGCGCCGGCGAGCTCCTTGAGCCGGCCCAGCGGCGTCGCCGCTTCCGAGTCAGGTGGAAGGGGAACGTCGCGGGTCTGTCGCTCGACGCGAAGGCCGTCGCCGTCCACCACCACGACGGCGGCCGGGTCGCCGGCGACGAACGAGTAGCGGCCCCAGCGCTCCGAGCGCTCCACGCTCTCGAGGAGGATGCCCGGGCCGTCGGCGGCCAGCGCCGGGAAGGTCCCCACGGGCGTGGAGACGTCCGCCAGCAGCTCGGTCCAGACGGGCACCAGCGGCCAGTCCGCCGCGAGCGCGCCGAACTCGTCTTCGCCGGGGCGGATCAGAAGCTCCATGTCCGTCTCCTCGTCCGGGGGCGCCCGCCCCGGGACGTGAAAAGCCCCGGGTCGGTGCCCGGGGCCTCGTCGCGGTTCGCGTTCGCTGCTGGCTAGACGCGCGGATGCGCCGGGCTCCGGGATCTCCAGGACCACCGCCAGCGTTCCGCTCGACGTCGCCATCGTGCCGTGATTGTGCGGGGAGGCGGCGGTTCCGTCAACCGCCGGGGGTCGATCCCGTATCCTTCCCCGGACCATGCGTGCCTCCAAGCTCTTCGCGCCGACGCTGCGGGAGGCGCCCGCCGAGGCCGAGGCGGCGTCCCACGTCCTGCTGCTCCGCGCCGCGTTCGTCCGCAAGGTCGCCGCGGGCATCTACACGAACCTGCCGTTCGGGGTGCGGTCGATGCGGAAGATCGAGGACATCATCCGCGAGGAGATGGACGCCTCCGGCGCGCAGGAGATCCGCATGCCGATCGTGCTCCCGGCCGAGCCGTGGAAGGTCACCGGCCGCTGGCAGGCCTACGGCGACCTGATGTTCAAGCTCACGGACCGCCACGGCCGCGAGATGGGCCTCGGGCCCACGGAGGAGGAGGTCGTCACGCCGATGGTCGCCGCGGAGCTGCCCAGCTACCGCGACCTCCCCGTGAACCTCTACCAGATCGAGTGGAAGTACCGGGACGAGTTCCGCCCGCGGTACGGCCTGCTGCGCGGACGCGAGTTCCTGATGAAGGACGCGTACTCGTTCGACCGCGACGAGGACGGCATGCGCGCGTCGTACGACGTGATGTACGAGGCCTACAAGCGGATCTTCGATCGCTGCGGCCTGGAGTACCGGATCGTCGAGGCCGACCCGGGGCAGATCGGCGGCGGGGTGAACCACGAGTACCTGGCGGTCACGGAGGCCGGCGAGGACACCTTCCTCTATTGCGGGTCGTGCGACTACGCGGCCGACCTCGAGGCGGCCACGCCGGGTTGGGGGGCGCCCGGGTCGCCGCCGCCCGCGGAGCCGCTCACCGAGATCCACACGCCGGACGCGGCCACGATCCAGGCGGTCGCCGACCTGGTCGGGCGTCCCGCCTCGGAGATGCTGAAGACCATGCTGTTCGACGCGGGCGGGCAGACGGTGGCCGTGCTGCTCCCCGGCGACCACGAGGTGAACGAGGAGAAGGTCGCGCGGCTGTTCTTCCCGACGCTGGTCCGCGCGTTCGACGAGAAGGACTTCGGCGAGCGCGGGTTCGCCAAGGGCTACGTGGGCCCGCAGGGCATGCCGGGCGACGCCGTCGTCATCGCGGACCCGTCGGTCCGGCTCGGCGCGAACTGGGTGACGGGCGCGAACCGCACGGACCACCACGTGACCGGGGCGAACGAGGGCCGGGACTTCCGGGTGGATCGCTGGGAGGACGTCGTCCAGGCGGTGGAGGGAGACCCGTGCCCGGTCGACGGCGGGAGCGCTCCTTGCCGGCCGCGGCATCGTCGTCGGTCACATCTACCAGTTGGGGACGCGGTACTCCGAGCCGCTGAAGGCGACGTTCCTGGACGAGGACGGCACCGAGCAGCCGTACCTGATGGGCTGCTACGGGATCGGCATCTCGCGGATCATGGCGGCCGTCGCCGAGCAGTACCACGACGACGGCGGGCTGACGCTGCCGCCGCAGGTCGCCCCGTACGAGGCCGTCGTGATCGCGACGAACATGGACCAGCCGGCCGTGGTGGAGACCGCGGAGGGGCTGTACACGGCGCTCGGGCAGGCCGGGCGTCGAGGCGGTCTTCGACGACCGGGCGGTGACGGCCGGGCGTCAAGTTCGCCGACGCGGACCTCATCGGCTACCCGGTGCAGGTCGTCGTCGGCAAGCGCGGCGTCGAGGCCGGGACGGTCGACGTGAAGATGCGCGCCTCGGGTGAGCGGGCGCAGGTGCCGCTGGACGGGGTCGCTCTGGCGGTGCGCGAGCGGCTCGAATCGGCGCGCGTAGGCGGGGCGATGGCCGGCGTCCCGAAGGACCTTCGCCGCTTCCTGGAGGGACGCCGGGACGTCGAGGCGGTGCTCCAGCGTGTCGGCCACGCGACGTACGACGTCGTGTTCGTGGACGGCGGCGGGGAGTGGACGCACTGGGTCGTCGAGTCCGAGGAGGCCGCGGCGTCGTTGGCGGAGGCCGCCGGCGCGCCGCTGCACATCGAGTGGACCGAACCGCTGTCCCGGCGCGTGAACGACGGCAACCCCTGGGCCGACCCGAAGGGCCAGCGCCGAGCGCTGTAGTCGCAGCGCTGTGACCTGCCCAGATCAAGGCCGGTGCTATACTTTTGCCCGAAAACGAAGGGCAGTTCCCGAAGGTGGGCTCGCGCCCACCTTTCTTTTCGAGGGGGAATGCAGTGGACCTCGACGGGCTGGTGCGGGGGGTCGTGGAGAGCGCCGGCATGGAATTGGTCGAGGTCTCGTTCGGCAAGGAGCAGGGGCGAAAGGTCCTGCGCGTCTCGGTCGACCGCGAGGGCGGGGCCGACCTGGACGCGATCGCCGAGGTGAACCGACGCCTCGCGCGGCGTCTGGACCTGGAGGGCTTCGACCCGGGACCGTACTCGCTGGAGGTCGGTTCCCCGGGCATCGAGCGCCCGCTTCGTTCCCCCGAGGAGTTCGCTCGCCGCGTCGGCGAGCGGGTGAAGGTGAAGACGACCCGTCCCGTGGACGGGGCTCGGACGCTCGAGGGAACGATCGTGGCGGCGGACGAGCAACAACTGAAGATCGCGACGGACCAGCGAGGAGCGCGACGATCGCGTTCGAGGACATCGCTTCCGCGAGGACCGTATTCGAGTGGGGTGGCGTGAGATGAATCAGGATCTGATCCAGGCGCTGAAGGAGCTCGAGCGCGAGAAGGGCATCTCGTTCGAGACGATCCTGGCCGGCCTCGAGGAGGCCCTGGCCGCCGCCTACAAGACGTGGAAGCGCGGGTTCGGCATCGAGCACGAGCCCGACGGCGCCCGCGTGCAGCTCGACCCCGAGACCGGGGAGATGCGCGTGTGGGTGCAGGAGCTCGACCCCGACACCGAGGAGGTCCTCTCCGAGAAGGAGGAGACCGTTCCCGACGAGTTCATGGGCCGCATCGCCGCGCAGACCGCGAAGCAGGTCATCTACCAGAAGCTCCGCGACGCCGAGCGCGAGATGACCTACGAGGAGTTCGCCGGCCGCGAGGGCGACATCGTCACCGGCATCATCCAGCAGGACCAGCGCAAGTACACGCTGCTCGACCTCGGCAAGGTCGAGGCCCTGCTGCCGCAGGCCGAGCAGGTGCCGTCCGAGCCGTACCGGCACGGCGAGCGCCTGAAGGCGTACATCGTCGAGGTCCGCAAGACCACCAAGGGTCCGCAGATCGTCGTGTCGCGGACGCACCCCGGGCCTGCTGCGCGCGCTGTTCGAGCTGGAGGTGCCCGAGGTGGCCGAGGGCATCGTGGAGATCAAGGCCGTGGCGCGCGAGCCGGGGCACCGTTCGAAGATCGCCGTGACGTCGCACGAGCCCGGGGTCGACCCGGTCGGCGCGTGCGTCGGCACCAAGGGGTCCCGCGTGCGCATGGTCGTGAACGAGCTGCGCGGCGAGAAGATCGACGTGGTCGAGTGGACGGACGACCTGCCCAGGTTCGTCGCGAACGCCCTGCAGCCCGGCCAAGGTGAAGGAGGTCCGCGTCGACCCCGAGACCGATGACGGCCGCGGTCATCGTGCCCGACTACCAGCTGTCGCTGGCGATCGGGAAGGAGGGGCAGAACGCCCGCCTGGCCGCCAAGCTGACGGGATGCCGGGTGGACATCCGGAGCGAGACGCAGGCGGCCGAGGAGGGACGGGCCCCGCGGCCCGCCGCCCCCGAGGCGCCCGCCGAGGCCGCGCCTGCGCCCGAGGCCGAGACGTGCCCGAGGCCGCGCGTGCCCGAGGCCGCGCTGGCCCGAGGCCGCGTCGTGCCCGAGGAGCCGTCGAGCCCGACGAGCCGGTGGCCGAGCGCCACGGAGCGCCGCCCGCGGAGCCGGTGGTCGACGCCACGGAGCCGAGCCGGCCGAGCACCGAGCCGGCCGAGGCATCGGCCGAGGAACCGGCCACGGCCTGACCGGGTCCCGGATGGCCGCCGCGACGACGGTTCCCGAGCGGACCTGCGTCGGCTGCCGCGAGGCCGGCGCCGAAGCCCTCGCTGCTTCGCGTGGCTCGGGCGCCGGGGGGCGCCGTCGCCGTCGACCCGACGGGCCGCGCGCCGGGCCGCGGGGCCTATCTGCATCGGGACCCGGCAGTGCGTGGGCGAGGCGTTTCGACGCGGGGGCATTGCCGGGGCGCTCCGGACTCCCCTGGGGAGCGCGGAGGCCGCTAGTCTTAGGCGGGACATCGAGGAGGAGTTGCGGGCGTGAGGGTTCACGAGCTGGCCAAGGAGCTTGGAGTCGAGAGCCGCGAGGTGCTCAGCTCCCTCGAAGTCATGGGATACGAGGGCCGCACGGCCTCGTCCACCGTGCCCGAGGAGGCCGTCCCACGCCTCCGCGCGGGTGGCGGCAAGGTCAAGCCCGGGAGCAAGCCGAAGGTGGCGGCCGAGAAGCCGGCCAGGCCCGCGCCGAAGAAGAAGGCTGCCGCCCGCCAAGGCGAAGGAGCCGGAGGGGAACGGGCAGGTCGCCCCCGAGGTCGCGGCCAAGGTCGTGGAGCCCGAGCCGGCCCCGGAGGCAGTCGTGCGAGATCCCGGAAGCCGCTCCGGAGCCCGCTCCCGCGGCGCCGGCTGCCGCGATCCGCGTCCCGCACGGGGCGACGCCGACGGAGCTCGCCGAGCGCCTGGGGGCCGAGCCGACGGACATCGTGAAGATCCTGCTGATGGCCGGCGAGATGGTCACCGTCACGCAGTCCCTCACCGACGACGCCATCGAGCTGGCGGCGTCCGAGATGGGCCGTGCCGTCGAGATCGTCGCCCCCACCGCCGCCGAGGCGGAGGAAGAGGAAGACGACGAGGTCGACGAGACGCGCCTGCAGCCGCGCCCGCCGGTCGTCACCGTGATGGGCCACGTCGACCACGGCAAGACGCTGCTGCTCGACGCCATCCGCAAGACCGACGTGGTCGGCGGCGAGTTCGGCGGGATCACGCAGCACATCGGCGCCTACCAGGTCCACCGGCCGGCCGCGAGATGACGTTCATCGACACGCCGGGCCACGAGGCGTTCACCGCGATGCGCGCCCGCGGCGCGGACGTGACCGACATCGTGGTCCTGGTCGTCGCCGCCGACGACGGCGTGATGCCGCAGACGGTCGAGGCGCTGAACCACGCGAAGGCCGCCGGGGTGCCGATCATCGTGGCCGTCAACAAGGTCGACAAGGAGGAGGCCGACCCACAGCGGGTCCGCCAGCAGCTTGTCCGAGCAGGGCGTCGATCCCGGCGGAGTGGGGCGGCGACACCGAGTTCGTCGACGTGTCCGCGAAGACGGCCCAGAACCTCGACACGCCTGCTCGAGACGATCCTGGTGGTGGCCGACCTCCAGGAGTTGAAGGCCGACCCAGAGGCGCGTGCCCGCGGCGTGGCCGTGGAGGCGCACCTGGACAAGGGGCGGGGCCCGATCGCCACGGTGCTCGTCCTGCGCGGCACGCTTCGCGTCGGCGACGCACTCGTGTGCGGCGCAGCCTGGTGCCGCGTGCGGGCGATGTTCGACGAGAACATGGCGGCCGTGCAGGAAGCCGGGCCGGCAAAGCCCGTCCAGGTGCTGGGCTGGTCGCACGTCCCGGAGGCGGGCGACGACTTCCGGGCGGTCTCGGACGAGACGGAGGCCCGTCACCTCGGGGAGGAGCGCGGCACGAAGCTGCGCGCCGCCGAGTTCGCCGCCTCGCGCCCCGGCGCGGCGTCGCTGTCCGACCTGCTGCGGCTGGCGCGCGAGGGCGAGCTGCCGTCGCTGAACCTGATCATCAAGGCCGACGTCCAGGGCACGCTCGAGGCGATCGTGGACGCGCTGGACAAGCTGCCCCAGGACGAGGTCCGCGTGCAGGTGTTGCACCGCGGCGTCGGCGGCATCAACGAGAACGACATCTCGCTTGGCCGCGGCGTCCGGCGCCATCGTCATCGGGTTCAACGTACGGCCCGACCCCACCGCGCGGGAGATGGCCGCCAAGGAGGGCGTCGACCTCCGCCTGTACCGCGTGATCTACCAGGCGCTGGACGACATCCGGGCGGCGCTCGCCGGCATGCTGACGCCGGAGGAGCAGGAGGTCGAGCTCGGCCGGGCCGAGGTTCGCGAGCTCTTCCGCACCCCGCGCGGCGTGATCGCCGGCTGTCGCGTGACGCACGGGACGATCACGCGCAACTCGCCGGCCCGGCTGGTCCGCGACGGCACGGTCCTGTACACGGGCCGGGTCGGGTCGCTCCGCCGCTTCAAGGACGACGTCCGCGAGGTGGCCGAGGGGTTCGAGTGCGGGATCGGCCTCGAGAACTACCAGGACGTGCACGAGGACGACGTGATCGAGACGTTCGAGGTCCGGGAGGTCGCCCGGACGCTGTAGATGCGTACCGCGCGCCGGGAGGGACGAATGCTGGTGGCCGCGGCTCGGTTCGACCTGCGGGTGCCCGGTTGCACATCGCTGAAGGAGAAGCGGCACGTGGTGAAGACGCTCATCGCCTCGCTCCGCGGGAAGTTCAACGTCGCGCGTCGCCGAGGTCGACCACCAGGACCTGTGGCAGCGCACGGCGATCGGGGTGTCGGCCGTCGCCGGCGAGCGCTACCACCTGACCAAGGTGATGCACGAGATCGAGCGGCACGTCGAGCGCTTCCCGGGGGTCGAGCTGATCGACGCCGAGGTCTCGCTGCACGCGCCGGACGACGAGTAGGGAGCGGACGATGGGCACGGGCACCAGGCCCGATCGCGTGGCGGAGGAGTTCCGGGAGATCCTTGCCGAGGAGATTCCCCGGCTGAAGGATCCGCGTGTGGGGTTCGTGACGATCACCCATGTGGAGGTGACGAGCGACCTGCGGCACGTGATCGTGTACTACACGGTCCTGGGCGACGACTCGGCGCGGCGGCGCACGCGCGCGGGCCTCATCTCCGCGACGGCACACCTGCGCACAGCTCTCGGCACCAGGTCCGCATGAAGTACACGCCCGAGGTGGAGTTCGAGGAGGACGTGGGATTGACGCAGGTCGAGCGCGTGTCGCAGCTGCTCAAGCAGATCGACTCCGGAATCGAAGAAGCCGGCGGACGGCGAATGACGCCCGCGTCGGCCGAACCGACTCCCGTTTCGGAGACCCTCGCGTCCGCGATGGATCGTGCCGCCTCGGTGCTGTCGACGGCGCCCCGGGTTGCGCTGGTCTGCCACATCAACCCCGACCCCGACGCGATCGGCTCCATGCTCGGCCTGGCCGGCGCGCTGCGCGGACGCGGCGTCGAGGTGGTGTGCTCGTGGGCGAACGACCCGATGGAACGCCCGAACTGGCTCGACCTGGTGGGAGACGTCGCGCCGATCGTCGACTGGTCCTCCTTCCCGCACGCGCCGGAGGTCATGGTGACGCTCGACGCGGCGTCGATCGACCGCCTCGGGGTCCTCGAGGACCGCGTGGCGCGCGCCGGGGAGACCATCGTGATCGACCACCACGTCACGAACCCGGGGTTCGGGACGATCAACGTCATCGACTCGCACGCGTCGTCCTCGGCCGAGGTCGCGTACCGCCTGATCCGGCAGATGGGTCTGTCGCTGACGGACGCGGCGGCCGCGTGCCTGTACGCGGGCATCGTCACCGACACCGGCCGGTTCCAGTACGGGGCGACGACGCCGGAGACGCTGCGCGCGGCGGCCGAGCTCCGCGAGCACGGGTTCGACCACGCCCGGCTGGCCCAGGCGCTGTACGAGGACGGGTCGTTCGCCTTCCTGCGGGTGCTCGGGCCGGCGCTCGACCGCGTCCAGTTGCTGCCGGACGCGGGTCCGGGTCTGGTGTGGACGTACATCACCCAGGAGGACCTGGCGCGGGCGGGAGCGACGATGTCGGAGACCGACGACCTCATCGACGTGATCCGCACGGCCCGTGAGGCCGACGTCGCCTGCGCGCTGAAGCAGCAGCCCGACGGGCTGTACAAGGTGAGCCTCCGGTCGCGCGGCGCAACGAACGTGGGGGCCATCGCCGCGGCGCACGATGGCGGCGGCCACCGGCTGGCGGCGGGGTACACGTCGACGCTCGACGTCGCCGGGCACGATCGACGCGATCGTCGCCGCCCTGCGCGCAGTCGCCGGGGGAATGACCGCGCCGCCCGACGGGCTGCTGCTGATCGACAAGCCGGCCGGCATCACCTCGCACGACGCGGTGGACCGCGGTGCGCCGTGCGCTCGGAATCCGCAAGGTCGGCCACGCCGGCACGCTCGACCCGATGGCGACCGGCCTGCTGCTGATGGGCGTCGGCCGGGCCACGCGGCTGCTGCGGTTCCTCGGCGACCTGCCCAAGGAGTACGAGGGCGCGGGCGATCCTCGGGGTGGAAACCGACACGCTCGACGCGGACGGCGAGGTCGTTCGGCACCGACGACGGATGGCGCGTCCGCGGTCACGCGAGACCGAGCTGCGCGCGGCGATGGCGGCGCTGACCGGCGAGCTGTCGCAGACGCCGCCGGCGTACTCGGCCGTGAAGGTGGAAGGCGAGCGGCTGTACAAGGCGGCGCGCCGCGGCGAGGCGCGCGACGCGCCGCCGCGCGCGGTCCGCGTGGACGCGTTCGACCTCGAGTCGTTCGTCGTCGCCCGCGTTCTCGTTCCTGTGTTCGGTGCTCGAGCGGGACGTACGTCCGCGTCGCTGGTTCGCGACGTCGGCGCGGCGCTCGGCTGCGGCGCGCACCTGATCGCGCTTGCGCCGAACGGCGATCGGGCCGTTCCGCGCCGAGGACGCCCGGCCGCCGGAGGACCCGGGAACGCCACTCGGCGCGGTCGCGGCGGTCGAGCATCTTCCTTCGGTCGACTTGTCGGCGGAGGAGGCCGTCGGCGGCGTCGCACGGCCGCATCCTCGGCCCGGCCGGCATCGCCGGGCCGTACCGGGTGCACGCGCCGGACGGCCGCCTGGTCGGCATCTACCACGACGACGGCTCGAAGGCCGTCCCCGAGGTGATCCTGTCGGTCCCTGTACCCTGACCGCCGTGGAGGTCGTTCGCGGCATCGAGGCGCTGCCGCCCGGGAGGGGCCCGCCGTCGTCACGGTCGGGTTCTTCGACGGCGTCCACCTCGGCCACCAGGCGGTCATCACGCCGGACCGTGTCGCTGGCCCGCGAGCGCGGCCTGCCGTCGTGGCGGTCACGTTCGACCGGCATCCGCGCGAGGTGTTCGCGCCCGGGACGGAGCCCCGCCAGCTCACGTCGCCGGGCCGCAAGGCGGAGCTGATCGAGGCGCTCGGCGTGGACACGCTGCTCGTCCTGGCGTTCACCGAGGAGTTCAGCCGGGTTCCCGCCGACGAGTTCGCGAAGCAGATCCTGGTGGAGAAGCTCCGGGCCGAGCACGTCGTCGTCGGCGAGAACTTCACGTTCGGCCACAAGGCGCTCGGCGACGTCGAGACCCTGATCGACCTCGGCCGCACGCTCGGCTTCGGCGCCGAGGGCGTCCCGCTGCTGGAGATCGCCGGCCGGACCGTGTCCTCGACCGCCATCCGGCAGGCGCTGGCCGACGGCGACGTCACGTGGCCGCGACTGGCGCTCGGCCGCCGCTACCGCGTGGACGGCCGCGTCGGCGAGGGGGCCGGCCGCGGACGGACGCTGGGGTGGCCGACCGCCAACCTCGACCTGCCGCCGAAGATGCTGCTGCCCGGCAAGGGCGTGTACGCGGGCAAGGCGCGGCTCCCCGCCGGCCGGTGGACGGCGGCCGTCAACGTCGGAACGAACCCGACGTTCGGCGTCGAGCCGCTGCACCTGGAAGCGTTCCTGCTCGACTTCGACGGCGACATCCGCGGCGAGGAGATGTCGGTGGAGTTCTGGGAGCGCGTCTCGGGTGAGGAGCGCTTCGATTCCGTGGAGGCGCTCGTCGAGAAGATCGCCGACGACGTCCGCAGGACCCGCGAGCTCGTGGCCGCCGAGGAGACGGGGGAGCCCGAGGAAGCGCGGTGAGCGACCGGTACCCGGGCCGCCACCGCAACCCGCCGCCCCGCCGTGAGCGGGTGCTGGCCATCGCCAGCGCGGTCCTGGTGATCGCCGTCGTGGGGGCGACCATCGCGTGGGCCGCGACGCGGAACCGGGGCTCGGCCGCGCCGCCCGCCGCGCACGCGTCGAGTCCCGCGTCCTCGCCGACGCCGACCGCCACCGCGAGCTCGTCGTCCGGGCCGCTGCGGCACGTCACCATCGCGGCGGTGGGCGACACCATGCTCGGGAGCACGCCGGTGCTGCCGCCCGATCCCGCCACGTACCTCGATCCGGTGCGCCCGGCGCTGCGCGGGGCGATCGTGTTCGGCAATCTCGAGGGGACGCTCACCGACGCGACCGACTCGAAGTGCCCCAAGCCGTCGCCGTCGCCCTCGCCGTCCCGGTCTCCGAAACGGTCGCCGACGCCGTCGCCCAGCCCGCCGCCGCTGTGCTTCGCGTTCCGCGCTCCGCCGTCGTACGCGTTCGACCTCCACCGGGCGGGGTTCACCGTGCTGAACAACGCCAACAACCACTCGTACGACTTCGGCTCCACCGGGCTGCAGCAGACGCTCCACGCGCTCGACACGGCGCACATCGCGCACGAGGGCCTGCCCGGCCAGATCGCGGTCGTCCGCCGGAGCGGAGTCCGCGTGGCCTTCGTGGGGTTCGCCCCGTACGGCCTCACGGCGTCGTTGCTCGAACCTGCCGGCGGCGCGCGCGCTGATCGAGAAAGCCGGTCGCAGGGCCGACGTGGTCGTCGTCTACATGCACGCCGGTGCGGAGGGGAGCGACGCAACCCACGTCACCGGCTCCGAGGAGCGCTACGCGGGCGAGGATCGGGGCAACCCGCGGGCCTTCGCCCACGCGGCGGTCGACGCCGGGGCCGACCTGGTGATCGCCAGCGGGCCGCACGTCCTGCGCGGCATGGAGTTCTACCACCGGCGCCTGATCGCCTACAGCCTGGGGAACTTCGCCGGCTACCACAACTTCAGCACCGGCGGGAACCTGTCCCTGTCCGGCGTCCTCCGCGTCACCCTGGCCGAGGACGGCTCGTTCGTGGACGGCCGGTTCGTCTCGGCCCGCCTCGACGGGGAGGGAAGGCCCTCGTTGGACGGCTCCCGGGCGGGGCTGACCCTGGTCGCGGGCCTGTCCCGGACCGACTTCGGCAAGCGGGCGGCCCGGTTCTCCCGCCGGGGAGCGGTCGCGACGCCGCGCTGACCGCCCGCGGCCTGCGGAAACGGCTGGCGCCGGCCATCGGTTCCGGCCTAGACTGCGGCATGGTTCGGGGCAGCTGACCGGCAGGCCCACACCTGTGGGAACCCCGTTGTCGAGAGGGAGGCCGCAATGACGTTCTCGGTCGAGGGACAGTATTTCGAAGCGTGTAGCTGCGAGGTGAGCTGCCCCTGCATCTGGCTCGGCCCCGCAACGGAAGACAACTGCGACGTGTTCTTCGCCTGGCACATCACCAAAGGACAGAAGGACGACGTCGACCTCGCCGGGCTGAACGCGGCCCTCGCCGTCCACACGCCGAAGCGGATGACCGACGGGAACTGGCGCGTGGCCCTGTACCTGGACGATAAGGCCGACGCAGGCCAGGCCGAGGCGCTCGGGGCGATCTTCTCCGGAGCGGCCGGCGGCCACCTCGGGAACCTGGCGCCGCTCATCGGCGAGGTGGCGGGCGTGGAGTCGGTCCCGATCTCGTTCGACGTTTCCGGCGGGCAGCGCTCCGTGCAGGTGGGCGACGTGTTGACGATGCGCGTCGAGCAGCTGGTGGGGATGGACGGCGAGAACCCTGCCGTCATCACGAACCCGCTCCTCGGTGCGATCACCCAGCCGGTGACGCAGGCGAAGTCCGTCGAGGTTTCCTATCGCGGCGCCTGGGAGTTCCAGACGTCCGAGCGCAACAGCTTCATCACCGAGTTCGCCTACGCCGGGTGAGCGAAGGAGCCTCCCCCGGGATCCGGCCCGCCGGCCGGATCAGGGCGTCCACGGTCGTGCCGGCCGTGGGCATCGCGGCGCTCGCCGCGCTGAGCTGGATCGTGACCGTCCAGCTGACCCGCGGCATGGGAGTGGGACCGGGCACCATGGGGATGTCGTTCGGGCTCTTCATGGGCATGTGGGTGGCGATGATGGCGGCCATGATGCTCCCGTCCCAGGCGCCCATGGCGATGCTCTGGACGCGCGCGATCGCGCAGAGCCCGAGCGTCGCGCGGCGGACGACCCGCACGTTCGAGTTCCTGGCCGGCTACATCGTGGCGTGGGCCGCGTACGGGCTGCTCGCGTTCGGGCTGGTGGTCGCGCTGGACGAGTTCCTCTCGCGGAACCCGGGAGCGGGGCGTTGGATCGCGACCGGCATCTTCACGCTCGCCGGCATCTACCAGCTGACGCCGCTCAAGGACGTCTGTCTGCGAACGTGTCGCAGCCCCCTCGGGATGTACCTGAAGTACGGCTCGTACCGGGGGAGCGCCGTCGACTTCCGGGTGGGCCTGCATCACGGGCTGTACTGCGTGGGGTGCTGCTGGGCCCTCATGGTGGTCCTGATCGGGGTCGGCGTGATGAACCTGGTGGCCATGGTCGTCCTGGCGGCGGTCATCCTGGCGGAGAAGCTCTGGCGGTACGGTGAGGTCGCTGCCCGGGTCGTGGGCGTCGGCTTCCTGGTGCTCGCCCTGCTCGCGGCGACGGGGATCGGCTCCCGGCGGGGCTTCAGGCGCCGATGATGTCCGGAATGTGAATCATTCTGGCGGCCCAAGCATCCGGCGGGGAGCCTGACCAGGCGCTGTGGTAGCCTTGTCGGCGATTCCATGGCACTGACCACCCAGCACAAATCCGAGATCGTCGCCGAACACCGCCGGGCAGAAGCCGATACAGGCTCGCCCGAGGTGCAGGTGGCCATTCTCAGCAGGCGCATTGCCGACCTGACGGAGCACCTGAAGACCAACGCCAAGGACCACGCGTCCCGGCGTGGCCTGCTCCAGATGGTGGGCAAGCGCCGGCGTCTGCTCGAGTACCTGCGGCGCGAGGACATCGAGCGCTACCGTGCGCTCATCGCGCGCCTGGGTCTGAGGCGCTGATTCATCGAGGAGGCGGCGACAGCCGCCTCTTTTCGTAGGGGGTGACGCCTACAGCACAACCCCACTGAGGGGCGACCGGCTCGGGAAGCGGTCGGTTGTCAGTTGCGGACTTCGGAGGATCCGGACCACCCCGGACCGGCCGAGGCCCACCACTGAGAATCGGCCGTCCGCCACGCTCCTCGGACACCGTAGAAGACCGGTCCGGACCCGACATGACCGGTCCTTCCGAGGAGGAAGAACATGATCATCAAGCAATCCAAGACCATCGGCGGCGCCGAGATGTCCGTCGAGGTCGGCAAGCTCGCACTGCAGGCGCAAGGCGCGTGCGTGCTGACGCTCGGCGAGACGCAAGTGCTCGCCACCTGCACCAGCTCCAACCCCCGCGAGGGGATCGACTTCTTCCCGTTGACGGTCGACGTCGAGGAGCGCATGTACGCGGCCGGCAAGATTCCCGGCGGGTTCTTCCGCCGCGAGGGCCGGCCGTCCGAAACCGCCATCCTGACGGCGCGCCTCATCGACCGTCCGCTGCGGCCGACGTTCTCCGAGGGCTACCGCGATGAGGTCCAGGTCGTCATCACCGTGCTGTCGGCCGACCTGGCGAACCCGTACGACATCCCCGGCATCAACGCCGCCGGCCTCGCCGTCACGCTGGCCGGGCTGCCGTTCGACGGGCCGGTCGCCGGCGTGCGCGCCGGGCTGATCGGCGGCCAGTGGAAGATCAACCCGACCTACCAGGACCTCGAGCTCGCGACGTTCGACGTCGTCGTCGCCGGCCGTATGAACGACATGGGGCACATCGACATCCTCATGGTCGAGGGCGAGGCGCCCGAGGGAACGTGGGAGCGGCTCCAGAGCGGGGACGGCTCGGCCCCCACCGAGGAGGTCGTCGGTGAGGGCCTCGAGGTCGCGAAGGCGGCCATCGCCGAGATCATCGCCTTCCAGCGCGAGATCGCGGCCGAGGCAGGCGCCACGCGCTCCGACTTCACGCCGCGCCCCCTGTACTCCGACGAGACGTGGTCGGCGGTCGAGTCCTACGCCGGGCCGAAGCTCCCCGCGGCGCTCGTGACGCGTCAGCGGGAGCGGAACGAGAACCTCGACACGCTGAAGACGGAGCTGAAGGAGCACCTGAAGACGACCTGGGGCGAGGAGACGTTCGCCGAGCGCGAGCGCGAGATCGGTCCGGCCTTCAAGGAGATCCAGAAGCGGATCATGCGTCGTCGCGTCATCGACGAAGGCGTCCGTCTGGACGGCCGCCGCTCCGACGAGATCCGGCCGCTGTCGGCCGAGGTCGACCTCATCCCCAGAGCGCACGGCTCCGGGCTGTTCCAGCGGGGCGAGACCCAGGTGCTGAACGTGGCGACCCTGGGCATGCTGCGGATGACGCAGATGATCGACACGCTGGACCCCGAGGACACCAAGCGGTACATCCACCACTACAACTTCCCGCCGTTCTCCACGGGCGAGACGGGCCGCATCGGCTCGCCGCGCCGCCGGGAGATCGGCCACGGCGCGCTCGCGGAGCGGGCCCTGGTGCCGGTGATCCCGGACGAGGACGAGTTCCCGTACACGCTGCGGCTGGTGTCGGACGTGCTGTCGTCCAACGGCTCGACGTCGATGGCGAGCGTCTGCGCGTCGACGCTGTCGCTGATGGACGCCGGCGTGCCGATCAAGGCGCCGGTGGCGGGCATCGCGATGGGGCTGATCGCCGACCGGGGGCAGTTCGTCACCCTCACCGACATCCTGGGCGCCGAGGACGCGCTGGGCGACATGGACTTCAAGGTCGCCGGCACGACCGACTTCGTGACGGCCATCCAGTTGGACATGAAGGTCACGGGGCTGCCGCAGGA
>CAVYRK010000003.1:0-683032 GCA_963770955.1 uncultured Actinomycetota bacterium
CGGGATTCGCGCCGTGACGGCCGGACGCCCGGACGCCGGACAGCATGATTCGCGCGGTCGCCATCAGTCGTTCTCCTCCTCGGCCCCCAGCAGCGCGGCATCGGACGGACGCTGCAGGTACACGCGCACGGGACCGTCGTGTGCGTGTCCGTGCTCCTCCTTCAGGTACTGCCTCCGCAGGAACTGCGAGACGAGCCCCATGACCGTGTCGGGGGCGTCCTCGATGACGAGGTGGCCGCATCCGGGGAGCAGCGCGACCATGGAGCCCGGAAGACACTCGCCCAGTCGCTCCGCCAGCGCAGCCGGCAGGTACGGGTCGTCCTCGCCCCAGATCACGAACGTGGGGGCCTCCAGCGACGGCAGGGACGCCTCCGCGTCCTCGAGCCCACGGCCGTCGAGCGCCGAGATACCCCGGACCAGCGCTGCGGGGGCGGCGCGCCAGGGCCGTACGTAGCTCTCGATCTCATCGGGAGTGAGCGCCCGCTTGACCACGGTGTCCACCAGCCACCCGCGAACGAGAGCCTCGACCGCCTCGGGCGTGGAGCCGGGCGGGACGTCGCGCACCTCCCTGGCGCCGGCCGACGGCCACTGGTCGAACGCGTAGGAGTCGATCAGGACCAGAGCGTCCACGCCGCCGTCCAGGGCGAGGCGCTGCGCCACCCCGCCGCCCATCCCGTGTCCCACGGCGGCGAACCGCTCGATGCCGAGCGCACCGGCAAGCTCGCGCACGTAACCGGCATGCGCGACCAGTGAGAGGTCCGCCCCCTCGGGCTTCTCACTCTCGCCGAAGCCGAGGAGGTCCGGCGCCACGACGCGCATGCCGACCGACAGGACGGGGAGGAGATCGCGCCAGAGAAAGGACGACGTGGGGAACCCGTGCAGCAGCAGGACGGGCGGCCCTTCCCCGGCCTCGGCGTACGCGAGCTCCCCGGCCGAGACCCGAAGGCGGCGCATCGGCAGGTTCATGCCGCTCCCCCGCCGGCCGTGCGGATGGCATCGACCACGCGGACCACGCGGACCATCTCGCGCACGTCGTGCACTCGGACGACATGGACACCCTTCGACGCGCACCACGCGACGGCGGCCGCCGTTCCCTCCAGGCGCTCGTCCACGTCGAGGTCGAGCACGTGGCCGATGAACGACTTCCGCGACGGGCCGACCATTACCGGCCGGCGGAACGCAAACAGCGTCTCGATCTCACGCAGCAGCAGCAGGCTCTGTTCGGGCGTCTTCGCGAACCCGATACCGGGGTCCACGCACAGCCGGCCGGGATCGACGCCGGCCGCGACGGCGGCGTCCATCCGCTCGCGGAGGTAGGCGCGCACCTCGCCGACGACGTCGCCGTAGTCGGTGAGGTCGCGCATGGTGGGGGGGTCGCCGCGCATGTGCATCAGCACCATCCCCGCGCTCGCCTCCGCGACGGCGCGGAACATCTCGGGGTCGCGCCCACCGGTCACGTCGTTGACGACGCAGGCGCCGGCGTCCAGAGCCGCCGCCGCCACCTCGGGCTTGCGGGTGTCGATCGAGATGGGAATCGACAGCTCGGCTGCCAGCCGCTTCACGACGGGGACGACACGGTCCCGTTCCTCCTGCGCCGGAACCTCATCGGCACCCGGCCGCGTGGACTCGCCGCCGACATCGATGAGGTCCGCGCCCTCCGCCGCCATCGCGAGGCCCCGCTCGGCCGCGTCGTCGGGATCGAAGAAGCGCCCGCCGTCGGAGAACGAGTCCGGGGTCACGTTCAGGACACCCATGACGTGTGTGCGCTCGCCGCACACCAGCTCGCGGTCGCCGCAGCGCCAGATGACTCGGCTCACGGGCGCCATCGTAGCCCTCGCGACTCAAGCGCTGCGGCGACAGAGAATCGGGCGCGGACCTCAGGGAGCCGACCCCAAGCCGGCGTTCCTTTCCTGAACAGACCCCGCGACACATGCGGTGTGTCGTGAATCCGTGAAATCCCGGCTCGACCGGTTCGCTCGACTCTGGTGCCTGGAGTAGGCTCCGGCTCGATGGAGCTGCGCGCCAGGGGGGCCGAAACAGCCCCTGGGGTTGCCGCGTCTACCGACCGGCACACCATGGGGGAGAACACAGCGCTGCTGCTACCTGAAACTGCTCCGGCGGGCACGCCGGAGGAGCCAGCCGAGGCCGACCGGGCCACCTCGCAGCCCGAGGCGGCCGCCGGCGCCCGGGCGCTGCATCTCGTCCCACCCGACACGTTCGAGACCTTCTTCGAGCAGCAGTACACCAACCTGCTGAAGGCGATGTACCTGGTCACCGGCAACCGCCACGAGGCCGAGGAGATCACGCAGGACGCGTTCGTCCGGGCGCTGGAGCGCTGGGACCGCGTCCGAAAGGCCGACAATCGCGCCGGGTACCTCTACCGCATCGCCGTCAACCTGTATCGGAGCAAGCTACGTCGGCTCGCCAGAGGCGCACGGAAGACGCCGAAGCCGACCCCCGACGCCGACCCCTTCGAGGCGGCCGACGATCGCGACGCCGTCGGCCGCGCCATGACGAACCTCTCGGAGGGTCAGCGCGAGGCGCTCGTCATGGTCGAGTGGCTCGGCATGACCGACGAGGAGGCGGCGGCGGTCCTCGGCATCTCCCCGGTCACGGTCCGGGTCCGGCGCCACCGCGCCCGCGCCAACCTCCGCCCGCTGCTCGAGACGCACGACGAGGAGTACCGGTGAACGACCTGTTCGATCCCGAAGTGCGCGAGCTCCTCGACGGGCGGACGGCGCACGTCGTGCCCCGGCCCGGCGCGCTCGATCGCGTGCGCGGGGTCGCAGGGAGGCGGCGGCGTCGCCGGCGCGTCGCGGTCGGCACCTCGGCCCTCGTCGCGACCTCCGTGGCGCTCGCCTTCGCGGGCGGCGCCCTGCGGGAACCTCTCGACGCCGGTGGCCACGCCCCCGTCGCCTCCGGGGGCGTCGTGCACGTGCCCTCCGACCCGGCCACGATCCGGAAGGACTACGGGATCACCGGCAAGACCAAGGGGACCGGGGTTGTCGTGGTGGCGAGGTCGCCGTCTCCTCGACTCGGACCGGTCCGGGCTGGCCCTTGTGCAGACGGACACGGGGTTCGCCGAGCCGCTTCCGGGCAACACCGCGGCGGCATCGATCTCCCCGCAGCAGACGAGCGTGGCGATGGTGACCACGCGGAACAAGGTCGTGGTCGAGTCCACCACCGGCGCCGATCGCACGGTGCTGAAGAACCAGCGTCCGGGAGCGAGCATCTCCTGGGACCCGCGCGGCACCGCGCTGTTCGCACTCATCGACGGGCACTGGTCACGGGTGCCGGCGCCGGGCGCCTCGGGGACGGTGCACACGTCGGCGAGCGTCCGCGTCCTGGGCGTGCCGAGGCTGCCGGGCGGTCCATCGTTCCTGTCGGTCTCGCCGTCACGGAAGTACACGATCCTGTTCGGCGTGGCGCCGACGGCCGCTCCCGCGACGGGCCGCCCCGGCGCCGCGCGGCCGCACCTGTACCTGGGACGCTTCAACGGCGGGCGGCGCGTCTCCCACGTGCGACGCATCGCGGTGCCCGCGACCGCCCTGCAGGGTCCCATGGGGTGGCTGGGTGACAACGCCTTCGTCATCGGGACCGGCGTGGGGACCGCGTGGATCGTCCGCGTGGACGGCAGCCACGTGGCGGTCGCGGCCACCCTGCCGGACGGCTGCTCCCTTGCCGGCGCCCCGACTGCCTGCGGATCGCGGGGGCCGCGTGTGCTCGGCACGAACGCCGCAGGCTCGCTGCTCTACTGGCGCGTCGGGGGCGTCCCGGCGCTACCGTCGAGCGAGCCGCCCGCCGGGCGGAGCACCTTGGTCGCATACTTCAGCACCTGGCTGGACGGCACCCACTCGAAGCAACTGACCGGACCCGCGGGCACCTACGGCCCCGCAACCGCGGCCCGCTGACGCGGCCGGCGCGCTAGCGGCGAACCAGCTCGAGCGCCTCCGCGCGCGTCCTCGCATCGGAGCGGAAGATGCCGCGGATCGCGGAGGTGACCGTCTGGGAACCCGGCTTCTTCACGCCCCGCATCGTCATGCACAAGTGCTCTGCCTCGATGAGCACCCACACCCCTCGAGGCTCGAGCGCCTCCATCATCGTGTCGGCGATCAGCGTGGTCAGCCGCTCCTGCACCTGGGGCCGCTTCGACAGCAGGTCCACCACCCGGGCGATCTTGGACAGCCCCGTGATTCGGCCGTCGCGGTTGGGGATGTACGCGACGTTGGCCCGGCCGATGAACGGCAGCAGGTGATGCTCGCAGGTGGAGTACAGCGGGATGTCCCGCACCATGATCATCTCGTCGTGGTCGGCCCCCTTGACCACCGTGACGACCTCATGGGGGTCGCGGTCGATGCCCTCGAAGATCTCCTGGTACATGTCCGCGACGCGCCGCGGCGTGTCGACGACGCCCGCCCGCTCCGGATCGTCTCCGATCCCCTCCAGGATCAAGCGGACGCCCTGCTCGATGCGGTCCCGGTCGAATGCCATGGCGTCGTCGGCCGCGCGGCTAGGACGCCGCGTGGCTGTAGACCTCGGGCCGGAGCGTTCCCACGAACGGGAGGTTCCGGTAGCGCTCGACGTAGTCGAGGCCGTAGCCGACCACGAACACGGCGGGGATCTCGAATCCCCGGTACCTGACGTCGATCGAGACCCGCTGGACCTCCGGCTTCTGCAGCAGCGCGCACACCTCCAGGCTGGCCGGCTTGCGGGTGCGGAGGTTCTTCAGCAGGTAGTTGAGCGTCAAGCCCGAGTCCACGATGTCCTCGACCAGCAGCACGTCGCGGCCGGCGATCTCGTGGTCGAGGTCCTTCAGGATGCGCACCACGCCGCTCGTCTGCGTCGCGGCGCCGTACGACGAGACGGCCATGAAGTCGAACTCCAGCGGGCAGCCTGATGTGCCGGGACAGGTCGGCCATCAGGACGAAGGCACCCTTGAGGACCCCGATCAACAGCAGATCCTTGTCCGCGTAGTCGGCGGTGATCTGGGCGCCGAGGTCGCGGATCTTTTCCTGGATCTGCTCCTCGGTGATCAGCACACGTTCGATGTCGGACTCGAAGACGCTCACTGGTTTCCCCCGGTCGGCTGCGAAAGCCGAACATACTCCCTGTCCCTGCGCGCGAGCAATCCGGTCGGCAGCGCGGCGCGGCGTCCGGGACGGCCTTCGGCGAGGTCGATCACCGCGTCGACGTGTCGCGCCTTCCCGGCGACGCCGGCGGCGGCGAGGGCGCTCCGGACCACCCGTGTCCGAAGCGGTCGCGGAAGCGCCGACAGGGCCCGGGCGCGCAGTCGTACCTCGCCGTCGCCGTTCGTCACCACGTCCTTCGCCGACGCGGCCGCGAGCCCGTCCAGGAACCGCGCGTCCTCCCGCAGCAGTCCTGCGGTGCGCGCGAGCGACTCGGCCACGCCCCGACCGGTCGCGCGCTCGATCTCCGGGATCACCCTGCGGCGCACCGCGACGCGCAGGTACGCCGGGTCCCGGTTCATGGGATCCCGGCGCGGACGCAGGCCGAGCGACCGGCAGAACGCCGCGGTGTCGGCGCGGCGGACCTCGAGCAGGGGCCGGATCACCAGGGGGCTCACGGGCTGGATCCCGGCGACCGCGTCCAGGCCGCCGCCGCGCAGGGTCGCCAGCAGGACGGTCTCGGCCTGGTCGTCGAGCGTGTGGCCGGTCGCGGCGACCGCCGCGCCGCAGCCGCGCACGGCCCGGTCGAGGGCGCCGTAGCGGGCCGTCCGTGCCCATGCCTCCACCGACTGACCGCGCCGCGGCCGGCCGGTCGCCCGTTCGGTCCAGAACGGCACCCCGAGCCCCTCGGCCTGGCGGCGGACGAATGCTGTGTCGCGCTCCGAGCCGGGTCGCAGCGCATGGTCGAAGTGGAAGCAGCCCACCTCGATCCCTAGCAGCCGGCGCAGCCGCGTCAGCGCATGGAGCAGACACAGCGAATCGGCGCCGCCCGACACAGACGCCAGGACGGTCCCTCCCCGCGGCACCATCTCGCCCGCGCGCATCGTGGCCGTGACCCGGTGGAGCACCCGGGCCACCTCGGGAGGACGGGGCCCCGTCCGCCCCGCCCCTGCCGCGCCGGGGCGGCGGGCGGACCGGCCGTCCGTGGTCACCTCGCTCCGATCCGCGACAGCCAGTCGTCCGGCTCTGTCAGCTCTTCCATCGTCGGCAGGTTCGCCGGCGACTCCCATACCCGGTTGAACCCGCTCATGCCCGCGCTCTCGACCGCGCGGACCACGAAACGCTCGCCGTGGTCGTACTGGCGCGTCTTCTGGTCGAAACCGATGGCGCGCTGGAAGGAGCGCTCGACCCCGCGGGTGGCTCGCCGCTCGCGGAGCGTCGTGTGGAACCGTGACCGTTCGTCCACGCGGCCGTCGCCCACGTTGTTCATCAGGAAGCTCGCGTGGCCCTCCAGCAGGGTCATCACGGCTTGCATGCGGGCGAACATGGCGCGCTGCTCGGGGGTCATGAGCAGCACCACCCATCCCGCCGCCCGCCAGTCGAGCCTGCCGGCCCGGACGTCCTCCGCCGCCTTGCGCACCATCTCGATCATGAACTTCATGTCGAAGTTCATCGATCGCAGGTAGTCCTGGGCCAGGCCGGAGACGTAGCCGCGCAGCCAGGGGACACCTCCGAACTGCAGGCGGTGCGTCACCTCGTGCAGCGCGAGCCAGAGCCGGAAGTCACGCTCCGGGAACTGATGCGCTCGTTCGATCCCCGCGATGTTCGGTCCGACGAAGTAGATCGTCCCGTCGTCGTCCGGCGGCACGAACAGGTCGAACTGGCCGAGGACCTTCCTGGAGATGTACCCGAGGAGCGCTCCCATCTCGGCCCCGAGCACCTTGCGGCGCAGCGCGGATCCGGTCCCATCTGCCTTACCGGTCTCGACCTTGTCGGCGATTGGCGTCAGCACGGTCTGGAAGCTCCGGAGGTTCTGCGAGAGCCACTCGCCGCGCGACATCACCCAGGGGCGCGAGGGATGCCCGCCTGGCTGGAGGCCCGAGGCGTCGGCGACCATGCGCTCGGCATCGGGCACCAGCTCGCCGAAGTCCTCGCGCATGCGGGCTCGCTCGACCGGGCCGACCACCGGTCCCGGCCCTGCGACCCGATCGGCCACCTGTTTCGCCACCGACCAGTCGGCCAGCGCGTCGACGGGAAATTGCACGGGTTCATTCTCACCCGCCGGCGTCCCGAGCGGGTGACGGGACGTCAGCCCTGGGCCTTGCGGCGGGCGGCGCGGGCCGCCGCGCCACGGGCGCGACCCTCGGCGACGCGCCGGTCGGTGCCCTTGGCGAGCTCCTCGGCCAGGACGCGGTCGAACGTCTCCTGGTCGAGCTCGAGGGGGCCTTCCTGCTTCGGGGCGGGCGCCGGCCGGGCCGGAGCGGCGGCGGCGGGAGCCGCGGCCGGAGCGACAGCAGCCGGAGCGACAGCGGGCGCGGCGGCGGTCTCCATGGCCGGTGCGGCAGCGGTCTCCACGGCAGCCGGGGCCGGACCCCCCGCAGGCACGGCCGCAGCCTGCGGAGGTGGAGCGGCCGCGGGGAGCGGAGGGGCGTCGAGCGCGACGGCGGCGGCGGGAACCCCCGCACGCGCCTGCGGCCGCACGGGCGGCGCATTCCCGCCCCCTTCGCCCAGGTAGAAGCGCGGCGCGAACCGAAGGTACGCCGAGATCAGCACCAGCGCGACGACCACGATCAGGCTGATCGACGCGATGGCCATCTTGAACGTCCAGCCTCCGAAGTCCTCCGCCGGCGAGGCGGACACGTTGGGCGTGATCACGACCTCGGCGGCGTGCGCCATCCCCTGCATCGCCAGGAAGGCGACCGGCACCAGAGGGAGGGATCGAACGAATCGGGCCCGGAGGAATCGTGCTGCTGGCACGGGGCGGAATTCTAGCAGCGACCCCCGCGCCGAGCGGCGAAGGGGACTCTCCACCCGGCCGGCGGCCGCCGGGAAACGCAGTCGCGGGGGCGAGCTTCGCCCCCGCGGCGGCTTTCCGGACGAGCATCCTGGGCGTTGCCCGTTCGCACCCCCCAGACGGCAGCGAGCGGGCCACGTCGAGGCGCTCACGGTACCCGGTCGCCGGGGGATGGGAATACCGCCAAAAGACCTAACCGCCGAGGGAAACGAACGAACTGCGCGGGCCCGCGGCCCGCACACCCGGTCGGGCTGGGCCGGTTTCCCTTCTCCTCGGCGGCGAGGGCGGCTCGATATGATGCGATTTGCCCGCGCCTCTTCACGCTTCGCCGGTGCGGGCCGGACTAGGGGGACGGCCCGCGATCGAGCGGGTCGCAGACGAGAAGGGGGTGCACATGCGAAGAGGCGACGCCTCTCGTTCGCGCGCACGGCTCGCAGTACCGCTCGCCGTCGCGCTGGTGACGGGGCTGCTCATCGCCACCGCGCAGTCGGGTTCCACCGCTCCGAGATCGTTCGGGAAGGTGGACGCGCGGGTGGCGCAGCAGCTCAAGGCCACCGGGATCGGCGAACGTCCTGATCGTGCTGCGTCAGTCGGCGAACCTGTCGCGGGCGAAGCACATCAGGAACTGGACCGCTCGCGGCCAGTTCGTGGTCCGCCAGCTCAAGTCGGTCGCGAACGCCAGCCAGCGCGGGCTTCGCGCCTATCTGACGGCGCACCACCTGCCGTACCAGGCGTTCTGGATCATGAACAGCATCGCCGTCGCGAAGGTGCCGACCGCCGTGGTGAGCACTGTGGCCGCCCGCCCCGAGGTGAAGCGGGTCCTCCCGCAGCTGAGCGTTCCCCTGGAGCGCGGCATCCCGTCGGCGACACCGGACGTCCGTGTGGCGGCCGTCGAGTGGGGCATCAAGAACATCGGCGCGAACAAGGTGTGGAAGAAGTTCGGCGATCGCGGCCAGGGGACGGTCGTGTCGTCCATCGACACCGGCGTCCAGTTCGACCACCCGGCGCTGGTGAAGCAGTACCGGGGAAACCTGGGCGGCGGCAGCTTCGACCACAACTACAACTGGTGGGACCCCTCGCACGTCTGCTCCTCGACGGGAGCCACACCGTGCGACAACGTCGGCCACGGGACGCACACGATGGGGACGATGGTCGGCAAGGCCGGCACCATCAAGATCGGCGTCGCCCCGAAGGCCAAGTGGATCGCGGCCAAAGGTTGTGAGAGCAGCAGCTGCTCGGTCAACGCGCTGCTGTCGTCGGGCCAGTTCATCCTGGCCCCGACCCGGACGGACGGCACCCAGCCGAAGCCGGCGCTGCGCCCGGACGTGGTGAACAACTCCTGGGCGAGCAGCCCGACCGACACGTTCTACCAGTCCACCGTGAACGCCTGGATCGCGGCGGGCATCTTCCCGCAGTTCGCCAACGGGAACGCCGGGCCTTCCTGCGGTTCCGCGGGCGCCCCGGGCTCCTACTCCACGACGTACTCGGCCGGCGCGTACGACATCAACAACAACATCGCGTCGTTCTCCGGCCGCGGGCCCTCCGCCCTTGGCGGCGGGATCAAGCCCAACGTCTCCGCGCCGGGCGTGAACGTCAACAGCAGCCTGCCGGGCAACACCTACGGCACGCTGAGCGGGACGTCGATGGCGAGCCCGCACGTGGCCGGGACGGTGGCGCTGATCATCAGCGCGAACCCGGCGCTGCGCGGCGACATCAGCGGGATCCGCGGCATCCTCGACACCACCGCCACCGACAAGAGCGACCTGTCCTGTGGCGGTACCGCCGGCAACAACAACGTGTACGGCCAGGGACGGCTGAACGCGTTCGCGGCGGTCGGCGCGGCGAAGGCGGCTCGCAAGAGCTAGTTCGCTTCGGACGCCCAGAGACGAAAGAGCCTCCCCCGGTCGGACCGGGGAGGCTCTCTCGTTTCGCGTTCGGTTCGCTAGGTCACGTTCACCGTGTAGGACTTCCCGTTCGAGAACGTGAGCGTGTAGGAGCCCGGCGTCGCGTTCCAGTTCGCCGAGTAGATGCCGTCGTGGGCCTGCAGGTCCCCGTGCTTGCCCTTGTCGGCCAGCGACAGCGTGATGTTGCCCGGCTTGATCTTGACCGTCAGCGCTCCCGCGCCCTTCGCGCAGTTGATGTTCAGCGCCGCGATCGTCGTCTTGCCGGCCTTCGCGCTGTCGAGCGGACGCAGCAGCCCGAACACCTTCGAGCTCGAGCACGTGAGCGAGCCCAGCGCGTCGATCCGCTTGCCCGACACCGTCTTTCCGGCGAGCGACGACACGTCGTCGCCACCCGCGATGATCAGGTTGCGGATCTGGTAGATGTTCAGGCTCGGGTCGTACGCGTGGATCAGCGCGGCGAGCCCGGCGACGTGCGGCGCGGCCATCGACGTTCCGCTGAAGGACGCGTAGCCGCCCGATCATGGTGCTCTCGACGCCCAGCCCCCGGCGCGCCGACCATGACGCTGCGGACGCCGTAGTCGGAGAACCCGGCGAGGCCGTCGGTGCTGGTCGTGGCCGCCACCGCGATCACGTTCGGCAGGAAGTAGTTCGGCGGGATAGACGGGGGTGGTGTCGTTGTTGCTGGCGTTGTTCGCCGGCCGCGACGGCGAACAGGATGCCCGCCTTGCCCATGGCCGCGATGCCGTCCTTGGTGGCCGGGTCGAAGCCGCAGGCCTCCGGGCAGTCCACCGTAGGAGTTGTTGGTCGCGATGATGTCGTACCCGGCCGCCTTCTCGGTGACCATGTACTGGTAGCACTCGATGATGCTGGCGATCGAACCGTTGCCGCTGGAGTCGTGCGACTTGCACGGCAGCACTGCACGCGCCAGTTGAGGCCGGTGACGCCCACGCCGTTGTTGCCGACGGCGCCGATCGTCCCGCCGGTGTGCGTGCCGTGGCCGTTGTCGTCCATCGGGTCGCTGTCGCCGTTGATCGTGTCGATCCCGTGGCAGTCGTCGATGTAGCCGTTGTGGTCGTCGTCCTTGCCGGCCTGCCCGTTGCACTCGGCCGTGTTCCGCCACACGTTCGCCTTGAGGTCCACGTGGGTGTAGTCGAGCCCGGTGTCGATGTCGCCCACGACGACCTTCTTGTTCCCGACCGTGAGGTCCCACGCGGCCGGCGCGTTGATCTTCGGCCAGTCCCACTGCTGACCGTACAGCGGGTCGTTCGGCGTCCGGTCCGTCCGCGCGTCGACGTTGATGTGCGAGACCCAGTTCGGCTGCGCGTAGCGGACGTCGGAGCTGGCGCCGAAGGCCGACACCGCGGCCGTCACGCTCGCGCCGGGGCGGAGCTGGATCAACTGCAGCCCGGGGACGAACGGAAAGGTCTTGAGCGTCCGAGCCCCACGGCTCGCCTCCAGGTTCGCGATCGCCGCCGCGCCGGCCTGTGGCCGGAACCGCACCAGGAGCTGACCGGGGACGTACTTCGCTCGCGGCACGGTCCACCGCCCGGGTCTTGGAGGTGGCACCCGACGCGGGCGCCATGGTCAACGCCGCCACGAGCAGCAGCGCGGGTACGAGCGCCAGCGCGCCCGAGCGCGCCAACCGCGGCCGGCGCCGGCGGGCAGCCGAAGCGGCGTGTCTGTGCAATGTCATGCGCATCCCCCTTATTGGACCGTTGCCGTGGGCTCGCCGGACGCTGGCCCCTTCGAAACGGCACGGACACCGCACGCTACCGTCCGGATCAGCCGGCCGCAACCGCCGAATGTCCGTCTCTTGGAACGACCGTCCCGAGAGGTTCCTGGGATTTGGCGGGTGACTCAATAAACCACCGCCGTGAGCGATAGAATTCTTGGCATGGAGTCGCGGGACATCGAACGCGTCGCGCTGCTCGACGAGCCTGCGCGGCGCCGCCTCTACGACTTCGTGACCGGGCGGGACGCGCCTGTGGGCCGCGACGAGGCCGCCGCCGGAACGGGCCTGTCCCGGGGCCTCGTGGCGTTCCACCTCGACCGTCTGGCCGAGGCGGGTTTGCTGGAGGTGCAATTCCGGCGCCTGACCGGCCGGACGGGCCCGGGTGCCGGCCGTCCGGCGAAGCTGTACACGCGCGCGACGCGGCGGGTCTCCGTCAGCCTGCCTGCCTCCAGGTACGACCTGGCCGGCGACCTGCTTGCCAGCGCGCTCGAGCAGCAGCGCGCGGACGAGTCGCCGGCGCACGCCGTCGCGCGCGTGGCCGGCAAGGCGGGTCGCGCGCTGGCCCGGAGCGTGGAACAGTCGGAGGGCGACGCTGCGCTGACGGAGATCCCTCGATGACCTCGGCTACGAGCCGGAGGAAACGTCCAGCGGCTGGGTTCGCCTCCGGAACTGCCCGTTCCACTCGCTCGCGCAGGAGCACACCGACCTGGTCTGCTCGATGAACGCGGCGTTCCTGAGGGGCGTGCTCGAAGGGATGCCCGCGGAGAAGCGAAAGGCGAGGCTCGACCCGGCTCCGGGCTACTGCTGCGTCACGATCACGAGGCGCGGCTGACCGCTGCTTCCCGCGCTATCGATTCGAGAACAGCGGAAGGTTGGCGCCGCTCGCCTCGGGCAGCAGGTCGTTCAGGACGGTGACCACCAGCCGGGCGACGTCATCGGGAACCAGGCCGGGCTTCAGCTCCGGGTTGGCGGCGCGCAGCATGTCCGTGTCCACGGCGCCGGGGCTCAGGCACGCGATGGAGATGCCGGCGTCGCGCCCGTCGGCCGCGATCCCCTCCGCCAGGCCGACCAGTCCGCTCTTCGAGGCGTTGTACGCAGCGAGCCCCGGGAACTTCTCGGTCCCGTAGACCCCGGACAGCGAGGAGAGCAGGGTGATCCTGCCCTCGCCGGCGCGCCGCATCGGGATGAACGCGCGCCGCGCGCACAGGAAGGCGCCCGTCAGGTTGACCCCGATGGTCGCGTTCCAGTCCTCGACGGTCATCTCGTCGAACGAGGCCTTGGTCAGGACGCCGGCCGCGCACACGAGCGCGGCCGGTGGACCGAGGCGCTCGGCGTGCTCGAAGAGCGCGTCCACGTCCTCCGGCCGGGAGACGTCGCAGGGGACGGCAATCGCCCTGCCGCCCTGCATGATGATGCGCTCCCCGACCTCGTTCAGCGGCTCGAACCGCCTGCCGGCCAGCACGACCGCCGCGCCGGCCCGCGCCACCGCCACCGCGGTGGCCTCGCCGATACCGCTTCCCGCTCCGGTGACGACTGCGACCTGCCCCCTCAACCACGACTCACCCATGTCCCACCTCCATGCGGGCGGCGACCTCGCCGTAGACCCGCTCCAGCCCGTTGACCATGCCCCCGATGTCGAGCCGCGAGGCCGCGTGCCGTCGGCAGGCCGCGCGGCTCAGCAGCAGCGCCTCGCCGACCGCGAGGGCTGCCGAGTCCACATCGGCGTCGTCGACCAGGAAGCCGGTCTCCCCCTCCACCACGACCTCGGCGAGCGCCCCGCGCCGGTAGCCGACCACGGGCGTCCCCGCCGCCTGCGCCTCTGCCGCGACCAGCCCGAACGGCTCGTCCCATCTCGACGGGCACAGGACGACGGCCGCAGCGGCCATCCTGCGCCAGAGCCGTGCGCGGTCGAGCGACCCCAGCACGAGCGAATCTGATTGCGCCGCACGCGGATAGACCTCTCGCTCCGCGAACGCTCGGTTGTAGGGCCACCCGGCGATCGACAGCTTCGCGCCCGCGCGCTCGGCGATCCGGATCGCGTCGATCACGCCCTTCTCCGGCGTGAACCGGCCGGCGACCTGGGAGCCTCCGAGCTGGGGCTCGGTAATGGGCGTGACCAGCGGCGCGACGAGGGCGATCCTCACGGCTCGATCCGCTTCCAGCAGAGGTCCTGCGGCGTCTGCCGCCCCAGCGCCGGATACGGAACCGTCCCCCGGCCCGACGACCGGATCGTCTCCACGGCGTCCGGATAGAAGATGCGCGCGACTGCGACCGCCTCCTCGATCGATCCGAAGTCGACCTCCGCCTCGCCCTCGAAGACCTGGTGGGTATAGCCGCGGGCGGCCAGCCAGTCGGGCGCATCCGGCCAGATGACGACCACCAGCCCGCCGGGCCGGCAGACGCGCTCCATCTCGCCGAGCCCCGCCTGACCGCCGTGGCCCGGCTCGACGGTGAACGCGGAGCACGCCACCACCAGGTCGGCCGAGTCAGTCGGCAGGTGAAGGTCGTCGAAGAATCCCCCGACGATGTCGACGGTGCGGAGGTCCTCCTCCGTCACCCGCGCCGCGAGCCTGCGGCGGAGCGGCGGGGCCGGCTCGATCGCGACCACATGGCCTGCGGTCCGGGCCAACGCCACCGTCAGCCGCCCCGACCCCGCGCCGACCTCGACGGCGTGGCCGACCCGCGGGAGCCATTCCACGATCCCCCGGTGGAGGCGCTCGCCGGCGACCAGCCGTTCGTACAGGCCGGGCTCGATCCGGTAGAGGAGCTCCCACGCGATCGCGCGGCGGATGGACGGCCACGCGCGCCGGGCGCCGTCCACGTCGGCGGGGCCGACGCCGAACGGCCGGATCCACCGATCCCATTCCTCCGGCGTCAGCACCGAGAGGTCCTCCGGCCGGTACCGCCGCATGAGCGTCTCGGGGGGCGGGGGCCGCCGAGTCTCCTCGAGGCCGATCGTGTCGTTCACCGCTCGCGTCGGCGCGACGCCCAGTTCTTTTCCGTCTCGCGGACGACGACCTCGTACAGGAGTCCATCGGGGAGCCGGCGGTCCAGCCGTTCCCAGATGGCGTCCGCCAGGACCTATATGCTACACGAACGAGATACGCCGACGGAGGAAGAGGAGGAGGCGAACATGGCCCGACTGTTCTCGATGAAGCCGGCCGTCACGTTCCGGGGCAGGAAGTTCCTGGGCATCCGCGGGTGGGCAGGGAAGCCCACGCACCCGCCGCTCACGGACGTTCCGATCGCCGCCTACCTGCTGGCCGCCGTGTTCGACGTCATCTCCTTCGTCTCCAAGGGGTCCCACCCGGGCGCGGCGCGGGACGCCTTCGTCGCGGGCACCTACGTCATCATCGCCGGCTTCGTCGTGTCGCTCGGCGCCGCCGTGACCGGGTTCTGGGACTGGTGGAAGAGCATCGAGCGACGGCCCGACACCGGACCGATCGGGAAAGCGGCACACACGCAGGTGTGGCGCACGATCAACTGGCACGCAACGGTGATGGTCACGGTGACCGCGATCGCGCTGGTCGACATCATCGTGCGGCTCGCGCAGTTCGATCACGGGGCGGCGAGCCTCGGCGTCATGGGAGGGGGGCGGCAGCAGCAGGCGCTCGAGCGTCTCCGCATACCAGCGTTCGAACCGGGCGGGCGACCACGCGCGATCGACCACCAGCAGCCGGTAGACCTCCGGACTCCCGACTGCGAACAGGACGTCGGCCGCGGCCTCTTTGCTGAGGCCCTCCCGGAGGGTCGTTCCTTCGGTCGCGATGCGAAGCAGCGCCCGCTGGCCGGCCAGGCGCTGTTGCTTGTTGCGCTCCCAGAGCTCGGCGATCTTCGGGTCGGCGGCGGCCGCGGCGCTCAGCACGCCGGCCAGATCCCCCCACCGCTCGAGCATGCGGCGGCCGTTGTGCGCCAGGATGCGCAGGCGGGCACCCGGGTCGGGCTCGGCGCGCATCTCCCCGACCCACGGGCGCTCGAGGATCGGCACGGGCGCATCGTCGCCGGCGATCGTCACGTCGATGAGCTCCGACAGCAGGGCGCGCTTCGTGCCGAAGCCGGCGTACACGGTCTCAGGCGACACCCCGGCTCCCACTGCGACTGCCTCGATCGTCGTGGCGGCGTACCCCTGAGAGACGAACAGGCGCCGGGCCGCATCGAGCACCCCCCAGCGAGTGGCCCGCGCCTGCTCGGCCCGGCGCGGGGAGTGGTAGGCGCGGCGCTTGACGTCCTCCTTCGGCACTCTGATACAGTACCTCACAAATCACTACAGTCGACCTGTAGTGAACACAGAGCCGCACCCCGAGAGAGGAGTCGCGATGTCCATCCTGCGAATCGAGCACCCTGTTGCGGACTACGGCGCGTGGAAGGCGGCCTTCGACTCGGACCCTGTGGACCGGGAGCGCTCCGGCGTGCGCAGCTACCGGGTCATGCGGCCGGTGGACGACGACCGCTACGTCCTGATCGACCTGGAGTTCGATACGCCGGAGGAAGCGGAGGGACTCCTCGCGGCGATGCGAACGGTCTGGACCCGGGTCACGGGAACCCTGATCTCGGACCCGGTGGCGCGCATCGTGGAGACCGTGGAGCGCGGATCGTACTGAGGATTCTCGCGGGATTCGCCCGAATCTCCGGGCAGCATGTCGATTCTCCGCCCCGTCCTTCGTCGTCGTGCAGAGAGCGCGGAACCGTCCGCGCGCGAAGCGAGGAGGAACCGGCATGGCGAAGTACATGCTGCTGATCTACGGCGACGAAGCCGCCGCGTCCAACATGAGCGACGCCCAGATGAAGGAGGTGGGTGACGCGTACGAGGTGTTCACGCAGTCCATCAAGGGCACCGGCAACTACCTGGACGGCGACCCGTTCCTCGCCACCGACACGGCGACGACCGTTCGGGTCCGCGATGGCAGGGCCCAGACGGCCAGCGGGCCGGCGGACGTCACGAAGGAGCAGCTGACCGCGTACTACAAGGTCGAAGCCGACAGCCCCGAGCAGGCCGTCGAGATGGCCTCGCGCATCCCCGGCGCGAACTGGGGCACGATCGAGGTCCGCCCCGTCTGGCAGTTCGACTGATCGGCGCGGCGCGAATCGCCGAGGAGGGGCCGTTCCCGAACGGCCCCTCCTCTTTTCTGCTGGCCGGCGACGACCCCCGGGCTCGGGCGACGAGGAATGGAGAGAACCCCGTGTGGTCGTCGTTCGTACCTCCTTCGGACGGACGACCGAGAAGGGGGACGAAGTCCGATGACCGTTCACAGGCGGTGGGGTCTGTGCGTGGCGGCGCTGTTCGTCTGTCAGGTCCTGGCGTCGTCTCCGGCCGGAGCGACCACGCCGGGTCATTCGACCCACGGAACGACCCTCCGCCTGGTGAACGGTCACAAGGTCGGCCTGGGCAAGGTGCTCTCCACGTCCGACGGCGGCCAGATCTTCGGGTGGGACATCGACGAGAGCGGCACCGACGGGGTGCTGGCGACCTCCCAGGACGTTCCCCACGGGTACAAGGTGTCGGTCCAGACCTTCGACCAGACGACCGCGACGGTGACGCACACGTTCGCGAAGGACGTCGGACAGCGGAACTCGTACGGCGTCGACGGGATCTTCGCCGGAGACGTCGGCCTGGTGACGCACTACGTCGTGCCCCCGGGCACCATCTTCGCCAAGCGCCGGTACGCGCTGATGGACCCCGTCACCGCGGAACGCTTCACGGGCGCCTGGGTCCCGCCCGCCAAGGACCTCGACGTGATCCAGAACGCCGACAACCAGTCCACGAGCACGAGCGTGATGTACGGCATCCTGCTGCATCACGCCGACAAGCCCGTCCTCGCCGTTGCCGACTTCTCCGCCGGCACGAGCTCGCTGATCCGCCTCAATCCGAACCGGTACCGGATCGGGACCACGCTCGTCGCGCAGGACGCGTTGACGAACCAGGCCGTGCTCGCCGCGTCGGGAGGAGCCGTCGGCGGTCCGCCGCCGATCAACGCGCTGGTCGACCTCGACACCGGCAAGGTCGTGAAACAGTGGCCGGGGTTCAACAACGGACCGTTCGGCGCCGGCTTCGTCAACGGGCTGGCCGTCGACTCGGGAACGGGCATCGCGTGCACGACCACCGAGCTGAACGCACAGGTCGAGTTCTACGACCTGTCGAACAGGAGCGGGGTCGCGGTCCAACTGCCCGGAACCGGCCCGGCCGACCAGCTGAACAGCGGCGCCGCGGTGGTCAGCGATCCGGTGCACAAGCTGTTCCTGGTCACCGACCCGGTCTACGCCCCCACGGGAGGGCCGGCCATCGTCGTGTACAAGGAGAACGGCGACTTCGTGGAGGCCATCACCGGGTTCCACTTCGGCGGGTTCGCGCAGGGTCCGACCCGGGTTGCGGTCAACCCCTCGCAGCGGATGGGTTGGGTGGACGGGCCGGGCATCGACCAGCTGCAGCAGTTCTTCTATTGAGAAGAGCGGCGTCGCCGATCGCCGTACGGGCTGTTGCTTGGAGATTTCCCTGCCGACTGCGCCTGGACTACGCTGCCAGGTGACCGAGCCGGCGTGAGGGTCGCTCGCGGATAGGGGGGACAAGGGGGAGGCGTGGAGGGCGCCTCTCGCAGGACCCGATCGCGCGCCGGTCCGGGGATGTCTTTCCACTCTCGTTTCCGAGGAGGAGCACTCATGAGACGACGTTTCTTGACCCTGCTTGCCGCCACCGCCGTGTTCGCCATGATGGGCGTCGCCGTCGCCATGGCGGTGGGCGTTCCCGAGATCGACAACGCGAACGCGACGTTCCAGCTGAAGCCGGCCGGGACGCCGGTCGTCACCGGCTGTAACGGCGAGGACGCCACCAACTACAAGAAGGTCACGGCCAACTGGAAGGGTGGAGAGACCGACTTCACCCCCGGGTCGACCGATTACTCGCTGACCGGAAAGCTCACCTTCCAGAGGGGCGTGTGGACGATCAACTCGTCCACCGGCCGAGGGCTGTTCACGGCCAAGGCGAAGCTCCAGAGCAGCACGGGCCTGCCGCTGTACTCGGGGAAGATCACCCTGGTCACGCAGAACCTGGCCGGCACGCAGATCGCCCAGGCTCGCGGGTGGCTCATCGCCAAGACGTACGGCGGGGACCCACCGAACCCCCCGGGAGTCCCCGACGGCGGCAGCGTGCTCGCCAACGTCGAGGCGTCGATCCTGCTGAACGGGAGCTTCGCGATCTCCGGGCAGTTCGGTGACGCGCCCCGCAGCAGAACACCCCGGACTTCTCCGTGACGACGATCAACCAGACCTGCTGACGCAACGGGACCGATCACACAACGCGGGGAAGGGGGACGACGCCGGCACCGGAAGCGCCGGCGTCGTCCCTCTCTTACGCGGTCGTGGTCCTTTTCGCGAAGACGATGACGTTGTCCAGGTAGTGCCCGGTTGCCCTGTCGAAGGGCCAGCCGCACGTGATCAGCCGCAGCCCGGTTCATGCTCCTCCGCAACGAAGGGTAGATCAGACGGCTACCGAGTCGAACCGGCGCCTCAGGTGCTTCGTTCGGAGGCTACCGCGCTGCCAATGTCACGTCGACGGTCGTCGAAGCCCCGTTGCGCTCATAGGTGACGGAGACCTGATCCCCCGCGCTCCGCGTCAGTGTGGCGACCTCGAGGGCGGCGACGCTCGATGCCTTCTTCCCGTCCACCTCGGTGATGACGTCACCCGGCTGGATCCCGGCCTGGTCGGCGGGCCCGCCGGGGTCGACCGCCGTGACGAACAGCCCCGCCGGGGCGCCCGCGCTCTGTGGGATCGTCTGCGCCTGGAGGCCGAACGTCGGATGGTTGGCCTGGCCCGTGCTGATCAGCTGGCCCGCGAGCGGCATCGCGAGGTCGACGGGGATGGCGAAGCCGATGCCGACGCTCCCGCCGCCGCCGTGTCCGGCGGCGTTGGGCACCGTCGAGATCGCCGTGTTGATCCCGACCATGTCGCCGGCGCAGTCCACCAGGGCGCCGCCGCTGTTCCCGGGATTGATCGACGCGTCGGTCTGCACGGCGTCGATCAGGTGCGCGGTCTGGCCGTTCCCCGCCGGCACCGGCACGTACCGGTCCAGCGCGCTCACGATGCCGGCCGTGACGGTGCTGCTGAGTCCCAGCGGGGCTCCGAGCGCGACGACGGGCTGGCCGACCACGAGTTCCGCAGACGATCCGATCCCGATCAGGGGCCGCCCCTGCGCGCCGTCCTCGGCCTTGACGACGGCGAGATCGGTGAGCGCATCCTCGCCGACGACGCTCGCCTCCGACGTCGTGCCGTCGCTGTACCGGACGGAGACGCTCCCCCCGCCCGAGGCCGGCGCGATGACGTGCTCGTTCGTGAGGATGTACCCGCCGTCGCGGATGATCTCGCCCGACCCGTTGCCCGATCCCCCGGACGCCGTCCTGGTGAGGATCGTCACCACCGACGGCAACGTGGAATGCGCGACCGTCGCGGAGTCGCACGCGCCGCCGTGGCCGCTCGCGCGAAGGACCTGCGTGGTGCCGCCGGACACGGTCAGCCGAACGATCAGGCCGCCCAGGAGCCCGGCGACCAGCGCGACGACGATCAGCGCCGGCCATCCAGGCTGCCTGCTCGGCCGCTGGGGGCCCGGGCCGGCCGATGGCTCAGGGCCGCGCGGTTCGCTCACGAGGGCATCGAAGAGACGACGTCGAGCCCAGCCCTCGGGTGAAGGGTGGCCTGCACGCCCCGATCGTACGCCGGACCGCGTCTGATCGATTCCGGCGCGGAGTCCGGACGCAGGGTCAGGTGGTCCAGCGCAGGCGAATCGGCTCGTCGATCGGAAGCGGCAGCGACCGCGCCTCCGCCTCCACCGCCGAGCGGGCGGCGGCCGGGAGGCGACCCCACGGCTCGATCGTGAGCATGCTGCCTGCTCGCCGCCACGTCCCGGCCACCTCGCCCTTCACCAGCACGGCACCGGGCCAGACCCGTGACGTCCAGAGGGACGCGCGGCGCTTCGCGTCGGGGACCAGGAGCTCGCGATCCGCGCCCTGGAGAAGGAAGTAGGCGTCGCCGCTCGGGAGGAGGCGCGCCGTGGCCGGCGACCCCCCCATCGCGCGGAACGCCGGTTCGTCGGCGGCGAGAATCCACGCGTCTCCGATCGGCGTCCGCACCGGGAGCAATGTGTCGCCGAGCGCCCCGAACGCGCCCACGCCCTCGCGCAGGGAGAACCCTGCCCACTGTGCGAACGCCGGCGGGGTCGTCGGACCGAAGACGTGCAGGTGCCGCCGCGCGAGCTCGAGGCGCGCGGCCATCGGGTCGACCCGGGGCCGCGGGACCGACCAGATGACCGCTTGGCGCGCGCCGTCCCAGTGCATCACGACGGTGCCGGTGGGCGCCGCGTACCGGAGACGGTTCGGGTGTTCGCCCAGACCGCGCCCAACCTCCTCGTAGGTCATCCGCCCGCCGCCCAGGAACGCCTCGATGCGCACCGCCAGGTCTTCCGCGAGCGCCCGCTGAGCGCCGCCCTCCGGCAGCCGCCCCAAGGTGAAGACCGCGAGGTCGCGGGCAGCGACGACGTAGGCGCTGAAGCGCGGCCCCCACAGCTGGAGCAGCGACGGATCCTGCAGCGCCGTCGGGTTCGTCCCCTCGACGCGGGCGTGGATCGACAGCAGCGCGGCACGGGGCATGCTGTCCTGCAGTCCGGCCCACGCCGCCCGCCGGAGCGAAGCGCGTCCGCGCGGAAGTCGCTCGTCCAGCGCGCCGGCCCGCCGCCGGAACGCGAGAATCTGCTTCCGCGTCAGGGTGAGCCGGGACCTGTTCACGATGATGGTGGAGCCGGAGCGCGGAATCGAACCGCGGTCGCCGGCCCTCGGAGGACCCCATTGACAATCGTGCCACTGCCCGCCGGGCACCGGTCTTCTGCCACGCGACGTCGGTTTCTTGTTGGTGAGCCGAGTGTTCTAGATGCGTTCGGGGCGAAGAACCGCAATTCCGCCAATCGCCAGTCCCGGGAAGACCACGGCGAAGAAGAACGCCCACCACGACACAGTCTCGGTGCCGGAGATGAGCAACGCTACCAGCACCCAGATGAGCACCAGCAATACTGCCGCCTTCAACATGGTCCACACCCTAAGAGGCCCGGAAAACTCGGTCAAGTTCCGGCACCTCCTCGACGGCGCGGGGGAGACGCAGGCGCACTCAGGCGCACTGAGGGGTCGAAGGGGTCAATTCGAACTCAGTGACCATCGACGCCGAAGGACATCATGTCCTTGGCATGGTGTGGAGCCGGAGCGCGGAATCGAACCGCGGACCTACGCATTACGAGTGCGTCGCTCTGCCGACTGAGCTACTCCGGCCTGGCCCGTCATTGTATCGGCCCGGATCGAGGGGCCTGAACCCCGGAAACCGGCCACGTCAGCGCCCAGCCGGAGCCGTTTCCGAGGCCGCCAGCTGCAGGAACAGCCGCTCCAGGAGCAGGCGGGCGTTGAGGTTCGTCTCGTCGGCCAGCAGCGCCCGGGCCCCCTCGACGGCCCCCATCGCGAGCGCAGCGGCCGCGGCGTCCCCGTCCACCTGGCCTTCGCCGGACAGGTCCAGGTTGATGAACGGGTTGCCGGGAACCCCAACGGATCGCACGACGGCATCGCGGTACCAGCTCGACAACGCCGACAGGGCCGTGTCCAGGAACTCGCGCTCGGCCCGGCGCACGCGGCGCTCGTGCTGTTCCTCGATCCGGCGCACCACCGGCCGGAACGCCTCTTCCGGCTTGCCGTTCTCGTCCAGGAACGGCCGGAGCTCGTCTTCCAGGTCGGCCCCGAGCCGCGTCCGGAAGTCCTTCGCCTCCGCCAGCAGGCCCTCGGCCGCCGCGAGCGCACCGGCCGGGCCGCTCGACGCCTGTTCCGCGGCCGCCAGCGCCGCCTCCCGGAACGCCAGCCCGCTCTCGTCGCGCGCCATGCGACGCGCCCGGCCGATGTTGCCGCCCGCCAGCCGCGACACGAGTCGCGCGTGGTCCCGGTCGACGCCCTCGCGCTCCAGCGTCTCCACGACGAACGCCTCCGTGAGCGGGGGGAACACGATCTCCTGGCACCGCGACCGGATGGTGTCGGGGAGGTCGGCGGGGCGAGCCGACAGCAGCACGATCACCGTGTCGCCGGGCGGCTCCTCCAGCACCTTCAGCAGGACATCGGCCGCCTCGGTGCGCAGCCGGTCCGCCTGGAGCACCACCATGACCTTGCGTCCCGGCTCCTGGGGCGTCAGGTAGGCGGTGCGCGCGAAGCCGCGGGCCGTCGACGGATCGGTGGCGTCCTTCCCCACCAGGATGTCCGGGCCCGTCGGCTCGAGCACCACCATGTTCGGATGCCGCTCACCGAGGGCCAGCCGGCAGTCCCGGCACTCGCCGCACCCGCCCTGCGGACAGAGCAGCGCCGCCGCGAACGCCCTGAGCCCCAGCCGCTTTCCGGACCCCTCCGGCCCGGTGAACAGATACGCGTGATGCGGACGGCGCGAGCGCCCGAGCCAGGAACCTGGCGGCCTCGTCCTGTCCCGCAACGTCACGGACGACGGGAGGAAGCTCGAGGGTCTCCGCGCTCACGTCGGTCCCCCCCGGCCCTCCTCGACGCGCACCAGGACGCGCTCCAGCGCCTCACGCACGCGCGTGGCCACCTCGTCCTCACTGCCGGCCGCCTCGATGACCGCGTACTTGTCGGGGTGCTCCTCGGCGATCTTCTCGTACGCGTCGGCGACCTTCGCGTGGAAGCTCCCGTCCTCCGACTCGATCCGGTCGGCGACGCCCTCCGACCGCAGCAGCCCGTAGTCGGGGTCGAGCGACAGCAGCAACACGAGGTCCGGGAACAACCCCTGCGTCGCCCACGCGTTCAGCGTCAGCACGTCCTCCTCGCCCAGCCCGCGCGCCACCCCCTGGTACGCGATCGACGAGTCCACGAACCGGTCGCAGATCACGACCTTGCCCTCCGCGAGCGCCGGGCGGATCACGGTCGTGACGTGCTGGGCGCGGCTGGCGGCGAACACCAGCGCCTCGGCCCGCGCGTCGAGCTTCCCCGTCTTCGGGTCGAGGATCATGTCCCGCAGGTGCTCGCCGAAGTCGGTTCCCGCCCGGTTCGCGGGTCACCAGGACATCATGGCCGCGGGATGCGACGAACTCGCGGGCGCGCTCGATCTGCGTCCCCTTCCCGGCGCCCTCCACGCCTTCGAACACGATGAACAGGCCCGCGCCGTCGGCGCGCTTCAGGTTCGGGACCAGCGCGAGCGGGCGCGGCCGCGCCACGCGGAACCTGCGCAGCCCGCGGCGCGTCATGGCGCCGGCGGCCAGGACGACGGCGCCGCCCAGCCACAGGGCGACCCGGTAGCCCGCACCGTCCATCGTGTAGCCGAGGACCGTGATGGTGGACGCCGCGTACGGCGTGGCCAGGATGGGGAACACGGCCAGGGAGAGGAACAGCGCCGTCCGCACCATGGTCGCGAGGACCGCGAAGGTCCGACCCCTGTACTCATCGTCGACATTCTCCTGCAACATCGTGTAGCCGATGACCCAGGCGACGCCGGCGCCAACGCCCATCGGCACCGTGAAGAACGCCGCCCACCCGATGGTCGGCATCGCCGCCAGCAGGAAGAGGCAGCACGCCGACGCCTCCAGCCCGAGGCCCATCCACAGGTCGCGATCGTCGCGCTTGGCGAGGACGCTGGCCAGGCCCATCCCGGCGCCCATGCCCACGCCGAGGGCGGTCATCAGGATGCCGAACCCGGCCGTGACGGCCCCAAGCGAGTACTGGGCGAACGCCACGCCGACCGACATCACCGACCCGGCGCCGGCGAACGCGATGACGATGCCGACCGTCAGGGTGCGCACGAGCGCGTGCTCGCGCAGGAACCGGATGCCGTCGCGGATGTCGGCGAGCGCCGACGTAGCCGACAAGGGCTCCGCGTCGGCCGACCGGGATGCCGGCCCCGACCGCAGGTCGAGCCCCCACACCATCCACGCGGAGAACAGGAAGGTGAAGGCGTCCAGCCACAGCGCCAGCGACCAGGGGTGGCTGTCCAGGTACGTCCCGCCGAACCATGCGGCCATCCCGGCCAGCGCGGTGTAGACCGTCGCGCCCAGGGGCAGCGTGCCGTACGTCGTGATCAGGCCGACCGAGTTCGCGTTCGTCAGCTGCCCGCGCGGGACCAGGTTCGGGACGCTCGCGTCCTTGGCCGGCGTCCACAGCAGCGACAGGCACTCGATGGCGAACGAGAGGACGTAGATCATCCAGAGCTTCGGGAGAAACGGCATCGTCGCGTACAGGGCACCGCGTGAGATGTCGGCCGCCACCATGACCTGCCGCCGGTCCAGCCGGTCGACCAGCACGCCGGCCACCGGGCCGAACAGCACCGACGGCAGCAGCCGGGCCAGCATGACGCCGGCCACCGCCAGGCCGCCGCGCGAGGCGCCACCTTTCGCGGACACGAGCGTGGCGACCGCCACGAAGCCGACCCAGTCGCCCAGCGACGAGACGAGCATGGCGCGCCAGAGGCGCGAGAACGACGGATGGAGGAGGAGGTCCTTCAGCCCGGCGGGCTTGGTGCCCCGAAGGGCCGCGATCTCCTCCGCTACCGTGGCCACGGGCTCAGTCTGTTATCCCCCGGGCCCCTCGGTCTCCGACCCCGACTGATCACCGTTCGCCGACGCCGTCTTCGCCCGCGCGCGCGTAGCGGTTTTCGTTCCCCGGCTCGACCGGGCGCCCGTCTTCTTCCCACCGGCCCGCTTCGCACGGGGCTTGGGCACGAGCGCCTTCGCCTCTTCCTCGGAGAGCTCGGCCCCGTCCGCCGACCACGCTTTGCCACAGGACGTACACCGCGTCGTGTTGCCCCGCGCCTTCACCACCAGGCCCTGGCACGAGGGGCACGGGTCGGGCATCGGCTGCTGGTTGATGCTGAAGTCGCATTCGGGGTAGCGGTCGCACGAGTAGAAGGGTCCGAACCGTCCGCGCCGCTCGACCAGCTCGCCCTCCTTGCACTTCGGGCACGCGACGCCCATCTTCTTCGGCGGCTCCTTCTTCACGTACTTGCAGTCCGGGTAGCCCGAGCACCCGACGAACGGCCCGTAGCGGCCGACGCGCCGCATCAGCTGCTTGCCGCACTCCGGGCAGTTCTCGTCAAGCAGCTCCGGCTCGGGCTGGCCGTTCGTCTCCAGCGGCCGCGTGAACTTGCACTCCGGGTAGTTGCGGCAGCCCACGAACTTGCCGTACCGGCCGATCTTGATCACGAGCTTGCCGGGCTCGCGACCCTCCTCCGGACAGCGCGGGCACAGCTCGTCCAGCTCTTCCTCGGGCGGCTCGAGCGGGCCCTTCTCGACGATCGGATGGAACCACGTGTAGAAGCGGTCGAGCACCTCGTCCCAGCGCTCGATGCCCTCGGCGATGTCGTCGAGGTCCTCCTCCATCTCCGCCGTGAAGCCCACGTCGAGGATGCGGTCGAAGCGCTGCATCAGCAGGTCGATGACCACCTCGCCGATCTCCTCGGGGAACAGCCGCCGGTCCTCCATGCGGACGTATCCGCGGTCGAGCAGCGTCGAGATGGTCGGCGCGTACGTCGACGGCCGGCCGATCCCGTTCTCCTCCAATGCTTTCACCAGGCTCGCCTCGGAGAAGCGGGGCGGCGGCTGCGTGAAGTGCTGCTCGGGGAGCAGCTCGAGCAGCCGCAGCGCCTGCTCGGCGGTGAGCCCAGGCAGCATCGCCTCGGCGTCCTCGTCCGGCGTGTCGTCGCGGCCCTCGAAGTACACGCGGCGGAACCCGTCGAACGTCATCGTCTGGCCGGTCGCCCGCAGGAGGTACGGGGTGCCGTCGGACGCGGGCTTCGCCGTGATGTCCACGGAAACCTGGTTGAAGCGCGCCTCCGCCATCTGCGACGCGACCGCGCGCTGCCAGATGAGCCGGTACAGGCGGGCCTGGTCGCGGTCGAGGGTTCGCTCCATGTCCTCGGGGTTGCGGGCGGCGCTGGTCGGCCGGATCGCCTCGTGCGCCTCCTGTGCGCCGCGCTGCTTCTTCTTGTAGTGGCGCGGCTTGGGCAGCGCGTACTCGTTCCCGTAGAGGTCCTTCACGACGTGGTTGATCTCCGCCAGCGCCTGCTCGGCGATGTTGACCGAGTCGGTTCGCATGTAGGTGATGAGGCCGACCTGTCCCTCGCCGGGAAGGTCGATGCCCTCGTACAGCCGCTGCGCCAGCTGCATGGTCCGCCGCGCGGAGAACCCGAGCTTGCGCGCGGCCTCCTGCTGCAGCGTCGACGTCGTGAACGGCGGCGCCGGCGTCCGCTTCACTTCCTTCTGTCTGACCTCGGCGACCCGGTACGCGGCGTCGCGGAGCCGGGCGACGTGCGCCTCGGCCTCGTCCTGCGTCGAGAGCACCAGGCCCTTCTTGTCGGGCGAGGCGGCGAGCTTGTCCTCGCCCACCTGGATCAACCGGGCCAGGAACGCGGACTCGTCCCCGTTGGGCGCGAGCCGCGCGTCCACGCTCCAGTACTCCTTGGCCACGAACGCCCGGATCTCGCGTTCGCGGTCGACGATCAGCCGCAGGGCCACCGACTGGACCCGGCCGGCCGACAGGTCCCAGCGCTTCAGCCCCTTCTGCAGCAGCGGCGAGAGCTCGTATCCAACCAGGCGGTCGAGGATGCGGCGGGCCTGCTGGGCCTTGACCAGGTCGAAGTCGATCCGGCGGGGCGCGTCGAAGGCCTCGCGGACGGCGTCGCGCGTGATCTCGGTGAAGGTCACGCGATTGGCCGTCGCGGGGTCCGCGCCGATCGACTCGGCCACGTGCCACGCGATGGCCTCGCCCTCGCGGTCGAAGTCGGTCGCGAGCCACAGGCCGTCGGCGCCCTTGAAGGCGCGCTTCAACTGGTCGACCGTGTCGGTCGAGTCGGGTTTCACCTCGTATTCGGGCTCGAAGTCGCGGTCGGGCTCGACGCCCATGCGGTCGGCGGGGAGGTCGCGGACGTGGCCCTTCGAGGCCGCGACGCGGTAGCCGTCGCCCAGATACCGCTCGAGCGTCTTCGCCTTGGTCGGCGACTCGACGATCACCAATTGCTTCGTCACGTCATTCTTTCCATTCGTTTGGAGCGGTTCGACCCCCGGTCAAACGCCTCTGTGTCTCACACGGCGGGGGGCGGAGCAAGGACCCGGAAAGCGGGTCCACGATACGGCATCGTCCGGATCCTGCCCTTCGGCGGCCCTGATCCGGGCCGGGACCGGCCTCCTGGCCAGCGACGATGCCACAAAATCCCGATCTCGCCCCGACGGAGGGGGCCGGAACCTGCTGCTACGCTCCCACCGGCCCGCGACCTATCTCGGACAGGGCCGGAGGCCGCTGAATCGCCGTGGAGCACTTCGTCACACACGCCGTCGAACAGTACGGATACGCCGCCATATTCCTGCTGATGCTCCTGGGGTCGGCCTGCATCCCGATCCCGAGCGAGGTCGTCCTGCTGTTCGGGGGCGCCTTCGCCACCGCGGCGGTTGGCGGCGACAGCGCGCTCAACTTCTGGGCGGTCTGCGTGATCGCCCTGGCCGGGAACGTGGCCGGATCGTGGCTCGCCTACTGGGTGGGGCGGGTCGGCGGCCGTCCCCTGGCCGAGCGGTGGGGGCGCCGACTCCTGATCAAGCCCCACGACATCGACCGGGCGCACGTCTGGTTCGAGCGCCACGGCGAGGCGGCGGTGTTCTTCTCACGGATGATCCCCGTGATCCGGGCCTTCATCAGCTTGCCGGCGGGCATCGCGGAGATGCCGTTCGGCAAGTTCACCCTCTACACGATTCTCGGGTCGCTGCCGTGGACGATCGGCCTGGCGGCGGCCGGCTATGCCCTCGGAACGCAGTGGGACACCATCGTCAAGTACTTCCTGCCGGTCAGCATCGCGGTGCTGGTCGCGGGCGTCGGCGTGATCGCCTGGTGGTTCGGCAGGCGCCTTCGCGCCCGGCGGGCCGAGCAGGAGGCAGCCGGCAACCCGTAGGAGCTGCGGCCGGTCAGACCTTCTGCAGGTTGATCAGCATCGCGCCGTGCATCGACATGGCCGTGCCGTTCGGCACCGAGCCGCCCGGCATGCCGTGGAAGACCATCGTGAAGTCGAAGCTCGCGTCGGCCGACGTCTTCAGCATCTGCCGGGAGTTCGGGTCGAACCATCCCGTCGTCGTCCCGCCGACGTGGCCGCGGTACGTGACGACCGGGTGCGCCCCCGCCGGGAGCCCGCTCGCCGCCCCGGACTGCTGCAACAGTTGCTGCAGGTCCATCTTCATGTTGAGCGGGACGGACATCTTCGTCTGGATGACGGCCGCGCTGACGCCGTCCACGTCCTCGTTGCGGACGTACGTGCTGTGCGTCTTGTAGTGGACGTGGCCCATGCCGTACGGCAGATCGGAGTCGTAGGTCTTCGACCACGTGTCGCCGGGATGCACGTCGTGGCCGGGAAGCAGCGGCCCGAGCTGGTCGGTCCCCGGCACGTTGCCGGTGGCCCCGGAGGACCCGCCGGTGATGTTGCCGAACCCACCGCCGGAGACGACGCTGCCGTCCTGCGCGATCCGCATGGTGGAGTGGAGCGCGCCGGCGGGAATCTGCCCCGACGGCAACGACTGCCCGTTGACCGTCGCCTGCAGGTCGCTCAGTTGCACGTCGACGGTCGCGATCCCGCTGGGATCCACGGCTCGCACGTTCCAGGTCATCGTGGCGGTCATCTGCTCGTCCACGGGAACGGTGTGCCCGAGAAACGACATCTTGGCGTTCATCGCAACGGTCGCCTTGTACGTGTACGTCTGGCCGGCGGCGAAGTCGAGCGCGTAGGCCGGCTGGCACGCTGCCGCCGCCGCGCGTGAAGAAGAACCCGACGGCGGCCGCTGCCAGGACGACCACGAGCACGATCGACCACATCTTCTTGCTGCTGTCGCCGCCGCGCGACGTGGATGGAAGGCGGAGGCGGCGCTTCTTCTCCGGGATGGGCTCGCTCCAGCCCTCGGCGCTCGGCGCCGGTCCGAAGCCGGACTGGCCGGCGAAGCCCGAGTCGGTGCCGAACCCGGCGTTCGAGCCGAAGCCGGAATCCGTCCCGAAGCCAGCGCTGGATGCGCCCGCCGGAGGCGGACCGACGGGCGGCGGGGGCGGTGGCGGCGGCGCCACGTCGCCGAATCCGACGGCTGCGTCCGCGACCGGAGGCACCGGTACTCCCCCGAATCCGGCGTCGCCGGCCGGGGCTGCCGGCGGCGGCACGAGGGCGGCGTCGAAGCCGGCGGGCGGGGTCGGCCCCTCCTCCTTCTTCTTCTTGCGTCCGAACCTGATCTCCTTGCCCAGGCCGCGTTTGCGCTTCGCGGGGGCCGCCTCGTCGACGGGCCCCTCCACCGGAACGGGAGGGACGGGAACGTCGGAGTAATCCGGCACCGCGGGGGCGGGGGGACGACCTCGAGGCCGGCGTCGCCCTTGGTGCGCTTCAGGCGCAGGCCCCTGGCTCCCTTCTCCGCGGGGTCCCTGGGCGCGCGGGCCTTGCCTCCCATTCGGCCGCGGCCGCCGGCCGCCCACTTCCCGTCGACGTCGATGGGGATGACGGTGGCGAGCTGCTCCACTGGGGCGGCCGGAAGGTCCGGCTCGGGCTCGGCCATGGGGTCGAGCTCGGTGGCGAACGCCTGCGAGTCGACCCGGGCCGGAGCCTCGGGCGCGGGGGGGGCCGGCGCGGGGTCGCCGAACGACGCGGGCGCGACCTGCGCCTCGGAGGGCGCAGCCTCGGGAGTCAACGAAGGAGCCTGCGCGACGCCCCACCCCTGGTCCGGAACCTCCGGCGCGGGAGGGGCGGGCTGCTCGGCGCGGGCGAACGCCGGGTCGACCACGGAGGGGACGGGCTCGCTCGGCGCGGGTGCGGCCGGAGCCGGGACCTCGAAGGCGGGAGCGGGCGGTGTGGGCTCGGCGGCGAACGCGGGCGGCGCCGGCGCCTCCTCCACGACGGGCGCCGACTCGACCGCCGGAGCCGGCGGCTCGGGCGCGAACGCGGGAGCGGGAGGCTCGGGCTCAGCCTGGAACACGGGCGCGGGCGCCGCGGGAGCCTCGGGGGCGACCGGCACGACTTCAGCGGGAGCGGGCTCGGCCACGGATGCGGGCGCGGGCTCGAAGACCGGCGCCGGCGGGGCCGCGAACACCGGCGCGGGCGGCAGAGGCTCTGCGGGAACGGCCTCGACGGCCGGCTCGGCGGGAGCCGACTCGACGGGCGGCAACGGGGCGATCTCGGAAACCGGCTCGACGGGAGCCACGGGAGCGGGCGTGGGAGGCGGCGTCTCCATCCACCGCGGCGTGTCCGGCGGCGGGGGCGGGTCCGACGCCGTCGGCGCGTCGGGCGCGGGGTGGGATTCGGACTCGGCAGCCGGAGCCGCCGGCGCGGGAGCGACCGGTGGAGCGGCCTGCTCCTGTGCCTCTGGTGCGCCGGATTCGTCCTCCGGTGCTGCTGCCGGCTCTGGTTCCATCATCGCGACTGCTCCCTTGAAGTTCACGGTGCGTGGCGGGAACACCCGCGCCTCCCGGACGCGGGGCCGATGCACGCCTCACAGAGAATTTCGACCAGTTGACCGGTGGCCTTGACCCCCAAGTCGGACGACCCGTGTCCGGCGGACCTGGGGTCGCCCGCACGAGCGCGCCGCGGGGGAGGGATTCCCTACAGCCCGATCTCGGGGGCCACCTCCTGCAGCCCCTCGATCGCCAGCCCGATGAACTCGTCCTGGCCGAGGCCGAGGTTCTCCTCGGCCAGCCCGATCTCCTCGCGGTTCACCCCGGGCGCGAAGGCCCTCTCCTTGAGCTTCTTCTTGACGGAGGACACCTTCATGCCGGTCGCCTTCTCGGGCCGCACGAGGGCGGCGGCCACCAGCAGCCCGGCGACCGCGTCGGCGGCGACGATCGCGCGGGACATGCGATCGGTCTGGTACTCGGGGTGCGCGTGGGCAAGGACCCCGTTCACCACCACGTCGTCCACGCCGGCTTCCCGCAGCCACTCGGCGGCCAGGCGCGCGTGGCGCTCCATGTCGTCGGCCGTCTGGTCCTGATCGAGGTCGTGGAACAACCCCGTGAGCGCCCACGTCTCCTCGTCCTCGCCGAAGTGCCGCCCCAGGCGTCGCATGACCCCCTCGACGCTCACCAGGTGCCGGTAGGTGATGTCCTTGTCCACCTTCTGCTTGGCGAACGAGCGCGCTTCGACGATGTCCACGCCTTCCTCCTGTCGGAGGACCCCTACGAGACCTGGTACGGGACGCTGGAGAGGATCACCCGCTCCTCGAACAGCAGCAGGCGCTTGAGGTACAGCGCCCGCTGCCCGTGCAGGAGATGGTGCCACCAGCGCGAGACCACGATCTCCGGGATGATCACGGCCGCCACGGCGTCCTCGCGGGCGGTCACGCGGCGCACTTCCTCTTGTATGGGCATCCCGAGATCGCGGAACGGCGCCTCGACGATGTCGAGCTCCATCGGGATGTGGAACTCCTCCCACGCCCGGGTGATGGGTTCCACCTCGTCGGGGTCGAGCGCCACGAACAGGGCTCGCGTCTCGTGGCACCGCAGCGAGCGGGCGTAGTTGATCGCCCGGAGGGTGCCGTCGTGCACTGCGGAGACCAGCACGATGGCCTCCGTGCGCTGCGGGATCAGGGGCCGCGTCTCCTTCGTGCCCGTGTCGACCTCCCGCACGACCGGGACGTCGGCGACGACCAGGTGCGGGACCGAGAGGAGCCGGAGCTTCAGCAGGAAGTACGCGCGCCGCTTCCGGATCGTCGTCAGCAGGCCGCGCTTCACCAGCAGCTCCGGAAGCACCAGCGTCACGAAGTCGTTGCCCTCCCGGGGGATGGACTTGGCGAACTTCACCAGGGCGGCGACGTGACCACCACCGCTCCGGAGCACCTCGAGCGGGACGGTCGTCCCGCAGAAGCCGCGCCAGCCGGCGGCCAGCTCCGGGTCGTCCGAAACGGCGACGGCGCGGAAGTCGTTGCCCCGGAAGGAGCGCACGTAGCCGATGGCCTCGGCGGTCGCGGCGTTCAGTCCCTCGACCATCACCACCACCGTGTTGCGCACCGTGTCGTCCACGGTCACCGAACCCCGGCGCAGGTCGCGCGCGAGCGCCGGTGTAGTGGCGGTGCACCATGTAGAACCCGCGCGATCATCACCGGGATGGCGGTGATGACGATCCACGCGCCCTCCACGAACTTCGTGACGACGACGATGACCAGGACGATCGCCGTCGCGATCGCGCCCGCCGCGTTGATCGCCAGGCGCCAGCGCCACCCTGCGGCCTTCGGGCCGCCCTCCTTGGACACCTTGTGCCAGTGGCGGACCATGCCGGTCTGGCTCAGCGTGAACGCGGTGAACACGCCGACCACGTACAGCTGGAGGAGCCGGATCACGTCGGCGTGGAAGATCCAGATCAGCAGGATCGCGAAGCCCGACAGCACGAGCATCCCGTTCGAGTAGACGAGCCGGTCGCCCAGGTTCTCGAACTGGCGGGGGATGAACCGGTCGCGGGCCAGCAGCGCCGCCAGCCGTGGGAACCCCTGGAACGACGTGTTCGCGGCGAGGATCAGGATGGCGAACGTGAAGATCTGGATCAGCCAGAACATGAAGCCGCCGCCGAAGACGGCCTTCGCGATCTCGGAGACGACCGACACCGTGTCGCTCGGTCGGGCGTGCGTCTGCACCGTCAGGAACGCGATCCCCAGGATCATCAGGACGGCGATCACCCCGAGCATGGCGAGCGTCTGGGAGGCGTTGCGACCCTGCGGGCGGCGAAATGCGCTGACGCCGTTCGAGATCGCCTCGGTGCCGGTGAGGGCCGACGAGCCCGAGGCGAAGGAGTGCAGGATGACGAACAGGCCCGCCGTCGCGGCCGTCCCCGCCGGGATGGGGTCGGGGACGTTCGTGACCTGGGGACAGGTCCCGAGGCACCGGGCGAGTCCGACGGTGATCAGCAGGAACATCGAGAGGATGAACACGTAGGTGGGCGTCGCGAACGCGAGCCCGGACTCCCGCACGCCGCGCAGGTTCACCACCGTGATCAGGATCACGGCGAGGATGGATATCCAGACGAGGTCGCTGTTCAGCCGGCCGCCCATCGCCGATGAGATCGCGAGGATCCCCGACGAGACCGACACCGCCACCGTGAGGACGTAGTCGGCCAGCAGCGCCGCGGCGGCGATCAGCCCGAAGACCGTCGCCAGGTTGTCCTTGCTGACGACGTACGAACCCGCCGACGTCGGGTACGCGCGGACCACTTGACGGTACGACGTGATGACGATGGCCATGACCCCCGCCACCGCCAGGTTGATCGGCAGGATCAGGTGCGCCGATGTTCGCCGAGGACCCGACCAGGATGACCAGGCTGGCCTCGACCGAGTACGCCACCGACGACAGGGCGTCGGACGCGAAGATCGGCAGGGCCAGGATCTTCGGGAGCAGGGTGTGCTCCATGCGGCCGCTCGCCATGGACCGCCCGACGAAGATGCGCTTGACGACGTGGGTCGGCGAGGAGGACTCCCGGACGCTGGCCATCGGCTCGTGATTCTATCGACGGGACACACGCGGGCGGGCGGAGTCGGGCGCGGTGCGCGGCCGACCCTGCCCCGGCACGCTAGGCTTGCCGGCGTGCACGTGGTCATCATGGGGTGCGGCCGGGTCGGCGCCGCGGTCACCGTCTCGCTGGCGAAGGCGGGGCACTCGGTCACGATCATCGACAAGCGGGCGGAGGCCTTCGAGAAGCTCCCGCCCGGGTTCGACGCGAGGACGATCGTCGGGCAGGGCTTCGATCGAACGGTACTGGAGGAAGCGGGGATCAACGAGGCCGAGGGATTCGTCGCCGTGTCGAACGGCGACAACTCGAACATCGTCTCCGCGCGGGTCGCGCGCGAGCACTACCACGTGCCCAAGGTGATCGCCCGGATCTACGACCCGCGCCGGGCGGACATCTACGAGCGACTGAGCATCCCCACGATCGCGTCCGTCCGCTGGGCGGCCGCCCAGATCCAGTTCCTGCTGTTCCACGGGAAGGAGGAGCAGAAGGAGTCGTTCGCAGGCGGGACCCTGCTCCACTACGCCGTCGATGTACCCGACCATCTGATCGGCCGTCCGGTGGGCACCGTGCAGTCGGCAGGCCAGGTCTCGGTCATCGGCATCGAGCGCGGGGGCAGCGGCTTCATTCCGGTGGAGGGGAGCACGTTCCAGCAGGCCGACGTCGTCCACTTCCTGGTGACGGCCGGAGCGCAGACCGCGCTGCAAACGCTCTTACAGCCGGTGGCAGAGGACGTATGACCGTCGCCGTGGGGGGTGGCCGACGATGAAGGTCGTGATCTCCGGCGCCGGCAACGTCGGCCGCCACCTCGCCTCCGACCTCAACGAGCGCGGGCACGAGGTCACGCTCATCGAGCAGAACCGCGACATCACCGAGCGCGTCCGCAAGGAGCTTCCCGACGCTGTCACGGTCATCCACGGCGACGCGTGCGAGCCGTACGTGCTGGACGAGGCCAAGCTCAACGAGGCCGACGTCCTGGTCGCGGCGACCGGCGACGACGAGGACAACCTGGTGAGCTCGCTGCTCGCCAAGCAGGAGTTCGCCGTGCCCCGCGTCGTTGCCCGCGTGAACCACCCGCGGAACGAGTGGATGTTCACCGAGCAGTGGGGCGTCGACGCAGCGGTGAGCCCGCCGCACATCCTGACCGCCCTGGTGGAGGAAGCCGTCACCGTCGGCGACGTGGTCCGGCTGCTGAAGCTGGAGCGCGGCCAGGTGACGCTGGTCGAGCTGACGCTCAGGGGCGACTCGGCGATGGTGGGTCACCCGATGTACGAGCTCCGGCTCCCGGTCGACTCGAGCGTCGTCGCGATCGTGCGCGAGGGTCACGTGGTCATTCCCGCAGCCCGAGACGGTCCTGTCCGCCGGCGACGAGCTGATCGCGATCGCCACGCCGGACGCGGAAGAGGGCTTGCGCAAGGCACTCGAGTAGCCGTCCCTGGCACACCGTCCTCGGCCCCGCTGCATAATGGCCCCATGAGCGACCCCGTGCCCCAGTCATCACCCGACACCGGCACGGAGTCCGTGGAGGCACTGACCGGCCATCAGGTCGCGCAACCCGTCCTGGAGACCTTCTGGACGCCGTCGGCGGCCCAGATGGCCAAGCGGGCCCCCCTTCGCGTCTACCTCGGCGCCGCGCCGGGAGTCGGCAAGACCTTCGCAATGCTGTCCGAGGGGCAGCGCCGGCGGAGCCGGGGCACGCAGGTCGTGGTGGCGATCGTCCAGACCTACGGGCGCCCCAAGACGCAGGCGCTCCTGGAGGGGATGGAGATCATCCCTCCGAAGCGTCTGGAATACCGCGGCACGACGTTCGAGGAGATGGACACCGAGGCGATCGTCGAGCGGGCTCCGGAGGTCGCCCTGGTGGACGAGCTGGCGCACACGAACATTCCGGGAAGCCACCGCGCGAAGCGATGGGAGGACGTCGTCGATCTCCTCGCCCACGGGATCTCGGTCATCACGACGGTCAACATCCAGCACCTGGCCAGCCTCAACGACGTCGTGGCCAACATCACCGGGATCCGCCAGCAGGAGACCGTCCCCGACTGGGTGCTCGACCTCGCCGATCAGGTCGAGCTGGTCGACATGTCGCCACACGCATTGCAACGCAGGATGATGCACGGCAACGTCTACCCCGACTCGCGGAAGGCCGAGCTCGCGTTGCGGCGCTTCTTCACCTCGGAGAACCTGACGGCCCTTCGCGAGCTGGCGCTGATGCGCGTCGCCAACCTAGTGGACGACGAGCTGTTGCAGCGCTGGTCAAAGGGCCACGTCCCAGAGACCCGCGAGCGGGTCCTGGTGTGTGTCTCACTCCCGGGTTTCTCCGAGTACCTCGTGCGCCGTGGATGTCGGATCGCCCAGCGGGCCGGCGGCGACCTGCTGGTGGTGCACGTTCGCACCGAGGACGAACCCCCCGACCCGGAGTGGCTGAAAGAGATGGAACACCTGACGAACGATCTCGGGGGGACGTTCTCCGTCGTTGACGCCCACGCGCCCGTCGACGGCATCCTCTCCTTCGCCTACGAGCAGCACATCACCCAAATCGTGGTGGGAGAGCCCCTTCGCCCGCGATGGCAGGAGCTGATGCGAGGGTCATTCGTCAATCGGATCATCCGCAGGGCGTCGAACATCGACATTCACGTCATCGCCCGCCGCGAGCAGTGACCGCGTTCCCGATCGGCGCATCGCGCCGCGCGCTGACGATGCGCTTCCGGCCGCCCCGGTGAGCGCCCCCGTCGGGCTCGTCGACGGGCCCACCGTCGCCGTCGCAGCGTTCCTGGGCGGCGTCGTCGTCGGCCTGGCCGCGGCGAGCGTGCTGGTGTCTCGCCTGGAGCGACTCGGCGAACGGCTCGGCCTCAGCGAGGCGATGCTCGGCATGCTCGCGGCGCTCGGTGCCGACGCGCCCGAGGTCTCCGCGGCGATCACCGCCCTGGCACGCGGACAGCACGACATCGGCGTCGGCGTGATCCTGGGCTCCAACGTGTTCAACCTGGCGACGCTCCTGGGCGTGTCGGCGATAGTGGCCGGCGGGATCGCCTTTCACCGCCGGGTCGTCCTCCTCGAGGGAACGATCGCCATCTCGATCGCCGCGGTGAGCACCGCGGTCGTCATACGGGTCATCCCCCCCGCGATGGGCCTCGTCCTCGCGGCGTTCATCGTCACGCCGTACATCGTGGTCTCGGGCGTTCGGCGGTCGACGCTGCTCCGCCTTCCCATTCCCAGGCGGTGGCGCCTCTGGCTGACCGGTGCGATACGCGAAGAGGAGGCCGAGCTCGCCGAAGCGATCCACCCCGGTCGAGGCGGCTGGATCGACGCGGGCGTGGCGGCCGCCTGCGTCGCGCTCGTCGTGGGCGCCAGCGTGGTCATGGTCGATGCGGGGACCTCGCTCGGCGCACGCTACGGGGTCAGCACCATCGTGATGGGCGGGGTGATCCTCGCGGCGGTCACGAGCCTCCCCAACGCCGTCGCCGGCATCTACCTCGCCTCCCACGGTCGCGGCGCGGCAACCCTGAGCGTCGCCCTCAACAGCAACACCCTGAACGTCGCCTTCGGCTTGCTGCTCCCCGCGGCGGTCGTCGGGGTGCACGCCGCGACCACGGGAGCGACGCTCACCGCCGCATGGTATTGCGGGATCACCGTCCTGGCTCTCGCCCTCGCCTACGCCGGCCGGGGGCTCGACTGGCGCGCGGGAATCGTGATCGTGATCGTGTACCTCGCGTTCGTCGCCACCCTGATCGCGATCTGACGCTCAGCGTCCCCGCGCTCCCCCGATCGCCTGATCCACCACGCGGGACAGGCGCCGGCGCTCCAGGCCGGACGCCAAGACCTCCACCTGGTCACCCGGCTCGAGATAAAGGGGAACATCCTGCTCGGACGCGACCAAGATGGCGTCGAGGCTCAGCTGCATCCGGTCGACGAGCCCGACCGTCGCCTCGACCAGACCGCGCCTGGCGCTGGCTGAGGGGGTAGCCGACGGCAATCAGCACGATCTCGCAGCCGAACTCCACTCCGCGCCTCGCCAGGGTCATCGCGTCGACTCGTGCGTGCCCACCCAGCACGTACACCCTCCGCGAGGGTGGCCGCGACGCCGAGTCGATCACTTCGAGGCAGCTTGGAGGGCCAGGTTGAGCTCGAGGACGTTCACTCTCGGCATCCCCAGGAAGCCGAGCGTCCGGTTGCTGGTGTGCTCGTCGATCAGGGACATCACCTGCGAAAGGGGGAGACCGTGGACCGCGGCGATACGCGGGGCCTGGAACTTCGCGGCGGCCGGGGTGATGTCGGGATCGAGACCGCTGCCCGAGGACGTGAGCAGGTCGTCCGGGATCTGGGCCACGGTGAGGTTCGGGTGATATGGCGCCTCGAGCTTGATGATGCCCTTTGCCGTTTCCTTGATCGCGTTCGCAAGGTCCTGCGAGCTGGGGCCGAGGTTGGTCCCGCTGGAGGTCGAGGCGTCGTACGAAACGGCCGACGGCCGCCCGTAGAACCAGCCCGGACCGCTCCATGCCTGGCCGATCATCGAGCTGCCGACGGGCTTCCCGTGCACGTCGACGATGGAACCATCCGCCCTGCTCGAGAAGGCAACCTGGGCGACTCCGGTCATGACCAGCGGGTAGACGAGGCCGGTCAGGACGGCAAGGACGACGACTGCGAGCGTTGCGCGAACGATGCTTCGAATCATTTGAACCCCACCACCGTTAGGAGCATGTCGATGAGCTTGATTCCGATGAACGGCGCGATGATGCCCCCCACCCCGTAGATCAGCAGGTTCCTGCGCAGCAGTGCCTCGGCGCCGACCGCGCGGTAGCGCACACCCCGCAGAGCGAGTGGAATGAGCGCCACGATGATGAGCGCGTTGAAGATGACCGCCGACAGGATGGCGGACTGCGGTGTGCTGAGATGCATGATGTTCAGGGTGTTGAGCGCGCTGTAGGTCCCGGCGAACATCGCCGGGATGATCGCGAAGTACTTGGCGACGTCGTTGGCGATCGAGAACGTCGTCAGCGATCCGCGGGTGATCAGCAATTGCTTGCCGATCTCGACGATGTCCATGAGCTTCGTCGGGTTCGAGTCGAGGTCGACCATGTTTCCGGCTTCCTTCGCCGCGGTCGTCCCCGTGTTCATGGCCACGCCGACGTCGGCTTGGGCGAGCGCAGGTGCGTCGTTCGTGCCGTCGCCGGTCATCGCGACCAGGACGCCCCCCTCCTGTTCCTTCTTGATGAGCGCCATCTTGGTTTCCGGCGTCGCCTCGGCAAGGAAATCGTCCACACCGGACTCCTGCGCGATGGCGGCCGCCGTGAGCGGGTTGTCGCCGGTGATCATCACCGTTCGGATGCCCATCTTCCTGAGCTGGGCGAAGCGCTCGACCAACCCCTCCTTGATGATGTCCTTGAGCTCGATGACGCCCAGCGGCACGCGGTCCTTCGCCACGGCAAGCGGGGTGCCGCCGGCGCTCGCGATCCGCTCGACCTCGGCCGTCAACTCCGGTGAGAGCTCGCGCCCCGACCAGCCGGCGATCGCGTCGACGGCGCCCTTGCGGATCTCGCTGCCGTCGATGTCGATGCCGCTCATCCGCGTCTGCGCGGTGAAGGGGACGAACTCGGCGTGCACCTCCATCAGTTCGCGTTCGCGGAGCCCGTACCGCTCCTTCGCGAGCACGACGATCGAACGCCCTTCGGGCGTCTCGTCGGCGAGCGACGCGATCTGCGCGACCTCGGCCAGCTGGCGCTCCTCGACGCCCGGAGCGGGGATGAACGCGACGGCGTGGCGATTGCCGAGGGTGATCGTCCCCGTCTTGTCCAGCAGCAGCGCGGAGACGTCGCCCGCCGCCTCGACGGCCCGGCCGCTCATCGCCAGCACGTTTCGCTGCACCAGTCGGTCCATGCCGGCGATCCCGATGGCCGACAGCAGGCCGCCGATCGTGGTCGGAATCAGGCAGACGAACAGCGCCATCAGGACGGCGTCGCTGACGCGCTGACCGCCGTAGATGGCGAACGGCTGCAGCGAGACACAGACGATCGTGAAGATGATGGTGAACTTCACCAGCAGGATCAGCAGCGCGATCTCGTTCGGCGTCTTCTGCCGCTCGGCGCCCTCCACCAGGGAGATCATGCGATCCAGGAACGACTGACCCGGGTCGGCGGTGATGCGCACCTTGATCCAGTCCGACAGCACGCGTCGTGCCGGCGGTGACCGCCGACCGGTCCCCGCCCGACTCCCGGATCACCGGAGCCGACTCGCCGGTGATGGCCGACTCGTCGACGGAGGCGATCCCCTCCTCGATCTCGCCGTCGCCGGGGATCCACTCGCCCGCGCTCACCATGACCACGTCGCCGGCGTGGAGGTTCGCGGCCGGCACGCTCTCCTCCTGCCCGGTGGACGTCAGCCGCCGGGCGACCAGGTCGGCGCGCGTCTTCCGCAGCGCCTCGGCCTGCGCCTTGCCACGTCCCTCGGCCATCGCCTCGGCGAAGTTCGCGAAGATCACCGTGAACCACAGCCAGAACGCGATCAGGCTGTCGAAGAGCACCGGCCCTGAGCTACTGGCATCGCTGATCAGGCGAATCGTGACGATCACCGACACGACCTCGACCACGAACATGACCGGGTTTCGCCAGAGGGTCCGCGGATCGAGCTTCAGGAAGCTGTCAACGCTCGCGCGGCGCACGATCGGCGGGTCGAACAGTGGCCTCGCCTTGACGGTGGGAGCGTGCTCCACCGGCTGGACCGGTGCGGGTGCTTGTGTCGCCATGTCAGAAGAGCCTCCCGTGGATCAAGTGCTCGACGATCGGCCCGAGTGCAAGCCCGGGGAGGAAGGTCAGCGCGCCGATGATCACGACCACGCCGGTCAACAACCCGACGAACAGCGGCGTGTCCGTCCGAAGCGTTCCGGCGGTGAAGGGAACGGTCCCTGCCCGGCCCAGGGCCCCCGCCAGCGCAAGCGCGCAGAGCAGGGGGACGAAGCGGCTGATCAGCATCGCGAGGCCGCCGGCACCGCGTAGTACGGACCGCTCGCCGTCAGCCCGGCCATCGCGGACCCGTTGTTGTTCCCCATCGAGAGGAACGCGTAGAGGATCTCGCTGAAGCCATGGGGCCCGGAGTTGTTGCGTCGCCGCAACGGTGCTCGGCAGCACCGCCGCGATGGCGGCGAACAGCAGCGACGACGACGAACGGGACCAGGACGGCGATGGCCGAGTACTTGACCTCGCGCGCGCCGATCTTCTTGCCCAGATACTCCGGCGTTCGCCCCACCATCAAGCCGCCGATGAACACGGCGATGATGACGTAGAAGATCATCCCGTACAGGCCGCTCCCGACGCCGCCCCAGATCACCTCGCCGACGCCGAGGTTGAACATCGGCGCGACCATCCCGAGCGACTGGAAGGAGTCGTGCATCGAGTTCACGCTGCCGTTGGAGGCGTCGGTGGTCGTCACCGCCCAGAGCGACGAGGCGTCCGGGCCGTACCGGACCTCCTTGCCCTCGAGGTTGGCTGCCGACGCCGAGATGCCCGCCGCCTGCATGGCCGGCGTGGCGCTGTGCTCGCCCGGCACGGTCATGGCGAGCCCGGCGACCATCAGGATCCACATCACCGCGAAGATCGCCCAACCCTGCCTCAGGCTGCCCACCATACGCCCGTAGGTGTAGGTCAGCGCAGCGGGGATGAGCAGGATGGAGATCTGCTCGATGTAGTTGCCGAATGGCGTGCCTCCCTCGAAGGGGTGCGCCGAGTTCACGTTGTAGAAGCCGCCGCCGTTCGTGCCGAGCTGCTTGATGGCGATCTGGCTGGCGACCGGGCCGCGCGCGATGGTCTGCTTGAAGCCCTGGATGCCGCGGACGATCTCGTTCGCGCTGCAGCGTCTGCACCACGCCCTGCGTCATCAGCACGACCGACGACCAGCGCCGCGAGCGGCATCAGGATGTACAGGACCGTGCGCACCAGGTCGACCCAGAAGTTGCCGAGGACGCCGGTCTTCGACCGGGCGATGCCGCGGATGAGCGCGATCAGCACGGCCATGCCCGACCGCGGCGGAAATGAAGTTCTGGAAGGTCGAGCGCCAGCATCTGGGTGAGATACGACATGGTCGTCTCGCCGCCGTAGGCCTGCCAGTTCGTGTTGGTGGTGAAGCTGGCGGCCGTGTTGAACGAGACGTACTGGTTCACCGCGGGGATCCCGTTCGGGTTGAGCGGCAGATGGGCCTGGAAACGCATCAGCGACGTAGATCAGGATCATGCTGATCCCGCTGAACCACACGACCGCGCTGGCGTATCGGCCCCACGACTGCTCCGCTCGGGGTTCACCCCGATCATGCGGTACACGAGACCCTCTGCCCGGCCGATCCGCTCCCGCGTGTAGACGCGGTACATGTACCCGCCGAGCGGGGGCGTGAGCACGATCAGAAGCAGGGCGTAGACGATGATCGCGGTCACGGCTAGAACCTTTCCGGCCTGATGAGGGCGTAGAAGAGGTAGCCGAGCATGGCCACCGACAGCGCAAGCTCGAGGACGTCGGCGACGTTCATACGCGCCCCAGCCACCAGATGAACCCGAACGAAGCCGCGAAGAAGAGCACCGTGGCCCCCAGCATCAGAATGTCGAGCATCTGCCCGCCTCCCTTTCCGTTCCTCGCGCCGGAGTGTAGGAACGCGGTCGTGAGGACTCCGTAAGGAAGACCTCCCTCGGCGTACGGGAGTCCTAAGGACTTCCGCTCGAAGCTCTCCGCGGCGTTCCGGCCGACGCCGGGAGTGGCACACTGTGCGTGTGAGCTGGCAGCAACGTTCGAAGGCGGTTGCGGCGGGCCGGCGAAACGGGAGCGAGCGTCGGTCCGGCCTGACGCTCGCCACGCTGGGCGCGAAGACCGGGCGCGAAGGGTCGCCGGCTACATCGTCGCCGTCGGCGGAGTCGCAGGGCTCACACTTGCGCTCCTCCCCTTCCGCGACAACCTCCAGCCGCTCAGCAAGGGGTTCGGGTTCCTGTTGGTGGTCGTGTCCGCCGCGGCGATCGGCGGTCTCGGTTCCGGGATCGTCGCGTCGGTCCTCGGATTCGTCGCCTTCAACTTCTTCTTCATTCCCCCGTACAACACGTTCGTCGTCGGGCGCGCCGAGTACGTGGTGGTCCTGTTCGTCTTCCTGGCGCTGTCGGTGCTCATCTCCGCGCTGCTCGCGCGTGCGACGGATCGAGCGGACGCCGCCGAGGCGCGGGAGGCCGAGCTCCGCACGCTGCAGGAGTTGAGCGCCGACCTGGTCACGTCCCTTCCCGGCAGGGAGACGTACGCGCACATGCTGCGGCGCCTCGTGCAACTGTTCGACTTCGACGCGGCGTCGCTGCACTTCCAGGAGCGGCTCTTCGGCGAGGCCGCCGAACCCGTGACGGTGGGTGCCGACGAGCCGATCAGCGCGAGCTGGGACCCATCGTCGGCCGGCAAGGCTCCCGAACGCCTCCCGCTCACCGTGGGCGGGCGGGCTCTGGGCTTGATCGTGCTTCAGGGCGACCGGCCGCCGCTCGAGCCGGCCGAGAGCCGCGTCCTCCGGGCGTTCTGCGACCAGATGGCGCTCATCCTCGAGGACGAGCGGCTGCTGCGCGCGGCGACGCAGGCCGAGATCTACCGAGCAGACCGAGGAGGTCCGCCGATCGCTCCTCGCGGCCGTGTCGCACGACCTCCGCAGCCCGCTCGCGGCGATCAAGGCGTCGGCAAGCGACCTGCTCGACCCCACCGCGTCGCGGTCGCCGGCCGCCGAACGGGAGGCGCTGCTCGCGATCAACGACCAGGCCGACCGGCTGAATGGCTGGTCGCGAACCTGCTCGACATGTCCCGCATCGAGGCCGGCATGCTCCGGGCCCGCGCGCAGACGGTCGACCTGGAGGAGACGCTCACCGCGGCAATCGACAGGGTCGGCGAGCAGCACCCCGAGGTCGACGTTCGAGTCACCATCGCGCCGGATGCCGCGCTGGTGTCGGCCGACCCCGTGTTTCTCGAGCGCGTCGTGACGAATCTGCTCGAGAACGCGGTGGCCGCCACGACCGAGGCCGGGGGTCGCCGGATCGAGGTGGACGTGCGGCGAACGGAGGACGACTCGGTCATGCGGGTGATCGACCACGGCCCCGGGGTTCCGGCGAACATCCGGGAGCTGCTCTTCTACCCCTTCTACAGCCTGGAACGCCGCGGCGCACGGCTGGGAACCGGCCTCGGCCTCGCCATCTGCAAGGGACTGCTCACGGTGATGGGCGGCGAGATCTGGATCGAAGACACGCCCGGCGGCGGCGCGACGTTCGCCGCCTCGCTGCCGGTCCCCCCGCGCCAGCTGCAGGAGACCGGAACGACGAATGTCGGCTCGACCGGCTGAGGGCGGACGGATACTCGTCGTCGACGACGAGGACCAGATCCGGTTGGCGCTCGCCCGTGCGCTGATGGCCCGCGGATTCGTCGTCGAGACGCGTCCCGAGGGCGAGTCCGCCCTGACGACCGCGCGCTGGTTTCGCCCCGACCTCGTGGTGCTCGACCTGAACCTGCCCGGCATGGACGGACTGACGGTGTGTCGGCGGCTGCGCGGGGAGGGCGACGTGCCGATCCTCATCCTCTCGGTCCGCGAAGAGGAGGCCGACAAGGTGGAGGCGCTGAACCTCGGCGCCGACGACTACCTGACCAAGCCCTTCGGCATCGAGGAATTCCTGGCGCGCGTCCGGGCGCTCCTTCGCCGCAGCGGGGCCGGCACCCGGACCAAGCGCTTCCAGCTCGACGGCGTCGAGATCGACGTGGAGAACAAGTCCGTGGTCCGGGACGGCCACCCCGTCCGCCTCACGAAGACCGAGTGGTCGCTGCTCGACGCGCTCTCCCGCCACCCGGGGAAACTGTTGACCCATCGCTGGCTGCTGGAGAACGTCTGGGGACCCGGCTACGAGGACGACCTCGAGGTGCTCCGCGTCTTCGTCAGCCAGCTGCGCAAGAAGATCGAGCCCGATGCGTCCCGCCCCAGCCTGATCGTCACCGATCCCGGCGTCGGCTACCGGTGGACGGTCCGGCCGGGCGTCGAAGAGGTTGCGTCCGGCTGATCCGGAACCGCCCCGCCGCGGGTCACTCTTCGGCGGGAACGAACTCGAAGCTCGGGTTCACGATCTCGCGCGTGCCGCCCGAGCGCCCGAGGACCCCCTCCACCACCAGCCGCGACCCGAGCGTCAGGCCCGGGATGCTGCGGCGGCCCAGGAAGACCACCGACACCTCGCCGGTCCCGTCGAACAGGAGCAGGCGCATGCCCACGAACCCCATGACCGGGCGAATCGTGATGCGGCGAACCGCCCCGGCGAGCTTCACCCGCTTGCGCTCCTCGGCATCCGCGATGCGGACCGAACCGGGAACGGTGTCGGCCCACTCGAGGATCTCCGCGGCGAGCCGGTCCTCGTCGGACTCGGTGAGCCGGTCGACGATGCGACGGCGAGGCATGCCGTCGGCGCCTCAGGCCGCCTCGCGGGCCGGCGCGGCCTTGGCGCCCTCGGGCTTGCGCGCCTTCGACATCCAGATGACGGCGCCCAGCAACAGCGTCGCCCCACCTCCGACGATCAGGCGCACCGCGACGTCGCCCGCCGACGTGCCGGAGACGGTGACGACGACCGGGACCACCAGCAGCGCGACCAGGTTCATGACCTTGATCAGCGGGTTGAGCGCGGGGCCGGCCGTGTCCTTGAACGGGTCGCCCACCGTGTCGCCGATGACCGTCGCCTTGTGGGTCTCCGACCCCTTGCCGCCGTAGTTCCCGTCCTCGATGAGCTTCTTCGCGTTGTCCCACGCGCCGCCGGAGTTCGACAGCATGACGGCCATGCAGCTGGCCGGTGAGGATCGCGCCGGCCAGGAACGCGCCGAGCGCCTCGCGCCTTCAGCAGGAAGCCCACGATGATCGGCGCGAGCACGGCCAGCAGGCCGGGCGTCGATCAGCTCGCGGAGCGACGACTTGCGTGACGATGTCGACGACGGCGCTGTAGTCCGGCTTCTCGGTGTAGTCCATGATCCCCGGGTGCTCGCGGAACTGGCGTGCGCACCTCCATCACCACGCTCGAGGCGGCGCGCCCGACCGCGCGGATCGCGAACGCGGAGAACAGGAACGCGACCGACCCGCCGATCAGCAGGCCCACGAGCACGTCGGGGACGTTGACGCGGATCGCTGAAGTTCAGACGCCGACCGCGCGCCGCGGAACGCGCCGAACAGCGACGTCGCGGCCAGCACGGCGGTGGCGATCGCGACGCCCTTCGTGATGGCCTTCGTCGAGTTCCCGATGGCGTCGAGGTTCGTCAGCGTGTCGGCGCCCTCGCCGCTCACGTCGCCCGACATCTCCGCGATCCCCTGCGCGTTGTCGGAGACCGGCCCGAACGTGTCCATCGACACGATCACGCCGACGATCGACAGCATGCCCGATGCCGGCCAGCGACACGAAGTACAGCTGCTCGCGTGCAGGTCGTCGCCCAGGTAGAAGCACCCGACGATCGCCGCGCCGATGGCCAGGATCGACCACACGGCCGACTCGAGGCCCGTCGGAGAACCCGGCCAGGATGTTCGTGGCGGGGCCGGTCAGCGAGGCCTCGGCGATGTCCTTCACCGGCCGCGCGCCGCGTCGACGTGTAGTGCTCGGTCAGGTGCTGGATCACGGCCGCGAGGGCGAGCCCGATCAGGACCGCGATGAACGGCGGGCGCTCTTCATGTACGTCACGGACAGCGAGCAGCACCGCGACGGCCGACAGCACCGCCGAGACGAAGAACCCGCGGTTGATGGCGCGCATTCCCGGCTCGTCGTCGGTCCGCGGCGTCACCGCCAGGATGCCGACGACGGCGACGATCACGCCGATCCCCATGATCAGCAGCGGGAACAGGACGCCCGCGCGCGGAGGCGCGAACGTCGCGGCGCCCAGGATGATCGAGGCCGCGAGCGTCACCTGGTAGGACTCGAACAGGTCGGCCGCCATGCCCGCGCAGTCGCCGACGTTGTCGCCCACGTTGTCGGCGATCGTGGCGGCGTTGCGCGGGTCGTCCTCGGGGATGCCCTGCTCGACCTTGCCGACCAGGTCGGCGCCGACGTCGGCGGCCTTCGTGAAGATGCCGCCGCCGACCCGCATGAACATGGCGATCAGCGCGGCGCCGAACGCCAGGCCCTCCAGCACGCACGGCGCGTCGCCGCTTGTAGAGCAGCACGAACAGCGTCGCGCCCAGCAGCCCCAGGCCGACGGTGAACATCCCGGCGACGCCGCCCGGTGCGGAAGGCCAGGGTCAGCGCGCGCGCGGTAGCCCGGCCTCGCGGGCGGCGTTCGCGACGCGGACGTTGCCGCGCACGGCCAGCCACATGCCGGTGAAGCCGGTGGTCGCGGAGAAGACCGCGCCGACGACGAAGGCGACGGAGCGGCCGAGCCTGATCAACATGGCGGAATGCACGTGGCCGTCGGGCACGGGGAGGATGAAGAAGATCACGATGGCGATGACGACGACGAAGGCGGCCACGGTGCGCAGCTGGCGGTTCAGGTACGCCGCGCTCCCCTCCTGGATGGCGCGAGCGATCTCCTTCATCTTGTCGGTGCCCTCCGGCGCGGACAGCACCTGACGCCGCAGGACGGCCGCGAATCCGAGGGCCGCCAGCGAGAGCACGACAATGATCCAGAGCGTCGCGTAGTCGAATGTGCCGAACACGGCTCTGATCGCCCCGCTTTCCGCGGCGAGCAGCGTCATCGAAGCTTCCTCCTAGTGATTGTGAGGCCGGACACGGGCGTCGAACCGAAAGTCCCAGGTCAAAGCGAGCGAGAGTATAGCCGAGGCCCCAGGGGGACCTCATCGGGCGAAGGTCGGAATCGCCACCGACCATCGGCCCCACGGAGGCGAGTCTCCGCCGTCGAGATTTCGTGTCATCCGATGCTTCCGAGCAGCATCGTTGGCATGCCACGGATTTGCTGGGTACGCTGTGGCCCGGTGAGCCCCGCCGACGGAACTCGGACTCGGACTCGGACAGGGGACACAACGCCCGCATGAGCCTTCCACAGACAGACGAACCCGAACTCATCACGCCCTCCCGCTCGACCCGCCAACGCAGTCGTCGCCCCTGGTGGATCGCGGTCGTCGTCGTGCTGCTCGCCGGGGCCGCGGTGATCATCGGGTTGGTCGCGACCGGCCACGACTCGGTCATCCCGTTCGTTCCAAAGCCGACGCGCGCCGACTTCACCTTCACGATGGGCGGCGTCTCGGCCACCTCGCTGGGGGGCAAGCACTCGAAGGTGGTCGCCGAGCAGGTGGCGCCCCAGGTCCAGCAGACCCTCTCCGACCTGTACGGGGGGCTGTTCCTCGATCCGAAGGCATGGTCGACGGCCCCGCCGGACGACGTCTGGACCCACTTCACCGGTCCCGCGCAGCGTCAGGCCACGGCCGACGGCGCCGCGCTCGGGCTCGGGGACCTCACCGGCAAGATCGACACCCTGAAGGTCTCCTCGTCGAGCCTCCAGGTGCACGTGCTCACCGACCAGTCGGACGACCCGGTCGCGGCCGTCGCGAAAGTCCAGTTCGTGGCCGACGCGACCACCAAGGACGGACAGCACGTCCAGATCACCCGTCAGGCCGAGTACCTGCTGGACCAGGTCCATGGAACGTGGCTGGTCAGCGGGTATCCACGGAACCTCACGTCCGTGGACGTCATCGTGCCCAGCGCCGGCCCGAGCGGCGCCTCTGGATCTGGATCGGGAGGAAGCTCGTGAGCGGAGGGAGACAGACGCGACTCCTGCGCACGGTCGCCGGCGGCCTGGCGATCGTGATCGTTGCCGTCGGCGCCATGGTGGTGCTGCGGGCAGGATCGGGCCGGGCGGCGTCGCCCACCCCCGGCACGACCCCGAGCGGCAGCCCGCCCCCCCTCGAGCTGCACCTGGTCCCAGGCGCGACGTTCGTGCCGACACTGGACGGCAAGCGCCCCATCTACATCCTCGCGCTCGGCAGCGACGCCCGTCCGGGCCAGGGAATCGACGCGGAACGTGCCGACTCGATCCACATCATCGCCTTCAACCCCGCGGCCGGGAAGGGCACGATTCTCGGCATCCCGCGCGACTCCTGGGTGAACATCCCGGGCCACGGCATGGACAAGATCAATGCGTCGCTCTCCGACGGCGGACCGGCGCTGACCGTCAAGACGGTCGAGTCGATCACCGGGCTCAAGTTCGACTTCTACGCGATCACGTCGTTCGCCGGCCTCACCCACCTGGTCAACAGCCTCAAGGGCGTCACCGTCCAGGTGCGCCAGCCGATGCACGACCCCTACTCGCACGCGAACTTCGACCCGGGCGTCCACCGCCTCGACGGCCAGCAGGCGCTCGCCTACGCCCGCGACCGCCACAGCTTCCTCAACGGCGACCTCACTCGCTCCGGGAACCAAGGCACGCTGATGCTCGCGGCGCTCACGCGGTTCAAGAAGCTCTTCAAGCAGGACCCCCTGCAGCTGCTGCGGATCATGGCCTCGACCTGGGACAACGTCCGGACGGACGTCCCGGTCGCCACGCTGTACAGGCTGGCGCTGACCGCCTCTCAGGTCCACCCCCGCAACGTGACGAACCTGGTGGTGCCGGCGACGACGGGCATGCAGGGCGCGCAGAGCGTGGTCTTCATCTCGCCCGAGGCGAAGGCGCTCTACACGGAGCTCAAGCGCAAGGGCTACGTCACCCCGTAGGCCGCGGACCGAGTCTGTTCAGATCCGGGTGAGCACGTACCCGACGTAGCCGGCGTAGAGCACGACCTGCAGCATCAGCAGCCACGCGGGAAGCGTCCGCAGCATTCGGACGGCGACGTAGAGCCAGACGCCGGCCACGAGCGCCACGACGGCGGCCACCAGCCCATCCTGCGACAGGTGCCAGGGCGTCAGGAGCAGCCCCACGCTCACCGGGAACGACGACTGGAACACCATGGCGCCGGTGACGTTGCCCATCGCGAGTGTGTCCTTCCGTCGCCTGATCCAGATGACGCCGTTGAACTGCTCCGGCAGCTCCGTCGCGACGGGCGCGACCAGCAGCGCGAACACCAGGCTGGGCACCTGGAAGGTCTTCGCCAGCTGATCGATGCCGAGCACGAAGACCTTCGCGCCCCCGATGATCAGCCCCAGCGCGACCAGCGTCTGGCCGGCCGCGACCCAGGTGGGCGGCGGCCCGGCGGGAGCCGCGGCCCGGCGAAGGCGGTCCCACCACGACAGCAGGTAGAGCGGGCGCACCTCTCCCGTCGCCTCGCTCTCCGCCTCGCGCTCGCCGGGCGACCGGAAGTGGCGCGCGACGTAGACGCCGTAGGCGATCAGCAGCACCGGCGCCAGCGTCCAGCGAAACAGCGGGGCGTGCACGACGCCGGCCACGCACGGCCAGCGCGTACATCACCACGAAGAACCCCAGGTCCTGCCGGATGACCGAGGCCTGGGCCAGCAGACGCGTCCCGCGGCGGCCGCCCCGCGCGAAGCCGACCAGCGAGACACCCAGCACGAACATGGCCAGGGTCGACAGCATGAACGGCGCTCCGAGGATGGCGCCGATGCCGATCTCGTCGCCGGCGACCGAGCCGCCGGACAGGATGGCGATCAGGGGGAGCAGCGTCTCGGGCAGCGCGGTGCCGATGGCGGCCAGGACGCTCCCCACCGCGCCCTCGGACAGGCCGAACGCCTCCCCGATCCATTCGACGCCGTTGGTGAACAGCTGCGCTCCGAACAGGATGACGGCGAGCGCCGCCAGCAGCTCGATCCAGTCCACGGTGCCCGATTGTGGCACCCTGCCGATACGATCGGGCCGTGGACGCCCGCGGATTCCTGGATCGCCTCTCCGCGTCGCCCGGCGCGGAGGCGTCCCTCGCGCACGTCCGGACGCTGCCGGCGCGCGCGGCGCACACCGTTCCCGCGAACGAGCTCCCCCAGACGCTGCGCGAACGCCTGTCGCTGCTCGGGATCGACGGTCTGTACCCGCATCAGCGTCGCGGCCTCGATCTGCTCGAGGCCGGGCGCAACGTGATCGCTCGCGACCGGGACGGCCTCCGGGAAGACGCTGGTGTACAACCTCGCGTTCGCGCAGGCGGCGCTCGAGGACGAGAAGCGCACCGCCCTGTACGTCTTTCCCACGAAGGCCCTTGCGCGCGACCAGCTCCGGCAGGTGCGGGAGCTGCGGCTCCCGCAGATCCGCGCCGCCGTCTACGACGGCGACACCCCCAAGTCCGAACGGCCGCTCGTCCGCCGCAACGCCAACCTGGTGATGACCAACCCCGACATGCTGCACGCGAGCATCCTGCCCGGCCACGAGCGCTGGGCCGACTTCCTGCTGCGCCTCGGGCTGGTGGTCGTGGACGAGGCGCACGTGGCGCGCGGCGTGTTCGGCTCGCACGTCGCGATGGTGCTCCGGCGACTTCGCCGCCTGGTCGCCCACTACGGAGGGAACCCGCAGTTCGTCCTCGCGTCCGCCACGGTCGGCAACCCAACGGAGCTGGCCGAGCGGCTCACCGGCCTGCCCTTCGACGAGGTGTCCGAGGACGCGTCGCCGCGCGGCGAGAAGCTCTTCGTGCTGTGGAACCCGCCGATGATCGACGAGGAGCTCGGCGTCCGCCGCGGCGCGGTGTCGGAGACCGCGTGGCTGCTGAAGGAGCTGGTCGAGTCCGAGACGCGCACCATCGCCTTCTGCCGGTCCCGACGGGGCGCCGAGCTGGTGGCCGAGTTCGCCCGGCGCGAACTGCCCGGGGTGCTCCGCGCCCGCGTCAAGGCCTACCGGGCCGGCTACCTGCCGGAGGAGCGACGGGAGCTCGAGCGGGCCCTGTCCGACGGCGAGCTGCTCGCCGTGGCGGCCACCGACGCGCTCGAGCTGGGCATCGACGTCGGATCGCTGGACGCCGCGCTCGTCGCCGGGTATCCGGGCACGCGCGCCTCGCTCTGGCAGCAGACCGGCCGAGCCGGCCGCCGCTCCGAGGCGTCGCTGGCGATGCTCGTGGCGCAGGACGACCCGCTCGACCAGTACCTGGTGCAGCACCCCGCCGACCTCTTCGATCGCCCTGCCGAGGCGGTGATGATCGATCCCGACAACCCGTACGTCCTCGGCCCGCACCTGGCGTGCGCGGCCCGCGAGCGTCCGCTCACCGAGGACGAACTGGCGATCTTCGGGCCGCGTGCCGAAGAGGCGGTCGCGGTACTGGAGGGCACCGGCGAGCTCGCGCGGCGGCGGGGCCTGCTGCACCACCGCGGGCGCGAGTCTCCCCACGCGCGGGTGAACATCCGCTCGGCGTCCGGGTCGATCTTCGCCATCGTCGACGAGGAGACCGGCGGGCTGCTGGGCACGGCGGACGAGGCCCGCGTCTTCTACGACGCTCACCCCGGCGCCGTGTACCTGCACCAGGGGGAGCAGTTCGAGGTGAGCGAGCTCGACCTGGCCGCGAAGGTGGCGCTGGTGAAGCGCGCCGACCCGGACTACTACACGCAGGCTCGCGACCTGACCGACATCGAGGTGCTCGACGAGATCGCGGTGGACCTCGAGGCGCCCGCCGACGCCATCTTCGGCGACGTGCGCGTGACGCGCCGCGTCGTTGGATTCACCCGGAAGTCCGTGTACTCCAACGAGGTCATCGACGAGGTCGACCTGTTCCTCCCCGACCAGACGCTCGAGACCAAGGCGCTCTGGTGGCTGATCCCCTCCGACCTCCTGGAGAAGGCACGCGTCGCACGGGCGGACGTCCCGGGAACGCTCCACGCGGCCGAGCACGCCGCCATCGGCATGCTGCCGCTCGTGACCACGTGCGATCGCTGGGACGTGGGCGGCGTCTCGACGGCACTGCACGCGGACACGGGCATGGCGACGATCTTCGTCTACGACGGCTATCCGGGCGGCGCGGGCATCGTCGAGGCGGGCTTCCGCGCCCGCATGCGGCTGCTGGAGGCGACGTTCGAGGCGGTGCGTCAGTGCCCATGCTCGAAGGGCTGCCCGTCGTGCGTCCAGTCACCGAAGTGCGGGAACGGGAACGAGCCGCTCGACAAGCAGGGCGCGGTTGCGCTGGTAGCGGCCATGCTGAACCGGACGTGGGGGTAACGGATGACCGGCGCCCACACCTACATCGCCGTCTGCGGTCCGGATCCTGCGCCGGAAGAGGTCGCGGCGCAGTGCGAATCGGTCGGGCAGGCGATCGCGCGAGCCGGCGCCGTCCTGGTGTGCGGCGGGCTGGGTGGCGCGATGGAAGCCGCGGCCCGCGGCGCCGCGGCCGAGGGCGGGACCGTGCTGGGCATCCTGCCCGGCGCCGATCGCGGCGCGGCGAACGAGTTCGTCACCGTCGCGGTGCCCACCGGCATGGGCGAGATGCGGAACGCCCTCGTCGTGCGCGCGGCGGACGCCGTGATCGCCGTGGGCGGCGAGTTCGGGACCCTCTCCGAGATCGCGCTGGCCCTCAAGGCCGGCACGCCCGTCGTCGGGATCGGCACCTGGCAGCTGGCGAAGGCGGACGGCCGGGCGGTCGACCCGGTCGTGCGGGTGGAAACCGCGGGCGAGGCGGTCGCCACCGCGATCCGCCTCGCCCGAGCCGCCGGCTGACCTGGCGGCCGTGGCGGCCGCCCTTCCGCCTCCCAGCCGGCCGCGTCAGCGCAAGCGGCTCAGCACCCGGAAGGCGGCCGACCGTTCGCTCGGCGTCATCCCCGCGGCCAGGAGGAGGACCGCGTAGACCGCGGTGCCCGCGACGGCCGTGCCGACGAGGTCGACGGGCCACGAGGCACCCCGCAGCACCAGGTGCGCCCCGAGCGCGGCCAGTCCGGCCACCAGCCCCGGCCCGATGAGCCGGAAGTACCGCCGGTCGAACGGCTGGATGCGGGCGTAGCGCCAGACGAGGCCCAGTCGTGCGGCGTTCGAGGCCGACAGCGTGACCGCCTGCGCGATCGCGGCGCCGCGGAGCCCGAGGTGCGGCACCAGCAGCACCGCAAGAGTGACGTCGAGCAGGAAGGACCCGGCGTACACGGTCAGGTCCCACCCCGTGCGCCCAACCATGATGAGGACGAACCCCGCGGCGCCCACCGCGACGTTGACCACCTGGCCGATCAGCAGGATGCGGAGCGCGGAGCTTCCTCCGGCCGCAGTCCCTCCGAACACGCGGAGCACCGACTGGGATGCGACCGCGAGCACGATCAGGATCGGGATCGTCGCCGCCACCGTCCACCGCGACAGCTCCTTGTACAGGTCGTTCAGCTTGTCCCGCTCGCCGCGCGCGTACAGGTCGGCGACGAAGGGGCTGAACATGTAGCTCACGGCGGTCAGGAACAGCACCAGCGCCTGTGCCACGCGGACGGCGGCCGCGTACACGCCGAGGTCGGCGGCCGAATGCACGTAGTGCGCCAGCACGAAGTAGTCGGTCCAGAACAGCAGCTGCGACAGCAGGGCCGCCGGCGCGCGTGGGAGCCCGTAGCGGAACAGGCGGCCGGTCTCCCCTTCCTCGACCGGGGCCTCGGAGAAGCGGGCGGTCTCGCGCTGCCACAGGAACCACGCGGCCCCCGTCGCCAGCGCCCACGATCCCGCGTACGCGAGCACCGTCGACGCGATCGACTTGTTCACCGTCCAGAAGGCGAGCGTCAGCGCGATCCACGCGAGGGGTTGCCCCGTCCAGTAGACGTACAGCGTGTGGCGCATGATCTTGAGGCCGCGGGTTCCGCCCAGGTAGACCTGACAGAGGGCGACGAACGGCAGCGCCAGCGCCGAGGCGCGGATTGCCCTCGCCGTGGCCTCCGCATTCGACCGGGCGAAGGCGTCCGCTAGGGGCCGGGCGAACAGGAACAGCGCGGCTGCCACCACCACGCTCGCCACCGCCGCGATGGCCGAAGCCCGCACCATGATGCCCCGCGACCGCCCGGCCTCGCCGCCGCCCACCTCGATGGCGACCCGGCGGACGGCCGCCATGTCCATCCCGAAACGGGTTCCCGCCCCCAACACGAACGCAAGCTGGGTCGCCAGGGTGACCAGGCCCAGGGCCGCGGCGCCGTCCGCGCCGAAGGCCCGGAAGATCAGGACGTTCGCCGCGAACGAGGCGAGCACGTAGACGGCCAGCCCGGCCACGTTCTGGCCGGTGCCGGAGAGCAGCGTCAGGCGATCGTCACTCGAGGTGTCCAAGGCCCCGGGGGTGGGAGGGAGAGTCAGTCTACCGGCAGGGTGAATCCGCCCTTGGGACGAGCGCCCCACCGGCCGATGCTGACAGAGGGGCCCAAGAAGGCTGTATAGGATCGTTCGAACCGGGGGGTCGGCTCCGGAGGGTCGGTGTGGGCAAGGGGAATTCGGCAGAGCAGCGCACACTGCGCCGGAACATCCGGGACATGCCGGGCACGGCATGGTTCCTGATCGTTGGCATCTTCATCAACCGGGCCGGCAGCTTCGTCATCCTCTTCCTCGCCCTGTACCTGACCCGGCAGCTCGGCTTCTCCGCCGTCCAGGCAGGGACGGCCCTGGCCGCCTACGGGGTCGGCGAGGTCCTGGCCGGCGGCCTGGGCGGCGATCTGGCGGATCGCCTGGGGCGCCGGATCACCATCATCGCCTCGATGCTGCTGAGCTCGGCCTCGCTGATCGCGCTCTCGCAGGCCAAGCGCTACGACGTGATTGTCGCGACGGCCTTCGTCGTCGGCCTGGTCTCGGAGATGTACCGCCCGGCCAGCAGCGCACTGGTGGCCGACCTGGTTCCCAAGGGGCAGCGCGTCACGACCTTTGCGGTTGTCCGCCTGGCCTCGAACCTCGGCTTCGCGATCGGCAGCGCCGTCGCGGCGTTCCTGGCCGCGCGCTCCTTCCAGCTGATCTTCGCGGCCGACGCGGGCTCGTCGGCCCTGTTCGCCCTCATCGCGGTCCTGACCCTCCCCCCCGACCGCCCGCGCAAGGAGGGGCAGTCGCGCGACGGCGCCTCCAGCTACCGGAAGATGTTCCGCGACCGCGCGTTCATGTTCGTGGTGGTCGCCGCCATCCTCATCACGTTCGTCTACTACCAGGAGCTGCTGGGGATGCCGTTGCGGGTCCGCGAGGTGGGCTTGTCGAACGCGGACTTCGGCCTCCTGCTCACGTTCAACGGCTTGCTGATCGTCCTGTTCGAGCTGCCCATCTCGTCGATCACCATGCGCTACGACGCCAGGCTCATCATGGCGCTGGGGTTCGCGCTGGTCGGGATCGGGTTCTCGCTGATCGGGGCGGCGACCACGATGCCCATGCTGTTGGCCACGGTCCTGATCTGGTCGATCGGCGAAATGATGGGCGCCCCGGTCTCCTATGCGTACGTCGCTGACGTGGCCCCACCCGGCATGCAGGGGCGCTACCAGGGCGTGTTCGGGCTGGCGTGGGGGTCGGGGGCGGTCACCGGGCCGCTCCTGGCGGGAGCCTTCCTGCCGGAGGGCGCCGCCGTCTTCTGGCCCCTGCTGGCGGTGTTCGGGCTGGTCGCTGCCTTCCTGGTTCTGCTCAGCCGGCGACGCCAGCAGGCCCCGGCGGGCCGGTCCTCGTTCGAGCCCCCGCCAGAGGCGGTGCCGTCGGCGGAGGGTGGTCTGCCCGGCGAGCCGTACCCCGCCGGCGGGCTGCAGGAGGGCACGGCTGGTTGACGCTCGCTCCCCCGGGATATATCATTTCGATATATTGAACTGATATATCAGGACGCCATATCGGCGCTCGCTGAGACTACCACCACCCGAGGGAAGGACCGAACACGATGCTCGAACTGGCCGTCCTGGGGCTCCTGAAGGAGCGCTCGATGCACGGCTACCAGCTCAAGAAGCACCTGGCCGACACGCTGGGGAGCTTCTGGGTGGTTTCCTACGGCTCGCTCTATCCGACCCTTCGGCGGCTCCAGCGTGAAGGCGCCGTCGAGATGATCTTCCCCAAGGAGGAGGTCGGCCGCAGGAAGAACGTCTACCGGATCACCGAGAAGGGCGAGGAGCTGTTCCGCGAGCTGCTGGAGCGCGCGGGCCACGATGCCTCGGAGGACAACGGCTTCTCGGTGCGGTTCACGTTCTTCAAGTACCTGAAGCCGGAGACGCGCATCCGACTGCTGGAGCGGCGCCGCGCGTACCTCGACGGACGCCTCTCCGACCTGAAGCAGTCGGTGGCCGCGTACCGCGAGCGCATCGACGACTACACGCTGTCGCTGATGAACCACCAGCTGGCGGCGACCGAGACCGACATCCGCTGGCTCGACGACCTGATCGCCGCCGAGCAGCGCCAAACCGAGAACCCGGGCCCGGAGGGACCGGCCGACGAGGCCAAGCCCGCTCGGCGCGCGCCGCGAACCACGCGGCCCCGCTCGACGCGCCGGCGCAGCCTCCCCGAGAAGGAGACAGCCTGATGTCAGACCGTCCGATCCGCCTCGCCATCGTGGGCGTGGGGAACTGCGCCTCGTCGCTGGCGCAGGGTCTCGAGTTCTACAAAGACGCCTCGCCCGAGGAACGCGTGCCGGGGCTCATGCACGTCGCGCTCGGCCCGTACCACGTGTCGGACGTCGAGATCGTCGCCGCCTTCGACGTCGACGGGAAGAAGGTGGGCAAGGACGTGGCCGAGGCCATCGTCACCGAGCCGAACAACACCATCCAGTTCGCCGACGTTGCGCCGACCGGCGTGACCGTGCGCCGGGGACCGACCCTGGACGGACTGGGGCTCTACTACCGCGAGCAGATCGTGGAGAGCTCCGAGCCGCCGGTCGACGTGGCCGCGGCGCTCCGTGAGGCCGAGGCCGATGTCGTCGTCAGCTACCTCCCGGTGGGGAGCGAGCAGGCCGCGAAGTTCTACGCGCAGGCCGCCATCGACGCCGGCGCGGGGTTCGTCAACTGCATGCCGGTCTTCATCGCCTCGAACGGCGCGTGGGCCCGCAGGTTCGCCGACGCCGGTCTCCCGATCGTCGGCGACGACATCAAGAGCCAGGTGGGCGCCACGATCGTGCACCGCGTGCTCGCGAAGCTCTTCGAGGACCGGGGCGTCAAGCTGGACCGGACGTACCAGCTGAACTTCGGCGGCAACATGGACTTCATGAACATGCTCGAGCGCGAGCGGCTGCAGTCGAAGAAGATCTCCAAGACACGCTCGGTGCAGAGCCAGCTCCGGGAGCCCCTCCCCCGAGAGGACATCCACATCGGTCCCTCCGACCACGTGCCGTGGCTGCAGGACCGCAAGTGGGCGCAGATCCGGCTGGAGGGCAAGGCCTTCGGAGACGTTCCGATGTCGATCGAGCTGAAGCTCGAGGTCTGGGACTCACCGAACTCCGCCGGGGTCGCCATCGACGCCATCCGCTGCTGCAAGCTCGCCATGGACCGCGGCGTGGCCGGCCCGCTGATCGGCCCGGCCGCCTACTTCATGAAGTCGCCGCCGGTGCAGTTCTCCGACGACGCGGCGCGCGAGATGGTCGAGGAGTTCATCATCGGCAACGGGGCCTCCAAGGCGGCCGACTGGTCGGCGTTCTTCGACGCCGACGGCACCGTGGTCGTCGACGCCCGGGCTGCAGAGTCGGCCCGGTAGCGGGGAGCGCCCGGCTCCTGCCATGAGCGGGAGCGTCGCACGGGCCCGTGAGGCCCTCGGTTCCCCCGACTTCGCGAGGCTGCTCCAGGCGCGGCTGCTCAGCCAATTCGGCGATGGCGTCTTCCAGGCGTTCCTGATCGACCGCCTGGTCTTCCTGAACCCCGACCAGCAGGGCACGGCGGCGGGTGTGGCGCGCGCGTTCGCCGTGCTGGTGATCCCCTTCTCGATCGTGGGGCCGTTCGCCGGCGTGCTGATCGACCGCTGGTCGCGCCGCCGGATCCTGCTGGCGACGCCCCTGATCCGCGCGGCGTGCGCGCTGACGCTCATCCCGCTGCACGGCGACGGCTGGGTCCTGTACGTCCCCACGCTCATCGTGGTGTCGCTGAACCGCTTCTACCTGTCCACCGCCGGCGCCGTCATGCCGCTGGTCGTGGGCGAGACCGACCTTCTGGTGGCGAACTCGCTGGCAAGCGCGGCGGGGACCGTCTGCACGTTCGCCGGGTTGGTCCTGGCCACCCAGGTGGCCGGCGCCGCCGGAGACGGCGTCCTGCTGGCGGCAGTGGCAGTCATGTGGCCGGTCGCGGCCTGGCTGGCGACCCGCATCGGGCACGATCTCCGCTCGACCTCGCCGGCCGGGGTCGCGCACGACCGCCTCACGCAGGTCCCCCGCGACCTGTGGCGCGGCGCCCGCCGGTTGCTGGCCACGCCGCCGGCCATCGGTGGCGTCGTGTCGGCGGCGTTCGACCAGATGCTCTTCGGCGTCGTGAGCGTGCTCTCGGTCGTGGTGTTCAAGCAGCAGTTCCACGAGGGCGTCGCCTCGTACGGGCGCATCATCGCCGCGGGCGGGGCCGGCGTGGTCGCCGGGATGCTCACGGTCGGCTGGTTCGAGAACCGCATGGCGAAGGCGCGCATCGTGGCCGTCGCGTTCGCGGTGGGCGGCGGGGCGTGCCTGCTGGTCGCCCCCGCCGTCGACTCGGTCACGATCCTGCTGCTGTCCTTCGCGCTCGGCATCTCGTATCCGTGGCGGAAGATCCCGATCGACACGATGGTGCAGGAGTCGATCCCGGACCGCTTCCGAGGCCGTGTCTTCTCCCTGTACGACCTGGCGTTTTCCGGCGCGCGCGTCCTTGCCGCGCTCGTGGCGGTCGCGCTCGTGCCGCGGCTGAGCACCGGCCAGCTCCTGGCCGTAGTCGGCGCCGGCTACGTCGTGTGGACGCCGGTGCTGCCCTTCTGGGCCGCGCGTCCGCAGCGGATCGCGATCCGCTTCCTGTCGGGCGGGCGCGCCGAAGAGACGCCTCGCTCGGTGGTCATCGGGGGCGAGGTCGAGCCGGTCGAAGTGCTGGGCCGCAGGCTCGAGGATCGCGGTTCGGGGCCGGCCCCCGGCTTCCGCCTGCGCACGCCCGACGGCGTCATCGACGTCCGCCGGGAGCCCGGCGCGGACCGCTGGACGATCGATCGCGCGTACGCTGTGGAGGACCGGCAGCCCGGCGGGGTGGGGACATGACGGCGCGCGTGGTGGACGACGAGAGGGCGCTGGACCGCGTCATCTTCTTCAGCGACGCGATCTTCGCCATCGCCATGACGCTGCTGGTGCTCCAGCTGAGCATCCCGGTGGTCGCGCACGGCGACGAGCGCCTGCTGTGGCAGAAGCTCGGGGATCAGCTCGGTTCGTTCTGGAGCTTCGCGCTGAGCTTCTTCGCGATCGGGCTCCTCTGGATGGCGCACCAGCGCAAGTTCCGGCTGATCAGGCGCTACGACGACCGCCTGCTCTGGCTGAACCTGGTCTTCCTGTTCTGCATCGCTTTCCTGCCCTTCCCGACCGCCGTCCTCGGCCGCAACGGGGGCGAGGCGTCGACGGTGCTGTACGCCTCGTCGATGGCGGTGACCGGCATCGTGTCCTGGCTCATCACCTTCCACGCGTACGGACGGCACCGGCTCATTGATCCCGACGTGGATCCGGCGATGGTGGCCCACTGGTCGAGGCGCGCGGCCGCGCTTCCCCTGGTGTTCCTTGCGAGCATCCCGGTGGCGTTCGTCTCTGCGTCCGCGGCCCAGTACATGTGGCTGCTGGTGTTCGTCGCCGCCGTCGTGCTCGAGCGCATCCAACGCCACCGCCATCCGGACACCGTCGTCCCCGAGGGGGCACCCGCGGATGATCAGGCGCGTGAGCCCACGGGCCAGTAGCGAAGCCGGTCTCCCGTCGGCGTCCGGCTCGTCAGGCGCGTGAGCCCACGGGCCGGTAGCGAAGCCGGTCTCCCGTCGGCGTCCGGCTCGTCAGGCGCGTGAGCCCACGGGCCGGTAGCGAAGCCGGTCTCCCGTCGGCGTCCGGCTCGTCAGGCGCGTGAGCCCACGGGCCAGTAGCGAAGCCGGTCTCCCGTCGGCGTCCGGCTCGTCAGGCGCGTGAGCCCACGGGCCAGTAGCGAAGCCGGTCTCCCGTCGGCGTCCGGCTCGTCAGGCGCGTGAGCCCACGGGCCAGTAGCGAAGCCGGACGACTCCCCTGATCGCCGAGCGCGGGACCGGTCCAAACGTCCGGCTGTCGGTGCTGCGGTCCGCCGCATCGCCCTGCACCCAGTATTCGTCGGGCCCCAGCACCAGGCCGGCGGCATCGCCCTCGTCGTGGCAGCCCGACACCTCGAGCCAGTCGCCGGGGAGCCCCACCACGCGCTTCACCAGCTCGAAACCAGCGGTGCGGGGGTCCTGGACCACGACGACGTCGCCCCGCCGGACGCGCCGAGGACGGATGGCCACGACCCAGTCACCGTCGCGCAGACCGGGCGCCATGCTCTCGCCCTCGATCGCGACGCGGTACGGACGAAACGCGGCCCACGTGCCCGCGGCCGCGGCTGCGGCCGCCAGCGCCCACCGCCCGGGCCCAAATCGCCGCTCGTCCCCACCGTGATAGCGTTGGCTCATCTTGGAGATATCTATCGTCACCTGTGTCGCCCGAAAGGAGGCCCGATGGTAACGAAGACGCTTCGGAACTTGCTGCGCCCCAGCCGTGTGGCCCACGCCCACTGCGACCTGCCGTGCGGCGTCTACGACCCGGCTCAGGCCCGGATCGAGGCCGAGTCGGTCAAGGCGTGCCAGCAGAAGTTCCAGGACAGCGACGACCCGGTCTTCAAGGAGCGCGCGGTCACCATCAAGGAGGAGCGGGCCGATCTGGTCAAGCACCACCTGTGGGTCCTGTGGACGGACTATTTCAAGCCGGACCACCTGCAGAAGTTCCCGCAGCTGCACGACACCTTCTGGAACGCGACCAAGCTCGCCGGTGAGGCCAAGAAGAGCGAGGACCCCGCGCAGGGGCAGAAGCTCCTGGACGTGATCGCGGAGATCGACAAGATCTTCTGGGAGACCAAGAAGTAGTCAGGTTCCCTGATCACCGCTCGTGTGTGTCGCCATGGAAGGGACCCGGTCGCGCCGGGTCCCTTCTTCGTGTCCGACACCGATCAGGACGGGCGACCCCCGAGGCCCTGTCCGGCGGCCCACTCGTCCAGCAGCTTGAGCGCGTCCTCACGGTCGATCGGCCCGCGATCCAGCCGGAGCTCCAGGAGGTACTCGCGCGCCTTCCCGACCATCGGGCCCGGCGGCAGCCCGAGGTGCTCCATGATCTCGTTGCCGTCGAGCGGCGGGCGCAGCTCCCGCAGGTTCTCCTGCTCGAGGAGGGCGGCGAGCCGCACCTCGAACTCGTCCTGCAGCGCGGCCAGATAGGCGGCCCGCTTCGGGTTCTGCGTCGTGCAGTCGGCCCGCACCAGCGCGTTCAGCCGGTCGAGCAGATGGCCGGCGTCGCGCACGTAGCGCCGCATCGCCGAGTCCGTCCACCCGTCCTTGTAGGAATGGAATCGCAGGTGGAGCTCGACCAGTGTCGTCACGTCGGACACGACCTCGCTCGGGTACCGGAGGGCTCGCAGCCGCTCGGCCGCCATGCGGGCCCCCTCCATCTCGTGGTTGTGGAACGTCACGCCCTCGGGAGTTATGCGTCGCGTCCTCGGCTTTCCCACGTCGTGCAGTAACGCTGCCAGCCGGAGCGTCGGGTCCGCCTCGACCCCGTCGACCACTGCCAGCGTGTGCCGAAGGACGTCCTTGTGCCGTTGCACCGGGTCCTGCTCGAGGCGGAGGGCGGGGAGCTCGGGGACGAACCGATCGGCCAGCGACGTCTCCACCAGCAGGGTGAGCCCAACCGACGGTTTCGGCGCAGTCAACAGCCGCGACAGCTCGTCCCGGATACGCTCGGCCGACACGATGTCGAGGCGCCCGGCCATCTCGCGCATGGCGCCGACCACGCGGCGCGTCGGCGCGAACTCGAGCGTCGCCGCGAAGCGCGCCGCCCGCAGCATCCGCAGCGGATCGTCGCCGAACGACACGTGGGGGTCGAGCGGCGTGTCCAGCTCCCGCGCGGCGAGCGCGCGAACGCCGCCGAAGGGATCGACCAGCGCCCGGTCGGGGAGGCCGACCGCCATCGCGTTCACCGTGAAGTCCCGGCGCGAGAGATCGGTCTCGAGGTCGGTGCCGAACGTGACCGCCGGCTTGCGTTCGTCGTCCGGATACACCTCCTGGCGAAACGTGGTGATCTCGACCCGCCGGTCGCCCTTGCGCGCTCCCACCGTCCCGAATCGCATTCCCTGCAGGTACCGGTAGTCCGCCCACCCCTGCAGGACGCGGACCGTGTCCTCGGGTCGCGCGTCGGTCGCGAAGTCGAGGTCGTCGGCCGGGCTGGGGCGTCCGAGGACGAGGTTCCGCACGCTTCCCCCGACGAGGAACAGCCGGAAGTCGGCCGTGGCGAACCGTTCGCCCAACTCGACGGCCAGCGGATCGACGTCGAGGAGGGCGCCGGTGGAAGCGTCGTGCTCGCGTCCCGGCATCGACGTGAGGATACCCGCAGAGCTCCCCGCGCCCTCGCAGGCGGCCGGCGCCGAATGCCCCATCCGGGTCCTCTGGGATACTGGGCCCGTGCGGACGAGCGTCGACGTCCACAACTACCTGCTCGAACGAGACACGCCCCACGAGGTCTTCCTGGCCAAAGGCCGGTTGCGCTCCGCCGATCGGATCGCCGCGGTGCTCGATCTCCGCCCGGGAGAGGTGGGACGCGTCGTGGTGTTCGAGACCGAGAAGGGCGCCGTGGCGGCACTCGTCGCCTCCGACCGCGAGCCCGAGCCGGCGCGCGTGGCGAAGGCGGCGCAGGTGCCCGAGGCCAGGCCGGCCTCGACCGAGCGGGCGGCGGAGATCACCCAGTACCTGGCCGCCTCGATCCCGCCGACGGGCCTGCCCGACGGCGTGCGTGTGATCATGGACCGCGACCTCAATCGCGAGGACGTGCTCTATTTCCCGGCCGGAGAGCCTCGCGCCGTGCTGAAGATCCGGGGCGTGGACCTCCGCCGGGCGACGAAGGCCAAGGTGGCTCGGCTCGCGACGGACCCGGCCGCGACCGGCTGAACGCGGCCGGGACGGCGACTTCTCCTCTTTTCGTGACGGGTGGACGCTCCCCGTCCGCATGAGCCGGAGGGCCAGCTCACCGGCCTACAATGCGGCCTGGACCACATGCGACGCCTCCTCCTGACCCTCCCCGTCGTGCTCGCGCTGCTCACGCCGTGGCCGGCCTCGGCCGAGACCGGCGCGCAGGCCTCGCTCACGCTGCTCCAGCAATCGCCGTGGAACGGCCCTACGACGCCGCTCGATCTCCGGCTCCGGGTCAGCAACACCGGGGACGTGCCGCTGGCCGACCTGTCGTTCTCGATCACGATCGAGACGCCGACGATCTCGCGGGGCGAGTACGCGGATGCGATGCGGGCGACGGCGCCGCGGACCGCGGTCGTGTCCTTCCCGTTCCCCGAGCCGGGAGCGACCATCGCGCCGGGCGCCGTCCGTACGTTCCGGTTCCAGCAGAGCCTGTCGGCGCTCAGCACCACCGCGCTCTACCCGATCCGGGTGGACCTGCTGTCGTCGCTCCAGCCCGTCGCCACGCTGCGAACGCCGATGGTCTTTCTGGCCGAGCAGCCCAAGCTCCCGATGGCGTTCACCACCACCTGGGTGCTGTGGGAGCCGCTCCAGCTCCAGCCCGACGGCACCCTCGGCCCCGGCCCGATCGAGACCGACATCGCGCCCGGCGGCCGGCTCGACCGCACGGTGGAAGCGATCGCCGCCGGCCCGGCGAGCGTCGCCGTGGCCGTGTCGCCGGTGTTGATCGAGGAGCTGCGCGTGATGGAGCGGGGATACCGCACGACGGACGGCCAGCGCGTGCGCGTCATCCCGAAGGGGCAGGGCCCGTCCGCCGACGCCGGCCGGATGATCGACGACATCGCGCAGATCGCCGGACGGAAGGGGACCCAACTGACGGCCATGCCGTTCGGCGACCCGAGTCTCCCGGCACTGATGCGCGCCGGCTTGGGCCTGCAGATCGAGGGTCTCATGCAGCGCGGCCAACGCGACATGTCCGATGTCCTCGGCGTAGATCCGTCCGCGCACGTTCTCCGGCCGCCCCTGTCGCAGATCGATGCTGCCTCGGCCGCGCGCGCGGCGCGTTCCGGAGCCCGCATCCTGCTGGTCGACGGCGGCCGGATCCCGCCCCCGTCGGGACTCAAGTTCAGCCCGCCTCCGGACGCCCCCGTCGTGGCGGGCACACGGACGATCAGCGCGGTCGTCCCCGATCCCACGCTGGCACGCGACATCCAGACGTGGATCGGCGCGCCGACCAGGGACGCTCCGGAGCTGTCCCCGCTGGCGGCGCGGTACGCGCTGGGCGAGCTCGCCACCATCTACCTGGAGACGCCGGGGACGCCCCATCGAGGCGCGGCCGTGTTGTTCCCCGAACGAACCCCCGCGGACCCCGCCTTCCTTCGGGACTTCGCCCGGCTGGTCCAGGCCTCGCCCTGGCTGCAGCCCATGGACCCGGCCCACCTGGTGCACTCGATCACGACCGACCGGGCGCCCGTCCGGCTCTCTCCGCAGGGCGGCCCGAACTTCCCCGCCGGCTACGCCGGCGCGTTCGCCACGTCACGCGACGCCCTCGCGCGGTTCAAGTCGACGGTCCGAGGCGCGGACGCCCTCGCCCAGCGCCTCGAGGACGACCTCATGCTGTCGTTGAGCGGCGCCGCCGTTCGCAACGTCCCCGTCGGAACTGCCTTCCTCTCCTACGTGGACGACACCGTGCATCACGTGCTGAAGGACGTCCAGCCGCCGCCGACGGGCCACATGGTGACCATCCCGTCCCTGCGCGGGACGGTGGTGTTCACGGTGAAGAACGGAACTCGTTACCAGACCAGGATCCTGGTGAAGCTCGTCCCGCACGGCCAGCTGATGCTTCCCGACGGCGACCAGATCACGGTCGTGCTGCAACCCGGGGAATCCAGCCTGGTGCAGATGGCGGTCCAGGCGCAGACGACCGGCCGCTTCCCGGTCACCGTGCAGATCCTGGCTCCACAGGGCGGCCTCATCGCGCAGTCGCAGCTGATCGTGCGGTCCACCGCCTACAACCGACTGGCGCTCTTCGTCACCGTCGGCGCGGTGGTGTTCCTTCTGTTGTGGTGGGGCCGGAGGTTTCTTCCCCACACGTCCTCGCGGCGGGAAGACCCGGCGCCGGAGGCGGCACCGCAGGACGCCCCCCAGCCGGAGACCCCGTGACCGACGAGACGGGGGCGATCGTCCGCCGAACGGCGGTCATGTCGGTGGGCACGGCCCTTTCCCGGATCACGGGCCTGCTCCGCGTCATCGCGATCGCATGGGCCCTCGGCGTGTCCAGCCTGTCCGACGCGTACAACGTCGCGAACACCACCCCGAACATCGTCTACGACCTGGTGCTCGGAGGCATCCTGTCGGCCGTCTTCGTTCCCGTGTTCGTCGAGTGGCTCGAGACGAGGAGCCGGGAGGAAGCCTGGCAATCCGCTCGCGCGATCATGACGTTCGCCGTCCTGCTGCTCTCGATGATCGCCGTGCTGGTGATGGCGCTCGCCGACGTGGTGATCCGCGTCTACACCATGGGGCGACCCGGGCCGAACGTCGCCGAGTTCCAGAGCCTCGCCACCTTCTTCCTGGTGCTCTTCATGCCGCAGATCGTCTTCTACGGCTGGGGCGCCGTGGCGACCGGCCTGTTGAACGCCGAGCGGCGCTTCGCCGTCCCGATGTTCGCGCCGATCCTGAACAACCTGACGGTGATCGCCACGATGCTGACCTTCGCGGTGATGTCGCACGGGCGCCACCCCGACGTGACAAACATCACGACCGCGGAGAAGTGGGTGCTGGCCGTCGGGACGACCCTCGGCGTGATCGCCATGACCATCGCGCTCTGGCCGTCGCTGCGCCGGACCGGCTTCCGATGGCACTGGGTCATCGACGTCCGCGACGAGGCTCTGCGGCGGATCGTGCGGCTCTCCGGCTGGCTGTTCTTCTACGTGATCGTCAACCAGATCGGCTACGTGGTCGTCATCATCCTGGCGAACCGGGCCGACGGCGGCTACACGGCCTACTCGTACGCGTACATCTTCTTCCAACTCCCCCACGCCATCTTCGCCGTGTCGGTCTTCACCGCGCTCCTGCCGTCGCTCTCCTCGCGATGGATCGACTCCGACCTTTCCGGCTACCGATCGCTGCTCTCCCTGGGCATCCGGACGACCGCGCTCGTCGCTCTGCCCGCCGCTGCCGGCTACATCGCCCTGGCCACCCCGATCGTCCGCCTGTTGCTCCAGCACGGAAGGACGACGCCCGCCGGGGCCGAGCTCGTGGCGGGCACGCTGACGCTCTTTGCGACCGCTTTGCTCTCTTTCTCCCTCTTTCAGCTCCTCCTCCGAGGCTTCTACGCCATGCAGGACACCCGGACCCCCGCTCTGATCAATCTGGGCGCAACGGCCGTTGGGACTGCAGTCAACTTCATTTACTTCCGATACCTCGGGGTGAAAGGACTCGCCTTGGGACAGACCACCGCCTACACGATCGCCACGATCGCGGCCCTGCTGGTGATGCGCGCCAGGCTCGGCAGCATCGACGGCCGCCGCCTGACCGGGTCGCTCGCCCGGATCACGGTCGCCGCCGCGTGCACTGGTGTCGCGGCGTCCCTGGCGGCCATCGGTCTGGGGAACGCCGTGGGCACCGCCACGCACGGGTCGCAGTTGATCCAGGTCGTCGGCGGCGTGCTCGCCGGGCTCGGCATCTTCCTGGTGGCCGCGCGGGTCCTGCAGATCGAGGAGGTTTCTGCAGTCGTGCAACTGGTCCGAAGGAGGAATCGATGACCCGCATTCGCACCGCCCTGCGTCGGGTGTCACGGGACGAACGCGGGTTCGTGACGAATTTCTTCGTCCGCACCGTGATCGTGTTCGCGCTCGTCGCCGTCGTCGTGAACGAGGTGGGGCAGATCCTGCTCACCACGGTGCACGCGCACAACGCGGCCGGCGCGGCCGCGCAGGCAGCCGCCGACTCCTACAAGCACAACCACAGCCTGACGCTCGCCCATGATGCCGCGGTGCAGGCCTCCCTCAACGAGGACCCCAGCGCCAAGGTGATCAAGCTCACGATCGACGTCAAGTCGGGCGCCGCGGTCGCGATCGTGAAGGAGACGGCCAGCACGCTCGTCGTGAGCCGTGTCTCGTTCTTGCAAAAGTACGATGTGGTTCGCGCGTCGGAGGAAGAGACGCCGAACAGCATGTAGGCCCTCGGTAGACTCCGAGGCGATGGAGGCGGTCGCTCCCGACCGGCAACTGGCCGGCCGATACAGACTGCAGGAACAGATCGGCGCCGGCGGCATGGCGACCGTCTGGCGCGCCGACGATTCCGTGCTCGCCCGCGCGGTGGCCGTGAAGGTCCTGCATGCCCACCTGATGGAGGACGGCGATCTGCTCGAACGCTTTCGCCGCGAGGCGGTCGCGGCCGCCCGGCTCGCCCACCCGAACCTGGTGCGCGTGTACGACGCCGGGACCGACGCCGGATCGGCCTTCATCGTCATGGAGCTCGTCCCCGGCCGCACACTCGCCGACGTCGTCCGGGAAGGCGGGCCGTTGGAGCCCTCCACCGCGGCGGACATCACGATGGCCGTGCTGTCGGCGCTCGACTGCGCCCACGCCGCCGGCATCGTCCACCGGGACGTCAAACCCGGAAACATCCTGGTCGCCGCCGACGGTCTGGTGAAGGTGACGGACTTCGGCCTGGCACCGGCGTTCGACGCGGCCGACCTGGAGACCACGGGCGAGATGCTCGGCACGATCGCGTACGTCGCGCCCGAGCAGATCCAGGGAGGACCCGTCACCGTCGCCACCGACGTCTACTCGACCGGCCTCGTCCTGTACGAGCTGCTGACGGGAAGGCAGGCGTTCCGGGGCGAGACCGAACTGGCGACGGCGCTCGCCCGGCTGACCACCCGCCCGCCGGCCCCGTCGGCGATCCGCCCCGGGATTCCCCGCGGACTCGACCAGGTGGTGGAGCGCGCGACCGCGATGCGGCCGGAGCAGCGGTACTCGACCGCGGCATCGATGCGCGCGGCGCTCGAGCGGTTCGGTGGGTCGCCCGAGGCACCCTTCCTTCCCACACCGTCACATGCCGAGCCGCCGCCCCAGGCCACAGGGCCCGCGCGAGGCTCGATGCGCGCGTGGATAGTCGTGCCGCTCGCGGTGCTGCTCGCCGCCGCCGCCGTCATCGCCGGGGGCCTGGCACTGGGGCGGCTCAGCCTGGGCGGCCCCCTCGGAATCCGTGCCGTGGAGCCGACGCCGTCCACATCGCCAGCGGGCCGCCTGCGGCCCGTCACCATCGTCTCGGCCCACGACGAAGACCCGGCCGGGAAGGACCAGAGCGAGAACCCCGGCAGCGTGCCCCTGGCCATCGACGGCAACACGGACACGGCGTGGAGCACCGAGCACTACGTCTCGTCCGATTTCGGGAACCTCAAGGACGGTGTGGGGCTCTGGCTCGACTTCGGTGCGAGCTCGGACGTTCGTACGGTCACGATCACCACGCTGCGTCCGGGCTGGACCTTCCAGCTGTACTCGAATCCGGATGCGCAGGACCAGCCCCTCGTCGCGCAGGATGGCCGAACCACGACGTTCACCGCGAAGGCCGCAGCGACGACGGTGCACCTCGAGCCCGGCCAGGCACGAGGCATCCTCATCTGGATCACCGGCCTCGCCCACGACGGGGACGGATTCGCCGCGACGGTCGCCGAGGTCTCGGTCCAGGGCGCCGGGTGATGAGCGCGCCGGCGGCCGACCCGCCCGACGCCGACCTGGTGGAGGCGGCGCGCGGCGGCGACCAGGCCGCCTTCGCCGCCCTCGTCCGCCGGCACGAGCGCCGCGTGTACGCCCTCGCCTACCGGATGCTGGGGCGGGAGGAGGACGCCCGCGACGCCGCGCAGGACGCGTTCATCTCCTGCTATCGCAACCTTCGGAACTTCCGGGGCGACGCCGCCTTCACGACGTGGCTGCACCGCATCGCCGTCAACGCCTGCTACGACGCGCTGCGAAAGCGCCGGGAACTGCTGGGGATCGAGGAGGCGCCCGAGCCACCACCGGCCCCCGACCACGGCGACGCGGCCGCGGCGGCGATCGACGTCCACCGCGCCCTCCAGCTGGTGCCGCCCGACTTTCGTGTCGTCCTGGTGATGCACGACCTGCAGGACATGGCCTACGAGCAGATCGCCGAAGCCCTCCGGCTCCCGCTCGGAACCGTGAAGTCGCGCCTTCACCGCGCCCGCATCGCGCTCGCGGAGGCCCTGGGCGGGGAACCCTCCGACCCGGCGCGGCCGTCGAAGCTGGGATCCTCATGACCGACCCACGATCCCCTCTCGGCCCCGGCGGCAGCCATCCCGAGGAGGCGCTGGCCGCCTTCACCGATGGAACGGCCACCCCGGACGAACGAGCCACGGTCCTGCAGCACCTGCAGGGCTGCGATCGCTGCCGCCGGGAGGTCGAGCTCGCCCGCGGCGCGCTCGCCGCCCTCTCCTCGCTGCCCGAGCCCGCGTCGCCGGGCCTCGACCCCGAGGTGATCGTCGGACGCGCCGGGAATGTCGTCGAGATCGACCGGGGCGGGCGTCCCGGCGAGCGGCCGCGGCGGATCGGCGCCATCGCCGGTGGCCTGGTCGCCGCAGCCGTCGTGGCCGTCACGTTGACCGGCCTCATCAAGCTGAACGGGGGCAACTCGGCCTCCACGGCGTCCGGTGGCTCGGGAACCGTGTCGGCCCCCAGCCCGAACGCCCCCGAGGCCGCCCCGACGCGTTCCGCGGACGCCGTCTACGGACGGCTCACGCAGGACTTCACACCCGCCGACATCGACCGGCTCGCGGCCGTCGAAGCGGCGACCGCGGACACCGGCGGGCAGGCCCACGCCCCTCCCGGAAAGAGCGTGCCGGCCCACGAGGCGTTGGCCGCGAACACGTGTGCCGCCCAGACGGCCGACGGGGCCCGCGTCGTCCGGATCCTCGTGGCCTCGTTCCAGGGACGGCCCGCCTACATTGCCATCCTGCGCCTGGACGACGGCGGGCAGGCCGTCGTCCGCGTCGTCGTCACCGACCGCACGGACTGCGCGGTCCTGTACACGACGAGCCGTCCGGTGGGCGGCTGACCGCGGGAACAACCGCGCCCCGGTCCGGCGTTCCCGACCCATACAATGTCCGGCGTGGAGGAGCGGGAAGTCGTCATCCTGGGATCAGGCCCGGCGGGCCTGACCGCCGCCCTGTACGCCGCCCGCGCCAACCTGAAACCGCTGGTGCTCAAAGGCGTCGACGCAGGTGGCCAGCTGATGCTCACCACCGAGGTGGAGAACTATCCGGGCTTCCCGGACGCCGTCCTCGGCCCCGAGCTGATGGAGCGCATGGAGAAGCAGGCCGCACGGTTCGAGGCGGATCTGCTCCACCAGGCCGCGACGCGCGTCGATCTCTCCGCGCGGCCCTTCGGCGTCTGGTCGGGCGACGAGGAGTGGCGCGCCCGAACCCTCATCATCTCCACCGGCGCGTCGGCGCGCTGGCTCGGCGTCCCCGGCGAGAACAAGCTGCGCGGCCGCGGGGTATCCACCTGCGCGACGTGCGACGGCTTCTTCTTCCGCGGCACGGACCTCGTCGTCGTCGGCGGCGGCGACTCGGCGATGGAGGAAGCGCTGTTCCTGACCCGGTTCGCCAACAAGGTCACGGTCGTCCACCGGAGGGACGAATTGCGCGCCTCCAAGATCATGCAGGACCGCGCCATGGCCAATGGGAAGATCGACTTCATCTGGAACACGGAGGTGCAGGAGGTGCTTGGGGACGAGAGCGTCACGGGCGTCCGGCTGCACGACGTGCGGACCGACGACACGCAGGAAGTCGAGGTCGGCGGCGTCTTCGTTGCCATCGGGCACGTTCCGAACACCCAGCTCTTCGAGGGCCAGCTCGAGCTCGACCACGGCTACGTCACGGTCCAGGAGCCGACCACGCGCACGAGCGTCGACGGCGCCTTCGCTGCGGGGGACGTCGTCGACCACATCTACCGTCAGGCGGTGACGGCCGCCGGGATGGGATGCCAGGCCGCCATCGACGCGGAGCGGTTCCTGGAGGCGAGTACGGGGGAATAGACAGGGAGAGAGCAGGCGTTTCGAGGTAGCGCCGGCGCGGAGATGAAGGCCGGCCGAGGAGGTTTTTCCGTTGTCAGAGATGATCGGCACCGTCACCGATAGCGATTTCGAGTCCGCGGTGTTCGGCGCAGACACGCCCGTACTGGTGGACTTCTGGGCGGAATGGTGCGCCCCCTGTCACATCCTCTCCCCCATCCTCGAGGACATCGCCCGCGATCAGGCCGGCCGCATGAAGGTCGTGAAGCTCAACGTGGACGAAAGCCCCGAGGTATCGATGAAGTTCAGGGTCCAGACCATCCCGACCCTGATGCTGTTCAAGGACGGCGAGGTCATGGCCCGGATCGCCGGGGTTCGCGGCAAGGACGCGATCCTCAAGGAGATCCAGGCGTTCGTGCCCGCCTAGACGCACCCCGCCGGTCGCTCCCGCCCTCCTTCACGCAGCACAATAGGGCTATGCAGACGATGGAGCGGGGGTCGCGGGGTGAGGACGTTCGCGACGTCCAGGCCCGCCTGGCCTCGCTGGGGTACCGCACGGAGCCCGACCGACCGGGCGAGTTCGGCTCCACGACCGAAGCGGCGGTCCGGGCGTTCCAGCAAGCTCGCAACGTGCTGGTGGACGGGCGCGTCGACCAGGTGACATGGCAGGAGCTTGTCGAGGCAGGGTATGCGCTCGGCGACCGGGTCCTGTACCTGCGCTCCCCCTTCGCGCGAGGCGACGACGTGCGCATGCTGCAGAGCCGCCTGAACCTGCTCGGCTTCAACGCCGGGCGCGAGGACGGCATTCTGGGGCCGAAGGCCGACCAGGCCATCCGTGAGTTCCAGAGGAACGTCGGGCTCCCGGTCGACGGCATCGTCGGGGCCACCACGCAACACGCGCTGCTCGGCCTCCGCCCGGTCGGTCCGGGTCCGGGGCTCTCCACCGTCCTCGAGCGCGAAGCCATGCGCGACGAGACCAGCCTCCGAGGAGCTCGCATCGCGGTGGACGCCGGCCATGGCACCGGTGATCCCGGCGAGACCGGACCCAGCGGCCTGACGGAGGCCGCTGTGGCGCAGGAGCTGGCGGCGGCGGTCGCCACGATGCTTCGGGCACGCGGCGCCGATCCACTGTTCCTCCGGCCCGACGACGCGAGCCCGTCGGAGAGCGAGCGAGCCGTCGCCGCCAACGCCGGTGGCGTCGACCTGCTGGTCAGCCTGCACCTGAACGCGCACCGCGATTCGCTCGCGGAGGGCGCGACGGTCTTCTATTGCGGCCGCGAGGGGTGGGTGTCGGCGTCGGGCCAGCGCCTCGCCGAGCTGATCCAAGACGAGCTCGTTCGCAGCGCCGGACTGAAGGACGGACGTACGCATCCCAAGTGGCTTCCGCTGCTGCGGGAGACACGCATGCCGGCGGTGCGCATCGAGCCGTGCTTCGTGACGAACCCCACGGAAGAGAAGCGGCTCCGAGATGGCACGCTCATCGAGTCGATCGCCGCTGCCGTCGTCCGTGGGATCGAACGCTTCTACGCGGCGGCCGAGCACACCGCCGGCGCCAGGTAGGGGCACGAACGGGCCTCGCGCCGTCCGTATGATATCGTCATACCCAAGAGATCTCGCCGCTCCCGATCAGGAGGAGACGCTCCCGCCCATCGGACGAGCAGAAGCCCGAGGGCAAAGCCGAGCGCGGCGGCCTTCACCAGCCGAACGCGTTCGACGCCTGCGAAGGACACAGCGATGGATGCCGGCTCAGATGACCCCCTGCCGGCCGGGCCGGCACCGCCGTTCGGAGCCCCGTTCACTCAGGGGCCATGCCCGGGCCCGACCCGACGATCTCGGAGACGATGCGATCGAGGTCGGCTCGGGACCCGAACTCGACGACGATCTTCCCCTTCCGACGCCCCATGAGCACCTGCACCCGGGTGGCGAGTTGTTCGGAGAGTATCTCCTCGACCTCCGCCATTCCCGCGTCGGTCTGGCCGGCAACGGCCGGCGCCACCCGGGCGTGTCCGGCGACCGTGCTCGCCGGATGGTCGGCGTAGCTCCGGACGAGGTCCTCGACCTGGCGAACCGAGAGCCCCTCGGCCGCGACGCGCAGCGCCACGGCGGAACGGGCTTCGTCGTCCGGCAGCCCCAGGAGCGCACGGGCGTGTCCCGCCTGCAGGCCGCCCTCGGCGAGCAACTGCTGCACGTCGCCGGGCAACGACAGCAGTCGGATGGTGTTCGCCACCTGCGAACGGGAGCATCCGAGCCGCTCGGCGACCTCTTCCTGCGTCGTCCCCAGCTCCTCCATCAGCTCCTGGAACGCGGCCGCCAGCTCGAGCGGCGAGAGATCCTCGCGGTGGATGTTCTCGATGAGCGCCTCACGCAGCGCATCGGTGTCGTCGCTCTCACGGACGATCGCCGGGACGGTCGGCAATCCGGCAAGCCGCGCCGCCCGGAGCCGCCGCTCGCCGGCGACGAGCTCGTAGCCGCCGTCGCGAACGCGAACCACGATCGGCTGCAGCACACCCACTTCCCGGATCGAGCGGGCCAACGCAGCGAGCGCCTCATCTGCGAAGTCCACCCGCGGCTGCCGGGGGTTGGGCACCAGCGCCGCGACGGGAATCTCCAGCAGCCCACCTTCCTGGGAGGCGCCCGGTATCAGTGCCGACAGGCCACGGCCCAGTCCTCCCCGCTTCACCCGTCATCGCCTCCCTCGTTCTCGTCGGCCATGTCATCGAAGGGCTTCGGAGCCTCAGGCGGCGCGTCCAGCGGAGATTCGTCCACCGGCCGCGCAACGACCTCCTCCGCCAGCCACTTGTACGCCATCGCCCCCTTCGACGACGGGTCGTACAGGCTGATGGGCTTGCCGAACCCGGGGGCCTCGGACAGCCGGACCGTCCTTGGTATGATGGTGTCATACACACGGGACCCGAAGTAAGCCCGGACCTCGTCGATGACCTGGTCCGCGAGCTTCGTACGGGCATCGAACATCGTCATCACGATCCCCGACAGGCGCAGGCCCGGGTTCACGTTCTGCTGCACCAGCCGAACGTTCTTGAGCAGCTGTCCGAGCCCCTCCAGGGCGTAGTACTCACACTGGATGGGAACGATCAGCTCGTCCGCGGCCGTGAGCGCGTTCACGGTGAGCAGTCCGAGGGACGGCGGGCAGTCGAGCAGGACGAAGTCGTACTCGTCCTGGATGGACTCGAGTGCCTTCCGGAGGCGGTTCTCGCGGGAGAACTGGCTGACCAGCTCGATCTCCGCTCCGGCCAGGTCGATCGTGGACGGGATAGCCGAGAGACCGGACACCTCCGTTGTCTGAATGGCCTCACGGATGTCCGCGCCGGACATGATCACGTTGTACGTCGTGATGGTACGGACCGAGTGATCGATGCCCAGCCCCGTGGAGGCGTTTCCCTGCGGGTCGAGGTCCACCACCAGCACCACCTGGCCCAGGTTCGCCAGGGCCGCCCCCAGGTTGACGGCGGTCGTCGTCTTCCCCACCCCGCCCTTCTGGTTCGCGATGGCGATCATCCTCGCCCGGCCAGATGACCGGCGGCTTGCTGCCGGTGCCGGTGCCGAATCGGGCTCCAACACGTCGACCGCGGAGGCGCCCACGTCGCTGCCCTGGTCGGGCGGGCCGATCATGGCGCAACCACCCGGCGCGGGTCGGAACCCAGCAAGGGCCGGAGGCATGGAAACGCAGAATGGCAGGGAAGACGGGTCATGAGCCGAATTGCATGATAACGAGGGATCCCGACGCGGGGAAGAGATCGGATTCACAAATATTGGACCGAACACCAAGGGCCGTGAGGGGAGCGAGATCAGTCTCCCGAAAGGAACGGCCGGCGAAGTAGATCACCCGGCCCCCCTCGGCCAGCAGCGGCGACGTCAACCGCCAGGTGTCCAACAGCTTCGCAAGCGCCCTGGCGGTGCACACGGAGAACCGCCCCGACACCTCGCCCGCCCGGGCGTCCAAGACCCGAGCGTTCTTGAGCGCGAGTTCGTGGATGACCAGCTCGAGGAAGGCCACGCGGCCCCGTCTCGGCTCGATGAGCGAGACGGCCAGGTCGGGCCGTGCGATGGCGAGGGGCACGCCCGGCAGGCCGCCGCCCGACCCCACGTCGGCAAGCGATTCGTCCTCCGGGAGAAGACAGGCGAGCACCCGAAGCGAGTCGAGAACGTGGCGCTCCCAGACGCGCCCCCTGTCGGCCTCCGAGATCACGCCGTAGTCCGCACCTCGGCCGGCGACGAGCTCGGAGAATCGCCTCAGCTGAGCGACCTGGTCTTCGTCCAGTCCCGAGAGGAGGCCCTCAGGGTCAAGTTTCACGTGAAACAGGATAGGACGAGGCGAGAGGGGAGGGGAGCTTTGCCGGTGGAGAAGGGCCTTGCTGTGGGGGCGGGTCTCAGCCGGTGCGCCGGATGACGACGCGCCGCTCGGGCTCCTCGCCCTCGCTGGCGGTCTGGAGGCCGCCCATCTCGGCGACCGCGTCGTGCACGAGCTTCCGCTCGTAGGCGCTCATCGGCTCGAGCGCCTCCTGCCGCCCGCTCTTCTTGACCCGGTGGCCGGCGTCCCGGGCTCGGTGAAGGACCTGGGCCCGCCGGCGCTTGCGGTAGTCCTCCACGTCCACGAGAACCGAGCATCGTTCGCCGGTGACGCGATGCACCACGATCCGGACCAGCTCCTGAATGGATTCCAGGGTGTTCCCGCGCTTGCCGATCAGCAGGCCGAGCGCGTCGGGGTCGTCATCAGCCCAGATCTCCACGTACGTCACGCCATCGACCTCGTTGACGTCCACCTCGCCGACCACGCCGATGACGTCGAGGAGCCCCTCGACGAAGTCGGCGGCGATTTCCGCCTGCTCGTCCATGTCCCCGGTCTCTTCTGGCGAGGCCGCGCGCGTTCGCACGCGGACGACCGCGTTCTGACCGCCGATGCCGAGAAGCCCTGAGCGCGGCTCCTGGACGACCTCGACCTCGGCCTCCTGCTCGCTCACCCCGAGCTCGGCCAGGGCGGCCTCGAGGGCCTCCTCAACGGTTGGGGCGCTTCTTTCGACTTCCTGCATTGCCGGTCCTCTTGGAAGAACTCTTGGATGAACCCGACGGGGGCCTCTTCCGAGGCTGGGACGGGGGTCGCCCCTCCAGCCTCCGAACCCGTGGAGCGCCGTCGCCGCCCGGGCCCTTGGGCTTGGGGGGAGCCTCTTTCGCCGGCTTGGCGGGGGGCAGCTCGCCCTTGTTCGACCGACGGACGAAATGCTGGAGCCCTATCTGGATGAAGTTGGTCGTCGTCCAATACAGGACAAGGCCCAGCGGGAACGTGAACCCGAAGAAGCCGAACACCAGCGGCATCATGTAGGTCAAGGTCTGTTGTTGCTGCGTCGGACCTCCGGGCGACGCTTTCAACATCTGACGTTGCTGGTAGTAGGTGGTCGCGATCATCAGCAGCACCATCGCGTAGAACGTCACCCGGCCCGCCTTGCTCGCCTGGCAGTCCAGCTCCTTGATGGGGGAATGGGCGCTCGCAGGGATCGGGACGGTGGTGCCCGCCTGCCTGGTGGAGCACAGGAGGTTGGCGCCGAGCATCTTGACGCCGCTCGTCTGCTGGATGATGGCGGTCTGCATGCTGCTCCCTGCCGGGATGTGCTCCACGCCGCTCGGAACCCGGAGGACCGCATACAGGGCGAAGAGCACGGGCAATTGGGCGATCAGCGGGAAGCAGCCGCCCAGCGGGTTGACACCATGCTCCTTGTAGAGCTTGTTGATTTCCTCCGTCTGGCGCACGCGGTCGCCCTTGTATTTCCGCTGGAGCTCCTTCAGCTTGGGCTGAAGCGCCTGCGAGGCCTGCATCGATCGAACCTGCTTGATGTTGAGGGGGAGCAGGATCGCGCGGATCGCGAGCGTGAACAGCACGATCGTGAGTGCGTAGTTTGCGACCACGTCGTAGACGCGGGACAGAAGCCATCCGATCCCATTGAGCAGGGACTGGACGATCTGGACGGCCTCGAGAGGATGGGTCATCAGGCGCCCGCCCCACCGGCACGGGGCGCCGCGAGCCCCGGCTTCTGTATGGCGTCGTCATACGACGGTCCATTCGGCGCTCGCTGTATGACAGTCTCATACTTCGGCGGGTAGTCGATCCCGCCGGCGGTCCACGGGCCGCACCGGAGCACCCGCCAGGCCGCCAGGCCCGTTCCCCGCACCACGCCGAGATCGCGGATCGCCTCGCACGCGTAGGCGGAGCAGGACGGGTGGAAGCGGCAGCGGCCACCGGCCAGCTGCCCGATCGAGACGCGATACAGACCGATCATCCCGAGCAGGAACAGACGAACGGGGGTCCCGAGCGTCCAGAGCGCGCCCCTGCGACTCACGGCGTGACTCCGGCGGCCAGCAGCGCGCGATCCATGTCCACGATCACGTCTGGCGTCTTGGCCCCCTGGATCTCCGGTCGCGCAACGAACACCACGTCAAAGCCCCGTGCCCGGGCCTGGACGCTCCGCCACGCCTCGCGGAGGAGCCGGCGCCCACGGTTCCGCACCACGGCGCCGCCGACGCGGCGACCGCACACGAACGCAGCTCGCGCCAACCGACCGCCGGGCGATACGTACACTACCATCAGGGTTCCCGAGCCACGCTTGCCGGTTCGCACGACCCGCCGCACGTCCGTCCCTCTGCGAAGGATGCCGCGGCGCCTCTCTGGCGCCATCGCGGTTCTCAGGCTGCGAGCCGCGCGCGGCCCTTGGCCCTGCGCCGAGCCAACAGGCGCCGTCCGGCTCGGGTGCGCATGCGAATGCGGAAGCCGTGCGTCTTCTTGCGCTTCCGGTTGTTGGGCTGAAACGTCTTCTTCATGCCTGTGGATACCTCGGATGTCGGGGTGCACCATGGATCGCCCGCTTCGGCGACGGCCCCCGAGTATACGTCGGCGGCCCGTGCGCGACGATTTCCGCCCCCGGGTCCAGGGATTGTTGAAAAAGGTCGCCAAGACCCTCGTTCGGAGGGCGCGCTCCCGCAGCCCCGGCGCTATACTCCGCCGCGCTTCGGGAACCCCTCCTCCCCCGCACCGAAGCCTTCCCCGGGGCACCGCTGGACGGAGTTTCCACAACTGTGGAAAGAGTCTGTGGACAATGACGCTACCGCTTGCTGAACAGTCCCCGAAGGCGCCCGCGAGCGCCGCCGAGGTCTGGGACGCCGTCCAGGACCTGGTCAAACCGGCCCTTTCCGACGGCTCGTACCGTATGTGGTTCGCCGGAGTCGAGGCCCACTCGGTGGACGAGGCCGGGCTGGAGTTGGAGGCACCGAGCGACTACGTGAAGAACTGGCTGGTGTCGCACTACCTCGAGCTCCTCACGGACTCGACGCGGTCGGTCCTCGGGCCGCAGGCCGTCGTCCGGATCGGGGTCGCCCCGGATGCGGGGGAGCACGACGCGACCACGGAGGCCGCCACCGGCGCGCCGGGGCGCCGCCGCGGCCGGCGGGCGGCCCGTGAGCCGGACCCGGCGCAGGCGACGCTCGACGAAGCGCTCGACCCCGCGACCGCGTTCCCCGACCGGTACACCTTCGACTCGTTCGTCCCCGGCTCGAGCAACAAGTTCGCGCACGCGGCCGCCATGGCCGTCGCCGAGGCGCCGCCGTCGCGCGTGTACAACCCGCTCTTCGTCTACGGCGGTGTGGGACTGGGCAAGACCCACCTCCTGTTCGCGATCGGACAGCACATGACGCGGCTCAACCCGCGCGTCCGCGTGCGCTACGTCACGAGCGAGAGCTTCATGACGGAGTTCATCCGCGCGGTGCGCGACCGCCGCGGGTATCTCTTCCAGCGGCAGTACCGCGACATCGACGTGCTGCTGCTGGACGACGTGCAGTTCCTGGCCCGTGCCGAGGAGACACAGACCGAGTTCTTCCACACCTTCAATCACCTCCACCAGCACGAGCGGCAGATCGTGATCGCGTCCGACCGGCCGCCCCAGGAACTCGGCGGGATCGAGGAGCGGCTCCGCAGCCGCTTCCGGTCGGGCCTGGTGGTGGACGTGCAGCCGCCCGACCTCGAGACCCGCGTGGCGATCCTGCAGCTGAAGGCCATCCGCGACCGACTCGACGTCCCCGAGGACGTGCAGCTCTACATCGCGACTCGACGTTCGACTCGAACATCCGCGAGCTGGAGGGTGCCCTGCTCCGCGTAGCGGCGTTCGCGTCGCTGTCGCACCAGCCGGTCGACCTCACGCTCGCGGAACGTGCGCTGGAGGACCTGCTGCCGGACTCCGGCCGCGAGATCACCGCTCCGCTCATCCTGGAGGAGACGGCCTCCTACTTCGGCCTCGAACAGGAGGAGCTGCTGTCCAAGAGCCGGTCCCGGCCCCTCACGACCGCGCGTCACGTGTCCATGTACCTGATGCGGGAGCTGACCGGCCTGTCGCTGATCAAGATCGGGGAGTACTTCGACCGCGACCACACGACCGCGCTGCACGGCATCAAGAAGATCGAGGCCCTCATGCCGGCGCGCGGGAGCACGTACCGGCAGGTGCAGGAGCTGACGAAGAAGATTCGCGCGCGGAGCCGCGCGCCTGTGAACAGGTTCACGGATCCTGGGGATCTCGCCACGCGTTCGGTGTGGGTTCGCGTGGACGACGCGCGCGAGTCCGACCGGATGTGCACAGCGGGCCACCGTGCGTCCACAGCGCCCGCGTGTCGTTCGTCCCCGTTACGCTGGGCAGACGACGACCTTTCCACGTTTCCACACCCACTACTTCTACGGTTTGAAAAAGGGTCCAGAGATCAGAGGCGCGGGAGGTGCCCTGTGAAGTTCAAGTGCGATCGCGACGCGCTCTCCGAGGCGCTCCAGATGGTGCAGCGAGCCGTGTCCGCCCGCCCCGGGATCCCCGCGCTGTCGGGCGTCCTCATGAACGCCGCCGGCGACGAGCTCACGCTCGCGGCGACCGACCTCGAGGTGTCCGTGCAGCAGCGGCTGCCCGTGCAGGTGCTGGAGGAGGGAGTGGCACTCGTGCCCGCGCGTCTGATCGCCGACATGGTGAAGAGCTTCGAGGCCGCGCCGATCGAGTTCCAGGCCGACGGCGGCCAGGCGACGGTCGTGTGCTCGAACTACGAGGGCACGATCCGCTGCCTGCCGTCCGAGGACTTTCCGATGCTGCAGGAGGCGACGGGGACCAGGGTCACCGTCGAGGCGGGCGCCTTCGGCGAGGCCGTCGGGCAGGTGGCGCGCGCGGCCTCCCGCGACGAGGCACGGCCGCTGCTGACGGGCGTCCTGCTCGAGGTCAGTCGCGAGGGCCTCACCATGGTCGCCACCGACTCGTACCGGCTCGCGGTCCGCGAGATGACCGCCACTGCGGAGGGCGAGGCCAAGGCCCTCGTGCCCGAGCGCGCGCTGACGGAGGCCGGCCGCGCGGCCGCGGGCGACGAGAAGGGCGAGGTCGAGCTGTACCTCGACGCGGGCTCGGTGGCGTTCCGCGTGGGCTCGCTGACGATGACGTCGCGCCTGATCGAGGGCGAGTTTCCGCCGTACCGGCAGCTCCTGCCCGAGGACTACGAGAGCCGGCTGACGGTCTCGCGCCAGCAGCTCCAGGACGCGGTGCGACGCGTCGGTCTGCTGGCCCGCGAGAACTCGCCGGTGAAGCTCGAGTTCAACGCGCTCGGGGTGCGGCTGTCGTCGTCGTCCCCGGACCTGGGCGGCGCCGTCGAGGTCGTGGAGGCGCAGTACGAGGGCGAGGACCTGGTGGCCGCCTTCAACCCCACGTACCTCAGCGACGGCCTGAGCGCCGCCTCGGGCGATCGTGTGGTCGTCGAGGTGCGGGACGGGCTGAAGCCGGCGCTGGTGCGCGGTGAGGGCCAGCAGTTCGTGTACCTCGTCATGCCGATGAAGCTCCCCGCGCCGGTCGGTTAGGCGCCGGTCGGCGCTGGGCGAGGAGCCCCGACTGGGGTCGGGCTCGACGACGGGGAGGCTTCGTGCGGCTGCTGTGGATCGAGGTGCGCGACTTCCGCAACCATCAGGAGACGACCCTGGAGGTCCCCGAGGGGCTGACGGCGGTCGTGGGACCGAACGCGCAGGGCAAGACGAACCTGCTCGAGGCGGTCTTCTATCTCTGCTCGCTCGAGTCGCCCCGAGTCCGGAGCGACCTCCCGCTGGTGCGGTCGGGGGCGGAGTCGGCGTTCCTTCGAGGTGAGGTGGAGAGCGCGGCCGGGCGCGTGCTCATCGAGGTCGAGGTGCGCGCGTCCGGGCAGAATCGCGTGCAGGTCAACCGGTCGCCGTCGCGCCGCAAGCGGGACGTGCGCCGCCAGGCCAGGGCGGTGTTCTCGGGGCCGGACGACCTCAGCGTGGTCATGGGCGAGCCGGACCACCGGCGGCGATTCCTGGACGAGGCCGTGCGCGGCCTGTGGCCGCTGAAGGAGTCGCTCATGACCGCGTACGATCGCGCGCTGCGGCAGCGCAACCGGCTGTTGAAGGACTGGGAGGGCCGCGGCGAGCCGCCGGAGCTCGAGGCCTGGGACGCGGAGCTGTCTTCCGCCGGCGCGGCCCTGACGGCCGCGCGCGCGGAAGCCGTGCATCGTCTGGCCGACCGGGCGCGTGACGAGTTCGCGGTGCTCTGCGGCGACTCGCCCGAGCAGGGCACGCTGCTGGTCGAGTACCGCCCGAGCGTCGAGGGCGAGCCCGCCGAGGAGGCGTTCCTGGAACGGCTCGCGGAGCGCCGCGCCGACGAGCTCATCCGAAGGACGACCCTCGTCGGCCCGCATCGCGACGACCTCGGCCTGGCCGTCCAGGGGCTGGTCGCGCGCGGGTTCGCGTCGCACGGTGAGGGATGGGGCGCGGCGCTGTGCCTTCGTCTCGCGCTGGCCGGCGCGGTGGGCGAGGAGGCGGGTGAGCCTCCGCTCACGCTCCTGGACGACCCGTTCTCGGCGCTCGACCCCGAACGCCGTGCCCGGCTGGCCGGGTCGCTCGACGGCCGGGGCCAGCTGATGATCGCGGTTCCCGACGACGCGCAGATCCCGCCGGGAGCGACCGTCTGGCGCGTGAAGGAGGGGCATGTCGCCGCGTGACGGGTCCTCCCGCGGACGTCCACCGCGTTCGTCGGAGGCGGAGGAGCTCTCGTCCGTGCTGGAGGGGTTGCTGGGTGATCGAATCCTCCGCGCGGGCCGGGCGGTCGGCGAGCTGGGCCGGTCGTGGGCGTCGGTGGTGGGGGAGCGCCTCGCGGAGGAGTCGGCGCCGGTGTCGTTGGACGACCAGGGCGCGTTGCTGGTGCGGGCCTCGTCGGCCGCCTGGGCGGCCCAGGTCCGGTTCCTGTCGACGGAGATCGCGGAGGCCGCGAACCGCCTTCTGGGACGCCGATCGGGTGGCTTCGGTGCGGGTCGTGGTGGGCCGCCGGACCGGCTCGAAAGGGGCGTCTGGGGGAGCCGAAAATTGGTAGAATATTCCTCGGTTTTGAAGCCTTCGAACGTCAGCCCATTTCCCCTGTCGGGGCCCCGCGTGAGCGGGCCCGTTTCGCCGTGCGCGGACGCGCGCGGACGGAGGTAGGAGTTGCCGAGCAAACCCACGAAGTCCAACTACACGTCGGCCAACATCACGATTCTGGAGGGCCTCGAGGCAGTCCGCCGCAGGCCCGGCATGTACATCGGAAGCACCGGTCCGAGGGGTCTGCACCACCTCGTCGACGAGGTCGTCGACAACTCGATCGACGAGGCCCTGGCCGGGTTCTGCTCCAAGATCCTCGTCCGGCTCCTCTCCGACGGGTCCTGCCAGGTCGTCGACGACGGCCGCGGCATCCCGATCCAGCCGATCCCCGGAGCGAAGGACCGGCGCCCGGCCGTCGAGGTCGTGCTGACGACCCTGCACGCCGGCGGCAAGTTCGACAGCAAGTCCTACGCGGTCTCCGGCGGCCTGCATGGCGTGGGCGTTTCCGTCGTGAACGCGCTCTCCGCCAAGCTGACCGTCGAGGTTGCGCTAGACGGATTCACGTGGTCCCAGGACTTCGCCCTCGGCAAGCCGACGAGCAAGCTCCGCAAGGGCAAGCCGACCAAGAAGACGGGCACGAACATCATGTTCTGGCCGGATCCGGAGATCTTCACCGACACCACCGAGTTCAAGCGGGAGACGCTCGCCGAGAGTCTGCAGGAGGCCTCGTTCCTGACCAAGGGCGTCGAGATCGCGCTCGTGGACGAGCGCGAGACGCCGTCGGTGCGCGCCGTCTACAAGGCGTCGGGCGGCCTGTCCGACTTCGTGAAGCACCTGTCGCACGGGAAGACGCCGCTGCATCAGCACATCATCACCTTCGAGGGCAAGCGCGAGGACAGTGAGATCGACGTGGCGATGCAGTGGAACGAGTCGTTCGCCGAATCGCTCCACACTTTTGCTAATACTATTAACACTCACGAAGGCGGCATGCACGAGGAGGGCTTCAAGAAGGCGCTCACCAACGTCGTCAACCGCTACGCGCGCAGCAAGGCCCTGCTCAAGGAGAAGGAAGACAACCTCATCGGCGAGGACATTCGCGAGGGCATGACGGCGATCGTGTCCGTGAAGCTGCGCGAGCCGCAGTTCGAGGGGCAGACCAAGACCAAGCTCGGCAACACCGAGATGCGGTCGTTCGTCGAGACCACCGTCAACGACAAGCTGATGACGTGGTTCGAGGAGCACCCCGGCGAGGCCAAGAAGATCGTCATCAAGTGCTCGCAGGCGGCGAAGGCGCGCATGGCCGCGCGCCAGGCGCGCGATCTCACACGGCGCAAGGGCCTGCTGGAATCGTCCTCGTTGCCGGGGAAGCTGGCCGACTGCCAGCTGTCCGACCCCACGGTGTGCGAGATCTTCATCGTCGAGGGCCCCTCGGCGGGAGGCAGCGCCAAGGAGGCCCGCGACCGCTCCTACCAGGCCATCCTGCCGATCCGCGGGAAGATCCTGAACGTCGAGAAGGCGCGGCTGCACAAGGTCCTGGAGAACACGGAGATCCAGGCGCTGATCAGCGCCATCGGGACCGGGATCGGGGACGAGTTCGACCTCTCGAAGGCCCGCTACGGCAAGGTCGCGATCCTGGCCGACGCCGATGTGGACGGCGCCCACATCCGTACGCTGCTGCTGACGTTCTTCTTCCGCCACATGCGCGAGCTGGTCGAGGCCGGCAGCATCTACGTCGCCCAGCCGCCGCTGTACAGCGTGAAGCACGGCGGGAAGTACGTGTACCTTCTGGACGACCACGCGCTGGAGGAGTTCCAGAAGGCCAACGGCAACGGGGCGAAGAAGCTGGACGCCGGCCGCTTCAAGGGCCTCGGCGAGATGAACCCCGAGCAGCTGTGGGACACGACCATGAACCCGGAGACGCGCATCTTCAAGCAGGTCACGCTGGAGGATGCGACGGCGGCCGACCGCATGTTCTCGATCCTGATGGGCGAGGACGTCGAGGCGCGCCGCGACTTCATCCAGCAGAACGCCAAGTTCGCGTTCGTCGACGCGTAGGAGAGCCCGTCCGCGGGTGGCAATGAGGGAGTCGTAGGTGGCCGTTCAGGAACAACGCATCGAGCCGGTCGTCATCGAGGAGGAGATCCAGTCTTCATTCCTCGACTACGCCATGTCGGTCATCGTGGCCCGCGCCCTTCCCGACGTCCGCGACGGCCTCAAGCCGGTCCACCGCCGCATCCTCTACGCGATGCTGGAGGGCGGGCTTCGGTCCGACCAGCCCCGGCGCAAGTGCGCGTCCGTCGTCGGCGACGTCATGAAGAAGTACCACCCGCACGGCGACGCGTCGATCTACGACGCGCTCGTGCGTATGGCGCAGGACTTCTCGATGCGGAACCCGCTGGTCGACCCGCAAGGCAACTTCGGCTCGATCGACGGCGATCCGCCAGCGGCCATGAGATATACAGAGGCTCGGCTCGCCCCCCTCGCCATGGAGATGTTGCGCGACATCGGCAAGGAGACCGTCGACTTCGTCCCGAACTTCGACGGGTACGAGAGCGAGCCGATCGTCCTGCCCTCCCGCTTCCCGAACCTGCTGGTCAACGGCTCGTCGGGCATCGCGGTGGGCATGGCCACGAACGTCCCGCCACACAACCTGGGCGAGATCATCGACGCGGTCGTCGCGATTGCCGACGACCCGAAGATCACGATGGCCCGGCTGATGAAGATCGTCAAGGGACCTGACTTTCCGACGGCGGGCCTCATCATGGGCCGCGACGGCATCACGGAGGCGTACGAGACCGGCCGCGGCTCTGTTCGGATGCGCGCCCGCGTCACGATCGAGGAGGGCCAGCAGGGTCGCGGCCGCCTGGTGGTGACCGAGCTGCCGTACATGGTGAACAAGGCGCGCCTCGCCGAGAAGATCGCCCAGCTCTACCGCGAGGGCCGCATCAAGGACATCGCCAACCTGAAGGACGAGTCCAGCGGCCGCGGCGGCATGCGCCTGGTCATCGACCTGCGCCGTGGCGCCAACCCGCACATCGTGCTGAACCAGCTGTACAAGCACACGCAGCTGCAGGAGTCACTTCGGCGTCAACATGCTGGCGCTCGTCGACGGCGTGCCGAGGACGCTCAACCTGAAGGAGGCGCTCGAGCACTACCTGGACCACCAGGTCGACGTCGTGACCCGGCGCACCCGGTACGAGCTGCGGCAGGCCGAGGAGCGCGACCACATCGTCCAGGGCCTGCTGGTCGCCCTCGAGAACATCGACGAGGTCATCAAGATCATCCGCGGGTCGGCGGACACCGACGCCGCCCGGACGAAGCTGATGGAGAGGTTCAAGCTCTCGGACATCCAGGCGAACCACATCCTGGACATGCCGCTGAAGCGTCTGACCCGACTGTCCCGGCAGGAGCTGGAGAACGAGCACAAGGAGCTGCTCGCCACCATCCGTCGGCTGAAGGCGCTGCTGAAGGACCCGAAGAAGATCCTCGGGGTCGTCAAGGAAGAGCTCGCCGAGATCAAGAAGAAGCACGGCGACCCCCGGCGCACCGAGATCCGGGACGATGCGGGTGGCGAGCTGGACGTCGAGGACCTCATCCAGGAGACGGACGTCATCCTCACCGTCACACGCGCGGGCTACGTCAAGCGCCTCCCCGTCGAGACGTACCGCAGCCAGGGCCGCGGTGGCCGCGGGGTCATCGGCGCGAACCTCAAGCAGGACGACATCATCAGCCAGGTCTTCACCACCACGACGCACCACTGGCTGATGGTGTTCACCAACCGGGGAAAGGTCTACCGGACCAAGGTGCACGAGGTGCCGGAGGCGTCGCGCACCGGTCGAGGTGTCTACATCGCCAACGTGCCCGGCATGGGCTTCGGACCGGACGAGCACATCGCCTCGATCATCGACCTGAAGGACTACGCGGAGGCCAAGAACCTCGTGTTCGCGACCAAGAAGGGGAACATCAAGAAGACGGCGCTGGGCGAGTACGACTCCGCTCGGTCGGGCCTGGCGGCGATCAACCTGAAGCCGGGCGACGAGCTCATCGGCACGCTGCTCACCGACGGCAACGAGGACATCATCCTGGTGTCGAAGCTCGGCCAGGCGATCCGATTCAGCGAGGCAAGCGCGCGGCCGATGGGCCGGTCCACCGCCGGCGTCATCGGCATGCGGCTACGCCCCAAGGACGAGGTCATCGCCATGGTGTCGACGGCGGACGGCGACGGCCTGCTGACGGTGACGAACAACGGGTTCGGGAAGCGCACCGATTTCGAGGAGTACCCGAAGAAGGGGCGCGGCGGGCTCGGGGTCAAGACCGCGATGCTCACGGAGCGCGTGGGCGTGCTCGCCGGCGCGTTCCCGATCACGAAGGACCAGGACGTGCTGGTCATCGCGAACGACGGCGTCGTCATCCGCGTCCCGGCCACCCAGGTGCGCAAGGCGGGCCGGGCCACCCAGGGGGTTCGCGTGATGCGCCTCGAGAAGGGCCGCTCGGTCGCTGCCGTCGCGCCGGTGGTCACGCAGGCCGAGGAATGAGCACGCCCGAGGGAAACCGGGCAGGCCGGCGGGGACTCTCTGTGCGCAGGAAGAGCGGACATTCCGCCCCCGGGGTGGTAGAAGACTCAGGTACGTCCCCGGCGGGCCGCACAGAGCGAGAGGCGAGCATGAGCGCCGTGGCCACCGCAGACACGTCCAAGGAAGTCGAGAAGCAGGTTGCCGGCTCGCGGCGGGCGGAGGTCGTGCTCCGCCGCGTGAACGCCTGGTCGGTGCTGCGCGTCTCGCTGCTGTTCTATTTCTGCGTGATGGTCATCCTGGTGTTCGCGCTGTCCATCGTGTACTGGGTGCTCGGGATCATGGGCGTGCTGAACTCCGTGTCGGACCTGCTGACGAACCTCCTGGGCCAGTCGGGAAGCTCCAACTACATCATCAACGGACAGTGGCTCTTCTTCCGCGCCCTGGTGGTCGGCGCGGCGTGGGTCGTCATCTGGTCGCTCGTCAACATGCTCCTCGCGCTGTTGTACAACCTGATCGCGGACGTGGTCGGGGGCATCAGGATCACGCTCGCCGAGCCCAAGTAGTTCCGAGGGCGTAGGCCGGCCCCGGGTCAAGGTTCGGTCAACGGCGGATCACGATTCGATCACGACGCGACGATATTGCATTCGTGGCGCCCCGGGCTCGCCAGTCGCCTTCCGTCGTCCCAGGCCAGGAGCAATGGTTCACCGGCCTACGCTCGCCTGCCCGAGGCCGGGTCATCCGGGCGACACGGAACCTGCTGTTTCGCCTGACGATCCTCTCCATGCTCGTCGGGGTCTTCCTGGGAGTGCACCTCGGCAAGCACGCCATCTGGCCCCACGGCGGCCATCCGGCCCGCGGGCCGCTCGACGTCGCCATCCAGTGCGGCGCCGTGCTCTGGTCGCTGATCCTGCCGTGGGCGGTCGGGGACATCCTGGGGTGGATGCTCTATCCGCGCCGGACGTCCGTGGACGACCGTGTGCGCCATCCCGCGACCCGTCCCCGCATGACCCATCCCGTCGTCTTCCGGATCGTCTCTCGCGGCGATCAGCCCGGGATCGTGATCGCCACCGTCTGGTCGGTTCTCGAATCCATGCAGCGCCAGGGGCTGTTCCCGTTCGAGATCGAGGTGGTGAGCGATGAGCCCGTCCGGGACCTCCCCGCGCACCCCCGCGTGCACCCGATCGTCGTGCCATCCGACTACCAGACACCCCGCGGCGCCACGCACAAGGCGCGGGCCCTCCACTACGCGCTCTTGACGTCCTCGGCGCCGGCCCACGCCTGGGTGCTGCACCTCGACGAGGAGTCCCACATCACCGACGAGCTGGTCGTGGGCCTGCAGGAGGCCGTGGCCGAGGAGGAGGCGAGCGGGCGGCACCGCATCGGTCAAGGGCTCATCACGTATCACCGGGACATCGGCTCGAACCTCGTCTACTCGCTCGCCGACTCCATCCGCGTGGGTGACGACATGGGCCGGTTCCACCTGCAGTACCGGCTGCATCGCATCCTGTTCGGCATGCACGGGTCGTTCGTGCTGGTTCGGACCAGCGTCGAGCGCCAGGTTGGCTTCGACTTCCCTCCCGAGGCCTGCACGACGGAGGACACCACGTGGGCGCTGCTGCAGATGGGCGCCGGGAACCGCTTCCGTTGGGTGAACGGCACGGTCGTGGAGCAGTCCCCACGCTCGTTCGTGGACTTCGTGCGCCAGCGCAGACGGTGGTTCACGGGGATGTGGTGGGCGGCCAGGAAGGCGCCGGTTCCCTGGCGGTTCCGGGCGTCCCTCTGGCTGGCGATGTTCCTGTGGACGGTCGGCTGGACGGGATTCACGTACTCCCTGCTGCACATCCTGAGCGGCGTCAACATCCCGGCGCCGCTCGCGCTCGTGGGCGACGCGATCTTCGCCGTCTACGTCACGAACTACGTGATGGGGCTGTGGGTGAGCCTCTCCGGCCGAAACGGCGTCGGGGTGCTCAAGCGGAGCGCGTACTTCGTGCTGCAGGTGGTCCTCATCCCCGCGTTCACCGTGATGGAGGCTTCGGCGGTCGTGTACGGGCTGGCGCGCCCCGAACGGCGGTTCCATGTGGTGGAGAAGCCGGCTGAGGAATCGATCGAGGCCACCGAGCAACGCCGGGGTGCGGCGTGATCCTCAAGCCGGTGTACGGGACTGCCGACCGAACGAGCATGACTTCGGACGTGCGGTGCCTCGAGTGCGGGGTGGTGCTCGCGGATGAGCGTGGCGACTTCATCGGCCACCTCGCGGCCCAGCACCCCGAGACCAGATCCGGACGCCTCGCGGCCGATCTCCTGGACGCGATGGCGCGGGGCGCCGTCTCCTAGACCACGAGACGCGGGCGCCGTGCCAGCGCTGCGGCGAGCGTCTAGTCTGACCGCTGCGAAACGGGCGTGTAGCTCAGGCGGTTAGAGCGCATCCCTGATAAGGATGAGGTCGTAGGTTCGAGTCCTACCACGCCCACCCTGTTCTCGCGTTGTCCCGGACAAGTGATCGTCCCATACTCTGTCGGTCATGTTTCTCAGGGAGCCCCCACCCGGCGAGGAGCGCGACCGCCAGTACGCGTCGGATCGGGAATCCGACGGCTATGTCAACAACCTCACCTCGCTGTGGTGCTGGCGCCCCGACGTGCTGCAAGCGTTCACGGCGCTGCGGCAGGTGACACTCGAGGGCTCCACGCTCTCGGAGCGCGAGGTGGCGGTCCTGGTCGCCGCCGCCGCGTCGACTCTCTCCGACTCGTACTGCTCGCTTGCGTGGGGGGCACGGCTCGCCGAGCTCACGGACGAGGAGACGGCGGCCGGCGTGCTCGCGGGAGCGCCCGCCCAGGGGCTGAGTGAGCGCGAGCGTCTGTTGGCGGACTGGGCTCGCGCGGTCGTCCGGGACCCCAACGGGACCACGGCCGTCGATGTCGAACGGCTTCGGGGTGCCGGGCTCTCGGACGCCGAGATCTTCGAAGCGACCGCGTTCGTGGCCTTTCGCGTCGCCTTCTCCACCGTGAACGACGCCCTTGGAGCCCAGCCCGACGCCCAACTCGCCCGCGAGGCGCCCGGGGCCGTGCTTGCCGCGGTCGGCTACGGCCGCCCGCCCGCGTCGGCAGACTCGGCCTGAGCTCGCTTCTCGGTCGGGACGATCCGACGACCCGACCGTCTTCCGCGACGCTGTAGGATCTCGCATACCAGAGAAGTACTCGAATCGCGCGCTTCGGCGCCGACGAGAGGGGGAAGTGCCATGGCAGAAGAAGAAACCATCGTGGTGGTGGAAGAGAAGAAGACCCACAAGGTTCGCAAGTTCTTCCTCTTCGCTGCCCTCGCCGCGATCGTGGCCGGCGTGGTCAAGTTCTTCAAGGGCCGGGGCTCCGGCTTCGAAGAGGACGAGTGGCGGGAGCTTCCGCCGCCCGCCGACAGCGCCTGAGCCTCCTCGCGAAGGAGGGCCTCAAGGCGGGCTCCGGGACCGCCGACACCTAGTCGCAGGACGACTGATTCTTCGCGCGTGCGAAGAATCGAGAGGGTGTCGGGCGCCATGCAGAACACGGACGCCGCGATCGCGGCGGACCTTCCGAACGGGGACAGATACACCACCGAGGTCGGTGAGCTGCTCTTCTCGCTGCAGGCCCTCCTGATCAGGGAGACCGAGGACGGGCGGGTGGCGGCCACGGTGTTCGCGACGACCCCGGACCAGGTCGAGCAGCCCCGTTGGGCGCTCGAGGAGGTGCCGGCGGCGTCTGCGGTGGTCGGGACCGCCCCGGCGGTCGTTCCCAGTGCGGTCCAGGCGCCCGCACCGGTGGTTCCACCGGTGGTCCAGGCGCCCGCCGTGATCCCGGAGCCCGAGATCGTCGCCGACCCGGCGGTCGTTCCGGAGCCGGAGATCGCGCTCGACCCCGAACCCGCGCACGTCGTCGTCCCCGACGTCGTGCAAGCGGTCCCGGTCGAGTCCACGCACATCGCCGAGGCCACGCGGACGGCCGAGACCAGCTTCCCCTCCCCGAGCTGGACCGCCGAGCCGGAGCCGCAGCCGGTCCTGTTCGACCCGTCGACCGGGGCCCCCACCATGGAGGCCCTTCGCCAGGAGATCGAGCGCCACGGTTCACGAGTGAGCTCCTCGCTCGTCGCGCTGGACGTCACGCCGATCGGCGACATCCGTGCGCAGCACGGCGACGCGGCCGCCGACGCCGTCCTCCGGGCGATCGTCGAGGCCGTGCCGTTCGCGCTCCGCGCGGAGGACCAGGTCTACCGGACGGGGACCGACGAGCTCACGCTCTGTGTCCCCGGCGCGGACCTGTCGGACGCCGCCGTCATGGGGCTTCGCCTCCAGATGTCCGTCAAGGACGTGCTGGTTCGCCGGGAGCTCCCGGCCGTCATCCTGTCCATCCGGCCGTATCAGCAAGTCGCCGCCTGAAACTCCCGCCCTTTCATTCCACTTCCTGGTTGTCGCACGCCCGGTCCGGGTGGAATATGGGCGCACGGGAGAAAGGAGGTGGTCCAGCTTGCAAAGTGAGCATGCGACCCTCGAGGTGGCTGGCTGCTGAGCCGTCCCTCGGCGGGTAGGGGGAAAGACCATCCCGCCCGCCCGTTCGCCGGGGACGGTCCCGGCGGAATCCAACCAGACCACCGACCTCGCGGGCCCCGGGCCGGTCGACCCGGGCCGGCGGAGAGCTTCGAGGCCAGGAAGAGCTCGCGAGCTGCATACGTGAACGAACGGAGGGCCGGGACGCCGAGCGCGTCCCGGCCCTCATCGTCGTCCGGGACGAAGCCTAGAGTGAGCGACCATATGGGCACGAAGCAGCCGGCCGGCGCCGGGCAGGGGCCGAGCGGGGCGTGGGCGGCGGCGGCGCGGGCCGCTTCGGCCGCGGGTGTCGATCTGCGGGCACTGCCGGACCTGGCCGACTGCGGCCGCATCAATCGCGTGATCGAGCGCGTGTGGGGAGCACAGGAGCTTCCACCCGAGTTGGTGCGCGCGATGCAGCACGCGGGGTGCGTCCTGATCGGCGGCGCGCCTGCCGGCAGCGACGAGCTGGTCGGCTTCGTCCTGGGCTTCGCCGGGTTCGCCGAAGGACCGCACCTGCACTCGCACATGCTGGCGACGGTGCCCGAATGGCAGTCGCGAGGCGTCGGCTTCGCGCTGAAGCTGGCGCAGCGGGCTGCGGCCTTCGACGCCGGGTTCGACGAGGTCCGGTGGACCTACGACCCGCTCCTGGCGCGCAACGCGTGGTTCAACCTGACGAAGCTCGGGGCGACGGCGACCGACTTCCTGCCCGAGTTCTACGGCGAGATGACGGACCTGCTGAACGCAGGCGACCGCAGCGACCGCTTCGAGGTGCGGTGGTCCCTGCGCTCACGGCGGTCGGTGGCGGCCGCGGCCGGCACGCCGCCGTCCGAGCCGGGAGGCGGGCCCGCCGTCCTCGAGGCCTCGGGGGCCCCCGATGCGCCCGAGCCGGTGGCAAGGTCCGCTCGGCCCGAACCGGGTGCGACCGTGGCCATTCCGGCCGACTACCTGCGTCTGCGCCGCAGCGACCCCGGGCTGGCGGCTCGGTGGCGCGACGCTGCCGCGACGGCCTTCCGTGCCTGCTTCGACGCGGGGTTGCAGGCGGTCGCGATGTCGAAGGCGGGCGTGTACACGTTCGATATGGTCAAGGAGCCTGACGATCATGGGTGACGAGCCGGCGTCCATCGAGATCCGTTCGGTCGAGCTTCGCGAGATCGCGCTGCCGCTGGTCCGGCCGTTCCGCACGAGCTTCGGAGAGGAGTCGGAGAAGCGCTGCATCCTGGTGCGCGTGGACGCCGGCGATCTCACGGGTTGGGGCGAGTGCGTCGCCGACGTCGAGCCGCGGTACAGCGGCGAGTGGAACGCCGCCGCCTGGGAGTCGCTCGCCGCGTTCCTCGTTCCCTCCGTGGTGGCGGGCGGCCCCGTCACGGCGCCCGAACAGGTGACCGAGCGAACGTCCTGGGTGCGGGGCCACCGGATGGCAAAGGCTGCCCTGGAGATGGCGGTCCTGGACGCGTGGCTTCGCCGGCAGGGGCAGAGCCTCGCCGGCCACCTGGGGGCCGTCCGCGACCGCGTGCCGTGCGGCGTCAGCGTCGGCATCGCCGGCTCGCCCGAGGCGATGCTCGAGGAGATCGAGGGCTATCTGGCGAAGGGCTACCAGCGGGTCAAGCTGAAGATCGAGCCGGAGCGCGACGTGGGCGTCGTCCGCGCCGTTCGCGACGCACTCCCCGACATGCCGCTGTCGGTGGATGCCAACGCCGCGTACACGCTCGCCGACGTGTCGCTGTTCGAAGCCCTGGACGAGCTCGGCCTGGTGATGATCGAGCAGCCGCTGGGACACGACGACCTGGTCGACCACGCGAAGCTGCAGGCGCGGCTGCGCACGCCCATCTGTCTGGACGAATCGATCCGGCACGCCCAGGATGCCGCGGCGGCGATCGAACTGGGCGCGTGCCGGATCATCAACATCAAGCCCGGCCGCGTCGGAGGGCTCCTGGAGGCGAAGCGGGTCCACGACGTCGCCCGCGAGCGGGACGTGCCGGTGTGGATCGGCGGCATGCTCGAGACCGGGATCGGCCGCGCGACGAACGTGGCGATGGCCGCGCTGCCCGGGGTGACGATGCCGGGCGACACGAGCGCCAGCGAGCGGTACTTCCACCGCGACGTGACCGCGCCGTTCGTCGTGGCGCCCGACGGGACCATGGAGGTGCCCACCGGGCCGGGGATCGGCGTGGAGCCGCTCGACGACGTGCTGGAGGGCTGCACGACCCGGATCGGGGCGGCCGAGGTGGAGAAGCTGTGAAGGCGGCATGACGGCTCGGGGTCTTCCCTCGTGCATCCGGCCGCAATCGTGCTAGACAGGTAGAAGAGATGGCCCGACTCGCGCGCTCGCCCCGACTCCGCGGCCTCGCCGTGATCATCGCGGCCGGCGTCCTGCTGGTTTCGACGGCCGCCCTGGCCGGCGCCGCGCGTTCGTCGCCACAGCTCGCGACCATCTCCGCCCAGCGGCTGGTCGCGAACGTCATCCGCGCGGTGTCGGCCGACCCACCGATCTCCGGGAGCATGAACGCCCGCGTCGACCTGGGGATCCCCAGCCTCCCCGACGAGGGCGCCGCCGCGCCCACCGGGCCTTTGGCGACCGTCGCGTCGCTCTCCGGCGACCACCGACTGCGCGTCTGGCATTCGCGGGACGGCGCGCGCCTGTCGGACCTGCTGCCCACCTCGGAGCGCTCCATCATCGTGTCGCGGACGCAGGCGTGGCTGTGGGACTCCTCGACCATGACCGCCGTGCGACTTGGCCCCGGCACCGATCCGGCGGCCGCGGCGGCTGCACGGAAGGCCGCGTCGATGATCGATCCCGTGCAATTGGCCCAGCAGGCACTGGCGGCGATCGCTCCGACGACGCGTGTGACGGTCGCCGGCACGACCTCCGTCGCCGGACGGGACGCGTACGTGCTCAGCCTGGAGCCGCGCACCAGCGCGACGCTGGTGGGACGCGTCGAGCTGTACGTCGACGCGTCGCGCTGGCTCCCGCTGGGCGGCGCGGTGTTCGCCCGCGGGGCGTCCTCCCCCGCGCTGAGTGCCCGGTTCACCACCGTGAGCTTTGGCTCCATCGACCCGGCGGTCTACCGGTTCACCCCACCGCGGGGTGCCAAGGTGATCACCCCGCGCGGACTGATGCACGGCGCTGCGGGAAACTGCCCGCCCCCGATGGAGTGCCCCATGGCGCCCCCGGCTCCGACGACGGGATACGTGCCCGTGTCGGGTGGATCGACCCCCGAGCCACCGCGCCCGGGCCGCCAGATGTCCTCATCCGACGTCCGGACGTTCGGGAGCGGCTGGACGTCGATCGTGGCGGTGCGGACGCCCAGCCTCCAGCAGCTGGCGCAGGCCACAGCGGGGACCGGGTACGCCGTTCCGAAGCTGATTCCGTTCTCCGGACCCCTCTTCTCCATCTGGCTGGCGGAGCGCGCCGACCACGCCTGGGTGCTGTTCGGCGCGGTGCCGCAGTCGGCCCTGCAACGCGCCGCGGCGGATCTGCCCTGATCGCAATCGCCGCCCGCGGTCTGTCGAAGCGCTACGGCAGCATCGCCGCGGTCGACGCGCTCGACCTCCAGGTGGATCAGGGGGTGCTGTACGGGTTCCTCGGCCCGAACGGCGCCGGCAAGACCACGACCATCCGAATGGCGCTCGGCCTGATCTTCCCGACGTCGGGCGAGGTGGAGGTGCTGGGCGAGCCGGTCGCGTCGGGGCAGGCGCCACGTGACCGCGCGCTGCGCCAGGTGGGGGCGATGATCGAGGAGCCCGGCTTCTGGCGCTACCTGTCCGGCCGGCGCAACCTGGAGTACTTCGCCCGGGCGTCGGGGCCGGCCGCCGACCGGCGGGCGCGGCTCGGACGGGTCGACGAGGTGCTGCGCACGGTCGGGCTGCAGGACGCGGCGACGAAGAAGGTGAAGGCGTACAGCCAGGGCATGCGGCAGCGCCTGGGCATCGCGCAGGCGCTCCTGGGGACGCCGAAGATCCTGATGCTGGACGAACCGACCAACGGCCTCGACCCCCAGGGGATGCGCGAGGTCCGGACGCTGCTGCGGCGTCTGGCCGACGAGGGCGTCACGGTGTTCGTGTCGAGCCACCTGCTGACCGAGGTGGAGGCGATGTGCGACCGCGTCGGCGTGTTGGCCCGCGGGAAGATCGTGGCGGAGGGACCGCCGGGCGAGCTGCGCGGCGGGCGGATGCTGCTGCGCATCGAGGTGGACGACCGTCCGCGCGCGGAGGGGGTCCTGGCCGGCATCGACGGCGTGACCCTCGACGGGGGCGGCACCGCCCAGCTGCGCGTGCGGATGGAGGCGCCGGCGACGGCTGCCGCGGTCAACGCCGCCCTGGTCGGTGCGGGGGTCGGCGTTTCCGCGCTCATCCCCGAGCACGAGAGCCTGGAGGACGTGTTCGTGTCGCTGGTCGAGGGCGGCGAGACGCCGAGGTAGGAGGGGAGCCCCAGAGTGTTCCGCGTCGAGATCGCCAAGGCCTTCCGCCGGCCCCGCACGTACGTGCTGGGCTTGCTGCTGGCGGGCGTCGCGATCCTGCCGACGATCGTCCTGGCGACGACGCACGGGAACTCCGGCGGACCGCCGTTCTTCGAGCAGCTGCGGAGCAACGGGCTCTTCGGCGGGCTCGCCGGCGTCGGGCTGATCGTTCCGTTCTTCCTTCCGCTGGGTGCGGGACTGCTGTCGGGCGAGTCCGTCGCCGCGGAAGCGTCGGGGGGGACGCTTCGCTACCTGCTGGTCCGTCCGGTGGGCCGCGCGCGCATGGTGTTGTCCAAGTACTCGTCGGTCATGGCGCTGCTGGGTATGTCGGTGGCGTGGGTGGCGGCGGTCGGCCTCATCGCGGGCGGGATCGCGTTCGGGTACGGGCCGATGCCGACCCTGTCGGGCGTCGACATTCCGGCGACGGCGGCGCTGGTGCGCATCATCGGGGCGGCGGTCTACGTCGCGATCGGCGTGGCGGGGCTGTCGGCGATCGGAGTCTTCTTCTCCACGCTCACGGAATCCGGCGTGGGCGCGGCGGTCGCGACGGTGTCCCTGGCGATCATCAGCCAGATCCTGGACGGGCTCACCACCCTGCATGCCATCCACCCGTATCTGTTCACGCACGACTGGCTGGCGTTCGTGGACCTCTTCCGTTCGCCCGTGGCATGGGATGCGATGCGACACGGCATCCTGCTCCAGGCGTGCTACACGGCGACCTTCCTGCTGGCCGCGCTCGCGGTCTTCACTCGCAAGGACGTCACCTCCTGAACAGGGGCCGGAGATGGCCGCGACGCCTCCCGGCAGCCGCGTGCGCGTGTGCCCTCCTGGTGGCCGCGGCCTGCACCGGGAGCTCCGGTCAACCGCACCCGACGCCCCATCGCTCCGTCACCCGTGCGGTCACGTCGCGGACGAACCTGATCCTCATCCTGACCGACGACCAGCGCTGGGACGAGCTCGGGCAGATGCCGATCGTGCAGAGCCAGCTGGTTGCGAAGGGAGTGGAGTTCCCGAACGGCTTCGTCGTGAACCCGGAATGCTGCCCGAGCCGGAGCACCATCCTGACCGGCGAGTACTCGCACGCCACGGGGGTGTACTCGAACAAGCCGCCGGACGGCGGGTTCCAGGCGTTCGAGCCCGATGAGGGTTCCACGCTGGCGACCTGGCTGCACGCGGCCGGCTACCACACGGGGCTGGTCGGCAAGTACCTGAACGGCTACGACGACACCGACGTCGGGCACGTGCCGCCGGGCTGGGACGACTGGGTGGCGCTGACCCACGGCACGGCTGAGAACGGGCCCGGGGCATTACTTACGACTACACGCTGTCGGTGGGAAGCCGGCGGCCGGCGGAAAGCTCGGACCCACGGGAAGGGACAGGGGAACTATTCCACGGACGTGCTCGGGAAGGCGGCCGTACAGTTCGTCGAGCGAGGCGCCGGCCGATCAGCCGCTGTTCCTGTACTTCGCGCCGTACGCGCCCCACGAGCCCATCGGGTGGTGCCAAGAAGTTCCGTAACGCGTGCGGGACCTGACGTGGACGAAACCGCCGAGCTTCGACGTCGGGTCGAGCCCGCGGGGACTCGAGCCGACGTTCCAGGCGAAGCGTCCGCCGCTGTCCGCGAAGGACATCCGCAAGATCGACCGGCGCCATGTCCAAGGGTGCCGGGCGCTGCTGTCGGTGGACGAGTGGGTCGGCCGGGTTCTCGCTGCCCTGCAGGAGACGGGACGGCTCGCCAACTCACTGATCGTGTTCACGTCGGACAACGGCTACATGTTGGGGGAGCATCGGCGTGTCGGGAAGGTCGCCCCGTACGAGGAGTCGATCCGGGTGCCGATGGTGGTCCGCGACGACGCGGTCGTCGGTGCGCGCGCCGGGACGACCAACCCGGACATGGTGCTGAACCTCGACATCGCGCCGACGTTCGCCGACGCCGCGGGCGTGTCGACGCCGTCGAGCGTGGCCGGGCTGAGCATGCTGCCGGTCCTGTCGAACCCGGGCGCCCGTTGGCGGACCCATTTCCTGATCGAGCACGGCCCCGGGGGGATGCCCGCCTACTGCGCGGTCAGAACGACCGACTGGAAGTACGTGCTGTATGCGACCGGCGAGGAGGAGCTGTATCACCTCACGGGCAGCGCCTCGGCAGGCGACGGTCCGTACGAGCTGGTGAACCAGGCCGCGAACCCGGAGCCGCTCTACCGGAACGAATTGACCAAGCTGCGCGCGCTCGAGCAGAAGATGTGCCGGCCGCAGCCGCCGGGCGGCCTGCCGACGCCCTGACTGGGGCTCGGCCTAGAATCGTTGTCCGCGGGGACGTAGCTCAGCTGGTAGAGCACCTGGTTTGCAACCAGGGGGTCGGCGGTTCGAGTCCGCTCGTCTCCACGGCCAGGTGTCGTGCGTGGAGCACTACCCGCGGGCGATCGCGACCGGTTGGCGGATGATCGTCTTCAGGCGCTCGGGAGCCGTGCGGTTCGGGTCACCCAGGTAGATCTCGTGGTGCTTACCCCGCTTCACCAGACCCGATTCCTCGATGAACGCGTGGAGCCGTTCGATCGTCGGGGGCTCGTCCGCGTAGGACCCGAGGTGCAGGATCTGTGCGGCCAGGCCCTCTTCGAGCGTCTCCAGCCGCACCGCCGGAGGCGCCGCGACCTTTCCACGGTCGAGCAGTTGCGCAATCGCCCCATCGACCCGAGCCTGTGTGACCTGCGCCGGCTGCGCGATCATCAGGGTCCACCGCATCCTGGCCGTCTCATCCGGACGAACCTCTCCCGTCCCGCGCGTCCAGAACAGCCCCTCGAGCGGCATCACGACGTAGTCCTCGCCCTCGCCTTTCGACGCGAACTTCATCGTGTAGGACACGGAGTAGAGGGCCTGCAGCGCCTCGCGGAACCGTGGATCGTCGCCGGGCCCGGTGCTGCCCTCGGACAAGGCCCCATCGATCATCAGGTACTGGAGCGGGGGGACATCCACCAGGACCGGGTGCTGCGGCGGCGTATAGAGCTGGTGCAGCTCCTTCTTCATGTCGACCTTCGTCGCGGTCACCATGGCGCACCTCCTCGTCCCATTCAGCCTCCGCCTCGGGAACCGGCCCTCCTTGGGCCGAACGGCCCGCGACGCCGGGGACCGCTCCAGGTCACGCACATCGTCAGCAAGAACCGCGGCGTCTACGGCCCGGCCCTCGACGACGTCTCGCTCATTCCGGTCGCAGGCTGACGGGGTGAGCCGATTTGGCTTTCGTCCGAGCGGGGACGGCGCCCCACCGTCATCCGGATAGGCTGCGCGCATGCCGGACGTGGTCGTGGTCGGGGGCGGAATCATCGGCGCCGCGTGCGCGCTCGAGCTCGCCGAGCGCGGTGCGTCCGTCACCCTGATCGAACGTGACCACCTCGCAGCCGGTGCTTCGGGGCGCAACCTCGGTCTGCTGGTCATGCCGGATCACACCGACCTCGTCCCGATGTACCGGGCGAGCGTCGAGCGGTACCTGCGGGCCGTCGAGGAGTCGCCGTTCGACGTCTTCATGGACCGGGATCCCTGCGGTGGCCTGCAGATCGCGCTCGAACCGGAGGACGTGGGAGAGGCGATGGCGAACGCCGCGTTCCACGCAGAGCACGGGGTCACGGTGGAACGGCTGGAGTCGCGCGACGCCGTGCGAGCCGTCGAGCCGGCGCTCGCCGACGACCTTCCGGGCGTCTGGTACTACGACCACGGCCGGCGCGTCGATCCGGGCGCGCTGACCGTCGCCCTCGCAACCCTCGCCGCGCGTCGGGGCGCGGAGGTCCGCCACCACCTGCAGGTCCGCGCGCTGCACGCTTCGGGCGGCGGCGTAACCGGCGTCGTCACCGATGAGGGCGTGGTCGAGGCCGACACGGTCGTGGTCGCGGCGGGGCCGTGGTCCTCTCCGTTGCTGGATCCCATCGGCGTCCGGCTCCCGATCCGGCCGGTTCGCGGATGGCTCGTTCGTCTCGCGCCGCGCGAGCCCCGCCTGCTTCGCCACATCGTCGAGCGCGTGGGGTGGACGGGCGCAGGCCGCCTCGGGCGGGTGAGGGCTGCCGACGTCGTAGACGGCTCCTCAGCGCCGGCGATCGGAGCGGCGCTGCATCCCGGGAACGACGGCACGATCACCTGCGGATCGTCGTGGCAACAGGTCGTGTCGCCCGAGCCGGAGGAGCCTTCGGTTCCCTCGCGAATCGCCGCGATGGCCGCGCGCGTGGTGCCGGCGCTCGCGGACGCCGAGTTCCTCGGATCGTGGTGGGGCATTCGGCCGGTGACGCCCGACGACCGACCGGTCGTGGATCGCGTTCGCGACGGGTTGGTCGTGGCGACCGGCCACGGCGCCCTCGGCGTCATCTTGGGCGGCGGCACCGCGGAACTCGTTGCGGCGCAGTCACTCGGGTCGCCTGCGCCCTTCGACGCCGAGCCCTTCCGCGCTTCACGGTTCGAGGACGAACGCTAGGCGCGTCGTGTCCAACGAACACGGGCAGCGGGTCGTCATCCGATCCATGACAGAAGCCGACTGGCCGGCCGTCGCGGCCATCTTCGCGGCGGGCATCGCGACGGACGACGCCACGTTCGAGACCGAGGTCCCCGCCTGGAGGCGTTCGACGCCGCGCACCGGGCGGACCTCCGGCTGGTTGCCGTCGCGGACGGATCGCTCGTCGGCTGGACGGCGGCGGTGCCGTACAGCGCCCGCGACGTCTATCGCGGCGTCGCCGAGGAGAGCATCTACGTGGACCCTGCCGTCCGCGGTCGCGGCATCGGGCGGGCGCTGCTGGAGGCGCTCATCGACGCGTCGGAACGATCTGGCGTCTGGACGCTCCAGGCCTCCGTCCTTCCCGAGAATCCGGCGAGCCTTGCGCTGCACCGGGGGCTCGGCTTCCGGGAGGTTGGGCACCCGGGAGCGCATCGGTTGGCACCAGGGGCGCTGGCGTGACGTCGTGCTCCTCGAGCGCCGAAGCGCACTCGCGGGGCCGCCCGGGCACGGATAGCCCGCCACGAGGCGCTAGGCTCTCGCGCCATGACCGCGACGCCGCGCGACGACGGGTTCCGCATGCCGGGCGAGTTCGCACCGCATCAGCGGACCCTGATGGCATGGCCCGCCCGAACCGTTGGGATGTCCGACTGGTGGGCCGGCCACCTGGATCAGGCCAAGGACGACTGGGCGGCCGTGGCTCGTGCCGTCGCGGCCTTCGAGCCGGTCACCATGGTCGGCCCCCCCGGATCGAGCGCCGAGGTGCGCAACCGCTGCGGCGAAGGCGTCGAGCCGTTGGAGCTGCCGATCGACGACTCGTGGATGCGGGACAACGGTCCGATCTTCGTCACGAACGACCTCGGCGAAGTGGCCATGGTCCACTTCGGCTTCAACTCGTGGGGCGAGAAGTACCTGCCGTACGACCAGGACGCCCTGCTCCCCGAACGACTGGCCGAGGCCTTCGGCGTGCGTCGCTACGACGCGCCGATGGTGTTGGAGGGCGGGTCGTTCTTCGTCGATGGCGAGGGGACGCTGTTCACGACCGAGGAGTGTCTGCTGAACCCCAACCGGAATCCCGACCTGTCACGCGACCAGATCGAAGACGTCCTGCGCGCGTATCTCGGCGTCGACACGATCGTGTGGTTGCCGAACGGCATGGCCGACGACCGTGACACCGATGGGCACATCGACGGCGTCGCGCAGGTCGTTTCCCCGGGAACCGTGATGCTGTTGCGGCCCAAGGGTTCCGACGATCCCGACACGCCGCGCGGGGACGTGAACGCGGCCGTGCTGTCGGCGGCGCGCGACGCTCGCGGCCGGGCGCTCGATGTTCGCGAAGTGCCCGTCACGGGAAGCGCCGACGTCGAGGGCTATGGGCCGGTGGCGATCCCGTACCTCAACTTCTACCTGGTGAACGGCGGCGTCATCGTGCCCGTCGGCGGCATCCCGCAGGACGCCGACGCGCTCGGGCTCATCGGCGAGGCGTTCCCCGATCGAGAGGTCGTCGCCGTGCCGGGCGCGATCATCTCGGTGGGCGGCGGCGGCCCGCACTGCATCACGCAGCAGATTCCCGACGGTCCGTTCGTCGCCTGACGAGCGACGGCGGGCCTCAGCCCAGCAGCGCCTCGGCCTCGATCTCGACCTTCCAGCGAGGGTCGACCAACGCCGCCACCACGACCATGGTGGCGGCGGGGCGGACGTCGCCGAACGCCTCGCCGTGCGCGCGGCTCACCGCAGTCACGTCGGCCACGTCCGTCAGGAACATGCGGGTGCGCACGACGTCGCTCAGGCCGGCGCCGGCCTCGGCGAGCGCCGCCTCGATGATCTCCAGGCACCGGCGCGCCTGGACGCCGGGGTCCGGGTCGCACGACCCGTCGGGCCAGACCGGGGCGGTGCCCGACACCAGCACGCGGTCGCCGACCCGCACCGCGCGGCTGAACCCGATGGTCGGCTCGAAGGGAGACCCAGAGGACACGCGCTGCCGGTCCGTCACGGGCCGCATGGTACCCGCCGCCGCGGGCTGGGGTTGACAGGACTCTCGGTAAGCATTACCTTACGGTGCGTCATGGCTTACCAAGCGGTTCTCGAGGCACTGGCCGACCCGACCCGGCGGGAGGTGCTCGAGCGTCTGCGCTCGGGGCCGCTCGCGGTGGTCGAGATCGCCCGCGGCCTCCCGGTCAGCAGGCCGGCCGTCTCGCAGCACCTGCGGGTGCTGAAAGACGCCGGACTGGTGTCGGACCGGGCGGAGGGAAACCGGCGCCTGTACCAGGTGGAGACGCCGGCGCTGGCCGAGCTCCGCCGGTACCTGGAGGGCTTCTGGGACGAGGTCCTGGAGGCATACCGTCGCGCGGCGGAGGCGCCGGACGAGCGCGAGCAGCAGGCACGTGCGGAGCAGGTGGTCGATCTCAGGAAGCGGGGCGCGTCGAAACGCGCCCGGAACGGGAAGGGAGGCGGGACATGACGGCGAAGGCGGAAGCGGTGGTCGCCCCGGTCGTCCGCAGCGTGCGGGTAGCCTGCACGCAGGAGCGGGCCTTCCGGGTGTTCACCGAGGGCATCGGGACGTGGTGGCCGCTGGACCGGTACTCGATCGGCGAGGACCGGGCCGAGACGGTCGTGATCGAGCCGCACGTGGGGGGGCGCATCCTCGAGTACATCAAGGACGAGGAGCCCGCCGTGTGGGGGAGCGTGCTCGCCTGGGATCCCTTCGGGCGCCTGGTCATCGAGTGGCGGGTGCGCCCGGAGAAGCCGGCCACCGAGGTCGAGGTCACGTTCACGCCAGACGGTGACGGCACACAGGTCCGGCTCGAGCACCGGCACTGGGAGCGGTTCGGCGACGAGGCTGCGGAAGCGCGCTCGGGGTACGACACCGGCTGGCAGGGCCTGCTGGACATCTACTCCGAGGCCGCAGGCAAGGAGTGAGAAACGGCCTAGGTCGGGGTGGGAGCGAAACCCCCCGACGCGGGGACCTCAGAGGCGGCGGCCGGCTCAAGAACGGCCGCCGCCTCCGCCGATACCGGGAACATCATGGTCTTCCCCGGCAGGCGAGCGCTCCTCCGCAACGTCCTTCCGGGAATCGTCCTTCCGGGTCTCATCTACCTTTTCGCCTCCCGCTTCGTACCCACGATCTGGGCCCTCGGGGCGGCCTCGTCGGTCCCGATCCTCGACTCGATGTGGCGCGTCGTCCGGGGCAAGCCCGTGAGCGCCGTCGGCGTGTCGGTGGTCTGCATGACCGCCGCGTCGGTGGGCCTGGCCGTGTGGCTCCGCTCCCCCATGTTCATCCTGGCGAAGGGCGCGGTGGTGAGCGCACTGGTGGGTGGCGCGTTCGCCGTCTCCGCGCTGATGCGCCGGCCGCTGACGCGCACCCTCGCGCTTCACCTGTCCACGGACGGCCACGAGGACCGGCACCGTCTGGCCGAGCGCTGGCGCCACCCGAAGGCCCTCGACGTGTTCTGCACGCTCTCCATCGCCTGGGGCGCGTGGCTGCTGCTGACCGCCTGTCAGCAGGTGACGCTCATCCTGACGGTCTCGCCGGGCATGGTGATGATGCTCGAGCCCGTGGTGCACGCCGCCGGCCTCGCGGTCGGCGTGGTCGCGAGCGTGGCGTACGTGCGGCGCCGCCAGCGGACCTATCCGGACCTGGCGCTGCTCCCGGTTCGCTCCCGCTAGGGGCTGGGCGAGCGGGTCGGTGTCGCCTGCTCGCCGGGCGACACCGATCCGAACGGTGACCCCGATGGGGCCGGAGGGGGCGGCGTCAGCACCAGCGCCCCCGATCCCTGCTGCACCAGATGCCGCGTCACCGTCAGGCTCCCGGTCTCGGGCGACTGCTGGATGTCGTCGTACGCGATGAGGTGCGCCGGCGCTCCGGGAACGAACGACAGGATCTGCGCCTGGAGCGGGATCCCGCCGACCTCCGTGAAGACGTTGGCTCCGGCCCCGCCCGTCGAGCCAACCTGCAGGTACTGCGTGCCCCGCACCACGTAGGACTTCGTGACGTGGAAGTGGCCCGAGATCACCAGGGGAACCGTGCCGGCCAGGCCCTGCGTCATCCGATCGTCGTGCACCGCAACGATGTCGGGCACCCGCGGCAGCGCCGCGACCTCCGCGTCGACCGTCGGACCCTCCGCACGCACCGTCGCCGCCACCTGCGCGTCGTCCAGCGCGGCGAGCTTGTTCGGCGTGAACGCCGGGTCGCCGCGCCCGTAGATCTCGAGGCCGTCGATCGTGGTCGCGTTGCCGTCCAGCACCACCACGTTGTTCAGCCGTGAGATCGCCTCCTGCAGGCCGAGCGAGTCGTGGTTCCCTCGCACGAACACGTAGGGAACGCCGAACGAGGGGATCGAGGACGTGATGATGTTCTCCGCCGGCGTTCCGAACGACGTGATGTCGCCCGTGTCGATCACGAAGTCGACGTTGAACGACTTCGCCAGCTCGCTCGCGAACTCCATCCCCAGCGGCGAATCGTGGATGTCGGAGATGTGCAGCACCCGGATCTCCCCCGCCGTGCTCCCGGGGAAGTCGTTGATCGACCCGTAGACGCGAGCCGCGCCGCCGACGATCCGCGACAGCTCGTCGGTGAAGTCCTGGAGCCGGCCGGTCGCCTGCTCGACGGGACCCAGCAGCTGATGCGCCAGTACCAGGGACCCGGAGAACTTCGGCTGGGTGAACGCGTCCGGTCGGAAGCTCGCGTACGCGGCGACCTCTGAGCCTCCCACCAGGACGAAGGCGGAGAGCGTGGCGATGAGGACGGGGCGCCATCGGCCGCGGAAGACGACGAGCGACGCCGCGAACGCCCCGGCCATCGCCACCAGGAAGAGCCGCATCGCGAACGGCTCGATCACGTCGAGGGCCGACTGCTGCGTCTGGTCGACCAGCGCCGCGACCCCTTCGGTCGACACGGTGTGCGTGAGCTTCTCGATGTCCACGTCCTGAAGGGTGGCCGTGATGTGCAGCGGCGCGCGGTGTGTGTCCGCCGTCAGCGACCCGAACGGGGGCAGCCCGATCACGGTGTCGCCGCGTCCGAAGTTCCCCTGGAGCTGCACCTGGAACGGGCCGAGCGCCACGGTGTGGCGGCCCGCGATCGTCATCCCGACCCAGGCGCCGCCGAGGCCGATCAGGACCGGGAGGAGGATCGTGCGGGCGAACCAGGCCGCGCGCTTCGAGACCGCGCGCGCCCGGTCGGCGCCGGTCGGGCTCGCGAAGGCGGGCTCCTCCTCGGCGGGTTCCGGAGGGGAATCCTCGGGGGGGTCTGGCGGGGAAACGACGGACACCTGCGATCCACCCTAACAACGCGCGTCCAACACGGGAGATTCGCGCCCGGTTCAGTCTCCCGCCCTGGTCGGGAAGGGAAGCGCGACCGAGTCGGGCGCCAGCCGGCTCCGGCCGCGCGCGTCGAAGCGGTCGAGGCCCAGGTTGGTGGTGTCGACCACGTCGGTCCGGCCCTTGAGCGCCAGGTCGGACGCGGCGCGGGCCAGGGCCGGGCCCCACATCATGCCGTGGCCCCCGGCGGTGGCAACGGTGAGCCCGCCGATGGGCGCTCGGTTCGCGTCCAGGGCGGGCCCCAGGATCGGGAGGTGGTCCGGCGTGTACTCGATGGTGGCGGCCCAGGCCTTGCGCAGGCCGAGGTCGCGCGTCGCCGGAACCAGCCGGGCGAGGCGGCGCTGCATCTTCCGGAGGTACGGGAGGTCGATCTCGCCCGCCGGGCCGGGACGCTCGTCCGGATTGCTCATGCCGAACAGCAGCCCGCCCTCCTCCAGCCGCCAGTACAGGCCGGCGCGGAGGTCGAACACCATCGGCTGGCGCTCGACCGAGAACGCGCGGTGCGGCTCGGTCACCGCCACCTGGTGGCGCGCCGCCCCGGCGGGGATGCGGAGGCCGCAGCGCTTGCCGAGGGCGCGCAGCTCGGGCCCGCCGGTGAGCAGCACCCGGCGGGCAGCGATCGTCCCGGCCGAGGTCTGCACACCGGTCACGCGGTACGCGCCGCCGCGGCCCGCCGTCATCGTCAGGCCGACGACCTCCGTCCGCTCGCGGAGCTCGACGCCGGCGCGCTGCGACGCTAGCGAGTACGCGCGGACGTTGCGCGGTGGATCGACGTAGCCGTCGGTGGGGCGGTACGCCCCGCCGCGGTGGCCGCCGGCGGCCAGCGTCGGGTTCAGCTTCCGCGCCTCGGCCGGGCCCACCCAGCGCACGTCGTCGAGGCCCGCTGCGCGCTGCAGCTCGACCCGCGCACGTCCTTCCCGTTCGTCCTGCGCGCTGATCGCGAGCAGAAGGTAGCCGAGCTCCCGGAACCCCGAGTCGGTGCCCAGCAGGTCGTGCTGCCGGTTGTAGAAGTCGATCGACCACTGGCCCAACGCGATGGTCTCGGCGGTGCCGCCCTGCGCGCGGACCACGCCGGCCGCGCGGCTGCTGGCCCCCATGCCGGCCAGGCCCTTGTCGACGACGACGACGCGGCCGGCGCCGCTCGCGCGCGCGAAGTACGACGCCCAGCCGCCGATGGCGCCGGCGCCGACGATCACCAGGTCCGCTGCGTCGCGTGGCACGGTCCGCGCAGTCTATCGGGGCCGGTTGCGGCGAACGCCGCCGCCCGTCTTCGGGCGGGGACGGCCGCGGCCGGACGAGCGGCGAGCGAGCCTCTAGAGTCGCGCGTACAGGTCGTACGCCGCCTCGACCCGCGGGATCAGGCCGGTGACGTACGCGCCGCCGGCGCATCCGTGGCACCACATGGAGGCGTTGATCGCCGCGGCGGTCACCGACGGGTTCGCGCACGTCGCGAGGCGGTAGAGGATCCAGTCGTACCCGTACGACGGCGAGCCGGTGCGCAGCGTGAGCGCCGACGCCTGCAGTCCCTGCTGCAGCGACACGTAGTTGCGCACGCCCACGCCGTTGAACGTCCCGGCGCCGTCCATCGGGTAGGTGGTGGCCAGCGGGTTCCAGGCGGCCTGGGTGTACTCGGCCGCCTGCCACGCGACCAGCGTCGTCAGGTTGTTCTGACACGCCGGGGCGCCGACCGTCGTCAGGAAGGACCGTGCCCAGTCGCCGTAGCTCACCGCGCTCTGCCCCTGCATCGCCAGCGCGAGCGAGGTGAGGGCGGGGTTTCGCTGCGCGTCCTGGAGCAGGCCCACGATCTCTGATCGCCCGCACCCGCGCGTCGTTCAGCCGCTGCATCAGGGTCTGCACCCGCACCAGATCGTCGATCGGGGGCGTGTTCGCCGTGAGGGCGTCGCGCCTGCGTTCCAGCTCGCGGAGCCGGAGCGTGAGCCGGGACCGGGCCCAGAGCAGGGCGTGCAGCCGGAGCGGGTCGGCGCCGGCGGCCGCGAACGCGTGCGACACGTAGTGCCGGTGGACGAGGAGCTCCTCGACGCGGTCGGAGGCGAGCGTGTAGGCGTTCGTCCAGGCGACGAACCGGCCCTGCAGGCCGGCCTCCCGCGCGGCCAGGTCCACGATCTGCGCCCGCAGCGAGTCGAGCTGGGCGAGCGCCGCCGAGAGGGCGGAATCCACGGGGGGCGACGCCGGCGCTGGGGAGGATGCGCTCGCGCCGGTCGCCGTCCCCGGGAGAAGGAGGAGCGCCAGGACTGTCGCCAGAGCCGTCGCAGCGCCGCGTGGGGGTCGGAGGGAGCGGTCGCGGGTTCGGGCGGCGGACGGTCGGTGACGCTCCATCACCCGGGACCCTAGGTGGGCCAGTTTGCGGGGGTTGGTCCTGGAGGTGAACTCCCGGCGAAGAAAGCCAAGCTCTCTCGACCTCAGAATATTGACAAACGTCGATTCAGTGGCTACGCTTCGCCTTGCATCGAGATTCGTCGATCAAGGAGACGGCAAGAATGACTCGCACCCTCGTGGCGGAACCCGAACCACACGCCGAAGCCGAGGCGCCGGCGGCATGCTGCACGTCCGTGGCAGCCCCCGACGTCACCGAGGAGCAGGCCCAGACCCTCGCCGACGTCTTCAAGGCACTGGCCGACCCGACCCGGGTCCGCATCGTGAACGTGCTCGTGAACGCGGACGAGCCCGTCTGCGTGTGCGACTTCACCTCGCAGCCTCGACCTGTCGCAGCCCACGGTGAGCTTCCACCTGGCGAAGCTCCGCAAGGCCGGACTGCTCGATCGCGAGCAGCGCGGCACGTGGGCCTACTACTCGCTGAACCGCTCCGCGCTCGGGCGCGTCGCCCGGGTGCTCGACCCCGAAGGAGGTGCGGCATGAACGGCGTCCGGCACAACGAGGAGCTCCGCGAGGAGGTCCGCGCCCGCTACGCGGCCTCGGCGCGCGCCGTGATCGACCGGCACGGGCGTGGCGTGCGACTGCAGCCACCCGGGCACGACCTGCGCGGAAGAAGGTCACGTCTTCGGGGCGGAGTTGTACCAGGAGGCCGATCAGGAGTCCCTGCCTCCCGACGCGCTCCTGGCAAGCCTGGGCTGCGGCAACCCGACGGCGGTGGCCGATCTGCACGAAGGCGACACCGTCCTCGATCTCGGCTCCGGCGGCGGCATCGACGTCCTGCTCTCCGCGCGACGGGTCGGGCCGACCGGCAAGGTCTACGGCCTGGACATGACCGAGGAGATGCTCGCGCTCGCCCTCGAGAACAAAAAGGAGGCCGGCGTGACCAACGTCGAGTTCCTCAAGGGCTACATCGAGGACATCCCGCTGCCGGCGTCGACCGATCGACGTCGTGATCTCGAACTGCGTCGTCAACCTGTCCACCGACAAGCCGAAGGTGTTCTCCGAGATCGCACGCGTGTTGAAGCCCGGGGGGCGCATCGGCATCAGCGACGTCGTGGCAGAGGACCGGCTGACGCCCGAGGAACGCGCCGAGCGCGGCTCGTACGTCGGGCTGCATCGCGGGCGCGCTGAGCTTCGACGAGTACGAGCGGGGACTGCGCGACGTGGGGTTCACCGACATCAGCATCACGTCCACCGGTACGGCCCTCGACGGCATCCACAATGCGATCGTCAAGGCGACGAATGACCGGAACGCGGCGCCATTGGTTGGCCGAACCGAGCTGCCCGTCGTGCAGGGGTGCTGCTGAAGGAAGTGCCGTTGCCGAACCGGGCTGGTCGCCGCTGGTAGCCACCGGCCTCATGTCGCCCCGCATGGATGGAAGGAGGTCAACTATGGACAGGGAGCCCTGCTGCCCCGCGGACTGCTGCCCGCCAGGCTGCTGCTGAAGTGACCAGAGAGGCGGCGATGCCCCTGTTCTCCCGCGGCCAATGCCGTTCGAGCTTGGGGCATCGTCGCTTCTCTGCACTCGCCAACCCTTGACATTGTTCGATTGACGCAATCATTATTGAGGCAATGGCAGTTGAGCTATCGAAGGGACGTCGGGCGGCGGTCCACGCCGCGCTTGCGGATCCTCATCGTCTGGACATCGTGGATGAGCTGGCGATCTCCGATCGCTCGCCCACCGAGCTCGGCCGTGATCGCTCGGGATCGGCTCCAATCTCCTCGCCCACCACCTCTCGGTACTGGAGGCGGCCGGGATCATCGAGCGCCATCCGTCCGACGGCGACGCCCGGCGGCGATACGTCCGGCTCGTTCCCGGGGCCGTTCTCGATGTTCGCTGCGCCCGTGGAGACCATCCCGGCGCGGCACGTGCTCTTCGTCTGCAGGGCCAACTCCGCCCGGTCGCAGCTGGCGGCCGCAGCCTGGAACGCGCGACACGAGGTCTCGGCATCGAGTGCGGGAACGCAGCCGGCCGACCGCGTCCAGCCCGGGGCCGTGGAGGCCGCCGCGCGAGCCGGCCTCGACCTCACAGCCGCCCGCCCGAGGTCCCTCGACGAGCTGACCGTTCCCCCCGACCTCGTCGTGACGGTCTGCGACGTCGCGCACGAGGAGCTCCCGCGCTTCGGGAAGCGGGTCCGGCTTCTCCACTGGTCCGTTCCCGATCCGGTTGGAGACGCGTCTCGATCGGCCTTCGACACAGCGCTCGAGCGCATCTCCGGACGGATCGAGATCCTCGGTCCGCGCATCCGCCCGGCCGCCGCGCGAGGCAGGCGATGATCCGCGTCGGGATCAATGGGTTCGGCCGCATGGGACGGCTCGCCTTGCGTGCCGGGTGGGAAGCTCCCGAGTTCGAGGTGGCACACGTCAACGAGCTCCACGGCGACGTCGAGGTCGGCGGCCCATCTCCTCACGTTCGACTCCGTCCACGGCCGTTGGGATCGTCGAGTGGCCGCAGACGGCGACGGCCTGGTCGATCGACGGCCGACGCGTGACGTTCGGCAGCGCGCCGGGCCCCGGCCAGCCCCCCTGGGCCGAGCTCGGCATCGACGTCGTGATCGAGAGCACGGGGAAGTTCCGGACGATGGACGCCCTGGCGCCGTACTTCGCCGCCGGCGTTCGCAAGGTCGTCGTCGCTGCCCCGGTCAAGGACGACCGGGCGCTGAACGTCGTGGTCGGAGTGAACGACGATCGGTACGACCCGGAGAACGCACGACGTCGTCACCGCCGCTTCCTGCACCACGAACTGCCTCGCGCCGGTGGTCCGGGTGCTGCACGATGGCCTGGGGATCGCGCGAGGAACGATCACGACGCTCCACGACCTGACGAACACGCAGACGATCGTCGACGCCCCACACACGGACCTGCGGCGCGCGCGGGCGGCCGGCCTGTCGCTGATCCCGACCACGACCGGCTCGGCCACCGCGATCGGCCTGATCTTCCCGGAGCTGCAGGGCAGGCTGGACGGCCTCGCGGTCCGCGTCCCGCTGTTGAACGCCTCGCTCACCGACTGCGTCTTCGACGTCGTCCGCCCGACCACGGTCGACGAGGTGAACGGACTGCTCCGCGACGCCGCCGAGGGCTCCCTGAAGGGGATCCTCGGATTCGAGTCGCGGCCGCTCGTGTCGGTCGACTTCAAGGACGATCCCCGCTCCGCCATCGTCGACGGCCCCTCGACGATGGTCGTCGACGGCACGCAGGTGAAGGTCCTGGCCTGGTACGACAACGAGTGGGGGTACGTGAACCGGCTGGTCGAGCTGGTCGGACGCGTCGCGACGACATTGCCGGCGCCATGAAGCACGAGGACGCTGCCCCGCTGCCCAGAAGGTCGATCTGCGCACCTACGCGATCGTGACGGGAGCCTACTGGGCCGACACCGTCGTGGACGGCGCGACTCGCCTCCTGGTCCTCTTCCACTTCTACAACCTCGGGTACTCCCCGTTCGCAGCTCGCCTCGCTGTTCCTCTTCTACGAGATCTTCGGGATCGTGACGAATCTCGTGGGCGGGTGGGTCGCGGCACGGCTGGGGTTGCGGACGACGCTGCTGGCCGGGCTCAGCACGCAATGCGTCGCCCTCAGCATGCTGGCGTTCGCGCCGGTCTCGTGGCTGGTCGTCCCGTACGTGATGGCCTCACAGGCCCTGTCGGGAATCGCCAAGGACCTGACCAAGATGAGCTCGAAGAGCGCCGTCAAGCTCCTCGTGCCGGACGACGCGCACGGCGAGCTGTATCGGTGGGTCGCGATCCTGACCGGCTCGAAGAACGCGCTGAAGGGCGTCGGGTTCTTCGTCGGGGGCCTCCTGCTGACCCTGATCGGCTTCCACGCGTCCCTCATCGTTCTTCTCGGGCTGATCGGCGTCGCGCTCGTGGTGGTGCTGACGATGACGCGCGGGCAGCTCGCGACGCCCAACCCGAAGGCGAAGTTCCGCGGCATGTTCTCCAACAACCGGTCCGTGAACATCCTCGCGGCCGCGCGGGTGTTCCTGTTCGCGTCGCGCGACGTGTGGTTCGTGATCGGTCTGCCCGTGTACATGGAGTCCGTGCTCGGGTGGAGCTTCTGGCAGACGGGCGCCTTCCTCGCGGTGTGGGTGATCGGCTACGGCATCGTCCAGGCGTCGGCGCCGAACACCATGCGGAGATGGTCCGGGCCCGCCGGGCCCGACGGTGCCATGGCGACGTGGCTCGCGTTCGTGCTGGCGACGCTGCCGGCGGCGATCGCGATCGGGCTCGACGCGGGCCTGTCCCCGGCGCCGGTCCTCGTGGTCGGCCTCATCGCGTTCGGGGTCGTCTTCGCGCTGAACTCCGCGGTGCACTCGTTCCTGATCCTGCGGTACGCGGAAGGCGACAAGGTCGCCATGAACGTCGGGTTCTACTACATGGCCAACGCCTGCGGCCGGCTCGCCGGGCACGTTGCTCTCCGGTGCGCTCTATCAGCTGGGCGGCCTGACGTGGTGCCTGTGGGCTTCGTCGATCTTCGTGCTGGCGGCCGGGAGTCTGTCTCTCCTGCTGCCCCGATCGGACGCGGGGGCCGAAGACCCTGGCGTTCGCGCGGGTCAGGCCGCAGACGGCCTCGACCGCCGGGCACATGGGGCGCCGTCAACGAGCGGTTGACGTTCCCGCCTTCGCGCCGCTGGGAACGAGGGCGGTACGAGCCCAAGCTCGACGGCTTCCCGGCGATCGTCTCCCGCAACGGCCCCGAGGTTCATGCGGCTGTTCGCATCCCTCTGCCGTCTCCCACGTCAACTCGATTGAACCTGGATTCCTCCGGCCCCCGCGCCCTGACGTGCCTCACGGTCGCCATCACCCAGAGAACGATCATGGCGCCCATGAGCGCGTTGAGCATTGCCTGGCTGCTCAACGTCAAGGCCAGGATCCCGACCGTGAGGGCTCCGAGCCCGATCAACGCGGACACGGCCAGGTACACCTTTGACCCCTTGAGGAGTCCCTCGAAGCCGGGGATCACCGCGATGGCCGAGGCGGGAAGGCCGAGGATCAGGACCGCGACGGTGGTGATCCGTACCGTCCACGACTCGGGCACCAAGAAGCCGGTGGACCACAGGCCGTAGAGGACCACGGCCGCCGCGACGCACGAGGTCGCCACCCAGTCTCTCCGGTCAAGTCTCATGCCACACCTCCTTTCGGGCTTGCTCGGCACGTGCACCTACACCGAGCAACATGCACCCGACAACTGAAGTCTCCTCCCCGTGGCATGCCGAAGCAGTAGGCGATGGACCCGTCGTGCGAGGGACTCGCCCGCCCCGGGGTCTCGAGTGCCCTCGGCCCGGGTCTCGCGAAGGCTCGTCACGGACGCCGGGGTGAGAGCCGACGGTTGACGGCTCGCACGAAGGACCGGTAGGAAGGAGGGCGATGGACCTGCCCGTCTCCCCACCGACCGCGCCAATGCTGGCAAAGCTCGAGCCCGACATCCCGCGCGGCGACGGTTGGCGCTACGAGCCGAAGCTCGACGGGTTCCGGGCCATCGTCTACCGCGACGGTGCCGAGGTGTACATCGAGAGCCGCGACGGGCGGCCGCTGCTGCGCTACTTCCCCGAGCTGGAGCCGGCCCTGAAGACGGTGCTGCCCAGGCGCTGCGTCGTGGACGGCGAGATCGTGCTGTCGCACGAGGGCCGGCTCGAGTTCGACATGCTCCAGATGCGGCTGCACCCGGCGAAGTCGCGCGTGGACATGCTCGCCGCCGAGACGCCGACGTCGTTCATCGCGTTCGACATGCTGTCGCTGGGCGAGAAGAGCCTGCTGGCTGCGCCGCTGTCCGAGCGGCGAACGAAGCTCGAGAACGGGCTGAAGAAGGCCGAGGCTCTGGAGAGCGTGCCGGAGAGCGGGAGCACGCACATCCTGATCGCCCCGCAGACCGAGGACCCCGACGAGGCCGCGCGCTGGTTCACCGAGCTCGAGCGCGTGGGGCACGACGGCATCATCGCCAAGCGCGCCGACTCGCCGTACTCGCCGGGCAAGCGGACGATGGTCAAGGTCAAGCACCGCCGGACGGCCGACGTCGTCGTCGGCGGCTACCGGCTGTCGAAGGACGGGACGGGGATCGGCTCGCTGCTGCTCGGCGTGTACGACGACGAGGGCACGTTCCACTTCCTGGGCCACACGTCGTCGTTCAAGGCTCCGGAACGCCGCGCCCTGCTGCAGCAGCTGCAGCCCATGCGCGTCGAGCAGACCTTCGAAGGCGGCAGGACGCCGGGTGGCGCCAGCAGGTGGTCGCAGGGGAAGGAGGCCGAATGGGTCTCGGTCCGGCCCGAGCTGGTCTGCGAGGTGGCCTACGACTACCTGCAGGGCAATCGCTTCCGGCATGCATCGACGTTCCTGCGCTGGCGTGACGACAAGAAGCCGGAGGACTGCCGGTTCGACCAGCTCCGCGTCTGACACCGGGACGGCGACTCGAGGCAAGTATCAGCCGGCCGGCGAATGAAGCTTGGGTCGGAAGGCCCTCCGGCTCACGTCCCGTTGGCTCCTACTCCGATCGCCCCCGGGACTGTCCCCGGGGCCTGCGGCCAGCTGAGTCGTCGCCGCAGCCACAGTGCGACGTAGACGAGCCCGACGAGGACCGGCACTTCGATGAGTGGGCCGACAACACCTGCCAACGCCTCTCCCGAAGCGGCGCCGAACACGCCGACGGCGACCGCGATCGCGAGCTCGAAGTCGTTGCTCGCCACGGTGAACGCCATGCTCGCGGTCTGCGGGTACGGCAGTCGCATGAGTCGTCCGGCGCCGAACCCGGCGATCCACATGATCGCGAAGTACGCGAGGAGCGGCAGGGCGATGCTCGCCACGTCGAGCGGCTGGGAGGTGATCTCCTTGCCCTGGATGGCGAACAGCAGGACGATCGTGAACAGCAGGCCGTACAGGGTGATCGGGCTGACCCGCGGGATGAACGTGCCCTCGTACCATTCCCGCCCTCGCCTGCGTACCAGGATGCGACGCGTGAGGTAGCCGGCCGTGAGCGGGATCCCAAGGAAGATCAGAACGGTGCGGGCGACCTCCCAGATGCCAACCTCGAAGCCCTGCGTGTCGAGGCCCAGCCACCCGGGCAGGACGGTCAAGTAGAAGTAGCCGAGGAACGAGTATGCCGCAACCTGGAAGATCGCGTTGAACACGACCAGGACCGCCGCGCGATCTCGGTCGCCAAGCGCGATGTCGTTCCAGACCAGGACCATCGCGATGCAGCGCGCCAGGCCCACGATGATGACGCCGGTCCGATAGGTGGGCTCATCGGCGAGGAACAGCCAGGCGAGGGCGAACATGAGCGCCGGACCCACGACCCACGATAGGAACAGCGACACTCCGAAGAAAGCGCGATCGCTCACGCCGTCGTGCCGCGCGCGGCCAAGGTCCTCGTATCGGACCTTCGCCAGCACCGGATACATCATCAGTAGCAGGCCGATGGCAATCGGGAGCGACACGGTCCCGACCCGCAGGTGGTCCAGCGCATCGTTCAACCCAGGGATCAACGCCCCGAGCCCGAGACCCGCGACCATCGCGAGCGCGATCCACAGCGGGAGGAACCGGTCCAGCGTCGAGAGTCGGGAGGCGACGCCTGCTTCGTCTGCCTCGTCTCGCTGAGAGGGCGGTCGATCTGCACGTATCCGGCCCCTTGTCGCGGCCTGGTTCATCGCATCCTCCCGATGAGACACTCGCTCAGATCTTCGGGAGCGCTGGGCCTTCGGCCTTCGGCCGCCGGCTTGAGGCTCAGCGCGAATCCGCCATCGGGGCTCAATCGCTCGACGTCGTGCCTGACCCGATCTAGGCCCGCTTCTTCGATCCGATACTCGACCCGGCGTCCTCGCCGGGAGCCGCTGACCAGCCCGGCCTCGCGCAGGACCCGCATGTGATACGAGAGCAGGTTCGAAGCGAGGCCGAGATCGGCCTCCAGCTCGCAGAGGCACCGCGTGCCCCCTCGGAGCTCCTCGAGAATGGCTTGCCGGGCCGGGTCCCCCAGGGCGTTGAACCGCCGAGCCGGCTCCGTTCGAGATCGGTCAAGAATCGTTGCACGTTCCATGCCCATAGCTTCAGGCGCCCTTCGGCGGTCAGGGGGGACTGACGTCCCGGTCTCCGCGGGCCGATCGTCACCGTCCTTCTGGCCGTCGCACCGAAGCATCTCCCCTCCCGAAATGCGGCCCGCAGCACGTGGGCAGCCCGGGCCTGTCGCCGGGCGGGAGGGCAATGAGCCGAAGGACTCCGCGTTCGATTAGTTCCGCGTCTAACCGGCGGCGAGGCCTGCGTTACGGCGTGAGGATGCCGACCTTGCCGACGCCGGTCTCCGCGAACCACACGCGACCGTCCGGGCCGATCGCGATCCCGTCGGGCTGGGCGCCGGCCGTCGGGATCGGGAACTCACGCATGGCGCCCGAGCCCGTGGGCGTCAGCCGGCCGACGCGGTTCCCTTTGGACTCGGTGAACCACACGGTCCCGTCGGCCGCGACGGCGATCCCCGCCGGCCCGGCCCCGGCTGACGGAACGCCGATCTCACGCAAGGTGCCGCCCGCGTCGATGCGTCCGATGCGGTTGCCGTTCGACTCGGTGAACCACACCGTCCCATCGGCCCCGACCGCGATGTCGTACGGGCTGCTCTTCGGGTGCGGCAGGGCGAACTCGGAGATGTGGCCCGCCGGCGTGAGGACCCCGATCGCGTTCGCGGTCGGATCCGTGAACCAGATCGACTCGTCGGGCGCCGTGGCCAGCCGGTAGGGCGCGGTGCCCGCCTGTGGCATCGGCAGCGTCGCAACGGTCCGGCCGGTGAGACGGCCGAGCGCCGCCCCGCGCGCCTCCGCGAACCAGACCGTGTCGCCGCTCACCGCGATCCCAATCGGCCAGACGGGGCGCGAGCCGAGACCGATCGCGCGCACGGTCTTCCCGGGGACGATGGAGCCCACCGCGTTCCCGAGGTACTCGGTGAACCACACGGTGCCGTCGCCGGCGATCGCGATGCAGAACGGGTTCGGGTTCCTTCCCCGGACCACGACGGCGCTCAGGCTTCCGTCGGGCGCGATCCGGACGACGCGGTTCACGCTCTGCTCGGTGACCCACGCGGTCCCGTCGGACGCGACGGCGACGTCCCGCGGCGCCCCGTGCGGGTCGGACAACGCGATCTCCCGGATCGAGGGCGTCGCGCCGGGTTGCGCGGGTGCCTGGGACGTGCAGGCCGAGAACACCAGGGCGATCGCCGCCAGCGCTCCCGCCGCTCGCGGACGCGGGGGGCCTCGGTGCGGTCCCCGCCGGCTCATTCGGCGGCGGCCGCCAGTGGAAGCTCGACCGTGAACGTGGAGCCGGCGCCCAGGACGCTTCGCACGCCGGCGGTTCCTCCGTGGGACTCCGCGACGTGGCGCACGATCGACAGCCCCAGCCCGGTGCCGCCCGTCTCCCGGGAGCGCGCCTCGTCGACCCGGTAGAAGCGCTCGAAGACCCGGTCGAGGTCGCGGGAGGGAATCCCGATGCCGGTGTCTTCGATCCGCAGGACCGCATGCGCACCGTTCGACGACACCGTGACGCGCACCTCGCCGCCGGCCGGCGTGTACCGGATGGCGTTGTCCAGCAGGTTGTGGACCATCAGTCCCAGGTCGGACTCGGCGCCCGATACGACGACTTCCTGCAACGGCTCGAGCACCAGGCGGAGCCCCAGCTCGCCGATGCGCGAGCGCAGGCGGTCGGCCTCGCCCGCGACGACCAGGTCGAGGCGCACGGGTTGGTGCTCCAGCGGGCCGCCCTCCAGCCGCGACAGGGCAAGCAGGTCCTGCACCAGGCTGGCGAGTCGCGTCGCCTCCTGCTGGAGCCGGCCCAGGAAGTTGTTGAGGGCAGCCGGGTCGTTGGCGGCGGCTGCGAGCGTCTCCGACAGCGCGAGCATCGACGACACCGGCGTCTTCAGCTCGTGTGAGGCGTTCGCGACGAAGTCGCGTCGCAGCTGCTCGATTCGGCGAGGCTGCGTGACGTCGCGCACCAGCAGCACAACCGACCCCGGGGGTGAGGAGGGCATGGCGACCGCCTGGACGACGCGGTCGGCGACGCTCAGCTCGCGCCCCACCTGCTGCTGGCTGGTCATCGCCTCCTGGACCGCCGAACGAAGCGCGTATGGGACTAGTTCGGTAATGGTCTCGAAGCGTCTGCCCAACAGCTCCTTCACGGCCGGGTTGGCGTGCGCGACCCGGCCGTCGGACGTGAACAGGACCACGCCGTCACCCAACGACGCCAGGATTGCTTCGCGCGCTCCCACCGCCGCCTGCAGCTCCGCGAGCTGCTCGTCGCGGTCGCTGATGGCCCGGCGTTCCTCCGCCTCTGCGTCGCGACCGGCCCGCTTGCTCGACTCCCACGCCACGAACAACACACCCAGCGCGGCCAGCGCAACCAGCAGCCCCACCACTCGGAGTTGCGTGCGGCCGGCGATCCCGGCGATCAACCGCGCCCGCCGCGGCGACGATGAGGGCAGCCAGGATCACGGCACCCCTCGGGCCCTCCCGGTCCCCTGAGGGCTCGCCGGCAGTGCTCGTGCTCACCGTGGCACCCCCTTGTGGGGCCGAGTCTACGGTCTCCATGGAGGGGCGAGGTTCCAGCGCAACGGACAGGAGGTCCGGCGCTTCCGCGCCGGACCTCCCCTCTCCGTTCTGGTGCAACAACTCAGGTGGTGAACAGGCGGCAGTTGTCCTTGCCGCTGACGCCGCCACCGATGTTGCCCTTCTTCAGCGGGGCGAATCCGGCCGCGTTGATGGCGGCCGTGATCTCGGTCCCGTAGTTCTTGCCCGTCAGGGGATCGCGTCGCGTGCTTTGCCGTGTCCTGGTTGCAGATCCAGCCCTTCTCGCCCACGTACTGCGTGACCCACGCGGGCGCCTTGCTGGCGGTCCCGCAGGACGCAGCGCCGCAGTACACGTTGAACAGGTAGCGCCCGAAGGGGAACGTCCCGTTCGAGATCGTGTTCTTGGTGGGCGCGATGCCTTCGATCTGGCCGAGATAGCTCGTGGAAGCGTGGTGCTCGTTGTACCGGCCCCACGAGTAGTAGAAGATCGCGTCCCTCGGCTGGCTGGGGTCGCCGGAGGGCACGTTGAAGATCGGGTCGTCGTTGTTCTCCCGGACGACGTGCTCGCCGTTGTTGGGATCCCCGTCCTTGAACTGCGAGGGGATGCAGGTGGTGGAGTCGCCGCCGACGAACCCGTCCCAGGTCGAGCGCGTGCCCGATCCGGCCTGGGCGGCCCAGATGACCATGGCGCGGTTGGCGCCGCCGACCTGGCTCCAGTTGTTGACCGTGCACGTCGTGAAGATGTTCTTCAGGTCGCTGACGTGCAGGCTGGTCACTCCGTTGGACGGCGAGTTCGCCTCGTTCGGGAACGACTCCCAGGAGAGGCCGTCACGCGCGTAGCCCACGAAGTGCAGGCCGGTGCAGCTGTCCGGGTTCTTCGGTGCGCGGGACGAGCGCGCGAAGTCGATGTTCGCGACGCCCGACTGTCCCTGGCTGCACAGCTGGAGGATGCCAACGCTCGAGCCGAGGGGGTTGGCCTCGCTCACCCGGTCGTGGGCGTAGTTCTCCGTGTGCACCTCGACACCCGTGTCGCTCAGACACTCGTTGTCCAGCGGCTGCTGGTCGCCCGGCAGGGCGATGACCCGGCAACCGGTGCTGACGTTGTAGAGCAGATCGAGATGCTGGGCCAGCATGAAGTACGTCGTGTCGGAACCGCTGCCCAGGATGTCGTGGGGCAGGATGGGGGCCGCCATGGCGGGCGAGGCCACGAACATGGCCGCCGCCACGACCGCGACGGCCGTTGAATATCTGATCGAACGTCTCATGTCTCGGGTTACCTCTCCTGCTCGGGCCGGCGACCGCGACGCCCGGCGCCACCGGCGACGACAAGGAACACGCTAGACCGGACCGTCCCCCTTTCTGCCTCAGTCGCCGAGCTCCCCCTCGACGAGCTGCCGCAATCGTGGAGGGGTGACGTGGCAGGGACGAAACAGATCTCGTCCCGAGAGGTGAACGCCGGGCGAACGTTTCGATGCGGCACGTCCACGCTCGAGCGTTGCGGCTTCCGTCGCGTGTCGTTCACCCGGCGTTCAACGTCCGGGTGCTCAACTCTCCGGCGCCAGCACCTGGATGCGGCCCAGCCGCGTGCCGGACGAAACGTGGTACGCGAAGCTGAGCGGCAAGCGTCGGCGTGTAGGACCACGTGCCGCCGGGCGGGATCGGCCCGGACGCGATGTTGAAGGCCATGAACCGCACCGACTGCGGGCGTGGAGGTCTCGTTCCGCCACGTGATCGGCTGCCCCTCGACCGCGACGAGCCACGCCGGACGGACGCCACTGTCGGTGATGCAGATCGATCTGCCCGTAGGCGAAGTTGGGGTCCATCGTGCACGTCGCCGTGGCGTTGGGGGACGGAGACGAGGTCGCACCGGAGGACGTTCCGTGCACTCCGGAACCCGTGGAGGAGTTGTTGCCCCCGTCTCCGCCTCCGAACGCCACGGCCACCACCGTGGTGAGGACGCCGAGTACCACGATCGTCAGCCCGATCACCAGCCAGCGCGTCCGGCGCCTCACAGCGTCACCGGCAGCAGACGGTCGACGCTGGAGAAGAGCAGGAACATCAGCGCGACGACGATCGGGGTCGTGATGAGATAGGTCGCCCAGGGCGACCAGGTCCGGTACAGCCACCAGGCCAGTACCAGTGCCCCCAGGAACAGTTCGCCCCACAGCAGGACCGGCGCGAAGGCCAGGTTGTCCATGCCCGAGCCGTTGCGAACCGCGCCCACCGCGAGTTGCGTCTCGGTGAGGGGCGTGAGGGGCTGGGTGACGAGCTGCGCGAGCACCTGGACCTGCCGGTTGGGGGCGAACGAAGATGGGGCCGAGGTGATCAGCGTCAGGTATCCGACCTCGGTCGAGGTCGCGATGGTCGGATGCGAGGTGGTCGTCCGGACGCCGAGAACGGTGAACTGGAACCGTCCCTCGGCCGTGTAGACGTTGATCGAATCGCCGCGCTCGAGCTCGGCGATGTGACGGAACGGGCCACCGTACGTGGTGCGGTGTCCCTCGAGGACGGCGTCGCCCACCTGACCGGGCATCGGGCTTCCCGGGTCGTGCCCCGGCCCCTTTTGGAGGTCGGTCGAGCGAACCCCCTGCACGACCACCACCTGCGAGGCGAACCGAGGGATCTCCAGCAGTCCGATGGGACCGCCGAGGGGCGGCACGTCGATGGACGGAGCGCGGGCCAGCTGGGACTGGAACAGCGTCAGCAGCTTGGTCTGGCTCCGGGCCTCCATGATGGTGGTCGCGAACAGCTCGTACCCGAGGAACAGCAGGACCAGCAGGCCCACCGCGATGAGCGAGCGAGCGGTGATCGTCCGCGCTCCCATCGGCGGTCGAGACCTGCGCGGGGGCTGCCTGCCGTGGCGGTCGCCTCGTCCCCCGACGACCTGCGGCTCGAGGTCCGGCGTCTCTGGCTCAACGCGAACGGCCGTGCTCACGGTCGGCGCCGCCGGACACGCGGCCTCGAGAGGATCTCGATCGCCGGGCCCACCAGGATGCAGATGACGCCGATGCCGATCAGCAGCGGGATGACGGCGGCCGAGAGAGGCGAGGACAGCCGCGCACCCGCCGCCGTGTACTGGATCGTCGGCGACGGGCTCGGCGAGATCGAGGAGGGAGCCGGACTCGGCGGTGGGTCGTGGGCGGAGGGGGCGGCAGTCCGCCGCCTCCGCCGCCACCGCCACCGAAGCCGCCGCCTCCGCCTCCGCCGCCCCCGCCGGAGGTCGGGCACGTCGTGGAGAGCTTGGCGATGGAGCTGGTCGCCTTGGTCACCAGATCGGACGACAGCGTGAAGTAGCCGAGGGGCAGGTTGTCCGCGGTCTGGCCGTCGGCCACCGCCCAGGTCGTGAAGGACGAGAGCACCGTCTTCAGGTCGTCGCTGATGCAGGTGGTGGGCAGCACCGCGACCGTCAGCTCGGGGAGCGGGTACGCGTCGGGGTCGGCGGTGAACTGCGGCGTGATCGTGACACCGTCGGGGTTGACGGTGGCGTCCGCGATCCCCTTGTCGATGGAGGCCTGGGTCGGGCTCTGGTAGACGGGCGGATCGGCCTGCGTCTGGATCTGCGCGGCCGGCAGTCCGTAGAACGCCGCGGTGCTCGAGTCCATCCAACCGATGTAGCCCGTCTGCGACAGGTCGGCGTCGGTGTGCTGCCAGACGGCCGCGGCCGCGTCCTCGGGAGTGGTCTTGAGCGTGATCCCGAGGTCGCACGCCGAGGTCGAGTAGTTGTTCGTCGGCGCGCACGTGTACACGTCCGGCGCCGTCGCCTTCATGTACCGCGTGAGGAGCAGCGTCGACGGGGTGTGGTCGGCGCGGCCGACGGCGCCCACCAGCGGTGGGAACGTGTGACCCGGGTTGATCGACGTGACCTCGGAGATGTTCCAGATGCCGAGCTCCGACTTGGTGAAGATCTTGGCGATCAGGTCGGGCGTCAGCTTCAGGTTCGTGATGCGCTGTCCGTTGCGCTGGTCGACGATGTTGTACGCGAGCACCAGTCCAGACTCCGTGATTGGCGCGTACGCCCACTTGCGGTGTTTGCCTCGCGCCGTCTTCTCGTTGCTGCTCGACAGCGGCTGGGTGCTCGCGGCGAAGTCCGAGCTTCCGTCGGAGAAGTTGTCGAGCCCGTCGTACGAGTTCGAGCCAAGGTAGTTGACGGAGAGCGACTGTGGCGCCTGACAGACGTCCGCGCTCCAGTTGAACAGCGACAGGTTGGCCGTGTCGTCTCCCGACCCCGCGGCCGTCGTCCCGGTGGGCGCCGGACACGCGTCTGGGGGAAACGAGAAGACGATGTCGGCGAACGCGGCCCCGGTCAGCGCGTCGACCTTGGGGAAGACGCCCAGCTGGCACGCGTGCTGGTAGTCGCACGTCGCCGTGCCCATCTGCCCCGTGTGGACCTGGTACACGGTCACGCCCGTCCCGTCCTTGCCCGTGACCAGCAGGTTGGTGTTGACGTCCGAGCATGCGTCGAGCGTGCCGGTGTCCTTGGCGCACTCGCGGATCCACACCTCGCCGTTCTGCTTGAACCCCGACCAGGAGACCGTCACGAACTGGTTGTTGGACAGGCGCGTCGATGGATCGATCGTCACGGCCGGTCCGCTCGCGCTTGCGGGCAGCGCGAGCAGCAGGGCGGCCAGCAGCGCCAGGAGGCCGCCGGCCGCGAAGAGGCGGCGCAGTCGCCGCACACGCTCGAGCACGGGCTCCGATCGGGTTCTAGGCACCGCCCGCCCCCCTCCGGCGAAAGGACCGCAGGGCGACCGGCGCCAGGATCAACAGCGCCACGTCGAAGGCGATGAACACGAGCGGCGCCTTCGAGCCCGACTGCACGTCGCCGACGGCGCTCTTCACGGCGGCCTGCCGGGCGCGCAGCTCCTCGGCCGTCAGCTGGACGCCGATCGGCGACGGCGAGGTGCCGCCCAGTCCGGCGCCGGAACCGACGGGGTCGTTCGATCCCTGGCCACCCTTGCTCTGCTGGTTGCCGGTCGAGTTGCCGGTGTTCTGGCCCTGCGTCCCACCGTTGGGGGGCGTCGGGGCGTCGCCTTTCGTGTGGCCGGTGATCGTGGGGTTGTCACAGTTCCTCAGCGCGGGCGGCTTGGGCGCACCAGGTATCCGCCTCACCACGCCGAAGTCGTTCAGCACCAGGTTCGGTGGCAGCGGCGAGTACCCGAGCTTCGAGGCCCACTGTTGACCGGCGCACGCGAAGTAGAGGATGAACTTCCCGAGCACCGTCCCCTTCTCGGCCGAGAACGGCGCATCGGTGCTGGTGGGCGCGATCATGTAGCTGTAGCTCGAGATGGGGTAGCAGTTCGACTCAGGGCAGGTGTAGACGCCGACGAGGTTCTGGGTGTTGTCACGATTGAACGTGGCGTGCCGGAGCGCGGTCGCGTCGTTGGTCGACGTGGGGTACACGAAGGCGCCGGTGCGGTTGCGCACGTAGCTAACCGGGAAGCCCCGCTCCAGCGCGTACGCGTACTCCACGTACCCTATGGCACCCGGCCCCGTCGCAGGGTTGGAGATGTAGTTCGCCACGCCGTCGGACCCGTTCTGGCCGACGGAGGCACCGAAGGGCGGCCAGAACTGCACCGGCAGGTCGGGGATGTGGTTCTTGGCGCAGAACGCCGCCCACATGCTGTGCTGCGCGTACCGCATGTACGAGGAGAGCTGCCACGAGGTGCCGGAGCCGTCGGAGCGCACGACCGGCGTGATCTCCTTCGCATAGCTCCTCAGGACGGGATTGAGGCGGACCAGCCGCGGATCGTTCCACTTTGTGATGGTCCCCGTGAAGATGCCGGTCATGGTCGCCGAGTCCAGGTGCAGGTTCGTGACCCGATGACCGCCGACCACGATGTTGTACATGAGCGACGTGCCCCCGGCGACGATCGGGAGGTAGGCGAACGGGCGTGTGTTTCGCTTCAGCTCGTCGGACAGGAACGGCAGCTCGGAGACGGCGAAGTCGACCTGGTGCGCGATGAACAGCTGGCGCCCGGCCGTCGACCCACCGCCCTGGTAGTTGATCGACAGGCCGAACTTGGCGACGTCGTACTCCCACTGCCGGATGGCCACCTGGCTCCACGTCGAGCCGGCGCCGATCACGGTCACGCCGGCGCTGGCCGGTGGCGCCGAGACGACCACGGCGGCCAGCCCCAGGAGCGCGGCGAACGCCCGTGTGAGCCCACGGCGATATCCGCTCATCCGAACCTCCCGTGCACGTAGTCGAGGGTACGGGGATCGGTTGGGTTCTCGAAGATGACCTTGGTGGAGCCGGTCTCCACGATCCGCCCGGGCTCGTTCTCACCGGCCAGGAAGAACGCGCAGGTGTCCGACACGCGCTGCGCCTGCTGCATGTTGTGCGTGACGATCACGATGGTGACCTCGCGCGCGATGTCGGACATCGTCTCCTCGATCACGCGCGTGGACGTCGGGTCCAGCGCCGAGCACGGCTCGTCCATCAGCAGGACCTGCGGCCGCACGGCCAGGGCGCGTGCGATGCACAGCCGCTGCTGCTGACCGCCCGAGAGCGCGCCGCCCGCCTGCCGGAGCCGCGTCTTGACCTCGTTCCAGAGCCCGGCCTTCCGCAGGCACTCCTCGACCAGGTCGTCGGGCTTGCGCTCGCGCAGGCCGGAGAGCTTCAGTCCGGACAGGACGTTCTCGTGCACGGTCATCGCGGGGAACGGGTTCGGCTTCTGGAAGACCATGCCGATCTTTCGCCGCGTCTCCGTCGGCCGCTGCTCCTGACCGTAGATGTCCTTGCCGTCGAGCAGCACCTCGCCGGCGAGCGAGGCGCCGGGGATGAGCTCGTGCATCCGGTTCAGGATCCGGATGAACGTTGACTTGCCGCAGCCGGAGGGGCCGATGAGGGCGGTCACCGAGTTCACCGGCATGTCCAGGGTGATGTCCTCCAGCACCTTGTGCTGTCCGTACCAGGCGCTCACGTGCTGGGCGGCCATCGAGGCGGCCTCGCGGAGGTGCACGACGGTGTCGGCCGCGTCCGCGGCGTCGCCGTTCGGCGACGGCGTCCCGTCGCCGGCGGTGCCGGGGGGGTCCATCACGGTGTCGCTCATTCGATCTCCGTGTCCTCTGTGGGCTCGTATGGGGTCGGGACAACGGCGGCGCGCAGGGCCTTGCGCCCCACGCCGCCCTTGCGCCCGACGATGCGCGCGACCACGAACAGCACCAGCACGATGAACATCAGCACCATCGCTCCCGTCCACGCCCGCTGCTGTTCGGCAACCTGCGGAAACCGGATCAGCGTGTATGCGAACAGCGAGAGGCTGTCCTGCGCCCCGTGGAACGGGTTCGCGTTCAGGACGGTGTTCCCGAAGGCGGTGAACAGCAGGGGCGCCGTCTCACCGATGGCGCGGGCGACGCCGAGGATCACGGCGGTGATGAGGCCCGATCGGGCGGTCGGCAGCACGACGCTCCACGTGACCCGCCACTCCTGCGACCCCAGGGCCAGGCCCGCTTCGCGGAGGCCGCCGGGGACCAGCCGCAGCACTTCCTCTGCGGTCCTCGTGACGGTGGGGAGCATCAGGATCGACAGGGCGAGCGCGGCGGCGAACCCGGAGAAGCCCCACCCGAGACCGATGACCACCACGGCGTAGATGAAGAGGCCGGCCACGATGGAGGGCACGCCGCTCATCGCGTCCACGAACATCCGGACCGGCCTGCGACCGCGGCCGCCGATCTCGTTCAGGTAGACGGCCGTCGCCAGGGCGAGGGGCACGGAGATCAGGATGGCGATGGCCACCTGTTCGAGCGTCCCGACGATGGAGTGCAGCGCGCCGCCGGCCTTTGCGCCGGAGGTCGGCGCGACGAACTGCTGCGTCTGTACGAAGAACGTGAACGTGAATGCCTTGATGCCCTTCGCGATGATGAAGACCACGATCATCACGAGCGGGACGATCAGGAAGAAGGCCCCCATGGTGATCACGACCGACCACAGCTTGTCCTTCGCCGCGACGCGGTCCTCCACCTCGCGGACGACCAGCCAGTAGATCGTCAGGAACCCCAGGACCCAGCACACGAGGAACCCGCCGGAGCCGGACAGCAGCGTGAGGCGCTCGAAGACGAGCCAGACGAGGGAGAGGGACGACGCGGCCGCCCCGGCGATGATCCAGACGTCGGAGCGGTGGAAGTTCCGGGGGCGGATCCGGGGCGGCTCGGGTCCGGCATTGCGTGGAGGGGCCGCCGTCGCGATGCTCATATCTCCACGCCCTTCCCGGAACGCGACCGGGCCACGATGAACGAGGCGAGCGTGTTGACCACCAGCGTGAGGGCGAACAGGGTCACGCCGGCCGCCATCAGCGCGGACAGGCCCACCGGTCCGGTGTCGTTGGCGAACCGCAGCGCGATCAGCGCGGCGATCGAGTTGGCGCCGTGCTCCACGATCGACGGGTGGATCAGGAAGATCGGCGAGATGATCAACGACACCGCGATCGTCTCGCCCAGCGCGCGGCCCAGCCCGAGCATCGCGCCGCCGATGATGCCGCCCCGCCCGAACGGCAGCACGACGGTCCGGATCATGCCCCATCGGGTTCCGCCCAGCGCCAGCGCGGCCTCCTTCTCGCCGGGCGGCGTCTGCGAGAACACTTCGCGCATGACCGAGGTGCAGATCGGCACGACCATGAGAGCCAGCACCATCCCGGTGATGAGCGGCGACGAGAACAGGTTGTCGCTGTACGCCTTGAAGAACGGGACGAACGCGAGGTTGTGTGCGAGCCAGCGTGGGAGCGACACGATGTGGCCCTGGAGCCAGTAGGCGCCCCAGAGTCCGTAGATCAGGCTCGGGATGGCCGCGAGCAGGTCGATCAGGGAGGTGAGGGCGCGCCGCAGCGGGCGCGGCGCGTACTCGTTGATGAACAAGGCGGCCATGATCGAGAACGGCACGGCGATGACCATGGCGATGATCGCGAGGACCACCGTCCAGTACAGGACGGCGGCGATGCCGAAGTTGGGATTCTGATCCGGGTTCCAGGCCGTGTTGGTGAAGAAGTGCCAGCCGGCCACGCGGAACGCCGTCGTGGACCGGAGCAGCAGGAACGCGCCGATCAGAAACAGGATGAGCAGCGTGAGATACCCCGCCCCCCGGGCAATGGCCCGGTAGACACGGTCCGCCCGCGTCCGCGGGTAGATGATCGCGCGCGGCGTACCGAGCTCAGGCTCGGTCGCGGCGGAGGTCTCCCCCCTCGCTCCCAACGTCACTCCTCCACGGTGGCGTTGCCCCTCCCCAGGGGCAGTGGAGGCAAGGATGGCCCCAGCGGGTGAACCGATCGTGAACGGAGGGGTGCTCCGGCGTGAACATCCCTCTCGCCGGGACGCCGTTCGTCGGGTGTTCACCGCCCGCTCCACGTCGTGAAAGACGGGCGTCCTACGGTCCGGTCCGTGAACAACGGTGGGCACCCGGCCGGGGGGCGGCAGCGGCTGCCCACCCTGGCGCTCCTGGCGCACGACGCCAAGAAGCATGACCTGCTTCGTTTCGCCCGGGCGCACCACGATCTGGTGAGAAGCGTCCGCGTGGTCGCGACCGGCGCAACCGGGACGCTGCTGGCCACCGAGCTGCAGCTCCCCGTGGAACGGCTGGCGAGCGGCGCGACCGGCGGGGACCTGCAGATCGGGGCCATGATCGTGGACGGCGAAGTGGACGGGCTGATCTTCCTGCGCGATCCCCTGACGCCCCACCCGCACGAGCCCGACGTTCACGCATTGCTGCGGGCGTGCGACATCCGGCAGGTCCCGGTGGCCACCAACCTGGCTTCGGCCGAAATCCTCCTGCACGCCCTGGCCGAGTCGACGCTGGTCCCGTCCGCGCCCTGCTCGCCCTTCCAGTCCGAGGCCACGTCGGGCCAGCGCAGCCCTCCGGCGGGCGGGGCCCGGCCGGCGCTCCGGTCGGTGCCGGCGCCGGAACACGCATGACCGCAGGTCCGGGGCGCATAGCCTGAGCGACCACCCGTTTGACCAGGGTTGTTCATCGGCCGTTCGTGTATCCGTCGCCGCGCGTTCACTGTTGCTCCCTAGCCTCGCTCCCAGTGGATCCACGCAGCACAAGCCCGTCCGGCCGCCCGGCGGCGGCCTCTTCGGGAGGGGATTCGCGGGGGTGCTCGTCAATCCCGTCCCGAGGAACCGGGCGGAGGCGCCGACCCGGCGCGCAGGCCCAGAGCCCACCATCCGAGGAGGAGCGATGAAGAAGCCATTCGCACGGCCGCTCGCCGCCGTTTCGCTGCTGCTGTCGGCGGCGCTGATCGCGGCGGCTTGCAGCAGCAACAACAACAACAGCTCCAGCAGTGGGGGCTTCCAGGGAGTCCCGCTGACGGGGGCCGGTTCCACGTTCGCCCAACCGGTGTACGCGGCCTGGGCGCAGCAGTTCCTGCAGGTCGAGCCCGGCGCGAAGGTCAACTATCAGGCCATCGGGTCGGGGGGCGGGGTCCAGGCGTTCGCCGGCAAGACGGTCGAATTCGGCGCCACCGATGTCCCGCTCACGTCCGCCGACATCGGGACCCTCAAGGGCGGCGACTACATCGAGTTCCCGAGCGCGGTCGGCGGCGTCGCGATCCTGTACAACGCGAGCGGCGTGCCGAACGGGCTGAAGCTCGACGGGACGACCACCGCCGACATCTTCCTGGGCAAGGTCAAGACGTGGAACGATCCCGAGATCAAGGCGCTGAACCCGGGCGTCAACCTGCCGTCGACGGCGATCACCGTCGTGCACCGTTCGGACGAGTCCGGGACCACGGCCGTGTACACGACCTGGCTGTCGGACGCGAGCCCCGAATGGAAGAGCAAGGTGGGGGCCGACAAGGCGGTGCAGTGGCCGGTCGGCCAGGCCGCCAACGGCAGCTCGGGCGTGGCGGCGGCCATCAAGCAGACGGATGGGGCGATCGGCTATGCGTCCCAGGACTACGCGGTGACCAGCGGCCTGTCGAGCGCCGCGGTGAAGGCGCCGGACGGCTCGTATGTGTCGCCGACCCCCGACGCCATCAGCAAGGCCGCGTCCGGGCTCTCGTTCCCGATCACCGAGACGACGAACATCCTGAACTCGTCGACGCCGGGCGCATACCCGCTGGCCTCGACGACGTACGTGCTCATCTACACGGACCAGACGAACACGGACACGGCGCAGACCCTCGTCGATTTCTGGCACTGGGGGCTCACCAAGGGCCAGGCGGTGCTGACGCAGCTGAACTACGCGCCGCTGCCGTCGTCGGTCGCCCAGAGCGCGCTACAGGAGCTGTCGAAGATCAAGGCCAACGGGACGGCGCTCACGCCGACCGCCGGAACGTAACGCGCCGCATGGCGCAGGTCGCGGGAACCCCGGCGGTCACCCCGCCCGCAGCCGCGGGCGGGGTGACCGGCCGTCGCGCCCGATTCGGCGACCGCCTCTTCCGAGGCAGCTCGCTCGTCATCGGCGCCTGCCTGATCCTGCTGCTGTTCGTGATTCTCGGGGTGCTGCTGAAGGGCGGGGCCGAGGCCTTCAAGACCTTCGGCATCGGCTTGATCACCGGCAAGAACTGGAACCCCGTTGCAGGGCGGCAGTCGTTCGGCGCGCTGCCGTTCATCTTGGGAACGCTCATCACGTCGACGCTGGCCGTGCTCATGGCACTGCCGATCTCGGTGGGGCTCGCGCTTCTGCTGAACGAGATGCCGAGGAGTTGGCTGCGCAATCCGTTGGCCGTGTTCGTCGATCTGCTCGCGGCGATCCCGAGCGTTGTGTACGGGCTCTGGGGGTTCTACTTCCTCGTCCCCATCTTCGACAAGCACATCGAGCCGGTGCTGAACAACACGCTCGGGGCCATCCCCGTGATCGGCAAGCTCTTCCAGAACGAGGCGGGCTCGGGCGGGAACATCTTCGTCGCCGGCGTGATCCTCGCCATCATGATCGTCCCGATCGTGACGGCGGTGACGCGAGAGGTCGTGGCGATCGTCCCGCACGAACTGCGCGAGGGCGCGATGGCGCTGGGCGCCACACGCTACGAGGTCATCCGTATGTCGGTGCTGCCGTATGCCCGCAGCGGGATCGTCGGCGCGACGATGCTCGGCCTGGGCCGGGCGCTCGGCGAGACCATCGCGGTCGCGATGGTCATCGGGAACTCGACCAACCTCGGGGTGTCGCTGTTCCGCCCCGGCTACACGATCCCTGCCGTGATCGCGAACGAGTTCCGCGAGGCGTCCACGGGCATCCACAGGTCCGCGCTGCTCGCCCTGGCGCTGATGCTCGTCGTGATCTCGCTCATCCTGGCGGCGCTGTCGCGACTGGTGGTGCGCCGGGCCGCGGGAACGTTCGAGTACGCGGGCGACGAGGCGGAGGCTGAGCTCGAGGCGGCCATCGAGACGCAGGGGCTCGTGTGAGCACGGCCACGGCCAGGTCGTTCACCCCGCCAGCCGCGCCGGCTCGGACCGTCAGCCGCGCCCGACGCGTGAAGAATCGGGTGTTCACCGCCGCGCTGTACGTGTGCGGCATCCTCGCCCTGCTGCCGCTGTTCTTCATCGTCCTCTTCATCCTGCTCCGCGGCGTCAAGGCGCTGAACTGGGACTTCTTCACGCAAGGCGCCGACGTTCCCCGGCCTGCCGGGGGGCGGCATCTCGCAGGCATTCGTCGGCACGGCGATCATGGTGGGGATCGCGATCCTGATCTCCGTGCCACTCGGTCTCCTGGCCGCGATCTACCTGGCCGAGTACGGCAAGGGCAAGTTGGCGGCCATCGTGCGATTCACGGCGGAGATCCTGCTGTCCACGCCGTCCATCGTGGCCGGCGCGGTGATCTGGTCGCTGGTGGTGCTGACGCTCGGCAGCTTCTCCGGGTTTGCCGCCTCGCTCGCGATATCCATCCTGATGTGGCCGATCATCACGCGCGCGACGGAAGAGGTGCTCCGGTTGGTTCGCGAGGACCTGCGCGAGGGCGCGCTGGCGCTCGGGCTGCCGCGGTGGAAGGTGATCCTGCGGATCGTCGTCCCCACGGCCTCGGCGGGCATCTTCACCGCGGTCATGCTGGCCGTGGCGCGCGGGCTTGGCGAGACTGCCCCGGTGCTGCTCACGGCGCTCGGCAACGACTTCATGAGCACCAACCCGTTCCAACCCATGGACGCTGTTCCGCTCCGCGTGTACAACTACGCGCAGAGTGCAGTCGTCAATCAGCCCCCGATGGCGTTCGCAGGTGCGATCTGTCTGCTGGTGATCGTGCTCGCGCTGTCGATCACGGCGAGGATCCTCTCGTCGCGACAACGGAAACGGGCCAGGTGAACGCCGTGGAAGTCTCCGGTCTGAACGCGTGGTTCGGCTCCCATCACGTGCTCCACGACATCGACATGGAGGCGCGCGACCGCACCGTGACCGCCATGATCGGACCGTCCGGGTGCGGCAAGTCGACGCTCATCCGGTGCCTCAACCGCATGCACGAGGAGGTCGTCGGCGCGCGCGTGACCGGCAAGGTGCTGTGGAACGGGCAGGACATCTACGCGTCCGACAGCGACCCCGTCGAGGTCCGCCGCCGGATCGGCATGGTCTTCCAGCGCGCCAACCCGTTCCCGACCATGAGCGTGCTGGAGAACGCCGTCGCCGGCCTGAAGCTCGGGTCGAGGTTGTCCAAGAGCGAGCTTCGCGAGCGCGGCGAGCGGGCCCTGCAGCGGGCCGGCCTGTGGAACGAGGTCAAGGACCGCCTCGAGCAGCCCGGCGGCCGGCTCTCGGGCGGGCAGCAGCAGCGGCTGTGCATCGCGCGCGCCCTCGCCGTCGAGCCCGATGTCCTGCTCATGGACGAGCCGGCGTCGGCGCTGGACCCCGCCTCGACGCTGCGCATCGAGGAGTTGGTCGAAGAGCTCAAGGAGACGGTGACCGTCGTCATCGTCACGCACAACATGCAACAGGCGGGCCGCATCGCGGATTGGACGATGTTCCTGCTGAACGGCGAGGTGGTGGAGGCGGGACCGACCGAGCGCATCTTCACGACCCCCACCGATCGGCGGACCGAGGACTACGTGACGGGACGGTTCGGATGAAGCCGGAGACGCGCAGCAAGTTCCACGCGGAGCTGTTCGACCTGGAGACGGGGGTCGTCGAGATGGGCGGCCTGGCGGCCGATTCGGTCAAGAGCGCGGTGGATACCCTCGTTCGCCGCGACCGGCAGGGCGCGCAGACCGTCATCGACGGCGACGACGAGATCGACAACCGGTACCTGAGCATCGAGCGGCGCATCCTCGACCTGTTCGCGCTGCAGACGCCGGTCGCGTCGGACCTGCGGCTCGTGTCGGTGATCCAGCACACCAACCTGCACCTGGAGCGCGTCGGCGACCAGGCGGTGAACATCGCGAAGATCAACCTCGCGACCATGGAGCTGCCGACCAGCGGCGTCATCCTGTCGCACCTCGCGGAGATGGCCGACGTCGTGAGCCGCATGGTGCGCACGGCGATGGAGGCGTTCGAGCGGCGAGACCTGGACCTGTGCCTGAAGCTGCCGGAGATGGACGACCCCGTGGATCAGCTGAACCGCGGGATGTACCTGGAAGTGGTGAAACTGGCGGACGATCCCGCGCGGCTCGAGTGGGGGATCCAGATGAACGTCGCGGCGCGGGCGCTCGAACGGGTGGGCGACAACGCAGTCGACATCGGCGAGCAGGTGAGTTTCCTGCTGACGGGGGAGTTCCGTGAGTTCACCGACGCCTCTCACGACGAGACCTGATCCCGTCCCCACCGTCCTGGTGGTGGAGGACGAGCCGTCGCTGGCGGACAGCATCCAGTACTCGCTGGAGCGCGAGGGCTTCCAGGTGCAGATCGCGGCCGACGGCGAGCGCGCCATCTCGCGGTTCCGCGAGGGCCGGCCGTCCCTGGTGCTCCTGGACCTCATGTTGCCGAAGCTGTCGGGCCTGGACGTCTGCCGGATCATCCGGCAGGAGTCGACGATCCCGATCGTGATCCTGACGGCGAAGGACGGCGAGGCCGACAAGGTCGCCGGCCTGGAGCTGGGGGCGGACGACTACGTGACCAAGCCGTTCTCCATGCGCGAGCTGATCTCGCGCGTCCGGGCGCACCTGCGCCGCGCCGGGATGGGGGCGGAGGCGGCGCCCGTCGAGCTCCTCCGCGGCGGCCCGGTGGAGCTCGACCTGGCGCGGCACGAGGCGCGCGTCCGCGGCGACGAGGTCCGCCTGACGCCGAAGGAGTTCGAGCTGCTCGAGGTGTTCCTGGAGCGGAAGGGGCGGCTCCTGACGCGGGACTTCCTGATCACCGAGGTCTGGGGCCCGAACTACTTCGGCGACACGAAGACGCTGGACGTCCACGTGAAGCGGCTGCGCCAGAAGATGGAGGAGAACCCGCACAATCCCGTCCATCTGCTCACGGTGCGAGGTCTGGGCTACCGGTTCGTGGACACGGCCTCCTGACGGCCGAGTTCCCTGCGGCGTCCACGGAGAAATCCGTGCGGACACAACTGAATCGCCTCTTGGGCGCCTTTCGCCGGCCCCGGAAGGCGTGTACGCTCGCTGGGCGCGCGGCACCGGCCGGGCACGCCCGACACACGTCTGTTCGACCAGCTGACATGTCCAGTTCTACGAGCGACCTTCCCTCCATCCAACATCTCCCGGCCACGCCGGTCGGTTCGGCGCTGCCGGTCTCGACGCGTGAGGGCCTGGACCTGCTCAAGGCTCTGCCCAAGGATCCCCCGTTCTTCAACCGCGAACTGTCCTGGCTGGACTTCAACGAACGCGTCCTGTCGGTGGCCGAGAACCCGGCGACCAAGCTGCTCGACCGCCTGAAGTTCCTGGCCATCTACAGCCAGAACCTCGACGAGTTCTTCGAGGTGCGGGTCGCGGGACTGAAGGAGCAGATCGGCGCCGGTGTCCAGGTGCAGTCCCAGGACGGCCTGACGGCGACGGAGGCCATCGTGCGCATCCGCGAGCGCGTGCAGGAGCTGGACATGCGGCTGACGCGTGTGTTCACCGAGGACCTGGTCCCGGGCCTGCGCCAGGAGGGCGTGACGATCGCCGGCTGGGCGGACCTCAGCGAGGCCGATCGCGCGTACCTGAGCGAGGTCTTCGACGCGGAGATCTTCCCGGTGCTCACCCCGCTGTCGGTCGACCCCGCGCACCCGTTCCCCTACATCTCGAACCTGTCGCTCAACCTGGCCGTCGTCGTGCGCGACCCGATCACCTCGGCGACGCGATTCGCCCGCGTGAAGGTCCCGCCGCTGCTCCCCCGATTCCTGCAGCTCGGCAGCGCCATGACGTTCGTTCCCCTGGAGCAGGTCATCGCGGCGCACCTGGGTCAGCTGTTCCCGGGGATGGAGGTCTCCGGCCACCACGCGTTCCGGATGACCCGGAACGCCGACCTCGAGTTGGAGGAAGAGGAAGCCGAGGACCTGCTCCATGCGGTGGAGGAGAACCTGCGCCAGCGTCGCCTCTCCCGGATGGTCGTCCGCCTGGAGGTCGACGAGTCGATCGACGACGACTCACTGTCGCTGCTCTGCCGCGAGCTCGCGCTGCAGGACTACGACGTCTACAAGGTGTCGCGCCCGCTGGGGCTGGAGGGGCTGTGGGACCTGTACGACCTCGACCGGCAGGACCTCAAGGAGCCCCAGTGGACGCCGACCACGCCGGTGCGTCTGATCCCGGCCGACGGCGGGCCGATCGACCTGTTCGCCGAGCTGCGGTCGGGTGACCTGCTGGTGCACCACCCCTACGACTCGTTCCACACGTCGGTCGTGGCGTTCATCGACCGCGCGGCGCGCGACCCGCAGGTCCTGGCGATCAAGCAGACGCTGTACCGGACGTCCGGCCGCGAGAGCCCGATCGTGCGGTCGCTGATCCGGGCCGCGAACGCCGGCAAGCAGGTGGTGGCGCTCGTCGAGCTGAAGGCGCGCTTCGACGAGGAGGCCAACATCAACTGGGCGCGCGTGCTGGAGGAGGCGGGCGTGCACGTCGTCTACGGGCTGGTGGGCCTGAAGACGCACGCCAAGGTCATCCTGGTGGTGCGGCGCGAGGCCGACGGCATCCGCCGCTACGTCCACGTGGGCACCGGCAACTACAACCCGACGACGGCAACCATCTACGAGGACGTGGGCCTGCTGTCGGCCGACCGCGAGCTGGGGCTCGACGTATCGGACCTGTTCAACCTGCTGACGGGGTACAGCCACAAGGCCGAGTACCGCAGGCTCCTGGTGGCGCCACTCGCGTTGCGGCGCAGGCTGACCGAGCTCATCGCTGGGCAGGCGCGTCCCGGCGGACGCATCGTGCTGAAGATGAACAGCCTGGTGGACGGCGGCATGATCGCCGCGCTGTATGCGGCGTCCACGGCCGGCGCCGACATCGACCTGATCGTGCGCGGCATCTGCTGCCTGCAGCCCGGCGTGCCGGGGTTGTCCGAGCGCATCCGCGTCCGCGCCCTCATCGGCCAGTTCCTCGAGCACTCGCGCATCTTCCGGTTCGGAGCGGACGACGAGGGGCCGGAGTTCTATGTCGGGTCGGCCGACCTCATGCCGCGCAACCTGGACAGCCGGGTGGAGGCCGTGGTGCCGATCCTCGACCCCGACCTGCGCGCCCGGGTCCAGGAGATCCTGGACGTCGAGCTGGCCGACGACGAGCTGGCGTGGGAGCTGCAGTCCGACGGCACGTGGACGAAGGTGGAGACCCGTCACGGGGTGAACACGCACCGGCGGCTCGAGGAATACGCCCTCGAACGGGCAGGAGTCCTGCCCGGACCGCATGCGTGAGCGCGAGCTCAAGTTCCTGGTCGCCGAGGACTTCGCCCTGGAGGATCTCGACGTCGGGCGAAGGCTCCGGCTGGTGCCGGCCGGCGACTCGCGGTACGACACGGTCTACCTCGACACTCCCGACCTGAGGCTCGCCGGGTGGGGGTGCAGCCTTCGCCATCGCAGCGGACAGGGATGGACCCTGAAGCTGGCGCCGGTCGGATCCGGGCCGATCCTGGAGCGGGAGGAGATCGCCTTCCCCGGCGAGAGCGCTGCGGACGGGCCGCTCGCTGCCGCGCTCGGGCTGCTGACGGCGCTCGTCCGATCCTCGACGCTGCGGCCGGCCGTTCGTCTGCGGACGGCGCGCCGCACGTACCGGGTGGAGGAGGAGCCGGACACGGTCGTCGGAGAACTGACCCTCGACGAGGTGCGCGTGGGCATCCGTCTGCCCAACTCGTTTCGCGAGGTCGAGTTCGAGCTGGCCCCCGGCGCGGCCGACTCGATCGCCGACCGCGTGGGCAAGCGGCTTCGCGCCGTCGGCGCCGAGCCGGAGTCGACGTCGAAGTACCTGCGGGCGCTCGGGGACCGCGCGCCGTCCGGACCCGAGATCGCGCCGATCGAGGTGGGGCCCGACTCGCACGCGAGCGAGCTCGTCCGCGCTGCGCTCGGCCGGTCCGTCACCCGACTGCTCCTGAGCGACCCCATGGTCCGGCTGGGCGAGGACATCGAGGCGGTGCACCAGGCGCGGGTCGGCGTTCGCCGGTTGCGCTCCAGCCTGCAAGGCGTTCGGCCCGTACCTCGATGCGCAATGGACCGACGATCTGCGCGCCGAGCTGAAGTGGCTGGGCGGGGCACTGGGCGAGCAACGGGACGCGGACGTGATGGAGGAGCGCCTCCGGGACCGGATCGCGTCGGTGTCGCGCAACCCGCAGTGGGGCTCGGAGATCGTGCGTGCCCTGGAGACGCGCCGCGCCAGGGCGAAGCGAGCGTTGGACACGGCGCTGGCCGAACCTCGGTACGTCGCGCTGCTCGATCGGCTGGTCGCCGCCTCGCGTGAGCCGGCACTGTCCGGCGGAGCCGATCCGAGCGGCCGCACGCTCGCGCAGGCGGTGCTCGTCCCGCCGGCCGGCAAGATCCGCACGGCCGTCGGCCGCCTCGGCGACGATCCGCCCGACGCGGCACTCCACAAGGTCCGTATCTTCGCGAAGGGACTCCGGTACGCTGCCGAGGCGGTGAAGCCGGTGTCCGATCGTCAGGTCGAGCGCGTGGAGCGAGCGGCACGCGAGGTCCAGGACGTCCTGGGGGAGCATCAGGACGCGGTGGTCGCCGGGACGTGGCTGCACAAGCGCGCCCCGCGCGCCGCGAACCCCGCCCCGTGGGCCCGGCTGGAGCGCGCCGAGATCGCGGCCGCGGTGGCCTCCCGGGAGGCGTGGCCCGACGCGTGGGAGAAGCTCGAGCGGGCCATGAGCGACGCGGGCCTGTGACGGAGCCCTTCGCCCGTCGTGGGGAAGTCGTTCGCGCGGCTGGCGGGGTGGTGATCGACGGTGACGGTCTCCTGGCCGTCATCCACCGGCCGCGGTACGACGACTGGAGCCTTCCCAAAGGGAAGCTGTTCGGCGGCGAAGATCCGCTGGAGGGCGCGCTCCGGGAGGCCGAGGAGGAAACGGGGTTCCGCTGCGTCCCGGGCGCGTTCCTGGAACGGGTCTCCTACGAGGATCGGTCCGGGCGCCCCAAGGTGGTCGACTACTGGTTGCTGGAGCCGGTGGATGGATCGTTCATCGCCCGGAGACGAGGTGGACGAGCTCCGATGGATGGAACACGCGGAGGCGGAGAGTACGTTGACGTACGAGCGGGACCGGGAGACGGCGCGAAAGGGGGTCGAGGCGTGGAAGGCGTCGCGTACCTGATCCGCCACGCCAAGGCCGGTGACCGCGGCGCATGGGAGGGCCCCGACGATCTCCGGCCCCTGACGAAGGGGGGCGCGCGGCAGGCGGACATCCTGGCCGAGCGCCTCGGCGGAGAGCCCATCGGACGCGTGATCTCCAGCACGGCCGTCCGGTGCGTCGAAACGGTTCGACCGCTGGCCGAGCGCCTCGGCGTCAAGCTCGAGCAGGACCCCGATCTCATGGAGGGGATGGGACCCGACGGCGCGGCGCGGCTCGCCGCCGCGGCGGCTCCGGGGTCCGCGATCGTGCTGTGCACGCACGGTGACGTGATCTGGGAGCTGCTGGCGGGCCTGGAGGCCTCCGGTGTGCCGCTGACCGCCGGGATCCCCGCCAAGAAAGGGTCGGTCTGGGCCCTGGAAGTCGCGCACGGCGCGGTCGTCCGCGGCACGTACCGGCCTCCTCCCGAGGTCTGAGCCCTCCGCCCTGGGCCGGGTTTCGGGCGCGCGCCGTCTACGTCGCATCCCCCGCGAGCGCGCGCTCCGCAGCCTCCCGGGCCACGGACTGGAGGCGTCTCGACGTCGCGGGTTCGGGCGCAACGGGATCGACGATGCGCGCGGACTCCGGCGACAGCTTCTTCACGTCGCGCTCGAACCACACGCGGGCCGCGGCGACGGCCGCGGGCGGCGCGGGGGCCGGCTCCGTCCGGGCGCCGGCCCGCATGACCGGCTGCAGCAGTGCCTCGCCGTCCGCGGGAGCCGGCTCGTCCCGCAGGGTCACCAGGTCCCCGTCCGGAAGCCGGTACACCTGCTTCGCGCCCGGGATGGAGATCTTCCCGGGGGAGAGCTTCAACACCGGCCGCCCTGCGTACTCGGCCAGCTTGTACGCCGTGTCGAGGAACGGCGCGTCGGCGGAGACGCCCATACGCGTCCCGACGCCGAACGCGTCGATGGGTGCGCCGGCGCGGACGAGGCGGTCGATGTCGGCGTCGTCGAGCCCGCCGCTGGCGAAGATGCGGACGTGCCCGAGCCCCGCGTCGTCCAGGAGCCTCCGCGCCTGCGCGGAGATGAACTCGAGGTCGCCGCTGTCCAGCCGAATGCCGAGCGCGTCGCGCAGTCCGAGCTCGCGGATCACGTCGATCGCCGTCCGCACGCCGGCCAGGGCGTCGTACGTGTCGACCAGGAAGGTGGTGCGCGCTGGGAAGTCCGACGCGAAGGCACGGAAGGCCTCCGCCTCCGTAAGGAACGCCTCGACGTAGGAGTGCGCCATGGTGCCGGCCGTGCGCAGGCCGTAGCGGCGCGCCGCGGCGACGTTGCTGGTCGCCGCGAAGCCGACGATCGCCGAGTCCCGCGCGACGGCGTCGGCGGCCTCGGCCCCCTGCGTCCGGCGGAAGGCGAAGTCGACGACCTCGCGGTCCCCCGCCGCCAGACGGCACCGGGCCGCCTTCGAGGCGAGCATGGTGTGGAACGTGACCTGGTTCAGCAGGTAGGTCTCGACGAGCTGGCCTTCGGGGAGCGGCGCAGTCACTTCCAGGATCGGCTCGCCGGCGTACACGACACGTCCCTCGGGGACGGCCCAGACGTCACCCGTGAACCGGAGTGAGGCGAACTCCTCCACGTCCTCGGGACGGAACCCGAGCTCGTCGCGCAGGTACTCGAGGTCCTGGTCGGCGAACCGGACGTCCTCGAGGAACCGGAGGCACGACTCGAGTCCCGCCGCGACCAGGAAGCCCCGGCCGGGGGGGAGCTTGCGCACGAACAGGCTGAACGTGGCGGTATCGGTCATCCCGCGGCGCAGGTAGCTCGCCGCCATGTTGAGCTCGTAGAGATCGGTCGCCAGCGCGCCCGTCACGATCGTTCTCCCACCCGTTGGAGCCTCGAACCCCCTTGGATTCCTCATGCTAGCGTCGATCCGAGGGCCGGGCGCCGGGCTATGATCCGCGCTGACCATGGATGCCGAACCGCCGCCGCCTCCTCCTCCGGCGGACCCTCCGCCCCCAGCGGAACCACCCCCTCCCGCTCCGCCGCCGTCGTTCCCGGCGGGACCGTCCGCGTCATCGCCACCACCGCAGCCCGCGCCCGTCGACACGGGAGCGAGCAAGGCGTCGAGCACCATCGTGTTCGTCATCGCGCTGCTCTTCCTCGCGGACACGTTCCTGGCATGGCAACGGCTCTGCGTGCAGCTGCCCCGTGAGCTCCTCCTGAACGGTTCGCTGTGCGTGCACGCCAACGCGTGGCACGGCACCGCTGCGGGACTCGGGTGGATCGCCGGCATCGCCGTCATCCTGCTGCTGATCTGGGAGGGTGCCCGCCTGGCGGGGGCCCAGATCGACCTGGGCGTGGACCATCGCTCGGTCACCACCGTCCTGGGGGGAGCCGTCTTCATCGGCGGCGTGCTGAAGTGGATCCTGGTCCTCGGCAACTACCCGGGCCCCGGCGCGTGGATCGGCCTGGTTCTCGTGGTCTGCCTGGCCGGGTACGTCGCGTTGCAACCCCGCACCGGCTGATCTCTGCCGGGAAGGGAGCGCACGCCTCCGCGGTTATCCTCGGTCGATGGCGCTCGATGCTTCCTCGCAGACGAGCGCGCCCGAGTCCGTTCGCGACAACCTGACGGTCGACGGCGCCCTGTTGCTGGTGGTCGTCATGTGGGCGGCCACGTTCACCACGTTCAAGATCGCCTGGCGCCAGATCGATCCGGTGGCCTTCACCGGCATCCGATTCCTGGCGATCACGATCGTCGCGTTCGCCGTCCTCGGGCTGTCGAAGGGCCGGCGCCGCCCGGCGCGGAGCGACATCCCCATGCTCGTGGCCTCGGGCATCACCGGCTACTTCCTCTATCAGATGGGATTCGTGCTCGGGCTCGACCGCACGTCCGCCGTCGCCGGCGCCATCCTCATCTCCACGCACCCGATGTTCGCGCTCCTCTTCTCGTGGCTGGGCGGACGGGAGCGCCCGACACGCATGGGCGTGATCGGCCTGCTGGTCGGCTTCGGAGGGGTCGTCGTGTTCCTGGGCGGCTGGTCCAACCTGGGGGCGGCACGGGTCGGCGACCTGCTGGCGTTGGGGGCGGCCGCGGCGTTCGGCGCGTACGGCGCCATCAACCAGGGACTCTCCCCTCGCTACACCAGTGCCGAGCTCATGGCCTACACACTCGGGGTCGGGGGGACACTCATCGTCCTGATCTCCGCCCCGGCCATGGCGGCCCAGGACTGGAGCGCCGTCGGCGCGGAGGCGTGGCTGATCGTGCTCTTCTCCATCGTCGGCCCCGTCTACCTGGCGTACGCGCTGTGGAATTGGGCGATCCACAAGCGCGGGATCGCGCGGACGGTCGTCTGGGGCTTCCTGGTCCCCATCGTCGGCGGTGGCATGGCGGTCCTGTGGCTGCACGAGACGGTACAGCCCGAGGAGGTCGTGGGCTCCGTCCTGGTGGTCGCCGGCCTGGTCGTCTCGCGGCTCGGTCCTCGCCTCGATGTGGCCCGCTCCGCGCGCCGCGTCTAGGCTGAACGCCACGCAGGCAACCGCACAGGAGGGCACGGGATGTCGGACACGACCGGCCACGCGATCGATGCGCTGTTCGTCGAGGAGCGACGCTACCCGCCTCCTGCCGACTTCGCCGCGCAGGCCAACGCCCAGCCCGACATCTACGAGCGCGACCCCGACGAGTTCTGGGAGACGGAGGCGCGCACCCGCGTCTCGTGGTTCACGCCCTTCGAGACGCTCTACGAATGGAACCTTCCCTACGCCAAGTGGTTCCTCGGCGGCACGCTGAACGCCTGCTACAACTGCGTCGACCGGCACGTGGAGGACGGGAAGGGCGACAAGGTCGCGTACCACTGGGAGGGCGAGCCCGAGGGCGACCTGCTGACCATCACGTTCGCCGATCTGCAGAAGCGCGTCGTGCAGGCGGCGAACGCGTTGAAGAGCCTCGGCGTCGAGCGCGGCACGCCCGTCGCCGTGTACATGGGCATGGTGCCCGAGCTGCCGGTCACGATGCTGGCGCTCGCGCGCCTGGGCGCGCCGTTCACGGTGGTGTTCGGCGGGTTCAGCGCGGACGCGCTGTCCGACCGCATGAACGACATGGAGTGCCGGGTCCTGGTCACGCAGGACGGCGGCTACCGGCGCGGCGCGGTGGTGCCCCTGAAGACGAACGCAGACGCCGCCGCCCTGAAGTCGCCGACCGTCGAGCGTGTCCTGGTGGTGCGCCGCACGGGCAACGACGTCACGATGGAACCCGACCGCGACGTGTGGTGGCACGAGCTGGTGGACGGGCAGAGCGACGACCCCAGGTCCTGCCCGTGCGAGGAGATGGAGTCGGAGGATCTCCTCTATCTGCTGTACACGAGCGGCACGACGGCGAAACCGAAGGGCATCGTGCACACCACCGGCGGGTACCTGGTCGGCACGTCGACGACCCACCACTACATCTTCGACGTGAAGCCCGACAGCGTGTACTGGTGCGCGGCCGACATCGGTTGGGTGACGGGCCACTCGTACATCGTGTTCGGCCCGCTCACGAACGGCACGACCAGCGTGCTCTACGAGGGGACGCCCGACTTCCCCGACAAGGATCGGTGGTGGGAGATCGTCGAGCGCTACAAGGTCGACATCCTCTACACGGCGCCAACCGCGATCCGCGCGCACATGAAGTGGGGCCCCGAGTACGCGCAGCGGCACGACCTGTCGTCGCTGCGGCTGCTGGGCTCCGTCGGCGAGCCGATCAACCCGCAGGCCTGGATGTGGTACCGCGAGCACATCGGCGGGGACCGCACGCCCGTCGTCGACACGTGGTGGCAGACGGAGACGGGCATGATCCTCATCACGCCGCTCCCCGGCGTGACCACCCTCAAGCCCGGGTCGGCGACGCGCCCGTTCCCCGGCATCGAGGCGGCCGTAGTGGACCGCGACGGGAACGAGGTGCCGGCCGGCAGCGGCGGCGGCTTCCTGGTGCTGAAGCGGCCGTGGCCGGCGATGCTCCGCGGCATCTACAAGGACCCGGACCGGTACCAGCAGACCTACTGGAGCCGGTTTCCCGGCGTGTACTTCGTGGGGGACGGCGCCCGCCGGGACGAGGACGGCGACCTCTGGCTCCTGGGACGCGTCGACGACGTGATGAACGTCTCGGGCCATCGCATCTCCACGATCGAGGTCGAGAGCGCGCTGGTCGACCATCCGTCCGTGGCCGAGGCCGCGGTCTGCGGCCGGGGCGACGCGCTGACCGGCCAGGCCATCGTCGCGTTCGTGACGCTGAAGGGCGGCGAGGAGGGGACGCCCGAGCGGATGGCCGAGCTCCGCGAGCACGTCGGCATGAAGATCGGGGCGATCGCCAAGCCGGCCAACATCGTGTTCACGCCGGAGCTGCCCAAGACCCGATCGGGCAAGATCATGCGACGCCTGCTCCGCGACGTGGCGGAGCACCGTCCGCTCGGCGACACGACGACGCTTGCCGACCCGACGGTGGTGGAGGAGATCAAGGAGCGCGCCGCCGAGGACGCGGGTGGGGAGGAATAGCACGGCCGCGCGCCCGCCGACGACGCACGAGTTGCTCCGCTGGGCAGAGACGCTCGCGGGGATCGCCCGCACGGGCCTCGCGTTCACGGACAACCTCTACGAGCGCGAGCGGTTCGAGGAGGTCCTCCGCGTCGCCGCGGACATCCGGGCGGCCTCCATCGAGGAGGCGGAGGCAGAGGCCCAGTTCCACGAGTGGGCCGGCGACGTGGGAGAGGGCGTCCGGGGATATGTGACGCCCAAGGTGGCGATCGGCGCCGTCGTCGGGAACGACCGGGGCGAGATCCTCCTGGGGCAGCGGTCCGACACGGGGGAGTGGTTCTATCCCGTCGGGTGGGCCGACACGGGCTACAGCCCGTCCGAGGTGGCGGTCAAGGAGGTGCTCGAAGAGACGGGCATCGAAGCCGAGCCGGTTCGGCTGATCGCCGTGGTCGACGCGATGCGCCTCGGGTTCTCCTCCATTCCCTTCTACAGCCTGGTCTTCCACTGCCGGCAGACCGGGGGCGAGCTGCGCGGGCACCCGCTGGAGACGCTGGACGTCGGGTGGTTCGCGCGGGACGCGCTGCCGACGCCGCTTCGCCGGGCCGGCGACTGGGTCGGAATCGCCTTCGCTGCAATCGATGGCGAGGACCTGCCCGCCCGCTTCGACCCGCCGCGCACGCCTCCCTGGCGGCCGGAGCCCGATTCCTGAACAGTCGGTTAGGGAATTTGACCGCCCGTTTGTCATGGGTGAAACTGCGACCCCCGGTTCCCCAGAGCGACGTCAGGGGGATGTCGCTCTCCGGCGGTTGGGAGGATGCCTCACATGTCCGTACGGATCTCTTCAGCGAGGTCCGGCGCAGTGCTTCTGGCCGTGTCCGTGCTCGCCATGGGCCTGGTCGTTGGAGTCGCGGCGCCGGCACAGGCGGTGTGTCACTGGTCGGTCATTCGCAACCACGTGCCGCATGGCACGACCGGAACGCTCCAGGGCGTGTCCGCGCTCTCGCCCACCGACGCGTGGGCGGTCGGGTCGGTGCAGACGCCCGCCCGCGCCCGGCCGCTGGCCGAGCACTGGGACGGCACGGCTTGGCACGAGGTCAAGACGCCCGTGGATGGCCGGCACATTCGGCTCCTGCGCGACGTCGTGGCGATCTCGCACGACGACGCGTGGGCGGTCGGGACCGAGATCTCGACCGCGAGCGGGGCCGTCCACTCGCTGACGGAGCACTGGGACGGGACGTCCTGGACGATCGTCAAGCCGCCGAACGCACACTCGGACCGAGACGAGCTGATGGGCGTCGCCGCCGGGTCATCGGACAACGTCTGGGCGGTCGGCTACAAGGGAATCTCGGTTCCGTTCGTCGGGCACTGGAACGGCCGGCGGTGGACCTCGCGGCTCGCTCCTCCGGGAGAATCGCTGAGCGACGTGGCGGTCCGCTTCGGTGACGTCTGGGCTGTCGGCACGAACCCGTTCGGCAGCGACCACGCGCTGCTCGCGGAGCGCATCGGCAAGTCGTGGCAGACGAGCGACGTGCCGCCGCGGGCGCTGTTCGGCATCACGATTCGGAATTCGTCGGACGCGTGGGCCGTGGGCGACAGGCCCGGCAAGCGGCTCGCGTCCCTGCAGCCCTTGATCCTGCATTGGGATGGGGCGGAGTGGAAGCCGAGCCCCGCGCCCCGACTGAACCGGTCGGCCGAGCTGCGGGCCGTGGCCGCGCTCTCGGCGACGAAGGCGTGGGCGGTGGGGACGCGCAACTTCAAGTACCCGCTGATGATGAAGTGGAACGGCCGGAAGTGGAGCGTGGTGTTCCAGCCGCTGGTGGACGGCATCCTGAACGACGTCACGACGGTGCCGGGAAGCCATGCGCTGTGGGCCGTCGGCTCCGCCTCGCCCAACCCGGTGATCCTGCGGTACTGCTGACCGCCCGCGCTCCGGGGGGCGGCTCGGTATGCTGGTCCGCATGATCGCTCTCATCACGGACAGCAAGATCATCCTGCTCGTCACCCTGGGCATCCCGATCGTGCTGGGACTCATCGCGATGGCCGCCGCCCTCAGCCGGCCCAAGTAGTCGGACCGCGGCGATGGGCTCCACCCGGGAAGCGGTGGTCGTCGGGGCGGTTCGGACACCGATCGGCAAGCGGAACGGCTCGCTGTCCGGCATCCACCCGGTCGATCTGCTGGCCGCCATCCTCCGGGAGCTCATGGAGCGAACGGGCGTCGATCCCGGCAGGGTCGAGGACCACATCACCGGATGCGTGAGCCAGGTCGGCGAGCAGTCCATCAATATCGGCCGCAATGCCTGGCTCGCCGCGGGCTTCCCCGAGGACATCCCGGGGACCACGATCGACCGGCAGTGCGGGTCGTCGCAGCAGGCCGTCCACTTCGCCGCCCAGGGGGTCATCGCCGGGGCCTACGACCTGGTCGTTGCCTCCGGGGTCGAGAGCATGACGCGGGTGCCGATGGGGTCGTCGATGGCCGGGCAGCTTCCCTGGGGTGAGCAGTTGCTCGCGCGCTACGAGGGCAAGCTCGTTCCGCAGGGCATCTCCGCCGACCTGATCGCGACGAAGTGGGGGCTCTCGCGAGAGGAGAGCGACGACTTCGGGTTCCGGTCGCACTTACGCGCCGCGGCCGCGACGCGCGAGGGTCGCTTCCGCCGCGAGATCGCGCCCCTGAAGGTGACGGTCGAGGGCGAGGAGCGCCTGCTGGACGTCGACGAGGGCATCCGTATGGAGCCCGACCGGGACAGGATGCGCGACCTGGCGCCCGCGTTCCAGGCCCCGGTCTGGGAGGAGATGTTCCCCGGCGAGCTGCACTGGACCGTGACGGCAGGCAACTCGTCGCAGATCTCCGACGGCGCGGGCGCCGTGCTGATCGCGGACCGCGAGCGTTGCCGAGTCGATGGGGCTGCCGGTGCGGGCGCGGTTCGTCTCGTTCGCGCTGGCCGGCGACTCGCCGATCCTCATGCTGACGGCGCCGATCCCGGCGAACCCGCCGCGTCCTGGAGCGCGCCGAGGCTGACGCTCGGCGACATCGACGTCGTGGAGATCAACGAGGCCTTCGCATCGGTGGTCCTGGCGTGGAAGAAGGAGCTGGGCGTCGGCGACGAGTGGTTCGAGGAGCACGTGAACCCGAACGGCGGCGCGATCGCGGTCGGGCATCCGCTGGGGGCGACCGGCGTGAAGCTGCTGACCACCATGCTGCACGAGCTGGAACGCCGGGGCGGCCGCTACGGCCTGCAGACCATGTGCGAGGGCGGCGGCATGGCGAACGCGACGATCATCGAACGGCTGGGGTAGTGGCCGGTTCGACCGTTCGCCGTCCCTGCCGGTAGATCCACGCGGCTGCGATCGCCGCTCCGATCGTGTTCGAGATCAGGTCGAACCCCGTGTTCGTGTAGCCGCCGATGCTCGTCGAGGACTGCACCCGCGTGATCAGGAACTCCACCGTCTCGTTGAGCGCGCCGAGCCCGAGGCCCGCCAGCGCCGCAAGGATCACCAGCCCGGCAGTGGGGACCGGGGCCGGCGGGTAGCGCCGCACTGCCTGCCAGCATGCGACCGTGGCCGTGCCGAACCCGAACGCATGCACCAGACGGTCGTAGTGGATCCCGGGAACGCCGAGTGGCTGGTTGTACAGCACCCGATGCGACCCCGTGACCACCAGCCCGCCCGCCAGGTGCAGCGTCGCCCAGGCAACCATGCACCAGAGCAGCGGCGTGGTGAAGCCGACCCACCGGTCCGCCGCCGCCACGCTCACGAACAGGATCGCCATCACCAGGGTGTAGGAGGCCGCGCTCGCGTCGCCGCGGAGCGCCGCGGCGCCGTCGAAGGCGATGAATGCCACGGCGCCGGTCGCCACCATCGGCAAGTGGGCGCGCACGGCGTCGCCGATCGAGTCGTGGGCGGGCGCGGGGCCGGCGGGGATCACGGCGCCAGGGTATCCCCCCGATCTCGCGTCACCCCGTAGGCTGGCCGTGTGCTCGCCATCTCGACGTGGGTCATGTGGCTCGGAGCCGTCGTCTTCTTCCTGGTGATTCTGTTCGCGGGCGTCTCGTTCCTGCGGGGCCTCTCCGGAGCGCGGCCGACCGAGCGCCTCGAGCCGGAGGACGTCGCCAACCTGGACGTGTTCTTCGTCTGCTCCGAGTGCGGAACCGAGTATCAGGTCACGCGCATCGGCGAGATACAGGTGCCGCGCCACTGTGGCGAGCCGATGACGCTCGTCCGCCGTCCCCGGGAGGATGCGACCAGCTAGCCCGGTGAGCCGGTCAGTGCCACTGGGTGGCCAGGATGAACCCGACGGCGATGCCGCCCAGCCCGCCGAACAGGAACCAGTTGGACGGGTCCATCGTGGTGAACGGAACGAGGCTGAGGTAGTTGAGGACGATCAGCGCGACGCCGAGCCCGAAGCAGATCAGGATGAGCGCGCCGTACCAGGGCGGGCTCGGCTTGTGCTTCTTCTTGGGAGGCGGCTGGTAGCGGCGCCGCTTGGACTTCGACCTCGGCATGGCCCGGGAATGCTATCAGCGGGGCATCAGGCGGAGCGTCGCCGCGGCCGCCGCGTCGACGGCCGCGCGGGTGAACGGCATCGGGTGGAGTTTCCCCTCCAGCCACAGGGGGAACTGGTCGCGGAAGTGCGGCGAGGCCGGGTTCCCCGACTGGCCGAGCGTGTTGACCCCAAGCGAGCGGTCGAGGTCGCCCAGGTCGACCACCATCCGCCAGGACGGCACGACGGAGACGCCGTAGCCCTCGCCGATCGAGTACATCCCCTGCAGGACGGTTTGTTCGTCGCCGCCCATGGGCCCCTCGCCGCCCGTGAACAGCTCCTCCAGGCCGGGGATGCGCGCGAGCGTTCCGGCGAGGCGAATGCGGTGCAGGTCGCCCCAGCGCCACGCGCCGGGGTCGTCGCCGAGCGTGGCGCTCAGCTCGTCGAGCGCCGCGTCGAGGGCGCTCCGCAGGACCCGGTCGCGCCCGGCGGTGCCGTCCTCGCCGAACCATCGCGCGGTGGGCATCCGCAGCAGGTTCGGCAGCGACTGGAACTGGAACGCGTTCGTCCACTGCCGCAGCGAGTGGTAGTGCCTGTAGAGGTCCTCGCCGAGCATTGGCACCAGAACGGCCTCGGCGATCTTGACGTTCCATACCTGGTAGAGGGCCGCCGCCGATGATTCGGCCGCGAGATCGCCGTCCCAGGCCGAGAGACGGGCGACCGCGTCGCGCTGCCGATCGGTCTCCGGTTCCGTCCGGAGCAGCAACGGCAGCAGCTCCCGTGCCGGCAGCGAGACGGTGTCCATCTGGATGCCGGCCAGGCTGTCCGCGTCGTGCGCTGCCCGCTCGGTGATCCGCTGGGCGATGCGCCGCGCGCGGTGGGCGGGCAGGAAGTCCTTGCCGAGCAGCCACGGGTACGAATCGTCGTGCGGGCGGTTGTTCGCCGTCACCAAGAAGCCGTCCTCGGGGTCGAACGCCCACGGCAGCTCGTCGTAGGGAACCCACCCCGTCCATTCGTGCTCGCCGGTCCAGCCGGGGACCGGGACGGTGCCGTCGCCGGACGGCCGGACCGGGTGCAGCCCCGTGCACTGGTAGCCGATGTGGCCGTCGACGTCCGCGTACACCGCGTTCTGCCCGGGGCAGTGCCAGGTGCGGAGCGCCTCACGGAACTCGTCCCACGATCCGGCCGTGTTGAGGGCCCAGCTGGTGGATGGCTGGATGCCCTCCTCCAGCCCGACGAACCGAAGGGCGTACGTCTCGGCGATCCCGCCCTCGACGACGAAGGCGTCGCGCGTCCCGAGGAGATAGGAGTCGAGGATGGGGCCGTGCCTCGTCTCGCGCGCGCGCACGAGGTCCGGCTCGTCCCGGCCGCGCACGACGATCTCTTCGTCGAACGTCGTGAGCGGCTCCCACGCGTCCCCGAACAGCGCCGCGGTTCCCTCGTCGTTCAGCCGCTCGAGGTAGAGGTCCTGCGTGTCGCCACCGACGTTCGTGAACCCCCAGGCGATGCGCTCGTTGTGGCCGATCGTGATGCCGGGAGCGAACGGGAGCGACACGCCGGCGACGTCGATGCCCGGCGCGGTCAGGTGCATCTCGATCCAGATGGACGGCAGCTGCGCCAGCAGGTGGGGGTCGTTGGCCAGCAGTGGCTTCCCCGTCTCGCTCCGCGAGCCGCTCACGACCCAGTTGTTGGAGCCCTGCCCCTTCGGGAGGTCGGGCGCCTGTCGCAGCAGCGCGAGCGCGGCGGCGCGGTTCGTTCCGCCATGTTTCCCGGCCACCACAGGACCGGCCTCGTCCGGCAGGCCGGGGAACAGGTCGAGCAGCGCCTCCCACCCGAGACGCTCGGCGATCTCCACGCGCAGCAGCTCCGTGTCCCAGTTCCCCGACAGCGACCACGCCATGAACACGACCGCTGCGGCGACGGCGTCGTGCTCGTTCGGGGTGGGGAGCCACGGCTGCAGGCCGCCGAGGATCCCGTACTCGACCGGCGGGGCCGGCATCTCTGCCAGCCACGCCTGGGCTCCGGAGAGGAACGAGGTCACGATCTCGCGGGAGAGGTCGTCGCTCCGCTCGGCGATGCGGCGCCCCGCTCGGTTCCAGCCGGCGGTGCGCACGAAGCGGTCCATCGGCAGGCTCAGGTCGCCGAAGACCTCGGACAGGCGTCCGGTCCCCAGGCGGTAGACGAGCTCCATCTGGAACAGACGCTCCGACGCCTGGACGTATCCCTGGGCGAAGAAGAGGTCGTGGCGGTTCGCGGCGCGGATGTGGGGGACGCCCCAGCCGTCGCGGACGACCTCGACCGGCTCCCGCAGGCCGGCGACGGCGACCTCCCCGTCCACCTGAGGAAGCGCGGTCTCGGCCGCCCGCCGCACCTCGTCGAGGAAGTCGCTCATGCGGGGCCGAGGCTAAGGCCCCCCACCGGGATCGTCCACCCGGGCCCCCCCGAATCATTCCTCGCCGCAATCCGGACCCGGGTACGGGGCGTAAGTATCAATCGGTGGGGTGCGCCCACCCATCCAGGCCGGGCGCTCCCTCCGTGCAGACGGCCCCACCCGCACGCCGCTCCGGCTCGTGACCGCCGGGGCGGGGGGACCGTCCGTCTCGGCCGGTCACGGAAGGGGGAATCGGATGAGACGCGGGATCGTGCTCCTCGCCGGGCTCGCGCTGCTCGGCGCCTTGATCGCCGCCGGGCCGGTGACGGCCAAGCCGTCGAAGGCGGCGTGGCATGCGAAGCGCAAGGGCGAACTGGACTGCAACGGCTACAGCAACGTCCAGAGGCCCGTCACATACCTGCAGTGCGTCGATTTCCACGGGATCGGCGACGAACGTGCCGAGGACAACGGGCACTACGTCGGCCACGACGAGCCGGGGATCCAGTTCCTGTCGAACAAGTCCGGTTCGGGGAACGCGATGAGCTACGACGTCACGCTCCCCAGGGAGCCGGCCGCGAAGCCGAACGGCTCGTACAAGGGACCGGTGTGGACGTTCCAGCTTTCGATCGCGCCGTGGTTCGGCCTGGTCATGTGCGACACGCAGAGCTGGCCGGAGGGTGGGGCCCCCTGTCCGCGGGACAGCGACAAGAACATTCAGGTGCCACCGGCCCCGGACCACGCCGGCGCCGCCTACATGGAGCTCCAGCTGTACCCGCCGGGCTACAGTCCGCGGCCGTTCCTGCACAAGATCTCGTGCGACCGGAACCACTGGTGCTCGGCGATGACGATCGACAGCCTGCAGTTCAACTTCGATTTCTCCAACCAGAACCTGAACTGCGCCGAGCCGGTGAACTTCGCGTTCCTGACGCACGACGGCAAGCCCGTCGGGCCCCCGGGGCCGGACCAGGCGGATCAGTCGACGTTCACCCCGACGCCCGACGTCCTGTTGATGAACCGGGGCGACCGCCTGCACATCGAGATGCACGACACTGCCAAGGGGTTCGTGACAACGATCAACGACCTCACGACCGCCCAGACGGGGACGATGACCGCGAGCGTCGCCAACGGGTTCCGCCACATCAACTGGGACCCGGTGGGGCACAGCTGCATCGGTTCGCCGTACGCGTTCCACCCGATGTACGCCACATCCCACACGTACACGCACATCTCGACGGCGCAGAACCAGCCGATGACGTGGGCCGGGTGGACCGCGCACACGTGGAACGTCGCGTATCAGATGGAGATCGGCCACTTCGAGAAGAAGGACGGCGACAGCGACGACGCGTTCTGCTTCGACGGGCCGACCATCCCGGGCTGCCTCGGGACCGACGACGATTTCGACGGCTATCCGTACCACAAGGACTGGCCGAACGGGTCGCCGAACTTCCCGACGCCGATGCTGGTCCACTCGCCGGTCAGCACGAGCCCGAGCGGCGAGCAGCAGTCCTTCAACAAGATCCAGTTCGAGACGGACATGCCCGCGGTGGAATCCACCTGCAACCCCGTCACCGGCGAGGGCTGCACCAACCCGCCCGAGGGCGCCAAGTTCTACCCCTGGTTCCACCTCAGCGTCCCTTCGTGCCAGTGGACGCTGTCGAACAACATCCCGGGGTACAAGAACTACGGCGGACCGGTGAAGGGGTGGGGCCCGCTGGAGTACACGGACTTCGGCGGCGGCTTCGTCGCGGCGGAGAACTTCGCGCACGTGAACCTGAAGAATCCCTGCCCGTAGCGGACTGAACAGAGCACGACGATGAGGGCCGGCGTCTTCAGACGCCGGCCCTTCTCGTCCCGGCCCCCGACGGGAACGGGGCGCATAATGGCCGGGGCCCGAAGGAGGTTCGGGCCGGGGGAGGCGGTTCCGTGACCGAACGGCCGTGGCTGAAGAGCTATCCGGAAGGAGTTCCGGAGACCCTGGCGCCCTATCCGGACCGGCCGCTGCATTCGCTCCTGGAAGAGGCTGCCGCCCGCCACCCCGGGAACGTGGCGACCTCCTTCTTCGGCAAGAAGACGACGTACGCCAAACTGGTCAAGCAGGTTGACCAGTTCAGCCGGGCGCTGACCTCCCTGGGAGTCAAGAAGGGAGACCGGGTCGCACTCGTGCTCCCCAACTGTCCGCAGTACGTCGTGGCCGCCTACGCCTGCGCGCGGATCGGCGCCCTGTTCGTCGGCACCAATCCGCTCTACACCGAAGCGCGAGATGATCCACCAGCTGAACGACTGCGGCGCAGAGGTGTGCGTGGTGCTGGACACGCTGTACCACGCCGTCGGCCCCATCCGCGACCAGACGCCGCTGCGGACGGTCGTCGTCACGAAGCTCACGGGCGCGATGCCGTTCTTCCTGTCGCGACTGGCTCCGATCGAGCTGAAACGGGACGCGAAGAAGCACCAGGAGCCGTGGCCGCCGGTCCCCCGCGACGCCGACGTCGTGTGGTGGGAGAAGCTCATGCGAGAGGACCTCCCGGCGGTCCCGCCGGCGGAGATCGAATCGGCGAACGACCTCGCGGCACTGGTGTACACGGGAGGGACGACGGGCCTGGCGAAGGGCGCGATGCTCACCCACGCGAACCTGGTCCGAAACGCCATGCAGTCCACGGCGTGGTTCCCCGGGCTCCGCGACGGCGGCGAGTCGGTGATGTGCGTGCTGCCGTTCTTCCATTCGTACGGGATGACCGTCTGCATGAACCTGGGGATCATGCTGGGCGCGAAGCTGGTCCTGGTGCCGCGCTTCGAGCTGAAACGCGTCCTGAAGACGGTGCAGAAGGAGAAGCCCACGCTCTTCCCGGGCGTTCCTCGCCTCTACGTCTCGATCAACGAGTCGAAGGAGACGCCGAAGTACGACCTGCGCTCGATCACCGCCTGCCTCTGCGGGGCGGCGCCGCTGCCGGCGGCCGTGGCGGAGAAGTTCGAGCGCATCACCGGCGGCAACCTGGTCGAGGGGTACGGCCTCACCGAGACGTCGCCCGTGACGCACGCCAACCCCGTCCTCGGCACGCGCCGGCCCGGCACCATCGGCCTGCCGATCACCGATACCGACTGCCGCGTGGTCGAGCTGAGCGACTGGACCGTGGAGGTGGCTCCCGGCGAGCCGGGGCAGATGGTCATCGCCGGCCCGCAGGTGATGAAGGGGTACTGGAACCGGCCCGAGGAAACCGAGCTGATGCTGAAGCACGACTCCGAAGGGCGCCCGTGGCTCCTCAGCGGGGACGTCGCCGTCATGGACGAGGAGGGCTACTTCTCCATCGTCGACCGGATGAAGGACATGATCATCGTGTCCGGGTTCAACGTGTACCCCACGGAGGTCGAGGACGTGCTGCACCGCCACCCGAAGGTGCTCCAGGTCTCGGTCATCGGGGTCCCCGACGAGCGCACCGGCGAGGCCGTGAAGGCATTCATCGTCCTGCGCGAGGGGGAGGAGCCGGGCGTGACGGTCACCGCGAAGGACATCATCGACTTCGCCGGCGATCCCGAGCACGGGCTGTCGCGGTACCGGGTCCCCAAGCAGATCGAGTTCCGGAACTCGCTGCCCGAGACGATGATCGGGAAGGTGCTGCGCCGGGTGCTGGTGGCGGAGGAGCGCGAGCGGGCCAAGGCCGCGACGCGCGGTCCGGCCGCTTAGACCGGGGTCGGACCGGCCTCGGCCGGCTCCGTCTCGGCCGGCTTCGTCTCGGCCGGCTTCGTCTCGGCCGGCTTCGTGTGGGGAGGCTCCGTTTCTGGCGACTCCGTTTCGGGTGGCTCGTTCACGGGCTCACTCCCGCGAGGCCTCGCGGCGCGGGACTCCCGCCGCAGGAGGATCCAGGCGCCGACGGAGACGACCACGCCGGCCCCCACCAGGGTCCAGAAGGCCAGGATGATGACCGACTGCCGGTCGGCGGGGAGCAGGGAGAGCTGCGCGAGAGCGGCCGTCATGCGCGCTCGCCCGCCACCGGAGCACCGGCGTCGATCCGCGCCAGGGTGTAGTTCAGGCGAAGCCGCATCTGGCGGATCTGTTCGTCGATCACCATCGATCCGTGGCCGGCTTCGAAGCGGTACAGCTCGAACTCGCGACCGAGCTCGGTCAGCCGGTCGCAGTAGTTGAGGATCTGCCGGATGGGGCAGCGCGAGTCATTGTCGCCCGCCAGGATCAGCACGGGCGCGCGGACACCTGCGATGTAGGTCATCGGCGACCGCTCGATGTAGAGGTCGGGGATGTCCTCGTACCCGCCGCCGAACAGCGTCCGGTCGTACGCGCGCAGCACCTCCGACTCGTCCTCGTAGGCCGCCGGATAGTCGGCGACCGGGACCCCGGCGAGCCCGAGCGCATAGCGATCGGGATGAAGCCCCAGCGACATCAGCGTGGTGTACCCGCCCCAGGAGTTCCCGGCCACCACCGCACGGTCGGAGTCGGCAATGCCCTTCTCGATGAGGTCGTCCAGCCCAGCGAGCACGTCCTCGGTCTCGGGGAATCCCGGGTTGCCGATGAGCGCGTCCCGGAAATCCTTGCCGTACCCGGTCGATCCCCGGTAGTTGACCATCGCGACCGCGAACCCGTGGTCCACCCACGCCTGCACGCTCGGGCGGAAGTCGTCGGCGTAGGCCCACGTCGGGCCTCCGTGGACGTCCATCACGATGGGGAAGGGTCCGTCGCCCGCCGGCGTGACGTAGAAGCCGTGCACGCGATCGCCGTTCGGATTCGTGAACGACCACGACACGAACGCCCGTCCCGGCGGAGCGACCGGTCCGTCCAGCGACAAGAGCGGGGCGTCGCCGTCGGTCGTCCGGACCTCGGGAGCGCGGTCACCGGCGGCGTGGCGGTACCACACGGCGCCGTCGGGCCGGACCCGCGCGGCGGAGATCGTCCCGGCAGGGTGCTCGATGCGGGACAGCTCGTGTCCGGGAACGGTGAGGCGGTACAGGTGCGACCGCCCGTCGTGCTCGTGCAGCAGCAGGAGGGCGGAGCCGTCGGGCCACCAGTCCAGCACCTCGACGTCCCCCGGTAGGTCGATGTCGATGTCCGAGCGCCCGCCCGTTGTCGGGTCCCACATGGCCGGGCGGTGCCGGCCGCCGCGCTCGTGCACGATGGCGAGGCGTTGGTCGCCGGCCACCGGGGACCACGCGGCCGCGTGGAGGCCGAGCCCCGGGCCGTCCCACAGGTCGGCGACGGTCGCTCCGTCGGGTCGGAGGACCCGCAGCGCGAAGTGCATGCTGTCGCCGTGCTCCGCGTGCTCGACCGCGAGCAGCGATTCGTCGCGCGAGAGGCCGGCGACTCCCTGGAGCTCGGCGTGGTGGTGGATGCTCCGGGCCGGGCCGCCGTCCACCGAGACGAAGATGTCGAAGCCGCTGTCCCTCCCGGTGCCGACGGCCACGACGGAGTCGCCGACCGCGATCCCCGTGGTCCAGGCCGCGGGCACACCGGGGAGGAGAGGCTCCGCGGAGGTGCCGTCGTCGAAGGAGCCGTCGAACGGTCGGACCATCCAGCGTGCGGTCTCGTCCCCGCGCGGGTCCTCGAACCAGATCAGGCGCGTCCCGTCGGGCGTCGGCAGGTAGGTGCTGTCGATGTCCTCGTCGCTCGGCAGGATGCCGATGGGGACGTCCGTCAGTCGTCGCCGGACGCCCGCCGACCGGTCCCATGCATGCACCTGCCACGACCCGCTCTCGTTCGTGGCGACGGCGAGCCGGTCGGGAGCGTGGCGCGACCACGTGGGGAGATCGAGGTCGGGCGCGCGAAAGCGCAGCTCCCATGCGGGCGGTTGGGGTCGTTCGGACACGGCCGCGATTCTCTCAGAAGGCCGAGGGAACGGGTATCGGGGGGTTCGATCAGGACCAGAACGTCGCAGCCCGGTGGCGCTCAGGCCCCGGCGGGCGCCGACGTCGAATCGGCGGCCGACGCGTCCGGCAGGAGGCCGGGCGCCTGGATCGGGTCGTCCGGGAGGATGATCATGACACCGTCGTCCTCGGCGCCCATCAGGTCCAGGACCAGCGCGACGCGGTCGCTCGGGTGCTCCACCCGCAGCATGCCCTTGCCCGCCAGACGGCCCGCGACCCGTTGGATCGCGCGACTCCCCGAGCTGTCCAGCGCCTCCAGGTCCGAGACCTTGAGGACCACGTCGCCGACCTCCTCGGCGGCCGGGCCGATGATCTCGTTGAACAGCGTCACGTTGTCGCCGGCGAGCTCGCCCAGGAGCCGGTACGACCGGTGACCTGCGAATTCGATGATGAACGCGCCGCCGACGGACTCCACGCCACGGATGGACATGGGCAAGAGAATGGCCGAAGGGGCCGCTCGGCCGCATCGGGCGAAGGGCTACATTCGCGCAGCGTCCGATGCTGGTCGTTCGGCGGATCGGGATGCCTCGCGACGGGCCTCGCTCCGGCGTTCGGCCTCCAGGCGCTCGAGGTCCACGTCGGTCCGATCCACGAACGTCATGGCGTCGGCGATGGCCCGGTGGCCGGCGGCGTCGCGGATGAGGTCGTGCATGCGCCAGGCCACCCGCCGGTAGGCGGGATGTCCCTGCGGCGAGCTCCGCAGCTCGATCAGGTGCAGCGCCTCGCGTGCGCTCATGTCCATCACGAAGCGCACGCGGAACGCCATGGCCACGGCGTACTGCGCGACGTCGGGCCCGCACGCCGACCCCAGGGCGTCCCACAGGCCGCGCGAGGCGTCGAGCGCCCCGTCCCAGTCGGCGGCGGCGCCCAGGTCCCGGATCTCCTCCGGCGTCGAAGCGCCGTGCTCGGGCGTCAGACGCTGCCATTCGACCGTGAGCAGGCGGTGGCGCTGGAGGTCGCGGAAGGCGCCGTAGTCGCAGAGGACGTCGAACCGGTACGACGTCGCTTCGAACGCGCGGCCGGGCCGGTGCCGGCGGTTCGTCCGGTCGCCGACGGCGGCGCGCAGGACGGCCGATCGCTCGTCCCCTGACATCGCGCGGGCCGCCTCCAGCAGGCGGCTCTGGGACAGGGTCGCGTGCGGGTACATCGCCGCCGCGACGACCTTCGTCTCGCCCTCCGGGTCGAACCAGACCAGGGACACGTCCTCGCCCTCCGGCTCGGGCTCCTCCACGGCCAGCCCGGCGAGCGCCTTGGCCGTGGCATCCGCCGGTCGCCTCCCGGGTGGCCGCCAGGTACTCGCTCCACGCCCCGCCGCGGTCCGGCTTGTCCACGCGGGTCAGGAAGGCCGGGATCACCTTGCGCAGCTCGGTCAGCATCGCGTCGCCGTACGCGCGGACCTCCTCCAGCGGATGCGCGCGCATGCGGAGCAGCAGGCTCTCGTAGGACTGCGCGGTCGCGTACATGCCGACGTGCGTGCGGGCGGCCGCCGGCAGCAGCCCGCGCAGCGTGTCGCAGGCCTTCGCCCGGATGGTCGCGCGGTACACGCCGTCCGAGTCGGCAGGGTCCTTCGGGAAGCGTTCGCGGAAGAAGTCCTGCAACGGGCCGAGCCAGCGGGCGTACGTGTCGAATGCGAGGTCGCACGTTTCGCGGAACCGGTCGCCCAGGCCGGCCCGGTCGGCCTCCGGCGGCACGTGGTAGCGGTAGCGCCCGCCCGGCCGGTCGTCGTAGGGGACGTAGCGCGTGGACTGCTCCAGGTACGCGGCCAGGCGGCCCCGCTCGAGCACCTTCGTCAGGATCTGCGAGGCCTGCTCGGCGGCGAGGTGCACGCCGCCGAGCTGCGCCACCGAGTCGTCGCCGTACTCCGAGAACACACGCTCGTACAGCCGCTCGGCCCGCTCGACGCCGACGTCCGCGGCCGACAGCCCGGCCGTCGCGCGCGCCAGGTCGCCCGCTCCCTCGCCGAGGAACTCGTCCAGGAACAGCCGCCGGAGCGTCTTCGACGTGCGGGAGTAGCGCGCGAACAGGGCGCCCTTCACCACCTCGGGGAGGTTCACGACGCAGAAGACGGGCCCGTCGAGGTCGGTGAAGAACGGAGCGAGCGCCTCGCGTTCCTCCGGGGTGAACTCCTCGTGGACGGCGTCGAGCATCTGCACGGAACGTATCACGGGTCGCCGACGCCCTCGTCCGGGCGGGTACGGTCAGGTTCGGGCGGCGTCGACCAGCGAGCGGATCGTGTCCTGGATGGCTTCCGCGGCTGCGCGGGGGTCGGCCGCGTCGCGAATCGGCCGCCCCACCACGATGTGGTCGGCGCCGGCGAGCAGCGCCATCTCGGGCGTGACGACGCGCTTCTGGTCGTCGTCGCGGTCCACCGGCCGGATGCCGGGGCAGACGATCACGAAGTCGTCTCCGAGCGCTTCGCGTAGCGCGCGCACCTCCCGGCCCGAGGCGACGATGCCGTCGCAGCCGGCGCGAAGGGCGCATGCGGCCCGGTCCACCACGAGCTCGCCCACCGTCACGTCCGCCCCATGACCTTCATCCCGAAGGTCCCGTGCGTCGAGGCTCGTCAGGACGCTCACGGCCAGGATGCGCAGGCCGGTGCCGGCCTCGTCGCGCGCCCGGCACGCCATCTGGAGCATCGCGCGCCCCGTCCCGTGCACGGTCGTGTACGTCGCACCGAAGCCCGCGAGCTGGCGCACTGCCGCGCCGACCGTCTGCGGCACGTCGTGCAGCTTCCCGTCCACGAACAGACGCTTGTCGCGCTCCTTCAGCAGGTCGATCACACGGACGAAGTCCCGCGACAGGATCAGCTCGAGCCCCACCTTGTAGAAGGTGACCGCGTCGCCGAGCGCGTCGACCAGGGCGGCCGCGCGGTCGGCGTCCGGGACGTCGAGCGCGAAGATCAGCCGGTCACGGGCGGGAATGGGCTTCGTCGAGAGCCGGCTCGCCTGTTCGACGGTCTCCACGCCGCCAAGTCTACGTGGGCGGCGCCGAGCTCGGAGGCGTCGTCGGAGGCGTCGTCGGTGGCGTGGTCGGAGGCGTCGTCGGCGGCGTGGTCGGCGGAGGCGTGGTCGCCTGCGGCACGGTGAACAGGCGAACGACGGAGCCCTCGGGCGCCTTGGTCTGGCCGCTCGGCGACGCCGGATCCTGCTTCGCCACCATGCCGGGGGTGTTGCAGGAGGCGTTGGGGGCGGTCCCTCCCCGCACCACGGTGAACCCGGCCGCCTGCAGCTCGTTCTGCGCCTCCGAGAAGGTCAGGCAGACGACGTTCGGCACGAAGACCTGCTTCTTCCCCGCCGAGACGACCAGATGGATCGTCGTTCCCTCCGGGACGGTGCCGGTCGGGTCGTAGGAGATGACGAAGTTCTTCGGGACGGTGTCGCTGGTCTCCCTCTGCGTGCTGTCGCACTTCAGGTGCTGCGCCACGATCTGGTCGCACGCGGCCGACGCCCGCTGGCCGGTGATGTCGGGCACCTGCACCGTCGCCGCCGACGGCGACAGGGAGCTGATCAGGAACCAGGCGATCAGGCCCATCACCAGGACGATCGCGCCGACGATGAGCGCGATCCTCCAGGCCCGGCCGGAGTCCTCGTCCCTCGTCGCCGTCATGACCTGCGTGCCGTCCGCCACGCGGGACGACCTGCGTGGTCGCCGCCGCCGCCATCACCGGCGTCGCGGTCACCGGCCGGCCGGCGCGGAACCGCGACAGGTCGGCCGCCAGCTCCTCCGCGGTCTGGTAGCGGTTCTCCGGGTTCTTCGCCAGGCACTTGAGGACGATCGCGTCGAGCGGCGGGGGCACGTCGGGGTTGGTCAGCGACGGCGGGTCCGGCTCGTCGCGCACGTGCTTCATCGCGACGGTCACCGCGGTGTCGCCCCCGAACGGCGGGCGCCCCGTGAGCATCTCGTTCAGCACGCAGCCCAGCGCGTAGATGTCCGAGCGCGCGTCCACGCCCTCGCCCTTCGCCTGCTCGGGCGAGAAGTACGTCGCCGTGCCCAGGACCGACTCGGTCCGCGTCAGCGAGTCCGCCGCCTGTGCCCGCGCGATCCCGAAGTCCATGACCTTCACGTCGCCGGTCGGCGTGATCATCACGTTCGCGGGTTTGATGTCCCGGTGCACCAGCCCGGCGCGGTGCGCGAACGACAAGCCGGCGGCGACACCCTCGGCGATCTCCGCGGCGCGCTCGGGAAGCAGCGGCCCCTCGTCCCGGATGATGTCCGAGAGGCTCCGGCCCTGCACGTACTCCATGACGATGTACTGGATGTCGCCGTCCGAGCCCGTGTCGAAGACGCTCACCACGTTGGGGTGGTTCAGCGCGGCGGCCGCCTGGGCCTCGCGGCGGAACCGCTCGACGAACGTGGCGTCGCTCGCGAACTGGCGGGAGAGGACCTTCACGGCGACGGGGCGGTCCAGCACGCGGTCGGTGCCCAGGTAGACCGAGGCCATCCCGCCGGTGCCCAGCAGGGATTTGATCTCATAGCGGTCCCCGAGCACTCTGGTCTCTGCCACCGATGTACCTCCAGGCACGACCGGCGCGCCGTGGGCGGCCTCCAGCGCGTCGGCGGTCTGGGCGCCGATGCTCGCAGCCTCCGCGGGCGGGAGGCGCCCCTCGCGGCCGAGGCGCGCGGCGAGCGTCTCTCCCCGTAGCAGCTCCATGACGATGAACCGCGTGCGGCCGTCCTCCCCGTAGTCGTAGACCTGCGCGACGTTCGGGTGGGTCAGGGCCGCGGCCGCGCGCGCCTCACGGCGGAAGCGTTCGAGGAACCGCTCGTCGCCGGCGAGCGCGGGCGACAGGACCTTGATGGCAACCGGACGCTCCAGGACGGTGTCGGTCGCTTCCCAGACGACGCCCATGCCGCCCCACGCGATCCGCCGTAGCAGTGCGTACCGGCCGGCGAGCGTGACGGCCGTCTCGGAGGCATGTGGCGCGCTCATGACTTGGTTTCTTCCCCGTTCGGGCCTCATCGCTGCAGGTACGCTTCCAGGACGGCCTTGGCGATCGGGGCGGCGACGGCGCCGCCGGTCGCCTCGCTGCCCAGGCTGCCGCCGTCCAGCACCAGGACCGCGACGGCAAGCTTGGGCCGCGCCGCCGGCGCGAAGCAGACGAACCACGCGTCGGGGTTCCCGCCGGGATGCTGCGCGGTCCCCGTCTTGCCGGCGACCTCGATCCCCGGGATCTGCGCCGCCGTGCCCGTGCCGGACCGCACGACGTTCACCATCATCTGCGTCATCTCGGCGGCCGTCTCCGGGGAGATGGGCTGCCCGTACTCCTCCGGGCTGACCCGTTCGACCACGCGGCCGGACTGGTCGCGGACCTCACGCACCAGGTGCGGGACCATCTCCACGCCGTGGTTCGCGATCGCGGACGCGACCAGGGCCATCTGCAGGGGGTTCGCGCCCACGCTCGCCTGCCCGATGGCCGAGAACGCGACCAGCGGCAGGTTGTCGTGGAAGGACTGCGCGTCGGGAATGTGGCCCTCGGCGAACGGGATCTCGAACGGGATGGAGCCGTTGAACCCGTACTTCTCCGCCTGCGCCACGAGCTTGTCGGCGCCCAGCCGCAGTCCGATCTCGCCGAAGACCACGTTGCACGACACGGTGAGCGCCTGCTCGAGGGTGAGGGTCGGCGCGCCGCCGAGGCAGTGCTCGCCGCCGAAGTTCTGCAGCACGTTGTTCGTCTGCGGGAGGTCGAGGACCGGCGGGTTGGGAAAGCGCGTCTCGGGCGTCATGCCGTTCTCCAGCGCGGCCGACGCGGTGATGAGCTTGAACGTCGAGCCCGGCGGCGACAGGTCCTGGGCGGCGCGGGAGATCAACGGCTTGCCCGGCGCGTGCAGGAGCCGCTTCCACGCGCGCGTCTGGACCTGCGCGGTGTGCGACGCGAGCGGCTGGGGGTCGTACGACGGGTTGCTGACCATGGCCAGGACCTCGCCCGTCCTCGGGTTCATCGCGACGACGGCGCCGGGGAGACTCCCCAGCGCGGACTGCGCCGTCTGCTGGAGCTTGGCGTCGATGGTCGTGATCACGGTCGCGCCGCGCTTCGGCCGCCCGAGCAGCTCGTCGACGAACGTCTCGGGCGTGAGCTGCGTGGCGGTGCCGGCCAGCCAGTCGTTCTGGCTGGCCTCCAATGCGCTTCGCCCGTAGATGAAGGAGTAGTAGCCGGTGATCTGGCCGTACAGCGAGCCGTGGGGGTAGACGCGGAGGTACTTCAGCGCGTCGTTCGTCGCGACGCTCTTCGCCAGCACCGTCCGCTCGTCGCGGGCCAGGATCGCGCCCCGTTGGTTCCGATACTCGGCCAGGATCAGCCGTGGGTTCGCGGGGTTGTCCTTCAGCCGGTTCGAGGCGAACACCTGGATCCAGTTCACCTGCGCGAACAGGATCACGAACATCGCCAGGAACGCGATCCCCAGCCGGCGGATCTGCCGGTCCATCATGGGACGGCCCCCCCGGCCGCGCCCGCGGAGTGCGCCGGCAGGCGGAGCGGGGCGGAGACGCGAACGAGCAGCGCGAGCAGCACGAAGTTGGTGATCAGGCTCGAGCCGCCGTACGAGACGAACGGCAACGTGATGCCGGTCAGCGGGATCACGCGGATGACGCCGCCGACGATGACGAACGTCTGCAGGGCGACGACGGTGGTGAGGCCGACCGCCAGCAGCTTGCCGAAGCCGTCGGTGCGCTGCAGGGCGGTGCGGAGCCCGCGCGCGCAGAGCGCGACGTACAGCAGCAGGACGGCCGTGGCGCCGAACAGCCCGAGCTCCTCGCCCAGCGCGGCGAAGATCGAGTCCGTGGACGCGACCGGGATGTAATAGGGGAACCCGCGTCCCAGGCCCGAGCCGAACATGCCGCCCGTCGCCATGCCGAACTGGCCCTGCGCCAGCTGCGCGCCCTCGTCGTGGACGTACCGCGGCTGGAGGGCGTGCAGCCAGATCGTCACGCGATCCTGCACGTGCGGGATGAGGGCGTAGCCGATCAGCGCCGCGGCGGCGAACAGCAGGATGCCGGCGGCCAGGTAGGTCCCGCGGCCGGTCGCCACCCACAGCATCACGACGAAGATGCCGAAGAAGAGCAGCGACGAGCCGAGGTCGTGCTCCACGAACAGCACCGCCAGCGCCACCAGCCAGGCCAGGAGCAGCGGCCCGAAGTAGCGGGGCTCGGGCAGCCGGATCGGGCCGATGCGCCGCGTGGCGACCGCGAGCAGCTCCTTGCGGCGGTCGAGGTAGCTCGCCAGGAAGATCGTGAGCAGGACCTTGCTGGCCTCCGACGGCTGGAACGAGACGGGTCCGACGATCACCCACAGCCGCTCCCCGTTGATGGTCGCGCCGATGCCGGGAACGATCGGCAGCAGGAGCAGCGCGACACCGATCAGCCCGATCGTGTAGGTGTAGGCCTCGAGCGTACGGTCGTCGCGGATCACGATCAGCGTGAGGCAGAAGAGCGCGATGCCGATCAACATCCAGGTGAACTGCTCCGCCGCCAGATCGGGAACCAGCCGGTAGATCATCGCGTACCCGATCCCGGCGAGCATCGCCGCCACCGGCAGGAACGTGGGGTCGGCCCCGGGCGCGACGCGCTGGACGACCAGGTGCGCGCCCAGGTACGCGGCCGCCAGGACGATGACGAACCCGGCGACGTCGGTCGGCGTCTTGCCGGTCGTCCCCATGACGACCATCACGTACGCGCCGACGGACAGGAACACGGCGAGGACCAGCAGCGCCAGCTGCGTCTGCCGGCGGGATCGGATCCTGGGAATCGATCGCCTGCGCCATCAGCCCGCCGGCCCGGAGACGCTCTGCAGGCTCGCCACGTCCGTCCGGATCTGTTCCACCAGCGACTCGGCGTCGTCCCGGCTGTTGGCCGTGATCCCGTCGTCGAGTCCCCGCCAGGGTTGGAGCTGCACCGCGACGGACGCGGGAATGATGGTCACGTCCTCCGGATGGGACAGCGTGAGCCCCAACGGCTTCGACGGGATGCCCTGGAACACCGCGACCCTGCCGTCCTCGACGCCCACGTACCACTGGTGGTCCACGTACAGGCGGACGCCGACCCAGCCGGCGACGACCACGAAGACCACCGCGCCGATCCAGAGCGCGAGCCGCTTCCATCGGAACCGTTTCCTCGGAGCCGCGGGTCCGGGCGACGGGGTCCCGGCCTCGGTCGTCGCGCGGGCCCCGGCCCGCGCGATGACCTGGGTCGTGCTTCCGCCACGAGCGGACGGCTCGCCGCCGCTCTCGTCGGTCGGAGCCGCCCCGCCGGGTGCGGGAGCCACGCCGGCCGCGGCCGCCCCGCCAACGACGGCAGCGTCGGCCGCGTCGGCGTTCTCGGCGTCGTCTCCCGATTCCACGTCGACGACGAGGACCGTCACGTTGTCCTCGCCGCCTCGCTCCACGGCCAGCTGCACCAGGGCGTCTGCCGTTCTCTGGGCGTCCGTTTCCCGCTCCATGAGGTCGTGGATGTCGTCGGCCGACAACATTCCGGTCAGCCCGTCGCTGCACAGCAGGATGCGGTCTCCGGGGTGGAGGTCGAGCGACAGCTGGTCGACGGCCACCTGCTCGTCGACGCCGAGCGCGCGGGTCATGATGTGCCGCGCGGGATGCCGTTCGGCCTCGTCCGCGTCCAGATTGCCCTCGTCGACCATCTGCTGGACGAGCGTGTGGTCCTGCGTCAGCTGCTGCAGCGCGCCCGCGCGCAGCAGGTACGCGCGGGAGTCGCCGACGTGCGCGATGCGCCCTGCGTCGCCGGCGGCCTGCAGCGCCGTGACGGTGGTCCCCATGCCGCGCAGGTCGCGATCGGCGGCGGATCGCTCGTTCACGATGCGGTTGGCGCTGCGGACGGCATCCAGCAACGCCGCTCCGGACGGATCGCGCTGCGGCTGCGCCTGCTGCAGGGTGTCGACGGTGAGGCGCGACGCGACGTCGCCGCCCCGATGGCCGCCCATCCCGTCGGCGACGACGAACAGGGGCTCGTCGACCAGGAACGAGTCCTCGTTCCGGGTCCGCACCTTGCCGACGTCGGTGGCGGCGCCCACGCGAAGCCTCATGCCTTCAGCTCCAGGGTCGTCTTCCCCAGCCGGACGACGTCGCCGGCGTGGACTTCCGAGGGGCCGGTGAGCTTGCGCTGGTTCAGGTACGTGCCGTTCGTCGAGCCGAGGTCCTCGACGTACCAGTTCCCGTCGCGCGGGTAGAGACGCGCGTGGAACTGCGAGATGTACGTGTCGCCGAGCTTGATCTGGCACGAGTCCGCGCGGCCGACCTGGAGCGGCTCCTGCAGCCGGATGGTTCCCGACTTCGCGCCCTGGTGGTCCACCACCAGGACCTTGCGCGGCGCCTTGCCGTGTGCGCGACCGCGGCGCGCCTCCCGTTGCGCCGGACCCTGCCCGTCGGCCTTCGCGGCGCGGGCGCGCTTGCCGCTGCTGAGGTCGGACGAGGCGGATCGGATGGCTCGATACACGAAGATGTAGAGGAGGGCGAGGAAGGCGAACTTCAGGACGTCCAGCACGAACGGCGGCACGCCCTTACCCCCTCCGGAACTCGAGCACCGTGTTCCCGATCGTGATGCGGTCTCCGTCGGCCAGCGCGTGCTCCGCCACGGGATGGCCGTTGACCAGGGTCGCGTTCGTCGCGCCGAGGTCCGCGACGACGAAGGCGCCACCCACGCGCCGGATCTCGGCGTGCTCGCGGCTGGCGCCCGGATCCGTGAGGACGACGTCGTTCTCGGGGAGCCGGCCGATCACGACGCGGTCCTTCTCCAGTGAGTAGGACTTTCCCGGAACGCCGTCGGCCACGACCGTCAGCAGGGCGCTCCCGGGGGCCGCGCTCGCGGCGCCGTTGGCGGCCGGGGCGGCGGCCTCGGCCCGGACGGCCTGCGTCCAGCCGGTCGGCCCCTCCACCAGCGAGGCCTCGCAGAGGAACGAGCCTTCCTTCAGGCCGGCGTCGGCCTCGAACTCGACCTCGGGCGGCCCGACCAGGCCCCAGCCGCGCTCGCGCGCGCCGTCCTCGACGACGTGCTCCAACTCGGACCGCATCGCCTTCTGCGTGTCGCGAAACCGCGCGGCGTCGGCCTCGGACAGTCGGAAGAGAAAGTGGTTGGGGACCCAGACGGTGCGCACGCCGACGGTCTTGTGCGTCTCCATCTCCTTGAGGATCTGCGTGGCCAGCTCGACGGGATGCAGCCCGGTGCGGAAGACCTTGGTGAAGATGCCCTCGACGGCTCCCTCCAGGCGGCGTTCGAAGTCGTTCAGGATGCCCACGGTTCCGCTCGTTTCCGCTGGTAGATGGCGTGGGATGGACTTCGACCGATTATATCCGGGGGTCCTCCGCTCCATGCCTGCGCGGCTCTTGCGCCTGGTTGCGATCCTGTACCATCACCTGCCATTGGGCGCGTGGCGGAACTTGGCAGACGCGCAGGATTCAGGTTCCTGTGGGGGCAACCCCGTGGAGGTTCAAATCCTCTCGCGCCCACCCTTCCGAACCCGGTCGCGCTCGACTCGGGTCGATCGCGAAAGAGGCACAGGAGCCCTTGGTCCATCTGGCGCCGTGCCGTCTCGTGGGCTAGCCTGAATCGCCTTGCTCGGAGAAGGGGGACCCTCGTGAAGCGCGCCGTACGTGTGCTGTGCCTGCTGCTGGTGCTGAGCGCCGCCGTTGCGGCGTCGGTCGCGGCGGGCGGCCGGGCCGCGCCCCCCACGTACCCGATCAAGCACGTGGTGGTGATCTTCCAGGAGAACAACTCGTTCGATCACCTGCTGGGAAAGCTGTGCGTCGACGAGCAGAACCGCTGCGACGGCACCACCGAAGGAAAGCTCTCCCACGGGAAGACCATCCCGCTCGCACCTCGGCGGCGACATTCCGCCGGCCATCGCCCACTACGTGGCCACGACGCGGACGGCCATCGACAAGGGACTGATGGACGGATGGGATCACATCCCGCATGCACCGAGGCGATGGGCTATCAGTGCCTCGAGCAAGACGATCCGCGCCGCATTCCGACGCTCGCGAGCCTGGCCGACACGTTCGTCATCTCGGACCGGACGTTCCAGCTGTACACCCCGTCCTCGTGGGGCGCGCACCTCGACCTGGTGTCGGCGACCTGTACGGGTTCACCGGCGACAACCCCGACTCGGCCGGCTTCGGCGGGCCCTCGGGTGGGGCTGCGATTCGAGAGCCGATGCGCCATGGAACGATCCGAACACCCCGGGGTCCAAGGCGACTCCCGGAGCCCGCGTGCATTCCCAACCGGCAGGGAGCAGGGTCCGTACCGGATCGTCGCCGGTCCAGTACGTCCCCACGATCATGGACCGCCTGGAGGTCGGCGGGCCGGACCTGGAAGATCTACGCGCCCACGCTCGCGGACGGCAAGGCGCAGGGTTACGGACGCGCGATCTGCCCGACCTTCTACGAGTGCCTCGGGTCGAAGCAGGCCAGAACTTCATCCGGTGGACCAACTTCGTCCCCGACGCGCAGGCGGGCAATCTGCCGAACTTCTCCGATCGTGATCCCGACGGAGACCGACTCACAGCACAACGGGACTTCACTCATGGTCGGCGACAACTGGATCGCCTCGCTGGTGAGCGCCGTGGAGTCGAACCCCGACGAGTGGAATTCCACGGCCATCTTCATCACGTACGACGACTGCGGATGCTTCTACGACCACGTGCTGCCGCCGAAGGGCATGGGCATCCGGCTCCCGATGGTCATCGTGAGCCCGTACGCGAAGCCCCATTTCGTGGACAGCAACGGGCGTCGTTCGCGTCGATCCTCGCTTCACCGAGCACCTGTACGGCCTCAAGCGGCTCAACCGGTGGACGGCAACGCGTACGACTACTTCGACAGCTTCGACTTCGGCCAGCGGCCGCTGCCGCCGATTCCCCTGCCGCAGCACGCGGTCCCGCGGAGCTCGCTCCGGTTCGTGCGAGGCATCCGCCGAACCCGAACGATCCCACCTAGCCTCGTTCTCGACCGGCGTCCAGGAAGTCCGCGATCGCGAACGCCAGCTCCGGTTTGGTGACTGCGCTCATGTGGTTGCCGGGAAGCAGGACGAGCCGGCCGTTCGGGAGGATCTCCGCCAGCGCCTCGGCCGACCGGTGTGCCTCGTCGTCGGCGCCCACCGCCACCAGGGTCGGTATTCGGATGCGCGCCAACTCCTCGCGCGGGGTGTCGACCGAGGTGTCCAGCAGCCGCTGCAACGCCACGGGGTCTCCGCCGACCTGCCGCAGGAACCTCTCCGCCATCCACTCCGGCGAGCCGCGCTCGAACGTGCCGGGGCTGGTGAGGATGCGCCGGAAGCGCTCGTTCCCCGGACCCGTCCGCTCGATCGCGTCCAGGCCCATGCCGGCGACGATCGCGCGCCGCGGCGTCGCGCCACGCACCAGCATGCGAACCGTGGTCCGGGCGCCGAGCGAGTAGCCGCCCAGGTCGTACTCCGTCAGGCCGAGGTGTTCGACGAGCGCCAGGCCGTCGTCGGCCAGGACGTCGGGCGGATACGCCGCCGGGTCGTGCGGCCGCGCGCTGTCGCCGTGCGCGCGCAGGTCGGGCATGACGACGCGGTAGCCGCGTTCGGCGAGGGCCTGTGCATGGCCGAACCGCACCCAGTTGACCTCCGCGGTGGAGAAGTACCCGTGGAGGAGCACCAACGGGCTGCCCTCGCCGATCTCCCGATAGGCCAGCGCCGCGCCGTCGCGGCCGCGGAACGAGCCCTTCGTCAGGACTCTTCGATCTCCCCGTCGTGCCACTCGGGCTCGTCTTCCATCAACGCCCGGTACTCCACATAGCGCTGATGCTGGGCGGGATCGTCGGCGTTCTTGTCGTAGGCCGCCCGGTCCTCGAAGATCGCGAACAGCCAGGAGACGTCCGAGTCGTTCTCGTGTAGCACGTAGGACTTGACCATCCCGGGGATGCCTCCGCCTTCCTGCAGCTGGCGAGCCACCACCTCACGGAGCTTGTCCCGGTTCTCGGGCTTGACGCGGGTGCGAGCAACCGTTCCGTACATCGGGTACCCCCCTTCGGTCGGCAACGATGAGCGCCACCCTACTCCGCTCGCCGTGGGGGAGAAGGCCGACGACCGTTCAGGGAAGGTGGAGCTGGAGGAGCTTCCCGTCGTCGAACGCGGCGGTCCAGAACGAGCCGTTCGCGAAGACGCCGTTGTGCGGCTGCGTCCCGACGCTCCACTGCTCCATCACCGCCGGCCCCGACGGGTCCACGCGGACGACCGTGCCGGCCTTGTCGGTCGTCACCCACAGCGAGCCGTCGTGTTCGAGCAGGCCGTCGGCGCCGTCGCCGACCTTCACCGTGGCGGTCACCGCATTCGTCGCCGGATCGATCCGCTGCAGCGTCCCGCCGTCGTACGTGGTCACCCACAGCGCGTCGCCCACGGGAAGCACGTGGATCGGCACGGCGTCGGTCGCCACCGTCGCCACGATCTTCCCCGACCGTGGGTCCACCCGCATGACCTGGTTGCCGTCGATGTCGCCGACCCACACGCTGCCGAATGCGGTCGCGGCGTAGAGGGGCGTGCCCTGCAGCGGCGACGTGTGGGTGACCGTGTTGCTCCCCGGGTCGATGCGCGACAGCGTCCCGTCCAGCTGGTTCACCGCCCAGATCGATCCGAACCCGGCGGCGATCCCGTCCGGCTCGAGGCCGACCCCGATCCGATCGAGGATGTGCCCGTCGGACGGATCGATGCGGGCCACGCGGTTCTGGGTCAGCTCGACGGTCCAGATGGAGCCGAACGCCTGCACCAGGTCGATGGGAGAGGACACCGGGACTGATCCGACGACCTTCGCAGTCTTCGGGTCGACGCGCTCGAGGCCGTTCGCCTGGTAGTGGCCGACCCAGAGATCGCCGCTCGCCAGCAGGACGGGATCGGGGCTCGCCGCGACGTCGATCCTCGCGAGCACGTCCGCCGCGGCCGGGGACGGCGCCGTGGTCGGCGGCGCCGTCCCGGGCGGCGATGCGCTCCCGCTCGGGGAGCCGGAGGGCGCCTCCGTCGTCCCGCTGCACGCGGCCCCGCTCAGCGCGACGGCGAGCAGGATGGAGACGACCCGGGCCCTCACATCGAGTGATACGGAGGCTGGGTTCGACTCGGATGCCTCCGTGCTGCCGGTCGTCACGCGTGCTCCGACCTGCGGCGCTTGCGCCGCCGCCAGGCGTGTCTTCTCCTAGGGGGTGTGTTCCTCTCTTTCCGTAAACGGCCGGACCCCTCGCGGCGTTCATGACGCGACCATGACGAACTCGACCGAAGCGGCGACCCGGCCGCGGCCTGTTGCCGCCGCGCCCGGCCCACCCAATCCCCTCGACTTCGAGGACTTCTTCGAGGCCTGGCACCGCCCGCTCTATCGGGCGCTGTGGCTCATGACTCGGAACCGCCACGAGGCCGAGGAGGTCATGCAGGACGCGTTCCTGAAGGTGTGGGAGCGCTGGGACAGGGTTGCAGCGATGGGCAGCCCCGAGGGGTACCTGTTCCAGACGGCGATGAACCTGTACCGGAGCCGCCTTCGGCGGATGGCGGCAGCGGTTCGGCGAACGATCCGGGTGCTGCCCGCCGACGACGCCCTCGCGACCGTGGAGGAGCGCGACGCGATCGTCCGCGCAATGGGCGCGCTCACGCCCGCCCAGCGGTCGGCGGTGGTCCTGATCGACCTCGTCGGCATGTCGTCGACGGAGGCCGGTCGGGCGCTCGGCGTTCGCCCGGTGACCGTTCGAGTGCTCGCCGCCCGCGGCCGCGCCGCGCTCAAGGAGAGGATGGGAGCAGACGATGAGTGACCTTCGCACGGAGCTGGAGCGCGCCGGCCGCCTCGCGCCGCCGCTGGAGGGGGACACGTTCGACGGTCTGCGCACGCGCCGCGAACGCAAGGCGGCCCGCGGCCGGATGGCGGCCGCGACGGTGTCGCTGGCCGTCGCCGTCGTCGCGATCGCCGGCCTGTGGACTGCGTTTCGCCCGCACAACACCACGCCGCCCCCGAGCGTCACGGCCTCTGGGCCGACGGCCGACCTGTCCGTCGGCCCCGATCAGTACGTGTTCAGCCGGGTCGTCAGCTACGCGTACGGGCCCGAGGGCGACGGCCCGAACTGGCCCCTGTTCGTCGAGCGCGACGTCGCGCGGACGTGGTACCGGGCGGACGACTCGGGCCGCAGCGCGACGGACGGGCAGCTCTCCTACTTCAGCCAGGCGGACCAGCAGGCCGACCAGGGCCTGCACGACACCCCTGTGCCGAAGGACGACACGTACGGCCCCGGCAACTACCCGCTGGACATGGGCGACCTGTCCTCGCTCTCGACCGATCCGGCCGTCCTCCTGCAGCAACTCCGCGACCGGAGCGGCCAGGCCGGCTCGTCGCCGGAACCGCCCATCTCACCGGGGCCTGGGCAGGCGGCCGACACGGGGATGCTCTGGGGCGTCATCCAGACGCTGATGGATGCCCCGCAGTCCACCCCGGCGCAACGGGCCGCGCTGTTCGAGGTCGCGTCGCAGCTACAGGGCGTGCAGGTGACGGAGGCGGCGACCGATCCCGTCGGGCGGCCGGCGACGCTCCTCACCACGACCAATGGAGACGGCATCGAGAGCGAGTGGTGGTTCGACCCAGTCCAGCGAGCAGCTGCTGGCGCGGCGGTTCACCGTGCGGTCGGACTCCATGACCTACCCGAACGGCACCGTGTTCGCGATCGAGATCGTGGGGTCGTCCGGGGTCACCGCCGCCACGGGCGACGGCGCCTCACTGGTGAAGACCTTCGTCCCATCGCCGCTCACCGATCCGCCGGCGATGCCCGACCCGCGGCACTGATCCTTCCCGCGCCACAGCCCCGGCGGCGCCTGGTGGCGCCGCCGGGGCGCGCCGGAATACCCTTGAGCGGCCCTCGGTTCGCACCAGGCATGTCTCGAGAGGATCGCTCGTGATCGCCGTCCGTGTGCTCGTGGCGCTGCTGGGCGCCGCCATCGTAATCGCCACCTTCGGGTCGGCGGTCCGGACGGTCGTCCTCCCGCGTGCGGTCCCCGCCCGTCTCGGGCGCGTCGTGTTCCGGAGCCTCCGCTGGCTGTTCGCGCTCCGCGCCCGCCCGTCGCATTCCTACGAGCGCCGCGACCGCATCCTGGCGTTGTACGCGCCGATCGGCCTGCTGTCGCTGCTGGCGACGTGGATGACCCTGACGTTCTTCGGCTACTCGCTCATCTACTGGTCGCTTGGAGGACTGTCGTTCGGGGACGCGATGCGCATCTCCGGGTCGTCCCTGCTCACACTGGGCTTCCTCGAGCCCGCCGAGGGCGTGGGCGTCGCGCTCGCGCTCACCGAGGCTCTGGTCGGCCTGACGCTGCTGGCCATGCTCATCACGTACCTGCCGAGCATCTACGGCGCGTTCTCGCGGCGCGAGGCGCAGGTGACCGCGCTCGACATCCGCGCCGGGTCGCCGCCGACGGGCGTCCGGCTCGTCGAGTTCTTCGCGATCATGGGCCACCTCAGCCGGGTCGGCGAGTTCTGGTCCGCGTGGGAACGCTGGTTCGTCGAGATCGAGGAATCGCACACGTCGTTCCCCGCAGTGGTGTTCTTCCGCTCGCCGCAGCCCGACCACTCATGGGTCGTGGCGGCCGGGGCGGTGCTGGACGGCGCCTCCCTGATGGCGTCCTGCGTGGACGTGCCACGGGAGCAGAGGGCCGAGTTCGCGATCCGCGCCGGGTACCTCGCCCTGAGCCGCATCGCCGAGTTCTTCGGTGTTGTGGTGCCGCGCGACCCGCACTTCCCCGAGCAGCCGATCTCGGTGACGCGCGAGGAGTTCGACGAGGCCTGGGAACGGCTCGAGACGGCGAAGGTCCCGATGAAGCCCGACCGCGAACAGGCGTGGCTCGACTTCGCCGGCTGGCGCGTCAACTACGACGTGCCGCTCATCGCCCTGGCCGGACTGACGGTGGCGCCGGTCGCGCCGTGGTCCTCCGACCGGGGCATCGCCAACATCCGCCCGCCGATCTTCCGGCGTGTGCGGCCGGTTCCCCCCGGCTAGTCTGCACGGCGTGCGCAGCCTCTGGCTCCAGGAAGCGCTCGCGCGGGGTGGCGAGGACGATGCGCCGCCGCTGCAGGGCGAGGAACGCGCGGACATCTGCATCGTCGGGGGCGGCTACGCCGGCCTGTGGACCGCGCTGCACCTGAGGGACATCGCGCCGTCCGCCGACGTCGCGCTCGTGGAGGGCGACGTCTGCGGCGGCGGCGCGAGCGGGCGCAACGGCGGCTTCGTGCTGACGTGGTGGCCGAAGTTCGCGACGCTCGCCAAGCAGGTGGGCATCGAGGAGGCCCGGCGGCTGTGCAAGGCGTCGGAGGCGGCCGTCGACGAGATCGGCGCGTTCTGCCGCGTGAACGGCGATCGACGCGCACTACCACCAGGACGGCTACCTGTGGGCCGCGACCAGCGACGCGCAGCGCGGCGACTGGCTCGCGACCGTGGAGGGCCTGGCCCGCTACGGCGAGCATCCGTTCGTCGTCTGGTCGCCCGAGGAGGTCGCCGCCCGAACCGGCTCGCCGGTCCACGTCGGCGGCGCGTTCGAGCGCTGCGGCGCCACTGTGCAGCCGGCCCTGTTGGCGCGCGGGATGCGCCGCGTGGCGATGGCGCGCGGCGTGCGCGTCTTCGAGCGCTCCCCGATGACCGTCCTGGAACGCGAGGGCGGCGACTCCGTCGTCCGAACGGCGACGGGGCGTGTGCACGCCGGCAGCGTCGTGCTGGCCATGAACGCGTGGGCCGTGCGCTTCGCCGAGATCCGGCGGCACGTGCTGGTGATCGGGAGCGACGTCGTGGCGACCGCGCCCGTGCCCGAGCGCCTGCGGGAGATCGGCTGGACCGACGGGATGGCGATCTCCGACTCGCGGCTGCTCGTCCACTACTACCGCACCACCGACGACGGGCGGATCGCCTTCGGGAAGGGCGGCGGCCGGCTTGCGCTCGGCCCGTGGCTGGGGCCACGCTTCGAGAACGAGTCGCCGTGGGCGCAGGCCGCCGAGGACGGGCTTCGCCGCACGTACCCGATGCTGGACGACGTGCCGGTGACCCACCGGTGGACCGGGCCGATCGACCGCACGCGCAGCGGCCTGCCGTTCTTCGGCGAGCTGACCCGGTACCCGGGCGTGTTCTACGGCGCCGGGTTCTCCGGGAACGGCGTCGGCCCGACGTACGTCGGCGGACGCATCCTGGCGTCGCTCGCGCTCGGTCTGCGCGACGAGTGGTCGGAGTGCGGGCTCGTCGGCAGCGCGCCGAAGCGGTGGCCGCCGGAGCCCATCCGGTTCGCCGGCGGCTCGGTGATGAAGTGGGCGCTCGCCCGCGTCGAGCGCGCGCACGACGCAGGCAGGGAGGCCGGCATCCTGGAGACGACGCTCATCGACCTGGCGCCCACGGGCCTGGTCCCGATGCGCGTCCGCACCTGAACGGCGGATCGCTCGACCAGATACAGGACCTGCTCCTCGCCCTCAGACACCAAGCCGGGGGATGCTCGGGTCATCTAATGGTCCCCACCCAGGTGACTGTAGATGCCCTCCCGCACCTCGGCGATCGCCTGGTCGAGGTGAGTGATCGCTTGTTCCAGGATGGCCCTGACGCGGTCGTCGTCGACGGACCCCAGAGCCGCCTGCAATTGCAGACCGATCCCGAAGAGGGTGTGGATCGCGCCGGCGGTGACCTCTTTCGCAATTCGTTCTCGGTCCGCAGCGAGCATGAGGGCGTCTTGGCGGTCCCTGAGCAGCTGCTCGGCCGTCGGCTTTCGAATGTCCGGAGTGGTGTCGTCGGGCGGGTGATCGATCACCGAATGTCCAGCGGTGTCGGAGCCGTCTTCTTGGGCCAGTGTGCCTCCCGAAGGTCCGCCCGCCATCCCGATTGGTGACCGGGACGCGAGTCCTCGCCTGAGTGGCCGGGTCCCGACGCGAGGGCCATGCGGTTGAGGCCCCGCACGCTGAGGGTAACAGGCATGGAGTGAGAGCCCCCCGGCAGGTGGGGTGGGGGAACGTCGGGGTGGGCACGCCCATACCAAACCGATTCGCCAATAGCCCCCGCGACTCTGGGTACAACGGCCATCCCTCCCGGCGGTCTCTCCTGCCACCCTTGCTACGAGGAACACGGAGGAACCGCGATGAAGAGGAGCCCCGGAGGCCTGCCGGTCAAACGTCAAGGGTGAGCATCATGAGTCTTGAGACATTTTTCGTTGAAGACCCGGACTATGAGGGGTGGCTGCGCGCTCATCCCGACGGGCTGGTGGCACGGCTGGGCATCATCGATGGCGGACTGGGAATCCATCGGGTGTGGTGCGAAGAAGCGACTCCGGGCTACCACGGGCCAGGTGGAATGTCGGGAGTGCGGCTGTGCGCCGACACGATGGATGAGATGACCGAGTGGGCGGACTCCCGCATGGTCACGAGCCTTTCCCGGTGCAAGGGATGCTCGACGCCCCGTCTCGAGCTTCTGCACCACCACGCGTTCGGATGATCCTGGGCGGCAAGGCCTGCGCGGTACCGCGTGGTTGAAGTCGTCTCGACGTGACTACTCCGCTCGACGCACCGCTTCGACGCGGACCAGCCCGCCGTCGGCCTTGTCCCGCGCCAGCCGCAGGAGCGTCTCCAACTGGTCGGGGCGGGCGAGCATCGTCAGCACGCCCCCCTGCGCGCCGCCCCGCCCGACGACCGGGATGAACCATGCGTCGGCAGCACCGGCACGGAACGCCTCCTCCAGCAGCGCCTCGGGATCCCGCGCCGTCCGCTCGGGGAGGTGCGCCTCGATCAGCACGTCCCCGGCGTCGGGCGCCGCCGTCTCGGGCACGGCCGAGAGCAGCTCCGCGCTCCCGATCACGACGCGCACGATGTTCGGCATCTCCAGGTGCGGCGGCCCGGCGCCGTATCCCACGACGTCGGCGCGCATCGTCGGCATGTCGCCGTAGCCCTCGGCCACGCTCGCCAGGATCGCGGCGCCGGTGGCGTTCACCAGCTCGGCCGGGATGCCGCGCGAGTACGTCGGCACGCCGCGCAGCAGCTCGAGCACCACCGGTCCCGGCACCGGCATCAGGCCGTGCTCGGTGCGCGCCATGCCCAGCCCGGTGGGCAGCGCCGACGCGTAGACGCGGTCGATGTCCAGCATGTCGAGCGCGATCGCGGTGCCGATGACCTCGACCAGCGCGTCGACCTCCCCGGAGTCGAAGAAGGTGACCAGGTCGATCTCCTTGCCCCGCACCTTCGCCTCGGCGCCGGCCAGGCGGTGGAAGATCCGCTGGGCCGTCCACCGCGCGCGCTCGGTCAGGTCGGCCTTCTCCAGCATCGCGCGGATGCTCGAGTACGTCCGGATGATGTCCTGCGGAAGCGCCTTGATCTTGATCCGCGTCGCGGCGATCCCGCCGGCGTCGACCGTCTCGCTCTCCAGCCGGAACCCGATCGTCGGCAGTCGGTCCAGACGCTCGCCGATGTCGTCCAGATTGGCGCCGGCATGGACGAGGGCTCCGAGAGCCATCGCGCCCGAGACGCCGGAGAAGCAGTCGAAATAGGCAAGGCGCATGGGGACCGCATTGTATACTTCGGCTCACAAAGGCACCAGATCGCGCTCGCGCTTCCACGAGGGGTCGTGGCCGATGCATCTGTCGAACTCCGCGCTGTCATTGATTGCCATCGCCGCGTTGGCGCTCGCCCTGTTGGCGCTGCTGCTGGCGGCGGCCGGCGCGGCCACCAACCGGCGCAAGGACGAGGCGGCGGCGCTGCCCCAGGGCGACCGCTTGGAACTGCTGGTCGAGAACCAAGCCAAGCAGATCCATCGGCTCGAGGCGGCCATGCGCCAGTTGGCCGGCGGCGAGCGGAAGCTGGCGGAGCTGCTGCAGGGCGCGATCCAGCGCGTGGGAATCGTGCGCTTCGACGCCTTCGAGGACATGGGCGGGCGGCTGTCGTTCTCCGCCGCCTTCCTCAACGCGCACGGCGATGGAATTGTGATTACTTCAATCAATGGGCGCCAGGACACCCGTTGCTACGCGAAGGAGGTCCGGGGCGGGGGAAGCGTGCACAACCTGTCGGGCGAGGAGGAGCAGGCGATCCGCGAGGCCCTCTCCCCACGATCCGGCAGGCCGGAGGCCGTGGAGGCCCGCTGACCCGGGAGGTGCGGAGTGTTCAGACGCGGAGAAGAGGAACGGCACGAGGCGATCGACCCCAAGGAGGTTCGCATGCCCGACACGAGCGCATCCGAGGTGACGGTGGTGGGCCAGGGCGCCCAGATCGAGGGAACGCTGGTCTCGGCGGGGTCGCTGCGCATCGACGGCCAGGTCAAGGGCAAGGTCACGGCCGAGGGTGACGTGGGGTTGTCCGCGCAGAGCCGCGTCGAGGCGGACATCACCGCCCAGAACGTGACGGTCGGCGGCCAACTGCGCGGCAACATCGTCGCCAAGGGCAAGGCCGAGCTGGTCCGCGGCGGCCGGGTCGAGGGCAACATCACCGCGCGAACCCTGGTCATCGCCGAGGGGGCGCTGTTCTCGGGCCAGTCGATCATGGGCGAGGCGGCGCAGCAGGCGAAGCCGGCCGCACCCGCGCCGCCGAAGGCCGAGCAGCCCGGCGAGCAGACGGCCGCCCAGCCGGCCCGGGCCTAGGGACCGCACCGAGCCATGCTCGACCTCAGGGCCATCCGCGACGATCCCGAGCCCGTCCGCCGGGCCCTGGCGCGACGCTCCCCGGACGCGGTGCAGAACCTGGACCGGGCGCTCCGTCTCGACGAGGACCGCCTGGCGTTGCTCACGCGCGTCGAGGAGGCGCGCGCGGAGAAGAACCGCCTGTCGAAGGCCATCGGCCGCGCCGGCAGCGAGGAGGAGCGCCGCGCCAACATCGAGGCCGTCGGCGTGCTCTCCGAGGGCCTCGACAAGCTCGAGGCCGAGCTGGCCAAGGTCACCGAGGAGCTGCGCGAGTTCGCGGTCCTGCTGCCGAACCCGCCCCACGAGTCGGTGCCGGAAGGCCAGAGCGACGACGACAACGAGGAGCTGAAGCGGTGGGGCGAGCCGCCCGACTTCCCTCATCCGACGCGCGACCACGTCGAGCTCGGTCAGCTGCTCGGCGTGATCGACATCGAGCGCGGCGTGCGGACCTCGGGGTCGCGCTTCTACTACCTCACCGGGCGGTCGGTGTCCCTGCAGTTCGCCCTCATGCGCTACGCGCTCGAGTTCACCGCGGACAAGGGGTTCACCCCCCTGATCACGCCCGTGCTCGTCCGCGAGGAGGCGATGTTCGGCACGGGGTTCCTGCCCACCGAGGCGCACAACCTGTACACGGTGCCCGACGAGGATTCGCCCCTGTACCTCATCGGCACCAGCGAGGTGGCGCTCGCGTCGTTCCACGCGCACGAGGTGCTGGACGCCGGCGACCTGCCCCGCCGCTACATGGGCTACTCGTCGTGCTTCCGCCGCGAGGCGGGAACGTACGGCAAGGACACGCGCGGCATCTTCCGCGTCCACCAGTTCGACAAGCTCGAGATGTTCTGCTTCACGACGCCGGACGAGTCCTACGCCGAGCACGACCGGTTCCTGGCGTGGGAGGAGGAGTGGGTCCAGTCGCTCGGGCTGCCCTACCGCGTGGTCAACGTGTGCACGGCCGAGCTGGGCGGCCCCGCCACCAAGAAGTACGACATCGAGGCGTGGCTGCCCGGCCAGCAGCAGTACCGCGAGATCACGTCGACGTCGAACACGACCGACTTCCAGGCGCGCCGGCTCGACATCCGGATGAAGACCGACGCGGGCAACCACATATTGCACACGCTGAACGGAACGCTCTGTGCCATGAGCCGCACCATCATCGCGCTGCTCGAGAATCACCAGCGCGAGGACGGCTCGGTGGAGCTGCCCGAGGTCCTGCGCCCGTACCTTCCGGAACGGGATTGGGTGCTCCGCCCGTAACCGCAGGTCAAGGTCCCTGGAAGACGCTGGGCACCCCTTCGTAGACTGACGGCATGACCTGCCCTCGCTGCGGCCACGAGAACCTTCCGCGCGCCAAGTTCTGCTCCGAGTGCGGCAACCGACTGGAACGGCAGGCCGCGTCGGCCGCCGAGGAGCGCAAGGTCGTGACGGTCCTGTTCGCCGACATCGTCGGCTTCACGGCCCGCTCGGACGAGGCCGACCCGGAGGACGTGAAGGCGTTCCTGCGCCCGTACCACGCGCGCCTCAAGGAAGAGATCGAGCGCAAGGGCGGCACCGTGGACAAGTTCATCGGCGACGGGGTGCTGGCCGTCTTCGGCGCCCCCCGCGCCCACGAGGACGATCCCGAGCGCGCCGTCCTGGCTGCCCTCTCCATCAAGCACGCCATCGAGGAGCTGAACGAGGCGCGACGCCGTCGCTCCGGCTCTCGGCGCGGATCGGCGTCAACACCGGCGAGGTGGTGGTGTCCTTCGCCCAGGGCCCCGTCATCGGCGAACGGATCACCGGCGACGTGGTGAACACCGCCTCCCGGCTGCAGTCGGTCGCCGAGCCGGGCGGCATCGTCGTCGGCGAGGCCACCTACCGGGCCACGCGCGACCGGTTCCTGTACCGCGAGCTCCCGCCCGCCACGGTGAAGGGCAAGCACGAGCCGCTGCTGATCTGGGAACCCACGGCCTCGCGCGGCCGTGGCGGCGCGGAGGCGCTGACGCCGCCGTCGACGCCGATGGTGGGCCGCGACGTCGAGCTCGCGATGCTCAAGGAGCTGTACGGCCGGACGGTGCGCGACCGGTCGCCGATGCTCGTGTCGCTCGTCGGCGAGCCGGGCATCGGAAAGACCCGCCTGGGCCGCGAGCTGGCCCGCTACATCGACTCGCTCACCGACATCATCGTCACGTGGCGCCAGGGACGCTGCCTGCCCGTACGGCGAGGGGATGACGTTCTGGGCCCTCTCCGAGATCGTGCGCGCGCACGCCGGCATTCTGGACTCGGACGCGCCCGACGTGGCGTCGGCGAAGCTGCGTGCCGCGGTGGACGCGCTCTCGCTCGACCGCGCGCAGGTGGACTGGATTCGCAGCCGGCTCTCGCCGCTCGTCGGGCTGGTCCGGGAGGACGCCGAGGCGGCCGACGATCAGAACGAGCTGTTCACCGCCTGGCGCCGGTTCTTCGAAGCACTGGCGATGGACCGCCCGCTGGTGCTGCTCTTCGAGGACCTGCACTGGGCCGACGAGGCGCTGCTCGACTTCATCGAGCACCTCGTCGACTGGGCCGGGCCCGTGCCCCTGCTGATCGTCTGCTGCGCCCGCCCCGAGCTGCTCGAGCGCCGCCCTGGGTGGGGCGGCGGGAAGCGGAACTCCATGACGATCGCGCTCGCGCCGCTCACCGAGGACGACACCGGGCACTTGCTGTCCGCGCTTGCTGGAGGACACGACGCTGCCGGCGGGCACCCGGACGGCCATCATCTCGAAGGCGGGAGGGAACCCGCTGTACGCCGAGGAGTTCGTGCGGATGCTGTTCGACCCCCACGTGTCGCTGGGCGACCGGCCGGCTCCCCTCGCCGAGAACATCCCCGTCCCCGAGACCGTGCACGCGCTGATCGCGGCTCGGCTCGACGCCCTCCCCCCGGTGGAGAAGGCGCTGCTGCACGACGCGTCCGTCGTCGGCGAGGTCTTCTGGGCCGGAGCGGTGGCCGCCATGGCCGGCATGGACGAGGCGGACGCCGACCGGCGGCTCCAGCAGCTCGGGAAGAAGGAGCTGGTGCGCGCCCGTCCGACCTCGACGATCGACGGCCAGCGCGAGTACGCGTTCTGGCACTCGCTGGTGCGCGACGTCTGCTACGGGCAGATCCCTCGGAGCGCCCGAGCACCGAAGCACCTGGCCGTCGCGTCGTGGTCCGAGCGCATCGCGGGCGACCGGGTGGGCGACTACGCGGAGCTGCTCGCGTACCACCACGGCATGGCCCTCGAGATGTACCGCGTCCACGGGTCCGCGCAGCAGGTGTCGCAGCTCGCGCAGTCCACCGCCCGGTTCCTGCTGATCGCGGGCGACCGGGCCATGAGCCTCGACATCGCGCGCGCGTCGGCGCACTACGCCAAGGCCCTGGAGATGCTCCCGGAGGACAGCCCCGACCGCGGGCGCCTGCTGGTCGGCGCGGCGGAGGCGGCGAGCGCGGCGGGCCGGCTCGACGAGGCGGAGCGCCGGTACGAGGAGGCCGAGCGGTTGTTCGGCGCGGCCGGTGACGATCTGGCCCTGGGGGAGACGCTCGCGCGGCGGGCGCGCAACATGCACCGCGTCGGCGACAGCGGTCCCGCACGGCTCATGGCGGAGGAGTCGGTGCGCCTGCTCGAACGCCTGCCGCCGAGCACGCAGCTCGCGCGCGCATACGGACGAGCGGCCGGCATGGCGCTCGTCAGCGGCAGGTACGAGGAGTCGCTCGACCTGGCGGGGAAGGCGCTCGCCCTGGCCGAGCGCCTCGGGCTGCAGGACGAGGTCGTCCGCGCACGCCAGTTCCGCGGGTCGGCGCAGTGCGAGCTCGGGAACGCAGACGGCGTGAACGACTTGCGGGAGGCCGTGCGGATGGGCCTCGAGCTCGGCCTGGGTGAGGAGACCGCGCTCGCGTACGGCAACCTTGCCTACCAGCTGTGGCTGCGCGAGGGCCCCGCCGAGTCGCTGGCCGTCTGGCAGAAGGCGGCGGAGTTCGCGCAGCAGCGCGGCTTCGAGATGCAGGCCATGTGGAGCCGCAACGGCCAGCTCGAGGCGCTGTTCGACCTCGGCAGGTGGGACGAGGTGCTGGAGATCAGCGAGCGTGTCATCGCCTGGGACGAGTCGCGCGGCGGGAGCCAGGTGGGGACCGTGGCCGGCATCTACCGGGCAAACGCGCTCGTGCGCCGCGACCGCGTGGACGAGGCGGAGGCGCTCATCGGCCAGATCCTCCCCAAGGTCCGCACGATCGCGTACGCCGAGTTCCTGTCGCCGGGGCTCATGACGGCGGCGCTCGTCGAGGAGGCGCGCGGTGACCGGGGGGCGATGCGCGACCTCGGGGACGAACTGGTGCGGGCGACCGAGGAGCACCCGAACTACCGGGTGCAGTACCTGTCGGAGATCGTGCGCATGCACCTGGCGGGCGGTGGCACGGTGGAGTCGGCGCGGGCGTTGATTCCCGAAGAGGATCCGCTGTGGCCGCGCCGCCTGCAGCTCTCGTACCTCTCCGCGCGCGCCGTGGTGGCCGAGGCATCGGATGACGACGCCGGCGCCTTGGCCCTCTACGACGAGGCGGCCGAGGGCTGGGGGGCGTACGGATTCGGACTGGTGCAGGCGCTGTCGCTCATGGGGGCGGCTCGCGCGCTCGACCGTCTGGAGCGGCCGCAGGAGGCGCGAGCGCGGCTCCGTCACGCCCAGGCGATCGTCGCGGACCTCGGCGCGACCCACCTGCTCACGGGTCCGGGGCCGGCGCAGCCCCCGCAGGAAGAGGCCGCGGTCTCGTCTCCCCGGGACTGACCGGCTCCCCCTGTTGGGGAATGCCGGCGTTCCCTGCGGAACGCGTATTCGCCAAGGGTCGGGGGAGCGAAGTTTCCGCCGTTTTGGGAATTGTTGCGCGCCTTCGCGTGAAGGAAGGTAGTCATCCGCTCGGCCTCCGGGCCGGCGGCTAGGAGCGACCCATGACGAGGCCCAAGGGGATTGGCGGGGACGGCGCAACAGGCGCCGGCGACGAGTCGACGGTGCTCGACGAGGTATCCGGCGTCGAGCTCCGAGTAACCGTCGCCTGCGACTGGTGCGGCATGCTCTCCATGTCCGGCAGCTCGTGTGAGTGGTGCGGGTCGCCCTTTCGGGAAGAAGACCTGGGGCGCATGGCCCGCAACGCGACCGAGGTCACCGCAGCGCTGAGGGCGATGGAAGACCGGCTCGAGAAGGAGCTGCTCAGAGCCGAGCGCGCGCGCGCGGTGGCAAAGGCAGACGAGGCCCGCCGACAGAAGGGGGAGCGAGAACTCCGCGATCTCGCGGCGGAAGACGCCCGCGCCGCGGAGGTAGCTGACCGTCTGGCGGACGCCGCTGCGCGTCGCGGGCGGGCCGCGCGCCAGGCCCTCGTGGAACTTCGTGGTCTCTCCGGTTCGGGCGAAGAGACCTCTCCCTCACATCCCAGGAGGATTGGCCGAGGAACGCACTCCTCCCCATAACCCCCCAAGCGTCCAAGGCCAGCGCGCCGCCGGCGGCCCGAGCCGAAAGCTCCTCCCAACCCCACCGGCGGCGCGTTCCTTTTCCCTGAAGTTCCTCCGAAGTCCGGCCCGACTTCACCTCGGCGTCGGCGGTGTCCGGTAGGCTGCGCGCCCTATGCGAATCTCCTCGGACGTGCCGGGCATCGCGGCCCACGACGTGCGCCGCATGCTGTCGGGGCTCCCCGACGCGCGCGGGTATCGGGTGTCGGCGAAGCCCCTCCGGTACCGGTCCCGGCCGCACCTCGCCGCATGGACCGACTTCGAGCAACGGCAGATCACGCTGCAGGTCCCGGAGCCGTTCGTTCCGTTCGGCGAGGTGGTGCCGTACGCGGCGCAGCGGCGGCCGGGGAAGGGACTGCGCTTCATCTGGCTGTCCGAGGGAATCACGTTTCGGACCCCGCGGGAGGTGCTGCGGTTCCTCTACCTGCACGAGTGGATGCACTGGTACCTGAAGGAGGTGCTCGGCACCAGGTCGGCGGCAGAGACGGCGTGCGACCGCTTCGCGCTCCACAACTACCGGCGGCGAACGGTGTCCCTCGAGCACGCCCAGGCGGCGCTTCGCCGATCCCCCCGAGGCAGCGGGTTGCCTGCCTCCCCCCGGCCGGTGTAAGACCTCTCCGCAAGGGGAGAGGGGAGGGGCGCCGTGCCTGCCGACATCACGGTCCTCATGGAGAATCGCCCGGGCGCGCTGGCCGACATCGCCGAGGCGCTCGGCCAGGCCGGGGTGAACATCGAGGGAATGTGCGGCTTCGTCACCGGAGGCCGCGGGCGTCGGCCATCTCCTCGTCCAGGACCCGGCGGCCGCCCGTCGGGCGCTGAGCGGGGTCTGTGAGGTCGGCGAGGAGCGGGAGGTCCTGGTGCTGGACCTCGAGGACCGGCCGGGCGCCCTCGGGAGCGTGGTCCGCAAGCTCGCCGACGCCGGTGTGAACGTCGAGGTGGGCTACCTGACCGCCAAGCTCCAGGTCGTGCTCGCCGTGAGCGACATCGATCGGGCCAGATCCGCCCTCTAGGCTCCCCGCGGGGGGCGGCTCAGGGTTCGGGGCCGAGACGCCGACCTTAAAGGGGTATGGCTTCACCCATGAGCCTTCACCGGGAGCCCGGCCGTGGCAGTCACTGAGCCCACCGGCGCGGACTGGCTGGACGGGTGCTGGCGGTGCGGCTCCGACGAGCTCGAGGCGGCGGAGGACGGCCGCCAGTTGTGCGCGCCGTGCCGTCGCCTGGTGCTGGGGGTCGCCTCCGGCCCCGGGGTGGCGATCCGCGTCAGCGGCCGTGTCTACTGGGAGTCCAAAGCGCTCGAACAGTGCTGGCGCTGCATGAGCGAACCCGTCGATGCCGGTGACGAGCTCGGGCTGTGCGGCGCCTGCCGCGACGAGCTCATGGACGGTCCGCCGTCCAAAGAGCTGGCGATCTAGCCCCCGGCGCGATCGCCACCGGGTCTAGATGGCCTCTTCCTGCTCCGACTCGAGCGACGAATGTCCGCTGGCGACCAGCCTCTCGATCGCCGTGCGCTCCAGCGGCCGCGCGAACAGATACCCCTGACCCAGCTCGCAATCGAGCTCGAGCAGGCGGTCGAGCTGCTCCCGGGTCTCGATGCCCTCGGCCACGGCGTGCAGCCGGAGGATCTTCGACAGCTGCAGGATCGCCTCGGTGAGCGCCGAGACCTCGCCCTCGTCGGTGATGCCGTCGATGAAGGACTTGTCGATCTTCAACACGTCGATCGGGAACCGCCGGATGTAGTTCAGCGACGAGTACCCCGTTCCGAAGTCGTCGACGGCGAGGCGGACACCGAGCATCTTCAATTCCTTCAGACGCGCCACCGAGAACTCGGTGTCGGCCATCATGACGCTCTCGGTGATCTCGACGTGCAGCGAGTCCGGCCGGAGCCCCGTCTCACGAAGGATCTCCGCGAGGTCGCGCACCAGCTCCGGCTCCTGCAACTGCTTGGCGGAGAGGTTCACGGCCATCGTCAGCGGCCGCGCCGGGCGCGGCAACGCGCGCTGCAGCGTCAGTGCCTGGCGGCACGCCTCCTCCAGCGCCCACTTGCCCATGGGCACGATCAGACCGGTCTCCTCGGCGAGCGGAATGAACTGGTCGGGCGGGACCAGGCCGCGGTCGGGGTGCTGCCAGCGGATGAGTGCCTCGACGCCGGCGAGGTCGCCGGAGGCCATCTCGTAGATGGGCTGGAAGTAGAGGACGAACTCCTGGTTCTCGACCGCGCGCAGGAGATCTGCGCGCAGCTCGAGCCGCTTCAGCACGGAGCTGTGCATGGTGGGCTCGAAGATCTGGTAGCGGCCCTTGCCCTCCGCCTTCGCCATGTACATGGCGACGTCGGCGTTGCGCAGGACCTCCTCCGTTCCCTGGATGGCGTCGGCCTCGACGATGGCGATGCCGAGGCTGGCTCGAACCAGGACGTCCTTGCCGTCCAGCAGGAACGGTGCCTTCAGTCCCTCGACGATGCGCTCCGCAGCCTCGCCGGCCTCCTCCTGGCGCGCCTCCTCCATGAGGACCGCGAACTCGTCGCCGCCCATTCGCGCCACGGTGTCGGCGCCGCGCACCAGGGTGCGGAGCCGATTCCCCACCTCGGTCAGCAGGCGGTCGCCCACCGCGTGTCCGAGGCTGTCGTTGACCGCCTTGAAGTCGTCGAGGTCGAGCAGCAGGACGGCCAGCTCCTGCCCGTCGCGCCCCCGGCGCTCCAGGGCGTGGTGGACGCGGTCGTGGAACAGCGCGCGGTTCGCGAGGCCGGTCACCGTGTCGTGGAACGCCTGGTGTTGCAGCTGCTCCTCGAACGCGCGTTGCTCGCTGACATCGCGGGTGTTCAGCACGATGCCCGCGACGTTCGCGTCCGCGGTCAGGTCGTTGGCGGTGATCTCGACCGACAGCCAATCGCCGCCCTCATGCTTCAGGCGGGCGTCGACGACGTTCTGCCCCGCGCTCGAGCTGGCCACGAAGGTGCGCACGGGCGCCACGTCGTCGGCGTGGATCAGGTCGAAGAAGTTGGTTCCCTCGAGCGCGGTCGGCTCGTAGCCGAGCATCCGGCGAACCGACGGGCTCTGATAGCGGATGGTTCCGTCGGGATCGATGACGGTGATGAGGTCGGTGGCGTTCTGCACCAGGGAGCGGAAGCGCGCCTCGACCCGCTGCCGGTGCACGTCCTCCGCCAGCTGGGCGCGCTCCATCGCGAGCGATGCCTGCGCCATCAGGCCCTCGACGGCCTGCACCGTCTGCTTCGGCAGCGGCCGCTCGCTGGAGACGACCGCCAGGCCGATGGTCGTCGTGCCGCTGCGCACGGGCGCCAGCACCAGCGCGTTCGGGACTTCGTCGAGCTGCAGGGTCTCGGCGAGCTGCGGGTCCACCCTGGAGAGGCGAACGGTGCGGCCCTCGGTGAGATCCGCCGCGGCAACGGGACCGAGGCCGGCCAGCGGGCGTGACCAGGGACGGCCTCGCGGCGCCATGTCGATGCGCACGCTCAACGGCTCGTCCGACACCGCGCTGATGGCGTCGGCGGCGGCTGCGCGGATCGCGTCGGCGTCGCCCGCGGCGACGAACTTGGCGCCGACCTCTCGAAGTGCCCGCTCCCGCCGCTCGGCCTGCTCGTGGCGGACCACCAGTCCGCTCATGCGCATCGCGACCAACAGGTAGATGACCACTGCCGCGCCGATCAGCACCGGCTCGTCCGGCGCGTGCCCGCGGAAGAGCTCGATCGACCGCACCACCGGGACCATCAGCGTCGCGGCCGACAACAGCACGAGGCGCGTGCGCTGGAGCCGGTCGATGCTCTCGCCGCCGGGCTCGGACAGCGAACGCATGGACGGGTGGAGCGCGGCGGCGCCCCACAGCAGGTAGAACAACTGCCAGCCGAGGTCGAGCCCGCTCCCGGATCCGTTGTACGTGCTGGTGACCAGGATGTAGGCGTACTTCGAGTCGGTGAGCAGCAGCGCCACCACGCTGCCGACCAGCAGGTAGAAGGCCGGCGTCCTGCTTCCGCGTCCAACCGCGAGGCGCACGATCATGCCGCCGAGCAGCAGGTCGCCCAATGGGTAGGCGATCGACGTCAGCTTCTGACTCAGCGTGAAGTCGGTGTTGGTCGCGTTCGGAGCCATCAGGAACACCCACGACAGCACTCCGATGCCGATGGTGATCACCAGCGCGTCGATGAGGGCGGCGCGGTCCCGGCCCGGGTTCCGACTGCGCACCAGGATGATCAGGCCGGAGATCAGGAAGGGGTAGACCATCAGGTACAGCGCGTCGCCGATGGAGGGGAACGGCGCCGGTTCGCCGAAGAAACGCTCGTAGTTGTACGTGATGACATCGCCGGAGACGAACAGCAGCAGGCCGACGGCGAACAGGTACCAGGCGATCGACACGCGGGGGCGGTTGATCCGGACGCCGACGAGGATCGCGACCCCCGCCGACCCTCCGATGACATTCATCACCGGACCGGTCCGCATGAACGACGGACCGACGAAATAGAGCAATGACAAGGCGAGGCCGCCCGCTAGATAGAGGGACCAGGCACGTTTCCGCACCTAAGGGTTATCGGGCGTTCAAATGGTCCTGTTGAGCGTGGGGCCGTCCGGGAAATCTTCCCCGGAAGGGGTCGGCCGTCCCGTGACCGGAGAACGGGACCTAGGTCTTTGGCCCTAGGGCTAAAGATCCGCCCAGCGACCGCCGATACGTCTTCTCGAGCCCCCATTCGGGGGTTCACCACCCAGAAACAGCGCGGCGGCTCGTGCCGGTTCCGATCGGGGCCGGCGCTCCCAGCCGCGTGGAGTCCCAAGGAGGGAATCCCTGTGAAGAAACTGTTGCTCTCGTTCGCGCTTGCGGGAATGGCCGGAGCGATGTTGTTCTCCCCGGCGCTCGCACAGGCGGCGACGCCGTCGAGCCTCGTGTACGACAGTACGCCGGTCAAGGGGACGGTCAGCATTCCGTCCGTCGGTCCCGAGGCGTACAGCTTCAACCAGGTCGGAAACGAGGTGGTTCTGCGTTCTCACAGCGCCGCCATCCGCCACATCTCCGTGACGATGGTCTCGTGGGCCTGCCAGAGCGGCTCGTGGCAGTCCGGCTGCAGCACCACCCCCGGCAAGACGTTCAAGGCACCGATCACGCTCGACCTGTACCGGTACGCCCGGACGAATCAGGCGACCGGGGCGTTCGTGCCCGGGAAGCGGATCCTGAGCGTCACCAGCACGTTCCGGATCCACTACCGGCCGTCGGCGGCCTCCGCCACCGAACCGAGGTTCCTCGGCAAGGACGGCGCGTACCACAACGGGCTCGACCAGACGGTCACGTTCTCGGTGAATCAGAAGCTCTCCAACGACGTCGTCTGGGCGGTCAGCTACAACACGGCGACCAGCGGCCCTTCGCCCCTCGGCCACGCCTCGCCGATGGACAGCCTGAACGTCGGCCTCGCGCCGAAGGTCCAGGTCGGACTCAACCGTGCCCCCGACTCGATCTTCTGGGACACCCGCTACCAGGGATTCACCTGCGCGGACCCGACGAACGGCGCCGGCGCCTCGAGCTCGTTCGTGACGGGCGTCCTGAACCGGGACGGCGCATGCAATGGGACCCAGAACTCGTGGCACGGGTACGTGCCTGCGGCTTCGTTCTCCATGTCCTAGAGATCCTCACCTGAGGGTCGGCAACAAACGAGGCGCCTCGCCCATTGCGGCGAGGCGCCTCGTTCTCGTTCGCGGCGCCTGCTTCGCTGGGCGCGTACGACTCGGTCGGGATCCGCCGTCAGGCGATGTCCTCGAGGAGGGCCTGGAGCTCCTGACGGACCTCCTCGGCCGCCTTGACCTCCTGCGCGCGCCGTTCGACCTGCTCCTGGCGCTTGGCCTCCTGGGCCAGCCGGGCCTCCTCGACGCTCTTGACCTTGGCCGTCTCGGACTGCCGGCGCTGGGCTTCGGCCGCCTGCAGGCGCGCCGTCTCGGCCGCCATGCGCTGATCGGTCTCGGCCTTCGCGGCCGCCCGGCGGCGGTCGGCCTCGGCCAGGTCGGCGGCGAGGCGCTCGGCCTCGGCCTTCTTGCGGGCGTCCTCCTCGGCCTTCCGCTGGGCGGCCGCCGCCGCTTTCCGCTTGGCGTCCTCTGCCCGGCGGCGGTCGGTCTCGGCCATCTCGACGGCGAGGCGCTCGGCCTCGGCCTTCTTGCGGGCGTCCTCCTCGGCCTTCCGCTTTGCCTCCGCGGCGGCTTGCATCTTCGCCTCTTCGGCGTGCTTGCGCTCGATCTCGGCGAGCTCGGCCGCCCGTCGCGCGTCCGCCTCGGCCCGCCTGCGCTCGGCTGCCGCCAACTCGGCCGCGACTTTCTCGGCCTGCGCCTTCTTCTCGGCCTCCTCACGCGCCTTCCGGTTCGCGATGGCCGCTTCGCGGCGCCGGTCCTCCTCCACGCGCTTCCGAGCCTCCTCGGCCAGCTCGGCGGCGATCTTCTCGGCCTGCGCCTGCTTCTTGGCCTCCTTCTGTGCCCGGCGATTGGCCTCCGCGGCGGCCTTGCGGCGCTCCTCGTCGGCCCGCCTGCGCTCGGCCTCCGCCAGCTCGGCGGCGACGAGCTCCGCCTGGGTCTGCTTGCGGGCCTCCTCCTGCGCCGTGCGCGCGGTCTCCAGAGCGGCCACGCGCTCGGCCTCGGCCCCGCGACGAGCCTCCTCCGCTGCCGCCTGCTGCGCCGCCTCGGCCTGCTTCAGGGCCTCCTCCTGCGCCGCCTCGGCCTGCTTCCGGGCCGCCTGCTGCGCCGCCTCGGCCTCCTTGCGGGCCGCCTCCTGCGCCGCGCGCTCGGCCTCCGCGGCCGCACGCTGCTGTTCCTCCACCTGCCGGCGAGTGTCCTCCTCGGCCCGGGCCTGCTCGGCCGCGCGCCGCGCCTCTTCCCGTGCTTCCTCGCGCTCCCGGCGCGCTTCCTCGCGCCTCGACCGGCGCTCCGCCTTCGCCTCGGCGCGCCGCTTCAAGAACCCCTCGAGGGGGGTCTCCCCGAACGGATCGTCCGCGACGGGCTCCTGGGCCGCGGGCTGGACGACGGCCGCCTCGGCGGCAACGGGCTGTGGCGGCACCGGCTCGGCGACCACCGGCTGCACCACCGGCTCGGGGGCCACGGATTGCGCCGGAACGGGTGCGGGGGCGACGACCTTCGCCTGGACCGGAGGTGCCGCGGGGAGTCCCGCCTCTGCTTCGAGGGTGGCCGCTCGCGCTCGCAGCCGCGCCGCCAGCTCCTGTGCCTCGCGCTTCTTCCGCTCCCGGTCCTGCTCGCGCTTGGCGTCTGCCTCGGCGCGCCGCCGGGCGACCTCCTCGCGCTTCTGCTGCTCCTCGAGCTTCTTCGCCTCTCGGTCCGCGCGGCCCGACTCGACGATCCGGCTTTCGAGCGCTTCGCGGAACTCGGCGGTCAGCCGTGCTGCCTCCTGCTCGTCGAGCGGCGAACCGCACGTGTCGCAGGAGGGGCCGGGGACGGAAAGGCCTGCGCACCAAGGACATGCAACGCGGCCTGCGAGTCGGACCTCGACTTCGTCAATCTGAACAGCGGTGAGATCGGGGCGGGCGGACGTTCGATCATCCACGGACATTCAGACTCCTGATGAGGTGAAGGGCGCATCAGTAGGGTCGGCCCTGAGGCATGTTCTTCACAATCCCCTTCTTGACTGAAACTCGGCGGAGCCAAACGGGGAAGGCGAATGGATGCGAGGGTGGGGCGAACGTCGAACCCGGCCCGGTCGGAGGGGGCGTCGGATGGCCGGTGGGCGTACGCCCCGGACGCGCGTCGCGGCCCGAAGGGCCTAGCCCGGCCCGCTCCGGCGTGGGTGGGAAGTCTCGGGAACTGGGGGCTCAACCGGCCCGGTACCGGGCCGATACACGGTTCGATGGTTGAGGGTGGCTCTCGACTGAGACGCACGTCCGGGACGTGGCCGGGCCGCTGCGCCGTGGGCACGCCCCCCGGCGCGGGGGGCCGTCGCCCCGCGCGTCATCGCTGGCGGCCGGGCCGGCGCCTCTGCGTGACGGGCCGGACGCCGATGATCCGATCGCTCGAATCCGGAGTCATCCCGACGCTGATCGACTGCGCCCGCATCTCACTGGATGACGAGCCGATCCCGGCTCGCGGGCCGCGCGCCTTCCGGAGCGTCGGCTACCTGGCGTGTCCCCTGAACGACCCCTGAGTCCCTCCGGCCCGCGGAGCCTAGAGGAGACCGTCGCCGCCGTCGGCCTGCCCGGAGGCGTCCGGGGCTGGGGCGGGGGTCCGATTGTCGACCGGAGTCGTCCACCGTTGCCACGCCGTGAAGGCGCGGAAGTCGTCCTCGAACGAGTTCCAGTCGAAGTCCGGCTGATGTGGAGGCTGGGGCGGGATCTCGTCCCGCTTGGTGCCGCCGCCGCCGCCGCCCTGCTGCGGTCGCTCCCGAACCCACAGCCACACGAGCCACGGCAGCTGAGCCAGGGCCACGATCACGATCGCGAGAAGCATTCCCTGCAGCATGACGCCCTCCACTTGGTCGGCCGAACGGTGTCCAGTGTGGCCCCCGGCCGGCCGACCCTCTATCGGCCGATTGGCCTAATTCGGGGCCGGGAGCATGAGGTTCTTTGTCGGGCCGCCATTGATACGGGGCTGTTCGCGTCGAATAATCGAAGGACCAGCGGCGATCCGCTGACGTAGGCGAGGAGGAACGGCGAATGGACGCCACACCCGCACGGATGGGCAAGGGGCTGTTCGGCTACAAAGCCAAGGACGTGCAGAAGCTCTTTGCGGACCGGGAGGCCATGCTTCGCCTCGCGCAGCAGCAGTCGCAGGAAGTGCGGGCCCGGGCGGACCAGATGCAGGCGCAGCTGGGCAGGGTGCAGGAAGAGATCACCGGCCGCGACCGGGCGATCGAGGCACTCCGCGAGGAGATTCGACAGCGGGACGAGTCCGTGTCGGCCCTCCGCGGCGAGCTGGCGCAGGCCCAGTCGCAGACCCAGGGGCGCATGACGGAGCTCGAAGCCCAGACACAGCAGCTCCAGCAGCAGCTCCAACAGCAACTGCAGGACCAGGACGCGCAGACGCGCGCGCTGCACCAGCAGCTCCAGGAGCGGGACGCCGAATCCCGCGCGCTGCAGCAGCAGCTCCACGAGCAGGCGCTCGCGCGGGACTCGCAGCAGATCCTGATGGACGAGCTCGCGCCGATCCTTCGCGCCGCCCAGGAGTCGGCGCAGCGGATCGTCGAGCGCGCGGAGGAGACGGGCGAGCTCAAGACGCGCGAGGCCGAGCAGATGCGCGCCGAGCTGAGTGGCGCCATCTCGCAGTACGTGCGCTGGCGCCAGCGCCTCGAGGGGATCATGGCCACGGTGCAGGACCGTCTGGACGACGCCCAGTCGAGGATCGCCGAGGTGCCGAAACGCATCCAGGAAGCCCTGGCCCCGATGTCGGACGCCATCTATCTGTTCAACGAGGACCTCACGACGCTCTCGCAGGTGGGCGAGCCTCCGGGTCAGGTCGCGATCCCCGCGGCGCCCCAGCAGGCCGCCGAGCAACCGGCGGCGCAGGCATCGGGCGACGAGCACATCGTCCTGCCCGACGCGTCCCGCCAGCGTCCGGGCGAAGGGGTGGCGGGTCAGCCGTCGCCGCCGGCCGAGCAGCCCACCTACGTGGAGCCCGAGCGAATCGATCCGGCCGAGTCCGGCGAGCAGCCTGCCGACGCGGGTCCGCGCTACATCGAGGAGACGGGCGACGCGGTGGAGGGCGACGACTCGACGGGCGCGTGGACGCGCACGGGCTGGTCCTAGGGACAGGTGACCGGCCCGCCGGCCGGCTAGTGCAGGTCCTTGCCGACGATGATCGTCACGTCCTCGAGCGACGTCGGTTGGTCGGAGACCTTGACGCTCTTCACGCCGAGGATCTTCGCGGCCACCTCGGCGGCTTTGAGGTTCCCCTGCCCGCTGGCCACGACCGTGCTTCGCTTCACGTCGAAGTGTGACGCGTTCTCGGAGGTCACCACGGAGAATCCGTAGGGCGCCAGCCTGCCATCGATCACGCTGCCGAGGCCCGGGGCGCCGCTGCCGTTCACCACCACGACGCGAACCAGCGATCCCAGGCTCTGGCCGAACCGCGGGAGCATTCTGGAGAGCGCGTTGCGGTCGGCCTCGATGCCGCCGCCGGAGGCGGGCTCGGTCGGCATCTCGAGCACGGTCGCGCCGGTGGACGCCGCGAGCAGGCGCGACACCACGACGGGGTCGTCCGAGTCACCGACCGTCCCCCACGCAGAGGCTTCGTGTGCCGCGTCGAGCACGCCGGCGAGCAGGTCCTCCCACCGGCCGGTCACGTCGTCGGTGCCCGCCTGTGCCAGGTAGGCAACGGCCATGGCGCCCTTCATCTTGATGCTTCCCGGGTTGATCCTGTGTCCATTGAACGTGAACGGCGCCTCGGTCTGGACCTGGATGCCTCCGAGGGCGTCCACCAGCTTCCCGAAGTTCGCCGGGGTGGTCACCAGGTAGTGGCCGATCCGCTTCAGGAGCACGTTCTGGGCGACGGCCTGCGCGTGGGGTCCGCTGTCGGCGCTGACGCCGACCGTGGAGATGTCCCCGGCGGGGAGGGTGACGTGTGATTCGCTCGGCACCGCGATCGCGACCGCGGGGCCCGACTTCGGCAGGCCGACGACGGCGATCTGGTCCCCGTGGGGCGTCGGGATCATCCACACCACGCTCGGCGGTGCCGCGCCGAGGCTGCCGGCGACGCGCGGGTGGTCGTTGCCTCCGGCGCCGGGCCGGGCGACGTAGACGGCCGCGGCCAGCAGGGCGAGCGCGAGGAACGCGGCGGCCAGCGTCTTCGGATTGCGCAGGCGGGGCCGCTGGGCCTTTGCCGCGACCGGGATCTCGGGAGCCGGCTGCGGCGGCGCCTTGCGCTCACCCCAGATGCCGGCGGGCGCTGTGGAGGGGGCGCGGGCTGGGGCCGGCGCCGGCGCGGCCGCGGGCGGGGTCGAGATGGGTGGCGCGACGGGCGCGGGCGCAACCGGCGGTGCCGCGACGACGGGTGACGCCGTGGGCGGCGATGCGATCGGCGCGGACGCCGGAGGCGCGGACGCGGGCGGAGGGTGACACCTGGGCGGCGATGCGATCGGTGGGGACGCCGGAGGCGTGGGCGTAATGGGCGTCGAGAACGGCGCGAAGGCGGATGGAGCGGGTGCGGTCGCCGGCGGCCCGGCGATCGGCGGCCCGGATGCCGGCACTGGAGGGACGGACGGCGGTGTCGTCGGCATGGGCGCCGCAGCGACGGGGGGAGGCGTGGCCGAGGTCGTAGCCGTATCCGTCAGCTCGTTCCAGATGTCGGAGGTGTCGAGCCACTCGGCGCCGGCCGGCGCCTCAGCGGATGGGACGGCCGGTGCGGCGAGTGCCTGCGGCGCGGTCTCGAACGGCGATGGCGCCGGAAGGGCCTGAGCCGCGGGTCGGCTCCCCTCCTGGACCAGCGCCTGGACGTCGCGAAGCCGCACCAGGAGCACGCCGCTGCTCCCCTTGCCCATGCTCAGGGGATTCGCCTGGATGCGCCCGGAGCGGACGGCATCGAGGACGACGATCTCGGAAGCGCCGGTCAGGACCGCCGCCTCGAGTGCGGTGACCCATTCGGGCATCGTTGGGACGGATGCGCTCATGCGGGTGATCGGTTTCAGTCGAAAGGTGTAAGAGGCCTCTTGGCACACATCGGCGAATTCGCCGTGGGTCTTGAGGCGGCCGCTCCCGGGCCGCCCACACGCGTCCGGGAGCCGATTGGATCGACCCTACTGGTCGGGTCCGTCGCCCAGGTCGATGACCCCCGTCAGGTCGGGGACCTCGAGGAGTGGGTCGGCCACCGGCGTCGCTCCGCCGGGTGCGGGTGACTGGGGCAGCAGGTCGTAGAGGCGGCTCACCGCGGCGCTGAGGCGATCGGCGGCGTCGTTCACCTCGGCCATCAACGCATCCCGGCGCGTCTCGAGGTCGCCGAGGATCGTCTCGCGTTCGGCGACCGCCCGGTCTCGTGCCTCCTCGGCGGCCCTCCGGGTCTCGTTCGCCTCCGTGTGCGCGTCGAGCGTCAACCGCTCCGTCTCGGCGCGCACGCGCTCGGTCTCGGCGCGGGCCGCTTCCTCCGCCTCGGTGCGCGTGTCCGCGGCGACCCGGTCGGCGGTCTTCAGGACCTCGGACAGCCGCGATGCGAATCGGCCGTACAGCTCGTCCTTGGCGGTCTGGTACGCGCTCTTCCAGACGTCGTCGTTGCCGCGCCGCATGGCCGAGAGCTGCGCCTCCGCGTCGCGCAGCTGCCGTTCGAGCGCATCGGTGCGAACCGATAGCTGTCGGAGGTGATCGTTCACCTCCTCCGGGTCGTACCCGCGCCGCACCAGCGTGAAGTCGTGCAGCAGCTCGCCGTCGACCGTATCCGTGGGATCGTCGAACAGATCACTCTTTGGCCGATCCATCGCACACCTCCTGTCCCCCGCGATCTCCCGTGCATTGTCGCAGCCCCGCGCGGCCGCTGCTGCCATCATGCACTGCCGTACCCGTTGTGGGGAAATCGCTACATCTGACCCGGAAGGGCAGAGGAGAGCGCTTCGACGAGCTGTTCCTCCAGGAAGCCGAGATACGAGTACATGGCGAGCGAGGGGAACCGCGGGTCATGTTCGTCGATCTCGTGCTCGTACGTGTCCTCGGTCACGTCGAGGCGGGTCCCGAGAACGAGTCGCAGGTCGTTGAGCGCCGAGAGCCAGGCAACCGCCTGCTCCTCGGTGAGACGGTCGGCGTCCACGGTCTCCTCCATGACGCGAAGCGACGACAGATGCTGCTCGAGCAACTCGTCGCGCATCAGCTCCCGGTACTCCTGGTCGCGCTCGGGGTCGTCCTGGTAGGCCGTGGGGAAGAGGCGGTGAAGCGTGGGGTCGTCCGGCGATTCGACGAGCAGCGTCCGCAACTGATCGGGCATGGCCCGAAGCGCCTCGCGCTCCCCCGCCGGCAGCCGAAGGCGGAACTGACCCTTGCGGGTGCGTTCGATGCGGCCGCTCACGGACGAGGTGGCCCCGATGCGCCCGCCGTCATCGGTCCTGCTGCATGGTCGCCCACAGTCCGTGCGCGTGCAGCCGGGAGACGTCCCACTCGGCGCGCTCCCGCGCACCGCTCGACACGACGGCCCTCCCCTTGTGGTGCACGTCGAGCATCAGCTTCTCGGCCTTCGCCTTGCTGTACCCGAACAGCTTCTGGAACACGTACGTGACGTACGACATGAGGTTGATGGGGTCGTTCCATACGATGACGAGCCAGACGCGGTCGGGGACGACGACGTCCTCGTCGGCTGGGCGGTCGACCTCGACGGGAGCGGTGCGCGTGGTGGTCTCCAGAAGGATCAAGCAATCAGTGTCGCACGGCGGTCCGCCGCCGTCAGCGCAGCACGGCACGGCGGGATAGGGTTCGAGCCGACGCCGGATGCGGCGGGGAGAAGCGCGAGGGAAGCGATGAGTCCGGAGGCAGGGACCCCGACCGAAGACGACGGTTCGGTCGCCGTGGAGGAAGCCGAGGAGGCCGTCGCGCGGGCAACTCCGGCGCGACGGACGCCGGCCGAGCGTTCGTCGAAGGGGAAAGCCGCGCGCGCGTCGGTCCCCCGCGAGAGCCACGAGGCCTGGCAGCCTCCGGCCGGCCGCCGGGACTCGGTGGAAGTGTTGGTCGAGCAGGCGGCCGGCCGGGAGGTCGACCTGCTTCCCATCCGGTACGGGCGCATGCTGGTGTCCCCCTTCACCTACTACCGAGGCGCTGCCGCCGTCATGGCCGCCGACCTGGCGGGGACGCCGCGGTCCGGCCTCACGGCGCAGGTGTGCGGCGATGCCCACCTGTCGAATTTCGGCCTGTTCGGCTCGCCCGAGCGGGAGCTCGTGTTCGACATCAACGATTTCGACGAGACCCTGCCCGGTCCGTGGGAGTGGGACGTCAAGCGCCTGGTCACGAGCCTGGCCGTCGCCGGGCGCGTCAACGGCTTCCCGTCGAAGCAGCGACGCAAGATCGGGTTGACGGCAGCGGCGGCCTATCGGACCTCGATGCGGGAACTCGCCGGCATGCGCGACCTCGACGTCTGGTACGCGCATACGCGGGTACAGCAGGGGCTGCCGAGGATGCGGGCCCTGCTCGACAAGCAGAGCCTGAAGCAGGCGGAGCGCGTCGTCGAGAAGGCCCGGACCCGGGACAGCCTGCAGGCCTACGACACGTTGACGACCGTGGTCGACGGCGAGCGGCGCATCATCAGCGATCCCCCGCTCATCGTGCCCATCGAGGAGCTGCTGACGCCGGAGGTTGCGGAGCGATTCAAGGACATGGTGCGCACCATGCTCGGTTCCTACCGGCGGAGCCTGCTGCCCGACCGGCGCCACCTGTTCGAGCAGTTCCGCTTCGTGCACATCGCGCGCAAGGTGGTCGGTGTCGGTTCGGTGGGAACACGGGACTGGATCGTGCTGATGCTGGGTCGGGACCACCGCGACCCGTTGTTCCTGCAGGCGAAGGAGGCGACCACATCGGTCCTCGAGCCGTTCGTCGGCGCGAGCCGGTACTCGCAGCACGGTCAGCGCGTCGTCGAGGGACAGCGGCTGATGCAGACCGCCAGCGACATCTTCCTCGGGTGGGAGCGCATGGCCGGGCTCGACGGCGTGAGCCGCGACTTCTACGTCCGGCAGCTTCGGGACTGGAAGGGGGCATGGGCGCCGGAAACCATGACGCCGGTGGGCATGGCCGCCTACGGCGAGATGTGCGCGTGGACGCTCGCGCGCGCCCACGCGCGCTCTGGCGACCGCATCGCCATCGCCGCCTACCTTGGCGCGAGCGATACGTTCGACCAGGCGCTGGCGGCGTTCGCCGAGGCGTACGCGGACCAGAACGAGGCCGACCACGCAGCCCTCTCGAAGGCGGTCGGGGAAGGAAGGGTCGAGGCGGCCGCCGGGGTGTGACCTAGGGCTGGGCCCCTTGGGCTCCGCGGCCGGCCCGGCGGCCTTGGCGGCGATCGTTGCGCCGACCGACGCCGTGCGCGACGACGACTGCGGTGCCGGCGACGGCCGCGGTTCGGGCCACGGGGCGCCCGATCACGCCGCGCCGGGCCACTCGTGCTGCTCTCATTGGCATGTCATTCTCCTTTGCTCAGACGTTCACGTTGCTCAGACGCTCACGGCGTCTTCGGCATCGATCGAGGCGACGATCGCCTGGATCGGGATCCTCCCGCCCGCGATCAGCTGACCGCCGGCACGGCGTGCCGCCGAGGCGAACGGCGCCGCCCAGATGTTCTCCCACACCAACACGCCGGCCGTGCTGCCCGGCTCCATCGCCTCAGCCAGGTGCGGGACGTCCTCGGCGGCCAGGATCTCGGCCACCTCGCCCTCGATCTGGCGCAGCTCGTCGACCTCCTCGAGGTCGTCGATCTCATCGGCCTCGAAGGTGCCGTCCTCGTTCTTGTGGATGATCAATACGTCGAGCACCCGGATGATCCCGCGTTCCACGAGGGATGCGAGCTCCCGCGCCGTCTCGCCCGTGAAGTTGCTCTTTCCTGCCGGGAACTCCACGACCATGTAGTCGACCGGCCCCAACTCGTCGATCCCGTTCTCACTCATCCGCCTCATCCCTTTCGTCGTCCCGCTCGATGGCCCGGCTCGGCGCCTGGTCGCTCAGTTCGGAACGCACCCAGACAGTAGGGCCAGTTCACGGGGCGAAGAGCACCATAAGGCCCGCGAACCCAGGGACCTGTGGCTTGGCCCGGAGCCTTCAGCGCGCTGATACTCGCGCTGGTAGGTTGCGGCAACGACGAAGGCGCGGAGGATCGGTCCAGGACGAGGACCCATCGAGGGGAAGGATTCCGATGACAGTGCTCGAGTACGAGCCCGGAGCGGCATTTCCCGGAGTGATCGGGCGGACGGCGGACGAGTCCAGCCCTGCGTGGCCCTCGCCCGTGCGCGCGCCGGAAGGCAAACCGAACGTCCTGTTCATCGTGCTCGACGACACGGGGTTCGGGAACCTCGGGTGTTACGGGAGCCCGATCGAGACCCCGAACTTCGATGCGATCGCGGCAAATGGCTTGCGCTACAACAACATGCACACGACGGCGCTCTGCTCGCCGAGCCGCTCGTGCATCATCACCGGGCGCAACCATCACTCGAACGGCATGGCTTCCATCACCGAGTTGGCGTCGGGCTTCCCCGGCTACAACGGCATCATCCCGTTCGAGAACGGGATGCTCTCGGAGATGCTGGTCGAGAAGGGCTACAGCACGTTCATGGTGGGGAAGTGGCATCTGACGCCGAGCAACCAGGAGACGGCGGCCGGCCCCTACGACCGCTGGCCGCTGGGACGCGGGTTCCAGCGTTTCTACGGTTTCCTCGGCGGGGACACGAGCCAGTGGTATCCGGACCTGGTGTACGACAACCATCAGGTCGAGCCACCGAAGACCCCTGAGGAGGGGTACCACCTCAGCGAGGACCTGGTGGAAAAGTCGATCGAGTTCATCGCCGACGCAAAGCAGGCCGACCCCGAAAAGCCCTTCTACCTGCACCTGTGCTTCGGAGCGACGCATGCGCCGCACCACGTGCCGAAGGAGTGGGCGGACAAGTACAAGGGCGTGTTCGACGACGGGTGGGACGCATACAGGGAGAGGACGTTCGCGCGACAGAAGGAGCTCGGCATCGTTCCCGCCAACGCCGAGCTCTCTCGACACGACCCGGACGTGCCCGATTGGGACACGCTGCCCCCACCTGCACGGCAGCTCTTCAGCCGCATGATGGAAGTCTTCGCCGGGTTCCTCACGCACACCGACCACCAGGTCGGGAGGCTGCTCGCTTTCTTGACTGAGATCGGCGAGCTGGACAACACCTTGATCATGGTCATCTCCGACAACGGGGCGAGCGCCGAGGGCGGACCCACCGGGACGACGAACGAGGCGCAGTTCTTCAACAACGCGCAGGAGCCGCTCGAGGAGAGCCTCAAGCTCATCGACGAGATCGGCGGTCCCAAGCACTTCAATCACTACCCGTGGGGCTGGACCTTTGCGGGGAACACGCCCTTCCGCCGCTGGAAGCGGGAGACGTACCGGGGTGGTTCCTGCGATCCGTTCATCGTCTCGTGGCCGAAGGGAATCAATGCCAGAGGCGAGGTCCGCTCGCAATATGCGCACATCATCGACCTGGTGCCGACCGTGCTCGATCTGCTCGACTTTCAGCCGCCGGCAGCGATCAGTGGCGTCACGCAGTCGCCCCTGCATGGGGTGAGCTTCGCGCACACCCTCGACGACGCCGCGGCCGAGAGCAACCGGCACACCCAGTATTTCGAGATGATGGGCCACCGCGCCATCGATTACGGCGGCTGGCGGGCGGTCTGTCCCTGGCCGGGTCCGTCCTTCGCCGAGGCCGGCACCGGCTTCGGCAACCCGATCTCGTCGGAGAAGCTGTCAGAGCTCGACGCGACCGGGTGGGAGCTCTACCACGTCGACGAGGACTTCGCCGAGAACCACAACGTCGCGGCGGAGCACCGAGACCGGCTGATCGCGATGATCGCCACCTGGTACGTGGAGGCCGGGAAGTACGACGTGATGCCGGTCGACGGGAGCGGCCTGGCTCGCATGGTGGCCGAGAAGCCGCTCATCGCGCGGGATCGCGACAGCTACACGTACCGGCCCGGGACGCAGTCGGTTCCGTTCTTCGCGGGCCCCAGGGTGCTCAACCGCCCGCACAGCATCACCGCCGACGTCGAGATTCCAGACGGTGGGGCCGAGGGTGTGTTGCTCGCTCAAGGGTCGGCTGCCGGCGGCTACTCCTTCTTCATCAAGGACGGCAAGCTCCGGTACGTGCACAACTACGTGGGCCGGGCGCTCTACAAGGTCGAATCGGAGGGACCCGTGCCCGCCGGGAAGCACGAGCTGCGGTTCGAGTTCGAGCCGACCGGCAAGCCCGACATGGAACAGGGGAAGGGCGCGCCCGGAATGCTTCAGCTCTACGTCGACGGCACCATGGTCGGCAACGCCGAGGCGGAGACGACGACACCCTTCATCTTCAACCCGGCAGCGCTCACCTGTGGGGCCAATCTGGGTTCTCCGGTCACCGACGACTACACGAGTCCGTTCAAGTTCACCGGCACCTTGCACACCGTGAAGGTGGACGTGAGTGGTGAGCTGATCCACGATCCCGCGGCGGAGTTGCTGGCGCATTTGGCCCGGCAGTAGCCGGGGATTCGCGCACCCAGCGACGAGCATACGTCTACGCCACCAGCAGGACGGGCAGGAGGCCAAGGCCGGGTCATGGGGGGCCGTTTGGCCCTTCGGGGGCCACCACCCGGGAATTACGCTCCTCACCGGGTCCGAGGAAATGGGCCTCACGGCAGGAGCCATCGCTCCTCGACCGGAAGGAGGGACCGTATGTCCCAGCAGCTTCAGACACACAACGGCCAGGTACCGGTCATGATCCCGGAGGCCCGGCCCGCGCCGGTTCCCTATCGGGAGCCGGAGGCCGGCGGAGGGTGGGTCTTCTTCGCCGCCATCATGATGGTCATCGGCGGGTGCTTCGGCGCCCTGCAAGGGCTCGCGGCGATCATCAAGAGCGGCTACTACGTCATCCCGTCGAACTACTTCATCAACGTGAACGCGACGGGCTGGGGTTGGACCCACCTGATCCTCGGCGCAGTCGTGGTGCTGGCGGGGTTCGCCCTGTTCCGCGGCGCGATGTGGGCCCGTATCCTCGGGATCGTCATCGCGAGCGTCTCGATGATCGTGAACTTCGCGTTCATCCCCGTGTACCCATTCTGGGCGATGCTCGTCATCGCGGTCGACGCCCTGGTCATCTGGGCGCTTGCCGCCCACGGCCGCGTGCTCGCCGAGTAGTCCCTAGGCGCACGGGCTCCTCGCCCGAAGAGCGGGCCCGCCTCGGAGAATGATGGCGGGTCCGTTCTGCGTGCGTGCCCATCAGGCGCCGTGACAGATCTTCCACTTGCGCCCGGAGCCGCACGTGCACGGCTCGTTCCGGCCTCGCGCCGCGTCGTCCGCCGCGTACCGGGCGACCAGTTCCGCCGGTGCCCGGTCGACCTTCAGCAGGTCGCACATCGCATCCATCGCCGGGCGAACGTGGCCGAAGAACGCCTTGTAGCTGGGGCACAGGTAGTGGAGTCCCGGCTCCCCGTCCGGCGTGGTGGTGAAGCGGTCCTTGGGGCAACCACCGTGGCAGGCGAACCGGACGTCGCACTCCAGGCAGAAGCGGGGGAGCGTGTCGCGCTTGGCCTCGCCGAAGGCCCGCTGCTGCGGGAGCACGACCAGGTCGATCATGCGCGATTCCTTGATGTTCCCCAGCTTGTAGGCGGGCTCGACGAAGTGGTCACAGGAGTAGAGGTCGCCCGTGTGCTCGAGGGCGAGCGCCAGACCGCAGGTCTCCGAGTGGATGCAGAGACCGGGAGGCTCGCCGTACCAGTTGGCCAGGGCAACGTCGAACATCTGCACGTACACCTCGCCGATGTCGCGGCGCACCCATTCCTCGAAGACGTCGATCAGGAACCGTCCGTAGCCGCCCGGTGCGACCGAGCGGTCGGTCACCAGGTTGCCCTCCTGCACGTAGAGCGGCCGGTCCTTCACTCGTCCGCCCCAGCCCGCGTTCGCGATCGGAAGCGTGCTCGGGGTGGCGCGCTCGACGATGGGGATGAACTGCATGAAGCGCCCCCCGCACTCGTCGCGAAGGAACCGGTACACGTCGCGTCCCCGATCCTGGTTCGCCGCGTGGACGGTGGTGAGCGCGTTCCAGTCCACGTCGTGCCGCCGCAGAACGTCTAGGCCGGCCATCACGCGGTCGAAGCTCCCCTTGCCGCCCTTGTCCACGCGGTACGTGTCGTGGATCTCACGCGGCCCGTCGATCGACAGCCCGACCAGGAAGGCGTTCTCCTTGAAGAAGGCACCCCAGTCGTCGTCCAGCAGCGTGCCGTTGGTCTGGATCGTGTAGGCGATGCGCTGGCCGGGTAGGGCCAGGTCGTGGGCGATCTCGACCGAGCGCCGGAAGAAGTCCAGGCCCATCATGGTGGGCTCGCCGCCCTGCCACGCCACCGCCACCTCCGGCGAGCGGGCGTGCGCCTCGAACAGCTGCCGCAGGTAGGTCTCCAGCAGGTCGTCGGCCATTCGGAAGCGGCTGCCGGGGTAGAGCATCTCCTTGGACAGGAAGAAGCAGTACTCGCAGTCCAGGTTGCAGATGGCGCCGGTCGGTTTGGCCAGTAGATGGAACGCGGGGGGGGCGCCTTCCGGGATCAGCGGGCCGCCCCCACGCTCGTCCAGCATGCTCATGCGTCGACCCTACGCGCCGTGGGCGAAGCGCGCTCATCCTCCCGGGTGGGCTCTCCTCAGCCCTTGGGAACGTCCTTGTCGGGATCGAGGAAGGGGAGCGACACGACGGTGGCCGGCAGCGTTCCTTCCGGCGACACGATGTCGACGGCGGTGCCCGAAGAGGCGGACGCGATCGGAACCCACGCGTAGCCCATGTTGACGTCGAGGCGAGGCGAGTACGCGGCGGACGTCAGGCGCCCGATGGTCTCCCCGCCGCGGCGCACCGGCCAGAAGTCCTCGAGCCACATGGTCAGCGGCTCGCCGCCGATCTCCACTCCGACGAGCTTTCGCTCCACGCCCCGGTCCCGGATGCGGCGCAGCGCGTCCTTGCCGATGTGGTCGACGTCGCCGTCGAGGCATTCGACCAGCCGCTCGAGTCCGCTCACCTCCAGCGGGTTGTCCTCGACCGTGAAGTCGTTGCCGTAGTTGAAGATCCCCGCCTCCATGCGCCGCTGGTCGGACGGCGCGGTCGCCTTGATCTCGAACGGCCCGCCGGCAGCCATCACCGCGTCCCAGAGCTCGCGGCCCCGCGACGCGTCGCGCAGGTAGATCTCGTAGCCGATTTCGCCCGTCCACCCGGTGCGCGACACGACGATGGGGATGTCGCCGACGCTCGTCTCGCAGCAGTGGTAGTAGCGGAGCGCCATGACCGACGAGTCCGCGCCGAACAGGGCGCGCATCACGTCGGGCGACCGCGGCCCCTGGATCTGCAGCGGCGACACGTCGGGTTCCCGCAGCTCGACGTCGAGTCCGGCGAACGCCTGCACGCCCTTGGCGTACAGCAGCGTGTCGCTGTCCGCGAGCGACAGCCAGAAGTGGTTCTCCGCCAGGCGGAGCAGGATCGGGTCGTTCACGATCCCGCCGTCCGGCGCGATGATCGGCGCGTACTTGCACTGCCCGACCGCGCACCGCGTCAGGTCGCGGCACGTGAGCAGCTGCGCGAACCGCGCGGCGTCGGGGCCGGTGATCTCGACCTGGCGCTCGACGGCCACGTCCCACAGCGCGACCTTCTCCACGATGTGCCAGTACTCCTTGACGTCGTCGTCGAAGAGCGTGGGGATCAGCATGTGGTTGTACAGGTCCCACGACGTGCAGCCGGCTTCGACGGTCGACTCCCAGTACGGCGACTTCCGGTACCACGTGGCCAGGTAGAAAGGGAATGAGGTGTTCATCTCGTGCCGCCTCCCGATGCGGCGAGGGGTCGCCGGCGCCTCGCCGAGCGACGGTCGCGCCGGATCTCCCGGACGCAGTTGTATGCGGGGATGCCGGTGACGCCGCCGCCGGCGTGCGTCGCCGAGGAGCATTGGTACAGACCGGGAATCGGCGTCCGGTAGTCCGCGTACCCGGGCGCGGGCCGCATGTGGAACAGCTGCTCGGCGGACAGCTCGCCGTGGAAGATGTTGCCGCCGATCAGGCCGTACTCCTGCTCCATCTCGAACGGCCCGATGACCTGGCGCGCGACCACGGATTCCCGGAAGCCGGGGGCCAGCTCGTCGTAGCCGTCGATGACGCGGTCGGCGTAGGCCTCCAGCTCCTCGCTGTGCGGCTTCTCCGACCACTCGTGCGGTACCCACTGGGTGAACAGCGAGGCGATGTGGGCCCCCTCGGGCGCCAGGGACGTGTCGTAGACCGTGGGGATGATCCCGTCGGAGAAGGGCCGCGTCGCCGGGACGCCGCGGCGGGCTTCCTCGAAGGCCGTCTCCAGGTACTCCACCGAGTGCGCCAGCTCCACCCCGCCGGACAGGTCGGTGAGCTCCGGCATGGCGGTGAACCGCGGGAGCTTCGACAGCGCGCAGTTGATCTTGACGACGCCCGAGCGCGACCGCCAGGCCTCGATGTCGCGCACGAAGTCGTCGGGTAGCTCGTGGCGCTCCAGCTGCTGCAGGAACGTGATCTTCGGGTGGATGGCGGTGACGACCACCGGCGCCTCGATCTCCTCGCCGGACGTCAGGGCCACTCCCACCGCGCGCCCACCGCGGACCACGACGCGCTCCACCTTCGCGTTCGTCCGGATGTGTGCGCCGAATGACTCGGCCGACCGCTGCAGCGCCGCGGCCACCGCGCCCATGCCGCCCTCGGGAACCGCCCAGGCGCCGAGATGGCCGTCGCCGACATCGCCGATCGAGTGGTGCGCCATCACATAGCCGGTGCCGGGCTCGTAGGGCCCGGCCCACGTTCCGATCAGGCCGTTCAGCGTCATGACGGTCCGGACCTGCTCGGACTCGAAGAACATGTCGGCGATGTCGGCCACGCTCATCGTCATCAGGCGCGTGACGTCGGCGATGGAGCGGACGCCGAGCCCGCGGAAGCGCCAGACCAGGCGGAGCTGCTCCAGGATGTCCGCGGGCCGCCGCGAACCGAGCGAGGGGGGCGTCGTCATCAGCAACGGTCCCAGGACGGCTGCCAGCCCGCCGATCCACGCGTCCCATCGGTCGATGCTCGCCGCATCGGCCTTCGAGAACTTGGCGAACTGCTCGTAGTTGCCGCGCGCGTTGTCGTCGTATTGCACGATGCAGCGGCCGTCGGGGAACGGAACGAAGTACGGCCCGGCCGGGTGCGCGCGGTAGCCGTGCTCGGCCATCCGCAGGTCGCGCAGGATCGTGTCCGGCATCAGCGACATCACGTAGGAGAGCGTGGTGACCTTGAACTCCGGGAGGTCGGGCCACGGGCTGTCGGTCGCGGCCGCGCCGCCGGTCTTGTGGCGCGCCTCGAGCACGATCGTCCTGGCGCCCGCGCGCGCGAGGTACGCGGCGGCGACCAGACCGTTGTGGCCGCCTCCGATGACGGCCGCGTCGTAGCGCTCGGGCATGTCATGACCCCCGGCCGCCGGCGGATGGGCGGTCCGGGCGGGATCGTAAGCCTGAACGGCCGTTCAGTGTCAATGGTCGGCGCCGTGAGAGGCGCGGGCTGAGGCGGTGGGCCGGCCCGGCGGGGGAGAGGCTCCTAACCCTCCTGCACGAAGAAGAGGTGGAGCTCCATCGTGCCGTGGTCTTCCACCGTCGCCAGGAACGTCGTCGGCGTCGAGATGTCGTAGTCCGGGAACTGGATCGGGAGGCTGCCCGCCACCTCGATCCGGTTGCCCGACCACTGCGCCTGCAGCGGGATCGTGACGCTCCTGGTAACCCCGTGCAGCGTGAGCGTTCCCTTCGCTTTCTCGGTGACGCGGGTGCCGGCCGCCGGCCGCCTCGGGAACACGATGGGGTCGGTGAGCGTGAACTCGGCGATGGGAAACTGATCGGACTGCAGCCCGTCGGTCCGGATGCGCTGGTCGCGCATCTGCTTGTCGCTCCGCAGCTGCCGGAGGTCGGCCTTGACGTCGACAGCGGTGACCTGCAGCCCGTTGACGGTCAGTGATCCGGTGACGGCCGACGTCCGCCCGACGGCATCGGTGGGCGCCGGCAGGTCGGCGAACTTCTCGCGGACGCGGTAGCCGACGAACGAGTTCGCGTCCTGCACCGTCCAGGTGCCGTTCAACGACCCGGGAGCCGCGGAGGCGGACGACGACGCTCCGGCGCTCGGTGAGGACAGCGCAACCGGCGGCGGCGCGGAGGTGCTGCCGCCGATCACGGCGAATGCCGCGTACGCGCCGGCGAAGAGCACCACCAGGCCGCCGGCGATGATCCAGACCCAGCGCTTGCCTCGGATCGCCATGCGCGCCAGTCGATCAGACCGAGCTGAGAGGAGGCTTTGCCGCGGCAGCCGGCGAGGCCGGCCTCACGCTGCCCTGCACTCGTACCCGGGGCGACCGACGGGTGAGGGACGCCCCGACGTCCACGACGGATCGAATCCCACCACGCGATACACGGTCACGCCTCCCCCGCTGGCCACTTCCTGGAGGAACGGAACCGCCGACAGCGCCGCCTCGGCCGGGACGACCTTCCGCGTTCCCCCGAGCGGCTGCGACGGGGAGGTGGTCACGACCGCGGCGACCCCCTGCTGCCGCAGGTACGCGTCGGAGTCGGGCTGCTTGAAGAACGCGCGCGCGCCCAGCAGCTGGCGCAGCGCCGGTTCCAGGACGTCCGGCCGGAAGTACGGCCCCATGCCCTCGATCGGCCCCGGGTGCCGCGTCAAGGTCTCGAACGTCGCAAGAGTTCGCCGGTCGGCCAGGATCCTTCCGGTGCACGGGACGTTCCGCTGGATCCACGCCAGGGGCGCCAGCGCGGCGGTCAGCCGCGCGCGCTCCCCGGTCGGTGGAAGGTCCTTGGGGAGCAGGAACGCCGCCGCCACGACCGTGATCAGCGACGCGGCCGCGGGTACCAGCCACGCCCTGCCGGAAAGCGGTGCCGTTCTCGAGAGCATGCCGAGCAGGGTCTCCACCGCAGCGAGGAAGATCACCAGCGTTGGGATCGCGACGTAGTCGAACAGACGCCTGGGCCCGAAGTGGGACAGCACGTACAGGTCGTATCGCCACGCGAACAGGAAGGCGACCGCGAGCAGGATCAGCCCGAGCAGGATCGACGCGATCACCGAGATGCGGAGGTCACGGCCGCCGCGGAGCAGGGCCAGCGCGACGCAGCCCAGTCCGGCGGCGAACACCACGAGGGCGGTGACGCGGGGCACCTTCTGCTGATCGGTCACACGCGCGAGGTACTCGCGCACGATCTCCTTCGGGGCCATGGCGAACGCCCCCGAACCCCGTGGCGGCGGTTCGAGGTTCCCGGTCGACAGATAGAAGGTGGCGTCGAACCCCTTCGGCAAGCCCAGATCGGCGTTGATCTTCCCGTAGGTGGTGGTGTTCGTCGTGCTCTGGAACCCGAGGTCGCCGCCCGGCGCCACGAGAACCACGGCCCCGACCGCCCCGGCCACGAGGCCGGCAGCCACCCCCACGGCGAGCACCGCAGGCGCCCTGTCCACTGCGAAGGCTGCCAGCGCGTAGCAGCCCGCGAGCGCGATGGCGACCACGAATGCGACCAGATGGGTGCCCGCGCACACGCCCAGCAGGGCGCCGGCCACCACCGCCTCGCGCCGTCCGAGGGCGAGCGACCCGGCGCGGATCGCGCGTGCCACCAGCAGCAGACCGCCGATCAGCAGGACCCGGCCGAAGGTCTCGGCCCGGAAGAACTGCAGGTCGAAGGTCCACGCCTGGACCAGCACGACCTGGTTCGCGAACAGCAGCAACACCAGGAGGCCGGCCGTGAGGCGCATGCCCAGCTCGCGGCCCAGCCCGTAGGCGGCGAGCGCGGCGCCGATCGAGACGGCGAACAGGACGGCCCCCATCGGCGCCATGGGTCCCCGGCCGAGCACCAGGCTCATGGCTGCGTCGAACGAGTTCAGCGCGACCTTGCTGACGGTGGAGGGGAACAGGTGCCCCCACTGCAGCGACAGCGCGGGGATGCGATGCGCGTCGGCGATCTCCAGACCGTCCGCCCAGTACCGCAGCGCGGTCTGGACGTTCAGGTTCAGCTCCGGGAAGTACGTGGCGCGCACGAGGGCGAAGCCGGCGATCACCAACGCCCAGGTGCCGTGGACCCATGGTTCGGCGGCGACCTCTTCGCGCCAGGACCCCACGCGCTCGCGAAGGCCGTGGCGGCGGAGCGCAAGCACCCACGCCACGACCGTCCCCACTCCGTAGACGCAGAGGAACACGGGGAGCGTCAGGACGTGCAGCAGCGCCAGCAGCAGGGCGGTCACCGCGATGCTCGCGAACCCGGCGGGGAAGGCCAGGGCCGCGGCCGCGATCAGAGGCAGTCGCCGCGGAGGGAAGATGGCGAGGACCGCCCCGAAGCCGGGGACCAGGACGAGGGCCAGCGCGGCGAGCCCCAGTGGAAGGCTCACGCCGGAGCGCTCGCCGTGCGGGAGGTCGGAGGCGCGCCGTCGTGGCCGGCAGTACGCGGGTCCATGCGCGCGCCGAACAGCACACCGCGCATTGTATGTGGTCGTCGTTTCCGGGGCGCCCTGAGAAGATGTGCTTCCCATGGCAGACCCGCTGATCGCCATCGCCGCCTACCGCCTCAATCCCGGCCGCGTGGCCATGTGGGGGGAGACCGCCGCCGTGGCGCTGCCCGCGCCCTACGTCGAGGCCGTCGCGCGGGCCTGCGGGCACCCGGTGCTGCTGTCGGCGCTCGACCCGGGGCCGGCGAAGGAGCTGCTCGAGCCCTTCGACGCGCTGATCCTGGCGGGCGGCGGCGACATCGACCCGGCCGCGTACGGGCAGGAGCCCGCGGCGGAGGTCTACGGCGTCGACCCCGCCCGCGACCGTCTGGAGATCGATCTGCTCGAGGAGGCGATGCGGGCGGGGAAGCCGGCGCTCTGCATCTGCCGGGGCATGCAGGTCGCGAACGTCGCCCTGGGCGGCACGCTGGTGCAGCACCTGCCGGACGTGCCGGAGATGGGTGAGCACGGCGTGCCCTTGGGCAGCGGCACCGTCCACGAGATCCGGGTCGCCGAGGGGAGCCTGCTGGCGAAGGCGCTCGGCGGCGCCGTGGCGACCGGCACGTGTCATCACCACCAGGGCGTCGAGCGGCTGGGCGACAACCTGGTCGCGTCCGGGTGGAGCGACGACGGTCTGGTCGAGGGCCTCGAGCTGGACGACCGCGGCGCGGGGTGGTTGGTGGGAGTGCAGTGGCACCCTGAGGAGACGGCCGCCGGCGACCCCGCGCAGCAGGCACTGTTCGGCGCGTTGGTGGCCGAGGCCACCGCGCGCCGCGGTTGACACGCAGCCACGCGCGGGTCCACCCCTGCCCCCGGAAGCAGTAGATTTCGCGCGTGACCGAGCACGATTGGCCCTTCGGGACGTATCCCCCGGGAGGACTCCGGCAGCTCGGTCCCCACGTGACCGCCTTCCACGGCGCCGGGTGGCCGTACCCCAACTCCGCCGTGATCCGCGGCCGGGACGGGCTGTTGGTCTTCGACGCCAACCTGCCGTGGATCGCGCCTGTGCTTCGGGCGGCGCTGGACGAGGACACCAGCGCGCCGCCGCTCACGCACCTGGTGCTGTCGCACGCGCACGGTGACCACGCCCACGGAGCATCGTGGTTCGCGCCGCCCGCGCGGGCGTGGGCGCGCGCCTTCACCCGGGACCAGCTGGCTGCGTACTCCGACGAGGACCGCGAGGAGGAGGTCGACTTCTACGCGGATGTGTTCGCCGGCGCAGCCGATGCCTACCGAGACCTCCGGATCGTGGTCCCCGAGGAGATCGTCGAAGCGGAACGGACGATCGATCTGGGCGGCGTCGCGGTGCGTCTGGTTCCCGAGCCGCTCGCGCACACCGCCGGCGACCTGTGGGCGGTGGTCGAGCCCGACGGCATCGTCCTGGCGGGAGATCTGTGGTGCAACGAAGTCGAGGGGTATCTCGGCGACGGCTCGGTGGCCGGCGAAGTGGCGGCGATCGGCCACCTCCGCGACGCCGGTGGTGTCTGCCTCCCCGGCCACGGCCCGCCCGGAGCGATCACCCCCGGCGACCCGTTGCAGCGCTACGCCGAGTGGATTCTGGAACGGACGGCCGAGGGGATGGGGGCGGGCCTGTCGGGGGCGGACCTGCAACACGACGTTCGTGCCGCGTACGACGGGGGGGTCTCCGAGACGTTCGGCTTCCGGGTGTACCCGCGCCCCGGATTCCTGGAGGCGGCCGTCGAGTCCGTCGAGGAGGCCGCCCGGGTCTAGCCGGGCTCAGCCGTTCTCGTCCATCCGGATCACCGACCGGATGACGCGCCCCGCCTGCATGTCGTCGAACGCCGGCTCGACGTCGTCCAGGCCGATCACCTTCGTCACCATGAAGTCCAGGTCGAGCCGGCCCTCCAGGTAGTGCCGCGCCATCACCGGGAAGTCGTACTGGGGAAGTGAGTCGCCGCCGTGCGAGACCGTCAGCGTGAGCTTGTTCTCGAAGGCCCCCAGGTTCGGGTCGCCCAGGTCGAGCGTGGCCATCGCGCCGACGCCCTGGACGCCGACCATGGTCGCGACGCCGGCGTAGGCGAGCATGCGCACGATCTGCTCGACGGGCTCGGGACGCCCGGTGGCCTCGAACGAGTAGTGGACCCCGCTGCCCCCGGTCAGGTCGCGGACCGCCTCGACCGGGTCGGTGCCCGACGCGTCCACCGTGTCGGTGGCCCCGAAGTGCCGCGCCCATTCGAGCTTCTGCGGGGCGATGTCCACGGCGATGATGCGCTCCGCGCCGGCGACCTTCGCGCCGGCCACCACCGACAGGCCGACGCCGCCGCAGCCGACGACGGCGACGGCCGACCCGGGCCGGACGGGTGTGGTGTTCGTGGCCGCGCCGAATCCGGTCGACACTCCGCACGCGAGCAGGCATGCCTTCTCGAGCGGGATCTCGGGCGGCATCTTCACGGCCTGCGCCGCGTGGACGATGGTCCGGTCGGTGAACGTTCCCGTGCGGAGCGTGGGCGCCAGCGTGGCGCCGTCCGACGCGCGATGCGCGCGCCACCCGGCGCGCAGGTGCGCGGAGCAGCGGCGCGGGTCGCCGCGACGGCACGCGTCGCACTTTCCGCACGGGGCGCGCCACGCGATGACGACCGCGTCGCCGGGCGCGACGTCGGTCACGTTCGAGCCGACCTCCTCGACGTGGCCGGCGCCCTCGTGGCCGAGCAGGATCGGGAACGGCAGCCCCCAGCCGCCCGAGCGCTTCACGTGCAGGTCGGTGTGGCAGACGCCGCTGGCCGCCAGGCGGACGAGCACCTCGTCGGGTCCGGGCGGGTCGAACGTGATCGGTTCCACGATCGCCGGCTCGCCGGGCGCGGCCAGGATGACGCCACGTGCCTCTCGTGCCATCGCTCGTTCCCCCCTTCGTCCACGACGCGCCGCTGGTGGGCGGGATTCTACGGCCGTCGCATATGCTGCACGCGCCCGGGACGGGGCCACCAAGGAGGAAGCCGATGTCGGACGGCCGTACGGCCGCGGTGAAGATGGACGACGCGCTGGTCGCGCCGCCGCCGGCCTTCGACGACCCGGCCAGGCGCGACACGCTCGCGTCCGCCTTCGGCGAGGTGGACCGCGTCTTCGCCGACTTCCGCGAACGTGATCGGGTCCCCGGCGTCGTCTACGGCGTGGTGATCGACGGTGAACTCGCCCACCACGGCGGCGTGGGCGTCCGCGAGGTCGCCGGCGAGGCGCCGGCCGACCTCGACTCGGTCTTCCGCATCGCGTCGATGACGAAGAGCCTCACCGCGATGTGCGTGCTGATCCTTCGCGACGAGGGCCGCCTGTCGCTGGACGACCAGGTCCAGGCGCACGTGCCCGAGCTGGCGCGCGTTCCGTATCCGACGCTCGACTCCGCCCCGGTCACCGTGCGCCAGTTGCTGTCCATGGCCTCGGGGCTCGTGACCGACGACCCCTGGGCCGACCGCCACCTCGACGCCGGCGACGCCGAATTCTCGCGCTGGATGGAGGGGGGTGTGGCGTTCACCCTGCCTCCCGGGGTGGCGTTCGAGTACTCGAACTTCGGCTACGGGGTGCTCGGGCGCGTCATCGCCAACGTGGCCGGCGAGCCGGCGCGCGCGTTCGCCGACGAGCGCGTGCTTCGGCCGCTCGGCATGTCGTCGACGACCTGGGACGCCGACCGCGTCCCCGAGGACCGAATCGCCCGGGGCTACCGGCTGGAGGACGATGACTGGGTGCAGGAAACGCCGCTGGCGGATGGCGCGCTCGGCACGATGGGCGGCCTGGCGACCTCGGTGCGCGACTACGCGAGATACGTGGGCCTGTTCCTCTCCGGGTGGCCGCCGCGCGACGATCCGGACGAGGGCCCGCTTCGGCGCTCGTCCCTGCGCGAGATGCAGCAATCGTGGCGCGACGGCCCGACGTTCATGTCCGACGACGGCGGTGACGGCGCGGCCGCAGCAGACGAGCATGCGCCCGTTCCTCGGCGCTGGCTGAGTGACGGGTACGGGTACGGCCTGACGTCTGGGGCGCAGGAAGGACTGGGGCGCATCGTGTCGCACAGCGGCGGTCTTCCCGGCTTCGGTTCACACGTCCGGTGGCTTCCCGATCACGGCGTGGGCGTCATGGCGTTCGGCAACCTCACGTACGCCCGCTCGTGGAACGCCGTCGCGCGCGCGATCGACGCGCTGGCCGCGACGGGCGGTCTGCAGCCGCGGATCCCGCAGCCGGCACCGGCGCTGGCCGCGGCGCGTGACACGGCGCTGGCGCTGTACGAGTCGTGGGACGATGACGCGCTCGTGGCGTCGGCCGCCGACAACCTGTTCCTCGACCTGTCGTTGGAGCGCCGGCGCTCCGCCCGTGCGGAGGTGCGGGAGGCGTGCGGCACGGCGGTGCGCGTCGAGCCCCCGAGGCTGTCCGGTGCGTTGCGCGGCACGTGGCGGGTGACGTGCAAGGGCGGTGCGGTCGACGTGACGGTCGCGCTGTCGCCGGCGCTGCCGCCGCGCGTGCAGACGATCGAGTTCTCCCGCGTGTCGGACACCGGCTGAGCATCACGGGACGAAGCCCGGGGAGGAGGGTTGCAGAGCTGCACCATGCGCGCGTGCATCTGTGCCACCTCGCCCGAGTAGGCCGGATTGTTCGCCTGATTCTGCAGCTCGTAGGGGTCGTTGGTGAGGTCGTACAGTTCCTGTTCGCCGTCCTGGTACTCGACATAGACGGCGTCCTCCGTGTGCACGCCGCAATATGGCGGGACGTACCCCAGAGTCCTCCCGTTGTTCGGCTCCCAGTGCTCGAGGAGGAAGTCGGTTCGCCACGAGGTCGCCGTGCCCGAGAGCAGCGGCAGGAAACTCTGTCCGTCGGCACCCGGCGCGGACACGCCGGCGAGGGCGGCGAACGTCGGCGCAAAGTCGATGTTCATCACCAGGTGGTTGTCCACGCGGCCGGCGGATCCCGCGATGGCGTCGTCGCGCACGATGATCGGGATGCGGATGCTCTCCTCGTAGGCGACCTTCTTGTTCGGCCAGCGGTGCTCGCCGAACTCGATGCCGTTATCGGAGGCGAACACGATCATGGTGTTCGACAGCCGCCCGGAGTTCTGCAGGGCATTCACGATCGTCTGCACCGCGTCGTCGACCGACAGCAGACTCTTGCAGTGATTGAGGTGGCTCAAGTCGATGCGCGCCATCTGCGTCGGCGAGAGCTTGTGGACCTGCTGGAGCCAGGTAGGCTTGTCCGAGATGTCCTTCTCGTTGTAGCTCGGCGGGCGAAGCGGCTGCAGGTCCGAGCACGCGTTCTGGTACTTGTTGGAGGGTGTCGAGGGCTTGTGCGGGGCTCGGGGAGCCCAGTACAGGAAGAGTGGCTTCCCGGCGGGCGCGCCCTGGATGAAGCTCTGGGCCATGTTCGCGAACACGTCCGTCGAGTAGTCGCTCGGCGCTGACCCGTACTGGACGCCGGTCCCGTCGACGCTCATCGTGTAGTTGTAGTATCCGCCGTCGCCGTCGCCGCTTCCGGGGAGGGCCAGAGCGCGCCACACGTCCCAGCCGGGCGGCTCGTGCCCCACCGACTTCGGCTTGTAGCCGTTGAGGTACTTCCCGACAAGTCCCGTGTAGTAGCCGTCGCTCTGGAGCCACGTGGCAATCGTGCTGTTCTCCTCGTGATCCTTCGAAAAGGTCTGGAAGCCGCCATGCGGGGCGCTGTTCCAGTAGATGTCGGTGCCATGCGAGTACTTGCCGGTCAGGATCGAGGTCCGGCTGGGGCAGCACAGCGAGTTCGAGATGTATCCGTTCGTGAAGGTGGTGCCCTGGTCGGCGAGCAGCGACTGCACATTGGGCATGTGGCCGAGCTCGTCCGACCGCTGGTCGTCGGTAAGGATCAGGACGATGTTGGGCTTCGTGTCCGATGCGACGGCCCGCCCGTGTCGTATGCACCAAGAGCGCGGTGACGAGCGCCGTGATCGCAACAACGATGGCAACTACGCGTCGGGGTCTTGTTCTTCGATCATGGGACGTCGTCCCCTTCTGGTTTGCCGGACCGGGCCGACGCTCCCCTCTGCGCCGCTGCGGGACCCTAACAGGAAGGATGCGCAGGCGATGAGTTAGAAACCCGACGCGCGAAGGGTCAATAGGCGGATTGGACTGAATGTCGCCCGCTCAGGCCGCGGCCTGGATGGCCAGGATCCGCGCGGGCAGGTTGATGGCGTCGGTGCCCTTCACCAGGTACTCGTCCGCGCGCCGCGGCGAGGGCCATCGTTTCCTCGTCCGGGCTGTCCACCGCCGTGAACACGAAGACGTGGACGTCGGGCTTGGACTGCTTGATGCGCCGCGTCGCCTCGATGCCGCCCATGACGGGCATCCGGAGGTCCATCACGACGGCGTCGATGTCCTCTTCGAGCGCCAGCTCGGCGCCTTGGGCGCCGTCGGCGGCCTCGGCCACGACGTCGATGCCCTCACTCTGGAGCATCAGGCCGAGCAGCTTCCGGACGTCCTCGGCGTCGTCGACGATCAGCACGCGCGGGCGGTGAGCAACCATCATGAGGCCGATATCGGTTCTCGCGCAGCGCTTCTGAATTGGACATCCGGCCCCAAAGCTCCTCCCCGGACGGGGGGTCCCCGCGCCTCGAGGCCTGCCCAGGACGCGCGCGGCGCGCCTAGGCAAACGAGGCACGGACGCTCGGGACGACGGCCTCCGCGAACAGGCGCATCGCCTCGCGCTGCCGGTCGAGCGGCATCCCGGGCCAGTACAGGCGGGCGATGAAGTGCAGGTCGCCGTCGGCCAGACGAGCCAGGCGGGCGATCCTCTCCGCCACCGGCTCCGGCGGCCCGACCAGCGTCCGTCGGCGAAGCAGCTCCTCCTCTTCCGCCCCGAGCGGCGGCGGCTCCGGGGGCGCGCCGGTCCTGGCGCGCGCGTCCTCCATGTCGTCGTATTTCCACGACACGTAGTGCGCGAATGGCCGCAGGGCCTCCCAGGCCTCCTCCGGATCGCCGTCCCAGGGGAAGGCCGGCAGGTGCGCGGACAGCGCGAAGTCGGCGCCGTCCCGCCCGGCGAGCGCCAGCCCGTCACGCGCCCAGCCGATCCGCCGGGCGAAGCCCTCCTCCGACGGACTCGTCGCCATGAAGCCGTCCGCGATTCGGCCCGCGCGTGTGACGGCCGGCGGGCTGATCGCGCCGATCCACACGGGCGGTCCTGCGGGCGCGTGCGGCGTGGGCGTCACGTACGGGCCGGGGTACGAGATCGTGGAGCCGCCGGTGACCGGCGCACCGGACCACGCCTGTTTGAGCACGGCCACGGTGTCCTCCATGCGCGCCGCTCGCTCGCTCGAGCGGGACGCCCAATACCTCGAACTCCTCTTCGCGCCACCCCAGTCCGAGCCCGAGGATCAGGCGGCCCTCCGAGATGAGGTCCACGACGGCGGCGTCCTCCGCCAGACGGATGGCGTCGTACATCGGAGCGAGCAACAGCGCCGTGCCGATCTGCACGCGCGCCGTGCGCGCCGCGATCGCCGCGCACAGCGGCAGCAGCGACGGAAGGTATGCGTCGTCGACGAAGTGGTGCTCGGACACCCACACCGAGTCGAAGCCGAGGTCCTCGGCCTCGACGGCGAGGTCGATCGCCTGTCCGTAGAGCTCGGTGTCGCTGCGCGCGTCTCCCGGATACCGCTGGCACGTGATGAGTCCGAAGCCGAACCGGACCGTCATGCGGGGACCCGGTGCGCCGGTTCCTCCTCCGCCGCGACGATCCGGGAAGGCTTCGACAGGAAGTCACCGTACTCGAGCACCCGGTACGGATGGCGACACGGCTGCCCGTCCGCGAGCCACATCCGTCGTTGGTCGAGGTCCATGAGGATCGACGCCACGGTGGCGCCCTGGTCCGGGACCGCGTCGCGCGTATCGGGGTGGCAGCAGACACCGGACGGGTAGTTGGCGTGGTCGGCCAGCGCGGACTGGAACGTCTCGACCGACAGCCCGCCGGTCGCGGCGGCCACCTGGGAACGGATGCGCTCCAATCGAAATGGACTGTCGGGCATGACCCACAGCGAGACGTCCTTGCCGCCGAAGCTCGGCGACAGAAAGTGGTTCGTGTGCGTCAACACCCCGCCGTCAGGGAAGAGGAGGAACAGGCGGGAGAAGTCGCCCGGCGCGCTCTCGACGTCGACGGCGATGCCGTCGCGGTGCCCCACCAGGTAGTTGGCGGACGACGAGCGGAACCCTCGCTGCAGGACGGAGAGGGCGTCCGAGAGGTTCTCCGAGTCCAGGATGCCGCGCAGCAGCAGGTGGAACGGAACGCCCGGCACGCCGCGATCCTCGTCGGACACGAGCGCGTTCGCGCACAGGCCGACGCCGGACGAGTTGAAGCCGGTCTTGGCCAGTAGCCCCGCCTCCACCACCGTGACGAAATCGGGCCCGTCGTCCTGCTGCGCCTCCAGGACCACACAGGTGTCGAACGAGTGCAGCAGCCAGTCCCAGTTCTGCCCGATGAGGGTGTGGCCGGTCTCGCTGGCCTCCGGTAGCACGGCGAACGACGTGCACTCGGCCGGCGTCCGCGCCTGCGCGTCCGCGGCGCGAGCCTTCGCGGCGAACATGATCTCGGTGCGCGTGTTGATGGCCAGCACGTCGTCGAACGCGACGTCCGCGCCCTCGGCCACCCCCCGCATCTCCTCCAGGTACCGCTCGCCGAAGGCACGCACCGGCTCGACGTAGCGGAGCGCCTCGTCCGTCACCCTCTTCCAGTCCCAGGCGGCGTAGTGGGCGAACACGTCTCGGTACGCGTCGACGGAGACACGGACACGGTCCCGGGTGGCCTCTCCGTACTGACGGCCGCGCTCCCGTGGCGAGCCGGACACGCGCACGGTCGGGAACTGGGTCGTCATGATCGCCTCCTGGTTCCGGTCATCATGTCAGGAACACGCCGCCGTTCACGCCGATGGTCTGGCCCGTGACGTAGGACGCGTCGTCGGACACGAGCCACGCGACGGCGCCGGCCACATCGTCGCCCGTCCCGTGCCGGCCGAGGGGAATGGAGTCCCGCACGCGCTCGACCTCGGCTTCGAACGTGGTCCCGCGGTCGCCGGCGCGGAGGCGCAACCACTCCCAGTGCATCTCGGTCGCCATGTTGCCGGGCGCGATGGTGTTCACGCGGATGCCGTGCGGAGCCAGCTCCAATGCCAGCGACTGCGTGAACAACGTGATGCCGCCCTTGGACGCACTGTAAGCCGCGCCGCCGGCGTCGCCCTGCTGTCCCAGGATCGATCCGATGTTGACGATGGCGGTGCCGCGCCGCTCCCGGATCGCCGCTGCCGCCCAGGCCCGTGCCATCAGGAACGGGCCGACCAGATTGACGTCGAGCACGCGGCGGTAGAGCGCCGGATCGGTGTCCGCGACGTTCGTCGTGGGGCCGCCGATCCCCGCGTTGTTCACCAGGACGTCGAGGCCGTCGAGCGACTCGCCGGCCTCGGCGACCGCCCGCTCGGCGAACGCCTCGTCGGCGACGTCTCCCCGCAGCGCCGCCACCGCCGCCTCCGGGTGCGCGCGCCGCAGGTCGCGCGCCGCGGTCTCGACGTGCTCCGACAGGTCCACCAGCGCGACGGATCCGCCGTCGCGGAGGAAGCGAGCGGCGATGGCGGTCCCGAGCCCGCCGGCGCCGCCCGTGATCAGGGCGTTCACGGCACGCGCGCGGCGATCTCGCCGCACGTCGCGACCCACACGTCGACGTGACCCTTCACGAAGCCCATGAGCTCGTCGAGGAATGCCAGGCGGTACGGCCGCCCGATCACCTGCGGGTGCATCGTGAAGACGCAGCAGCCCTCCAGCTTCCGGATGCCGAGGAACTCGCCGTGCCAGGATCTCCTTCACCTCGCTCGTGGTGGATATCTTCTTCAGCCACGACGAGCCGTCGAACCAGAAGTGCGCGGCGTCGTCGAGCGTCCACTGGACGGGAAGCTCGACGATGGAGGTTCCCTCGTGCCGGTACGGCACCAGGTCGTCCATGAAGTTCGACGAGTACCGGAATCCGTGCCGCTGCAACAGGTCGAGCGTGTTGGCGCTGAAGTCCCACGCGGGCGAGCGGTACCCCACGATCTCGTCGCTGAACTCGCGGAGGATCGCCAGGCCCTTCGTCAGCTCCTCCTCTTCCTGGTCGCGCGTCATCTCCGTCGGCGACGAGTGCGTGTACCCGTGGTGCGCGATCTCGTGGCCGGCGTCGGCGATCTGCCGCACGCGGTCCGGGTAGCGCTCGGCGTTTCGCGCCGGGATGAAGAACGTCGCGCGGATCCCGTGCTGCTCGAGCAGATCGAGGACGCGCGGCACGCCGACCTTGGCGCCGTAGCGGCCCTGGGAGAGGGCGCCGGGCCGGCCGGCGTTCGCCGGGTCGTCGGCGATCCAGACCTCCTCGGCGTCGAAGTCGAAGGTGAACGAGACGGCGCTGCCGTATCCGTTGGGCCACACGCTGTTTCCTCCTTCCCTATCCCAGCAGGTACGCGCGGTTGAGCGGGAGCCGGGTCGCCGGCTCGGAGGCGAGGACGCGGCCGTCGAGCCGCACCGTCCCGTCGGCCGGGTCGACCTCCACCGCCGCCGTGGCGGTGTTCGCGACCAGGTGCGCGCGCCGCACCGACCGCGTGCCGCGTACGGGCACCACGCTTCGGCGGGTGCCGCTGCGCCGGGCGAACCCCGCGTCCAGGGCCATCTGCGACACGAACGTCGTGGCGAGCGACGCCGCGGCGTTTCCGAGCGCCCCCCAGTGCGGGCGGTAGCGGATGGGCTCGGCGCCCTCGACGGACGCGTTGCCCTCGCCGAGCGCGCCCCACGCCCAATACCCGTTCTTCAGCACCAGCTCGGGACGGACGCCGAACGACTCCGGACGCCACAGAACGACGTCGGCCAGGCGACGGGGCGCCAGGCTTCCCACCTCGTGCTCGATGCCGTGGACGCGGGCCGGCTCGGCCGTGATCTTCGCCAGGTAGCGGAGCACTCGGGCGTTGTCGTCCTCGCCCGAGTCGGCGCCCGGCCACCCCGATCCGGCGTCCGAGGCACGCCATGCCTTCATGGCGTCGGCCAGCTGGAACGTCCGCCGGACGGTCTCGCCGATGCGCCCCATCCCCTGCGAGTCGGAGTTCACGATGCTGATCGCGCCCAGGTCGTGCAGCGGTCCCTCCGCGGCCATCGTCGCCTCGTGGATGCGCTCTCGCGCGGCCTCGACGTCGTCGGGCGAATCCATGGACCCGCCGTGCACCAGCACGATCATGGCGAGGTGCTCCGCGGCGGTGTGCGTGCCGTAGGGGACCGTCGGCGTGGTGGACGAGCACACGATGTTGGGCTCGCGCACCAGGCCGATCAGGTCCGGGACGTGCCCGCCGCCCACCCCCTCGACGTGGTACGCGTGCACGGCGCGCCCGTCGATCGCGGCGACGGTGTCCTCGATCTCGCACGATTCGTTCAACCCGTCGGTGTGCAGGCACACGGCGACGTCGTGCGCGTCGGCCACGCGGAGCGTCGCGTCGATGATCTCCGGATAGGCGCCCCAGTCCTCGTGGATCTTCAGGCCGACCGCGCCGGCCTCGACCACGCGCTCGGTGGCCGCTGCGTTCTCGGATCGCGCGCTCGCCTGCAGCCCCAGGTTCACGGGGATCGCCTCGAAGGCCTCGTACAGGCGGGCCATGTTCGCCGGCGGCTCCTCGAACCCGGCCGTGATCAGCGTCGTGACGCCGGCGGAGAGCGCGGGCCCGACGAGCTCCGGGGTGATCAGGTGCACGTGGCTGTCGATGGCCCCGGGCGTCGCGATCAGCCCATACCCCATGACCGGGAGCGTGTTCGGCCCGATCGTCATGTCCACCCCTTCGGTGACGTCGGCGTTCCCCGCTCGCCCGATACCGGCGACGCGCCCGTCCTTGATCCCGATGCTCGTCTTGCGGACGCCCAGCAGGGGGTCGACCAGCAGGACGCCGGCGACCAGGACGTCCAGCTCGCTGTCGGCGGTGGCGCGGTCGTCCTGCGTCATCCGCGAGCGGATGTTCTTCGCGTAGCCCCACAACGGCTCGTCGCCGTAGCCGACGTCGTCGGCCTCGACGCGCACCCACAGGTCGGTGTCGCCCAGGCGCACGCGGTCACCGGTGGTTGGCCCATACCGGGCCGCGTACTCCGCGCGGGAGAGCTCAGCCACCGCCGCCGACGGCCACCAGGGTGACCTCCTTCGACTCGCCCGGAGCCCAGCGCAGGGACGCTCCCGCCGGCAGGTCCAGTCGGAACCCGCCGGCCGCCTCGCGGTCGAACTCGAGCCGGGGGTTCACCCGCCAGAAGGGGTAGTGGGAGGAGACGCGGATGGGGCGCGTCGATCGGCTGACGACGGTGAGCGTCCGTCGCTCGCGCCCCTCGGCCGTCGTGACCGACCCGCCGGCCGTGACGATCGCGCCGGGGGCGATCGGGTCAGGCATCGGCATCGTTCCAGGGACGAAAGACGGCCAGCCGGCGGCCGTCGTCCAGCAGCACCTCCACACGGACCTCGCCGACGATCTCGGCGACCCCGTCCAGCAGGCGGTCACGAGGGACAGCGGCCCGCCCCGCATCGAGCACGCCGTCCAGTCCCTCGCCGCGGCGCGCGGCCTGGTGCATCTCGTCGGCGACGAGCGCCGTGGCTTCGGGGGCGCTCAGTGACAGGCCGGCGCCGAGCGACCTGCGAGCCAGTTCCGCGGCGACGAAGACGAGAAGGCGGTTCTCTTCCGTCGGGCTCAGGTGCACGACAGCCCCCGTTCGCTCGCTCTCCCTCGCAGGATGCCGCCGGTCACAACGGCAGGCCGAGGATGCGCGCCGCGTTCCCGCCCAGGATCCCGTCGCGCTCGTCGTCCGACAGCCCGGGCAGGTCGCGAACGCGCTCCACCGTGTGCGCCAGGTCGTACCAGGGCCAGTCGCTGCCCATGACGACGCGATCGGGGCCGACCTCACGGATGAGCGCTGCGAGCTGCTGGACGGTGGGCGCGTCCGGGGCGCCGGTCCATTCGATGACCTCGCACAGGTCGAACGCGACCTGCGGGTACGCTGCCGCCAGCTCGGCCGTCTGCTGCCACCGTCCGCCGCCCAGGTGCGCGAGCACCACGGTCAGCCCCGGATGCTCGCGCAGCACCGGGGCGAACGCGGCGGGCTCGGCCCAAACGAACGCCCCGCGCGACGAGCCGGAGTGGGACAGGACCGCCAGCCCGAGGTCGCGACATTCACGGTAGATCGCGGCCATGCCGGGGTCGTCTGGCCGAAAGCGTTGCACCGCAGGATGAATCTTGATCCCCCGGGCGCCGTGCGACGCCATCTCCCGCAGGTGCGCCGCGCCCGACTCGCCGCCGAGGACGTGTGGATCGGCGGCCACGAACGGCGTCATCCACGGACGTGCCCGCGCTACGTCGCAGATCCAGCGGTTGAACCCGCGGAGCCGGTCGGGCATGGACTCCTCGACCTCCGCAGTCGCCCGCGCCCGTTCGTGATCGGGAAGCGCCGCCACCGCCTGCTCCTTGACCACGTCGGCGGCGAACAGGTTCACCGCGACCACGTGCGTGAAGTTGGCGTCGGCGACGGCGCCGTCGATCTCGTCCACGGTGCCGCGCGCATCCGAGAAGACCACCCCGTCCTTGGCCCCGTATTCCCAGATCTCGTAGCCGTCCCGCATCGGGTCGTCCGCCGAAGGCAGGACGTGCACGTGGACGTCGACCAGTGGCCCGGTCATCGGCCGCTCCTCCCCGCTCGTGCCGCGATCCAGTGGCGCCCCTCGCATACCCGGCCCAGGAACTCGACCGCGAGGTGCGCCGCCAGGTACGACGTGATCCCCGTGCGCACGTCCAGCAACGGATTCACCTCCACGACGTCGATGCCCACGATGCGGGTCCGGGCCGCCAGGGCCGACAGGATGTCCATCAGCTCCGCATACTGCATCCCGTTGGGCTCCGCCGAGACGCAGCCCGGCACCAGCGGCAGGTCCAGGACGTCCACGTCCAGGCTCACGTAGCAGGCCGCCCCGTCCGGGACCAGGCCGGCGACGCCGTCCGCGCCTACGGCGCGCGCGTCCCCCATCGTCAGGACGCGGTTGCCGTCCGCCAGCGAATCGCGGTGCATGCCCTCGGTGTTGCGCAAGCTGCGAATCCCGACCTGGTTCAGGCTCTCCACGTGCTCCATGTGCGCGATGTGCCGGAACGCGTGCGCGTTCGTCATCTCCAGGCCGTGCACGAACGGCATGTAGTCGAGGTGCGCGTCGAAGTGCACGACGTGCAGCGGCTCGTCGAACGCGCGGACGACCGGGAACGTGATGCTGTGGTCTCCGCCCAGGATCAGCGGCGTCGCCCCCCGGTCGAGGATCGCTCGCACGGTGTCGGTGATGTTCCGGAACGTGCCGGCCGGGTTCGTCGGCAGCACGTCCGCGTCGCCGACATCGACGAAACGGTGCTCCCGCATCTGCTCCGCCAGGAAGTGGCGGCCGGCCTGCGGGTCGTAGTAGCCGTCCTCACCGGTGACGAAGCGCAGCGAGTGCTCGCGGATGGACCGAGGCCCGAAGCGCGACCCGGGCAGGAACGGCGATCCCTCGTCGAACGGAGCGCCCATGATCGCGACGTCCGCGTCGATCCTCGATGGGTCCGTCTCCACCGGCGAGCGCAGGAACGAGGGGATCCCGACGAACGGCATGTCGAGGCGCGCGGTGTCGCTTCCGTCGGTCCCCATGGGTCCTTCGACTATTCCGGCGCTGTTCCCGTCCTGTCAAGCCGGGTCAGCGGGCGTCTTCGTGGAGGATCACGCGGCGGGCGCCCTCGCCGCGGCGCATCGCGTCGAACGCGTCCTCCACGTCCTCCAGCCCGATACGACGCTCGACCAGCTGCTCGATGGGCAGCCGGCCCGCCAGGTGCAGCGCCGCGTAGCGCGGGAAGTCGAGCGCGCCGACCGTGAACCCGTAGTTCGAGCCGAGGATGCGCAGACTGCGGTCGACCAGGTCGTATGCGTCGAACGAGCCGCGCACGCCGAAGGGCGTCATCCCCACCAGCACGGCGGTCCCGCCGCTGCGCACCGAACGGATGGTGAGGTCGATCGTCCGCTGCAGGCCGATGGCCTCGAAGGCGAACTCGGCGCCGCCGACGGTCGCGTCCAGCACCGCGGCGCGCGTCTCGTCGTCGTCGTCCGCGGCCACCACGCCCGCGGTCGCGCCGACGGCGGCCGCGCGCTCGAGCTTCTCCGCCGACCGGTCGACCGCCACGATCGTGTTCGCCCCGGCGAGCGCCGCGCCCATCACGATCGACAGCCCGACGCCCCCCAGGCCGTAGACGGCCACGGCCGCCCCGGGCCCGACCTCGGCCGTCTTCACCACCGCGCCGACGCCCGTGGAGACGCAGCATCCGATCAGCGCCGCAACGGCCGGATCGATCTGGTCCGGAACCGGCACGGCCGCGACCGCCGGAACGACCGTCCACTCGCCGAACGTGGCGATGCCGAGGCAGGGCAGCACGTCCCCACCGCCGTCGCGCCGCAGCCGCGTCGAACCGTCGGGCAGGCGATTCAGCAGCGCCTTGGATCCGGAGCACTCCCACTGTCGGCCGCGTTGGCACGCGGGACACGACAGGCAGGGCGCGAACCAGTTGAGCACGACCCGGCGGCCGCGCAGCGAGGGGTCCGCGCCGGGCCCCAGCTCCTCGACGACGCCGCATCCCTCGTGGCCGAGCACGATCGGTTCGGTGTCGCCCCACTCGCCGTCGGCGACGTGCAGGTCCGAGTGGCACACGCCGCTGGCCTCGAGCCGCACGAGGACCTCACCGGCGGCGGGCGGATCGAGCAGCAGCGTCTCGACCCGGAGGGGCGTGCGGGGTTTGTCCAGGACGGCCGCGCGCACCGGCCGCGCGCCGGCGCCGGGCGTCACCGGTGGACCTCTGCGACCTCTTCGTACCAGCGCGCGCGGGTTCCCACCCGGGCGCGGAGCTTCCACTTGCCGCCCTTCGGCGTGTCGTCGATGCGGGCCTTCAGGCGGACGAGTCGCTCGTTGACGGTCGCACCGGTTTCGAGCGGGAGCGCGTCGTAGCGCGCCACCGCCTCCTGGAGCTTCTCCAGGTTGAGCTGGGTCGTGTACCAGAACCCCCAGTCCTTCGACATCAAGGACGCGACGTACGCGTCGTCGATGCGCTCGCGCTCGCCGGCGCCCAGGTCGTGGTCGGCGATCAGGACCACCGTGTCGATGAGATCGTTCTCGGTGATCTCATGGATCTGCAGCTTGGACAGCAACAGGTCGGTGACGGAGATCGTCGGGTCGTCGAGCTCGAGGCGGCGTCCGAACGGGACGGTGTGGGCCATGACCAGGTCGTCCATGAAGACGTCGATCTTGATGCCGGTGTCGGGGTGCTCGTGGATGAGGCGCTTCACGCCGAACTCCTGCGCCTGCTTGATCTCCGGGTCCGCGACGTAGCCGCGTTCCTCGAACATGCGGGACACGTCGCGGTTCTGCTTCCACACGCCCATCAGGTCGATGTCGCGATAGGGGCGGCGGCCGAGCGTCTCCAACAGGTGGCTCGACCCCGCGCAATGCGACCGGATGGCGAGCGATCCCGTCAGGCGGAGGAGCAGCCGTCGTTCTGCCGCCACCCCGAGCAGGACCTCGGCCTCGTCCGACACCGCTTTCGCGAACGACTGAGGATCCGAGCGGAGGTCGGCCATCGCGCGAGGGTCGCACCGGCCCCACGGAGTGTCAAGGGAGACGCGGCGAACCGGCGGGAATGGCGCGGATATATCATCGGGCGGTCCGGCGAGCAGGCGCGCGTCGTCGAGACGGCGGTGGGCATTGCGCCCACCGGAGACGACGCCGGCTAGGGCAGCCCGGCCGTCGACCCGCCGTCGAGCGACAGCACCGACCCGGTCAGCGATTCGTTCGTCGCCAGGAAGACCACCGCGCCGGCCACCTCCTCGGGCGTGATCAGCCTGCCCGTCGGCAGGGTGCCGGCCAGCGCCTTCGCGGGGTCGTCGCTTCCCTCCACGCCGCCGTAGGTGTCCGCGGCCAGATCCGCGAAGAGGTGCTCGGTGGCCACCGGCCCCGGGGCCACGCAGTTGACGCGAACCTCGGGCGCCAGATCAAGCGCGAGCTGCCGGGTCAGGTTCACCACGCCGCCCTTGGCCGCGCAGTACGCCGCCCACCCGCCTCGCAGCCCGCGCACGCCCGCGTCGGACCCCATCGTCACGACCGCACCGCGCGCCGCGCGCAGCCACGGGAGGGCGGCCTGCACGCAGAAGAAGGTCCCCTTCAGATGGATCGCCATCGTGCGGTCCCACTGGTCCTCGGTCACGTCCGCGACGCCCACGCTGTCGTAGTTCCCGGCGTTCGTGAACAGGACGTCGACCCCGCCGAACGCCTCGGCGGCGGCGCCGACCGTCCGGGCGCAGCCGTCCGCCGTCGACACGTCGGCCACGACGCCCGCCACACGGTCGCCCGCGTCCAGCTCGGCCGCAGCGCGCGTGACGTTCTCCGGCTGGACGCCTCCGATCGTCACGCGCGCGCCCAGCGACAGGAACCGCCGCGCGGTCTCCAGCCCGATGCCGCGCGATCCTCCGGTGATCAGGACCGACTTCCCGTCGAGCTCCATGTGTCCGCCCTCGTCCCTCAGTCGTTCGCGCCGCGTGTCGCGCGGTGGTACCGTTCGCGCCGACCACGACCGAGGAGGTGCCCGCGATCGACGCCATGCAGGTGGTCAAGGGTGGCACGGGCTGGGCGGCGACGGCGCCCGCCGGCTCGACGCTTCGCATCACCGACATCGAGGGAACCCAGGTGGGCGACCTGGTGCTGTTCCGCGCCGACGACCCGACCGACCGGTTCTCGGCGGGCAACACGCGCAAGATGGCGGGCTCGATCTTCATCACGACCGGCGCGACGCTGTGGTCGACGCGCTACGAGCGGATCGCCGAGCTCGGGGAGGACACGGTCGGCCGGCACGACCTGCTCGCGACCGCCTGCACGCCGTACGACTACCCGATCCGGTTCGGCGTCACCGGGCACCGCAGCTGCCTGGCAAACCTCCGCGAGGCGCTCGAGCCGTACGGCATCGCCGAGCCGGGGATCCCCGACCCGATGAACGTGTTCATGTCGATGGACGTCGGGCCGAGGGGCGAGCTGACCATCCTCGAGGCGACGTCGAAGCCCGGCGACCACCTGGACGTCCGCATGCTGGTGGATTGCGTCGTCGCGCTCTCCGCATGCCCGCAGGATCTGAACGACACCAACGGGGGCGCCGTCACGGATCTGGGCGTCGAGATCATCCCGGCCTGACGTCGCGCCGCGGCCGTCGTGGGCGCGGCTCACGTCGCCGTCCCCAGGCCGCGGACGGCCGGCATCACGCGCTCCGCCAACCGCTCGAGGTGCGCGGCGGCCATGTCGTGCGGCACGCCCGGCAGCCGCGCCCAGAAGACCAGTTCGTCGAGCCGGCACGACGCGTGCAGCGCCGTCAGCCGCTCGACGATCGTCTCCGGGGTGCCCACGAGCATCCGCTCCCGGACGGCGTCGAGGTCGGTCAGCTCCGGGTCGTCTTCCAGGTAGCCCTCCGCCCGCTCCTCGCCTGCGTCCCACTCCGCGTACTTCCGTTGCTGGTACAGGAACGCGGGACCGACCGTCTCCCGCCATTCGCGCTCGGCGTCGTCGGACGCCCACAGGACGACCGCGGCGCTGAACCGGAACGCCCCCACGTCTCGCCCGTGGCGCTCCAGCGCCGGCCGGAGGCGTTCGTCCCACAGTCGCGCGAACTCCCGCTCGGGGTCGAGGAAGGCGTACGCGAAATGCCCGTCGGCCAGGCGGGCCGAGCGGTCGATCGCCGGCTCGGCAAGGCCGCCGACCACCAGCGGGATCGGGCGCTGCACGGGCGGGACGTTCACCGGCAGGCCGTCGGGCAGCACGCCGCCGTCGAGCCCCGGCTTCAGGAACCGGATGCCCTCCTCCAGGATGCGGCCGCGCCGCTCGCGGGGGACGCCGAAGGCGCGGAACTCGTTCGGGTAGTTGCCGGCCGCGACGCCGAGCGTCAGCCGCCCGCCGGACAGCACGTCCACGACGCAGGCATCCTCGATCACGTGGCGCGGGTGCGCGAGCGGCAGCAGGATGACGCCGGTGCCCAGCCGGATCCGCTCGGTCTCCCGCGCGAATGCGGCCAGTGCGACCAGCTGCGCCGGCAGGTAGCCGTCGTCCACGCCGTGCTGCTCGGTCGTCCACACCTGGTGGAACCCCAGCCGGTCGGCCAGGCGGATCTCGTCGATGACCTCCTCGTAGTGGCGCGCGAAGGGCGCGCCGGGCGCCGGCCGCAGGTCCGTGTACAGGCTCAGGTCCATGCGGCGCACTCCGCCTACGGGGCCGCGTCCTGCGCGCCCTGCCGGACCAACGTGACCAGGGCCGAGTGATCCAGGTCGCCGCCGCCTTCTTCCACCAGCCGCTCGAGCGCCGCCGCCACCGGCTCGAACGCGGGCACCGGCACGCCGAGGTCGTGCGCCGTGTTCAGCACGATCCGGGCGTCCTTGAGGTGCAGCCGCGCGCGGAACCCCGGCTGGAAGTTGTCGTCCAGCATCCGCCGGCCGTGCATCTCCATGATCTTGCTGCCGGCGAAGCCGCCCAGGAGCGCCTCGCGCACGCGCGCCGGATCGACCCCGGCCTGCTGCGCGAGGGTCAGCGCCTCCGCGACGGCCTCGATGGTGGACGCGACCACCAGCTGGTTGCACGCCTTCGCCACCTGACCGGCGCCCGCGTCGCCGACGTGCACGATGGTCTTCCCCATCGCCTCGAACAGCGGCCGCGCGCGCTCGACGTCCTCATCGGGCCCTCCGATCATGATCGACAGCGTTCCGTCGATGGCGCCCTTCTCGCCGCCCGACACGGGCGCGTCGAGGAACCCGACCCCGTTCTCGCGCAGGCGCGCGCTCATCGCGCGCGTGGCGATCGGGCTGATCGTGCTCATGTCGATCGCGAGCGACCCCGGACGCAGCGCGCCGGCCGCGCCCTCGTCGCCGAACAGCACCGCCTCGACGTCGGGCGTGTCGGGCAGCATGGTGATCAGCGTGTCGCTCGACCCGGCGACCTCGGCCGGCGAGCCGGCGCGTCGCGCGCCGGCCTCGGCCACCTCGTCCACCGGGCCCGGCGACCGCGAGTGCACCACCAGGTCGAACCCCGCACCCAGCAGGTTCCGCGCCATCGGCTTGCCCATGATCCCGAGCCCGATGAACCCCACCACGCCGGCGTCGTCGGCCACGTCGCTCACCTCCCCGCGCGACCGGGCAGCGAGTACCCGAGCGCATCGATCCATCCGAGCGTGTCCTCGGTCCTGGCCGAGGGCGTGTACTCCAGCCCGACGCAGCCCGAGTAGCCCAGCTCGTCCAGCTCGCGCAGCACGAAGCCGTACTCGATCTCGCCGGTGCCGGGCTCGTGCCGGTCGGGCGAGTCGGCGATCTGCACGTGCCCGATGCGGTCGGCGACCGAGCGCATCGTCTCGACCAGATTCCCCTGCGTGCGCTGCAGGTGGTACACGTCGCACTGGAACGACAGCGCCGGGACGTCCTGCAGGAGCAGCCGGACCCGCTCCATCGAGTCCAGGAAGAACCCCGGCGTCTGGATCGGGTTCAGCAGCTCGGCCTGCAGGGCGAGGCCCTCCTCGCCCAGCCGCGCGGCCGCGGAGCTCAGGTTCTCGACCAGGCACGCATACTGGTCCTGCGGCGCGACGCCGTCGACCGACCTCCCGACCAGGCAGTTGACCTTTCGGTTCCCCAGGGCATCCGCGTATCGCAGCGCGGTCTCCACGCCGTCGGCGAACTCGTCGCGCCGAGACGGATCGACGGCGATCCCGCGCTCGCCGGCCGCGAAGTCGCCGGCCGGCAGGTTGAACAGGTCCTGCCTCAGCCCGTTTTCGTCGAGCGTCTTCCGCAGGTCGTCCGCGTCGTACTCGTACGGGAACAGGTACTCGACCGCGTCGAACCCCGCGCCGGCCGCCCGCGCGAACCGCTCGGGGAACGGCGCGTCGTCGAACAGCATCGACAGGTTCGCCGAGAACCGCGGCACGCTAGTGGCCCCGCCCCTCGGGCAAGGAGTGGTCGAGCGTCGGCGGCAGGAACCACCGCGTGGTGACGACCTTCTGGCGCGTGTAGAACCGCACGCCGTCCGCGCCGGTCGCGTGGAGGTCGCCCAGGAACGAGCGCTTCCACCCGACGAACGGGAAGAACGCCATCGGCGCCGGGACGCCGATGTTGACGCCGATCATCCCGGCCTCGACGCGGCGCCTGAACTCGCGCGCGTGCGAGCCCGACGACGTGAAGATCGACGCGGCGTTGCCGTACGCGCTCTGGTTGATCAGCCTGATCGCGCCGTCCAGGTCGTCGGTGCGCACCACGGACAGCACCGGGCCGAACAGCTCGTCCTGCCACAGCCTCATGTCGGGCGTGACGCCGTCGAACACGGTCGGTCCCAGGAAGAAGCCGCGGTCCGGACCGGCCTCCCGGCCGTCGGCGACCAGCCGCGCGCCGGCCGACAGACCCTCGTCCACGTAGCCGATCAGCTCCTTGCGGCGCTCGTCGCGGATGACCGGGCCCATGTCGGTGTCGGGCTCGGCCCCCGGCCCCAGCCGCAGGCGCTCGGCCTGGTCCACGACCTCGCGCACCAGGACGTCGCCGACGGAGCCGACGCCGACGGCGACGCTCCCGGCCAGACAGCGCTGCCCGGCGTTGCCGAACGCCGATGAGATCAGGCCGGTGACGGTCGGCTCCAGGTCCGCGTCGTCCATCACCACCATGTGGTTCTTCGCCCCGCCCAACGCCTGCACGCGCTTCCCGTGCGCGGCGGCGGTCGCGTAGATGTATGCGGCCACGCCCGCCGACCCGACGAACGACACGGCGTCGACGCCCGGGTGTGTGAGCAGCGCGTCGACCGAGTCCTTCGCCCCGTGCACGACGTTGAACACGCCGTCCGGGAACCCGGCCTCGGTGATGAGCTCGCCCAGGCGGACCCCCGACAGCGGCGTGCGCTGCGACGGCTTCAGGATGAACGCGTTCCCGCACGCCAGGGCCAGCGGGATCATCCACATGGGGACCATGTTCGGGAAGTTGAACGGCGTGATGCCGGCGACCACGCCGACGGGGAACCGGATGGCCTCTTCATCGATGCCTCCGGCGATCTGGTCGAGTGAGGTGCCCATCAGCAGCGTCGGCGCGCCGCAGGCCAGTTCGACGACCTCGATGCCCCGGCGCACCTCGCCCCGCGCCTCCGGGAGCGTCTTGCCGTTCTCCCGCGTGACCAGCAGCGACAGCTCCTCGAAGTGCTCCTCCATCAGGGCCTTCAGCCGAAAGAGCGGCTGTGCCCGGTCGGGCGGGGGCGTGTCGGCCCAGTCGGGGAACGCCTCGCGGGCCGCCGCGACCGCTTGGTCGATCTCCTCGCCGGTGGAGTGCGGCAGCCGAGCGATCGTCTCGCCGGTGGCCGGGTCGGGGATGTCGTCGACCTGCGAGCCGGAGGACTCCCGGAACTCGCCGCCGATCAACGCGGGTACCTGGTTCGCGCTCATGCTGGCTCACCCCTCCTGTCGCGCCGCGTGCGTTGCCCGAGACAGTAGTGGTCCCGCGACGAACGCGTCTCCCGACGCCTACCCGCTCTGCGTGGCCCACCCACCGAGCAGGTGGAAGATGAAGTAGCAGGCCAGGCGGTGGGAGATGTACGCGGGCTCGTCGTACGCCGGGATCAATTCGACGATGTCCATCAGCGCCGGTTTCTTCGCGCCCACCATCTCGCAGGCACGCAGGATCTCGATCGAGTTGAGGCCCCCGACCTCGGGCCCGTCGGTGCCGGGAAGGAACGCCGCGTCCACCACGTCCGAGTCCCAGCTGACGTAGAACGCGTCCACGCCGTCGGTGACCTTCTCCAGCGCGTCGGCGACCACGGCCTCGAGCCCGTCGCGGATGATGTCGCGCATCCGGTACATGTGGATGCCCTTCTCCTCCACGAACTTCCACTGCTCCGGGGGGTTCGTCGCGCCGCGCACGCCGACCACGGCCATGTTGCTCGGGTCGATGTTCGGCAGCTCGGTCATGCGTGCCATGTGCGACCAGTTCGTGAACAGTTCGCCGTCCACGTCCGGCTGGCAGTCGATGTGTGCGTCGAAGTGGATGTAGCCGAACTTCTTCTCCGGACCGAGGTGCTTGGACAGGGCCTGCCCGATCGGGATGGGCAGCGAGTGGTCGCCGCCGATGCAGATGGGCATCGCGCCGGCCGTCAGGATGCGGCTGACGTAGTCCTCGATGTTGTTCCGCGACCGCTCGGCGTTGGCCGGGATGATCGGCACGTCACCGCAGTCGATCAGTCGGAACTCGTCGCGCAGGTTGATGTCGAAGTCGCCGAGGTACGGCAGGTACTGGTCGGAGACGAACCGCATCATCTTCGGGGCCAGGCTGGAGCCGGACCGGTACACGGTCGCCTGGTCGAACGGCACGCCGAGGAAGACGGCCTTGGCGCCCTCGTCCTGGATGGCCTGCGTCTCGCACGGCACCCACGGCGACTTGAGGAACGATCCCCGCCCGTTGTGCAGGAGCCCGCCCTGGGCCGTGTTGCTCGCTCCCTTGGTGAACATGTCCGGGTGCGTGGTCATGCGCTCCTCCTTCCCTGCGCGGTGGCTCTGCGCTGTCGACGCCGTGGATTGCGCGATGTATGACACTGATCGCGAGGTCTCGTCAACTGTCGACACTTTGTGCGAGGGTGCGATGATGCGCGGCGATGCTCTACGGACTCGGCTCGGCCCTGGGCCTCGGCCTCGGCGACCTGTGCGGCGCGATCAGCACGCGCAGGATCGGGGTCCCGGTCACGCTGTTCGTGATCCAGCTGGTGGACGTCGTCCTGCTGGCGCTGCTCATGCTCACGCCGCTCCCGGGCGAGCTCTCGGCCAGCGGGGCCGCGTGGGCCGCGATCGCGGCCGCGGGGGTCCTGGGCACGGTGTCCTACCTGTCCTTCTACCGCGCGCTGCAGCTGGGGCCCGTGGCCGTGGTGAGCCCCGTGTTCGCGTCCTCGGCGGCCGTGTCGGTGCTCCTGGCGGTGATCTTCAACGGCGAGCGGCTCTCGGCAATGGCCTCGGCCGGCATCGCGCTCACGATCGCCGGCGTGGCGCTGGCGTCCGCCCAGGGCGACGGGTCGGAGGGCGACGGCCCCCGGTCGTGGGGCGGCATCCCGTACGCGCTGGCCGCGACCGTCGCGTGGGGCGTGGCCTCGTACCTGCTGGGCCGCTACGCGCAGCAGACCGGCTGGTACCTGCCGACGTTCGGCTCGCGCGTGGTCGAGTTCGCGTTGATGGGCATCGTGCTGCTGGTGCTCGCCTCGCGCGACGTTCTATTGCCGTTCCCCCGGGGCAGGACGTTCGTGTTCCCGGTCGGGGCCGCGGTGGCCGACGCGACGGGCGTCGCGCTGTTCGCACGGGGGAGCCAGGTGGGCCTGGTGTCGATCACGTCGGCGGTGTCGGCGACGTTCCCGCTCGTGGTGATCGCCGGCGGGCTGATCCTGTTCCACGAGCGTCCCACGCCCATCCAGTGGCTCGGCGTGCTGACGACGATCGTCGGATTGGTGCTACTCGGTCTGGGCAGATGACGGCCACGATGACCGAAGGAGGCGCGTGATGCTCCCCGACGAGGCCGAGATGCTCTCGCGGATGTGGTTCCCGGTGGCGCGGACGCAGGACCTCGACCGCGGACCCTTCGCGGCGACGCTGCTGGGACGGCGGCTCGTCGTGTACCGAGCCGGAGACCAGGTGGCGGTCGCCACCGACCGGTGCCCGCACCGGGGCGGCCGGCTCTCCGACGGCCGGGCCGTCGATGGGGCACTCGAGTGTCCGTACCACGGGTGGCGGTGGGACGCGGAGGGATCGTGCGCACTGGTGCCGTCGCAACCCGGCGCGCATCCGGCGGCGCGGCTGGAGACCGTCGCGTCGCGTGAGCGCTTCGGGCTGGTGTGGGCGAGCCTCGAGGAGCCGCTCATGGAGCCGCCGTCGATCCCCGAGACCGAGGACGCGGCCGGCGAGTGGGAGTTCGGCCACGGCGAGTGGTTCGAGGTCGCCTGCGGCCTCCGCACGATCACCGAGAACTTCCGCGACTCCAGCCACTTCGCCTTCGTGCACCGCGAGACGTTCGGCGACGTGAACCCGGAGGTCCCCGCGTACACGGTGCGCGCGGACGGCCGCCGGCTTTCGTGGACCCTCCCGATCCGCTTCGGCTCGGCATGGTCGGTCGACGGCGAACGGGAGCGCTCGTCGAAGTACCGCTTCGGCGAGACGGAGGGCGCGGAGGCCGAAGACGAGCAGGTGCTGCTGCACTACCGGTACGACGTCCCGTCGCTGGCCTACGTCTACACCGAGCACGAGGGCGGCGCCCGCCGGCTGGTCTGCCAGGCGGCGGCGCCCGTGGACACCGAGTCGCGCCGTTGCCGCGTCTTCTTCCTGGTGGCGGCCGACGTCGAGTTCCGCCGGCGGCAGGGCGACGTCGCGACCCAGGTCGCGATCGAGGCGCAGGTGTTCTCCGAGGACGTGCCGATCGTCGAGGGGCTCGACCCGACGGAGGCGCCGCTCGACCTGGAGGGGCAGGCCCACGTCCGGGCCGACCGCTACTCGATCGCGTACCGGCGCCTCTACGGCGAGCTGTTGGATGCGTTCCGGCACTCGCGGAACGACGGCTCGTTCCACGAGCCGGAATCCTGGGTCTCGACCGGCGACTCGCCTTGACGGACGTGGCCGGTTGGGGATAGCTTCCCCCGGTCAACTGTCGACAGTACGGACGGCGTGCTGTCCGCGGGAGGGCGAGAGCGGAACGCATCGGCGGTGGGAATGGGCGAAAGCACCGGGATGTCGGGCGAGGAGATGGTTGCGCTTTCCAAGCGCTTCACGCTCTTCGATTGGCAGGCCCAGGCGAACGCCAACCCGATCCCCGTCGAGCGAGCGGAGGGGGTCTACTTCTGGACCCCGGAAGGAAAGCGATACCTCGACTTCAACTCGCAGCTCATGGGCGTGAACATCGGCCATGGCAACCGGCGGGTGATCGAGGCGATCGGGAAGCAGGCCGAGCAGCTCGCCTACATCAGCCCCTTCATGACCACGGAGGTGCGTGCCCGCCTAGGCGAGAAGCTCGCGGAGCTCCTTCCGGGAGACATGGAGAAGGTCTTCTTCACGCTCGGCGGGGCCGAGGCCAACGAGAACGCGATCCGCATGGCGCGGGCGGTGACCGGGCGGCAGAAGATCGTCGCCCGGTACCGCTCGTACCACGGCGCGACCTCGGGCGCGATCACGCTCACCGGTGATCCCAGGCGCTGGCCGAACGAGCCCGGCCTCGGGGGCGTGGTGCACGTCCTCGACCCGTACCACGGTCCGTTCCGCCCGGTGGACGACGCCGCGACGGCGCTCGCGCTACCTGGAGGAGACGATCGAGCTGGAGGGACCCTCCACGATCGCGGCGTTCATCCTCGAGCCCGTCACGGGGACGAACGGCATCCTGATCCCGCCCGACGGCTACCTGCAGGGCGTCCGCGAGCTGTGCGACCGCTACGGCATCCTGATGATCGCCGACGAGATCATGGCCGGCTTCGGCCGCACCGGCGAGTGGTTCGCCGTGAACCACTGGGACGTCGTGCCGGACATGATGACGATCGCGAAGGGCCTGACGTCGAGCTACGTGCCGCTCGGCGGGGTCGCCATGCGCCCGCACGTGGCCGAGCACTTCGAGACCAACGCCTACTACGGCGGACTGACGTACAACTCGCATCCGCTCGCGCTGGCCGCGGCGCTCGCGACCATCGAGGTCTACGAGCAGGACGGCCTGCTGGAGAACGCGCGGAAGATGGGCGAGGTCATGGGACGCCATCACGCCGCGCTCGCCGAACGACACCCGAGCGTCGGAGCGGTGCGCAACATCGGCCTGTTCGGATTGATCGAGCTGATTCGGGACCGCACCACGCTCGAGCCGATGGCCCCGTTCAACGGCTCGAGCGACGAGATGAAGGCGTTCGATCGCTCGCTGCTCGACGCCGGCGTGTACACCATGGTGCGCTGGTGGTACGCGATGACGAACCCCCCGCTCTGCATCGACGAGGAGCAGCTGGCGGAGGGCTTCGAGGCGATCGACCAGGCGCTGTCGGCGACCGACCGCTCCGTCACGGGGTGAGGGACGCCGCCGTGACGAGCCACGCCGGAACCGGGCGGCTCACCGGCAAGGTCGCCGTGATCACCGGGGCGACGTCCGGCCTCGGCCGCGCGGGCGCCATCCGGTTCGCCGCCGAAGGGGCGAAGGTCGTCGCCGCGTCGCGGCGCGAGGCCGAGGGCAAGGAGGTCGTCGACGATATCCAGGGCGCCGGCGGCGAGGCCGTCTTCGTCCCCTGCGACGTCACCGAGCCGGACGACGTCCGCGATCTCATCGTCGCCGCGGAGAACGCTTTCGGGTCGGTCAACGTGCTGTACGCGAGCGCCGGGGTGATGGTCGCGGCCTCCGCGCCCGACACGACCGAGGAGATCTGGCGCACCACCATCGAGGTGAACCTGGGCGGGACGTTCCGGCTGGCGAAGTTCGGCATCCCAGCGTTGCAGCGGGCCGGCGGCGGTTCGATCATCCTGACGGCGTCCGAGCTGGGCATGGTCGGCACCAGCCGGGCCGCCGCGTACTGCGCGTCCAAGGGAGGCGTGATCAACCTGACCCGCGCGCTCGCCATCGACTGCGCGCCGCTGGGCATCCGCGTGAACGCGATCTGCCCCGGGCCGATCGAGACGCCGATGCTCCGCGATTGGTTCAACGACGAGCCCGACCCCGCGAAGGCCGAGCAGGCGCAGATCGACCCGGTGCTGCTGAAGCGGATCGGCCGCCCCGACGAGATCGCGGACGCGGCCGTGCACCTGGCCTCCGACGCGTCCAGCTACATGACCGGCACCACGATGGTGGTCGACGGCGGCGCGACCGCCTGGTACGGGATGTGACGGCGATGGCGAACGGGGACGGCGCAGCGATGCTGCTCGAGACCATGACCTCGCCCGACGTCGGCGAGGCCATCGCGGCCGGCGTCCCGTTGCTCTTGCCCGTCGGTGCCGTGGAGCAACACGGGCCGCATCTTCCCCTCGGCACCGACGGGTTCATTCCCTACGAGATCGCCAAGCGGGTCGCGACCGGCCGGCGGCTGATCGTCGCTCCTCCGATGTTCTACGGCGCGTATTCGCGCCCGCGGACCGGCGGCGGCCGCCACTTCCCCGGGTCGGTCGGGCTCCCCGGCCACACGCTGGAGGCGACGGTCTCGACCCTGGTCAGCGACTGGCTCCGCCAGGGTTTCCGGAGCGTGGCCGTCCTGAACGGACACTTCGAGAACGCGTGGACGCTGCTGGAGGCGGTCGAGCAGGCGATCGAGCCGTACACGGAGACGCACCGCGCCGTGGTCATCCACTGGTGGGATCAGGTCGGCCCGGACGACGTGCGCCGGATCTTCGGCGACGAGTTCCCCGGCTGGGAGGCCGAGCACGCTTCCATCACCGAGACGTCGATGATGGAGTTCCTCCGTCCCGACTTGGTGCGCACGGACCTCAAGGCCGAGGGCGGCGCGAAGCGCATGATCACGTACGACGTGTTCCCGCCGACCGAGGACATCCTGTGGCCGAACGGCATCGGCTACAGCGCGGTCCCGGCCTCGGCCGACCTGGGCCGTCAGCTCGTCGAGCTACTGGTGGAGCGGATCGGGCGCATCCTCGACGTCGAGTTCGGAGGGGCGTAGATGCGCATCTACTTCTGCTCCGACATCCACGCGTCCCGCAAGTGCTGGAAGAAGTTTCTCAACTCCTGGAAGTTCTACGAGGCGGACCACATCGTGGTGGGAGGCGACATCACGGGGAAGTTCGTCGTTCCGATCATCGAACGCGCCGGCGGCTCGTACTCGGCGACGTTCATGGGAATCGACCGGACCGTGACCCCCGGCGAGGAGCTCGACACGCTCGTCACGCGGATCGCCGACGCCGGCCAGTACCCGTGGATCACCACGCCGGACGAGCACGCGACCTATGAAGGCCGGCAGGACCGGATCGACGAGCTGTTCAAGAAGCTGCTGATGGACCGCGCCGAGGAGTGGATGGCCGAGGCCGACGAGAAGCTCAAGGGCACCGGGGTGCGGTGCTTCGTGTCCGGCGCGAACGACGACTTCTTCGAGATCGACGACGTCATCGCCAGATCGGAGGTGGTGGAGGACCCGAACGGAAAGGTGATCGAGCTGGAGGGGGGGTTCGAGCTCATGGGGATGGGCTACGGGAACCCGACGCCGTGGGCGTGCCCCCGCGACATCCCCGAGGAGGAGCTGGCGGAGCGGATCGACAAGGCGGCTGCCGGCGTCAAGAACATCGACCGGGCGATCTTCAGCCTGCACGTTCCGCCGCTGGGCAGCGGCCTCGACATCGCGCCGAAGCTCGACGACTACCTGCGGCCGCGGGTCGGCGGCGTCGGGATGGAGATGATCCCGGTGGGGAGCACTGCGACGAGGGACGCGATCGAGAAGTACCGGCCGATGGTCGGCCTGCACGGGCACATCCACGAGTCGAAAGGCATCAAGAAGCTCGCGGGTGTGACGATCGCGAACCCCGGCAGTGAGTACGGGGAGGGAGTGCTCGATGGGCTGCTCGTCGACATCGACCCGAAGAAGGGCCTACGCCGGGTCGAGATGGTGACCGGCTAGCTGGGGAAAGAAGGGAGGGGAAGCATGGCCACCGAGATGCCCACGCAGACTGGCGTCTTCACCCGCGCCAGCTCGGGGCTCGTTCGACAGGTCAAGACCGTGGACGTCATGTCCTACGGCATCCAGCAGATCGCCCTGTCGTACATCGTCTTCATCGTTCTGTTCTGGCTGTTCTATCCGGGCGCGAACATGCCGCTGGCGTCGCTGATCGCCACCATCGCGGGCCTGGCGATGGGCGTCTGTTACGCGATGTTCTCCACGCTGTATCCACGTTCCGGAGGTGAGTACGTCTACCTGTCGCGGACGCTGCACCCCGCAGCGGGATTCATGGTCAGCTTCTCGTTCGCGTTCTGGGAGACGTTCTACACGGGCATCAACGGCGCGTTCTTCAGCCTCTACTCCGTGTCGCCCTTCCTGGCGGCCCTCGGGCTGCAGACGCACAACCAGGCCCTGCTGAACGCGTCGACGTGGTTCAGCGGGCACTGGGGCATCTTCGTCGGCGGCTCGGCGATGATCATCGGGCTGACCTGGCTGCAGCTGCTCGGGGCCGGCGTGTATTTCAAGTGGCAGCGGTGGGCCACCTACCTGGCGCTCGGAAGCCTGGTCGTCACGCTGATCGTGCTGTTCCTCGGTTGGATCGGAGCGCTCGACTTCAAGGCGCACTTCGACGCCCTGGCCGGCGCGGGGACCTACAACAAGATCGTGGCAGAGGGCGTGAAGGCCGGGGTCGCCCCGGCCCCCGCGTTCAACTTCGGCGAGACGATGAAGTTCATGCTCTGGCCGGCGTTCTCGATCTGGTTCGCGGTCGCGTCGACGTCCTTCTCCGGCGAGATCAAGAACGTGCAGCGGAGCCAGCTCATCGGGATCACGAGCGCGATGCTGCTGATGGGCGGTGCGTTCATCCTGCTGACGGCCGGCTACACGGGCGCGTTCGGAAGCAACTTCATCCTGTCGGCGAACAACAACTTCCTCGCGGGAACCGGCACGCAGATGCCGGCCGGCGTTCCGCCGTACGTGCCTCTGCTCACCGGGATCCTGGGCGGCAACGCCGTGCTCACGATCATCATGAGCTTCTGGGTGCTTGCGATCGCGGTGTTCGTCACGGGGACGACGCTGGTCTACTCGAGCCGCGCGGCGCTGGCATGGAGCATCGACGGCGTTGCGCCGGAGTGGCTGGGCCGGGTCAACGAGCGCTATCACTCGCCGCACTGGGCCCTGATCATGTGGGCGATCATCGGTGAGATCTTCCTGTTCCTCTACGCGTTCACGACGCTGCTGGGGCCGATCTCCGGTTTCACGGGACTCGCGGTCTCGTTCGTGGTGGTGAGCCTCTGGGCGGCGATCTTCCCGTTCGTTCGCAAGCAGCAGTTCGAGAACTCGCCGATCGCCTGGCGGGTCGGCGGGTTCCCGGTGATGAGCCTGCTCGGGACCATCGCGTCGATCCTCGTCTGCTACGGGTTCTACCGGCTGCTGATCGACAGCACGTTCACGCTGAACCTGAAGTTCTCGAACTGGGGGACGGCTCTCGGGCTGATATTCGCCCTCGTGTGGTTCTACGCGTGGAAGGCGTACCGGAAGAGCCAGGGCGTCGACCTGGACCGCCGGTACGCGGAGTATCCCGATCGAGTAGGCGCCGGCGGATCCGGTGATCGTGCTGGCGGCGGCGACCGCTGACGAGGGGACGGGCGAGCTCGCCCGGGAACTGGGCGAGCTCGGTCCCCTCGTGATCCTGTCCGGCGAGGGTCCGGATCTCGGTGGCGTACCCGTCGTGCGCGCCGAACTGACCACGCCGGAGGGGGCCGCGGATGCGTGGCGGGTGGCCGAGAAGGAGCACGGGTCGGGCGACGTGCTGGTGACGCTGCCTGCGGCGCCGCCCGAGCCGGCGGCCTTCACGGAGACGAGCAACGAGACGTGGAACTCGCTCCTACGCGACCACCTGGTCGTCGGGGCGAACATTGCGCGCGTGGCCGCCGGCGAGCTGTCGCGGCGGGGGCACGGCGTCATCGCGATGGTCACCTGGCGGACGGACGCGCTTCCCGGGCACGTCGCGATGGCGACCGTGTGCGGTGCCGTCGCCCACTTCGCCCGCACGCTCGCGTCGGAGATCGGCGAGGAGGGGGTCACGGTGAACGCCTTGTCGGTCCCCGTCGGCCGGGCGGTGGACGCGGCGCCCGCCCTCCGATTGCTCTGCTCGCCGGACGCGGGCTACCTGACGTCGGAGTCTCTCGCCGTGGAGGCGGGCGGGTGAGCGCCGCCCTCACCGACACAGGTGCCGGCAGCCGCCTCCGCGGCCTGTCCGGCCGTGTCGCGCTGATCACGGGCGCCGGGCAGGGGATCGGCGCCGCCATCGCCGCGCGCCTGGCCGCCGAGGGCTGCGTCGTCGCCGTCAACTCCCTGCAGCCGCCGAAGGCGTCGGCGACCACCGAGCGGCTCCGGCAGGCCGGGGGGCGCGCGGAGGCGTTTCCCACGGACGTGTCCGATCCGGCGCAGGTGGACGCGATGGTGCAGGCGGTCGAAGCGTCGCTCGGTCCGGTCGAGATCCTGGTGAACAACGCGGCGTTCCTGGACATGGTGCGGTTGGTCGACCAGCCGCCGGACGTCTGGTGCCGGCACATCGACGTCGATCTCACGGGTCCCTTCCTCTGCGCGCGACGGATCCTGCCGGGGATGATGGCGGCCGGGCGGGGCCGCGTCGTCAACGTGTCCTCCATCTGGGGCTTGATCGGGGCGAAGGGCGCCACCGCGTACTGCGCGGCGAAGGGCGGCCTGGTGGCGTTCACGCGCGCGCTGCATGCCGAGGTGGGCGAACGCGTCGCGGTCACGGCAATCGCGCCCGGCATCATCGACACGCCGCAACTGTCCGCCGACGCGGCGTTCGCGGGGATCACGCTGGAGGAGATGAAGGCCCGGTACGCGGTCCAGAACCTGGTGGGGCGCATCGGGACGCCGGAGGAGATCGCCGGCGTCGTGGCGTTCCTGGCCTCGGACGACGGGCGGGCGTTCGGTGGTCAGACGATCCCGGTCACGGGGGGGAGGTCCGAGTGAGCGAGACGAGCGGCCCGCGCTACGTCCCGGAGGATTCGCTGAAGAGCCCGCGCTTCACCGGCATCCGCACGTTCGCGCGGTTGCCCCACGTCCGGACGCTCGAGGACGTGGACGTCGCGATCATCGGTTCCCCGTTCGACACCGGCGTCTCGTTCCGGGCCGGCGGCCGCTTCGGACCGAGCGCGATCCGGGCGGCCTCGGCGCTCATCCGCGGCCACAACCCCGTGCTGGAAGTGAATCCGTTCCAGGTCCTGTCCTGCGTGGACTACGGCGACGTCCCGATCATCCCGGGCTACATCGAGCGCAGCTACGAGGTCATCGAACGGGAGCTCACACCGGTGGTCGAGGCGGGGGTCGTCCCGTTGTTGCTCGGCGGGGACCACTCCGTCACGCTGCCGCACCTGCGCGCGACGCGGTCGGTCGGTCCGGTGGCCGTCATCATGTTCGACTCACACACCGACGCGTGGGACTCGTTCTTCGGCGAGAAGTACAACCACGGGACGTGGATGCGCAGGGCCATCGAAGAGGGCTTGGTCGACGTGGACCATTCGATCGAGGTGGGGTTGCGGGGATCCGTGTACGGGCCGGATGACTGGACGATGCTCAAGGACGAGCTCGGCCTGGACTACATGCCGACCGTCGACGTCCTGTCGCAGGGGACGGACGCCGCGATCGACCGCATCCGCAACCGGGTCGGCGACCGTCCTGCCTTCATCAGCTTCGACATCGACGTCGTCGATCCGGCGTTCGCGCCGGGGACGGGGACGCCCGAGGCAGGCGGCCCCTCGTCCGCGCAGGCTCTCGAGATCGTGCGCGGGCTGCGCGGCATCGACTTCGTCGGCTTCGACGTCGTCGAGGTCATCCCCGCGTACGACGCGGCGGAGCAAACTTCGCTCTTGGCAGCGCACCTCGGATTCGAGATGATCAGCCTGGTCGCACTCCGGCGACTGGAGAAGGGGAGAGGTGCCTGATCGAGTGGCCCGGCTCGAGCCTCTGACATCGCCCACGCTCACCGAGCAGACCGTGGAGGCGATTCGCGCCCGCATCCTGAGCGGTGACTTCGTGAGCGGCGAGCGGCTGGTCGAGACGCGCCTCGCCGCGGAGCTCGGCATCAGCCGGGGGCCGATCCGGGAGGCGCTCAAGCAGCTCGCGGCCGAGGGGCTCGTCCGCGAGGAGCCGCGCCGCGGCTCGTTCGTCGCCGCCCCGACCATGGACGACGTCCGCGACCTGTACGACCTGCGCGTCGCGATCGAGGCGCGGTCCGCGAGGCTGGTCATCGAGCACCGCGATCCGGCCGCTCTGCAGACCCTTCGGGAAGCCCTCGCCGAGATCCACGCGGCAGTCACCGCGGCCGACCTGGCCCTCCTGGCCCGCGCCGACTACGCCTTCCACGAGACGATCTGCCGCGTCAGCGGCAACCGGCGGCTGCTCGACGTGTTCGTCAGGAACGCCTCCGTGATGCGGCTGCTCGTGCACTTGGAGGAGGGGCAGTACTACATGTCGTTCGAGGACGTCGAACTGCAGCACCGGGAGCTGCTGGAGAGCATCGAGGCCGGCGACGCGCAGCGGACCGATGGGCTGGTGGCGGAGCACCTCGAGGGCGCCCGCGACCGCCTGCTGGGCTACCTGGCCCATCTCGCGGAGATGGAGAAGGCCACGCCGGCCGCGGAGTGACCGCCGGGCGACGCGGTCAGAAGCGGCGCTTCTGCGGGCGGTAGAGCAGCGACCTGCGGCCCTTTTTCGACGAGTACACGACTTGCGGCGGTGCCAGCCGCATGCCGGATTCCTTGAACTCGTCGGTCAGCTGCAGCCGCGACGCGATTCGGCTCATGTCGCCCTCCTGCTCGGGCTGCACGAAGGTGACGCCGATGCCGGACTGCCCGGCGCGGGCCGTGCGTCCGACGCGGTGCACGTAGTCCTTGTGGTCCTCGGGCGGGTCGAAGTTGATCACGTGGGTGATCGCCTCGACGTCGAGTCCGCGAGCAGCCACGTCCGTCGCGACCAGCGTGTCGACCTTGCCGGCCTCGAACCGGGCCAGGGCCTTCTGGCGGGCGGGCTGGCCCATGTCGCCGTGCATGGCGATGGCCTTCAGGCCGCGATCCTTCAGCTTCATTGTCAGGCGGTCGGCTCCGCGCTTGGTTCGGACGAACACCAGGCTGCGTCCCGGCTCATCCGTCAGCAGCTTCACGAGCGCGTCCACCTTTGCGCCGGAGTCCACCTTGATGAACCGGTGGGATGCCTCCTCCACCGTGGGGGTGTCGGTGTGCACCTCGTGCCTGCGCGGGTCCCTCGTGTAGGCCTGGGCGATCCTCGCGACGTCGCCGTCGAGCGTCGCCGAGAAGAACATCGTCTGCCGGTCGGTGGGAAGGCGCTTCACGATGGCGCTCACCTGTGGCAGGAACCCCATGTCGAGCATGCGGTCGGCCTCGTCCAGGATGAGGATCTGAATGCGGTCGAGGCGAACCAGCTTGCGGCGGGCGAGGTCGTCGAGCCGGCCCGGCGTGGCGATCAGGATGTTGGCCTGACCGACGGCCTTGGCCTGGGCGGCGATGGAGACGCCGCCGTAGGCGGCCGCAGTGCGCAGGCCGCGGGTCCGGCCGACCGCGGCGAGCTCCTCGGCCACCTGCACGGCCAGCTCCCTCGTGGGGACCAGGACCAGAGCCGAAGGCTTGGGGGCCTCGGGGTCGAGGCGCTGCACGATCGGTAGGCCGAAGGCGAGCGTCTTGCCGGACCCGGTCGGGGCCTTTGCGAGCACGTCCCGCCCGGCGATCGCGTCGGGGAGGACCATGGCCTGGACGGGTGTCGGCGTGACGATGTTCCGGCGTTCCAGCACCCCAGTTACGGACGTGGCAACGCCAAGCTCAGGGAAGGTCTGCTGCTGCATTCGATTCATACTCCTTGCGGCCGTCGTCGGCCGCGGTCACTCGGGGAGGGATCAACACCCGAGACCGCCTTCACAAGGAGGAACCGGAGGAACGAACCCTCACGGGACGACGACGCTCGCCGTCCGTGCCGAACAGGATAGCAGGTCAGAGGCGGCCCGCGAGCGAGGCGCCGCCGATTCGTCTACGTGACGATGCGGCGTGTGAACGTTCGAAGGGCCAGCGCCCCGATCGCGATGACCCCGCCGAACAGCGCCAGCGAGTACGCCCAGGTCGCCATGTGCGGCACTTCCGGCGTCAGCGAGGCGCGCAGCCCCTCGCTCATGTACACCAGCGGGTTCAGCAGCACCACGATCTGCAGCCAGCGGATGGGCTGCAGCGCGGCCCACGGGTAGTACACGCATCCCAGGAACGTCACCGGGATGACGACGACCGCGAACAGCACCGAGATCTTCCGCGGGTTCACGACCGTTCCCAGGAACAGCCCCGACGCCGACGCCAGCAGTGCCGCCATCACAAGGACGAAGAGGAACAGCGGCCAGTTGGACACGTGGACCGACGGCGCGTGGCCGGGCGCGTGCACGGTCACCACGATCGGGAACACGATGATCGCGGCCAGGATCGCTTGAATGGCTCCGGCCACGATCTTCTCCGTGGCCACCGCCCACACCGGGATCGGCGCCAGCACACGGTCCTCGATCTCGTTCGTGAACGACAGCTCGGTCACCAGCGGGAGCGCTACCGCCTGGATCCCCTGGAAGTTCATCGACATCGCGACCAGTCCGGGCACCAGGATCGTGGCGAACGTCCCGGCCGGCGCCGAGGTGGTGATGGCATTCGCCGCGCCGATCGTCGGCAGCACGTAGGAGAAGACGAACACGAACAGCAGCGGCTGCATGATCACGCGCACGAAGAACATCCCGCCCTCGCGCCGCAGCACGCGCAGGTCGCGGGTCAGCATCGCCAGGAAGGTGTGGACGCTCGCGGCCAGCCGCGACCCACCCACCTCCGCTTCCCGAGGGACGGTCTGCACGCTCATTCGCGGTACTCCCTTCCGGTCAGCTCGAGGAAGACGGTTTCCAGGCTCGGCAGCAGCGACGAGGCATCGCGCACGGACAGGCCCGAGCGCGACCCCGCGTCGATGAGCGTCCCGAGCAGCCCGTCGCTCTCGCGGGCGAACACGCGGATCTTCTCTCCCTCGCGCTCGACCTTCTCGACGCCCTCCAGCCGCTCGGCCTGGTCGGCCACGACTCCCGCGTCGCGGTCGAAGACCAGCGTCAGCACGGTGTCGGCGCCGATGGACCGCTTCAGCTCGGCGGGGCTGCCGTCGGCCAGCATGTGGCCGTGGTCCATGACCGCGACCCGCTCGCACAGGGCGTCCGCCTCTTCCATGTAGTGCGTGGTCAGCAGGATGGTTTGGCCTTCGGCGTGCAGGCTGCGCAGGACGTCCCAGAGGTTGACGCGCGTCTGCGGGTCGATGCCGGACGTGGGCTCGTCCAGGAACAGGATCGCGGGGCGGTGGACGAGCGCCCTGGCGATCATCAGGCGCTGCGCGAGCCCGCCGGACAGCTCGAACACCATGGCGCCGGCGCGATCGGCCAGCGCGAACCGCTCCAGCAGCTCCCTGCTGCGCTGTTTCGCGTCGCGCGCGGACATCCCGAAGAACCGCCCGTGATACTCCAGGTTCTCCGCCACCGTGAGCGCGCGGTCGAGCGTGTTCGTCTGGTGGACGACGCCGATGATGCTCTTGACCCGCGCCGGGTGCCGCACGACGTCGATCCCGGAGACGTACGCCCGTCCGGCCGTCGGGACGACCCGTGTCGTGAGCATGCCGATCGTGGTGGACTTGCCGGCCCCGTTCGGTCCGAGCAGGCCGAAGAACTCGCCGGCTTGAATGGACAGGCTCATGTCGTCGACGGCGCGAACCTCGCCGCGCTGGCCCTTGTAGACCTTGGTCAACCCCTCAGTGCGGATCGGTGCGTCCACAGACCTGCCTTTCCATTGCAGTACTGGGCCGTTCGAGCGCGTGCGGGCGGCGAAAATCGAACGGCCGCGGTCCATGCGTGCGGACGATGATACCGCCGGGCGCCGGGACGGGAGTTGGCTAGACCCCGGCGAGGTCGACGACCAGGCGCGGCGGCGAGTTCAGCGTCGTCACCTTCAAGCAAGGCGAGCCCGCGATGCCCAGGCCCCACTGCATGGTGCCCTCGAAGTTCTGGACCATCCGCGCCTGCTTCAGGAAGGGAAGCCCCGGCCGCATGCCGGTCGGACCCGTATAGGCCTGCCAGTTCTCGGGCTTGACGGTGACCAGCACGCCGGCCGTTCCGTCGAGCGTGACCTTGGTGCCCTTCGGATCGAGGGTGAAGACGGGGCTGTTCTGCGGAACCACCTTGTAGCTGGGGACCGGGCCGCTGAACTCCATCACGAAGCGGTCGAAGCCGGTGTGCCCGCCGACCCGGACGTCCGTGACGGTGGGGCCGGTCGGCGCGCCGCTCGAGGCGGATCCACCCTTGAACGAGGCACCGCACTTGAATCCGGCGGGCGGCGTCGGGCTCGGGAGAGTCGGGGGCGTGGTCTGGGTCGGGATGGGCGACGGCGGGCTCGACGGAGGCGAGCTCGCGCCCTCGTTGCCGTTGTTGGAGCAGGCGACCAGCAGGAAGGCGAGCGCCAGTGGCGCCATGGCCTGAGCCGCCAGCCTCGTTCTCCTTCGTCCGTGCATCTGTCCGCTCCCGACTGCCATTGTCCCCCTTCGCGGCTCGGCCGGCGGGATGGTAGCTGAGCCTTCCGTCCCGGCATACGCTCCGGTCGTGAGGCGACTGGGTCTGTGCATGCTCAGCATCGCCCTGCTGTCGGCGGCGTGCACCTCGAACACGCCGCAGAGTCAACCGACGACCCCGCCTGTTTCCTCTTCTCCATCGGCGAGTCCGAGCGGCACGCCTGAGCCCCCACCCCGCTGGACGCCGATCGCCGCGGCGCCGATCGCCGGCCGCATCTCGGATGGCGTCGTCTGGGCGAATTCCGTGATGCTGGTGTGGGGCGGGATCGCCCGCAGCGGCGGGAGCGCGGAGCAGGCGAGTGACGGCGCTGCCTACGACCCGTGCGACCGACTCGTGGCTACCGATCCCGTCGGCACCGGGAGGCCTGAAGGGCGGCGGCGGCCAGGCGGCCGTCTGGACCGGCAGCCGGGCGATCTTCTGGGTGGGGAACTCGCCGGATGGCCCGGTGGGCGGCGCCGTCTACGACCCCGCTCGGAGCAGGTGGCGCCTGCTGCCGAAGGGTCCGCTCGGCGTCCGGGAGGGCTACGTCTCGGTGTTCGACGGGGACCGCATGCTGATCGTGGGTGGCGTTGCGGGCGACCAGATCGCGTCGCCGACCGCGGCGAGCGTCGGTCCCGCGGGATCGTGGCGGCTCCCGACCGCGCTCAACGAGGTGAAAGGACTGCTGCCGACGAGCGCGCTGTGGGCCGGCTTCGCCGCGTCGTCTACGGGAACCTGAGCCAGTGCCCCGAGAAGGGGTCGGGGTGCCAGAAGTACCGGCCGATCTTCCTGGCGTACGAGCCGTCCAAGGACCCGTCCACGAATTCCCGCTGAGCCATGTTCCGGTGGCTCCGAATCAGCTGCGGTCTCTGGTGCCTGACGGCCCTCGCCGGGCACTCGTTCCTGTTCACGACCGCGGGTGATCCTGCCGCCCCGCCGGTGCTTTTCGACCTGAACTCGAACTCGTGGCGCGTGGGACCGAGCGCGCCGTGCGAGCCCGCCGACTCCGCGTACAGCCAGACCGCGTGGGCAGGGTCGGTCCTGGTCGTTCCCTGCGGAAAGGATCAGCTCGCGCTGTACGACCCTGCCGAGGACTCGTGGAAGACGATCACGGCGGGGCCGAGCCCGCTGAACTCGTGCGTCAGGCTCGGCGATCGCATGGACGGGTACGCAGCTCATCGTCTGGAGCGGGACGACACGGGCGGTCGGAAACCCGACGCTGAACTCAGGCGCCGTGATCGACCTCTCCGCGTACACGCACGACTGAGACTCCCGCGTGCAGGCGCACGCTGTCGATGACTGGTTGCGCCAATGCGGCGAGCTGCTGCAACTTCGCGTGATCGGGCGCATCGAGCACGATGAAGAGCGTGTGCGGACGCCCGTCGATCTTGATGGCGGCGATGTCCAAGCGGATCTCCTCGCGACCACCGATGCTGTAGTACTCGCCGCCGTCGCGCCGCGAGAACAGGTCGGCGCACCGGGGGTTCGCCGGGCACTGACGGTCGCCGTATCGAGCCGTGTGGGAGATCACGAGAACGACGCGCGTCGCCTCGATCCCGCCCACGCTCGTCACCGGGGTGGGCGCTGCGACGATGTGGAAGTCCGGGTTGCCGGTGATCCAGGCCATGATGGCCTTCGGAGACGTGCCCACGTTCTTCAGGATCGTGGTGCCGTGGCCGGGGCCCGAGCTCTTCACGGCGACCATGTCCTCCCAGAAGAACAGCCGGTCGTCGGGATGATCGGTCGGGTACAGGCTGAACTCGTACTTGTCCAGAGAGTGGCTGCCCCACGGGCTGGTTAGGCGTGAGCGTCATGCCGGGGTGGAACGCCCACGTCGGAGGTGCCCGTGTCGTACGTGCCGGGCGGGAGGGTGCACGGGTCGGCGTCGGTGAGTCGATCGACACCTCCGTCCCGGCAGAGGAGGCCCATGTGACGAAGCAGCGCAGCGCGGGCCAGCCGCTCATGGTCCCCAGCTCGCCTCCGGCGCTCGAACGAGCGCCGGAGGAGCTTACCCGAGGGGGGCCGTGCGTCCGGCGGACACGGTGTCCAACGGCCCTGGCGGTGCTCGTACGGCGGAGCAAGCTCATATTGAGCGAAGCGTGAGCTGTGGGGGTCGGCAGCTCCGAACCGGAAGGAGGCCGACATGCCGAACATCACCGAGGAACGGCCGCGCGAGGCCACATCCCCACCGGTCGCATCGGCGGCCGGCGGAGATGAGCCTCGTCAGCTGGCGATCAAGCAGATCGAGCGCACGCGACGGTTCAAGATGCGCGCCATGGCGTCGAGCCTGGGAATGATCGTCCTGACCGTGATCTGGGCGATCTCCGAGTACTACAACGCGGGTGGCTGGCCCACGGACGGATTCAGCCAGAGCTCGAGCATCCCCAACGTGTGGAACATCTGGATCATCTATCCCCTGCTCGCATGGGTGGCGTTCCTGGTCGTCTCCGCGTGGGACGTGTACTTCCGCAAGCCCATCACCGAGCGGGAGATCCGCCGGGAGGTCGAGCGCCAGGCCCGCGGCTGACCCTGACTTCTCCCTAGGCCAGGACTCGGTACAGACGCCAGCGGTCGGGGACGCCCTTCAGCTCGTGCTCGCCTGCGTCCTCGAACCGCAGCCCGCTTCCGGCGGTCAGGTCCTTCACGGTCGACGAGGCCAGCACCTCCCCGGGTTGCGCAAGCGCGGCGACCCGCGCGCCGATGTGGACCGCAACCCCGGCAACGTCGTCGCCGACGAGTTCGACCTCGCCCGTGTGACACCCGGCTCTGATCTCGATTCCGAGTGAGCGAACGGACTCCGCGATCGCCAGGGCGCATCTGGCGGCGCGCGCGGGACCGTCGAACGTGGCGAAGAATCCATCGCCGGCCGTGTCGACCTCTCGACCGCGATGCGAGTCCAGAAGGCGACGAACGCGCTCGTGATGCGCGGCCCGAAGCTCCCGCCAGCGTCCGTCGCCCAGTGCCGCCGCCTTCTCGGTCGAGCCCACGATGTCGGTGAACAGAACCGTCGCGAGCACGCGATCGGTGTCGGGCGATCGCTTGGCGCCGGTCAGGAACTCCTCCACCACGTTCAGCAGCGCGTCGGCGTCGTCGCCGAACGGGAGCCAGTCGATCCCCGGGAGCTCGGCCAGCGTCGCTCCCGGAATGCGCGCCGCCATGTAACGCGCGCCCTCGATGCTCCGGTTCGGATCCTCGATCCGGTGCGCAACGAGCGTCGGAACGTTGATGGAACCGAGAACCGAGCGGGCATCCGTCTGGCTGTACAGGCGGACGAGCGCCACCGCCGAGCTCGGTGTCGCTGCCTGCCGCATCAGCCGCGCCCACCAGGTTCGCTCGGCCGGGTCGTCGGCGAAGCTGGCCCCGATCGACCGAAGCTGCTCGTCCGCGTACTCCGCGGTTCCCCATCCCTCACGTTGGCGCCGGAAATAGACCTCCCACTCCTCTTCCGTGTACTGCCACGGAAAATCGGGCTGCCGGGTGCCGCAGGCGGCTGCACCGAAGAGCACGCACGAGGACGTCCGGTCGGGGAAGGTGGCTGCGAACAGGGCACAGAGCGTCGCGTTGATGCCCACGCCGAACAGCGCGGGTCGTTCGGACCCCACGGCTTCCAGCACCCGGAGGAGGTCATCCATCTGCGTTTCTGGAGAGGGCAGGGCATCTGTGGCCACCCGGTCGGAAAGCCCAGTACCCCGCCGATCGATCAGGATGAGCCTGGAGAACGAGGCCAGTCTGCGCAGGAAACGCGCCGATCGCTCACCTTCCCAGAGGCCTTCGACGTGCGAGACGTACCCGGGCAGGTACACCAGGTCAACAGGGCCATCGCCCGTGACCGAGTACGCGATGTCCACGTCTCCACTTCGAACGTATCGAGTGTCGGGAACGTCCATCCGCCGGAATCCTTGTCCAGACACGGGCGAGCTGCAAACCGGTCAGTGCGATGCTGGGTGAGCGCTCGTTTGCGTCCGACGACGGTGTGCTGCGATCATGGATGGCGAATGGGTGAGTCGGTGAACGAGGGTCTCGTCGCGCCCCTTCGACGCGAGTTCGCCGGGCAGCTCCTGCTGAGGAACGACGAGGGCTACGACGGCGCCCGTCGCATCTACAACGGCCTGATCGACAAGCGGCCTGCGGTCATCGCGCGCTGCACGACCTCTGCCGACGCGGCCGCGGCCGTCAGGTTCGCGGTCCAGCACGGGCTCGAGATCGCGGTTCGCGGTGGGGGTCACAGCGTCGCCGGCCGGTCGGTCACCGACGACGGAGTGATGATCGACCTCTCGCTGATGAAGCAGATCGTGGTCGACCCCGTGGCCCGCACCGCCCGTGCGCAGGGCGGGCTGACGTGGGCAGAGTTCGACGCCGCGACCGCGGAACACGGGCTGGCCACGACGGGGGGCACCATCTCCTCGACGGGGATCGCCGGACTGACGCTGGGGGGTGGGTTCGGCCACCTGATGGGCACGTTCGGACTGACGGCGGACAATCTGCTGTCGGCCGAGCTCGTGACCGCGAACGGAGACGTGATCTCCGTGCCCGGGACCGAACACGAGGATCTTCTGTGGGCCCTTCGCGGGGCCGGCGCGAACTTCGGCGTGGCGACGTCGCTTGAATACCGGGTCCACCCGGTCGATCAGGTGGTCGGCGGCATCGTGGTGCATCCGTTCGACGCGGCCGGGGACGTTCTCGGGCTGTTTCGCCAGTTCACCGCCGACGTCCCCGATGAGATCTCCGTGCTTGCCGGGCTCGGTCACGCACCGGATGGGTCGGGCACTCCCGTTGCCCTGATCCTGATCGGTCACTGTGGCGACGCCGCCGCCGCGGAGAAGGACCTGAAGCCCCTGCTCGAGTTCGGCTCGCCCCTGATGGTGCAGGTGGGCCCGATGCCGTATCCGACCCTCAACACGATGCTCGACGGGGCCTACCCGGCCGGCTCGCTCAACTACTGGAAGTCGAGTTTCCTGCGCGAGCTGGACGAAGCGACGATCGACACCATGATCGATACCTTCCCGTCGTGTCCGTCGCCGATGACGGGGCTGGCGATGGAGTGCTTCCACGGAGCCGCGACGCGGGTCGGTGTCTCGGAGACTGCCGTTCCCCACCGCGAACCGGGCTACAACTACCTCCTGACGTCGTTGTGGACGGACCCGGGACAGTCGGCCGAGAACGAGGCCTGGACCCGTGATGTGTTCGACGCGATGGAGCCACATTTCATCGAGCGACGCTACGTGAACTACCTGAGCGCCGACGACGCGAACGTATCGGGAAGGACGGTCTACGGAGCCAACTTCGAACGGCTGGCGGCCCTGAAGGCGCGGTACGACCCCGAGAACGTGTTCCATCTGAACCACAACATCGAGCCGCGCGCCGAGTAGGCGTGGCTTGGTTCAGGCGGGCGCGCCGTCGAGCTCCTCGATCGTCGCGTTCGACGGGCCGCGCTCGCCGCGGATCCGCCCGGCGACCGTCTCGGTCTCGCGCATGACCCGCAGCACGTTGCGGCCGGCGATCTTCGCGCAGTCCTCGTCCGAGTAGCCGCGGTCGAGCAGCTCGGCGAACAGGTTCGGATACGTGGAGACGTCCTCGAGGCCTTCTGGCATGACGGACGTTGCCGTCGAAGTCGCTCCCGACCCCGATGTGATCGATGCCGGCGACGTCGCGGACGTGGTCGATGTGGTCGGCGACGTCGGCGACCGTGCGACTTCGGCTCCGGGTGCGTCGTCCTCGTACGCCTCCATGCCCGGCCTCGACGGCCGCCGTGTCGCCGGGGTGCTCCGTCTCCAGACGCTTCAGCTCGGCCAGGTAGCCCGGCCATCGCCTCCGCGCCCTCGGGCGACGACGAACGACGGGCACGAACGTCACCATCACCACGCCGCCGTTCGCCGACCGGCGGTCTCCAGGACGTCGTCGGGCACGTTGCGCGGGACGTCGCACAGCGCCCGCGCGGACGAGTGCGAGAAGATCACGCGGCGCCTCGGTGACCTCGATCGCGTGCCGCCATCGTGTCGGCCGAGACGTGGCTGAGGTCGACGAGCATGCCGAGCGCGGTTCATCTCGCGGACGACCTCCTCGCCGAACCGGCTGAGGCCGCCGTGCGTCGGCGTCGTCGGTGGCCGAGTCGGCCCACGGCGTGTTGTTGAAGTGCGTGAGCGTCATGTAGCGGGCGCCCAGCGCCGCCATCGCCCGCAGCGCGCCCAGCGACGAGTCGATCGAGTGGCCGCCCTCCATGCCGATCAGCGACGCGACTCGGCCGGCGGCGGCGATCCGCTCGACGTCGTCGGCCGTCGTCGCCGAGCTCGAACGTGTCGGGATAGCGGGCCACCAGTTCCCTGAGTCCGTCGATCTGCTCCAGCGTGGCCGTCACCGCCGTGTCGCCAGGCAGGTCCGACGGGACGTAGACCGACCAGAACTGGCCGCCGACGCCCCCTGCGCGCAGGCGCGCGATGTCGGTCATCAGGTCGGGCTGCGTGTCGGCCGGATCGAGCTTCGACAGGTCGTAGCGGACCCGCTTGCGGAGCTCCCACAGCAGGTCGTTGTGCCCGTCGATCAGCGGCGCGCCCCGGAGGAGCTCGCGCGCCCGCTCGGTGGTGGCTGCGTCGGCCATGGCGGCCGATGCTAGTCGATCCGCCCGAGGACGGTATGTTGACCCCCACCAACGGAGGACGCGTGGGACAGCACACGGAAGGAAGCGCCGCGAGGCTCGCCCTGAGCGAGGACGCCCAAGGGGTCCTGCCCAGCCAGGCGCTCGAGCGGGCGGTGGCGCTGGGGATGATCGACGCCGGGGACTTCAAGATTCCTGCCTCGTCGATCCAGCCGGCCAGCGTCGACCTCCGCCTGGGCGAGGTTGCCTACCGCATCCGGTGCAGCTTCCTGCCCGACCGTCGGCCGGTGGAGACGAAGCTGAAGGAGTTCGTCGTCGACGAGCTCGACCTGCGCCGCGACGGCGCGGTCCTGGAGACGAACCGTCCCTACCTGATCCCGCTGATCGAGACGCTCCAACTGCCGGACGACGTGCGGGGGAAGGCGAACCCGAAGAGCTCGACCGGCCGGCTCGACGTCTTCACGCGCGTCATCACGGACGAGGGGTTCCGCTTCGACGAGATCCGGCCGGGCTACCACGGGCCGCTGTACCTGGAGGTCGTGCCGCTGTCGTTCACCGTGCGCGTCAAGCAGGGGCTCGCGCTGAATCAGCTTCGGCTGTCGATCGGCGGCTCGCGGTTGTCGGACGACGACATCCACGAGCTGCACGGCCGGGAGCCGATCGTCTTTGCGGACGGCGCGCCGGTCCCCGCGTCCGACCTGGCGACGGCCGACGGGCTGTTCCTCAGCCTCGACCTGCGCGGCGACGCCGCCGGTCGCGTCGGGCTACCGGGCGCGCGAGTTCGCGCCGGCGCTCGAGATGGGCCGCAGCGAGCCGTACCCGGTGGATGAGTACTGGGACCCGGTCGTGCGCGAGGAGGGCGACCGCATCGTGCTGGCGCCGGGCCGCTTCTATCTGTTGCTGTCCGACGAGGCGGTGCGCATCCCGCCGGGGTACGCGGCGGAGATGGCGGCGTACGACCCGACCAGCGGCGAGCTGCGGACGCACTACGCGGGGTTCTTCGACCCGGGGTTCGGCTACGACGCGGCCGACGCCATCAATGGGTCGCGGGCGGCACTCGAGGTGCGCGCCCACGACGTGCCGTTCATGATCGAGCACCGCCAGCGCGTCTGCAAACTCTCGTTCGAACGGATGGCCGCGACGCCCGAGCGGCTGTACGGCGAGGGCATCGGCTCGTCGTACCAGGGCCAGACCGACACGCTCGGCAAGCACTTTCGCCGGCCCGCGTAGCGGGCCGGGGCCTCGGAAACCGAGGAGAATGGCACCTATGGAAGAGACCACGCTCGAGCCGGGGACCGGGACCGGGGTCATCACCGAGGAGGACACCCGGACCGACTACCGGATCGACGAGGGCGACCACGACCGCTTCGCCCACTACGTGGACAAGTCGAAGCTGACCGAGGCCTACGTCGTCGGAACGCCGGTCATCGCCCTGTGCGGCAAGGTCTGGGTGCCATCGCGCGACCCTTCGCGGTTCCCGATCTGCCCCGAGTGCAAGCGGCTCTACGACCTGGGCCCCAGGGGACGCCGCAAGGAATGGGAGAAGCGCGCCCGCGAAGAGGGACAGGGCTAACGCTGCCCAGGGAGGGGACATGGCCTTCGATACCCCGAACGGAACACGCGGCCGTCATCAGCCCGGAACGTTGGGGCGATGGGGAAACAAGTTGACCATGGGGCGGATCCGACGCAAGGGCAAGCTTGGCTCGATGAACGCCTTGGTCCTGACGACGATCGGCCGCAAGAGCGGAGCCGAGCGTCACACGCCCGTGGGGCGGTTCCCCGGAAAGGACGGCAGCTGGCTCATCGTGGCTTCCGCGGCCGGCGGCGCGAACAACCCGGCCTGGTACTACAACCTCGCCGCACATCCCGACCGGGCCTGGATCGAGATGGACGGTCGCAAGGTCGCCGTGACCGCCGAACAACTGGACGGCGCGGAGCGTGAGGAGGCCTGGCGGCAGATCACGACCGCCGCGCCCAACTTCGCGAAGTACGAAGCCGCCACCGACCGTGTGATCCCTGTGATCCGTCTGACACCCCGTTCCGCCTGACCGGGGCAGTGGCTCCGCTGGACCAGCTTCCCGCCGAGGAGCGCCGGAAGGCGCGCCGGGCCGCGATGCCCGACTGGACGCCGCCGATGCTCGCGACGCTCACGGAGGCGCGCTTCTCCGACCCCAGCTGGATCTTCGAGCGGAAGTTCGACGGCATCCGGTGCCTGGCATTCGTCCGCCGCGGAAGGGTTCGTCTGCTGACGCGCAACCAGCTCTCCGCGAACGAGCGGTATCCGGAGATCGTGGACGCGCTGGCCGCCCAGGACCCGACCGCCTTCATCGTCGACGGCGAGGCGGTCGCGTTCCGCGGGCGCGAGAGCACCTTCTCGCTGCTCCAGCACCGGGGCCACCCGCCGGCGCGCGGGCGCGGCGGCGTTCGAATCGTCTTCCAGGTGTTCGACGTCCTGCACGTCGACGGCTGGGACGTGACGCAGGTGGGCCTGCTCCACCGCAAGGCGCTGCTGAAGGGGATGCTCGAGTACGGCGGTGCGCTGCGGTTCACGACCCATCGCGTGGGCGCCGGCGAGCGGTACACCGCCGAGGCCTGCGAGAAGGGGTGGGAGGGCATCATCGGCAAGCTCGCGACGTCGCCGTACGAGCACGGCCGGTCCAAAGCGTGGCTCAAGCTCAAGTGCGTGCTCGAGCAGGAGTTCGTGATCGGCGGCTATACCGAGCCGCAGGGATCGCGCGAGGCCTTCGGAGCGCTCCTGGTCGGCTACTACCGCGGCCGGGAACTCGCGTACGCCGGCAAGGTCGGCACCGGCTTCGACGACGAGACGCTGGCCGACCTATCCACGCGGCTGTCGAAGCTCGAGCGTGCGACGTCGCCCTTCGCCGACGACGACGGGCTGCCTCGCAAGGGGGTCCACTGGGTGAAGCCCACGCTGGTGGGGCAGGTCGGGTTCGCGGAGTGGACCGGCGACGGCCGCCTCCGACACTCCCGGTTCCTCGGGCTCCGCACGGACAAACCCGCTCGAGCGGTGGTTCGTGAGGAGCCGACGGGTTGAGCGTTGCCGCGCAGGCTCGGGGACGGGCAGCCGATATAGTCCGACTCCATGGGCTCGCCCGAGCATGCGCCGGCTCCCCCCGACCCCGCCACGATCCTCAGGTCCCGGAGCTATGTGGTGCTTCTGGTGTTCGGGGCCATTGTCGGGATACCGATCGCGGCGGCCGCGTACTTCTTTCTGGCTCTCGTGGGAAAGCTGCAGAAGGAGATCTTCACCGACCTTCCCGTGCAACTTGGATTCCACGCGGCGCCGCTGTGGTGGCCGCTCCCCTGGCTGGCGCTCAGCGGCGTGCTGGTCGCCGCCGCCATCCAGTACCTGCCGGGCACGGGCGGCCACGAGCCCTCGGAGGGCTTCAAGGCGTCGGGACCCATCCCGCCCGTCGAACTCTTCGGCATCGCCGCGGCGGCGCTGGCCACGCTGAGCCTGGGTGTGGTGCTGGGCCCGGAGGCGCCGCTGATCGCCATCGGCAGCGGGCTGGGGGTACTGGCGATGCATCTCGCAAAGAAGGACGCCCCACAGACGGCCGTTGCGGTCATCGGGGCCGCCGGAAGTTTCGCTGCCATTGCGACGCTGCTCGGCTCGCCGCTGGTCGGCGCCTTTCTCCTCATGGAGATCGTCGGGCTCGGCGGCCCGATGCTGGAGGTGGTCCTGGTTCCCGGCCTGCTCGCGGCCGGGGTGGGCTCATTGATCTTCGTGGGACTGGACAACTGGACGGGCCTCGGGGACTTCTCGCTGACGGTTGCAAAGATTCCCCTCTTCGGCTCGCCCACAGTGGCGGAGTTTCTCTGGGCCATCGCCATCGGCCTGTTGGGCGCGGTCGTGGCGACCGGCATCTTCCGCGTGGCCAGGCTGCTTCGACCCGTCGTCGCGAGGAGGAGGATGGTGTTCACGCCGGTCGCCGGCCTGGCCGTCGGCGGACTCGCCGTCGCGTTCGCTGCGGCAACGGATCGGAGTGCCTCGGAAGTGCTCTTCTCGGGCCAGTCTGCGCTTCCGACGCTCGTCCAGCAGTCCGCGGAATGGACGGTGGGCGCGCTGGTGTGGCTCCTGGTGTGCAAGGGAGTCGCGTACTCCATCTCGCTCAGCAGCTTCCGGGGCGGCCCGATCTTCCCGGCGATGTTTCTCGGCGCGGCCGGAGGGATCGCCCTCTCCCACCTTCCCGGTCTGCCGATGATCGCGGGCGCTGCCATGGGGATCGGTGCGATGACCGCCGGCGCGCTGAGGTTGCCGATGACGGCGGTGCTGCTGCCGAGCCTGCTCTTCGCCTCCGATTCGCTCGCCCTGATGCCCCTGGTCATCGTTGCCGTCGTCGTCTCCTACCTCGTGGCGACTCGGATCAATCCGCCTCCCAGGAAGAATGAGGCGTAGCCTCGACCACGTGAGCACTGGCCAGCCCCACGGGGAACCCCTCACGATCCGGGCCGGGCGAAGGGCGGTCACCGTGTCGCGGCCCGACAAGGTGCTGTTCCCGGCGGACGGCGTCACGAAGCGCGACCTGGCGGAGCACTACGCGCGCGTTGCCCCCGCCATGGTGCCGCTCGTCCGCGCCCGGCCCGTTGCGCTGGAGCGGTTCCCGGACGGGATCAACGGCATGCGCTTCTACCACAAGAACCTGAAGCACACGCCCGAATGGGTGCGGACGGTGAAGGTCGGGAAACGGGACGGCGAGCTGGATCAGGTCGTGGTGGAGGACGCCGCGACGCTCGTGTGGATGGCCGATCAGGCCTGCATCACGCCGCACATCTGGCTGTCGCGCGCCGACAAGCTCATGTACCCCGACCAGCTGATCGTCGACCTCGATCCGCCCGAGGGGAGGTTCGCGGAAGCGCGCCGCGTGTCGCTCGTCGTACGCGGGGTGCTCGCGGACCTCGGACTGCCGTCGTACCCGAAGACGACGGGCGGGAAGGGGCTGCACGTGATGGTGCCGCTCGACCGGCGGTGGCGGTTCGACGAGGTGCGCGGGTTCGCCGACCGGCTCGGCGGCGTGCTGGTCGCCGACGATCCGAAGCGCCTGACGATGGAGTTCCGCAAGGAGAAGCGCGGGGACCGGCTGTTCGTCGACATGGGCCGCAACGCGTACGCGCAGCACGCCGTCGCTCCGTACGCCGTCCGGCCGCGCGACGGCGCCCCGGTCGCGACCCCGCTCGACTGGAGCGAGGTGGAGGACCGGCGCCTCAAGCCCGAGCGCTTCACGATCAAGGCGGTGGGCGCGCGCGTCGCCGGCGGCGCTGATCCGTGGGGTCCACTCCGCGGCCGCTCCCTCACGAAGCCCGCGGCGAAGCTCGGCCAGGTTCCGAACTGAACCGTCCTTCGGCGTCCGCGTGGCGATAGACCCGCCGGAGTGGGGTCCTTCGGCGGCGACATGGGGGTCTGACCTGCGGTATTTCTCGTGCAAGCACACGAGTGGCCGGCGCGCGCGCCGCCTCGGGGTGGGCACCCGCCGGTCCGGAAAGCGGGGTGGACCGTCATGGATAGGCGATCCGAGGGACCCATTCTGGTGGCCGAGCAGGTTCGCAAGGTCTACCGAGCCGGCCAGGTCGAGGTGGAGGCCCTTCACGGGCTCGACCTGACGGTCGCGCGCGGTGAGCTCGTGGCCGTCATGGGGCCGTCGGGCTCGGGAAAGACGACCCTGCTGAACTGCCTCTCCGGCCTCGACGACATCGACGGCGGCCGGGTCCTGGTCGAGGGCAAGGACCTGTTCGCCATGTCCGACGCGGCCCGGACGACGCACCGAGCCGAGTCGATGGGATTCATCTTTCAGGCGTTCAACCTGATCCCGGCGTTCACCGTCGCGGAGAACGTCGAGCTTCCCCTCCTATTGATCGGGAAGCGGCAGAAGGAGGCCCGCCCGCGGGCGGTGGAGATGCTCGAGCGCGTCGGCCTGGGTCACCGCGTCGACCACCGGCCGAGCGAGCTGTCCGGCGGCGAGCAGCAGCGCGTCGCCATCGCGCGTGCGCTGGTGGCTAGGCCCGCCATCGTGTGGGCCGACGAGCCGACCGGCAACCTCGACACGCACATGGCGGATCAGATCGTGGAGCTGCTGCACGAGCTGAACCGCAGCGACGGCCAGACCATCGTCCTGGTCACCCACGACCCAGGGATCGGCGAGTCGAGCAACCGGCTGGTGCGCATGGTCGACGGCAGGCTGCTGAGCGATCAGCGGCGGGTGGCCGACGGCCAGTGGGAGGCGTTCAGTCAGCGAACCACGGCGGACCACTTGGTGGGGAGGTGAGGATGTCATGTATCCGAACCTCACGCCTTCTCTGCTGGTCATGCTCGCCGTCGCGTTCGGCGCCGCGGTGTGGATCGGGCTGCGGTGGCCGTTCCTGCGGCGGCTGGCGTTTCGTCAGGTAAGCAGGCGCCGCCGGGAGGCAGCGCTGGTGATCCTGGGATCGATGCTCGGCACCGCCATCGTCGTGGGAAGCCTCATCGTCGGCGACACGCTGAACTTCTCCGTGAAGCAGTCGGCGTACCAGAACCTCGGGCCCATCGACGAAACGGTGTCGTCACCTTCGCTGGCCCAAGGCGCAATCGTCGCGCAGCGGCTGCAGGTGCTGCAGAACGATCGTGACGTGGACGGAATCCTGGGCGCGCACGGCGACGTCGCGGCGGTGTCGAGGGGAACCGGCAATGCGCTGGTGGCGGAACCCCGCGTCGGCGTCTGGGACTTGAACTTCGCCCATGCCGCGACCTTCGGGTCCGCGGGCGGCGACCCGTCCGGCCTCGGTGGCCCCGCTCCGCCGCCCGGGCAAGCGGTGATCAACACCGACCTGGCCACCGCGCTGGGTGTGGCGAAAGGTGACACCCTGACCTTCTATCTGTACGGCCGAACGGTGCCCGTACGCGTGGCGCGCGTGGTGCCCATGCAGGGCATCGCAGGGATGCCGATCAACGGCATCACGCGGGACGCATTCTTCGCACCGGGGACGCTGGTCCGGGCCGCGAAGGTATCGGCGCCCGGCGCCGCCGCACAGCCGCGCACGTTCGCGTTCGTCTCGAACACGGGAGGCGTGGAGAGCGGCAACCACCTGAGCTCGCTGGTCGCGTCCAGGATCCGGTTCGCGCTCGGTCCCTACGCGACCAAGGGAACGGCGGTCGAGACCAGCAAGCAGACGGTGCTCGCCCAGGCGAAGCAGAGCGGTGATTCGATCGGCTCCGGCTTCCTGATGATCGGGAGCTTCGCCATCATCGCCGGCATCCTGCTGCTGGTGAACATCTTCGTGATGCTCTCCGAGGAACGAAAGCCCGAGCTGGGCATGCTCCGCGCGGTCGGCATGCGTCGCGGCCGCCTGGTGCGCAGCTTCTATCTGGAAGGTGCCGTGTACGCGCTCGCCGCGTCGCTGCTGGGCATCGTCGCCGGCATCGGCGTGGGCCGCGCGGTTGCGGTGATCGCCGAACGCATCTACTCCGGGTATGACGTGGCAGGGAGCTCGCTGCACGTCGTCTTCCACGTCACGCCGATCAGCCTGATCAACGGGTTCGCCATGGGCGCGCTCATCGCGCTCGCCACGGTGGCGCTCACGAGCATCCGCATCAGCCGCATCAACATCATCGCGGCCATCCGAGACCTGCCTCCGCAGGAGGGACGTCGGATGAAGCGGCGCTGGGTGATCGCATCGGCGGCCCTCGCCGCCATGTTCGGCGCCCTCTCGGTGGTCGCCACCGCCGGAAGCAGCGGCGTCGGCACCTACCTGTTCCCGGCGCTCGCGCTGATCTGCCTGTGGCCCACGCTGCTGCGGGTGGCGCCGAAGCGGCTGGTGTACTCGGGCACCGCGCTCGCGGTCATCGCGTGGACATTGGTCGCCAACACCGTGCGACCGCACGTGCTGGACTCCGGCGGCGGCGCGCCGTTCGTCCTCATCGGCGTGCTGCTGACGTTCGCGGCCGTGCTGCTGCTGAGCCAGAACCAGGAGATCGTGACGGCGCCGCTGCGGCCGCTCATCGACCGCGCTTCGCAGGTCGGCCTGTCGACGCGCCTGGCGGTGGCCTATCCGCTCGGGCGGCGATTCCGCACCGGCGCGCATCCTCATCATGTACGGGCTGGTGATCTTCACCCTGGTGTTCATCACGATCCTGGCCGCCCTGATCGACGGAACGGTGAACCGGCAGGTGGCGAGCGCCTCCGGCGGCTACGGCCTGCGGGTCGACTTCAATCCCGCGGCGCCGATCGCCAACCCGGCCCGGACGCTGGCGACGGGCTCGATGCTGGGCAAGGTCCAGACCGTCACGCCGCTGTCCACGGCTCGCGTCACGGTCACCGACATCAGCCCCATGGTGTCCGGGTCGACGAGCGCCGTTGTGGTGTCGATGGACCCCAGCATCATGCAGGCGGGCGGCTTCCCGCTGCGCGAAGCGGGCGGCCGAGTTCCCGACCGACCAGGCGGCGTGGGACGCGCTGTTCGCCGACCCCCGGTACACGATCGTGGACAACTTCCTCGGTCAGCTGAACAAGGGCGGTCCGCCCGGTGACTTCCTCCGGGCAGGTGGCGTGCTCACGCTGACCGATCCACTGACGGGCGCCGTGACCCACAAGACGATCGCCGGCACGCTCGACTCGGCCTTCGCGTTCTACGGGCTGGGGGGCGGCCTCTACAGCCCGGTCGTCCTCAGCCGGGAGGCGGCGATCTCACAGTTCGGCTCGGCGTTGCAACCGACGGCGGCTCTGGTGAAGCCGGCCCCCGGCGTGTCGGTCCAGCAGCTGGCGGTCCAGCTCCAGGGACGGTTCCTGCCGCAGGGCCTGTCCGCCTTCCGCATCCGGCAGGCGGTCGAGCAGAACTTCTCGGCCAACCGCGGGTTCTTCCAGCTGATGCAGGGCTTCGTGGCCCTCGGGCTGCTGGTCGGCGTCGCGGGCCTGGGCGTGGTCATGGTCCGCGCCGTCCGCGAGCGACGGCGGAGCATCGGCGTCCTGCGGGCGCTGGGGTTCCCGGCCCGGACCGTGCAGCGCGCGTTCCTGACCGAGAGCCTGTTCGTGACGCTGGAGGGCGTGGTGCTCGGGACCGCGCTGTCGATCGTGACGACCTACCTGCTGTTCAAGAACAACGAGCTGTTCCAGTCGACACAGGGGTTCTCCATTCCGTGGGTGACGATCGTCGCGCTGGTGGGACTGGCCACGCTGGCCTCGGTGCTGGCCACGCTCTGGCCCGCCCGCCAGGCGTCCCGCGTGAAGCCGGCGGTGGCGCTGCGGATGGGCGAGTGAGCCTCCGGCGGGCCGCCGGCGGATGGGCGGCGGCCCGTCGGTGAGCCGGGGCTACCAGTTGCCGTCGTTCGGCAGGTATCTCGGCTCGGCGAAGACGCGGCGGACCATCGGCTCGAAGGACTCGACCGGTTCCGCGTCGTAGGCGGGGTCGAAGCTCGCCTGGTCGTAGCGCTCGCAGAACTCGGCGCAGGCCGTCGAAGTGCGGGTGGTCGCGGTAGCGGTCGCGCGCGTTCCGGTCGCCGCCGCTGTGGTGGGCGTAGTAGTACATCTGGAACACGCCGTGGTGCTTCACGATCCAATGCAGCTCCTCGCGGACGAACGGCCGGAGGATGGCGGCCACCATCTCGCCGTGGGTGTACGGAGCGAGCTCGTCGCCGATGTCGTGGAGCAGGGTGGCCACGACGTATTCCTCGTCCCGCCCGTCTCGGTGAGCCCTTGTCGCGGCCTGCAGCGAATGGTCGTACCGCGTCACCTGGTAGCCGTCGAACGAACCCTTCAGGCCGTCCAGCGCGCGAAGCAGCCGGTCGGGGAGGCCTTTCATGAAGTCCTCCTCGAACGTGTCCAAGAGCGCGTAGTCCTCGGCGGTGCCGTCGGCCATCCTGGTGAACGAGACGGTCTTCATGTTGATCTCCTCTGCCGGCTGCGTCGCAGGTCAGCCTACCGTTCGGGCTGTTCACCCGACTGTCACCCGGCAGGTCTAGGATCGGCTTCCCCTCGAGAAAAGGAGGCACGGATGGCCGTCAACTACCGGCCCGACGGGTACCACGACGTCACCGCCTCGTTCGTGGTGGACGACGCCCAATCGGTCCTCGATTTCGCGACCGGCGTGCTCGGCGCGAAGGAGCGCTTCAACATGAGGACGCCGGACGGCAAGATCGGCCACGCCGAGCTGGAGATCGGCGATTCGGTGCTCTTCCTGTCCGAGGCGTCCAGCTCCGACCAGGGCGTCCACATGCCGGGCGTCGTGAACGTCTACCTCCCGGATGTCGACTCGGTCTACGCGGTCGCCATCGCGGCCGGCGCGACCTCGCTCCACGGACCCGAGACCCAGTTCTGGGGCGACCGGTCCGCCGGCGTGAAGGACAAGGCCGGCAACCAGTGGTGGCTGGCCACGCACGTCGAGGACGTCCCCCCCGAGGAGATGGAACGCCGCATGAAGGAGTGGGAAGCCCAGCAACAGGGATAGGCGCCAACCTCCCGCGGCCGGGCATTTCTGGGCGCCATTCGTGTCGAGATCGCTCCGTCTCGTTCGTCATCTCTGACGACAGCACGTTCCGCGAGGCGGGCCCGGCTCTGAGCGTGGTTCCGCAGGAGGTGACGGACGGGATGGGCAGCAACGGCGACACCGTGAGGGCCATCGAGGAGGCCTGGGACAACGGCAAGCTCGACGAACTCGACCAGTACTTCGCGCCCGACTTCGACAACTCGCAGTCGGCGACGCCGGGCCTGCCGGCTGGCCTGGAGGGGGCCAAGATGGCCCACCAGGGCGTCATGCAGTCCTTCCCGGACCGCAAGACGGAGATCCTCGACCTGGTGGACGGAGGTGACCTCGTCGCGATCCGGAGCCGGGTGACGGGCACCAACCAGGGTGGGTTCCCTCCCGTCAACATCCCGGCGAACGGCAAGCCATTCTCGATCGACTCGTGGAGCATCTACCGCTTCGAGGGCGGCAAGGTCGTGGAACACAAGGGGATCAACGACGGCCTGTCGCTGATGATGCAGCTGGGCGCGCTCGGCGGCTAGCTCCCCGACCGAGGAGCGAAGCCCCGCGGGGGGATGTGGCGGAGCTTGTCGGGGTTCGCGACGGAATGGATCTTCGTGATGAGCCCGTCGCGAACCTCGAACGCCAGGACGGCCATGAGGTCGTCCCCGACGTAGGACGCCGCGCCGGGTTCGCCGTTGACCGGCATCGCGCGCAGCGTGACGTTCCACGTGCGCAGGAACGCGAGCAGCGTGTTCGCGACCCGGTCGCGGCCGCTGATCGCCTCTCTCGGGGCCCGTGCGACGCCGCCCGTGTCGGTCCACCCGGCGACGGCCGGGTCCAGCACCTGGAACAGCGCATCGAGGTCGCCGTCGTTCGACGCGCGGATGAACCGCTCGACGACCAGCCCCAGCTCCGCCTTGTCCACCTCGAAGCGCGCGGGGCTCACCTCTGACTGCACTCGGCGCCGCGCGCGGCTGGCCAGCTGCCGGCACGCCGCCGGCGACCGTCCCACGATGGAGCCGATCGCCTCGAACGAGAACCCGAACACGTCGTGCAGCACGAACGCCGCCCGCTCGGCGGGGCTCAGCTGCTCGAGCACGATCAGCAGCGCCATCCGCACGCTGTCGTCCAACGTCACCCGGTCGGCCGGATCGGGGTCGTCGCCCGGGACCTCGAACACCGGCTCGGGGAGCCACGGGCCGACGTACGCCTCATGGCGCGTGCGCGCCGACCGCAGCTGATCCAGGCAGAGGCGCGTGACGACCACGATCAACCAGCCGCGCGCGTCGTCGATCTCGCTCAGGTCCTCGCGCATCAGCCGCGCGAACGCCTCCTGCACGACGTCTTCCGCGTCGGTGAGGCTGCCCAGCATCCGGTAGGCCACGTCCAGCAGCAGCCGGCGGTTCTCCTGCCACACGGCCACCAGTGCCTCGTCGGCCGGCGATTGCGTGCGATCCGGTGGTCTCTCGTTCATCTCTGTGCTCCCGAGAATAGGTCTCTTCCTCTTTGTAGGACGAACCAGAACGCCGGAACGTGACGTCGCTCGCGGTGGGTATGCCGATGTCACATCGCGCGTCCGCGTGCCGTCCTAGCCGTAGACCCAACGAAAGGGAGGCACGCGATGGATGCAACGAAGCAGTGGGACGGGCCCGCCGTCGAGGTGGGCCGGTTGACCAAGACGTACCCCGGCGGCATGGAGGCCGTCCGCGGGATCGACTTCGCGGTGGATCCGGGCGAGGTGTTCGGCCTGCTCGGCCCGAACGGCGCCGGGAAGTCCACGACGATCGGCATGCTGACGTCCACGGTCCTGCCGACGAGCGGCTGGGCGCGGCTCGGTGGATTCGACGTGGCGCGGCAGCCGCTCGCGGCGCGGCGCATCAGCAGCGTCCTGTTCCAGGATCCGGTCGTCGACCGCCCGCTGACGGGGCGCCGGAACCTCGACCTGCACGCCAGGCTGTGGGGCGTTCCGCGCGCGTCGGCGCGCGAACGCATCGAAGAGATCACCGACCTCATGGGCTTGGCGGACCTGGTCGACCGTCCGGTCGAGGGCTATAGCGGCGGTGAGCGACGGAGGCTGGAGATCGCCCGCGCACTGGTTTCCGAACCGCGGGTGCTGTTCCTGGACGAGCCGACGGTCGGCCTCGATCCCCGGATCCGCCACGAGCTGCTGGATGTGATCGACGCGCTTCGGGCTCGCAGCGAGATGACGATCCTGCTGACCACGCACTACCTGGACGAGGCCGACCGCCTGTGCGATCGCCTCGCCGTCATGCACGAGGGCCGCATCGTCGCGATGGGCTCGCCTGCGGCGCTGCGCGCCGAGCTGGGCGAGTCGATTGTGGAGATGCGGGTGGCCGGCGACCCGCAGGCCGCGCTCGCCGCGCTCCGGATGCACGGGATCGCGAACGACGACGCCTTTGCGGTCGGCTCGACGCTGACGGTTCCGGTTCGGGACCGGAGCGCGTCGAACGTGATCGCGGCCGTCCACGCCCTCGGCCTGGACACGTCCTCGGTCGCGGCCCGGAAGCCGACGCTCGACGACGTCTACCTGCGGCTCACCGGCGGCCGGCTCGCCGAGGCCGCCTGACCACCGACCACACACACGAGAGAGGAAGAGATCATGGCAACCGCAGTCACCACTATTCCGCGAACGAGGACACGTGCCTCGATCGCCTCGCCGCTCGGGACGCTCGCGCGGCGGCGCTTCCAGCTCACCACCCGGACGCCGCGCGAGCTGTTCGTGCCGCTCCTGACGCCGACGCTGTTCGCCCTGGTCATCGCTCCGGCGCTCCACGCGGCGCTCCACACGAGCGTGGCCTACGAGTCCTACATCGCGATCGGCACGATCGGCCTGCTGATCCCGCTCAACACGATGTTCTCCGGGCTCAGCGTGATCGTCGATCGCGACACCGGTGCCCAGCGCGAGCTACTGGCGGCGCCGATCCCGCGACCGCTCCTGGTTCTGGGGAACATGGCCGTCGCGCTGACGGTCACGGCGTTCCAGGTCGTCACGCTGATCGGGTTCTCGCTGCTCCGCGGCATCCCATTCCACGCGACCGCGACCGGCGTGGTGTGGTTCGTCGCGACGGCCGTCCTGTTCACCATCGGCATGTACGGCGTGGCCGAGACGCTGGCCAGCCGGGTCCCGAAGCAGGAGGAGTACATCGCGCGCGTCCCGGCCGTGGCGATCGTGCCCTGGTTCCTTGCCGGCTCGCTGTTCCCGATCGCCGCCCTGCCGGTGGGGCTGGCGTGGATCGCGCGATTCCTGCCGCTGACACACGGCCTGGCGCTGATGCGGTACGGCCTGCTGGGCGACAGCCACGGGCTCGTCGACATCTGGGGAGCGCACAGCCCGGCGGTCATGGCGAGCCTGAGCCTGCTGGTGGTCGCGGCTTTCGCGGCCGCCTTCGTGCGGATCTCGGTCCGCGTCTTCACCCGGTCGGCGCTTCGCTGAGAACGCTGGAGAGGAGGAACGCCCCGGACCCAGGTCCGGGGCGTTTCCTTCTAGCCGATGACCTGGTTCAGCCGCGGGCTGGTGCTCGAGTTGTGGTCGATGCTTCCCGAGTAGACCGCCGGCGACGACAGAAACTCAGCATCTGAAGCACCCCCAACCCCCAGCGGAATGTGGAGCGGCAGGATAACATCGGGGGCGACGTTCAGGTCGTTCCATCAGAGGGACTAATCGGCCTGGGAGGGCGTGAGGGCGGTCGGGTCGCTCAGGCCGGGCCCCCGAACGGAAGTGACCGAGTCGGCGGTTGGGGTCTCGGCCCCCCCTGAGATCCGGCCGCCGGCTCTGGTCGCTCTCCACCGCTGCCGACGATCGTGGCCGTCCTGGGGCACCCGGGATCACGGCGGGGGCGGCACGCACCCCGAGCCGTCGGTGTCCCAGTTGCACGCGGGGTTCAGCGGCCCGCCGACCACCTGGCCGGTCGTCTCGACGACCACCCGGCCCGCGCTCACCTCTGCCTGGAGGAAGTCCAGGAACGCCGAGAGCTTGCTCGGGGCGATCGTGTACGCGCCGCAGTGCCCGCCGGTGGACTTGTCGCAGACCCGGTGGAACACGTATTGCACCCAGTCGGTCGACTGCGGGTCGACCTCCGCGTTCTGCACGTACAGCTCGAGTGTGGAGAGCTTGGTCGCCTTCTTCGGGTTGGGCGGCGTGCGCGTGGCGTAGGCGTCGGCCGGGGGAATGGTCTCTCCGAACGGCCCCGCCGGCTTCTTGGAGATGCCCGAGACCGTCCGTGCGCTGTTATAGCCGCAGTAGTGGACGACCGCCCGGCTGGTCGCGTCCCACGAACCGAACGGGTAGGCGAACGACTCGGGCGCGAACCCGTGTGCCAGCAGCGTGTTCCGGTCGTCGCAGACCTGGTGTTCGGCCTCGGCCAGCCCGAGCGGCTGGATGTTCGCGTGGTCGACGGTGTGGCCGGCGATCTCCTGCCCCGCGCCGTCCATGGTGGTGAGGTCGGCCCACGTCACGTGGCCGGGGTCGCCGGCCAGGATCGGGCCGGTGTTTACGAAGAACGTGGCATGCATCCCGTGCGCCTGCAGGATCGGGAACGCCTGGACGAACTGGTCGAGGGTCCCGTCGTCGAACCCGAGCGTGACGACGACGGGAGTGCTCGACGTGCGGGCGATGGCCGTCGGCGCGGGAACCGTCCCGACGATGATCAGCGCCAGGAGCGCCGCGAGGACCAGCGTCGACGGAAGGAAGCGTGATTCCGACGAGCGTCGTCGTGAAGTCTCGATGCGCATCCCTCTTCCCCCTTTCGGGCCGCGCCACCAGGTGCAGCCGATATAGGAAACGTTCTTAACTATTTCGGCTGAGAGTGAGTCTGCCTCGTTGGCGGGCACTCGGTCAATACGCAGTCCTGGGGTGCCTATCCTGACGGCGGAATGGGTGCACATCGCCGAACCGGAAACCCGGCCGCGCGTGTGGGTGCGTTGGTGATCGGCATCCTGGTGCTGCTCATCGCGGGGATCGTCGTGGTGTACGCCGTTGGTCGGAGCGGCGCTCCAGCCCGTCGCCTCGCCGTGTCACCGGCGACGGCGGACGTACCGGGCGCCGCGCACTCCCCGGCGGAGTCGCCGTCGCCCTCCCCGAGCGCGACTGCGCCCCCAGCGGTTCCGAAGCCGAGGATCGAGTGGAGCCCGATCCCCTTCCCCGCGTCACGAAAACGGGAGATGGCGGCGTACGCGCGGGAGCACTACGGCATCGGCTCGTGGCGGCTCGTCCATCCCAAGGTGATCGTCGAGCACTTCACGGCCGGGGGGACCTACGAATCGGCCTGGAACACCTTCGCCCACGACGTGCCGGACCGGGAGTTCCACTCGTTGCCGGCGGACTGCGCGCACTTCGTCATCGACACGGACGGCACGATCCATCAGCTGGTGCCTCTGGGGATCATGTGCCGCCATACGGTCGGGCTGAACTGGACGTCGGTCGGCATCGAGATGGTCGGCACCAGCGACGCGCAGGTCCTGGCGGACCCGCGGGAGCTCCGGTCCGCGATCCGGCTCACCGCCTGGCTGATGGGGCGGCTGCGCATCCAGCTGCGGAACGTCATCGGCCACAACGAGTCACTCGACTCGCCGCTTCACCGCGAGCTCCTCGCCTCGTGGCGCTGCCAGACGCACGGTGACTGGCGGCACGGCGACATGGTGACGCTGCGCCGGGACGTCGCGCGGTACCTGCGACGGTTCGGCATCCCGCCCGGACCGCCGTGGCGCGCGCATCCGCAGGCCGGCTGCTGACAGCGCTTCCGAGGCAGGCGTGTAGAGAATCATCGGTTCGTCCTCACTCGGCCGCGTGCGCGTAGACGCGCCCGGGCCAGGAGCTCCACAGGTTGGACAGCGACGGGTCCACCGGGTCGCACGGGCTCTCGGCGACGGTGCGCGACGTATGGTGGTCGGGGCTCGCCGACGGTGGTGGTGCAACCGACGCCGGCCGTACGCGTACCGTTCGGCGCTCGGTGAACACGGGCGGACACGCTGGTCGTTCCAGTTTCGGGTACATGGTCATCTCACCTCCCTCCCTCTCTCTCTATGCGGCACGGATGGCGAACCTCGCCACGCGTGCGGGGTCGGAACCGAGGTGGGCCTCGGTCGCGGATACGGGTGTGGCGGCCGCCGCAACGGCGGCCGCCACGCCGAACGTCAGCAGGCCGATGGCGATTCGCATGAAACGCCGCATGGTTCTCCTCCCTTGATGCGCAACCATCTCGGGCGGTACTACGGCTCGCGAACGGGGGGCGCCTCCGTCGAAGAGTGTGATGTTCGTCACATCACTTGTGCCGCATGGCGAGACGCGTTCCCGCTCCTTCAGGCGGCGCAGGACTTCGCCGAGACGGCCACCAAGGTCACGGCGGCGGTTCGTTGTTCGGCTCCGTCGGCCGCGGGGTCGGCAGGCGCGCGGCGACCCGATCACGCCGCCGGCGATCGTCCTCGTCCGGGATGTGCGTTCGGATCCATCCGGGCCACGCGCTCCGCAACACCGAGACCGGTGTGTCCATCTCGCTGGGCGGCAGCCGCTTCGCGACCGGAGTCTCGGGTTCCGCCTGGTCCATGGGTCGCCTCCTTCGAACGAGAGGCGTAGATGTACCGCGGTGGGCGGGGTCGAGGCTGTGACGCCGCCCCCCTGGCCAGCGTGATGTTCATCACATCCGTCGCAGTGCGAGCCCTCAGGGCTCGCACTGCGACGGATGTGCGAGGTCCGTCAGGACGTCTTGTGGGCGCTCCAGGAGCCCTTGGCAGAGCCGGTGGACGTCTTGATGCTGTAGGAGCCGGACATCGAGTCGCCGGAGACGGTTCCGGTGTAGGTGATGACCTGCGAGCCGCCGACGGTGCCGAACCTGATGCTGTTCCCACTGACCGTCCCATTGATGGTGTCGGCGCCGCCGGGATTGAGGTGGATGACGCCGTTCAGCTTCGAGCCGTTCTGGTGCCAAGCGAGCTTGAAGGTGCCTGAGAAGGCCCCGCTGTAGGTGCCCGACCATGCCCCGGAGAGCCCGGAGTCCGACCCTCCGGAGGAGGGCGGCGAACTCGCAGGCGGCGGGGTCGTGACAGTCGCCGGGGGGGACGATTGGGTCGATGTGGTGGGACTGGAGCTGCTGCACGCCACGGCGGCGAGCGTCAACAACGACAGGGCTGCCACCAGCAGGAAGCCGGACGCAGCGCCATTCCTCGAGTGCCTGTTCCGAAGCATCGATCCTCCCTCTGTTCCATCCGGCCCTCTGACGCCTCGAATGATGCACCCTCCCGACGGTGCGTGGAAACGGGGAATCCCCCCAATCAGTGCCGGTGACGGTGCGGTGACGCTCCCGCGGGCATGCTTCGGCCTTGAACTCTGCCGGGGACGGCCGTGACCGACGACGCGCAAGGAGGGGCCGATGAGGCGGGGGGGTCTGCTTTCCAAAGTCCTGGGCGACGTCTCGCAGGCACTGGATCAGAGGTTCGGCTGGCAACGGCTTCCGAAGCCGCTGGGGATCGTGACGCTGATCGGCCTGCGCGATCGGCTGCGTGAACGGAACCTCCATTCGACGGGAGGCCCGGCCGACGTGCCGGCCGGATCGCCGAATGCGCCGCCCCCGGTCAAGGACCACCTGACCGCCCGGACGATCGACGGCACGTACAACGACCTCGGCTTCCCGCTGATGGGCAGCATCGGCTCGCGGTTCGGCCGGAACATCCCCGTCGAGGACACCTTCCCCGACCCCGAGCCGGCCATCATGGAGCCGAGCCCGCGCACGGTGAGCCGTGAGCTCCTGGCGCGGGAGAAGTTCATCCCGGCCACGACCCTCAACGTGCTGGCCGGCGCATGGCTGCAGTTCGAGGTGCACGACTGGCTCAGCCACGGCGACCCCGTGAAGGAGAACCCGTGGCAGGTGGCCGTCGCCGACGACGACCCATGGCCCGATCACCCGATGCAGATCCACAAGACCCCCCGGGACCCGAGCTATGACCCCGCGAGCGGCCAGCCGCCGACGTACGTCACGGCGGACACGCACTGGTGGGACGCCTCGCAGATCTACGGGAAGGACCCCGGGTTCGCCGAGAAGCTCCGCACGCGCGAGGACGGCAAGATCCGCATCGACGACCACGGCCTGCTCCCGCAGGACCTGGAACAGGGCATGGACCTGTCCGGGGTCGCCGGCAACTTCTGGGTCGGGCTCGGCGTGCTGCACACCCTGTTCTCGCTGGAGCACAACGCGATCTGCGACCGGCTGCGGGCCGAGTACCGCCACTGGTCCGACGACGAGCTGTACGAGCACGCCCGCCTGGTGAACGCGGCGCTGATCGCGAAGATCCACACGGTCGAGTGGACCCCCGCCATCATCGCCCATCCCACGACCCAGCTCGCGATGCACGCGAACTGGTGGGGCCTGGTCGGCCAGGGGATCACGTCGCGGTTCGGCCGCCTCGGCTCGAGTGAGGTCATCAGCGGCATCCCCGGGTCGCCCACCAACCACCACGGTGTCCCGTACTCGCTGACCGAGGAGTTCGTCGCCGTCTACCGGATGCACCCGCTGCTACCCGACGACTTCACGTTCCGGTCGTTGATGAACGACCAGGTGATCCGCGAGCTCACGTTCCCCGACCTCGGGGCGCTGCACACACGCGCGCGACTCGAGGAGTTCGGCGTCGACACCGCGCTCTACTCGCTCGGGCTGGAGCACCCCGGCGCGATCACGCTGCACAACTACCCGCGGTTCCTGCAGCACTTCAACCGCCCGGACGGCTCGCTGATCGACCTGGCCGCCACCGACGTCATGCGGGTCCGCGAGCGCGGCGTGCCCCGTTACAACGAGTTCCGGCGGTACTTCCACAAGAAGCCGGTCGAGTCCTTCGAGGAGCTGACCGGGGACGCGACGCGGGCCGAGGAGGTCCGGCGTGTCTACGACGGCAAGCTGGACCGGGTGGACCTGATGGTCGGTCTGTACTCGGAGCCGCTGCCCCCCGGGTTCGGGTTCAGCGACACGGCCTTCCGGGTGTTCATCCTGATGGCGTCCCGGCGGCTGAAGAGCGACCGCTTCTTCACCCGCGACTACACCCCGGAGGTGTACACGCCGGCCGGGTTCGAGTGGATCAACCGGAACACCATGGTGAGTGTCCTGCTCCGCCACTACCCGGCGCTGGCACCGGCCCTTCGAGGCGTCCAGAACGCGTTCGCCCCCTGGAAGCGGGTGGGGACGTGACCCGGGACCTGCGGGACCTGGCCCGCATCTCGCTGGGCGTCATCCGCTCGATCAACGGCCTGCTGGCGCTGTTCACGCCGAAGCTCATGCTCCGCAAGCTGGAGGTCGACCCGGACCAGAACGGGGCGGCCATCTACGCCCTTCGGATGTTCGGCGTCCGGACGGTGTTCCTGGGCGCCGAGCTGTTCCTGAAGGAGGGCGCGGAACGGGAGAAGGCGCTCCAGACCGGCGTCGTCATCCACGGAAGCGACGCGATCTCGGCCGCGATCGTGTGGGCCCGCGGCTACCTCCCACGCCGGGCCGCGGCGGTGGCCACGCTCATCTCCTGCGTCAACACCGCGCTCGCCCTGGCGGCCCAGGATCGCACCTGGGCGGTGCTGCACGGCGTCCGCGACGAGGCGGAGGCCTGGGCCGCGTAGGCGTGCGATGGCTGCCGAGGGGCGCTTCTCGTTCTTCGTCGTCCGCCCGCTGAGCGACCTGTTCCTGTGGGGCTGGCGGATCGAGCGGCGCTTCGAGTTCCTGTGGCGCCCGCGGTTCGACGGGTGGCTGCGGCCGCCGCTGTTCTCGTTCCTGCAGTGGTTCCAGAACCGGTTCCGCCGCAACGAGCATCTGGAACTGGCCGAGGAGAAGCCGCTGGTCGACGAGGAGCGGTACCTCCAGGACATCGTCGATACGCTCCGGGCGTTCACGCGGGAGAACTGGGAACCGGGCGGCGCGCAGCGCTTCGGCAACACGAAGACGTTCGGGGTCCTACGCGGCGAGTTCGCGGTGCTGCCCGACCTCCCCGAGCACCTGGCGCGCGGGCTGTTCGCGCGCCCGCGGACCTACCCCGCGTGGGTTCGCTTCTCGGGGCCGGGGCCGTTGGCGCCGCCCGACATCGAGGACCTGGGCCAGTGCTCCGTGGCGATCAAGGTGATGGGCGTCGAGGGCCCGAAGCTGATGGAGGACGAGCGCGCGACGCAGGACCTGATCCTGGTGTCCCCGGCCAGCTTCGTGACGCCGAACATCCGCGAGAACGCGAAGATGCAGCGGTGGGTCCGCGCGAAGGCGCCGCTCGGGTACTTCGTCCAGCCGAATCGTCATCTGCTGCACGCGATCATGCAGCTGCTCTACTCGCCGATGCACACGAGCCCGCTCGAGGTGCAGTACTACTCGAACGTGCCGTTCCTGCTGGGAGAGGGCCAGGCGGTCGAGTACTCGTTGAAGCCGTGCTCGCCGCACCGCAGCGGGATCCCCGCGCGGCCGGGCGAGAACTATCTGCGCGACGCGATGGTCCGGACCTTGAGCGAGCAGGAGTGGACGTTCGACTTCATGGTGCAGGTGCAGACCGATGCGCACCGCATGCCGATCGAGGACGCGACGGTGAAGTGGCCCGAGCGGCTGTCCCCCTACGTGCCGGTCGCGCGGCTGACGCTGCCGGCGCAGACCTTCGACTCGGACGCCCAGCTCGCGTTCGCGGATGTGTTGCGCTACAACCCGTGGCACAGCATGCCCGAGCACAGGCCGCTGGGGAACTCGAACCGCGCCCGCCGGTGGATGTACCTGGAGCTCGCGAAGCTACGCCAATCGATGAACGCGGTCGAGCACGTCGAACCGACCGGCGCGGAGACGTTCGAGGCCTCGGCCGTCTACGGGGAGCGCAGGGTCGCCAGGTAGCGGAGCGCCCGCATGCCGGGCAGGAAGAAGTAGGCGCCGCCGCGCACCGAGGTGAACTCCGGCATCGCTCGTAGCCGGGTCCGGACGGGCCGCCCCTGGATCGTGACGTCCCCGCGGGTGCCCGACCGCGCGCCGACCAGCGGGTCGGGGTCGTCGTAGAGACCGGAGAACTTCGGGTCGTTGACCCACGTGTGCTGGATGAACTCGAACTGCCGGGCGATGTTGGCGTTCAGGCAGAGGAAGTGGAGCCCGCGCGGACCGTCCGATTCCTCGGCGCCTCGCAGGGCCTCCTCGACGGTGATGCGCCGGCCGTAGCTGCGGCCGCGGCGAAGGATTCGGTGCCGCTTGTTGATCGCGACCGACGCGCGGGAGCCCGGGTCCGGGTCGAGCGAGTCCCTCGGGTTGGCGCGCCGGACGTGCGCGCCGACCGGGCAGCGGTCGCCGAACGGGTCCGACGCGTGGTACGCGAAGTCGTTGGCCCCCGACAGATGTGGGTCGTCGTGGTCGGGGGACATGGCCAGGGGAGCGCCCTCCGGCCACCGGCCGACCAGCTTGGCGGCGACCCGGTCGCGAGCGGCGGCCGGGTCGTTCGTTTCGGACGAAGAATCGACATGAGACTCATCGTGTTCGGCTTCGTGGGCGGCGAACTGCCAGAACCGGTGGACGTGTTGCGCCAGCTGCCGGAGCACCAGGTAGGTGCCGTTGCGGCCCAGGTCGCGCATCGCGCCGCCGCCGCCGTTCGCCCTCGCCTTGGGTAGGATGCCGCGCGGATCTGCCGCCGCGTCCACGACCGGTCCCTCCGTGTAGAGGCCGTACTCGTTCGGATAGCCGAGGACGAACTCACCGGCGCGGATGCTGTCCGCCCACGGGCCCTTCCGGGACAACCCCTCCACGATCGGCTGCGAGATGCCGTCGTGGAACCCGAAATGCTCGTACGTGTCCAGGTCGCGGGTGGGCAGCGCGCCGACCACGCGGAGGCCGGCGGTGGCGAGCCGCGCGGATTGTTGGTGCTGCACCGCGTCGAGCTGGGCGGCATCCGCCGCGTAGAGCAGCAGCGCCGCGTCGACCTCCGGCGCCCCGGGCCCGCCCCACTCCCACGTCTCGGGGGCGTTGGAGCCCAGATCGCCCAGCAGCCGGCGCCGGTGCGGGGTGGTCATGCCGCCGACGAACTCGGGCGAGAAGCCGACCGCCGCGGGGTCCAGCCCGAGCCGCGCGAGACCCCGGGCGGTGAACGCCACGTGCACCGCCCGGCGCGCCGGCTTGCCGGCGGCCGGCGTGACGTCGCCGGCCAGCTGCTCGAGCCACCGCGCCGGCGTCGCCCCGTCGGGGATGCCGACCAGGAGGAACGCGGCCGCCGGCAGGTTCCCGTAGCCACGCGCGACCAGGCCCTGGATGTCGCCGAGCTCGAGGGCGGCGCTGCCCTTCACAGCCGGCGGAGCCACGCGGCCGCCTCCTCTTCTCCCATGTCGCCGTACAGGCCGGCGCGGATCGCGGCGTTGTTCTCCACGTTCACTGCGGTGAGCCCGGGATACGCCGAGTACCACACGGGCGTCACCACTTGGTGCGCGCGGAGGTAGTTCTTGAACGTCTGCTCGTCCTTCGCGCCGTCCCGGACCAGCCAGTTGGTCCGCGGGTAGCCCTTCCCGTTGCTGAACACCGCGTTGAGCCCCCACGCGACCTTGTCGATGAAGTCGTCCATGTAGCTCTCCATGCTGCCGTCGTAGTTGCTCGCGAAGAACAGCCGCCGGTGGTCGTCGATGAACACCCAGCGCGCGAAGTGGATCGTGCGGATGCCCGAGAGCTTCCCGTGGTTGAAGACGTGCCGGATGCCGTAGCTGACGGCCATGAGCACGATCCGGAGCGTCCAGATCCGGAACGACCCGGGCTTCACGAGCCCGACGGCCGTGAACGGGTTCTGCACGACGTGGTCCTCCATCTGCGTGAGCAGCTCGAGGCGGTCCGGATCGGGCGGCGGGTTGTGCTCGGGCACGTCGCGGCGCTCGTGAGCGCGGAGCGCGACGACCCAGACGACCAGCCCGGCCAACACGAGAGGGAGCAGGAGCAGCAGGATCAACGGGGCCACGATCATGTTCGTCAGTTCCTTGATGCGCCACCACAGCTCGGGTTTCTCGGCCGGCCGGCGCGCCCAGGCCAGCGAGGGCTCGCCGAAGACGAACGTCCGGATGGCCTCGCGGACCGCGGTGGGGGACTCGCTGCGCAGGTCTGGCGACCGATCGAGGAAGTCCTCGATGGCGTCGCGCAGGGCCGTCTCGTGCTGCACCTGGTCCAGGGAGCGGCCCACGGTGTTGACGTAGGCCGCGGCCGCGCCGATCTGATGGCTCCGGAGGAACGCCACGCGCGCCGACGGCGAGCGGGCGCCGGCGGCGGCGGACGGGTAATCGGTGCAATGCCCGAAGACGTCGTCGAGCGCGTCGCCGAATGCCTCGACGAGTGCCGGCAGGTACGGACCCGCGGGCGAGTCCACGTCGCTCAACAACACGAGCTGCGCGGGGATGGCGTTCCCCGATAGGTCCTTCGTCTCCTCCAGGAGGAACAGCCGGGCGAAGTGCAGGCCGGGCAGGTCGTCGAAGGGGACCTTCGGCTCGGCGCCCAGTTCGGTCAGCGTTCGTGTCAGTTCCGCCGCATGGCCCTCGGCCACCGGCGCGACGATGGTGATGGCGACCTGGTGGGGCATGTCGGTGCAGCTACCGCGCCGGGAACTCGAGCGCGAAATCGATGGTCTTCCACCGGCGCACGAAGACGATGCCGAGGTAGACGCCGGGGGAGACCTCTCGGATCTCGTCGCGGATCCACTTGGCCACCAGCGACGTGTGCGAGTAGTCGAGGACGATGCAGGGCTTCTGGTCGAACCAGCTGGGCGCCTGGTAGACCCTCGCGCGGACGGCCTTGACGCTGTCCGGGGAGATCTCGTTCCGCAGCTCGCCCTTCTCGGGGTCGAAGACCTTCCCCTGCCAGGCCAACCGGTGCACGACCTTGGAGATCAGGGTGGAGAGGAAGCGTCCCCAGCGAACCAGAACGGTCCCGTGTCCCTCGCCCCGTGGGATGTCCCCGGCCTCATGGTCGTGGAAGATCAGATCCAGCTGCCTCCTGGACATCCCTAGCATCGAGACGACGGTCGTGGCCAGGTCGGGTCACCCCCTTCCGGGGAGCGTCCCGCCCGGCCGTCACCGCCCCGTCACCGGCTTCGATGCGATCTCCAAGGCCCACGGTCGGACGCTGAACCGCAACCGCCAGGACTCGACTCGCCGCTCAGAACCACCGGCACGGCACGTCGTCCAGAATCGATAGGTCCCGGGACGGAGCAGCCAGGTGTACCGGCCCGAGGTCTGGGTGGTGCCCGTGATCCATGCCCACTCCAGGTCGCCGCCGTCCATCGCCCCACGTTGGCGCGAGGGTCGCGCGACCGTGACGTCGTAGACGAATCCGTCCGGCGGTGGGGCCGACGCCCAATTGATGTGGACGACCCCACCGACCCGCGCCGCTCTGCGCCACGCCCACGGCCGAAGCCTGATGCGCGGCGTCTCCTTCCTCACCTGCAGGTACGTTCGAACTGCCTGAATGAGCGGAATGATCACCGCGACCTTGAACGCGATGATCATCCACCCCATGAGGGCGCCGCTGTAGGCCAACGGCACGTCCCAGTGAAGGGACTCGTTCACGTTCAACAGCGGAACGGCGTCGAGGAAGTTCCACACATAGAAGGAAAGCACGTCGCCGATGTCGGGTTGGCACGTCGCGCACCCCGGAAGGGACAGTCGAACGAGCCCGGCGTCCAGGAGCAGCATCGTCACGACGGCGAAGACGCTTGCGGCGAAGAGAAACGCCAGCACGCCGAGGAGGACCGGGCTCAGCCAGCCCAGCAGCCCGCTTCTCACGGACAACCGGAAGAACTTCCGGCGCCGCTGCTCCGCGGCGAAGAAGTACAGGAAGACTCCGAGGACCGCGAGGAACACGGGGAGGACCGCCACCACGGCCCAATGTGGCCAGTGTTCCGCGGCCTGGACCGGGAGGACCGCAAGTGTGGCCGCGAAGATGAAGAAGATGCCGACGACGAGGAAGAAGCCAATCATCCGCAGGCCATCGAGCAGAAGCTGAAGGCCCGACCACAGGAGGTCTTTCACTTCGCCAGGAGCGTCTCGTTCCCACGTCACCGCCCCATCACCGCGCCCGTTCCCAGCCGGCGACGCCCGTCACTCGTGAGGAACTCAGTACGGGGCGCGGAGGTTCTTGAACATCGGGAAGTCGCGAACGTTCATCGTCGCCAGTCGCGCGTCCAACAGTTGGGCGGTGGCGGCAACGATCAGGTCGGCAGTGCTGATCGCACCGTGACTGGCTCGGATGGTGCGGCCCAGCTCCCCGGCGTCCCGCGCGACGGCCTCGTCCACCGGCGCCCATCGAAGCGAGGCGAAGAGCCGCTCGGCCGGCCGTCGCTCCTGCGTTCGAAGACCCCGAAGGACCTCGACGCGCGTGATCTCCGAGCAGACGGGAACCTCTTCCAGCGACGTCGCGAAGGCGACGGCCTCCTGATCCCCACGCAGGACATCGATGAGGACGGACGTGTCCAGGACGATCATCCGGTGCGGCGTGCCTCCAGATGCTCCTGCCGGCGGCGGTCGTTTGCGCGGAGGGCCTTGACGTACTCGGCACCGGGCGCCAGATCGGGGGCGGCTCCTGAGACGGCTCGCACGGTGTCCCGGAAGCCCGTGAGCCGAGCCTCCTCCCCGTCTTGGGCGTCGAGGTACAGGTCGATCGCCGCCCGGATCAGTGTGGACTTGGATACGCCGGCCACCCGGGCGCGGTCCGACAACCGGCGATCCTGCAGCTCGTCCACGTAGATCTGCGTCCTCCGCATGATGTACGAATTATACATCGCCACCCTTCTTCCTCCTTCCTATCTATTGGGAGGATGGACCGAGCCACCGACGCGCGCGATGGGGAGCCGATGACCGTCCTGAGCAACGACAACTACGTGACCGTGATCCGCACCAAACATGGCCGGCCGGACCTGCAATGATCGGGCCGCGCGAACCCGCGCCGGGCGAGGAACGGGGGGGCAACATGGAAACGCTTGCGGCTCTGGAATTCATATGGTGGTTGTTGATCGTCGCGTTCTGGGTCGCCTTCCTGGCGCTCACGATGGCGATCGCGAGCGGGAAGGGTCACAACCCGTGGCTGTGGGGAATCCTGGCGGTGTTCTTCCCGCTGATCACGGTGATCATCGTCCTGCTGATGCCGGAGCGCGCGACCGAATAGCCGGCCGCGACCGGCGCCGCGACGGCGCCTCAGTCGCGGTGCGCCCGAAGCAGGTGCACCGTCTCGGACACGCCCTTCAGCTCGACGGCGCCGATGTCGGCGAACGCGATCCCCGGCTCCTGTGAGGCGTCAACCACCTCCTGGGTGACCAGCACCTCGCTGGGCCGCGCGTAGTCGGCGATGCGCGACGACAGGTTCACCGTCTGCCCGAAGTAGTCGCCCTGCTGGTAGAGCACAGGGCCGGCGTGCAGCCCGACGTGCGCCGGCGGCAGCCCCGCTGCGGCCAAGCTATCGACCATCTCGATCGCGGCCCGCACGCCCGGGCCGGGATCGGGGAAGTAGAACATCACGCCGTCGCCCAGCCATTTGATCGGCTTGCCGCCGTGCTGCACCGAGCCGCGCTGTACCAGCCGCGAGAGCGTCGAGGCCAGATCGGCGGCCGCCTCGTCGCCCCGTTCCTGCGTCAGCCGCGTGTACCCGGTGATGTCGAGGAAGCAGATGGCCGGCGGCCGCTCGAGGCGGCTGTGGATCCCTGCCTTCGCCAGCATGACCTCGAACCCGTCGATGATGTTGGAGGCCCATGCCCGCGCCTGCTGTGCGTGGTACATGGCGACCATGGCCTGTTCCGCGAGCGGGGAGATCCGATCGGCGAACTCGGCGTTTGCGATCTCGCCCGGGTCCTTCCCGGCGGCGATGGCCGGCTCGATCACCTCCGAGTTCCACCAGGCCCCCTCCGCGTCGGCCATCCGGCGAGTGGAATCGCCGTGGACGCGAAGCAGGTGCTCGATGGCGGCGGGCCGGAATCCGGCTTCGATCTGGAGCTGCAGGAACGGCACGACCCGGAGCTCGTCCTCGCGCATCCGATCGTCGTGCGACGGCGGCGCCGAGCCGATCGATTCGCGGAGCGTGGTGAGCAGCTCGAGCGGCACGCCGGTCCGCTCGCTGACCTCCTGAAAGGTCTCGTTCGCGAGAGACGCGAACCGTTCGTAGGCGGCCGCGTCCATGAAGTCGAGCGTGATGGCTCCTTGCCGGATGGCGTCGGCGACTCGATCGAGGGGAATGCCGGCGTCCTCGAGCGACTTGGCCATCCCGGCGCGGCGGACGTCACCGTCGGAGAAGCGCGCCGGGTCGGCGGGGGCAAGGATGCCGAGCTCAATGAGGCGATCGAGATACGAGGGGTCGACCCCCGCCCGTTCGGCGGCTTCATCCCGTGAGCACCACGTCACGTCCGTAGCTTACGATCGCTCGATGCAGGCCGATGCCGGGGGATCGCCGCGCACATTCGGGGACCTGATCCACGGGGGGCCGGTCGGCCGGCCGGACCTGGACGACCTGGCCGACAAGCTGTGGTTCGATCGCGAGGGCGGCCGGGACCCGTACGTCCGCTTCGGCGTGCTGCTGTTCCTGTCGGTGGTCATCGCCTCGGGCGGCGTGCTGGGCGACTCGACCGCGACGGTGATCGGGGCGATGATCGTTGCGCCGCTGATGACGCCGATCATGGCGACCGCGCTGGGGGTCGTGACGGGCGACCTCCGGCACCTGGGGCGCAGCCTGCTGACGGTCGCAATGGGCGTCGCTGCGACCGTGAGTCTCTCCTACTTGATCGGCGTGCTGAGCCCGGTCGTGGTCGACGCGACCACCAACAGCCAGGTGGCCGGGCGCATCAGCCCGCGGCTCTCGGACCTGATGGTGGCGCTGGCGAGCGGCGCGGCCGGCGCGTTCGCGCTCAGCCGCCGCAACGTCTCGGACACGCTCCCCGGGGTCGCGATCGCGATCTCGCTGGTGCCGCCGCTGTGCGTGGTCGGCATCATGCTCGCGAACCACGATGCGAGCGCGTCCGCCGGCGCGATGCTGCTGTTTCTGACGAACTTCCTGGCGATCCTGGTCGCCGGCGGAGGGCTGCTCGCGATCATGGGCTACGCGGGTGTCGCGTTCGCGGGACATCACCGCGGCCGTCGCGCGGCCGCGGTCGTCGTCGCGGTCGCGACGGTGCTGATCGCCGTGCCGCTCGACCGTGACCGCCGCGCGCGTCGCACAGGACACGCGGATCGAGTACGCGATCCGGTCGAAGGCCGACTCGGTCCTGGCCGGCACGGGGGTCCAGCTCGCAGCGGTCGACGCGCGGGGCTCGACCGTCGACGTGACGCTCGAGGGGCCTCCCGTGCGGGGGGCGACGGTGGCCCGCATGGTGGCACAGCGAATCCACGCGGCGAGGCCGGACCTCACCGTGCAGGTGTCGCTGCTGCAGAGCGAGATCGTCGAGATCCCCGGGCGCTGACCCGGTCGGAACCGAGCCGGGGCCGCCGAAGATGCGCTCGTCAGGGAGCGAAACCGAAGGGCGGATACCGGTCGGTGACGAGCAGGAACGCGTAGCCGGCCACGCGATTCTGCCACCGGCCGACGCCGACCAGGAAGTCGAACATTCCGCGCGGATAGCGGCCGGTGAACAGGATGGCGAACCACGCGATCACCACCGACGAAGAACGCGGCGATGAACAGGAAGAACAGCACGATGTAGTGCGGAATCGCGAGGAACCACTTCACCAGCGGCAGCCACCGGTTGAGGTCTCGCTGCGACCTCCGGGTAGTCGATGTCGAGGTGCACCGCCTGGTGCTCGTCGGTCGATGGGTAGCGGTCGTCCATGAGGCCGAGGTAACGCCGACGCGGTTCGAGAAGCGCGTCAGCTCGAGGTTCCAGTCGAACCACCACTTCGGGTACTTCTGGCGGAACAGGATCATCAGCAGCGGGCCGCCGAACAGAAGGCCGCCCGCGCCGGCGACGATCACGGTCGCCTTGTGCGTGCTCCACTGCCAGGTCGCTCCGTCGACGGCGCCCAGAACGATCAGGATGGGGATCGCCGTGAACAGGCGGAAGAACGTGGTGACGCGGTTCAGGTCCCGGTCGGGATAGTCCACCGAGAACCGAACCGGATAGGAAGGCGCTTGCTGCTGCATGCTCCATCACCCCTTCTGGCGCTGGACGGCGGATCGCGCCCCACTCTCTCACGGGGCCTATCCCGGTACGATCACCCGCATGGATGTCCTGAACGACGAGGCCCGGGCAGCGCTCTCCTCCGGCCGGCTCGTGCACCTGGTGACGGTGAACCCCGACGGCAGTCCCCAGGTGTCCATCGTGTGGGTGGGGTTGGAGGGGGACGAGATCGTGACCGGCCATCTGGACCAGCGGCAGAAGCTGCGAAACGTCCGGAGGGACTCGCGAGTCGCGCTCTCGCTCGAAACCGGCGGGCGCAATCCGATCGGGTTGGACCACTATCTGGTCATCCACGGCCGTGGGCGGGTCACGGAAGGCGGCGCTCCCGAGCTGCTCCAGCGCCTGGCCGAGACGTACATCGGGCCGGGCGTGAAGTTCCCTCCGATGGACGATCCGCCGCCGGGATTTGTCCTGCGCATCACCCCGGAGCGCGTGGGCGGCGTCGGCCCCTGGGAGTGAGCCGGCGGGAGAGCCCGAGGGACCGAATCAAGCTCGAGCCGGGCTGGGCGCCGACAGGGATACACGGTCTGCGGTGGCTACGGAGCCACCGCAGACCGGCATCAAGGCATTCAGCGCGGACGATGAACTAGTCTGCACCGACGAGAGAGAGAATCTGCTCCCTCTCGCTGTCTGGTGAGGCGCCGGGCATCGGCGGTGGCTGCCAGGTCCCGAGTTGGATCATCGCGGCCATGCCGTCGTTGAGCCCCCATGATTCGGCGACCCTGCCGTCCTCGAGTCGGTACATTGCCCAGGACTCGAAGTCGATCGACCGGTCGTTGGCGGGCGCGCCGAACCAGAAGGCGCCACCTGTGTTGGTCCCGGTGACGCGGGTCCTGATGGACACCTTGTCGCCCTCAGCGATGATGTCCAGGAGCTCGACGTTCCGGTCCGGGAACGCCAGCATGGCCATGGAATGGGCCTTCTTGGCCGTTCCAAGGTCCGTGGGCATCCCCGGCATGGCTGCGTGATTGCGGTAGCCGCCGGCGAAGTGCTTGTCGAGGGCCGGCAGGTTCCCGGAGTTCCAGGCCTCCTCGATGGCGCTGACTACCTTCTTGTTCGCTGTCGAGGGAGCGGTCGTTCGGGGGCGAAGGCTGGTCGCGCGTTTCGCAGTGCTTTTCTTTGCGATGGAGCGACGAGCTGTCGTCTTCTTTGCGGTGCTCTTTCTGGCAGTGCTCTTTCTGGCAGTGCTCTTTCTGGCAGTGCTCTTTCTGGCAGTGCTCTTTCTGGCGGTGCTCTTTCTGGCGGTGCTCTTTCTGGCGGTGCTCTTCTTTGCGATGGGGCGACGAGCGGTCGTCTTCTTGGCAGTGCTCTTTCTGGCGGTCGCCTTCTTGGCAGTGGAGCGACGAGCGGTCGTCTTCTTGGCAGTGGAGCGACGAGCGGTCGCCTTCTTGGCAGTGCTCTTTCTGGCGGTGCTCTTCTTTGCGGTTGGGCTACGTGCCGTGGTCTTCCTTGTGGCCATGTCGGTTCCCTTCGATGAGTCGTTTGCTTGCGTGCCCCGCATGATTCACGGCACGGGAGAACGGGAGCCCACCGAGGTGGACTCCCATTCTCTGGAGCCCGCGAGCCCGGCTAGCGCTCGCAGTCCCTCCCCCACCGTGCGGTCTTGCTCAGACCCTCGCCGGCACGCCCTCGAGAAACGCGAGGTCGCCAACGTTGGTCGACTTCAGCTCCACGCTGTCCTTCAGGTTCTCGCGAACCCACGTGGCGGCCACCGGCGTCGCGGCGTCGGCGTCCTTGTGCGTGTCCCAGAAGCTGATCGACAGGGCCTGCTTGTTGCCGATGTCCGCGAGGCCGTACCGAATGAACCCGGGCTGCTCCTTGAACGTCTTCAGCATCCCGTGGCGAGCCTTCTCAGCGACTTCCTGGAAGTTGCCCGCCTTGATCTCGTATGTTGCCACCCGAAGGTATTCCATTACGCAACTCCTCTTGCTCTCGGTTGTGGAATGTCCATGTACCGCTGGACCCAACGCAAGCGAGTGAGAGCGAGTTTCGCCGGAACTGGAACCAACCTCTGGTGCACGATCCTGGGAATGCGACCCTGTGGAGTTCACTCATCCCCGTCACGGACGGGCCGCGTACCACCAGTGTACGTCTTTCCGGATGCACCACGACGGGTCAACGTGCGGACCCAGCAGGATACGATGCAGCGGAGACGACAGGAGGACTCATGTTGCGAGGCTTTCTCCGCAAGGCTCTTCTCGTGGCGTACGTCGTGGTGGGCTTGATTGTGGCGAACTCGCATCACTACTTCGGTCACATGAACGGGATCAAGTCAATCGCCTCGGCCGTTCTCGCCGTCGTGCTCTGGCCGCTCATCCTGTTCGGAGTCAGTCTTCACATCGAGTAGGTTCGCCGACCACGAGCGCAATCATTGCTCGGCCACGGCGCAGAGGCGCCGCTGATCGGCGTGATGCAAACGGACCTCAGTGCCATGATGGCCGGTTGCCAGGTGGTGCTGGCGCTCCAGCCTCCCGGCTTCGACGCCCCGTGCGAGCTGCCGGCCGGCCACGAGTACGTCGGTGCGATCGTCGACGGCGACGTCACAGGCACGCTCGGACCGGGGCTCGCGGCGAGGCTTGCCGAGCCCGGCGACCCGTGGGTGTTGCTCAGCCTCAGCACGACGACGCAGCGCGGGCAGCGCGAGACGCTGCAGTCGGTCCTCGACGGGCTGGCGATGATGCCGGTTCGCGTGCTAGTCACCCTGGGGAGTACCACCACGGCGAGCGAGCTCGAGCTGCCCGCAAACGGCGTCTTCTCCGGCTTCGTTCCGCACGAGCTGGTCCTGCCGCACATGTCGGCCGTGGTGACGCATGCGGGGATGAGCACGATCGCCGTGACCCTGGCGGCCGGCGTCCCGATGGTGTGCGTGCCGCAGGGACGCGACCAGGGCGGGAACGCCGAGCGGGTCGCGGCGATCGGGGCCGGCGTGGTCGCGCCGGCCGGGGAGGTTGCGGACGCCATCGGCGAGCTCCTGGCGGACGGGCGGTACAGCGCCGCCGCCGAGCGGATCGCCCGCGCGTGCGTTCCGTTGGGCCTCGGCGCGCGGGCCGCCGACCTGGTCGAGGCGCTTGCCAACGTCCCGGCGACCACTCGGGACGCCCGAAGACCGGCGAGCGCCTCGCGGAACAGATAGGCCGGGGAATCGCCCACCCAGGAAACCTGATCTCGTCGCTCCACACTGAGAGGAACGATTTGGGGAAACGCCCCATCCTGTGAGGACCACCGAACGCGAGACGCGGGGCGCGCCGCCGGATTCAGCAGACCGGCTGCGTCAGGGGGCCGAGCGAACCGGTGCGTCCGTCGGCTCCAGATGCAGGAGGAACCGCGCTGCGACTCGCCAGGCGAGCAGGAACAGGAGGGTGAACGCGAGCGCCACACAGAGGAACACGCCGGTCGAGCCCCAGGTCTCCGGAGTGCCGAACAGCGCCTTCCGGATGAGCAGCCCGGCCGGCACGGAGACGAGCCACGCCGGCAGCAGGGTGGCGAGTCCCGGCCGCCGGTAGGTGCCGAGCAGCCAGGTGGCGACCGCGCCGACGGCGACGATCGGGAGCACCACCTGGAGCACCCCGCCGACCGTCACCCCGTCCTCGTGGTTGATCAACCCGATGACGGTGAAGACCACAAGGGCGACGACGTCGCCCGTGGCGAGCACCACTCGGCGGCCGAGAGGGGACATGGCGCGAGCGTACCAGCGGAGAACAGGCCGGAGGGGGCGGGGCTTCGCCAGGGTCGCCGCTTCGGCCGCGACGAGCCTCAGATCTCGCACGACACGGCTGACTCGCCGGTCACGTTGTCGCAGGTATCCGTGTTGCTCCCTCCGTCGAACGCGTCGACACCCTCGCCGCCGGTCAGGGTGTCCGCCTGCCCTCTGCCGCTGAGCGTGTCGTCTCCGTCGTTCCCGGAGAGCGAGTTGGGGTTGGCGTCGCCGGTGAGGGTGTCGTCGAACGCCGAGCCGGAGAGGTTCTCGATCCCCGTCAGGACGTCGCCGGCCGCGTCTCCGCCCTTGCTCACGCCGGTGTTCAAGTTCACGGTGACGGCCGCGGGCGAGTAGAAGTAGTTGGCGAGGTCGACGCCGTCGCCGCCGTCGATCGTGTCCCCGCCGCCCATGCCCAGGAAGAAGTTGTCGCCCGTGTCGCCGGTCAGCGTGTCGTCGAACGCCGACCCGAGCGCCGCTTCGATGCCCGAGATCGTGTCCCCGTCGGCGTCGCCGCCGCTCGCCGATCCGGCGGCCAGATCGATGGCGACCGACGCGGGAGAGGTGCGGTAGTCGACGCTGTCGATCCCGTCGCCTCCCGTCAGCTCGTCCGAGCCGGCACCGCCGGCCAGCACGTCGTCGTCGCCGAGGCCCACGAGCGTGTTGTCGCTCGCGTCACCGGTCAATTGGTCCGGGAAGGCGCTGCCCCGGACGTTCTCGATGCCGGCGAATCGGTCTCCCGTCGCGTCGCCCCCGATCGCGGTGCCGGCCCCGAGATCGATCACCACGCTGTTGGCGGATGCGTCGTAGGCGAGCGTGTCGCTCCCGCCGCCGCCGTCCATGGCATCCTCGCCCTGTCCGCCGGTCAGCGTGTCGGCCCCGTTCTCGCCGAACAGCACGTCGTTGCCGCCGGCCCCGTCGATGGTGTCCTTCCCGCCCCGCCCGCAGATCACGTCGTCGCCGGACGTGCCCGTCAGGACGTCCTTTCCGGGGGTTCCCACGATCGTGCAGACGAGCGGCTTCTTCACGTAGACGTCCTGGTCACCGGTGTCCTGCGAATCGAAGCTGTCGTACCCGGTGAAGGCGATCGCGCTGCCGGTTCCGTTGACGGAGGTCGCAAGTGAGGCGCTCCCCTCGACGCCGTCCTTCGATGCCGACACCAGCGAGACGTCACCGGTGACCAGGTCCTTGACGTACAGGTCCCAGTTGGGGTCGGTGTCGGCCGGGTCGAGGTTCGTCGCCTCGGAGGCGAACGTGACCCGCTTCCCGTTGCCCGAGAGGTGCGGCTGGATGCTCTGGCCGTTCGCCTTGACACCCGCGTCGTTCGTGGACGCCAGGGTCAGCTCGCCCGTGTTCAGGTCCTTCACGTACACGTCGAAGGCCGTGTCCGTGTCCGACGGATCCAGATTGTCGGACGCGGATTCGAAGGTGACGTATCGTCCTCCGCCGGAGATCGATGCGAGCTGGCTGTTCCCGTCGCCCTTGACCCCCGTGCTCGAGGTAGAGGCCAGGAACGTCGTACCGGTCGAGATGTCCTTCACGAAGACGTCGTTGGTGAAGTCGCCGTCCCCGGGGTCGAGATTCGACGAGCTCGAGCCGAACGCGACCCTCGTTCCGTCCTTGGAGATGGACGCGCCGATGCTGTTGCCGTTCCCCTTGACGCCTGCTGAGGACGTGGACGCGAGCACCAGGTCGCCGGTCCCGAGCTTCTTCACGTAGATGTCCATCGCCACGTCGGAATCCCCCGGATCGAGGTTCGAGGAATTCGACTCGAAGGCGACCCGCTGTCCGTTGCGGGACAGGCTCGAGTTGCGCGACTCTCCGTTCCCCTTCACGCCGGTGTCCGAGGTCGACGCCAGCGTCAGGGAGCTGGTGCCCAGGTCCTTCACGTAGACGTCGTCGCCGGGATCGGTGTCGCCCGGGTCCAGGTTCGTTGACTGCGACCCGAACGCCACCGATCCACCGTCGCCCGAGATCTCGGCGTCGTAGCTGAAGCCGTTGCCCTTCGTGCCCGTTGTGGATGTGGATGCAAGGACCAGGGCCCCGGTCGCGGTGTCCTTGACGTAGACGTCCGGGAGGGTGTCGGTGTCGCCCGGGTCGAGGTTCGTGGCGTGACTGGTGAAGGCGACCTTCCGTCCCGAGGACGAGATGCTGGGGACGAAGGAGTCGGCGTTTCCCTTGACGCCGGCGGAGGACGTGGATTCCAGCGTGATGTCCCCCGAGATGGCGGGAGGTTGGGCGTTCGGGGCGGCGTCCGCCCGTGCGCGGCGGTGGCGGGGCCGCGACCAGCAGGAGCGCGACCAGCGCGGTCAGGCATGCAACCGTTGCCGGCCCGTTTCGGAGCGTGCGAATCACTGCGGCCGTCGTGTCGTGACGCATCGTTCCCCCTCCCGGCCGGGTTCCGGTTGTGCCCGGCTCGGCGAAGCTACCGCCGAGCCTCACGGGGTGGGGTGATCCGGGACACCGCGAGCGGGTGCCACGCGTCACCGTGGCTGGGGTAGCCTTCGGCGTCACCCCATGCGACTGCGGAGAGGAGCGTTCCCGTGGGACTCAAGCACCCGAAGAAGCCGAGCGTGAAGGAGGACGACCTGTCGGTCGCGCCGATCTTCTCGCTCGAGGCCGACCGCATCCCGCGGCACTCGATGCCGGAGGGCACGATCGCGCCGGATGTCGCCTACCAGATCGTCCACGACGAGCTGATGCTCGACGGCAACGCGCGGATGAACCTGGCGACGTTCGTCACGACATGGATGGAGCCGCAGGCCGAGAAGCTGATGGCGGAATCGCTGTCCAAGAACATGATCGACAAGGACGAGTACCCGCAGACGGCCGAGCTGGAGACGCGCTGCGTGAACATGCTCGCGCGGCTGTGGCACGCGCCGGACGTCGCGGAGGCGACGGGGTGCTCGACGACGGGCTCGAGCGAGGCGGCGATGCTCGGCGGCCTGGCGCTGAAGCGGCGGTGGCAGCAGCGCCGGCGCGCGGCGGGGGAGCCGGCGGACAAGCCGAACATCGTCATGGGGATCAACGTCCAGGTGTGCTGGGAGAAGTTCGCCAACTACTGGGACGTCGAGATGCGCCTGGTGCCGATGGAGGGCTCGCGGTTCCACCTGTCGGCAGAGGAGGCGGTCGCGCGCTGCGACGAGAACACGATCGGCGTGGTGGCGATCCTGGGCTCGACGTTCGACGGGTCGTACGAGCCGGTGGCGGAGATCTGCGCGGCTTTGGATGACCTGCAGGCGCGGACGGGGCTGGACGTGCCGGTGCACGTGGACGGGGCGTCGGGCGGGTTCGTGGCGCCGTTCCTGGACCCGGACCTGAAGTGGGACTTCCGGCTGGAGCGCGTGGCATCGATCAACACGTCCGGGCACAAGTACGGGCTGGTGTACCCGGGGGTGGGGTGGATCGTGTGGCGGGACTCGGCGGCGCTGCCCGAGGACCTGATCTTCTGGGTGAACTACCTGGGCGACGAGATGCCGACATTTGCGCTGAACTTCTCCCGCCCGGGCGGCCAGGTGGTGGCGCAGTACTACATGGCGCTGCGGCTGGGGGTCCAGGGGTACCGGCGGGTGCAGGGCTACTCGCGCGATGTGGCGACGCGCCTGGCGGGCCAGATCGCGGAGCTGGGACCGTTCGAACTGCTGACCCGCGGCGACGAGCTCCCGGTCTTCGCGTTCACCCTGAAAAGGGATGTGGGCAACTTCACGGTCTTCGACGTGTCGAAGGCTTTGCGGGAGCGGGGGTGGCAGGTCCCGGCGTACACGTTCCCGGCGAATCGCACGGACCTGGCGGCGCTCCGCGTGGTGGTGCGGCAGGGGTTCACCCACGACCTGGCCGACATGCTGATGAACGACCTCAAGCGCCAGCTCCCGCAGCTCGAGAAGCAGCCGGCCCCGGTCCACGACAAGACGACCGGAAGCGGTTTCCGCCACTAGCGCAGGGCCTCGATCAGCCCTCTCACTCTGGCGGCCGAGACTGCGTCTTCACGTTGCTCGAGGAGCTCCAAAGCCTCGTTCATGGCGTCGATCGATTCCTTCGGGCGCCCGGCCAGACGCAGGACCTCCGCCAGGTCCAGGATGACCCAAGTGCGGTCGCTCGAGTAGTCCGTTCCAGCGAAGTACGCGACGGCCTCTCTCGCCATCCGTTCGGCCTCGTCGAAGCGGCCCTGCTGCGCGCGTACGCGTGCGAGCGCGCCCAGCCCGGCGCACCGGCTGAGGTCGTCCCCGACGGTGTCCGCGGCCGACTGCGCTCGCTCTTCGGCTTCCTCGTACCGGCCGACCGCGTACAGGGATTCCGCCAACCAGGCGGATTCCAGCGGGAAGCTCCCCATCCGCTCGACCTGCTCGAGGCTCTCGCTCAGGATCTCCACGGCCGCCTCCGGCTGGCCGGCCAGCATCTTGATGTCCCACTCGATCTCCGCGAACACCCAGTAGGGCCACATCGCGCCGTTCTCCAGATAGATGGCGCGGCAGCGGGCTGCCAGCTCCAGCGCCTCCTCGAACTCTCCCCGCCGGGCCTTCATGTGCGCCATCGGGTGGTACATCAGTCCGGCGATGGTCCGGTTCCCCTCCGTCTCCGCAAGGACCTCCTCGCATCGGCGGATCGTTGCCCCCACCGGCTTGGGGCCCCGGGACAGGATCGCTGCGAGGCCGGAATAGATCGATGCCTGCTCGGCGAGATCTCCCGCGTTGCGGGCGTGGACGAGGGCCCGTTCCAGGTCCTGCTCGGCGCCCGCGAGATGCCCCTGATAGAACCGGAGCGCCGAGAGGAGCTGCCAGGCCATGGAGAGGCCGCGTTCATCCCCCGCGTTCTCGAAGACGACCAGTGCCTCTTCCGCATCGCGCCGGGCCTCGTCATCGCCGCTGTCGAAGAGGGACCGACGCTTGATGACGCCGCGCATACGCGTCTGCGCCTGGCCGGCGGCAGCGGCCCTCTCGATCGCTTCGTCGAAGACGGCTCGGGATTCCTCCCTTTCTCCGGCCCACTCGAGGGCAGACCCGAGGTCTGTGAGCACGGCGAGCCGCAGCGGGTCGTCGGGTTCGAGCAACGCAGAGGCCCGTGTGAAGAGGTTGATGGATGCCGGGAAGTCGCTACGGGCCAAGGCTCGTTCGCCGGCAGCAGCCAGGCGCCTTCCCGCGGCCTCGGCGAGCCGTCGCTCGGGTTCGCCGACGGCTCCCAGCTCGGCGCAGTAGCGGTAGGCCTGCTCCAGGTGGTAGCCGGCGATCTCGTCCGGCTCGCCCAGGGAGCCCGCCGCGTCGTCGATCCACTGGGCGAACCGCTCGTGTAGCTCCGCGCGCACCGCCTTCGGGAGGGAGTCGTAGGCGGCGTCGCGGATCAGCAGGTGGCGAAACGCCATCGCGTCGGTGTCCGGCAGGTCGGATCGTTCGCGCCGGATGAACTGGCGGCGGACGAGCGCCGCGATGCCGGCCTCCGCGCCGTCGGCAGCGTCGCCGGCGAGCGCGCGCAGCGCGGCGGGGTAGAAGACCTGCCCCATCACCGAGGCGACGTTGAGCAGCCCGCGTTCGCCTGCCGGCAGCCCGTCCAGCCGCGCGGCCAGCAGCGCGGAGATCGTCGGAGGGACGGAGACGTCGGTCAGGTCGGCCGCCGCGACCCACCGGCCGTCCTTCAGGACCAGCCGGCCCTCGTCGACCAGCAGCCCCGTCATCTCCTCCGCGTACAGGGGGTGGCCCTCGGCCGCCTCGGCGATTCGGGCACGGACGGCTTCGTCCAGCACGTCGTCGGCCAGCAGGTTGGCGACCAGGGCACCGCACTCCTCGGGACCAAGGGGCTCGACCAGGATCGACGTCGCGTTCAGCTTGCCGCCCGCCCATGTGGGGTGATCGTCCAGCAGCTCGGGGCGCGCCATGCACGCCAGCAGGATCGGGGCGTCCCGCGCGAAGTCGGCGATGTGCTCGACAAGGGCCAGGAACTTCGGCTCGGCCCACTGCAGATCGTCGATCGCGAAGACGACCGGCCGGCCGGACGCCAGGTGCTCCAGGAGGGTTCGGATCGCCCAGAAGGTCTCCTCGGGCGCGCTCGTGGTTCCCGCGATGCCGATCGCCTCGCCCACCAGGTCGGCGACCCTGCCGGCGGCGTCGCTCCCTCCTGCGAGGGCCTCGAGCTTGGCACGGGCCACCTCGGGCGAGTCGGCCTCGTGCAGCCCCGCGATCTGGATGAGCGCCTCGGCCAGGGGGTAGAAGGTGATGCCCTCGCCGTAGGGAAGGCACCGGCCGCGGAGGACGGTCGCCCGGTCGCCCACCTCGTCGAGGAAGGCCGCCATCAGCCTCGACTTGCCGACGCCCCCGATGCCGAGGACGGTGAACAGCTGACAGGCCTGGTCGCTCACCGTCCGCTCGAAGGCGCTCCGCAGGAGCGAGAGCTCCCGTTCCCGCCCGACCATGGGCGCGTCGAGGTGGCGGGCGAACCCGGCCGCCCCCGGCGTGACCTCGACGAGGCGGAACGCGGGCAACGGGGCGGTCTTCCCCTTGGCGGCCACGTCGACGGGGTCCGCGACCACCGCGTTCCGCACGAGCGCGAAGGTGGCTTCGCCCAGCAGGATCTCGCCGGGAGCGGCGGCCTGCTCGAGGCGCGCGGCGACGTTCACCGCGTCGCCGGTCGCGATGCGCTGGTCACCGGACCCGGCCACGACCTCGCCGGTGTTCACCCCGATCCGGCAGGCCAGGGTGATCCCGTGATCGCGGCGGAGGTCGTCGTTCAGCGTGTCGAGCGCGGCGCGCATGTCGGCTGCCGCCCGAACCGCTCTGAGCGCGTCGTCCTCGTGGACCTGAGGGACGCCGAAGATGGACATGACGGCATCGCCGATGAACTTCTCGACGGTTCCGCCGTGGGCCTCGATGGAGGCCCGCATCGCATCGAAGAAGCGCTGCATCACGTGACGCATGGACTCGGGGTCGAGCCCATCGCCGATCGCGGTCGAGCCGACGACGTCGCAGAAGACGATCGTGACGGTCTTGCGAGCCTCGGACGCCGACTCGGCCCGGATGAGGGCCGTGCCGCACTCCCCGCAGAACTTGCTGGTCTCGGGGTTGGCATGGCCGCACGCCCGGCACGTGATCACGTGCGAAGCCTATGGCAGTGGGCGCTCTCGCCGCGAACGCACCTCCCTGTCATCGGAGACCGAAGGGCCGTGACGGTCTGGACGGCCAGCGTCGTGCGGGACCGGGCGAAGCCCATCGTGGTCACAGTCCCCCAGACCAAAGGTCCTTCGCCGGGCTGACCCGGGCGCGTCGGGTGGTCTCCTAGGAGTGTGAGGCGCCCTCCTTTGAGCGACGAAGCGCCGCTCGGCGGTCGTCTCTCGAGGAAGGGGGCGATGCCCTGTGATCGCTCGATTTGGAACCCAAGGGTCCCATTGCCATGCGATCGCCGTGGTCGCGTTCGTGCTGGCCGGGTTGCTCTTGGTGCTGATGGGGCCAATTCCGCACGCCGCCGGCGCCCCCGGCGACCAGCTATGGCTCGCTCGTTACACCCCGCACACCGCGAGCGGGGAGGCGGTGGCCACCAGTCCGGACGGATCGGTGGTCTACGTTGCCGCCAACGCAAACAGCAAGCTGTCGGGCAGCAACGTCGTGACGATCGCGTACCAGGCGTCGACCGGAGCCGAGAGCTGGGTCGCGCGGTGGGATCGTGGCCGAGGCGCCGATGACACCGTCTTCGGGATCGCGATGAGCCCTGACGGCGCCAGGTTGTTCGTCCTGGCGCAGAGCCTGTTGCCTGTCGGCGACCCCGATTACGTCACGCTCGCGTACGACGCGGCCACCGGAGACCAGATCTGGGTGCGTCGATACAACGGTCCGGGTCGCTGGCTCGACGTCCCTGCTGACATCGCAACGAGCCCTGACGGTTCGATGGTGTTCGTGACGGGGGGAAGCCAGGGAGCGGACATGAGCGGCGACTATTACACCGTGGCCTACGACGCCGTCACGGGAACGAATCTCTGGCACAGCAGATACAAGGGACCGGCGGAATCATGGGCCAATGCAAGCGCGCTCGCGGTGAGCGCCGACGGGACCAGACTCTTCGTCACGGGAACCCGGTCACCGACTGAGTTCGCCACCCTTGCGTACGATGCCCTGAGCGGAACCCGGGTCTGGCTGCGCCACTTCTCGGGGCGGGGATCCTTCTATGACTTCGGGCGCGATGTCGCTGTGAGCCCAGATGGGACGCGGCTGTTCGTGACGGGCGAGGAGGCCACGAAGAGGTCGATCTACAACTTCATCACGGTCGCGTACGACGCCAACGGCGCCAGGCTGTGGGCCCGACGCTACAACGGGCCACCGAATGGCTATGACTACGGCCAGTTCGTGGCAGTGAGCCCGGACGGAACCAGGGTCTACGTCTTGGGTCGAAGCGACGGGTGGAACGCCCCCGACTATGCCACGGTCGCCTACGACGCCACGACGGGGGACGAGCTCTGGGTCGCACGCTACAACGGCCCTGATCCCTACTCTCAGGACTATCCGGCCGCACTCGCAGTGAGCCCCGATGGCGCTCGCGTGTACGTGACGGGTGACAGTAGCGGTCCTGGGACCGTCGATGACTACGCCACCGTCGCCTACGACGCCGTGTCCGGCGAGCAGATGTGGGTGCAGCGGTTCAACGGGTCGGGGAACTGGGTGGACAAGGCCAACGCCCTCGCGGTGAGCCCCGACGGTTCGGTGGTCTTCGTCACGGGTTACAGCGACAAGGACGTCGTCACGATCGCCTACAGCACCGAAACAGGGAGCTTCGGATAGCGCCCTCGAAAGCGTTGGTCCCAGCTCGAGCCGGGACCTTCGGCCCATCCGCTGCTGGGGGCCCCGATCTACAGTCGAATCGTGAAGACGGAAGCTCAAGAGGACACAGTCGCTCCTCAGTACGCTGCGGACTTCATCAGTGACCTGTCCCGAGGGGAATTCGACGGTCTCGTCCGGCACACGGCCGAGCGCTCGGTGTCGGTGTACCTCCCCACCCGTCAGGTGGGGCCCGACGCCATGCAAGGCAGGGTCCGTCTGAAGAATCTGCTGGCGCTGGCGGAGGAGCGCCTGATCGGTGCGGGAATGCGTCGACCTGAGGCAACCCGCCTTCTAGGGCCCGCCACGCGCCTCCTGGACGACAAGTCGCTCTGGCGGCATCAGGGTGACGGGCTCGCGCTGTTCATCGCCCCGGACGTGTTCCACCACTACCGGCTGCCGCGCCGGGTCGCCGACCTCGTGGTGGTGGGGGACCGCTTTCACATCCTCCCGCTCCTGCCCCTGTTCACCGACGACGGGCGATTTCTCGTCCTCGCCCTGAGCGAGAACGACGCGCGACTGTTCGAGTGCACGAGGCTCAGCGTCCGCGAGGTGACGGTGCCGGGACTTCCCGCGGGCGTCAAGGAAGCGCTGCGGTACGAGGCCCCCCACAAGGAGCGCAGCGCGCACGAGTCCGGTCGCGGGGGGCCCGGAACTCGCGAGATCACCCACGGCCAGGGGATCGGCGGGGAGGTGCAGAAGGAGCGGCTTGGGCGCTATCTCCTCGCGGTCGACCAGGCGTTGAGAGGCCGGCTCGCGTCAGAAACGGCCCCTCTGGTGCTTGCCGGCGTGGACGCGATCCGGGCGAGCTATGGGGGGATCACCGCGTACCCCCACGTGCTGGAAGCCGGCATTCACGGAAGTCCCGACCGGATGTCGGCTGAGCAGCTGCACCGGCTCGGCTGGCCGCTCGTCGTGCCGGGGTTCACCGAAGAGAGAACGAAGGCTGTTTCGGAGTTCCGTCGCCTCGACGGCACGGGACTGGCCACTGCTCAGTTGACGGAGGTCCTGGCCGCCGCTGAGGAAGGACGGGTAGCCGTCCTGCTGGTTCGCGAAGAGCCGCAGGCCTGGGAAGCGCGGGCCGAAGCTGCGGCGGAGCATGGCGGCGAGGAAGTACCGGAGCCCAGCCCACGGAACGTGTTGAACGACGCCGCGATGCACGTGGTCCGCAGCGGCGGACGCGTGTACGTCCTTGCGCCGGAGGAGATGCCGGACGGAGTGCCCGCTGCGGCGCTGTTCCGATATTAGGCACCGGTTCAGTTCCGATCACCACAGAGAGAGAATCTGCTCCCGCTCGCGGTCCGGTGACGCGCCGGGCGGCGGCTCCCAGGTCCCCAGGTGGATCATCGCCGTCATGCTGTAATCGGCGCGGGCGGTGGGCCATGGCCCACCGCCCACCGTGCCCGGTTATCTCGTTCCCACTGGCGTCGCGACGGCGACCAGCCGGAAGTGACCGGCCGAACCAACCGCGTAGACCTGGTAGGCCTTGCCCGCGGACAGGCGCAGCGTGACCGGGCCGATGACCGCCTTCCCGGAACCGGGCAGCGTCACCTTCACCCGGTAGCAGCCCGCCGGGACATCGAACTTCCGGCTCTTGCTCCACGTGAAGCTGGTGCCACCGATCAGCTTGCTGCCGTTCGCCCACACGTTGACGGCCGGAGCCTCGGCGGTGTGACGGACCGTCAACCGCGCCATCCCCGCGTCGACCTTGCGGACGTTGTTGCCGAAGGCGAGCAGGTTCGCCGTCCCGGATGCGTTCAGGTTGGCAACGATCGTGTAGTTGACCCCGTCGGCCAGCGTGTAGTCCTTCGACAGGATGGCCGAGGAGGTGCATGGCGCGCCGGCAGCGACCAGCTTGACGCCGTGCGCTCCGGCGGGCAGCTGGGCGCCCACGATCTTGTTCCCGTACCTGAAGTTGTCGGCGACGCTGTGGCCATCAACGCACACGTTGACCGCGACGCCGGGGATCCCGTGGACGACGTTCACCGTCGCCGTGCCTCCGGTCGCGCCGGCCGGCGCAGCCGCGAGCATGACGGCGGCGATCGCGCCGATCCCGATGAAGTTCAACAGCTTCCTTTTCATGACACTCCTCTCGTGCAACTCCTTGGGTGATCTGGGTTCGAGGTGGCCCCGCCTACGCGGAACCCGTGTTCGTGCAGTCGCTCGTATCGATCACTCCCTTCGTGTTCTCGATCCGGGTGAGCGCGGCCGGCGCCGGCCGCGCACGATGTAGGTGCGTCGTTCCTCGTGGAGCGAGCACCGGGCGACACGGTTGTAGATGGACAGCCGGGTCGTGCATTCCTCCGCCTCGCACACACGACCGGCAGGCCTGATCCGGTTGGGCCGGGCGTGCGTGGGATAGGCGGTGCCGCGCAGAGGTCCGTTGTGGAGTGGCTGCATGAGCGTTCCTCGAGATCAGTTGGGACGAAGGGTCCCGGCGAACACCTGCCATGCGAGGAGGGATTTCGCGATCAGCGACAGCCACACGTACATGCGCTCGCCGAACAGGTAGTTGCGCCAGGGTCCTGTGCGCCGGTACTGCAGGACCATGTTCAGGGCGAAGATGTTGAAGAAGACGAAGATCGATCCGAAGATCGCGTACACGAAGGCCGGGGGACCCTGGTCGCCGGAGGCGGCCGGGCCGAACAGGTAGATCGCGATCGCGACCCAGGGCACCGCGCCCGCGAACACTCCGAACCAGTACGAGATCCAGTTCGTCCGCGCTGTCGTCTGGTTGTGGACCTCCATCACCCAGCCGAACAGGATCATCGAGGCGTTGAGGGCGAACAGCGCAAGGAGCGACACGACGTCGTAGATCCCCACGAGCATCGCGATCACGACGATCATCACGGACGAGCTGAGCGCGTATTCGATCCAACGCCAACGGTTCATCCCACGGTCGAGATCCGCTCGGTACGCACGGAATCCGCGGGGGGTGGAGATCGCGAGGTGAGCCGCCGCAGAGAGCGCCAGGAACAGGGCCACCGCGGGCCCAATCGCGATCTGGAACAGCGTGCGCGGCGCCGGGACCAGATCGCCCCCCTGCATCCGCAGGAAGGAGGCGGTGACCGGCAACGCGAAGGCGGTCGACAGCGCGAGGATGGCGAGCGCCTGCACGGCGTGCAGACCGCCCATCGCCAGGTTGAAACGTCGGAGGCGCCGCATCCCCCGATCCCGCTCGCTCCCCGACCCGGACAGGGTCGGGGAGCCGAGAGGAGCGACGGCGTTGGGTTGGGCCATCGTCATCGCAGCGGGGGACGTCAGACGGGGAGCGCCGTGACCTGACGGTCCCGGCCGAGCAGCGTCCCAAGGCGAACGGCGAGCCACACGCCGGAGAGGCCGACCAGCCCGTACACCACTCGCGTGATCGAGCTCGTCTCGCCGAAGTCCATTCCGAACAGCGCGGCCACCAGGTCGAAGCGGGCGATGGCCACGAGGCCCCAGTTCAGCGCACCCACGATGGCCAGGACCAGGGCCGCCACATCGAGCTTTCTCATTCCGATCCCTCCTTTGTAGAGAGTCTGTCGAGGGAGAGACTAGACGTCCGGAGCACAAACGTCAAGGGTTCGTCCAGATATCTTGTACAGACCCTGTAGAATGTCCCCGTGGAGGAATCGAGGGGAAACCTGCGGATCGGTGAGCTGTCTCGACGAACGGGCGTGAAGCCTGAGCTCCTGCGCGCATGGGAGCAGCGATATGGGCTGCTGCAACCCTCCCGATCCGCAGGGGGCTTCCGCCTGTACTCGGATCACGATGAACGACGCGTTCGGCGAACGAAGGAGCTGATCGCCGGCGGATGGTCGGCGGCCGAGGCCGCACGGGAAGCGCTGGAGACCGAGGCCCGTCCCGGGCCGGCACCACCCGCCCTGCCCCCAGCCGATCGGTCGACGTCACTGCTGGAGGAGCTCTCGCGCCGGCTCACGGCGGGCCTCGATGCGATGGACGGAGAGGCCGCCAACGCGGTCATCGACGACGTCCTGGCGAGCTTTTCGATCGACACCCTGTTGCGGGACGTGCTGCTGCCGTATCTGCGCGAGTTGGGGGAACGGTGGGCCGCCGGCGACGTGTCGGTCGCCCAGGAGCACTTCGCCTCGAACCTCATCCGCGGACGTCTGCTGGGACTGGGCCGCGGGTGGGGCGGCGGCACCGGGCCGACGGTGGTTCTGGCGTGTCCTCCGGGCGAAGCGCACGAGCTCGGGCTGATCATGTTCGGGATCGTGCTGTCCCGCCGCGGATGGAGAGTCACGTTCCTCGGCGCGGACACGCCGTTCGAATCGCTGGAGGACACGGTCCGTTCGCTACGGCCCGAGCTCGTCGTGCTGGGTGTGTCCGGTGGTGAGCGCGTCCGGGCGAACGCTGACGCGATCCGCAGCCTCGGGACCCTCACCCCGGTAGCGATCGGCGGTGACGTCACCACAGCTGAGGCGGCCGACGTCGGGGCGACCTTGCTGGAAGGCGGCCCGATCGAAGCGGCACGCTGGATCGTCGCTCCTGTTGCCCACGGATGATCCAGCGGGTTCTTGACGTTCTCGTTTCACGCACGTTATTGTGCGTGATATGAGAACGAAGGCGCCGCCCCTGCTGCCCATCTTCCGGTCGGAGCTCCAGGGCCGGCTGCTCGCCCTGCTCTACGCCGACCCGGACAGAGGCTGGACGATCTCCGACCTCGCCGACGCGTTGTCGGTGCACGTCGCTACGGTGCAGCGTGAGGCGAGCCGGCTGGAAGAGGCGGGGATCTTGCGGAGCCACCGGGTGGGAAAAAGCCGAGTGCTCGGGCCGAACCTGGGATCTCCGTACGCGGACGACCTCAGTTCCCTGGTCGTGAGGGCATTTGGACCTGCGCACGTTCTTTCACCGCTTCTGTCAGCAGTGCCGGGCGTGGAGGAGGCCTACCTCTTCGGCTCGTGGGCGGACCGATACGTAGGGGAGCGTGGACCGGTACCGGGCGACATCGATGTGCTCGTGGTCGGCGATCCCGATGTCGAGGCCGTTGATGGTGCAGCAATGGAGGCACAGGCGCAGCTCGGCCGAGAGGTGAACGTCACCATCAGGGCACGTGACGCCTGGGCACGCGGTCGGGATGGCTTCCTCCGAACCCTTCGAGCGGGCAACCTGGTTCGCATCGACCTGCTCGCTCCATGACGACGATCGAGGCCCTGGTTCGCCGCGGGGCGTGCAGCGGGTGAAGGTCGATGCGACGAGCGCCGAGCGGCTGCTGGAGGATGCGGATCGTCACCTGAAGACCGCCGGTGCTGCTCTGAAGTCAGGAGACCTGGCCGGGGCATACCAACTCGCGTACGACGCTGCGCGGAATCGCTCACGGCGCTCGCGCTGTCTCGGGGTCTGCGTACCAAGGGGGAGGGAGCGCACGCGACCCTGATCGAAGTCGTCGAGATCGAATTCTCCGTGCAGTGGGCTAAGGCGAGCGGAACTCAATAGCCCGTCGCCGGGGTCCCTCAGGTGGTCGCCTGCGTCGACGCGGCGCGGGCCTGCAGGCGCTGGAGCCCGTCGTACGCGGCGTACTTGTAGGCGTCGGCCCGGGTGGGAAAGTTGAACGTGGTGTCGATGAAGTCGTCGATGGTCCCGGCGTTGTGCAGCACCGCTTGAGCGACGTGGATCAGCTCGGTCGCCTCCTCCCCCAGGATGTGCGCGCCGAGCAGGCGCCGGTCCGTGGCCCGGAACACCAGCTTCAGCAGTCCTTCGGTCGACCCCGCGATCCGGGCGCGCGCGTTGGTCTCGAAGTACGACCGCCCCGTCTCGACGTCCTCGCCCGCGGCGCGCGCGGCGTCCTCGGTCAGGCCGACCATCGACACCTCGGGGAGCGTGTAGATGCCCGTCGGCACGGCCGGATCGAGCGTCTCCTTGAACGCGATGTCGAAGGCCCGGCACATCGCCACGCGGGCCTGCTCCATGGCGACGGAAGCGAGCCCCGGCGGCCCGGTGATGTCGCCGGCGGCATAGATGCCCGGAGCGGTGGTCTGGAAGGAGCCGTCCACGCGCACCCGGCCGCGTTCGTCGAACTCGACTCCGGCCTCCGCCAGCCCGAGCCCCTCGACGTTGCCGGCGCGACCGACCGCGTGCAGGACGATCTCGGGACGGAGCTCCTCTCCGTCGACTCGAATGACCAGACCGGCAGGGTCGCGCTCCACCGACTGCACCTGCGCGCCCAGCAGGAGCCTGGCTCCCGATCGCTTCAGGCTCTCCGCCAGCGCCTCGGACATCTCGGCGTCCAGCATGGGCAGGAGCCGGTTGCCCCGGTCCACCAGCGTCACCTCCGCGCCGAGGGCGGCGAAGATCGAGGCGTACTCGCAGCCGATGGGTCCGCCCCCGACGACCATCAGCCGCTCGGGGAACCGGTCGATCGACAGGATCGTCTCCGAGTCGTGGACGTCGGGGTCCTCGAAGGGGACTCCGGGCGGGTGGTGCGGCCGGGATCCGGTCGCCAGCAGGATGACGTTGCCCCCCAGCACGCGCTCGCTTCCATCCTCGGATCGCACGACCACCGTGTGGTCCGGACCCAGGCGCGCCTCACCGTGGATAATCTCGATGCCGTGGCGTTCCAGGTTCGCCTGCACCGCCGCCGTCATGGTCGTGACCACGTCTGTCGTGCGGGCTCGAAGGCGATCCATCACCAGATCGGGTGCCAGGCTTATGCCCACGCCGTACACGTCGCGGCGCGCCCATCCGGTCAGGTAGACGGCGGTGTCGCGAAGAGCTTTCACGGGAACCCCTGAGACGGCGATCGCCGCCCCTCCCGCCTGGGATCGACGCTCCACCACCGCCACACGATGGCCGAAGTAGGCGGCCTGGTTGGCGCCCTTCTCACCGGCGGGGCCGGAGCCGATCACGATCAGATCGAAGGAGTCTTGCTCTCCGGAACCTGTGTCTGTCACTGCGGCGAGGCTACCAGTGCCGCCGGAACGACGATCAGGCGGCCCTCCGAAACAGCTTCCGCCAAGTGCGCCGGCGCCCAGGCGATCAGGAGCTCACGTCGTACAGGCCGACCTCGTACGGTTCCACGCTCAGGATCTGGTCATCGCTCGCCTCTGCCGCGCCCGGCGCGATCCCCCGCCAGAATCGGGTCTTCGCGTCACAATAGGGCTTCGGTCCGATGGGTAGCGGGTACCCGGCCGATCTGTCAGTCTTCGCGCACGGAGACGAACCTGTCTCTCGAACCCCGCGCAGGAACGAGGGAGGAAGGGATTGTGCCGACAGCGTCCGAGCGCGACGGTGTCTCGAGTGATGCACAGTCTCATCACCTCGGGGCCGCGCCTCTGCCGCCGTCCGGGATCAAGCCACGAATGGGTGTGGTGCTGGCGGCCGGACGCTCGGAGCGACTCAGGGCAGTCACCGGGGGAGGTTCGAAGGCGCTCGTCCAGCTGGGCGGTTTGAAGCTCGTCGAGCGAGCCGTTCGCGGACTCCTGGATATCGGCATCGGTGAGGTTCTCGTGGTCGTCGGCTACCACGCCGGGCCGGTTGGGGCGGTCGTGTCTCGGCTGAGCCCCGGCAGGGTGCATGCCGTGCTGGCAAGTGAGTGGGAGCTCGGCAACGGCGCCTCGCTTGCTGCGGCGGGGGAGTTCGTGCATGAACAGGACCTGTTCGTGGTGGTCACGGCGGACCACGTGTTCGGGGAGGGTGCACTCCACACCCTGGTTCGCGCCGGGGAGGCCGCCGTGCTCGTCGATCCCGATCCCTCTCCCGACGCCTGGGAAGAGGGTTGCCGGGTTCGAATTCGAGGCGACACGGCGGTGGCCTTCGGCAAACACATCGACGAGCCGGCGATCGACTGCGGGGCGTTCTTGCTTCCTCCGGAGGTGCTCGCCGCGCAGCGGGAGGCCGCAGCCGAGGGGGACCACACGCTGTCGGGCGCGGTCTCTCGATTGGCAGCTGGGCGAGGTCTTCGAGCGGTGCAGATCGATGACCGCACGTGGTGGCACGACATCGACACCCCGGAGGACCTCCGCGCGGCCCGGGCCCAGCTGCAGCGATCCCTGACCAAGGACGGAGACGGTCCCGTCTCCCGGTACCTGAACCGCCCGGTCTCGACTCGGATCTCGATGGCCCTCGCGCCTCTTCGCCTTTCGCCCGATCTCATCTCGCTCGTTTCGGTCGGCCTCGCCGTGTGGCCGCGTGGTTGCTGGCGACGGGAAGGGGGATCCTCGGTGGGATCGTTCTCCACGCGGCTTCGGTGCTCGACGGCGTCGACGGCGAGACCGCCAGACTCCTCATGCGGGCCGGGCCGAGGGGGGCGATGCTCGACGGCATACTCGACCGAGTGGGGGACGCCGCGGTGATGGCCGGGCTGGGTGTGTGGGCCCTCGGCGCGGGTAGCGATCTCTCTGCTGGAGTGGTCGTCTGCCTCACCGTTGCCGCGACAACAGGAAGCATGCTCTCGATGGCCTCGAAGGATCGGGCCACGGCGCTCGGACTGCCGCCGGCGCCCGAGCGCCAATTGGGTTACCTCCTGGGAGGGAGGGACGGGCGGCTCCTTCTCGTGACGGTCTGCGCGATCCTCGGCCGTCCTGCCCTGGCACTGATCGTCGTCGCAGTCACTTCGGGACTCACCTTGGCGCTTCGCCTTTGGATCGTTCGCCGCGCATTGTCGGCATCACCTTGAGGGCCGCCTGTCACGAGGTGAGTACGCGAGAGTTCAGCTCGTGAAGGTCCACCAGAGCGAGACCGGAGCCAGCTTCCGCCACTAACGCGGCTCGCGTGAAAGGTGCCGTTCCAGGGCGTCGCGAGCGATCTCGCTGACCGTACGACCTTCTGCCTTCGCTCTGGCCTTGGCCTTCGCGTAGAGGCGGTCGGGAACGCGGTAGCTGATCCGTGGCGACACGCCCTTGCCGAGCGAAGGCCGGCCGGGGATCGGCTCGCCCTTGATACCACGGAGGTCGTACCCGGCCTCCGCCTCGTCGGCCAGAGCCTCGATGTCCTTTCGCGTCAGGGTCTTCCCGGACTTCGTCTTCACACGCGCCATGCGATCGGCCTCCTGATATTGGGCCAAGTATCTCGGCCTGAGCGGCATGGAGTGGATCACCAAGAGCTCGCCGGACTCGAGCTCAACGGCCATCACCTCGAGAGGCGTCCCGTTCTGGTCGTCGCCGAGGAACAGGAGACGGTCGTTTCCGCCTCTCGGGTCCGGCGCAGGGACGCGGAAGCGAATTCCGGCGTGCTCGATGACATAGCGCACCTGGGGCTTCCCGATCCGGTGCTTGGTGGCCGATCGGGCCCATCGAAGCTTCGCGCGAGGCACTCACCCTCCCAGGGTAGCAGAGTTTTGTCGGACAGAACTACCTCTGTCGTTCGGCAGGGAGGAGGCGCAAATCGTCGCCGACACCTACGACGCGGATGTCTTCGGGTGGTCGCCGAATTCAGAGGTGTGATTCGTGTCTGGCGCCCAGGCGCTCCGAAGATTGCTAGGCGGAGTTCTGCATCGCCGTGTGGATGAAAGCCGCGACGACGTCGCCGCTGGGGAGCTTGAACAGCGGAGCCCTCTGACGGTTCGACAGATTGAAGCGGATGCCGTCGGTGAACACCTGCACGCCGACGAGCTTGGCATAGGGCATCTCAATCGTGCTCTTGCCGCCGATGAAGACGGCGCGCCGCGAGCTGATCACTAACGTTCCTTGGTCCGCGACCTGGAGCTCCGTCCCCACTACTTCGCTGTGGCCCCGCATTCCGCCAACGCGGTAGCGAATGCCTGTCTTGCCAACAGGGAAGCTCCAGCCGCTATACCCGCCGACGAACTGTCGCTTCGTGACCTCTTTCATCAATGAGGCTGGCTGCTCCAGGTGCACGACTTCGCCGCGCTTCGTCATCAGCCTGGAATCAGTTGCTGTTGGGAGGCGTCCTGCATTCGCCATGCCGATGAGGAACCGGGTCCCGAGCTCCGGATGATGCGCGGTTACGTCCCCCCAGGCCAGGCCGAGCCCGCTGAGTAGACGTGGCGACTCCCTCCTCCTCTTCAGGCGTCACGATCTCGTCCGCGGCTGCCCCACCCAGCCGGCGCTCCAGGGCGTCCGCGTTCATCTTCTGAAGGTCTTCTTCAGAGAGGCCCGTCAGAGGAGCCGTTTGGCGGAGCTGATCCAGGACGGCGCGCGGCAGGTGCCCCTTGAGCGATCTGGTCCAGGGTGGCCTTGTAAGTCTGCCGAGCGATCTTCCTGGTGCGGGCCGCCGCTGTTGAACTGCTTCTCGATCGCGGGTCGTCCCGCGCATTCTTACACTGCTCGCACAGGTCCTTCCCAATCCAACGCCGCAGTACGGGAGAGTGGTCGGCCGCAGTTGGCACACGCGTGGCCATCCCGACTGACGGGCGTTGCCTGCGCCTCGGCGGGGACCAGGTCGGTCGCGGCGGCACCTGCTCAATCCCAGTCGCGTCCATCGGAACAGAGTAAGTCGAACCCAGCCGTCCACCCAAGCCGGTCCTTGTCCGGAAGTTGACCGGCGCGGGGCACAGTGGTGGCGAATCGGCCCGGCGGCAAATGCTGCCGAGAGACAGGACTGGAGCAAGTCGCCCGCTTGACCCGAATCGGGCTCTCCATTTACGCTGCGGGGGAATGAAGAAGCGGATCCTTGTTCCCCTGAGCTTGGCTCTCTCGTCTGTCGGTTTTCCGCCTGGTTCGGGTCAGCCGAGTACCTCGAATCAATCGCCCACCCCACTGCCGACGTTCACGATTCCCTCCACGTCCCCCTACTCCAAGGCCGAAGAGCTCCATCCTGTCGCCGGGGCCCTCCATGACTCCAAGCCCGACCCCGCACCACTCGCCGACGCACTCGTCCCATGGCTCCCACAGTTCGCACGCGTCGCATCAATCCCACAGCTCGCACCAGTCGCACAGCTCGCACGCGTCGGGGAGCCGGGGCACATCTCGCACAGCTCCCACGCGTCGCACAGCTCTCACGTTTCGTCGGTCATGGTGGGGTAGGGGTCCAGGCCCGATGGCTCAGCGCGAGCTCGTCTTCGACAAGTCGTCGCACTCGGCTGATGCAATCCAGCGAGCGGCCTACCGCCTGTCGGACCGGCTCTCGTGCGAGCTCGAGTCCACGACCAGAACTACCGTTGCAGTGTCCACCTTCCATCGGACGACCCTGAAGAGGTCGAGACAGCCCTGAACGAGTTCCGGAACGAAGTGCTTGATCAGGTGCTCCGTGAGCGGATTCGCGATCAAACAGAGTTGACGCGTAACCTCATTCTCTCCCTCGCGTTCTCCCACACCGGACTGAACGAGTCCGAGGAAGACCAGTGACCAAGTTCCGGGAGCCGGAGGCCTTTCAGCCGGCCGCCGCGGATTGGCGCTTCTTCCGCTCGCTTCGAGCGATTCGAGAATCGGGTCCTACGAACATGGTCGGTGAGCACCTGTTCGTGTCCGCGAGCGAGTTCAAGGAGCTCACGAGTTGCGCCTCCCGGCGGACTCGCCACTCGTGCGGAGGCTTCGAGCGAAGCATCTGATCATGCTGGATGGAGAGCAGCTCCCGCTCGAGCTTCTCGCCCTGAAGACCCGCACCCGCTACTCGCGGCTGCCCGGCTTCACCGGGCTTCACATCTTCGTCGTGACGCTCCGCTGCGAGCACTCGTGCCCCTACTGCCAGGTGTCTCGCCAGAGCTCGGACAAGTCAGCGATATCGACATGTCGCGAGGAGACGGCGCGACCGCGCCTTGAGATGACGTTCCGGTCGCCCTCCCCGCACATCAAGATCGAGTTCCAGGGCGGCGAGCCGCTTCTGAACTTCCCGCTGGTCGAGCAGATCGTCCTGGAGGCTGAGGCAGATGAACGCAGACTGCGGCAAGGATCTCGTCGTTCGTGATCGCCACCAATCTCGCTCTCTTGACGACGACATCCTCGAGTTCTGCGGCCGAGCACGACATCTACATCTCAACGTCGCTCGACGGCCCAGCCGACCTGCACAACCGCAATCGACCTCGTCCCGGAGGCGACAGCTGGGAGCGGGCCGTCGAGGGCATCCGGCGAGTGCGGGAGACGCTCGGCGTCCGATCGCGTCTCGGCGCTGATGACCACGACGCGCGCAAGCCTCGATCGGGCCCAGGACATCATCGACTGCTACCTCGATCAAGGCTTCAATCGACGTGTTCCTCCGGCCGCTGTCCCCGTACGGCTTCGCGGTCAGGACCGAAGAGCCACACCGGGTACGACGCGATCGCTGGCTCGACTTCTACGAGGAGGGCCTCAACTACATCCTGGAGCTCAATCGCGAGCGGCGTCGACGTCACCGAGACGCTACGCCGCGATCATCCTCAAGAAGATGCTGACGAACGACGATCCAGGCTACGTCGACCTGACCTCGCCCGCCGGGCATCGGTATCGGCGCGATCGTCTACAACTACGACGGCGACGTCTACGCCTCTGACGAGGGTCGGATGCTCGCCGAGATGGGCGACACGACCTTCCGGCTGGGCAATCTCCACGCGGACACCTACGAGGACATCATGCTCTCGGACGCGCTGCTCGAGCCGCTGGAGGCACTCGTTCACGCTGAGCGCCCCAATGTGCAGCGACTGCGCGTTCGAGCCGTACTGCGGCGCTGACCCCGTCTTCCACCACGCGACCATGGGCGACTTCGTCGGGCGCAAGCCGACGTCGGCCTTCTGCCGCCGGAACATGGCGCATCTTCCAGACTGCTCCTCGAGCGAGTACGAGTCGATCCCAAGCGCCCGCCAGATGTTCCTTGGCGTGGGCAGGACGATGATCCCGCTCTCGGGCGAGTCGCGACAGTCGATCTCGGCCGACAGCCGCTCGAACGCAGCGGTCTGGCGGATGGTCGAGCATGCACCAGGCGCTCGGGCGAAGGACGGGCGCGTTCCTGATCGAGGACCGGCGGGCCGCCCCCGATGGGTTTCGGCCTCTACCTGAGGAAGGTGCGGTGGCTCAGCCGACGCAGCTGCCGGCGAGCTTCGTCGAGCTTCCCCCGCAGCTCGAGCTACCTGCGGCTCAGGCGACGTCGTCTCGGTCTCGAACGACGGTCAGCGAATCCGTGTTCTCTGGCGGCACGACAGCCACCAGAACAGCGTCCTGCTGACCGAGCGCTGCAATCACTACTGCCTGATGTGCTCTCAGCCACCGCAAGGACGTCGACGACGACTGGCACTTGGACGAGGCGCTTCGAGCTCGTGCGGCTCCTGCCGCCGAGTACCACCGATATCGTCTTCACCGGCGGGGAGCCGACCCTCTACGGCGATGCGGCTCATCCGGCTACTGACGCTCTGCCGGAACCTGCTGCCGATCGCCGAGGTCCACGTCCTGTCCAACGGTCGGCGGTTCGGCGAGCCGGAGTTCGCCGCGGCGTGGGCGTCGATCGACAACCCGAGACATGATGGTCGGCATCCCGATCTACGGCGCGGAGCCGGCGCTGCACGACTACGTCGTCCAGTCGGAGGGCGCCTTCGAGGACACGGTCCGCGGCATTCTTGAACCTGGCGCAGCTCGGACAGCGGATCGAGATCCGGGTGGTGCTCCACAAGCAGACGGCGCCCGTGCATCGTCGAGATCGCGGAGTTCATCAGCCGGCAACCTGCCCTTTCGTCGAGCAGGTCGCGCTGATGGGGCTGGAGATGATCGGCTTCGCGCGGGCAAACATGGACGAGCTCTGGATCGATCCGTATCGACTACCAGGATGTCCTCGCCGAGGCGGTGGTCCTGCTCGATCGCCGGGGGATCAGGACGATGTTGTACAACCACCAGCTCTGTCTGATCGACCGCGACCTGTGGCCGTTCGCGGTGAAGTCGATCAGCGACTGGAAGAACGAGTACCACCCGGAGTGCCTCAACTGCGCGGTGCTGGATCGTTGCGGCGGCTTCTTCTTCTCAGCGAAGTACAAGCTGAGCGACCACATCAAGGCCCTTCGCAGCGCCGATGTCGGACACGCACGGGCGATGCTCGCCCTAGGATCGTCCATATCTCCGTGACGGACGGCATGTCGCATCCCCAGGTCGCCAAGAAGCTCGGCATCGATCCCTACGTCGTGCGGACCCGAGCCCTCCTGATCAATGAGGGAATTGACACACACAACGCCGAGGGGAAGAGACGGCGGACGGCGATGATCGAGCGGTACAAGAGGCTCGGCTTTCCTGTGGATTGGGGGTTTAGTTTGGGGGCGCTGCCGGTTCATCCGGCAACGCCCCCATGCCATCGTCCGCCGTCTGGTCGCCGCGCCTGGAGTAACATCGGCTACGTCTGGGTGCCGACGGAGCTGGCCGAGCCCGGCAACGTGCTGGCGATCGAGTCGGAGCGCGGCCACCTGACCCGCATGACCGCGCCGATCCCGTTCGTCGACCCGAAGAAGGAAGTCCCCGCCGCCTCGCTTCGCTCATAGCGAGAATCTAGACCCCCGCTAGTGGATTCGGTCTCTGGCTTCCAGGTTGTGCCGCGCGCAAAGAATCTGAATGTTCTCGGCTACACGGGACGAGCCGCCTCGTGAGAATGGAATGATGTGATCGAAGTGCAAGTTGTCGGTGGAGCCGCATTGCACGCAGCGTCCATTGTCGCGCTTCCAAACCTCCAACTTGACCGCTGTTGGAATGACGCGTGAGTGGTCCAGTTCCAGCGGAGTGGGTGGTCGGCTTGGAGCACTCTCAGAAGACAGCTCCAAGCGAAACTTGAAGACCTGTCTGCCAGCGCTCGGTTCTTGCCATGCCTTGGTGAGCAAGAATGTCCCGTTGAACACCCAAATGCCCTGGCGAAGCTTTTCGTAGACACGGACGCGTTCAGGGTCGGCGCCAACCGGGCCAGCCTGCGCCGCCTGGAAGAACAATGCGTTCTGAGTTGGTCGCCCGTTCGGGGTTGCCGCCGGCTGATCAACTGTCTTGGGATTCGGGGCGCCGGTCGTTCGGGCGATGTCGTGCCCTTCGTAGATGATGACCCGGCCTTCCTCCTCGACTCGATCTGCGTATGGAGCTCCTATGCGAATACTCATCAGGATGACACTGGTGTCACCACGGAGATGAAAATTCATTCCGCGTTGGAGTGCGACGCCTTCTTCGCGGCACATGTCGAGATAGGAGACGATCTCTGCAGGCTCAAACACGCTCGGAGTCTAGATCAGCCCTTGACCGGATTGGGGCGGATCACTGGCTTCGTGGGCACCTGACCGGCAGGACGGCCGCGATCCCGTTCATCGACCACAAGGAAAGTCTCCGCGGGCGCACCTTCGCACCTGAGCGCTCCTTGTCGGTGGGCCGGGGTAGCGTTTTGCCAATGATTACCGAAGGAACGCCGGCGGGGACTATCGAGCAGCGCGCGCACGAGCACCTGGAACGGATGCTGGGGACGGCCGCGTCCTTCCGTCCCGGGCAGCTCGAGGCGATCGCCGCGCTGGTCGGCGAGCGGCGCCGCGTGCTCCTCGTGCAGCGCACCGGCTGGGGCAAGAGCGCCGTCTACTTCATCGCCACGCGGCTGCTGCGCGACGCAGGGGCCGGGCCGACCCTGCTCGTCTCGCCGCTGCTCGCGCTGATGCGCAACCAGATCGAGGCGGCCGAGCGCATGGGCGTCCGGGCCGAGACGCATCAACAGCGACGAACCCCGACGAGTGGGAGCCGATCGTGCGAGCGCGCTCGAGCCGGACGCGGTCGACCTCCTGCTCGTCTCGCCCGAGCGCTTCGCCAACGCGCGGCTTCCGCGACGAGGTGCTGCCCGGTCGTCGCGCACACGCGTCGGGCTGCTCGTCATCGACGAGGCGCACTGCATCAGCGACTGGGGCCACGACTTCCGCCCCGACTACCGCCGCATCGCGCGCGTCCTCGAGCTGCTGCCGCGCGGGCGTGCCGGTGCTGTGCACCACCGCGACCGCCAACGACCGCGTCGTCGACGACATCGTCGCACCAGCTCGGCGACGACCTCGCCGTCGCTCCGCGGCCCGCTCGACCGCGAGAGCCTCGCGCTCGCACGTCGCTCGACCTGCCCGTCGCCGGCCGAGCGCCTGGCGTGGCTGGCCGACGACGATCCCCGACGCTGCCCGGCACGCGGCATCGTCTACTGCCTCACCGTCGCCGACACCGAGCCGCGTCGCCGGCTGGCTGCGCGTCCGACGGCATCGACGCCGCGCGCCTACAGCGGCGACACCGACCACGAGCGACCGCGAGGCCGTCGAGCAGCGCGCTGCTGGCGCAACGACGTCAAGGTCGTCGTCGCCACCTCCGCGCTCGGCATGGGCTTCGACAAGCCCGACCTCGCGCTTCGTCATCCACTTCCAGTCGCCCGGGCTCGCCGATCGCCTACTACCAGCAGGTCGGCCGCGCCGGCCGCGCGCTCGACCACGCGCCGGCGGTCCTGCTGCGCGGCGCACGAGGACGCGCGACATCCAGGACTACTTCATCCGCACCGCGTTCCCGCCGCGGCGAGCAGGCCGAGGAGGTCGTCGGCGTCCTGCGCGACGCCGGCGCGCCGATGTCCGTCGGCGAGATCGATGGCGCAGGTGAACGTGCGCACGCGGCCGCCTCGAGGCGATGCTGAAGGTGCTCGAGGTCGACGGCGCGGTCGACGCGCGACCGCGGCAAGTGGCGGCGCACGCCCGAGCCGTGGACGTACGACCACGGAACGCGTCGAGCGCGTCACCGCCGCGCGCCGCGCCGAGCAGCAGGCGATGCGCGACTACGCCGCGACCGACGAGTGCCTGATGGAGTTCCTCCGCCGGCAGCTCGACGACCCGGACGCCGCGCCGTGCGGCCGCTGCGCGAACTGCACCGGGGAGCAGCCGACGGTCTCGCTGGATCGCGAGATGGTCGGCCGCGCCCTGGCGCACCTGCGCGGGACCGATCTGCTGATCGATCCGCGGAAGATGTGGGCCGCGGGCGTGGCGGGGCTGAAGGGACGGATCCCGGCCGAGCAGCTGTCCGAGACCGGCCGCGCGCTCGGGATGTACGGCGACGACGTGTGGGGTCCGTCGGTGCGGCGAGCGCGGAAAGAGGGGAGCGCGTTCTCGCCCGAGCTGGTCGAGGCGTCGGCGGTGCTCATCCGGGAACGGTGGAAGCCCGACCCGGCGCCGCAGTGGGTGACGTGCGTTCCGTCGGCGGAGCGTCCCGAGCAGGTGCCGGCCTTCGCCGAGGCGCTCGCCGCGCGGCTGGGGCTGCCGTTCGCGCCGGTCGTGCGCTGGCGAAGCCGCACCGGCCGCAGAGCGAGATGGAGAACAGCGCCCAACAGTTGAGGAACGTCCACGGGGCGTTTGCGGTGGCCGGCGCCCCGCCGTCCGGGCCGGTGCTGCTGGTCGACGACACCGTCGACTCGGGCTGGACCCTCACGGTGGTCGGCGCGGCCCTCCGCGAAGCCGGCTCGGGCCCGGTCCACCCGTTCGCCCTGGCCAAGACGGGCGCCTGAGGTCCGGTTCATAGGGCTTCGACCCATGATGCGGCCCACCCTTGGCGACTAGGGAAATCTGGAGATCAATTCCTAGCATTTGAGCGATATCTCGCATAAATCCCTAGCGTTTGGGTGATATCATTCCCTGGCCATGTTCCCTTACAGGGCCGAGGCCCTCTCAAGCCTAAAGGACGAGCTGGATGAATGGCGTGTCCGACTCGACCATCGAGGCGTCCTCCCACGCGCCTGGACCGGGCGGCTACGCCGCGAGTTGGAGGCCGAGGCCGTGGCCGCCTCGACGAGCATGGAAGGAGTCCCTGTCACGGTCGAGGAGGTCCGTCGCATCCTCGCCGGCGAAGCCCCGAGAGAGGTCCGGCCCGAGGATCGCGAGCTCGTCGAAGGCTACAGAGACGCGATGGCTTCGTGCTCCGCCGGGCCGATGACGGTGCCTTCCGTTGGACCCGAGAGCTCATCGTGGCGGTCCACGACCGTGTCCTCGCGGCCGCTTTTCGCTGGGGGCGGGCCGCATACGCACGGAACGGCCTGTCTTCATCGTGAACAGCAAGACCGCAGAAGAGGTCTTCTTGCCGCCTCCCGGCGAGGGCGTACCAGCCCTCGTCGACAGCGCGTGTTCGCAAATGGAGACTGGACAATGGCACCCGGCGATCGGGTCGGCTTGGATCCACGTCGCCACGGCCGCGATTCACCCCTTCAGCGACGGAAACGGACGCTCCGCTCGGGTGCTTGCCTCTCTCGCGATGTATCGAGGCGGATTCACGAGGCCCGAATTCACGTCGCTCGAAGAGTGGTGGGGGAACCACCTTGACGACTACTACGCGGCCTTCGCCTGTCTGGGCCGGGAGTTCGACCCGGACGCGGACGTCACCCAGTTCATCGAAGCGCATATGCAGGCACAGCTGCATCAGATCCGTGCTCTGGACATGCGCGAGCGCGTGCAGCGCCAGATCTGGACGGCTCTCGAGGAGGTTGCCGAGGATGCACATCTCGATCGGAGGGTGGCGAACGCCTTGTTCGACGCGTTCTTCGGACGGGATGTGACCGCGGGCTACTACAGGTCTCTTGCCGATGTCAGTCCGGCGACCGCGACCAACGATCTCGCCGGAGCCGTATCGGCTCAGCTTCTCCACCCCGAAGGGGAGCGGCGGGGCCGCCGCTATATGCCAACCGACCATCTCTACTTCCTGACCGGAGGTGCCCTGTTCATCGAAGTGTCAGGGCCCCCCGCCGCGGCCCGCGACCATGTCGTCGCCGAACTCGGGCGCCGCCTCGCGACCACGGGCAAGGCCCTTGGCTTCTAGTCGAGCCCGGCAACGTCCCAGCGATCGAGTTCGATCGCGGCCATCTGACCGGCACGATGGCCGCGATCCGGTTCGTCGCCCGAAGAAGGAAGTCTTGGGGTGTACCGTCCATTGCAAAGGACCGCGCGAGAAGGAGAGATCCATGCTGTCGCTGACGACGGTGATGCTTGGCACCCAGGACGCCAAGGGGCTGACCGAGTTCTACACCAAGGTCCTCGGAGAACCCGGCTGGTCCGACGAGAGCTTCACGGGGTGGCAGGCCAGTCCCAGCTGGCTGATGATCGGCGAGCACTCGGAGGTGAAGGGCCGCAGCGAGACGCCCGCTCGGATCATGCTCAACTTCGAGACGCCCGACGTGAAGACGGAGTTCGAGCGCATCAAGGCCCTGGGCGCGGCCGTCGTGGCCGAGCCGTACCAGCCAGGGCCGGCTCCCGACGGCGGCGAGTTCTGGCTCGCCACGTTCGAGGACCCGGACGGGAACTACTTCCAGCTGGCCACGCCGATGCCGGCGGAGTAGCCGCCTCCCACGGCTCACCGTTCATCGACGGAACGCCTCGTCGGGGGCGGATCAACTCGCTGACGGCGACGGGTTCTCCAGGACGATGGTCGGTTCGTCGCGGTGAGGCGAGCGCCTCCGTCACCAGGGGGATTCCGGCACCCAATGAGGTCTCGAGGTGCAGGTCGAGGACGCCCTCCCTCCGCGCGATCTCGACGCCCTCGGCGGAGACCGTGGCCGTCGCGTTGCATCGTCCGGAGCCAAGCCGGACGAGCCGGCCGCGCGAGACCGTCGCGACCAGGCCTTCAAGGACGCACTCGAACGTCGCCTCCACGTGGAGCGTGCCGATGCGGACGCCGTCCAAGAGCAGGTCGATCGTCGGCCGGTGCACGGACGTGATCCGATGCGTCGCGAGCTCCACGACCTCCTCGGTCGAGGGGTCCGCGGCGGTCCGTCTGCCCGCCTCGAGCAGGGCGTCGTACTTCTTCCAACCCGAGACGATCACGCCGAAGAGGTCGAAGTCCAGCACGCCGGCGACCGCGGACGCCAGCTCGGCGGCGACGGCGCCTCGCGTGGTCTTCGCGACGGCACCCATCGACTGGATCACGTCGGAACGCCCGATCGGTTGCGTGAGCAGCTCCGCGCCGCCGTCTGCTCCCAGGGCGAACCGCCGGAAGGTCGTTCGTTCGGGGATGTCTGCGGCGCTCACGACCCGACCTCCTCCAGGGACTGGACTCCGTGATCTTCGTGCGGGACGAGCCGCACGGCTCTATCCGGCGCGGGGCCGATCCATCGCCCCGCGATGTCCGGAGCCGGGTCCGGGTGCGGGTCTGTCCGGATGTGGCGCCTGACCCATCGCCGCCGGCGGGGCCGTCGTGTGGCGGCCGTGGCGATGGCCGCCACGAGCACGATCAGCGCAGCCGCGGCGATCGCCGCCGGAAGCCATGGCCGTGCGACGGGCGCGACCACCGGGGTTCGGTCTGCGGTGACGCGTACACGTCTCCCCTGCGGTACACGCCTGCCGGGAAGCGGAGACTGCGAGCCGACGATGCCTCGCTCTTCGCCCTCGCCCTGCCACCTGATCACCAGGGTGAGATGCAGCGCGTTGACCAGTTGCTCGGCCCGGCGCGTGTCGAGCCCGACGAGATCGGGAACGGTGACGCGAGCGGGCGGCGCCTGGCTCGACACGACGGTGAAGGAGGCCGTCTGGGTCGCGGCGGGCTCGGCGCCGCAGCGCTGACAGGCGACGAAGACGTAGTCCTGCGGTGTATCCGGGGCCTGCATCGAAGCGGTGAATGTGCCGGTGGCGTCGGGAACCCCAGTGAAAAGCGCTGCGCCGGGCGAAGAGACGTCGGACGCATCGGGAAAGATGCTCACGGGGCCGTTCGCCGGGTTCCACCCGGTGCCAACGGCGTTGATGCCGGATCCGGCCGTCCCGCTCATGGCGGACAGCGCGAGGGTCGGCGCTGCGGGCGCAACGATCAACGAACTGCGGGCGAGGGGAAACCCATCCGAGTTTCCGCAGTCCTGACACGCCACCACGGTGTATGGGCCGGGCGGCAAGAACGGCACCACGAGCGTGATCGAGAAGGAGCCGGTCGCGTCGGGGGTCGGTGACGGGGACGGCGAGGGCGGACCGAGCGGTGGCGAGGGAGTGGGGCCGGTCACGTCCTCGATGCTGCTGTAGACGCTCACGGGTCCGAGGGAGGGGTCCCATCCGGAGCCGGTGACCGTGATCGCCGACCCGCCGGACGTGGTCGTCGGATCGATCGAGATCTCCGGACCCTTCTGGGCGACGGCGGCGGCCGGGATGGAGATGAGCGTCGCCGCGACCAGGAGCACGAGCCCTGCTTCGGCACCGCGCCGGCGCGAGCGGATGCACTTCGCCACGGAGTCTCCCCTCGCGAGAGCTGCGGCTCTCGTCCACCCGGCGCGAGCAACCGGGTGCGATGTGTTCGGCGCGGCCGATTTCGTGAATCCAAGCCGTGCGTCGTTCGCCCGGTCAATCGGTCGGACGGGCCCCCCCGCCCGGGGGATCGGCCGTGGAGTAGCGAGCAACTCGAAGGCTGTTCCCGCGACATGACCCCGCGCGCGTCGGTGGCACAGGCGTGTCTTCTCGGATGTGCAGCGGCGCGTCGGTGGCCCTCGCGTCATCGCTGCCGGTTCGGCGAGCGAGGGTCGCGGCGAGCGACACGCGGCGGGCTCTGGGCAGCCGGCCGGCTCCCTGTCCTCGACCCTGCGGCGGCACGTCAATACCTTCTCTATCTGAACGAGGACGACGCGATTCTGCGTCTTATCGACGTCGAGATACGCATGATCAGGCAAGGGAGAAGGCTCGTTGATGCGAAGTCTCTCCGGATCAAGTCGTCGATGGGCATCCTCATCCTGGCGATCGGGTTGACGGCCGTGGCTGAGGTGGTCAAATAGACGAGGAGGTCGGCAGATGAGCTCAGAGAACAAGTCCGGAGGACCTTCCGAACCACCCGAGAAGGACGTCCCACGGGCGCGCCGCGTACCGCCGTACGATCCCAATCCCGCTCTCATCACCTACTGGGAGGCCGGCGAGACGTCGGTGCGAGGCTTTCGGGGCTGGTGGCGCCGTCTGTTCGGGATCTACCGGCGAAGAGCCTGAGCGCTTCTAGAGGGCCTTGTCCCGCGGATCTCGCGGACCGCGTGGTGGCCGTCCACGCCACCGCAGCGTTCTTCCGGTGGTCAGACTGCGGCGCTCCTCGCGTGATCAGACGCCGACCGGCTCAGCGTGCTCCTCGCGAGCCACGCCGAGGATCTCGGCGATGTCGTCCGAGCTGAACAGCTCCTGCGTTCGGATGTCGCCGAAGCTGCCGGTGCTGGTGAGTCCCAGGCTGGCGGCCGCGGCCGCGTGGGAGTCGGGCAGCTCCATGATCGCGAGGCCATCCTCGTCCCCGAACATCCAGTAGTACTGCTCCAGCCTGCCTCCGAGCTGCTCGGCGGTCGTGGCGAAGACCTTCGCTCGAGCTGCCGGATGGTCCATCAGCCGGACGATGGTGTCGCTCTTCAGCGTGAACATGAACGCGAACTTGGCCATCTCTGCCCTCCGATCCTGCCGGGTCATCTACCGCTGAGGCCAGCCTCCCTCTCGGACGGGCCGGTGAGCAGGGGCGAACGCCCCGAGCCGGGGGGTCGCGGTTCGGCCGGACCCGCGAGGCGGCTCCAGGGCTCACGAGACCAGGCCGTCGTCGAACCCGATCGTCGCGTGGCTGCCGTCGCAGAACGGCTTGTTGCGAGACGCCCGGCACCGGCACAGCGTCATCGGTTCCGCTTCTCGTATGGTGGCCGTCGCCGACGTGACCGGGTCGCCCCGAGGCCACCCACGACGGTCCGGAGACTCCGGTGGCCGGATCCTCCACGAGGCCGATCGACGGCTCGAGGTCCGGTTCCAGGCGCCTCCCTGGTCCTCGCTCCCACGCCACCAGCCTTCCCGAGGAGCACAGCCCGGCCTCGCGCACGGCCAGCGACGCCGCCGCCTCCTCGGCGCTCTCCAGGAATTCCAGCCTTGACGCCAGTTCGGTCGCCAGAACCTGGCGAAACCCTACGCACAGCAGGCGGGGGCTCGGCGTCGGTCAGGATCACGGTGGGCCCGTCCTGCTCCTCGGCCTGCGCCGAATACGGTTCGCGGCTCGCGGTCTCCGTACCGTCGAAGCCGACGCGGAGGTGCGTCTCGTCGCAGAAGGGCTTGTGGGCGGACCGGCCGCACCGGCACAACGAGTACTCCTCATGGGTATCGAGGACCTCCCCTTGCTGCCAGTCGATGGAGTCGCCCCGTTGGTCGGCCACGATCGTCTGCACGGCGAGCGGCACAGACCCCGTCACGCGGTAGGGCCCGTTCGCGATGATCTCGATCTTCATGTTCTCGTCGGCGGACACCGATCCTCCCAGCCAGGTTCGCGAGACTCGACCTTATCCGACCCCGGCGGACCGCTCTACGCGACGGTGAGCGCCTGCTGCGTCGTGGCGTCGAAGAGGTAGACGTGGCCCGGTTCCACGCCGAAGCGGACGTGATCGCCGGCACGCAGCGGGCTGTCGGCCTCCGCCAGGACCGTGAACCGCTGGTCCCCGCCGGTCACGATCCCGACCAGCGTCTCCCGGCCGAGCATCTCGACGTACTCCACCCGGCCGGCGACCGGCCCGACGAGCCCGTCCCCGTCCACCCACAGGTGGGCGTGCTCCGGCCGGACCCCCACGATCACCTCGTCCGGCAACCCGTCCGGCCGCCACCGGGCCGTGCAGCGTCAGCGACACGCTCGCCGCGGCGCAACGCGACCGCGTCCGTCCTCCCGCGACACGCCCACCGTCGCGAAGCTCATCGACGGGCTCCCGATGAACCCCGCGACGAACACGTTCGCCGGGTGCTCGTAGACGGTGCGCGTGTCGCCCACCTGCTCGAGCACGCCCTCGCTCATCACCGCCACGCGGTCGCCCATCGTCATCGCCTCGACCTGGTCGTGCGTCACGTAGATCGTCGTCGTGCCCACCTGCTCCTGGAGGTGCTTGATCTCGCGTCCGCGTCTGCACGCGGAGCTTCGCGTCCAGGTTCGACAGCGGCTCGTCCATCAGGAACACCTTCGGCTCGCGGACGAGCGCCCGGCCGAGCGCCACGCGTTGCCGCTGGCCGCCCGACAGCTCGCGCGGCTTGCGCTCCAGCAGCGACTCCGATGTCGAGCATGCTCGGCCGCGCGCTGCACGCGGTCGCTCGATCTCCGTCGCGCGCCATCTTCCGCATCTGCAGGCGAACGCCAGGTTCTGCCGCACCGTCATCTGCGGGTACAGCGCGTAGTCCTGGAACACCATCGCGATGTCGCGGTCGCGCGGCGCCAGGCGGTTCACGACCCGGTCGCCCGACGCGGATCTCGCCCGCCGTCAGCGCCTCCAGCCCGGCGACCAGCCGCAGCGCCGTCGTCTTGCCCGAGCCCGACGGCCCCACGAGCACGACGAACTCGCCGTCCTCGATCGTCCAGCGAGAAGCTCGTTGCAGCGCCGACGACGTCGCCGAACCGCTTCGTGACGCCGTCGAACCCCACCCGTGCCATCGCTCAGCCCTTCACCGCGCCGGTCAGCATGCCGCGCATGAACTCGCGCTGGAAGAAGATGAAGACGAGCAGGATCGGGATCGCGACGATCACCGCGCCGGCCGACACCAGCGGGACGTTGGTCGTGTACCTGCCCGAGAAGCTGGCCAGCCCGGCCGGCGCCGTCATGTGGTTGACGGTGAACACCAGGGCCAGGAAGAACTCGTTCCAGCTGTCGGCGAACGTCAGCACCGTCAGCGTCAGGATCGCCGGCTTCGCGAACGGCACCATGATCCGCCACAGCGTCTTCCAGCTGCGACGCGCCGTCGATCCGCGCCGCCTCCAACAGCGACGGCGGCGCCGACAGGAACGCCGCGCGCATCCAGAAGATGCCGAACGCCAGCTCGCCCGAGATCTCCAGGAGGATCAGCGCCCAGTACGTGTCGAGCAGCCCGATCGCCCGCACGTCGTAGTAGAGCGGCACGATCGTCGCCTCGGTCGGGATGATGAGCCCAAGGATGAACAGGTAGAAGAGCAGCTTCGACCCGCGGAAACTGCATCGTGGCGAACGCGTAACCGCGCCACGACCGACAGCGAACACCGACGCCGGGACCATGACCGACGGCCACGATGAAGCTGGTGGCGAAGCTCGAGGCGAACCCGCCCTGCTGCCACGCGTCCACGTAGTTGTGCCACGCGAACGTCGGGGGCAGGCCGAAGCCCGACGGCGAGCTCGCCGCGCCCGGCGGGTACAGGCTCGCCATCAGGACGCCCACCAGCGGGTAGACCGCGACCAGCGAGCACAGGATGATCAGCGCGTAGTTGAGCGTGACCTGGGTGCGCGAGGCCGTGTTCAGCGTGCTCCTCGCGCCCCGCTCCAGCAGCCGGTTCAGTCCGTACGTCACGGCGAAGACGATGAGCATCAGGATGATGCCGAGCGCCGCGGCCGATCCCGACCTGGCTGGTCTGGAACAGCCGCCGCCACACCAGGTAGGCGGGCACCGTCGTCGCCGTTCCCGGCCCGCCGCTGCGTCAATGACGTAGATCTCGTCGAACGTGCCGAGCGTGCCGATCACCGACAGCACCAGCACCACCTGCAGCTCGTACCGCAGGCCGGGAAGCGTCACCGCGAAGAACTCCCGCCAGGCGTTCGCCCCGTCGACGCGCGCGGCCTCGTACAGGCTCGCCGGGATCTTCAGGACGCCCGCCAGGAACAGGATCAGGCAGAAGCCGAACTCGCCCCACATGCCGAACACGCCGACGGCCGGCAGCGCGGTGTTGAAGTCGCCGAGCCAGCCCGCCGACGGGATCAGATCGCCCGAGCCCCACGGCCCGCAGCGTCGTGTTGAGCGGCCCGTTCACGTCGTACACCCACGTCCACGCCACGGCGGTGACGACGTCGGTGATGCACGAGCGGCAGGAACAGCAGCAGGCGGAAGAACGTGAGCCCGCGGATGCGGATGCGCGACATCACGGCCGCCAGGAACAGGCCGATGACGATCGGCATCAACGAGTAGAAGAACATCAGGATCAGCACGTGGAGGTACCCGACGCGGATGGTCGGGTCGGTGAAGAACTCCGTGTAGTTGCCCAGCCCGACCCACGTGCCGAGCGTGACGCCGTCCCAGTTGAAGAGCGAGATCGTTGGCGCCCTGCAGCAGCGGGAACAGGTTGAACGCGGCGTACAGGATGAACGCGGGGGCGATGTAGAGGTAGCCGATCCGGCGCGCCTCGCCCGGGCAGGCGCTCGGCCAGGCGCTCGGCCCGCCGCTCGGCGCGGCGGCTCCCGACCGCGACCGCTCTGCGACGGAACGACCGGGCTGGCTCGTCCATCACGTCCGCGAGCTCTGGAAGTCGGAGTAGTCCTTCTCGACCTGCGCCACGAACTGCTGGGGCGTGATCCGCATGCCCATCAGCTCCTGGATCGCGGCGGTGAGCGTGTCGTAGAAGGTCGGCGTGGCCCAGTCCTCGTACGGGAACGATCCCGTTGGCCTTCGACACGGCCGTGGCCGCGTTCACGACGTCGGCCAGCACCGTGCCCGGCTGCGACGGACGAGCGTGCGTGGCCCCGGTCGTGCAGCGGGATCTCGCCCGCCTGCAGCAGCAGCTCGGCTCGCGTGGTCGTTCGTCATCCAGTCGATGTAGGCGGCGGCGACGTCGGGGTGCTTCGACGCCGACGGTGATCGCCAGCGGGAAGCCCGCGCCGCCCGTCGAGACCGGGCGGTCGCGCCGGCCGTCATGCGGCGGCAGCAGGAAGAACCCGAAGTTCCGGTTGTCGGCCCCGAGGTTCGCCACGATCCAGTTGCCCGGTGATCATGAACAGCCCCTGGCCCTTCGGCGAAGTTCGCGACGGCGGTGTCGTAGCCACCGCCGCCGAAGCCCGGCGTGAAGTAGCCGCTTCTGCGCCCAGTTCTGCAGGATGGTCGCCGCCTGCACGTTCTCCGGGGTGTCGAAGGACAGCCCGTTCCTCTGGCTCCCGAAGATGAAGCTCGGTCAGGTAGCTGGGCCGACGCCATCTGATCCTGGATCACCGCGTACTCGTGGATGCCCGGGAACGCGTCGTTGTTGCCGAACTGGATCGGCATCTCGCCGGCCTGCTTCGCGACGGCCAGGTCGTGCTCGAACTCGCCGAACGTCGTCGGGATCGCGAGCCCCAGCTCGGCGAGCATCGTCTTGTTGTAGTAGACGCCCACGATCTCTCCCATGGACGTGTAGCCGTACAGGTTGCCGGTGCCGAACTCCGTGCCGTCCGGGCTCCAGCTGCTGATCGCGCGCACGTTGTCGGACACGCGCTTGTCCCAGCCGTACGCCTTCGCGTAGTTGTCGAGGGGCAGCAGCAGCCCGGCCTTGACGAGCTGGCCCATGTCCGGCCACCCCTGGTTCGCCTCGACGACGTCGGGAGCGTGCGGGCTCGAGATCGCCAGCTTCAGCAGCGTCTTGAGCTCGCCGAAGTCACGGTTCACGCGCTTGATGGTCACGTTCGGGTACTTCTGCTCGAACTCGGCGTTGAGCCGGTCCCAGACCTTGCTGACCGGGCCCGACTCCTGGTCCCAGACGGTGAGCGTGACCGGACCCTTCTCGGTCACGCCCGTGATCGCCGGCGCCGGAGGGGCCGACGGGTGTGTCACGAAGTGGCCGGGTGCGCAGGCGGCGCAGGCCAGCGCGACGGCGAACGCCACGAGCGGCGTGCGCCCGCGAACGGTGCCTCGTGACCGCACGCTCACCTCCGTCCCCTCCGGCAGCCCCGCCTGGACGCTTTCGACTCTAGGTTCGCGGCTTCGCTTGGTCAAGCCATGGTCTGCGATCGGTTTGGTCTGATCTGTGAACGGTCTATCATGGTCCGAATGTCCCAGGACCTCGATGTCGACCCTCTCCACCGTCTCCAGCTGCGCTACCAGGCGGTCCGGGAGGAGCTGGAAGCCGAGATCGAGCGCGGGCGGCGTCCCGTGGGGTCGCGCCTGCCGCCGGAGCGCGCGCTGGCCGAGCACTTCGGGGTGAGCCGGGTGACGCTTCGCCGCGCGCTCGACGAGCTGGCGGGGGCGGGCGTGATCGCCCGCTCGGACGCGGGATGGGTCGTGGCGTCTCCGGCCATCGGCGAGCCCCCGAACGCGCTCATGAGCTTCTCCGAGATGGCGGCGTCGCGCGGGCTCACGCCGGGCGCGCGCGTGCTCGAGCGCCGGACGCGGCCGGCGACGATCGACGAGGCCGAGGCGCTCGGCCTGGCGCCGGGCGCGCCGCTGTTCGAGCTGGAGCGGCTTCGCTCGCTGGACGGCGTGCCCATCCTGATCGACCGCACGCGCATCCCGCTCTCGCTGGCCCCGGGGCTGGAGGCGATGGACCTGGAGGAGCGTTCCCTGTACGAGGTCCTCGAGCGGGAATTCGGGATGCGTCCCACGCGGGCCCGGTTCACCGTCGAGGCGGTCGCGGCGGACGCACGCCGCGCCGCGGCTGCTGGGGCTCGAGCGGGGGCAGCCGCTGCTGCGCTGCCAGCAGCAGTCCGAGGACCAGGCCGGCCGGCACATCGAGCTGTGCGAGATGGTGTACCGCGGCGACCGTTACCGCTTCCGGGCCACGCTCCAGCGCGGCGGCTGAGGCGGATGGCCGGTCCCCGCGTCGTGGTGGTCGAGGACGCGGACGAGCTCGACCGGGCCGGCGCCGACTTCGTTGCCGACGCCATCGCGGCGACCCCCGAGTCGGCGATCACGGTCGCCACCGGCCGGAGCCCGATGGGGCTGTACGCGAAGCTCGCCGCGCGCCGCCTCGCGGGCGTCCTCGACACCGCAGGGATCACCGCGTTCCAGCTCGACGAGTACCTGGGTCTGCCCTCGGGGGACCGGCGGTCGCTGTTCGAGTGGATGCGGCGGAGCTTCCTGGACCCGTTGGGGGTGACCGAGGAACGCGTGGTCCGTCTCCCGCTCGATGGCGCCATGGACGAGGGCTGCGCGGCGTTCGACCAGGCGGTGGCGGCGCGCGGGGAACTCGATCTGGCGATCCTCGGCCTCGGGCGGAACGGGCACCTGGGCTTCAACGAGCCGCCCTCCGAGTCCGAGTCCCCGACGCGCGTGGTGGAGCTGTCGCCGGTCACGCTGGAGGACAACGCACGATACTGGGGCGAGCTCGCGGACGTGCCGGCGACGGCGGTGACCATGGGTCTTCGTCAGCTGCTTCGGGCGCGGAGGATCGTGCTGGTCGCGTCCGGTGCGGGCAAGCGGGAGGTGCTGCACCGGGTCCTCGAGGGGCCGGTGGGGCCGGAGGTCCCCGCGTCGTTCCTGCGGGAGACGGAGTCGGACGTGATCGTGATCGTGGATCGAGAGTGCTGGGGTGAAGGAGAGCCGGGATGAAGCTGACGATGCTCGGCTCGGGGGTTCGCGCCCCGTTCGTCCTGCGGGGGCTCTCCGAGAGCGGGGCCGATCTCGGGCTGGACGAGGTCGTGCTGCACGACAGCGACCCCGGACGCCTCGAGCTGATGGCCGCGCTCGGCGCGCACCTGTGCGCCGAGTGGGGCGCCGGGTTCGCGGTGCGCGCCGAGCCCGATCCCCGCGCGGCGATCGCCGGCGCGCGGTTCGTGTTCTCGGCGATCCGGCCGGGCCAGGAGACGGCCAGGGTCGTCGACGAGGAGGTGCCGCTGAAGCACGGCGTGCTGGGCCAGGAGACCACCGGCCCCGGCGGGTTCGCCATGGCGCTGCGGACCATCCCGGCGATGCTCGGCTACGCGCGACTCATCGAGGACGCGGCTCCGGACGCGCTGCTGGTGAACTTCACGAACCCCGTGGGCATCGTCATGCAGGCGCTGCACGACCACTCCTCGGTGCGGGCCGTCGGGATCTGCGACGGGCCGGTCTCGATGCAGCGGAGCGTCGCGGAGTTCCTGGGACGTCCGCGGGAGCAGGTGCACGCCGACTACTTCGGGCTGAACCACTGCGGCTGGATCCACCGCGTCCTGGTCGACGGCCGTGACCGTCTGCCCGAGCTGCTCGAGCGATTCGAGGAGCTCCAAGCCGCGGACGAGGAGTGGCGCCTGTTCGACCCGGCGCTCGTCCGGTCGATCGGCATGCTGCCGATGGAGTACCTCTACTTCTACTACTACCGGGACCAGGCGGTGGCGAACATCCGCGGCTCGGGCGGCTCCCGCGCCCGGCAGCTCCAGGTGCTGAACGACGGGCTGTGGCCGGTGCTGCGGACGTGCGTCGACGCCGATGACCTCGCGGGCGCGCGCGCGGCGTGGGAGCGGGCGATGGTCGAGCGCGACGTGACGTACTTCGCGCGCGAGCGCGGCGAGACCGTCGAGGACGAGGCGGGCGAGCCGGAGGACGTCTTCGAAGGCGAGGGGTACCAGGGGGTCGCGATGGCCGTGATGCTCGCGGCCGTGCAGCGCCGGGCCACTCCGATGATCCTGAACGTCCCCAACCGTGGCGCGATCGGAGGCCTGCGTGACGACGACGTGGTCGAGGTCACGTGCGTGGCCGACGAGCACGGGGCGCATCCGCTGGCCCAGGGCGCGATGCCCGAGGAAGCGCTCGCGCTGATCGCCCAGGTGAAGCTGTACGAACGGCTGACCGTCACCGCGGCCGTCGAGGGATCGTACGACGCGGCCCTCGAGGCGCTGCTGACGCATCCGCTGGTCGGCTCGTACCCGGCGGCGAAGGCAATCCTCGACGACTACGTGGCGGGACTCCCCGGCCTCCTGCCGTCCCTTCGTTGACTCTGTCGAGTCGCGGGGATGCACGATGGCGGCGTGACCGGACGCAACACGAAGCGCTTGTTCAGCCCACCAGCTGGGCAGCCTGTGCTTTGCGGGCCTTGTCCTTCGCCCACCGCAGGAAGTCGGCCGCGTGCTGCATGTCGCGGAAGCCGTCACCCACCAGGACCACCAGGAGGTCGTTGCTCCAGATGATCAGCCGCCCGATCGTCCACGTCACCGCTTCGGGGGCCGGCAGATCCAGCCCATAGACCGACTCGGCGATCTCCTTCTTGCCGGCCCGGCCCGCGTACCTGTTGATCGGGAGAAATTGGTCCGGGTGGACCACGCACAGGGTCTTCGTCAGCAAGGCCTCGCGGAACCCGACCATGCCGAGGCCCCGTCTGCCCTCGATCAGGTTGGTGAGTCGATCTTCCAGATTCGACTGCTCGGGCCCGTAGAGCAGGTACCCGATCGCCTGCCGGACCCGCTGACCCGCGTCCCTGGCTCCCATCCGGTTCCACGCCGCGTTGAAGACGCTCATGTTCCTGGGATTGCCACCAAGGTCGGCGTTGGCGAAGGACTTCAGCTCGTTCGGAGTCGTCGACCCAAGGCGTTCCTTGCTGAACAGTCCCTGATATTGATCCCGCCATTCGACCGTGCGGGGGTCGCTTGCCGGGTGCGCCTGCAGGAACTCGGCCTTGAGCGATGTGGCGCGCTGCATGGTCCCCATCGGGGCCGCGTCGGCAGACGGGAAACGTGCCCGCATCTCTTCGAAGGTCGGGGGCTGAACCGTCTTGTAGACGCGCCGCTCCTCCCCGCGGAGCCAGTCGTGACCACATGCCGTGCACCGAATGTGCTTGCGGCCGTCCTCGAGGTCCTCGATCAGGTCGAGGTCATCTGATGACGAGCATTGCGGGCATTCGACCGGCACCACTGTCTCCTCTCAGGGCGCATAGACGTAGGGCTGGTCGGGGGCTGATGCTCGCACACGGGCAACCGAAACAGCGGTCGGGAGAAAGACAGAGGAAACCGTCGCCGGGCAAAGGAGCCGGATGCCAATTCATCGCGACCTGCCGTGGCGAGCCTCTCGAGCCGTAGGCTCGCGAGTGCTCCGTATTGGCATCTGTGATCCATCTCACCATGACGCCGTCGGCGCGTCAATGAGAAGGTCAATCCCCCTCGTCCTCCGCAAGACCGATAGTGGCCGAAGAGGAACCTACAGCGCCTTGTCCCTGCGGATCTCCCGCACCGCGTGGTGGCCGGGAAGCCCGTTCACGCCGCCGCCGGCGTGGGTCGCGGAGGACGCCTGGTACAGCCCCTTGATCGGCGTCCGGTAGTCCGCGTACCCCACCGCCGGGCGCATGTGGAACAGCTGGTCCACCGTCAGCTCGCCGTGGAAGATGTTGCCGCCGATCAGCCCGTACTCCTGCTCCATGTCGTACGGCCCGATGATCTGCCGGTGCAGGATCAGGTTCCGGAAGCCCGGCGCCACCAGCTCGAAGCGCTGGATCAGCCGGTCCGCGTAGTCCTCCAGCTCGTCGCGGTGCGGCTCCTCACTCCAGCGTCTCCGGCACCCACTGCGTGAACATCGACATCACGTGCTTGCCCTCGGGCGCCATCGTCGTGTCGAACACCGTCGGGATCTCGCAGTCCGCGAACGGCGCCGTCGCCGACCGGCCCGACCGCGCCTCCTGGAACGCCGTCTCCAGGTACTCCAGGTCCTCCATGATGCTGATCGCTCCGCCGTGGATCGCCGGGTCGAACCCCGGGTCCGCCGTGAACTCCGGCAGCCCGTCCAGCGCCAGGTTGATCTTCACGGTCCCCGAGCGCGACCGCCAGTGCTCGATGTCGTTGACGAACTCGTCCGGCAGCTCCGCACGGTCGATCTGCTGCAGGAACGTGATCTGGGGATGGATCGCGGTCACGACGACGTTCGCGCGGAGCTCCTCGCCGCCCTCCAGCACCACGCCCGTCACGCGGCCGCCCTGCACCGTGATCCGCTCGACCGGCGCGTTCACGCGCACCTCCGCGCCGAACCCCTCGGCCGCCGAACGGATCGCGTCCGCCACGGCGCCCATCCCGCCCTCGGGCATGCCCCACGACGCGACCTGGCCCTCGGTCTCCTCGCCGACCGAGTGGTGCATCAGCACGTACGCCGTCCCCGGAGCCATCGGGCCGGCCCACGTCCCGATGATCCCGTTCACCGACTGCACGCCGATGACGACCGGGTCCTCGAACCACCTCGCCAGCAGGTCGGCCGCGCTCATCGTGAACAGGCGCGTGATCGTCGGCGACCGTCTTCTCGTCCAGCTCCTTTCGGAGCGTCCACGCCAGCCTGCCCACGTCGACCATGTCGCGCAGCTTCGTCCCGCTGATGTGCGGCGGCGTGCGGTTCAGCAGCGGGTGCATCAGGTTCGCGACGCGGCCGATCCACTCGTAGAACGGCCCGACCGCGTCGGCGTCCTTCTTCGAGTAGCGGCAGTACGAGTCGTACGAGCGCTGGTCGTCGCCCTCGATCAGCGCGCGCCCGTCGGGGTGCGGCGTGTACCCCAGGCCCAGCGGGTTCACCTTGTAGCCGTGCTGCTTCAGCCCCAGGTCGTCGACGATGTACGGCGGCATCAGGCTGATCGTGTAGCTGAGCGTCATGACCTTGAACTCGGGTGCCTCGGGCCACGGGCTGTCGGTCGCCGCCGCGCCGCCGGTCTTGTGCCGCTTCTCGAGCACGACGACGCGCTTGCCGTACTTCGCCAGGTACGCGGCGGCCACCAGGCCGTTGTGCCCGCCGCCGATCACGATCGCGTCGTACGTGTTCGCCGCCACCGATTCCCCCCGAGGTCCCGCCGCCCGCCGAAGTCGCCAGATGATACGTGCTCGGGGACTGCCTGCGAAGCGGTGGCCCCGCGACATCGATGAGCGCCGTGAATGAGTCCGAGCCGTTACTTGCACTGGGGGACCGGCCCGTTTGACGGACTCTGGGGTCGGTGCCACCGTTCGGGTCCCGAGGAAGGAGAGCCAATGCGGACCGAGACGGAGCGTGCCCCCGAACGTCCGGGAGTCGGAGCGCTGGCGGTGCGTGTGTATTTCGACCAGCACGACCTGCGCATCCAGGAAACGCCGTTCGGCCTGAAGCTCTCGCTCGACGGTTGCCGGCTGGCCGGGGAGCCCGGAGGCCCGGCCCTCCCGCGCGCGGTGATCCGCGTGGCGTTGCCACCCTTCACCTGGACGGCCTCCGTCGAATTGCGCGAGGAACGGGTCGTCCCCGTGACGAAGGAGCCAACGTTGGTTGCAGCCGTCCAAACGCCCCGCGCCGGGGTCGAGGGAGACGATCGCGACGGCGGCAACGACCGGGGCCATGACCACGATCACCATCATCACCATCACGACAACGACGACGACCACGACGACCACGACCACGACGACCACGACCACGACGACCACGACCACGACCACGGACGGGGTGGGATCAAGCGCTCGTCTCTTCGCCGTCCGCGTGAACGCTTCGTGGAACCGTTCCCTGCACCGCCTATCTTCCTGCCAGATCCGGAGCTCTACGAACGAGCGCGAGACGAGACCCCGCGCGTCCGGCATGTGTCGACCGATCACATCGGGCTCACCCCGGTCGCGACCATCGAGGTGAACCCGGTCACCTACGCGGAGGACGGCTCACTCGTGCTCGCAACGACGATCGATCTAGAGGTCACCTACGTCGACGTCCGGGACCTTCCCAAGGAGATCCGGCTCGACCAGGCCGAGCGGGAGCGACTCGGACTCCGTACCGACCGGCTCGTCCCGATGCCGGAGGCTCCGGTTTCCTCGGGAGCCCAAGCCGGCCGCCTGTACGACATCGCCACGAGCCTCGTCGTCAACGCGAGGGACGTCTGGGACTACCGCTACATCTATCCCCTGTTCGAGCTCCCCGCGGATCACCTCATCATCACCGACAACAACACGTGGGACCGGGACGCCATCTCGGCGACCGGCCCCACGGACGGCGATTTGGTGTCGGCTTTTTGGCGACTCTCCTCGTGGAAGGCGAGCCGCGGCGTCAGCTCGAAGGTCGTCACGGTCTCCGACATCGTGCGCGGGCGGTACGGCGACTTCCGGTCCGGCTCGCGGGACCTCCAGGAGGTCCTCCGGAAGTTCGTCAGGTGGGCGAAGGAGCGCTGGGGCGTCACCTGGCTGCTGCTCGGGGGCGACGTGGAGATCATTCCGCCCCGGACGGTGGCCGGGCAGTGCCGCGGGCACATCGGAACGGGAACCGACGACCCTCCGAAGGACAACGCGTCGTTCTGGACCGGGTCGTTCCTGAAGATGAAGGTGGTCAGCGCGGGCGACTGGTGGAGCGCCAGCAAGGACAACCTCCTGGTCCGCCCCGACACGGGCCAGGTGATCCCCTACGACTCGACGGGCAGCGCCGCCTTCGGCTGGCACTTCTGCACCGACGACACGTACGCCACCTCGACCGCCGCCGTCACCCAGTTCGTGCGGGTGAACGGATCGGCCGACGTCCTCAACGCCACCCTCCAGTGGCTGTACCACTGGAACCAGATCCCGACCGACTTCTACTACTCGAGCCTCTACTGCTGGTACATCGCCTACCAGGAGATCGACATGCTGGGATCCACCGTCAAGTACCCGTACGTGGCCGAGCCCGAGCACCACTGGGACCTGGTCGAGAACCAGGTCTACGGGCAGTACCACTGGGGCAACGACCTGGACGGGGTGGTCTACCGCGCCGACGTCAGCGTGGGGCGCGCCGCGGTCTCCTCCGGCGCCGACGCGGACGCCTTCGTCGACAAGGTGATCGCCTACGAGTCGTTCCGGGCGCCCGATGGCAGCTTCCTGGACTTCGACTGGCCCAGCCGCGTGGTCATCGCGTCGACCGACTGGGGAGGCCCGGTGGGCGTGTCGAACGCGTGGTGGAACTGGCCGGCCGACAACACGTATCACCATGTGTCGGGCGACGACTTCACGCTGATCAAGACCCACGATGTGCTCACCAACGTCGACCTGATCGTGGAGATCTCGGGGACCGACCGGAGGGTGCTGTCGTACCTTCCGACCGGCGGCTCCGCCCGCGGCTGGTACTACGTGGTCAGCGACACCGACCCGTCGCCCAGCGTGGTCACCCACGTCATTTGGGGGGTGCCCATCACGGTGCCGGTGCCGACCAACTGGGTTCGCGTGCAGGGCACGACCGATGAGCTCGAGCCGAGTCAGTACCTGTTCGACGATCCCAACCAGGACGGCTCCATGTCCGACCAGGAACAGCTGCGGATGCAGCTGGCCGCCGAGCTCCCGGGTCTGAACAACGTGAGTCGTTACTACGAGGACGAGCTCGACCTCACGTGGTCGGAGTGGGTCGCGGCTCCGATCCAGCATCTGACGTCGGCCGCGCTGGAGGCCGCGCTGGACGGCGGTCCGCACATCGTGTCGCTCTCCGGTCACGGCAACCCCAGCGGGTGCTGCGGGGGAGACCCGTGGATGGCGGCCGGCCTCACGAACGGCTACGAGTCCTTCATCGGCTACGCCGACTCGTGCCTGACGAACGCCTTCGACGAGACCGATTCGTTCAGCGAGTCACTCCTCGACAACGGCGGGGGTGGGGCGGTCGCCTACGTGGGCAACACCCGGTTCTCCTGGATCGGGGACGGCGACAACTTCCAACGCGCGTTCTTCCACCGACTGACGACCACCCAGCATCTCGGACTGCTGAACGACTCCCGGTGCGACCTCTTGAACGACACCAGCATCGATGGCGACTACGCCAGGTGGATCATCTTCTCCCTGAACCTGCTGGGCGACCCCGAGATGCCGGTGCGTCGCGGGCGGTACCGATGGATCTACCTCACCCTCGCCGAGGCGATCGATCGGCGCATCCCGATCGACATCAAGGTCTACGCGGTCGAGGGTCCGGTGCACGTGCCGGTCGGTGGCGCGACCGTGCATCTGAGCCAGGAGGGTTTCTCGCAGCTGGCGAGGACTGACGCCGACGGGGCCTGCCGGTTCGACGCGAGCCTGGCGTCGCTGGGCGACCTGGTCGTCACCGTGTCGGGCGACCAGCTCATCCCGCAGGTCGTGACGGTGCCCGTGACCGGACCGGACTGGGTGACGGGCCGGGTGGCGGAGGTCTCGCACCAGGAGGGCTCTCCGCACCGGACGCTCGTGCGCCTGCGTGGTCAGGAGGGCGAGCCGGACGGTGTGTTCTTCGCTTGCGACGACGTCGCCGACTACGTGCCGATCCTCGATGCGGTCAACGACGCCTATGTGTCGAAGACACCGATTTCGTTGTTCGTCGCCAGCACACAGGATGGCGGAACGATCGAGCGCTTCCGCTTCGTGCGTCGTCGCGCCGGATGAGGTCCGTCGACTTCTGGAGACGATCACTGTCGCGATCGGCGTGAAAGGTGGCTCGAGCAGTTCGAAGCCACCGATTCGACGGGATCGCATGGTTGGGGCACAATGGCCGCGGTTGGGGCGCAGGGGCCCACCCCGACCTGTCGCCGCGGTGGAGCCCCGCTGAGGACGGCCGAGGGAGCCTCCCCGAGCGAGAGGAAGTTCCCATGCTCCACGGCCGAAGCGCCGCGACCCCGTCGGCTCGCCATCGTGGCGCGCCGATCATCATGGGTCTGACGCTGATCCTGACCCTGGGCATACTCGCGCCCCCCGCACAGGGGACGGGATCCGACAGTGGCTGGCCCGGGCCACCGGCGGGGCCCGCCGATTGGCCGCAGGCGATGCGAGGTCCCCACCATCAGGGCTTGAACCGGGTGGAGACGACCCTCACCGGCGAGACCGTCGGGCACCTGGCCGTCGCATGGACGAAGCCTGAGTCCGGACTGGGCGCGAGTTCGCCGAGCGTCGTCGGCGACGTCGCCTTCCTCGGGGGCTCCCGCGTCACCGCCCGCAGCGTGGAGACCGGCGCGCGGCTCTGGCGGACGGATATCGGAGCGGATGTGGTGTACATGCCCGCGTACGGTCACGGGATCGTCGTCGCCGTCGCCTACGATCGCCGTGGCACCGTCGCCGGGTTGGACGCGTCGAGCGGCGCGCTGCTCTGGACTCGACCGATCCACGGCAACATCTACGCTCCGCCGTCGATCTCGGGCGGAACCGTGTACATCGCATACGCCGGGGCGACGATGTTTGGCGTCGCCGCGCTGAAGCTTCGGAGCGGTGGAGTGCGGTGGCGCTGGACGACGCCAGACCAGACGTACATCTCCTCCCCGACGACCGACGGCTCGAGCGTGTACTTCTCACTCGACGGTGGCGGGCGCGTCGTCTCGCTCGACGCCGCGAACGGCGCGGTCCGCTGGGATGAATCCCTCGACTCCGGCGACGGCGGCGCGGCGCCGACGGTGGCCCTGCAGGGCAATATCCTGTTCTCGGGGGACGTGGCAGGGAGCCTGTACGCGATCGACGCCGCGACCGGCGCAGTCATCTGGCAGAAGGACTTGCACGGGGTCTCCGTGTTCCCGATCACCACCACTCCGCGCCGCCTGTTCGTCATTGTCAGTTTCCGGACGCTGCTCGCTCTGTCGACGGCGGACGGCTCAAAGCGGTGGACGTACTCGAGTCCGAGCAACATGTCGCCGGGCACCGCCGTCGCGGGTGGGGTCATCTACGCCGGATCGCGCAACAGCCGCATGTTGGCGCTCGACACCCGGACGGGCGCGCTGCTCTTCGACTTGGGGCAGGGCGACGGGACCGCGCCGTCGATTCCCACCGTGTCGAACGGCAGGGTGCTCTTGTCCCAGGGGGGCTCGCTGCTGATGCTGACGCTCTCGGCGTCCCCCGCGAGCGCCACAACGTGAAGGTGGCCCCGAGCGATCGCTCGGGGCCACCCGGCGCATCCTCGAAGGATGGCGCTCGCTTCGCTAGGCCCGTCCTGCCTTCAGCTTCTCGGTGAAGTTGACGCCGCCCGAGTCCGGCGTGGAGCTCGTCGCCGGCGCGCTCCTCCGCCCAGCCGGCCGGAGAACCTTCGCGGCGGCCAAGGCCGAGCCGTAGCGCTCCAGCCACTGGCCGGAGGTCATCGGGCCAGCCTGCGCCGTCGCTCCGCCGAGGCGGCCCGTGTACCCGGCGGCCTCCGCAGTCGTCGCCCACTGGCCGTAGCTGTAAGGAGCGACCTGCGGGGCCACGGCACCGAGCCGGCCGGTGAACCCGGCGCCTCGGCACCGGCCTGCCAACCGTTGCGTCGCCGGCGCGGCCGCGCGGGCCGTGTTGGGGATGAACCGAACAGTCGGCGTGCCGGCAGTCCGAACGGCCATCGTCGAGAGGAAGACCGCCACCGTCGCTGCCAGCAGGGCGGCGACCAGCTCGAGGGGAACGTCGGCGCGGCGGGTCTTCTGCACCCTGGATCCCCTGGACTCCGATGCTCTGGGCCATCTCCGCCTCCTTTGCCCTGTCCGGACCCGTCGTCCGGAAGCTCACGGAAACGGTATGCGGCGCCCATCCCGGCCCGCGGTGACTGCGGACACCGGCGACGTGTGCCGTACGAGCACGCCAAGCGGGCACTCTACAGTGACGCCCGGTGCGCTCGATCGCGCGAACAGGGGAGGACGACATGGAAACGATGCCGACGGGCGCGCTCGCCTCGGGGAGCACGACGCTGTACTTCGGCCCGTGGTATCGCCGCTCGCCGTTCTTCGAGGCGACGCTCCGCGACGGCTGCACCGCCTACGACATCTACAACCACATGTACCTGCCCGGGTACTTCGACGACATCAACATGGAGTACTGGGCGCTGGTGAACGACGTCGTGATGTACGACGTCGGCGTCGAGCGCACCGTCGAGGTCAGCGGGCCCGACGCCGACCGCCTGATCGACATGTTGACGTGCCGCGACCTGACGAAATGCGCCGTCGGCCAGGGCAAGTACATGATCGTCACGGCGCCCGACGGCGGCATCGTCAACGACCCGGTCCTGCTGCACGTCGCCGAGAACCGCTGGTGGATGCAGCTGGCCGACTCGGACGCCGGGCTGTACGCGCTGGGCGTCGCGACGGCCGCCGGCCTGGACGCGCAGGTCTCCTACCCCGAGGCCTACCCCATGCAGGTCCAGGGGCCGCACTCGGCCAAGACCCTGGAGAAGCTGGTGGGACCCGCGATCTACGACCTGAAGTACTACTGGTGTGACTGGTTCGAGATCGCCGGCATCCCCGTGCTGATCAGCCGCACCGGCTACACGGCCGTGCCCGGGTTCGAGGTGAACATCCTGGACCCCGCGCGCGGGACCGAGCTGTGGGACACGATCAAGGCCGCCGGCGCGGAGTTCAACATCCGTCCCGCGATCCCCAGCATGATCCGGCGTCTGGAGGCCGGCATCTTCAACTACGGCTCGGACATGACGCTGGCCAACAACCCCTTCGAGCTGTCCGGGATGGAGCGCCTGGTCGAGGAGCAGCCGCAGGACTACATCGGAAAGGAAGCGCTGGAGCGCATCCGCCGCGAGGGGGTCTCGCGCAAGCTGGTCGGCATCGAGATCGACGGCGACCCGCTCACGTTCGACCCGATCGGCTTCTGGCCCGCGTACAGCGGCGGCGAGGAGGTCGGCAAGGTGACCGACGCCGTGTGGTCGCCGCGCCTGGAGCGCAACATCGGCTACGCGTGGGTGCCGATCGAGCTGGCCGAGCCCGGCAACGTACTGGCGATCGAGTCCGAGCGCGGCCACCTGACCGGCACGACCGCCGCGATCCCGTTCGTCGACCCGAAGAAGGAAGTCCCGGCGGCGTCGCTCCGCTCCTGAGCAGTCCGCGTCGGCGCGCCGGGTTGCCTTCCCTTACGTCTTGGTCACGGTGAACGTGGCGTTCGGGGAGACTCCGTGATCAGGGTTCACCACCGCAACATCGCGAGCGCCGAGCTTGGCGGCGGACGTCACGGAAAAGCGCAGCGTGATCGTGGTGCCGTCCGCACTCACAGAGACGACCGTCCCGGAGACGCCGCTCCCGGAGAACGTCACCCGCGCTCCCGGCAGGAAGCCCGTCCCGGTCACCGTCATGGTTGCGCCCGTGGTGCCGCGGGGCGCCGAGTCCGGCGTCAATCCCGTGATGACCGGCGGCAGATCGAGCGACAGGCAGTTCGCACACGTGGCGGATCCGCCGTCGGGGTTGGTCACGGTCACGTCGCGCACACCGGGCTTCAGGTCCTTGTTCGCCTGAATCGTGGCCGTGAGCTTGCCGGCACTGTTCCGGGTCACCGACTGGACCGTGACCCCGATCCCGAACGACACGGTTCCGCCACCGGTGACGAAGTTCGTTGCGTATCCCGAGCCGTGGATGGCGATCTGCACCGTGATCCCCGTGAGGATGGCGTTGGGATTGATGGAGCTGATGGTCGGGTTCGCGGAAACAGTGAAGCCCTGCGCCTTCTGAGCGATCCCCCCATCGGGGTTCGTAACCGTCACGGAGCGGGCTCCCGGCGCTGCGGTCCCGTCGACCGTCACGTTCGCCGTCAGGGACGTCCCGCTCCCGGTCACCGAGTTGACCGTGATGCCGGCGCCGCCGAACGTCACGGTGGCGCCGGACTCGAAGCCGGTGCCGGTCAGCGTGATGTCCCTGGCGGCCGCGCCCTGAGGCAACGCGTTCGGACTCAGCGAGGCAAGCGTCGGCTTCGGGTTCACCGTGAAGCACCCGGTGCAGGACGCCGTCCCGCCGCCCGCCGGCCTGGTGACGCTGACGTTGCGGGCGCCCAGCGCCGCTGTTCCGGACACCGTGACCGGCACGGTCAGCTCCGTCGGATCGACGAAGGTCACCGCGCCGAGGGTGACGCGACCGCCCGAGATCGCCACGGTCGAGCCAGCCACGAAGCCCGATCCATGGATGTGGACCGTCCGCGACACGCCGCGCGCCAACGCGGGTGGGTCAGCCGACGTCACGGCGAACAAAGAGAAGGTCGCGGTCACGTGACGGGTGGCGTCCATCGTGACCTGGCAGCTCCCGGTGCCCGAGCAGTCCCCGCCCCAGCCGTCGAAGCTCGAGCCCGGTGCCGCGGCGGCGTGCAGGGTGATGGTGGTGCCGACGGGCAGGCCCGCCGAGCACGTCGCTCCACAGTTGATGGTGGTTCCGTCGTCTGAGGTGATGGTGCCGTTCCCGGCTCCAGTCTTGCTGACTGTCAGGAGGTGGTTGAAGCCGAACTCCTGGACCCGATTGTTCAGCTGATCGGAGACGTAGATGTTGCCGACGCTGTCGACGTTGATGCCGTAGGGGTGCTGGAACTCTCCATTCCCGGAACCGGTCGAGCCCCAGATCGTCAGGAACGTGCCGTTGTTGTCGAACTTCTCGACCCGGTCTCCGATGTCGACGGCGTAGACGTTGCCGGCGCTGTCGAGCGCCAGGCCGGACACGCCGAAGAACTGGCCGTTTCCCGTACCGCCCGAGCCCCAGCGCGCGAGGAGCGACCCGGTGCTGTCGTACTTGTCGATCCCCCCGCCGTTGGCGACGAAGACGTGTCCCGAGGCATCGACGGCGATGCCGGACATGATCAGCGAGGGGTTGACCGGGGCGATCGAGCCCCAGGCCAACACGAGACCATCCGCAGGGTTGAACTCCTCGATCCGGTGCAGGAAGTTGTTGGTCATGTAGACGTTGCCCGCTGTGTCGACCGCCACGTCGGTCGGTGATTCGTTGAAGCCGAGCCCGAACGTGCCCAGCAGCTGGCCGTGCTGGTCGAACTCGTCGACACGACCGTTGCCGGTGCCGTTCCCGGTCTCGGCCACGTACACGTGACCCGCCGTGTCGATGGCGAGACCGACGGGCCCGTCGGAGCAGGGGTCCCCACGTCTCCTGCCGGTTGCCCGTACTGTCGAGCTTCTCGATCGACTGGCCGGTGACGACGTAGATGTTGCCCGATCCATCGACGGCCACACCCTTCGGGTTCGAGAGGCAGCCACAGCTGCCCGGGCCCGCATCGCCAAACGCTGCGAGGAACGGCGGCGGCGGCTCGGTGGCGACGGGGGAGAAGGTGGCCGAGACCTGATGGGTGGCGTTCATCGTCACCTGACAGGCCCCGGTCCCCGAGCAGTCCCCGCCCCAGCCGTCGAAGTGCGAGCCCGGTGCGGCCGTGGCCGTCAGGTCCACCGAGCTGTCGCGGTCAAACGGCGCCGTGCACGTGGCGCCGCAGTCGATCCCGGCGGGGCGGAGGTGACCGTGCCCGAGCCGGCACCCGGCTTGGTGACGGTGACCGGGAAGGTGAGCGGTCCGTACCCGACGACCTCTCCGATCGCGTTCGCCGACGCGAAGACGTCGCCCACCCTGTCGACCGCCAATTCCTCTGGGCCGATGAGCGAATGGGCATCCGTCGAACCCCAGGCCAGCAGGAAGTGACCGTCGTTGTCGAACATCTGGATCCGGTTGTTGATCGCGTCGGCGACGTACACGTGGCCGGACGGTCCGACGCCGATTCCGAACGGTTCGTCGAACTGGCCGAGGCCCGATCCATGGGAACCCCAGGTCAGCAGCAGATTCCCGTTGTTGTCGAACTTCTGCACCTGATCGCCTGCCGGCTCAGCGGCGAACACGTTCCCGGCTGCGTCGACCGCCACAAACGCGGGGGCGGGACCGCCCACGACGAGAGGAGGGTCCCGGTGGTGTCGTACTTCTGGATCCTGAAGTCGTTGTCACCGCGGATCATTCCGGTGTAGACGTTCCCCGTTCCATCGACCGCCAGAGTGAGGGGTTCCCCGACGATCGGCCAACTCAGCTGGAGCTGGCCGTGCTTGTCGAACTTGTCGATTCCATGGGCCTCAGTGACGAAGACGTTGCCGGACCCGTCCACCGCCACTCCGGCGGCCCCCGCCGGACGCCCCGAACGTCTGCAGCAGGTTGCCGGCCTGGTCGAACTTCGCGACTTGGCCCTGACCCGGACCGCTCGACGTAGACGTTCCCGGAGCCGTCAGTCGCCAGCCCGCCGACCTCGCCACCGGCGTTCCAATCGAACCGGAAGGGCGGCCCGGGCGGCCCGAAGGTGGCCGTCACCGACTTCGCCGAATTCATCGTCAGCACGCAGTCGTCGACTCCCGGACAGGCCGGATCACTCCATCCGTACAGCGTCGATCCCGGATCCGGGTTCGCGTGGAGGGTCACCGAGTGTCCGGTGGCGAACGCGGAGGAGCACGCCGAGCCGCAGTTGATCCCATCGGGCGTGGATGACACGGTGCCGCTCCCCGGTCCGTCCTTCGACACGGACAGAAGCTCGCCCAGCTCGAACGTCGCGGTCACCGAGTAGGACTTGTCCATCGGCAGGACGCACGCCCCGTTGAACCCGCAGTCGCCGCTCCAGCCCACGAATGCGGATCCTGCGTCGGCGGTCGCTGTCAGCGTGACGAGGGTTCCGGTGGCGAAGCTCGCGGAACAGGTCGCGCCGCAGTTGATCCCGCTGGGCACGCTCGTGACCTTCCCGGTCCCGGAGCCGACCGTCTGCACGGTCAGCGATTGACTCGACGGGCCGAACTTCTGGATGCGGTTGTTCCCGGTGTCCGCGACGAACACGTTCCCGGATCCGTCCGCGGCGACCCCTGCCGGAACTTCGAACTGCCCGTCGTCCGAGCCCTCGCTACCCCACTGGGTCAGGAAGTTCCCGGACGCGTCGAACTTCTGCATGCGGTTGTTGCGTGTGTCGGCGACGAACACGTTGCCCGACCCGTCCACTGCGACGCCGCCGGGGGCCTCGAACTGCCCGTCGTCCGGGCCCTCGGACCCCCACGCCTGCACGAAGTTCCCCCACTCGCTGAACTCCTGAATCCGGTTGTTGCCGGTGTCGACGACGAACACGTTGCGTGACGCATCCGCCGCCACGCCGGCCGGGGCCGCGAACTGACCATCATCGGAGCCCGTGGTACCCCACTGCGCCGCAAAGAACCCGTTGATGCCGAATCGCTGGATCCGGTTGTTGCCGGTGTCGGCGACGTACACGTTCCCGTACGGGTCCGCCGCGATGCCGGTCGGGTCGTTGAATTGGCCCTCGCCGCCGCCTTGCGTGCCCCACTCAGACTCGAAGGTCCCGTCGAGGTCGAACCGCTGGATCCGGTTGTTGCCGGTGTCGACGACGAACACATTGCCCGAGCCGTCCACGGCAATTCCCGTCGGGTTGTCGAACTGACCGTCGCCCGACCCCGGTCCGCCCCACGCCCACACCGGGAGCCCGGAGCTGTCGAACTTCCACACGCGGTCGTTCAGGCTGTCGGTGACGAAGACGTTCCCGAACCCGTCGACCGCGATCCCGGTCGGGCCATTGAACTGGTCGGGTCCATTGAAGGTGCCACAGCTCTCGCAGTCCCAGTTCGACCACGACAGCAAGAACGAGGGAGGTGCCTCGGCGGTTGCGATGAGCGCGGTCCCTGCGCCGGGGCCGGCAAGAGCGGTCCCTGCGCCGCGACCGAACATCAGCGCCACAATGCCGAACCCGAGCGTTCCCAAGAGCGCCGCGCGCCGCCAACCAGCCATTCGGACCCCCCCTAGAAGGGCATAGTCGCGCCGGCACGCGATGTGGAACGATGCATCTAATCACGAATCGAGCAACTTGCGCAATCCATCTGATTGGGCCGCAAAGATTTCCTGATGCAATATTGGGATCGAAATTGCGACAATGACGCCTCCCTGCGTGGTCGGTCGTGGGCTTCTAGCATGGAGCGATGGCCACTTGGGCAGAGTTCGAGGCAGACCAACCGGCTCTGGCGGCCAACGTTCGCGAGCGCTTCGACGTCCGCAAGCACAAGACGCTCGCCACGCTGCGGGCGGATGGCTCTCCGCGTATCAGCGGGATCGAGGTCGAGTTCGCGGATGGGCAGATGTACCTGGGAATGATGCCGGACTCCCACAAGCTGAACGATCTCCGGCGTGATCCCCGTCTGGCGGTGCATAGCCCAACCGAGGATGCTCCCGAGGGGGCGGAATCCGACTGGCCGGGGGAGGCCAAGATTTCCGGCCGGGCCGAAGAGGTCGGTTTCCCCGACGCCCCGGCCGAGGGAGCGGGTCGGTTCGCGATAGACATCAGCGAGGTCGCCTTCACCCATTTGAACGACGCGGGGGACCGGCTCGTGATCGAGTCGTGGCATCCGGGTCGGGGCTTCCGGTCGATCGATCGAAGCTGACGCGCGATCAACCGCCGGCGAGCGGCCGCCGGAAGCGTGCGCGCGCCCGTTCGACCTCGTCTCGGAAAGCGCACTCACTGAGGTGGTCGTTGACGAGCCCGATCGACTCCATCATGGAGTAGATGGTCGTCGGGCCGACGAACGACCAGCCGCGCCTCTTGAGGTCTTTGCTCATGTGCGGTGGCTTCCTCGTTCGTCGTGACCTCCATCAGCGTCGCCCGGTTCAATCGCTCGGGACGCGAGTCGCCGTCTGGCTCGAATGACCAGACGTATGTGGCGAGGCTGCCGAATTCCTCCACGAGCGCCGGGCATCGCCGGGCGTTGCCGATCGTCGCCTCGATCTTCGCGCGATTGCGGACGATGCCCGCATCCAGCAAGAGGCGTTCCACGCTCCGCGCATTGAAGCGAGCCACCGTCGGGATGTCGAAGGACTTGAACGCCTTCCTGAAGTTGTCCCGCTTCCGGAGGATCGTGAGCCAGCTCAGGCCCGACTGAAAGCCTTCGAGACAGAGCTTCTCGAAGATCTTCGGATCATCGGCGACCGGCCGCCCCCATTCGAGGTCGTGGTACCTCTGCAAGAGGGGATCGCCGACGCACCACCAGCAGCGCACGATGCCGTCGTCTCCGGCGACGACACCCGACGCTGTTCGGCCCTCAGACATCAGCTCCAGGCTACCGACACGATCTCGAGCGGCGCCGAGATGCCGCGCACCGTCACCTCGCGCGGTTCCGACACCGAGAACCGCGTCCCCGCGGCGGTGTCACGGCTCGCGAGGATCTCGTTCCCACCGGCGAGCGCGGCGATGCGAGATGCCTCGTGCACCCCCTTGCCGGAGAAGTTCCGACCCAGCTGCGTCGCGCCGGACGCGTGCACGCCGATCCGGACCTTGGGGGCGAAGCCGTTCTGGCGGCGGTGCTCCGCAAGCCGCCGCTGGATCGCGACCGCGCACGCCAGCGCCTGATCGGGGGAGTCGAACCCGACGAAGAAGCCGTCGCCGGTCCCCACGACCTCCTCGCCCGCGTGCTCCGCGAAGAGCGCCCGCAGCGTCTCGTCGTGCCAGCGGAGGATGCCCTGCCAGGCATCGTCTCCCAGCGCCTCCACGAGCGTCGTCGAGCCCTCGATGTCCGTGAACATGAAGGTCTTCTCGACGCGGCGCGGCGCCTCTTTGCCCCGAAGCTGCCACGGCAGGAGCTCCTCAACCTCCTCCACCGTGATCGCGCCCGTGGGGCACGCGAGCGCCGCCTCTCGCAGCAGGTCGTCCTCGACGCTGGAGGGATCCATCACTCCGGCTTTGGCGAAGTCGCCCTCGTACCAGTCGAACGCGGTGGGCGCGATCGAGATGCACGTCCCGGCGCCGATGCACCGATGCCGGTCGACCCGCGCTCTCAGCACGACGGCACCTTCCGGGGCGTCACAGGACCCGTTCCCGGAACGCGAACGCGGTGGCCTCAGCCCGCGAGGACGCCCCGACCCGCGCGAAGAGCTCGCCCAGCCGGCGCGCGACCACCTCTTCCTCCAGGTCCGAGGTCCTGCGCGATCTCGGCGTTGGTCTTCCCCTGCACGAGGCTCCGGAGGAGCGGCCGAGTCCGACCCGTCGGCGCCGTCGCCGTCCCCAGCGGCATCCGCGGCCGCGAACGACTGGATCGGTCCGGCGAGCCGTGTCATCTCCCGGCCGACCGGCCCGCGGAACCAGCGGACGCGCACGTCCTCGTCCAGGGTGCGTTGGGCGATCATCGCGAGGCGACATCTGCAGGTACTGGCGAACGTCATCCCATTCGAGCGCCCCGGTCGCTTCGAAGACGGCCGCGGCGGGGAGCAGGACGTCCAGCTCCAGGTCCTCGTGCATCGCGGAGCGCAACGACTCCATCGCCGATCCGGCGAGGTCGGCCGCCTCCTCGGTGCGTCCGCGGACGAGCGCGACGCGCGCCAGGGCGGCCGCCGCCCTCGCCACCCACGGAGGATGCCCCGGCAGCGCGCCGCAGAGCTCCATCGCTTCCCTGCCCGTCCGTTCCGCGACGTCGAGCAGCTCGTCGTCGTCCCGTTCGGCTCCCAATCGGGATGCCGCCACGGCAAGGGTGGACAGCGCCTCGCATCGCGCCGCCGACTGCCCCGTCTCCATTGCGAGCTCGACCGCACGTTCCAGGTGCGCGCGCATCCCCTCGGCGTCGCCCGCGCACGCCCGCGCGAGCCCTCGCCAGGTCTCCAGCCGGCGGGCCTGGAGCGGCGTCGGGTTCTCGGCGGCGGCGGCGGCCGCGCGATCGATCCACGGCCCGGCGTTGCTCCACCTCGCCCAGGTCGAGATACGCCATCGCCGTTCCTCCCGCCGCGAGGAACTCGAGCGCGCGATCGCCCGTCTCGTGCGCGTGCCGGTAGGCCTCCTCGCCCCGCGAGACGGCGAGGTCGGGGACGACCTTCGCGCGCGCGAACACATGGACGCCGTACAGCATCTGCGTCTCGAACGCCGCTCGTTCGCTCTCGTTCGTGAAGGCCTTCATCTTGGACGTGAGCCGGCGGATCTCCTCGATGTGCCGCGCCGACCCGGAGCCGAGATGGATGTCCGGCGCCCAGCTCAGGTAGCCCATCGCGATGATCGTCGACATGGCGCCTCGCCGGTCACCGACGTGCTCGAAGAGCTCCAGGGCTTGTTCGAAGAGGCCGGCGGCCTCGTGGAAGAGCGGCGCGATCGGCAACTCCGGCAGCAGATCCTCGAGGACCTCGCCGGCCGCCACGCGCTTCGCGATCGGGACGTGGTCGCCGGCCAGGACTGCGTCGACGAACCACGCCCGCATCCTGCCCTCGAGCACGACGCCGACTTCCCGAAGGGCGGTCGCGCGGCTTCCGTCGTCGCCGAGCTCCGCCGCGAGCTCGATGGCCCGTCGGTACGCCTCCTCCGCGCCGTCGAGGTCGACCTCGCGGCGGGTGGGATGAATCCCTCGCCCGCGGTGATCCGCAACAGATCCTGGCCGAGCTCCATGCACGCGGCGAGCTCGGCCTTCCGGTCGCCCCGTGACGCGGCCAGCTCGCGGACCTGTCGCGCGAGCTCCGCCGCGCGATCCTCCTCTTCCGCGCCGCGAAGCGCGGCGGCGCGGCGCAGGCGGACGTCGAGCTCGAGGTGCGAATCGCCGAGCGCCTCCGAGAGCGCGGCGAGCTCCGCGAGCCCCTCCATCCGGTCGCCCGGTCGCCGGAGCATGTCGAGGGCCTGGTCCCGGGCCTCCAGGAGCTCGACGCGTTCCTGCGGCGTGGCAGCGGACGGAAGCGCGATCTCCACGACGCGCAACGCCTCCTCGGGAGCGTTGGCCTCCAGCGCATTCCGGCTCGCTTCGGTCGAGAACCGCACGCAGACGGCCGCGTCGCCGGCCGCCTTCGCGTGATGCGCCAGCATCGAGATGCCCTGTGGGGATGGGTCTCCCGCGAGCAGCATGTCGACGATGGCGGCGTGGATCGCGCGCCGGCGCGCCGGGGTCAGGCCGGCGGTCGCGAACTCGCGCACCTGCTCGTGGGGAAAGCTGTAGTCGGCGGCCGCCTGCTCGGAGCTCTCCACCAGCAGACCCGCCGCGACCGCCGGCGCCAGCGATTCGGCGAGCGCCTCCGGCTCGCGCGCCGATTCGTCGACCCGCAGGCTCACCTCGTGAAGGTCCTTCAGGCTGAAGCGCCGGCCCAGGATGGCGGCCTCGGCGAGCGCGACCTTCGTGTCCTCGGGCAGCCGGGCGCCGCGCCGCGAGATCAGCGTCCGCACCGAGGACGGCACCATGCGCTCGGCGTTCTTCGCGAGCCTCCACACGCCGTCGACTTGCTGGATCATCCCGCCGTCGCGGTACGCGGTGGCCATCTCCTCGACGATGAACGGGACTCCCTCGGCCTGCGTGTGCATGATGGCGGCGCCGGCGGCGTCGACCGTCCCACCGAGCACCTGCGCAAGCAGCTCGCGGGTCTCGACCTGCGTGAATCGACCAACCTTCATCCGGCGCAGCAGGCCCATGCGATCCATGTCGGCGAGCAGGTTCACGGCCTCGGTGACGAACGCGAGCTCTTCCGGGCGGATCGCGCACAGCAGGAACACCGGGCTGTCCACATCGGCGCGGATCACGTATCGGAGCAACCGAAGGCTGTCGTCGTCCGCCCACTGGAGATCGTCGATCAGGAGCGCGAGGGGACGAATGCCGGCGAGCGCTCGGAAGGCCACGGCAGCGAGATCGAACGTCCGGAGCAGGCGGCGGTCGGGCGGCAGGCTCGCCAGGCCCGGGTCGTCCTGCCCGGACATCGCGTCGAGACATCGGCCGAGGGCGTCGGTCGCGTCGGTGTCCCTCGCCGCGGCGATCGCCGCCGGCGCCCCGAGGATCGACCGGGAGAGCAGGAAGGGGCCGCGGATCTCCTCGTCCGCCGTGACGGCGATGGTCGTGAAGCCCTCGTCGGATGCCCGCTGGCCGGCGGCCAGCAGCAGGCGCGTCTTTCCGATTCCGGGCTCGCCCTCGAGCGTGAGGCCCACGAGCCTGCCCGCGCGAGCCGATGCGATCTCCTGCTGGATCGCCGCCAGCTCGGCAGGCCGCCCCACGACCTCCCGGGACGTCCGGCGAACGTTCAACGCCATGGGCGAGAAGGGTTGCGGGAGCGACGCGAGGGAGGAGCCGTTCGAAGTGCTGTTGGGGTCGCTCACATCGTCTTTCCGTCTTCGCACCGGTGTTCGATCGCGAGGACGGTATCAGTTGGCGCCGCGCAGCGTAAGGGACGAACGGCTCAACTGCACGTGCCGGGGGGACGGCTGCCGAAGGCAAATGTGATCTCTCGTCCGAGGCTCAGGGACATCGCCCCGGCTGCCGAATGCCATGAGAGGAAAGGCCGCGATGAGGGGAGACCGTACATGAGCGCCAAACCGCAGGACTGGACCGACCGTTCGCCGACCGCCGAATGCAAGGTGTGCGGCGAGGCGTCGATGAAGGACGCCGACCTGTGCGCGCGGTGCCGCCTTTTCGCGAAGCGCATCGGCCGCCATGCGGACGACGGCGGCACGCGCGTCAAGGTGAGCAGGGCCACCCGCCTGGAGGCGATGTGGAACGCATGGCACCCGCGGAGCGGCACCTTCGTCTGCGCCTACACCGGGATCGCCCTTTCGGACGATCCGGCGAGCCGCAGGTACGCCAGGTGGGAGTTCGGAACCTCAGGCGACGAGTCGAGCGTGGCGTTGATCTCCGATCTCATCAACCGGATGAAGGCCGACCTGTCGCCGGCCGAGTTTCGCCGGTTGGTCCGCGCGCTGGCTCGCCAGTACGACGGCAAGCCGTTCGACAAGCGCGCGTTCCCCGTCGACCCCGCGAGGGCCGCCTGAGCAACCGCTGGCATTCCGGGGAACCGGGCCGATCAGCAGGTCAGGTGCAGGATCGCGTTCGTGTCCTTCATGCCCTCGTTCAGCACCTCGATGGCCCTGGCCGTCGGGACGGTCAACAGGTCGATGCCTCGGCGGCGCGCTTCCTCTTCTATGCCGGGCAGCACCGGCAGCGATCCCGAGTGGCCCGTGCCGATCACCAGCCGGCCGCACGTCCAGGGGATGTCTTCGGCGATCGAGAGCGGGGTATGGCCGTACTGTGCGCGGAGCTCCTTGGACGGGCCCTTCTTCCGCTTCCGGATCTCGCCCCGGTCGATCACGACGTCCCGGTCGTACGTCTCGCCGTCGATGCGGATGGAGCCAAATGAATAGTCAGAGAATCGCATCGAACGTCACCTTCCTGTGGCGATCGTACCGCCATCGTCCCCGGGCCGCCCGACCGGTCTACGATCGAACGTGCGTCCCGCCGATACCTGTTCCTGAGATGACCCGACGGTTCCTCGCGATCTCGTTCGTGCTCGTGGCCGCCGCTTCGTGCGCCCGGGCCCATCCCACCCGCCTCGCCGCGCAGACGAGGGCGACGACGACGCAACGGTCGTCGGCCCCTCAGGTCAGCTCCCCGAAGTCGAAGGTCGCCGCTGCCACCCCCTCGGCCACGCCGGCGACCGCGCTGCCCGGCCCGCTCGTGGTCATCGTCCTCGAGAACCACTCCTCTTCCCAGATCATGGGCAACGCCTGCTGTCCCTACCTCAACGCGAAGGCCTCGAAGGGGCGCATCTACGCGAACGACCACGCCATCACGCATCCGAGCCTGCCGAACTACCTCGCCCTGTCCGGCGGCTCGACGTGCGGCAAGACCGGTACCGACACGGTCGTTCCCTACTGTCGCGGCCGCAACCTCTGGGACCAGCTCCGCACGGCCGGCGTGCACTGGCGCGTGTACCAGGAATCCATGCCCTCGCGCTGCGATCTCACCGACACCTCTCTCTACGCCGTCCGGCACGACCCCGAGGCCATCTACGCCGACCAGGCGCACGCCGCAACCTGTGCCGCGCACGTCATGCGCCTGCCCCCGACGATCACGTCGCTCCCGGCCCTGACGTTCGTCACCCCGAACATCTGCAACGACATGCACAGCTGCGCGCCGTCGACCGGTGATCGCTGGCTCAAGACCTGGCTCCCGAAGTTCCTCGCCGTCCCCGGCACCCGTGTCGCCGTCACGTTCGACGAGGGCTCGAGCGACAACCACGTCCCCGCCTTCGAGGTCGGCGCCGGCGTCCCGAATACCACGGACCGGACCTGGTACAGCCACTACTCCCTCCTGGCCGGCATCGAGGACGCCTTCGGGCTGCCGCGGCTGGGGAACGCCGCGCACGCCCGCCCGCTCCCGATCTGACCGGCGTTCGCCGGACGTTTCCGCACGGGCGCAATCCGCGTTCGGTCTGGTCCGTAGACCATTCCCGATCGGCCGATCCGTACGACCCGCAGGTGCAACGGCTCGTCCCTGAGACGAGCGCGACGTTCGAAACCACATCGTTCGACAGGAGGACTCGTGATGACACACGTCTTGTATCGATTCGTGAAACGGGTGACGTTGCTTGTCGGTGTGCTGGGCGCGCTGGTGCTGGGCATCGCGCTACCGGCGAGCGCGTCGTCGGCCGGCGGCTCGCTGGCCGCCGGCAACAGCATGTGCACCGACCAGACCGGCTCGGCGGGCGGGGTCCGGCTGTCCGGGACCGCGTCCACGCCCTCGTCCACCGCCGGGGTGACCTGGACGGTGCGGGCAGCGAAGCGCCCCGGCCTGACGGAAACGCAGGTCTTCAAGGCCGTGACGGCCGACGTCACGGGCGCGAACATCCTGGCGACCCACCCCGGGACCCTGTATTACCGGCTATGTCTGGCCAACAACACGTCGAGCTCCGTGCGGTTTGCGAACGCGGATCTGGTGGCCCTCGGGCCGGCCGAATCCTCGAGCACGGGTCCGACGACGGCCGTCCTCAGCAATGGAGCGATGGTGTGCGGGGAGCGGATCGCGAAGAGCGGTCACCTGCGAGCCTCCTCGAGCGCTCCGGTCACCTGGCTCGTCCGGGCGTTCAGCGGCAATGGGCCGACGCCGACCACGACGCGGCTGTTGACGGTCACGTCCACCTCCGTGGACGCGACCTTCGGTCCCGGCGCCTACGCGTTCCTCGACGTGTGCGCGGTGGACCGCTCGGCGGCCACCAACACGGCGGCCACGGCCGCGATCGCGATGCAGTTCTCCGCTGCCTGAGCGGTACCTCGCGGGACCGCCCCCGGCCCCGGTGCGAATGCGCCGGGGCCGGTCGCCTGCGACGGGTCAGGCCGGCCGCGTCGGGAGGACGAAGCGCATCGCCGTCCCCCGCCCCGGTTCGCTCTCGGCCGTGAGCTCGCCGTCGTGGGCCTCGACCAGGCTCTTCGCGATCGCGAGCCCCAACCCCGCGCCCGGCGAGCCCTCGCCCTTCGCGAACCGGTCGAACACGTGCGGGAGCGCCGCCGCCGGGATGCCCGAGCCGGTGTCGGCCACGGTGAACGCGACGCCCCGGTCGGTCGCCGCCGCCGAGACGGTGATCGATCCCCCCGACGGGGTGTGGCGCAGCGCGTTCGACAGGAGGTTCGACAGCACCTCGCCGATGCGGAAGGGGTCGGCGTCGATCGCCGTCAGGCCCTGCGCGGCGCGCGCCTCGAGCGTCACGCCTGCCGCGTCTGCCTGCGGCCGGAACGCGCCGACGGCGTCCTCGACCAGCGTCGCGGGATCGACCTGCTCGCGGTGGAGGCGCAGCGCGCCGGCCTCCGCCGTCGAGAGCGTCCGCAGGTCGTCCAGCAGCCGAGACATGACCTTCGTCTCGTCCAGGACCGGGTCGAGATGGGCGCGATCCATCGGGTACACCCCGTCGAGCATCCCCTCCGCGTTCCCGCGAATCACCGAGAGCGGCGTCCGCAGCTCGTGCGCCAGGTCGGCCAGCAGCTCGCGCCGCCTCCGCTCGGCCTCGCCCAGGCGTTCGGTCATCTCGTTGAACGAGCGCGCCAGGCGTCGCACGTCGGGCGGCCCTTCTTCGCGCAACTTGACGTCGTAGTCGCCGGCCGCAACGCGGTCGGCTGCGTCCATCACCGACTGCAACGGTCGCGCGGTTCGGCGGAACGCGAAGCCGACGACCACGATCGCCAGAATCAGGAGCACGACGCCCAGGATCGCGGCCACGAACGGCGCGCCGGTCGGATGGTGCCAGACTCCGTTGGGGCCGCCGAACCCGTGCCAGAGGAGGGCGCCCAGGATGCCGCTGGTGATGAACAGGAAGAGGAAAAACAGCGCCATCAGCATCGCCATCCGCCGCACGAAGCGGCGCGGCCCCCAGCCGTCGCGGGGCGGGAAGGGCTCGTCCTCCGGCCACCAGGGCGGCCGGCGCCTCGGGCGGTGCGTGTGCTCTCGGTCGGCGTCAGGCATCGGCGAACCGGTAGCCCACGCCGTGCACGGTGAGCAGGAACCGCGGATGCGACGGCGTCGGCTCGATCTTCTTCCGGACGTTCTTCACGTGGGCGTCGATCGCGCGCTCGTACGACTCGAACGCGACGCCATGGACCGCGTCCAGCAGCTGGCTCCGTGTGAACACGCGGCCGGGCTCGCGGACCATGGTCGCGAGCAGCTGGAACTCGGTGGGCGTCAGGTCGACCGGACGGCCGTCGACCGTCACGCGCATCCTGGGGACGTCGATCTCGACCCCGGCCGCACGCAGGACCTCGGGCCCGGCGGCCATCCGCGCCGTCGCGGTCCGGCGAAGGACGGCGCGGACGCGGGCCACCAGCTCCTTGGGGCTGAACGGCTTGACCACGTAGTCGTCGGCGCCCAGCTCGAGGCCGACGATGCGGTCCGACTCGTCGCCCCGTGCCGTGAGCATCACGATCGGAACGGCCGAGGTCCGGCGCAGGTCGCGCGTGACGTCCAGCCCGTCGCGGCCGGGTAGCCCGAGGTCGAGCACGATCAGGTCGGGCTTCTGCCCGTGCGCGGCCGAGACCGCGGCGCCGCCGTCGCCGGTGACGATCACCTCGAAGCCGGCGTCGACCAGGTAGTCGCGCACCAGACGCGCAATCTTCATCTCGTCCTCGACCACCAGGATCGTCGTCATGCCCGCTCGTTCCTCTGTGTGTGTCGCATCAAGTGTGTGTGTCGCATCAAGGGTGGACGACGGGCGGGGCGGGGGCAACACCAGCCCCGCCCCGCCCGTCGTGGCCTACGCCGCTGAGGAGGGTTCGCCTCCCGCCGAGGGGTGGTCGCCGGTCGCCTGCTGGTGCTGGCGCTGGTGCCAATCCTCGAACATCCGCTCCCGTTCCTGGCGGTATCCGCCCCCGTAGCCGCCCCCGTTCGGGCCGTTCCAGCGCCGGCCCCAGAACAGGCCGCGCATCAGGAAGAGGAACCCGAAGAAGAACAGCGGGAACAGGAAGAACCCGAAGGGGAAGAATCCCCAGCCCCAGCCGCCGTAGTAGCCGGGTCCGACCACGTGGAGGACCTGGCCGTTCGTCGTGGTCGTCTGTACCAGCGCATGGTGGCTTCCCGCGTGGTACGCGCCGACGGCGATCAGCACCGCCGCCGCGACCCCCAGCAGGGTCACCCCGATCACGGTTGCCCGTCGCATCATGCTCCTTCCTTCCGTGGAGTCCGTTCTCACCTCCCCATGCTGCGGTGCGGGTGTGAAGGACCTGTGAACGGGACGAGGAGGATCTGCGGACGCGCATTCGTGCTGCGGGCCACGCGGAGTGGCAGGATCTTCCGTCGTGCTCCCGATTCGGGCCCATCCGCCGTGGATGCGGAGGGGGGCCTCCCTCCTCGTTTCGTCCCTGGCCGCGATGGCGGTGCTGACCGCGTGCCCGGCCTCGCCCTCGACCTCGACGCAGTCCGGGCCAGCGACGCCCTCGACGCATTCCCCCACGGCGGCCCCGTCGCGGAGTGCCCCGAAGCGGCACCACAGCACGGGGGGCAGCGTCCACTCCGCCTCGCCGGTGCCGGCGGTCGACGTGCCGAACCGGAGGCTGACGCCCGGCGCTGGCGCTCCCCGTCACCGCTGCCCAGGTCTGCCGCCCCGGCTACGCGGGGCGAACTCGAGACGTTCCCTCCTCGGAGAAAGAAGCCGTCTACGCGCGGTACGAGGTCGAGCACGTCCCGTACACGCACGAGGTCGACCACCTGATCTCGCTCGAGATCGGCGGCTCCAACGACATCCGCAACCTGTGGCCCGAGCCGTACGCCGGCCGCTGGGGCGCGCGCACCAAGGACGTCCTGGAGAACGAGTTGCACGACCTGGTCTGCTCGGGCCAGCTCCCACTCCACGCCGCGCAGCGGCAGGAGGCGAGGGACTGGGTCGCCGCCTACCGGCGCTACGTCGGCGGCCCGCCGAGCGGCGGAGGCGGCGGTGGCGGCGGGACGAGCGCCGGCGGCTATTACGCGTCGAGCTACCCAACCGCCAGCACCATCTACTGCGCGGACGACCCCGCCTGGCACAGCCTGTCGTCCCACTACCTGGCGCACTTCGCCACGCTCGCCCAGGCAAGGGCGCGCTTCCCGAGCTACCACCTGCATCAGCCCTGCTGAACGGGCGGAAGCCCGCCCCCGGGAAACGGGGCGGGCTTCCGGTGGGGAAGTCTGGGGGGCTTCGCCTACGCCACCCGCTCGACCTCGAACTCGATCTCGTCGCCGCCGGACTCGTTCAGCGCCGCGCGGCGAAGCAGCAGCGCCTTCCGGCCGGGGATCGCCACGGCGGCGATGGCGGCGAAGCCGACCACGACCGCGCCGACCCACACGGCCGCCGTCATCCCGTCGACGAACGCCTGCGGCGAAGCGTACCCGCCGACCGCCGAGAACACCGTCGCCAGAACCGCGACGCCGAACACGCCGCCGACCTCGCGGATGGTGTTGTTCACGCCGGAGGCCTTCCCCTCCTGGTCGCGGCGCACGGCGGACAGCACCAGGTTCGCGGTGGGCGCGAAGTACAGGCTCATGCCGACGCCGGCCATCACGAAGGGCGGGACCATGCGCAGGTACGCGACCGTCGGCGACGAGACCAGCGCCAGCCACGCGAGCGCGCCGGACATCAGCGCCATCCCGACGACCAGCAGCGGCCGGGTTCCCACGCGGTCCGACAGCAGGCCGGCGATGGGCGCCACCAGGATCGGCATGGCCGTCCACGGCAACGTTCGCAGGCCCGCCTGCAGTGGCGAGTACCCCTGCACCGTCTGGAAGAACTGCGCCAGCAGGAAGATGGAACCGAACATCCCGAAGTACATCAGCAGCGACACCAGGTTGGCGGCCGTGAACTCGCGCTTGGCGAAGAACTCCATCGGGATCATCGGGTCACCGCCGCGCCGGCTGGTGAGCAGCTCCCACGCGACGAACGACGCGACCAGCAGGCCGCCGACGATCAGCGGTCCCGCGACGCCGAGCGACGTCCAGCCGTGCTCGTTCCCGCGCACCAGGCCGAACACGATCCCGAACAACCCCGCGCTCGCCAGCGCCAGGCCCGGCAGGTCGAACGAGCGGTTGGGACCGTACGTCTCCGTCAGACGTGCCCACGCGAGCGGCACCATGACGATGCCGATGGGAACATTCAGCCAGAAGATCCACTGCCACGACAGGCCCTCGACGACCGCGCCGCCGACCAGGGGGCCGAGGGCCACGGCCAGCCCGCCCACGCCGCCCCAGATGCCCAGCATCGCACCACGGCGCTCCGGCGGGACGGCCGCCGACAGGATCGTCAGCGTGAGCGGTGTCACGATGGCGCTGCCGACGCCCTGCATCGCGCGGAACGCGATCAGCGCGCCGGAGGTCGGCGCAAGCGCCGCCGCCGCGGAGCCTGCGGTGAAGATCGCCATGCCGATGACGAACATCCGCTTGCGTCCGAAGCGGTCGCCCAGCGCCGCGCCGGTGAGCAGCAGGACGGCGAACGTCAGCGTGTACGCGTTCACCATCCACTCCAGCGACGCGAGGGACGCGCCCAGGCTGCGCTTGATCACGGGCAGGGCGGTGGTCACCACGAGGTTGTCGAGCGACACCATGAAGATCGCCACCGAGGCGATGGCGAGGGTCCAGAGCATCTTTGCCCGGTCGGTCATGTGCTTCTCCCTCCTTCCGGCCGGGGCTCGATCCCGGCTGTTCTCCGTCCGGCCTCGTTCTCGTTAGTGAGTGTTCACTTAGTTGCGCGGTGAAAAAAAATGCGTGGCGCGAGGGACTTGCTCGTCACTGCATCTGCTCCATCCACTCGTCTTTCCCGCCGGCGACGTTTCTCGCCCAGTCCTCGTCCACGCTCGCCAGGTCCATGGACGCCACGACGTTCATCAGCATCCCCTCGGCGAAGAACATGTGCAGCGCCCAGTCCGGCGCGCCGGTCGCCGACGCCACGAAACGGTACAGCCGCGAGTACTCCTCGCGGCAGGCGTCACGCACCTCGGGGTCGTCGCACGCCGCGTACGCCTGGAGCTGGAGCCGGAGGAACGTGCGGTCCTGCAGCAGCGGGTGGTACGAGCCGCCGATCGCCTTCAGGACGGCCATGCCGTCCGCGTCGTCGCCGGCGTCCGCCGCCGCGCGGCGGAAGGTGCCCAGCACGCGGTCGAAGCACCGCCGAACGGTCGCGATGTAGAGGTCCTTCTTGGTCCCGAAGAGCTGGAACAGGTAGGGCTGCGACACGCCCACCCGCTTGGCGATGGCCTCGACCGGGGTCCCGTTCAGGCCGCCCCGGGCGAACTCCTCCATGGCAGCGTCGAGGATCGCCTCGCGGCGCTCCTCCTTGCTGAGCCTGGTCGCGGTGGCCCCTGCTCCGGTCATGGGGCGTAACTTAGCACTCACTAAGTAGAGAGTCAATACCCATGCGCAGGGGGCGATCTGGCGCGATTCCGGCTCCGGGGGTAGCGTCAGCCGTCACCCGTCGTCCCGGTAGGAGGAGGCCCGGCCATGGAGATACCGCTCTCCCCGCTCGAATTCGCCCGCCGGACCCGGCGGCTGTACGCGGACCAGGAAGCGGTGGTCGACGAGGACCTGCGTCTCACGTACGCGGAATTCTTCGATCGCGTGGACCGCTGGTCGACGGCGCTGCAGGCGATGGGCGTCCGGCAGGGGGACCGCGTCGCGACGATCGCGCCGAACACACACGCGCAGCTCGAGCAGTTCTACGCGGTGCCGCAGATCGGGGCGGTCCTGGTTCCGATCAACTACCGGCTCACGGCGGACGACTTCGCGTACATCCTGAACCACTCGGGCGCCACCGTCGTGTGCGCGCACAGCGACTACCTGGACGCGGTGGACGGCATCCGCGACGAGGTGAAAGGCGTCCAGCGCTTCGTCGCGTTGGAGGGCGGCCCGCGGGACGGGTGGATCGACTACGAGGAAGCGCTCGCCGGCGCCGAACCAAATCCGGAGCGCCCGGCGATCGAAGAGACGGACCTGCTCACCATCAACTACACCAGCGGCACGACCGCCCGCCCGAAGGGCGTCATGATCACGCACCGCAACGCGGCGATGAACGTCATCGGCACCCAGGTGCACCTGCCGATCCGCCCGGAGGAGCGGTACCTGTGGACGCTCCCGATGTTCCACGCGAACGGGTGGACGTACACGTGGCAGGTGACGGCCGCGGGCGGGACGCACGTCTGCCTGCGCAAGGTCGAGCCGGCGCGTGTGTTCGAGCTGATCCGCCGCGAGGACGTGAGCTGGCTGTGCGCGGCGCCCACGGTGCTGATCGGGCTGGCGAACGCGCCGGCGGAGGCGCGGGGGACGGTCCGGCCGGGCGTGCACGTCGTGACGGCCGGCGCGCCGCCGGCCGCCGCGACCATCGAGCGCCTGGAAGGCGAGCTCGGGTGGGAGGTCACCCAGGTCTACGGCCTCACGGAGACCGCCCCGTTCATCACCGTCTGCGAGCCCCGGCCGGCTCACGACAAGCTCTCGCCCGAGGAGCGCGCGGTGATCAAGGCGCGGCAGGGTGTCGAGCTGATGACGTCCGGCGAGCTGACCGTGCACGGCGACGACGGCGAGGACGTCCCGTGGGACGGGCAGACGCTCGGCGAGATCGTGGTGCGCGGCAACGTCGTCATGAAGGGCTACTACAACGACCCCGAGGCGACCGACCGGGCGATGGGCGACGGGTGGTTCCACACCGGCGATGCCGCCGTGATCCATCCCGACGGCTACGTCGAGGTCCGCGACCGCCTGAAGGACGTCATCATCAGCGGCGGCGAGAACATCTCGTCGGTCGAGGTCGAGGGGTGCTTGCTGCGGCACCCGGGGGTCCAGGAGGCCGCCATCGTCGGGCTTCCGCACGAGAAGTGGGGCGAGGCGCCGTACGCGTTCGTGGTCAAGAGGGACGGCGCCACGTGCACGGAGGACGAGCTGATCGCGTTCGTGCGGGACCGGTTGGCCCACTTCAAGGCGCCGCACGGGGTGAGGTTCGTGGACGAGCTTCCGAAGACGGCCACCGGGAAGATCCAGAAGTACGTCCTGCGGGGCGGGGCTCCGAGCATCGCGCGTCAGTAGCGCGCGGCGCGGGCCGGTGCGGCGCGCCTACGTCGCGGCGTCGCCCAGCAGGATCAGGCCCACGATGATCAGCCCGACGCCGAAGCCCTGGCGCCGGTCCAGGCGCTCACCGAACAGCGCCAGGCCGGCGACGACCGGGAGGACGGGGTAGACGCTCGAGACCGCGGCGGTGACGGCGACCTGGCCGGCGGCGCCGCCGCGGGCGAAGGCCAGCACCCCGACGATGTCCGTCACGCCCGCGGCGGCGGCCCACGCGACGCCGGACCCGGTCCCTCGCCACGCGGCCGGCCGCCCGAGGAAGGGCACGGCCGCCAAGAGCGCGACCATCGCGGCCATGCGCGCGACGAACGCGGCCTCGAACCATCCGAAGCGGCCGGAGAAGTAGCCCAGGAGGAAGCCTCCGAATCCGTATGAGAGGGCCGACCCAAGCGCGAGCGGGATGCCGGCCCGTCCGTGCGGGTCCACGGTCGCGGGCGGCGGCGCGATCGGGGCAGCCGGCTCGCCGGCCGGCAGCGCGATCATCTCCGGCTCGCGTGCCGATCGCGCCGCCGCCATCGTCACGCCGATCACCGACAGTGCGACGCCGGTCGTCCCCGCCAGGCCCAGCCGCTCACTCAACAGGACGAACGCGAGGATCGCGGTGACGCCCCCGTAGGTCGCGCCGATCGCGCTCACCACTCCGATTGGCCCGAGCTCGAGCGCACGGTAGAACGTCACGTAGCCGACGAGCCCGATCAGTCCGGTCCCGATCAGCGCCAGCAGATCGCCGCCGCTCACGTCCGCGAACGACGGACGGATGACGGCCAGCATGACCAGCAGGATGACGATCCCGACGCCCTGCCCGACCACCAGGGTGATGAACGTTCCTGCCTTGCGCGTCGCGAACGTGGCGGTGACGGCGGCGGTCCCCCACATGACGGCCGCGATCAGCCCGTAGATCACGCTGCGTTCCGCTCGCGGCCGGGCTCCACGCCGGAGAGTATGACGGCCCGCGTGAGAGCCCTACCTGCTCGGCTCGAGCTCGAGCTGCCAGACGCGCTCTCCGTCGACGATCCGGTCGGTGGGGGCGAGGCCCGCCCGAGCCGCCACCCGCTCCGATGCGAGATGCCCGGGATGCACGGCCGCGAGCACCTCGCTCACCACCTGCCGGCCGAGCCATGCTACGAGTGCCCGAGCGGCCTCCGTTGCGAACCCCCGTCCCTGCCACGGCACGCCGACCACCCACGCGACCCACGCGGTGCGGGCGCCCTCCCGATCGATGACCGTCGCCTGCACGGTGCCCACCGGCCGACCGTCGCTCCGGCGGCGGACCACCCAGTTGAGCCACGTCTCGTCCGCCAGCCCGGACCCGGCCGTCAACCGCTCGTAGCGCGCTCGCAGCTGGGAGGCGTCCACCGGCGCCCCGCCCGTGAACTCGTACAGCGACTCGTCGGCCAGCACCTCCGCCATCTCGCCGGCGTCCTCCGGCACCAACGGCGTCAGCGCCAGCCGCTCGCTCGTCAACGTCTCCGCGTCCATCAGCCGCCCAGCTTTCCCGTGTGCCCGACGGGCGCGACCGTACTAGGCTCGCGACATGGCCGAATCTCAAGTGAGCTCGCCCACCTCCTACGTGGTCCTGCGGGACGTGACCGCGAGCGACCTGCCCATCTTCTTCGAGAACCAGCGGAACCCAGACTCGAACCGCATGGCGGCCGTCGCCGCGCGCGACCGGGACGCGTTCATGGAGCACTGGGCAAAGGTGCTGGCCGATTCCACCAACAAGACGCAGACCGTCCTGGTCGACGGCCGGGTCGCCGGCAACGTCGTCAGCTGGGACGGCGACGGCGAGCGCCTGGTCGGATACTGGATCGGCGCGGAGTTCTGGGGCCGGGGCGTCGCGACCCGGGCGCTCGACAAGTACCTCGCCTTCGACCGGCAACGTCCGCTGCACGCGCGCGTGGCGAAACACAACGTCGCGTCCCGTCGCGTCCTGGAGAAGTGCGGCTTCACCGTGATCGGCGAGGGCACCCTCCCGCCGGACGTTACCGGCGGCGACGCCATCGAGGAGTACCTGCTCAGCCTCGACACCTGATCCGCACACGACCTCGCGACGACCCGCTAGGGACGCAACGCCGGCATGACCTCCGAGGCGAACAGGCGCAGCGAGCGCATCACCTTCTCGTGGGGCAGGTTCCCGAAGGCGAACAGCAGGCACACCTGCCGGAGGCCGACCGCGTCGATCTGCTCCCGGAGCTGCCGGCGGACGGTCTCCGGCGAGCCGCACAGCACGAGCCCCGCTCCGACCACGTCGTCGAAGCTCTCGGGCGGCTCCTCGAACGCCCGGAACGCCTCGCGGTGGAACGCGTAGCTGTCGGGCAGCAACGAGAGGTCCGGCGGCACGGCCGCGTCCTTGAACAGGATCAGCATGTGCGTCAGCGCCGGTTCGGCGTCGGCCATCGCCTCCTCGTCGGTGGGCGCGACGTACACGTTGCGGACGAGCATGAAGTGGCCGGCGCCGACCGCCTGCCCGGCCGTCGCGCCCGCCTCCAGGTAGAACGCTTTCTTCTCCGCGACCATCTGGGTCGGCAGGAAGATCGTCGCCATCCCGAATCCGTGTCCGGCCGTCCACTCGATCGTCGCCGGGCTCTCGGCCGCGACCCACACGGGTGGGTGCGGCCGCTGGATCGGCCGCGGATAGATCGCCGTCTCGCCGATCCGGTGGAACGTGCCCTCGTGCGCGAACGACGTCCGCGTCCAGGCCTTCAGGATGACGTCGACGCCCTCCTCGAACCGCGGGCGCAGCTCGTCGAAGTCCATGCCGAGCTTCATCACTTCCTGGAAGTCGATGCCGCGGCCGACGCCGTACTCGAGCCTCCCGCCGGAGAGCACGTCGAGCATCGCGCCCTCCTCCGCCAGCCGCAGCGGCTGGTGAAACGGGACCACGTTGATCATCGTGCCCAGGCGGATGTCGCGCGTCCGTGCCGCCAGCGCCGCCAGCATCACGTTCGGCGACGGCATCAGGTTGTACGCCGTGAAGTGGTGCTCGGTCAGGAACACCGCGTCGAAGCCCAGCCGCTCGGCCTCCGTCCATTCCTCGATGTGCTCGTCGTAGACGCGCCGGGCGCGCGCGGGATCGAACGCTGCCGGATCGGTTTCGAACGGGTAGTGCACGAGGTCGAAGATCGAGACCGACAGCCGGTCGGCACGGGCGTTGAGCGGCGTGCTCATGCCGACACCAGGACGCCGAAGGCGATCGGCCACGAGCGCTCCGATCGCGCGATGCCCGTCCGCGTCGAAATGGATCCCGTCGGGAACGGCGAACGCGGCGTGGCCCGCGAGGTCGACCACCTCGCACTCGTGCTCGGCCGCCATCTGTCGCATCGCGTCGCTCAGGAGCCCGCTCTCCTCCTCCCCGTGCGGACTCGATGCGCGGTCCGCGCCGAGGTCGCCGAACGGAGGCGGGCTGAGCACCACGACCGCCGGAGGACCGCCACCGGGTCCCCACGTGCTGCCGCGCGCCGAGTCGACCAGGGCGCCGACCGCGTGCGCGACGCGCCACGCCGTTACCTGGAAGGGAAGGAAGAAGTCGTTCACGCCCAGGAACAGCAGCAGCACGTCGACCGGCGCGTGCGTCTCCAGCGTGGCCGGCAGGAAGGCCAGGCCGTTCCGATCCGGATCCTCGGGCACGTCGAACACGGTGGTCCGCCCGTTCAGCCCGGCCTCGACGACGTGGACGTCGTCCCCGAGCGCTCGCTGCAGGACGCCGGGCCAGCGCTCCCACCTGCCGAGACGCTCGCCGTCGGGGGCCAGGTAGCCCCACGTGTTCGAGTCGCCGTAGCAGAGCACGGTCTTCATCCGGTCCCCCAGAGGCGGTGTTCGCGAGAACCTATCAGGGGGAATGAGGGAACCGGAGGGAGCGTTTCCCTTCGCAGTCGCCCCGGTCCGGAGACAGAAGGAGGAGCCATGGCCGAACGCGAGGATTGGAACCGGAAGATCATCGAGGAGTTCCGCGCCAACGAGGGCAAGGTCGGGGGGATGTTCGAAGGGATGCCCATCCTGCTGGTGCACCACACAGGCGCGAAGACCGGCACCGAGCGCGTGAACCCGGTGGCCTACCAGAAGCTCGACAACGGCTACGCGATCTTCGCGTCCAAGGGCGGCCACCCGCAGAACCCCGACTGGTACCACAACCTGCTGGCGAACCCGAAGGCAAGCGTCGAGGTGGGGACCGACTCGTTCGACGTCGTCGCCCGCGAGGCGAAGGGCGAGGAGCGCGACCGAATCTGGACCACACAGAAGGAGCGCTACCACGGGTTCGCGGAGTACGAGGAGAAGACCAAGGGCATCCGCGACATCCCGGTCATCGTGCTCGAGCCCGTCGGCTGAGTCCGCGGGCGGCCGGTTGCGGTCCCGGGACGGTCCCGGAATACTCGAACGACGGCTCCGCGACGAGGCGGGCCGATCATCCACCCAGAGAGAGGTCGCCATGCCGCACGTGAAGAAGGCCGGGGACGACGGATCGAGGGGACCCAGGCCGAGCCCGTGGACGCTCTCCACGCCGCCCGGATCGTCGCAGTACACGGCCTACCGCGACGAGGAGCACGACCCGCCGGCGCTCGTCGTCCAGGTGGGTACGACGCAGCTGAAGTATCAGCTGCGCGCCTGGACGACCTGCACGCGATGCTGAAGACGCACGGCGACTGGATGCCGCTCGGGCAGCGCCGACGAGCAGAAGCCGGCCGCCGACGGCACGGTCGAGGCGTGGGCACGATCGCCGGACAACCCCGTCGGCGGGTTGGTACGGGATGAAGAAGGGCCTGCGCGGTCGCTTCGCGAACTACGTGCCGCCGGTGATGGAGCGGCTCGGGCTCGCGGAGGTCGAGCACCAGCCGCGGAACAACCGCATGCGCGCGACCTGACGGTCGTTCGACCGCGCCTCGAGCTTCACTCCTGATCGCCGTCCCGTCCGTCAGGTCGGCGTCGCCCTCGTGGCGGTGCGGCATGTGCTCGGCCGGGAATCTGCCCCAGCCGCCCCGCCTGGTAGTCCGTCGAGCGCCTGGATGATCTCCTCGCGGGTGTTCATCACGAACGGCCCGTAGTGCACCACCGGCTCGCGGATCGGCAGGCCGCCCAGGATCAGCACGTCGAGGTTCGGCGTGTGGCCGTCCTGCTGCTCGTCCGCCGCCAGCGCCGAGCGAGCCGCCCGGGCCCGAACGCCGCCAGCTGCCCGGTCTCGCACCGGCCTGCGCTCGGGACCGACCGTCCCGCGGCCGGCCAGCACGTAGACGAGCGCGTTGAAGTCCGGCCGCCACGGCAGCACGAGCCGCGCGCCGGAGCTGAGCGTGGCGTGCGCCAGCGTGATCGGCGTGTACGTGATCGCCGGGTCCCTCGTGGCCGGCGATCTCGCCGGCGATGACGCGCACCAGCGCGCCGCCGTCCGGCGACGTGAGCAGCTTCGCCTCGCGGCGCTCGGATGTCCTGGTAGCGCGGCGGGTTCCACTTCTGCTCGGCCGGCAGGTTCACCCACAGCTGGATGCCGTGGAACAGCCCGCCGGACACCACCAGGTGCTCGGGCGGCGTCTCGATGTGCAGGATGCCCGACGCCGGCCGTCATCCACTGCGTGTCGCCGTTGGTGATGACGCCGCCGCCGCCGTTCGAGTCCTGGTGCTCGAAGATGCCGTCGATGATGTACGTGACGGTCTCGAAGCCCCGGTGCGGGTGCCAGGGCGTGCCCTTCGGTTCGCCCGGCGCGTAGTCGACCTCGCCCATCTGGTCCATGTGCACGAACGGGTCGATGTCGTCCATGGTCACGCCGCCGCCGAACGCGCGGCGCACGGGGAAGCCCTCGCCCTCGAAGCCGCGGGGCGCGGTCGTGATCGACCGAACGGGCCGCTCCGGGACCACGGCCGGGTCCGGCTCGGCGATCCTGGGCAGCGCCAGGGTGTTCTCGACGGTTACGGCTGGCATCTCACGTCTCCTTCGGCTCGGAAGAGCTACCCGGCTAGGAACAGCCTACGGGGCGGTGGCATTCCGCTTCCTAGGATCGGGCTCCGCGGGTGAACGCCAGGTCGGACACGTCGATCACGCCGCGGTCCGTCTTGCTGAAGATCACCCGGACCTCCGTCACGTTGGCCAGGTCCACGCCCGTGAACGATGACAGCGGGAAGCGGATCTGGTTCAGGATGAAGTGGCCCGCCGGGAGACCCGGCGGGTAGGTGAGCGCCACGTTGGGCACGCTCGAGGCCGCCACCTGCGCCACGTCGCCGGATGCCGTCGCGCAGCTCCACCACCAGGTCCTGGACGGCCACCCCGGTGTTGGCCTGGTAGCCGGGGTTGACCGCGACGCGGAACTGCAGCACGTCGAACCCGTGGACGTCGCCCCGGCCCGGCGGGATGTCGAACCGGATGCTCCCCGCCGCAGTTCGCCCACCCGAGGACCGCCTGCGGAAGCCCCGGCAGGTGGACGTCCGTCTCGCGGTACCGGCCGGGGACGCACGGGCTCGCCGTCGTCTCGGCGCACCACCGACCGAAGACCAGCTGGTTGTTGAGGTAGACCGCTACCGCCGAGCTCGTCCACGTGAGCCATGTCCCGGCGTGCGTGAACCGGTCCAGATCCTTCCGCTGATCCGGGACGTCCGGCGCCATGTACGTGACGATCGCCTGCACGGGGGCGATCTCGGCCGGCGTCCTGGCGCCCGTCCAGATGTCGTCCAGCGTGAGCGTCCCTCCGACGTACCGCCGGAAGAAGTCGCACGACGAACACGCGTCCGGCCGTCCGCTGCTCCTTCGAGGAGATGCGTCCGGGACATCCCTCCAGGCCGTCGTCGAACGCGCCGGGGTAGCCGTAGCTCGGCGTCCACACCGTGTTGAAGAAGTTGTGGTTGGCGCCCATGACGGTGACGGTCGCCTTGGGCGTCGGGTCGCCCGGCTTGCGGTAGCGCGCGTCGTCGAAGTAGTGCATGCCCTCCAGGTCGGACACGTCGCCGTCGCAGTACGGGAGGATGACCGCCATCGGGATGTCGTTCACCGTCTTCCGGTCGAAGTCGACCGGCGCGAGCGGCAGCACCGCGTCGATCCCGTACGGGTCGCCGGCTCTTCCGGTCGACGATCACCAGGCGGATGGCGCCCTCGCCGCCGCGCGAGTGGCCCATGACGCCGATGCGCGACATGTCGACCGCGCCGACGAACCGGGTGCCGAACGGCCCGTGGCCGATCGTGCTCCACTTGTGCCACAGGTCCAGGTGTCGCCGCAGCAGGTAGCCGCGCTGGCGCATGCCGGTGTCGGGGAGCTGGTTGCCCAGCACGTTCACGCCGTTCCCGCTCACCGAGACGACGATGTAGCCGTAGCTCGCCAGCCGCTCGGCCATGTAGTCGTAGCCGATGTCGTTGGGCATCGGCGTCCAGCCGGGCGGGCACGGCCACCGGTATCCGGCCTTGTCCCCCTTGTAGCAGGACGCGTGGTTGCCGTGCAGGAACAGGACGAGCGGGTAGGGGCCCTGGGTCAGGTCCTTCGGGTAGTGGACGTCGCCGGCGAGCTCGACCTTCCCCTGGATGCCGGGCGGCTGGTAGGCCTGATCGCCCAGGCTGTACAGCCGACGGGCGACATCCAGGGTCGGGTGCGCGCCGTCGCCCAGGCGGGCCGCAAGCGATCGCGCCGCCTGCGCCGCGGTCGGAGCGTCGCCCGCCGTTCCGGGCACCGCCGCCTCGTCCGCGCCCTCGTACCGTGCCGTCACCGCGTCGGTGACCACGGCCGGGTCGGCCGTCACCGCGACCGCCGCGTTCATGTGGAAGCTCGGCGTGCCGTACCCGACCGCGTGGCCGCCGGCCGAGACGATGTACCGCAGGGCCCGGGGCGGGAAGCGGCCGGCGACGCGCACGCGCCACACGTTCGCAGGGACGGATGGGTCGGCGGCTCGCACCGCCGGGGGGACGGTGATCGCGCGGACGACGAGACCCGGCGCGCGGCGCACGACCATGCCGGGCGTGTGCTCGGCGGCCGCCACCACCGCGGCCGGCAGGGACGGGACGGTGGCCGCTCGCGGCGTGGCAGCGCCGGCGGCGGCCGCCGGGATGGGTTGGGCCGCAACGCCCGAGGCCAGCACCAGGGCAACCGCGAGCAGCGCGCACAGGCGTGCGGTGGGTCGGCGAAACAGGTCGCGCATCCCGAGGCTCCCCCTGGCCGGTGGCCGGACGCCTGCCGGCCCGGCGCGCCCCGGGCCCGCCCTCGGGTGCGCGTCGGCTGGGATTGTCCCGCGTTTCCAGGCCCGGTGACTACCCTCCAGGCGCCGACCCGGCTACGGCAGCTCCCAGACGAAGATCCGGCCCGAGATGTTCTCCGGGAAGGAGTCGTCCGCGCTCCCGATGTAGAGCTTCCCGTTCACGACGGTCGGGGACGAGCTGACGATGGGGTCGTTGGTCAGCCCCTTCCAGATCTCGGTGCAGAACGAGGACCCGCACCCCCCGGCCTTCCAGGCGAGGACCTCGCCCGTGTTCCGCCCGGCGTAGACGACGCCGTTCGCGACGGTCGGCGAGGACACGACGGCCGCCTGGAAGCCGGAGCCGAAGCCGGTCCACAGCGGATCGCAGTCGGCCTGGCCGCACCCGTTCGCGTCGAAGACGGCGATCCCGGTCTCCAGGCCGATGTAGACCCGCGTCGCGGTGACGGCCGGCGACCCGCCGTAGAACTCGCCGCCGTTCGGCGCCTGCCACACGGGGTCGCACGTCGTCCGGCCGCAACCGCCCGCCGCGAACGCCGCCAGGTCGTGCTGCGAGCCGATGTACACCATGCCGTTCGCGAGCGCCGGGGAGGACTCGAACACCGGGCTGCCCAGGTCGCCGGTCCACAGCGGCTGACACTGCTTCATGCCGCATCCGTTCGCGTCGAACGCGTAGAGCTTCCCGTCGTCCGATCCCACGTACACGACGCCGTCGCCGACCGTCGGCGTCGACTCGATGGACCCGCCGGTCGCGGCCGTCCACAGTGGCCGGCACTTCTTCTGGCCGCATCCGTTGGCGTCGAACACGAACAGCGTGTGGCCGAACGTCCCGACGTACACCAGTCCGCCGGAGACGGTCGGAGAGGAGGACAGGATCGAGTCCGGCCCGGCGAGACCCTGCCACAGCGGGCGGCACACGGCCTGCCCGCACCCGTCCGCGGAGAAGACGTCGAGCTTGCCGTTGTTGGAGCTGGCGTTCGTCTGCGAGCCAACGTAGACGAACCCGTTCGCAACCGTGGGCGTGTCGCGGATCGCCGCCAGGCTGCTCGACTGCCACAGCGGTGTGGTGCACAGAACCATGCCGCAGCCGTCGGCCGGGTACGCCCACAACGTGCCGTCGCTCGATCCGATGTACACGACGCCGTTCACGACCACGGGCGACGAGAAGTCGACCAGGTCTCCGAGCTGCGCCTGCCACGACGGCGACAGGAACTTCACGTTCTTCTTCCCGATGGTGCTCTCGAAGCGGTTGACGCCCGTGTGCCGATCGTTGAAGCGGAACTGCGGCCACGCAACGGTCTTGCCGGCGCGGCCGGGCGCGGCGCCGGCCCCCATGGCCGGTCCGGCGAGGGCGCCGACCAGCACGAACGCGGCAACGATCGCAGCGATCCGGAACGTTCTCATGCTTCCCCCTGCTGGTCGCTCTCCGCTGCTCAGCGGCGGGTATCTCCTACTACGAGCGGGCGGCCGGGCCGGATGGCGGTCCTGTCGTGCCTTCCCCCCTCCCCCGTCCCGCAATCCCGCTCCGGGGTCGCCCCGTAGTACCTCCGTTCGCGCCTGCGGCATCCTCGGCCGCCGGCGAGGGGAAGTTCGGGCCTGGAGGGGTAGGCCCCACACGAAGGGAGGCTCCATGCGCAGAGCCATTTTCCGTTCGTCCCTCCTGGTCGGGGTGGTGATGGTCGCCCTCTTGACCCTGGGCGCAAGTTCTTCCGGCGCCCGGACCGCCAAGCTCATGGGCTACACGGTGACCCCACTGGTCTCCGACCAGAAGGGCGTGGCCCCGACCCGCGACAAGAACCTGGTGAATGCCTGGGGGCTGACCGCCAGCTCCACGTCGCCCTGGTGGTCGGCCAACAACGGGACGGACACGTCGACCCTCTACATGGGCGACGGCTCGATCGTGCCGCTGGTCGTCAAGGTGAAGGGCGCGCCGACGGGCACCGTGTTCAACGGCAGCACCGACTTCGTCGTGAAGCACGGATCGGATCACGGACCGTCCGTGTTCCTGTTCGCGACCGAGAGCGGCACCATCCTCGGGTGGAACCCGGCGGTGCCGCCGCCGCCGCCGTCGACGAAGGCGTTCGTGATCATCGACCGCTCCAACGTCGACGCCGAGTACAAGGGCCTGGCCATCGCCTCGACGGCCCAGGGCAACTTCCTGTACGCGACCGACTTCCACAACCGGCGCGTCGACGTGTTCAACGGCATGAAGCAGCGGGTGCACACCAAGGGCATGTTCGTCGACACTGCCATCCCGAAGTCGTACGCGCCGTTCGGGATCCAGAACATCGGCGGGAACATCTTCGTGACGTACGCGAAGGTCGGCCCGACCGGTGACGACGTGGCCGGCCACGGCCACGGGTTCGTCGACGAGTACGACGCCATGGGCAACCTCATGGGGCGCGTCGCCACGCACGGCGCCCTCAACTCCCCGTGGGGCCTCGCGATGGCGCCGGCCGACTTCGGACCGGCGAGCGGCGACCTGCTGGTGGGCAACTTCGGCAACGGAAAGGTGAACGCCTTCCGGTGGTCCGGCGGTGCCTGGAACTACGCCGGAAAGCTGCGGATGGACAACGGCAAGCCGGTGAAGATCGACGGCCTCTGGGCGTTGGAGTTCGGCAACGGTGCCGCCGCGGGCCCGACGAACTCGCTGTACTTCACCTCCGGGCCGGACGAGGAGAGCCACGGGCTCTTCGGATCGATCACGGCAGGCTGAGCGGCAGCCCGTCCCGGGACCGCGACCCGGGTCGGAGTTGGGCGTTGGGGGCCGCGCGAGCGGCCCCCAAACGCTGTCTGGGGAAGCGCTAGGTCGCCGGGACGGCCTGCGCCGAGCCCTGAGCCTGCGGGTCCACGGGCTCCGCCTTCACCCCGACGATTGCCGCGACGAGCGCGATCGCGGCGAACACCACCGCCGCGCGGAACCCCGTCGCCCATCCGTGCGCGAGCCCGTCCAGCCTGATCTGTCCCACCTGCTGGGCGCTGGGCGGGCTGCCCGAGGCTGCGAGGGCCGCTACCGCCTTCGTGATGAAGCTGGTGAGCGCGGTCGAGAACACCGTCACCAGCGCCGCGAGGCCGATCGTCCCGCCGATCTGCTGGGTGACGTTCAGCATCGCCGACGCGATGCCCGAGTCGCGCGGCTCCACGCCGGACACGGCGGTCAGCGTGATCGGCACGAAGATGAATCCCAGCCCGAACGCCATCACGATCATGCACGGCAGGAGCAGCGTGACGTACCCGGACGTGGCGTCGATGGTGGACAGCCAGAGCAGCGCGAGCCCCATGAGGATCGACCCGAAGATCACCAGCGGCCGCGCGCCGGTCCTCGCGATCGTCGCGGCTGGCGATCTGCGCCGAGACGACGATGACGGCGCTCACGGGCAGGAACGCGAACCCGGCCTGGATCGGGCTGTACCCCAGGATCTCCTGCACGAACTGCGTCAGGAAGAAGAACATGCTGAACAGCGCCGCGCCCGTAGCCAGCATCACGACGTAGCTCGCGTCGCGGTTGCGATCGGAGAACAGGCGCAACGGCATCAGCGGCTGCGGGCTGTGGGCTTCGATGAAGAGGAAGACGACGATCATCACGGCCGACAGGGCCAGGGCGCGCGAGCGTCAACGGGTCGCTCCAGCCGTCGGATGCCGCGTGGATCAGGCCGAACACCAGGCTCGACACGCCGACCGTGGACGTGATCGCGCCGGGCAGGTCCAGGTGCCCCATCGGTTCGCTTGCTCTCCGGCAGCACGAAGGGGGTCGCGATTGCGAGCGCCACGCCGATCGGCACGTTCACGAACAGCACCCACCGCCACGACAGGTACTCCGTCAGCACGCCGCCAAGGATCAACCCGATCGCGGCGCCGGCGCCGGAGACCGCCGCGTAGACGCCGAACGCGCGGTTGCGCTCCGGACCCTCCGGGAACGTGTTCGTCACCAGCGCCAGGGCGGTCGGCGACGCGATCGCCCCGCCGACGCCCTGCAGGACCCGGCAGACCAACAGCCAGGCCGCGGTCGTCGCGAACCCGCCGGCCAGGCTCGCGCCCGCGAAGATCAGGATGCCGGTGATGAACATCCGCCGGCGGCCGAAGAGGTCACCGCTCCGGCCACCCAGCAGGAGCAGGCCGCCGAACGCGAGCGTGTACGCGTTCAGGACCCAGGAGAGGTTCGTCGCCGAGAAGTGCAGCGCCCGCTGCATGCTCGGCAGCGCGATGTTCACGATCGTGGCATCCAGCACGATCATCAGCTGAGCGCCGGCGATGACCAGCAGGGCCAACCCCGGATGGATGTGGTCGTGGGTGCCCGCGGCGACCTCGGGCTGTGCGGGATTCTGGTTCACGGACATGGGCTGAGTTCCCCCCTGCTGTCGTGGAACGGAGGCTCCGACCGTACCGGGCGATCGGGGATTGACAACCCCGGCCGTGGGACGGCCTATTCCGTGCCCTCGTGCTGCGCGGCCGTCCTCGCCATGGGTCCGATCTCGACGATCGACGCCCGCGAGGCGGCGTGGGCCGACGAGCGCGCCCGGTGCCCACGGTGCCCGCCGCTCCCAGGGCTGAAGAACGATGCAGCCAGGCAGATCAGCGCGACGAGGATCGACGGTGTAGAGGACGAACCGGATGCGCCGCCCCAGGTCGGCGGAGTGATGCGGAGCAGGACCCATCTCCGGAAGCGCGGCATGCGCGCTCACGATGCCCAACCCCCTCCCGCGGGTGCCCCCGCGTCCGGGCGGATTCTGCGCCCCGGAAGGGGCCGGTGAAAGGATCCTCCGGGCGACATGACTTGACAGCTCGCGATATATCGCGATACTCTTTTCGCGAACGGAATGCAACCCACCCAACGAGAGAGGAGCTCGACCATGCAACACACCAAAGAGGACTGGGAGGCGAGAGGCAGGCGCGGTCCGTGGGGCCCGCCGTTCGGCGGGCACTGGCGGGGCCACCGCCGCCACGGGGGCCGTGCTCGGCGCGGCGACGTGCGCGCGGCGATCCTCGCCCTGCTCGCCGAGCGGCCGATGCACGGCTACGAGGTGATCCGCGAGCTCAGCGAGCGGACCGGCGGGATGTGGGAAGCGAGCCCCGGCTCGATCTACCCCACGCTGCAGCTGCTCGAGGACGAGGGGCTGGTGTCGGTCGAGGAATCCGAGGGCCGCAAGCAGTACAGCCTGACCGACCAGGGGACGGCCGAGGCCGCGCAGCGGTCCTCGTCGGCCGCTCCGTGGGAGGAGTACACCAGCGGCGCCGACCCGGCGACCGTCGATCTCCGCCGCGGGGTCTTCCAGCTCCTCGGGGCGATCAAGCAGGTCGCCGAGACCGGGACACCCGAGCAGGTGGAGAAGGCGCAGGCCGTGCTCGCCGACGCGCGCAAGCGCGTCTACTCGATCCTGGCGGAAGGGGAGTAGTCCTCGGGCCGCTGCACGCCCGAGGGCGGCTCGCCCCCGAGGAACCGCGCGACGTTGCGGGCCGCGGCAGCCGCGGCCCGCTTCGCCATTCCCGGAACGATCCCCGAGTTGTGCGGCGAACCCAGGACGTTCGGCAACTCGAGAAAGGCGAACCGCGGACGGAACTCGCTCCCGCGGGGCGGCTCGTCCCACCAGACGTCGATCCCGGCGGAGAACGTGGGCGTGGCGGCCAGGTGCTCGTAGAGCGCCGCCTCGTCCACGATCGCCGCGCGGGCGACGTTGATCAGGATCGCGGTGGGCTTCATCCACGACAGCTCGCGTGCGCCGAGCAGGCCGCGGGACTCGATCGTGAGCGGGATCGCGATCACCGCGACGTCGGCGGCGCGCAGGACACGTCTCCAGGTCGGCGAGCGTCCCCACGAACTCGACGTCCGCGTCCGTCTTCCCGGACGTGTTCACGGCGTGGATGCGCATCCCCATCGCGCGGAACAGGTCGGCGCACGCGCGCCCGATGCCGCCGAACCCGATGATGGCCGCGACGCCGCCGCGCAGCTCGGCGGTCTCCGGGTTACGCGGATACATTCCCCGTGCCAGCTCGGCATGGTTCTCGCGCAACCGTTTCGCCAAAGCGAGCGCCATGCCGGCGGTGAACTCGGCCATCGGCAGCGCGTACGCGCCGACGTTCGCCGCGACCGTCGCGCCGCGCGGCAGCACGCCGAAGTCGATGCCGTCGGCGCCGGCGCTCAGCAGCTGGATCAGGCGAACGGACCTGAGCGGCTCGAGCTCCTGCGGGGTGAGGTCGGCCGTCATGTTCCACCCCAGCAGAACCTGCGCGTCCGCCAGGGTCCCGCCCCGATCGTCGCCGCCCGCGTCGTGCAGGAACCGGACCTCCGCCACGCCGCCCAGCTCGGCGAGGATCGCCGCCCGCTCGTCCGCGTCGGCGTCGTCCGTGACGACCACGACCGGACGCGCCGTGCCCGAAGGCTCCATGGCCGGGATGCTACCTCCCGGGCTGCTCATAGACTGCTCGGGTGAACTCCTGCCCGGCGTGCGGCACGGACAACCCGCCGCACGCGCGCTTCTGTCTGGAGTGCGGATCGGCGCTGACGCTCCGGTGCGCGGCGTGCGGCGGACCGCTGTCGGCGACGGCCAAGTTCTGCTCGGCCTGCGGAGCCCCCGTCGCGGCGGCCGGCGCTCCCGGTGCCGCCGGCCCCTCGACGCCGCGCGAGGAACGCCGCATCGTGTCCATCCTGTTCGTGGACCTGGTCGGGTTCACCGAGCGATCCGATCGCGCCGACCCGGAGGACGTGCGGCGGACGCTGCTGCCCTTCCACGCGCGGGCCAAGGCCGACATCGAACGGTTCGGCGGCACGCTCGACAAGTTCATCGGCGATGCCGTGATGGGGGTGTTCGGCGCGCCCGTCGCGCACGACGACGACCCCGAGCGGGCGGTGCGGGCCGCGCTCAGCGTGCTCGTCTCGATGGAGGAGCTGCGACGGACCGACCCGGGGCTGGCCGTGCGGGTCGCCGTCAATACGGGCGAGGCGATGGTGAGCTTCGGCGAAGGGCCGCAGGTGGGCGAGGCCGTCGCCGGCGACGTGGTCAACACCGCGTCGCGCATGCAGGGACTGGCGCCGCACGGCTCGGTGGTGATCGGCGAGTCGACGCTGCGCGCCGTGCGCGGTCTGTTCGACGTGGAGGCGCTTCCTCCGGCCACGGTCAAGGGGAAGGCGGAGCCGCTGCAGGTCTGGCGCGTCCTGGGCGGGCGAACGGCGCCGGCCGTCACCGATGCGCCGGCGTTCGTGGGCCGGCGGCACGAGCTGCGGCTGCTCGGACAGCTCTTCGACCGGGTCGTGGAGTCCTCGACGGGACACCTCGTCACCGTCGTCGGCGACCCGGGCATGGGCAAGACGCGGCTCGTGGACGAGGTCCGCGCCGCCACGGAAGGTCGCGCGCGGTGGCTGACCGGGCGCTGTCTCCCATACGGCGAGTCGGTGACCGTCGCTCCGGCGGCCGACGTCGTTCGTGAGGTCGCCGGCTGCGGCGCGGCGGACGCCCCCGAGGCCATCCGGGAGGCGCTGCGGTCGCTGGCCGCCGGCCTGCAGCAGGACGACGAGGACGGGCGCCGGCTGCTGTCGGTGCTGCAGACGATCGCGGGCGCTCCGGCGACCGGCGACGAGGGCGGGACGGCGGCGACGATCGCCGCGATCGAGGTGGCCGACGCATGGGCGCGCGTCGTGGCGTCCGTCGGCGCCTCGGGGCCGGTCGTTCTCCGTCTGGAGGACGTCCACTGGGCGGACGAGGTGCTCCTCGACGTGATCGAGCGGGTGGCCGACGCGATGACGGGCCGCGCGGTGCTCGTCGTGTGCACCGCGCGGCCCGAGCTGCTCGAGCGAAACCCGCGCTGGGGCGCCGGCCGCGTCAACACGACATCGGTCGGGCTCGCTCCGCTCACGCGGCAGGAGACCGAGGAGCTGTTGTCCGATCCCGGTGCGCAGCCGCGATTCTCCGCGCCGGTTCGCGAGGCGCTCCTGGAGCGATCCGGCGGCAACCCCCTGTACGCGCTCGAGTTCGTCCGGATGGCCGGCGAGCGGATGGACGAGACGCTCTCGGAGTCGATGCCCGAGACGGTGCAGGCCGTCATCGCCGCCCGCCTGGACGGGATCCCCGAGGGCCCGCGGCGGCTCGTGCAGGACGCGGCCGTCGTCGGCGCGGAGTTCTGGCCCGGCGCGCTCGTCGCGCTGAGCGGGATGCCGGAGGACGCGGTCCGGGACGGCGTGGCGGATCTCGTGCGCCGCGGCCTCGTCGTGCAGACGCCGGGTTCGTCCATCGCCGGCCAGCCGCAGCTCGCGTTCGGGCACTCCCTCATCAGGGAGGTCGCCTACACGCGCCTCACCAGGACCCAGCGCGCGGCCCGTCACCTCGCGGCCGCCCGCTGGCTGGAGCGATCGGCCGACGACCTCGTCGAGGAGCGAACGGACTGGCTGGCGCGGCACTTCGGGGAGGCGGCCGAGCTGGGCCTGGCGAGCGGGGCGGCCGACGTCGTCCGCGACGCTCGCGAGCCCGCGGTCACCTGGCTGCTTGCCGCCGCGGACCTGGCCGGCAGGCTCGACGCCGGACGGGCCTTCTCCCTGTATCAGCGCGCCGTGGACATCGCCGAGCCCGGGTCGCGGTGGAAGGCGAAGGCGATGGCGCAGCTCGCGCTGACCGGCCGGCGCTCGGGCCTGATGGACTCGCCCACCGTGATGGACGGATTCGAGGAGGCGCTCGCCATCATGCAGCGCGTCGGCGAACCGAGCGAGGTGGCGGACACGATGATCCGCATCTCCTCACAGGCGGCGGCGATGGGCGACTCGAAGCGGTCGGCCGACGTGCTGGGAGAGGCCGTCCGCATCCTCGAGCAGGGTCCACCGAGCCCAGTGCTCGCCCGTGCGTACGCGTACGAGGCCGAGAAGGAGATGTTCTCCGGTCACGTCGCGAACGCGCTCGAGTTCGCGGACCGCGCGCTGACGATGGGACGGGAATGGGGCCGCGAGGACGTCGTCATCATGGCGCTGCACATCCGCGGAGACTCGCTGTGCTCGTCGGGAGACCCCCTCGGACTGGACGACTTGCGGGAGGCGCTCACCCTGTCCAAGGAAGTGGGCAGCGGCTCGGACGTGGTGACCTCCAACGACTACCTGGCGGAATGGATGTCCGCCATCGAGGGCCCGAAGGTCGCGATCGGCCAGTACGAGGAGGGCATCGCGATCGCCGACCGGCGCGGCGTGGTGGCGCAGGGGCAGTGGACCAAAGCGGGCAGCCTCGCCTCGCTCTTCGAGCTCGGCCGGTGGGCCGACGTCGAGCGACGGTGCCGCGAGCTGCTGGACGCCCCCCCGGGACTGCTGGACGCGACCGTCGAGTCCGCGTCCCACACGATGCTGGCCCGGGTCGCGGTCCATCGGGGAGCGACGCCGAGCGAAGCGGAGGTGCGGGCGATCCTGGACATGGCGCGGCCGATCGACGAGCTGCAGGCCCTGTCGCCGGCGCTGGTGGTGGGGGCCATCACCGCCTGTGTCCGGGGCGATGTCGCCGCTGCCGGCCGGTTCCTGGAGGAGTTCACCGAGGTCACGCGCGACGCGGCACGGGAATGGCGGATGTCGCAGCTCGCCGAGATCGTTCGCCTGGCGCTATGGGCGGGACGGGACGACCTGGTCGCGGACCTGACGGCCGGAGGCGAGGACCGCGCCACGCTGCGCGGCGCCCTCAATCTCCTCTCCGCCCGGGCGACGGTCGAGGAAGCCCGGGGCGGCATTGCCGAGGCAGGCGCCCTGTTCGGCGAAGCGGCGCGCCGCTGGAACGACTACGCGAATCCGCTGGAGGAGGCGTACGCCCTGCTGGGGCGCGCGCGCTGCGCGTCCGATGCCGCAGCGGCCGTAGACGATCGGGCGCGCGCCGCCGAATTGCTCGCGTCGCTCGGCGCGGTGGCCATTCCCGAGCAGTAGCGCTCGCGCCGCGACCTCGGGGATATCCCGCCCTACATCGTTGGTCGGTGCGACCGCTCCCCCGGAGCGTGTGGGGATTTGGCTTTCAGGCCGATGCGCTCGGGTGGGGCCGACCGGCACACTGCGATCCCTGGGGGGATCCCCAGAACAGGGTATCGGTGGGAGGTGACGGGAACCTTGAGCACGACGGCAGCGGAGATCGCGACACTCCGCACGAAGCTCGACCGGACGATCGCGTTGTCGCTCGCCGTCTTCATGCTCGGGGTGGCGGTGCTCGCTGCGCGCCCCTCCGCCGCGCCGACCCGCCTGCAGCAGATCGCCGACCCCAGCCTCGTCGCGCTGGCCGCGCAGGACCCCACCGCCCAGGTGCGGGTCATCGTGCGCGAGGCGAACCCGTCCAGCGAGACCGCCGAGCGCCTGGTGCGGTCCAACGGCGGCCGCGTCACCCACGAGCTGCCCATCGTGGGCGGATTCTCCGCAGTGCTACCGGCGAAGGCGTTGAACCCGCTGGCCATGTCGCGGTCGGTGTCGCACCTGTGGTCCGACGGCCGCGTCACCATGAGCGACGTCAACATGAACAAGTTCGACTCCTTGGCGCCGAACACGCTGTGGCAGTCGATCATCAAGCTCCCCTCGGTGCAGTGGGACGGGACCGGGGTCACGGTCGCCGTGCTGGACACGGGGATCATCCAGTCGCCGGACTTCGGCAACCGCATCCTGACGACGGTGGACTTCACGCACGAGGCCGACGGCGTCGACCGCTACGGCCACGGCACGCACATGGCCGGCATCATCGCCGGCAACGGCGCGCAGTCGGGTGGGAAGTGGACCGGCGTCGCTCCGGACGCGAACCTCGTCTCCGTGAAGGTCGCACCGGCCGACGGATCGACCGACGTCTCCGTGGTCATCGCCGGCCTACAGTGGGTCATCGCCAACAAGGCGCAGTACAACATCCGCGTGCTGAACCTGTCGTTCGGCACGGACTCCACGCAGTCCTACGTCGTGGACCCGCTCGACTACGCGGTCGAGCAGGTGTGGAACTCCGGCGTGCTGGTCGTCGCGGCCGCCGGCAACCGCGGCCCGGCCCCCGGCACGATCAACAAGCCCGGCGACGACCCCTACATCGTCACGGTCGGAGCCATGGACGGAGGCGGGACGCTCGGCCACACGAACGACCAGGTCATGAACTTCTCGAGCCGCGGCCCGACGCAGGACGGGCTGGACAAGCCCGACCTGGTCGCCCCCGGCGTCACGATCGTGTCGCTCCGCGACCCCGGCAGCTCCATCGACACGTACCACAGCGACGCGCGCGTCGGCTCGGCCTACTTCAAGGGCACGGGCACCTCGCAGGCGGCCGCGGTGGTGTCGGGCGTCGCCGCCCTGATGTTCCAGGCGAAACCGAGCTTGAACCCGAACCAGGCCAAGGCGCTCCTGATGGGCACGGCCATGCCGTACCTGGCGGGGAACGGCGGCGGGCAGGGTCTGGTGAACGCGCTCACCGCGACCTACTGGGCCGTGATCAGGCCGAGCCAGTTCGGCAAGGCCAACGTCGGCCTGACGCCATCCACCGGCCTGGGGTCGTTGGAGGCAAGCCGCGGCTCCATGCACGTGTACGCCGACCTGAACGGCGACGGCCAGGTCGAGATGGTGCAGGGCGAGATCGACGTGCTCGGCCGGCCGTGGACCGCGAACTCGTGGTCCTCCAACTCGTGGGACGCCAACTACTGGGACGCGAACAGCTGGCAGGCCAACAGCTGGCAGGCGAACGCCTGGGACAGCAACTCGTGGGACAGCAATTCGTGGGACAGCAACGCCTGGGACAGCAATTCCTGGAGCTAGGAGCAGAAGGAACTGACCGTGGCAACCACGACCTTCATTCCGCAACCCGTCAAGAGGCTCATCGTCGCGGTCACCGCGGCGGGCACCCTGGTCCTTGCGACGCAGGCATCGGCGGTCGCGCACTGGTCGATCAGGGACGCGCTGTCCTGGCTGGTGCTCTCGCTGCTCATCGCGCTGCTCGAGCAGTTCCCGATCCACGTCCGGTTCAAGACCGAGACGTTCAACATGTCCATGACGGACGCGGTCTGGACGGCCGGGCTGCTGATCGTGTCCCCGTCGGTGCTTCTCTTCGCGGTCGCCGCCGGCGGAGCGGCCGGACAGCTCCTCCGGCGGCGCCAGGTCTACAAGGCCGCGTTCAACGTCGGCCAGTACGTCCTGGCGGTGGGCGCGGGCGTCCTGGTCTACACCGCATTCGGTTCGCCGGCCGCGACCTCGGCGACGGGGTGGCTGGTGGCCGTGGCGGCCATGGCGGTCTGCTTCCTGGTGAACGCGCTGTCGGTCGCGACCGTCGTCGGGCTCGTCGAGCGCAAGCGGCTGCTCACGATCCTGCGGGCGCCGTTCACGGTCAACGTCAGCCACTGGATCTGCAACACCTCGACGGGCATCCTGGGCGCCGTCCTCTGGGTCGCCGACCCGCGGGCGCTCGTCCTGCTGGTTGCGCCGCTGGTGCTCTCCTTCTTCGCCTACCGCTCGTGGGTGCAGGGCGTACGTGAGCGCGACCGGATGCGCAACCTGTACGAGGCCGGCCGCACGCTGTTCGCCCCGATCGAGGCCGACGCCGACTTCCGCCCGTTCCTCGGGCTGGTCGAGCGGATGCTCGGGGCGAACCGCGTCGAGCTGGTCGTCGCCGAGGACGACCGCCTGACCGTGCACGCGTCGGACGGCGGGGTGTCGAAGGCGAACCTGCCGCTGGCCGGCGGGGTGTCGGAGTCGATCCAGACGTACCTCGCCTCCTCGGTGGCGCCGTCGCAGGTCAAGGTCATCGGCACAGGCGGCGACGCGCGCGGCTTCCTGGTCGTCTACCGGGCAGAGCCGCTGTCGGACAGCGAGCAGGCCCTCGTGGACGCGCTCGGCGGCCAGATCGCGGTCATGCTGCAGAACCACCAGTTGTTCTTCGAGACGCTCGAGCACGCGCAGCTGCTGGACATCATCGCGGACTCGTCCGACGGCATCTTCGTCCTGTCGCCGGAGCACCGGGTGCTGTCGTGGAACCCCGCGATGGAGAACATGTCGGGCCTGGCGGCCGGCGACGTCGTCGGCCGAGGGATCGACGAGCTGCTGGACGTGCACGCGTTCAACGAGGGCACGCAGGCCGAGGGCGGCATGCTGGGCGAGACCGGCGACGCGGTCATCGCCGGCCGGGCCGCGGACCGGACGTGGATCCGGTACACGCGCAACCCCATCCGCGACCGGGACGGCGCGCTGAAGGCTTACGTGGTCGTTGCCCGCGACGTCACGGCGGAGATGCAAGCCGAGCAGATGAAGCGGGACTTCGTGGCGACCGTGTCGCACGAGCTGCGCACGCCGCTCACGCCGCTGAAGGGCTTCCTGACCACCCTGATGCGCGGCACGGGCGAGGACACGCCGGAGGCGCGGCAGGAGTACTACCGGATCATGCTGAACCAGACCAACCGGCTCGAGCGGCTGATCACCGACCTGCTCGAGGTGTCGCGGATCGAGGCCGGCAAGTCGCTGGCCGCCATCCACCCCATGGAGCTCTCCTCGGTGCTGGCCGAGCAGGTGAAGGAGTTCTCGGAGTCCCAGCCCGACCGCTCGATCGGCGTCCGCATTCCGAAGAGCCCGGTGATCGTCTCCGGCGACCCGTTCCGCGTCGGGCAGGTCATCGCGAACCTCGTGTCGAACGCCTTGAAGTACTCGCCCCGCGAGGCGCCCGTGTCGGTGAGCCTGTCGCTGACCGACACCGAGGCCGTGGTCTCCGTGCGCGATTGCGGCGAGGGCGTGCCGGCGGCCGAGCAGCACCGGGTCTTCGAGCGGTTCCACCGGGTCGAGGGCGGCCTCACCCGCACGACCGGGGGCACCGGCCTGGGCCTGTACATCGCGCGGCACCTGGTCGAGTCGATGGACGGACGCATCTGGCTCCGCTCGGAGCCCGGCGTCGGGTCGACGTTCTCCTTCTCGCTGCCGCTGGCGGCCGCAAACTCGGCCGAGGACGTGGCGATGGCGCTGGAGGAATCGGCCGCGCTGCACGCTCGCCGCACGGCGTAGTTCCTGGGCTCAGCCCCGCCTCGACGTCTCCCGACGCTCGGCCGTTACTGGACGTGGCTCGGCGCGTCGCCGGCGTCACAGGCGGACTTCGCGGAGCCGTTGCGGGCGGTTCCCGCGCCGTCCACCACCGTGTAGAAGCAGGTGCCGGAGTCCGAGAGGACGGCCGCGGCCCAGTGGTTCGCGTCCTCGGGGAGGACGCTCACGATCCCCGGGCCGGTCGACGCCGCGGGCGTGTACTGGAGCGAGGGCTCCACCTGGGCCAGCTTGGAGGCGTCGGCGCCCTGGAACGACACGTTGTCGGAGAAGGCGGTGCGGGCGGCCACGACGGCGAGCTGCAGGTTGTTCTGCGCCTGCGCGTCCTGGGCCGGCCCCATCGCGTTGATGTCCTGCTGCGCTCCCGAGGCCTCCAGTCCGAGCCCGCAGGCGGGCAGCACCACGAGGGCCGACAGAGCCACCGTGAGCACGGTGGTGCGATTGAGGAACATGCTCCGAATATCGGCAGGTCACGGCCCCGAGCAAAGGGGGTGCGTCCAGGGAAGGGTCTAGCCCTTCTTGGGCTCCTTCACCCCGTACTCCATGGCGAACCGGTGCCAGACCTGCTCACCGATGGCGGGAGCCGACTGGGCGATCCTGTTGATCTCCTTACGGAGCTTGGCCAGAACGACCGTGGGGTCTCCACGGGCCGCCTCCGGCGTGGCCGCCACGACCTCCAGGTCGCGACGGATCGCCGCCAGCCAGTCCGCGGCGACGGCGTGCTTCTCGGCTCGCTCGGAGAACTTCATGAACGTCTGGATCGCGGCGAGGACCCCTGCCAGCGCGCTGATCACACCGGCCGCGATCTTGGCCCACACGGGGGCTGCGTTGTCCCCGTTGGCGATCGACGAGAACAGGGCGGTCCCGACGGCCGCGGTCAGGACGATGACCGGGATCCCCAGCATCAGGTTGCGCCTGCGGAGCTGGGTCATCAGGTAGTAGTGCGCGTGCTGGGCCGCGGTGATCCGCGCGGTCCAATCGATCAGAAGCTGCCGCTCGGACTTGGTCCACGCCCGACTGCCCTTGCCACCGAGCTCCGGGCTGACGGCGTCCTTCTCGATGTCGACGAGCGGGGCACCGCCCTGCTGGTCGGGTGCCTCTTGCTCCTGCGTGCCCGCGGGCGCGGACCCGGGGAGCGGGTTCGGATCGTCCACGGCCATGGACGACAGGGTAGGCAGGGGAGCGTCACCAATTCGTCACCGGCGATCCGGTGCGTCATCATCCGGGCGTGAAGGGGAAGGTCGCCGTCGTGACCGGCGCGGCCAGCGGGATGGGCCGGGCGACGGCGGCCGGATCGTCCAGTAGCGCGGTCCCTCAGAAGTCGCGGCGGCCGTCGAAGTGCCGAGCCGCCTCGGGGCGCGTGAGCTGGTACAGCGCGATGCGCTGGCCGCCCGGGGTCGTGAACGAGCAGCAGGGCCCGTGCGGGATCTCGAAGGTCCGTTCGCGCGCCCATCCGCGTCTCTCCATCGCGTCCAGCGCTCCGTCGAGGTCGTCCACGCGGAAGAGGAAGATGGTCTCTCGGCCCTCCAGGTGGTCGGTGAGCAGGACCAGTGGGGGGCGGTCGCTGAGCGCGACCGCGGCGACCCGCACGCCGTCGCTTTCGATCGCGAAGAGGACCCGTCCGTCCAGCACCTCGGAGAAGTACGCCGTGTCGGCCGGGACGTCGTCGCTCGGGGTGTAGAGGAAGTCGAGCTGCCCGAACGGGCCGGCGGAGTCGGCGTCACTCATTTCCAGGCGAAGAGAGGTTGCTCGAAGTGCGCGACACGCGTGTCGCGGCCGTGCAGCCCGACCTCGCGCAGCTGATACAGGATCGCGGCGGCCGGCGCCCACACGGGATCGTCGTCGCCCAGGTCGATCTCGATGACGGGCCGGTCGCTCTCGGGAATGCGCCTCAGCGTCGGCACTTCCGGCCGCTCCAGGACGTCCAGCGGGATGGCCCGAGCGTCGGCGACCTCGGACGGGTTGGCCGCCAGGTCGGCGGCGTGGCCGCCCCACGTCACGATCGGCGTGATGGAAAAGCCCGAGCGTGTGGCGAAGTCGTCGAGCCGTCCGATGACCGCTTCCCGTCCAAGGCGCAGCCCGACTTCCTCGTGGAGCTCGCGGAGCGCCGCCTGCTCCGGCGTCTCGCCGTCGTCGATCCGGCCGCCGGGGAGTGCGTACTGCCCGGCATGGGTACGGAGCGTCGACGCCCGCTCGGTGATGACGAAGCCGGCCCGGCCGTCCGGTCCCTCCACGATCGCCACCGCCACCGCGGCCCGCCGCAGGTCGTCGGCTCCCGCCGGGCGCGCCTCGAAGGCTGTGAGGTTCGCGCGCAGGCGGTCGCGCAGCTGCTCGGTGGCGTCGAGGCCGCCCGCCCCGCTCATCGTTCAGCGAGCGCGGCGGCCGTGGCGTCCGCAAGGTCGGCGGCGACGTCCAGGTGCTCGCGCTTCAGCAGGCAGCTCCGCAGCACCGTGACCGTCGAGGCGTCTGCCTCGACCCACGGGTGTTGCCGGCGGAGCCACTGCGTGTCGAGGCGGAGCTTCGCCAGGTGCCATCCGGCGCGGGCGAGCGCGTCGAAGGCCCGCTCGGTGGACGCCGTGACGTCCGACGCGCTCGCTCCGCGCGCGAACGAGCAGACGATGTCGAGCTCCGGATCCACCACCGTGGCCACCGTGTCCGTCGCTTCCAGCCGCTCGGCCAGGATCCCGCCGGCAGCGCGAGTTGCCGCGAGGTGCCGGCCCAGCCCGTCGCGCGTCAGCGGCAACGCTCGCAGCGTCGCCCACAGCGCTGCGGCCGACGCACCCGACCGCGAGCACTCCAGGCTGATCTCGCCCAGGTGCAGGTCCGACGACGTGAAGTACGTGTACGGGGAGTCGTGTGCGTACAGGCGGCCCACCGCCGGGTCGGCGAAGATCACCGAGCCGCACCCGTACGGTTGCAGGCCGTGCTTGTGCGGGTCGATCACCACCGAGTCGGCCCGGCGGACGGCGTGGAACGGGCCGGCCGCGACGCCCGGCTCGCCGCCGTCGGCGATCAGGGAGAAGAACCCCCCGTATGCCGCGTCCACGTGCAGGCGAACGCCGTGCTCCGCGCACAGGTCCGCGATCGCGCCGACGTCGTCGACGGCGCCCAGCCCCGTCGTGCCGAGCGTGGCGACGACCGTGCCGACGCCACCGGCGCGCAGCCTCGCCGCGAGCGCGGGGAGGTCCATCCGGCCGAGGTCGTCCTCAGCGACCTTCTCGTGGGCGACGCCGAGCACCCCGCACATGCGCTCGTGCGTGTAGTGGGCGTTCTCGCCCGAGAGGGTCGTCGTCCCGGGACGCAGCTCACGCGCGACCCACAGGGCCTCGAGGTTCGCGATGGTGCCGGACGCGGCCAGGTGGCCGAGGTGCGTGTCGAAGCCGAACATCTCCGCCATGGCGGCGACCGCCTCGCGCTCCATCGATGCCGTCGCCGGCCCGCCGTCCAGCGCGTGGTTGTTCGGGTTCAGCAGCATCGTCGCCGCGTATGCCGCCCATGCGACCGGGTGGGGCGGCTTCAGCATCTGCCCGGCGTAGTGCGGGTCGGGGAACGGGTAGGTGTCGGCCAGCCGCTCGGCCAGCTCGCCGAGCGCCGCGCGCCCCTCGGGCCCGACGTCCACCGTGTCGGCGAGGAGTGAGCCGAGGGGGGTCAGCTCCTCGACGCGGCTCAGCAGCCGCTTCGCAAGATCGTCGGGGAGGAGGTCGCCGCCCGGGTCCACGTCGCGTCGAGCTTAGAGCAGGGCGTCGCAGTACGGATAGGGGATCAGGACGCGGGCGCCGCCCGCGGTGAGCACCAGCTGGTCCTCCAGCTTCACGCCGTCGCGCGCGCCCACCTCGCCGACGTACGCCTCCAGGCAGATGACGCTGTGCTCCTTCAGGACGCGGTCGCCGTTGGGCTGCGGGTCCTCCGGGTACGCGACGCTCGGCCCCTCGTCCTCGAGCCCGGCCTGGTGCGCGAGCACCTCGTAGCGTTGCGGCCGGTACTTCTCTGGGAGGGCGGGGACGCGCTCGGCGTACTCGCGCATGGTCAGTCCGGGACGGAGCTCGGCGATCGCGGCCTGCATCCAGTCGTGCGCGGCCCGATACGCGTCGCGCTGCGCGGGCGTCGCCCCCACGTCGCCGCAGAGGAACGTGCGCGAGACGTCGATGAAATAGCCCTCGACGCCGACCGCGTCCGTGTCGACGAAGACGAGGTCGCCCGGTTCGATCGCGCGATCCGACGCCTCGAGGTTCCACGGGTTGGTGTTCGGCCCGGAGACGCACGCGCGGCTGATCAGGTACTCGCCGCCTTCGCGGAGCAGCGTGTCGGTCATCGCCGCCAGCAGGTCCTGCTCGCGCACGCCGGGCGCCATCTCCTGCTCGAACCGCTCCAGCATGCGCATCCCGACGCCAGCGTTGATGTCGAACAGGCGAAGCTCCTGCGGCGTCTTCACCTCACGTGCGTCGAGCGTGACCGGCCCGGTGTCCTCGACGGCGAACCCTGCGCCGGTGAGCGCGCGGTAGGCGGGCGTGCCGAGCTTGTCCAGGAACAGGCGGCGGGACGAGACGCCGGCATCGGACAGCGCCGCGACGATCTGCCCGGCCCACGCGCGCGCGTCGCCGTCGGGATCGTCGCTGAACTCCCACGCCGACATCGGCCGCACGTCGTCCACGACGTCCCGGGCGCGGTACAGGAGCTTCGGGTGCTCGAACAGGATCGGCGCGCCCTCGGCCGGCACCAGCGCGCAGCGCACGAACGCACCGTTCGAGTACACGGTCATGGTGGCGGTGCCGGTGGCGTAGCGGACGTTCGCCTGGTTGAAGAACAGGCAGACGTCCGCGCCGTGCGCGCACATGGCGTCCTGCAGACGGGCCAGCCGCTCGGCGCGCAGGGCTCCGAGGTCGACGTCATCGGTCGGGTGCACCGACGGAGGCTAGCGCACAGACCGCGGCATTGATCATTGGGGCGGTTCACCTGTGTTCGGGACGCTGACCTATGATCCGGCGATGAGCGAAGGCGGGGAGGCCATCCACTCGGGTGGGCGGGCCGTGCTGGTGACCGGCGCGTCGCGCGGCATCGGCCGCGCCATCGCGCTCGCGTTCGCCGCCCGCGGAGACAGGGTCGCCGTCCACTACGGCTCGGCGTTCGACGAGGCCAAAAGCACCCTGGCGGCCCTGGAGGGCGACGGGCACCTCATCGTGCAGGCCGACCTGGCCGACGGGGACGCCGTCCGCGACATGGTGGACGCTGCCGCGGAGGGCCTGGGCGGGATCGACGTCGCGGTGAACAACGCGGGGACGTACGTCGCCCACCCCATCGCGACCGCCTCCTACGAGGACTGGCGGGACGCGTGGCGCCGCACGATCGACGTGAACCTGATCGGCGCCGCGAACGTCGCCTACTGCGCCGCGCGCCACATGATCGCCGCCGGGCGCGGCGGCCGGATCGTCAACGTCTCGTCGCGAGGCGCGTTCCGCGGCGAGCCCGACCACCCCGCCTACGGCGCCAGCAAGGCCGGCATGAACGCGATGGGGCAGTCGCTGGCCCAGGCCCTTGCGCCGCACGGCATCTCGGTGGCGACCGTGGCGCCGGGCTTCGTCGAGACCGACATGGCCGCCGAGTTCCTGGACGGCCCCGAGGGGGACGCGATCCGGGCGCAGAGCCCGTGGGGGCGCGTGGCCCGGCCCGAGGAGGTTGCCGCCGCGGTCCTGTTCCTGGCGTCGCCGGAGGCGGAGTTCGTCAGCGGGGCGATCCTCGACCTCAACGGCGCCTCGTATCTTCGAACCTGACCCGGCAGGAGGAGCGTGCGGCGATGAACGAGACCGACGAATTCGGTGCCTTGGCGGACCGCCAGTGCATCCCGTGCAAGGGCGGGGTGCCGCCGCTGGAGGGCGAGGAGCTCGAGGCCTTGACCGCCGCACTCGGCGGTGACTGGACGGTCGTCGACGGGCACCACCTGGAGAAGCAGTACCGCTTCGACGACTTCCGCCAGGCGCTGGCGTTCACCAACCGCGTCGGCGAGCTGGCGGAGGAGCAGGGCCACCACCCCGACATCCATCTGTCGTGGGGGAAGGTTCGCCTCGACATCTGGACGCACAAGATCGACGGCCTGCACGACAGCGACTTCATCCTGGCGGCGAAGGCCGACCGACTCGCCTGAGCCCCCGCCGGGCGTCGCCCGGCGGCGTCAGCCCGCGAGCGCGTCCCCGGGAGCGAAGAAGTCCATCAGGACGTCGAGGGCCGTGAGCGCGCCGTTCTCGCCGTTCAGGAACCGTGCGGTGCGCGCGTCCACGGACACCGCCGACTCCGTGCCCGGCGACCGTCGCGCCGGACGCGTCCAGCACGATCGCCGTCGACCCGCAGACGCCGAACACGATGCGCGACGGGTCGGACCGCGCCAGGGCGTAGAGGCGGCCCCACCGGTAGTCCCCGGTGAGAGACGGCTCGAAGTCCGCGCCGCCGACCAGTCCGAGGCCGGGCTCGATCGTGTTGTAGTTCGTGCGGAAGGCGGCCATCGCCTGGGCCTCGATGTCGGCGGACGTCGGGTCGGGGTCGGCCACGTACCGGTTGCCGGCCGCGGCCGTCATGGCGCCGTCGGTCATCACCACCGGCGAAGCGGACGCCGCGACGCGCACGAATCGGAGGAAGCGCCCGTCCGACAGCGGCCCCGACAGCAGCGACTGGTCACCGCCCACCACGATCACGCCGGCCGCCGCGCGAAGGTCGTCCCGGGACGGCAGGTGGTCGCGCCCGAAGATGAACGACTCGACCGGCCCCGCCCATCCGGCGTCCCCGAGGCCCTGCCGGTAGGCGGCGGCGTCGTGTTCCGCTCGGGCCTTTCCGGGATACGCCGCGAAGACCGTGAGGATCGGACCGGAGCCCGTCGCGTGCGAGACGAACGCGCGCATGGCCGGGCCGGACGGGTCGCTCAACAGGTTGCCCCCCAGCACGATCGCCGCCTTCCCCGGACGTCCGAGGGTCCCGGCCGGCCAGGGACCGGGGGAGACGAACGACACCTGCCGGCGTCCGATCCACGGCGTCCGGCCGGCGATGTCGTACCGGACGCGCCGCCCGGGCGCGATCAGGTCGGTCAGCACGTTGCGTGCCGACAGCGTCCGGTCGGCGCCGGACCACGCGTGCGTCGCGCCGGCGGTCCCGAAGTCGATCACGACCGTCGACGTCTTGCCGAAGGAGGTGAACGACCCATCGTCGACCACCGTCGCGCCCGTCCGGTAGGTGACGCCCAGGCCGAGCCGGCCGGCGCCGCCGAAATGGTCGGCGGACTGCGCGACGATGTTCACCAGCCGCCCGAACCGGCCCCGCTGGTCGTAGTGCTCGTCGAAGATCGCCCGGTCCGACCCGAACACCAGCCCGCGGTGCCGGGGATCCGAGGAATCCGCCCAGTCGATCAGCACGGCGTGCTGCTGCAGCTCGTTCTCGGCGCCGTAGCCGTGCGCGAAGCCCTCGATCATCGTGTGGGAGAGCACGGCATCGCCCGCGCTCGTGCCGCCGAACACGACCCCGCGCCCGTACGCCCGGGCCATCGCCTTCTCCACCGGCGTCCGGCCCAGGATGTGCATCGCGATTCCCTGGATGCCGCCCAGGAAGTACGCGGCGTCCAGTCCCGGGTCCAGGAACCGGTCGACGTTCGCCGGCCGGGACGCCGCCCGGCGCACGAACAGCTTGACCAACGAGACCTCGCAGGAATCGAGCTGCGGGAAGCGCGGCAGGATCGTCCGGCACGCCGTGTCGACCAGGCGCGTGCGCTTGAGCGCCAGCCGCACGTTCGCGTGCACGTTCGGCGTGTGGCCGTACGCGGCCGGGACCACCAGGACGTCGAGCGTGGGTCCGCTCGCGCGGGCGGCGGCGACCGACAGGAAGCCTTCCAGCGACGGCTCGGAGTAGTCGCCGCCGATCGGGACCAGGACGTGGTGCCGGGCGGCCGGAGACGCCGCGGGGCCGGCGTCGGCCGAGACGGGTGGGGCGGCGGCGATCGCCACCAGGACCACCGCGACGAGCACCGTCACACGGCGCACGTGACCTCGATTCCCCGATGCATCCCCAGTCCCCTCTCGCAGCCCGGCCGGCCGAGTCTAGCGGCGGGGCCGCCACCCCGGGAACGGCCGAACGGAGGTGTTCCGGCTACAGTTCCGGCCCCAGGGAGCAGGAGGAGGAACGGCATGGCCGACGACGTCAGGTGGGGCATCCTCGGCTCGGCGCACATCGCCGAGTCCTCGTTCCTGCCCGCGCTGCGCGAGGCGGGCGGGGGCCGTCCTGTCGCGGTGGCGAGCCGGACCCGCGCCACCGCCGACTCGTTCGCGGCGGCCAACGGCATCGACCGCGCCGTCGAGGGCTACGAGGCGCTCCTGGCCGACCCCGAGATCGAGGCCGTGTACGTCCCGCTGCCGAATGCGTTGCACCGCACCTGGACCGAGGCCGCCCTGGAGGCCGGCAAGGCAGTGCTGTGCGAGAAACCGCTCTGCGGGAACGTGCCCGACACCGAGGCGGTCCTCGACACCGCGCGCCGGACGGGCGGCCTGCTGTGGGAGGCGTTCGTGTTCCCGTTCCACCACCAGATGGCACGCGTCCGCGAACTGCTGGCGGACGGAACCGTCGGCGAGCTGCGCGAGGTCCAGTCGACGTTTCACTTCCTGCTGGAGAACCCGGACAACATCCGTCTGTCGAGCGAGCTGGAGGGCGGGTCGCTCCAGGACGTGGGGTGCTACCCCGTGCGGCTCGCGCGGTTCCTGTTCCAGGCCGAGCACGACGGCGGCCGGGCGACGGCCGTGTGGAACGAGGACGGCGTCGACCTGGAGATGGCCGGCGAGCTGTCGTTCCCCGGCGAGCGGCGGCTGCTGTTCTCGTGCGGCTTCCGCCGCGAGTACGACACGTTCTCCCGCCTGCTGTGCACCGGCGGCCACATCCACCTGACGAACGCGTTCCATCCCCGGGGCGCGGCCACGATCGAGGTGTGGGTCGACGACGAGTCGCGCACCGAGCCGGCGGCCGTCGAACAGCACACGTTCACCCCCGCGCTCCGCCACATCCACGACGTGCTGCGCGGCGGCGCCGAGCCGCGGCACCTCGCCGTCGACGAGGCCCTCGGCAGCGCGAAGGCGATCGACTTCCTGCTCCGCTCCGCCCGCGCGGCCCGCTAGCCGCGCGGCCTCACGCGCCGGCGCCGTGCAGCCGTCGCGAGACGTCGTAGGGAAAGATGTCGACGATTTCGCCGCTGCGCACGCGGCGCTGCATCTCCAGCCAGAACGACAGGTCGTACAGGTCGCGGTGGCGGTCCTCGAGCACGCCGCGCAACGGCTGCGGCAGCGAGATGAACCGCGGGAATTCCTCCGGGAAGACGTCCAGCTGCCCGACGCCGAACCACGGTTCGTCGCTGAACTCGTCGTCGTACGAGTCCGAATCGGGCATCGACCGGAAGCTCAGGTCCGTCAGCAGCGAGAGCTCGTCGTAGTCGTAGCAAGACCACGCGTCCGTGTCGCGTCACCCCGAAGTTCTTGGGCAGCAGGTCGCCCGGGAAGATGTCGGTCGCGGCCAGGTCCTTCACCGCCTGACCCATGTCCACCACGGCCAGCGACGCGTCGCGCGGGTCGGCATCGCGCACGAACACGTCCAGCGGCTCGACCCGGCGCTCGATGTACGCGTGGTGCACGATCAGTTGGTCCCCCTCCACGTCCACCGTCCGCCCGGCGGCCCGCGTCAGCTCCTCGAACGCCTCGGGCGTGAACCGCTCGCGGTCGAACTCGAGGTGCTCGAACTCCTGTGCCTCGACCAGGCGTCCCGCGCGGTCGTGCCGGAACACCAGCCGGTACTTGCGCATGACGGCATCCCGCGTGACCGACTTCGACGGCGGGAACCGGTCGCGGATGACCTTCACCACCACGTCGAACCCCGGCATCGTGAACACGATCATCACGAGGCCCGGCGTGCCGCGCGCGAGCTCGAATCGGTCGTCGGTGGTCCGCAGGTGGCGCAGCAGGTCGCGGTACAGTTCCGTCTTCCCGTGCTTGTGGAACCCGATCGCGATGTACAGCTCGGCAAGCCGCTTCTCGGGCATCAGCTCGTGCAGGAGACGAACGAGCCGGGCCGGCGGCCCGGCTTCCACGTGGAAGTGCGAGCGGGTGAAGCTGAACAGCACGCTCAGGTCCTGGTCGCCCACCAGGGCGGCGTCGGCCGTCACGCCCTCGGCCGTGTTCAGGAACGCCAGCGCGAACGGGAGCGGGATGCCGCCCGCGTCGAGCCGCCCGACCAGATACGCGCCCTTGCGGCGGTAGAACGGCGACCGGACCATCTCGGCCCGAACGGTCGCCCCGGCGGCCACGCCCAGCCGGCGCAGCTCGGCGCCGATGCGCTCGGCGACCAGCCGCGCGTCGAGCGCGAGGTCCCGGTACGGCGCGTCGAACCAGCGGTCGCGCAGAATCGCGGACGTGACCTCTCCGAGGTCGCCGCCGGCGTACGTCCGCACGATGCTCCCGGCCGACCCCGGCGGCGGCTCGTCGAAGTCCGAATCGACGTACTCGATGCGCTGGTCGACCCCAACGGTGGTGAACACGCGCCGCGTGATCGAGTTGAAGAACGTCTCCGCCAGCTCGCGGTCGCTGCGGCCGGCGACCAGCGAGGTGTACTGCGCGCGAGCGCCCGTCCACAGGGTGGGATCGGTGATGCGCTCGCCGAGCGTGCGCCGGACCTCGCGCTCGACCGCGTCGACGACCGTCCCGTACAGCTCCAGGCGCTCGACGGCGTCGGCGACGGCGCCCGGCCAGTCGCGCCGGCGGAACCGGTCCTGCGCGCGCCGGGTGATCGCGTCGAACCCCGCGCGGTACGCGGCGAAGCCGTCGACGATCGCCGCGGTGGCAGGGTTCGCCTGGAGAGCGGCGGTCAGGCGCGGCTCCCTACTCGGACGACGACTTCGCGGCGGCGGCGGCCTTCTTGGCCTTCTTGGCCTGGCGCTTCTCCTTGAGGTTCGTGGACGCGGTCTTCTTCTGGGTCTTGGTGCCGCCCCGGTCCTTGTTGGCCATGCTCCTCGCCTCCTCGCGTGATCAGCCGTAGAACTCCGGCTCGCCCAGGTACTTCTCGCCCTCGTCGGGGAACAGGACGACCACGGTGGACAGTTCCGGATGCGCTTCCATCGTACGCTTGGCGACCAGCAAGTGGGCGCCACTCGTCGGTCCGACGAGCATCCCGTGCTCGCGCGTGATGCGGCGCATCTCGGCGACCGCCTCCTCGCTCGCCACCTCGACCACCTCGTCGATGAAGTCGCGGTAGCGCTCGTAGATGCCGGGCACGAAGCCGTCGGAGATGCCCTCCAGCAGGTGCATGCCGACCGACGCCGTCCGCGATGGTCGGCGACTCCGCCGGCTCGAGCGCCACCAGCCGGCACGACGGGTTCACCTCGCGGAACGCGCGCCCCACGCCGATGAGCGTCCCGCCGGTGCCGACGCCGGAGATGAGCGCGTCGGGCACCGCGCCGTCCGGCAGCTGCCGCAGGATCTCGGGACCGAGCCACTCGTGGTTCTCCTCGACGTTCCAGTCCGACTCGAACTGCGCGGGCGCGAAGTGGCCGGGCAGCTCGCCGATCTGCCTCGCCGCCTCGAGCGCCTGGTTCACGTGGAAGTTCCCCACCTCGTGGACCTGGGCGCCGAAGGCTCGCGAGATCGCCGCACGTTCGCGGCTCACGTCCTTCGGCATCACCACGATCATCCGGTAGCCCTTGACGGCGGCGACCATCGACAGCGCGTTGCCGGTGTTGCCGCTGCTCGCCTCGACGATCGTGTCGCCCGGATGCAGCAGGCCCTCGCGCTCGGCGCGTTCGACCACGTACTTCGCCAGGCGCGCCTTGACCGAGCCGGAGGGATTCAGGAACTCGAGCTTGGCCCACACCCCCTCGACCTGGACGAGGGGTGTGTTCCCGATCGCGTCGAGGATGTCGCGGCTCGGCGCGTCCCGGTCCGATGGTCGTTTCTCGATGCGCAACGGCAGTGTCACCCCCGCGACACGACGCCGCAGGCTATCCGTGGTTTGAACGGCGAGTCAAGACCTGTGCGGGCGCGGTGAGCCCCGCCTGCGCGCGCGGTTACCGGCCGAGTTCGTCCGTGCCGGGCTCCGTGCCCTTCGGCTCCTCGTGGACGGTCTCGTCCCCTTCCATCTCCGGCGGAAAGGAGTCCGCGGCCGGGACGGTGGCCCGCTCGGGACGGACCGACCGCACGGTCAGCAGCATCAGGCCGAGGCCGGTCACGCCCAGGACGACGGGCCAGAACCACGCGATGTGGAGCTTCGAGGCGTCGCCCCCGAACGCGAACACGAGCCCGGTGATCAGGAAGAACGCTCCGAGCACGAACGAGAGGGGATCGATGGGATGGCGCTTCATGTGGTGTCCTCCTATCCGATCCTGGGCGCCGGGAGGCGCGGGCGGGAGCGGAACCGAGACGAGGTTCGTCGAGACGGCGGCGCGTTGGGCGCGCGGAGCGGCCTCGGGGCACCCGTGATCCAGCGGTTGAATCCGAGCGGTGTCGCGAGCCGGTCGACCCTGACGTACCCGTAGGTCAACCCGAGGTCGAGTCGGATGGTGCCGCGCCCGGCCTGCCCGGGATCCAGCGTGGTGAGCGACACGTCGGTGCCGTCGCGGTTGTTGCCGAACAGGTCGGCCGACCCCGCGGACAGGGTGCCGGTGACGATCACCGTCGTTCCCTGTGGGACGACGACCTCCAAGCGCCCGGCGACCAGGCTCGCGTTGACCGTGACGGTCGACGATCCCACGTCGATGCGCGACAGGTCGACCTTCAGGTGCCCGGCGACCATCCGGTACTCGGGCCGGACTTCGGTGACGGATGCCGGCGTGTAGATGTGTTCGCCGAAGCCGCCGCGGAACGGAACGTGGATCAGGCTGGCGGCGATCACGATCGGGAACAGCAGCAGCGCGGGGATCGCGAGCCAGCGCGCGCGGCCGATCCAGGCGCCCACGAGCATCCCAGCTCCCAGGATCGCCATGATCAGCCCCATGTACTGGCCCGGACGCAGCGAGATCGCGCCGGCCTGGTCCAGCGTGGCCAGCAGCCCCGCGACGGCGAGCGCGAGCCCGAGCACGAACCACCCGAGGGCAGACCGCTCGCGCCGGGGCTTGGGCGCCGGCGGCGGTGGCGGCGGCGTCCACACGGGCGGGGGAGGCGGAGCGGGGAGCTCCTCGGTCGTGGTCGTGGCCGCGCCCACGGCGACGGGGAAGCCCGGGGCGGCCGTCGCCGGGTCGGCGGTCGACTCGCCGGTCACCGGTTCGAGGGTCGCCTGGCCGGTCGCCGGGGCGGCGGTCCACGCTTGCGGGTTCCGATCGTCGCGCCTCGCGTGCAGCTCGGACCGGCGGAACAGGAGCACGCCGCCCACGATCAACGCGACGCCCCACACCAGGGCGGTGTTCACGAAGTGGGTGTGCGCCGCGATGAGCAGGATGCCGAGCAGCAACAGCAGGCCGCCGAGCCACGCGGGCCCCTCGACGGCTCCCTGCAGGACCCGGTCGGCGATGGACTCCGACTCGCCCTCGGCCGGGATGAGCACCCAGCCGACGGCGTAGAGAAGGATGCCCGCGCCGGCGAAGGCCAGGAGCACGAACGCCAGCCGCACCACCCACGGGGGGATGCTCATGTAGTCGGCGAGGCCCCCCGCCACGCCCGCCACATAGCGCCGGTCGATCCGGCGGCGCAGCCGGCGAACCGTCTCGCCGCCCCCCTGCGTGGCTCCTCCCGAAACGTTGGTCATCACCATCGGCTCCCTTCTCATGGCCTTCGATGCCGATGATCCGTCGACACGGTGGGCGGTCACATCGGGAAGCACCCTGGTTCGTCCCCTGAATTCCGCGCGACGGGTTCAGGGGGTTCACCGATGGCGGCTCGCGGGCCCGTGTGCGACCATTTGTGCAGGTAACAGGCAGGAAGGACCGAACCTCTCCGTGAAGACAAACCACGAGCCGGCTGCGTCCCGCGGCTCATCACCCGAGAAGAATCGCCCTCGGCACCGGTCCGGGCAGCGCCGGCCGTTGTTCACGCGGAGCCGGCACGATCGCGTCATCACCGGTGTGGCCGGCGGGCTGGCCGAGCGCCTGGGCGTTGACTCCGTCCTGATCCGGCTCGCCTTCGTCGTCCTGGCGCTGGCCGGTGGGGCCGGCGTGGCCCTGTACCTGATCCTGTTCGCCATCACCCCCGAGGAGACGGACGGGAAAGAACGCGTTCGCAGGAGCGGAGGTCGTCAACGAACGGTGGCCATCATCCTGGTGCTGGCCGGGGCGCTCCTCCTGCTTCGATCGATACGGCTGTGGTTCGGCGATGCCCTCGTCTACCCCGTCGCGCTCGCGGCGATCGGCTCCGCGATCATCTGGGTGCGTGCCGACCGCGCCGGGCGAGCATGGACCCAGGGCTTCTCGTTGCGGCCGCAATCGGGGAACGGCGAGTCGTCCTCGCCGGCGTCCTCCATCTCGCCGGTGCGGCTGGTGATCGGTGGGGTGCTCGTTGCGGGAGGTGCGGCGGCGCTCCTGGCGGCGAACATCTCGCGCGGCGCGATCGGGGCAGTCGTCGTGGCGACCACCGTCACGCTTCTCGGTCTTGCGCTCATCATCGGGCCGTGGATCATGCGGCTCGCTCGTCAGGCGACCGACGAGCGGCGGGAGCGTATCCGCGCGGAGGAGCGGCAGGAGGTCGCGGCACACCTGCACGACTCGGTGCTGCAGACGCTCGCGCTGATCCAGCGCTCGGAGGACCCGTCGCGGATGTCGGCGCTCGCGCGCATGCAGGAACGCGAGCTGCGCGCGTGGCTGTACCGCCCGCAGGGGCAGCCGACCGGGGACCTGCTGAGCGCCGCCGTCGACGAGCTGGCCGAGCGCATCGAGCTGTCGCACCGCATCCGCGTCGACTCGGTGGTCGTCGGCGACTGCCCCCTGGACGCGGGACTCCGGGCGGTCGTGGACGCGTGCGGCGAGGCGCTGACGAACGCTGCCAAGCACTCCGGCGCGGCGAGCGTCTCCCTCTATGTCGAGGTGGACCCCGAGGCCGTCACGGCGTACGTGCGCGACCAGGGCAAGGGGTTCGACCCGGAGACCGTTCCCGACGACCGGCGCGGCATCGCGGACTCGATCCGCGGCCGGCTGCAGCGCTACGGCGGCACGGCGGAGGTCGTGTCGTCGCCGGGCGACGGAACCGAGGTTCGACTGCGGCTCCCGCGGACGGCGGGATGAGCGCCGCCGCCCGCTCCGTCCGGGTCTTCATCGTCGACGACCACCGGCTGTTCCTGTCCGGCGTGCGCGCCGAGCTGGGCGAGGCGTTCGAGATCGTCGGCGAGGCCGCCGACGTGGAGACCGCGGTCCACGCGATCGGGGCGACCGAGCCGGACGTGGTCCTGGTCGACGTGCACATGCCGGGGGGCGGTGGCGCGGCCGTGGTCGAGGCCGTCGGGCGAACGCATCCCGACATCCGGTTCCTGGCGCTGTCGGCGTCGGACGCGGCGGAGGACGTCATCGCCGTCATCCGCAGCGGCGCGCGCGGGTACGTGACCAAGACCATCTCGTCGGCCGATCTGGCCGCCGCGATCCGGCGGGTGAACGAGGGGGACGCGGTGTTCTCGCCGCGCCTGGCCGGGTTCGTGCTGGACGCGTTCGCCGACACGCATCCGCAGGTGCTCGATCCGGAGCTCGACCGCCTGAGCGCCAGGGAGCGCGAGGTGCTTCGGCTGATCGCGCGCGGCTACACGTACCGGGAGATCGCGGGGGAGCTGCACCTGTCGGTGAAGACCGTGGAGACGCACGTCTCGTCGGTGCTCCGCAAGCTGCAGCTCTCGAACCGGCACCAGCTCACGCGCTGGGCCACGGAGCGCCGGATCGTCTGAAGACACTCAGTGGTGGTGATCGTGTCCGGCCGACGGGTCGCCGCCCATCATGCGCAGCATCGCGGGGCCGCCGGTGCGGAGGAATCGCGCGACCAGCGCGGCTGCGAGCAGCAGGAAGAGCACGTTCAGGACCGTCGTGTAGTTGAGGTGGATGGCCGCCTCGGTCACGTTCGCGTTGCGCTCCTCCGGGATGAGGCCGAGCAGGCCGAAGACGATCTCGACCACGTAGCCGGCCGCCGCCATCGTGAGATAGAACGTGACGAGCAGGTACGTGGCCATGCGCCGGCCGTAGTACCTGCGGTAGATGTTCAGGATCGGCAGGATGATGAGGTCGGCGAAGATGAAGGCTGCCACGCCGCCGAAGCTGATCCCGCCGTTCCACAGCACGGCGGCGAGCGGCACGTTCCCGATCGAGCACACGAACGACAGCATCGCGACGAGCGGCCCCACCAATGGGCCCCAGACGCTCGCCCAGAACGGGTGGTCGACCAGGAAGAACGACTGCCAGAACGATTCCGGCACCCAGGCCGCGAGCGCGCCGGCGATCAGCAGGCCGCCGAACACGTCGATCCAGATGGACGCCCAGTCCATGACGAAGAAGTGGCTGATCGCCGTGTACCCCCGCGGCGAGCTGACGCGCGACAGGACCGAGCCGCCCGTCACCGACATGTCCATGGCCGCGTGGCCCTCCATGCGCCCCGCGATGCCGCGCTCGGCCTGGCGGCGGGCCATCTCGATCATCTTCGGCGCCAGGGTCGCGCGGAACAGCAGCGCGAGCAGCACGATCATGACCACGCCGCCGAAGAACTCGGCCGCGGTGAACTCCCAGCCCATGAGGACGGCCAGGATGATGCCGAGCTCGATCACCAGGTTGGTCGAGGCGAACTGGAACGCCATGGCGGACGTGAAGTCGGCGCCCTTCCGGAAGATCGATCGGGCCAGCGCGACGGCGGCGTACGAACAGGACGAGGAGGCCGCGCCCAGCAGCGTCGCGCGGGTGAGCGAGCGGCGTGAGTCGTCCGGCAGCAGCCGCGTCATCTCCGCCTTGGAGACGACGGCCTGGACCGCGCCCGAGAGCGCGAACCCGAGGATGAGCGCCCACAGGATCTCCCAGGTCATCCCGGCGGCCACGCGCAGCGCGTGGACGATCGGGCCACCCGATGCAGCCAGCAGGTCCACGTTGGAACCGTAGCCCGGACGCGCTCCTGTGGGAAACTTCCCGGTCGGCCGGCCCAGGAAGATCGCCGGCCCGCGACCTGAGGAGGACCGCTGATCCCGGAGCGGCTTGCCAACCGAGAGCTGAGGGCGACGTTCGCCGGCTCGGACGTGCCGTCGTCGGCCGGCGTGATCGTCGTGGGCGGCGGGATCGTCGGGTCCAGCCTCGCGTACCACCTCACGGCGCTGGGGCGAACGGACGTGGTCGTCCTGGAGCGCGGACGGCTCACGAACGGGACGACGTGGCACGCGGCGGGGCTGGTCGCCCAGACGCGGGGGACGCACGCCCTGACCGAGCTGTCGCGGATCAACGCCGGCCTGTACGAGCGGCTCCCGGCAGAGACCGGCGTGGAGACCGGGCTGCGCCGCGTGGGCTCACTGTCGGTCGCGCGTACCGAGGCGCGCATGCAGGAGCTGCTGTACGGGGTGTCGATCGCGCGCGACTTCGGGTTCCCCGCGGAGGTGCTGGAGCCTGCCGACGTGAAGGAACACTGGCCGTCCGCCGCGGTTGGCGACGTGGTCGGGGCCACGATGTTCCCGACGGACGCGACGGTGAATCCGGGCGACGCGACGCTCGCGCTCGCGACCGGTGCCCACGCGCGCGGGGCCACGTTCGTGGAGGGCGCGCGCGTGACGGGGTTCCGGCTCGACCGCCGGGGCGGCGGCGGCCTTCCGTCGATCGCAGGCGTCGTGACGGAGGCCGGGGAGGTCGAGTGCGAGACGGTCGTCCTGACCGGGGGGCTGTGGACCTCCGAGCTGGCGCGGCTCGCCGGAGCGTCGGTCTCGCTGTACCCGGCCGAGCACGTGTGGGTCATGACGGAGGAGGCGGAGGGCGCGCGGGAATCGCTGCCGATCCTCCGCGACCTGGACGGCTACCTCTATGTGCGGCACTACCGGGGGCGGTACCTGGTCGGCGCGTTCGAGCCGCGGGGGAAGCCGCGGGCGCCGTCCTCGATCGAGGAAGGCGGCTTCGTGGAGTTCGGACCGGACTGGGACCACTTCGCTCCGGTACTGGAGAAGGCGCGCGAGCGGCTGCCGGAGCTCGAGACGCTGGAGTTCGAGCACTACCTGCGCGCACCCGAGAGCTTCACGCCCGACTCGAACTTCCACCTGGGCGAGTTCCCGGAGGTGCGGGGGCTGTTCGTCGCTGCCGGGTTCAACTCGCAGGGGATCATCTACGCGCCCGGTGCCGGCAAGGCGCTCGCCGAGTGGATCGTCGAGGGGCGGCCGACGATGGACCTGGCCGAGGTCGACATCGCGCGCGCCGGCCGCTGGCAGAACGGCCGCGCGTGGCTGCACGAGCGGTCGAAGGAGATGCTCGGACGGCTGTACGCGATGCACTGGCCGGTGCTGCAGCCGGCGACCGCGCGGGGGGTGCGGCGCACGCCGCTGGCCGACCGGCAGGGCGCGGCGGGCGCGGTGTTCGGCGAGGCCGCGGGATGGGAGCGGCCGAACTGGTTCGCGTCGGACGATCCGAGATCGCGCGAGTATGCGTACTCGTTCGACCGGCCGGGGTGGTTCGACGCGGTCGCCGTGGAGTGCCGGGCCGCGCGCCAGGCGGCGGCGCTGTTCGACCTGTCGACCTACTCGAAGTTCCTGGTGCAGGGGAGCGGTGCCCTGGAGGGGTTGCAGCGGCTGTGCGCGAGCGACGTGGACGTCGAGCCGGGTCGCGTGGTGTACACGACGATGTGCAACGCGGGCGGGGGCATCGAGATGGACCCGACCGTCACGCGGCTCGAGGAGGGCCGGTTCCTGGTCTCGGCGCCGACGCTGGCGCAACGGCGGATGGAGGGGCTGCTGCGCGGCGGGCTTCCCTCCACGGCGACGGTGACCGACGTGACGAGCGGCTTGGCGGTCCTGCTCGTCACCGGCCCTCACGCTCGCGCGGTGCTCGCCGGGGTGGTGGACGCGGACCTTTCGGACGAAGCGTTTCCGTTCCTGGCGGCGCTCCCCGTCGACGCCGGGTGGGCGCCCGCGTGGGCGTTGCGGGTCAGCTACGTGGGCGAGCTCGGGTGGGAGCTGTGGGTGCCGACGGAGTTCGCGGTCGATCTGCACGACAAGCTCGTCGCGGCCGGGGCTGAGGCGGGACTGCGGCATGCGGGCTTCCTGGCGTTCGACGCGCTTCGGCTGGAGCGTGGGTTCCGGTCGTGGGGCCACGACATGGGACAGACCGATGATCCGTACGAGAGCGGTCTCGGCTTCACGGTGGCCGCGGGGAAGGCCACCGACTTCGTTGGGCGCGACGCGTTGTCGGGGTTCGCGGAGGCGGCGTGGACGCGTCGTCTGGTGTCGGTGAAGCTGTCGGATCCGGACGCGCCGCTGTGGCACGGCGAGTCGGTGCTCGTCGATGGGCGTCGTGCGGGGCACGTCACGTCGGGTGCGTACGGGCACACGCTCGGCGCATCGGTCGCGCTGGCATGGATCCACGACAACGAGGTGATCACGGCCGAGCGATTGGCCGGCGCCGAGGTGGCGGTGGAGGTGCGAGATCGCGTCGTCGCGGCCCAGGCGTCGATCCGTCCGTTCTACGACCCCGACGGGAAGCGACTCCGCGGCTGAGGGGATGGATGAGCGGCCAAGCGGACCTGGCGTTCCTCGGCGGTGGCGTCCACACGGTCGACGCGGAAACCCCACGGGCCGAAGCCGTGGCGGTGCGCGCCGGGCGCGTCGTGGCGGTCGGCTCGAACGAGCAGATCCGTGAAGTGTCCGGCCCGTCGACGCAGGTCGTGGACCTGCGCGGGCGGCTCCTGCTGCCGGGATTCCAGGACGCGCACGTCCACGCGTCCGCGGGGGGGCTGAACCGGACGCGGGTGGACCTCAGCGGGAGCCATTCGCGGGAGGAGTACGACCGCATCATCCGGGCGTACGCCGCGTCGCATCCGAACGTGGAGTGGATCCGCGGGGCCGGCTGGTCGCTCGACCTGTTCGAGGGGGGCATTCCGACGGCAGGGCACCTGGACGCGATCGTGGGGGACCGGCCGGTCTTTCTGGTGAACCGGGATCATCACGGCGCGTGGGCGAACTCGCGGGCGATGGAGCTGGCCGGCGTCACGCGGGACACGCTCGACCCGGCGGACGGGCGGATCGAGCGCACCCCGGACGGCGAGCCGGTGGGGACGCTGCAGGAGGGGGCGATGACGCTGGTGGAGCGAGTGGCGCCCCCACCCAGTCCGGAGGACCAGGTCGGCGGCATCCTGGTGGCTCAGGAATACCTGCACGGCCTGGGCCTCACTGCATGGCAGGAGGCGATCGTCGGGACGTACCCGGGCGTGCCGGACTGCTTCGAGGCGTACCTGGCGGCCGCGACCGGCGGGAAGCTGACCGGGCGCGTCGCGGGAGCGCTGTGGTTCGAGCGCGGGCGCGGACTGGATCAGGTCGACGGATTCCTCGATCGGCGCGCGCGTGCCGAATCGGAGGATCCGTCCGGGCGCTTTCGAGCCCGGACCGTGAAGATCATGTACGACGGCGTCTGTGAGAACTTCACTGCAGCGATGCTCGAGCCGTATCGCGCCGGCGGTCCGGGCGGCCACGGCGCCGGACATGAGACCGGCCGAGGTCTCACGTACTTCGACGCCGAGGAGCTGAAGGGGTTCGTCGCGCGGCTGGACGCCGAAGGGTTCCAGGTGCACTTCCACGCGATCGGCGACCGGGCGGTGCGCGATGTGCTCGACGCCGCCGAGGGGGCGGAGCGCCGGGCCGAGAACCGGCACCATGCCGCGCATCTGCAGGTGGTGCATCCCGACGACCTGGCGCGGTTCGGACGGCTCGGCGTGACGGCGAACGCGCAGATGCTGTGGGCGCAGCTCGACGGGCAGATGACGGAGCTGACGATCCCGTTCCTCGGGCCCGATCGCTCCGACTGGCAGTATCCGTTTGAGGGGCTGCGAGCGGCCGGCGCGTCGCTCGCGTGCGGGAGCGACTGGCCGATCTCCACGCCCGATCCCCTGCAGCAGATCCATGTGGGCGTGAACCGGATGGCCCCGCCGGGGTACACGTACGGCGATGACGGCGGCGCCGGGCCGTTCCTGCCGAGCCAGCGGTTGACCCTGGACGCGGCGGTTCGCGCGTTCACCGCCGGTTCCGCCTACGTGAACCACCTCGACGAGACGGGATCGATCCGCGTGGGAAACCTCGCGGATCTCGTGGTGCTCGACCGGGATCCGTTCGCCAATCCTCCGGAGGAGATCGGCGAGACGCGCGTGCTCATGACCTTCGTCGACGGCGCGCAGGTCTACGAAGCCCGCAACGCCTAGACGGTTATCGTCGCCCGCCTCAGCGCGCGACGTGTCCCGGCGGTCCGGGTCCCGCACGGTACTCGCCGTCCGTCCGGACGGTAGAACCGAACGGTGTTGTCCGGTTTCAGCGTCAGGCTCCACCCCAGCTCGTGCACACACCTCGTGGTGGAAGCTGCACAGCAGCACCAGGTTGTCCAGGTCGGTCGGACCGAGCCTTCCCCACCACCGGATGTGGTGGGCCTTGGTGAAGGCCATCGTGCCGCACCCCGGGAACCGGCACCCCCCGTCTCGTCTTCTGAGGGCCCGCACCATCCGGGGTGAGGGATCCCTCGAGCTCCGTCCCAGGCCCTTCACCCAGCCGTTGGGACCCACCAGCACGGTCTCGATCCTGGCGTCACAGGCCAGGCGCCGTGCGGTGGACACAGGCACCACCCCTCCGCCCTCAAGGGCACACCCCGGCTCGGACTCCCCACCGCCGGGGCGCCCGGCACCGTGGCCACCGGGGGCCGCGTCGTTCAAGGGCCGGATCACCGGCCGGACCGGAGAGCCCCTCCCCACCCCACAGCACCCCCACCGGCACGTGGACCACCACCGTGGCACGGTCGGGGTCGGGATCGGCGGCGACTTTGGCCGAGCAGATCGCCACCAGGGCGTCGGCCCGGCGCTGCCCGGGGCTCGGGGAGAGCTCGGCAGGCACCTGTGGGAGCCTCCGCATCATGCGCTGCACGGCGCTCACCACCACCCGGCCCTCCGCGGACGGCAGGCGTCCTTCGAACAGCAGTTGCCGTCCGTCGGGGTCGTGCCACCAGTCGAAGCTCCGGTCGGCCTCCAGATCGACCGCGGCTTGGCCGGCCTGATGGCGGGCCAGTTCGTTGCCCTTCTCCTTGATGGTGCCGGGCGCGACCCGCTCGGCCCAGGGAAGGAGTCCACCCTCGGTCTGCCGGGTGGCGAACCTCGTGAGCTCCACCACCTTGTCCACCCCGAGCCGGCCGGAGCTGAAGGCCTCCGAGGTCAGGGGCAAAGATTCCAGGGCGTGGGCCGAGGCGATCCACCTTCTCGCCTTCCAGTCGGAGACGCCGTAGCGCATCTTCAGCCAGTGGGCCATGTCGTGGGCGCCGTCGGACTCCCACACTCCTGAGCGGTCGATCTCGGTGATCAGGCGGAAGAAGCGCCGCTGTGCGCGCAGGCCTCCGCGTGCGCGGCATCGGCGGCCGACAGCAGCGCATCACGTCCGACGCGCGCATCGGCCTGGAGGGTATCGGGGTTGGAGCGAACATCGGTACGCATGAAGGAGCGCTCACCATCTCTCGCGCCGCTCCAACGCGAACCAGTATCGAGAACCTGCATCTGTCCCGGGACCTCCGGTGCTCACAGGGAAGGAAGTCTCGGGGGAGGAACCAGTACACTATCAAACTGGTGTTCGGATGTCAATAGTCTGACCAGGAAAACGTTCGAGCATCTTGGAGCGGGAGAAGAACTGCGGTCCGGCCCCAAGGCAGTTCCAGAAAGGAATCACCTCAAGGCCGTGCGCGGCAAACGTCCCCCGACGTGCCCGCGCGGATCGGACGGGCCGACCCGGCCGGAGCTCCCTACCTTCGCCAGCCGGGCGAGCTCCCTCCGTCGGTCGTCAGCTGGCGCACCTGCGGCACGTTCAGCCCCAGGTCGAAGAGCTGAACCCCGCCGGCCCGGTCGCTCTGGAACGCGATCGTGGTGCTGTCCACCGACCATGTCGGTGCCTCGTCGGCAGATGGCTCGGCCGTCAGCTGCCGCACCTTCTCGCTCTCGAGGTCGAAGGTCCAGATGTCGTCGTTGCCGCTCTGGTCGCTCACGAAGGCCAGCTCAGTCCCGTCCGGCGACCACGCGAGCTGCGTGTTGTTCCATGTCGTCCTCGTCCGCCGGGTGACGTCGCCGCTCACGAGGCTCACCGTATAGATGTCGAAGTTGCCCGCGCCATTGCTCGCGAACGCGAGCCCGTTCCCGCGGGCACCCCACGTCGGATCCACCTGGTCCGCGGTCCCCGACGTGACCTGCTGGGTCTTGCCCGTGGACAGCGTGGTCACCCAGATGTCGTCGTTGCCGCTCCGGTCGCTCATGAATGCCAGACGCTTGCCGTCCGGCGACCAGGCAGGGGTCCCGTCGAACCCGGAGGTATCCGTGACCTGGTGCGGGGTACCGCCGTCGAGCCGCTGTGTGTAGATGTCCGCCCCGTTTCCCGTCCCGCCGACGAACGCGATGCGCGTCCCGTCGGGCGAGAGCGCAGGGTCGTGCGCACCGCCGGCGAACGACGTGACCTGGCGCAGGCTGGAGCCGTCCTGCCGCTCCGCCCAGATCTGCGACGTGCCGCTCCGGTCGCTCGCGAACACCAGCGTCGTGCCGGCCCCGATGTGGACCATGCGAGCCGCCGCGGTCCGGATGGCGGGGAGCCTCGCGTAGAGCGCGTTGCCCGGGCACGCCGTGAAGTCCGCGTCGCGGTGCCCGTTGATCTCGCTCATCCTGACCCACTTTGCCCTTGGGGTAGCGGACGCCCTGCCCTCCGGCCGACTGCATCATCACGTGGTGGGTGGGATACCGGTTCGCCTGAGCCAGCCGCCAGGCGGCCACCTTCTCGATCCCGGTCAGCATCGGCGAGGACGGCACCGCCGTGGTGAACGTGCCGATGGCCGCCACCGCGGTGGCGTCGTAGTTGAACCCGCGCTGCGCCGCCGGGATCACCGGCTGGTCGACGCCGCCCTGCCGGCCCTCGTAGATGCGGCCGAAGCGGTCGACCAGGAAGTTGTAGCCGATGTCGCACCAGCCATTCACGTTCGTGTGGTACGCGTAGATGCCGCGAATGATGCCGGCGACCTCGCCGGCCGAGTACCCGTTCGGCGTGTCCGTGTGGTGGACGAACACCGCGCTCAGCTCCGGCGAGTAGCCGAAGAAGCAGTTGATGTACTTGGGGTTCGCGCCCCACTGGGCCCGCGTGATGATCGGCGGCTGGGGCGCGCTCTCCACGGTCGACGCGTCGTTGCTCGCGCCGGCGGCCGACGAGCCGGCACCGGGCATCGGCAGGTCGGTCAGGACCGGTCGTCCGCCGAAGGCCGTCCCGAGCGTGTTGATGAACACCACCCGGAGACCCGACATCGTCACTCCGGCGGGAAGCCGCAGCGATATCCGGACGCACCTCGCCGTGTCCGTCCAGAGCGGCTCGGTCGAATGGAGGTCGGAGTGGAACTCGGGCGAGCCGGGGTCCGGGCCATCCGACGATGTGCCGTCCGTCATTCGGACCGCGCTCGTGAACGGTTTGGCGTCGCCCGTCGCCGACGCGATGTCCGCGGAGAGGGGCCGGGTCGCGGTCCCGGTCTGATTCCACGAAAGGCCGACCTCCGTGAACGCCACCGGCGCGCACACCACGCGGGGAGCCAGCGTCAAGGGCATCGCCAGGCGGATGCCACCGTTCGCCGTCGCCGTCGCCGTCGCCGTCGCCGTCGAGGACGCCTCCACCATCGACGCGAGCGGCAGCGGCGTGTACCGAATCACGGTCGGGGGGAACGCCGGCGCGTCGGTGCTCCGCCGTCCGGCCATGGCAGGCGCGCCGGGCAAGCCGAGGACCAGAGTCGCAGCGGAGAGCATCGCCGCGGCGCGGATGGCGGTTCGCACTCGTTGGCTGGTGATCCGGACGTGGGCGTGCGGCATCGGCAACTCCCGGTATGTGGTGTGAGCGGTCGCGATTTCTCGTCGAGTGGAGCGGACGAACGCGATGCTCGGCTTGTGGAGTCATCCACTTTAGGCCACGGAAGCCCGGCGGCCCCGAGGTTTGGAGGCCCCCGGGGGAAGTTTCTCCCGAGTGCGCCGGGAACCGGACACTCCGGACCGTCGGGGGGGCCTACCGGGCCGACCTGGAGCGCTTCGCGGCGCAACCGACGCACAGAGACGCCCAGGGCACCGCCTCGAGGCGCTCCTCGCCGATCCGGCGGCCGCAGTCGTCGCACGTCCCGTACGTGCCCTCGTCGAGCTTCTCGAGCGCCCGTTCGACCTCGGCGATCGCGGCGGCGATCGAGCGGGCCGTCGCCGTGGTGTTGATCCGTTCCACGGCCTCGGTCGTGCCGTCTCCCACCCGCTTGCCGAACCCCACCGCCGGGGTGGCGTCCGGCGGGCGCTCGGTCAGGCGGCGCAGCTCCTCCCGGAGCGCGCGGCTGCGGCTTCGGAGCTCGCCGGAGATGCGTTCGTCCTGCGGCATTGCCTTCCAACCCTATCCGGCCGACCCGGCCATCCGGACCCCAGGCACAATCCGCGAATAGCCCTGCTTGCGGGCAAACGTCCGATCCGTGAGAGCGAGACAGGGGTCGGTCGGGTTGACGCCGGGCAACGCCTCGACGCAGCATTCATGGATGACTCCTCCCTCCGCCCCCACGGCACGTCGATCGAAGTCCGTGCGCGAGGTCATGAGCGCCGACCTGCTGATGATCGAGGGGCAGGATCGCGTGTCCACGGCCGCGGCGGTGATGGACGCGGCGCGAGTCGGTTCTGCGCTGGTGATGGATCACGAAACGCTGGTCGGCATCTTCACCGAGCGTGACGTCCTGCACGCGCTCAAGCGGAACCCGACGGCGGCTCTCGATTCACCCGTCTCCAAGTGGATGACGCGCGATCCGATGACGATCGGTCCCGACGTGACGGTGAAGCAGGCGCTCGGGAAGATGCTCCGCGGCGGGTTCCGGCACCTGCCGATCGTCGAGCACAAGCATGTCGTGGGAATCGTGTCGCTGCGGGACCTCGCCCGCACCTTTGTGAGGTAGCGGACGAGGTCCCGCAGCAGGACCGCGTGTGCCGTTACGCGGTGACCGTGAAGTCGACCATCGCGGTGAGCCCGAGCGACTGGCCCGTCAGCGACACGTGGACCGGGCCCAGGACCTTCCGCGAAATCGTCACATCGGTGTCCACGACGCCGTTCGCGTCCGCGGTGACCGTTCCGTACAGCAGGCCGCCGACCTTCACCTGGACCTTCTCACCCGGCTTCCAGCCCGGACCGGACGTCACGTGGACGACGCTCCCCGTCGGTCCGGAGTTCGGGTCGAGGTCCACCCATTGCTTCAGCAGGATCGACTGGTTCCGGACCAGGCCCGACGTGGCGCCGACGAACGAGATGGAGTGCCGTCCGAAGGTCGTGTCGAGCAGGAGCGAGCCGTCCGCCGACCCAAACTGGTCGGTCGCCATCGTGAGCTTGGTGGTTCCGTCGATCTTGACGTTCACGTTCTCCGAGGCGCCGAAGCCGGTGACCGACACGTCCACGGTCTGTTGCGGCTGGCCGGTGTCGGGCGCGGAGGGGACCGGGGTGCCGCGGAAGTAGACGCTCAGAGAGAACGATGGCGAGCTGATCGAGAGGTGCTGCCCGTCGTGCGGCTCCGGTGGCGCGGCGAACGAGATGGTGACCGATCCGTTCGCGTCGGCCACGGCCGTGTGTCCGCCGTAGCCGGGGAACTGCACGGTGACGGTCTCTCCCGGCACCCAGCCCGACCCCGAGTACGTGTACGGGTCACCGGCCGCGATCGTGAAGTTCGCCGGGTCGTTCGGGGTGACCGTCAGCGTCGCCTTGGCGACGTCGCCGCTGGAGCGTCCGATCGCGAGAAGGCTGTGGGTGCCGCCGGCAAGGGGCGACGGCAAGGTCAGAATCACCGGCTTGACCACGCCGGAGCCGTCCGCGTCCTTCGACCCGAGCACCTTTCCCGTGAGCGTGTCGAGGTGCACGTCCACCGTCTCACCGGCCTTGAAGCCGGCGCCCCAGGTCGACACCGACGAGCCCGGCGCGCCTTGCGCGTTGGCGAGGAACGCCTGTCCGGAGTTCTGGCTCGCGCTGACCCATCCGGCCAGCGACGTGGAGGTCGTCGACGGATGGTAGTCGTTGTCGTCGGTCCACAGGATCGCCCCGAGGTTCCACGAGCGGAAGAGGTTCGCCGCGTCGATGAACCAGTTGGCCTTGCGCTGGCTGTTGTTCGGGTCCTCCAACGTGCCGATCTCGCCGATGATCAGCGGCTTGCCGAGGTTGTTCGCGTAGTCCTCCGCGGGCGGGAAGATGTCCTCGGCGAGTGCGCCACACGCCGTCGACGATCCGGTTGTACCCGTCCACCGCGACCATGCTGAAGTCGGCGGCCGGCGGCTGCCAGTCCTGCGCGTAGCCCTGTCCGAACGACGACGCCACCATCCACCACACGAAGGGATAGGTGATGCCGTGGTTCCGGAAGTAGTGGAAGACGTAGTCGAACGCCTGCCTGTACTCGGCTGCGGTTCCGCAGCCCGGCTGCGCTTCGCTCTCCACGGTGGGCTCGTGCGTGAACGTGAGGTAGGTGTTGGGGTAGTTGAACGCCTGGAGGTCGTTCACCCACTTCTGGAGGTACGCGTCGTAGTCGTGGTTGACGTAGTTCGCGTACGGGTAGCACACCTTCTTGCTCCCGACGAGCCGCCACGAGTTGATGTTGAGGTAGATGTCGCGCGCCGGTTGCTCGGCGCGTCTCGCCGACGACGACGGGTAGCTGAAGCCCGTCATCGGCTGTAGATGCCCTGACCGCCTGGAACGTCTGCCCCATGGCCTGTTCGAGGCGATCCTGGTCGACGACGGAGTTGCTCACGCCGAGTCCCCAGAGCGTGTCCCCGCCGCCCTGCGGCGGGTTCTGGTTGTAGCGGCGACCGGGGTCCTGCGGAGGCTTGGGACCGTGGCCGGGAGGCTGGCCAGCGCCGCGGGAGCGAGCCCCGCTACGAGCAGAGCGGCGGCCGCGACGGAGATCAGGCGGACCACCCTCCGCGCACGCCGAGCCCGCTCCGCGGTTCGGAGCGTGCCGATTCGAAACAACACGAGCACCACTGCCATGCTCGAACATCAGCAACACCACCACCACCAATCGGATCGAAGGGGAACGATCCAGCAGGAAAGGCTCCTGACTGGCCCTCTTTCCTTTTTCTGCGGGGCTTACTTCGACGAAATCGCGACTGGCTCTTGAGCAAGAACCTGATTCCAGAGGAGGAATTGAATCGTTCTGTCTAGAAACCTGAGTCGCAATTCCCCCATTGGGTGTTCCCCGCCGGAAACGCGGGGGACGACCTGCACCGACGCCGGTCGAAGAATTTCACGGGGCCGTTGATCGCGGCGACGGCAGGTTTCGCAGAGCGGACATGACGGCCAGGATCCGTGCTCGATGGACCCATCGTGAGGGAAGCAGATCCTCGCCGGAGCCGCTGCGACGGAGCGACAGAACGGCCGCTGCCGCCTCCCGGAAAGGGGACCCCTGGCCCTCGTACCAGCAATCGGTCAGATGACCGTTGACACGGTTGCGGCCCGCCGGTAAGTGGCCGTGCGGGCCGGTCAGGCTGCCGTGACGTCGCGCAGCGCGGACATGGCGGTCACGTGCTCGTGCTCGGTGAGCGTGCGCAGCGGGGCGCGCACGTCCTCGCGCACCGGGACGCCCCGCTCGGCCAGGATGGCCTTGAGGGCGGCCTGGAAGGGAATCCCGCGAAGGTGCTCGCGCAGCGACACGACGTGCTCGTGCGCGGCCCGGCTGCCGTTGTGGACCAGGTCGGCGACGACCTCGGGGAACGCGGCAGCCAGGCCGGAGACGCAGCCCGCTGCCCCTTCGGCCATGGCCTCGATCGCGAGCGGCTCCTGGCCCACGAAGACGTCCAGCCCCTCGATGAGGTAGGGCCGGACGCGGTCCATCGGGGAGTCCGAGACCTTGAGGCCGGCGAGGTTGGCCGCGTCCTCGCGCAGGTGCCCGACGACGGACGGCGGCACCGCGTATCCCGCCCGGGCCTCGAACTCGTACACATAGAAGGGAAGTGGATCGCACGCTCGGGCCGCGGCCAGGAAGTGCGCGTGCAGCTCGCGTTCATCGAACGCGTAGTACGGGGGGCCGATGACCGCGACCGCGTCGGCTCCGATCTCGGCGGCGTGGGCGGCGAGCGCGACCGTCTCCGCGGTGGTCTGGGCGCCGCAGTGCACGGCGACGGCGAAGCCGTCCGGCCTGAGGTCCACGAAGAGCCGGGCGGCTTGCTTCCGTTCCTCCGGGGAGAGCAGGATGCCCTCGCCCGTCGTCCCGAGGGCCAGGATGCCGTCGACGCCGCCGGCGGCCAGGAACTCCGTCATCGGCCCGAAGGCGTCGGGGTCGAGGGCCGAGCCGCCGTCCCGAAGCGGCGTCGCCGCGGCAGCGAGCGCTCCGGTCAGCATGGGCTCACTCTAGCGACCGGCAGGAGGCGTGGCGCCGTCACAGCGTCGGCTGGGCGCGCGCGGCGAAGGTCCGGTCGACGGCGAACGGGTTGTCCTGCGCGGGGCGGTCGCCGGACAGCAGGCCGGCGAGGAGCTCGCTTCCCGCGGGGCCGAGCATGATCCCGTGGCCGCTGTAGCCGGTGTTGACGTGCAGGCCGGCGGGCCCGGCCGGCCCGATCAGCGGGCGGTGGTCGGGCGTGACCGTGTACTGCCCGGCCTGCAGCAGCCAGTGCGCGTCGCCTCGGTCCCAGACGTCGCGCCAGAACGGGACCACGCGGGCGAGCGACGCCGGCTGTGCCGGATCGAGCAGGCGGAACGCGAACCCCGGATCGGTCGCGACCGCGTCGGTCGGGGGCTCCGGCGGCGTCGTGGGGTCGGTGAACAGTGCCCAGGCGCCGGCGAACGCCGGCCTCCAGTGCGCGCCGGTGTCCTCGTCGATCGTCATCGGCGCTCCGGGAGGGACGGCGGGGAGGTCGGGGAGGATCAGCTTGTGCCGGCGGATCGTGACGATCGGCAGCGTCAGCCCCACGGCGCCGGCCACCAGCCCCGAGAGCGGACCGCCGGCGATGACGGCCATCGGACACGAGATCGTCCCGCGGTCGGTGACGACGGCCGTCAGCGTCGAGCCGTCGGTGGTCGTCTCGAATCCGGTTGCCCGGCAGCGGAGGACCACCTCCGCCCCCGACGCCTCGGCCATCCCGAAGGTCAGTTGCTTCGTGTCGAGGAAGCCGTCGCCGGCGCGGAAGCGCGCCTGGACGACGTCCGGTCCGACGAAGGGAAAGCGCCGGCGGGCATCGTCGCCGGACAGCACCTCCACGTCGGTCTGCCCCCAGTCCCCGAGCCGGCGGACGAGCGCCCGCTGCGTCTCCGCCATCGCCTCGTCGGTGGTGAGCCACAGATACCCCTGCTGCCGGACGCCCAGCGAGTGGACCCGCTGCTTCGTCCGTTCTTCGAAGTTGAGGAACAGATCGGCCGAGGTCCGGACGAGCGTCAGCTCCTCGAGGTTGTCGAACTGGAGCCGGAAGGCCCCGGCTGCCACCGGCGTGGTCAACGTGCAGAGCGCGGGCCGCGCCTCCAGGATCACCGGCCGGAGGCCCGCGCGCGCCGCGTGCCACGCGGTTGCCGCGCCGACGACCCCGCCCCCGATCACGACGAGGTCCGCGGCGGCCGGCGGGTCCGGGCGGTAGCGCATGGGGGCCTCAGCGCGGCGGACGACGCCCGCGCGTCACAGCCGCACCCGCTCGCCGGCGTCGCCCGCTGCCTGCAGGACGAGGGCGGCCGCGGCCACGTCCTGCACGCCGACGCCGGTCAGGTCGCACACGGTGCGCTGGTCATCGTGGGTCCTGCCCGGGGCGTCGCCGCCGGTGATCGAGCCAAGCTCGACCACCGTCTCCGGATCGACGGCGCCGGCCTCGACCGCGTGGTGGAGCTCGCCGATGCGCAGGCATTGCGCGACGGCTGTCCGCGACGACCAGGTCGGCGGCGGACAGCACGCCGGGGTCGAGCTCCTGCTTGTCGGCCTGGTCCGATCCCAGGGCCGTCACGTGCGCGCCCGGCGCAAGCCACTCGGCGCGGAGAAGGGGCTCGCGGCTGGCCGTCGCCGTGACGACGACGCCGGCGTCCTCCACCGCCTCTCGGACGGAGGCGACCGCCGTCACGTCGCAGCCGGGGGGAAGCGACGTGAGGGCCGCGATGTCCTCTGCCGCCGCCCGCGCGTGGCCGGGATCCCGACCCCACACGCGCACGCGCTCGAAGGAGCGGACGCGCGAGAGCGCGTCGATCTGAAACCGCGCCTGGCCGCCCGAGCCGATCACGGCAACCACCCCCGGATGGGCCGGCGCCAGGTGGCGGGCGGCCACGCCGCCCGCCGCGCCCGTCCGCACGTCGGTGATCAGCCCGCCGTCCAGGAGCAGTGCCGCCGGCGCGCCGGTCTCCGCGTCGAAGACCAGCACCATGCCGTCGTTCGCCGGCAGGCCGCGGACGGGGTTTCCGGGGAACCCGGACACGATCTTGACGGCGTACACCGCGCCGCCGTGCAGGTAGCCCGCTTTCACGTGGATCTCGCCGCCGCCTTCGGGGACGTCCAGCTGGATGACGGCGGGGAGCTCGGCGCGTCCCGCCGAGTACGCGGTGAAGGCGCCTTCCATCGCGTCGATGCACGCGCCCATGTCCAGCGCGGCCGCGACGTCGTCGCGTCGCAGGATGCGAACCTCACCGGTCGAGCCCATCGCGCGTGAGCCTACCGTCTGGGCTCCGTGGTAGCGTCGCGCCCACCACCACGACCGAGGAGGCGGACCCGCCCGTGCGCATCGAGACCTTCGAGATGGAACGCATGCAGTGCCTGTACGAGCACGAGGTCGAGTACAACCTGTCCGAGAGCGGCGTCGAGCCGCTGAGCGTGCAGGAACTGATCGGTGGGGACGACGCCGTGCGGGGACTGCTCGATCAGCACCTGGGATACGGTCACTCCACCGGCTCGTGGACGCTCCGCGAGCACATCGCCGCGTTCTATCCGGGCGCCGATCCCGAGAACGTGACCGTGGTGAACGGAGGATCGGAGGCGAACTTCGTCACGCTCTGGTCGCTGCTGAACGGCCCGAAGGGCGATCGCCTCGCCTGCATGATCCCGAACTACATGCAGGCGTGGGGGATGGGCCGCCACTTCGGGGCGGGGTCGGACGCGTTTCGCCTGCGGCCCAGTGGTTCCGGGCCCGGCGCGCGCTGGGGGCTCGACCTGGACGAGTTGAAGCGCGCAGTGACTCGCGAGACGAAGGTCATCCTGGTCACCAACCCCAACAACCCGACGGGTGCGGTGCTGACGGAGGACGAGATGGACGCCGTCGTCGACGCGGCCCGCCGGGCGAAGGCATGGCTCGTGGCGGACGAGATCTATCGCGGCGCCGAGGTGCGCGGCGGCCCCACGTCGCCGACGTTCTGGGGCCGCTACGACAAGCTCGTCGTGACGGCCGGGCTGTCGAAGGCGTTCGGCCTTCCGGGGCTGCGGATCGGTTGGATGGTCGCGCCGACCAAGGCGATCGACCGGTTCTGGCGTCACCACGACTACACGACGCTGTCTCCGGGGACGCTCTCCGAACGGCTGGCGACCATGGCGATGGAGCCGAGGCGGCGCGAGGAGCTCCTGGCGCGCACACGCGGGATCATCCAGGCGAACCTGCCCGTCCTGGAACGCTGGATCGCCGAGCGGTCCGACGTCTTCTCCTACATCTCCCCCGTTGCGGGGGCCATCGCGTACATGGGCTACCGGCTCCCGATTCGCTCGACGGAGCTCGTCGACCTCCTCCGGATCGAGCAGTCGGTCCTGCTCTGCCCGGGCGACCAGTTCGGCATGGGCAAGCACCTGCGCGTGGGCTACGGGAGCGACGTCGAGTTCACGATGAAGGGGATGGAGCGCGTGGACGCGGTGCTCCGCCGGTTGGCGGCCTGACCGACGCCGCCTTGCCGCGGGGCGTCCCGTGGCCGACCATGTGGTGCGATGGACGTCGCTCTCCTGTTCGCTCGGGTGGCACTCGCCGTGGTGCTCGCGACGGCGGGTGTCGGGAAGCTGCGCGACCAGGCCGGCGCCCGAGACGCGATCGTCGGCTTCGGGGTGGCGCCGGCTCTGGCACCCGGGCTGGCGATCCTGGTGCCCGTCGCCGAGCTGGCCATCGCGGCCCTGCTGATCCCCGTCGCCACGGCCGCGCTCGCCGCCGCCGCCGCCCTGCTCCTGCTCGCGGTGTTCACGGGCGCGATCCTGCTGAACCTGGCCCGGGGGCGAACCCCCGCGTGCAACTGCTTCGGCGTGACGTCCCGGCAGCCGATCGGCGCCCGGACGCTCGTCCGCAACGGCGTCCTGATGGCGCTTGCCGCGTTCATCGCGATTGCCGGGTGGGGCGACGCCGGCGCGGGCGTGCTCGAGTGGTTCTCGGGCCTTTCGACGCCCGTCGTCGCCGGCATCTTCCTGGCGGCCGCCTTCGCGCTCTCGGTCGGGATCTTCGCGTGGTTGGGGAGATCGTCCGCAGCGGCGGACTGGGACGAGGACGACGACGAGGACCACGAGCACGGCGCGCTGCCCGTCGGGGCCACGGCGCCGGCCTTCGTCGCCGAGGACCTCGACGGGAACGTGGTCGGGCTGGCGTCGCTGCGCCGGCCCGGAGTCCCCACGCTGCTCGTGTTCGCCGACCCGAACTGCGGGTCCTGCATCGCGCTGCTGCCCGACGTCGCGCGGTGGCAGCGCGAGCTCGCCGGCGACCTGACGGTGGTCGTGGTCTCCGCGGGGGATGCGAACGAGGTCCGGGCGGAGACCGACGCCCACGGCCTGGCCGACGTCGTGGTGCAGCGGGAGCACAGCGTGTCCGACGCCTATCGCATCGGGGGGACGCCGGCCGCCATCGTGGTGGGCGCCGACGGCCGGATCGCCGTGGAGGAGGCGGAGGGTCCCGAGGAGATCGATCTGCTCATCCACCGCGAGCGCTGGCGGGTCCCGGCCGACCGGGACGGCTGACGCGCCCGCCGGCGGATCAGTCGTCTCCCGGCGGCGGTCCCCCCGAGCGGTCCACCGAGCTGATCAGGGCCGACACCTGGCGGAAGCGGTACGCCCCGTACGACAGCACGAAGACGCCACCCGCGATCAGGATCCAGCCGATCACGTCCACGATGACGGACTGCAGGAAATGGATCGCGGTCCCGCCGCCCACGAACAGGGCGATGGCCGTCCGGACGTAGGCGAGCAGCGTGCGCTCGTTGGCCAGCGACGTCCGCTCGATCGCCATCCGGTCGCGGACCCAGGTGTCCTCGGGCATCCCGGGTCATCATTCAACACCCGGTCGCCGGAACCGTGTGACCCTGCACGACCCCCCTTGCTGAGGCGAGGGTTTCGGGCATACGGTGCCACTCTTCGCAAAGTCGTCTGAGCAGAGGGGGAGAGAACATGCGCAGGAAGGTCTTCATCGGAACGATCGCGCTCGCAGCGGTCGTCGCCGGGGTTGCGGCGCTGACGCTGCCGTCGGCCGGCGCGGCGAACGCAAAGGTTGGAGCGTGGGGCCGCGGCTGGACCACGGTCTCCTCGGGCGGCGCGGCGCCGCACATCACCAAGCCCCAGGTGATGAGGCTCGTCGCCACGACGATCAAGCTCCGCCTGGTCGACGTGAACGGCAACGGCCACAACGACTCGGGCGACTACGTCATCTTCACCGAGCGCCTGACCAACAGGGCCGGCACGGTGAACGTGGGCTACGACAGCGTGCGGTGCACGTTCAACTCCACCGGCCATCACCAGCAGATCAGCATGTGCGACGGCGAGTTCGTGCTCACCGGCCGGGGCGAGATCACGGTCTACGGGCAGGCGTCGCCGTGGGTGGCGGTGACCGGCGGGACATCGAGGTTCTCGAACGTCACCGGCGAGGCCAAGATCAAGTCGCGCAACGCGGATTCCGAGCTGATCACGGTGTGGCTGGCGCCCTAGCTCTCAGCCTCATCCGGCGGAGGCACCGTCTCGTCCGAGGTCCTGCGCTCGATGTCCAGAGTGGGGCGGGCCTGCTCGGCGCGGTCGATCCGTGGTCCCGTGACCTCGTGGCCGCACGAGTACGTCGTGACCTGGCGTGAATCCGCCTCCTGCATCGGTTCCCCGGACGGCGACGAGACGTCGGAGGGCTCGTTGTAGTTGATGTCGACCAGTTCGCCCCGTCCGCAGGTTGGGCACCGGAGCGGCACGCGGTCGCCGGCCTCTGCTCGTGAAGGGGGATTGGACACGGTTGGTCACCTCCTCGCCGGGAGGCCTACCCGCCGGGAGGGCCGAACGAAACCTGGAGGCGTGCGGCCGGTCTAAGAGCGGTCGACCTGGCAGGTGCCGGCGTTCAGGTCGCAGGTGATCGTGCCGTGCTGGAACCGGGCCGATCGGATGTTCCCGTTGACGTACACGCCCGACACCGGCCAGCCGAGCGATCCGGCGGGCCCGCCCTCGTTCGTGTACTTCGTATCGACCAGGCCGTACAGCCACCGGGTGGTGGCGTGGACGGTGTCCGAGTAGATGGAGCCGACCTCGAAGGTCTGCATGTCGCCGCCGGCCGGGTGCGAGATCGCCGAGGTCGGGAGCTTGGGCGCGCACAGCATCTTGTCGTAGCGCACGCGAAGGGGACCGGTTGTCAGCCAGTTGGCCCTCAGGTACACAAGCGCCGTCCGGAGGCCGAGCGCGTCGCGGAACTGGTTCCCGGTGATGGTGTAGGAGCCCTGCGTGCCGGTCACCCGGAGCGACGTGATGCGCGCGCTCTCCGACCGGCCCAGCACGGTGAGAGAGGTGACCGTACCCACGTTCTGGAACCTCGCGTTCAGCTTCGACGAGACGGTCGACTGCGACATCGACACCTCCCACGTCTTGTACTGGTTGGGCGACACGTAGTCGCCGGGATCGCAAACGGTCTGCAGGTATGGGATCGACGAGCCGCCCCACGCCTCGGTGTTGCTCTCGGAGTGGCCGCCGCTCGAGGTGGAGTACGCGGCCACGATCGGCGTGCCCCCGTACAGGATCATCGTCCTCGACGTGTCGCGCACGGCCTTCAGCCAGTTCGCCGCGCCGCTTTGCATGTTCCGGTTGTAGCCGATGAAGTACTGCTCGCCGACCCACCGGATCCCGCAGTTGCAGCCGGGCCGATGCTGGCCCACGGCCCGCACCTTGTAGGTCACGTAGGTCCGGGCCGCCAGTGCGAAGACGCGCAGCGCCACCGACGGCCAGGTCGCGGGGACCTCCCCGACGCCCTGGACGTAGTACTCCGTGGCGAGCTGCAGAATGATGCGTTCCCGCAGCGAGCACGTGGCGCACGGCCTGTAGATGTTCAGCTCCATGAACCCGTGGTTGAAGTGGAACCCGCGCTGCGGCAGGTACAGGATCGAGCCGAGGCTCTCGAAGCGCACGTACAGGTTGTGCGCCGAGTCGCCCCACCCGTGGTTGCCGACGTAGGTCCCGTTGCTCCGCTTGATCCAGTAGTGGTCGCTGCGCTCCACGACCGTCCACGTCTCGCCGGCCGGGATGGTCGCGACGACGTGGCCGGTGCTGAGGCGAAGCTGCGCATTGCCACGCCAGGCCTGCACGGGGATGGAGGTGACGTCCTCGACGAGGCCCACCCGGATGGCGGACGGGTCGGCGAACCTGTCGACCCTCGTCCCCGGGTAGAACTGCTGCAGGACGCCGCCCGTGGACCAGCCCTTCAGGGCCATCCCGTACACGCCCCAGGCGCCCATGCCGACGCCGTGACCGTACCCGGCGCCGTAGAAGTGGAAGGTCGTGTCCGCGCGCGCCTGCTGCGCCCGGGAAGAGAAGGTGCCCAGCAGCGCCGCCACGAGCAACAGAGAGAGAATCCCCGAACGTCTCACCGCAGCACCAGTATCGACCCCCCGGCGCCGGACCTGAACCATCCGGCGCCCAGGATGGCCCTAGGCTCCGCCGGCCCGGGCCGGGCGCTCGAGCGAGCTCGCCGTCACCCCGACGGGCGTGGCCCGGTCGAACGCGTCCCAGCCGGAGTCCTCCACGCGCGCTGCATGCTCGGCGGCCGCGCCCCCGCGGATCCCGAACAGCCGCTTCGCGTACAGCAGGTAGACGACGACGGCGATGTTCAGCGCGAACGCGACGATCTTCAGGACCGACACGCGCACGTTGAGCTCGTAGATCTCCAGCGGAAGGAGCGATGCCGTCACGACCAGCGTCAGGTACTCGGCCCATCGCTGCATGTACCAGAGGCCGACCGCCTCGATGCCCTCGACCACCGCGTAGGCGGCGAGGGCGAATCCCGTCAGCATCAGCTTCTGGTTCGAGTACGAGAAGACCTTCGACAGCTCGGCGAGGATCCCGCGCTGCGGGGTGGGCGAGGTCCCGCTGAGCGTCCCCTGGAAGACCTGCAACAGGCGGAGGTAGGGTCCGCGCAGGTCGTCCCGGTTCGCCGCGAACAGGAACACGGCCGCGGCCAGGATCCCCAGGACCAGGAAGTGGATGCCCCGGTCGACCGCGATCAGGCGCAGGACGAACTTGTCGCGCAGCGCGCGCCCGCGCAGCGGCAGCTCGATGTGGTCGCGGTCGGGGATGTGGTCCTTCGCCGGATCGGCCGGCGGCTGCAGGGGCAGCCATGAGTCGCACCGCAGGCACCGGTACCAGCGGGTTCCCTCCGTTTCGCGTACCAGCGCCTGGTCCCGCGGCCGGACGTGCGCCGCGTCCAGGCCGATCAGCTCGTGGCCGCTGAACCCGCACGCGATCAGCTCGTAGTGGAACGTGGGACGGAAGCGCTTCGGCTTCTCGATGCCGGGGAGCGGGCGCGTCCCCGAGTCCTTCGCCTCGCCGCTCATACGCGGGTAGCGTACGCCTGGGGACCGCGCAGCGGAGCCGAGCGCTCTACTTGAACCGGGCCCCCGCCATCGTGAACAAGGTGAGGCTCGGCCGCGACGAGTCCAGCCAGAACCGGTAGTTCTTGGCGCCGGTGTTCGTCCACAGGACGGCCTGCAGGTCTCCCCAGCCCTGGAACATGTCCGCCGCCGATTGGATCCAGAGGGCCTTGCGGAGCGGCATGCGCGGGTACTCGTCGCAGCCGACCTCGCCGATCAGCATGGCCTTGCCGCGGGCGACGGCGAACCGGTGCGCCGCGACGAAGATCTGCGCCGGCGTCCGCCACTTGTACGTCCGGCTGTAGCCGTCCACGGCCAGGACGTCGTAGTTCGCCGGCTCGTACCGCCACGCCACGCCGGTGATGAAGGCGCTCGCCGTAGGGGCCCACACCCACTGCACGTTCGTCACGCCGAGCCGGGTGAACAGGTCGTGCAGGTGGTTGTATGCGCGGCGGTAGTCCGCCGCGGTCCCGCACACCGGGTGGTGGGCGGTGTCGTTCGTCATCTCGTGGTGGTAGCCGAAGTGGATGGTGTAGCCGAAGTCCTTGATCTCCTGCGCGATCTCGGTCCACCGCGCGTCGTACCTGCCGGCGGCGACGTCGGCCCACCGCGCGCACACCGACCGGCCGTTCACGACGGAGAACGAGTTGACATTGAGGTAGATGTAGCCGCCGATCGAGGCGAGCCGCTCCATGTCGGGCGTGGGCACCTGGGCCGTGGTCAGGTTCTGGTAGATGCGCTCGCCCGTGAATTGCCTGCCCACCTCGGACTCGAGCTGTTCGACCACCTGGTCGGAGCTCATGCCGTCGCGGGGGGCCGAGTAGATGCCCCAGAAGACGTCGGCGGGCGTCGGCGCCTGCAGCTGCGCGAACGCGAGCGCGTCACCGGTCGGCTTCCACGACGGCTGTGCGTCCATGGTGGCACCGTCCGTCTCCTGCTGCATGCTGCCGCCGGTCGCCGAGATCGAGTACACCTTCGGGAACCCGCTCCGGTTGCTGGAGAACGCGAGCGTCGCGCCGTCCTGCGACCATGCGGGCGCGGTGTCGGAGGCGAGCGACGACGTGAGGCGTCGCATGGGAGGGCCGCCCTGCGCGGGGATGGTGTAGATGTCGAAGCTGCCGCCGCGATTCGATGCGAAGGCCATGGTCCCGCCGTCGGGCGACCACGCCGGCTGCACGTCGGCGGCCGCGTTCCACGTGAGTTCCGCGAGCGCGTGCCCGTCGGTCGCGACGGTGAAGATGTCCCAGTCCCGGCCCCGGCTCGAGGCGAACCCGACGCGGCCGCCGTCCGGCGACCAGGTCGGCTCGATGTCGTTCCAGGGACCCGAGGTCACGCGGCGGACGTCGGTGCCGTCCGAGGCCATCGTGTAGATGTGGTAGTTGCCGTCGCGGTCCGACGAGAACGCGATGCGCGACCCGTCCGGTGACCACGCCGGCTGGATGTCGTTCCACGAACCCGACGTGAGCTGCCTCTGGTTGCCTCCATCGGTGTTCATGACGAACAGGTGGTAAGAGCCGTCCGGGTTCGCGTCGTACGCGATCGTCGAGCCGTCGGGTGACCACGCCGGCTGCACGTGCGTCGCGCCGCCGTCGGTCAGGGTCTGGCCGTCGCCGCCGGCGCGCGTTCGCGCGATCTGCGTCGTCGCGTCGTCCGCCCCCGCGGGCGGGGCGACGGTCGCGCCCGCCGCGATGATGCCCACGGCGATGACGATCGACGTCGCGGCCTGTCGCCGCAGGTGCGACCACGGCTTCCTCGGGGCCATGCGTTCCCTTCGGCCGCCGCCGTGCGGCGCTTGACGGGGAAAAGTTCCGGCCCGTTTCGGGGATCCCCGCTTCCCCGAAGGGTCTAGGTCCAATGCCCGATGACTAGACACTTTGCCCGGTGGACGATTGCGCCGATACCAGAGCCCGGCGGCGCGAGCGCGCGGCCGGGCTGCACCGTCCGAGGGGTCGGCGATGCGTTGGATGGGACGAACGTTCGCAACGGGTGTCTGGATCGTCGCGCTGGCCGGCGGCGCGTCCCCCATGGGTTGGGGGGCCGCGTCGTTTCCCGTCGCCGCGCCCGTGGTCCGCGCCGAACCGGTTCGGCTGGTCGCCGGGGCGGCCGCAGTCGCGATGTCAACTCGGCGCGAGTCGAACCCCGCACCGCGGGCGCGCATGCCGGTCCTCCGCGAGGCCCATCGGATCACGGGCTGGCTGCACACGGACGGCACCCACATCGTCGATGCGCGGGGGCACGTCGTGCGCTTCGCCGGCGTCGACGTGTCGGGGATGGGCCACGGGTGGGGGAGCGCGATTCCCGGAGATGGCCGGGGCGGGTGTCCCAGCTGGGAGCCGCCGGCGCCCGCGGAGTACGCCGACATCCGGCACTGGGGGTTCAACGTCGTGCGGCTGTCGTTCTCGTGGGCGAACCTGGAGCCGGCGCATCCGAGGGGGAGCGTCCACACGTACAACCTCGCGTACGTGCGCGCGCTGCAACGCACGGTTATGGGCTTCACCAGCCGAGGCGTGGCCGTCGTGCTGGAGATGGCGCAGAACAACTGGTCGCCGGCGTTCGCCGTACGGGGAGCGAACCACCTGAAGTGCGGCGTCGGCATGCCGCTGTGGCTCTACGGCGCGTCGCCGGGCTCGCTGGGCGGTTCGGCTGACGGCCCTGCCATCGGCGAGGCCAAGCGCGCGTTCTTCGCCAACCGTGGCGACGTGCAGGCGGGATACGCGGCCGCCTGGCGGTTCCTCGCACGCCGGTTCGCGCACAACGATCTGGTGGTTGGCGCCGACATGATGAACGAGCCGTTCACGCTCGGGGCGTTGCCTACCTCACGGTTGCACCTGGCGCGTTTGTACGCGCGCGTTGGGCGCGCGATCCGGCAGGCCGACCCGCACCTGCTGCTGATCTTCCAGGACGCGCAGTTCCTGGGGCCTCGGTCGCTCGCGCTCCGCGGGCCGCCCAGCTTGCCCGACGTCGTCTACACGTTCCACCTGTACCGGTCGTCGTGGCGCGAGGCGCAGCCGATGGTGCGGACGTACCTGCGGCGCGCGCGCGCGTGGGACGTGCCGTTGTGGATATCCGAGTTCGACGCGTTCCACTACGCGAGCCCGCACGCCGCCGGCCCCGCGTGGCGGTCCAACCTGCGGGCCATGCTCGGGTTCTGCAGCCGGGCCGGCATCGGGTGGTCGGAGTTCTCGTACGCGGACCGGTGGATGCTGAAGCCGGGAACGGGGCGGGCCAAGCCCGGCCTGATCCCGGGGCTGCGCGTCGGCATGTAGCCCCCGGGCCGTCAGGTCGCGGAGCGCGTCGCCGCGAGCATGGCGGCATGCGCCGCCGGCGACCCGGCCGCCACGTCCCCCGTCGTCAAGTGTCCGTCCCCGCCCGCCCAGTCGGTGACCATTCCGCCGGCCTCCTCGACCATGAGCGACCCGGCGGCCAGGTCCCACACCTGCATGTCCAGCTCGAAGTAGCCGTCGAACACGCCGGCCGCGACCCAGGCCAGGTCGAGTGCCGCGGCACCCGCGCGCCGCACGTCCTCGACGCGCTGAAGGATGGGGGCGAACGCCGCGGCGTGCCGGGGCCGGTGATCGAGCCGGCGGAACGGGAACCCGGTCGCCACGATCGCGCGCCCGGCCGGCCGGTCGCTCACGCGCAGACGGTCCGCGCCCGACCAGGCGCCCCGCCCGCGGGCCGCGCTGAAGGCCAGGCCCAGCAGCGGCCCGCGGACGCTCCCGACGACGGGGCGCCCCGCGTGCACCAGCCCCACCGAGACGGCCACGATCGGGAACCCGATCATGAAGTTCGTGGTGCCGTCCAGCGGATCGACGGCCCAGAAGCGCTCGCCGCGATCGCCGCCCTCCTCCTCGCCCAGGACCGGGACGTCGGGCGTCGCGCGGTCGAGGTACTCGCGGATCGCCTCCTCGCTGGCGCGGTCGGCCGCCGTCACCCAGTCGCCGACGCCCTTCGACTCCGCCTCGGCGCCGAAGCGGGACGTCGAGGCAGCGCCGAACACCACCTCGGCGCCGCGGGCGCAGGCCTCGTCTGCGACCCGCCACAGTTGGTCGAGGTCGTCACGGGGGCCGGGGCCGGGCGTCATTCGCGAAACGCCTCCACGTAGCGCTCGGCAGCGCGCTCCCACGTCCATTCCTGCGCGACGCGCGCGCGCGCCGCCGCCGCGACCCGTGCGCGCCGGACGGGGGCGAGGTCCAGCAGCCGGCGGATCCCAGTGGCGATCGACGCCACCGCGTCCGTGCCGGGGTCGAACGAGAACAGCCCCGGCGCGGCCGCCGCGTCCTCGAGCGCCGCCGCGACCTCGGCCAGGCCGGAGTGCCGCGCCACGAGCGGCAGCGCCCCCGCGGCCGCGCCCTCCGCCGCGACCATGCCGAAGGACTCGCGGAGGATCGACGGCACGGCGATCACATCCATTGCGCGCACCGCGGGTGACGCGTACCGGTGGTCGAGGCGGCCGGTGAAGGTGACGCGCGAGCGGAGGCCGTTGCCCCGGGGCAGCGGCGATGGGGGCGGCGCCTCGCCCTCCGGCCACAGCGCCGCAACCGCGTGTTCGTCCGCCCGGTCGAGCGCCAGCGTCATCGCCTCCAGCCGTTCGCGCCACGTCCCGAATCCGATCAGCAGCGCGCGCGCGTCGGGGAGGTGCGCGAGCGCCGCCAGCAGCAGGTGCACGCCCTTCTGCGGGATCAGCTTGCCCAGGTACCCGACGAGGGCCCCGGTGTCGCCCTCCAGCGCTCGGAGCTTCGTGGCCGTGCCGGCGTCGGGCCGCCCCTGGTCGTAGCCGGCCGCGAGCTGGTCCAGCGTCGCACCGTCGGGGTCCCCGTGCATCGCCGCCAGGACGACGTCGGCCGCCGCCACCGGACGCCCTCCCGGCAGCCCGCCGTCGGCCTCGAGCAGGGCGGCGGCTTCTTCCAGCGAACCGGCGCGCGGCCCGGGCCGGAACACCTCCATGTCCACGCCGGGCGACACGACGACCCGCCGGGGTGCCGCCTCGGGGACCATCTCCGCGGTCCGGTCGAGCGCCTCCGTGGTCGGCCCGAACACGACGGTCGCGCGCGCAAGCGCCTCCGCGGCAAGCGCGCGGTAGCGATCCTGCTGGCGGACCGCGTACTCGAGGTCGCTTCCGTGGACCTTCACGCCGAAAGGCAGGTTCGCCGCCCCGGCGGCCCGCTCCGCGACGGGTCCGCCGGGGACGACGTGGCCCGCGATCACCACGTCGGGCCGGTGCCACGCGATGGCCGCCTTGAGCGCGGCCACGTTGCGCGCCAGGTAGTCCTCCAGTTCGGCATCCGTGAGGTCGACGAACGGAACCACGCGATCGAACCCCTCGTACTCGTCGTAGACGAAGACCGGGAGCAACGGGCCGATCCACGGACGGAGGAGCACGGCACGGCCCGCGGCCGCCGGCACGTCCGACCGGGTGATCGGCCCGACGGCGCCGGCGTCGTCGATCTCCCCCCATCCGTCCAGGAACGCGAGCCGGTCGGGGTGGCGTTCCTGGGCGACGATCAACAGGTCGTGCCCTCCGCGCCGGAGGGCGGCGGCGACCCGCGCGGCCGAGACGTTCGACCCCGTTCCGCTCAGGAGCCAGCCGTGCCACAGCAGGATCCGCGTCCCCGGCCCCTCGTCCATGCGCAGGAGTCTAGGGCCGCGTCGTTTCCGGCCGTCGCGGCGCCGTTCGCTTCCGGGCGATAATCCGCCGGTGGACGGGGACCCCGGCCGTCGCGGGCGCCGGCGATCGACGAGGACGCCCTGGCGCGCCGGCTGGTCTTCGAGAAGTACGCCCGTGGATACTCGGGCGACCACGGCCTGGCGCGCGTCCGCGCTGCCGGTCGCGCTGGATCTGGACGAAGGGAGCTGAGCGATGGCGAGGGCGACGGGCCGGTTCGGCGACGACGTGGCGTTCGTGACCGGGGCGGGGCACGGCATCGGGAAGGCCACCGCGCTCCGATTGGGATCCGAGGGTGCGGCGGTCCTGTGCCTGGATCTCAAGGGCGACACCGCCGAGGAGACCGCGGCGGCCGTGGACGCCGCCGGCGGCAGGGGGCTCGCGGCGCAGGGCGACGTGCGTGAGCGCGCGGCGATCGAGGCCGCGCGAGACGCGGCCCTGGAGCGTTTCGGCTCGATCACGCTCCTCGTCAACAACGCCGGCCTGGTCACCATGACGGGCTTCGACGACCTGACGGAGGACGAGTGGGACTTCGTCATGGACGTGAACCTCAAAGGCATGTTCATCGTGTCCCAGGTGGTGACGCCGTCGATCGCGGCGGCAGGCGGTGGAGCGGTGGTGAACCTCGCCACGATCGAAGCCGAGGTCGTCGTCGCGAGCGGGCCGCACTGCCAGCCGCACTACAACGCGTCGAAGGGCGGCGTGCGGATGTTCACCAAGGCGCTCGCGCACGAGCTCGGGTCGAAGAACATCCGGGTGAACGCCGTCGCGCCGGGCGCCATCGACACGGGTTTCGCCGGCGGCGAGAGCCTCGAGTCGCCCGAGGCGATGGCCTTCATCGCCCCGCGCACGATCATCAAGCGGCCCGGGCAGCCGGAGGAGGTCGCCGCCGCGATCGCGTTCCTGCTGTCGGAGGACGCGTCGCTCATCACCGGCGCGCAGCTGCCGGTGGACGGCGGCTGGCTCGTGTACTGACGCGTCAGGTGACGGTGAACGACTTCTTGCTCGTGCTCTTCCCGCCCGGCGTCACGACGGTGATCGGGCCGGTCACCGCGCCCAGCAGGACGCGTACCGTGATCTGCCCGTAGGCCACGGTCAGGATCTTCCCCTTGTGGCCGGTGAACATCACCTTGGTCGCGCCGGTGAACGCCGTTCCCTTGATGGTCACGACGGTGCCGACCGGACCGCTCGCCGGGGAGAACGACTGCACCTTCGGCTTGACGATCAGATCGGTCGAGCTGGTCCCCGTCCCGAGCGGGCTCGTCACGGCGATCGGTCCGGTGGACGCGCCACCCGGCACCTGCGCCGTCAGCTGCGAGTCGGACGCGACGGAGAACGTCGTCGCGGGGACGCCGTCGAACGTCACGGCCGTCGTTCCGACGAAGCCGGACCCCGCCACCGTCACAGTGGAGCCGACGGTGGCGGCCGGCGGCGAGAACCCGGAGATCGACGGCGGCGTCTCGTCGAAGAACCGCAGGAAGGTGTGATCGGCGCCCTGGTACGGCGACTCACTCGCCTCGCGGTCGTAGACGACCGCGGTGCGCCCGGCGGGCCCCGGAGCGACCGACACGGCGAAGCTCTGATCCGATCCGGTGGAAATGGCCAGCGACGCGGGATCGAACCGCTCGCCGCCCTGCGTCGTCCTCGCCCCCAGCACGTCGAAGGAGGCGGTCAGTCCCGACCAGGGAACGAAGAACAGGGACCCGTCCCACGCTGCCGCGGCGAAGTCGTTGTCGTTGGCGGCGGCGTCGGAGACGGCCGCGGGCGCGGCGACGACGCCGGCGTCGCTCACCCGCGATGCCAGGATGGCCGTGCCGCGGATCGGGTCGTCGCCGGTCCACGCGACCAGGAACTGCGCGCCGTCGGTGGCGACGGTTGGATCGGTCTCGCCGTGCGAGGCCGTCGCCGCGACGGGGATGCCCGACGGATCGAGGACCGTTCCGCTCGCGGTGAGGCGCGCGCCCTCAACGTCACCCGAGGCGTCGGACCGGAAGTCCTCCCACGCCACCAGGTCGTGCGATCCGTTCCACGCGACCGCGGGGAGCTCCTGGTCCAACGCCGCGCCGCCCGAGACATCGATGCCGCTCGGGTCCAGGACGGTTCCGTTCCCGTCGACGCGGGCCGCGTACACCTCCAGGTTGGCGCCGCGCGAGTCGTCCCACACGACCAGGAACTGCGATCCGTTCGCCACCACGCGCGGATCCCGTTGATCGCCGCCCGCGGTGGAGATCGGGATGCCGAGCGGATCGAGCACGACCCCGTCCGCGCCGATGCGCGTCCCGTACACGTCGTACCTCGATCCCCGGTGGTCCTGCCACACGGCCAGGTACTCGGCGCCGTTCCAGGCGATGGACGGCGACGACTGCTCCCCGGCCGCGGTGGAGATCGGGATGCCGGTGCTGTCCAGGACGGTTCCGTTCCCGTCGACGCGACCGCCGTAGACGTCGGAGTCGATGCCGCTGCGGCCGTCGCCCCACACGCCCAGATAGTTCCTGCCGTCCCACGCGACGGACGGGTTGAACTGTCCCTTCGCCAGGCCGCCGGTCGAGGTCGTGAGCAGCAGGCCGGTCGCATCGACCACCCCGGCGGCCGGCGTGACCCGCGCGGCATACACGTCCCGCTCGCTTCCGCTGCGGATGTCGTCCCAGACGACGAGCGTTCCCGGCGGGCCCGCGGCGATCGCCGGGGTCTCCTCGCCGCTGGAGAAGCTGTCGACGGCGAAGCCGGCGCCGTTCAGGACGGTGCCGCTCGCGGAGATGCGCCCGCCGTAGACGTCGCCGGCGTCCGAGCGCGTGTCGCGCCACGCCACGACGTAGTTCGAGCCGTCCCACGCCGCGGCGGGCTGGGACTGCGCGTTGGCGGCGGCCGAGACGGTGATCACGGAGCCGTCGAGGCCGGTGCCGTCCGCGGCGACGCGTCCGCCCTTCACGTCCTGGGCTGTCGAGGGCGCCCCGTCCGTCCAGGCCACCAGAAACGCGCTGCCGTTCGACGCGACGGCCGCCTGGTCCTGCCACGCGAGCGCGTGTCCCACGTTCGTCTCGGGCGCCTGGAACGCGCCGGCCTGCGTGAAGCGCTCGGTGTCGATGGTGGGCACGAGGTGGGTCGGGACCGTCGCGCCGGTGTCGGCCCACGCGACCAGGTACGAGGTTCCGTTCCACGCGATCGCTGCGTTCCACACCTCGGTGCTGGGAGCGATCGTCCCCGCCGGGGTGACGGATCCGGAGGGCGACACCAGCGCCGTCTCCAGCGAGGAAGGCACCGGGCTCGCGGACTGGTCGGGGAACGACGGACACGCCGGCACGGCCGCGCAGCGCGTCCAGACGACCGCATAGCCGGAGCCGTCGGAGGCGGCCTGCGGCTGCGTGTACGCGTTCGACGGGTCGCCGGCGCGGATGACGATCGGTGGGTTGTCCAACACCGCGCCGGCCGGCGACACGCGGACGCCGAGGACCGACCCGGCCGAGGCCCACACGACCAGGAACCCGGACCCGTTCGACGCGACGCGCGGCCGGTCGTCGGCGGCCGTCATGTTCGTCGAAGCCACGGTGAAGCCGCCCGGGGTCAGGATGCTCCCGTTCGCGGCGACGACGACACCGCGCAGGGCGGTGGTGCCGCTCCACGCGACCTCCAGGTACTCGGCGCCGTCGAAGGCGACGCTCGGCGAGACGTCGTCGGCGGAGGACGCCGAGTAGGTCGGGGTGGACATCGCATGCTCCGCCCCGGCGGCGAGCGGCGACACGACCCCGTGGCGCGGCCGGTGACCGGGCGCCTCCCGGTGGGCGGCGCCGGCCATGGCCTGCGGTGCCCCGAGCAAGACGAGCAGGGCGAACGCCACCACGGCAACCGTCGAGCGCGGCCTCGAATCGGAAACCATCGCACTTTCTTCGGCGCTCTCCGCACGACACTGAACGCCCGCCGGCGCGCCGGTGCGACCGGCCCGTCGCCGGTCCGGTACGATCCGCGCCGTGACGGGCACGGGCGCGCACGGTGGTGAGGATCGCTTCGACTGGCATCCGGAGCCCGGGCTGGTCGGGTTCCACGACGAGGCCGCCGCGCGGGACGCGCTGGAGCGGCTGGGATCCGCGACCTGGACCGCGGCGCTCGACTGGCTGTACGGGGAGGCCATGCGGCGTCCCATGCCGCCCGAGCCCTACCCCGAGATGCGCCGCCGCTTCTACTCGGGCGGCGGACCGGGGCCGCCGCCCGAGAAACCCGCCACGTCGGAGGAGATACTGGCGGAGTTCCGCGAGCGGCTGGCTCCCTACCAGTTCGCCGCGCAGCATCCCGGCTCGTTCAGCTACTTCACGCCGGCGCCGCTCCCGATCTCGATCGCAGGCGAGGTGCTTGCGCAGTGGATCAACCAGGGCGTGGACGTCTGGCACGCCGGCCCGACCAGCGCGCTGGTCGAGGAGGAGGTCACCGGCTGGCTGCGCGACGTGCTGGGGTTCGGCCCGGGAAGCTGGGGTGTGCTCACGTCCGGCGGCGTGATGGCGAACATCATGGGGCTCACCGTCGCGCGCGACGCCCACCTGCGGCGGCTGCTCGGCCTGGACCATCCGCCGCGCGGCGCCGAGCTCGAGGGCGTACGGGTCTACGCGTCCGACCAGGCGCATTTCTCCGTGGCGCGCGCGATGGACATGCTCGGCTTCCCGCACGAGACGCTCCACGTGGTGCCCTCCGACGAGCGCTTCCGCCTGCGCGGCGACGCGGTGGCCGAGGCCGTCGCCCGCGACCGCGCCGCCGGCCTCCGTCCGATGGCCATCGCCGCGGTGTGCGGCTCGACCAACACCGGCTCGGTCGACGACACGGGCGAGCTGGCCGGCCTCGCCGAGCGGGAGGACCTGTGGCTCCACGTGGACGCGGCCTATGGGGGCGCCGCGCGCCTCTCCGCGCGCGCGGCGCCGCTCGTCCCGGACCTCGAACGTGCCCACTCGGTCACGGTCGACCCGCACAAGTGGTTCTTCCAGGCGTACGACATCGGTGGCCTGGTGGTGCGCGACCGGGAGGACCTGGTTCGCACGTTCCACAAGGCGCCCGAGTACTACCGCTCGACCAGCCCGGAACACGATCCGCTCAACTGGTACCAGTACTCGATGGAGGGCACGCGGCGGTTCCGCGCGCTGAAGCTCTGGTTCTCCTGGAAGCATCTGGGGACCGAGGGGTTCGGCCGGCTGATCGAGCACACCCTCGACCTGGCCGCACACATGACGAGCAGGATCGCCGACAGCGAGGACTTCGTGGCGATGCCCGCGACGCCGGACCTGTCGATCGTCTGCTTCCGCCACGTGCCGGGCGGCCGCGACCGGGAGGCGTCGCTCGACGCCGCGGCGCTCGACGAGTATCAAGACCGGCTGCAGCGCGCGCTGGAGCTGTCGGGCCGAGGCTGGGTCTCGACCACGACGCTGCGTGACAGGACGTACCTGCGTGCCGGCCTGGTGAATCACCTCTCGACGGACGACGACGTCGACCGCGTGCTGGACACGCTTCGCGAGTCGTCGGCGCGGGCCGCCCGGGAGGCGGGCCTCCCGGCCGGGTGAACGTCGCGCTCAGCGAGTAGCCTCGGATCGGTGCCGACCCCTTCCTCTTCTTCCGGTCGTCGTTTCGTCCGCCGTTCCAGCCGGTGGACCCGCTGGGTGCCGCTGGCCGCCCTGCTGTGGCTCGGCGTCGCCGCGGTGGGGCCGATCCAGCCGGCGCCGTCCGACCCGGCGCACACGTCGGCGGGTCCGGCCGCACCGCGCACGGTGGGGTTCGACGTCTCCTATCCGCAGTGCCCGTGGCAGCGGCTTCCCGCGGGCACGTTCGGCATCGTGGGCGTGAACCGCGGCCGTCCTTTCACGCGCAACCCGTGCGTCGACCGCCTGTACGCGTGGGCGGCGCAGGCGGGAACGCCGTCCCTGTACGTCAACGTCGCGTTCGACCCGTCCTACGCGAAGCACGTGACGGCGTGGTGCGACGCGAACGTGCCGGCGGACCTCTCCAAGCCCCGGCCGCGCCTCGCGTGGGCGGTCGGCTGCAGCGAGGCCGCGTATTCACTGGCGAACGCGCCCGGGCCGGCGCGGTGGTGGTGGCTGGACGTCGAGACGGCGAACAGCTGGGGCGGCCGCAAGGCCAACCGGACCACGATCACGGCGGCCGCGGCGTTCCTGCGCCGGTTCGCGTCGACGCCGGTGGGCGTCTACTCCATCCAGCGATCGTGGTGGCTGGTCACCGGGTTCGGCCAGTGGAATCCGCCGGGGGTGACGGCCAACTGGCTCGGGGTGGACCGCGACCGGACGATCAAGACGGCGGCGCGCGACTGCGGAACCGGCTTCACGGGCATGCCGGTGACCCTGGTCCAGTTCTACCGGCACGGCCGTGTCGGGACTTGGGACGCGAACTGGGCCTGCTGAATCCCCCGGAAGGGGGGGTCGGGCATCCCGCTCAAGGAAACCCCGTGGCCGGGCCGACAACCATCGTTGGTGCTTCAAGACGACCTTGACCGAGCGCGGCCGGGAGACCCGTCCGAGCCCGCGGCCCGCAACCAGCCCGAGGACGGTGCCCAGCAGGCACGACCGACCGTCCTCGTGGTCGACGACGTCCCCGAGACGCGGGAGCTTCTCCGGTTCCTGTTGCAGGACGAGGGGATCCCGGTCGTCGGCGAGGCCGGGAACGGCCGCCAGGCGATCGAGCTGGCCCAGAGCCTGCGCCCCGACGTCATCCTGATGGACATGATGATGCCCGACATGGACGGGGTGGCGGCAACGCGTGCCATCACCCAGGCGCACCCGGCGACGAAAGTCGTCATGCTCTCCTACTGCGACGACCCCAAGCTGCGCGAGGCCGCGTTCACGGCCGGCGCGTTCGACTACTTCATCAAGGACCAGTCCACGGTCGGCCTGTCCGGGGCCGTCATGGACGCCTGGTTCGCCAGCCGACACGCGAGCTAGTCGGGCGTGTCGGCCGCGCGGGCTCGGATCGCGCGCTCCATCCGGTCCTGTCCCTCCACCAGCAGCCTGCGGGCGGGTCCGGTCGGCGATTCCGACTGGATGAACCGGTCGGTGGCGTCGAGCGTTCGCTGCCCGACGATCACGCGCGGGAACGCGTCCCGGGTGAACGTCATCGCGGTCTGGATGTCGCCCTGTTCCCAGAGGTCCGGCAGCGTTTCGAAGTAGCGGTCCACGAACGGCTCGAGCACCTCGCGTTGTCCGTAGCGCTGGAAGCCCCCGAGGACCTCCATCAGCGTCGACGGCGGGAGCGGCGGCGTCGGCAGGAACGACGCCCACGCCTCCGTCTTGGCCTCGGCGGACGGGCGCGACGCGCGCGCCGCCGCGGCGTGATCGCGGCCCTGCGAGGTGGGGTCGCGTTCCAGCTCCGCCGCGATGGTGGGCTCGGCGTCCGCGTCCTGCGACGCGAGCGAGCCGACCAGGTGCCAGCGCATCTCGGTGTCGACGTCGAGCCCGGGAACCCCGGCCGAGCCATCCAGCAGGCCGTGCAGCAGCGCGCGATCCTCGGCCGAGCCGGCCGAGGCTGCCCAGGCCCTGATCCACGCGAGCTGCTGCTCGCCTCCCGGCTCGGCCTCGTTCGCCTGCGACCACGCCGCGGCGGTCACGCGTGTCAGGCGTTCGTCGCGGAGGGCCGGGTCGCCGTACGCGTCGATGGCCGCGCGGGCCTGCCCCAGCAGCCGCTGGAGCGTCCCGATGTCGCCCTCCGCCGGCGCGTGGCGGAGGACCATGTCCACGTACCAGCCGGTCGGCAACTCGGCGTCGCGCACCATGTCCCACGCGGAGGCCCAGCAGAGCGCCCGGGCGAGCGGGTCGCCGATGGCCGACATCTGCTCCCGCAACGTCGCCATCGAGCGCTCGTCAAGCCGGATCTTCGAGTACGTGAGGTCGTCGTCGTTCACCAGCGTCAGAGCGGGAATCGTCGCGCCGACCAGCTCGGGGACGTCGGCCGTCTTCGGCACGTCCACCTCGACGCGCGTGCGGCGCAGCAGGTGTCCGTCCACCTCGTCGTACAGCCCGATCGCGAGGCGGTGCGACCGCAGGAGCGGCCAGTCCGCAGGCGCCGACTGCTCGACGCGGAACGCGCCGAACGCGGCAGGGTCGCTCTCCGGCGCCTCCCGGTACGCGGCCCGCAGCGTGTTGAGCCCGGGGGTCTCCAGCCACTCGGCGCTCCACGCGTGGAGGTCGCGGCCCGACGTCTCCTCGAGCGCCGACAGGAAGTCGGCCAGCGTGGTGTTCCCCCACTCGTGGCGCCGGAAGTAGATGCGGAGCCCGTCGATGAACGCGTCGTCGCCGACCCACGCCGCGAGCTGCTTCAGGACGGACGCGCCCTTTGCGTACGTGATGCCGTCGAAGTTCAGCCGGATCGACTGCGTGTCGGGGACGTCGGTCGTGATGGCGTGCGTCGTGGGGAGCTGGTCCTGCTGGTACGCCCACGTCTTCTCCCCGTCCGCGAACGAGACCCACCCGTCGCGGAAGCGCGTGGCCTCGGCCAGGGCCCGCGTCGAGACGTACGTGGCGAACGACTCGTTCAGCCACACGTCGTCCCACCAGCGCATCGTCACCAGGTCGCCGAACCACATATGGGCGAGCTCGTGCAGCACGGTCTCGGCTCGGCGCTCGCGCGCGGCGTCGGTCACCTTCGACCGGAACAGGTAGAGCTCGTTGAAGGTCACGCACGCCGCGTTCTCCATCGCCCCGGCGAGGAAGTCGGGCACGAAGAGCTGGTCGTACTTCGCGCCGAACGGGTACGGGTAGTCGAACCGCTCCTGGAAGTACGCGAACCCCTGGCGGGTGACCTCGAACAGCTCGGCGGCCTCGCGGGCGAGATGCTCGGCCATCGACTGGCGGCACCACAGACCCACCTCGATGCCGCCCGCGCTCTGCTTCAGGACGTGGAACGGGCCCGTGACGAGCGCCGTGATGTAGGGCGAGATGGCGGGCGTCTCCGCGAACGTCCACCGGATGGCGTTGTCGCCGTCCGGGACCGGGTCGCCGTCCGGGGCGCTGTTCGAGACGGCAAGCGACCCCTCCGGGGTTCGGACCGAGAATCGGAACCGGCCCTTCAGGTCGGGCTGGTCGAAGCACGGGAACGCGCGGTGGGCGTCGAAGGGTTCGTAGTCGGAGTGCGTGTAGACCAGGCCATCCACCGGGTCCTCGAACCGATGGATGCCGACCCCCGTCCCGCTGTACGTCACGGTGGTCGCCAGGCGCAGCTCGTTCTCGGCCTCGAGGCCCTCCAGGTGGATCCGCTCGCCGTCGTGGATGGAGGCCGGCAGCTCCCGGTCGTTCAGCTGTGCCTCCTCGATCCCCCCGCCCACGAAGTCGAGGAACGTCGTCGCTCCGGGCGACGAGCACCGGAAGCGGAGCAGGACCTCGCACCGGTACGCGTCCGGCCCCTGCGTCTGGTCGAGCGAGACGTCGTAGCGCAGGTCGGAGAGCAAGGCCGCGCGCGCGGCCGCCTCCTCGCGCGTGAGGTTGTCCTTGATGGTCACCCGGTCACCTTTCCCCCAGTCGCGGAAGCCCCCGGGCCCTGCCCCCCTCCGACCGGCCGGCCCGTGCAGGCCCCCAGCGTACCGAAGTGCCCGGGGAACGGGAGGGGAGCGTCCGAGTCCTGTAGCTTGTTCCGTCGCATGGGATACAACTGGTGGGTCTTCCTGCACCTGATCGGCGTGTTCGGCTTCCTTGCCGCGCACGGCCTGTCGATGGCCATGGCGATCAAGCTGCGTCGCGAGCGGGACCCGGCCAAGGTGAACGACCTCCTCGTGCTGTCGTCCGCGTCCACTCGATGGTTCTACGCGGCGTTCGCCGCGCTGGCCCTCGGTGGGATCCTCGCCGCCAGCGTCGCCCACCTCTGGTCCCAGGCCTGGGTGTGGCTCTCGGTGGTCGTGCTGGTCGTGGTCCTGATCGTCATGTACGCGCTCGCCTCGCCGTTCTACAAGAAGGTCGGGGTCATCGCGCGGGCCAAGGCAGGCGGCTCACGGGCCGTCACCGACAAGCAGTTCGACGCGCTGCTGCTGTCCCGCACGCCGTTCCTGGTGATGCTGATCGGGACGCTGGGTCTGGTCGCGCTCATCTACCTGATGCTGTTCAAGCCGACGTTCGCCTCGTCCACGCCGACGCCGGTGGCGGTTCCGTCGGGAAGCGGCGCGAGCACCGTCGTGCACCAGACCGCCGGGGAGATCAGCTTCGGCTCGTCGACGATGCGGGCGCCGGCGGACACGCCGTTCCAGATCGTGTTCGACAACCAGGCGCCCGGTGTCCAGCACAACATCTCGATCTACAAGGACTCGTCGGCGTCCGACGCATTGTTCCAGGGCCAACTGGTCGGCGGCCCGAAGACGATCACCTACCACGTCGGGTCGCTCCCGGCGGGTTCCTATTTCTTCCGGTGCGACGTGCACCCGGCGCAGATGACCGGCACCCTGGTGGTGAAGTAGCGATGGGCTACCGGCGCATCCTGGCGGGGACGGATGGGTCCGAGACGGCGACCGCGAGCGTCCGGACGGCGGCGCGGCTGGCGAAGCGGTTCCGCTCGGAGCTGTTGATCGTCTCCGCCTACGAGCCGCCGACGTTCACCGCTGAGCAGTCGCAGGCCGCGCTCGACTCCGCCACCGAGGCCGCTCGTGAGGAGGGCGTCGAGGCGCAGACGGAGATCCTGCTCGGCCAGATCGGCGACGTCCTGCTCGACCGCGCGCGCCGCCGCGGGGTCGAGCTCATCGTGATCGGCAACCGCGGGATCGGCCCGGCCAGGCGCATCGGGCTGGGCAGCCTGGCCGACCGCGTCGCGCACGACGCGCCGTGCGACCTGCTCATCGTGAACACCGCCGGTCCGGGACGACGCTCGGACGAGTTGTATCGCTCGCTGCTGGTCGGCACCGACGGGTCGGCGACTGCCGGCGAGGCGGTGCGGAAGGCGTATGAGCTCGCGATGGTCCTGCGGGCCGAGGTGCACCTGGCCCACGTCGGCGACCCGCTGCTGGGAGCGATCACCCTGGAGGAGGCCGAAGGCGCCAAGCTCGGCCGGACGCAGGTGTCGCGGCACGGGTTGCAGGGCGATCCTGCGGAGCAGCTCCTCGGGGTCGCGGAGCAACAGGGCGTCGGCCTGATCCTCGTCGGCAACAAGGGCATGGCCGGCGCCAAGCGGCTGCTGGGTTCCGTGCCGAACGCCATCGCGCACCGGGCTCCCTGCGACGTGCTGATCGCCCGCACCGTGGGACGGTCGGTGGACGACCTGGCGCCCGGCACCGGCGGCTTGGTGGACATGGCGGGCGCGCGCGTTGCCGCCTACAAGGACGAGGGGGGCGGCCTCCACGCCCTCAACCCGAGGTGCACCCACATGGGATGCACCGTGGACTGGAACGATGCCGAGCGGACCTGGGACTGTCCCTGCCACGGCTCCCGCTATTCCGTCGACGGAGCGGTCATCGAGGGGCCGGCGACCAAGCCCCTGTCGCCGGCCTAGTCCGTCCCTTCGGGACCCGCTCCCTACAGGTCCCCCCGGCTGCTTCCGATATCGGATCGAGAGTCCATCGTCCGAGGTCGTTGTATGCGCACGTGCCCCATCTGCGGGTCCACCATCGAGGCGAATGCGCGTTTCTGCCCATCGTGCGGAAGCGCGACCGATCTGTCCTGCCCGTCGTGCGCCACGGCCGTCGAGGATTCCTGGCATTTCTGCCCCGTCTGTAGCGAGTCGTTGCTGCGGCTGTGCCCGTCGTGCGGCACCTTCGTGTCCGTCACGGCCCGGTTCTGCAAGGCGTGCGGCTGGACCCTCGACGCCGACGAGGCCGTCGAGCCGCTGCGGCAGCCCGCCGCCGTCCTGGTGGCGGCCGTCGACGGCTCGTTCCAGGGCGAAGCACCCCCGCAGCTCCGGCCGCTGGTGGCCGGGGCGATCTCGGCCGCGCAGGCCGCCGCCGAGTCGGCGGGCATGGTCCAGCGGCTGGTGGGCAACCGCCTCCGCGCGGTGTTCGGGGTTCCGACGCCGGGCGAGGCCGACGCCGCGCTGGCGCTCCACGTCGCGGCCGAGGTCGTCCGCGCGGTGCAGGCCCTCGCGCCGGCCGCGCAGGAGATGGGCGCGTCGCTCGACGTCCGCGTGGGCGTCGACGCCGGCGTGGTGGTCGTTCCCGACCCGACGTCGGCCCAGCCCGTGGTCGCCGGCGACCCGGCGGTCGCCGCCGATCGGATGGCTCGGCTCGCGCCGCGGGGCGGGATCCTCGTCGGCGAGGGCGCTGCCGGCGCCGTCGACGGCGACCTCTCGCTCGGCCAGGGGATCACCGTCGACCTTGGCGCGGGCAAGACGATCCACGCACGCCGGCTGTTGCTGCCCGGCGACGTCGATCAGGATCCGGCACGGTGGGTTGCGTCCGAGGCAACGCAGTCGGCATCCCCGGCGGCGGAGTACCTGACGCTCGAGCGTCTGGGCGACGAGCACGCCGCGGCCGGCATGGTGCAGGACGCGCTCGACGCGTACCACGCGGCGATCGCGGCCGCCCGCAGCACGCCCGACCTGGGCCCGGAGTGGACCCGGCTCGCCGTCAAGGTGCTCCGCCTGGTGGTGCGCGAGGAAGCGCCCGCGCCCCCGGACCCGGCCCCCTGGGAGCAGTTGGTCGACGCGGCGCTGCACGACGCCCCCGAGGGCGTCGTGCACGCGTGGCTGCTGGCACTGAAGGGCGCGTGCGGGCACCTGTGGGCCGGGCGAGACGACGATCCGGTTCCCGTCGAGGAACGGATCCGGCTCGCGGAGCAGGGGCGTTCGGCGGCCGAGCCGCTCGGCGACCTCGACCTGCTGACGTTCGTGGGCGGCACGCTCGACCAGCTGTACTGGACGTCGGGCGAGTATGCGCGGGCGGTCGAGAGCGCGCGCTGGCAGCTGCGGATCGCCGAACACGTCACGACCCCCCGCCAGCAGGCCGACCTCCTGCTGCGCGCGGCGTTCACGATCCTGTACACGGAGGGGAGCTTCGGCGAGGTGGCCGAGCTGGCGAACCGCGCCGAGGCCATCGCTCGGGACCTCGACCCGCACACGCGGATGCACGCGACGTTCCTGATGATGAGCGCCGCCTACTACCGCGGACGGTGGAACGAGCTCCGGCCGGCGCTGGAGGCACACCTGGAAGCGTTCTCACGCGACGGCGGATCGAACTGTCCGTCGGCACGCGGCGGCCCCGCGCTCGGCGCGCTGACGTTCGCGCAGATGGGCGACGTGGACGGCGCCCGCCGCCTGGCGTCGCTGGTCGGGCTACGACCCGGCCACCCCGGAGACCGGCGACGGCATCCTGTCCCGGTACGCCGTGTCGGTCGGCGAGGTCGAGACGGGCCGCCGGATGGCGGAGGCAGTCCTGGCGAACGCCGACGACCCGGACGCAACGCTGGCGCTCGTCGAGGCGCTCGTCGCGCAGCAGGACTGGGAGGGCGTCCGCGAGTTCGTCCCCTCGGCCCGGAGCATCGGCGACGGGATGGCGACGCTGATCCCCGCCTGCGACCGCGCGGAGGGCCTCGCGGAGGCCTGGGCCGGCAAGCGGTGGAGCGCAACCGAGCTGCTCAAGGGGGCCCTCGGAGGGTTCGAGCGGCTGTCCGTCCCGTTCGAGGCGGCCAGGACGCGCGAGGCGCTGGCCGGCATCACCGGCGCCGAGGAGTCCCGCGACTACCTGGAGCACGCCGTGAGCTCGTACGAACGGCTGGGCGCCGTTCCCTCATACGAGCGCGCGCGGGGCCGTCTGGCCCGCGTGACCGAGGAGGCCGAGCGGGTGCGCGAGGCCCCGGCCGCGGACGACGCGGCCGCCGCGCTCTGGTCGAACAGCTGGCCCGAGCAGCGCCGCACCGGCACCTGACCGCACTCCCGAACCGCGTCCCTCGGCCGAAAGTCGTAACACCCCGGATCCACGATTCCGTTCGCCCGGAGGAGTGCGCCCACCCGCCGGTCGTGGGCCACACTCATCGGGCATGCGATTCCTTCCCCGGCCTCAGAACCGCACGCCCGGCGACGATCGATGGTCGGCGCGGCCGTTGCTGGCATTCGTCGTCCGCTGCTGCATCGTGACGGTCCCGGTCGTCGCGTCGCTCGCGGCGACGGTGGCGGCCCGACTCGTCTTCCCGCTGCCGGGGCCGGCGGGCGCGCGAGTGGTCTGGTGCCTGGGCATGCTCGGCGTGGCGCTGCTCGCGGTGATCGGAGCGGAGCGCGCCATGCGCAAGGCGCTGCCCATTGCGACGCTGCTGCGGATGGCGATGCTCTTCCCCGACCGCGCCCCGTCGCGCTTCCAGGTCGCCCGGAAGGCGTGGAGCGCGCAGCGGCTGCGCGAGCTCGCCGGCGAGGCGCTGGCCGACGACGCAGGCGAGCGTTCCGCCGCGCATGCCGCCGCATCGGTCCTGGCGCTCGTCACCGCGCTCTCGGCGCACGACCGGCGCACGCGAGGCCACGCGGAGCGCGTTCGCATCTTCACGGACATGCTCGCGGAGGAGTTCAGGCTGCCGGAGGACGAGCGCGACCGGCTGCGGTGGGCGGCGCTCCTGCACGACATCGGGAAGCTGACGGTGACCTCCCGCATCCTCAACAAGCCGGGTCGGCTGGACGCGGCCGAGTGGGAGGTGATGAGCGCCCACCCGCTGGAGGGCGCGCGGATCGCCGAGCCCCTGATGGTCTGGCTGGGCTCGTGGGGACGGACGATCGCCGAGCACCACGAGCGCTACGACGGGACGGGCTATCCCGTGGGCCGGGGCGGCGACGCCATCTCGGTCGGGGCCCGGCTGGTGTCGGTCGCGGACGCGTACGACACGATGACGGCCGCGCGTTCCTACAAGCGGCCGATGGCCACGCGACGGGCTCGCGAGGAGCTGGCGCGCTGCTCGGGGACGCAGTTCGACCCCGTGATGGTGCGCGCGTTCCTCTCGATCTCGGTGCCGCGGCTCGTGTGGGTGTCGGGGCCGGCGTCCTTCCTGGTGCACATCCCGTACTTCTGGGAGCTGCAGCGCGCGGGCGGGCAGGCAGCCGGGGTCGTCGCGCAGGCCACGGCCGCCGGGGTCGTGGCGACGGCCGTAGCCGTGACCATGGCGGGCCCGCTCGCCACGGCCGCCCACCACGCGGGGGCGGTCGCCCAGGGCGCGGGCACGACGGTCACGCACGTCTCCACACCGGGATCGGTGTCCGGCGGCGGGTCCGGTGCCGGGCGAAACGGTGCCGGTCACGGTCAGGGCGACGGCGGTGGGCACGCGCCCGCGCCGGGTCCCGGCCCGAGTCCCGGTCCGAGCGAGCCGCCGGGCGGCGGCGCGGGCGGGGACGGGCTCCTCGGTGGCCTCACGCAGAAGCTTCCGCTCCATCTCCCGAGCCTGCCGGTGTCGCTTCCGACGAGCCTGCCGCCGCTTCCCGTGCCGATCCCGACCAAACTCCCGCTGCCACTGCCGACCAAGCCGCCCCTGGGCCTTTCGCTTCCGCATCCCAACCCGTCGCCGTCCGACGAGGAGGCCTAGCTCTACCGCGGGTCGCGGGGAAGGTCAGCCCGCGAGCGACGCCACCAGCGTGCGCTCATCCGGGCCGAACCACGGCGGATCGCCGGCCGCGGCGTTCTCGGCCGACCGCCCGGCCCGCGAGGTCGCCGGGATGGCGACGTGGCACCGCTCGTCGGAGAGGATCCACTTCAGCAGCGCCTGCGCCCACGTCGTGACGCCGAACGGCGCGAGCGGTGCCAGGGCGCCCGCGTCCGGCGGACGTCGCAGCAGCGAGCCCTCGCCGAACGGCCGCATCACGACGACGCCGATGCCCAGGTCGGCGGCCAGCGGGAGGATGCGGTCCTCGACGTCGCGCTCGCGCGGGTTGTAGGGGACCTGGATCGCGGCGATGCGGCCCGTTCGCATGACCTCCTCCAGCTCGCCGAAGGCCGACGGGTTCCAGTGCGTGGCGCCGATCGCGGCGATCGAGCCCCCGTCGCGCAGCGCCTCCAGCATCGTGAGCCGCTCGTGCCACGCGACCAGGTTGTGCACCTGATAGAGGTCGACGCGGCCGCCGAACCACGCGAGCGCGCGCTCGATCTGGCGCCGCGCCTCGTCGTCGTCCGGCGTCCAGACCTTCGTGAGGACCTGCACCCGGTCGCGGCGGCCGTCCAGGGCGGCGCCCGAGGACGCGTTCGGCCTCGCCGTACATCGGGGAGGAGTCGAACAGGTCGGCGCCGGCCTCGATCGCCTCGGTCACGCGCTCGCGCGCGGCGTCCTCCGCCCTCCGACCGCGCACGTCGAACGTCTTCCAGGTGCCGATCCCGATCACGGGGACGGTGAGGCCGGATGAGCCGAGGGCGCGCCGTTCCATCCGCCTAGGTTCGCATGGGGAGGCGCGTTCGGGCGCCTCGTTGGGCGAAACGCGCGCGGTGGGGGAGACTTCAACTCGTGACGGAGACCCGCGAAGACGACGCCCGGCCGGCGAACCGGCTGGCCGGCGAGACCAGTCCCTACTTGCTGCAACACGCCCACAATCCAGTCGACTGGTACCCGTGGGGGCCGGAAGCGCTGGAGCGGGCCGCCCGCGAGGACCGGCCGATCCTGCTGTCGATCGGGTACGCCGCGTGCCACTGGTGCCACGTCATGGAGCGGGAGTCGTTCGAGGATTCGGCCACGGCCGACCTGATGAACGAGCACTTCGTCTCGATCAAAGTGGATCGCGAGGAGCGCCCCGACCTCGACTGCGATCTACATGGACGCGGTGCAGGCGATGACGGGGTCGGGCGGGTGGCCGATGACGGTGTTCCTGTCGCCGGACGGCGTGCCGTTCTACGCCGGGCACGTACTTCCCGAAAGAGGACCGGCACGGGATGCCGGCGTTTCGGCGGGTGCTGCTGGGCGTGGCGGAGGCGTGGCGCGATCAGCGCGACGTGACGGACGAGCAGGGGCGGCGTGTGCTGCAGGTCATCTCGCGCGCCGCGGAGCTGGTGCCTTCGGAGGATGCGCTCGACGAGTCGGTGCTCCGCGGCGCGCTCGAGTCGCTGCGGCAGTCGTTCGATCCCGAATGGGGCGGCTTCGGGGGCGCGCCGAAGTTCCCGCAGCCGATGACGCTCGAGTTCCTGCTGCGGTGCCGGGCTCGTGGGTGGGAGGGCGCGGGCGAGATGCTGGACGTGACGCTCGACCGCATGGCGCGCGGCGGGATCTACGACCACGTCGGCGGTGGGTTCCATCGGTACTCGACGGACGCGCGATGGCACGTGCCGCACTTCGAGAAGATGCTCTACGACAACGCGCAGCTGGCGCGCCTGTACGCGGCACGCGTACCAGGAGACCGGCGACCGCTCCTTCTACTCCGCGTCGGACCAGACCTTGGCTATCTGATCACGGGAGATGCGCCACGGAGCAGGGGGCCTTCTTCTCGTCGCAGGACGCGGACAGCGAGGGCGTCGAGGGCAAGTTCTTCGTCTGGCCCTGGGACGAGCTGATCGAGACCGTTCGCGAGCTTACGCCGTCCGCCGAGTGGACGACCTCGCCGGAGGCGACGCGCGGTCGAGAAATGAGGGCGTTGCCGCCATCCGGCCCGAGGTGGTCGCGCGGCCTATGCGGGCCACGCCCGAGGGGAACTGGGAGGGAACCAACGTCCTATGGATGCCGCGCCCGCGGCAGAGGTGGCGGCCGACGTGGGTGTCGATCCCGAGGACTTGCGGTTCCGGTTGATGGATGCACGCGCAGGGTCCTCGACGAGCGGCGCCGTCATCGCGTCGCTCCGGCGACCGACGACAAGATCCTGGCGCGCCTGGAATGGCCTCGCGATCTCGGCGCTGGCCGAGTCGCGAGAAGGCCCTCCGTTCGAACGAGGTCGACGCGGGAGGGCGGCGGCCGACTTCGTCCTGGCGCACCTGCGGCGCGAGGACGGGCGGTTGCTTCGGTCGTGGCGGGACGGAGAAGGCCGGCGGGCCGGCGTACCTCGACGACTACGCGCTGATGGCCGAGGGCTGCCTCGCGCTGTACGAGGCGACGTTCGAGACGCGGTGGTTCAGCGAAGCGCACGCGCTGGCCGACGACATGCTGCGCCTGTTCCGCGACGAGGCCAACGGCGGATTCTTCCAGACCGGCTCCGATGCGGAGGAGCTGGTCGTCCGGCCGAAGGACCTGTACGACAACGCGGTTCCGTCGGGGAACTCGGCGGCGGCGCTGGTGCTGCTGCGGCTGGCGCGGTTCACCGGCGACGCCGAGTACGAGGAAGCGGCGATGGGCGCACTGCGGCTCGGTGCCGACGGCATGCGCCGGGCACCGAGCGGCTTCGGGCACGCGCTGTGCGCGCTCGACTTCGCGGTGGGGCCGGTGAGGGAGGTCGCGATCGTCGGCGATCCGGGGGCGGACGACACGAACGCACTCGTGCGCGTCGTCCGCGAGCGGTACCGCCCGAACGTGGTCGTTGCCGGCGCCGCGCCGGACGACGCCGAGGCGGCCGAGGCGATCCCGCTCCTTCGCGACCGACCGCAGGTGGATGGCAAGGCGACCGCCTACGTCTGCGAGCGGTTCGCCTGCAAGCTGCCGGTCACCGAGCCCGACGACCTCCGCCGTCAACTGGACGAGTAGCCGCTCCGCCCCTGGTCAGGAGGTCCGTTGGCCGAAAATCAAAATGAGACTCATTTTGATTCTCGCTACGCGGAGGCGCTGCCGGACTTCGCCTCGAGCACGCGCTTGAGGTCGTCGAGGTGCGCCACTTCGCCGTCCATCGTCTTCTGGACCTTGCCCTTCATGAGCTTCATGGCGCCCGTGACCTCGGCCTCCAGTGAGAACGTCACCCGCGTCGCGCCGTCGCCGGCACTCTCCAGGACGTAGCTGCCCCGCGGCCGCACCGGCCCGGCGATGGCGTGGAAACGCGATCCGCCGATCGGGCTCGAATTCCGTGATCTCGACGTCGCCGTCGATCGTCCTGCCCATGGGACCGCTCAGCTTCTGCCGGTAGATCGTTCCGACCTCCGGCGCGCCGCCCTCGCGATGGATCTCCTTCACGCCCGGCCGCCACTTCGGGTCGTTCTCTGCGTCGGCCAGGAACACGAACATCTCCCCGACGGGGCGGTTGATCGTTACGGCGTTCTCCGCGCTGGGCACGTGCCCCTCCTCTCTCCCACGCCGGACTAGGGAGTGACCTTCTCCGTCAGCACCACCTCGCCGGCCGGCGCCGTGTGGTAGCCGGTCTCGATGCTCACCGCCACGGTGGTGAACGGCGTTTCCACGGTGGCTGGGGCCACGACGTCGCCGTCGCTCGGGACGAAGATGCCGCCCGGCGCCATGTCGGTCTGGCCCGCGGGGAGGTACCAGAGCTCGTAGACGTGGCCAGCCGGTGGATCGTCCATGCCGCTCCCGACCACGAGCGCCTGCGGCTGCCCCGGGTGGTAGTACAGCGTGACTTTCTTCGACCCGTCCTGCATCGTCGCCTGCTGCGTCGGACCCTGTGACGTGTACGCGGCGACGACCGACTCGGGCGATGTGGACGGCGCGCGCAGCCAGTAGCCGATCACGCCGGCGCCCACCAGGCACGCCGCGGCCGTCAGCAGCGCGACGGCCACCTTCGCCGGGCCGCGCCTGCGTTCGCGCTCCTTCGCGCCTCGTCCAGGTCCACGACCTCGCCGCTGCCGTCGCCGCCACCACGCGCCGGACGCCCCTGCGTCGTCGCCCGGGTCGCCGTCAACAGGCGCTCCTCGGCCCCGGCGGACAGCGGCACCGGATCGAGCGAGAGCGCCATCGCGACGGCGACCTCGCCGTACTCTCGCCGGAACCGGGCACAGTCTGGGCAGTCGGAGTCGTGCCAGGTCAACAGCTCGTGCAGCTCGTGCAGGCCGTCCTCGTCCAGGCCGCCCATCGCGTCCGCGGCGAACAGCTCCTCGAGCCGATCGTGGATCGGGCGCTCGCTCACCGGTCCACCTCCACGTCGATCCCCTCCAGCTCCTTGCGCAGCCGCCGCATGCCGAGCAGCGTCCGGCTCTTCACGGTGCCCAGCGGAATGCCGGTCTCCCGCGATATGGCGGACTGCGTCCGCCCCTCGAAGTACATGAGCTCGAGCACGCGGCGCTGTTCCTCGGGCAGCTGCTCGAGGGCCGTGCGCATCCGCTTGCGGCGCAGGGCCAGCTCGTCGCTCTCGGCGACGAGTTCGGCCACGTCGGCTCCCCGGCCTCCGGGATCAGCACGGCCTCCTCCTGGGCGCGGCGGCGGAACGACTCCTCGCGCCGCACGCTGTCGACGGCCCGGTTGTGCACCGCGGCGAACAGCCACGCGCGTACGCTCCCCAGCTCGGGCCGGTAGTCGCCGGCGTTCCTCCACACCGCCAGGAACACCTCCTGCACGACCTCTTCCGCCAGCGCCGAAGACGCGACGACGCGGTGGGCGAGCGCCTTCGCGTGCGGACCGTGCGTCGTGAACAGCTCACGGAGCGCCGCCTCGTCGCCCGCGCGCGACCCGGCGCAGGAGCTCCTGGTCCGCGCTTGCCACGCTAGGGAACACCTCGCCGAGGTCGATCGGCGGGTGAACGAGTGCGGAAGCCGGCGGCGGCCGCCGCGGCATGGACGTGAGAACCCCCATCTGCAGCGGATTCGAAGCACGTCGCGAAGCGGATTGCCCGGGTCATGTGGGTTCCGATGCTAGCCGAGCCTTCTCGATCGGCGAAACCCCTCCGTTGGTCGGTGTTTCACCGGCCGGCAATCCGTCGGAGGGGGGAGTGCGAACCCGCGCTTGAGAAGGACGTCGACAAGAAGGGGGAAGACGCAATGTCTGAAGTGTCGCGTCGTACGTTCATCAAGCGCTCGGCGGCGGGGGCCGCGGGCGCGGCCGCGATCGGAGCCCTGGGGGCGGGGTCGGCCGCGGCGGCAACACGGCTCGGAGGGCACGCGGACGCTGGCGCGGATCCCGCACACACGTCCGACGAGGCCGTGGTCGCCTACGTCCGTCCGGGAACCCGCGAGGTTCGCGTGATGAAGGGCGAGTCCGAGGTGGTCCACCGCGACCCCGGCCTCGTTCGTCGCCTGTTGCGCGCCGCGAAGTAACGCCCGCACGAGCACTCGTTCCAGAACCGAACCGGACCACCGTGGCCGGGCCCTGGTTCCGGCCGCCCAACGAGCAGGGGGGATCGTCATGTCATCGCACCGTGAAGCACCCGGTATCGCGAAGGATCCCGTGGCCGACAACACCGACCTGTACGCGTTCGTCAGCCCGGACGACCCGAACACCGTCACGATCATCGCGAACTTCGTCCCACTGGAGTACCCGCCGGGCGGCCCGAACTTCTTCGAGTTCGGCGACGACGTCACGTACGTCATCCACATCAGCAACGACGGACACCCGGACCCGGACATTAGCTACCGATTCCAGTTCAACACCCATCCTGCAGAACCCGAACACGTTCCTCTACAACACGGGGATAATACTGTCGCTCGACAGCCCCAACTGGAACCGCCGCCAAGTCTGCAAGGTCTCGATGGACCGCAAGGGTCAGCAGCGCGTCGTGCTGGCGTCCAACCTGCCGTGTCCGCCGTGCAACGTCGGGCCGCGCTCCATCCCCGACTACGAGTCGCTCGCCGACGCCGCGATCCACACGTTGGACAGCGGTGAGGTCGTGTTCACCGGGCAACGCAACGAGGGGTTCTACGTCGACCTCGGGTCGATCTTCGACCTGGGCGACCTGCGGCCGTTCCAGCACCTGCACCTGATCCCTTCGGCCGACGCGCCCGGCGTGGACGGCACCCGAGGCGCGAGCGTCCACACGATCGCGATCCAGGTGCCGAAGCGGATGCTCACGCGGGACGGGTCCAACCCGACCGACCCCGGCGATGCGAAGTCGGTGGTCGGGATCTGGGCGTCCGCTTATCGGCGCAAGTCGCTGGTGCGAGACGACAACGGACACGTGGTGGAGTCCGGGCCGTGGACGCAGGTGTCTCGGCTCGGCAACCCGCTGTTCAACGAGGTCGTCGTGCCGATGTCGCGCAAGGACTGACTGGAACGCGGTGCCGCCCTCGGGCGACAAGGGGTTCCCGAAGTACGTCCTGCAGCCCGAGCTGGCGAAGCTGCTGCCGGTCCTGTACCCGGGCGTGTTCCCGAACCTGGCCGGCCTGCACGCCGACCGGGCCGACCTGGCGGCGATCCTCCTGACGGGCATCCCGAACGGGCTGATCCCCGGGTTCCAGAACTTCACCGGGCCCGCGCCGGCCGACATGCTGCGGCTGAACATGGCGATCCCGCCGGCGAAGCACCCGAAGATCTACGGGCTGCTGGACGGCGACATCGCCGGGTACCCGAACGGGCGCCGGCCGACGGATGACGTCACGGCCATCGAGCTGCGCGCGATCGCGGGCGTCACGTACCCGCTGGTCGACCCGAACTACACGCCGGACGCGGCGGCTGGGGTGATTACGGACGGAACGACGCCGAAGAGCAACCCGGTCAAGTTCTTGCAGCAGTTCCCATACATGGGCGTGCCGATCAGCGGGTTCGACATCGTGCCGCCGAGGCCGGCGTAGGGGGAGCGGTGGCAGACCACCACCGACACGTCGGTGCCGCCGAGGGCGTCGCCCTGGACATCGGGTCCGGGGTCGGCGCCCTCGTCGGTGCACGCGACCCGTGGGCGCGTCGGCCGCGAGGTCGAGGTGAGCCCGCCGGGCTCGCCGTGCACCGGCCAGCACGCCGAGTGCACGAGCGCAGGGCCGGGGGTGGGTCGCTGTGCCGCCGGTGATCGAGGGCCTCGCGGAGGGGGAGTACCGGGTGTGGACCGGCGCACCTGTGCCGACCGGCCGGGTGCGTGTCGACGGCGGCTCGGTCACCGAGGTCCACTGGCGCGGCTGACCGCTCATCAAAGGAAGTGGGGCCGAATGGTCGGCCCCACTTCCTTCTGCGTAGCGAAGCTCGGGTGCTGCGACCGCCGCCGATACACTGGCCTCCGGGGGGATGGCCGAGCGGACGAAGGCGACGGTCTTGAAAACCGTTAGGGGCGCAAGTCCCTCCAGGGTTCGAATCCCTGTCCCCCCGCAGGGCGAGGGCCCGTGGCTGCAGGCAGCGAAGTCGTACCCAGATGCGGCGGGTTCAGGCGACCAGCAAACGGGCGCCAAGCTCCGCTGCGTCGAGATCGAAGAGGTCGCGGTTGCGTTCGGCCCACGGGCCTGAGGCGAGGTCATCACGGAGGCTGCGCACTGCCCGCTGCTCGGCGTCAGGCCCGACTCCGGCCCAGACCGATACTCCGCGGCGGACATGCTCGCCCAGGTATGCCTCGGGTCGGCGCCAGTGGGCCTCGAGGAAGCCGTCGGTGCAGTCCCACGGAATGGGCACCGGTTCCATCCGGGCTTCGATCGCGCGGGCCAGCTCGGTCAGCGATGCCAGGACTCTGCAGGCTCTCAAGGAAAGCAGCCTCGGGCAGGTAGTCGCGAGTCAGCCAGAACAGACTGGGGTCACTGGTGTCGAACGCGAACACCACCACGCGGCGAGCCACGCGCCGCATCTCGAGCAGGCCGGCAATCGGGTTCTGCCAGTGATGAACGGTGGACACAGCCATCGCGGCGTCGAAGGACTGGTCCTCGCACGGCAGGTGCTCGGCATGAACCGAGCCAGGCACGGCGCCGCGTCCGGGAGGCGCTGCGAAACGGCATGACAGCGCCGACTGATTCTCACCGCCAGGACGTGGCGGTCGGGGGGCTCGTAGGACCCGGTGCCCGCCCCGACGTTCAGTACCGTCTGAGCGTCGCCGAGCGCAGCCCACATCCGCGCAGCGATGCGCGGCTCAGTGCCCCGGGTCGCGGTGTAGGTGGCTCCGATGGAGTCGTACAACTGCGCGCTGGACATGACACTGCCCTTCTGGCCTGTCACCACCGGTCGTCGCCGCACAGCGCCTGCGGCCTGGGTTGAGTGTCACTGCTCGGGATGTCGCTCGAGCGCTATTTCACCACATTGATCGGCCATGTTCGGAGCTGCCCATTGAGTGGAGATCACGTCCCGTGACGCCCCCCTGCGGGAATGACCCCCGGTTCCATTGTTCTTCTTGGCAACCTGTGCAAGAATCCGCCGTCTCGGACTTGGAGGTTCAGGGGGATGCATCGAAGGGGTTTCGCGCGCCTGCTCGCGCTCGTCATGGTCGTTGCGGCGCCGCTCGTTGCGGCCCGATCCGGCGCGGCGCCCAAGCCAAAGGCCCAGGGTCCCATTCAGCACGTCGTCTTCGTCATGGAGGAGAATCATTCGTTCGACGACGTCTTCGGGAAGTTCTGCGCGGAGGTGGACTCGGGGCAGATCGTCCGCTCCGGCGTGAACGATCCGTGTCACGGCGCGACGACCGCGACGCTCAAAGATGGATCGACCCGCAACCTGACCATCGAGCCGGACTACGGGCTGCACCTCAGTCACAGCGTGGGAAGCCAGGTGAAGTCGATGGACGCGGCCTGATGGACGGCTGGGAGCTCGACCCGCGCTGCAAGCCCGGCGGCAGCCATCCCGTACGCGTGTCTCGCGCAGTACGACTCCGCTGCGCGGAACCTGCGGCAACGACGGCAAGCAGAACTGCACGTCGAACCTCGACACGCTCGCACAGCGATACGCCATCTCCGACCGGACGTTCGAGTTCCGAGCCACGCCGTCCTGGGCGGGACACTTGGTGCTGGGGTCGGCTTCCGTGGAACACTTCTTGGGGGCAGAACCCCAGGCAGCGAGGGGCGATCCGGGCGGGGCCGTCGGATGGGGATGCAACGTCAGGCAAGTCCTCGCAATGGTTCGTCTCGGGGCACTCCGGTCGCACGATCAACATCCCGTCGTGCATCCCGGACAGCAACGGCAACATGGGCCCGAGATGGAACGGCTATTCAGGGACGAAGGCCGACTACGTCCCCACCATCTTCGACCGCATGGACGCGGACGGCGTGCCGTGGAAGATCTCTACGACAAGGCGTCGGCGGAACTCTTGGAGGCGTCGGGTGGTCGATCTGCCCGTCCTTCTGGGAGTGTGCGGGCTCCACCCAGTCCAAGAACGGGGTGGACTCCAGCCAGTTCTTCAAGGACGCCGCACGCGGGCTTCCGGCGGTGAGCTTCGTCATCCCTGCTGCAGGCACGTCCGCGCACCAGCCGGCCTCGATGTCGAAGGGGGACGACTGGGTGGGCAAGGTCGTCGGGTCCGTCATGAGCGGCCCCGACTGGGGCTCCACCGCCATCTTCATCAGCTTCGACGACTGCGGGTGTCTCTACGACGACGTGAATCCGCTGCAGTACTCGCAGAATTGGGGCCCGCGCTTGCCGATGCTCATCGTGAGCCCCTACGCGAGGCCCGGATACACGGACTCGACGCGCCGCGACCCTCATTTCGGTGCTCACGTTCATCGAGAAGACGTTCGGGCTTCAGCCGCTCAACCCGTGCGCCGGCGAGGATTCGTGGGACCAAGACTGCACCGATGACGTGCAGGATTGGGACGGCGGCCCGACCTACGACTTCTCGAACTCGTTCAACTTCAGCGCGCCACAAGCCGGTCGCGTGCACCTCGTGCACGTCGGCATGCCGCCTGCTGAGCGGGCATGGCTGGCGGCGCACCCGAACGCGGGAAACCAGGCGACCTAGAACCACCGTCGGCGGATCTCGACGGTCCGTCTCAGAACGCGGTCGATTCCACGCCCACCGTCGGGTCGATGACCTCGTCGGCGAGCGGCGTGGACTCGTTCCGCACCGTGCGGCGCAGCGGCCGCTCGGGGATGAAGAAGCTCAGCACGAACGCCAGGATCGCGACCGGCACCGCGGCCAGGAACACCACGTGCAGCGACTTGACGAACGCCTCGATGATCGGGTCGCGCACCGCGGGGGGCAGCGCCTGGACGGCCGCCGGGCTGCTCGTGACGGTCCCACCCGAGATCGCTCCCGACGCGCTCGCCGGCAGCAGGGCGGCGATGTTGCGCGCCAGCTGCGACGTGAGGATCGCTCCGAAGATGGACGTCCCGAAGGTGCCACCCATGGAACGCAGGAAGGTCGATGCAGCGGTCGCCGTCCCCAGGTCCTTGTACGGGACGGAGTTTTGCACGGCCAGGACCAGCACCTGCATCACGCCGCCGATGCCCATGCCCAGGATGAGCGTATCGACCCACACGATCCACAACGGCGTGTGTGCGCCGAGGCCCGACAGGAGCCACATGCCGACGGCCGTCAGCGCGGTGCCGACGATCGGGAACACCTTGTAGTGGCCCCATCGCGTGATGATCTGGCCCGCCCCGATCGACGTGCCGAACAGCCCGAGCACCAAGGGCAGCAGCTGGAGTCCCGACATGGTCGGGTCGGCGCCGCGGACAAGCTGGAAGTAGATGGGCAGGAACACGATGGCTCCGAACATCGCGAACCCGATGATGAAACCGACGCCGCCGGCCGTGGAGAAGACGCGGTCCTTGAACAGCGGCAGCGGAAGGATCGGTTCGGCCGCGTAGTGCTCGCGGACGAGGAACAGGACGATCAGGGCGGACCCGATCACCGAGAGCCCGATGATCATGGGCGAAGCCCACGCGTACTGCTGGCCGCCCCACACGCTTACCAGTAGCAGCAGCGACACGCCGGAGGCCATCAACGCGCTGCCCAGGTAGTCGATCTGGTGCTTGCGGCCCTTCACCGGATCCTTCAGCACGACCGCGATGACGGCGAGGGCCACGATGCCGATCGGCAGGTTGATCGCGAACACCCACCGCCACGACAGGTTGTCGACGATGAAGCCGCCGAGCAGCGGACCGGCGACCGTCGCGAGGCCGAACACCGCGCCGAAGTACCCCGCGTACCGGCCGCGTTCGCGCGGAGAGACGATGTCGCCGATGATCGTCTGCGCCAGCACGATCAATCCGCCCGCGCCGACTCCCTGGATGGCCCGGAAGAGGATCAGCTGCGTCATGTTCTGGCTGAGACCCGCCAGCGCCGACCCGATCAGGAACACGATGATCGCGAACTGGTACACGGGCTTGCGTCCGTACAGGTCCGAGATCTTTCCGTAGAGGAGCGCGACGGTCGTCGATGTCAGCAGGTAGGCGGTGACCACCCACGACAGGTGATTCAGCCCGTGCAGGTCGCCGACGATGGTCGGCAGCGCCGTTCCGACGATGGTCTGGTCGAGCGCGGCCAGCAGCAGCGCCAGCATCAGGCCGGAGAAGACGATCATGATCTGGCGGTGCGTCAGCACCTCGCCGGGGGCGTGACCGTTGACGGGGGAGGAGTCCGGAGCGGTGCTCATGCAGAACGTTCCTTTCCTGATGCGGCGTCGGCGGCGGGTGCGTCGGCGGCGAGGGTCTCCAAGATATCGATGAGGGCGGCGAGCTGCCGGTCGGACAGCACCTCGAAGGTGGCGGTCATGGTCCGGCGGCGATGGGAGCCCCAGCGGCTCATCAGGTCGCGGCCTTGTGGGCTCAGCTCGAGGCGGACGATGCGTCGGTCGTCGGGGTCCGTGTGCCGCTCGACCAACCCGCCCCGGACCAGCCGGTCGGCGAGGGCGGTCGAGGCCGGCTCGCTGATGTCCAGCTCGCGCGCCAGCTCGCTCATTCGGAGGCCCCCGCGGTCGAGCAGGCTCAGCGCCTCCAGTTGGTGGATCGTGATCGACTGGAGGTCGGCGCGGAGGTCGGCCGGGAGGCGCACACGCATCCTCCGGTCGAGCGCGGGCTTCAGCTCGGCCATCCGGTCGATGAGCGCCTGCCGCGCAGCGGTGGTTCGGTTTCCGCGATCTCGCATGGTGGAGGTCACAACAGCCTCCTCGGCTGATTTAGTTCCACACTTGAATGATTTGACTATGGCACATTTCACGAGATGTGCCAAACCGGACGTCGAAGACCGGGCCGGCTGTTGGGACTACGGGTGAAGGACTGGGCGTTCGAAACGAGCGCCCAGATGATGAAGCCCTGGATGCAGATGCCCAGGACCGAGGAGCCGGGCGCCCTGCCGATCGCGAGCAGCTGGAAGAACAGGCCGATCGCCGCCAGGACGATGCCGATGATGCGGCCCTGCTCCCGGAGCGCCATGACCTGCACACCGGCGTAGATCTCAGCCGCGGCGATCCCGAGGGACAGGATGCCGATCAGCACATAGAAGGCCCCGATCGAGGCCGCGGTGATCAGGATCAGGCCGCCGATCGCATTCAGGCCGCCGACGATGAACAGCAGGACGGCCGCGGCCGTCACCACGCCGGGTCGCGCGCCGGCGCCCGACGGCCCGTAGCTCGGCGACGGCGGGGGAGGTGGGGGCGGATTCTGCGCCATCGCCGGATGTTCCTCGGTCGCGTCCGTTCGACGTGGTCGTCGAAGCTGGCCGGAAGCGTACGCGGACGACTCGGTCAGCTCAAGCGGGCCGGTCGGCGCCGCCGAGGGTCTGCGGGGCACCGCCGACGTCCTCCGGGTCGTCGCCCAGCAGGTAGCGGGGTCCCGTTCCCAGTTCGGACGCGGCGTCCCCCGGGTTGTACAGGCGGCACCGCTGCAGCGACAGGCACCCGCACCCGATGCAGCCGGTCAGGTCGTCGCGGAGACTCTCGAGCGCGGCGATGCGCTCGTCCAGGCTCCGGCGCCACGACCGGGAAAGCTTGGCCCACTGCGCCCGCGTCGGAGTCCGGTCGGCAGGGAGCGTCGCCAGCGCCTCGCCGATCTGCTCCAACGAGAGTCCCGAGTCGCTGCGCGATGCGGATGAACGCCACCCGTCGGAGCATGCTCCGATGGAACAGCCGGTGGCCGCCCGGGCTCCGCTCGGAGCGCACGAGCCCGATCGATTCGTAGAAGCGGAGCGCGGACGGCGCGACACCGCTGCGCTCGGCCATCTCACCGATCGTGATCAGTTCTTCCTTTGCAGCCGGCATCCCAGAGAAGCCCCCGAGAATGACTTGACTTCAAGTTTACTTGAGATTGTACCGTGACCTCTGGACAGGGCGATCCCCCACGCGAGGAGGCTCACCGATGGTCGATTGGATCGACACCGTTCCCGTGGACGCGCTCCCCGGCGAGGGCGGCAAGCTCTTCTCCTACCTGGACAAACGCCTGGCCCTCTTCCGCACGCCGGCCGGCGTGTTCGCCACCGACAACCGATGTCCGCACGAGGGCTACGCGCTGGTTCGCGGCGACGTGCGGTCCGACGTGCTGACCTGCGCCTGGCACAACTGGAAGTTCCGACTGGAGAACGGCCAGTGCGTCTTCGGCGGCGAGAACGTGCGCAGCTACCCGGTGCGCATCCAGGGCGGCGTCGTCCAGGTGGACGTGGCCGACCCGCCGAACGAGATCGTCCGGCCGCAGCTGTTCGCCAGCCTGCTCGAGGCGATGGACGAGACCGACGTCGGGCGCATCGCGCGGGACACGATGCGGCTGCAACGCATCGGGACCGCGCTGCCGGAGATCGTGCGCGCCGGCGTGCAGTACACGGCGCCGCGGGGCGAGTACGGGTGGGACCACTCGCTGGCGACGCTCGCCGACTGCCTGCGCCTGGCGGCGATGTTCCAGGGGCCGGCCGGCGCCATGCCGGTCATCCAGGGACTGGCGGTCGCGAGCGAGCAGGAGGTCCGGAGGCCGCTGCGGCCGCAGCCGGAGCCGCTCGATCCGATTGCGGCGTACGGCTCGGTGGAGGACGGGCTGCGCGCCTACCCGGTGCTGGTGGACGAGGAACGGGTCGACGAGGCCGAGGCGCTGTTCCGCGGCCTGCTGGCGGCGGGCGCCACGGCCCAGCAGCTGCGGCACATGCTCCTGACCGCGATCACCGACCACTTCCTCTCCTACGGCCACGCGATGATCTTCTGCCAGAAGGCGTTCGAGCTGATCGACGCCATCGGGTGGGAGGAGGCCGACACGGTCCTGTCGCCGCTCGTTCCCGACATGACCTGGGGAACCCGCTACGACAAGCTCCCGTACATGCGCCGGTTCCTGCGGGCGTGGGACGTGGCGCAGCCCGACCTGGCGGCGCTGCTCCGGCGGCAGAACGGCGGGGTGTTGAACGGGAACGCATTCCGCTCGTCGGTGCTGGAGGGTTCGCCGGATGAGGCGTTCCATGCGGTGCACGACGCCCTGGCAGCGGGCGTGCCCGTCGGCCGGCTGATCGACGAGACGTCGCGGGCCGCGTCCGAGCGGCTGGGCCGCTTCGACATCGACCTCGACCTGGACGACACGAACGAGTGGGGCTGGCTCGACGTCACGCACACGCTGACGTACACCGACGCGCTGCGTTGGTCGTGGTCCGTGGACCCGTCGCCCGAGGTCCTGCGCGGGCTGTTCCACGCCGTCTGGTTCGTGAACTGGACGGGCAGGCTCGACGTCCGAGGTGGTGTGCGGAACCCCACCCCACACGCTACCGAGGACGCCGAGGACGTGTTCCGCGCGATCGTCGGCCGCGACCCCGACGCCGCCGTTGCCCTGGTGAACGGCTACGGCGGCGATCCCGAGCCGCTCGAGTCGGCGCTCGCGCGGGGTGCCGCCGAGGACCACAGCGTCGCGCCGATCATGGTGGCGCACACGGTGAAGACCACGCAGGCCGCGATCGTCGAGGGCCGGGCGCTCGGCAATGGCGCGCAGGGACGCGCGCCGCTGGCCGCCGCCGCGCGGTTCCTGGCGTCGCCGAAGCGTGAGCGGTTCGTCTACCGCGCGACGCTCGAGGCCGTCGCGTTCGTGCAGGGCCGCAGCAAGGGCGAGGCCGAGGACGAGGAATGACCGGCCGGCTCGCGTTCTTGCGGCCGCCCTGTATGGCGTGCCAGGAACGGCCGTCGCATCGGGCCTACCCGAAGCCCCGCCGGAGCGATCGTCGGCGTATGACGGGGAGCCGTATCGCATCCGCGGTCGGACTCGCCATCGCAGGATGGGCCCGCTGGCAGCGTTCGTCGGGGAACCCGCACGGACTCCCGGAGGCGCCCCGATAGACTCGCGCCCATGGACGAGCTGACTCCCGTCGACATTCTCGGAGCCGTCGCAGCGGCCGCCGAGGCGATGCGGGGCTCGGTCGACGCCGACTGGACGATCGGGGCGCGGGACCTCGACTGGACGTGCCGGCGCACGCTCAATCACTCGATCGACGCCGTGCTGTGGTACGCCACGAACCTCGCGACGCAGTCCACCGAGGACAGTGGCGACGTCCGCGATGGGAAGAACGACGAAACGCCGGTCCCCGAGCTGCTCCGCGCGCTCGAGCTGTCCGGCTACCTCCTGGCGCGCGTCGTCGAGGCGTCGCCGCCGGGGGCTCGCGGCTACCACGGTGCGGGCATGGCCGACGCCACAGGGTTCCTCGGCATGGGATGCGACGAGACGCTCGTCCACGCGTACGACGTGTGCGAGGGGCTCGGCGTCCCGTTCGCCCCGCCGGCCGCGATCTGCGACCGGACCGTTCGGCGCCTGTTTCCGTGGGCGCCGGAGCACGACGATCCGTGGGAGCGCCTGCTGTGGTGCAACGGGCGCAGCGACCTGCCGGACCACCCTCGTATCGGCCCCGACTGGGGCTGGTGGTGCGCGCCGCTCGACGAGTGGGACGGCACCGACTACCGCGATCGCTGGCCCGGCGACTGATCTACCGGCGGCGGGCGCGGCGCCGTAGCCTGTGCCCGTGAGCGAGTCCCAGACGCAGTCGCCGTTCGTCCGCGCACTGGAATGGGTCACGGCGCCGCTGCGGCGCATGATCCGATCCGACCGGCCCATCGACGCGTTCGCGCTGGTGCACATGACGAGCGCCGCCGGGGACGCCCTGCTGGCCGTCGCGCTCGCCGATTCCATCTTCTTCTCGCTGCCGGTGGGCGATGCCCGGCCAAAGGTGGCCCTGTACCTGGCGCTCACGCTGGCGCCGCTCGCGGTCGCCGCTCCGTTGCTGGTGCCGCTGCTCGACCGCGCGGGCGCGCGGCGGATGGTCTCGGCCGGCGCCGGCCTGGGGCGCGCGATCACGGCGGCGTTCGCCGCCGGCCACGTGGACAGCCTGTACATGTTCCCCGCCGTGTTCGTGGTGCTGGTGCTCTCCAAGGTTCACGCCGTGGCGAAGAACGGCCTGGTCGCCGCCTACGTCGAGGGTTCGGAGACGCTGATCGCCGCGAACGCGCAACTGGGTCGCGCCGCCGCGGTCTCGGTCGTGCTGGTCGCGGGACCGGGCGTCCTGGCCTTGAAGCTGGGCAGCGCCGAGCTGGTCCTCTATCTGTCTGCGCTCGTGTACCTGGGGTCCACGCTCCTGAACCTGCGGCTGCCGAAGCCGCGCTCGGACCACGTTCCCCAGATCGCGCCGTCCGAGGACGCGTCGTTGGCGCGTGGCAGCGTGCCGTCCCTCACTACCGCGGCGGCGGGGACCGCGTGCCTCCGCGCGGCCCAGGGATTCTTGCTGTTCCTGATGGCGTTCTCGCTCCGGTCCGCGGGCAAGCCGCCGTACTGGCTGGGCTCGCTGATCTTCGCCGGCATCCTCGGCGCGTACGTCGGCGACGTGCTGGGGCCACGGCTCCGGCCGGGCCTGCGCGGCGAGTCGGTGGTGCTCGGGTCGCTCCTCCTTGCGGGCGCGGCGGCGCTCTTCGCGCTGTCCGCCTACAGCCTGCCCAGCCTGATCCTCTTCTCGTTTCTGGCCGGTGGCGCGACGGAGCTCGGGAAGCTGGCGTTCCAGAGCCTGATGCAGCGCGAGACCCCCGGCGGCGTGACGGGCCGGGTCTTCGTCCGGTACGAGGTGGTGTTCCAGCTTGCGTGGGTCGCCGGCGCACTGCTGCCGGCCATGCTCTCGATCCCGTTCCGGGGCGGCGTCATCCTGCTGGCCGTCTTCTACCTGGGTGTCGGCGGGACGTTCCTGATCCGCGCGCAGCTCGACGCGCGACGCCCCGCGCCCTGAGGTCGCCGGCCGCGGTTCCACGATAGCGTTGGGGGCGATGTCCGCCGAGGTCCCGCCGCTGGAAGCGCCGTCGCCCAAGGACGTCCTGGTCGCTGCCGACCGCGTCCGTCCGTTCGTGCACCGGACGCCGCTGCTGACGTCCCGCGCGATCGACGAGGCGTGCGGCCGCCGGGTCGTCTTCAAGGCCGAGCACCTGCAGAAGGTCGGGGCGTACAAGGCGCGCGGCGCCACGAACCAGATCCGCACGCTGCTCGAGAACGGCCCGCCGCCGCCCGGCGTGGTCGCGTCCTCCAGCGGGAACCACGGGCAGGCGGTCGCGTGGGCGGCGGGGCTCGCCGGCATCCCGGCGACGATCGTCGTTCCGGACTGGATCGCGGCGCCGAAGCGCGCGGCCATGGAGGGCTACGGCGCCACGGTCCGCATCCAGCCGGGGGCGCACGACGACCGGAATCGCGCCGCGGCCGACCTGGCGGCGGAGCACGGCCTGGTCGACATCCCGCCGTACGACCATCCGGTCACGATCGCCGGCCAGGGCACGTGGGTGCTCGAGGCGCTCGAGGACGGTGCGGCCGGCTTCGACACCGTGGTCGTCCCCATTGGCGGCGGCGGCCTCGCGTCGGGAACGATCCTCGGCCTGGAGGCCGCGAGCGCCGACGCGAAGGTCTACGGCGTGGAGCCGGCCGGTGCCGACGACACGCGACGGTCGATCGAAGCCGGCCACCGGGTGCCCGTCGAGCACCCCACGTCGATCGCGGACGCGTTGCTCGCGAACCAGCCGGGCAGGATCACGTTCGAGATCCTGCGCGAGGGACTCGCCGGCGCGCTGACGGTCACCGACGGCGAGATCGTCGCCGCCATGCGGATGCTGTGGGAGCGGGCGAAGCAGGTGGTCGAGCCCGGCGGCGCGACGGCGTTCGCCGCGGTCCTGGCCGGGCGGGTTCCCGGGTCCGGCCCGGTGCTCGTGATGCTCTCCGGCGGAAACGTGGACCTGGACCGGTTCCGGTTCAGCGCTGACCGGGGGCAGGCACACCGAGACGGTCGGGAAGACCGCCTCGCGGGTCGCGTCGCCGAAGGCGTCGATGACCTCGCGGATCTCGGCGCGGCCGTCGACGATGTCGGCGAACGCGTTCGCGAGCTCCACCAGGTAGCGGCCGTCGGTCTTGTACCGGATGTAGTGCGCCACGTAGACCGAGCGCACGCTCGTGGCCAGCTCGGCCAGGCGCGCGGTGGAGGCCGCGAAGTCGTCGAGGTTCGAGTCGACGCTGATGCGCGTACATCGGGCCGGTGTTCACGGTGTCGCCGCCGAACAGGATGCCGGCGCGCTCGTCCAGGAGGCAGCTGCTGTCGGGCGTGTGGCCGGGCGTGTGCAGCACGGTGAGCGTTCGGCCGCCCAGGTCGATCGCGATCGCCGTCGCGCAGCAGCCGCGAGGCCGGCCGCGGAGGGAGCGACCAGGTGGTCGGGTCGAAGCCTTCCGGCAGCGGCCGCGGTGTCGTCTCGCCGGACAGGAACGAGAAGAAGCCCTCGTCGACCGCCTGCAGCGCGGGCGTCCGCTCCTTCACCATGTCGAACATCGGCACGTAGAAGGCGAGGTCCTCGGCGGACACGCCCTCCGCCAGCTGCCTCGGCGCCCAGCTCGTGGATCGCGCGTGCGCTCGAACTCCTCGTTCCCGCCCGAGTGGTCCCAGTGGTAGTGCGTGTTCACGACCTCGATGGGCCGGTCGGTCAGCGATTCGGCGACCGGCCGGATGCGGTCGACCCCGAGGCCCGAGTCGATCAGCGCCGCGCGCTCGTCGCCGACGACCAGGAAGGAGTTGACGTGTGGCGGCTCGCCGATCAGGAAGACGTCGTCGTCGAGCTGCCGGGTGGCGAACCAGTCGCTGCCCACGTCTAGGGCACCCCCACGCCCAGGTCGCCGATCACCGCGTTCGTCGTCACCGGGTCGCCGACTGCCACCGTCGGATGATACGTGGCCGACACGTTCGTGCGCAGCCCCGTGGCGAGTTCCCCGGGACACCCGTGGGTCGTGCGAAGCTTCGTGCATGGTCGAGCCTCGCGGGGTGCGCGAGCAATGGAAGGATCTGACCCAGCGCGGGAAGGCGTTCGAGCAGGATCAGGCTGGGGACCGCGATCGGTACCTGGCCGACCTTCGCGCCGAGCTGATCGTCGGCCGCACCGCCGGCGGGTTGGCGTGCCTGGTGGGCCCGATGGGTGGTCATTCCGGGCGCGCTGTTCTCCCGACGCGTGGTCGTGGACGACGTCGGCACGCATGCCGGGGCGTTGACGTACGCATCGATCCTGTCCATCCCGCCGCTGCTGGTGTTCGCGGCGTCGGTCCTCGGCCTGTTCCTGGCCGGCTCGCCGTCGGCGCAGAAGGCCGTGATCGATTCCATCTCGGCGCTCGTCCCAGCCGACATCCAGGGCTCCACGACCAAGGTGCTGCAATCGCAGATGTCGGCGGCGATCTCCGGGAAGGTGTCGTTCGGACTCGTGGGACTGCTGGGGCTGCTGTGGTCCGCGTCGGGCCTGTCCGCGCGGTTGCGTCATGCGCTGGGGCTGATCTTCGGCACGGCGCGGGCCGGCCTGTGGACGGGGCGCGTCGTCGGGGCCCTGATCGGGTTGTTCGTCGTCGTGTCGCTGCTCGGCGTGGCCATCCTGTCGGGGCTCCAGACGTGGGCCGACGGCCCCTGGTCGAACGGCGTTCTGTCCAACCTCGCCTTCCAGGTCGCGATCCTGCTGGGGCAGTTCGCGTTCATCCTGGTGACCTACCGCGTGTTCACACCGGGGGAGGGGCCGCGCTTCCGGGACCACGTGCTGGGGGCGGCGGTGTTCGTCGTCGGCTTCGAGGCGCTGGTGGTGCTGGGCGACATCTACTTCGGGGCCCTGGTCTCGAAGTCGTCGGCGCTGTTCGGTGCGCTCGGCGGCCTGTTCGGCGCGATCGCGTTCCTCTATTCGACCGCCTGGTTGCTGCTGATGGGCGGCGAGGTCTCCGCGTTTCGCTGGGAGGCTCGCCGAGGCGTCCAGCCGGAGCAGGACGCGAGCAGCTGACCCGGGGGCGAGGGGCTCCCTGATCAGGGAATACCTGGCCACTCTCGGACCGCCGGCCCCGGTCCGCGTCAAGGCGCGGTGTGTGGATGACGCCGGAGATGCACGGGGGCGCCGAAACCCGGCGCCGGATTCAGGCCTCGCTACGCGTCCGGCCCAGGACTTCCTCGCCGACGGAAGAGGGGTCCAGATCCCGGCGCGCGTCGCCGCCCGCAGGGCAGCCACGCGATTCGAAACTCGGAGCTTCCTGTAGATGTGCTGGAGGTGCGTCGTCACCGTTCGCTCTTGGACGCCGAGGTCGCGGGCGATCTGCCGGGCCGTGAGTCCGGCTCCGGCGAGCCGCAGGACCTGCAGCTCCCGTTCGGTCAGTTGCGCGCCGTGCTCATCGATACCTGAGGGGGCCGTGTGCGTCGTTCTCCGCCGCGATGTCGCGATGACGGCTTCCCCATCCGCGGTCCGGCGTATCGAGTCGATGAGCTCGGTGATGTCGCGGTCCTGTGGCACGAAGCTGTCCGCCCCGGAATACAGCGCGTGGGAGATGATGACGTTGTCGGCTGCTGGCGCGGTTGCGAGGACGGGGATCATCGGAAACTCCTGCTTGATCCGTCGCAGGCTCTGAAGCTCTTCCTCCGGCCCGTCCGAGTCCAGACCCACGACGACCATGACCTCCGTCGTTCCGGATAGCCGTATGGCCAGCAGGGCGTCGGCGGCGCTCTCGGTTTCGCCGACGATGTGTATGTCGGGTTGCCCCTCGAGAGCTCTACTCAGCGCTCCGCGGAAGACGGTCACCGGTTCGACCAGGAAGACTTTGATCATGGGGAAAGGATGCTCCCGTCATCACCTGCGGCAGGCAGGTTCCCCACTTCGCACGACCACACTACGGGGGAGGCCGCGCGCCGCCTATGGGGATCTCGGCGGATTACCGTACGTAGATCTCCCTATGACATCCGGGTGGCGCGAAGCATCTTCTCTTCGGTTCGCCCGTCGATTGCAGGACCATGGGTCATGGCCAGTACATCGCGCTGACCCCCGACCGCGTTACGGCATCTGGGGAGAAACCTATCCCCCGTTCTCCTCAGGAGCGCATTCCCCGATTGGGGGATTTTGTGACCGGAACACCCGATTGATGCCGCTTTGGACCGCCGCCGGGCTGCCGCCGCGAGGGGACCGAGGTCGCGCCGCCACGGGTTTCTTCCCCCCCGATCGCATCGAGCCGGACGACCTCACCCGTACGGCTTGGGCGAGATGCCTTCACCTCAGATCCCGGCACATCCTTCTCGCCGTTCTGCGTAGTCATCTCCGTCATTGCCTTGGGCATGCCCTCGGGTGACGAGCCTCCCCAGACTCTCGACATACGGCCGGCGACCAGTTTCTCGACGGGAGCGGGATCGACCGGGTCCTGGATTCGCCCCCATGTCAGACCGTATCGCGTCGGCTGGTCATCGAACGTCACGCGGATCGCGATGACGTCTTCCGTGGCGTCAGCCAGACTGCTGGAGTTCACCGGGCGTCATGAGAAGGACTATCGCAGGACGTCCAGCGAAGGCTCTGCTCCGCCACCTCTGCTTATGCAGTTCTCATCGACGACCGGGATCATAGGGGGGTGAAGCGGTGGATCCTGATCGGGCTGGCCGTCCTCGTCGGCGTGCTGGTGATCGTCGACGTGGCCGGGCGTTACGTCGCCGAGGCGGCCACGGCCAAGGCCCTCGAGTCGTCGCTCGACCTGTCGGCCCAGCCGAAGGTCACGATCGGGGGGGTGCCCTTCCTGACCCACCTGGCGTCCGGCGACTTCCCGAGGGTGACCGTCCAGGGGGAGCAGGTCGATTCGGGGCAGATCACTCTCGAGAGCGTGCACGCCGTGCTCCACGACGTGCACGTCCCGGTCATGGACCTGGCACGGGGGCATCGCGTGCAGGTGACGGCCGCGACGGGAACCGGCGCCGCGGTCGTCTCGGCCGCCGAGATCACGCGCATCCTGCAGAACAAGGGAACGGGGGTGACCGTGGAGTTCGACCAGGGGCACGTGCGGGTCCAGGTCCCGGGCATCCCGGCCCTCATCGTTGCCGACGTGGCCGTCGAGTCGGGGCAACTCGTCCTGCGATCGACGCAACTCCCGTCGCTCGGGGTCACCCTGCCGCAGGTCGTGCCCGGCATTCGGTACACGTCGGTCCACGTCGGGAACGACACGGCCGTGCTGGGGTTCGCGCTGAAGAACGCGACGTTCGACGTCGGGGGCTAGCGGGGAGGTCGTTTCGGTCGTGCGGGCGGGACGACGCTGTGCCCCGGCCTCAGCCGAGGACGCGCGCGATCAGGGCGAACGCCGCCACGAGGGCGGAGATCGACGAGACCACGGCGAGCCAATCCCGGTTCGCCTGCCACCACAGGTGGCGACGGAACCGCGTTTCCTGCGCATCCTTGCCACGGATCAACATGACCCCATAGTGCGCTCGCCCGACCTCCGAATCCACCGTCTTCCGGCCTTTCTTCCCTACGTCGAAAGGCCGAGCGTAGGGTACCCCGAATGGCGGAACCGGAATCGAGCCCGGGCGCGGACCGGCCGGTCGTCGTGGTCGTCGGCTCCGTCAACGCGGACCTGGTGGTCCGGCTGCCGCGACTGCCCTCGCCGGGGGAAACGGTGCTGGACGGGACGTTCCACCGCGGCGGGGGCGGAAAGGGCGCCAATCAGGCCTCCGCGGCCGCTCGCCTGGGTGCCCGTGCGGTGCTGGTCGGGCGCGTCGGGGACGACGACCTCGGTCGTGAGGCCCGGGCCGGCCTCGAGGCGGCCGGCGTGGACGTCTCGTTCGTCGCTCCGGGGACCGAGCCGACCGGCGTCGCGTTGATCCTGGTCGACGCGGGTGGGGAGAACCTCATCGGGGTCGCCTCGGGGGCGAACATGCAGGTCACGGCCGCGCAGGTCGCGGAGGCGATCCGGAGCGTCCCCGGCGGCCGGGCGGTGGTTCTTGCCGGCCTGGAGGTGCCCGACGAGGCGGTCTTGGCCGCCGCGCGGACGGCCCGCGAGCGCCGCTTCCCCTTTGTGCTCAATCCCGCCCCAGCGAAACCCATATCGCAGGAGCTCGTCGCTTTCTGCGACGTGATGACGCCGAATCGGACCGAGGTCGGGGGGCTGGGCTTCGCCGTCGCCCGAGGACCTGCTTGCCGCCGGCGTCGGCGCGGTGGCCGTCACGCTGGGCGCCGACGGCGTGGAGGTGCACCGGGCGGGTCGCCCCATGGTGGCCGTGCCGGCGTTTCCCGTCGAGGCGGTGGACACCACGGGCGCCGGCGACGCGTTCAGCGGGGCGCTGGCGTGGGCGCTGGCGAGCGGCGAGTCCCTGGAAGCCGCGGTCGTGCTGGCCTGCGCCGCGGCTGCCCTCGCAACGAGGGGGCTCGGCGCCCGGGCCGCCCAGCCCACCGCCGACGAGGTCCTGGCGCTCAGCCGCTCCCGCTGACCTCGTCCCGGTGCTCGTCGCCAAGCAGGCCGAGCATGGGCAGCAGCGCGCCCCACGTATAGAAGGGATCCGAGTCCGGCGAGTCGCCGCCCTCGCCGGTCCGCTGGTTGAAGTTCTCCCAGCTCCTGCGCTCCCGCCAGCCCATGTCGAACATTGCCGCGCTCCGGTCGGCGAGATTCCGCGCCTCGTCCACGAACCCGTACCTGCGGAGCCCCAGGAACACCAGGTAGTTGAACGGCGGCCACACGCGGCCGCGCCAGTAGACGTTGTCCGCGGCCGCGGGGTCTCGTGCGGCGTTCCGGCCACCGGCCAGTCGCCCCCGAAGCGCCGGGGGTCGAGCAGGTGCTCGCGCACCATCCGTGCGGCCTGGTCCGGCGTCGCGATGCCTGCGGTCATCGGATAGAAGCTCGTCGGAGCCAGGCTCCGCCCGAACCGTCCGCTCCACAGCCGGTTGGCGAAGATGCCGCCCTCGTCGTCCCAGAGGTGCTCGCGAACGAGGGCCGCCAGGGACTCCCGTCGGTCGTCCAGGGCCGCAGCGTCGGCGTCGAGCCCGAGCTCCCGGGCGATCCGCGCGAGGTGCTCGGCCTCCCAGACCAGCAGGCTGTTCAGCCCGACGTCCTCCATGTCGAGCGTGTGCGTCGCCGGGTCGAACGTGGCTTCGTCGTGGACGGGCGAGTTGTCGTTGGCAGACTCGTCCATCGCGGCGAGCTTCGTGTGCACGAAGTGCCCGTCGCCCACCGGCGACGAGCCGTACTCCAGCAGGCCGTTCCCGTTGCCGTCCCGCGCCTCGAACCACCAGTCGAACGCGCGGCGCAGCACGGGATACGCGCGCTCGAGCATGTCACGATCGGGATGGCGCCGGTGCGCCTCGCAGACCGCGTGGCCGCCGAGCGGCGGATGCGCGCGATCGACCCAATCCGTGAGACCGCTCCGGAGCGCGGCCAGGTTGCCGTGCTGGGTTGCGCAGGAGAGCCCGGCCTCGACGTTCCAGCGGGCGCCCGCCGGATCGCCGGCGACCGCGGCGAGGATCGCGTGGTAGAAGCTGTCCGACTGCCACACGAACCAGCCTCCGAACCTCTCCGCGGCCCATGCCCGCGTCGCGACCGTGTACGGCCGGTCGTTGACCGCGTCCCAGACCGTGTTCCATGCCACCACGTCGCGGATTGCTGCATGGGGCGGGTCGCCGGCGGCGCACGACGCCGCCCCGGCGGCGAGCACGCCGTCGGCGTTGCCGAGGGCATCCCGAGCGGCGGCCTCCGCGTCCTCGGGACCGGGCGCGACCGCGGCGGCGAACGCGATCCGCGGCGTCACCGCGTTGCAGCGCAGCACGGCCCAGCGCCCCGCCTCCGCCGCGGGGGGGCGAAAGTAGTAGCCGCGGGTCTCGAACTCATGCCCTGGCTCGGCGTGGTCGGCGTAGAGATGCGCGGCCACCGGCCTGGTCCCGGGGATGAACGCGACCCCCGCACCCGTTCCCGACCGGCCGACCGCGACGGGCGGATCCACGTACGCCGCCTCGCCCTCGGGCGTTCGGAGGCGCAGCGTCCCCTCGCCGAACGACGGCTCGAACCCGGCCTCCAGCAGGAACCAGAACCGCAGCCCCCACTCGGCGGTTTCGAGGATCTCCACGTCGCCGGCGACCGTGCCGTCGCCGGCCGAGGCGAACCGGACGCGCATCCGCGATCCCGCGTGCGTCAGCTCCACCTCGGCGTACGAGCCGTCGAGCGCGTGCGGCCCGAGACGGAACGCTGCGGGATCGTAGCCGAAGTCGGTGAAGCGCCCCTCGCGCGTCGAGAACGCAGACACGCGCACGCAGAACCCGGTGGGCGCGTGGACGAACTGCGCCGGATACCGCGAGTCCCAGGTGTTCCACGCGCGGGACGGGTCGAGATCGCGCCGACCCACGCGGCCGCTCCGCCTCAGGCGGTCGCGGCCGCGCGGGCCGAGAGCTCCGCGTCCACCGTGGTCACCTCGACCTGCGGCGGGAACCCGGCCATGACCGCGACGGCCCGTTCGTGCGCCTCGGGGCTGATCCCGGCGCACGCGTCCTCGACCAGCCGCACGTGCATGCCGCCGTCCACGGCACCGAGCACCGTCGCGATCACGCAGCAGTCGGTGGCGACGCCGCACACGACCAGCGTCTTCGAGTCGCCGGCCATCGCCTCCAGGTCCGTCCCCCACTTCCCGAACGTGGTCTTCGCCACCTGGCCGGCGCCCGCCCGCGAGGCGAAGGGCTCCACCAGTTCGAGCGACGCCGTCGCCTCCGGCTTCGTCACGAACTCCCAGTCGCGGTAGTAGTCGACCCAGGCACCCTCGGGCTCCGGCGGGACCAGGAAGCGCGTGAAGCAGACGCGGTCGCCGAACGCGTCGACCAGGCGCGCGATGCGAGGGACCAGGTCCCAGAAGCCCGGCGTTCCCCACGGCCCGTCCGCGAACACCTTCTGCATGTCCACGACCACCAGCAGCGGGCCGTCGCCGCGCGGTGTCACGGCACGACCACCGTCTGCTGGCCGCTGCGCGACCGAGACGGCGACAACGCCGGGCTGAGGATCGCGTACAGCAAGCCCGCGAGCACGAACGCGATCAGCAGCCCGATGCTCGAGCCGGCCACTTGTTGCGCGACCGAACCGGCGGCGTCCTTGGTGCCGGAGAACAGCGGGTCGATGAGGTACCCGATCCAGCTGAACACCGACGCCGTGGAGGTGACCAGGCCGAGGCCGACGAAGGCCGCCACCAGGAACGACGACCACACCCGCCCAGTTCACGGCTCCGTACTTCCCGGCCGGCGAGTACAGCTCGTGCTCGTCGTAGCCGGACTTCCGTCGGTACAGCAACATGTCCACCAGGAAGATCGCCGACCACGCGGCCAGCAGCACGCCGAGCGTGACCAGGAACCCGATGAACGGTCCGATGAAGTCCTGGGCGATGAACAGGATGTAGATGTTGCCGATGACCATCAGCGTCCCGTCGATGACCACCGACTGGTATCGCGGCAGCTTCACGCCGAGCGTCAGCAGGTTCAGGCCCGACGAGTAGATGTCGAGCATCGCGCCGGCAATCAGCCCGCCAACGGCCGTCAACAGGTAGGGGACCAGGAACCAGGTCGGCATGTCCTGCCCGAGGTCGCCGATCGGGTTTGCCGACGAGGCGAGGTCGGGATGGTTGGCCGCCAGGAGCGCCCCGAAGGTGATCAGCAAGATCGGCGCGATGCTCGCCCCGAAGGTGGTCCACCCGACGATCGCGCCGCGGTTCGACGATCGCGGCAGGTACCGGCTGTAGTCGGCTCCTGCGTTCACCCATCCGATGCCGAGGCCGGCCATGATCACCGACATGCCGCCGATGAAGTTGAGCCCCGTCCCAGACGGCAGCGAGGACACCTTCGACCAGTCCAGGTGCGACCACTCGAGGATCACGAACAGCACCGTCAGCACCGCGAACGCGTACGTGAACCACGTCGCGATCTTCAGGATCGTGGCGTGCCCCAGCAGCCCGATGGCGATGGTGATGGCCGCGATGACGACGAAGCAGATCGCGAGGGTCGGCTTCCCGGTCGGAACGCCGAGCCGGTCGAGGACCGCTTCTGCCGCGAACGTCGCCAGGGCAACCAGGACGGTCTCCCAGCCGACCAGCGAGATGTAGCTGATCGCGGTCGTGATGGCGTTGCCGACGACGCCGAACGCCGCGCGCGAGAGCACCAGCGTGGGCGCGCTTCCCAGCATGCCCGCCAAGCTGATGCCGCCGACCAGAAGGAAGGAGAGGACCGTGCCGACGACGCCGGCGAGCACGGACTGGGCGAAGTTCAGGCTGTAGAACGAGACAAGGTAGGTCCCATAGCTGATGCCCAGGATGCCGATGTTGGCCGCGCACCAGATCCAGAACATGTCGAACGGCTTGCCGTGCCGCTCGGACTCGGGGATCGGGTTGATCCCGTTGGTCTCGATGCTCCAGACCTTGTCGCTTGCCGGAGCCTCCTGCTGACGGTCGACGTCGGTGCTCATCGGTTCCCCCTGGTCCGTTCCCGCGCACGCGGGCGTCCGAACGCCCTCACGGGGGGATCGTAGTACGAGCGGCGCCTAGTGCTGTGCTTTGGCCGACCGCTTCGTGCGCTCCAGCAGGTCGATCGTGATCTGGTCGGCCGGCAATGGACGGCTGAAGTAGAACCCCTGGCCGAGAGTGCACCCGCGCTCGGCCAGGTACTCCAGCTGTCCCTGCGTCTCGACCCCCTCCGCCAGCGGCACCATCCCGAGGCTGTGCGCCAACTGGATCAGCGCGCGGACGACGCTGCGCGCCCCCCGGTCGAACTCCACGTCGCGGATGAACGACCGGTCGATCTTCAGCACCTCGATCGGCAGCGACCGCAGCCGCGACAGCGAGGAGTACCCCGTGCCGAAGTCGTCCAGCGCGATGGCCAGGCCCTGCTCGTGGAGGCCGCGCAGGATGACCTGGGCGCGCTCGGGGTCGGCCTCCAGCGCCGACTCGGTGATCTCGATCGTGATCCCGCCCGCGTCGTTGCCGTTGCTCCGCGTCAGGTCCAACAGCTTCGTCCCCAGGTCCGGGTGCCACAGCCCGCGCGGCGACAGGTTGAACGCCACGTTCAGCTCGAGGTCCTGTTCGCGCCAGGACCGGCACTGGCGGCCCAGCTCCTCCAGCACCCAGTCGCTGACGACACCGATCAGGCCGAGCTCCTCCAGGAGCGGGACGAACATGGCCGGCTCCACTGTTCCCTTGTCGGGGTGGATCCACCGCAGCAGCGCCTCGACGCCGACGATGTGCCCCCGGACCAGATCGACGATGGGTTGGTAGTGCAGCGCCCACTGCTTCTCGGCGACGGCCTTGCGCAGCTGCGTCGCCAGGTTGAGCGCGCCGACGCCGCTCGCCATGTCGCGCGCGAACACCACGTACCCCCCGGCACCCGTCTTCTTGCTGCGGTACATCGCCTGGTCGGCGTGCGTCACCAACGAGTGCGCGTCCCGCGCGTCCAGCGGATACACGCTGATCCCGATCGAGGCCGAGATGTAGAACTCGGTGTCGCCCAGCTGGAACGGCCGCTGGAGGCTGTCGTGGATGCGCGAGGCCACCAGCTCGGCCAGCACCAGGCCGTGGCCGGCGGGCGGCGGGCCCTCCAGGTCGGCGAGCAGGATCAGGAACTCGTCGCCGCCGAGGCGCGCGACCAGGTCGGTCGCGCGGGTGGCCTCCTGCAGGCGGTCGACCATGTCGCGCAGCAGCTGGTCGCCTGCGCCGTGCCCCAGCGTGTCGTTCACGAGCTTGAACTTGTCGAAGTCCACGTACAGGACGGCCACGCCCATGTTCTGGCGCTCGGCCCGGGCGAGGGCCACGCCCAGGTGCTCCTCGAACATCGCGAGGTTCGGCAGCCCGGTGAGCTTGTCGTGATACGCGAGGAACGCCACCTGCTCCTGCGCGCGCTTGCGGTCGGTGACGTCGAGCATCACGCCCTGCCAGAACCGTGCGTGACCCTCGTCGTCGTGGACGATCGAGGCCTCGTCGCGGATCCAGACGACACGGCCGTTGCGCGCCAGCAGCCGGTACTCGTCGGCGTACGGCTCCGTGCTGCCGTTGCTGCGCAGGTGCTCGGCCAGGACGCGCTCGCGGTCCTCCGGGTGCAGCAGCCGCTCCCACAGGCCGGCGTCGCTCTGCCACTCGTGCGGCGCGTACCCGAGGAGCTGCTCCACCTGCGGGCTGATGTACAGCGTGGTCGACGCCACGTCCATCGCGTCGATGTACGTGACCGCCGGGATCTGCTCGACGAGCGTCCGGTACCGGCTCTCGGCGTCGCGAAGCCGATGCTCGAGCGCGCGCAGGTTCCGCACGGCCGCCCGCTCCATCACGTACGCCGCCGCGTACTCGCGCTCGCTGACCTGCGTGTGCCAGAGGCGCTCGACCACCCGGGAGAGCACCTCGCCCACCAGGACGCACACGGGGATGACGATCACCGTCGTCAGGAGCCCTTGGTCGTGGTCGGCGCCGGTCGGGAGATACACGATGGGCAGCGCATACGCGATCGCGGCCAGCGGCGAGAACCAGACGGCGCTGAGTGGGGGAAGCGCGACGCCGATCCAGACGAACGCCACGACGAAGAACAGGCCGAACTCCCACGTGTTGAGCCCGGCGAACGCGTTCCCGAGCGCGATGAGAGCGAAGGCTATGGGGGGGACCGCGAAGAGCGACCAGGACGGCCAGCGTTCCCACGGCAGGAACCACGCCACGACTCCGAGCGTGATGGCAAGGGCCGCGTCCACGAGCACGCCCGCGCGGTTCATGCCGGGAGCCGGCACGGCGACGGCGGCCAGGGTGACCACGCCCGAGCCCAGGAAGAGCATCCCCGCCAGGCGCCCGAGCGTCCTGCGTCGGGTCGGATCGGCCAGCGACGCCCTGCGGACCGAGGCGGCCCCGGCGGCGGGGGGCGTGGCGGGCTCCGTCTGCGCGACGGGCTCTTCGAAGGTCAGCGGATCGATCACGACGGCGGGGAACCTCCGTTCCCGGTCTCGGCCAGCAGGTCATGCGCGACCGCCTCCCACAGCTCGGTGGACAGGCGGAGCGACTCCTGATCGACGCGCTCGTCGTTCCCGTGGAACATGGCGCCGTAATCGTCGTACGAAATGCGCTCGCTGAACAAGCCGTATCCGTAGGCCGTCGCGCCGATCGCCCGGAAGAACCGCGCGTCGGTGGCGCCGGTGGACGTGAGCGGCACGATGCGCGCGCCGGGCACCAGCCGTTCGCTCACGCGCTGCAGCGAGTCCCAGAGCGGGGTGTCGACGGGTGACGCGTTGGGCGGATCGTCGGAGTCCACCACCAGCTCGACCTCGGCCGCGAGCGGGCCGAGCGCACCCATGATGGCCGCGCGCACGCTCTCGCCCGTATCCCCGGGAACGGTCCGCACGTCGACCTGGAGCTCCACGGCGTCGGGGATCACGTTCGTCTTCACGCCTCCGTGCGCGATCGTCGGGGCGAACGTGGTGCGCGTGATCGCGTGCAGCTCCCGAGCCAGACCGATCTGGTCGAGCGCGACGTCGTCCAGGTAGGTGCGGAGACCGTCGGGGTCGGCCAGCAGGCGCTGCAGCTCGGGCGGCAGGTCGTAGTCGGCGACGAAGCGCGTCCATACGTCGTCCAGGCGGCCGGCAGACTCGATGCCGTCGAGCGCGCGGATGACCTCGGCGGCCTTCACCAGCGCGTTGTCCGTTCGGAACGGCATGGACGCGTGTCCGGGGGTGCCGTGCACCCGCAGCGTGCACCAGTAGGCGCCCTTCTCGGCGACGACGACCGGGAGCTTGGGTCCGGTCGTCGAGGGGAGCGGCATCAGAAAGCCGCCCGACTCGGTGACGACGTAGTCGGCGCGGACCGCGTCGGGGTGCTCCCGCAGCAGCCACTCGGCGCCGTAGGTGCCCAGGGCCTCCTCGTCGGCGACCCCGGCGTAGATCAGCGTCCCCCTCGGGGCGAACCCGCCCGCCGCGAGGTGCTTCACCGCGACCGCCATGGAGGCCGTCAGGTTCAGCATGTCCACGGCGCCGCGCCCCCACACCATTCCGTCGATCAGGTCGCCGCCGAACGGATCCTCCCGCCAGCCCTCGGCGGCGGCCGGCACGACGTCGGTGTGGCCCATCAGCAGCAGGGTGGGCGCCTCAGGGTCGGAGCCATCGATCCGGGCGATCAGGTTCGCCCTGCCCGGCGCCGACTCCCAGCGCTCCAGCTCCAGGCCGGCGCCCTCCAGATACCCCTGGAGCAGGCCGGCGTTGCGGACTTCACCGCCGGATTCGGGCCGGCCGTCGTTCACGCACGCGTTGCGAATGAGGAGTTGCAGGAGTTCGGTGACCTCTGCCGTGGTGTCCGCCACGTCGACTCTCTTCTCTTTCCACCGGTGGGGGGCCCGGCCGACAAAGAGTCGGGGGGACGGAACCAGGGGCCCGGGTATTGTCCCTGTTCGCTCCGCGTATTGTCCCAGGTCGGACGGCCGACTTTCGCCTTGGCGCCGGGGGTTCCCCGGCCAGGGGAGAATGGCGGCCGATGGGCTCTCCGCACCGGCGCCTCCTGCTCGCCCTCATCCTGGCCGTGACCGTGGCCGCCGGCGCGGCCGACCTGGCCGGCGCGCCCTCCGTGCTGACGTTCATCGTGTCCGGCATCGCGCTCGCCGGGCTGGCGTGGGTGGTCTCGGCGGCCACCGAGGAGGTCGGGACGCGGTTCGGGCCGGCCGTCACGGGGGTACTGCAGTCGTCCCTCGGCAACCTCCCCGAGCTCTTCGTCGTGCTGTTCGCGCTCCGTGCCGGCGAGGTAGTGGTGGCGGAGACGTCCATCCTGGGCTCGATCTTCGCGAACGCGCTCCTGGTGATGGGGCTCGTCATCCTTGCCGGTGCTCGGCGGGCTCCCGACGGCGTGATGCGCTTCCAGCGCCGGCTGCCGCAGGACACGGGGACGCTGCTGCTGCTCGCGGTGTTCATCATCGTCCTGCTGGGGCTCTCGGTCGGGTCGGCCGACCCGGCCAGTGGACATCGCCAGGCGATCTCGAACATCGGAGCGGTCCTGCTGATCGCCGTGTACGTGATCTGGCTCGTCGGCTACCTGCGCGACGACTCTCGGGCGGGGATCGCCGCCGCGCACGAGGAGGCCGGATTCACGTTTCGGGTCGCGCTGGCGCTGCTGGCCGTCGGGGGGGTGGCGGCGGCCTTCGTCTCCGACTGGTTCGTCGCCGCCCTGGGCCCGTCCCTGGACACGCTCCACCTCTCCGAGGCGTTCGCCGGCATCGTGATCGTGGCCATCGCGGGGAATGCCGTCGAGAACGTGGCCGGCGTCGTCCTGGCGTCGAAGGGACAGAGCGATCTCGCCGTGTCGGTCGTGAAGAACTCGGTCAGCCAGATCGCGCTGTTCCTCTACCCGGCCCTCGTCCTGCTGTCGCTGCTGTTCGCGACCCACCTGACGTTCGTCTTGCAGCCCGTGTACATCGGGGCGCTCGGGATCACGGCGCTGGCGTTGTGGCAGATCACCGGCGACGGCCAGGCGTACGCGTTCGAGGGGTGGGGCCTGATCTCGCTCTACGTGATCGTGGCAGTGTTCGCGTACTTCGAGTGACGCATCGCGCTACTGGTTGAAGACGCGGACCTGTTCGGCGTGCTCGTCGTAGTGCTCGAAGGTGTCCTCGCGGAACCACTGGGCCGCCAGCTCCGGGATCGCGTCGTCGCCGAACGCCGACAGCGCCGCCCGTGCCCGCTCCCGGCCCGCGTCGGCGCGCGCGAGCGCCTGGTCCCAGCTCGCGCGCCGGCCCTCCGCCAGGATGTCTTCCTCCGGCGGCTGCCCGCCCTCAGGGTCGCCGTCGCCGGCGCGGATCTTGCCCAGCACACCGCCGGTGAACTCGACCCAGTAGGCGCAGTGCCACAGCAGGTCGTGCGTCGACCAGCCGGGCACCACGCCCTCGGCCGAGCGACGGTCGGCCGGGACCGCCGCGATGACGCCCGCGAAGTCGCGCCAGGCTTCCTCCTCACGTCGAAGCATGGTGTCCCGTTCCATCCGGCTCCTCGCTTGGTCAGGCCCGCAGCTTCTGCAGGCGTTCGGCCGCGACGTGCAGCGTCTCCATGCGCTTGCAGAACGAGAACCGAAGCCGCGAACGGCCGAGCTCCGGCCGCGAGTAGAAGGACGAGCCCGGGACCGCCGCCACCCCGATCTCGCTCACCAGGTGCGCGCGAACTCCACGTCGTCGTCGAAGCCGAACCCCGTGATGTCGGTCATGATGTAGTACGCGCCGAGCGGCTTGTAGCAGGTGAAGTGATGCCGCTCGAGGATGTCGAGCAGCACGTCGCGGCGCTCGTGGTACTCGGCGGCCAGTCTTCGTCGTAGTAGTCGGCCGGCAGGCCCAGCGCCGACGACGCCCGCCTCCTGCAGCGGCGCCGGCGCGCCGACGGTCAGGAAGTCGTGCACCTTGCGGATCGCGCCGGTCAGCGACGGCGGCGAGATCGTCCAGCCGACGCGCCAGCCGGTGACGCTGTAGGTCTTCGACAGGCCGTTGATCGTGACCGTGCGATCCGCCATGCCCGTCGATCGTCGCGATCGGGACGTGCTCGGTGCCCGTCGTAGATGATGTGCTCGTAGATCTCGTCGGAGATCGCGATCGCGTCCCACTTGCGGCAGAGCGCCGCGATCGTCTCGAGCTCGCTCGCGCTGAACACCTTGCCGGTCGGGTTGTTCGGCGTGTTGATGATGATCGCCTTCGTCCTGTTCGTTGAACGCCGCGGCCAGCTCGTCGGGATCGAACGTCCAGTCCGGCTCGTGCAGCGTGACGTAGCGCGGCGTCGCGCCCGACAGGATCGCGTCGGGGCCGTAGTTCTCGTAGAACGGCTCGAAGATGACGACCTCGTCGCCCGGATCGATGATCGCCATCATCGTCGCCATCATCGCCTCGGTCGAGCCGCAGCAGACGGTGACCTGCTCGTCCGGCCACATCGGCACGCCGTAGCGGCGCGTGAACTCGCGCGCGATCGCCTCGCGCAGCGGCGCGCGCGCCCCAGGTGACGGCGTACTGGTTGACGTCGGCCTTGATCGCCGCGCACGGCCGCCTCCTTGATCGCCGTCGGGCGCCGGAAAGTCGGGAAAGCCCTGCGACAGGTTGACGCCGCCGTGCAGCTCGATTGAGCCGCGTCATCTCGCGGATGACCGACTCGGTGAACTACGTCGCCTTCCGGGACATCACCGCGCGCGGAGCGTGCTCCTCGCGGGCCGAGGGCTCCTGACTGGTGGTCACGGGCCAGATTCTAGAGGCATCCCGTGGTGGAGAATGCTGGACAGGGATGTTCGGTCAAGAGCACAAATCCTTCAGTCGTTTCTCAGCTGAGCGGGTGACAATTCGCGGGCCGCTCGCAACGCGAGAGCCGTCGCCCAGTATCCGACGGTGTGGCGGACATGGATGGAGGAGGGCATGAGCGGACGGCGGAAGCGCCCCAGGAGAGAGTCTTTCGCGGGGCCCCAACAGGGAAAGGCCCCCGGGCATTCACGGGCCGAGGAGCTGACGGCCGCGCGGCGGCGGGCGGCCGTCGCGAAGGGATTCTTCGGCACGGCGGCGGCGATCACCTTCGGCGCGGCGGCCCTGTTCGCGCGGCACTCCTACCCGGGCCATCCCAAGAGCCCGGCCGTCCCCCTCGGCGCCCCGCCGAGCTTCGTCGAGGTCGTCCGGCAGAACCTGCTGCAGGCCGGGGTGGTCGCGCCGGCGCAGGCGCCTCCAGGCGCCTCCACCAGCGTGTCATGAACCGCCACGAGTTCTTCGCGATGGGTACGGCCGTGACGGTCGGCGGGGGAGCGCCGGTCCACTTGGACGCGATCGAGAGTCTCTTCCGCGAGCGCGAGCGCACGTTCAGCCGGTTCATCGACGACAGCGAGCTGAACCGGGTGAACGCATCGGCCGGCCGTCTGGTGCCCGTCTCGCCCGGTGTTCGCCGAGACGCTTCGCATCGCGCTCTCCGCCGCGGCCGAGACGGACGGCCTGGTCGACCCGACGGTCGGTGCGGCGTTGGAGGCGGCCGGCTACACGCGCGACTTCTGCGCCTGCTGGACCCGGACCCGAGCCGGCCGGCGCTCCGTCGGCCCGCGGCGCGCCGGCTCGGTCGACGATCCTCGGCAGGCTCGTGCGGCGTGGCTCCGGGCGTGCAGCTCGACCTGAACGGCGTCGTGAAGGCGCCGACCGTCGACGACGCGCTGGCGTTGCTCGCCGGCCCGGCTTCGTCTCCGCGGGCGGCGATCTGGCGGCCCGCGGAGAGCTGACGGTCGCGCTGTCCCGGGATGGAGACGGCGCGTCGCTTGCGCCGGGGCGCGCTCGCGACCAGCGGCACGTCGAAGCGGAGCTGGATCCGCGGCGGCGAGCTCCAGCACCACCTGATCGACCCGCGCACCGGCCGCGCCCGCGATCTACGCCCTGGACGTCAGGTGACCGCGTGCGGCGCGACGTGCCTGGCCGCCGACGTCGCGGCGAAGGCCGGGTTCCTGCTCGGGCGGACGGCGCCGAGCTGGCTCGACGCGCGAGGCATCCCGGCGCGGTTCGTCGACCGGAGACGATCCGCCACGGTCAACGACCCGTGGCAGCGCAGCATGCGGGAGGCGGCCGCATGCATCTGACGTCGAGTCCCGCTCGACTGGTACGTCGCCCGCGCCGGCGGCATCGTGGCCTACGTGCTCCTGTCCGCGGTCGTCGCGCTCGGGCTGACGATGACCGGGCAAGAAGTCGATGCAGCGCTGGCCGCGGTTCGCGCTGGAGGACGTCCACCGCTTCGCGGGGCTCTCGTCGGGCACGTTCGTGGTCATCCACATCGTTCGCCGTCGCGATCGACGCTTACTCGCCGTTCTCGATCGTGTCGCTCGCCGTGCCGTTGCGTGGCCCGTACCGGCCGATCTGGACCGGGCTCGGGATCGTCGCCGCCGAGCTCCTGCTGGCGCTGCCGTTCACGAACCACTACCGCAACGCGAAGCTGACGTACGGTTCTGGCGACGGGCGCACTACGTGAACTTCGCCGTGTGGGCCGCGGCGACGCTGCACGGCCTCGGGCAGCGGGACGGATCGCAGCACGCCCTGGCTGCTCGCGATCTTCGCGGTCGCCGTCGGCACGGTCTGCGCGCTGATCGTCTGGCGCGTGCTGCGACGAGACTTCGCCACCTCGATCGAGGGCCTGCGCCCCGCGCCGGCGATCGCGTCGGTGCTGGCGGTCGCTGGTGGTCGTCGCCCTGGGCGTCGGGCCGCTGCGCTTCCAGCCGAAGGCGTGGAACGCGGTCCCGGTTCAGCGACCGCTGAGCGGGCAAGATCCTCACCGACTCACGGCGTGACCACGGGCATCGTCTCGATGGCCGGGAACGGCACCGGCGCGCAGCGGGTGCTCGTCCGGGCCGATCTGCTCGTCACGCCGCCAGCCGTGACGTCGACCGCGTTCCAGATGGAGTACCTACCGAGCGGCGCGATCTGCAGGGGAACGGTGACGAGCGTCCACAGCTACAGCTTCGAGGCGACCTGCCGTCTGCCCGGCGGGCCGGCGCGATTCGTCCACGCCGAATGGCAGCCGGGCGGCCTGCCCGGCGTGTCGGGGATCATCAGGGCCCACGCCTGATCGCCGCGCCTGGAGTCCCCTTTGGTCGGATGGTGTTGTGGCCGAAACGGTACCTGGTCGGAATACGAGCCTCGCGAGGCCTTAGTGCAGGGTTACCGGAATGCTCAGGCGTACGTGTGAATGGGCGGCCCGATTGGTCGCCCCGACCACCAAGCGGACGCCCCGCGTCGTGAGGGGAAGCGTCACGCTGTCGACGAGGAAGTCCCCGAACGCCGAGAGATGAGGAAGCATTACGAAAGGCTCGCGCGTGTCCGAGGACGACACGAACAGGAATCCTCGGCCGCGCTGCTCCCCTGAGGTGTCGACGAGCACGATCGGCTGATCCCATGACACGCTCGAGGCCGTCTCGTTCGATATCTGGACCCACACGTCCACGTGGCCGGCCTCCAGTTGCGCGCCGATTACCCTCACACCAATGCCCGAGCGGCTCGCGCCGCCGCGGGCATTCGGGAAGATCGCGCCCGCTGCACTGCGCCCGTCCCGGAGGTAGTCCGCCACCCTCCAGCCGCCCGGCGTCTTCAGCAAGGTGACCGGTCCGGTGTAGGTGACCACGTAGTTGGCCCCGGTCTGAGTGGCGTTGAGGCTGACGGACGCAGTGGTCCCGGTCACCGACGCGATGGCCAGCGAATGGATCGCCAAGCTCCCGCGAGCCTCTTCGGAGGTCGAGATTCCCTGCCTCACCAACCAATCCGTTGCCGTCTTGATCGAGCCGGTCGACAACCGCGAAGCCTCGGCCCAATTGCCCGAGCCGATCCCGTTCAAGAAGTACGAGGTCGCGATCGTAGCGATCGCCCGAACGTCGGCCTGATTCGTGGGCCGCGAGACGGGTGAGCTGTTACCCGAGCACGACTCCAGAAGCAGCGCGACCATGCCTACCGCGAGCAGATACAGCGGCCCCGAACGACTGCTCGAGTGTCCGGTCGGATGCCGCGAATCGTCTGTCACACGCCCGGCCATCACTACGCCCCTGGTGGCGCCGGCGCGGACGCGCGCGTCGTGGCCACCGGGGGAGAGCCGGTTGCAGGCGCAACGGCGACCCCGGTGCCAACCCCCGTCGTTCCCGAGCTCACGACGACCTGTCCGCCTTGTGGCACGACGACTACTTGCCGATCGACCGGGACGAGTGACTTGGGGAGCGCCTTGATCGTCACCCACGGGAGGGCGAAGCTGACCGTCGCGGCCATACCGGCAGCCACCATCAGCGATCGCTTGCTCATCCGCTTCGGTCGGCTCCCGGCGCCATTCGATCCTGAGTGCCCGGCTGCGCGCGACCGAGCCCCTGTGGAGTCAGGCTCAGCCGCCACGCTCACCCTCCCTCCCCTGGTTGGGTGGGCGCCACGGTGGGTACCGTGCCGGGCACGGTCGAACCGCCGGGCACGATCTGGACGACGATTTGGGTTGAGGCGGGCGGCGCCGTGTGGCTCAGGTCGCGCGCGGCGACGCCGGCCATCAAGGCCACCACCATGGCCGCGGCTGTCACCACAGCGGACGGTTTGGTCATGGTCGGCCTCCTTGGCTCACAATCAACGGTACTCATGAGCAGGCTGTCGTCGCGGGGCGACGGTCCCACGTTCCCCAGGCCATCTGACCCCGGGCCATTCGACAGGCTGGGCTTGCTGCGGCAGATCAGGGTCGGGCGTGAGGCAACCCTTCGAGGTTCAACAGTGCCTCGCCGCTCTCGAGGAACAGGATGGCCGGGAGTTGGTTCAGGATGCCGGGGCCGGCCAGGAGAGCCCAGGTCGCCCGAATTTCGGCGTCCGCGCACGTCTCGCCCCACGCAGTCGCCTGAAGTACGCGTGTGATCGCCGGCCTGCCGGTCCGTGGATCGATGATGTGGTGCAGCCTCGGACCCCAGGATCGCCGGGTCACAGACGACGTGGCGAGCGCGCCATGTGACAGCTTCAAACGAACGACCTCAGCTCCGATCGCCACAGGATCCTCGACGGCGATGCCCAGTCCGCCATCGGGCGGGGAGCCCACGATCCGGAGATCCCCCCCGGCATCGACCACGGCCCACGGCAGGCCCTGGATCGATTCCGAGGCTCGGTCTGCCGCCCAGCCTTTACCGACCCCGCCGAAGTCCAGGGCGACGCCCTCGGGCAGAAGTAGACGATTGTTGACGAGCCGGACCTCACTCCAACGTCCGATTGGGCGACCAGGTGTGTCCACCGAGGGCGTGCTGAAGCCACCCGATCCCACCCTGGGGGTCACGTCGTTGAAGTCGCGATCGTACCCGGCGGCGACGAGCGCCGCTAACACGGTCGGGTCGAAGAGGCCGCCGCTCCTTCGAGCCCCGTCCAGCGCACATGCAAGCAGCCGCGCGAACTCATCCGAAACGACGGTCCATCGGCCTGCCCGTCGGTTCACGTCCGACAATTCGCTGTCGGGCCGGAATCGTGAGAATCGCTGTTCCAGTTCCTCGAACGTTCGCAGCACTCGAGCGAGTGCGTCGAGTCGGCCGGGGACATCCGGGCCGATCAAAAGGATCTCCGTTCCCATTGCGGAGAAGGACGATCGAATGATGGGCGGAGAATCGCCCGAGGCCGCCCCTGCAGCCCTCGCGCCCGCAAAGCGGTGGTCTGCGATTCGTGAGTGGACGATCTCAGGCATGGCCGGCGGGAACGACATCTGACTCCTCGGTGGGGAACTCCGCTGTTTGGGCAACCTTCACCGCCGCAGGTGGCGCGGGACTCCGAGAGCGAATGCCCGCGGGCAGTGGCTTGCGCTCAGGTCTTTCGCCGACCGTCATCGCGCGAACCAAGAGCAGGAAGAGAACGACTCCTCCAGTGACGACGTACGTCCACCAGAGCCACGGCCGTGCCGAGTCCGATCCAGTGAAGATGCCGTGGACCATGGCCAGGATGAGCGCGGGCGTCGCGGCAAGATGGAGCGCGCGCCACAATCTCGCGCCTAGTCGGCTGCGCATCCACGATGTGATCAGCACCATCAGCGTGGCGTACAGGGCCAAGACTCCGAACCCCACCGAGAGCGGCCGGAAGCCGCTGTGAAGGGGCACGACCAGATCCAGGATGCCGAAGGGCCGGAACTTGTCCACGAGCAGACCGCCCAAGTGAATCGCAAGCAGGGGCAGTACCGCGGCGCCCAAATACTGGTGCACGGTCGTCGCGGTCGCTTTGGACACCCGTTTCCCCAGCACTCCGGTCGTTCCGAGGAGGCCCCACGTGACGGCAAGGAAGAGCATCAGATAGGCGCCGACGCCGGCGGCCCGAAGGAGTACCCACGTGCTCACAGTTCAAGCGTGCGCGGTTTGGCTTCTGAGGTGAGGGGGCGAACGTCCCTCCCCCTCCCAGTCGGGTGGCCCTGATTCAATCCGACTACACGAGTTGAATCGGAGAGGTGTGTCCACCCCAGAGGATTGACTCTGCCATTGCCGTTCCCGAAGCAAGTTCTGGGGAGGAACCTGCCAGAATCCAGATGGTTGTCAAGAAGAGTCCGCCGCGGCCTGCAGGGCAGGCGGTTCAAGCCAGGATCCGGGCGCCGCGTAGTCGCCCGGGGCCGCAGTGGCTCACCCCCCAGGCGTCGTCCGCCCTTACCTTCCGCCAGCCCCCTGCGCCGGGCAGGTCTTGCGCTATTCCGACCTCCGCCATAGGATTTCGGCTCCCACCCCACCGAAGGAGGAAGCCATGGCAGAGCTGGACACCATGCTCGAGGCCAACGAGCGGTACGCCTCAGGGTTCGATCAGGGCGGGCTCGGGATGCCGCCGACACGCGCGGTCGCCGTCGTGGCGTGCATGGATGCCAGGCTGCACCCGGCGAAGTTCCTGGGGCTGTCCGAAGGCGATGCGCACGTCATCCGCAACGCCGGCGGACGCGCGTCCGACGACGCGATCCGGTCGCTGATCATCTCGTCGCGACTGCTCGGAACCAGGGAGTTCGCGGTCGTCCACCACACCGACTGCGGGATGCTCACGTTCTCCAACGACGATCTCCGGGGAAAGCTGGAAGCGGAGACGGGTGCCGACGCGACCGGGATCGACTTCCTGCCGTTCGGCGACCTGGAGCAGAGCGTGCGCGACGACGTCGCCGCGATCAAGGCGTCGCCGTTCCTCGACGGCGACATCCCCGTCCGGGGCTTCGTCTACGACGTCAAGACGGGAAACCTGACCGAGGTCGGCTGAGCCGGCGGCGGCAGGTTACGCCGCCACGTCGTCGAGCGCGGCGGCGAACGCCTGCGCGACGCGCTCCAGCTCCTGCTCGGTGATCACGAACGGCGGCGAGACCTGCAGCGCCGCGCCGCGAAGCGCTCGCGTCAGCACCCCATGCTCGCGGCTGGCCTTGACGAGGCGCGGCACCAGGGTGGGGTCGTCGGTGCGCGGCCCCTCCTCGATCTCGACCGCACCCAGCAGGCCGAGCCCCGCGCGCACCTCGCTCACCAACGGGTGGTCGGCCAGCGGCTTCAGGACCCGTTCGACGACCGGCTCGAGCTCGCGAACGCGCGTGAGGAGCTGCTCGCGCTGCATGATGTCGAGGTTCGCCAGGGCCACGGCGCATGCGGTCGGGTGGCCGGAGTACGTGTACCCGTGCCGGAACGAGTGCTCGGTGCCCTCGCGCCAGAACGGCTCGGCGACCCGGCCGTTCGCGACGACCGCGCCCAGCGGTGCGTACCCGGAGGTCAGTCCCTTCGCGCACGTCATCAGGTCGGGCGTGATGCCGAGACGCTGCGAGCCGAACCACTCGCCCAGGCGCCCGAACCCGCAGATGACCTCGTCGGCCACGAACAGCACGTCGCGCTCGCGGCAGATGCGCTGCACCTCGGCCAGGTAGCCCTCGGGCGGGGGCAGCACTCCGCCCGCGCCCATCACCGGCTCGCAGAAGAACGCCGCGACGCGCTCGGGCCCGATGCGGTCGATGGCCTCCGCCAGCGCGCCGGCGTCGTTCCATGTCACCTTCTCCACCTCGCCGACGAGCGGCTCGTACGACGACACCAGCAGTGGGATGCCTCCGAGCGACGTGCCGTAGGCGTTCATGCCGTGATAGGCGAGCGAGCGGGAGAGGACCGCGCGCTTCTCCGGCCTGTCGGTCGCGGTCCAGTAGGCGCGTGCGAGCTTGGCGGCCGTGTCGATCGCGTCCGAGCCGCCGCCGGACGTCAGAAACACCTTCGCCCCCTCGATGCCCGAGAGGGTCGCCACGCGGGTCGCGAGCTCCTCGGCGGGGGGGTTGGAGAAGTACTCGAACATGTGCCAGGCGGCGAGCTCGCGCATCTGCTTCGCGGCGGCGTCCGCGATCTCGGTTCGCCCGTGTCCCACGTTGCAGTACCAGAGGCTGCCCGTCGCGTCGATGTAGTCCTTGCCGTCGCGGTCGGTGACGGTGGAGCCCTCGGACCTGGTGATGACGATCTCGTGGCCCGCCAGCGATCCCATGTTGGCGAACGGCTTCCACAGGCTGGTCTGCTCACTCATCGGGTCGTTCCTTCCTGGTCTGCTGCGAACTGGGCGTCCACACGCGCCCCTGCAGTCACTCGCACCACAGTACCGAACAGGTGTCGTTCCTCCAGTGGCCGAGGAGGACACACCGTCCGGGCAGGGCTGCGCCACCATGGAGAACCCGCGAGCGCGGAGCCGGAGGGCGTTTCGACGAACTGCGGCTCAAGGAGGAACGGAGCCGGTGCCGATCCCTTGATATCTGCCCGGCGTTCCCCCACAGGAATCCATGAGCGACGACAGCGCGTACACGGTCGAGCCGACGCCTCCGCGGCGGCCGCTCGCCGCATTGGTCGATGCAAGCCGGGCCCTCGGTGCGGCGGCGTCCCTGCTCGACGCCGCGCCGTCCGCCCTCCGAGCGGTGGGGGGCGCGTGCGACGCCGACCTCGCCGTGCTGTGGTGGGAGGACCGCGCGTTCGAACGCCTTCGGCGAGTTGCCACGTGGCGGCCGTTCACCACCGTGGACGACCGGGTGGTGCGGTTGGACGGCCGGGAGCACGTGCGCATCGGCGAGGACGTCCCGGGCCGCGTCTGGGAAACGGGCCGTGCCGAGCGCGACGCCGCGTTCGTCGCGATCCCGATCCACATGGGAAATCGAGTCGCCGGCGTCCTCGAGGTCCAGCGGCCGGCCGGCGCGTTCACCGATGAGGCGCTCGCGGCGCTCGACGGGCTGGCCGTGCAGTTCGGCGTCCTGGCCCGCGCGTTCGAGGCCGAGCAGGCGCTTCGCGAGACGTCGGTTCGCTACGACCTCCTGGTGGAGCAGATCCCCGCGATCGTCTACACCGGGCACCTGGGCCGGGAACTGTCGACGCTCTACGTGAGCCCGCGGATCGAGGCGATGCTCGGCATCGGTCACGAGCGCCTGATGGCGGGCCGGTCGTCGTGGGAGCCCCTGGTGCACCCCGAGGACCGCGCGCGCGCGGCCGCGGAGTTCGACGCCGGGGTCGAGTCGGGCCGCCCGTTCGCCGTCGAGTACCGGATGGTCGGCGTCCAGGGACGTGTCGCGTGGTTCCGCGACGAGATCACGCTCCTGGTCGACGAGGGTTCCGCGCCACTGGTCCACGGCGTGATGCAGGACGTCACCGAGCGCAGACAGGCCGAGGAGCAGATCGAGTTCCTGGCCCGCCACGACCGGCTGACGTCGCTCCCGAACCGCGCAATGCTCGAGGAGCGCCTGGAGCTGTCGATCGCCAAGGCGGATGCCCAGGGCACGGCGCTGTCGGTCCTGTACCTGGACCTCGACGACTTCAAGCTGGTGAACGACAGCCTCGGGCACGAAGCCGGCGACGAGTTGCTACGCCAGGTGGCCGCGCGCCTCCGCGCCGCCACTCGGGACTCCGATCTGGTCGCGCGGCAGGGCGGCGACGAGTTCCTGCTGCTGCTGTCCGACCTGGACCGGAGCGGGCTCCCACCCGCCGGCGACCCGGTCGAGCACGCCCTGGCGGTCGCCCTGTCGGTCGCGGAGCGGATTCGCGAATCGCTGCAGTCTCCGTTCACGCTTGCGGGTACCGAGCTGTTCACGTCCGCGTCGATCGGCATCAGCATCTACCCGGCGGACGCGACGGACGCGCGCTCGCTCCTGCGCCAGGCGCACGCAGCGATGTACCAGAGCAAGCGGCGCGGACCCGGCGGGGCCGACGTGTACTCGGGCGAGGGAGCGGACGCGGGGCAGCGGCTGTCGTTCAGCACGCGACTCCGCAAGGCCGTCGAGCAGCAGCACTGGGTCATGCACTACCAACCCATCGTCGACCTCACGTCGGCCGGCATGGTCGGCGTCGAGGCGCTCATCCGGTGGCGCGACCCGACGGGCGGCCTGATCGCCCCCGGCGAGTTCATCCCGCTGGCCGAGGAGATCGGGCTGATCGAGGCCATCGGGGACTGGACGATCCAGGAGCTCTGCAGGCAGTCGGCCGCATGGCGACGGGAGGAGGTGCGAACCGACGTGAGCCTCAACCTCTCGCCGCGCCAGCTCTTCCAGCCCGACCTGGCCGTGAAGGTCACCGAGCTGGTGCACCTGGCGGACCTCGATCCGACCAGCGTCGTCATCGAGATCATCGAGTCGGCCGCGATGGTCGACCCCGACCGCACCCAGCGCGTCCTGCGCGAGCTGGGGGCCGCGGGATTCCGGCTGGCCCTCGACGACTTCGGGACCGGCTACTCGTCGCTGTCGCGGCTGAAGCACATGCGCGTGGACATCCTGAAGATCGACCGGGCATTCGTCCGCGACCTCCCGCACGACCCGGACGCCTGCAGCATGGTCCGCGCGATCATCCAGCTGGCGAAGAGCCTGGGGACGACGCCGCTCGCGGAGGGCATCGAGACCGAGGAACAGCGGCGATTCCTGGCGGACAACGGGTGCTCGGTGGGGCAGGGCTTCCTGTTCGCGCGGCCGATGCCGGCCGAGGACGTTCCCACGTGGAGCTACGCCGGTGCCCCGCCGGTCACGCGCCTGCGGGCCCGGGGCTGACCGCCCTTCTCAAGCAGGCATTTTGGACTGCCGATACAGGCGGCAGCTTGCCCGTTCCACAGGCGAGTCGCCCAGGCATGCCGACCCTGTCGCAGTCCACCGAGGAGCTGTCCCCGAGCGCCGACGGCGCTCGGTTCGTCGTGTGCGCCCTGGACGGGCAGGAGTACGCGATTCCCGCCGAGAACGTCATCGAGGTCTTCCGCTACGCCGCCGTCATGCCGCTGCCCGACTCGGCGCCGTGGGTGCTCGGCGTGATCGACGTCCGCGGCCGCGTGGTGCCCGTGATCGACGGCCGGCGGCGCCTGGGACTGCCCGAGCGTGAGCGCTGGCTGCGGGCGGTGATCGTCCTGATCGAGCACGAGACCGTGTCTGGCTTCGTCGTGGACGAGGCGCGCGACATGGTGGTGATCGGCACCGGCGACATCGAGCCCGCCGGCGACGGTGGCGGCGTGTTCGCCGTCGGGCGCGTCGGCGACCGGCTGCTGTTGATCATCGATCCGTCGCTCGCGGACCCGAGGAAACGATGAGCGCCGAGGCGCGGCCGCTCGGCGAATCCGAATTCACCCGGTTCCGTGAGCTGGTGCAACGCACCAGCGGCATCGAGCTGTCCGAGGTGCGCCGGTCCGACCTTGAGCGCGCGGTCCAGCGCACGGCGGAGCGGATGTCGATGCACGGCCCCGCCGAGCTGCACGCGCACCTGAGCCACGCCGACAGCGCCGTCGACCTGGAGGCGTTCATCGCCGAGCTGACGATCGGCGAAACCTACTTCTTCCGGCACCGCGCGCAGTTCGACGCCCTGGAGCGGACGATCCTCCCAGACCTCATCGCGCGCCGCTCGCAGGAGCGGCGGCTTCGGATCTGGAGCGCCGGATGCGCAACCGGGGAGGAGCCGTACTCGCTGGCCATCCTGCTCGACCGGATGCTGCCCGACCGCGAGGCCTGGAGCGTGATGATCCTCGGCACCGACATCAACCGCGCGTCGCTCGAGCAGGCGCAGCGGGGGACGTACCGATCGTGGTCGTTCCGGGGCGTGGACCAGGCGACGCAGCGGCGCTACTTCACGCGGAGCGGCGACGAGCGCCGGATCGCCCCCCCGATCGCCCGCATGGTCACGTTCTCCTACCTGAACCTGGTCGGGGACGCCTATCCGTCGCTGGCCACGAACACGACGTCGATGGATCTCGTCCTGTGCCGCAACGTGCTCATCTACTTCGGGGCGCAGGCGATCGAGGGCGTCCTGGGCCGCCTGCACGACTCGCTGTGCGACGGCGGCTGGCTGGTGTCCGGGCCGGCAGACACCTCGGCGAACGGATACGCCGGGTTCGAGGTCCGTGCCTTCCCCGACGCCATCGTCTACCGGCGGCCCGAGCGGTCGCCGGCGACTCCTCCCGCGGCTCGCCCCCGGAAGGCGCCGCCGCCGGCACCGAGCGCCGCCCCGGCGCCTCCGAAGCTCTCGCCCACGCCGCGTCCCGTTCCCCGGCAACGTCCGGCCCCGCCGGCCGAGCACACGGCGGGTCCGTCCCCGGAGGAGGTCGCGGCCTTCACGCTGTGGCGGAGCGGCCACGACGCGGACGCCGCCGCGGAACGCTTGACGCTGCTCGCGGACGCCGCGCCGTCCGATCCGTGGCCGGCGTACCTGCTGGGCAAGGTCTGCGCCAACGAACGCCGCCTCGACGAGGCGCTCGAATGGGCCGATCGCGCGTTGGAGCGCGACGCGGTCTTCGCGCCCGCGCACTACCTGCGCGGGCTGGTGCTCGACGAGCAGGGCGACCTGCGCGCGGCGACCGACGCCGTCCGCCGGTGCGTGTTCCTCGATCCCGGCTTCGCGCTCGGGCAGTACGCGCTCGCCGGATTCCTCGCCCGGCTCGGTGAGACCGAACGCGCGATCAAGACGATCGAGAGCGTGATCCACGCCGTCGGCGAGTCGCCCCGCGAGACGGAGGTCCCCGAGGGTGACGGGCTGACCGCCGGGCGGCTGCTGGAGCTCGCGGCCGTACAGCGGGGCCTGCTGCTGACGAAGGAGCACGACGCCCGGGAAGGGGAGCGCGTCCATGCTTGACGACGCGACGCGCCTGATCCTGGAGGAGCGCGCACGAGAGCTCGCCCGGCCCATTGAGGAGGAGGAGCACGGCGAGATCACCTCGCTGCTCGTTCTGGGGGTGCGAGCCGAGCTCTACGGGATCGACATCGCGGTCGTGCAGGAGACGCGGCCCTTCACCGAGATGGCGCCACTGCCGAACGTGCCACCCTTCTGGAAGGGCCTGGTCAACGTGCGCGGGCGACTGTGTCCCGTCCTCGACCTGGGCCGCTACCTCCAGGTGCCCGAGGCCCTCGATCCGGGCGTCGCTCCGGATCACGACCAGGAGATGCTCGTCGTGATCGGTGGCGCGGCCGTGACGGTCGGGCTGCTCGTGGACTCGGTCCGCGAGATCCGGCGCATCCCGTCGGGGTCGATCAAGCCGCCCGCCGCCGAGGCGCTCGGAGGCGCGTCGCGCGCCATCCTGGGAGTCACGCAGGACCTCGTCTCCGTGCTCGACGCGGGGGCGCTGCTCGGCGACGACGGCCTCGTCGTGCAGGGCGGGTGAGCGGGATGCCGAACGAGGAATTGCTGCGGGAGCTGCTGGGTGTCTTCGGCGACGAGGCCGAGGAGCGCCTGGAGGCCGCCGACGCGCTGCTGCTGGAGATCGAGCGCTCGGACGAAGCGCGCCCCGAGGCGTTCGCCAAGCTGCTGCGCGAGATGCACACGTTGAAGGGCTCGGCGGCGGCGGTCAGTCTGGACGACGTCTCGACCGTGTCGCATGACCTCGAGACGTTCTTCACGCGCATCCGCGACGGCGAGCTCCCGTGCGAGCCGGCATCCCTCGACGTCGGCTACCACGCGTTGCGGGAGATGCGGACGATGATCCGGACGGCGGTCACGGGCGGCGACTCCGGCGTGGACGTCGCCGGCCTCCGCGAGCGGCTGGCCGCGACGGCCGTCGAGGAAAGCTCCGCAGCGCCCGATGCTCCGTCTGCACCGGTCGCCGCGCCGCCGCCCGAAGAGACGCCGGTTGCGGCCGACGACGACGCCGCGGCTGCCGCCGCGAACGCCGGCACACGCGAGACCGTCCGCGTGGCGACCTCCAAGCTGGACGGCCTCATGGCGCAGGTGGGCGAACTGCTCATCACCACGATGGATCGCGAGGAACGGCGGACGGAGCTCCGCGAGGTGCTGGACTCGCTCACCACGTGGGCGGACGGATGGAAGAAGGTGCGATCCGAGCGGGACCGCGTCGACGCGTACGTCGCCGAGGCGAGGACCGCCACCGCGGGACGGACGGTCGACGAGCTCGACCGGCTCTCGTGGATGGGCCACCTGGTCGAGTTCATGCGCGAGGGCGAGACGCGGCTCGAAGACGTGCACGCGCGGCTCAGCGAGCTGGACCGGACCTTGAGGGCCACCGACCGCCGAACGCGCCAGGCGACGGCGGACCTGCAGGACGAGGTGCTCAGCGTCCGCATGCTCCCCGTCTCCGCCGTGTTCGACTCGTTGCCGCGGCTGGTGCGGGAGCTGGGGCGCGCCTTGGGCAAAGAGGCCACGCTCGACATCGTCGGCGGCGAGACCGAGGTGGACCGTGCCGTCCTCGAGCAGATGCGCGGGCCCCTGACCCATCTGATTCGCAATGCGCTCGACCACGGGCTCGAGGGGCCCGACGTGCGGGAGCGTGACGGCAAGCCGCGCGAGGGCAGGATCTCGGTGGCGGCATCGCAGCGCGGCGGGACACTGGTCGTCGAGCTCCACGACGACGGCGCCGGCGTCGACCCCGCGGCCGTGAAGGCCGCGGCCGTGGGGCGGGGGGCCATCAGCGCCGCCGAGGCGGCCGCGATGAGCCCGCGCGAGGCCATCGCCCTGATCTTCCAGCCCGGCCTGTCGACCAGCGAGGTGGTCACCGACCTCTCGGGCCGCGGCGTCGGCCTCGACGTCGTGCGGGAGAGCGTGGAGCGTCTCCAGGGCACGGTCGAGGTGGACAGCCACGTGGGGGTGGGCACGACCTTCACCCTGACGCTCCCTGTGACGGTCGCCACGACACAGTGCCTGCTGGTCCGCGCTGCCGGACAGACCTTCGGCCTTCCGCTCTCCGGCGTGGGGCGGATCCTCCGGCTCCGTCCCCAGGACACGCGGCAGAACCAGGGCCGGCGCGTCCTGGTGATCGACGACGAGCCGGTCGTGGTCACGTCACTTGCAGCGATGCTGGGCATCGACCGCGCGGAGGCGCCGTGGACCGAATCTCGGTCCGCCGTGCTCCTGCACTCGACCGACCGGCGGGCCGCCGCGCTCGTCGACGGCGTCCTGGGATCGCCGGAGGTGGTCGTGAAGAACCTGCCGCCTCCCCTGGAGCGCGTGCCCGGCGTGGGCGGCGCCGCCATCCTGGGCTCGGGCGAGACGGTCCTGGTCCTCAGCGCGGGCGACCTGGTGAAGACCGCGACCGGCGCGTCACGCGCGGCCGCGGGCACGACCGCCACCGCCCGGGTCCACGCGCCCGCGGCCGCGAAGCCGGAGGGCGGCGTGCCCATCGTCGTGGTCGCGGACGATTCGGTGGTGTCCCGAATGCTCGAGAAGGGCGTGCTCGAGGCCGCCGGCTATCAGGTCCGCGCCGCCGCCGACGGCGTGGAGGCCTGGGAGATCCTGGCGGAGGGCGGGTGCTCGCTGCTGGTCTCCGACGTGAACATGCCGCGACTCGACGGGCTGCAGCTGACCGCCCGCCTGCGCGGGGACGCGCGCTTCCGTGACTTCCCGGTGATCCTGGTCACCTCACTCGATTCGCCGGAGGACAGGGCGCGCGGGGTCCAGGTGGGTGCCGACGCGTACATCGTCAAGAGCACGTTGACCCGGGGCGGCCTGCTCGAGGCCGTCCGTCGGCTGATCTGAGGAATCGATGCCGCGCGTCCTGGTCGTCGACGATTCCCCCGCCTCCCGGAGGCTGCTGACGCACATCCTGAACCGCGACGGCGACATCACGGTCGCCGGGGAGGCGGCCAACGGCGCCGAGGCGGTCCGCATGACCGCGCGACTCGCGCCCGACCTGGTGACGATGGACGTGCAGATGCCCGTGATGGACGGATTCGAGGCGACGCGCCGCATCATGCGCGAGACGCCGACGCCCATACTGATGATCAGCGCCGTGCAGCCCGACGAGGTCGCGTGGTCGTTCAAGGCGATCGAGGCGGGCGCCCTGACCGTGCTTGCCAAGCCTCCCGGGCCGCTGAGCCCACAGTTCGAGACGCAGGCCGACACGCTCGTCCGCACGATCAAGGAGCTCGCACAGGTGAAGGTCGTCACCCGGCGCCTGCCCCGGGCGCTCCGCCCGCAGGGCGCCCGGCCGGCGGGCCGTCCCCGGGCGGAGGTCAAGGTCGTCGCGATCGGTGCCTCCACGGGCGGGCCGGCGGCGCTCGCGAAGGTCGTGTCCGGCCTTCCGGCGCGCTTCGCCGTGCCGGTGCTCGTCGTCCAGCACATCGGCGGCGGCTTCGATCGCGGCCTGGTGGAGTGGCTGGACGGCGTGGGGCGGCTCCCCGTCACGCTCGCGAGCCAGGGAAAGACGCTCGAGCCGGGGACGGTCTACGTGTCCCCCCACGACCGGCATCTGGGCGTGTCCCGCGCCGGGCGCATCCTGCTGAGCGATGCGCCGCCCATCGGGGGCCACCGGCCGTCCGCGACGCACCTGTTCCACTCCGTTGCGTCCGCGTTCGGCCCGGGCGCGATCGGCGTGATCATGACCGGCATCGGAACGGACGGCTGCGACGGGATCCGTGTCCTGCGGCAGATGGGCGGAACGGTGCTCGCCCAGGACCGGGAGTCGTGCGTCGTCTACGGGATGCCCCGCGCGGTGGTGGACGCGGGGCTCGCGGATCACGTGGTGAGCCTGGACGCGCTGGCGGAGGTCATCACGAGCCTGGTCGCGGACGGATCGTCCGTGCCTCGAGCGTCAGGAGACCGATGATGAGCGTGGAGATGCGTGAGCGTCGCGGCGCCGCGTCGCGCGTGATTCCCGCCGCGGTGGGGGTCGCGGCCCTGATCGCGGCCCTGGTGATCGTCTCGTTCCGGCCGAACGACCGGCCGGCCGCCGGGACGCCCCTGATCAAGGTCTCGTCGGTGAACTTCCGGTACCACGGCTTCCCGAAGGTCATCCACCCGGGCCCGTTCCAGGTCGCCTTCACGAACCAGGAGGGATTCCCGTTCCGCCACGAGATGGTGGTCGTGTCGCTGCAGCCGGGACAGACGGCGCAGACGCTGGCGGCGGACGCGAAGGCCGACGGGACCGACTCGGAGGACCACTACCTGCACTTCGGCGAGATCGCGGACGTGGACACCGGGTCAACCCTGGTCGGCACGTTCGACCTGCCGCCCGGGACGTATGCGCTCGCCTGCTGGCAGCAGGGGCAGCCCGGCGGCGGCGTCGGCCAGGTCCACGCGGCCCGCGGGATGGTCTACCCCTTCACGGTGCGATGACCGAGCGGCTCAAGCGGGGCATGAAACGGTCGATGAGAGCCACGAGCAGCCTGCTCGCGGCTGTGGCGTATGAGAACGGGTTCGAGAAAGGGCGATCGCGGTGTCAGAGGTGAGTGGCTGGGACGAGGGTGTGGAAGAGGCCGACGCCGGTCGTCCGGAGCCGCCTCCCGAGGAGAATCCCTCCTCGGCGTCCGCCTTCCGGCACCGCGGGCTGGACATTCGAACGAAGCTGCTGAGTTCGTTCGCCGTGCTCCTGATGCTCATCGTCGTCTTCGCCGTCACCGTGCAGCTCCAGTCACACAAGGTGCAGGCGGGCCTGGCGGACATCTACGGCCACGACCTCGTGGGGATGGGCCGGATTACGCTGGTGACTCGCGATGCGGTGTCCGGGTACGCGGAGACGCTGCGGTTGATCGGCGAGACCGATCCGCAGAGCCGGGATTCCATGAAGCAGGAGGTCCTCAGCTACGACCAGCAGATCGGCCTCACGCTCACGGCGATCGACTCGGATCCGGATACCCAGATCCACAAGGGGGTCGTGGCGTTCGAGAGCACGTACGCCCGATACAAGGCGCTCCGGGACCAGGCGATCGCGGCGGCGGAAGCGGGCGACGTCAAGGCCGCGCAGGCCGTGGGGCCCGACCTGCAGGGCCTGGCCATCGATGTGACCCGCTCCCTGGATCAGCTCTCGGCCGTGAATCGAAGTGGAGCCCGGGCAACCAACGCCGCTCTGCTGCGCACCATGCGAACCAATCGAATCGTCCTGTTCGTGATCGCCGGCCTCGGGCTGATCCTCGCGTTCGTGGTCATCTGGATCGTGTCCTCGCGGATCTCCGACCGGCTCCAGGCACTGTCGCGCGCGGCCGGCGCTCTGGCGAACGGCGACCTCACGCGGCGCGCGGCCGTGACCACGCACGACGAGGTCGGCGAGCTCGCCGATGCCTTCAACGGGATGGCGGACCAGCTCGAGCAGCTGGTCGAGGCCGAGCGGGCGGCCAACGGCGCCATGCAGGAATGGATCGCCGCCCAGGAGGTCTTCGTGGCGCGCGCGGGCTCTGGCGACCTGACGGTGCGCCTCGCGCCCGTCGGCGACCGGCAGCTCGATGCGCTGGCCGCCAACCTGAACCGGATGGTGCACTCGCTCGGCGAGATGTCGAGCCAGGTGCGCGAGGCGACGTCGGGGATGGGCGCCGCCACGTCGGAGATCCTCGCCGCCGTCTCCCAGCACACCGCGTCGGCCGCCGAGCAGTCGTCCGCGATCTCGCAGACGGCCGTCACGGTCGAGGAGGTTCGCGCCTCGGCCGAGCAGGCCGCGCGGCGCGCGCAGGAGGTGGCCGGCCAGGCCGAGACCAGCGCGCAGGTGTCGGACGAGGGGACGCAGACGGTCGAGCGCCTGGTCGGAGGGATGAACGAGATCCGCGACAAGGTGCAGGAGATCGCGCGCAACATCCTGGCGCTCTCGCAGCAGACCCAGCTGGTGGGCGACATCACCGCGACGGTGAACGACCTGGCCGACCAGTCGAACATGCTGGCCCTGAACGCGGCGATCGAGGCGGCGAAGGCCGGCGAGCAGGGCAAGGGATTCGCCGTCGTCGCGGCCGAGGTGCGGAACCTGGCCGAGCAGTCCAAGCAGGCGACGGCGCAGGCGCAGACGATCCTGTCCGAGATCCAGCGCGGCACCAACCAGGCCGTGATGGCGACGGAGGAGGGAACGCGCGTGGTCGAGGGCGGCGTGGATCTGGCCCAGCGGTCCGGCGACGTCATCGCGCAGCTCGCCGACACGATCCGGGAGACCGCCCAGGCCGCGAAGGTCATCGCCGCCTCGGCGCACGAGCAGTCGATCGGCATGGATCAGATCGCGCAGGCCATGGGCGACATCAACCAGATGACCACGCAGTTCGTCGCCGGCGCGCAGCAGTCGCAGGGCGCCGCGGAGGGCGTGCGGGACCTCGCCGACCGGCTGCAGGAGCTTATCGAGCGCTACCGCGTCACCCCGGCGACACCGCGCCCGAGCGGCGAAGAGGCTGCGGCCTGACGAATCGAGGAGTGAGCGCGGCGGCGGTCAGCTGCCGCCGCGGCGGTCCGCGGCCCAGGACGAGCCCGGCGTCTTCTTCGCAACGGACTTCATCTCGGTCGCGATCCCCACGACCTCCGCGTAGTGCGTGAAGTCGCGGTTCTCGCTGGTCGCGGAGCCGATCGAGATCGAGACGAAGGGGAACGACTGCACGTCGCCGAGCCGGTTCTCGGTCTCGATGTACCCGCGCAGGGCGTCCTTCGGGTCGTACAGCGTCGGCGCCAGCGAATCGAATCGCTCGACGAGCGTCTCCGCGATGGGCTTCGCGTCGTGCACCCGGCAGATGACCACGAAGTCGTCGCCGCCGACGTGCCCGATGAAGGTGCTCGGCCCCGCGAGCTCCGACACCACGTCGCGGATGAGCTCGGCGCTCGCCTGCAGGACCTCGTCGCCACGGGCGAACCCGTAGTGGTCGTTGTAGGCCTTGAAGTAGTCGAGGTCGGCGTACAGCAGCGCGAACTCCTCCTTCTCGCCGAGGCGCTGCTGCAGCTCCTCCTGGATGCGGATGTTGCCGGGCAGGCGCGTCAGCGGTGACTGCGCGCGAAGCTCGTTGGCCCGGCGGAGCACGCCGCGGACCCGCGCCAGCAGCTCGGCGGTATCGAACGGCTTGACGATGTAGTCGTCCGCGCCGGCCGAGAGCCCTTCCAGCTTCGCCGTGTCGCCGCCGGCGGTGATGAGGATGATGCTGACCCCCGCGGTTCGCGGGTCCTCCCGCAGGAGGTGCGTGAGCTCCAGGCCGCCCATGGTCGGCATGGTCACATCGGCCAGGACGAGGTCCGGACAGTGGTCGAGCGCCGCGTCGAGCGCGAGGCGGCCGTCCTCCACCGTCGTGACGTCGTAGCCGGCGTCGACCAGCTCGGCTTCGAGCAGGCGGGCGATCGTGGGCGAGTCGTCCGCCACGAGGATCGAGCCAGCCTGGGCGGGGACGAGCGAGGGGGTCTTTGCCGGTTCCATCGGAATGTCCCTGAAAGATTCGGCCGGTTCGGGGACGAAGTGTAGGGCGCGGCACCCCCCATTCGAAAGGACCGCCTGGGGCGGTATGTCCCGATTCGCCGGCGCGGCCGGCGACCACCGTCCGCCATTGCGCCTGTCCGGGGATCCCCCAGGTGGGACCTCCTCAAAGGGCTCGGGAACCTGCCGATATCAGAGGCAGCCTCCCGGTTCGTTCCAACACAGTGGAGACCCATGGGCGGAAAGCGAACAATCGAGTCGGGGAGGGCGGCGTGGAGCCGGGGGCTGTCTCCAGGCGCGTTGCCCGGCATCCTCCGAGGCGTGAGCCGGCAGTTGCCGGTCGCGGTGAAGATCGCCGTTCCGTTCGCCCTGATCACGCTGGCGACGTCGGCGTTGCTGGCCGCCTATGCGACCAATTCCGCGCGGCGCCAATTGCAGTCGGGTTATGACGCGCAATTGCGGCAAGTGCAGAACGCCGTGCAGGTGGTCTACGCAACCAACGCCAACGACCCGCAGGCAGTCAACGCGTTGCTGCAGCGCGTCAAGGGGTCGGACCGCCTGGTGGTGAACGCCGAGGTCTTCCGTCCTGGGCCGCCGGCCACGGTGTGGGCGAGCACCAACGGCGGCAACATCGGGCATCGTCCGCCGCACGGCGCGCTGATGACGATGCGCAACGGCGAACCCCAGCACCACCATGTCCAGGTCGCCGGCGTCGATCTGCAGGTGACCGACCTGCTGCTGACCACCAACGGCCGGAGGACCGCGGTCCTCGAGCTCTCCACGAAGCTCGACCCGCTGACGGATTCCATCGCCGCGGCGGGCGCGAGCGGCAAGCTCGTCCTGGGCATCGCCGTCGGCGTGCAGGTGCTGGCGCTCGGGCTGGTCCTGTACTGGACCGTCCTGCGGCGCGTGAGCCGGCTGGGGCGCGCGGCGTCGCTGGTCGCCAGCGGCTACCTGGCCGTGCGCCTGCCCGAGGCGGACGAGCCGCGGGGCCGCGACGCGATCGTGAACGTGGGGCGCGAATTCGACCGGATGCTCCGCGCGGTCGAGGCACGCACCCGGCAGCAGGCCGCCGTGGCCGCGCTCGGCCAGCGCGCGCTCGCAGAGGACGACCTCGATGTGCTGCTGCAGGATGCGGCACGACTCGTCTCGCAGACGCTCGAGGTGCGCTACTCGATGGTGATGGAGGCGCATCCCGACCTCATGCGGCTGCGCGCGGGCGAGGGGTGGAAGGACGGCTATGTGGGCAAGGCGAAGATGCCGACCGACGCCGGATCGCAGGGCGCGTACGCGCTGGCGTCGGGCACCCCCGTGGTCAGCGACGACCTCGCGCGGGAGTCGCGGTTCGCCGTGGCCCCGTTCCTGCGCGAGCACGCGGTCGTCGGCTCCGCAGTGGCCGTCGTCGCCGGCGGGCACGGCGCGTGGGGTGTCTTGGGGGCAGGGAGCGTGTCGGCGCGGCCGTTCAGCTCCGACGACGTGCACTTCCTGGTGGCGCTCGCAAACGTCCTGGCCGAAGCGACCCAGCGCAAGACCGTGGTGCGGGCGCTGTCCGGCAGCCAGGCGCGCACGGGCGCGATCATGCAGGCTGCGCTCGACAGCATCCTGCTGATGGACGACACGGGCGTCATCGTCGAGTTCAACCCCGCCGCCGAGCGTAGCTTCGGGTTCCAGGAGGGCGACCTTTCGGGGAAGAACATCGTGGACCTGGTCTCGCTCCCGGCCGTCGGCGAGAACCATCCGCCCGGCCTCAGCGGCTACCTGATGCGCGGGCGCGGCGTGCGCGTCGGCGAGCGGACCGAGGTGATGGGGAGGCACGCCGACGGCTCCGAGTTCCCCGTGGAGGTCACGATCACGCGGGTCCCGACCGACGGAGCGCCCCTCTACACCGCGTTCGTCCGCGACATCACCGAGCGCAGGCGGGCCGAGGAGCAGATCGCGTTCCTCGCCTACCACGACAAGCTCACGCACCTGCCCAACCGCGCGATGTTCGAGGAGCACCTCGAGCTGGCGATCGCGCGGGCGCGGCGGAACGAGGCGGCGGTGGCCGTGCTGTACATGGACCTGGACAACTTCAAGCTCGTGAACGACAGCCTCGGACACGAGGCGGGCGACGAGTTGCTGCGTCAGATGGCCGGCCGCCTGCACGAGGCGACCCGCGACACGGATCTGGTTGCGCGACAGGGCGGCGACGAGTTCCTGCTGCTGTTCGCCGACATCGAGCAGCCGGCGGGGGACGCGCGCGACTCCGCCGACTTCGCGAGGTACTCGGCGGAGCGCGTCGCGGAGCGCATCCAGGAGGCGCTCAGCAGGCCGTTCCAGCTCGCCGACACCGAGTTCTTCGTCTCCGCCAGCATGGGGATCAGCGTCTTCCCCATGGACTCACAGGACTCCGCGCAGCTGCTCAAGAACGCCGATGCCTCCATGTACCGCACCAAGCGCATGGGCCCCGGCGGGTACGCGCTGTACTCGAGCGAGGTGTCCGACAACGTGAACCAGCTGTCGTTCACGACGCGCCTCCGCAGGGCCGTCGAGGAACGGCAGTGGCTGCTGCACTACCAGCCGATCCTGGACCTGCAGAGCAACCAGATGGTCGAGGTCGAGGCCCTGGTTCGGTGGCGGGACCCCGAAGGCACCATGATCCCCCCCGGCGAGTTCATCCCGCTCGCCGAGGAGATGGGCTTGATCGGTGCGATCGGCGACTGGGTGCTGTCGGAGATCTGCCGGCAGTCGCGCACGTGGACGGACGCGAACATCCCGCTGCGCATCGGGTTCAACATGTCGCCACGGCAGCTGTGGCAGCCAGACCTCGCCCAGCGCGTACTGCTGCGCCTGCAGTCGGCGGGCGTCGAGCCGTCCCGCATCACCATCGAGATCACCGAGTCGGCCGCGATGAGCGACCCCGATCGCACGCAGCGCGTCCTGCGCGACCTGCACGACAGCGGCCTGCACCTCGCCATCGACGACTTCGGGACCGGGTACTCGTCGCTCTCGCGGCTGAAGTACATGCCGGTGAACCTGCTGAAGATCGACCGCTCGTTCGTCAAGGACATCCCGGAGGACGGGGACGCGGCCAGCATCGTCCGGGCCATCATCCAGATGGGCCGGAGCCTCGGGATGACCCCGCTGGCGGAGGGGATCGAGACCGAGGACCAGTGGCGCTTCCTGGTCGACAACGGGTGCATCCTCGGGCAGGGCTACCTGTTCAGCAAACCGGTGCCGGCGGACGAGATCGAGGCTCTGCTGCAGCGCCGGGGTGGCCTGCACCTGGTCCACGACGCAGACCGCCCGGCGGCGAATGCATAGGTGTGATGGCATTGGCCGATCGCCTTAACCCGACCCCTCTGAGCACCGATGCCATTGAAGGACGCTTCGAGCAGCCGGCACCCTGCCGGTGGGCTCTTGCAGGGGTGGTGCCGTGACTGCCGAGAAGGCGGACAAGAAGGGATCTGCGCAGGCCGAGCGCCTCGCGGTCATCGAGATCGTGAAGGAGGTGCTGGCCGGTTCGGCGCAGTTGCCCGATGCCGCACCCCGCGTCCTCGAGGTGGTCTGCGAGCACCTCGGATGGGACGTCGGCGTCATCTCCATGGTCGATGCCGGCACCAACTCGCTCCACCGGGTCGGGTCCTGGGCCCGGAGTGACGAGTCGGGCGACGTCCCGACGGCGTCCTCGGCGGCAATGGCGGGGTTCCTCGGTTCCATCAGCTTCCCCATCCGACAGGAGCACGAGGTCCTCGGAACGATCGAGCTGTACAGCAAGGACGCCAAGCGCCCCGACGACTCGCTGATCTCGACCCTGGAGATGGTCGGCGCGGAGGTGGCGGAGTTCGTCCACCGCAAGGAGGCCGACGACGACCCCGACACGGCCGGGGGCAAGTACCGCACGATCGTCGAGGGGATGCCGGCCGTCTCGTACACGGCGGTGGCCGACGAGGGCATGCGGACGCTGTACGTCAGCCCGCAGATCAAGCAGATGCTCGGCATCTCGCCGACCGAGTGGCGCAACGACCCCACGCTCCGGTCCAAGTCGCTGTTCGCGTCCGACCGCGACCGCGTGCTCGCCGACTACCGGCGCGCGCGCCAGTCGGGCGAGCCCGTCCACCTGGAGTACCGCATGCAGGCCCGCGACGGCGCCACGGTCTGGGTGCGCGAGAGCGTCCTCGTTCCCCGCGACTCGTCCGGCAAGGCGACCGTGATGCAGGGCCTCATCGTGGACATCACCAGCCAGCGGCAGGGCGAGCAGAACGAGGCCTACCGCGCGTACCACGACGAGCTGACCGGCCTCCCCAACCGGCCGATGTTCGAGGAGTTCCTGGAGCAGGTGCTGCTGCGCGCAGGCGGCCACAACCTGGCCGTCGCGGCGCTGACCCTCAACCTGGACGACTTCCAGATGGTCAACTCGAGCCTCGGCCACGACGGTGGCGACGAACTGCTGCGGCAGGTGGCCGTGCGGCTGCGCGACGCCGCGCAGGAGGCCAACCTGGTGGCCCGCCAGGAGGGCGACGAGTTCCTCCTGCTGCTTGCCGGCCGCGAGCGCAGCGGCGGCTCGCTGCGCGCGAGCGCGGACGACGCGCTGCTGGTGGCCGAGGCCGAGGCCTCCCGCATCCAGGAGGCGCTCCAGTCGCCGTTCATGGTCGCGGACAACGAGTTCTACGTGACGGCGTCGATCGGCATCAGTATCTTCCCGCTGGACGCCGAGGACGGCGAGACGATGCTCGACCACGCGCACACCGCGATGCGCAAGAGCAAGAAGACCGGGCCCGGCGGCTACGTCCTGTTCTCCAAGGACGCGGACGACCCCGTCCGCGGCCTGTCGTTCACCACGAAGCTTCGGAAGGCGGTCGAGCGCAAGGACTGGGTCCTGCACTACCACCCGATCGTGGACCTGGAGAGCTGGGACCTCGTCGGCGTCGAGGCGCTGCTGCGGTGGCGCGACTCGAACGGCGAGCTGGTCCCCCCGGGCGAGTTCATCCTGGCCGCGGAGGACATGGGCCTGATCGAGGCGGTCGGCGACTGGGTCGTCGACGAGATCTGCCGGCAGTCGCGCACCTGGCGCGAGGACGGGCTCGAGCTGGACATCAGCATCAACCTGTCGCCGCGGCAGCTGTGGCAGCCGAACCTGGTCGAGCGCATCACGTCGTCGCTGCGCGCCTCGCGGGTCGACCCCGAGACCATCGTCATCGAGGTGCCCGAGACCGCCGCGATGGCCGACCACGACCGCACGCGTCGGGTGCTGGAGCAGTTCCGCGAGGGCGGCCTGAAGATCGCCATCGACGACTTCGGCAAATCCCTCTCGTCGATCCGCCGCCTGAAGGACCTCCCCGTCGACATCCTGAAGGTGGACCAGTCGTTCGTCCGCAAGCTTCCCGACGACGACGATGCGTCCACCATGGCACGGGCCATCATCCAGCTGGCGCACAGCCTGGGGATGGTGCCGCTCGCGGAGGGGATCGACTCCGAGGCGCAGCGTGAGTTCCTGGTGGGCGAGTCGTGCCCGCTGGGTCAGGGGTACCTCTTCGCCAAGCCCATGGCCGCCGAGGACGTCGCCGGGTGGGAGTCGCAGGACCACTACGTCGAAGACGACGAGGAGGAATCGGACGACGAGCCGACCGAGGAAGAGCGCGAAGAGAGCGTCCGTGCCCTCCGCGAGCGGATCGGAGGCCACGCAGAGGACGGCCGCGACGGCCGCGACGGCCGCGACGGCCGCGACGGCCGCGGGCCTGGCGGCGGCCGCTCGGGCGACGACGACGAGAAGCCCTGGGCCGTTGCACACGCCGGCGATGGGTGGGAGCTGTCGGGCCGATCCACGCAGGCCGGGGTCGCCGTCGCCGAGCGTCCCTGGGGAATCGTCCCGCCGTCCGACCAGGACGTTCCCTACGTGATCGACGGCGGGTCGTACGAGGAGGACGATCGGCCGTATGAGGCCGACGAAGACGGCCACGAGGACCCTGCCGAACGGAGGCGCCGCCGCGGCGGGCCGTCGCTCGGTCACTGAGCCCCGAAGCAACCTCCCCCCAAACCGTTCCCCGTTTGCGACCATGCTCGGCATGGCCTGGCGCGATCGTCGTCCGCGTCCGCGTCGGTGTCTCCGCGCCGCTCTGGTGACGGTCGCGCTCGCGGCGTCCGCATGCGGGCCCGGCGCCGACTCGGCCGGGCCGTCCCCATCCCGCTCCACGCACGGAAGCGGTCGGCCCCCGTCCCCGTCCTGTGCCGCCGGGACCCTGGCGTCGCTGAGTGAGCCGCAGCGCGTCGGCCAGCTCATCGCGCTCGGCCTGACCGGCGATCGCCTGGGGCCCTCGACCGTGCGCGCCATCCGGCAGCACCACGTCGGTTCCGTGTGGTTCGTCGCGACGACGGACGCCGGCGTGGCGGGCGTCCGGGCGGTCGCCGACGCGGTCCAGGCCCAGGTCTCGGCCGGCACGACGGGAGGGGTGCGGTTCTACGTCGCCGCGAACCAGGAGGGCGGTGAGATCCAGGCGCTCCGCGGGCCGGGGTTCTCCACGATGCCCACCGCGCTCGAGCAAGGTTCCATGGCGGCACCCGCGTTGCGCGCCGATGCCGCCGAATGGGGCCGCCAGCTGACCTCGGCGGGAGTCAACCTCAACTTCGCGCCCGTCATGGATGTGGTCCCGCCGGGGACCGATGCGGAGAACCAGCCGATCGGCGCGCTCCAGCGCGAGTTCGGCCACGACCCGCTGACGACCGGCCGCCACGGCGCCGCCTTCATCCGGGGCATGGAGTCTGCGGGCGTGGCCACCACCGCGAAGCACTTCCCGGGGCTCGGTCGCGTCACCGGCAACACCGACTTCACCGCGCAGGTCGTGGACACGACCACGACCCCGGACGACCCCTCGCTGCGGTCGTTCCGAACGGCGGTCCGAGCCGGTGTCCCCTTCGTCATGGTGGCGCTCGCGACCTACACGCGCATCGACCCCGACCACCTCGCGGTCTTCTCGCCGACCGTGATCCGGTCCATGCTCCGAGGCGACATGGGATTCCGCGGCGTCGTCGTGTCGGACGACCTGGGCGCGGCCGTCGCGGTCACCGACATCCCGCCCGCCCGGCGGGCGCTCGACTTCATCCGCGCGGGCGGCGACCTGATCGTGTCGAAGACGGCCGGGCCGGCCGACCAGATGGCGGCGGCGCTCGTCGCGCAGGCGGGGTCGAATCCGGGGTTCAAGGCCCTCGTGGACCAGGCCGCGCTGCGCGTCCTCGAGGCCAAGCAGGCGTCGGGACTGCTTGCCTGCGGCTGACCCGAGAAGCGCCTACGGGTGGAAGTGCGGAGGCGGCGGCCGGCAGAGCTTCACCATCCGCGCGTGCAGCTTCTGCAGGAGGTTCGCGTACGCGGAGTCACCGGCAAGGTTCTGCAGCTCGTACGGGTCCTTCTTCAAGACATACAGCTCCTGCTCGCCGGTGATGTACTCGACGTAGACGTCTCGGGTGGTGCGCACGGCGCAGTAGGCGGGCACCCAGCCGGACGTCGACTTCGGTTCCCAGTGCTCGACGAGGAAGTCGCTGCGCCAGGAGACGTCGCCGCCCTTGAGCAGAGGCAGGAGGCTCCGGCCCGCGGCACCCGGCGCGGCAACGCCCGCCGCGTCGGCGAACGTCGGGGCGAAGTCGAGGTTCAGCGCCAGATGATGGTCGGTCCGTGCCACGCCATGCGTGACCGGGTCGTATCGGACAACGATCGGGACCCGGATGCTCTCTTCGTACGGGACCTTCTTGCTGATGAGCCGGTGCTCGCCGAAGTGCAGACCGTTGTCCGAGGCGAACATGATGAGGGTGTTGGAGAGACGTCCCGTGTCCTGCAGGGCGGTCAGGATGTCGCGGACGGCGTCGTCCACGGCGAGCAGCGTCTGGCAATGCTGCACGTGCAGGGCGTCTTCGTCCTGCTGGAGCTGCGCGGACATGGGCGGGATGATCTGAACGTAGTGCGGCTTGTCGGAGACGTCGGCCTCGTTGTAGCTGGGCGGGCGGAGCGGTGGCAGGCCGGCGCAGGCGTGCTCGTAGCGCGGCGGCGGCGTCGCCGGCACGTGCGGCGCGCGGGGAGCGAGATAGAGGAAGAGCGGCTGCGAGCCGGGCGTGCTGTCGATGAAGTCGGTCGCGTAGTGGGCGAAGACGTCCGTGGAATAGTCGGACGGGTCCGAGCCGTGGTGCACCAGCGTGCCGTTGTCGCTGATGTCGTAGTCGTAGTAGCCGCCGTTCCCCTCGCCGGTGCCGGCGAGCGCCTCGGCCTTCCAATCGTCCCAGCCCGGCGGGACGTGTGTCGCGTTCTTGGGCATGTAGTGGTTCAGGTACTTGCCGATGAGCGCGGTGCGGTAGCCGGCGTCGTGCAGCCAGGTCGCCACGGTCGACCCCTCCTCGGGCTCGAACGTGGGGAACCCTCCGTGGGGCGGGTTGTTCCAGTAGATGTCGGTGGAGTGCGAGTACTTGCCGGTGAGGATCGTGGTCCGGCTGGGGCAACAGAGCGGATCGACCACGAAGCCGTTGGCGAACGTGACGCCCTTGCCGGCGATCTCGCTCTCGACGGTCGGCATGTTGCCGAGCTCGTCCCAACGCTGGTCGTCGGTGAGGATCAGGACGATGTTCGGCTTGGCCGCCGCCGGCGTGGCGCTCGCCCCTGCCGGCGGGGTTGTGCCGGCCGGGCCCGCCGAGCCCTCGCGTGCGACGACGACGGTTGCGGTCGTCCCGGCGGCCAGGACCACGACGATCCCGGCGATCACCAGACGAGCGCTGATCTTCCTGCGGGCGGCGCGCCTGGGAGGGTCGGTGGTGGACACTTCGAGCGGATGCTAACAGCGGGGCCGGGCCGCCCGGCGGCTGCCGTGGTCGTCTAGACTCGCGCGCGGAGAGGTCGCCTAGTCCGGTCTATGGCGCCGGTTTGCTAAACCGGTTGGGGTTTGCGCCCCTCGGGGGTTCGAATCCCCCCCTCTCCGCCACCGGTTCGGCCCTTCGCGGAGGTCGCGCGTGCGCTACGTCTACCTTGGTGATCGGATGACCGCCGAGCGCTGGCGCGGGCAGGAATGCGATCCGGTCAGGCGGCCCGACGGCAGGTGCGTCGCCAGGCGGGGGACGGCGCTGGTGGTGTTCGCCGACGGATCGAAGATCGCGGTCAACCGTCGCCGGCTGCGTCTGACCGAGGAGGCGAGGCGGGGGCAGAGAGCCACCTAGTATCCTGCTGCACGGAACCCTCCGTACCCGCGCCAGTAGCTCAATCTGGATAGAGCGTCAGACTACGGATCTGAAGGTTGGGGGTTCGAGTCCCTCCTGGCGCGCTGTTGAGCCGGATGGTCGACAAGGTGTGCAGTGTGCGCTGCCCGGATCACGGGGACGCAGCCGCCCCCGGCCTGAAGTAGGGCAGTCTGGCCCCTTCCATCCACGTCGCGAGGGCTTGTGCGCTCAGCAGCGGCGAGTACGGTCCCTTTACGGTCGCCGTCACGTTCCAGTCGATCGCGAGCAGGTTTCCATGGGACCGCAGCAGCCCGATCGCGTCGGCGATCCAGTGAGCCGACAGGGGGTCGTGTTGGGTGTCGCCGATCTCCCCGATCAGCACGGGTTTGCCCGGCGCGTGCGCTCGGATCCAGGCGAACATCGGCAGCAAAGCCTGCGCCGCGGTGTGGTAATGGTGCTGCCCCGCAGGAACCCGGTTGTACACGTCGGCTCCGATCACCTGGTAGTCGCTCGGCGGCGGGGCATACTCGTTCACCACTCGGGTGCGATAGGTGGACACCGTCGGGATGAAGGCGAAGGGAAAGCGCACGCCGTCGGCGCGCATGCGCCGATAGACATGATGAAATGCCGCGCGGTAGGCGTGCGGCGAATCCTCAGGGCACTTCGGCTGGTGCTCGTTCTGGACGTTCGGCTCGTGCTCGAACGTGATCACCATACGGTCATAGTTGCTGGCCAGGACGGCCCGCGCCCAATCGTCGATCATCGCGTCGTACGTTCCGTTCGCGATGCCGGACCAGCACACCGCCGACTTGGCCCCTCCGGCGCGACGCGACGAGTTGATGTTGAGATAGATGAGCGCATGACGGGACATGGCGTCGCGCGCGATGACGGTCGGGTATTCAGCGGCGGCGTCGAGTCCCACGTAGACGGAGTAGGCACCGAACGAATGCCCCATCGCGCGCTCGAGGCGAGCAATCGCTCCAGGGGGGGCCGAATACGCATCGACGCCCCAGGCGGCCGAGCCCGGTGAGCCGGATGGACCCGGGATGGGAACCGGGGCGATGGTCGGCGCACGTCGATGCAGCACGACCGCGACGGTTCCGAGGATGACCAAGACCAACCCAAGCCCGGCAAGGCCCTGCATTCCTCTTCTCCGCATCAGATTCCCGTGGCCAAGAGCCCCCACACAGACTGGAAACGATAGTGGGTCGGCCTTTCCCGGTCGCCGCCATCAACCCCGCGGCTGGAGAAGACGGCCCGGCCTAGGCGCTGTGTTCGGTCGCCCGCTCCTTCGTGGCAGGCGTCGCGCCGTTGGACGCCGCCCCGTTGGGGTGGATGTCCCGTGGGCCTCGGTAGGGCTTGCCCATTCGCTCGGCCATCATGCGCCCGAGCTCCGACGCTTCGGCGTCCGAGAGGCCAACCCGGTCCCGCTTCTCCACCAACTCCTGGTATCGCTGATCGTCCATGGCCCGTTGCTCCTCCCGGCTCGTTGCGACGTCTCACGGGCCCCCCGCGCCGCCTGTGCAACCGTCGTACCGCGCGTGCTGCGGTTGTGCGCGCGCACATTCGGGTCGGACGATCGGTAGCATCCGATCGCAACATCCCTGTGAGCGGAGGAGGCGGCGTTGAGCGAATCCATGACGACCACCACGGTCGAGCTCGAAGGGCACGGCGGTGACCGCATTCCCGCGTACCTGGCCCGGCCGGACAACGACACCACACGCGGGGGCGTGGTCGTCATCCACCACATGCCGGGCTGGGACCGTGCCACGAAGGAGATCGTGCGCCGGTTCGCGGAGCTCGGCTACGACGCGATCAGCCCCAACCTGCACCACCGCGAGGCGCCCGGGGCGAGACCCGATGACGCCTCGGCAGCCGTCCGCGCCGCAGGCGGCGTCCCCGACGAGCGCCTGCTGGGCGACGTGGGCGCGGCGATCGCCTCACTGCGCGGCCTCACCGGCTCGAACGGAAAGGTCGGGGTCATCGGCTACTGCTCGGGAGGGCGCCAGAGCGTGCTGGTCGCGTGCAACCTCGACGTCGACGCGGCCGTCGACTGCTACGGCGCGTTCGTCACGGGCACGCCGCCGGCCGACCTCTCGATCCGGATGACGAACCTCGAGGACCAGCTGGCCAACCTGCGCTGCCCGCTGTTGGGCCTGTTCGGGCTGGAGGACAGCCACCCCAGCCCCGAGCAGGTGGCGCAGCTGGAGCGGATCCTGAAGGAGAACGGGAAGGACTTCGAGCAGCACAGCTACGAGGACACCGGCCACGGGTTCTTCGCGGTCGACCGCCCGGCGTACCGCGTGGCGTCCGCGAACGACGGCTGGGAGCGGATCGGGGCGTTCTTCGAAACCCACCTTGGGGGCTGACCATGTGCACCTACGTGACCTACCGTGAGCCGATCGAGGGGAGCGCCAAGGGCCCGCAAGCCGGCTGGTTTCGCGTCTCCGACGCCGTCGTGTACTTCGACCATCCGGTCCACGCGATGGCCGAGCACACGCTGAATGTCGACTTGGTCGATCCGTCCGCGGGCCCGGGCGCTCGCGTGGCGGTCGAGCTCACCGCCGACTCGGCGCGACGGCTCGCCGGGGCGATCGAAGCGGCGCTCCGGTCGGCTGAGGCAGCCGCCATCGAGAACCCGACTGCGGCCAGGAGCTCGACGGAGGACTTCCATTTCACGTCCCCGGGCAGCCGGGGGATTCGGTAAATCGGTCGTCCGGGGAGTTCCGGCCGAGCTGGGGCGCTCCTATCGTCGTTCCATCCTTCCCAAGTCCTCCGACGAACTGCGCCGGTCTTCGGCTCGGCCGCTGGTCTCCCCGCGCTACGGGCGAGGCTTCCTGGGCTGGATGTCGGCCGATCTGTCCCAGAGCTCGTTGCTGCAGGCGACGGTGTACGCCGCGCAGGTCGTGGGTGTGGCCCTCGTGTACGGGGTCGCGGCTCAGCTGAGCTTGAGGCTCGCACTCGTCCACGGGCAGGTCACGCCGATCTGGCCTCCGACCGGCATCGCGGTCGTCGCGCTCTTCGTTCTGGGGCGTCGCCTCTGGCCGGCCATCCTCATCGGCGCGTTTCTCGTCAATGCCCCGATCAGCCCGTCGCTGATCGTCGCGGGGAGCATCGCGGTCGGCAACACGCTCGCTCCGCTGCTCGCGGTCGTCATCCTCCAGCGCGCCCGGTTCCGTCCCCAGTTGGGGCGGTTGTCCGACGCAGTGGCGCTGGTCGCGGCTGCCCTCGCCAGCACCCTGGTCAGCGCGACGTGCGGGGCTTTGACGCTCGCGGCCTCCGGAGGGACGGGCGGTCAGGGGTTCTGGCCGACGTGGTCGGTCTGGTGGGCCGGGGATGCGGAGGGTGTCCTGATCATCGCGCCTCTTCTCCTCAGCGTGCGGTTCCTCCGCTTTCCCCGACAGATGAACTGGGAGCGGGTTGCGGAGGGGTCCGTGCTGTTCGTCGGCATCGGTGTCGTGGCTCATGCGGTGTTCGTGAGTCATCTGCGGATCCTGTATCTCGTGCTGCCGTTGGTCCTGTGGGCTGCCTGGCGCTTCGGACTGCCCGGCGCCACCGTCGCCGCGCTGATCGCGACGTCGATCGCCATCTGGGCGGCGGAGCGGGGAACCGGGCCGTTCATGAACGAGCAGCTGCTGCAACGGATGGCGACGCTCCAGATATTCAATGCCAGTGTCGCCTTCGCTTCTTTCGTGGTCGCAGCGATCGTCGCTGAGCGCCAACGCGGGCGGCACCACCTCGAACAGGCGCTCGAGGTCGAGCGGCGGGCAGGAGAACGCTTGAAAGCGCTCGACGAGCTTCGCCGGACCTTCCTCCACGCGGTGTCGCACGAGCTTCGGACGCCGCTCACGTCGGTTCTCGGGATCGCTCTCACGCTCCAGCGCGACGACGTGGAACTTCAGGGCGATGAACAACGCGAGCTCATCGGACGCCTGGCGTCGAACGCCCGAAGGTTGGATGCCCTGCTTCGGGATCTCCTCGACCTCGATCGGCTGGACAGGGGCATCCTCGACCCGAAGCTCGAGCCGGCGGACCTGGGCGAGCTCGTCCGGCGCGTCGTCTCCGACATGGAGCTGCTCAAGCCCCGGCGCGTCCAGCTCCAGACACCGAGCGTGACGGCGACGGTCGACCCCGCGAAGGTCGAGCGTATCGTGGAGAACCTGCTCGCGAACGCGGTACGCCACACGCCGGACGAGGCTGCGATCTGGGTCCGGGTGGAGGCCGTGGACGAGGGCGCGGAGATCACAGTTGAGGACGACGGCCCCGGCGTTTCCCCAGAGCTTCAGACGCTCGTGTTCGAGCCGTTTCACCAGGCTCCCGAAACCGGCCCCTCGCCCGGACTCGGGATCGGCCTCTCGCTCGTGGCGAGGTTTGCGGAACTGCACCGGGGCCGGGCCTGGGTGGACGAAAGGCCCGGTGGTGGCGCCTCCTTCCATGTCTTCCTTCCTGATCGGGGAAGGACGCGGCCGACTCTCCGCTCCATCGCCCGGCCGGCGGGCGCGTCCACGGATGCGCCGCCCGGCGATACGATCGCCATGTGAGTTCCCGTGTCTGGCAACTGCCGCTGCGCCTGGCGACGGGCGCGTACATCCTGAACTCGGGGATCGGAAAGCGAGCCCCGAACGAAGAACGCGCGAAACGGCTGAAGGCGCAGGCCGAGCTGGCGTACCCGCAGTTCGCGGCCATTGAGCCGCTCGAATTCCAGAGGCTCCTGTCGCGCGCCGAGATCGCGCTCGGCGTGGCGCTGTTGCTTCCGTTCCTTCCCTCCCGGCTGGTCGGCGCGGCCCTGGCCGTGTTCTCGGGCAGCCTGCTGCGCCTGTACTGGAAGAACCCGGACTTCCATCCGCCCGGCGACCCGAGGCCGTCCCCGCCGGGGATCGCCGTGTCCAAGGACGTGTGGATGTTCGCGATCGCCCTCGCGTTGATCCTCGGGTCGCGCCGCGACTGATCCGCACACCGAACGAAGGGAGCCCGTCCATGGAGAAGCGTCTGGTGACCCGCTACGCCTCGCGTTCGGCCGAGGCGGCCGACGAGAACCAGGCCCGCATCGAGGCCGTCTTCGACGAGCTGGCTTCTTCGAAGCCCGACAACGTGAGCTACATCGTCCTGCGCCTTGCCGACGACTCGTTCCTGCACGTGTCCTTCCACGATCACGCCGACGACGAGGTGAACCCGATCGCCTCGACGGACGCGTTCGCGCATTTCCAGGATGGCCACGCCGACCGCCGCGAGGGCGGTGTCGACCAGCAGACCGCGAGGTTGGTCGGGGCCTACATCACCGTCATCGAGTAGCGAGCGAGCGCGGCCGGGCCCCGCTCGGCCGTTTCCTATGAGGAAGGGACGCGGGTGCCCGGGAACACCGGGGACGTCGTGAGGACGCCCCCGCACGCCGTCGCCTGCAGCGACACCACCGCGTGGCTGAAGGCGTTGGGCGGGGTCACCTCGAGGCCATCCGAGCTCGGGCAGCTCTGCCCGTTCGTCGGCACGTCCGAGTACCCGAACACGTAGGAAGCGACCGCCCCGGGCGCCAGCGTCACCAGTTGGACGTGGATGGGCGGGACGACGACGCTCGACCCCCGCACGACGTTCGTGTGGATCACCGTGCCGCCGGCCACGAGCGCCATGCCAGGGTACCCCTGGAGGGTGCACGTCCCGGTTCCGATGTTGCGCATCGAGATCTCGACCTGGATGCTCCCGGCCGCGCCGTTCGAGCCGGAGACGGAGACCTGCAGGTGCCCGACCGTGCACCGCGCGACGGCCGGCGACCCCGTGGGGGAGCTCGACGGGGACGGCGTCGGGGAATGCACCGGCGGCGACGACGGCGAATGGGTTGGGTGCACCGCTGGAGGCGCCGTCGGCTGACCGGCGGGCTGTGCTCCCGAGCCGGCGAACGCCCGGTACCCGGTGAACGCGCCCGCCACGAGCACGAGCACGACGACGGCCACCGCCGCCGAGTTGCGCGCCATCCGGAACCGCGCCCGCCGCACCAGCGCGGAGGGCACCTCGCCACGTGGGGAAGTCATCTCGTCAGCCTTTCGTCGAAGGAGGTCTCGGAGGGCCTCGTCCATGCCGTTCACCGCTCGTCCCCCCCGATCTCTGTCCGCATTGCCTCGAGGCCCCGCGACAGCAGGGACTTCACCGTCCCCGGCCTGCACTGCAACAGCTCGGCGATGCGCGCCTCGGGCAGGTCCTCGTAGTAGCGGAGGACGATCGCCGCGCGCTGCCGCTGGGGCAGCCGTCCCAGGGCGGTCCACAACGCATCGCGGTCCTCCACCGGCGTACCCGCCGGGCCCTCGCCCGATCGGATCGCGGCGTCGGCCTGGGCCCGGGTGAGGTACGTGCGCTCGACCCGCCGGTGCCGGAAGTGCGAGTTCGTCAGGTTGACCACCGCCCGCCGCAGGTAGGCGCCGAAGGCGTCGGGATCCCGCAGATGGACGAACCGTCCCGCGACCCGCACGAACGCCTCCTGCACAAGGTCCTCGGCCAGCCCGGTGTCGCCCGTCAAGAGGTACGCGAGCCGCAGCGCCGCCTCGGCGTGCTCCCGGTACAGCTCGCCGAGCCGGCCGGTCTCGGTTGCGGGACGTTCGTCCATCGCCTGGCCCACCGTCACGTCATATCAGGACGAGGAGGTGTCGGAGTCGGTTCCATCAGCCTCGACATGAGGGAGGCTCTCCGACCATCTTGCCCACGAATGTGCCCGTGCTGTACGGTTCGACCGGCTTACGGCTCGATCCGACTTTGGGGAAAGGGGGACCCGATGAAATCGACGCGAACGTCCGCTGCCCTTGCCCTCTGCGTGATGATGCTCGCGGCGGCGGGGCAGACCGGGGCCCTCGCGCGCCCCGTTCCCGGTCCCAAGTGGCATATACAGTCCACCCCCTCCTTCGGGGCGTCCTCGTTCTTCAACGCCGTCACGACGCTCCGGTCGAATGACACGTGGGCGGTCGGCCGGACCGTGGACCACCGGGGCAACTGGCAGACGCTCGTCGAGCACTTCGACGGTGCCGCATGGACGCGGCAGGTGACCCCGGATCCCGGGCAAAACGACGGCCTGTACGGGGTGGGAGCCGCGTCGAGCTCCGACGTCTGGGCGGTGGGGAGCTACGAGCCATCGGGCGGGTCGTCCGCGGGCGTGATCCTCCACTACGACGGCTCGGCTTGGGGCACGGCCGAGCTCGAACCGGACGCGGGGGTCCTCACGTCGGTGGCGGTCCACGGCTCGCGGAACGCATGGGCCGTGGGCCAGGCCATGGACGGCTCGTCGACGTACGTCGTGCACTGGAACGGAACCAGCTGGAGCCAACAGGTGAGCCCCAGCCAGGACGCGGACTCCCTGTACTCGGTGAGCGCGGCAGGCCCTCGCGACGTGTGGGCGGTGGGCCAGGCGGCAGCGAGCGGGGGCGCCGTTCGACCGCTGGTCCTTCACGACGGCGGTTCGGGTTGGCAGATGGAGTCGGTGCCGGCCCTGCCCGACGATGGCGCTCTCTACGGCGTGAGCGCGATCGCGAGCGACGACGTCTGGGCCGTCGGGACCTACACGGGGGACCAGAACCAGGACGTCCTCCTCCTGCACTGGGACGGAGTGCAGTGGACACAGGTGCCGGGACCGCCGACCGGCACGCACGGCGCCCTGGCAAGCGTGAGCGCGATCGCGAGCGACGACGTCTGGGTCGTGGGACTCCACCACAGAGATGGATCGGCGAGGACGCTGATCGAGCACTGGGACGGCGCGGCCTGGAGCGTGGTCGTCAGCCCGAACGGCGGCGGGAACAGTCAGCTGCTGGGCGTCGCCTCGACCGCCCCGCACAACTCGTTCGCCGTCGGCTACTCGGGGATCGCGGGCGCCTCCAGAACGTTCGCACTGCACTGCGCCTGCTGAGCGCCTCGGCAGCTAGAAGGAACGCGGCAGGCCCAGCACGTGCTCGCCGAGGTAGGCCAGGATCAGCGTATTCGCCACGGGCGCAACCTGGTACAGCCGGGTCTCCCGGAACTTCCGCTCGACGTCGTACTCGCGGACGAAGCCGTAGCCGCCGTGCGTATCGAGGCAGGCGTTCGCGGCAGCCCACGACGCCTCCGAGGCCAGCAGCTTCGCCGTGTTCGCGTCCGGGCCGCACGGCAGGCCATTGTCGAACCGCCACGCGGCCCGGTAGCGCACCAGGTCGGCTGCCTCGATCGCCGCATGCGCCCGCGCGAGCGGGAACTGGACGCCCTGGTTCGCGCCGATCGGCCGGCCGAACACCTCGCGCCCGCTGGCGTACTCGACGGCGCGCTCGATGAACCACCGGCCGTCGCCGATGCACTCCGCGGCGATGAGGACGCGCTCAGCGTTCAGCCCGTCCAGCAGGTGATGGAATCCGGCGTCCTGCTCGCCCACTAGCGAGTCCTCGGTCAGGAGCAGCCCGTCGAGGAACACCTCGGTCGTGTGGTGGTTCACCATGGTCTCCAGTGGGCGGATGGTCAGCCCCTCCGGCTGGTCGCGGATGTCCACCAGGAACACGGACAGGCCCTCGGTCCGCTTCGTCACCTGCTCGAGCGGGGTCGTCCGCGCGAGCACCAGCATCAGGTCGGAATGCAGCGCCCGCGACGTGAAGACCTTCTGCCCGTACAGGCGGAAGCCGCCGTCCGCGCGCTCGGCCCGCGTCTCGATGTGCGTCGTGTCCGAGCCGGCGCTCGGCTCGGTGACCCCGAACGCCTGCAGCCGCAGCTCGCCGGACGCGATCCGCGGGAGGTACTGGGCCTTCTGCGCCTCGCTCCCGTGCCGGAGCAGCGTGCCCATCACGTACATCTGCGCGTGACAGACGGCGGCGTTGCCGCCGGTGTGGTTGATCTCCTCCAGGATGACGCTGGCGGACGTCAAGTCGAGGCCGGCGCCGCCGTACTCCTCGGGGATCAGCGCGCCCAGCCAGCCGCCGGCCGTCAGCGCGTCGACGAACTCCGTCGGGTAGCGATCGGGTTCGAGGCCGCGCCAGTACTCGCCCGGGAACCGCGCGCAGACCTCGCGGATCTCCCGCCGAAGCTGCTCCAATTCCTCCGAGACCGAGAACTCCACGCTGCGCCGCTCCCCGCCGGTCGTTCCGTCGCCGACGGGTGCATACCCTATCGGTGCACGGTCAGCCCGGGAGCGGGACCGCCACTGCTACAACGAACGCGCGGGCCTTCATCCGGTCTCCCCCTTCTCCGTCGTGTCCATGCGAAACCCGTGCGACGTGACGGGCGCGACCCGGTCCACCGGGAGACCCGCGCGTTCGTTGACCTCGAGGACCAGCTCGACCGACTCGGCGCGGATCACGGAGAAGACCACCTGGTCGTCCGGCACGAGCAGGGACCCCACGTGGTCGACCGCGCGGCCGCTGGCCCGGACCTCGCCCGCCGCCCGGTCGAGCCTGGGCAGGCTGGCCCGCAGCATGGGTTCGTCCACCCCAGGCCAGTAGCGTTCGACCAGGAACAGCCGTTCGTCCTTCGATGCCCGCGTGTCCCGCGGCATCGGGCCTCCTTCCGTGGTCCTGCTCGTGCCGCATCCTCTCGCGGCGCTCTCAGATCATCTCCGGCGGCGCACGCTCCGCGTAAGGGGGGATCACCCCTATCAGTGCGCGGCGTCGTCGCTCACGGAGGCGGTGGCGCTGGGTTCGAGGTTGCCTTGGGTGGTGCCGGCCATGCGGGCGCCGAGCTCGGCGCGCGAACCGATGCCCAACTTGCGGTAGACGCGCGAGAGGACCTTCTCGACGGTCTTGGGAGAGAGGAACGCCGCCTCGCCGACCTCGCGGTTCGTCATGCCGCCGGCCGCGAGCTCTGCCACGCGCCGCTCGGTTTCGGTCAGCTCGTCGGACGCTTTCGGCCGCAGACCGACGCGGGCCAGCTCGGCCCGGGCCCGTGCCGCCCACAACGGCGCGTCGAGCGCCTCGAATGCCTCCGCCGCGCTCCGGAGCGTTTCGTCGGCCTGGCGCTTCTCCCGCCGGCGGCGATGCACGAGCCCTTTCACGAGCAAGGTCCGGGCCCGTTCGAACGGCATCGGCAGCGTCTCGTGGGCCCGCATCGCCTGTTCGGCGAGGGCGAGCGCTTCGTCGAGGTCCCCGCGCCCCGCCGCCAGGAGCGCGCCGCATCGAGGGACCATCGCAGCCGCCCAGGGGTGGGGTGCCGCGCGGTTCCGATCCTCCAACCAGGCCAGGTACGCACCGGCGCGCTCCAGGTCGTCCAGCGCGATGACCGCTTCGATCTCGTCGGGCAGGAAGATCGCGAGGATCGGGTTCCCGAACGGCATCATCGTGGTGAGGTCGGCGACCGGGCGCAGCCGCTCGTCCGTCGCTCCGGGCGCGCCTGCCGACAGCTGTGCGAATCCGAGGGCGGTGAAGGGCCACGCGGTGTAGAGCATGAACCCACTCGCGAAGAACAGCTCGAGCGCGGCGCCGCCCCGCTCGAGCGCGGAGCCGGTGCGGCCCGCGTAGGCATCGACCAGCGCCGCACACGACAGCGCGAGGCCCGTGGTGACGGGCTCGCCGATCAGCGACGCCACCTCGAGCGCCTCGTCCGCGAACGTCTGCGCGGTGCGAACGTCGCCGGACCAGAGCGACGCCAGCACCAGGTACAGGTCGATCGACGGGATGATCGTCTCGTCTCCGCGCTCCGCCGCCTCCGCTCGAAGGGTGGAAAACGCGTCCCGCGCCTCGTCGAGACGGATCGTCCACAACAGCAGGAGCGCGGCCACGAACCGCGGGCGCGGCTCCCACGGCCCGGTGTGCGCGCCGTCGTCCAGCGACAGAGCACGCTCGAGCATTCGGTCATCGAGGCCGTGTCCACTGAGGAACCTCAGGATGGTCAGGCTGGCAAGTGCCTCGGCAAGGGTCCCCCCCGTCCCGGCGCGCTCGGCCAGCTCGGCCGCGACCGTGACGTGCTGGATGGAGCTCCCAAGGTCCCCGATGCAGACGTGGCAGAAAGCGATGTCGCGCTCGATCGCCGCGCGGAGGCCGTCGTCCCCGCCCGGCTCGGCCAGCGCCTGCGTCGCCGACACGAGCGCTTCGCGCCAGCTCGCAGACCGGCCCACGACCTGGCCGAGGAGCTGGAGCGACCGGGCTCGCTCCGGACCCGGCTCCAGGGACTCGATCTGCTCCTCCAGCAGGCGGCGAGCGACCTGCGACTCGCCGGCGTCGAACAGGTTGCGCGCCGAGTCGAACCGACGGCGCCACCGCTCGGACGTCTGCTCGGGCGGGGTGAGCGAAGCGGCGAGCTCGAGCAGCTCGGCCGCCGCCGCCGGCGCGCCCCGGGCCCGGACGCGCTGCGCCGCATCGTCCAGCATCCGGGCCACCTCGTCGTCCGGTGCCGCCGCCGCGAGCCCCGCGTGGCGGGCGCGTGCCTCCTCGGAAGTCACCGCGCCGGCCAGTCGTCCGTGCACGCGTCTGAGCTGCTGGGAATCCGACCGGGCGAGGGCGGTCGACGCCAACAGCGGATGGGTGAACCGAACGGTGCCGTCCGCGACGGCGATGACGCCGTCGAGGACGGCGGGTTCCAGCGAGGTCGCCGGATCGTCGATCCCCGCGCGAGCGAGCACCTCGAGCGACGGCTCCGGGGTCAGCGCCGCGACGACGAGCGCCTCGCGCGTCGGGGCGGGCATGCTCGCGATGCGCGCCTGCGTCAGTGCGTCGAGCGTCTCGGGGACCGGCAGCGGTTGTCCGGGCGCGATCTCCGCCCCCGAGCGGATCAGCGCCCGACCGAGCTCCAGCGCGTAGAACGGGTTGCCCCCGGAGGCCTCCTCGATCTTGACCAGGGTGGGCCGGGAGAAGCGGTGGTCGAGACGATCGACGAAGAGGTGATGGATCGCCGCCAGGGGGAGTGGTCCCAGGGTGCGTCGTTCGAACCGCGGCATCGCGGTCTCGATCGCGAGCGGCCCGGGCGCGGGCAATTGATCGCGCAGCGCGAGCAGCACGGCGACGGGGGCATCCACCATGCGCCGGAGCGCGAACGCCATCACCGCCGCAGAGCCGTCGTCCAGCCACTGCACGTCGTCGATCGCCAGTAGGACCGGCCCGCGAGCGGCCATGGCGCGGAGCAGCGCCGCCGTCCCGACCGCCAGCGCCCGCGGGTCCGGCAGGCCGTCCGCCTCCTCGGGATCCGTACGCAGCAGCGCCACGTCGAGTGCCCGGCGCTGGGGCGCCGGCAGTTCGGCGAGGAGGTCATCGTGGACGGCCGCGAACAGGTCCCAGAAGCCGGCGAGCGGCATCGCCGACTCGGAACGGGTGGGGATGGTGGTGAGGACCGTGATCCCGTGATCGATCGCAGACGCGCGGCCGGCTTCCCAGAGAACGGTCTTGCCGATGCCCGCCGGTCCCTCCAGCAGGAACGCGGACGGCCCGTCGCTCGCCTCAGAGAGGAACCCCTCGATCGCGGCGAGCTCGGACGCCCGCGCGATGACTTCCTCGGACACCCCCCGACTCCTCCTATAACGAGCGGGAATCGTATCCAAGGCCCGCATCGAAAGACCAGCCCTCCTGTGGGCGGGCCAAGCGTGTTTGCCCGCAACCCCCTGCGGCGAATCACCCGGAGCGCGTGGCCGCCGAATAGGATGTGCTGGTTCGCGGGAGAAACGGATGGCGACGTGAGCACGGCCGGCAAGTCGCAGGAGACCGTGACGGGTTTTCGTCACGAGGCGCTCCTGTACCGTGGGCCCGACGAGTTGGGCGGGGTCCTGCTCCCGATCATCCGGAGCGGGATCGACGCGGGCGACTCGGTCCTGGTGGCGGTCGACGAGGCCAAGGCAGCGCGCCTGCGTGCGGACCTCGGTGACGACTCGTCGCTCGTGCGGTTCGTCGACATGCGCGATATCGGCCGGAACCCGGCACGGATCATCCCTGTGTGGCAGTCGTTCGTCGCCAGGCATGCCGGCCCCGGCATGGGCGCGCTGGGCGTGGGCGAGCCGGTCTGGCCGGGACGGAGCGCCGATGAGCTCGAGGAATGCGAGCTCCACGAGTCGCTGCTCAACGTCGCGTTCTCGGGCGGTCCCGCGTGGCGACTCGTGTGTCCCTATGACGTCGCGCACCTCTCCGAGGGCGAGATCCGCACCGCCTTCGATACGCACCCCTTCGTGCCGGGGTTCCCGTCCACCGCCGATCCGGCTCGGTTGCATGGCGTCCCCGAGCGCTTCCGCGCGCCGCTTGCCGAGGTGCCCCAACCGCGCGACGAGATCGGCTTCGAATCCGCCCGCGCCCTCGCCGGCCTGCGCGCGGCGGTGACGGCGCTCGCGCTCGAGGCGGGACTCGGCCGGGATCGTGCGGGGGACATGGCCCTCGCGGTGTCCGAGGTGGCCGCGAACAGCATCCGGCACGGGGGCGGTCGCGGCACGTTGATGATGTGGCACACACCCGGCGCGTTCGTCTGCGAGGTCCGCGACCGCGGCCATATCGACGATCCGCTCGTCGGCAGGATCGTCCCGGAGCCGCTGGCCGACGGGCAGCGGGGGCTGTGGTTGGTCAACCAGCTGTGCGACCTGGTCCAGCTGAGGTCGCTCGACGACGGGGTGGTCGTCCGACTGCACGCGGCGCTCGCCGCGGAACGCGTGGCCTAGGCCGAGCGTGGACGCGGGAATGGCCAACGCTCGCACACGGGCGATCGGCTCGCTGGCGGCGGGAGTCGTCGTGTTCGGAGTGGTCTGGCTGATCTCGCCGTGGCAGATCGCCGCGCTGTGTGGCTGGGACGCGACGGCGGCCACGTTCGCACTCTGGGTGTGGATCAACATCGGCCGCATGGGCAGCGCCGAGACCGCCGACCACGCGACCCGCGAGGACGACTCGCGGACGGAAGCCGACCTGCTGCTGCTCGGCGCCTGCGTGGCGAGCCTGGTCGGCGTGGGCTTCGTATTGCTGACGGCGTCGCACGCGACCGGCGGGGTGCGCCCGTTGCTGATCGGCGTCGCGTTGCTGAGTGTGACGCTTTCGTGGACGGTCGTGCACACGGTCTACACGCTGCGGTACGCGCACCTGTTCTACATGGGTGGCGGCGGCGTCGACTTCCCCGGCACCACCACGCCGGGCTACGGCGACTTCGCCTATATGAGTCTGACGATCGGGATGACGTGTCAGGTCTCCGACACCGACGTGTCGTCCCACGACATCCGCATGGCCGTCCTGCGGCACTCGCTCCTGGCGTACGTGTTCGGCTTCGCGGTGATCGCGCTCACGATCAACGTGGTGGCCGGGCTCCTCAAGTAGCGCCGCCTGGCCGGGCGGCGCCCGCAGGCGCGGGACCGCCCGGCGCGCACGGCCGTGCCGTCGGGCGGGGGGTGAGCCCACCGGCACGATTCTGGAGGCCTCGAGAGGGGCCTACCCGCGTCCCCGGCAGGGCAAACTCGCCCGGCCGCTTCTCGACGACGACGAACCGCTCGTTCTGCAGGACGATCAGCTCAGATGTCCGGCGCGACGTGCCCCAGCCGGACGATGAAGTGCGTGGGCACCGACCGGACGCCCTCGTACTCCGCCCGGGGTCACCTCGACGAATTCGGAGCAGCCGCCGTCCGCATTCGCAGACGAGCCGCATGGTCTGGACGGTGGCCGTCCCTTGCGCCTGGAGTACCTGCGCGGCGCCGGGGACCGCACCGCCCTTCGGTTGATCAGCCCGAGCCCCCGGCGACCCTGTCCCTGAGTTGTTGCAGCGTCGCGGACAGCAGCCGGGAGACGTGCATCTGGGAGATGCCCAGGTCCTCCGCGATCTCGGCTTGCGTCATGTCGCGGAAGAACCGGAGGTACAGTAGCCGGCGCTCCCGCGGGGGGAGCTCCTTCACGTGCGGCGCCACGCTGGTCCAGGAGTCCAGGAGCTCCAGCGATGCATCAGGTCCGCCGACCCGCTCGAGGCGCGTACGGTCGTCGTCGCTCGGCGCGTCGAGCGACGACGTCGAGTAACCCTGCAGCGCCTCCATCGCCTCCAGGACGGCTTCCTCCGAGAACCCCGTCCTTCTCGCGATCTCCGAGATCGTCGGCGGGCGGGCGAGCTGCTGGTGCAGGTCCGCGACGGCGCGATTCACGGCGAGGCCGCTCTCCTGCAGGCTGCGTGGAACGCGGATCGCCCAGGTGCGGTCCCGGAAGTGCCGCTTCAGCTCACCCAGGATCGTGGCGGTGGCGTACGTGGAGAACTGCACGCCGCGCCCCGCGTCGAACCGGTCGATGGCTTTGACGAGGCCCAGGTTGGCCACCTGGATGAGGTCGTCCAGGGGCTCTCCCCGCCCCGAGAAGCGCCGTGCCAGGTAGGCGGCGAGCGACGAGAACCGCGCGACCAGCTCGTCCCGCGCGGAGGGGTCCTCGTGCACCCGCGCGAAGAGGTCGGCCACCTCCGTGGAGGGCGCCTCATGTTGCGGCTGCTCGTCGTCGCCCACGGCCTCGGCCCGGACCCTCAGGAGGGGTCGTCGTCGGGGCGTCCGGGACGCTTCGTGAAGCGGACGGCCGCCCGCCCCGCCACCCCGTCGAAGGACACGTCGTCGGCGATGGCGGTCACCACCTCACGGGCCAGCGTCTCGGGCACCCGGCCGTTCGCTGGTTCGTTGACGTCCGCGGACACGACCACGTCGGCGTCACGACCGCGCAGGGTGATCTCCACGGTCAGCTCGCTCGCTTCGCCGGGCGGCGACAGCAGGTGCGCGCATGCTTCGCTGACGGCCAGGCGGAAATCCTCGACATCGTCGACGGTCCAGTCGGCGATCGAGACGACGCCGGTCGCGGCTAAGCGGGCGACTCGCACGAACTCGGCTCGCGCGGGGAACGAGATGGTGATGGACGGGTCAGCGGGCATGGGGCTCCTCCGAGGGCCGGTATAGAGTAGTACGGCGTCGGGTAGCGACCGATCGAAAGCGGCGGCATGACGCTGCGGGGGAGGTGGGTACCGTCGATCTCGAGATGGAAACCAGTGCCATCGGCGATTGGATGGTGCTCACCGTCGCCGGCGAGGTCGACTTGAACACCGCTCCGCAACTCAAGGAGCGCATCAACGGGCTGATCACCCAGGGACACTCGAACCTGGTCGTCGACCTGGAGGGCGTCGAGTTCATGGACTCGACGGGTCTGAGCGCGCTCGTCAGCGGCCTCATGCGCACGAGCGAGGGCGGCGGCGGGATGGGGGTGGTTTGCACCCGGCCGCAGGTGCTTCGTCTGCTCGCTCTCACGGGCCTCGACCAGGTGCTGAAGGTCCACGGCAGCGTCGCGGAGGCTGTGGCCTGAACAGATAGATCCAGTTGCCGGAGCGCGGCATTTCGACGATTGTCCATGACCGGCGTGGGCAGCAGAGTTGCATGCCCGACGCATGGATGCCTCGACGATGCGGTTGTCACTTCCGGCCGACGTCTCCACCCCGGGGGCCGCTCGGGCCGCCCTCGGAGAGGGGGACTCTCCGTCCCCCCGCGCCTCCTGCCCGACCTCCAGCTCCTGGTGAGCGAGCTCGTCACCAACAGCGTTCGCCACGCGGAGCTCGCTCCGGGCCAACGCATCGAGCTGCGGGTGCACGTCGTGCCCCGCACCGTGCGGGTCGAGGTCGAGGACCCGGGTCCGGGATTCACGCCGACTCCCCGCCGGCCCGGCGATCGCCGCGACGAGGGGTGGGGCCTGTATCTCGTCGAGCGCATCGCGGACCGGTGGGGAGTCGTGGAAGGCCCGCCGGCCGTTGTCTGGTTCGAGATCGACTGGCCGCGGGACGCGTGGACCCGGTCAGTGGAAGATGGTCACGCCGCGGGCCCGATGGAGCCCGACCAGGATCAGCACGATCCCGCCGAGCAGGCCGCCGCGAATCAGCGTCACGATCCCGGCGATCACCAGCACCACCGCGACGAGCCACAGCAGCGTCGCCGCGGAGCCGGTCATGCCGAGAAGCGTCATGAGAGCCATGCGATCCTCTGTCGTGGTCACGGCCCTCTCCATACCCGCTATCCGCGACGTTCATGCGTCAACCGCATGCCGAACGCGGAGCGAGGACTAGGTCGTCTTCTCGGCCGTGCCGACGAACCCAGTCAGTCCAAAGCCGTCGATCGCGTACAGGGTGGGCGTCGAACCCCCGCTCGCCCACGCGAACTCGTACCGTCCCGTGGCGAGGTTCTTGTGGGCGTTCGTCCAGGAGGCTCCGGCCGAACAGGGGAGGGGACAGGTCAATGTTCGCACCTGTGGAGCGTGGGGGCCACTCTGCGCGGTGCCACCGAACAGCACGAGACTCGTGCCGAGGATCGCCAGTCCGGGCCCTTCCAGACCCGTGCCCGCCGGCGCGCCGCCCGGCACGGGGAGCTTCGCCAGCGGTGACCAGCCCCCGGCGGGACTGAACGTTGCCACACCGCGGTAGTAGTCGCCGGTCGCGTTCTCGCCGCCGGCCACGTACGCGTTGGTGGCGTCTGCGGTGTAGCCGAAGTTCCAGTTGGCCTGGATCATGTGGAACCCGGTGTCCGACCATTGGCCCGTGCTCGGCTTGTACAGCCAGGTGTTGTCCACGATCCCATCGACCTGGCCGGTGTCCGACCCGGCGTCGCCGCCGAACACGTAGAGCCGGCCGCCGATCCATGCGCATCCCTCGTCGCGTAGGTAGATGTCTCCCGTGAGCATGGTGTGCATGTTGGGTCCCGAGGACCAGCGCGAGCCCTTCTTCTTGGAGGGGTCGTAGATCTGCAGCGTCGACAGCAGTTGGCCGGTGAGCGTGATGCCGCCCACGACATACACCTCGACCCGTCGGTGCACACGGCGGACTGAGCCAGCGCGCCGGAGGGGATGGGCGAGTTGTCCGTGGTCCACGAGTTCCCGGCGGTCGAGTAGACCTGCACGCCGTTGTACATGTGGAAGAAGTCGTTCAGCCATCCCCCGATCACGTAGACCTTGTTCTTCAGGAACACCGCTCGCGCCTGGGTGACGGTCTTCGGCGGAGACGCGATCGCGGTCCAGGTCGTCTGCGGCGACGGCCGAGCCACTGCGGGCGCACCCACCAGCGCTCCGCACACGACGGTCAACGTCACGACGGGCACTGCCAGTCTGCGAAGCATTCGTTCCCCTTCCCCCGGCCGGGTGTGCGCCCGGCCCGCTGCTGCCGAATCGCCCGCGCATCATGCGCTCGGCGGGGCCGCTCGCGCAAGAGGCGATCGGGCTGAATCGGTCGATTCGGGTGTGGGAACCGGGCCTGGGTCCGCGGAGCGCGGAGTCCCTCGAAAGGGGCCATTCGTTCCTGCCGATACACACCTCGTGCGGCGGAACGTCCTTCACCCGGAACGGCCCGCGGGCGCAACTCGGTTCGGGGCGACGGCCATCTCGCTTGCCCTGGTGCTCGGTGCGACCGTATTCACGCTCACGGCCGGCCTGGCCCTGAAGGCCCCCTGCGCCTCCGGCAACTGGAAGGACGGCCGCCAGTACCGGCCAGTACTGCTACTCGGACGTCGTGTCCCTCTACCGATCCGAGCAACTGTCCGGCAACCGGCTTCCTTATCTGAACGCGTGCGAGGGCATCGTCCCCTGCGACGAGTACCCGCCCGTGACGATGTACTACCTCCGCGCGGCCGCGTGGGTCACCGGCAACAGCACGTCCTTCTTCTGGGTGAACGTGCTCGCGCTCTCGGCCCTTGCGTTGATGACGTCGTGGGCGCTGTTTCGGATGGCGGAAGGCGGGCCCTCTACTTCGCCCTGGGCCCGACGCTGCTGCTCTACGGCTTCATGAACACCGACCTGATCGCCGTGGCCCTCACCACCGTGGCCACGCTGCTCTTCTTCCGTCGCAGGGACGGCTGGTCCGGATCGCTCCTCGGTCTGGGCATCGCCGCCAAGGTCTATCCGGCGGCGATCCTCGTCGCCTTCGGGCTGCAGCGCCTGCGGGAGCGGCGGCGCGGGTCGGCGGTGCTGTTGCTGGGGACCGCCGCGGCCGCGTGGGCCGTCACCAACCTTCCCTTCATGGTGACGGCGTTTCACCCCTGGTCCACGTTCTTCCGGTTCAACGGCGCGAGGACCGCGGACTGGGACAGCCTGTGGTTCATCGGCTGTACCCGCTACATCGGGGCGTTCGACTACTGCCCGTGGGCGCCGAAGGTCATCTCGGAGTTCGCCGTGGTGGGGCTCGTCGCGGTGGTCGGCATCGCATGGTGGGTGCGGCAGCGGCGGAACCCGGAGTTCCCGCGGTGGAGCTCGGCTTCCTGTTCCTGGCGGGCGCGCTGCTCGCGAGCAAGGTGTACTCGCCGCAGTACAGCCTGTGGCTGCTGCCGTGGTTCGCGCTGATCGGGGTCGGACCATGGCTGTTCGCCGCCTTCGAGGCTGCCGAGGTGACGGTGTTCCTGACCCGGTTCTCGTGGTTCGGACGGCTCTTCCACGACATCGGCCGAGCCGGGTTCGCGAACTATCACGGGTTTCCGATCGGCGCGTTCGAGGTCACGGTGCTCGTCCGCGACGCCCTGCTGCTGCTGATCGATCTGGAAGTGGGCCACGCGCGAGGAGCGCAGCCCGGAACGCCCGCCGTCCACGCCGCTGCTCGCACGACTGCGGCCCACCGTGGGTCAACGGACGTGAGCGGCGCCTCCACGCCGGACACGGGACACCAGCGCTGGCCGGGGCTGGATGGGCTCCGAGGCCTCGCGATCCTCCTGGTGCTGTTCACGCACCTGGGAGCGCAGCCGGGGCCGCACCTCTTCTGGCAGTTCACGCAAGGCGGGATCGTCGGCGTCGACGTGTTCTTCGTGCTGAGCGGGTTCCTGATCACGTCGCTCCTGGTGTCGGAGTGGGATCGCCGCGGCTCGATCCACCTGCCGCGCTTCTACATGCGTCGCGCGCTCCGGCTGCTCCCCGCCCTGCTCGTGTTGATCGGCCTGCTCGCGATCGCGTCCCTCACGGTCGTGCCCGAGGTTTGGCGACAGCCGACCCTCTCGGGGGTGCCGTACGCGCTGTTCTACGCGTCCGACCTTCGCTGGCTCATGGCGGGGACCGTCCCGGCGCACCCGGGACTGCTGGACCCGATGTGGTCGCTGTCGGTGGAGGAGCGTTTCTACCTTGTGTGGCCGACCCTGTTCGTCCTGACGCTGGCATTCGTGCCGGGCGCGAGGCGGGGCCGGGCCATGCAGTTGGCGCTCGCGGGGGCGGTCCTGATCGAGGCGCACCGCGCGCTGATGTTCGCCCAGGGGGGGTATCTGGGCGCGGCTGTACGTGTCGCCGGACACACACGGACGGGCTGCTGATCGGCTGCGTCCTGGCGTTCGCGGTCGAACGGTGGCGGCCTTCGGCCTCCGTGCTCCGAGCGGCGGCCCTCGCCGCCCTGGCGGTCATCGCGGCGTTCACCCTGTTCCTCGGGCCGGACTCGTCCTTGCAGCCCCAGTTGTACTTCCAGTACGACGGCTTCGGCCTGGTCGCGCTCGCGTCGGCCGTCCTCATCTGGGGCGTCGTCCGTGGCGCAGCCCCCGGCCTCCTGCAACGAGGCTTCGAGTCCTCGCCGATGCGGTTCTTCGGCCGCATCTCGTATGCCCTGTACCTGTGGAACCTGCCGGTGATGATCGTCCTGGGCTTGCACGGGATGAACTCGTTCTCGCGGACCTGATCCGGACCGCCGTGGCCGTCGGCCTCGCCACCGCTTCCTTCTATCTGGTGGAGCGCCACTTCCTGCGCATCAAGGCGCGGCGCTGGTCCTCCGACGCCGATGGGCGGCGACCGCGAACGGATGCGTCCGTCGACGGCGATCGCGCTCGGTCACGCGAAGCCGCCTGATCCGCGCTTCCCAGCGCCCTCCCATTCGCCGACGCGACCAATTCGGTCGAACGTCGCTGTTGACACGGATCAATGCCCTCCGTGAGACTTCGCTGGTTCCGGCCCGATGGGCACACCAGGTGGCAGAGCCTGGGCAGAGGGCGGCGGATGACCCGCCGCAAGGGGAGGTGCAGATGAGAACCAGATGGCGTGGTGTCGCCGTCTCGGCAACCGTCGTTGCCGTGACGGCCGCAATCTTCGCCGTACCGGGGCTGGCCGGCGCCAGCGGAGCACAGGGTCGCGTGACACTGCGGGGGAGCCGACCCGGGCTTCGCCTCGCACTCGCGCGCCGTGGGCGCCGTGTCGGCGTCGGCGCGCGTCAACGTGCGCGTCTACCTCGCGCCGCGGGGCGGCCAGGCCGCGCTGGCGAAGTTCGCCATGGCGGTCTCCACACCCGGCAACGCGCTGTACCGCCATTTCCTGACGACCGCGCAGTACCGCGCGCGGTTCGCCCCGCCGCAGTCGTCCGTGGCGTCGGCGTCGGCGTGGCTGCGTTCGTCGGGCATGCGAGTGACCGGGGTCGAGGCCGGCAACCGCTACGTGTTGGCGACCGGTTCGGCCGCCGCCGCCCGGCGTTCGGAACGAGCCTCTCGCTGTACCGCGTGAAGAGCAAGCTCGTGCGGTCTTCGTCGTCCGACATCTCCATCCCGGCCTCGATGCGGGGCGTCGTGATGGGCGTGACCGGCCTGGACTCCGCGCAGTTCATGCACCACATGACGCGGAAGCCTTTCCCGCCGCCGGCGGGGTTCCGGAACGCGCGGCCGTGCAGCCTGTGGTACGGGCAGGTACGGGCGAAGTACCAGGGTGACGGCAAGACCCCGCTGCCGAAGTTCAAGGGCAGAGATCCCGCACCTACGCGCCGTGTGGCTACACGCCGTCCCAGTTCCGGTCGGCGTACGGCGTGACCGACGCCGGCTACACGGGCAACGGCGCCACCGTGGCCATCACGGACGCCTTTCCTCGCCCTGGGTGCGACAGGACGCCGACCGCTACGCGACCGACCACGGCGACGCGGCGTTCCGGCCGGGGCAGTTCACCAAGGTGCGTCCCTCCGGCAACTACCGCTTCGGCTTCGAGTGCGGCGGCGGCGGCTGGTACGGGGAGGAGACGCTGGACGTCGAAGCCGTGCACGGCATGGCTCCTGACGCGAACGTCATGTACTACGCGGCCCGGTCGTGCTCGAACAACGACCTCCTGGACGCGATGGCGCGGGTCGTCGACGACAACAAGGCCTCCATCGTGACCAACTCGTGGGGCGAGCCGAGCCAGTACGTCGGCACCGGGATCATCACGGCCTACGAGCAGGTCCTGCAGCAGGGCGCCGCGCAGGGGATCGGGTTCCTGTTCTCCTCCGGCGACAACGGTGACGAGGTCAGGAACACCGGCACGATGCAGACCGACTTCCCGGTCAGCGACCCGTGGATCACGGGCGTCGGCGGCACGTCGACCGGCGATCGACATGAACGGCGGCACTGAGCCTCGAGGCCGGCTGGGGCACTACCAGTACGGCCTGTCGGGCGACGGGAAGTCATGGGTGCCGATCGCCGATCCCCCGTTCCGCTACGGCGCGGGCGGCGGGTTCTCCACGCTGTGGAACCGTCCGGACTACCAGAAGGGCGTCGTGCCGAAGGGCTCGCCGGCAGGCAGGGCCGTGCCCGGACGTCGGCCTGGACGGCGATCCGAACACCGGCATGCTGATCGGTGAGACACAGTCGTTCCCCGATGGCGACGTACTACGACGTCTTCCGCATCGGTGGGACGAGCCTGTCCTCGCCGCTGTTCGCCGGCGTGCAGGCCGACGCCACCGAGGCTGCCGGCGGCCGGCTCGGATTCGCGAATCCGGCCATCTACCAGCTGGCGCGGGACGGCGTGGCGGCGTACAACGACGTGCTTCCCAACGAGGAAGCGGTCGTTCGTGCCGACTTCTCCGACGGAATCGACGGGGAGAACGGCATCCGCTACTCGGTGCGGACGTTCGACGACGACTCCAGCCTGTGGACGGCGGAGGGCTGGGACCCGGTCACGGGCATCGGGACACCGAACGCCACGTACATCACGTCGTACGCGAAGTAGGAGCGAGGCAACGAGCGAGAGCCGGGGCGCGAGGCGCCCCGGCTCTTCTCGTTGTGTCAGGTGGCCGGGGAGCGCCGCAGCCGGCGCCCGACGAGCCCGGCGACGGCGGACGCGAGCAGCAGACCCGGCAGCGCGACCGCGAACGTGATGAAGGCGCCGCCACGTGCGGCGGCGCGCAGGAACTCCGGTGATTCGTTCGCCACCACGGCGTAGTAGGTGAGGACGATCGCTAAGAAGGCACCGTACCCCACGATCAGCAGGGACACGATCCTCCCCACCTGGCGCAGCGCCCCGATCGGTTCGGAGGTCGCGGCGCTCGGCGGCGTCCGGGGCGCCGCGGCGAGGCGGGCGCGCCGGGCGGTCATCGCGATCATCCCCAGCACCAACGCGTACGAGGCCAGCAGGGGGGTCAGCACCTGGCGCACGATCTGCGGAAGCGTCATGGAGATCGCCGGATGTTGGGGCGCCTGCTCGCCGCGGAGCAGCGGCTGCCATCCGCGCACGAAGAGGTGCCATCCGAGCCAGATCCAGAGCGCGAGGAGGAACCAGCGACCCACCACCGGCCGGGACACGGTCCGAAGCAGGTCGCTCATCGAGGGCCAGTGCTCGTGTCCGAACACCAGGCCGAGCCCCTCCCACGCGAGGCACAAGCCCAGCAGCACCGCCCAACCGGTCAGGCCGATGACGCGGAGCTCCGGCCTCGAATCGCCCGTCCCCGGCATGCGCCGCCTCCTCGTGTCCGACGGCCGCCGCGGCCCGCGGGGCCGAACGGCAATGTACCTCAGCGGTCGGGCCCGGGGGTCGCTCCCGAACGGGCGGGTCCCGACGCTGCCCGCGTTCGCCGCGCTGATAGCCTTCGACCCATGTCCGAGGCGGACTCCACGAACGCCATCCCGCACCTCGCCCTGCTGGTGGAAGGCGGCGACCGCAAGGGGCTGCTGCACGACATGACGGCCGCGATCCTTCGGCACGACGGCGACGTCCACTCGGTGGAGATCCTCGAGCGCGGCGAGCGGAGCGCGATCTTCTGGGAGCTGGATCAGGTCGGCGATCCGGAGGCCCTCATCGCTGCCCTCGAGGAGATCGACGTCGTCGCGTCCGTTCGCCGCCTGCCCAGCATGTTCCAGGTCTACGGCAAGCGGATCATCGTGGTTGGGGCAGGCGCGCAGGTCGGGCAGGTGGCCATCGGCGCGGTGGGTGAGGCCGACCGTCACAACATCCGCGGCGAGAAGATCAGCGTCGACACCATTCCCATCGTGGGCGAGGAGAACCTGGCGGCGGCCGTCCGGGCGGTCGCCCGGTTGCCGCGGGCGGCGTGCCTGGTGCTCGCGGGGTCGCTGATGGGAGGCGAGGTCAGCGCTGCCGTGGACGACGTCCGCAGCCACGGCATCCTGGTCGTCTCGCTGAACATGGCCGGCTCGGTGCCCGAGCACGCCGACCTGGTGGTGACCGACCCGATCCAGGCCGGCGTCATGGCAGTGATGGCGGTCGCCTCGACGGCGCGCTTCGACCTCAAGCGCGTTCGCGGCCGGCGCTTCTGAGCGGGCGTTCTCGGATGACCGATCCGGCAGCGGAACTCGACGACCGCGGGATGGTGGCCGCCCTGGCCGAAGCCCGGCGCTGCCTCGAGTGGGACGATGTCCCCGTCGGGGCCTCGGTGTTCCGCGGGGAGGAGTTGCTGGCCGCTGCGGGAAACGAGCGGGAACGCCGGGGCGACCCCACGGCCCACGCGGAGATCCTGGCGCTGCGCTCGGCGGCGGAGCGCGTGGGGACGTGGCGTCTCGATGGGTGCACGTTGTTCGTCACGCTCGAGCCGTGCGCGATGTGCGCCGGCGCCCTGGTCCTCGCGCGCGTGGATCGGTTGGTGTACGGGGCGCCCGACCCGAAGGCGGGCTTCGCCGGATCGGTGGGCGACCTGGTGCGAGAGGGCAGGCTCAACCACCGCCTCGAGGTCACGCAGGGTGTTCGCGTACGGGAGTGCTCGGAGCTGTTGAAGGACTTCTTCCGCGAGCGCCGCGGAGGCCTCGCGGACGATCCCGCGTAAGGACGAGGAGGAGCCATGACGGAGGAGCGCTCGAAGCTGGTGCACCTGGCAGTGCTGACACCGCGTGAGGGTCGGGCCGAGGACCTGCTCGCGTCGATGCGCCTGATGGGCGAGCCCGCCGACCGCCATCCCGGCCTGAGCCAGCACGTCATCGGCCGTGACCGTGAGACGGGCCGGCTGGTCGGCATCACCGTGTGGAACGCCGAAGAAGACTGGATGGAGGCCGCCGGACAAGGGCGTGCGGCGATGGCGCAGTCCGCGTTCGACATGGACGCCATCCTCGAGACCGGCGACGCCTTCGTCCTCGATGTGGTGGACGTCGTCGACCGGCCCGCCCACGTGGAATCGCGCGGCGAGCTGCCCTCGGGGTAGGCCGGCCGCCGTGGGCGCAGACTGGTCGGCATGGCCGAGGATCTGGTGACGCCCGGCGGGATCGTGGTCCCGGCCGAGGCGATGACGTGGCGCTTCTCCCGCGGAACCGGTCCCGGCGGCCAGGGCGTGAACACGGCGGACAGCCGCGTCGAGCTGGTCGCCGACCTCACCGCGATCCGCGCGCCAAGGGCGGTCCGCGACCGCGTGCGCGCGGCGCTCGGCGACTCGGTCCGCATCGTCGCCCGCGCCGAGCGCTCGCAGCTCCGGAACCGGCAGGCGGCCCTGCGCCGCCTCGCCGAGCGGGTCGATCGCGCGGCCAGGCCCGTGCCGACCCGAACGCCGACGCGCCCGACGCGTGGCTCGGTTCGGAGGCGCCTGGAGGACAAGCGGCAGCGCTCGCAGACGAAGACGAGCCGCAAGCCGCCGACCGAGGACCTCTAGGCCGGAGCTTGATCGGGAGATGTGCGGGGGGTCAGAATGACCCCCCGCACGAGTCCGGGCGCTTCGGGAGGGAGAAGGGGATTGGGCTACCTCCCGCAGCGTCCCGGGGGCACCGTCCGGGCGCCGGCAGAAAGCGCCCTCATCGGTCCGTCTCCAAGGGAATTGCTCCCCCCTGCATAGTGATTCGAACGGAACCGCCGCGGGGTTTGCCTGAATGGCCTATTGGTCGAACCATTCGCCACAAACCGCGCATCTTGGTACGCGCAAACGGTCCGGCCGGTACCCGAGCCCGTCAGCGGGGGCGTGTAGGCTCGTTCGCTCGTGGACGCGCCCGCCATCGCCATCGAAGGCATCAAGAAGCGGTTCGGCAAGGTGGAGGCCCTCCGGGGCATCGACCTGCAGGTGAGCCCCTCGACCGTGCTCGGGCTCCTCGGCCCGAACGGCGCGGGGAAGACGACCGCCGTCCGCATCCTGACCACGCTGCTCCACCCCGACGACGGCACCGCGACCGTCCTCGGCCTCGACGTGGTCCGCGATGCGGAACGGCTTCGGCACCAGATCGGCCTCGCGGGCCAGAACGCGGCGGTGGACGAGAACCTGACCGGCTACGAGAACCTCGAGATGGTCGGGCGCCTGTACCACCTGTCCGCGGCCGAGGCCAAGCGCCGGGCGAACGACGTGCTCGAGCGGTTCGAGCTGACCGAGGCTGCGAACCGCACCGCCAAGACCTTCTCGGGCGGAATGCGCCGCCGGCTCGACCTCGGCGCGAGCCTGGTCGGAAGGCCGCAGGTGCTGTTCCTCGACGAGCCCACGACGGGGCTCGACCCGAAGGGCCGCCTCGAGATGTGGGACGTGATCCGCGAGCTGGTGAGCGACGGGACCACGCTGCTGCTCACCACGCAGTACCTCGAGGAGGCCGACAACCTCGCTGACACGATCGCCGTGATCGACGGAGGGCTGGTGATCGCCGAGGGAACCTCGGACGAGCTGAAGGACCGCGTCGGAGGGGAGGTGCTGGCCTTCGTCGTCGCCGACCGCTCGCGCGTGGCCGAGGCGGCCGCCGCGCTCGCTGGGCTCGGGTCGGGGACCCCGAAGATGGACGACGGCGGAGCCGTCACGCTCCCGGTGGGCATCAATGGGACGAGCGTGCTGACCGAGGTGGTTCGCCGCCTGGACGATAGGGGGATCAAGCTCGCCGACATCGCCTTGCACCGGCCGTCGCTGGACGACGTGTTCCTGGCGCTGACGGGACACGTCGCCGAGGAGGTCGTTGACGGCGAGCAGGACGATGCGGGAAAGAAGCGACGGGGAAGGGGGCGCTGATGAGCACGACGACCATGAGCACCCGGTCGAAGGACGGCCGCATCCAGTTCGCACTGCTGGACTGGAAGACGATCACCAAGCGGAACCTGCTGACCTACCTCCGCAAGCCCGACCTGCTGGTGTTCTCCACGATCCAGCCGATCATGTTCGTCCTGCTGTTCGTCTACGTGTGGGGCGGCGCGATGCAGAACAACCTGCCTCCGGGCGTCCCCTACATCGACTTCTTGATGCCGGGCATCTTCGTGCAGACGGCCATCTTCGCGGCGCTGCAGACCGGCGTGGGACTGGCCGACGATCTGCAGAAGGGGCTGATCGACAGGTTCAAGTCGCTGCCGATGGTGCGGTCGGCCGTGCTCGCCGGCCGGACCGCCGCCGACACCGTCGTCATCGTGTTCCAAGTCGTGCTCATGTACATCGTCGCGTACCTGGTCGGGTACCGCTTCCACAACGGTCTCTGGAGCGCGCTGGTCGGCTTCACCATGGTGGTGACCGTGGGCTACTCGTTCACGTGGGTCGCCGCGTTCGCCGGGCTGTCACTGAAGACGGTCGAGGCGGTGCAGGCCGCGACGTTCACGCTGGTGTTCCCCATCGTGTTCGCCAGCTCGGCCTTCGTGCCGGATAGCACCTTCCCCAGCTGGCTCCAGGCCTGGTCGAGGGTGAACCCGGTCTCGGTCTGGGCCGAGACGTTCCGGGTCCTGACGCTCGGAAACGTCTACACCCACGCGCCGCTCCAGCTGGTTGGGGTCATCCCACCGCTCCGCACCCTGATCTTCCAGTCGACGGCGTGGTTCGCGGGGATCCTGGTGGTGTTCGTCCCGCTCGGCGTGCGCGTCTACCGGCGCACCTAGACGGCCGCCCGTTCTCCGAGCCGGACCCTCGACTCCATCCACACGTAGAGCGCGACGACGCCTGCGGTCGTCGCCGCCATCCACAGGACGTAGACCCACGTCAGCGGCCGGGAGTGGTCGAACTCGGACCACGAGAGGCCGACGGCGACCAGCAGGAGCGTGAGCCCGATGAGCAAGGTTTCGAACAGGATCTTCGCGGCGCTCCAACGGCCGTCCCGGGCGATCACGAGCCAGCCCGCGGCGGGGATGGACGTGAACGCGGCCACCGTGCGGCTGGTCAGTGGCGTGAGCGGCCACGGCCACACGCGGATGACGCCGGCAGGCCACAGGAAGAGGAAGGCCACGACCACCAGCAGGCCGGCGCCGGCGACCGCCAGCATCGTTCGGGCCCAGTCCGGGATCCGCGCGTCGCGGCCCTCCAGCGTGCCGGGGTCGTGCGACCGGTTGAGCAGCCACACGCCCGGCACGAGCACGACGGTCACGACGTAGATCCACAGCCACAGCTGGAACGGCACCGTCCCGTGATGGAACTTCCCCAGGTGCAGCAGGGTGGCCCCGAGCATCAACCAGGTGAAGAGCGTGGTGGGCAGGAACCCGAGGGTCACGCGGTGCCAACGCCGTTCGGTCAGGACCCGGACGTAGAAGTACAGGGCCGACCCGTACCCGACGCCCATCAGCCGGGCCGTCATCTCCGACGAGATCGTCCAGGCGAAGCGCGTGTCGGTCGAGTCCGGATGGAAGAACAGCACCCACGTCGCCGTCGCCAGGATCACCACGATGACGGCCGCGACCACGCGCACGAACGGGAGGATGCGGTCGTCGGGCGCCACCGCGGCCTGCTTCGTCACCCCGACGTCCACGGCAGCCTCCTCCTCCCGCGCCGGATGATATCCCGCTGCCCGCCTCAGCAGGGGTTCACCCCCGGGGGTGATGACCGGTCCGCCGGGCCGTCCGACACTGCCGATGACCGCTTTCCCATGAGGAAGGACATCCGTCATGACGAGCCCGAGCGAGGCATTCTTCGAGGACCTCTCCAAGACCGGTCACGTGCAGCTCATGCAGCGGGTCAAGGGAACCGTGCGATTCGACCTGGACGATGATGGAAGCATCGAGCACTGGTACGTCGCGGTCGACAAGGGCGATGTCAAAGTGTCGAGAAAGAAGACGTCGGCCGACGCGGTGATGAACGCCGACCGGTCGCTGCTCGACGACATGGTCCAGGGGCGGGTGAACGCCACGGCCGCGATACTGCGCGGCTTGATCTCCGTGGAGGGGAACCTCGGCCTCCTCATGTTGTTCCAGCGCCTGTTCCCGGGGCCGTCCAACGCCAGGGCCGCGAAAGCCGCGCCGAAGCGAAAGGGGGTGCGGTCATGACCGGCGGCCTCGTCAAGATCCTGGACGGCAACACGTTCGTGGTGAGCGACGACCGAGGCGACATCGAGGCGTCGATGAACGACCCGACGGGCCTGTTCTCGTTCGACACGCGCTTCCTGTCGAAGTGGGTGCTCACGGTGGGCGGCGACCGGCTGAACGCGCTGTCGACCGACGACCTGCAGTACTTCGAAACCCGCTTCTTCCTGGTGCCCGGGACCGGGACGGTCTACGTCGACGCGAAGCTCTCGGTGATCCGGTGGCGCGCCGTCGGTGACGGCTTCAGCGAGCGGCTGACGATCATGAACCACGACGACGCGCCGGTCGACCTCGAGGTCCGGATCGACGCGGCCTCCGACTTCGCCGACCTGTTCGAGGTGAAGGACGCACTCTCGAAGAAGGGCAAGACGTCGGCGCGCGTCGAGGCCGGGAAGCTGGTCCTCTCCTACGAGCGGGAGACGTTTCGGCGCGAGACCATCATCTCGTCGACCACGGCCGCGCATCTCGACCAGGGCGGCCTCGGGTTCACCGTCCGCGTCGAGCCGCACGGCGCGTGGTCGACCGACATCCACGTCGTCACGGCGATGGTCATGGCGAACCAGGGCCGGACCGCGACGAAGTACGAGGGGGAGGGCCGGCGCGCCCGCCCGAACATGGAGCGAAGCCTGGAGCGGTGGCTCGCGGACGCGCCCAAGCTCGAGTCCGACAGCGATTCGCTGAAGGTCACGTATCGCCGCAGCCTGGTCGACCTGGCCGCTCTGCGGTTCTCGCCGCTGAGCGCGACCGGGCAGAGCCTGCCGGCCGCCGGCCTGCCGTGGTTCATGACGATGTTCGGCCGGGACAGCATCTTCACCAGCCTGCAGGCCCTGCCCTTCGCGCCCGAGCTGGCCGCCACCACGCTGCGGGAGCTGGGCGCGCGCCAGGGGAGCCGCCTCGACGACTTCCGGGACGAGGACCCCGGCCGCATCCTGCACGAGATGCGCTACGGGGAGATGACGGCGTTCGAGGAACGCCCGCACTCGCCGTACTACGGGGCGGCCGACGCGACGCCCCTCTACCTCGTGCTGCTGGACGAGTACGAGCGATGGACGGGCGACACTCGGTTGGTGCGCGACCTGGAGTTCGAGGCACGGGCGGCGCTCAACTGGATCGACGAGTACGCGGACCTGATGGGCAACGGCTACATCTCGTACCAGCGGCGCAACGAGGAGACCGGCCTGGAGAACCAGTGCTGGAAGGACTCGTGGGACTCCATCTCGTACAGCGACGGCCGGCTCCCCGGGTTCCCGCGCGCAACGGCCGAGCTGCAGGGCTATGCGTACGACGCCAAGGTGCGCGGCGCCCGTCTGGCGCGCCGCGTCTGGCGGGACGCCGACCTGGCCGACCGGCTGGAGAAGGAGGCCGCCGACCTCAAGCGCCGGTTCAACCGCGACTTCTGGGTGAAGAAGGGCGGCTACTACGCGCTGGCGCTGGATTCGGACGGCGAGCAGGTCGACGCGCTGGCGTCGAACAACGGTCACCTGCTGTGGAGCGGGATCGTCGACAAGGCCCGGGCGAGGACGGTCGTCCGTCATCTGATGGGGCCACGACTGTTCTCGGGATGGGGCGTGCGGACGCTTGCCGAGGGCGAGGGCCGCTACAACCCCATCGGGTACCACGTGGGGACGATCTGGCCGTTCGACAACTCGTTCATCGCGTGGGGCCTGCGCCGGTATGGATTCAAAGAGGAAGCGGCGCGGATCGCGGCCGGCATCCTGGACGCCGCCGAGTTCTTCCAGGGACGGCTTCCGGAGGCCTTCGGCGGTTACGAGCGTTCGATGACGAAGTACCCGGTCCAGTACCCGACCGCATGCAGCCCGCAGGCCTGGTCGACGGGTGCGCCGCTGCTGTTCCTGCGCACGATGCTCGGGCTCGATTCCTACGGCGAGCACCTGGTGGTCGACCCGGCCCTGCCAAACACGATCGGGCACCTGGAGCTGCTGGACATCCCCGGCCGATGGGGAAGGATCGACGCGTTCGGACGCGGGATGGTGGACGTGGGCTCGAGGTCGTCGCGCCGCACGTCCACCCGCCGCCGTGCGTGACTAGCCGGGAAGGGTGCCTCCACCTCCGCAGTCCCCGGAGACCCAGAACGTCTTGGACTTCGAGCCGTTCCCGTGCAGCCCCGCGCCGGTGACGTCCAGCCGGACGTGGAACCCTTGATTCGCGGGGTCGACGCCCGACGCCCCGAGCGCGTCCGACAGGTCGGCCTTCACGACGGCGTCGAGCTGGTCGTACCCGTCCATCGGCCCGTCTCCGACGACGACGGTCGCGGACGACAGCGTGCCGCCCTGGGTCGGCGACGTCAGCGAGAAGGTGTACGTCGCGTCGGGGCTGCCCAGGTCGAAGTTGTAGAACTCGAGGTCGAAGGCGCAGTCCTGGTGTGGCGCGTTGTTCGGGATGTCGTCGACGCTCGTTCCCGAGACCTTGACGTCCCCGTTGTTGCCGGGAGCGGCGATGGACGTCCCGGCCGTCAGGCCGAGCAGCGCCACCATGCCGCTGATGAACAGTGCGAATCCGATCGTCTTCCTCACAGGCACTCCTTTCCCGTTGCCCAAGGAGTCGGCATCTCGCACCACCCGGATGGAGAGGGACCTTCTGTGTAACTTCGGCATGCGAGTCACGGCCGTGTGCGGACGCGCCGACGCCTACGTCGATGGCACGGGTGCGTGCGCGATCCACCGCCCCGATCGGCCCAGCCCGGCCGGCGGCGACGCGTCCCTGCAAGAGGCCGTCGATGGCCCGCCGGTCAGGAACCGAGGCGCTCGTCGAGCACCTTGGCGACCGGCCAGGCGCCCTCGGTGGTGTTCGAGATCACGGTGTGCGTCGTTCCCGACGCGGGGTCGTGACGGCTCCAGAAGGAGACGCCGGCGTCGTAGCCCTCCAGCTCCACGACATCGGTCGAGGCGTGCAGCCAGAAGCCCAGGCCGTAGCGCCGCTTCTCCCGGGGGACGTCGCTCCGCGGCCGGACCATCTCCTCGACCCAGTGGTGTGACACGATCCGCCCGGCGAAGAACGCGTTCCACAGTGCGCTGACGTCCGCTGCCGTGGAGTACGCGCCGCCGTCGCCGCTGCCGCGAACGGGCAGGTGCAGGATGTTCGTCCGAGGTTCGTCGACGTCGAGGTACCCGACCGCAGCTTGCTCCGGGAGCTCATCGGAGCGCAGGAACGCGGTGTCGGCCATTCCCGCGGGCTCGCACACGCGGTCGCGAACCAGGTCGGGGAAGGACGCGCGGCCCGTTCGCTCGGCGATCAGGGCGAGCACGACGAAGCCGCTGTTCGAGTACGCGAACCGATCGCCGGGAGGGAAGAGGGTCTCGTGCCCGTCCAGCACCGCGAGGTACTGCTCGGTGGTGGCGAGCTGGTGGGCGGGAACGGGCAGCGGGTGGTCGGTGACCTCGAGGCCGGCCTCCTCGTCCAGGTAGTCGCCGATGCCCGAACGATGGGCCAGCAGGTGCGCGACGGTCACATCGTCGCGGATGAGCGGCAGGTCGTCGCCCAGCACGGACCGCGCCGTGGTCGAGAGGTCGAGCGCACCCCCCTCGATCAGCGACACGACCGTGAGCGCGGTCAGGCCCTTCGTGGCGCTGGCGATCCCGAACTGGGTGTCGGTGGTGTTGGCGATCCCGTGCCGCCGGTCGGCCAGCCCAACGGCGCGCGCGAAGTCGACGGTTCCCTCGCGGTCGACTCGAACGACGCCCGAGAACCGCGTCTCGTCCGCGACCCGGTCGATCGCCTCCTCCAGTCCCCCCACCACGCGCCGACCTTACGCGGGCCGAACGGGAGAGTCAGCCCGGCTCGGGCTCCGTCGCCAGGGCACCCTGGGACATCCGCTCCCGGGGGATGTCGCGGCCGGTGACGGCGACGTAGGCGACCAGAGCCACGATCAGCACCGACAGTCCGATTGCCACGACGCCGTGCCCGATCCCGAGGCCGCCCGCGTTCTTGGGAAACGCGAGCCAGTCCGCGTACGACGCCCCGAGCGGGCGCGTCAGGACGTACGCGAACCAGAAGGCGAACACCTCGTTCCATCCGAAGCGCCAGTAGCCGACCAGCGGAATGGCGATCAGAGCGGTGAACAGGAACCCCGAGGCGAGGTAGCCGAGGTGGAACGCGAGCGCGGTCATGTCGCCGACGGCGGTGCCGAGCGCGAACGTCGCCATCACCACGGTCCAGTAGAAGCACTCGCGGGGAAAGGTCGTGATGCTGTGGATGGAAAGCGTCCGCTCGCGGGCGTACCACAGCGCGAAGACCGCGGCGAGAACGATGCTGAAGGCCGCGCTCGACACGACGTACGGCACGCCGAGCTGGACGTGCACGCCGTCCGCGGCCATCGTCCCGAACACCGCGACCATGACCACCGCGAGCCAGTAGGTCCAGGCGACGTAGCGGGTCGTCCGCAACTGCAGGACGAGGGAGACGGCCAGGATCACACCGGTGACGAACCCGACCATGGCCAGCGCGGTCGTGTTCTTCAGGCCGACGCGGTGCACGAAGTAGTCCGAGGTCGCCTCGCCCATTGCGGTGGTGAGGACCTTGATGATCCAGAAGTAGACGGTCACTTCCGGAACCTTGACGAGCGACGAATTGGATCGGCGATGCATGGGGGTGATTCTGCGGTGCGGGGAACGGTTTGGCAGCGACGATTTCGTGGAGCTTATGCGTTGTCTGCGTGTCCCGACTGAGCGCCGGCGCCCCCTTCGAGGGTGGCCTTGATCTTCTGCAGGTCGCTCGTCAGGGCCTTGGGGATGTCCTTCGACAGACGCCAGGACGTCATCTTGGCCAGGAGCTTGGGCTCAACGATCTCCGCGGTCTTCCGGACGACGGTCGCTCCGTCCTGCTCGTTCAAGGAGAACGAATGGTGGGCTCTTCCGAGCGCTCCGGCGGAGTCCCAGGCGAACGACTTCCCGGGGATCATCTCGGTGATGGTGCTCGTCTCGCGCTGCGTCCCGAACAACTTCGCCTCCGTGCTGAAGGTGCTCCCCACCTGCGCGGGGCCATCGCTCGTCTTGGTGACCTGGAGCTGGTGTCCCGACCACTCGCCGTGGCGGGCGAAGTCGCTCACGTAGTCGTACACGGTGCTCCCGGGTGCGGCGATCGTGGTGGACTCTTCGAAGCGCTTCATCGGACCTCCCTCTGGCTGGGGCGACCCGATGATGTCCGCGGCCGCACGGAAAGTCCAATGCCGGGCAACCCGTCGATGATCCGAGAGGGTCGGTCGCGATCCGCGATGGAGGTTCAGTGTGACCGGTGCCTCGCGCCGTTGTGGCGGGCATCGAACGGCATGACGCTCCGGTCGCGATCATCGAGGCGGCGGGTGAGCGGCAGGCCGTACCAGAACCAGGCGAACCATCCACCGACGAGGGCTGCCGCGATCGAAGCGGCGAGCGTTCCGAAGATGACATCCGTGATCAGTCCCACCACCAGAGCCATGGCGACCGCGATGAGCCCCATGCCCCCGATGGCCATGCGGTTCGCAACGATCAGCATGTGCTCCTTGTCCCGGTGGCGGAACCGGAGGCGGTGATAGGAGGACGGGGCGATGAGCAGCGCCGTGCCGAGCGCCGCGGCGATGAAGGCCGCGAAGTAGACCCAGCGCTCCGCGGGGGTCACCCGGGTGAATCCCTGGCTGAACGGCAGGATCAGCATGAACGCGAACAGGATCTGGACTCCGGGGAGCGCGACCCGAAGCTCGTTCAGCAGCTCGATGAGCTCTCGGTTGATCCGTTCGTGACGGTCTTCGTCCCGTTCGTCCGCAGGCATGGGTGATTCCCCCTCGTCGGTCCCTCGTTCAGGGTCCTTACCCAGCGGCCCTCGGCGGCACGCCCTCCCCTCATGTGGATCGGTCGCCCGGCCGGCCGCCCGGTGAACGCACCCCGCTCGCCTCGGGGACCCATTGATTCGCTCGTGCGGGTTGAACTATCGTTCAAACTCTGCCGTCCCGAAGGGGGGAGTCGTGCCAACGGTGCTCAAGCGCTGGGCGGTCATCATGGTGCTGCTCGCGGCCGCGGTCGCGCAGACGGCCCTCTCGGGCGGACTGAGCCTCGCGTCGCATCGCCATGTTCCATCGTCGCTCCCCAGTGGATGGCGCATCACGCCGGCGGGACGCGTGATCACGGTGCCGAACGACGGGCCCGGGCTCACCGGCCCCTGGGGCGTGGCGCTCACGCCGGACGGACGGAAGGCGCTGGTGACGTCCAGCGGCGCGGCGGTCAAGAACGAGACGGTCGAGATGTTCGACTTGGCGACCGGCCGGCGGACGTCGCTGCAGATGAACAACGGCCTCCAGGGCGAGTCGGTCTTCTACGGCGTGACGTTCTCGCCCGACGGGCGCCGTGCGTGGGCGTCCGGCGGGGGCCAGGGCGTCATCCACGCCTACAAGGTGTCGGCGACCGGGCGCCTCATCCCGGCCGGGGACATCCCCGCCGGCTTCTTCCCCGCCGGCATCGCCTACGGGCACACTCCTCGCGGCGACCGCCTGTACGTGGCCAACAACCTGGGCGGGAAGTCCCACCCCAACGTCACCGACGAGGATCCGCCGGGGCACACCGTGATGGTGATCGACCCGGCGACCGGCAAGATCACGCGGAAGATCGACCTCGGTCGGCCGCTCGACCCGATGGACGTGGCGTTCAACAACGAGGGGACCAAGGCCTACGTCACGAACTGGGTCGGCCGCTCCGTGTCGGTCATCGACACGACGACGCAGCGGAAGATCGGCGACATCCTGCTCTCGCCCTCGGAAGGACCCGCTGCTCGCCGACCATCCGACCGGCATCGCGGCCAACCCGGTGAGCGACGAGCTGTACGTGGCGAACGCCAGCAGCGACACCGTCTCCGTGATCGACTCCCGCACCGACACGCTCGCGGCGACCATCCCGGTCGGGCTGGACCCCCGCGGACCCAAGGGATCGACGCCGGTTCGCCTCACGGTGAGCCCCGACGGCCGGCTCCTGTTCGTCGCGGACGCGGGCGAGAACGCCGTCGTGGTCGTCGACACCGACAGCAGGAAGGTGCTCGGGTTCGTCCCGACGGCCTGGTACCCGTCCGACGTGAAGGTGACGCCGGACGGACGGCGGCTGGTCGTGGTCAACACCTACGGGTCGGGAGCGCAGCCGAATCCGTGCGGACCGTTCACGCCGCTCGGCCCGATCAAGTGCCCGGACCACAAGCCCCACTACTACCCGGGCACGTGGTACGACCCCCCGCTTCCCGAGGACCAGTACGTCGGGACGATGATCAAGGGCTCGGTGGAGGTCATCGACATCCCGCAGACGCGATGGGGGCTCCTCCACGCGCTCGGACGCTGGACGGCGCAGGTGCGCGCCAACAACCGCGTCGACGCCCGGCACTGGCCCGAGCCGCCGTGGCTCCATGGGATCAAGCACGTCATCTACGTGATCAAGGAGAACCGAACGTACGACGAGGTCTTGGGCAGCCTGCCGAAGGGCAACGGGGACCCGGCGCTGACCCTGTTCGGGGACTCGTCCGCGCCCAACTACCGCGCGCTCGCCAGCAAGTTCGTCCTGTTCGACAACTTCTACGTGGACGCGCAGGTGTCGCAGGACGGGCATCCGTGGACCACACAGGGCGTCGCCACCGACTACACGCGCAAGGTGTGGCCGTTCGACTACGCGTGGGCGTACTACCGCGCCTACGACAGCGAGTACGTCCCCTTCAAGCAGCAGTTCCCCAGCGAGCCGCTCGCATCGGACCCGTCGGTCCGCCGATCCGCCGCGGCGGCCACGGCCGGCTACATCTGGGACGACGCGTGCGAGCCACGGCGTCTCGTTCCGCGACTACGGGGAGTCGACGAACGCGTCCGGGCGTCTGCCATCCGACGAACCAGCACTCGAGCCTCACGCACCTGCAGGCGCGGTTCGGCCAGCACGTGGACCCGAACTACGTCGGATGGAACATGCGGTGTCCCGACCACAAGACGCGCGAGCCCGAGTGGTCCCGCGAGTTCCACCAGTACGTGCGGGGCGGCAACCTGCCGGGGCTGTCGCTCGTGTATTTCCCGAATGACCACACGGAGGGGTCGATCCCGCGCAAGGCGACGGCGGAGTCGTACATGGCCGACAACGACCTGGCGCTGGGGAAGCTCGTCCAGACCGTGTCGCACAGCCCCTACTGGAAGAGCACGGCGATCTTCGTCATCGAGGACGACGCGCAGGACGGGCCCGACCACGTCGACCCGCACCGGTCGGTCGCGCTCGTGATCTCGCCGTACACCCAGCACGCGACGGTCGACTCGACGCACTACGACACGGCGTCGATGCTCGGGACGATCGAGGGCGTTCTCAACCTCTCGCCCATGAGCTCGTTCGACCAGCGCGCCACCCCGATGTGGAAGGCGTTCGGGTCGTGGCCGAACATGCAGCCCTACGACGCGATCCAGCCGACCGTGATCCCGTTCGGCGATCCGGGCTATCCGCGGAACACGAAGCACTCGCCCATGGCGGCCTGGTCCGCCCGGCAGGACTTCTCCGGGCCGGACGCCCCCAACGAGGACATGCTGGGCAGGGCGATCTGGGAATCGATCAGAGGGAAGGGGTCACATCCTCGGTGAGGGCCGTCCCGGCCGGCTCCTTCACCCGGGTCACCGACGAGGTCGGCAATTCGGTCCCGGTCGCCGGCTCGGCGTGTCCCCGTGACCGCGCCGCCACCACGAGCGGCGGTCCGTACCGAACGACGCCCTGCAGCAGCAGCCCCCCGCCGACGAACACTGACGTCCCGCTGAACACCATCACCGGACGCGTGACCGCCTCATCCGTCACGACGACCCCGAGCGCCAGCAGCCCGAGGATCTGCCACGGCAGATACCAGGGCGTCACGACGGCGTACGCGCCGAACAGCAGCGCCGCCGCGCGCCAGGGCTCGGCCCGCGTCCGGGTGGACCGCGCCACCCCGATCGTCGCGATCGCGACGACGCCCAAGGCGATCCAGCGGACGGCTGTGGCGTAGGTGGTGGGAGCGGCGGCGACCGCGGTCGGCCGGTCCGAGAGCATGCGCACGATGGAGCCCGTCAACGAGGCCGAGGCGAGCCGGCCGACGGCCCGCAGGCCGGCGAAGGTCCGAAGCCCTCTCCAGAAGGGCGCATAGGCGACGACGGCGGCGGCCGCGCACAGGGACGCGTGCGCGACCAGCGCCCGGGAGCCCCGGCGCCGTACCAGCGCGATGAGCCAGGCGATCAGCACCAGCGCCGCGTAGGCCTTCACCAGGGCGGCCAGGACGAGCAGCACCGTGGTGATGACGTCCTTCCGGCGCTGCTCGGCGAGGACCGCGCCGGCGACCAACGCGGCCACGACGATGTCCGGATGCGCGCCGAGGCCCACCGAGAAAACCACCAGGGGGTTCAGCGCGAACGCCAGGACGACGAACCCGGCGTCGTGCCGTATGCCGGCCGTTGCCCGGCCCTGGGCACCGCCCGTGGCGCGCGCAAGCGCCGACACACAGACGATCGCGCACGTGGCCGTCATCGCCTTCATGAGCAGGAAGGCGGCCGTCAGGTTGCTGCGGGCCACGGCGACGGCCGCGGCGCACAGGATCGTCCAGACGGGACCGTAGACCGACAACGTGTCGTTCCATTTCGTCCACGCGTGCCAGGGGTCGCGCAGGGTGGCCGCGGCGACGACGTACGGGTCGTGTCCGTGCAGCGCCATCTTCCCGTACAGCAGGCTCTGGTAGAGGTCCTGCGACTGCTGCGCCGGCGCCGGGATCAGCACCGCGTACAGGGCCACCGCGCTCCAGAACAGGAGCCGGGCCGGCACCCGGCGCCCACGCCGGTGGTCGTGGATCGCGAGCCCGTAGGGGATGAAGCAGAGGGCGACCAGGAACCAGTCGCTGTACGCCGTGTCCGAGCGGGGACCGTAGTAGGCGCCGTGGACGAGGGCCGGCCGGATCAGGAAGAAGGCGGCGACCACGCCGAGACATGCCACCAGGGCGACGAACGTCCGAGGCCGCGAGGCCGTCCGCGATTCGTCGACGGTGTCCGCGCCGCGCTTCCGCTCCGAGCGCACGATCAAGCGTGCATGAAGCCGGCCCGTTCTGCCGGGCGGTTACGAAATCACCACAGGCGGGGCCGCGAAGGGCCGGGGCGGCTCACCCGTGCGCGTGCATCTGGATCCAGTGGAGCACCATCGGCGCGATCGAGGTCGGTGAGCCGTCGCCCGTGGTGACGATGTTCCACCCATGGCCGAACGCGGGCGGCAGGACGACGAGCCGCTTGTCGCTCGAACCGGCCCGCGCCTCGAGCCTTCTGGCATCGGGGACGCTGATCGCCTGGTCGCCCTTCGCGATGATCTGGAGGAACGGGGCGCGCAGGCGAGGGACCGCCGACAGCGCGTCCAGGCGCGTGAAGCCGCCGGCGAGGTACCCCAGATCGGCCTCGCCGGAGAAGCTCACGACGCCCGCGGGCGGCGGCGAGAGCTCCGGCCCCGCCATCATCGCGACGGTCCCACCCAGCGACGCCCCCGCCAAGAAGACCTTCTTCGCCCCTTGATTGCGAAGCGCCGCGGCGGCGCCGAGCATGTCGTCGACGTCGGATCCGTTCTTGTCCGTCCCCGGGCACGGCGACTGTCCCATGCAGCGGAAGTCGAAGAGGAACACGCGCACCCCGTGGCGCGCGAGGTAGACGGCGAACGGCCACCAGCCACAGAGTTCCGCCGGGTACTGGTGCCCGAGGACCACGCCGACCGGTCCGCTGCCGATCACGGCCCCGTCCAGCGGGGCCCCGTCCCGCGCCGGGAACCACAACGTGGACGAGGAGGCATCGGGGGTGCCGCACCGCTCGGCGAGCGGCTCGAGCGCCGGGAGGCTGGGAGAGGGAGTTGGCGACGGCGCCCCCGCGGTCGTGGAGCTCGCCGGCGCGGACGCGGGCGACCCCTGCGAGCAGGCGGTCGCCAGCACCAGGAACGCCGCGACCGCAACTCGGGGCATCGCCCGCGCCGCACGGCTCACGACAAGAGGTACGTGGGTTCCGCACCGGATGGACGTGGGGGTTCTCGGGGTTCGGTCAGTGACCACACGCCGGACCGCGCGAGGGCTGCAGCGCCGGCGGGGAACAGAGGAACTCGAAGTGCATCCCGTCGGGAACCAGCCACCGGCCACCCCACGTGAGGCCCCAACGCCGAAAGACCGCCACCAGGCGCGGGTCCTGGTGGGGCGTGCCCCCGAACGGATTGGCCGCCGCGTTGATGTCGATGGCGGCGCCCCATGCGTGGTGGGAGATGCTGCGCCCCGGCGATCCCGGGATGAAGCGGGGGGCGTAGCAGCCCGCGAACTCGCCGACCCGGACCAGTGAGGACAGGCCGCGTCGCGCGAGCTCCCGGAGCGCGCCGCGAACGAGCGGCACGAGCACCCGGTTGCAGGTGACCGACCCGAGGATAGGGACGCGTGCCGTCTCGATGTGGGCGCGAACCCAGGACGGATCGATCGTGAACCAGCCACCCGGCCTGACCGAGCTCGGGTTCGCGGCAAACTCGCCGAACACGGCCTTCATGATCACCGGGGGAAGCACCGCGTCGGCCTGCCGCAGGTATATGGCGCGTCCCGGAGCACGGAGACGCAGCCGGACGCCGGCGGGCACGACCGCTTCGATCCGGCGAGCAATCGCCGGCCACGACGCCCCCGCCGCCGGCTGCGCCAGTAGGTAGAGCTGCCTTCTGACCCCGAGCACGGCGGCCTCGCGTGTGGAGACCAGCAGTTCGTGGGCTCCCACGTCCGCATCCGGGACCACGCCGGCCACGACGACGCGGTGGGTCCCGAACTCGAGCACGCCGCCCGGCCCGAGGTGCCGAAGCCGGGCGGAGGTCTGCCCGAGGATCGCCTTGCCGCCCGCCAGCCCACGGAGCAGGGGGCGATCGGCCGCGGGGAGAAAGGAGGCGAGGCCGCCGGGAGAGGCAGCGGCGAGCTCGAGCGGAATCGCCATTCCCGGCGGGGGGGCGTCGACGACCGCTCCCGCGGCCGATCGCGAGCCGGTCAGCCACACGGTTCCCCCGACGAAGGGGAGCACCGCACGCACGCCGGCGAGATGGCGAACGCGATCGGCGAAGCCGGGCGGCAACCCGATCGGCGTCCACGCGAGCGCCGGTGCCGGCGTGGCCGGAGAGATCGATGGAGCGCTCCCGGGAGACCGCACGGCGTGCGTCGTCGCCGGCGATTCGGAGACGGCTTGGCCGTTCGCGCTCCCCGTGCAACCCGCGGCCAGGGCGCAGACAACGGTCGTCGCGATCGCCGCCCCCACGAAACGCGGCGGCACGACGGACCGCCGCCTCGGGGCTGTGTCTACGCCCACGCCGCCACCGTACGCACGATCGAGTCCTCGAGGCGAACCGCCTGGGCCTTGGGAAGGCCGCGCGACAGGATCGAGAACGTGGCCCAGCGGTGCGTGCGCTGAAGCCACACCCATCCCGACAAGGCCGAGACCCTGCCGAGCAGCGTTCCCGTCTTGGCGCGCACCCGGACGCCGGCGAGGCGTCCCGCCAACGTTCCTTCGCCCGGCGAAGGCAGCGTCGATCGGAGGGCCTCGCCCCACGTCCGCTCCGTGGCCAGGCGCAAGAGCGTCGCGACCGCGTCGGCGCTCACGCGATCGGCGTAGGACAGCCCGGATCCGTCGTGCGTCACGACGCGAACCCCTCGGGCCGCCGTCCAGGCCTGGATCGCGGCGGCGCCCTTGGCGATCGACCCCGGTGACCCGTAGGTGGCGTCACCGAGCATCGACCCCAGCACCTCCGCGTCCAGGTTCACCGAGTTCGTGTTCTGTCGCCGAAGGATGGCTCGCAGGGGCGACGAGAGCGTCTTCGCGAGGCCTCGGCCGCGGGGATCCCCGCCCGACACCCGGGGCGAGCCGCTGACGGGGACGCCCATCGACCGGAGATCGTGTGTGAGCAGCGCGGCGGCCCGGCGTTCCGGGTCGAGGACGTATCCAGACGAGTCGGCGTTGCTCTCGAACGTGAGCGCGGTCGGCAGCCCCACGAACCGGAGGGCGATCCGGTGCCATCCCGTCGCCCACCGCTTTCGATCGAACGTGGACGAGATCCCGACGACCGATCCCTGCACACGGCGCACCCCCCGTGCGCGGAGCGCGAGCGCCATCCGCTCGATCCCCGCCGGTCCGAGCTCCGGATCACCGTGACCGACGAGCCACAGGGTGCCGTGGACGGTTCCGGCCCGCGGCGCCCCGCCCCGAACGACGGTGGGGATCCGGTAGGCGGGGCCGAACCGATCGAGCAACGCCATCGACAGCAGGAGCTTCTCGTTCGACGCGGGGGCGCGTCCCACGTCTCCCTCGTGTGCGAAGGCGATCGTGCCGGCCGGGTCCACGGCCACCGACATCTGTCGCCGGCCGATCAGTCGCTGGACGTCCAGCATCCATGCGGCCGGCCGGACATGGAGGGTCACCGGATCGGAGGGCCGAGCCGACCCGGCCGCGGTCGCGCGGATCTGAAGCACCCGCCGGCCGGCCCACCCTTCGCAGATTCGCCTGGTGGCGTGCCCGTCGATGACCCGGACCGTGAACGCATCGCGCGTGCCTCCGCGTGCCTCGAGCGTGACGTCGGCGCGGCCGCCCCCGGAAAGGGCGACATCCGCCCGGGTGCACGCGCCGGCGACCACCTGCGACCCCGACAGCGTCAGCCGGAGCGCGGACGTGACCGTGCCGGCAGGCGACGGCGTGCGAGGGACGGGCCTGACGGACGTTCGCGGCGCGTCGACCCGCGGAGGTGCGGGTGTGCAGCTCGCCAGCGCGAGCATCGCCGTGACGAGGAGGATTCGACGACACACACCGAGAGGACTCCCACGCGCGCCCACCTGTTCCACCGTACCGACCCGGCATCCGTGACCTGCACGGATTGACGTCGAGCGAGCAGCGGGCAGGCAACTGCGAAGATGCAACGATGATCCCCGGCGATCAGTCACAGGAGGGACCCGCTTCCAACCCGAACGGTCGAGGCGGCGGACAGGGAACGCTGCGTCGGCGAATCACGACCCGAGTGCTGATGCTCGCCGTCACCGGGATCTCCCTCTATGTCGTGTGGCCCGAGCTCATCAAGGCGTTCTCGGCCCTCCCCGATCTGCGCTCGACTGTCGCCGCTGTGGATCGTTCTCATGGTGGTGCTGGAGGCGGTGAGCTTCGCGTGCATCTGGGTGCTGCAGGCCGTCCTGCTGCGAACCCGCCGTATCTTCCTGGTCGCGACCGCACAGCTGAGCGGCAACGCATTCGGCCGGATCGTGCCGGCCGGGGCCGCCGCCGGAGGCGCGCTCCAGTACAAGTTGTTGACCGATCGAGGGCTCGACTCGGCGACGGTGGGTTCGGGCCTGACTGCGGCCTCGTTGATCAGCACGGCAACGCTCACCGCGCTGCCTCTCGTGAGCATCCCGACGGTGATCGGCGGCGCGGCTGTGGATCATGGCCTGGTCAGGGCGGCGATGCTCGGAGCCGTCGTGTTCGTGCTGTTCGTGGCGGCGGGGACCGTGCTTGTTGACCATCGACGCGGTGCTGCGACTGATCGGTCGGGCCATCGAGTGGTGCTACCTGGCGATTGCCCCCGCTGAGGAACCGCTGAGTCAGCGGCCGGGACTGCCGGACCGGCTGGTGACGACCCGTAATCGGATTCGGGCCACCCTGGGGAAGCAATGGTGGATCGCCCTTCTGGCCGCGGCGGGCAACTGGGTGTTCGACTACTTCGCGCTGCTCGCCGCGCTGACGGCGGTGCACTCGAACCCGCGCCCGGCGATCGTGATCCTCGCCTACGTGGCCGCCGCGGTGTTGGGGATGATCCCGCTGACGCCGGGGGGGCTGGGCTTCGTCGAGGCGGGCCTCACCGCGACGCTCGTGGCGGCGGGCATCCCCGCCGGCAAGGCGGTCGTCGCGACGCTGGCCTACCGCCTGGTCTCGTACTGGCTGCCATTGCTGGCCGGACCGGTGGCATGGACGCTGTACCGGTACCGGTATGGACGTCAGGACCGGCGCGCGGCACGAGCCGACGTGAGTGGAGCGGCCGGGTAGGTACGTCGATCGTGGCGCGCGGACGGGGTTTGCTCGTCATCAGGGTTCCCGCCGGGCGTGCGTGAGCTTCGTCCCCAACGGCGTTCGCACGTATCTGATCTCGTGGCCGTGACGGGTCCCCGACACGAGGCCGGCGTCGCGAAGCGCGATCACGTGTCCCGACGTGCCGCTCACGCTGTATCCGAGGATGGCGGCGAGCGTGCTCGTCGACGTCGGCTGGTCGAGGCTGGTCAGCAACAGCGCCCGGGTCCTGCCGATCAGCCGGACGAGCGCATGTGGCGGCGTCGGCGGCTGCTGCCAGAGATCGGTGATTCCCCGCGCGGGATAGACGATGGTCGGCTGCCAGGGCGTGTCGACGATCGCGACTACCGACGGCCACACGTACGCGCTCGGCATCAGCACCAGACCACGGCCGCCGAGCGAAACCCGCGCTTCGCTGCCGTCGTCGACGACCACAGACTGGTCGCGCCAGTGGATCCGGCTGTCGATGCCGTCGATCATCGGGCCCAACCCCCGCCGGGAGAGCTCCCTGGACTGCTGGGCGATGTCGGCGTCGAGGAGGCGTCGCACCCGAGCCCAGAAGGGCGCGACGATTCGCTCCCACACGTCTCGGGTGCGCTCGGCGAGGAGGTCGCGGGCCGCAGCCGGGTCCGCGAGCATGCGGTCGACCTCCTCACGGGCTCCGGGGTCGGTCAGTCCGTCCCGGCAGCGCCGCAGCTCGACCGCGATCTGATCGGCCGGCGTGGCCCGAACCTCGTCCAGCTGGTCTCTGAACGAGGGGTCGGGAACCGTCGGCGGCGGCGTCAGGAAGTCGGGCGTGAACCCCTGCCGGGGGTTGACCGCGAACAGGGGCGCGAGATCGATGCCGGCCGCGGCGTCGGCCACCAGGGGTGCCAGGCCGAGTGGTACGGGCGGTGTCGCGGATCGACGAACGTCCGGACCGCGTGGAGCGTCTCCCAGATCGGTGACCAGGCGAAACGCACGGCCAGGAGGTCGGCCGGCCCCTCCGGAACCAGTGTGGTCATGCCCAGAAGATACGCCCCTGAGCGAATCTCTTGTGGCGGGAACCCTTTCCCCGGACGATCGTGTCGTGAGCCAGACCGAGACACGCCGCGGGCCCTACCGGGAGGCCCTCCGCTCCCGCGAGTTCCGGGCCATCTTCGTGGCGACGGCCGTCACGATCACGGGATCGAGCGTCTCTGCCGTGGCCCTCACCGTGCTCGTGTACCAGCGGACGGGGTCGCCATTCCTCGCCGCCCTCACCTTCGCCTTCGGCTTCTTTCCCTACCTGGTGGGCGGCACCCTGCTCTCGGGGATCGTCGACCGGGTGCCGCCCCGTCGTCTGCTGATCACCCTCGACCTCGGGGCGATGGTCCTGACCGCGACGATGGCGCTCCCGGGGATGCCGATCGCGGGACTCCTGGCCCTCCTGTTCTGCACCGCCACGCTCACCAGCCTGTCGACCGGAACGCGCGGCGGCTTGGTGCGCGCCATCGTGCCGGCGGCGTCCTACGTTCCGGCGCGATCCCTGCTGCGGATCACCGGCCAGACCGCACAGATCGTCGGCAACGCCGTCGGCGGTGTCCTGCTGGTCGCCCTGAGCCCCCGGGGCGCCATCCTGGTGAACGCCGCATCGTTTCTCCTGTCCGCGTGCGTGATGCGCGTGGGGCTTCGCCTCCACGCCATCGCCGACCCGGCGGAGAGAACGCCGCTCCTGAGGGACTCGCTCCGAGGCGTGCGGCGGATCCTCGCGCACGCCGAGCTCCGCCGGCTGCTGCTCCTCGGGTGGCTCGTGCCGATGTGCGCCGTCGCGCCCGAGGCCCTGGCGGCCCCCTACGTCGCGGGGCAGGGCGCCCCTCCCGCCTTCGTGGGGTTGTGGCTCGGCGCGCTCCCGGTGGGGATCATCGTGGGCGACCTGATCGCGGTCTGGGGGATCGGCGCGCAACGTCTCCGCCGGCTGGTCGGGGTCGCAGCGGCCGGGTCGCTCGTGCCGTACCTGGTCTTCGCCGGCCGGCCGCCGCTCGCTGCGGCGATCCCGCTCCTGGTCCTGGCCGGCATGTGCGGCATGTGGGGGCTGGGCGTCGACGCCCTCGTCCGGGACGTCGCTCCGGAGCGGGGATTCGGCCGCATGATGACGCTGAACACCGCCGGCGTCATGACCTCCCAGGGGCTCGGCTTCGCCCTGGCCGGCGCGCTGGCCGAGGTCGTCGGTGCGGGCACGGCGATCGCCGTCGCCGGCCTGTGCGGGCTGATCCTGGTCCTCCTTCTGCGTCCTCGCGTCACGGGGGAACGCCGGCAGGAGCCGGCACCCCAGTTCCACCCCAGCACCTCGAGGTAGTCGTGGCCTTCCGACCGGCTGCTTGTAGGATTTTCGCCGGTAGGGTCGCCTAGGCTGGCCGAGGGCGGCGGTCTCGAAAACCGCTAGAGGGGCAACCCTCTCGTGGGTTCAAATCCCACCCCTACCGCCGAGCGGCTCGTCTGGTGTAGCCTCGCGCTCTGGTCAGAACCTGGCCGGAGCGTCGAGCGAGAGGGGGATACCAGTGCGCCGCAGAGCGTTTGCTGGTATCGGCCTGGTGGCCGTCGTCGCGTTTCTGCTCCTGGCGGTAACGCCGGGATATGCCTCGACGAACTCGGTTGGCACCACAGCCGCGTTTCCGTCGAGCAGTTCGACAGTCGTGGGAAGTGTCGGCTTCATCAACGGCACCGAGTGTGGCTACTTCTGGTCCGCGTCGCGGGGTGACAGCGTCACCCAGACCATCCACGGTCCCGGGGCGATCAGGCACGCGATCCTGAAGCTGGACGTCGTGACCAACAGCCTGACCGGCGGCAGCGAGGTCGACTGGGACATCCTCATCAATGGCATCAACATCGGTCAATTCATCGTGCACCAGGGCCAGACGGGACTGATCAGGTTCAGGTCGCACTTCGGGCGGATCGTCGGCCCCAACTACGACGTCGTGATCAAGGTGACCAACGAGGTTCCGGCCGGAGACGGCTCGCACACGTTCGCGTACGCAGGCGCGCTCCCGCACTCGATCCAGCTGCTGAAGACGTAGGGGTCGACCGGCGTCGTTTCGGGCGCAGAAGCAGGAGAGGAACGGAAGGGGGGCCGGTGACGGCCCCCCTTCGCTCTGTGATGTAGTTGGGGTATGAGCTACGGACGTAGGTACCGGCGGAGGACCCCGCCGCGCCTTCGGCTCCGAAGGCCGCGTCCCTACATCCGGCCGCGACCCAAGGCGCCGCGGCCCTCCTCGCGGGAGCGGCTGTTCTGGTGGGCGCTCTACGCCGTCCTGATCGCCGCAGGCGTCGCGCTGATCGTGATTGCCTCGCGCTGACACCGCCCGTCCGGACTTTCGACGTAGCCCGAACGGGGCCGCAGGCATGGGCCAATGCCCGATGCCGGTCCCGGCCCGGCCGATGCATCCTTGCATCGGAAGACCTGGGTTGGAGCGCGGGCACAGGAGGATCGGCATGCAGGCACAGATCCGACAGGGGCAGGACGGCTGGATGCTGCGGGTGGACGGCGACATCCGGGGCGAGTTCCGAGCCTGGACCCCCGAGGACGCCAAGGCAGAGGCGAGCCGCCGCCTCGGCATCATGGTCGAGTGGGAGCCGCGCGGGGACCTGGAGTACGTCGCGGTCATCCTGGACCAGGGCGACGTCGACTGGCGCTGACGCCCCCCGGGCGTCGTTGACGACCAACGGCCCCGGCGCAACACTCGGCAGGTGAGTCGCACGCTCCGCCCGCCCGGATCCACGGCCCTCTCGTGACACTCGTTCCGGGGCCGCCCTGGCCTGCACACGCGGGTTTCGGGGAACACGGTCTGGAGATCGCGGGCGTTGCGGCCGAGGACCTCGCCGCCGAGTTCGGCACCCCGCTGGTCGTGTTCGACGAGGATCACGTCAGGGAACGCTGCCGGACGTTCGCATCCGCGTTCCCGCGGGCCCTGTACGCGGTCAAGGCGTTCACGGCGCGGCCCGTCATCCGCGCGGCGCTCGACGAGGGCATGGGGCTGCTGGCGTCGACGGGCGGCGAGCTGTCGGCGTGCCTGCGCGCGGGAGCCGACCCCGCACGGATCTCCATGCACGGCAACAACAAGTCCGACGCCGAGATCGAAGCGGCCGTACGCGCGGGCGTCGGGCTCATCAGCATCGATCACCTCGCCGAGGTCGCCCGCGTCGACGCGGCCGCGGCGGCGGCCGGCGTTCGCCAGGACGTGCTCCTGCGCGTCATCCCGGGCGTGACTGCCGGGACGCACTCGTTCATCGAGACGGGGGAGCTGGACTCGAAGTTCGGGACGCCCATCGACGGCGGGCTCGCGTTGGAGGCGGTGCGGGCCGCCTGCGCGGCGCCCCACCTGTCGTTCCGCGGGTTCCACGCGCACATCGGCTCGCAGATCCTGTCCGAGCGCCCATACGCTCGAACGATCGAGGTGCTCTTCGACCTGGCGCGCTCGATCCGGGCCGAACTCGGTGCCGCCGTGGACGTTCTGGACGTCGGGGGCGGGTTCGGCGTCCGGTACGTGGAGGAGGAGCCGCCCGCGATCGCCGACGTCGCCGCCTCGATCATGGCGAGCATCACGGAGGCCGCCGCCGCGCACGGCGTGACGGTGCCGGAGGTGATCGTCGAGCCGGGCAGGTCCGTGGTCGCGAACGCGGCCCTCACGCTCTACACGGTGGGCACCGTCAAGCAGACGCCCGGCGTGACGACGTTCGTCGCCGTGGACGGCGGCATGTCGGACAACATCCGGCCGATGCTCTACGGGGCCCGCTACACGATGGTGCTGGCCGGCGTGCCGCAACCGGGGGAGCCGGTGGAGCCGGTGACCGTGACGGTGGTGGGGAAGCACTGCGAGACGAGCGACATCATGGCCCGCGACGTCCTGCTGGATCGGGAACCGAGGCGCGGCGACCTGCTCGCGGTCGCGTCGACGGGGGCCTACACGTATTCGATGGCCAGCAACTACAACCGGCTGGGGCGTCCGGCGGTCGTTGGGGTTCGTGACGGTGCCGCGTCGCTGTGGCTCCGTCGGGAGGACCACGACGACCTGGATCGCCTGGAGGTCACGCCGGCCGCCGAGCCGGCCTCGTAGAAGCCTCCTCCGCCATCAATCCGGGAAACCTCCCGCGCGATCGGGCCCATGGATCGAGGGCCGATTGCCGCCGATTCGGGCGACCGAGACGGCGCACCATGGAGTCGAATGAGAAGAGGAGGACTCCGATGAGCATGCGCGTGTTTGGGTCGAGGCGTGCGGCAACTCCGGGGCTGGGAGCGGTCGTTCTGGGCGCGGCCGTGACGCTGTTCGCTTCGTCGTGCGCCGGCCCGGCCCATCCGGCGGCGAGCGGGCCGGGGGGCACGACCCCCACGATCGGCGGGCCACCCACGACCGCATCGACGTCCCCGCCGAAGTCGCCCACGAGCCATCGCTCGACCGCGGGGACGTGGGCGCTCCTGCCGGCCGCGCCGATCGAAAGCTCGCCCGTCGAGTTCAGCGTGTGGACGGGATCCGAGATGCTGATCTTCGCCGTGACCAACGGGAGCGGCGACTCGGTGGGCGCCGCCTACCGCCCGGCGACGCGCACGTGGCGAAGGCTTCCGTCGCCCCCGACCGGCACGTTCGCCGGGCAGGGCGCGAACAGCGCCGTGTGGACCGGGTCCGAGATGGTGACTGGGGGGCCGGCGCTGCGGCGTTCGACCCCGCGGCCAACCGGTGGCACCGCATCGCGAGCGCGCCGATCCCGGGGCGCGCCAGCCCGATCATGGTGTGGACCGGGCGCCTGGTGATCGCCTGGGGCGGCGGGTGCTGCGGAGGGGACGAGGCTGACGGCGCGAGCTACAACCCGGCGACGAACACGTGGCGGGTTCTCCCCGTGTCGCCGCTGAGCGGCCGTCGGGCCGCCGGCGTCTGGACCGGGAAGGAACTCGTCGTGGTCGGGGGCAACGACGCGGACGGCAACATCTTCACCGACGGGGCCGCGTACAACCCCACCACCCGAACGTGGCGGAGCATCCCGTCGATGCCCGCGCCGCGCGGCGGCGCATCGATCGTGTGGGACGGTACCGAGGTCCTCGTCGTCGGTGGGTACAGGACGTGGGGCGTGCACCCGAAGCTCTATGCAAGCGGTCTTGCCTACAGTCCGTCCAGCAATCGCTGGCGGAACCTGCCCCCGATGGAGCAAGCTCGGATGGGGCACGTTGCCGTGTGGACCGGACATCGGATGCTGGTGTGGGGCGGAGAGACACTCGTCGGCGGGAAGTTCGTGGCACCGCCGCACGGCCTGGCGTTCGATCCCGGCCACCGGCCGGTGGTCGGCGCTCCGGCCGTCGCCGCTGCGCGGGCGCACCTTCCCCCAGGTCGTGTGGACCGGCACCCGGATGATCGTCTGGGGCGGATGGTCGATCGGGAACGGCGGCCACTTGTATTCGGACGGTGCAGCCTACCGGCCGGCCTGATCCCACATCGCCTGCCGCCGCCGGTTCGGCCCGCCCCGTAGAATCTGCCCCGGAGGGATGCCCGAGCGGACGAAGGGGCACGCCTGGAGAGCGTGTGGGCGGGTAACCGTCCCCGGGGTTCAAATCCCCGTCCCTCCGCGAGAAAGACGCCTTGCGAAGGGGACGGCTGGTGGGTCATGGCGGCGGTGCGATCAGCGCACCAAGGCGCTCGAAGCTGTCCGTCCAGCCGACGCGGTGGAGCTCCCGGCGATCCTCGGTCGCGAAGCCGCTCTGCTCAAGGGCCAGCTCGGTCGAGCCGGTGGTCGGCTCACGCAACGTCAGGGTCACCAGCGTCTCGACGTCGTCGGGACCAGGTTCCTCGTAGACGAACGTGAACGCGAGCCGTTCGGCGGGCAGGACCTCCCTGAACACGCCCCGGATGTGGAAGTCTTCGCCCTCCGGCGGCCTCATCGTGATCCGGTAGGTGCCGTTCACGCGGAGGTGGAGGTCGACGTGGGTCGGCGTATACCCCTGCGGGCCGAACCAGCGCCTGATCTCGTCCGCGTCGCTCAGCGTTTGAAAGACATTCGCGGGCGGAGCCTCCAGCGTGGTCCGGAGCTGCAGGATGAACCCCGGTGCTTCCGTCGATCCGTTCATCCGCGTCGAACCCTCCTCGGCGTGCTTCCGGCAGTCTTCCGACCGCAGAGCGGTTCCATGATGCCATCCAGGCAACTCAAGAGAGGCTGATCGCGGGATGAGGAACTGCGACACGCTGGCGAGGAATGCTCACATGCTGTTGAGATCGGTCGGACTCGACAGTCCCTTCCCGGTGCCCCATGGGGCAGTCTGCCCCATGGAAAGAAGGTCATCTACCAGCAGAAATGGTTGTTGTTCAAGTCCCCGTCCCTCCGCGAGGTATGTCTTCAGTCGATCCGGGGCTCGTCGAGGAGTGGTGCCGGGCTGGCCCGTCATTGCTCGCGGTATCTCCAAGAGTTGTCCGCCTGGGACTTCGTCATGTCCTACGGCGCGAACAGGCTCTGTCGGAGAACGAGCTTGCGGTGGCCCTTGAGCTCGTTGCCGACTACTCCGATCTGAAGTCGCCGTGGTTCACGGGGCACTCACGGGGGGTTGCCGATCTCACAGAACGGGCGGCCCGGGGGATGGGACTGTCGAAAGCCGGGGTCGCGACCGCCCGGAACGCCGCCCTGCTGCACGACATCGGCCGAGCCGGCGTTCCCAACACGATCTGGGACAAGAGGGGGCCGCTCGACGACGACCAGTGGGAGCGAATGCGCATCCACGCGTACTACACCGACCGCGTGCTGCGGCGCGCGGGGAGCCTCGCGCACCTGGCACCCGTGGCATCCGCAGCCCACGAGAACCCCAACGGCACCGGGTATCCGCGAGGGATTGCCGGGGAAACGATCCCCTTGATGGGGCGCGTACTCGCCTGCGCCGACCGCTACCACGCGATGCTCGAGGCTCGTCCGCACCGCCCGCGCTGTCGCGCTCGGAGGCCTCCCGCGAGCTCAGAAGGATGGCCCTCGATGGCGAGGCGGACGGGACAGGAGCAGACGCCGTCCTGGAGGCGGCGGGACACGCGGTGCGGCGGCGTCGCAGCGCGACGGCCGGGCTGACCCCTCGCGAGCTGGAGATCCTGGAGCTTGCCGCCCGAGGTGCGGCCACCAAGCAGATCGCGCACAGGCTCGGTATCTCTCCCAAGACGGTCGGGAATCACATCGAAAGGATCTACTCCAAGATCGGCGTCTCCAGCCGCGCCGAGGCCGCGCTCTTCGCGATGCAGAACGGGCTCATCAGCGCACCCTGAGGCTCCCCCTGACGGCCGGGGCGGCCGAGGCGTCGCGCGGAACCTAGGGAGAACTCCTCATGTTGCGTTCGGCTGCCGTGCCTAGCCTGTGCGTGTCGTCGACCCGGAAGGAGGGATCCTCAATGGATCTGGTGGTGAAGAACATCGACTCGCCTGATGAAGCTCCGGAGCTGCCTCTCAGCCGAGCCAAGATTGTCTACGTCGGGGACACCATGGTCGTCAGGGGCGAACTGGACCCGGGGTGGCGCTGGTCGAACGAGTGGAAGCCCGTCTTCGGCACATCCAGCTGCCAGATGCCCCACACCGGAATCCTGCTGGAAGGGCGGATGCACTTCGAGATGGACGACGGGCGTGAGATCGACCTCGGGCCTGGAGACGCATACTCGATCCCGCCAGGCCACGACGCGTGGGTGGTCGGCAATGACGTCGTTCGGTCGATCGACTGGGCGGACGAAGCGACGAAGGCCGCGGTCGAGGCCGCGATGGCGGGTCCGAGGCCACAGTCATGACGACGGATTGCGCCCAGATGTAGCTCGGGCTTGGCTCGCTCCTTCCTTGCCCCTGGACGCATGAGCTTGACAAAGGCCTTGCCGCGTCCCTCCGTGAGAATGGCCTCTGACCTGCATCGGTCCGGAATGAGTCCGATGCCGTCTCCTTAGCGCCACAGCCTCGCCGCCCCTCAGCCACTCCTGTTTCCTCGCACGGTGACCCAGATCGCGTCGTCGTCCGCCGCCACTCCGCTCGGGAGGTACGGGACCGGGATGCGCGTCACGGCGTTGGTCTTCGGGTCGATGCGATAGAGCGCGTGGAACCTGGGTGCCGCGGCCCAGATGCTGCCCGCGCCCGCATCGATCTGCCAGACCGCGCTCGGATAGTTCGTTGCCGCGGTCGGCAGCAGGACTGCATGCGGGGTGCCCCGCCCGACGGCAGGGAGACGGACGACCTGCGGCGTACTCCAGTCGCCGACCCACACCGTATCGCCGTCCACCACGGGCGACACGGGATTGACCCCGACGTTCGGGATGGTCTCGACTCGCCCGGTCGAGGGGTCGAGCCGGCGGACGGCACCGGCGGCGAAGTCATTCATCCAGAGATCGCCATACCCCTCCGCCCACGCCATGAAGCCCGCCGGGCCGTCGATGGGCGTTGTGTGTCGCTCGCCCGTCCCCGGGTCGAGGCGCGTGACCGTCCACTGCCGGTAGTCGGACTGGCCCAGGGCGTCCGATACCCATAGGTGGCCCCCTCCGAAAACCATCCCACGGAAGTAGCCCTCTTTACTGGGTACGGGCCATGTCTCTTTGAATTGGAGCGTCTTCGCATCGATTCGCACGACGTTGTCGTTCCGAGCCGCACCGGCAAAGCAGTTGGCGACCCAGACGTCACCCGACGGGTCGGCGGCCATCCCGCAAGGCGCGAGGCCTCCGCCCACGACCGTGACCTGGCCCGTCCTGGGGTCGACCCGGGTGAGCGTCCGATCTCCGGCGTTGCGGACCGTGACGACCACTGCGTCTGAGCGCCCGTAGTGCGCGACCCAGACGTACCCGCCCGACGAGAGCACGAGGCCGGGGGCGGCTCCTACCGGGTACACGGCAACAGGCTTGAGCGTCTTCGGATCGAAGCGCACGAGGCTGTTCGGCAGAATCGTCGGCGGGGCCACGCTGTGGTTGCGCGGCCGGGGGCGGGCGATCAGGGCGGCCGCGACGGCGAGAAGCACAATCGAAACGAGAGCCAGTGCGACCCACCTCGGACGCTTCGAGGGACGGGGCTCACTGACGAGTGGCGGGAAGTTGGTTCGGAGCTTTTCGATGTCGAGCTGGTAGATCTGGACCGGCCGCGGAATGTCCTTGAGCCGATGCTGGCCCAGGCTCCGCAGGGTGATTCCCGGGGAGATCCTGCTCGTCCTCGAGAAGCCCTGCAGTCGTCGGGGACACGAGAACCTGGCCACCGTGCCCGAGCGCACTGATTCTTGCTGCCCGGTGCACCGACAGCCCGACGTAGCGGTCGGCCGCGACGTCCGCCTCCCCGGTATGGATCCCCATGCGCACGCGAACCGTTGCGCCATCCGGCCAGGCGTGATTCGCGAGGGCGTGCTGGGCGCCGGCGGCGGCGAGCACGGCATCCTTCGCGCGCGCGAAGGCGACGAAGAACGAATCGCCCTGGTTGTCGATCTCCTTTCCGCCGTACACGGCGAACTGATCCCGGAGGATGCGGTGGTGATCGGCCAGAATCGTGGCGTACTGCTCCCGGTGGGATTTGAGAAGCTGCGTCGATCCTTCGATGTCGGTGAACAGGAAGGTCGCCGTCGTGGAGCTCACTTCATGCACGGTCGGTATCATCCCGCAGGCTCCCACTCCCTTCCAAGGGGTTGTGGGCTCGGCGAGCGCGCCGGGCAGAGCGTGTACCTGGGTAAGCGTCCCCGGAGGTCACATCTCGTCCCTCCGCGAGAATAGCCCCTGACCTGCACCGGTCGAGGAATTGGCTGAGACCACCAACCGCGCCCGAAGGGCATTCGGCTGTCGGGCTACTCCTACTCAGCCGACGCCGGCGACAGGCCGACGATGGTTGAGTCCGCACACGGTCCGCAATTTCTCGGGCGAAACCGCTGGTCAGAGGTGTTGTCCAAATCCCCGTCCCTCCGCGAGAAGAGCCCTGACCTGCGCCGGCGCTGTTCCCTCGAGGCCGCTCACAGGACATCGGGAAGGGCTTCGTCGCCCTCGTCGTCTCCGCCCTGGCCAGACGCATTGAGGAAAGGCAGGTTCCCACACGTTCCCTACAATGAAGGGTCGCTGCGCAGATTTCGCCAATCCCAGACCCCGGACATGACCAGCACCCTTCTCCCATCGCCACCTGCCGAGCGCCCCGACGACCTCGTCGCCGAGATCGTCGGCTCGCGCTACCGGATCGAGCGCTCGATCGCGGCCGGCGGCACGGGCGAAGTTTTCCTCGCGACGGACTCGGTTCTCGAGCGGCCGGTGGCGGTCAAGATTCTCCACCGCAACCTCTCGGCGGATCCGGGCTTCGTCGAGCGGTTTCGCCGCGAGGCTCGTGCGGCTGCCGGCCTCAACCACCCCAACGTCGTGGCCGTCCATGACTGGGGTGAGTCCGGCCGCACCTACTACATGGTGATGGAGTACGTCCCGGGGGCGAGTCTCCGGGAGGTTCTGCGTGCCACCGGTCGTCTCGAGGCAGGCCAGGTGACCGACATCCTCGGTCAGGTTCTTCAGGCGCTCGACCACGCGCACCGCCGCGGAATCGTTCATCGAGACCTCAAGCCCGAGAACATCGTCCTCACCCCCGACGGCCGGGCGAAGGTGGCCGACTTCGGGCTCGCCCGTGCGTACCTGAACCCCACGACCACACGAACGCTGACCGTCATCGGGACGCCCCAGTACCTCGCGCCCGAGCAGGTGAGCGGCGAGCCGGTCGATCCTCGGAGCGATCTCTACTCGCTCGGCATCGTGGCGTTCGAGGTGCTGGTCGGGAATACGCCGTTCTCAGGGCCCACCCCGTTCGCCGTGGCGAACATGCAGTTGCAGAACCCTGTTCCGCTGCCGTCTGCGTTCCCCGGAGTCGGCGACGGGCTCGACGCATGGGTCCAGGCGACGAGCCAGAAGGATCGCGCCCACCGGCCGGCGTCGGCCGTGGAAGCGCTGAAGTTGTTGGAGCGAACCGGTCCGCACGTCGCGTCCGGCAAGCCCCTCGGCGCGCTCGTGGCGCGGGTGAACGAGAGGGGGGCGGACGTCCGCGCGCGCGTGGCCACCGTGCCGAACGGCCGGCATGCAGACGCGAGCGCGACGCTGCACGACCGGACGGGTCCCGTCCCGGGCCGCGCCACGCGCACGGGACGCCGGCGCGGCGGCGTGGCGTGGTTGGTGGTCGCCGTGCTGATCCTGACGGCGACCGGCGCATGGGCGGGGTGGACGATGTTCGGGCCGCACGACGTCCGGATCCCCGTCCTCATGGGTCGGTCGATCGCAAGTGCCCGCGAACGGCTGCTGCAAGAAGGTCTGAGGGTCCACGTGGTCAAGGGGCAGTACTCGTCGCGTCTCGAAAAGGGGGTCGTCCAGGACGTCACGCCGATTCCCGGTGCGGAGGTCGCCCCCGATTCCCTGGTGACACTCGCGTACTCGCTCGGGCCCCAGCCGGTCCCGGTCCCGAGCGTGCTGGGGCTCAACCCGGAGGCCGCCCGCACGGTCCTGAGACGGCACCACCTGCGGCTGGGCCGCGTGACCTCGGGCTACAGCTCCGAATACGACCGGGGGGTGATCTCCGCCCAGAGCGTGCCGATGTCCGTCACCACCCTCCCCAACACGGGCATCGACGTGACGGTGAGCCTGGGTCCCAAGCCGTTCGCGATGCCGAACGTGAGGCGCATGGACGTCGGCACCGCCATCGCCCTCTTGAAGAGCAAGGGGCTGAAGGTGGAAACGGCAGACACAACGTTCCTCGGGCTCTTCGGGACGACGGTCTTCAAGCAGGACCCGCTCCCGGGCGCTGAGGTGGTTCGCGGCGACGTCGTGAAGATCTACATCCACTAAGGCGCGGCCGGGCGAACCGGAACTGCTCCCAGGAGGGTTGTTCCCTGACCCGGGTCGGAGCGGACGTCGAGCGTCCCGTCGAGCGCCTCCAAGCGATCCGCTCCCCGTCCCTCCGCAATCCGTGTCAACATGCACGTCCGCGCGCTGGGTTGAGCCTCGGAGGTCGCCGGACGCGCGGTCAATCGGGGAGGAGTGGGACCCGCAGGCCGTCGGCTCGACCAAGGAGCGCCCCGCGGGTGACCACGGATGATCCGAAGCGGTCGCGGAGGCGGTCGAGGGTCGCGTCGATCGCCGCGAGATCCCGGCCGTCGAACGGGAGCGCCAGCTGCACGGCGTCGTCGTTGGAGAGGCTTCCGAAGGTGAGCCCGATCAGCGTGATCCCTCGCTCGCGGATCATGGGCAGTGCCTCGCTCAGCAGAGTTCGCGCGACGTCCAGGAGCGTCGACGTCTCGCCGGTGGCCTCCGGCAGTGAGTGCGAGCGGGTCGCTCGCGAGAAGTCGTCGAAGCGTAGCCGGAGGGTCACGGTCCGGGCGACGCGATGTGCCGCCCGCAGGCGCCGCGCCAGGCGGTCGACCAGTGCGAGCAGGTCGGTCTCGAGCATCTCGGGCAAGCGCCGGCGCCGCCCCAGCGCCCGCTGTGTGCCGATCGAATGTCGGCGCCTGCCCACCACCACCGGCCGGGGATCGCGGTTGTGAGCGAGGGCGTGGATGTGCCGTCCGGCCGCACGGCCCAGGATCTCCTCCAGCGCCGGTTGGTCGAGCCTCGCAACGTCCGCCACCGTGGTGAGGGATCGCTCGCGGAGCTTCCGGGCCGTGACGACGCCGACGCCCCAGAGCCGCTCGACCGGAAGCGCGTGCAGGAACGAGAGCTCGGCGTCCACCGGTACCACCAGGAGGCCGTCGGGCTTGGCGACGCCGCTCGCGACCTTCGCCAGGAACTTGGTGCGCGCCACGCCGACCGTGACGGGGATCCCGACGCGCTCGCGCACGTCGGCGCGCAGGCGCGCGGCGATGTCGGTCGGCGGGCCTGCGATCCGTCGCAGGCCGCCGACGTCCAGGAACGCCTCGTCGATGGACAGCCCCTCGACGAGCGGCGTGGTGTCGCGGAAGACCTCGAACATCGCTGCGCTGGCCTCGGAGTACGCTTTCATCCGCGGACGTACCACGACCGCCTGCGGGCACAGGCGTCGCGCCTGCCTCTCGCCCATCGGGGTGTAGACGCCGAAGGCCTTCGCCTCGTAGCTGGCGGCCAGCACCACACCGCCGCCGACGATCACCGGGCGACCGCGGAGCCCCGGATCGTCGCGCTGCTCGACAGACGCGTAGAAGGAGTCGGCGTCTGCGTGCAGGATCGTCGCCTCGTCGGCCACCGCCGGATTCTCGCACCGGGCGCCGACACCCTCCCTCGGGGGCTCGTTTGCGCGGTCTCGGGCACTGGAAGCCGAAGGGGCTCCGAAGAGATCGCGGAAGCCGTGTCGCGCGCGCAACCGTCTTCCAATAGGATGCCGCCGCAGACGAAGGAGGGGTTTCCGTGGCGACGGTTCAGGCTCCCCGAGTGGGATTCGTTCGGCAAGACGGCAAGGAGAAGGTGACCGGTACCGGGCGCTACACGGCCGACCTCACTCTCACCGGGATGGCCTACGCCAAGTTCCGCTACGCCGATCACTCGCACGCCAAGATCCTCAGCATCGACACGTCGAAGGCCCGAGGCGCTCCCCGGCGTCGTCGCGGTCGTCACGCAGGCCGATCTGCCCGACGTGCGCTTCGGCGGGTTCGTCCAGGACCGGTACCTGTTCGCGAAGGACGTCGTCCGGTTCGAGGGCGAGATCGTCGCCGGCGTCGCGGCGCTCACCGAGGAGATCGCGTCCGAGGCCGCTCGCCTGATCGAGATCGAGTACGAGCCGCTGCCGGTCGTGACGGACTTCGTCGCGGCGATGGAGCCCGACGCGCCGCTGATCCATCCCGACCTCGAGTCGTACGGGAAGGACGAGAACATCGTCGTCGAACGGCAACACGATGGCCTTCCACACGATCGTGAAGGGCGACGCCGACGCCGCGATGGCGACGCCGACGTGGTCGTGAAGGGGCGGTACGTCTCCGACGCATCCCAGGGCGTGCCGATCGAGCCGCGCGCGGTCGTCGCGCAGTGGCAGGGCGACAAGGTCACCATCTGGTCGTCGACCCAGGTGCCGTACGCCGCGCGCGCCGGCGTCGCGCAGACGCTCGCGATCCCCGAGGCGGACGTGCGCGTCGTCGTGCCGCTGCTCGGCGGCGGCTTCGGCGCGAAGTGCGACCTGCACTTCGAGGCGCAGGTCGCGGCGATCGCGCGGGCGGCGAAGCGACCGGTCCGCCTCGTGTTCTCCCGCGAGGAGGAGTTCAAGGCGATCGCGCAGCGCCGCGAGGGCATCGTCGATGGAGTTCGAGACCGGCGTGAACCGCGACGGGCACCTGGTCGCGCGCCGCGCGAAGCCTCGTGCTCGACAAGGGCGCGTATTGCGGCGAGGGCGGGTTCCTCGGGCAGATGGCGGCGATGCACGCGTGCGGCCCGTACCAGATCGACAACATCGAGGTCGAGGCGCACCTGAACTACACGAACAACCAGCCGTCCGGGTCGGTGCGCGCACCGACGGCGCCGCAGGTGTGCTGGGGCCTCGAGCAGCACATGGACGAGGTCGCGCGCCGCGATCGGGATGGACCCGGTCGAGCTCCGCCGCCGCACGCTGATCGAGGAGGGCGTCGAGGGCCCGACCCGCCAGGTCTTCGAGAAGGTCGGCGTCCGCGACACGCTCGAGAGGGCGGTCGAGATGATCGGAGACGGCGCGCGAGCTGCCCGACGACGAGGCGATCGGTGTCGCCGTCGGGTGGTGGCCCTGCATGCCCGCGCCGATCGGTGCGTACGTCCAGATGAACGGCGACGGCAGCGCGACGATCCTGACGGGCGCGCAGGAGAACGGCAGCGGCGCGGTCATGGCGATGCCGATGTTCGTCGGCCAGGAGCTCGGGATCGACCCGAACGACATCTCGATCCTGTACCAGGACACCGACGTCGCGCCGTGGGACATGGGCTCGTGCGGTTCGCAGACCACGTTCAACAGCGGCCGCGCGATCCTCGCAGCCGCCCAGGAGGTTCGCGAGCAGCTGCTCGATGCCGCGGCCGAGCAGCTGGAGGCCGATCGGCGAGCGACCTCGAGCTCGCCGACGGCGTCGCGCGCGTGAAGGGTTCGCCCGATCGGTCGGTCGCCATCGCCGACCTCGTCGGCGAGATGGGCACCGTTCACGGGAAGGGCTCGGGCGCGGTCCCCGAGACGCCGACCGGCGACACCGGCGGGTGCGTCGGACGGCTCGGCAACGAAACGTTCCTCGCGCCCCAGCTGATCACCCAGGCGGCCCACGTGAAGGTCGACCGCGCGACCGGCGTCGTCCGCGTGCTGAGGGTCGCTGCGGCGCACGACTCCGGCCGGATCCTGAACCGCGCGGGCGCCGACGGGCAGGTGCTCGGCGGCGTCGTGATGGGCGTCGGGCTCGCGCTCTCCGAGGGCACGATGCTCGACGACGCAGGGCCGCCAGCGAAACCCGCACCTGCTCGACTACAAGCTGCTGACGTGCTCCGACGCGCCCGAGATCGACGTCGAGTGGATCGAGTACGACTCGGTCGGGCCGCGCGGCTCGAAGGGCGTCGGTGAGCCACCGCAGGTCCCGACGGCGGGCGCGATCGCGAACGCGATCTCGAAGGTGCTCGGCCGGCCAGGTGCCGCGGCTCCCGATGACGCCCGAGCGGGTGTGGGAGGCGGCGACGGGGGCGTCGGCATGACGCGGTCGTTCACGTCGGCGACAACGTCGACGACGCGCTGTCGGCCATGGCCGGCGGCGCCCGTCCGGTCGCGGGCGGGACCGATCTCGTCGTCGGGGCCCGCCAGGGGAAGGCGCCGCTTGCCCGAGGCGATCGTCGCGATCGATCGGATCGACGGGCTTCGCGCCATCGAGGCGTCGGATGACGGTCTGCGCCTCGGCACGCTCGTGACGCATCGCGACATCGTGGCGAGCGAGGACGTCCGGACTCGCGGTACACGGCGCTCGCCGATGCGTCGGCGATCGTCGGCTCGCACGCCACGCGCGCGCAGGGCACGATCGGCGGCAACGTGATGAACGCCTCGCCGGCGATGGACACCGGCGGCGCCGCTGCTGTGCTTCGGCGCGACGGTCACGCTTCGGTCACCCACGGGTGAGCGGTCGATCGCGCTCGACGAGCTGTGGACCGGTCCCGGGCGCAGACGTCGGCGCGCCGCCGACGAGCTGCTGGTGGCGCTCGAGCGTGCCCGCGCCGGCCGCCGGCACGGGCTCCTGCTACGTCCGGCTCGAGTACCGCCGGCAGATGGAGATCGCGGTGGTCGGGGCGACCGCGGTCGTGACGGTCGACGGTGACCGAGTCACGCGATGCGCGCATCGCGATCACCGCGCTCGCACCGACGATCCGGCGCGTGCCCGAGGCCGAAGGCGGCGCTGTACGGGACCGACGGTGGCGCGGAGGCCGTCGCGGCCGCAGCGGCCGCCGCCGCCGCGGCAGCCGACCCCGATCAGCGACGTGCGTGGGTCGGCCGACTACCGCCGGGCGATGGCGGAGGTCATCGCGCGCCGGGCGATCGCGGCCGCGCTGACGCGAGCCCGAGGCGGGACCGTCTCGATTCCCGCGAGCCCTGCCCTGCACGGGGCGACCTGAGGAGCGAGCGATGAAGGTCGCCGCGACCCTGACTCGTCAACGGCATCGACCTATCCGGTCGAGCTCGACCCGCACGTGAGCCTGCTCGATGGCCGTCCGCGAGGAGCTCGGCCTGACCGGCTCCAAGGAGGGTTGCGACGATTCGGAGTGCGGCGCGTGCATGATGCTGCTCGACGGCGCGCCCGTGAACTCCTGCTCGTACCTCGCGCTGCAGGCGGAGGGTCGGGAGGTCACGACCGTCGAAGGCCTCGCCGGCGACGACGAGTTCGGCGCCGCTGCAGCGGGCGTTCCTTCAGCAGGGCGGCGTGCAGTGCGGGTTCTGTACCCCCGGCATGCTCGTGTCCGCAACGGCACTGCTCCGTGAGAACCCGGACGCAACCGAGGAGGAGATCCGGATCGGCTTGTCCGGCAACCTGTGCCGGTGCACCGGGTACGAGGGAATCGTCCGCGCCGTGAAGCAGGCAGCGAGCGGTGACGTTCCGCCCCTGGGCGAAGCGCCGATCCACGCCGATGCGACTCCGCCGCACCACGCCGGCTGACCGCCCGGTCGGTTCCGAACACCTGGTCGACGGTCCAACTCAGGTACGTCGCATATCACGCTCTTTCCCTCCTGGACCCATAAGGACGCATGAAGTGGCTGGGCTGGTTCGGTAGAGTCAGCCGACCATGGATGCGGGGCAGGTCGCCGGACTCCTCGTTCTGCTTGGTGTCGTCGGTGTGCTTGCAGCGATTGTCGGGTCGGGCGTCGAGGCAGGGCCGGTCAAGTTCCCTTCGATCCCGAGCTCGCGCCAGAAACTGTTGGCGATCACCAGCATTGCGGTGATCGTTGGGGGAGTGGTCTGGTGGGCCGTTCAACAGCATCAGCCGACGCAAAGCCCGGCGGGCGGAGTTCGGCGCCTACGCCTCCCGGCGGGCTGGGAGTCTCCCTCGTGCCTGCGAGCTCCAACATACAAGTGGGTCATCGGATACTCGTGACGGCGACGGTCTCGGACGCGAGCGGCACGCTTGGCGCCGGGCAGTGCACCCTGACGTGGCGCGACGAGGTAAAGGGCCATGTGGTCAAGGCACCGACGACTACGACCTGCGCCGGACCCTTTACGGAAGTGGCAACTCGCCCTGGTACCCATCACATCAGCGCAACGGCAGAAGGCATCAACGGGACACAGGGCACTGGCTCCGGCTCGATCGACGTGACCGTAACGCAGTGACTGTCTGCGTCCAAACGTGTCCCTGAATGGTTCGTCGGTGATGGGTTAGCGGGATGGAACTCGCGCTCCGCGCCCGCGGTCCGAATCGCTTTCGTGGCCTGCAGGGTGCTCCCCCGCAGCGTTCCCGTGCTGAAGGGCGTCCCCGACCGTTGGCACCTGTACCGAGTGGTGAGTTGACGACTCCCACGGCCCGCTGACACGCTCGGGAGTGAGCTGTGAACCCGTGGGCATGAACGATTCGCAGTCCGCCCTTGGTCCGCACTTTCTTCCCCGAAGTCGCTGGTCAGGGCCCATGTCCAAACCCTCGTCCCTCCGCGAGGTCTACCGCCGAACGAGGCTTGTGCCTCGACTTCGAGGGCCACCGGAGGTATGCCCCCGCCGGATGCGCGCCGGGTTCGGCTCACTTCAACAGCGCTTTGGCCATCGCGTCGTCAACCCACCGGCGATACCGCGCGTCACTCCACGAACGTTGCTGCGTGAGGTAGTCAAACGTCTCCGGGTTCCCGAGAGACCAGATGATCGCGGCGGCGGTTTCCGTCGACAGCCCGCGACGGAGTCCGCCCTTGGCGTGCAGTTCCTTTGCCGCCTGCGTGTAGCCCCACATGCGAAGGTCGCGATTCGTCCGCCAGTAGGCGTCGATCTCCGGATCGACGGCGACGGCCGTCCAGATGATCCTGTTCACGATGTGCATCCGCCGGTGCACGGACGTCAGGTGCGCCGCCAGGAGGTCCACGATTCGCCGTGGGTCCTGCTCGTCGTGGATGTCCTTCCCGATCCGCTCCGCGAGCGGCACGTCGCGTTCGTCGCCTGCGATCGTGATGTCGAAGAGGCGCGTGAGGACTCCGAACTTGGACCCGAATGCGTTGTAGATCGTCTGCACGACGACGCCGGCCTCTTCGGCGAGCGTCTCCAACGAGGTCCCCACGTAGCCCCGATCTGCGAACAGCCGCGCGGCGGCCTCCAGGATCACGCGCTTGGTTGCCTCGGCCTGCGTCCGCCGCCGCGTGCCGCGGGGACGGCCGCCCTTGACTGGTCCTGCCACATGTGTAGTATAGGCCTCCACTCACTGGAATATAATTCCAGTCAATCGCACGAAGGAGGAAGCCATGGCTGCAGGCACTACGACTGAAGCGGGATCGGTTCCCGTGTACCGGTCCGAGGGGGACGGCGACGGCATGTGGGCGATGGGGGCGCTCATGGAGATGAAGCTCACGGCCGCTGAGACGGGAGGCGAGGTCGGCGCCCTCCTCGTGACGCAGCCGCCGGGCGTCGCGACGCCCCTACACGTGCACCATCGCGAGGCTGAGGTCGCCTACGTCCTCCAGGGGACGATGACCTACCGCGCGGGCGAAGATACCTTCCACCTGGAGCCGGGCGGCATGCTCTTTCTCCCGAAGGCGACGCCCCACGCGTTTCGTATCACCGGCACCTCGGCGTGCCGGTGGCTGGGGTTCGTGCTCCCGGGCGGACTCGAAGGCCTCTACGCGGAGGTCGGCCGCCCGGCCGTGCAGCGAACGATGCCGGAGTTCACCGGAGTTCCCGACCCTGAGGAGATCGCGCGCTGGAACGAGATCGGGCCGGGGTACGGCGTGCAGGTCGTGGGGCCGCCGCTGGCCCCCGACGCCTGAGACGACGGGGAGGAGGCGATGCGCGGAACCCTCCTCCAGCTTCTCGGAGGCCTCTTCCTGCGTCTGTCCTTCCGCTGGGAGGGCCCTTGACCTGGGCAGGTCGAGCTCAGGTGACGAGCAGACGAAGGCCGAGCTCCGCCTCGTCGAGCGCGAGGAGCTCGCCGTTGCGTTCGGCCCACCGGCCTGAGACGAGGTCGTCGCGGAGACTGCGCACTGCCCGCTGCTCGGCATCCGGCCCGACTGTGCCCCACACCGACATTCCGCGACGAACCCGAACGTCCAGGTATGCCTCGGGCCGGCGCCAGTAGGCCTCGAAGAAGCCGTCCGCGCAGTCCCACGGAATGGGCACAGGTTCCACGCGGGCTCCGATCGCCCGGGCCATCTCGGTCGCCCAAGGCCGTCCCACGATGAGGTCGGCGACCTCGGGCAGGTAGTCGCGCGTCAGCCAGAACCGACTCAGCCATCCGGCGTCACTGGAGTCGTGCGTGAAGACCACCACGCGGCGAGCCACGCGCCGCATCTCGAGCAGGCCTGCGATCGGGTCCTGCCAGTGATGCACGGTGCTGAACGCCATCGCGGCGTCGAAGGACTGGTCCTCGAACGGAAGGCGCTCCGCGACGGCAGCCACGCACGGCGCTGCGCCTGCGGGACGCTGGGCACGCATGAGCGCCGACGGTTCCACCGCGATGACGTCACGGTCGGGAGGCTCGTAGGAACCGGTGCCGGCCCCGACATTCACGACCGTCCGCGCGTCGCCGAGCGCGGCCCAGACCCGTGCGGCGATCCGCGGCTCGGTGCGCCGCGTCAGGGTGTACGTGGCACCGATGGTGTCGTACAGCTGCGCGCCGGACATATCGCCCTCATCCGCGGGTGGGCCGATCCCGATACCGAGTACCGTAGCGATTACTGGGTCGGTGCGATCCGATCACAGTAGCGAATCGGAGGAACCATGTCCGTGATCATGACGTTGCGCGTGAATGGTGACGCGTTGAAGGTCGAGGAGCATGCAGCCGAGAACCCCGAGGCCATGAAGACGATCATTGAACGGGCCAAGGAACATGGGGTCATCTCGCATACCTTCTACGGGAACGACAAGGAGGTCCTTGTCGTCGACGAGTGGCCGACCGAGGAGTCGTTCCACTCCTTCTTCAAGGCGAGCCCGGATATCGGCCCGATCATGCAGCGTGCCGGCGCGACCGGTCAGCCTGAGATCACGTTCTATCGGAAGCTCGACACGAACGACCAGGTCGGCTAGGGGAGAACACTCCCAGGGCGGCGGGGCCTTCTCCACTGAGGAGGGGGCCCCGGATGCCTTCCGCGGATTTGACCGATCCACAGTCGCGCTCTACCGTGGATTTGCCCCAAGAGCCCTCCGAATCGGTCGCCTCTGCGCATCAGTTCAGGACCATCTTCGGGAGAGAGGAGACGAACAATGAAGGGAATCGTTCGCATGCTCCTATTGGTGGCGGTCGTCGCGGGCTTGATCGCGCTAGCCGTCAACCTCCAGAAGAAGCGCCGGGCCGCCGACGTCGCGGTGCAGGACATCGAGGGCCGGCTCGCCGAGCTCGACCCTGCCACCCGCGCGGCCGCTGTCGCCAAGCTGTCCGCCGACGCGGCCGAGCACATTCGGGCGACGCGCGACGGCGACAGCTGACGTCGTTTCGCAGGTCGCCCAGAATGGCTTCGTTTGGCGAACGTCGGGTCTGCCACCGAAATAGCATCTGTTCCGCTCGATCGAGCCGCGTGATCCTCTCGTTCGGGCGGGCCTCTGAGTAGGATGCCGGGCATGTTTTCGAGCCGGTCGCCGGCGCCTGCCCCTCGCCTGCGCGTGTCCATGGAGCCACCGCCCTGAGCTTCGGTCAGGCTCTGCTTGCGTTGCTGGTGGTGGCGGCCCCCGGACTGGGCCTCTGCATCCTGATGCTTCCGCCCCGCTCGGCGTCGCCGGCGGTTTGGGCCGCCGCCGTCATCCCCTTCGGCTACGCGTTCGTGGGATTGGTGGCGCTGCTGCTGGCCCTGTTGCACCACCTGACGCTGACCACGTTCCTGGTCGCCTACCTGGCCGGCACGCTGGCGGTATGGGGGTTCGGGCTGCGTCGGCATTCGCTCCGCGAGAACGCACGCAACTGGAAGATGCAGATCCTGGCCGACCGGTGGCAGTACGTGATGGGCCTGGTGACGATCGCGGCTCTGACCGTGGTGAGGGCGCGCTTTGCCCCCATCATCAACCTGCAGGCGCAGACGCCGTTTCGGTACTGGGCCGACGGCGTGGAGATCGCCGATGCGCACCGCATCCCCGCGGAGAGCCTGCAGTGGGGGCATCTGTACCCACCGGCCATCAGCAAGATCGTGCTGAACACGTTCGACGCGGCCATGAGCCTGGTGCTCGGGCGTGGGCCGTTCGGGCCGATGGGTGCGCTTCTGTTCGTCGTGTCGGTCGGGGTGATCATCGCGGCATGGGCGCTGGGCCGCGAGCTCGGCCTGCGGTGGACCGCGCCGCTGATGGCGATCCTGCTGTTCGCGAACAACTCCGTTCTCTCCCGTGAGCTGACCACCGACCTGAACCGCTACCACGCGGAGAACTGGGGCCGGCTGCTCATGCTCCTGGCGCTGATCTTCGTGGTGCGGGCGTTCCGCGCGTCGGAGTGGAAACAGGGGCGGAGTTCGGCGCTCTTGGCCGGGGCCCTGTTCGGCGTGTGCGCGGGCACGCACCTGGTTCCCACCGTGGTCGGCATCGCGTTCGTGGTGGGCTACGCGCTGGCCTGCCTCGTCCTGGAGCGCAAGCCCGTGCAGCTGGCCAAGCTCGCGGGCGCCATGGCGGTCATGTCGGTGGTGGTGGGCGCGATCGTGCTGTTGGCGCCGCGGGGCGACGTCGGGTTCCAGGGAGCCGGCGACGTGGCCTCCTACCAGCAGCTGGCCGCCGAGCTGCACCAGCCGCCGGGGTGGGATCCCACTCGGTACTTCGCCACCGGGCAGCTGACGCAAGCGCCGGACCAGCGCGCGTCGCGCAGGGCGGCGGCGAGCGTCTACGGGCAATACGCGGCCAGGATCACCGGCCGCCTGAAGGTCGGGCTTCGCACGGAGATCCCGCTCGCCATCGCGGTGGCCGGGGCGCTCGTCCTGCTGCTGTTGTGGGGCTCGAGGGACCTGAAGATGGCGGCGGTTGGCGCAGCGTTCCTGTGGCTCGTCCTGCTGGCGGTGGCGCTGGCATTCGCCGTGCGCTATCGCGTGTACATCTTCAACCAGTTCGGGAACCGGCGATTGTTCGACTACGCGGCCATCCCCGTCGCCATACTCTTGCTGGGCGTGGTCGAGATGCTGGTGGTCCGCGTCGGCGATGCGCTTCCGTGGGTCGGCGGCCCTCGGCCATGGGTCACGCCGGTCGCGGCGGCGGTCCTGCTGGCCCTGTTCTTCGTCCGCTTCCTTCCCACCGATCTCCAACGGCCCGGGACGAGGGGGCTCACCCAGGCGCTCGCTCCCCTGGCGTGGATCGAGCACAACGTTCCGTGCGAGGGCCGCATCCTGTCCGACCGCCGGAGCCTCGCGACGTTCGAGCTGCTGACGCGCCGGCAGGGGGTGCTCGAGGGCATGGGTCCGTACCTGCGACCGGCGGTGCTGGAATCGGCCATTCGCCAGATGCTCACGGCGCGACAGTTCTTCGAGAACCCTTCGGCGGGTCTCGAGTATCTTCGCCAGAACGGAGTGGCGGCGGTGGTGCTCACGAACGACGCGGTGCCGATCGGCGGCACGGGCTACAGGGTCGGCCCGACACCGGCTCCCGACCTGAACCAGGTGCCCTTCCTGCACGAGGTGGCTCGATCCGACGCGCTCACCGTGTACGCGGTCGACGGGTTCGCGCCGTCGTGGTCGTCGGTGTTCCCGTCGGTGGTCGGCCGTCCCGGATTCGAGTGCGCCGATCCGTCTTCGGCCGGGCAAACGGGCTCGTCGTGAGACCGATAACCGCCGGCCTCCACACCTTCATGAGCCCTGTCCAGGCGGAGCCCGTCGTCGTCGGCGGTCGCGTCGACCGGACGACGGGCAAGGGACTGTACGCGTTCGGCCTCTGAACCTCGCCCGCCCGGTCAGCGTGTTGTCGGATCGACCGCGTACAGGTGCCACTCGTCCGCGACGCCCTTCAAGGAATGTGTCCCGAAATCCTCGAACGACAGCCCCGAGCCCGCGACCAGGTCCCTCACTGTGCTCGACACCAGCACCTGGCCCGGTCCCGCCAGAGCGGCGACGCGCGCGCCGATGTGCACGGCGACGCCGCGCACGTCGGTGCCGGCGAGCTCGACCTCTCCCGTGTGACAGCCCGCTCGAATCTCGAGGCCGAGGGGCCGGACCGCCGCGCCGATCGCCAACGCGCACCGCACCGCTCGGGCCGGGCCGTCGAACCTGGCGATCAGCCCGTCTCCCGTGCTGTTCACGAACGTTCCCTTGTGGCGGCCGATCTCGATCTTCGCGCGCTCGTCGTGGGCGGCCAGCGTCTCCTTCCACATCGCGTCTCCCATGCTGGACACTCGCTTGGTCGAGTCGACGATGTCGGTGAACAGGATCGTGGCCAGCACGCGGTCCACGTCCGGCTGGGGCCGCTCGCCGGTCAGGAAGTGCTCGATCTCCTCCAGAACCCTGTCGGCGTCGCCGACCCACGGAAGGTGGTCGTCGCCGGCAAGCTCGACGAACGTCGCGTTGGGGATCCGCTCGGCGAGGTACCGTCCGCCCTCGACGGGGAACGCGCGGTCGCCCGTTCGGTGCAGCACGAGCGTCGGAACTCGCACGGTGGGAAGGATGGAGCGGACGTCGATCTCGGCGTTCATCTGCACGAGCGCCGCCACCGCGGACGGGCTCGCCCCGAGGCGCAGGTATCTGGCCCAGGTTTCCCGAAAGCGGGGGTCGTGGGCGCGACTCGGCGCACGGGCGTCCAGCCCGACCGGACCTCCCCATTCCCGAGCGATCTCCTCCTTGAACGCCGCGTGCGCCTCCTCAGAGCGTTCCCCACGGGTAGTCGGGCGCCCGCAGCCTGCGCGCGTACCCGCCGAACAGGATGACGCCGGTCGTTCGCTCCGGGTAGGTCGCGGCGAAAAGGACGCTCAACGGCGCTCCTTCCGAGACTCCCAGGAGCGCTGCCTGCTCGGAGCCGGCGGCCGCGCAGACGGTGCGCAGGTCGTCCATGCGCGTCTCGAGCGTCGGGAGCTGGTGCTCGGGGACGCGGTCGGAGAGTCCGGTGCCGCGCTTGTCGAACAGGATCAGCCGGGAGAACGTCGCGAGTCGCTCGTAGAAGCGCGCGAGCGTGGGTTCCTCCCAGGCCACCTCGAGGTGGGAGACCCACCCCGGAACGGCCACCAGATCCTGAGGGCCGTCGCCGACCACGGCGTAGGCGATCGAGACGCCGTCGGCGGTTCGCTCGTATCGGGTCTCCGGTATCACCATCGCCTCACCCGAACGCCTGCAGCAGGAAGTCGCGCTGTGCCCGGCTTGCGACATCGAAGAGCTCGCTTGGGTGATGCAGCAGACCGAAGTGGCCCCCATCGATCTCCACCAGCTGCTTCGCGCCCGGCACGGCCCGATAGGCGGCACGTGACACCTCGGGGTTGGCCTGCGGCATCTCGTCCTGCGGCGCGACCAGCATGAGCAGGGGCCGGCGCAGATGCGGCGCCGCGATGCCCGCGTGAAACGGAGCCGTCGTCTTCGGAACCACCCTGGTCGCGACGTTCAGCCAGCCAGTGCCGTAGCGCCCCCCGTACTCGATGAACCAGCGAAACGCCTGAATCGGAAGCAGCAGAGATGGGGTGTGCAACTGGTCCGATGACACGACGGGCATCGGTCCTTCGGTGTCGACGGGCCCACCGCGGACGTCGCCTTCGAGCAGCGTGTGACGGAGGACGCCGAAGAGCGACCCGTCTGTATCCGGGGGAGGGGGGTCGCTTCCGAAGGACGGGACCTGCGCGACGACGGCCGCGATCCGGTCGTCGATCGCCCCCACGATGATCACCTCCGCGGCGCTGTAACTGTCCCCCCACAGGGCGATCCTGTCGTGGTCGATGCCCTCGAGCGACCGGACGAACGTCACCGCATCGCGATAGCCGCGAGCCTGCACCCATGGGTTGATCTCCTGACGTGGCTCACCGCCGCTGCCGCCGAAGTTGCGGTGGTCGTACAGCAGAACGGCGAGCCCGGCGTCACGGAAGACTTCGGCGAAGCGATCGGTCACCATCGAGATGGTCGCGGACGTTCCGTGCGCCATGATCGCAACCGGAAGCGGACCGGAATGGGCCGGGCGGTAGAGGCGGCCGCGGAGCCGGGCCCCCTCGGAGGGAAACTCGACGATCTCGACCGTCGGCTCACGTTCCACGCGAGCAGGATACGGCCACCGACTCTGTTGACCGCGTTCCCTACGAACGACGCTCTGGGGATCGACCCGGCGGGCGCTCCCACAGGTCCCAGCGCTTGACGACGCGCATGCCGGCGCGCTCGTAGACGCCCGTCGCGCCCGTCGGGTTCCGGGCGTCCACGCTCACCAGCGCACGTCCGAGTCCGCGCTCCGCGAACATCGCGAACGAGCGGCGCAGGAGCGCCGACGCGATCCCGCGCCCTCGGTAGGGCGCCCGTACCGCGAGGTAGTCGACCCAGCCGCGATCCTCGGCGGCGCTCGCCGTCAGGACGCCGGCCGTGACGGAACCATCGAGCGCCAGCAGCCAGAGCGCCGGGTCGAAGTCGGGGCTGCTCGTTTCCTCCTCGACCCACCGGTCGAACGGCTGCGGGTGATGGCTGAGGTCGTCGACGAACGCCTCGTCGAGGAGCGTGTGGGCCGCTGGGAGCTCCGAGCCCGCGTCGATCGCGCGGATCTCGATTCCCTCCGGCGCCGGCGCGGGCCCGGCCGTGCCATCGAGGTCGATCTGCATGTGCCAGAAGTGGTGCACCGGCCCGAAGCCGCGGGCGCCCAGGATGGCGGCGATCGCGCCGTCGCCGGCGTTGATCGCATGGCGGAGCCGGAGGGTCTCTGGCGTCGCGACCAGGCGAGGCGCGCGCTCCTCGATCCGGTCGATCAACGCGGAGCCGATGCCCCGGCCGCGGTGTCCGGGGTGGACGACCCCCCACGAATCCACGAGGTCGGCCTCAACGGGAGCGACCTGGGCGTAGCCCACAACGCTGCCCTCGTCGTCCGAGGCCAACCACGCGTCGGCCGCCAGATCGAAGTGTGCCCGGCTCCACTCCTGCCGGACGAAGTTCTCCCCGAGGGTCGTCTCGCCGGAATCGTGGAGCTCGTCGGCGACGAGCACGCCGGCGACCGCGGCGATGTCGTCCGGGGTCGGGGCGCGAAGCGCGTAGCCGGCAGGCTGGTTTCCGCTCACGCGCCCTCGGGCAGCGCCTCCAGCACGCCGTCGGACATCGCCAGGACGCGGTCGACGTAGACGAGGAGCGACTCGTCGTGCGACGCGGCGACGCAGGCCGTCCCGTTGGCGGTCGCCTCGCGCAGCGTCCGGAACATCGCCTCCGCCCACTCGGCGTTCTGGTGTCCGGTCGGCTCGTCCGCCAGCAGCAGCCGCGGGGACAGCACGAGCGCGCGGGCGAGGCCGGCGCGCTGCTGCTCACCGACCGAGGTCTCACTGGGGTATCGATCCTGCAGCCCGTGCAGGCCCAGCGCGTCGATCAGCTCGTCGATCAGCCACGTGAGCTCGGGGAGCCGCCCCGTCAGGCGCACGGGGTACTCGATGTTCTCCCGGACGGTGAGCTCGCCGATCATCCCGAGCTGCTGCGGCAGCACGGCGACCTCGTCCCAGCTGGGAACGTCACGTGCGGGGTCCTTCCCGACGACCGAGAGGCTGCCGCTGTCCGGCCGCTCCCAGCCGGCGGCGATGTTGACCAGGGTCGTCTTCCCCGAGCCCGAGCGCCCCACCAGGCCGACCAGCTCGCCGTCGCGGACGTCGAAGGTCGCCTCCCGAAGGGCCGCCACCTTCTCCGATCCCCGGCGGTAGGTCTTCGTCAACGATCGGGCGAGCAGGCGAACCTCGGCGGCTCCCTCCCGCGGGTCCCGAGCCGGCCGAGGGGCCGACGGCGTTCGCGGCGCGAAGTGTTCCGCCCGAGCCATGTGCTTCGCGTGTACCTGCCCGTGCTCCAATTCGACGAGGTGTGCGCCGCGCCGGATCACCTGCGCGTCATGGGACGAGACGATGAACGTGACCCCGTGCCCGACCAGCAGGTCCATCGCGTCGAGGAGGTGCTTGGCCGAGACGGTATCGAGCTCCGCGGTCGGTTCGTCCGCGACGATGAGGGAGGGGCCGCCCACCAGCACCTGGGCCATCGCCGCCCTCGCCTGCTCGCCGCCCGAGAGCTCGGCCGGACGGTGCCCGAGGCGATGGGAGAGCCCGAGCACCTCGGCGATATCCTCGGGCTCGGCGAACCCGCGCCCCCGCGAGGACCTCGCCGCCATGGTCAGGTGCTCGCCGACGGTCAGGTGCGGAAGGAAGTTGTCGGACGGCCGCTGAAAGACGAAACCGACCTGGTCCCGCCGGAGCCGTCGCAGCGCGCGCGCGGAGGCCCGGTCCACCCGAACGCCGCCGACGACGATGTGTCCCGCATCCGGCCGGTCCATGCCGGCGAGCAGACGGATCAGCGTGGACTTCCCGCTCCCCGAGGGTCCGGCCAGCACGGTGATCGCCTCGGCGGGGAACCGGGCCGTCACGCCCGACAATGCGTTGACGGACGACACGCGCGTCCGGTAGATCCTGATCACGTCCCGGCATTCGGCAACGAACTGCTCAGGCTGCAAGTCGCATGACCTCCCCCAGATCGACGGAACGGGCGCGACGGTCGCTGATCCAACCTCCCAGCCACGAGACGCCGACGACCCCCAGGAGGCCCGCCGCCAGCACCCAGAGCGGGTTCACGAACAGCGGGGTCGGCGGGATCGACGGCAGCGGATCGAGGTGCGAGACGAGGAGCAGCGACGTGGCGACGGCGAGCCCGAGGCCCAGGGCGTACGCGAACACGAGCATCGACGCCACCTCGATGACCACGGCGCGCCGGTGTGCCGCCTCGGTCATCCCCATCCGCAGCGACAGTCCGAATGACACGACCTGCGAGCGGAAGCGCGCCTGGAGGTACATGAGGATGCCGGCGAAGACGAGCAGCGCTGCCACCAGGCCGAGCGCATCCATCACCAGGAAGGTGTAGATCGTCGCGTGGAACTCCGGGATGTCCTCGACCTGGCTCGCGGTGACGGTCAGGAACGTAGGGAAGGGGAGCGCGTTGACGGCCCGCAACGCACTCGCCGTGTCCCCCTTGATCCAGAACGAAGAGGTGGCCTGGGAGGAACCGAGGAGGGGGCCGGCGCCAGGATAGGCGCGTTCGAACGCGTCCCTGGAGACCACGATGAGCGGACGCAGCGACGTGACACCGGGGAACGCGGTCGCGGTCCCGATGGGGTGCACGGGCACGCTGCCGTCCTGCACGATCAGCTTCGTCGGGGCGGCTGCCGAGGCCCCCGCAACCAGGACCGGCGGGACCGGTCCCGGCGCGCGCAGCTTCCGGAGGATCTCGTCCATCGACAGATCGGAGAACGCCGGCTTCCAGTACGCGGCGCGCTGGAGGGTCGCGGGGTCGATCGCCAGCAGGTCGAAGGACGAGCCGTCGGCGAGCGTCCCCGCGTCCAAGACCTCCGTGACCTTCGTCGCCGGCAGCGGGAAGGACTTCGGGAGCGCCGTGCTGTCGGCGACCTGTACCTGCACGTCGCTGCCGACGAACAGCTTGGCCTTCGCCTCGACGGTGGACTCGAGCGAGCGCGTGACGACCTGCGCCTGCACGAAGATGCCCAGGCAGAGGACCGACGCGGCGACCAGCAGGACGGTGAGGCCCGGCGCGCTCGTCAGGCGACGGAAGGCCAGGAAGCCGCTGGACGCTCCCCGTGACGGCCGGGACCGCAGGTATCGCATGGCCACGACGAACAGACGGGCGCCCAGGATGGCGAAGCCGGCGATGGCGACCAGCGGGAACGCGAGCAGCACGGGACTGGGCTTGCGCACGTGCAGCACGGGATCGACGACGAACCCGCCGCCCGACGTGAGCCTCCCCAGGAGGAAGACCGTGAGCGCGATGAGGCCGATCTCCCAGGGCACACGTCCCAGCGGGCCGAGGGCACGCCCGGGCGGCCTGCCCGCGCGCAGGTACGAAACGGTGGCCGCGATGGCGAGGAGCAGGACGGAAGCAGCGAGCGCGACCGCGGCCGTTGGTGCCACCGCGCGCAGTGCGCTCGAGCCGACGAGCCCGCTCGGCCGCACCACGTCGATGAGGAAGAATGCGAGGCCGACTCCCGCGGCGACTCCGATCAGGCAGGGCAGGACGGTCTCGAGGCAGCTCTTCAGCAGGACGGAGCGCGGCGCCATGCCGCGCGCCTGGAGCAGGCCCTCCTCGACACGACGGCCGGCCGCCGCGAACCACCCGGCGATGGCCAGCACGGCGAGCGCGACGATCATGGCGGCGATCTCCAGCACCCGGCCCGGTTCCTGGACCGGCGCGATCTTCTTGGCCGTGTCGGTGATGACGCTTCCTGCCGAGGACGACATGGTCGTGACCATGCTGGCCCCATAGTCCAAGTGACAACAGTGGAACGTGCGACCCAGTCCGTTCTCGTTGCCGGCATCGCGCGTGAACCTCGACACGAAGCCTTCCAGCGCGATGGCGTCGTCGAGCGTGAACGTGCTCGGATCGCGCACCGGCGCCTCCCACGCGTAGGTCGCGTAGCCCACGCCCAGCTGACGCGTGAGACCGGCGATCTGCGACGGCTGGACCAGGATGAACGGCGGAGGCGGCTCGCAGTCATTGGACTGCAATGGGCACCGCTTGTAGATGTCGAACTGCCAGCGGTACCAGTAGGGCGCGTGGGGCTCGGTGTACAGGCTCCGGTAGACGGTGGAGACGGGGACCTCGACGGGGCCGCCGGAGGACGTGGCCAGCGACACGGTGTCGCCCGGCTTCACGCCGAGGTCGTCGGCCGTCAACTGCGAGATCCAGACCCCCGGCCCATGGTTGGTCTCGACGACGCGCACGTGCCCGTATGCGTCGGGTGCCGCGAAGAGGCGGCTCCCCGCCGAGGCGCTCTTTCCGTTGGCGGACACGGACACGGCCGGACCTTCGACGCTCGCGGTGACGGGTCCGAGGAGGGGCTCGGTCGCGATGCGCTGCCGGAACTGGCGGTCGATGGTGCCGATCGAGAACGTGGGGTCCCCGAGGTGGAGGTTCTGGATCCGGTACTCGACGCCGGCGCCGTAGGGGGTGACGGAGGGGTTCGTGACGCCCGCCTTCGCCAGGTTTGCCTCGGTCGCGGAGATGAACAACGGGAAGGCGGTGACGGTGAAGGACAGGAGCAGGGCGCCGAACACGATGGCGCTCAGCAGCCATGGATAGCCGAAGAGCACCGTCGGCGCTCGGCGCCAGAGCGGGCTGATCCCGCGTTGGGCTCGCACTCCCTGTTCCCCTCCTCGAAGGCCTTCCGTTCCTAGAGGATACGGAGAGCGGCATCCATTCGGTTCGCTGGTCGTCGGCCCACACCGTATTCTTGGCCGTCATGGCCGCATCTGTCCTGGTCCTCGGCGCCGGCTTCGGAGGGCTCGAGCTTTCCAGCCGGCTCGCGCACGAGCTCGGCGACGACGTCGACGTCACCCTGATCGACCGGACCGACGCATTCGTGTTCGGCTTCTCGAAGCTCGATGTGATGTTCGGCAAGCGACCGATGCAGGACGTGCGGCTTCCCTACGCGGAGATCACGACGCCGCGCGTGCGCTTCCGTCAGGAGACCGTCACGTCGATCGATCCAGCCGCCCGGCATGTCGTCACCGACCTGGGCGAGTACGACGCCGACACGCTCGTGATCGCGCTGGGCGCCGACTACGACCTGGACGCGACGCCCGGCCTGGCGGAGGCCGGCAACGAGTTCTACTCCGAAGGGGGCGCCGAAGTCGTCCGCGACGTCCTGCCGAACTTCACGGCGGGGCGCGCGATCGTCGGCGTGTGCGGGTCCTTCTTCAAGTGTCCGCCCGCCCCCAGCGAGGCGGCGGTGCTGCTCGACGACTTCCTGAGGCAGCGCGGCACGCGAGACGACGTGACGATCCAGGTGGTTCTTCCGTTCGGCGCTCCGGTCCCGCCGTCGCCCGAGACTTCGCAGGCGATCCTGGAGCGGTTCTCCGAGCGAGGCATCGAGTTCGTCCCGAATCACCGCGTGGCGTCGCTCGATCCGGATGCGCGCGAGGCCGTCCTGGACGACGGCGCGCGCCTTCCGTTCGACCTGTTCCTGGGGATCCCGGTCCACCGCGCTCCAGCGGTGGTGGAGGAGTCCGGCCTGACGGAGGAGGACGGCTGGATCGCGGTGGATCCGCGCACGCTCGCGACGAGGTACCCCGGCGTGTACGCGCTCGGCGACGTTGCCAGCGTCGGGACGGCGCGGGCCGGCGTCTTCGCCGAAGGGGCGGCGCGCGCGGTCGCAGACCAGCTGATCGCACGGCTGCGCCGCGAGCCCGAGGGGCCGGGATACGACGGGACGGGCTCGTGCTACATCGAGTTCGGCGACCGGCAGGTCGCGAAGGTGGACGTCGACTTCTTCTCCGTCCCCGGCAAACCGATCGGCACCTTCACGCCGCCGTCGCCGCAGACGGCGGAGGAGAAGGCGACGTTCGCGGCCACCCGCCGCGAACGCTGGTTCCACTGAGTTTCACGCATCCGTCCAACGCCGGTCAGGCGTCGTCGTTCGAGGCCTCCACGCGGTAACACAGGGAGACCGTGCCGTTACCGAACCGCTTCTCGTCCAGCAATTCGAGGCGCAGACGCACGTCGGCCGGCAACGCGGGATTCCCGGTGCCGACCACGACCGGCGCGACGATCAGCCGGAGCTCGTCGACCAGGCCGGCGCGAAGCGCCTGCGCGGCGAGGTCCGGGCCGCCGACGCTCAGGTCGCGATCGGCCTCGGCCTTCATCCGGCGAACCGCCTCGGGTTCGAAGTCCCGTTCGATCCGCGTCCGTTCGCTGGCGACGGTCTCCAGCGTCGTCGAGTACACGACCTTGTCGGCGGCTCGCCAGATCTCGTGGTAGTCGCGGATGCACGCCGGCTGCCCATCCGCGATCGCGGGTGACTCCCACGCGACCATCACGTCGTACATCCGCCGGCCGTAGAGGTAGGTGCCGATCGGCCGCTCCTGCTCGTTCACGAAGGTGTGGACCTCCTCGTCGGGCTCGCCCCAGTCGAAGTTCCCGTCCGCGTCCGCCACGAAGCCGTCGAGCGACGTGATCGCCGAGTAGATGAGGTTGGCCATGATGCTCCTTCCGTTCGTTACTCCACCAGGCTGCGCTCGAGCGGCGTTCGGAACAGAGGAACCACGCGTTGCCCACCCAGCCAGGTGGTCAGCCGTTCTACCTCCGCCTCGATCATCGCCCGACCGTCGCGGCCGACGTCCTCGAGGAGTCTTGAACACCACCTCGCCGTCCGAGCGCTGGCCCCATCCGCCCACGACCCGTCCGTTCAGCCACACCGACGGCCCGGCGTTGCCGGCGCGATCGAACAGCTCCGGCGCGTGCTCGCCCGAGGTACCAGGCGCGCTCCTTCCACCCCATGATCGTGGGGTCGAGCGCCGGGAGGAGCGCCGCCCACGGCTTCGACGGGACGCGTCGCTCTCGAGGTCGCCGGCCAGGGCGATGCCGGGTTGGCCGTCGAGGTCCACGTCGGCGACGTCGAGACCGTCGAGCGCCCGCCTCGTGTCGCCCAGCGTCCATCCGGTCCACCACCTGAGGTCGGCGACCGTGGCCGGGCCGAACGACGCGAGCCATCGCCGGGCCAGCTCGCGCCGCGCCTCCTCGACGGGCAACCGCGGCATGCCGCCGGGAAGCCACGCCTCGACCGGGGTCCATCGGTACTGCGTGCTCGCCCAGCCGCCGCGCGGGCGCCCTCGGATGACCAATCCGTCCGCCGACAGCTGCCACAGGATCCGGGTGGACATGGACTGCGCGCTCGCCCACGACTTCCCCTCGCCGAAGCGGATCTGGGCGCGCAGGGCGGGAACGTCCTTGCCCAGCTCGGCCGCGGTCGCCTCGCCGCGGGCGAGCAGCGCGCGGTGCGCGTCCTTCTCCGCCCGCGCGAGCCACCGCCGCCCGTCCTTCGCGATGCCGCCGGCCTCGATCCGTTGGATCGATTGCCGGCGCATCCAGGCGGCGATCTTCCGTGTGCAGGCTGCCTCGATCACGGGCGCGAGGTCGAGCGGAACGACGAACATCGTCCGGCGCATCCCGAGGATCCGAACGACCGCCCGGTCCTCGTACAGGGCACGGTCGACGTCCGGGATCGATACGGACCGCATCCGCGCCCGTGCCGAGAGGTAGACCGCGGCCGCGCCCGTCGAGTGCAGGCCGACGAGATCGCCGGCCACGTCCACGACGCTCGTCGATCGAGCCGAGCGAGCCAGGTGATGGCGCCGCCCCAGCCGCGCTCGGCGCTCTTCGACGGTGAACCGCTTCGTCGCCCCCGTCCGCGTCATGTCCCGGGGACCATACCCAACCGCCCCCGGGCGCGCATCGTCGAACGCTGGAAAGCGCGCTGGGTTGCGAATGGACCTATGGTGGGTCCACCGGGCCGCGAAAGGAGCGCACATGGGCACCGTGACATCGAAGGACGGAACTTCGATCGCCTATTCCCGCACCGGCAACGGCCCGGCGATCGTGATGGTCGACGGGGCGTTCGCCCACCGGGCGATCAATCCGACCATGGCGGAGATCGCGTCCCTGCTCGCGGCGGACTTCGCCGTGTACACCTACGACCGCCGCGGGCGCGGGGAGAGCGGCGACACCCTGCCGTTCGCCCCCCAGCGAGAGCTCGAGGACCTGGATGCGGTCATCACCGAGGCGGGCGGACGGGCATCCGTCATGGGCGGCTCGTCGGGGAGCGCGCTGGTCCTGGACGCCGCGGCGAAGGGGCTGCCGATCGATCGGTTGGCCGTCTACGAGGCGCCGTTCATCGTCGACGAGAGCCGCCCGCCCGTTCCCGACGACTACCTGTCGAAGCTGCAGACCCTCGGGGCGGCCGGCCGCCGCGGCGAAGCGGTCGAGGTGTTCTTCACCGACGCGTTCCGCTTGCCGCCGGAGGCGATCGCCGGGATGCGCGCCGGTCCGGGCTGGGCGGAGCTCGAGAAGGTAGCGCCGACCCTCGCCTACGACGCGGCGTTCATGGAGGGGACGATGCGTGGCAGGCCGTTGCCCCCCGACCGATGGTCGTCCGTGACGATCCCCACGCTGGTCCTCGACGGCGGCGCGAGCGACGCGTTCATGCACACGGGCGCCGACGCGCTGGCCGAGCTGCTCCCGAACGCGGAGCGCCGCACGCTGGAAGGCCAGACCCACGACGTTGCGGCGAGCGTGCTGGCGCCCGAGCTGGCAGACTTCTTCTCTCGCTGAGGAGCCAGGGAAAGGGGAGGGAGATGCCGGCTTCGGTGGGGTACCTCGTCATCGACACGACGGACGCGGACCGGCTCGTGCCGTTCTGGTGCGGGCTGCTCGACGTGTCCGTGCACTCGACCTTCGCCGACGGTCAGTACGTCATCCTGTCCGAGACGAAGACCGGGTTGCGGGTGACGTTCCAGCGCGTCCCCGAGGCCAAGGCCGGCAAGAATCGCCTGCACCTGGACCTCATCGTCGACGACCTGGACGCGGCGACGGCCGAGGTCGAGGCCCTGGGCGGCCGGTGGCTCCAGCCCGGGACCACGCAGGAGATCGATGGGTTCCGGTGGCGGACGATGGCGGACCCGGAGGGCAACGAGTTCGACATCATCCCCTCCGAGTAGCCGGACCCCGTCTCCGGCGAACCGCGCCGACCCGGTGCATGGGGGACAATGGTGCTTGGTCAGGCCGTGGGGGCAGGCAGTCGGATGAACGAACCGGAGCACGACGAGGGCGCGCTGGTGGAGTCCAGCCAACGCGCGGCGACGCCCATCGCGGGATCGATCGCGGGCATCCTGTTCGCGGTGCTGTTCGGGACCTGCGTCCTGATCATCCGAATGTCGGTCAACGATCTCGCGCGCAATCCGGACACGTGGCTCCAGACCGGCGCGCCGAAGCTGCGCTTCGCGGTCGCGCTGGTGCCCTTCGCGGGGCTGTTCTTCCTCTGGTTCATCGCGGTGGCTCGTGAGCGCCTCGGCCGGCACGAGGACCAGTTCTTCGCGACGGTGTTCCTGGGGAGCGGGCTGCTGTTCATCGCGATGATGTTCGCCGCCGCCGCCTCTGCGGGCGCCGTCGTGGCCGCCATCGGCAAGGCATCGTCGTCGTCGGCCGGATTCGCGACGAGCAGCACGTACGTGTTCGCGCGGGGCTTCATCGCGCAGGTCTTCAACGTCTACGCCCTCCGCATGGCGGCCGTCTTCCTGTTCTCGCAGGCGACGCTCTGGGTGCGGACGTCCGTGATGCCCCGGTGGATGGCCCTCGTGACCTACGCCGTCGCGCTCCTGCTCCTGTTCGTGGCCACGCAGGCGCCCTGGGTCATCCTGGTCTTCCCGGCGTGGGTCTTTCTGGTCAGCTGCTTCATCCTGGTGTCCCGTCTCCGGCGGGCAACTGCCGGCCCCACCCCTGCCTGATCGGCGAAGGTCTTCCCCTTGTCGGTGGGCGGTGGGAAGATGGCCGTCCATCGGCGAGAGGAGGCACCATGCCCGACCGTCCCACGCACTTCGAGATCCCGGTCGACGACCCGGATCGAGCGGAGAAGTTCTACTCGGAGGTCTTCGGATGGACCTTCGACCGGTACCCAGGGGCGCCGGACTACTACGGCATGGCGAGCACGGGCGACGCCAACCCGGGGATCAACGGAGCCCTGTTCAAGCGCACCGAGGGCTCGGGCGTCGCGCTCACGATGTCGGTGGATTCGATCGAGGACGCGGAGGCCAAGATCACCGCTGCCGGCGGCACGGTCGTCCAGAGCAAAATGGCCATCCCCACCATGGGATGGTTCGCGACCTACAAGGACACCGAGGGCAACACGTTCGGGACGTTCACGCAGGACGAGAACGCCGGCTGAGTCGCGGCCGATCGCGGCCTCAGTAGTGCTCGGTCTCCTCCGGGAGCTCGTACCAGCGCTTGCGCTCACCCACCCTCGACCGAAGCCTCCAGCGGAGGGACTTCGGCGTGTCGTCGGCCGCGCCGCGTAGGCGCTCGAGCTGCGCCGCGGGGTCGAACGCCGCGCGCTCCGGCACGAGCCGCGCCCCCTCCCCGTTCGCGAGGTCGCGGATCCTGTCCAGGTTCAGCGTGACCGTGCGCCACCAGCCCCAGTCCTCGGCCAGGACGGAGCAGAACCGTTCGAGCCCGATCGCCTCCGGCTCGTCGCCGTCCCGAACCTCGAACGCCGACGCCAGGTAGATGACGTCCTGCGCGTCCTTCTCGTTCAGCTCGAAGATCTGCAGCTTCGACAGCAGCAGGTCGGTCGGATCCAGGGTGTGCGGCAGGCGCTCGATCCGCTCGGCGAACACCAGCGTGTGGCTCATCTCCAGACGGTCGATGAGCACGTCGATCGTCCGCCCCGATGGGGACGCGAAGTAGAGCTGCTTGTGGCCGTACAACGCGTTGAACGTCTTGTCGCCCTCGTAGCCGCGGGACACCAGGAACTCGGACAGCGCGCGTCGGTGCGCCGACACCGAGGCCAGGTCGAGATCCTGCCCGTCCCGGGCGCGCGCCGGATAGTCGGGGGTGAGGACGCGGACTGCGAGGCCGCCCGACCAACCGCACCGGGATCCCCTCCTCTTGCGCCCCACCGATCAGCGACAGGGCTTCGCCCAAGACGTCGTCTCCGCCCGGAACCGCGCCGGCCCCATCGCCCGTACCCGTCTCCGACACCAAGGTCAACCTTCCACCCGGAAGCTGCGCTCGATTCCGTCCGGGGACAGGTCGACGATGTGCCCGCGGACGATCCCGAAAGCCGCCTCGCTTCCGGGGTTCACCAGCAGCGTGTCGCCGAGCTTGCGCTCGCCGCCCGATTCGTGGATGTGGCCGTGCAGCGACAGCACGGGCTTCACCGTCTTCACCGCCTCCAGGACGCCGGTGGAGCCCACCGGTCCGCGCAGCAGGTCCCCCGCCGACGCCTGCAGCTGCAGGTTCTCGCCGAGCATCGGGGCGACGTCGATCCCGGTGTCGTACGGCGGACAGTGGATGAGGAAGATGGTGCGCCTCGGGTCCTTCGCCTGGTCGGCCAGCGAGTAGATCTCGTCGAAGAAGTCCTCCTCCGGGACCTCGCGCGGGGTCTTCCACGGGGTGGGGCTGGACTTGCCGAGGCCGATCACCTGGAAGCCGCCGGGGATGTCCGCGATCCGGCCGTCCACGTTGATGCAGTAGGCGCTCTTCTCCAGCGCCTCGTCGATGATGTACGGGTCGTCGTTCCCCGGGATCAGGTAGACGGGCACGTCCGAGCCCTCCAGCCGGTCGGCCGCCAGCGTCATCCAGTCCGCCACCTGGGCGGTGATCTTCCGGTCGAACAGGTCGGCGAGCTTCACGGGGTCGTTCGCCACGTCGTCGATCTCGGCGTGGGTGGTCGGGTAGGGGTAGTAGCCGACGGCCGCGATGTCGCTCTCCAGCGCCATCAGTTCCTGCTCGTCGCGCGCGGTCCTGCGGACGCCGAAGAGCTCGGCCTCGTACCCTCCGGCGTTCTCCACGATCGGGACGATCGCCTTGCCCGTGAGGTCGCCGCAATAGAGGACGGCGTCCGCCTTGTACAGGCCGAGCCGCACCGCGTTCAGCATCTTCTTCCACGCCTTCTCCGACGCGTGGAAGTCGGACACGACGTAGAGGCGAACCTCGTCCTTCTTCTTCCGCTTCATGGCAACACCCGCGGGCGCGACCGGCAGCGCGCCCGTCCGCCAGGGTACATCCGGCCGGCGCGAACGCTCAGTCCGGCGGGATCTCGTGGTACAGCATGGCCAGGTCGACGCCCGCGGCGCGGTTGCGCGCCGCCTGGATGATGTAGATCACGATGGCGACCACCACCACGCCGATCGCGAACGAGACGCCCTGCTGGTTCAGATAGGTCAGCTTGCTGGTCTGCGTTCCGAGCGAGTCGAGGAGGGGCTTGAGTCCGGCCCACCAGTAGGTCGCCAGGGCGAACACGAGCCACAGGACGCCGAAGACGGGAAGCCACGCCCGCCACGGCGCGTTCCTGATGAGGTCCTTGCGGGTGAACGGGGCGAGGAGCGCGTTGAACCCCGGCATGATCCAGGTCAGCGCGCCCATCAGGATCCCGAACCAGATGGTGGAGACGAGGCTGAGACGCCCGTCTCCCGCGACCGTCAGCCCCTTGGGCAGCAGGGGGAAGTTCTGGAACGCGGCCAGCAGGATGGAGAACCCGAGGGCTGCGAGGATCGCGTTCAGGGGGGCACGGACCCGCTCGTTCACCTCCCCGAACCACTCGGGGACCTGCCGGTCCAGGCTCCATGCGAGGGACACGCGGCTGATGAAGATCAGGTACACGGGACACAGCAGGAAGGGGAACAGCGTCCCCCCGAGGCTCACGATCAGCCAGATCGGCCACAGCCCCGGTTTGACGATGGCGCCCATGAGCGGCAGCGAGTTCGGCTGCCCCAGCGGCAGGTGCGGATCGCCCAGCCAGAACAGGCCGCCCCAGCCCACCTGTCCGGCGAACACGAGCTTCTTCGCCAGGAAGTCGACGTACACCGAGTTCATCACGACGGCGATCGCAAGCGCGCCGAGGACCGCTCCCAGGATGCCGCGCTTGACGTTCCCTCGAACCTCGCCGGCGATGTAGGCGCTGTACTGGAAGCCGATGAACTGGAACAGCAGCACGGCCCACATGAGGGCGAAGCTCGAGACGTGCCAGTCGACGCCGTTGCCCAGCAGACCGTTCGAGTGGGCGGACGCGACCAGCGAGGCCTGCGACACGCCGAAGTTGGCGCGCAGGTTGTGCGTGAAGGTGCTCTGGTTGAAGAAGATCATCCCGAAGATGAACATCAGCACCGCCGACGCCAGCGCGAGCGCGGCGAGGCCGGTGACGATGCGGTGGAACCGCTTGGTCGGCTGGATGACCAGCCAGAAGATCAGCCCGAGCACCACCAGCATGCTGAGGAACCCCGGCCAGTTCCTGATCACACCGCCCGACGTGAACCACGTGTTGGCTTTCTCGAAGAAGCTCCCGCCCACGCCGATGCCGATGATCCGCCCGCTGATCTGGAGGTTCCGCAACACGATCGGCACCTCGAAGGCGATGATCGCGAGCGAGGAGAACACCAGCGTGAACGACTCGATCCAGGCGATGAACGGCCCCGCCTTGGGGATGAAGCGGCTCGTGAACACGTAGTCGCCGCCCGAGCGGGGCATGACGCTCGACAACGAGGCGAAGATCAGGGCCAGGAAGACGCAGAACGCCCCCACGACGATGGCCGCCCACCCGTACGTCGAGAACGGTCCGGTGAGCCCGACGGCGATGAACGGGAGGGCGTAGAAGACGGGGTACCAGCCCACGCCGGTGCCGACGAACGCCGCGGTGTTGAAGAAGAGGGCATTGGTGACGCTCACCTCCCGCACCAGGCCCGAGGACTGTCGGACGAACAGCTTGCGTCCGGTCGGTTGCTGCTGGGCGACGTCTGACACCGCTGCCTCCCTCCGGTCGGGAACCACCCGATGCTCACCCCACCGGCGGCGGAAGTCAATTCAGCCCGGAGGCTCCTTGGACGGTGGCGGCGATCCGAGGATCAGCGAACGATGTTGACCGACCGGGCGATCACCAGGATGCCGACAACGAGCGACAGCGACTCCTCGGCCATCATCATCAGCTTGGCCCAGGGCCGGATCGCCGAGACGTCGGTCGGGCTGAACGCCATGGCGGTGCTGAAGGACAGGTGCAGGTAGTCGACGAACGTCGGATACCAGCCCTCCGCGACGAGCTCCGCGTTCGACATCTCCGGGAACACGAACGCCGGCTTCACGGCGGACCCGTGCGCGCGCGCGGCGGCGCCGCCGCGGTCGAGGTCCCAGTACCAGAGCCCGAACACGATCACGTTCGTGAGCCAGATGACCGCGCCGCTCCGCAGGAGGGCGCCGGCGCTCTGGGTGTAGGGCTCCACGGTGAATATCCCGAGGATCAGCCTGATCGCGGAGCCGAAGTTGACCAGGGTGATCAGGCCGATGAGCGTGCCGGTCAGGACCCGCAGCCAGGTCTTGTCGCGGTCGATCCGGCCGGGGTCGCCGACCATCAGCGCCACGACCAGGACGGTCAGCGCAATGATGAAGACGGGGCGGGCGTCGTGCAGCCGGAGCTCGGTCGGAAGGGCCAGCCGCAGCAGCCCCGCCGCCAGCACGGCGGTGGCCATCGGCCAGCGCCGTTCGCCCCGCACCGCTCGATCCCCCGACACAGCGAGCACGATAGCCCCGTAGGGGCGGTATCGTCCCGAGCGTCATGCGAGCGCTCGCGCTGATTCTGGTGATCGTGGCCGGCCTGGCCGTCATCTCGATGATGGTCTGGACGGCGATCGGCTGGGCGCGGTCCGACCGCGACCGCGTCGAGCGGCAGGAGCGCGAGCGAGACCAGAACGGATCAGACGGGTAGCGAGGCGTCGCCCGGGACGGTCCACCCGGGGCAGCGAGACGGGTGCACGGGACCGGGGACGTCGAGGCCGTTCTCCACGGCGGCGCGCACGTCGTCGAACGTCTCCCATTCGACGAACGGGACGCCCTCGTCCCGGCAGTACCCGGCCAGGTAGCGCTTCGCGAAGACGACGTCCGCGTACAGGGCGCCGAAGCGATCGCTGTGCCCGTCGCCGACGAACGCCACAGGCCCGCTGCGTGCACGCGCCTCCAGCGTCGCGTTCATCTTGCACGTCCCGCAGAAGACGCATTCCGCGTGGCCGTACGGGAACTCCATCCGCCACCGGCCGCCCGGCACCGCGCGGTTGGTAACGACGGGGAGATCGCCCAACCCGACGGAGTCGAGGAGCGGCCGCACGTGCAGCCCCACGCCGTCGCTGGCGACCGAGACGTCGATGCCGGCCGCGCGGGCCCACGCGACGAAGGGAGCGAACGTCGGATCGACGGGGAAGCGATCCACCGCGAACGCCTCGAGCTCCTCGAGCGACCCACGGAGGAGGGCGACCTGCCGCTCGATGCACTCCTTCGAGCCGATGTCGCCGCGTTCGAACTCGAGGTCGATCTCCTTCCACCCGGGCTCCGCGAAGGCTTCGAACAGGCCGTCGGAGACGTCGTCGATCGAGATCGTGCCGTCGAAGTCCACGACGATCGAGCGCACGGGAAGGTCGCCGTTCACCCGCCCAGGGTGGCCGACCGGGCCGGTCCGTGGCAACCTTCGGCCCATGCGCGTACAGGGAGCCGTCGTGTTGGTCACCGGCGCGTCCAGCGGGATCGGGCGCGCCGCGGCTCTCGCCTTCGCGCGCCGCGGCGCCCTGGTCAGGGCGACCGGACGCGACGAGGCCGCCCTGAAGGGGCTCGCCGAGGAGGCGACGGGCATCGAGTGGCTCGCCGCCGACCTGGCCGAGCCGGGCGAGCCCGAGCGCGTCGCCGCCTGGGCCGGTGAAGTCGAGGTGCTGGTGAACAACGCCGGCGTCGGCTACGAAGGGTCGTTCGACCGGATGCCCCCCGACCGGGCCGGCGAGCTGATCGCGGTCAACCTCGCCGCCCCGATTCAGCTGACCCGCGCGCTGCTGCCCGGGATGCTCGAACGCGGCCGCGGCCGAGTCGTGTTCGTCGGCTCCATCGCGTCGCACGTTCCGGTCCGTGGCGAGTCGGCCTATGCGGCGACCAAATGGGGGCTCGCGGGGTTCAGCGAGAGCCTGCGGTCCGAGCTCGCGGGCAGCGGGGTCGGGGTGACACTCGTCTCTCCGGGCGTGGTTGGGACCGCGTTCTTCGAGCGCCGCGGCACACCGTATCGTCGCACCTCGCCGCGCCCGATCTCCGCGCGTCAGGTGGGCATGGCCATCGTTCGCGCCGTCGAGCGCGAGCAGCGCGACGTCTTCGTTCCCGGCTGGATGGCCTTCCCGGCGCGTCTCCGGGGAATCTGGCCCGGGCTGTACCGCCGCCTGGCCGCCCGGTTCGAGTAACCCAGCCGCTGTCCGGAACGTCCCCGCTGGGCTCATCGCCCGGCCGCGGAATGCCGATGTCCTGGTCATGGCTACCGCAGTGTCGATCGAGGCGGTGGCCGGCCGGCAGAGGTCGCGCCGTTGGGCCACGCTGCTCGCGGCAGCCGCCCCGGTCCTGTTCGTCGGGACGCAGATCGCCCTCGAGCTGGAGCATCAGCGGCTGGAGCGTGCGGCGGTCGCGACGCGTGGGCTGCCCGAGCTCGGACATCCCCTGTACGACCTGTCCACCGGTGTCGGGTACAGCCTCATCGTGTACCTCGCGATCGCCTTCGGCGGCATCGTCCTCGCGAAGCGCGGGTATCGCGTCGCGTGGGCCGCGCCGGCCGCGATCTTCGTCCTCGGTGCCCCCATCGGCGCGCCGCACTTCCCGCAGCCGCTGGGCGTGGGTTGGAACTTCCCGAACCGGATCGGGGGCATCCCCGTCGCGCACTGGTAGGCCTGGCTGTGGATCGGAGCCGTCGTCGATCTCGCCCTCGCGCTTCTGCCGGCGCTCCCGTTCGTCGGTCCGCGGGATGCTCTGCCGATATGGCATCCCTCCCGCGACGCGATCTTCTCGATGCTGGTGGTCGGGACTGCGGTCGCGATCGTCCTGCGAACGACCCTGATCGTGAACGACACGAAGCCGTTGCCGGTGGTGGTCGTCTCGGCGTGCGCCTTCGCCCTGCTGGGCGGGACCGCTCGGCCGTGGTGGCCGTGGGCGATGGCGCTCTTCGCTCTCGGCGTCGCCGGGACGCTGGGAGGTCTTTTCTGGGTCCTCGTCCCACAGCCGCCGGGGCAAGAGATGTCTTCGTCGGTGCTGTCGCAGCTGGTCTGGCTCCTGGAGGACTCCATTCCCGTCGTCGCGTGCGCGCTCGTGGTATCCGTCTGGGATCGCCTCGCGGGCGCCATGCGTTGGGCCGTCATACGGCCCAACTGGCTGCTCGTGGCGGTCAACGCGCTGAACGTCGCGGACGCGGTGCTCACGCAGTTCGCAGTGCGGGCCGGCGCGGCCGTCGAGCTCAATCCGGTGATCCGCGCGATCGGACTGCCGGCGAAGGTGGTGCTGGTCGGCCTGCTCAGCTGGTTCCTCTACCGGAGGCGGCCGGCCGCGCTGCTGATTCCCGCGGCGATCCTGCTGGTGGTGCTCGCCTACCACGTCTCCGGTCTGGTCATCGACGGCTGACCCGTGGAGGGGTCAGGCGGGTGCTGCGCTCGGCGAGGTTGGCTCGGAGGACGGCTGGGGCTTCCGCCAGCTCAGCTTCCGCTTCCATACCACGTAGGTGATCGCGCCGATCGGGATCTGCAGCAGGTACGTGAAGAACCGGAACAGCAGGTCGCCGGCGACGGCCGCCTCGTGCGAGGCACCCGCGCCCGCGACGATCCCGATGTAGACCGCGTCGGCGGTCCCCAAGCCGCCGGGCGTGATGGGGATGCTGCCGACGAGCATGCCGAAGCAGAACGCCGCGAACATCTCCACCAGGCTCACCTGGCCCGACGTGACGCCCACGAACCGCATCGAGAGCGTGAAGACCAGGAACGCCGCGAGCTGACTCGAGATCGACGACCACGTCAGGAACCACCACCGGGTGCGCGCCACGTCGATCGTCTGGTGGCGGAAGTCGATCAGCATGCGCTCGAGCCCGTCGCCGGTGTTCTTGTGGAACGGACGCAGGACCCAGGAGACCGCGTGATCCGCCCAGCGGCCGATCGACCGGGCGATCGTCTCCTTCCACAGCGAGAGGCCGATGACGATCGCGGCGACGATGCAGACGGCGAGCCCGATCAGGGCGGCCACCACCAACGTGTGCGACTTCTCCCCACTCGCCAGCAGCATCAGGACGGCGGCGACCGGCATCAGGAGCTTGCATCCGAAGTTCCAGAACCCGGAGACGCCGATCAGCTCCGTGGTCTCCCCGGGCGTGAACCCCCACGACCCCAAGAACTGGTACGTGATGCCGATGGCGAAAGCCCCGCCGGCCGGCAGCACCGAGGCGATCGAGCTGTTGGTCTGCACCGACACGCACGCCTGCCAGAACGTCAGCCCGGGAAGGGCGGCCATGTAGACGAGCCAGTACGTCGCCAGGTTGAGGAACTGCGCGAGCGAAAGCCAGAGCCACTGCGAGGCACTCAGGTCCTTGAGGAGCGGCCAGACGTCCGAGTAGTCGGCGAACTGCGGGATCCAGAAGCCGAAGATCGCGACGATCACCACGATCGCGATCACCGACTGGATGATCTTCCCCCAGGGGAACTTCTTGGGCTTCGGGGGCTTCGGCTGCCCGTTCGGCTCGCTCACTCGCAGAGGATAGCCCAGGGGCCCGGCCCTCCTCGCAAACGGGCCGTTTCCGTTGGAAGGCTCATCCGAATAGGGTGATCACCTGAGCCGGAGGCCCGTCCACCATGGCCTCGTCGATCCAGTAGTCCAGGAGGGGGTATGAGCCGGAGATCACCCAACGTCGGACTCGGCGGGCGCACGCAGCAGGCGGGCACCGCCGTCGCGGCCACGATGATGCCGCTCACGTTCCAACGGACCCTGATGCCCAAGAGCGGGATCGACCAGGCCGCGATCACGGGCATCTCCGGGGCGCTCAACTACGGGTTCGCCGCCCTCATCCAGGACACGATCGAGGCGGTCGCCCTTCGCTTGAGCGGGGGGACCTCGCCCGACCAGGTCAGCCTGCGGACGTGGAGGCGGGCGAGCGTCGCCGTCGACATCGCCGCGGTGGGCCTGGGAATGGCCATCCAGACCTACTACCGGGAACAACCGGGCGAGCGGCTGCCGAGAGGAGTCATGCGGACGGCGGGGTGGTGGATCTCCGCGACGGGATTGGCCGGTTCGCTGGTCGGGCTGACCCAAGAGGTCGTCGGCCGCCGCAAGGACCGCGAGGACCGGTCGGTCCCCGTCGCTCTCCCCGTCGGCGTCGCTCTGGCCGCGGTCAACGAGTTCCGCCGCCGTCGCTGGGAAGCAGCGGATGCCGAGGGTGACCTGGATGAGGACTCGTCCACGTCCGCGCTCAAGTCGCTCGGCATGGGGATCGGCGTCACGCTCGCGCTGAACGTCGCCGCGGCGGGGGAGCGCCTGTTCGCGGCCGGTGTGAGCAAGACGCTCGCCAAGGTGCTGGGCACCTCCGAGCGGGTGTTTCGGCCCGTCGGGCACGCCGCCGCGCTGTCTGTCATCGGGTTGGCGATCTTCGAGATGCTCCGCCGGGTGGACCACAAGATCGAGCACGGCGCGGAAACCCTCGAAGAGGCGTTCGCGGACCCGCCCACCACCTCGGCGGTCAGTGGCGGCCCGGACAGCCTGGTCGCATGGGACACGCTGAGCCGGCAGGGCCGCCGCAATGTCTCGACCGTCCTGCACCCCAAGATGATCGAGCACGTGATGGGCGAGCCCGCGGTGGCCGAGCCCATCCGCGTGTTCGTGGGCCTGGAGAGCGCCGGATCCGAGCGCGAACGGCTTGCGTTGACGATGGAGGAACTGGAGCGCACCGGCGCGTTCGACCGCGGCCTGGTGATGGTGATCTCGCCGACCGGCACGGGGTACGTGAACTACGTCGCCGTCGAGGCGGCCGAGTACATGACCCGCGGCGACATGGCGTCGGTGACGATGCAGTACTCGCTGCGCCCCTCGCCGCTCTCGCTGGATCGTGTCGACGAAGGTCGCGAGCAGTACCGCATGCTGATCGACGCGATCAGCAACCACCTGCGTGATCGGCCGGCCGACAAGCGGCCGCGCATCGTCCTGTTCGGCGAGAGCCTCGGCGCGTGGACCAGCCAGGACGCGTTCGAGCACCGCGGAACGCAGGGGCTGATCAACTCCGGCATCGATCGCGCGCTGTGGATCGGCTCCCCGTACATGAGCAAGTGGAAGGAACAGGTGCTGAAGAGCGACCGCTTCGACGTCGACAGCTCGCTCATCGGGCGGTTCAACGACTTCGGCCAGCTGGAGGCCCTGGGCCCCGAGGCGCGGTCGAAGCTCCGATACGTGATGATCACCCACAACGACGACGGCGTGGCGCACTTCGGCCTCGACCTGCTGGCGCGCGCTCCCGAATGGCTCGGCCCGCGGGAGACGCGCGCGGCCACCGTCCCGAAGGGCCAGCAGTGGCGCAGCCCGATCTCGTTCATCCAAACCCTCATCGACATGAAGAACTCCGCGAACGTCATCCCCGGCCAGTTCGAGGCGAAGGGCCACGATTACCGGGCGGACCTGGCCGTGTTCATCCGGGAGGTCTACGGGCTGAAGGCGACCGACGAGCAGATGGCGTCGATCGAGCAGGCGCTGCGCGCCAACGAGCTCCAACGCAAGGCGATGCTGGATGCGGAGAAGAAGCCCGCGAAGACCGAGAAGCGGACCCCGTCGCGGTCCGCGAAGAAGGCCGATCCCGCTGACGGCGCCGGGGAATGACCGGCGCCCGAGCCGGCGCTGACCCGTGACCGATCCGGTCGGTGAGCTCGCGGCATCGGACGACCTCTGGCGCCGCCGGCGATGGCATCGTCCGTCCCCGGAGCCGCCGACTCGCTGGGGCCCCGAGGGCGCCGCGGCGCTCACCCTGGCCTACAGCTACGTCATCAATCGCGTGGTGCCCCAGACCTGGTACGTACCGGCCAACGTCACGGCCGCCGCCGGGTTCGTCGCGCTGGCCCGAGGTCTGGGCGCGACGTGGACGGACATCGGGATCCGGCGCGAGCGCTTGGGGCGCGGCGTCCGGGTCGGGCTCGCCGCGGCCGTTCCGATCGCCGTGGTCGTGGCCGCCGGCGTCGCCGTGCCGGCGACCCGCAGGTACTTCGCCGACCAGCGCGTGATCGGCGTCGGGGCCGGCGCCACGGTCTTCGACGTGCTGGTGCGCATCCCCATCGGCACGGCCGTCTGCGAGGAACTGATCTTCCGCGGTGCGCTCCTGGGCGTCGTGCTCCGCCACCGCACGCCCATCACGGCCGTGGTGATCAGCTCGCTGATGTTCGGTCTGTGGCACGTCTTTCCGACGCTCGACACGCTGCACCTGAACCCGGTCGGTTCGCTGGTGGAGGGGAGCGCGCTGCGGACGGCCGGCGCGGTCGCCGGGACGGTGGCCGTGACGGCCGCCGCTGGCGCAGGCCTGTCCTGGCTCCGCCTGCGTGCGAATTCGATCGTCGCGCCGATCATCGCGCACGGCGTGCTGAACACGGCCGCCTTCCTGGGCGGCCGGCTGGTGGCCTCGACCCTGCACTGAGGTCCAGCGCTTTCGCGCTGCCCCTGCGACGATGGGAGCGATGGCGCGTCGGGCCTGGCTGATCGTGGTCGTGCTGGCGGTGGCGGCGTCCGCGTGCAGCGGAGGCGGGTCGGCGGCGCAGTCACCGTCGCCCTTGGTGACTTCGGCGCCGTCCGCGCCGGTGTCTCCCTCGACGGGTCCAACGGGCCCGAGGGCCCTTCCGCTGTCCCAGGTCCACATCGGCCTGCGGAAGATCGCCACCCTCGACGACCCCATCGCGATGGCCGTGCGCCCGGACGATCCGGCCCTGTACGTGGCGGAGAAGACCGGCCGCGTGGTCGCCATCCGGGGCGGTCGCGTGGCCGAGCACCCCGTCCTGGACCTGACCGGGAAGCTGTCGCTCGGTGGCGAGCAGGGGCTCATCGGCATCGCGTTCTCGCCCGACGGGCGGTACCTGTACGCGGACTACACCGACACCGCGGGCAACACGCACGTGACCCAGTGGGCCTGGGGGAAGGACGGCGCCGAGCCGAACAGCGCGCGCGCGATCCTGTTCGTGCGCCAGCCCTACGTGAACCACAACGGCGGCCAGATCGCGTTCGGGCCCGACGGCGACCTGTACGTGGGGCTGGGCGACGGGGGGAGCGAAGGCGATCCGCACCACTACGGTCAGGACCTTGGGACCGACCTGGCGAAGATCCTGCGCATCCGGCCGACGCCGGGCGGCCCGCGGCCCTACGAGGTCCCGAGCGACAACCCCTTCGTGGGCCGCTCGGGCGCGCGGCCCGAGATCTGGGCGTACGGCGTGCGCAACCCGTGGCGGTTCACGTTCGACCGGACAACCGGCGACCTGTGGATCGGCGACGTCGGGCAGAACGAGTGGGAGGAGATCGACTACCAGCGCGCCGGCTCGGCGGGCGGGCAGAACTACGGCTGGAGCCTGACCGAGGGCGACCACCCCTACAACGGCAACCCGCCGCCGTCCAACTGGACCCGGCCCGTGTACGAGTACTCGCACGCGACGGGCGGGTGCGCCGTGGTCGGCGGCTACGTGTACCGAGGTTCGGACGTCCGCGGCCTCTGGGGGGCGTACCTGTTCAGCGACAACTGCTCGGGCGGCATCGCGGCGCTCCGCCTGCGCGGCGGGCGCCTCGGTTCCGAGCGGGGAATGGGCGTCCACGTGCCGTCCCCGTCGTCGTTCGGCGAGGACGGGAACGGCGAGCTCTACCTGCTGTCGCTCGCCGACGGCGGCGTCTACCGCCTGGTGAACGGGTGACGGAGAGATGTCAGTGGGTCAGGAGCTGCGGAACGAACGACGGGTACTGCAGGAAGACCGCCGCCGACAGCACCAGCAACGCGATCCCGATGAACGGCGTCGCCTGCTTGCCGCGCCTGCCCACCTTCTCGTAGACCATGATCGCGGTGAGGGCCGCCATCCACCACATGTCCATGACGCCGAGGGCGAAGACGAGCAGCATCAGCGCCCAACAGCACCCCAGGCAGAACAGCCCATGTTCCCGCCCGATGCGGAACGCGGCCGCCGTCCCGCGCCGGTAGCGCGGCACCAGGAACGCGCCGGGGTGACGGCACTCGGACAGGCACTTCTCCTTCAGGCCGGAGAACTGGAAGAGCCCCGCCAGCGCCAGCACGGAGCCGCCGATGAGGTACGGATGCGCCGCGAGCCAGGGCGTGTGGTCGACGGTCTTGTGCAGGACGGCGTCTCCCAGGAACGCGACCAGCGCGAACAGCGTCCAGACGACGGCGTAGCCGCCGAGGAACGCGAACATGGCCTCGCCGGGTCGCTTCTGCTGCGACGACGTCGCGGCGAACAGCCGGATCATCGGCAGCGAAGACGGCAGCATCATCGCGACGACCATGCTCTGCCACGCGACCAGGAACACGACGGTGGCGAGCCACAGCGGAATCGCGCCGCCCTCGATCAAGGTGTCGTGATGCACCAGGACCGACCACCCGGAGAACTGCGCGGCGAGCGTCAACGCCCACGCGACGGCGATCGCGATCGGGATGGCGAGTGGGAGCCGTTGCCGGCGGGGGGCCGCGGCGGTCGCCGCGGCCCCCTCACCCCCCACCCGCGTCGGGCTGATCACTGCTCCCCCGCGTAGGCGATGCGGTAGTCGGACTGGATCGCGTTGCGACCCTCGAACGACCACACCATCCCGTACTGCGGGAGGTTCACCGTGTGGTGGGACGCCTTCGACACGTAGGCCGGCGAGCCCGGGACCGTCGAGAAGACCGTGTCGCGGAGCGTCGTCGTGCTGCCGTCGGCCGCGTGGTACGGCGACATCTCGGCGCTCACGAAGTCGCCGATCGCCAGCGTGCCCGTCCCGTCGCGGACCTCGTGCGTGATCGGCGCGCGCCGCACGTCGAGGACCTCGCCGACCAGGCCGGCCAGGTCGGCCAGCGGGCCGCCCAGCTTGCCGCTGTACGCGTCCACCAGGCCGTTGAACTGGTCGTCCGTGGCCCGGTCGTCGATGAACATGGCGACCTTCCACGAGCCCGGCGTCAATACGTTCCCCGGGATCTGGACGACGTTCACCAGCGCGAGCCCGCCGATGTCGACGCCTTTCACGTTCCCGGCGTCGAAGTGGTACGCCACGAAGGCGTCGCAGGCGCCCCCGTCCGGGTCCTCGCCGATCCAGCAGGGGCACATGACCCCGCACGAACAGGCCTCCAGCAGGCTTCCCTGCAGGTCGTAGACGACCCCTGCGGCCGCCTCCTTCTCCTGGGTGATCGCCATGTCACCACCCCTTTCCAAAGGTCCGGGCGATCGAATGGCGACATCCTGCCCGTCTCGGTTGCAGCTCTGTTGCAACCCGGCTGCAACGTGAGGTCGAATGCTCTGGTCACCCGCGTTGGAACCTGCCGAGGGGGGACGACATGAGAGCGAGATACCCGGACACCGACGGCTATGTCGAGCGGGACGGGGTCAAGGTCTTCTACGAGGTCTACGGCGACGGCGAACCGACCATTCTGCTGACGCCGACCTGGCCGATCGTCCACTCGCGCCTCTGGAAGGGCCAGATCGCGTACCTGGCCCGACACTTCCGCGTGGTGACCTACGACCCCCGCGGCAACGGCCGGAGCGACCGGCCGAGGAATGCCGAGGCGTACGGCGCCGACGAGCACCTGGCCGATGCGGTCGCGGTCCTGGATGCGACCGCCACTTCGTCGGCGGTGGTGGTCGGCCTCTGCAGCTCGGGCCGCAAGGCGATGGAGCTCGCCTCCGCCCATCCCGATCGCGTGGAGGGTCTGGTCCTGATTGCGCCCGCGATGTCGTACGTCTGGCCGGAGCACCCCTGGATCGAGGCCGCGGACGCCGTGTTCGACCAGGAGTTCGACTCATACGAGGGGTGGGCGAAGGAGAACCGCCACTACTGGCTGCGGGACTGGCCGGGCTACGCGGAGTTCTTCCTGGACCAGCTCCTGCCGGAGCCGCACTCCACCAAGGCGCTGGAGGACGCGGTGTCGTGGTCGCGCGAGACGGACGGCGAGACGATGCTTCTCGTGGCCGACGCGCCGCCGGGATCGCTCACGCCCCGCAGCCTGGAGGAGGCGGAGGCGCTGTGCCGGGGCCTGACCTGTCCCGTCGTGGTGATCGTCGGCGAGCGCGACATGTGCCAGCCGCCGGAGCGCAGCGTCCGGGTCGCGGAGCTGACCGGTGGCGAGCTCATCGTCATGCAGGGCGCCGGCCACCTGCCGAACGCGAGGCATCCCGTCCTGGTGAACCTGTGGATCAAGGACTTCGTCGACCGCGTGCACCCTCCCGAGCCCGTGACGCGAACGGTCTCGGTCGGCCCCGCATCAGGGAAGCGGGTGCTGTTCCTGTCGTCGCCGATCGGTCTGGGGCACGCGCGGCGCGACGCGGCCGTCGCCGACGCGCTCCGCGAGCTCCGTCCGGAGGTCACGGTCGAGTGGATGACGCAGCACCCGGTGACGGCCGCGCTCGAGGCGCGGGGCGAGCATGTTCATCCGGCGTGCGGCTGGCTCGCGAACGAGTCGCAGCACGTCGAGAGCGAGGCGGGGGAGCACGACGTGCACGTGTTCCAGGCGCTGCGGTCGATGGACGAGATCCTCGTGGCGAACTTCATGACGTTCCGCGACGTTCTCGAGTCCGAGCAGTACGACCTGGTCGTCGGCGACGAGTCCTGGGACGTCGACCACTTCCTCCACGAGCACCCGCAGCTGAAGCGCGCGCCGTTCGTGTGGATGACCGACTTCGTGGGGTTCCTGCCCATGCCGGACGGGGGCGAGCGCGAGGCGTTCCTGACCGCCGACTACAACGCGGAGATGATCGAGCACGTCGAGGGGCACCCTCGCGTGCGCGACCGGTCGATCTTCGTCGGCGACCCGGACGACATCGTCGCCGACGACTTCGGACCGGGCCTTCCGTCGATCCGGCAGTGGACGCAAGCTCACTACGACTTCGCCGGGTACGTGACCGGCTACGACCCGTCCGAGACGGCCGACCGGGAGGCGCTGCGCGCGGAGCTCGGGTACCGGCCCGGCGAGCGGGTGTGCGTCGTGACCGTCGGTGGGTCCGGTGTGGGAGGGCACCTGCTGCGCAAGGTGATCGACGCCTACCCGGAGGCGAAGAGTGCCATGCCGGACCTGCGCATGGTGGTCGTCACCGGTCCGCGGCTCGATCCCGATGCGTTCAAGGCCTCGGACGGGCTCGAGGTCGTGGGCTACGTTCCCCAACTGCACCGTCACCTGGCCGCGTGCGACGTCGCCGTCGTGCACGGCGGCCTCACGACCACGATGGAGCTGGTGGCGAACAAGCGGCCGTTCCTGTATTTCCCGATCGCGCACCACTTCGAGGAGTACTTCCACGTGCGGCACCGGCTGGAGCGCTACGGCGCGGGGCGCCCGATGGACTACGCGGCGACCGATGCGTCCGCGATCGCGGAGGCGATCGCGCAAGAGGCCGGCCGCGAGGTGCGCTACCGCGACGTGGAGACCGGGGGAGCGGCGCGCGCCGCCGCCCTCATCGCCGAGGTGCTCTGAGGCGCCGCCGCGCCGCCGCGACGAACCCCGCGCGTTGCTCCTCGTCATCGATCGTGCCGGCGATCGACCGTGCGAACGCCCGCCCCGCCGCCCGGTGCTCGGCGGCGGCGTCATCCGATCCTGCGGCAGCCCGCGCGTCCGCCAGCAGGGCGTGTGTCTCCCACGCCACCCGGGGCAGATCGGGGTTCCGCGTCCCCTCCAGCGCCCGCTCCAGGATGGCCGTCGCTGCTTCGATGTCGCCACCGGCGAGGCGAGCCCGGCCCGTCAGCATCGCGGTCTCGGCCGCGGCCTCCCGCCATCCGGCCGGCTCCGCCGTCGCCAGCACCGGTGCCAGCAGGCGCTCGGCGTCGCCGAACCGCCCCATCTCGATCAGGGTCCGCGCGGAGGCCGCGTACGCGTGCGCACCGTGCAGGAACGACGGACCGTCTCCGGACCGGACGCCGGCAAGGATCTCCAGCGCACGCCCCAGCAGGTCCTCCGTCCGGTCGCGCCGGCCACTCAGCCGGGTCGCCAGCGCCAGGTGGCTCAGGCACCGGACGACGTAGCTCTCCGCTCCGTCCCGATCGGCCGCTGCGAGCCCGCGGTCGAGCCGGACGATCGCCTCGTCCAGCTGGCCGATCTCGGTCAGCGTCCAGCCGAGCATGGCCCCGGCGAACGAGGTCCACCACGGATGCTCCGTCTCCTCCGCCAGCTGCATCGCCGCGCGCCCGACAGAGAGCGCCCGTCCGTAGTCGCCGCGGGAGCGATGGATCCACCCGACGTGGGCCAGGAACATGGGTCGGAACTGGAGGTAGCCCGAACGCAGCGTCAGCGCAAGGGCCTCCTCGATCCGCGCGATGGCCAGGTCCCATTCACCGCGCGCCAGGGGAACGAAGGACGATTCGAACACCGCCCAGTCCAGGAAGAAGCGGGGGAGCCCGCGCCGCAGGATCGACTCGAGCTCCGGAATCACCGACTCGAGCGTGGCGATGTCGCCCCCGTAGGCTGCGACCGTCTTGAGCCCGTCCAGCGCGAGGGCGAGCGCCCAGTCGTTTCCGCGCTCCCGCGCCTGCGTGAGCGCCCGGCGCGCGTGGCGTCCGCCTTCGTCGAACCGGAGGCGGTTCGAGTCGATCACGGCGAGCCGGCTCAGGATGTCCGCCATGGCCTCGGAGTCCCCGCGCTCCTCGGCGATGCCGAGGGCTGCCTCCAGGTAGGGGACGCACGCGATCGCCCGCCGGCCGAGCCCGATCATCACGTCCCCGCCCATCTCGCGCAGGACCGCCATCTCCATCGCGCGATCGCCGGTGGCGCGGGCCACCTCCAGCGCGGCGCTGTGATCGTCGAAGGCTCCCTGGTACTCGCCGAGGGCCTCGCGCACGCGGCCCCGCTCGAGGAATCCTCGCATCGCTGCCGATCGATCGCCGAGCTCGCGCGCGGCGTCGACCGCCCGCCCCAGAAGCAGCTCGGCGTCGCGGTTCGCGAATCCTGCGGAGCGCTCCGCTGCCACCAGCCAGGCCTCCATTGCCGTGCGCAGGTCGCCGGCGGCGCTCGCGTGGGCGCCCACCGCCTCGGGGTTGTCGTGCAGGAGCGCGGCCGCCCGCGCGTGCCGGGCCGTCAAGACCGGCTGGGGCGTGGTCGTGTACAGGATCTCGCGGATGAGGTCGTTCGCGAACTCGAACGCCGGCCCCGCCTCGTTCAGCAGGCGCGCCCGGACGGCTCGATCCGACCGCCGCGCCGACTCCTCCGGCGTCACCTCCAGCAGTTCCGTCACGGTCACCAGGTCGAAGGCGGAGCCGAGGACGGCGCCGACGCGCAGGAACTCCTCGACGTCCGGCCCGGCGCGGCCGACGCGCGCGAGCACGGCGTCGCGGAGGGACTCGGGCACGGGAGTGTCGCCCTCCGCGGGCGTTCCCTCGGAGATCGCGCGGAGCGTCTCCATCACGAACAGCGAGTGCCCGCCCGTGCGGGCAAGGATCCGCTCGGACAGCTCCGGGACTCCCATCCGGCGGGCCAGCTCGGACACGGCGTCCGGGGGCAGCGGACCCACCTCGATGGTCCGCGCCATGTTGCGCAGATGCGCAAGCGCTTCATCGCCCTCCTCCAGCCGCAGCGTCGCCAGGATCAGGAGCCGGCCACCGGCCGCGCGCCGGAGCAGGAAGTGCAACAGTTCCAGCGTCGAGGTGCCGGCGTTGTGGAGGTCGTCCAGGAACAGCAGCACCGGGCGACGCAGGCACATGCCGCGCAGGAAGCCCGTGACGGCGTCGAACGCGCGGCGCCGTTCGATGTCGGGGCTCGCCCGCTCGACGGGCATCGGGCGAAGGATGCTTCTCACCTCGGGCACCAGCTCTCCGAGCGTCGCCGCGGAGTCACCGGCCAGCGTGCGCACGGCATCCGGCGGCGTCGACACGACCACGCCGCGCAGCGCGTCCACGATCGGCTCCAGGAAGAGCGACCGCTCGGCCTCGTAGCACCGCGCCTGCACGACGGCGCCGCCGGTGTGCTCCGCAAGGCGGATGGCCTCGGCCGCCAGGCGCGTCTTGCCGATGCCGGCCTCCCCGGCCAGCAGCACCAGTGCCGGTTCGCCCGCCACGGCCGCGCTCCAGAGCCGTGACAGCTCGGCGAGCTCGGCCTCCCGGCCCACGAAGCCGGGATCGAGCGGACCGCGCGCGACCGCGGGTCCGGGCTGCAGCGGGGGGAGCGGTTCCTCACGCAACATCGCCACGTGCAGGCGCGCGGTCTCCGGCGCGGGGTCGGCGCCGAGCGCGTCCCCAAGGGCGAGGCGCAGCCGGTCGTACGCGCCGAGCGCGCGGCCGCGTTCCCCGCCCAGGAACAGCGCCTGCATCGCCGCCCGGGCGGCCTCCTCGTCCAGCGGGTCCGCGATCGTCGCCGACTCCGCGATCGCAGCCGCCGCCTCGAAGTCCGCCAGGGACATCGCCGCGCGCCACGCGGCACGCTGTGTGCGCCGCAGCAACGCGGAGACGGCCGCGCGGCCGTCCTCCGCCCAGTCCGCGTACGGCTCGTCCTCCAGCAGCGGCCCGCGGCCGAGCAGCTCGAGCGCGCGGTCGGCGGCGGCGCGGGCGAGCGCCGGTTCGCGCGCCGCCAGGCGCCCCTCGGACTCGTCCGCGAGCCGTTCGGCCTCGTCGAGGTCGACGGCGATCCGATCCGACGGCTCGAATCGGTAGCCCTCCCGGTTGCCCTCGATCGAGTCGGGTCCGAACACGCCGCGCAGCCGGCTCACCAGGACGGCCACGGCACGGTCCCATTTCGCGGGAGGCTGGTCGCCCCACAGCACGTCGGCGATGCGGTCGGTCGCGACCAGGCGCCCGCGCTGCGCCAGCAGCAGCTTCAGCAGCGTCCGCCCCTGATGGCTTCCGATCTCCCGGGGGGCGAGCGGGACGTCGCCGCGCGCCACGGTGAAGGCGCCCAGCACGCTGACCGTGAAGCGAACGTCCGCGGCGAGCGTCGCGGTCGATCGCCGGCCGTCTGCCTGGCGTGACGTGCTCACCGCGCCGAGCATCCCACAGCGCGCGGCGGATCCGCCAGGGTCGCTACGTGGTGACGGCGGCCCGGATGGACTGCTTCAGCGAGCCCATCGTGGCGAGCACCGCGGTCGGCTCGTAGCCGCAGTGCGCCATGCAGTTCGCGCACTGCGTGTTCCCGCTCTGCCGTCCGTACTTCGACCAGTCGGTGGTCTCCACCAGCTCCTGGTACGTGCGGCAGTAGCCGTCGGACTGAAGGTAGCAGGGGCGTTGCCATCCGAAGATGGAGTACGACGGGATGCCCCACGGGGTGCATTCCAGGTCGACCTTTCCTTCCAGGAAGTCCAGGAAGACCGGCGTGTGGTTCAGGCGCCAGCGCTTGCGGCCGCCCGCGGCGAAGGCCTCGCTGAACAGCGCGCGCGTCTGCTCGACCCCGAGGAAATGCTCCTGGTCCGGCGCCTTCCAGTACGCGTACGCCGGCGAGATCATCATCGCGTCGACCTTGATCTCGTCGTTCAGGAAGTCGAGCACCGCCTGCACGTTCTTGGGCGTGTCGTGCGTGAAGAACGTCGTGTTCGTCGTCACGCGGAACCCCGCCGTCTTGGCCGCCTTCATCGCGGCGACGGCCACGTCGAACACGCCCTCCTGGCAGACCGACTCGTCGTGGCGCTCGCGCAGGCCGTCGATGTGCACCGCCCACGCGAAGTACGGCGATGGTTCGAACAGCGGCAGCTTCTTCTGCATCAGCAGGGCGTTGGTGCACAGGTACACGAACTTCTTGCGCTTCACGAGCTCCGCTGCGATGACGTGGATCTCGGGGTGGATCAGGGGCTCCCCGCCGGCGATCGAGACCATCGGCGCGCCGCTCTCCTCGATGGCGTCCAGCGCCCGCTCGACCGACATCCGCTGCTTCAGCATGTGCGCGGGGTACTGGATCTTGCCGCAGCCCGCGCAGGCCAGGTTGCAGGCGAACAGCGGCTCCAGCTCGACGATCAGCGGGAACTTCTTCCGGCCCTTCAGCTTCTGCCGAACCAGGTACGAGCCCACCCGGGCCTGCTGCCGCATGGAAACGGTCATCGCATCACGACCTCAGCGAAGCTCCAGTGGAAGGGTGAACCGCATCGACTCGTCGATCACCGAGCGCTCCTCGACCTGCACCGGCCCCAGGCTCGCGAGCGCGCCGACCACTCGCTCCACCAGCACCTCCGGCGCGGACGCCCCGGCGGTGACCGCCACGGTGTCCGCGTCCAGCAGCCACGCAGGGTCGATCTCCATCTCGTCGTCCAGCAGCTCGGCGTGGCAGCCCTCGCGCTCGGCCACCTCGACCAGCCGCTTGGAATTCGAGGAGTTCTGTGACCCGATGACCAGCAGCAGGTCGCACTCCTGCGCCAGCGACTTGACGGCCTCCTGTCGGTTGGTCGTCGCGTAGCAGATGTCGTCCGAGCCGGGCCCCGTCAGGCTGGGGAACCGGTCGCGCAGGGCATCGACGACACCCTCGACCTCGTCGACGGCGAGCGTGGTCTGCGTCAGGTACGCGACCCGGTCGCCGTCGCCCACCTCGATCCCCTCGATCTCGTCGGCGGTGCCGATCGTCTGGATGGCCTCGGGCGCCTCACCGGTGGTGCCCTCGACCTCCTCGTGCCCCTCGTGCCCGACGAGCACGATGCGGTAGCCGGCCTTGGCGAACCGCTTCGCCTCGGCGTGGACCTTGGTCACCAGCGGGCACGTCGCGTCGATGATCTTCAGCGCGCGTGCCGCCGCCTGGTCGCGAACCTGCGGGGAGACACCGTGCGCGGAGAAGACGGTCACTCCCCCCTCGGGAATGTCGCCGATGGCGTCCACGAAGCGGGCGCCGCGCCGTTCCAGATCGTGCACCACGTGGACGTTGTGCACGATCTGCTTTCGCACGTACACGGGCGGTCCGTAGCGCTCGAGCGCGCGCTCGACGATGTCGACGGCGCGCTCGACGCCGGCGCAGAACGAGCGCGGCGCCGCCAGGAGCACCCGGCGGGGACCGGCCGCTCGCGACCACTCGGCCAGCGCCGCCCCGCCACGCCGGAGCGAGCGGTACGCGGTCAGGCCGCCCGACACCGTCTCGATGTTCGCGCCCAGCTCGCGCTCCGGCGTGTCCACCGCCACGCGGAGCACGGCGCGCGGACGGTCGCCCACGTCCGCCAGCAGCCAGAACGACTCCATGTCCGCCGCGATCGCGCCGGAGGCCGCGAGCGCCGCGCGCTCCGCTCCGCGTGCGACCGTGTCGGTGCTCACGATCGGCCCGTGGTGCAGCCGCTCCACGCCCATCCTGCGCAGAGCCGCCACCAGCGGCCCGGCGGAGCACGCGATGGACCGCCCATCGGGCCCGCGGACCTCGGTCGCAACGACCACGTCGCCGGGCTCGACCCCCGGGCCCAGGGCGCCGCAGAAGCCCGCGACCGCGACCGGCGTCTCGCCCGCCGGGAGCCGCCCCGCCGAGGCACGAGAGCGTTCCGGCCCCATGCCGGTCCGGACGATGCGTGCCCCGGGGAGCGCGCGGCGAAGGGCGGCCTCCTCGATGGCGAGCGGCGCCAGGACGGTCAGGCCGCCGTCGGCGGTCATCGGCGCTCACCCGCCTTCCATCCGTGCGCGAACCGGCCCAGCGCTTGCAGCGGGAAGATCAGCCGGTACAGGTGGTAGTTGATGAAGAAGTAGCCGGGGAAGCCGGTCCCGGTGTATTCGGGCTCGTCCCACGTCCCCGAGTCGAGTTGCGTGCGCGCCAGCCATTCCACGCCCCGCACCGTCGCGGGCGACTCCCGCTCGCCGCCCGCGATCAGGGCGAGCAGGGCCCAGGCCGTCTGCGATGCGGTGCTCGCGCCGCGACCGATCCACTGTGGCTCCCGGTACGAGCGCATGTCCTCACCCCAGCCGCCGTCCTCGTTCTGGTGGCCGGTGAGCCATCGCACGGCCCGCCGGATGCGGTCGTCGTCCGACGGAATGCCGGCCGCGGCCGCCGCCGGCACCGCCGCGCCCGTGCCGTACAGGTGGTTGGCGCCCCACCGGCCGAACCACGAGCCGTCGGGTTCCTGGTTGCGCGCGAGCCACCCCAGCCCGCGCCGCGTCCCGGCCGCGCCGGACAGCCGCTCGCCGGCCAGCATCTCCACGACATGCGCGGTGACGTCCGCCGACGGCGGGTCGATGACCTCGCCGAAGTCGCAGAAGGGGATCCGGCGGCAGAGGTCCCGGGTGTTGTCGGCGTCGAACGCTCCCCAACCGCCGTCCGTGGACTGCATGCCGAGCGTCCAGCGGACGCCGCGCTGCACGGCGGCCTCCACCCGTTCCGGATCGGGGTGGTCGACGCGCCGGAGGGCCAGGATCACCTCGGCCGTGTCGTCGATGTCGGGGTAGGTGTCGTTGGCGAACTCGAACGCCCACCCGCCCGGCTCCAGGTGCGGCCGTCGGACCGCCCAGTCGCCGGTCGCGCGGATCTCCTCGCCGAGCATCCAATCCGCCCCGCGCACCAGCGAGGTGTGATCGGGCGGCACGCCCGCGTCGGCCAACGCCGTGATCGCCAGGCACGTGTCCCACACCGGCGACTGGCAGGCCTCCAGCCGGCGGATGTCGCGGTCGGGATCGAGGATCGCGAAGCGGTCCAGGCCGTCGAAGGCGGCGCGCATCACCGGGTGGTCGTGGCCGAAGCCCATCAGGTCGAGGGCGATCATCGAGTACACCCACGGAGGCTGGATGCCGCCCCACGAGCCGTCCGCCTCCTGGCGCCGGAGGATCCATTCGGTGGCCGCTCGGAGCGCCGCCCGCCGCAGGCGGCGGTTCGGCCTGCGGTGGTACGCGCGAAGCACGTCGTCGACGCGCTCGAACCGGCCGTCCCAGGAACGCAGCCCCTGGCGGGGAAGCGGCGGGGCGCCGGAGCGGATCTCGGCCAGGTCGAACGGCAGCCGCCGCACGGGCTTCAGCGCGGAGACGACGGTCAGGGGCACGATCGTCTGCCGCGCCCAGCACCCGAAGTCATAGGGGTTCAACGGGAACCACCGCGGCGCGAACACCATCTCCGGCGGCAGGGCCGGAAGCTCGGCCCACGGCCAGATGCCGAACAGCGCCATCCACATACGCGTGAACATCCGCGTCCGCTCGAGGCCGCCCCGGTCCAGGATCCACTCGCGCGCGCGCCGCATGTGCGCCGCGTCGGCCGGGTCACCGGCGAGCCGCAGTGCCGCGTAGGCCTCCACGGTGGTGGACAGGTCGCCGGGGCCGTTCCAGAAGTTCGCCCACGTGCCGTCCTCGCGCTGCTTCGAGCGGATCCAGTTCGCCGCCGGCCTCAGCACGTCGGGGCCGAGCACCCCGAGGAACGCGCGCAGCAGCACGTCCTCGGCGTCCATCGTGACGTTGGTCTCCAGCTCGCCCTTCCACCATCCCTCGGGCGCCTGGAGGGAGAGCAGGTGCTGCGTCGCGCGCGCCATCGTCTCGTGTGCGACGGAGTCGATCCGCGGGGTCGTGGTGATCGCCACGGTCAGAAGTCCCTTCCCACGACGAAGAGGGCGAGCTCGCGAAGCTCGCCGGCCGGCCCGGTGACGAGCCCGGCCGTGTCGAGCGCGGCCAGGGCGAGCGCGAGGTGGTGCTCGGCGGTCTCCAGGCAGAACGCCCGGCTCGCCGCCGCGTCGAGGATCTCGAGGGCCCGGTCGATCCCCTCCTGCGAGACCTCGCCGTCCGACAGGAGCTCCGCCAGCTCCCGCGACTCCGGTCCGTGGGCGGCGAGCGCGTGCGCCACCGGCAGCGTCTTCTTGTGCTGCCGCACGTCGCCGGCCGCCGGCTTCCCCGTGACGTCCGGCTCACCCCAGATGCCGAGCACGTCGTCCACTGCCTGGAACGCGATGCCGACGTGGCGTCCGTACGCGCGGAGGGCGTCGATCTGGGCGTCCGTTCCGCCGCCCAGGATGGCCCCGAGCGCGCAGGCGCACGAGATGAGCGCGCCCGTCTTGTGGGCGCTCATGTCGACCACCTCCTGCTCGGTGACGTCCAACCGCGACTCGAAGGAGAGGTCCTCGGACTGCCCGCGGATCATCTCGAGCGTTGCGTGGGTCAGCTCCCGTCCCGCGCGCTGGCCCGACTCGCCCTCGACCTCCAGCAGCACCGCGTACGCGAGCGCGGCCAGGGCGTCGCCCGCCAGGATCGCCTCACCGGACCCGAACAGCGCCCACACGGTCGGGCGATGCCGCCGTTCGCGGTCGCCGTCCATCAGGTCGTCGTGGATCAGCGAGAAGTTGTGCACCAGCTCCAGCGCCACGGCGCCCGGCACGGCAGAGGTCGCCGGCGCGCCGACGGCCTCGGCCGCCAGCAGGGTGAGCGTCGGCCGCACGGCCTTGCCCCCCGAGTGCTCGACCTCCTTGCCGTCGCGGTCTCGCCACCCCAGGTGGTAGGCCGCCACGCGTTGCAGCGAGGGCGCCAGGCGACCGACCGCCTCCTGCAGTCCGACCTGGATGACGCCCCGCGAACGGGTCAGCGCGCCGGGAAGCGTGGGCGCCGGAGTCACGCCGCCACCTCCGCCGGGAGCCGCCCGGTCCTGCCCAGCCCGACCAGGGCGGCCCTCGCCGCGATGATCCCGCTCCTGACGGCGCCCTCCATGGTCGCCGGCCATCCCGTATCGGTCCATGCTCCCGCAAGGTACAACCCCGGGATCGAAGTGGGGGCCGGGGGTCGAAGCGGGAGCGTTCCCGGCGACTGGCGGAACGTCGCCTGGCGCTCGCGCGTCACCAGGAACGTCTCCGCGGTGGCCTGCCGCGCCCGCGGGAGGAGCGCCTCGATGGCCGGGAGGAACTGCGACCGCAGGTCGCGCGTGGTCCGGTCCACGAATGCGTCCGCGCCCGACAGCGACACGGCGACGTACTGTCCCCGCTCCAGACCGGACGGACCGGTCCGGTCGAACAGCCACTGCACCGGCGAGTCGACGGCGGCCACGAACCGCCGCGGCAGCACAGGGCGGTCGTAGACAACGTGGACGTTGACGATGGGGGAGGACCCCAGCCGGTCGAAATCCGTCGCGTCGCGCACCGCGCCCTCCGGCAGCACCTCGCGCACGCGCTCATTCGGGACGGCCACGATCACGGCGTCGGCAGCCACCTCGCCCCCGTCCGCGGCGACGTCGGCGACGCCGTCGGCGGTGGCGCCGATCCTCCGCACGCGTTCGCCCAGGCGCACCTCCGCGCCTGCCTGTCGCAGCGCGCGCAGCCCGGCGTCGCCGTGCAGCTCCTGCAACGGAATGAGCGGAACCCCGATGTCGGCGGCGTCGGCCGCGTCCAAGAGCCCCGAGCGGAACACCTTGGCGGCCAGGGCCAGGCTGGCCCCGTCGGCCTGGACGTTCAGGGTCGGCAGGCCGATCAGGTCCCACAGGTTGCCGATCGACCGCGTGGACTCTCCGCGCGACCGCAGCCACGCTCCGAAGCTTCGCGCGTCGACCGCCGGATCGCTCGGATCGAGCCGGCGTATCGCCAGCGCCGTCAGCGCGGCGTGCAGGCGCTCGCCCGGCGACAGGAACGGGTAGGAGAGCAGGGCGGCGCCGAGGTGCAGGGGCGCCGGGAAGGAGCTGCGCCGGATGCCGCCGATGCGTCCGCCGGGAGCCACGACCGGGATGTCCAGACGCGGCTGCAGATCGGTGCGCCCCTCGGTGCCGATCCGGCGGAGGAACTCGCGGTAGGCGACGCAGCACCGCAGGAACACGTGCTGACCGGTGTCGATCGTGAGGCCGTCCCGGACGAACGACGACGTGGCGCCGCCCAGCCACTTCTTCGCCTCGAGGAGGGTCACCTCCGCGCCGCCGTCCGCGCAGGCCAGCGCGGCCGCCATCCCGGCGAGCCCGCCCCCCACGACCACGACGCGCGCCGATCCGCTCACGGCGTCACCCCCGCCAGCGCGCGCGTCGCCACCCATGCCTTCTCCCAACCGGGCAGGGACAGCCTTCGTTCCAGGACGGCCTCCGGCGAGGCGTCGATGCGCACCAGGAGCCGGCGGTAGATGCCGGCCATCGCGCCGGTGCACGCAGCGCTCCGCCGGTCGAGATGGTGGAGAAGCCGGAGCCCTCGCGCGAACCAGTGCCGAGCGCGGCTCGTCTCGAAGCGCACCAGATCGGCGGCGCGCCCGCTTCCGCTGCCCGGCCGGAGGTCGTCGCGCGTCACCTGAAAGCGGTGGAGGTCCTCCTCGGGGAGGTAGACGCGCCCGCGTTCCAGGTCCTCGCGGACGTCGCGCAGCACGTTCGTCAGCTGCATGGCCACGCCGAGGTCGTCGGCCAGTCTCGGGTCGCCCACGGGGTCGCGCGCGCCGAACACGCCCAGCGAGAGCCGGCCGACCGAGCCCGCGACCCGGCGGCAGTACAACTCCAGGTCGTCCCACGTCGCGTACCGGTGATCGTCCAGGTCCATGCGCACGCCGTCGACCAGGTCCTGGAAGGCGCCCATGGGGATGGGGAAGCGAACGGCCGCGACACCCAGCGCCGCGAGCACCGGGTCGGCCGACGACGGGCTCGCGTCGCCGAGCGAGGCCTCGATGCGATCCAGGCCAGCCCGCTTCTCCTGCAACGGCGCCGCTCCGTCGCCGACGTCGTCGATGCGCCGCGCCATGGCGTACACCGAGGCGAGCGCCTGGCGCTTGGGCTCGGGCAGCAGGCGGATGCCGTACCAGAAGTTGCGCGCGCGGGTTCGCGTCACGTCCTCGCAGTACTTGACGGCGGTCTCCGCATTCATGTCGTCTCCGGACCGCCGCCCGAGCGGGCGAGCTCGCGGACGGCGAACACGGCCCTGCGCGTTCGCGACGCGTGGGCGTTGTCGCGCAGCGTGTCGAACTCCCTGCGCGACAGGTCGTCCAATGCGGCGAGGCCTCCCGCCGTGAACAGCCGGACCGCCATGCCGATGCGGCCGGGAAGCCGCCGGCCGAGCGGACGGCCACGTTCCAGCAGCTCCCGCGTCCGGTCGGCTTCGAACTCCATCACGGCGCGGAACCGGTCGTCGGCCACACCCCGCACCAGCCGGTCCTCGTCGTAGCCGAACCGCTCCAGGTCCTCGAGCGGGACGTACACGCGGCCGCGCGCGGCGTCCTCCCCGAGGTCCTGCCAGAACTCGACGAGCTGCAGCCCCGTGCACGTCGCGTCCGACAGCGCGACGTGCTCCGGCGTGACGCTGCGACACAGATGAAGGACCAGCTCGCCGACCGGGTTGGCCGACAGGTCGCAGTACGCGAGCAGCTCGCGATACGTCGCATACCGGGTGACGGTCTGGTCCTGCCGGTTGGCGGCGATCAGGCGCTCGAACGGCCCGCGTGGAATGGAGAACCGCTCGATCGTCCAGGCCAGCCGGCGCATGAGCGGATGCGACGGCGCCGAGCCGCGGTAGACGGCGTCCACCTCTCCGTCCAGCCAGTCGAGCAGGCGCAGCCGTTCGGCCGCGTCGGCGCCCACCTCGTCGCCGAGCTGGTCGACGAGCCGCGCGAAGCCGTACACGCTCATCAGGTGCGGGCGCAGCTCTCGCGGGAACAGGAAGGAGGCAACAGGGAAGTTCTCCCCCCCGGCCCGGGCCAGAACCTCGGCCGCTGAGGGGGCCTCGGCCATCGGGGACATCACTCTCCCAGTACTTGAATGAACACCTTGCGGTCGCGCGCTCGGTCGAGCTCGATGAAGAACACGCGCTGCCACTGGCCGAGCTGCAGCTGGCCGTCGACGATCGGGATCGTCTCCGAGGCAGAGGCGATCAACGCGTGCTTGCAGTGGGAGTGTCCGTTGGGGAACTCGTGGTCTTCCTCGGTGAGGTTCTCCGTCCGCACCGACATGTCGTCGTGCCGGTAGTCGCTGCCGGACGGGACGAGGCCGTGGATGAGGTCCTCGAAGTCCTGGATGAACCCCGCCTCGCGCTCGTTGATGATCACGGCGCACGTGGTGTGCGGCGAGTACACGAGCGCCATCCCGTTCTGCACCTGGCTCTTCTCGACCGTCTCGGCGACGTCATCGGTCAGGTCGACGAACTCCGCGCAGCGCGTCGTGGCGAAGCTGTGGTTCTCGAACACCATCTTCATGCGTTCGACCCTCCAGGCTGATGGCGTCCGCGAAGGCAGGGAGTTCCGTGCCGACGCCACGATCGTCTATGAAAGATGACTACCCGGTCCCCTCACTTGTATGCGATTCTCCTGCCCTCTGCTGGGGGTGTCAAAGCCTGCCTCCAGCCCCACCAGGAGCCGCGTCACGGCCCGCCCGAGAATCGCCAGGCCGCTCCATTCCGAACCGGGGCCGTCCGGATCGACGGCCTCGCCCAGGTCGGCGCTCAGTTCCTTCAGCAGGCGCCCCAGGGTGGCCCGGTCGCCCGGCTTTCCCTGCAGGCCTCGGGAGAAAAGGTCGAGGAAGATCGGCAGCCGCGGCGCCAGGATCCGTGCGAGCGCCTCGGCGGGGTCGTCGGCAGCGCCGCGCTCGGTCCGGAACGCTTGCGCCACCTCGTCCGCCGCCGCCTGTGCCACCGTCAGGAACAGCTCCTCCTTCGAGCGGTAGTGCCGATAGAACGACCCCTTGGCGATGCCCGCCGTGCGGCAGAGCTCGTCGACGTTGACCTCCCCGTAGCCGCGCTTCGCGAACGCGTCCCGGGCCGCGGCCAGCAATCGGGCGCCGGGGTCGTGCCTGCGGTCGCGCGCCCGGGGAGCGAGTGCCCGGTCCCACATCTCGGGCAGGAAGGCCTCCGTGGGCTCCAGCGCCAGCAGCTCGGGGAGGACCCGCTTGATCGTCGCCAGCGGGACGTGCCTCCGTTCCCGGAGCGAACGGATGAGCCGCAGCCCGCGAACGTGGCGTTCGTCGTATCCGAACCGGGAGCCGCTCACGCGCTGGGGGCGCGGAAGCAATCCCTGCCGCAGGTAGTAGTGGATCGTGGCAGGGGGGACGTCCGTCCGGGCCACGAGGTCCGCGATGGACAGCTCGGGCGCCGGAGCGGCGCCCTCGTCGTGCACGGGGCGGAGGTGCGCGGTCACCGGTTCCTATACTCTCGCGAACCGGGGGGTCTCGCGACCGAAGGGGCAGGAGGAGCGTGGGCACACCGATCACGGTGATCACCGACTCCAGCGCCTGCATCCCGCCGGATTCCGTTCGGGGACTGGGCATCGCGCTCGTTCCGATCCTGGTCACGATCGAGAACGAGGAGTTCCCGGACGGCGTCGAGCCCGGCATCCTGTACCGGGCGCTGGAGCGTGGGCGGCCGGTCAAGTCGGCGGCCCCGAGCCCGGTCGACTACCTCGACGCGATCGAGCGCGCTCCCGACGGCGCCGTGGTCGTCCTGACGCCGGCCACCGAGTTCACCCACATGCACCGCAATGCGCGCCTCGCCGCGGACATGTCGGAGCGGGCGGTGACCGTCGTCGACTCGCGGTCGGCGACTGCCGGGCACGGGCTCGTGGCGCTCGCCGCAGCCGAGGTGGCCGCGGCCGGCGGCGGCGTGGACGACGTGGTCGCCGCCGCCGAGGACGCGGGGCGACGCGCGGAGTTGGTCGCATGCCTCGAGTCGCTCGAGTTCCTGCGGCAGAGCGGGCACGTGCCGGCCATCGCCCTCGGCCTGGCGAACCACCTGCAGGTGCGGCCGGTCTTCCGGATGCGCGGCGGAACCGCCGAGCGCATGGGGCTGCCGAGGAGCGAGCGGGCCGCCCTCGAGCGGATCGCGAAGGCCTGGCGCGAAGGATGCGGGCAGGGCGCGCCGCAGCCCGCGGTGTTCCATGCGGGCAGGCCCGACCGCGCTCGGGAGCTGGCGGCGATGCTGGGCGGGGCGTCCTTCGTGACGGAATTCAGCGCCGCGATGGCGATCCACACCGGTCCGGGCGTCGTCGGCGCGGCCTGGCTCCGCCCGCCGAACGACGATCTCTCCGGCGTGTAGTCCATCAGCCTGCACCGGACGTCACCCGGAGGCTGGAAAGCGATCGCATCGCTTCGGCCTTCGTCGCGGCCGATGCGTTGGGTCCGAACGCGATCTGCGCCTGGACGGCCCTCCCGTGATCACGGAACTGGATGAGGTACGCGGTCCCGGAGCATTCGCGCGAGACCGGTCTCCGTCCCTGCAGCGAGAACCGCACGGGCCGCCGCGGGAACCCTCCCTCATCGGGGCCGGGGATGGTCTCCGAGAGCCACAGCAACGCCCCATCCCGTGGCATCGACCGCAACGCCGCCTCGGGGCCGCACGAACCTCCCTTGGGGAACGGCCAGTTCCCTTCGGCGAGCTCGACGAGTGGCGCTGGGTTCCCCGCGAACGTCCATCCGGGCGGCGTCTGGATGGTCAGTGTGCCCGCGTTGCCCGTCGTCGAGGTCGCCGGCGGCGGCGTCTCTCCGGCCGGCTGAAGCGGCAGCACCAGCCGCGCGAGCTCGGACTGCGCGGCTGCGTAGGTGGCGGCACTCGGCCTCGGCGCTCCGAAGAAGACGCTCACCTCGACATAGGTTCCCTCCAGGCGGCCCCAGATGTCGTATTCCGGTGAGTCCTGCCGGGGCTGCGACTGCCACCGGCGGTTGACCCGCGCGTCGGACAGTTGGAGCGGCAGCTTCCGGTCGGGGAAGTCGCCGAAGTGGGGCGGTGCCGGGCGGCCGCCGAACGGAAACGGAAGGACGGCAAGGATGACGACGCCCCGCGGCTGAAGGGAGCTCAGGGTCGCGGTCGGAGCGGACTCGGACAGCCCGTTGGCGGCGATGAACGCCACGTCCTGCCTCGCGAGGGGAACGTTTGCCGCAATGGCCATCGGAAGGCCCCGGGACCCGGGGCCCACGACGCCGGCGGTGCGGACGCTCCACCCCTGGTTGTGGGAGAAGGTCGGCGAAAGGCTGCTCTTCTCTCCCGCGCCGGACGGCTGCGCTCGAGGCGGGGGATGATGGGTCACGCCGGGCGCGGTCGCGCGCGCGAGGAGCCAGATCGCCGCCCAGACGCCCAGGGCGACCGCGGCCCAGATCGCGAAGCGGCGGCCTCGTGGCCGGGACGGGGGATCGGAGTGGGTGGGTTCCATCCGGTACGAGTCTGAACCAAGACGCATCGTGCGCGCGCCACGATTCCCGGACCGGCCTGTCGGGGGACCGGCGTATACTTCCCTGCGGTGGCCGTGCTAGGCGGGGAGCCAGCGGTGCCCTGAACCCGCAATCCGCTCTAGCGGGGCTGAATCCCCGCTCGCGGCCCATGCGGTCCGGGAACGCCCCGGGCACGGAGCGTTGAAGGCCGGGTCCCGCGCGACGCCAACTCGTGAACCCCGTCAGGTCCGGAAGGAAGCAGCGGTAAGCGGGCGAATGGCGGGTGCCGCGGGGTTACCTGACTGGAGCCACCGGCCCGGTGTGCGGCCGAGTCGCATGCGGTCAACAGCGGGTGCACGGCCACCGTAATCTTGTCGATGCGTCCCCGGGCGGCGGGGGCGCTCGTGGGGCGGTGACACCGGCCGGTGGGCCGGCGGTCCGCCGGGGAGAGGGCAGGCGTGGCCGAGGAGATCCCGTACCGGTCGCTGTACCGCAAGTACCGTCCGCAGTCCCCCGACGAGGTCGTCGGACAGGATCACGTCGTTCGCGCCCTGATCGGCGCGATCCGCGAGGACCGGCTGGCGCACGCCTTCCTCTTCTGCGGCCCGCGCGGGACCGGGAAGACGTCGACCGCGCGCATCCTGGCGAAGATGGTCAACTGCGAGAAGGGCCCGACCGCCGAACCGTGCGGCGTGTGCGAGCAGTGCGTCCGCATTCGCGAGGGTCAGCACCTCGACGTGGTCGAGATCGACGCGGCGTCGCACGGGGGCGTCGACGACGCGCGCGAGCTGCGCGAGCGCGCGCCGACGGCCCCGGCCATGGGCCGCGAGAAGGTCTACATCCTCGACGAGGCGCAGCGATTGTCGCGCGAGGCGTTCGACGCGCTGCTCAAGCTGTTCGAGGAGCCGCCGCCGGCCGTCCGGTTCGTCCTGGCGACGACCGAGCCGCACAAGATGCCGGCGACGATCGTCGGGCGGTGCCAGCGGTTCGACTTCCGCCGCATCGGCACCGACGCGCTGGCCGGGCTGCTGGAACGCGTCGCCGAGAACGAGGGCTGGAAGCTCGACCGGTCTGCCGCCGAGTCGCTCGCGCGGCAGGCCGAAGGGTCGGCGCGCGACGCGGAGTCGCTGCTGGACCAGAGCGCCGTCCTGTCGGCCGGCGCGATCACCGACGAGACGGTTGCCACGCTCGTCGGCGCGGTGCAGAGCGACGTGCAGTACGAGCTGGCCGACGCGGTCGCGGTGGGCGACGCGCGGAGCGTCTTCCAGGTCGTCGACCGGCTCGTGCAGAACGGCCAGGACCTGCGCCACCTCACGTCCGAGGTGCTGGCGCACTTCCGCGACCTGATCATCGTGCAGGCCGCTCCCGACGAGCCGGCCGCGCTGGATGTCGCGCCCGAGGAGCATGCGCGCCTGGCCGCGCAGGCGGCCAAGTTCACCACCGCGGAGCTGTCGCGCGTGGTGTCGCTGCTGCTGGCGGCGCAGGCCGACATGCGCTGGACGACGTCGCCCCGGTTGTCGCTCGAGCTGGCCTTGGTGCGCGCGACGATCCCGGAGTCGGACCCGACATCCGCGGGCCTCGCCGCTCGCATCGAGCGTCTGGAGCGCCTCGCCGGCGTCTCCAGCACGGCTCCGGGAACCCTGGAGATGAGTCCGCCGCAGGCGGAGCCTGCGCCCGATGTGGCGGCAAGACCTGCGGGCGAAGAGGGCGCTACGCAGCAAATGAAGACACGGGCCGCGAAGGACGCAACGGCGGCGGGCGAGGAAGCCGGAGGCGAGCGGCAATCGGAGGCTCCGGCGGATACGGATGCGGCGCCGACGAAGAGGACGGCGAAGCCCCCGAGCCCGCGGGAGGGTGCTTCGACGGCCGCTCGTTCAGAGTCAGTCTTCGCGGGCGAGGGTGCTTCGACCGCCCCCGGGCCGAGCGCGACCGAAGTCGTGGCGCCTGGGCCGCATGCCCCGTCGACGGGCGCGTTGGACGTCGGCGCCATCCGGCGTTCGTGGGACCAGCTGCTGGAGCGCCTGCGCGACCAGCGGCAGATGATCCTGATGGCGAACCTCGAGTCGGCGACGGCGGCGTCGTGGGACGGCGAAACGCTGGAGATCTCGTTCCCGCCCGGCAAGAAGTTCGGCGTGGAGAAGGTCCAGGCCCGAGAGGCGGAGCTGCAGGCCGCGTTCGTCGAGGTCTTCGGCGTCTCTCCGAGCATCCGGTGCCTGGCGCGGGAGGACGTCGGCGACCCGCTCTCGGGGCCGACGACGACGACCCGGTGACCGCCGAGGATGCGATCGCCAGGCTCAAGGCCGAGCTGGGCGCCGAGCCGGAGGCATAGGTGTACGAGGGGCCGATCCAGGATCTGATCGACGAGCTGTCGCGACTTCCCGGCATCGGCCCGAAGTCGGCGCAGCGGCTCGCCTTCTACATGGTCAAGGCGCCGGCCGAGGACGCGCGCCGGCTGTCCGATGCCATCGTGGCGGCCAAGGAGAAGGTGCGGTTCTGCCGCGAGTGCTACAGCGTCGCAGAGGGAGACCTGTGCCGCGTCTGCCGCGACCCCGGGCGCGATCCCACGCTGATCTGCGTGGTCGAGGAGCCGAAGGACCAGGCGGCCGTCGAGAAGGCCGGCGTGATCAAGGGCCGGTACCACATCCTTGGTGGCGCGATCTCGCCGCTGGAGGGAATCGGGCCCGACGACCTGCGCGTGCAGGAGCTGCTGGACCGCGTCGCCCGCGACGGGGTCACGGAGGTCATCCTGGCGACGAACCCGAACCTGGAGGGCAACGCGACGGCCATGTACGTCGCCGCGCTGCTCAAGCCCGTCGGGGTGCGGGTCACGCGGCTGGCCAGCGGGCTGCCGGTGGGCGGCGACCTCGAGTACGCGGACGAGGTGACGCTGGGCCAGGCCCTGGAGGGACGCCGGGACATGTGAACCCGGCAGACTCGTCAGGTTGCCTGACGATTCTCCCGGTCGTTCCACGCCGACGCGCGCATCGCCCCGGTGGCGGCGAATGCGCCGAGCACGATCAGGCTGCCGCCGACGATCAGCCCGACCTGGTTGCCGTCGAGCGTGATCACGCCCAGATCGATCGCGTCGATCGAGTCGCGAGGGCGCCGATGCCGAGCGCGCCCGCGCCGAGCCCGACCCGGAACAGCATCTGCACCCCGCCCATGATCCGGCCGCGCACCTCGGTCCTCGGTCACCCGCTGCATCAGCGTCAGCGCGATCACGATGGCGACCGAGAACGCGGCGCCGAACACGATCGCCAGGATCGAACGCCAGCCACAGGTACGGGAACAGCGGCCATCACGATCAGGATGCCGCCGCACGCCGCGACGGCGACCACGAACACCTACGTCTCGCCCCGCCGCACCAGCAGCCGCACCAGCGCCGAGGCCGATCGCCCATCCCCACCCCCCACAGCGCGGCGAGCCAGCCGAAGTCGCACGTCCGTCGCCGTGCAGCGTCTGGTGGATGTACGCGATGCCGATCGCGAACAGCACGCCGCCGCCGAACATCGACACGACCAGGCCGTAGGCCAGCGAGCGGAGCCCGGGGTGCGTCACGACGTAGGCGGAACGCCCTCGCGGACGCCCGCCGACAGCGCGATGTGCTCCGGCCGCTCGCGCGGGATCAGCGGAATCCGGGCGATCATGCTCGCCGAGAACAGGAACGTCGCGGCGTCGAAGAAGAACGCGAACGTCGTCGGGTGGCGGGCGTAGAAGCTTGCCGAACGGCAGCGACTGCGGGATGTGCCCGACGGCGACGAGCCGCAGCGCCGCCGAACACCGCCGCCGCGAGCGGGAGCGTCCCGTACGACGACGCCAGGATCGAGCCCGTTCGCCTCCTCCAGGTTCTCCCTCCGCGACCAGCAGCGGGACGCTCGCGTCGCGCGCCGGCAGGAAGAACAGCGAGATGCATTCGTGGACGAACGCGATCGCGTACAGCGCGGCCGATCCCGACGAACGGCACCAGCACGATCAGCGCCGCGCGCGACAGGTCGCAGGTGACCATGATCACCCGGCGGTCGAACCGGTCGGCGAAGACGCCGCCGACCGGCGCGGCGAAGATCGGCGGCACGAGCCGCAGGATCAGGACGACGGCGACGGCGGTCTGGTTCGAGGTCAGGGCGAACGCGGCCGCGATGAACGCGAGCGTCGCCACCCAGTCGCCCAGGCTCGAGACGGTCTGCCCGATGAGCAGCCGGCGGAAGCCGATCGATCGCATCACGCCGCCGAAGCCCAGCCTGGTCGGCGCCCGGCGGCGCTCGGATGGCGGGGACGTCCGCAACGCGTCCGACGGCGTCGCGGGGCGCTCCTCGGCCCCCGCAGTGCCCGCCGGGGCGCGCTCCGGATCGCTCACGCCCATCACGTTACCCTTCCGCCGAGCGACGTCGGGTACCGTTCCCGGGTGATCGCGGTCGTCGCCGACAGCGCCGCCAACCTGCCGCCAGAGGTGGCCGAAGAGCACGGCATCTCGATCGTCCCGATGGTCGTCCACCTCGGCGATCGGACGTTCCGCGACGGAGTCGACCTCTCGCCGGGGAGCTCTACGCGCGGCTCGCGGCCGGCGAGCGGTCCTGCGACCACCGCCACGCCCTCCGCCGGCCGACTTCCTGGCCGCGTACCGGGCCTCGGGGGCGGACGGAGGTCGTGTGCGTCACCGTGGCGAGCGTCGATGAGCGCGGCCCACCAGCAGGCCGTCTCGGCGGCGTCGGACTTCGAGGGCTCGGTCGAGGTCGTCGATTCGCGGTCCGCGTCCATGGCCGAGGGGTTCGTGGCGCTGGAGGCGGCGCGGGCCGCGGCCGGGGGAGCGTCGCTGCGGGAGGCCGCCGCCGCGGCCCGCGCCGCCGCCGCACGAGACCCGCCTGTTCGCCACAGTGGACACGTTCGACCACCTGCAGCGCTCGGGACGGGTGAGCCGGCTGCAGGCCTACGCCGCGACGGCGCTCGACATCAGACCCGTGTTCGCGTTCCGGGACGGCGAGACCCTCGGCGGTGGCCCGCCCCCGCACCCGGCGCAGGGCGCTGGATCGCGTGGTCGCCGAGACGGTCGCGGCGGCCGCGGGCCGGACGGTCCGCCTCGCGGCCATCCACGCGATGGCCGAGGACGATGCCCGGCGCGTCGCCGAACGGGTTCGCGCGGAGGTCGACGGTCGTCGAGCTGTTCGTCGTGGAGGTGACCCCGGTCGTCGGCGTGCACGTCGGGCCGGGGCTGGTCGGGACGGCCTTTCAGCCGGTCCGGGATTAGGCTGCGTGGAATGGCCTCCCACCTGTTGTGGCTCGCCGGCGCCTACCTGGCGGGCACGCTGCCCTCCGCGCTGGTCGCGGCGAGGATGCGCGGCGGCGCGGGCGGACGGAACCTGCTCGGCGGAGGCCCGCCGGGAGGCGGGCGAGACCGATCCCCACGTCCTGATGACCCGGCACCTCGGCGCGCCGTGGGCGGTGGGCGCGATGACCGTCGACGTCGTGAAGGGGTTCCTCTTCCTGCTGGCCGCCCGCGGGTTCGGCGGCCTCGACGCGGCCTGGCTGGCCATGTGCGGCGTCGCCGTGGTGCTCGGCCACGCGTTTCCCTTCTATGCGTCGCGGATGGCGCGGGCGGGGCATGGCGGCCGCCTCGGGTGTGTACCTGGCCCTGCTCCCATGGCAGATGGTCGTCGCCGGCGTGCTGATCGTCATCGGCATCGTGGTCAAGAACTCCGGCCTGGCCACCACGATCGGGATGGCGAGCGTGCCGTGTCACGGCGGCCTGGCAGGGGCAGCCCGCCGAGTTCGTCGCGATGGCCGTCGTCATCTTCGGCCTGCTGCTGCTCCGACGGCTGGAGGGCGTCGGCGAGGTCGTCCGGTCGGGGGTTCCCGCGTCCCGGGCCGTGCTGTACCGGTGCCTGTTCGACGCGAGCGCGTCCCCGCGGCCGAATGAGGTGCCCGGCCGGGGCGAGTTCACGGCCGCCCTCCGGCTCCTGACCGGCACCCGGGGTTAGGCTCGGGCCATGCCCATCGTGGTCCAGAAGTACGGCGGCACGTCCGTCGCCGACAGCCAAGCGGATCCTGGCGGTCGCCGATCGCGTGCTCGAGTCGCGGCGCGCCGGCAACCAGGTCGTCGTGGTCGTCTCCGCGATGGGCGACACCACCGACGAGCTGCTCGCGATGGCGAACGGCATCACGCCGAACCCCAACCCGCGCGAGCTCGACCTGCTGCTGACGGCCGGCGAGCGCATCGCGATGTCGCTGCTGGCGATCGCGATCAACGACGCGGGCGTCCCGGCCGCGTCGTACACCGGCTCGCAGGCGGGGATCATCACCGACACGTCGCACGGGCAGGCCAAGATCATCGACATCCGGCCCGGCCGGATCGAGGAGGCGCTCGGACGAGGGAACGTGGTCATCGTGGCCGGGTTCCAGGGGGTCTCGACCGAGCAGGACGTCACCACGCTGGGCCGAGGCGGATCGGACACCACGGCCGTGGCGCTGGCCGGCGCGCTCGGGGCCCAGGTCTGCGAGATCTACACCGACGTCGACGGCGTGTACACGGCCGACCCGCGGGTGGTGACCGGCGCGCGCAAGCTCGCCGCGGTCTCGCTACGAGGAGATGCTCGAGCTGGCGGCGGCGCGGCGCCAAGGTCCTCCAGCTACGATCGGTCGAGTACGCTCGCCGTCACGGCGTGCGGCTCCACGTCCGCTCCTCGTTCTCCGACGAGCCCGGGACGTGGGTGGTCGAGGAGGACGAACGGATGGAGCAGGCCCTGATCTCCGGCGTCGCCTGCGACGACGACGAGGCGAAGGTGACGATCGAGCAGGTGCCCGACCGGCCGGGCGTGGCCGCGGAGGTCTTCCGCGCGGTCGCCGACGGCGGCATCCACGTCGACATGATCGTCCAGAACTCGTCGCGCGAGGGCGAGGGCCGGACCGACCTGTCGTTCACGGTGCCGAAGGCCGACCTCGCCGCGCGCTGGCCGTCCTGGTCGAGCAGCTCGCCGGAAGGATCGGAGCGGCCGGGCACGCGGTCGACGACGGCATCGCGAAGGTGTCGCTGGTCGGCGCCGGCATGAAGAGCAACCCGTCGGTCGTGGCCGACATGTTCGAGGCGCTCGCCCAGGAGGGGATCAACATCGAGATGATCTCGACCTCGACGATCCGCATCTCGTGCGTGGTGCGCGCGGAGGACGCCGAGCGCGCCGTCCGGGCGGTGCACGCCAAGTTCAACCTCGGGAGACCGCGGCGGCGGCCGCCGAGGGGGCCTGACGGTGCGCGTCGCCGTCGTCGGGCGCCACCGGCGCCGTCGGCAGCCAGATGACGCGCGTCCTGGAGGAGCGCGCCTTCCCCGCTGGACGACCTGCTCCTGTTCGCAACCGAGCGCTCGGCCGGCTCGCGGATCCCGTTCCGCGGCAGCGAGATCGAGGTCCGGGCGAGCCGGCGACGGCTGGTGGGATGGCGTGCGACGTGGCGCTGGTGTCGTGCGGCGGCGCGGCCTCCCGCGAGCTCCTGCCGCCGGCGGCCGCGAACGGCACCGTGTGCATCGACAACTCGTCGGCGTTCCGGATGGAGCCCGACGTCCCGCTGGTGATCCCGGAGATCAACGCCGATGCCGCTGAAGGACCACCACGGCATCATCGCCAACCCGAACTGCACGGCCATCACGGCGCTCGTTGCCGCTCGGGCCGCTGCACCGCGCGTTCGGGCTGCGGTTCCTGCTGACCTCGTCGTACCAGTCGGTGTCCGGCACCGGCATGAAGGGCCATCCGCGAGCTGGCCGAGCAGGTGGGGAAGCTCCACGGCCAGGAGGAGGAGCTGCGGAGCCCCGATCCGCGGCGCGCTCCCCGTCCCCGAGGTGTACGCGCGGCCGATCGCGTTCAACGTGATCCCCGCTGTGCGAGACGCCCGACCCCGCTGGTTCCGGCTTCACAACCGAGGAGACGCAAGATGGCTGCGGAGGCGCGCAAGATCCTCGGGCTGCCGGACCTGCAGGCGGCCGCGACCGCCGTCCGCGTGCCGGTCGTGGCCGGCCACGGGGTCTCGGTCTACGCGGAGTTCGAGGGCGACGCCACGGTGGAGGGCGCGCGCGAGGCCCTGCGGGACGCCCCGGGCGTCCGGCTGGTCGATGCGCTGGAGGAGGGGGTCTTCCCGACGCCGCTCGAGGCCGCGGGGATCGACGACGTGCTGGTGGGCCGCATCCGGCGCCCGGAGGGTGACCGGAACGCGCTGCTGTACTTCGCGTGCGCAGACAACCTGCGGAAGGGCGCGGCGCTCAATGCCGTGCAGATCGCGGAACTGCTGTCTGCGTAGGCGTCCGAGCGAACGCTAGGACATCAGCTCGACGATCAGACGCTCGTCGACCTGCACCGGCAGGGGGATCTCCGACCGCTCGGGCATGCGCACCAGCCGGCCGGTCACCCCGTCCTTGTCGCGCTCGAGGTAGGGCGGCGGCTCGGGCATGACCTCCATGGCCTCCCGGACCGACACGAAGTTCTTCGCGGAGGCCGAGGCGGCAATCGTCTGCCCCGGCTTCACGGCAGCGCTCGGCACGTTCAGCCGCCGGCCGTCCACCAGGATGTGCCCGTGGGAGACCAGCTGCCGGGCCTGACGCGTCGTCTGGCCGAACCCCAGGCGCAGGACGACGGCGTCGAGGCGGGTCTCCAGCGAGCGGATCAGCTCCTCGCCGGTGACGCCCTTCTTCCGGCTGGCGCCGGCGAAGTACTTCCGGAACTGCTTCTCCTGGACGCCGTACATGGCGCGGAGCTTCTGCTTCTCCAGGAGGCGGATGTGGAACTCGGACAGGCGCCGGCGGCCCTGGCCGTGCTGGCCGGGCGGGTAGGGCCGCTTGCCCACGGGACAGTTGGGCCGGCCACAGACGGCCTCGCCCACGCGGCGGCAGATGCGGTGCTTCGGTCCGAGCTTCTGCATGAGAATCTCCGATTATTCCAGGTCAACGGCCCTGCCGGCACATGCCGGCCAGTCATGCGCCCATGGGGGCACCCTTGTCAGTCGGGACGGCGGGATTTGAACCCGCGACCTCAGCGTCCCGAACGCTGCGCGCTACCAAGCTGCGCCACGTCCCGATTGCCGGCTCGCGCCGGCGGCTCCCCAGTGTAGCGGAGGGCTGGGCAAGCTGATTGCTAGGATCGCCGGGCACATGCGCATCGCCCAGGTCGCGCCACCGTGGCTGGCCGTCCCCCCGAAGGGTTACGGGGGGATCGAATGGGTGGTGGCCCTGCTGGCCGACGGGTTGGCGGAAGCCGGGCACGATGTCACGCTGTTCGCCACCGGCGACTCCACGACGAAGGCCACGCTGGACTACGCGTTCGAGAAGGCCCCCGGGTCGAAGCTGATCAACGACCCCACGCTCGATGCGATCCACACCCTGCACGCCTATCGGCATCCCGAGCGGTTCGACGTCTTCCACGTCCACTCGCCGTTCTCCGCCCTCGCGGCGGCGGTCGAGCTGCCACGCCCGGTCGTGCACACGCTGCACGGGTCCTTCGTGCCGGAGATGCGGCAACTGTACACGGAGGTCGGCGACCGGGCGTGGTTCGTCGCGATCAGCGAGAACCAGCGGAGTCACATGCCGGAGCTCAACTACGCCGGTGTCGTCTACAACGGCGTGAACATGCCGGACTACCCGTTCCGCGGGCGAGACGAGAAGGAGGACTTCGTGCTCTTCCTCGGCCGCGCCTCGCCCGACAAGGGCGCGCTCCGGGCGGTACAGGCCGCGAAGGAGGCGGGCGAGCGGCTCGTCCTGGCCGTGAAGGTCGCGCACGAGGAGGAGGAGCGCCACTGGAACGACGAGGTGCTCCCCGCGCTGCCGTCCGACGCGACCGTCATGGGCGAGATCACCCTGGCCGAGAAGGTCGACCTGCTCGCGCGCGCGAAGGCGGTGCTGTTCCCGATCGCCTGGGACGAGCCCTTCGGCCTCGTGATGACCGAGGCGATGGCGTGCGGCACGCCCGTCATCGCCACGCCCCGCGGGTCGGTGCCCGAGGTCGTCGTCGACGGCGAGACGGGGTTCATCGTGTCCGTCGACGACTACGCGGCGGAGGCGGCCGCAGCGCTCCGCCGGCTCGACGAGATCGACGCAGCCGCGTGCCGCGCGCGCGTGCAGGAGAAGTTCTCGAAGGAGTCCATGGTCGCCGGCTACGAGGACGTGTTCGAACGAGTTGTGTCGCAATAGCTTCGAGCGATCTGCACGCGCCGCGAAGATTGTCGTACCCCACTGCTAGCGTTCTGCATGTCGGTTCGAGTGGGTGGGGTCAGCTGTGGTGAGCGAGCTTCGATCGGCCATCGACGCGTTCGGCGTCCGCGATATCGCGGCCAAGCCCGACGCGATGCTGGAAGAGGACTTCGCGGAGCTGCAGCGCGCCTCCGAGTTGCTCGAGGCCGAGCGGCTCCGTCACCTGGCGGAGATCGAGCGCCGCGGCATCCATCGGCGCGACGGCCACCTGTCGGCGGCGTCGTGGCTCGCCACGACCTTCAAGGTCGGGTGGGGTCAGGCGAAGGCGGAGATGCAGACGGCGCGGGGCCTCGACCAGATGCCCGAGACGGCGAAGGCGCTGGAGTCGGGCGACGTGTCGCTCGCAGCCGCGAAGCTGCTGGTGGCTGCCAGGGAGGTGGACCCCGAGTCGTTCTCCCGGTGTGAGCCCGAGCTCGTGGACGCGGCGCGTCAGCACCAGGTGCGCGACCTCAAGCAGGTCACGACCCGGTGGCGCCAGATGGTGGAGCGCGGCCGGGGCGTGGACGGCGAGGAGGCGCTCCGGGAGATGCGCCGCCTCCACACCTCGCGAACGTTCGGCGGGATGGTCCGGGTGGACGGCGACCTCGACCCGGAGACAGGAGAGACCCTGTTGACGGCGCTGCGCGCGGTGATGGACGCGGAAGCGCGATCCGGAGCGGAAGACGCGCGGTCCCCCGCCCAGCGCCGAGCGGACGCCCTGGGAGAGGTCTGCCGGCAGTGGCTTGACCGCTCCGACCGCCCACAGGTGGGCGGCGAGCGTCCTCACCTCACCGTCACGGTGAGCGTGGAGGCGCTCCGGGACCTGGAGGGTTCGGCGGAGCTCGAAAACGCGGGACCGGTGCCGGTCGAGGTTGCCCGGCGCCTGGCCTGTGACGCCTCGATCGTGCGGGTGGTGACGGCGGGATCGTCCGAACCCCTGGACGTCGGACGCAGGACCCCGGTTGTCTCCTCCGCCCAGCGGCGCGCTGTGATCGTGCGAGACGGCCAGTGCCGGTTCCCGGGGTGCGACCGGCCGCCTGCCTGGGGCGACGTGCACCACATCCTTCACTGGCCCGACGGTGGACGGACCGATCTGCGCAACCTGATCCTCCTCTGCCGCCGCCACCATGTGATGTGTCATGCGCGTGACGGGTTCCGACTCGTGGTCGAGGACGGGCGACCGGTGTTCCGAAGGCCCGACGGGTCGGTGCTCCAGGACAGGGCGGAGCGCGCGCCGCCGATGGCCGTTTGACCGGAGGGGGGCGCCGCCTCAGTTGCGCGGCACCAGCTCGATCACGGTCGCCTCGGGCCGGCACAGAAAGCGAAACGGGGCGTACTTGCTGGTCCCGAGCCCCGGCGACACGTGCATCACGGCGGGCGGGATCATCGACAGACCCTTCGCGATCCGAGTCGGCAGGTGGCTGTTCGTGACCAGCGCGCCGAGGAACGGCATGCGCACCTGCCCCCCGTGCGTGTGGCCGGTGAGAATGACGTCCCACCCGAAGGCGGCGAGCTCCGGGGCGGGATCCGGCGAGTGCACGACCGCAAGCCCGACACGGTCGGGTTCGTCGCGTGTCAGCAGGCGAAGGTCTGCGAGTTGGATGTGCGGGTCGTGCATGCCCATGACCTCCAGGCGCGTGCCGTCGACCGGCAGCGACGTTCGCGTGTTGTCGAGGTCGATCCAGCCATCGGCGCGCAGCATCGAGATCAGGTCCCCGGCCCGCCCGCGCACCGCCTTGCGCTTCGGCCGATTCTTCATGAAGTACCACGCGTAGTTCAGCGGCCGCGGCGCGTAGAGGTCGTTCGACCCGAGGACGAAGTACGAGGCGACCCGGCCCCGCAGCGGCCGCAGCGATTCCACCGCCCGCTCCACGGCCTCGGGCTCGCCCAGGAAGTCGCCGGTCACCACCGTCACGTCGGCGGGCTCGAGCGTCGCGAGGAATCGCGTCTTCGCGTCGTCCCCACGGACCATGTGGAGGTCGGACAGGTGCAGCACCGTCAGCGTGGCGTCGGTTCCCGGCGGGAGGACGGCGAGCCGGTAGGTCCGCCGCCGGAACCATCGCCTCTCGATCAGCGAGCCGTACAGGATGCACAGCACGCCGGCGACGACGATGGCGGCAAGCGCGCGAACGATTCCGGATAGGCTTGCGAGAGCGGGGAAGCGCATGGGAGACGGATTCTAATGTCCATGAAGGAACGTCTGGCCGAAGAGGCCAGGGACGCGCTGAAGTCGGGGCAGAAGGTCCGTCTCAGCACGCTGCGGCTGCTGTCGGCGGCGGTGAAGAACCGCGAGGTCGAGCTCCTGCACCCGCTCGACGATGACGAATTCGTGGAGGTCGCCGGCCAGGAGGCGAAGCGCCGTCGCGACGCGATCGAGGCCTACGAGAAGGCGGGCCGCGAGGACCGGGCGGCGACCGAGCGCGAGGAACTGGAGATCCTCCAGGCGTACCTCCCCGCGGCCCTGTCCGACGAGGAGATCGACGCGCTCGTCGACCGGGCGATCGAGGAGACCGGCGCGTCGGGACCCGGCGACATGGGCAAGGTCATGGGCGCCGTCATGGCGCAGGCCAAGGGCCGTGCGGACGGACGCGCCGTGCAGGCACGGGTGCGGGGCCGGCTCGGCTAGTGGGGCGGCGGCGGTGAGGGCGAGCCCTTGAACTTCCCGACGATGATCATCACCGTGGATCCCGGCTTGGCCTTCGCTCCGCCGACCGGCGTCTGACTGATCACCAGCCCGTCCTGGGCGGGATCGCTCACGTCCGCCTGCTCGACGGTGACGTGGAACCCGGCGCCCATCAGGATGGACTTCGCCTGTGCTTTCGCCTTGCCCATGACGTTCGGAACGGTGATCTGCTGCGGGGGAGGCTTCTTGCCGTTGCTCACCCAGACGGTCACCGCGCTGCCGAGCGGCGTCGACGCTCCCGCGCCGGGTGACTGCTTGAAGATGATGCCCTTCGGCTGGTTCGACGGCCCCGTCTTGGTGACCATGCCGAGCTTCGCCTGGGTGAGGATCGTCGACGCCGCCGTCACGGTCTTCCCGACGACGTTCGGAACGTGGGTCGTCCGCACCTTCGGCGGCGGGGCGTACGGGAACCGCAAGATCGGCGCACCGGCCAGGACGGCCATCATGTAGCGATGCCACACCGGGGCCGACATCACCCCGCCGAAGCCGTTCGGTCCCAGCGACTTGTTGTCGCTCACCGCCCATCCCGTCCAGACCGCCGTCGAGAGCTGGCGGACGTAGCCCACGAACCACGCGTCCTGGAAGTTCTCGCCGGTCCCGGTCTTTCCCGCAGCGGGGCGGGCTCCGAGCCCTTCGCCGGCGGCGGTGCCCCCGGTCAGGACGCCCTGGAGGATGCTCGTCTCGAGCGACGCCACCCCGGGCGGGATCGCCTGCTCGCAGCGAGGCTTCTGCCGGAACAGCGTCTTTCCGTCGGGCCCGACGATCCGCGCGATCGAGTACGGCTGGCAGTGCACGCCGCCGTTGGCGAGCGTCGCGTAGCCGGAGGCCATCTCCAATGGGTTGATTCCGTGCGGGGAGGCGCCGAGCGTCAGCGGACAGTATGCGGGAGTCAGGTTGCTCGTGATCCCCATCCGCTTCGCGACCGCGGCCACGTTGTCCGGGCCCACCTGGTTGATCACCTGCGCGAACACGGCGTTCACGGAGGCCCAGGTCGCGCTGCGTAGCGTGTATGTCCCCCCGCCGGGCTCGGCGTTGTGGACCGTCCACGTCGAGCCGCCGCCGCAGTTGGGGATCGTCTTCGGCGAGTTGCCGTTGTAGACCGCGTCGGGTGAGATGCCCGCCATCAGGGCCGTGGCGAGCGTGTACGCCTTGAACGCGCTGCCCGCGGAGCGCCCGCCGCCGGGGTCGGTGACCAGGTTGTACTTGTGCTCCGGCCAGGGCCAGTTGCCGACCTGCATCGCGCGGATGGCGCCCGTCTGCGGGACGACGCTGACCACCGCCTGCTGCGGCTGGTAGGGGCCGGACATGTGGCTGGCCGCCATCGCCCGGGCCGCCGCGTCCTGCCATTTGGTCTTGACGGTCGTGTAGATGCGCAGCCCGCCCCGGAACAACAGGTTCTTCCGGTCCTCGTACGTGCGGCCGAAGCGCGGGTCGTTCAGGAACTCGCCGGTCACGTAGTTCACCCACATCGGCTGCCGGACCACGCTGCGCTTCGCATGGGAGAGCTTGAGGGGTGACCGGACGGCCGCCTGGTACTCGGCCGAAGTGATCAAGCCGTACTGCAGCATGTCCTCCAGCACCACGTTGCGGCGGGCCAGCGCCACGCCGGGGGCGTCGATCGGATCGTAGACCTCCGGGCCCTTGATCATGCCGGCCAGCAGCGCCGCTTGGGGAAGCGTGAGCTTGTTGGCCGGCTCCCCGAAGTACCACTCGGCCGCCGTGCCGATCCCGTAGACGCCGTGGCCCAGGTAGATCTGGTTGAGGTACGTCTGGAAGATGGCGTCCTTGGAGTTGGTCCGCTCCAGCCGCATCGCGTCGCGCGCTTCCTGAATCTTCCGCTGGAAGGTCTCTGCGTTGCCGGTCTCGGTGTTCTTGACGAGCTGCTGCGCGATCGTCGACGCGCCCTGGACGATCTGGTGCGCACGCAGGTTCGCGAAGACGGCCCGCACGATGGAGGGCACGTCGATCGGACCGTGCTCGTAGTACTTGTGGTCCTCGATCGCCAGGACGGCGTTCCGGGCGATCGGCGCGACGTCGTCGAGCTGGACCGTCTTCCGGTTGTAGACCCACGACAGGTGCGCCAGGACCTTCCCGTCGGCCGAGTAGATCGTGGAGCGCTGCTGCAGCCTGGGCAGGTGCAGCGGCACCCCGATGTTGCCCAGCAGCCGCTGCTGGACGTTGCGTTCGGCCAATCCGGCACCGCCGATGACCGGCATGAGCCCCGCCGCCACCAGGAGCGCGCTCAGCCCGATGACGCCGGCAAGCGCCACGGGCCACAGAGCCACCCGCAGGGCGGGCGGCAGGCCCCGGGCGGTCCGGGGAAAGGAGATGGAGGAACCTCTGGTTGCGCCGTTACGAATCATGAGTGTCGACCGACTTCGGTGGTCAGCTTACAGAGATGGTCGCACAGTGGTTTCGGTTTCGTCCGTACAATCCCTGAGTGGTCTCGTACCGCCCCTCCCACCTGCGGCTGCGGCTGTCCCGCGCAGCCATTTCGACCCTTCTTGCCGGTAGCGTCGCCTGCCTGATCGGCGCCGCGCCGTCCTCCGAGGCGGCGTCCGCGGCCCCCAGCGTCGACATCGTCAAGGTACAGGGCATCATCGACTCCTCGCTCGCGGGGTACGTGCGCGGCTCGATCGCCGACGCCGAAACGGCCGGATCCACCGTGATCCTCCAGGTCGACTCGGGCGGCGCGTACGGAAGCCAGGGGCAGGAACTGGCCCGCGAGGTTCGCGCGGCGAGCGTCCCAGTGGTCACGTGGGCGGGCCCGCCGGGCGCGCGGGTCCAGGGCTCCTCGCTCTTCCTCTTCTACTCCGCGGGCCTCACGGCGATGTCGCCGGGCTCCGGCCTTGGCCCCGCCCGCCCCTTCGACCTCGCGGTCCGAGCCGACCACGAGCAGCCCGCCGAGGTCCGCGCGAACGCGCGGGCGCTGGCGGCGCTGGCCGCGGGCGCCGGGGCCAGCCCGGACGGTGTCGCGCGAATGGTCGCGGGCCAGGAGCTCGCAGCGCAGCCGGCCCTGGACGCGGGCGCCGTCTCGCTGGTGGCGCCCGACATCCCCTCGCTCCTGCGGGACCTGGACGGCAGGACCGTGCAGGTGCAGGGGAAGACCGTCACGCTCGCGACGCTGAACCGGCCGGACCGGCCGGTCGATGTCCGGTTCCACGAGATCGGACTGGTCGCGCGGACGCTGCACGCGGTCAGCACGCCCGTCGCCGTGTACGTGCTGCTGGTCCTCGGGCTGTGGGGCCTGGCGTTCGAGCTGACTCAGCCGGGCCTCGGGCTTGCGGGCATCGGCGGCGGCGTGTTCCTGGCGTTCGCGATCTACGGCCTGACGGTCGTCCCGGTGCACTGGATCGGCATCGTGCTGATCGTGGTCGGCATGGCGATGCAGGGCCTGGACGTGATCCTTCGGCGGTTCGGGGTGCTGACGTTCGCCGGGACCGCGGTCTTCGCACTTGGATCGGGGTGGGCCTGGTGGGGCGTCGCGCCGAACATCGACGTGCCCTGGTGGCTGATCACCCTGCTCACCGTCAGCGGATTCCTCCTGTTCGGCTTCGGCTTCACGGTGGCCCTCCGAGCGCGCGAGCGCGTCCGCACCGCGCAGGTCGGACTGGTCGGCCTGGTGGGCCAGGTCCGCAGCGACCTGAATCCCGAGGGGGGCGTCGAGGTGAAGGGCGCGCTTTGGCGGGCGCGCTCGAGCAACGGGGGCATCCCGAAGGGCACACGGGTGCGCGTCCGGGGCATCGACGGCCTGATCCTTCGCGTGGAGCCGGAGCCCGAATCGGACGAATAACGCGTCTTGGGCCCCCCTTCACCCGGGCCGCCGCCGCGCCGATATTCCCGGGCAGACGGGTATCCGCTGTCTCGCAAGGGAGACCAACCGCGTGACGGAACCACCGCAGCAACGCTCCTCCGTCCTGGCCGTCGACGACGACCCCGACCTGCTCCTCCTGCTTCGCTCGACGGTCGAGGGCGACGGGTTCCGGGCGATCCTCGCCTCCGACGGGCGCATGGCGCTCGAGCTCATCGCCGAAGACGAGCCCGACGTGATCTGCCTCGACCTCATGATGCCCGTGATGGACGGGTGGGGCGTCCTCGAGGAGCTCAGCGGTCGCGACGACCCACCGCCGGTGATCGTGCTCTCCGCGAAGACGGCGGACGAGGACATCGTCCGCGCGTTCGAGCTCGGGGCCAGCGCCTACGTGTTCAAGCCGTTCGACCCGAGCCGGCTCGTCGACACGATTCGCTCGATCCTGGAGGAGACGCCCGCCGAGCGCCGCGAGCGGGCCCACCGCGAGCTGGCGATGCGGCAGCGGCGCGACGTGGCCTCCTGAGGCGCTCCCTTCCCGACACGCTCTGTGTCGATTCTGTGAACACCCGTTCCACCCGTGGACGCCGCCAATCCGTGTGGTTTGCTGCTCCGAAGAACCCCACGAGGGGAGGCATCTGGCGAGCATGGCCGCGGAACGTTGGGAGTACGGGTGGCAGTGGCGCGGGGCGTGCCGGGGACGGGACGCCAACCTCTTCTTTCCCCCGTCGCATCTGGAACGTGCCGAGGTCAAGCGCGAGCGCGAGCGAACCGCGAAAGGCGTCTGCGCGACGTGCCCCGTGCAGCTCGAGTGCCTGGACTACTCCCTGCGCACTCGTGAGCCCTACGGGGTGTGGGGCGGGCTGAACGAGCTCGAGCGCCGGCGGCTTCTGCGCGACCGCGACGCCGGACTTCCCGCCGAGTCCTAGCCGCGCGCGACGCGCACGTCGCCGACGCGACGGGTCAGGCCTTTCGCGTCGAGGTGTTCCAGGAGCGGCACCGTGTACTTCCGGCTGGTGCCCAGCGCTTCCCGTACGGCCGACACCGTCCGCCCGCCCGTTCCGGCGTCGCGGATGAACGCCACCGCCCGATCGACCATCGACGGCGTCATCACCAGTTCCGGTGAGATGCGAACGAGCCTGCCCTCGCGGCACACCGCCGCGATGAGCTCCGGATCGAAGCCGCCCGCGGCGAGCTCGCGAATCGTGGGCGGTGCCGTCCCGGCTTCGGTGACCGCCGCGACCAGTCGGTCCGCGTCGGCGCTGCCCGCGGTGCTGACCCGATGGGTGGGCAGGCGAACCGTCGTCGCCTCTCGCACCACGACACCGTCCGCCACCAACTTCCCGACGAATGCGTCCGCGAGCGTCGCGTCGGCGAAGGCGGCCTCCTGACGCGTCAGAACGGTGCGCACCTCTTCGCTCTCCATGCCCGCGCGCAATGGATGCCCGGCGTGGTGGGTCTCGAGTGCCCGCGTCAGGTGACCGGCCGCCTCCGCGGCCGCGGCGGGGGACAGCAGCCACTGGCCGGCCGCGACCGCGCCTTCCTCGGGGAGGGCGCCGGCCGTCGCCCGCAGGTCGGCCGACGGCATGATGCGAGCCCACTCCAGCAGCACGCGAGGCAGGTCGCTCGCGGGAGCGTCATCGATGGCGCGGAGCCGTTCCACCGCACCGGGACCGGGGCGACCCGGAGGGTGCGTGTCGACGACGCGCCCGCCGGCCACGGTCTCACGCCTGCCGGCTTCGCGCAGCACGAAACGGTCGTGCCGGTCGAGGACGACCGGCCTCGCCACGGTGATGCGGGCGAACGCGCCGCCGCCGGTATCCATCGCCCGCGTCTCCGTGTAGAAGCGCACGCGCGCGTCGCGCTCCGCCGAGCCCGCGTACAGCTTGAACGCGCCACGGGACGTGACCGCGTGCGTCAGTCCGCGGACCGGCTCGACGAATGCCTCGAAAGCGGTCGTCGGCCGCCACTGCCCGGGAAGCACCAGGGCGTCTCCACGCGCGAGCTCGGCCGTCGTGGTGCCCGCCAGGTTCACGGCGACCCGGGAGACGGGGCGGGCTCGCTCGATCGCGCGCCGATGCGTCTGCAGGCCGCGGATGCGGGCGCGGTGGCCGCCCGGCAACACTTCGGCTTCGATTCCCCGCTGCAGCTCGCCGCCGGTCAGCGTTCCCGTCACGACGGTGCCGCTGCCGCGAATGGTGAACACGCGGTCGATGAACTGCCGGGGGCGCCCGCCCGTCGCGGGCGACGGCGCGGCCGCCACCATCGCGTCCAGGGCGGACCGCAGGTCCTCGATGCCCTCGCCGGTGTGCGCCGAGCAAGCGACGATCGGCGCGCCGGCCAGCCGAGTTCCCTCGATCCTTCGCCGGACGTCGTCCGTGCGCGACTCGAGCGCCGCCGCGTCGACCAGGTCGCGCTTCGTCAGGGCGATCACCGCGCCCTCGACGCCGAGGACGTCCACGATCTGCAGGTGCTCCTCGGACTGCGGCTTCCACCCCTCGTCGGCCGCGACGACGAACAGGACCAGTCGCACGGGTCCGACCCCGGCGAGCATGTTGCGGATGAACCGTTCGTGCCCGGGCACGTCCACGAACCCGATCTCGCGCCCGGAGGGAAGCGTGCCCCACGCGAACCCGAGGTCGATCGTCAGCCCACGGCGCTTCTCCTCCGCGAGGCGATCCGGATCCATCCCGGTGAGGCGGAGGATCAGCGCCGACTTCCCGTGATCGACGTGCCCGGCCGTCGCCACCACCTGCGGCGGTGCGTCCATCACCCCTGTTCCAGCGCGTAGCGAATCGCCCGCGCGAGCCGTTCGTCGTCCTCCGGCGGCACCGTCCGAAGATCGAACGCGACATGGCCCTGGTCGGTGCGGCAGAACACCGAGGGGCGCCCCCGCCGCAGGCGCGCCGCCACCTCCTCCGGCTGTGCGACGGGGATGCGGAGCCCGGCGGAGGGAAGGGCGTGGCCGGGGAGCGAACCGCCGCCGAACGCGGCGTCGGTGCCCCCCGCAGACGCGCCGTCGAAGTGCGCGGCGATCGCGCGGGCGCGCTCGAGGAGGCGCCTCCGGGGCTCTCCCAGCATGCGCCAGACCGGGATCTCCTCGCGCCGGCCCGTCGCGTAGAGGCGGAGCGTGACCTCCAGCGCGGCCACGTTCATCTTGTCCATGCGCACCGTTCGGGCGACGGGGTTGCGGCGGAGGCGTGCGATGACGTCGGCGCGGCCCGCGACGATCCCCGCCTGCGGGCCCCCAAGCAGCTTGTCGCCGGAGAACGTCACCAGGTCGGCCCCGGCGCGGAGCGATTCGATCACCGACGGCTCGTCTCTGGGAACGCCGGGATAGCGGTCGAGCAGTCCGCTCCCCACGTCGTGCGCGAGGGGGATGCCCGCACGGGCGGCCAGCGTCGCCAGATCGGCAACCGGTGCCGCGTCCGTGAAACCCTGGATGCGGTAGTTGCTGGGATGGACCTTCAGGATCAACGCGGTCTTCGGTGTGATCGCCTGGCGGTAGTCGGAGAGTCTCGTGCGATTGGTGGTCCCCACCTCCACCAGCTTCGCTCCCGACGCAGTCATCACGTCAGGGAGCCGGAACTCGCCACCGATCTCGATGAGCTCGCCTCGTGAGACGAGCACCTCCTTGCGACGGGCGAGTGCCGCGAGCGTCAGCAGCAGTCCCCCCGCGTTGTTGTTGACGACGATCGCGTCCTCGGCTCCGGTCAGCGCGCGGAGCAGGTGCTCCGCGCGCGTGGTCCGCTTGCCGCGGCGGCCCGTCTCACGGTCGATCTCGAGGTCCGCGTACCCGATGCCGGCGCGCATCGCCGCCCGCACCGCCTCCCGCGCCAGCGGCGCGCGCCCGAGGCCGGTGTGCAGGACGACTCCAGACGCGTTGATGACCTCGTCCAGTCCGTGGATGTCGTACGCGGCGCGCTCGACCGCGCGGGCGAGGATCGCGTCGGCGTCCGGCACGATGAGTTCCGATGCCCGGCCCCGTCGCGCCGCGACCGCCGCCCGGACCTCCGCGATCGTTTCCGCCAGAGCCTGTTTCAGCACCGCCCTGCCGAACTCTTTCGCTGCCTTCACGCCAGCGGGGGATCGCAGGAGCGCGTCGACCGAGGGGATCGACCGGCGCGGATCCGGCAGTCGCACGCGCTTCGCCGGCGCTCCGCCGTGGCCTCGTTGCGCGTCCGGTCGTCGAGGGAGGCATCGCTCGGGAGCATACCGCCGGGCCTCTGCTACGCTGCAGCCGATGGACACGACGGGCACCGAAGAGCGCCCCTCCTTCAGCTCCGGCAGCGAAGCCTGGCTCGTCCGCGGCGGCGGCATCGACGTGATCGTCGACCAGCCCGCTGCAGACCGAGGAGATGATCCTCAACATCGGGCCGCAGCACCCGTCGACGCACGGCGTGCTCCGGGTGGTGCTCTAGCTCGACGGCGAGCGGATCGTCCGCGCCGAGCCGGTCATCGGCTACATGCACCGGGCCGCCGAGAAGCTGGCCGAGTACCGCGACACCAAGCAGGTCCTGGTGCTGATGAACCGCCACGACTGGCTGTCGGCGTTCAACAACGAGCTGGGCTGGGTCATCGCAATGGAGCGCATGCTGGAGATCGAGGTGCCCGACCGCGCCCAGTGGATCCGGACGATGCTCGCCGAGTGGAACCGCATCCTGAACCACCTGATGTTCTGCGGCTCGTTCCCGCTGGAGCTCGGCGCGATGACGCCGATGTTCTACGCGTTCCGCGAGCGCGAGATGATCCAGAACCTCATGGAGTCCGCGACCGGCGCGCGGATGCACCACTCGTTCGTGCGGATCGGCGGGCTGAAGGACGACCTGCCGCGCGGCTTCGTGAAGCAGTCCGCCGACGTCCTGCAGTGGATCCGCGCGAAGCTCCGCGACTTCGAGCACCTGATCATGGGCAACGAGATCATCTTCGCCCGCACGAAGGGGATCGGCGTCCTGTCGCCGGAGCCTGGCGGTGGCGTACGGCGACGTCGGGGCCGGTGCTGCAGGCGAGCGGCGTCGCGATGGACCCGCGCAAGGACGCGCCCTACGAGAAGTACGGCGAGGTGGACTTCGACGTGCCGATCGGCTCGGCGGGCGACTCGTACGACCGGCTGTGGGTGCTGGTCCAGCGGATGTGGGAGTCGTGCAAGATCATCGAGCAGTGCATGGAGAAGCTGCCGGCCGGCGAGTTCGTCGCGGCCGAAGCTCCCGAAGCGCATCAAGGTCCCGAGGGCGAGATCTACGTGCGGACGGAGAACCCGCTGGGGCTGATGGGCTACTACGTGGTGGGCGACGAGCGAGGAGCAGCCGTACCGGCTGAAGATGCGGACCGCATCGTTCTCGAACGTCTCCGTGCATCCCCGCGCTCCTGCCCGGAGCGCTGATGCCGGACCTGATCGCGGTCCTGGGAAGCATCTTCTTCGTGGTCGGCGACGTGGACCGGTAGTCAGGGAACCTTACTTCCCGTCTCCCTGCGCGTCATTGCGGATGTCGCGCTTCTCCTTGCGGCCGAGGATGGCCGCGACGATGATCGGGACGACGATGATGAGCCCGAGGAACGTGATCGCCTGCCAGACCAGTCCTATCAATCCCACCATTCCCTCACTCCGTTCTTCGTGAGGGCCCATCCTACGCCCACGGTCCGGGGTGGGACGAGACTCCCTTCCCGAGGCACAGCGCGCGGAACCCGCCGAGGCCGCCCGCGTCGACCAGCAGGGTGGCGCGGCTGCGTTCGGAGAACACGCGTGCGGCCTCGCCCCCACGTTCCTCGTTCAGCAGGTCGCCCTGCCGAGCGAGGAGCCGGTCCATCTCCACGCGGTAGCCCAGCGCGAGCAACAGGTCGCGCTGCGTCACCCAGCCCAACGAGCGGAAGCCGCACCCCTCCGCGAAGCGCGCCACGTCGTCGAAGTCGACACCGGCCGTGACGTCGGACGTCCCCGGGCCGGCGAGCACGTTCGCGACCGGGCGGTGCTTCCGGTACCCGTGGACCTCCGCGTCTCCCGCCGCGGACGGGTAGTCGATCAGCACGACGAATCCGCGTTCCAGAGCCGCGTCGATGCCGGCGAGCAGCTCGTACGCGCCGGTGGGCACGAGTGCCTCTCCGCCCTCGGGCAGGTTCCGCGCCGCCGCCGAGGCCTCCGGCGAGGAAGGCGGCAGCTCCACCAGGGTCAGCGCGCCGTCTTCGACGCCGACGCACACCTCGGCCGGGCCGCGGGGACCGCGCCGGACCCGACGGAAGGGGAGGTTGTCGAGCACCTCGTTCGCCAGGACGCACCCGGTGACCGACCCCGGCTCGAGCTCGGAGATCGTCGCCACGACGCGCGCGGGGCACGGAAGCGAGCTCGCGAGCGCCGCGAGCGACTCCCGATGCCGCGCCGTCCGCTCGACCAGCACGAGTTCGGCGGTCTCCGTCTCCGCCAGGCCGTCGGCGAGCGGCCGCGCAAGCGTCCCGTCGCCCGCGCCCACCTCCACGACCGTGAACGGGTCGGGATTCCCGAGGCGCGCCCGCATGTCCTCCACCAGACGCGACAGGAGCGCTCCGAAGAGCGGGCTCACGTGCGGGCTCGTGACGAAGTCCCCGTCCGGGCCGACGGCGCCGCCGGACTCGTGGCGGCTGCCCCCTTCGAAGAAGCCGTCCTCCGGGTCGTACAGCGCGGACTCCATGAACTCGGCGAACGTGATCGGGCCGGCGTCTTCGATGCGGCGGCGGAGGCGTGCTCCCAGGTCGTCGGACACGGGTCCCATCATGGCAAGATGCGGCCATGGACGCGCCGATTCGCCGCGTGCTGGCGCCGAACCCGGGGCCGATGACGCTCGAGGGGACGAATACGTGGATCGTCGGCGCCGAGCCGACGGTCGTCATCGACCCCGGTCCGGACGATCCGTCGCACCTCGTCGCGGTCCGCGCGGAGGCCGGCCGCGTGGGGGTCATCCTGCTCACCCACCGCCACCCGGATCACGCGCCGGGCGCCGCGGCGCTCGCGAGGGCGACGGAGGCACCGGTCCACGCGTGGCGGCCCGAGCCGGGCGAGTCGCCGCTCGCCGCCGGCGCAGGAGTTCGCGGCGGGGGACGGGACGGTCCTGCGCGCCGTCCACACGCCGGGGCACACGCCCGACCATGTGGTGTTCTTCGCCCCGGCGGCTCGGGCCCTGTTCACCGGGGACGCGGTGCTCGGACGTGGTACGAGCGTCATCGACCCGCCCGAAGGCGACCTGGGGGCCTACCTCCGCTCGCTCGACGCGATGATCGGGCTGCACCCACGCACCCTGTACCCGGGCCACGGGCCCGCCGTCTGGGCGGCGGTCGAGAAGCTGGAGGAGTACCGGGCCCACCGCGAGGAGCGCGAGCGACAGGTCCTGGATGCGATGGCGGACGGTCCTCGGACGCCGGAGGAGATCGTGGCGTCCGTGTACGCGGACTACCCGCCGGAGCTGAGGGCGCTGGCGTCCCGCTCGGTCCTCGCGCACCTGCTGAAGCTGGAACGCGAGGGGCGCGCCGCGCACGTCGGCCCGCCGCGGGACAACCGATTCGAGCCGGCGACGCCGGCCGCATGCCGGCGGTGCGGCCGCCCCGCGATGCCGCGATCGTCGCTCTGCCGGCGATGCAGCACCGAGCTGCTTCAGGAAGCCCCTTCGGGGACCGAGAACCCCGCCGGCAGCACGTAGCGCCCCCGGGCGCGACCCAGCTCGCCGCGCGCGACCAGCGACGCGACCACGCGGTTGGCGCTCTCCCGGCTCGTGCCCGCCAGCCACGCGAGCCGTTCCTGGCTGATCGGGGCCGACAGGCGAACGCGCCCGTCCTCGAGCGTGGCGTGGCCGGCCCGGGCCAGTTCCCGGAACGCCGCCCGGATGCGGTCCTCGACGGTCAGGCTCAGCACGTGCGCGGCCCGGCGCTCGGCGGCGAGCGCTCGGCGGAGCTGTGTCTCCGCCAGCCACGCGGCCACGGGGGCGTTCGCGGCGGCGGCCGCGAGGGCCTCGCGCTCCGGAAGGGCGACGATCGCCCGGCCGAGCCCGTCCACGCGGAGCCCGGGATCCTCCTCGCCTCCTCGGCCGGGTTCGCTCATCCACAGGTCGCCGGACGCAAGCAGCGCAAGCGCCACGACGCGCCCCGAATCTCGGACCGCGGACACGAGCACGACGCCCTCCAGCACGAGCAGCGCCTGCGCGGCGGGATCGAACGTGGTGACGGGCATCTGCCCGCGTCCACGCCACACAGGCCCGGCGCGGGACAGGGCGCGGACGCGCGCCGGCACGCCGGCCGTGGCCTCGAGGGGGAGAGGGGCTGTCGACGCCGTCACGCTGCCACCTCCCTCGGCCCGGAGGATAGCTCCTGCCGCCGACGCGATGGGGGGTCGATTCGCCGGTGGATATGATCGCCGCTTCATGGACCAGCGCGCGGCACCGTCCACGACTGTCATCGGTCGCCCGAGCGAACCGGCGCCGGTGGCCGCGGTGCGGGACGACATCCGCCAGACGCTGCGCGTTGCCTGGCTGCACCCCGCCATCGAGGCGGCGGTCGCGCAGCCCGTCTTCCTGTCGGCCGCATGGTCCTCCATCCGTCCCAACGTGGGGAGGACGTTCGATGTGGTCGCGGCCGACGTCCGCGCGTCGGCCGTGCAGGCGGTGCGCGAGCTGGGATCGGTGCCGGCGCTTCGCGCCCGCGTGGAGCGCACGCGTCCGGCGCCCGACGTCGATCGCATGGCGACCGCCGTCACCGCGGCACAGTTCGCTACCGCTCGAAACCAGCTGGCGGTGCACCTGTTGGCCTGTGCGGCACGCGGAGCGACCGTCGGCGGCACCGGCGAGGAGGAACCGCCGGGCAGGCGCGGCATTCCGGAATGGCAGCGGTGGATGTCGGCGCCGCACCCCATCTCGCTTCCGAGCGTCCGTCTCGATCAGGCCGAGCGGGCGATGGGGACACCGACCGTCCCGCCGGTCCTCCGGCTGCTGTCGCAGTGGCCGGACGTGCTGGAGGAGACATGGGCGGCGCTCCGGCCCCTGGTCGCCGACCCCGCGTGGAAACGGGCGTGCGCCCGGCTCCAGCAGGTCGGGCGCGGGGGGATGCATCGCCTACCGCACGAGGTCTCGCTGCAGTGGCACGCCCTTCGGCGGCGAGGATTCTCCGAAGGCGATCAGGCCGAGTTGGTCCGCGTGCTCGCTGCGCACGACCAGTCGATGCCGGCCGGCACTCTGACCACCGCGTTCGTGTGGATCGCGTTCGCCGAGCCCGGCATGGTCTGAAGAGGAAGCGGTGCGCGCGGAATTCCATCGGGAGGACGACCCGGAGGCCGTGGTGGGCTCTGCCCGCTGGACGCCGGAGGGCGTCGCGGTCGAGGCGGACGACCCCAAGGTTCGTCGCGCGATCGGACGCATCTACCGCGGGACGAACGTCGTGGTCGACGACGCCGCGCTCCGCTCGTTCGGGACGTCGGGGCCGGAGGTGCTGGCGCCCGGGAGCCTGCGCTGGTTCCTCGCGGCCACGAAGGCCCGTTCGGGTGCGGAGAAGCTCGGCTTCCGGGTGGCGCCCGACCGGGGCCGCCGGATGGGATGGGACCCCGCGGGCGCCTACCGTCGGTTCCCCGACCAGGTCGAGCGCGCGGAGCGGATCGCGTCGGCCGGCGAACCCTCCTAGGCGTACCGCGCCGGATCGAGCGCCGCGTCCAGCTCCTCGGGCGGGCCCGCCCCGGCTTCCTCGGCTACCACGCGCACCGTCTTGCCTTCGCGTAAGGCGCGCATCGCGATGTCGGCCGAACGCTCGTAGCCGACCAGGGGCCGGAGTGCCGTGGCCAGACCGAGCGACGCCCAGGCGTAGTCCCGGCAGCGCTCCACGTCGGCGGTGATGCCGGTGACGCACTTCTCGGTGAGGGTCGCGCACGCCCGTGCCAGCAGGTGCTCGGCCTCGAGCAGCTCGTCGGCGATGAGAGGCGTCATCACCGTCATGTCGAGCTGGCCGGCCTCCACGGCGAGCGACACTGTGTGCTCGGCCCCGGAGACGCGCATGCAGACCATGTTCGCCATCTCGACGATCGACGGGTTCACCTTGCCGGGCATGATCGACGAGCCGGGCTGGACCTCGGGCAGGTTGATCTCCGCGAGCCCCGTGCGCGGTCCCATGGCCAGCATCCGCAGGTCGTTGCAGATCTGCGAGAGCGCGACGGCCACCGCCTTGAGCGCGGACGCGAACTCGCCCAGGTCGCCGTGGTTGCGGACGGCCTCCACCAGGTCGTCGGCGCCGAAGACCGGGAGTCCCGACACGTCGGCGAGCAGCGGAACGACCGCCTCGCGATAGCCGGGAGGGGCGCCGAACCCCGTCCCGTTGGCCGTCCCGCCGATCGGAAGCCGGGCGACCCGCTCGTTCGCCGTGTGCTGCAGGCGCTCCCGGGCACGGGACAGCATCTCGCCGTACGCGGCGAACTCCTTGCCGAGGGTGATCGGCACGGCGTCCTGGAGGTGCGTGCGGCCCGACTTCACCACGCCGGCGAACTCCTCGCCCTTCGCGCGGAAGGCGCCGGCCAGCAGGTCGAGCTCGGCCAGCACCGGGGTCGCCCGGTCGAGCACCGCGAGGCGGGTGGCGGTGGGAAAGACGTCGTTGCTCGACTGGCTGGCGTTGACGTGGTCGTTGGGGTGGACGCGGGTGTGCTCGCCGCGCGCGGACGGGTCGACGCCGAGCAGCTCCTCGGCGCGCGCGGCGAGCACCTCGTTGACGTTCATGTGCGTCGACGTGCCGGCGCCAGCCTGGTAGGGGTCCACCAGGAACTGGTCGGCCAGGGCGCCGTTCGCGACCTCCTCGCCGGCGCGCGCGATGGCATCCGCGAGGCCGGGGTCGAGGGCGCCGATCCGGGCGTTGGCGCGCGCCGCGGCGATCTTGACCCAGGCGATCGCCCGGATGATCTCGGGCCGCGGCGCGCGCCCGGTGATCCGGAAGTTCTCCACGGCACGGACCGTCTCCGCGCCGTAGTAGGCGTCCTTCGGCACGCGAACCTCGCCCAACGCGTCGCGTTCGATCCGGAACTCCTCACGCATGTCGGCCCTCCGTGTTCGATGAGCTCGCCAGCGTACTTTTCCTGACCGATTCGGTACCCGACCCCTTGCCCTCCCGTCGGCGACAGAGTTGTCCTACCCGCGGAGTAGCATGCGCGCATGCGCATGGCCCCCCTCGCGCTCGATGCCCTCCAGCGGCGTGCCGTCGAACACGACGACGGCCCGCTGCTCGTCGTCGGCGGTTCGGGCACCGGCAAGACGGCGGTCCTGCTCGAACGCTTCGTCCGCCTGGTCGACGCCGGGGCCGATCCCGACCGGATGGTGCTGGTGGTCCGAACCCGGCGGGATCGCCGCACGGCTCGGGAGACGCTGCTCCGGCGGCTGGCCCGCTCCCTCCCCGGTCTGCGGGTGGTCACCGCCCACGGCCTGGCGCTCGACGTGGTCAACCGCCGGTTCGAGGCCCTGGGCTACGCGGCGGCGCCGCAGCTGCTGACGGCAACAGAGCAGTACGAGCGCGTGCGCGAGCTGCTGGCGGGGGAGAACCCGCCGGACTGGCCCGCGTACGGTTCGATGCTCCCGCTGCGAGGGCTTCGCCGACCAGGTGCGGCAGTTCCTGCGCCGGGCGCAGGAGGCGCGGCGATCGCCGGAGGAGCTGCTCGAGGCGGCGGCCGCGGCGGACCTCGGCGGCTGGATCGAGCTGGCGGGGTTCTACCGCCGCTATCTCGACGTCCTCTACGACCGAGGGCGAGGTCGACTTCGCCGGGCTGATCGTCCAGGCGGGGAACGCCGCGGCCGCGAGGCGACCCGCTGTACGACCACGTCATGGTCGACGACTACCAGGAGGCGACCGTTCGCGATCGCACGGCTCCTGGTCGAGCTCCGTCCGACGAGCCTGGTGGTCGCCGGCGACGCCGGCTGCGCACGTGTTCTCGTTCCAGGGGACGACCGACCGTCCGCTGCGGCGAGTTCGCGGGAGACTTTCCCGGCGGGTCGACGGTCGAGCTCGCGGCCCCGCATCGGTACGAGGGCGCCGCGGGACCCGTCATCGAGGCGTGGGACGGCCTGCACAGCTCCGAGGAGCACGCCGCGATCGCGCGCGAGCTGCGCCGGGTCCACGTCGAGGAGGACGTCCCGTGGCGCGGACCTCGGCGTCATCGTGCGGCGGGCGGGCACCGACGTCGGCGGGCCTGCTCCGCGCGCTCGACGACGCCGGCGTGCCCAGGGTGGTGCCCGAGACGCGGTCTGGCCCTGCAGACCCAGCCGGCGACGTTCCCCTATCGTGCTCGCGCTGCGGTGGCTGGCGCCTGCCCGAGGAGCGCGACGCGCTGATCGAGGCGGTGCTGACGTCCGAGCTCGCCGGGCTGTCGCCGGCGGCCGTCCGGGGACTGTTGCGGTCGGCCGCCGCGCGCGGCCTGCCAGCCGTCGCGGGCGCTCGAGCTGGACGAGGGTCTCTCGCCCGACGAGGCCGAGTCGCTCGCGACGCTCCGCGGCGGTCCTCGACCGACGCCGGCGGGTGTGGCGGACCGCTCGGTCCTCGACGCGTTCTCGCTCCTGTGGCGGCGAGCTGCCCTGCTCGCGGCGGCTCGTGGACGCGACCGCGACGGCCGCGGGCGCGGACCTCGACGCCGTCCGTTCGCTCGCGGACGCGGTCGAGCGCGTGAGCCGAGCAGGACGACCGCCTCGGTGGCGCGCTTCCTCGAGCTGCTGGACCGCGGCGAGGGCCCCGGGTTCGGGGCCGGCCGACGCGGAGGCACGCCGACGCCGTCCGCGTCCTCACGGCCCACGGAGCCGCCGGCCGGGAGTTCGACACGGTCGTCGTCGCGGGCGCTGCTCGAGGGGAACTTCCCCAGCCTGTCCCGGCCCGAGCCGATGTTCGACCTCGACGGCGCTCGAGCGGCGTGATCTCGCAGTCCGAGCGCAACCGCCGCCGCCTGGAGGACGAACGGCGGCTGTTCCGCGTGGTGGTCGGCGCGGGCGCGGCGGCGCGTGCTGTTCACCGCCAGCCAGGCCGGCACGCGGCGAGCCGGGCGTCGGCGCGCCGTCGCGGTTCGTCGCGGAGGCTCGGCGTCGAGTGGGTCGTCGTTGCCGGACGCGCCCGCCGGCGAGCCCCTGTCGGTCGGGGAGGCCGCCGCGGCCTGGCGCCGCGACCTGGCGCGACCCGGCGGACGCGCCCGCGGTCCGGCTCGCGGCGCTGGACGGGACTGGTCGCGCTCGGCGTCGATCCGTCGCGCGTGGTGGTTCCAGCGGGACTGGACCGACACCGGGGCGCCGCTGCACGAGCACGTCCGCGTGTCCTACTCGCGGCTGGACAAGCTGGAGAACTGCGCGCTGCAGTACGTCCTGGGCGAGGAGCTCGGGCTGGAGAGCCGCGCCGGCTACCACGCGTGGGTGGGCAGCCTGGTGCACACGCCTGATCGAGGAGTGCGAGGACGGACGGATCGAGCGAACCGCGGAGGCGCTGGTCGCGGCCGCCGAACACGCGGTGGCGCCCGCAGGAGTTCCCGTCGATGGCCGTCTCCGAGGCGTTCCGCGCCGCCGTCACCGAGCGGATGCTCCCGGCGTGGTTGCGAGGAGTACGGCGAGGCGCCGTCGCGCGCGAAGGAGGTGCGGTTCGAGTTCGAGTTCGACGGCGCGACCGTCACCGGCTACATCGACCGCATCGGCGCCCTGCAGAGCGGCGGGCTCGCATCATCACGGACTACAAGACCGGCAAGAAGCGCGAACACCGCCAAGCCCGAGGACAACCTGCAGCTCGGCATCTACTACCTGGCGGTGAACGCACGCGCCCGAGCTGCAGGAGTTCCGGCCGGTGAAGGCCGTCGAGCTGACGTTCCTGCAGGAACGGAGCAAGGGACGGGATCTCGCGCGCGCAGCTGGCGCTGACGCCGACGGCGGCGGCCGAGTACACCGACCGCGATGCGCGAGCGGCTCGACCGGCCTGATCGAGCGCGTGCGCGGGCTCCTGGCGACCGAGGTCTACCGGCCGAACCCGGCCGCCAACTGCCGGTACTGCGACTTCAAGCCGCTGTGCCCGCTGTGGCCGGAGGGCCGGCCGGCCCTGCCCGTGGAGGTGGCGTCGTGACCTATCCCCGGGAGGTCGGTCGGAGGCGCCTGGGCGCCGAGCCCACCCCCGAGCAGTGGCGGGCGATCTCGATGCCGCTCGAGCCGTACGTGGTGGTGGCCGGCGCCGGCTCGGGCAAGACGTCGGTGATGGCGGCCCGCGTCGTGTACCTGGCGCTCGCGGCGATGGGTCGCGTGGAGGCCGGTCACCGGGCGTCCTGCCCGGCAACGTCCTGTGCCTGACGTTCACGAACAAGGCGACCGAGAACCTCGGCCTGCGGGTGCGACGCGCGCTGCAGGCGCTCGACCTCGACGAGGGCGAGGAACCCACGATCCTCAACTACCACGGGTTCGCGGCGGAGATCATCGAGCGGCACGGTCTGCTCGCGGGGATCGAGCCGGGCCAGCGCATCCTGATCGACGGCGCAGCGCGCGGAGCTGTGCGCGCGCGTGCTCGACGAGATGACGTTCCGCCACGTCCCGTCCGAATGGCAGCCGTCCGTGATCACGAAGATCCTCGAGCTCGCGGAGCAGGCGGCCAACCACCGGGTCACGCCCGAGCGCATCATCGAGTTCGTCCGGGGACGGGCGGAGGAGCTCCGGACGATCTCCGTGTCCGACCGGGCGTACGACGCGGCGCGCGAACGGCTCGAGCTGGCCGAGGCCGTCGTCCGGTTCCAGCGCCTGAAGCGCGAGCTGCGGGTGATCGACTTCGGCGACCAGATCACGCTGGCGCTGCAGATCGTCGAGGAGCATCCGCAGGTGGCGCGCGACTACCGGACGCGGTTCGCCGCCGCGTTGCTCGACGAGTACCAGGACACGAACGTGGCGCAGGCCGACCTGATCGCGGGGTTGTTCGGCGGCGGGCTTCCCCGTCACGGCCGTCGGCGACCCCGACCAGAACATCTATGCCTGGCGGGGGGCGAGCCTGTTCAACCTCATGCGGTTCGGCGGGACGTTCCCGCGCTCGGACGGGCGACCGGCCGAGCGCCTGCCGCTGCTAGACGAACTTCCGGTCGGGGGCGCGCATCCTGCACGCCGCCGACGAGGTCATCCGCCCGCTCCCGCCCGAGCAGCGGCCCGACCAGGACAAGGAGCTGACGCCGTGGCCGGCGAACGGCGAGGGCGAGGTGGAGGTGGTCCGGCTGGCCGACGAGTGGGCGGAGGCGTCGTGGATCGCCGGCAGGATCGTCGCGCTGCACGACGCCGGTGCGCCCTGGTCGAGCTTCGCGGTCCTGTGCAGGAAGAGCCGGCTGTTCGAACCGCTGCAGCAGGCCTTCCGCGAGGCGGGCGTGCCGGCCGAGTTCGTCGGGCTCGCGGGCCTGGTGAAGATGCCCGAGGTCGTCGAGGTGCTGGCCTACGCGCGCGCGGTCGCGGACCCGAACGCCGGCGTCGGGCTGGCCCGGATCCTGCTCGGCCCGCGGTACCGCGTGGGCTTCAAGGACCTCGCGCGCGTGGCGTCCTGGGCGAAGGGCCGGAACCAGGTGCTGCGCGAGGAGGACGATCCTGAAGCTGCGCCGTACCTGTTCGCGGAGGCGCTCGAGCACCTGGACGAGGTCGAGGGTCTCTCCGACGAGGGCCGGCGCCGGCTGGAGGAGTTCCGCGACGAGCTGGCGTCCCTGCGGGCCGAGGCGCGCGCGTCCCGTGGCCGAGTTCCTGGCCGCGGTCATCCGGCGGACCGGGCTGCTCGAAGAGCTGGACGCGGACCTGGAACGCGGTCGCGCCGAGACGGTGAAGCGCAACCTGGCAGCGTTCCTCGACGAGGTCCACGCGTTCTCTCCGCTGGAGGGCGAGACGACGCTCCGCGCGTTCCTGGACTACGTCGACCTGGTGGAGGCGAGCGAGAAGCAGGAGTGGTCGCCGGTCCAGCCGAGCACCGAGGACTCGGTCAAGGTCATGACGATCCACCAGGCGAAGGGGCTCGAGTTCGACACGGTGTTCGTCCCGGGCCTGGCGACGGGCATCCTTCCCGATCTGACGATCCAGCACAACCCGGCGGAGCGCGGCAAGTCGATGGACTTCGAGCTGCGCGGCGACGCCGCGATCCTGCCAGCGTTCGAGGGGAACCTGTCGAAGTTCCGCGAGGCGCTGAAGGCGCAGGAGATGATCGAGGAACGCCGCCTCTGCTACGTGGCGCTCACGCGGGCACGGCGGCAGCTGTTCGTGACGGCGGCGCACTGGTACGGAGACGAGGTGGGCAAGCCGAAGTTGCCCAGCGCGTTCTTCGAGGAGCTCGCCGACTGGGGCGAGGCGACGGGCGAGGCGACGGTCGACCGGGGAACGGAGCCCGACGAGGACAATCCGCTGGTCGGCTACCGGGAGCGCTTCGTCCGCGACTGGCCCGGGCCGGCCCGTCCCGACGAGTCGGATGCCCTGTTCCCTGGGGGGTGGCGCCGTGCCGCGGCCGCTGCCGCCGCCGCGGCGGATGGCAACGGCGGAACGCTTCCCGGCGCCGGTCCGGCCGGAGTCGAACCGGCGCGGCTCTCGTTGGAGGGCGAGGAGGCGGCGGCTCTTCGCCGGCGAGGCCGACCGCAGGCGGACGCTCGCCCTGCACCTCCGCGAGCGGGAGAGGGCCGCCGCCGCGAGCGGGACCGCCGGGGCGCCGTCCACCGTGTCGGTGTCGTCCCTCATGGACTACGCGGGCTGCCCGAAGCGCTTCTACTGGTCGGCGGTGCGCCCGCTGCCGCGGTTCAGCGGCCCGGCCGCGCGGCGAGGCACGCGCGTCCACGCGTGGATCGAGCGCCGCTCGGTCGGACAGGAGGCGCTGTTCGAGCTCGACGAGCCGCCCGACCTCGCCCCCGAGGAGCTGACCGGCGAGCCGGGAACGGAGGAGCGCCTGCGCGAGACCTTCCTGGAGAGCCGGTTCAACCGGGAGCGGCCGCTGTTCACCGAGCGGCCCTTCCTGCTCTCCATCGACGGGCACGTCGTGAGCGGGCGCATCGACGCCATCTTCGCCGCGCCGGACGGCGGCTGGGAGGTCGTGGACTACAAGACCGGCCGGCGACCGCGCGAGGACGATCCGATGTCGCGGCATCCAGCTCGACGTGTACGCGCTCGCGTGCATGCAGGTGTGGGGCAAGAAGCGGCGAGGAGCTCACGCTCACCTACTTCTACCTGTCCTCGGGCGAGGAGATCCGTCACGAGGCGGGCGATCCCGAAGAGGTCCGCGCGCGAGTGGCGGCCTGGCTCCACGGGATCGCCGCGGGGACGTTCGACCCGGCGCCCTCGGACCAGTGTCGCTGGTGCGACTTCCTCTCGTTCTGCGACGCCGGCCGGGGGTTCGTCGAGGCGCAGGGCTAGGCGCGGGTCTCCAGAAAGCGGTTCACGTCCCGCGCCTCGATGACGCCGACCAGGCTGCCCTGGTCCATCACGAGCGCAGCCGCGACGTGATCCTGCCGCAGCTTCGAGACCACGTCGGCCAGCGGCTCGTTCGGGGCGACCATCGCGATCGCCGTTGGAGCGACCGACGCCTCCAGGACGGGACGGTCCGCGTCGACGCCCCGCACCGTGGTCAGCGAGACGAATCCCGCCACGGTGCCGTGGGCGAGCACGGGGAAGGCCTCGCCGTCGTGGCCGTCCAGGTAGCGGGCGGTCGCCTCGCCGACGGACATGTCGGAGGGGACTGCCGGCGGCGGCGCGCTCATGACGTCGGCCGCGCGCGCCGACCCGAGGGCCAGCGCGTACCGCTCCTGGCGGAGCGCGCGGCTGGCCTCGACGAACAGGAACACGGCGATGACGCCGATCCACACCCAGAACGGGTCGTGGAGCGTCAGAAAGCGAAGGGCGGCGTACCCGATGACGACCACGGTGAACGTCTGGCTCACCCGGGCGGTGATCGCGGTGGCTCGGGCGCGCTCGCCGACCGCCTTCCAGATGCCGGAGCGCAGCAACCTGCCCCCGTCCAGTGGGTACATCGGCAGCACGTTGAACGCGGCAACCCACAGGTTCCACGTGCCCATGCTGGTCACCACGTCGTCGATCGGGCCCGGGAGCGCGCCCAGCCGGTGCACGAACAGGAACAGTCCGCCCAGCACGGCGCTCGTCGCCGGACCCACGACGGTGATCAGGAACTCGTCGGCGGGTCCCCGCTCCTCGAGCGCCGTGAACGTGGCACCGCCGAGCATGTAGATCGAGATGCCGGAGACGGGGATGTCCCGGCGGCGGGACATGCCGGCGTGCGCGAGCTCGTGGAGCAGGATCGAGAGGAAGAACAGAACGACGCCCAGCAGCGCGAGCGCGAGCGCCTGCGAGGCGGACACGGGCGGAAACCGAAACGTGTTGACTTCCTGCGTGTAGATGCTGCTGCCGATGAGCAGCGCGATCAGGAAGAAGGTGGGATCGATGCGGATCGGGATGCCGCCGACCCGTGCGATGCGCCAGCCGTTCACTGGCTCAGGGTACCGCGCTCCCGATTCTGGACGAACTGGAAGCCGAACCGGCCCTTGATGCACAGGTGGCCGTTCGTCACGTCGTGGTCCATCGGCGAGGTCACCTTCACGATGTCGGCGTCCTGGACGTGGAGCTCGAGGTTGCAGCCCACGCCGCAGTACGGGCAGATCGTCTGCGTGACGGTCTGCCTCGACTCGTCCCAGGTTCCCTCCTCGCGCATCTCGTGCTCGGAGCGGAACATCAGGGCGCCGGTGGGGCAGACCCCGATGCAGTTGCCGCAGTAGACGCACGCCGAGTCGGGGAGCGGCACCGCGTACTCGGTGGAGATGCGGGCGTCGAACCCGCGCCCGGCGACCGCGATGGCGAACGTGTTCTGCGCGTCCTCGCCGCACGCCTCGACGCACTTGTAGCAGAGGATGCACCTCGAGTAGTCGCGGACGTAGAGGTCGTTGTCGACCTTGACCGGCTGCTCGACGGTCTCGGCCGCCGTGCCGTCCGGCTCGTGGTGGTGGCCCGGGTGGCGCGCGTCGCGCTCTACAGCCGGCTCGGACCGGGGGCCGTACCGATCGGGCTCGGCGCCGTACTCCCGCACCCACCGTTTCACGTCCGGCGACGTGAGCTCCAGATCGACCGACGAGCCGAGGAACTCGAGCACCATGCGGCGTGAGAGCTGCACGCGCTCGCTGTCGGTCTTCACCGCCATGCCGTTCTCGACCTGCCGGGAGCACGCGGGAACCAGCACGCGCGAGTTCTCCACCTCCACCACGCACACGCGGCACACGTTGACCGGCGTCAGGTTCTCCAGGTAGCAGAGCGTGGGGGTGTCGATGCCCTGCTCACGGCAGGCCTCGAGGATCGTCGAGCCCTCCGGGACGCGGACGGTCTCGCCGTCGATCGTCAGCTCGACGATGCGCCGGGGCGGGTCGAGGGGGATGGCGGTCATGCCTGCGCTCCGTTGAATGCGCCCAGCCGGGCGATGGCCGACTGCACGGCGCTGGCCGCCGTCTGGCCCAGGCCGCAGATCGACGCGTCGCGCATCACCTGACCGATCTCGCCGAGCAGCGCGATCTCCTGCTCGCGCGAGCCGCGCGGGCGCTCCGACGCGAGCCGCCTGATCGCCTCCTCCTGCCGCACCGTGCCGACGCGGCACGGGACGCACTGGCCGCAGGACTCGTCGCGGAAGAACGACGCGATGCGCAGCAGGATGTCGACCAGGTCGACGGTGTCGTCGAAGACCATGACCACACCGGAGCCGAGGGTCACGCCGGCAGCACGCGCGTCCTCGAACGTGAGCTTCAGGTCCAGGTCGTCCTCGGTGACGAACATGCCGGCGGCGCCTCCCAGCAGGATGGTCTGGAGCGGCCGCCCTCCGCGGACGCCGCCGGCCATCTCGAGCAGCTCGCGAAGGGTCGTCCCCATCTCGACCTCGTACAGGCCGGGCCTCTCGACGCACCCGCTGAGGCAGAAGAGGCGCGTGCCGGTGGAATCGGGCGTCCCGATCTCCGCGTACGCGGGACCGCCCATGCGGAGGATCTCCAGGACGTTCAGCAGCGTCTCGACGTTGTTGATGCCGGTCGGCTTGCCGAAGACGCCGCGCTCGACGGGGAACGGCGGCTTGTTCCGTGGCTCCCCACGCTTGCCCTCGATGGAGTTGAACAGCGCCGTCTCCTCGCCGCAGATGTACGCGCCGGCGCCGCGACGCAGGTCGATGTCGAACCGGAAGCCCTCGCCCATGACGTCGTCGCCCAGGAGGCCGCGCGTGCGGCACTCCTCGATCGCGTCGCGCAGGCGCTCGTGCGCGACCGGATACTCGCCCCGGATGTACAGGAAGCCGGTCTCGCTCGCCGTCGCGTAGCCGGCGATCGTCAGCGCCTCGATGACGGCGTACGGGTCGTTCTCCATCATCACGCGGTCCTTGAACGTGCCGGGCTCGGACTCGTCGGCGTTGCAGACGAAGTGGTGCGGACGGACGGTCTGCTTGGCCACTGCCTCCCACTTGACCCCGGTCGGGAAGGCGGCGCCGCCGCGCCCGAGCAGCTTCGCGTCCTTGATCTCGCGGACGACGCCCTCCGGCCCGAGCTGCACGGCCCGCCGCAGCGCCTCGTAGCCGCCGTGCGCGCGGTACTGGTCGAGCGACGGCGCTTGGTCGCGGAAGGCGATGGCGCGACGTAGGAGCGGAAGCGAGTCGGCCGACGCCGGCGGGAACGCCTGTCGGAGCGCGACCTGTGGCGTCGAAACGCTGAACCCAGGTCCTAGTGGGCGGAAGAAGTTCGTCAGTTTGTCGGCGGACGCCTCCCCGATCGATGCGTCGTGCGCGTGCTCGCCGAATTGCTGCACCATGGCGGCGGGGGCTCGTTCGCACTGGCCGAGGCACGGGCTACGCAGCCACGTGGCTCCGTCGCGCGCTTGGCCCGGCGGACCGAACTCCCGTTCCATCGTGCCGCACAACTCCTCGGCGCCGTTCACCCGACAGGCGATGTCGTCGCACACATGCACGACGGTCGTTGGCCGGGGTTCGGTCGAGAACATCGCGTAGAAGCTCGCGACGCCGTAGGCCTCCGCCGGTGGCACCTCAAGCCGGCGGCAGACGTAGTTCAGGCCACCCTCGCTGATCCAGCCGACGCGGGACTGCAGCGCGTGCAGCGCCGGGAGCAGCATCGTCCGGCGGTCGCGGGCCGCGTGGCCGCCGCGCGACATGTGCCCGTCGATGTCGCGGCGCGCGCCGCCCTCCCAGCCGCTCTCGGGCGCGCCGAGGACGCCATCGACGGCGTCGCGCTCGTCGTCGGTCGGGGGTGCGGGCAGCAGGTGGAGGTCCAACGCGCTAACTCGCCTCGGCCTTGGCCGCCAGGTGCGCCTCCAGCTCGCCCGGCGACAGCGGGTCGATCCTGATCGCAGTGGCCTTGAACTCCGCTGTCCCCGACTTCGGGTCCGTGGCGTCGATCGTCAGCAGGTTCGTCGCGACGTCGTCGGGAAAGTGCAGCGTCATGAACGCGAGGCCCGGCCGGAGCCCCGAGTCGGTCCGGATCGGCGCGATGACCGTCCCGCGCCGGGAGGTGATCCGAACGTGCTGACCGTCCGTCAGGGCGTACTTCTTCGCGTCCTCGGGCGACACGTCGATCGTCTCGCCGCGCCGCATCGGCGAGGAGAACCCACCGCTCTGCACACCGGTGTTGTACGAGTCCAGACGGCGGCCGGTCGTCAGCCGGATCGGATACTCCTCGTTCAGCTCGTCCACGGGCGGGTCATGGTGCACGACGCTGATCGGCGCCTTCTCGCCCTGCTCGTCGCCGCTCAGCCACAGCCGGCCGTGCAGGAACTTCGCGCCGGGGTCGTCCTCGTCCCGGCACGGCCACTGGATGCCGCCCAGCTCCTCCAGGCGGGCGTAGCTCATCCCGGCGTGCATGGGGGAGAGCGAGCGGCACTCGTTCCACACGTCCTCGGCCGACGGGTCCCCCCAGTCGTGCCCCAGCCGCCGCGCGATCTCGCTGATGATCCAGATGTCGTCGCGCGCGTTGCCCGGCGGGTCGAGTGCCTTGCGAACTCTCTGCACGCGCCGCTCGCTGGAGGTGACCGTCCCCTCCGCCTCGCACCATGTGGCCCCGGCCGGCAACACGACGTCGGCCAGCTGCGCCGTCTTCGTCATGAAGATGTCCTGCACGACCAGGTGCTCGAGGCCCTCCAGGAGCTTCACGGCGCGGTGCTGGTCGGCCTCGGACTGCGCGGGGTTCTCACCGACCACGTACGCGGTGGTGAACGTCCCCTCCTCCATGGCCTCGAACATCTGCGTGAGCGTGTAGCCGTACGTCGGCGGGATCGGCGTGCCCCACGCGGCCTCGAACTTCGCCCGCGCGGCCGCGTCCTGCTCGATGTCCTGGAATCCCGGCAGCTTGTTCGGGATGGCGCCCATGTCGCCGCCGCCCTGCACGTTGTTCTGGCCGCGCAGCGGCTGCAGCCCGCTGCCGTACCGGCCCACGTGGCCGGTCAGCAGCGCGAGGTTGATCAGGGCCAAGACGTTGTCGACGGCGTTGTGGTGCTCGGTGATCCCGAGCGTCCAGCACAGCTGGGCGCGGTCGGCTTTCGCGTACGTGTGCGCGAGCTCTCGGACGGCCTCCGCCGGGACGCCCGTGACGCGCTCGGCGTACTCGAGTGTGTACGGCTCGACGGCGGCGCGGTACTCCTCGAACCCGGTGGTCGCGGGGTCGACGAACGCGTGGTTCACCAGGCCGGCGGCGATGATCTCCCGCCCGACCGCGTTGGCGAGCGCGACGTCGCTCCCGACGTCCAGCCCGAGCCAGATGTCGGCCCACTCGGCAGACGTGGTGCGCCGCGGGTCGACCGCGTACAGGCGCGCGCCCCGCCGGATCCCCTTCAGGACGTGATGGAAGAAGATCGGGTGCGTCTCGCGCGCGTTCGAGCCCCACAGAATGATCACGTCTGTGTTCTCGACCTCTTCATATGAGCTGGTACCGCCACCGGCACCGAAGACCGTCGCCAGACCGACGACGCTCGGAGCGTGTCAGGTGCGGTTGCAGCTGTCGATGTTGTTGCTGCCGATGACCGAGCGGGTGAACTTCTGTGCGACGAAGTTCATCTCGTTCGTGGCCTTCGAGCAGGAGAACATCCCGAACGTCTGCGGTCCGCGCTTCTCGACCGCCGTCCGGAATCCCGCCGCGGCCCGATCGAGCGCCACGTCCCAGCCGACGGCGCGGAACGCGCCATCCTCTCGAACGAGCGGCTCGGTCAGTCGGGTGTAGCGCTGCGGCATGCTGCGCGACCTCCCTTGGCCTTCGACCGTTACCGGGGGAAAGTCTAAACCGCGGTTCAAGCGAGGGGCCTCCCGCGTGCGGAATGACCGGGGGTCGGGCGGCTCAGGAGGCCAGATCGACGCGCTCCGGGTGGGCGTAGACGTTGAACCGGTCGCCGCGTACGAACCCCACCAAGGTCATCCCCATGCGCTTCGCGGACGCGACGGCCAGGCTGGACGGCGCCGAGACCGCCGCGAGGATCGGGATGCCGGCCATTGCCGCTTTCTGGACGATCTCGAAGCTGGTCCGCCCGGAGACCTGGAGCAGCGATTCGGAGAGCGGGACGCGGCCCTGGAGGAGCGCCTCACCGACCACCTTGTCGAGGGCGTTGTGGCGTCCGACGTCCTCCCGCAGGGACTGGAGCGTCCCGCCCGTGTCGAACAGGCCACTGGCGTGAAGGCCGCCCGTCTGCTCGAAGACCCGCTGTGCCGCTCGCAGGGCGTCGGGCAGGCCGGCGATCACGGAGCGGGCAACCGTCGGGCCGGGACCGATCGGCGCGCACTCCAGCTGGATGTGGTCGATCGAGGCCTTCCCACACACACCGCAGCTCGACGTCGCGTAGAAGTTCCGCTGGAACGTGCCCGGGTCGAACGGGTGCGTGAGCCGGACGGTGACCACGTTGTAGCGCTGTTCCGGGAGCTCGGTCTCGCAGTACCGCACGGACTCGACCTCGTCGCGCGAGTGGATGAGGCCCTCCGTGAACAGGAAGCCGACCGCCAGCTCGAAGTCGTTCCCGGGAGTCCGCATCGTGACGGCGACGCGCTCGGCCTCCTGGCCGGCGCCGCGCACCTGGATCTCCATGGGCTCCTCGGTGGCCAGGCGGTCCGCGCGCTCGAGTTGCTGGTCGCCGCGCACAGCGAGGATGCGCTCGGACGTCGTGTTGCTGCGCAGGGGTTCGGCTTCCTGGGCCACGCCGTCCATTATCGGCCGGTCCGGGGCTCCCGGGCGGGCATATGCTCGGTTCGGATGAGCGACAGGGACCCCTCCGCGGGCGCGACGCCGCTGCGCCCGGCCGGGGACGTGCTGGCGATGGTGCTGGAGTGCGTGCGTCCGCTGCCGGCGGAGTCGGTGCCGATTGGCGATGCGCTCGGCCTGGTCGTCGCGGAGGATATGCACTCGCCGAGGCCGCTGCCCCGTTTCGACAACGCCGCCATGGACGGCTTCGCCGTGCGGAGCGAGGACCTGGCGAACGCGGTGTCGACCGCGCCGGTGACGCTTCCGGTCGCGGGCGCGGTCGTCGCCGGCGCGTCGGGCGTCCCGGCGCTGCCGGCGCGCTCAGCCGTTCGCGTGGCCACCGGCGCGCCGCTTCCCGGTGGTGCCGACGCCGTGGTCCGTCTCGAGGAAGCTGCCGAATCGGGCGACGCGGTGACGTTCGTCGCCGCGCCGAAGAAGGAAACGAACGTCCGCCGCCGGGGTGAGGACGTTGCGGAGGGCGACGTGCTGCTGCGTGCCGGCGTTCCCGTCGGCCCCGGGCAGCTCTCCGCCGCCGCCGCCGCAGGCGTAGAACGGATATCCGTCCATGGCCGGCCGCGCGTGTCGGTGATCGTGACCGGGGACGAGGTCGTGGCCGACGGGGAGCGCTTGGCCGAGTCGAAGGTGTTCGACGCGATCGGGCCGATGCTCGTTTCGGTGCTGTTCCACATGGGGTGTCGCCCGGCGCGGCGTGAGCCGGTCGACGACGACCGCGACGCCATCGCGGCGGTGCTGGCGGAGGAGGCCGAATCGTCCGACGCCGTCATCACCGTGGGAGGCATCTCCGTGGGTCCGCGCGACTTCGTCCGGGGCGCCCTCGAAGGAGCCGGCGGACGCGTCGTGCAGGTCGCGGTCCGTCCCGGAAAGCCGTTCGGCTTCGGCCGAACCGGGACCGCGGCGCTGTTCTCCCTCCCGGGCAACCCCGTGTCGGCGCTCGTGGCGTTCGAGCTGTTCGTGCGCCCCGCCGTCGAGACGATGCTCGGCCGAGAGGCGGTGCGCGAGTCCGTGCAGGCCCGCTTGACGGAGTCGTTCACCCAGCGGACCGGACGGCTGCATCTGGTCCGGGCGTGGCTCGACCGTCGGGACGGCCGGGCGACCGTTCGCCCGCTGGGCCCGCACGCGGCTGGGTCGCTCGGGTCCCTGGCCGGCGCCAACGCGTGGATGGTGGTCGGCCCCGACGTCGAACGGTTGGAGGAAGGGGCGGTCGTCGAGACGTGGCCGATGCTCCCGTCCTGACCGGGCTCCTCCTGGCCGGCGGCGGCAGCCGCCGCATGGGCCGGGACAAGACCGCTTCCGACTTCCTGATCGGCGGCGAGCCGCTTGCCGCCCGGGGCGCGCGCGCGCTCGGCGAGGTCTGCGACGAGGTGCTCGTCGCGTCGGGCGACGGCACGCGAATGGCGTGGCTCGGCCTGCCGCAGGTGGCGGATGCGCTCCCGGATTCCGGGCCGCTCGGCGGCCTGGTGGCGGGCCTGGAGGCCGCTTCGCATCCGCACGTCGCGGTGGTCGCCGCCGACATGCCGTTCGCGTCGCCCGCCCTGCTTCGCCTGCTGGCGTCGCTCGTGGGTGGCCACGACGCAGCGGTGCCCGTGTCGCCGGACGGCATCGAACCCCTGCACGCCGTGTACTCGCGGAGCGCGCTCGGGTCCTTCGAGGAGGCCCTCCGTGAGGGGCGGCTGGCGCTCCGTGTCGCCCTGGAGGGACTCGACCTTCGCGTGGTCACCGAGGCCGAATGGCGCCCCGTGGACCCGGTCGGCCGTTTCGCGGAGAACGTGAACCGTCCGGATGATCGCGGGCCCTTTGTGGAACGCCCGCCGCGAAACTAGCCTAGGGGCCGGATGGGCTCCCAGTCGACTCCGGTCATGACCGCCCCCCATGCCGCCCCGGGACGGCAGCGACCTCCGCTCCTCGTCGTCGGAATCTTCATCTTCCTCGGCTCGGAGTTGATGTTCTTCGGGTCGTTGTTCGGCGACCTACTTCACGATGCGCGCGGACGCGAAGGTGTGGCCGCCGCCCGACATCGAGCTCGCCCCGCTCTGGCGCCCGGCCCTGTTCACGGCCGTCCTGGTGGCATCGAGCTTCACGATGCAGGCCGCCGACCGGGCCATCAAGCGGGGCAACGTGGCCGCGATGAAGCGATGGATCTGGCTGACCTTCGCCATGGGCATCGTCTTCCTGTCCGGCCAGTTCTGGGACTACTTCACGTCGAACTTCGGGATCGAGACGAACGCGTACGGCTCGGCGTTCTACACGCTGACCGGCTTCCATGCGATGCACGTGGTCGCGGGCCTCATCGTCATGCTCGTGGTGCTCGGCCGCGCCGCCACGCGCGCGTACGACGAGCACGACCACGCGGCCGTCGAGGCGGCCACGTACTACTGGCACTTCGTCGACGTGGTGTGGATCGGGCTGTTCTCGGTCCTCTTCCTGCTCAAATGAAGGCCGAGCCCGTGCAGCGAGAACGTACCGGGCGTCGCAAGCGCGTCGCGTTCCTGATCCTGTTCGCCGTGTTCATGCTCCCCGCCGCCCTCATGGTGCTGGGCGGTCGCCGGATCGGCCGGCGCCGGCACGCCGCCCGATCCCGCTCTCGGTCGCCAGGGCCGACATCGTGAGCGCGGGGCAGTTCCTGTACGAGGACCACTGCGCCAGTTGCCACGGGGCCGACGGCACGGGGACGATCCAGGGCCCGAACATCATCGGCCTCGGCCCGGCGTCCTACGACTTCATGATGTCCACCGGCCGGATGCCGCTGGCGCAGCCCGGCGCGCAGGCCGTGCGCAAGGAGCCGACGCTCACCCCGGCGGAGATCCACGCCATCACCGCGTACCTGGTGTCGCGGGCCCCCGGCACCGGGGTGCCCATCCCGAACGTCCACCCGGGCGCCGGCAGCCTGTCGGAGGGGCAGTCCATCTACGAGCTGAACTGCGCGCCGTGCCATGGCGCGACGCGGCAACGGCGGCGCCGTCGGACCGGAGGCCGCGCCCAGCCTGAAGCACGCGACGCCCACGCAGATCGGCGAGGCGGTCCGGATCGGGCCGGGCACGATGCCGGTCTTCGACGACACCGTCATCACCGACCAGCAGCTCAACTCGCTGGCCCGGTACGTTCTGTACCTGCGGGCGCCGGACGACCGCGGCGGCCTGCCCCTGAACCTTGGCGGCCCGGTCGTCGAGGGCTTCGTCGGCATCGTCATCGGGCTGGGCGCGGTGATCATCGTGATGCGGTTCATCGGGGAGCGGGCATGAGCGACGGACGTCCCACGCAGCGAACCGACGCGCCCGGTCCGCCGGAACCCGACGAACGGCGCGTCACGCGGCTGATGGTGGCGTTGCTGGTGCTCTCGATCCTGGCCGGCGCGGGCCTGCTGGTCCTGTATTCGCTCGGGGGGCAGACCCAGCTGGAGGGCGCGCTGCTGTTCGTCCTGCTCGCCGGTATCGGCTTCTCGCTGATCCTGTGGGGCAAGTACCTGTTCCCGCCCGAGATCGTGACCGAGCCCCGCGGCGAGCACGAGTCGCCCGAAGCGGAGCGCCTCGGGGCCGAGCGCGCCTACCTGGAGGGCGAGCAGCAGATCGGCCGGCGATCGCTGCTGGTGCGGATGATGATCGGCGCCTTCGGCGCGCTGGGGCTGGCGGCGATCTTCCCGATCCGCTCGTTGGGCCCGAGTCCGGGGCGGTCGCTGTTCGAGACCGCCTGGACGCGAGGGAACCCGCCTGGTCGACGCGAACGAACGTGCCGATCCGGATCGACGACCTCGACGTCGGCGGCGTGGTGACGGTGTTCCCGGAGGGGTTCGCCGACCGGGTGGACTCGGTCGCCGTCATGGTGCGCGTCCCGCCCGAGGAGCTCGCCCTTCCGGAGGGCAGGAACAGAGACGCGCCCGAGGGCAACGTCTGCTACTCGAAGCTCTGCACGCATGCCGGATGCCCGGTCGGGTCTCTACCTGGCCGAGCTGCACCAGCTGCAGTGCCCGTGCCACTTCTCGGCGTTCGACGTCTTGAACGGCGCGCAGCCGACGTTCGGGCCGGCGGCGCGGCCGCTGCCCCAGCTGCCGCTGGACGTCGACGGCGAACGGCTTCCTGGTCGCGAAGGGCGACTTCACGGCGCCCGTCGGGCCGGGGTTCTGGAACCGGGGTGACGGGCCGTGATCGTCCCCCGCGTGATCCGCTGGTTCGACGAGCGGCTGGGCGCGGCGCAGCTTCGCGAAGAAGTCGCTTCGCAAGGTCTTCCCGGACCACTGGTCCTTCATGCTCGGCGAGGTCGCGATGTACAGCTTCGTGATCCTGGTGATCACGGGAGTCTTCCTGACGTTCTTCTACGTCCCGGACGTGAAGTCGGTCGTCTACCACGGGCCGTACAAGCCGCTCGACGGGCAGACGATGTCGCGGGCGTACGAATCGGTGATGCGGATCTCGTTCGAGGTTCGCGCCGGCCTCGTGTTCCGGCAGATCCACCACTGGGCCGCGCTCGTGATGACGGCCGCGGTCGTGTTCCACGCGACGCGCGTGTTCTTCACCGGCGCATTCCGCCGTCCGCGCGAGCTCAACTGGGTGCTCGGCGTGCTCCTGCTGGTGCTGACGATCAGCATCGGGTTCGCCGGGTTACTCGCTGCCGGACGACCTGCTGTCGGGGACCGGCCTGCGCATCGGCTACTCCATCGCGCTGTCGGTCCCGGTCATCGGGACGTGGCTGGCGTTCCTGGTGTTCGGCGGGCGAGTACCCGGCGCCGGACATCCTGAACCGGTTGTTCGTGCTGCACGTGATGATCCTGCCGGCCGCCATCGCGGCGGTGATGGGCGCGCACCTGGCGATCCTCTGGCGCCAGAAGCACACGAACTTCCCCGGCCGCGGCCTGAAGGAGACGGAGATCCGGGGGCAGCGCGTGTGGCCGCGGTACGCGTTCGCGTCGGCGGGGCTCTTCTTCGTGCTGTTCGGCGTGCTCGCGTTGCTGGGCGGGAACTTGCGCAGATCAACCCGGTCTGGCTCTACGGGCCGTACAACCCGATCACGGCGAGCGGCGCGTCGCAGCCCGACTGGTACCTGGGCTTCAGCGAGGGCGCGATCCGGCTCTTCCCCGGGTGGGAGATCCGAGCGTTCGGCCACGAGATCGCCGGAGCCGTTCTTCCCCGGCGTCGTGGTGACGTCGGTCGTCTTCGGGGCGATGTTCCTGTGGCCGTGGATCGAGCGGCTTCTTCACGCAGCGACTCGGCCGAGCACAACCTGCTGCAGTATCCGCGCGACGTGCCGTGGCGGACGGCGGTCGGCGCGGCGACGATCAGCTTCCTGGCCGTCCTGACGTTGGCGGGGGGCAGCGACGTCCTGGCGTCGCTCCTGGACATCTCGGTGGAGCGCGTGACCGACATCCTCCGCGTGGTCGTCCTCGTGCTGCCGGTCGTGGTGCTGTTCGTGACGTACTACATCTGCCGCGAGCTGAAGTCGCACGACGTGCACCCGATCCGCGAGTCGACGATCTCGAGCGTCCGGCGCAACGCCGAGGGCGGGTTCGACACGACCGAGGAGGAGGGCGGTGGCTTCGAGAGCGTCGAGGAGCGACTCGGGATCTGACCGGTCGGAGGCCGGCACGCCGATCGGCACTCCGGAGGAAGTGCTCCGGGCGCTCGCCGACCCGACGCGACTGTCGGTCGCGGGCGTCATCGCCCGCGGGCCGGGCACTGCGGCCGCTGTGGCAAAGGAGTTGGGACTCCGGACCGACGCGGTGCAGCGGCACCTGACGCGCCTGGCGCGTGTGGGCATCGTCGCGGTGGAGGCGGACCGGAGGACGTATCGCCTGCAGGCCGAGGGGTTGCGCGCCGCCGCCGCGGCGGCGGGCCCGGCGCGCGAGCCGGGCCTCGCGCTGGGCGCGGCCGACGAGGAGGAGGAGTCGGTGCTGCGCCAGTACTTCCGCGCCGGCCGGCTCGTGGAGATCCCGGTGCGGCGCTCGAAGCGGCTGGTGGTCTTGCAGCGCCTCGCGCTCGAGTTCGACGTCGGGGAGCGGTACCCGGAGCGGCAGGTGAACCGGATCCTCAAGCGGTTCCACCCGGACGTCGCCGCGCTGCGCCGCTACCTGGTCGACGAGGGGTTCCTGTCGCGGGAGCGCGGCGAGTACTGGCGCACCGGCGGCCGCGTCGACGTCTGAGCCGCTCCGGGACCTGTGATGCACATCACATTGGCAACATGCATATTGCATGCTATCGTCGGACCAGGATGAACAAGAATGTGCAGATTCGGGATGTACCGGAAGACGTCCACCGAGAGCTGAAAGCCGGGCTGCCGCGGCGGGTCGGTCGTTGTCCGAGTACCTCCTCGCCGAGATCACGCGCGTCGCCGAACGCCCGCCGATCGCCGATGTGCTGCGGAGAGCCGACTCACGCCGCGAGGGCGTGAGCGTCCGGGAGATCGTGGCGGCGGTCAGGAGCGGGCGAGACCGACCGTGATCGTCGTCGACACGTCCGCCCTCCTGGCGGTGGTGGTCGGGCGCCCCCAGAGCGAATTCCTCCGAGAGCGAGTGCTTCGTGAGGAGCTGCATGCGCCGCACCTGGTGGACATCGAATTCCTCCACGCCCTGCGCGGGCTCGTCGCGAGGAGAGCGCTGTCCCTGAGCAGGGCGGAGGAGGCCGCGAAGACATGGACGACTTCAGCATCCTCCGGTACCCCCACGTGCCTCTGGCAGACAGGGTCTGGGAGCTGCGGGATGCAATGAGCGCGAACGACGCGGCGTTCGTCGCGCTGGCGGAAGCCCTCGATTCTCCGCTGGTCACGTGCGACGGCCGGCTGGCGAAGGCGAAGGGGCACTCCGCTCGGATCGAGCTCTTTGCCTGACGGACGGCAATTGCGTAGTGCGATAGATGACCATAGCGAATCAGCTATCGTCGTTGGAGCATGCGAGGGACGCACCTGGTCAGGGAGGCGAGGAAGCGGGCCGGCCTGACGCAGGCCGAGCTGGCCGCTCGAGCGGGGACGACCCAGTCGGCGATCGCCCGGGTCGAGAGCGGCGCCGTGTCACCGAGCCTCGAGCGACTGACCCAGCTCGGTGCAAGCCGCCGGGTTCGACATCGACGTTCGGCTCGTGCCGTACGACGACCACGACCTGACGATGGCGCTCCGCAACCGGAAGCTCACGCCCGAGCAGCGGCTGGAGAACATGCTGGCCTTCCAGCGGTTCGCCGCGGCGGGCCGGGAGGCCATGCGCGCGGCGAGGGACTCAGCCGGTCGGTCGCGCCCGGGCACGCGTTCGAAAGCCGGACGCACGTGACGGGCGAGCTCGACCCGAGGTCGATCTTCGAGGCGCTCGAACGGCACGGCGTCCGCTACGTGGTCATCGGGGGCCTCGCCGCGACCTTCCACGGCTCGCCGCTGGTCACCAACGATGTCGACATCACACCGGAGCGGACGCGGGACAACCTCGATCGGCTCTCCGCGGCGCTGAAGGACCTGGACGCGCGCATCCGCACGGACGCGGCCCCGGAGGGGCTGGCGTTCGACCACAACAGCGAGTCCCTCGCCGCCGCGGACATCTGGAACCTGACCACGTCGGCGGGCGACCTCGACATCACGTTCGTCCCCGCGGGAACCGGTGGGTACTCGGACCTCCGCGACGGGGCGATCGATCTCGACGTCCTCGGGCTCACCATTCCCGTGGCGGCGCTGGCCGACATCGTGCGCTCAAGGAAGCAGCCAGGCGGGAGAAGGACGCGCGCACGCCTGCCGACGTTGCGGCGGATGCTGGATGCCGAGGAGGGCGAGCGGCGCGGTCGCTAGCCGCGGCTCTCCTGCATCAGCCCGATCGTCGCCCACGCGAAGATCAGCAGGCCCGAGAAGATGAGCCAGATGCCGTAGATGAACCCCTGCGAGCGCCAGGAGCGACGCCGCCCGCCATGACGAACGGCCACAGGCTCCCCGTGGAGAAGTGCCCCAGCTGGTCGCCCGCGTCCTCCGCGTACGTGGCCTCGTTCTCGTCCTCCGGGAACTCCCGTCCACGTGTCCGCCGCCAGATGACGTAGGCCATGATCATCGGCGCGACGCCCATCAGGATCAGGAGCGTCGGTCCCGGCGGGCTCGTACGTGACGAACCAGTAGACGATCCCGACGACGACGCCGAACACGCCCGGCGAGGCTCAGGAAGCGGATCGACGTCTTCATGTGCCGCGGCCTCCGTGCGCGCCCGCCTGCGCCGCGCTCGGGCGGCGGGTCGTCCGCGGTGCCGCCAGTCGAACACCGGCCGCTCGCAGCGGATCGGCGGCAGCCACGTCGAAGTTGTGCTCGGGCGGCGGCGACGTCGTGGCCCACTCCAGCGTGTAGCCGCCCCACGGGTCGTCCCCGGCGGGGACCTTCCGCCGGAACGCCTGCGATCAGCGTTCACCAGGAACAGCAGCACCCCGATCGTCATGACGTACGACACCGAGCGTCGACGAGCAGGTTCGGCGTCGTGTCGATCCCGGCGTTCGCGGGTAGTCGGCGATCCGCCGCGGCATCCCGCGCAGGCCCGCGACGAACAGCGGCCAGAACGTCAGGTTGAACCCGACGAACGTGAGCCAGAACACGATCTTGCCGAGGCGCTCGTTCAGCCGGAACCCCGTCATCTTCGGGAACCAGTAGTAGAACGCCGGCGAAGATCGCGAACAGCGACCCGCCGCCCAGCACGTAGTGCATGTGCGCCACGACGAAGTACGTGTCCTGCACGCTGAAGTCGACCGGCGCGCGACGCGAGCATCACGCCGGTGATCCCGCCGATCAGGAAGTTCACCATGAACCCGATGCAGAACAGCATCGGCGTGTCGAACGATCAGCTTCCCGCGCCACATCGTGCCGATCCAGTTGAAGAACTTGATGCCGGTCGGCACCGCGATCAGGAACGACATGATCGAGAAGAACGGGTTGTCGACCGACGCCGGTCGTGAACATGTGGTGCGCCCACACCGCCGATCGACAGCCCGGCGATCGCCATGGACGCCAGCACGAACCCGGCGTAGCCGAAGATCGGCTTGCGCGAGAACACCGGGATGATGTCGGTCACGATCCCGAACAACGGCAGCGACCATGATGTAGACCTCGGGGTGGCCGAAGAACCAGAACAGGTGCTGGTACAGGATCGACCGAGCCGCCCGCCGCCGGATCGAAGAAGTGCCCGCCGAAGTGCCGGTCGATGAACAGCAGCGCGAGCGCCGCCGGTCGAGCGGCGGGAACGCCACCAGGATCAGCAGCGACGTGATCAGCATGTTCCAGGTGAACAGCGGCATGCCGCCACATCGTCATGCCCGGCGCGCGCAGCATGAAGACGGTCGCCATGAGGTTGACGCCGGTCAGGATCGACGACGTGCGACGTCAGCAGGATCCCCATGATCCACATGTCCGGCGCCGGGCCCGGGACTGCACTCGCGGCTCGACAGCGGCACGTAGAACGTCCAGCCGGCCGCGCGCCGCGCCGTGCGACGCGCCAGGAAGGACGAGCAGATCGTGACGCCGCCGACGAGGAACATCCAGACCGACAGCGCGTTCATCCGCGGGAACGCCATGTCCGGCGCGCCGATCTGCAGCGGGACGAAGTAGTTCGCGAAGCCCAGGCCGATCGGCGCGATGAACAGGAAGATCATCGTCGTCCCGTGGATCGTGAAGATCTCGTTGTAGGCCTGCTTCGACAGGAACGACAGCCCGGCTGCGCCAGCTCGGTGCGGATCAGCACGGCGAGCAGCCCGCCGGCCAGGAAGAAGACGAACGTCGCCGCCGATGTAGAGCAACCCGATCTTCTTGTGGTTCGTCGTGGTGAGCCAGTCGAGCAGGCCGCGCGGCGGCGGGCCGTGCGGCTCGCGCGGTCGCGGAACGGCGGTCGTCGCGCTCATGCGCCGGCCTCCGGACAGCCGACGTCGCGTCGGCCAGCCACTGCGTCGAACGCCGAGCGGGCGGCACGCGCCTGGACGAAGAACGTCATGTCGTGTGGTCCAGGCCGCAGAACCGCGAGCACTGCCCCGGCCAACGGCCGGGCTTCGGCACCGTGAGGTCGAACGTGTTCACCACGCCGGGGATGGCGTCGCCGCTTGAAGAGGAAGTCCGGCACGTAGAACGCGTGGATCGACGTCGTCGCGCCCGCAGGACGATCCGGACGGTCTCACCGACCGGCAGCACCGAGCGTGGGTGGGTTGCCCGGCGTGCCGACGACCGTGACGTCGTGCTGCGGGTACGTGAACCGCCACTGCCACTGGAACGCGTCGACGTTCACGATCACGGCCGGGTGCGGATCGACGCGGTCGACCTTCTGCTCCTCGTGGTAGGTGAACGCGAAGAGCACCACGACCATCGCGACCGGGATCAGCGTGTAGGTGACCTCGAGCCGACCGCGTAGCGGGTCTGCTTCGGGAAGCGTCTCGTCGTCGCCCCGGCGCTTCCGGTACCGGAAGACCGACCAGAGGATCAGGCCGTAGACGATGACGCCGACGGGGATCGCGAAGTACCAGAGGACGCGCCACAGGTGCGCGATGGACTGTCCCTGCGCGGTGGAGCCCGGCGGCGCCCCGAAGTTGCACGCGGTCAGCGCGAGGAGCGCAACGGCCCCGGCCAGCAGGCGGACCCGAGGTCGGAGCAAGGCCCACGGGGCGAGCCGGGCCGGGCGAGCGGGGCGAACGCTCCTCGAGACGCTCACGGGTCGACCCTAGTCTCCGCGGCCTGGGCTGGCGTCGGCAACCCGGCCCGCCCGGCTCGCGGAGCCGATTCGGCCGCGGGTAAGGTTGCCCGGGAGGGAGATCGTGGAACTCGACGTCATCGTCACGGTGGAACTGGGGGACACCAGCTACCTGCTGGTGTCCGGGGGCGAGGCCGTGCTGGTCGATCCCCAGCGCGACGCGTGGCGCTTCGCTGCGGCGGCGGAGGCGCGGCACGCGACCATCCGGCACGTCCTGGAGACGCACGTCCACAACGACTACGTGTCCGGCGCCCTGGAGGCGCACGCGGCAACCGGCGCCGAGATCGCCGCGCCGGCAGCCGGCGGGTACGCCTTCCCGCACCGGGCGATGGCGGACGGCGATCGGATCGAGATCGGCGCCGTGTCGGTGGAGGCGTGGCACACGCCGGGCCACACGCCGGAGCACGTGTCGTACGTCGTGCGCGAGGGCGGCGCCGATGATCCCGTGGCCGTCTTCACGGGCGGCAGCCTGATCGTCGGCGCCGCCGGCCGCACCGACCTGCTCGGCCCCGATCGCACCGACGAGCTGGCCCGCGCGCAGTTCCGGTCGCTGCGCCGGCTGGCGGCACTGCCGAGGCGAGCGCGGGTCCTGCCGACCCACGGCGCGGGCAGCTTCTGCTCGGCGGGATCGGGGGAGGTGCGAGGACGTCGACGATCGACGCGGAGCGACTGGGGAACCAGGCGCTCGCCATCGGGAACGAGGACGACTACGTGCGGCTGCGAACGGCCGAGTCCATCGAGCACCAGGTTATTGGTAGAAGGCGTCGGATTTTTGCCCGCCTTACTTGCCCAGAAGCGGTCGTAATAGAAGTTCTTCACCACGCCTTTATCGATCCAGGCTATGCGTTCGTTGGGCAGCAGCGACGGTCCCCAGGGCGTGGAGGCCAGCATGGTATTGAACGGGTCGCTGCGCAGGGTGATGATATTCCGGAAACATTTTCTCGCCCAGGTGCGTGCCGCCGCCCTGCTTGCTCAGGAACGACTGGCCCTGCTCGGCATCGCGCGCGCCGAAACTGCCGCCTAGATATCCGACCAGATCACTCACCGCCGCCGGCTCCAGGATCACGGTGTACTTGCCCGGATCCAGCTTCTTCCGCGTGCCGGCGCCGCGCAGGCACTTCTCGGCCGAGATGCGCCCGGCCGCCTCGCCGTTCACGTCTTTCAGGGACACTGAGGTCTGCGATGCCCAACCGGAACTGACGCCGCCAGCGTTGCGCATGGTGTTCGTCAGGCTGGAGTCGGTATAAGTGTGGTACCCAAACAGTCCGGCCTTATTGCCGACCGCCACGGCCACCGCCGAGCGTTGGATGAATCCGGCGGCCGTCAGTTTGTTCGGTGCGCGCGCTATCGAGCACCGCCTTCACGTGCGGGATCATCACATCGCCCCGAGCCGAGCCGGTGAACGAATCGAAATTACTCAGCACCGGATATTTCTGCGGACCCAATGCCGGCATGTCTTCCGGATTCGTCTTGGAGATGCGGGCCAGAGCTCTCGGCCTGCTCGACGCCGCGCTTGATGGCTTCGTCAGTCAGTTCGTTGACTACCGCGTTGCCGTGGCGCTTGTCTTCCGTCACGCTGCTGATTGACAGGCTCTGATGCCACGCGGTAACCCGAGGTGGTAATGCCGTTATTGGCAAAGCGGATGAAAACGTCTTCCGTCCAATACAGGTCGATCTGGCACCCCGGCAGCTTCGAGTAACCGATGACTTTGTCGATGAGGTTTTTGGCTTCTTGTTGGCTGATCATGATGCTCCCCTGTTAGTCGGTCAACAGCACGTTCACCTGCCGGAATCGCGCCGGCGAACAGCCATGGCTCATGGCGTTGATCTGTTCGGGCTCGCCTTTGCCGTCGAAGAACGATCCGAACTGCTGCCAGTAACTGGCGCCCGCGATGCCGTCGCAGGCCTGCCAGAAGTCGGCGGTCTTCGACTGGTAGGCCACGCGCGAGATCATGCCGCGCTTCTTGCCGCCCTTGATCTCCCAGAATGCGTCGCCGCCGAACTGGAAGTTGTAGCGCTGCTGGTCGATGGAGTAACTGCCCTCGCCTTCGATCAGGATGCCGTCGTCGACGCCGGAGATCAGGTCGTCGGGTGTGACCTCGCGCGGACCGGGCGCCAGCCACACGTTCGGCATGCGCTGGAACGGCACGCTGGACCAGGAGTCGGCATAGCAGCAGCCGCGCGATTCGGTTTCGCCGACCAGGTGGGCCTGGTCGCGAATGGTCTGGTAGTGTTTGAAGACGCCCTTTTCGATGATGGGGAACTTAGTCGTCAGCACGCCGTCGTCGTCGTACTTCACGGTGGCCAGGCCGCCCTCGTTGGTGCGGTCGCCGAAGATATTGATCAGTTCGCTGCCCACCTGGAATTTGCCCATCTTCTCGGTGGTCAGGAAGCTGGTGCCGGCGAAGTTGGCTTCGTAACCCAGCGCGCGATCCAGTTCCGTGGAGTGTCCGATGGATTCGTGAATGGTGAGATAGAGGTGGCTCGGCAGCAGCACCAGGTCCTTCTTGCCGGGCGTGACCGGCGGCGCGGCCAGATGCTCCAGCACTTCGTCGCGGATGCGCGGCGCGTTCTCGGCGAGATTCGCTTTTGCCACCGCCTCCCATCCGGCGGTCACCGGCGGAGTCTGGTAGCTGCGGGTACGCGAAATGTTCTTTTGGGTATCCACCGCGGTGGCCTGCAGCGCGGGCCAGACCTGCACGACGTATTGCTGGATCGACGAGCCCTCGCTCGAAGCGAAGTATTTGTCTTCGGCGCGCAGCGCCAGAAAACCGAAGGCCGCAAACACCTTCGGATCCTTCTTGATGATGGACGTGGCCTGGTGCATCAGATCCAGCTTTTCGTCCACGGCCACGGCGAAGGGATCCTTTTCGAAGGTGGAGGTCCAGCGGTCGATGTAAGCCTTGACCGGGGCAAGTTGGACCGGGCTGGCCTGCAGCGCCGAATTGGCTTTAGCCACCATCACTGCCTCGCGGGTAATGCGCGCGATCTCTTCGGCGTTCACCAGCGGCGAGGCGGCGAAGCCCCACTGTCCCTTGGCGATCACGCGCACACCGAAACCGAAGTTCTGCTGGTCGGTGACGAACGGGACTTCGTCGGTCTTAGTTGCCGCCGCGCTCGGGCGAAAGCCGGTAGCCCGAGAACTGCTGGCGGTAGCGGGCGATGCGGATGTCGCAATAGGTAGCGCCTTGCTTACGCGCCTCCGCCAGCGCGGTCTCAGCCAGCTTTTCGAGTTCCGGAGTGGGTTTCACGGCGGTGGCATCGGGTGCGCCGAACAACCTGTTGGCCAGCAGGACCGAACTTCCACCGGCCGCCGCCAGGAAAGCACGCCGCGTTAGGAATGGGGGCGTCGACATAGTGTGCATTGTGTGGATCAGTGTACCATCGCCCCCTGTTTCCTTGGTTGACGGCCAAGAGGCATTGAACAGAGTGGCGCCGGGTGAAATATTTGACGCACGTGAGGCCGGAACGTACTTGCGAAATCGTTCCCCGCTCCCCCCTTGCGCCCGGCCTTGCTTTTCGACATAATTAACTTCTCCGATGTGATTGCCGCCTAGAGATCAGGAGTTTTTTGGGGATCAGGAGTCTGGGGTGAGAACGGTCTTGATTTCTGCCATCACGGCGTGTGCCGAGCACCGCTATCAACGGAAAGCCCGCAGATTTCTGCTGGGTCTTTCCATTGACGAATTGCAGTACATCGCGGAGTTCTTGGGTGCCTGTGTATTGGAGTCGCTGGGGTGCGCCGCCCAGAACCGGTGTGAGCTGGCGGAAGGTGTTGCGCACTTCGAACGCGTTCGCCACGCGCATGGGAACTGCCTCCGCGACCAGGAGCACAAGATGATTTTGCTGCTTGAATATCTGTGCCGCAGCCGTGCGACGCAGGGTTCCCTGGCGATGCGGGTGGAGCGAAAGGCTGAGGGCCTGCCGTACTAGCCGAATTAGTCCGCCGGCTTCAGCTCGCGAATCCAAATGTTGCGATAGCGAACCGGCTGTCCGTGATCCTGCAACAGGAGCGGCAGCTTGGCTGGCCCGGGTTTGTAAGGCGGACGCTTCATATAATCTGTCGGGCCGGTCGGTATGGCATGGTCTTGAGCCAGCACGCCGTTGAACAGCAGCGTGACCGAGGCGGGTTCCAGCAGCTTAGCATCGGACGAGAAGCGCGCACCGTGGAATACAATGTCATAAGTCTGCCACTCGCCTGGCGGGCGCGCGGGATTCACCAGCGGCGGATATTGGCAATAAATCGCGCCTGCCTGGCCGTCGGGATAGGTCTTGTTCCGGTTGGATTCAAGCACTTGGATCTCGTACAGCGATTGCAGGTATACGCCGCTGTTGCCCGGCTCCTGATCGGTCCCGTGGGGCTGGCTGGGCGTCGCCCATTCGACGTGTAACTGGCAATCTCCGAAAGACTGCTTGGTGACGATATCTCCGGTGCCGGGCGCCACCTCGAAATAGCCATCCCCCAATTTCCAAGCGATGGGTTTGCCGTTGTGTTGTTGCCACGCGCTGAGATCCCTGCCATTGAAGAGCTGCACCGCATCGGAAGGAGCGGTACCGGCATGCTCCGCGGTACCAGGCGCGCCCGGTGTGACCATCGGCGGCAGAGGACGGCTACGGTCGCCGGTCTTCCATTTGATGGCGGGGACGGTTGCGGCTAGAGCGGTGAGTGCCACGGGCAAGAAAAATCGGATTCGCATTTCGCCCGATTTTAACACTATCCCCCGATCTGTATCTTGGCAGCCGGGCTGTCTGAAAAGGCAGGCGAATTTTTGGCGGAAGATAAGAATGTTCAAGTCAGCGCGATTGTTATGTGATGATTATGATGAAAGTTGTTCGTTTGCCTATGACGATTTCGGCTTTTCCCGCTGTCGGATGTTGACTTTTCCCCTGCACCGAGAGATCGAAAGAAATAACATGCGTCGGCAATTACGGCGGCTGTCGGTTGGGTATCTCCTGGCGAGCTGATAAGAACCAAGACGAGAAGGCGTGTACCCAGGCGGAGATCACGCGCAACGAGCGATTGCGGGAGGCAGCGCAGACGCTGGTATTCAGCGATCTGGATTCCGCCTATGCGGCCATCTCGAACACGGTAACGCTCCTGCGGCCTCATACCTGGACACCGCCGCGGGCATCACCCATATAGTGGATGTCTTCCTTGAAGCGCCGGGATGAAGAGGCGGTGCCCAGTTGGCCGTTAGAATCGATCAGCAAATCCCGGCCACACCGATGCGGCTGCGTTCCAGATCGATCAGGGTGGCAAAATCGCCGCGCAGCATGCTTTAATGCCTGAAAACTATTTCCCCGATCGGCTGTCGCGCTCCGCCGCTGATCGGATAAACTGGTGCTGAAATGATGCGAACCTTGTGCACTTCTTGTTTTTCGGCCTTGGCCATGGCGCTGGTAGCTGCGAGTCTGCCGATCGAGGCCGCGCAGCCCTTCGCAGGCCGGTGGGACCTGACCATCACTACTCCCAAAGACACATATCCTTCCTGGATGGAATTCACTGAAACTGGGGGCAGTCCCCAAGTCCGGGTGGTGGGCCGGGTGGCCAGCGTGCACCCCCCCACGGAGATCAAACTGCATGGCGCGCAGCTCGCCTTTACGACCTCCGAATGGTTCGGCGGAGAGATCAAAGTGACTTGGGAGTTCCATGCGGGGGGAGGCCGGCTCACGGGTACACAGAAACGCGCGGATGGCGTCGAGGGAAAGATCGTGGGCGTGCTGGCGCCGGCCTTGCGGCGCACGAGCCCGGCGCGCTGGTCCCAGCCCGAGCCGCTGTTCGATGGCAAAGACTTGAACGGATGGGAACCTGACGATGCCCCCAACAACCACTGGGTGGCGCAGGATGGCGAGTTGGTAAACCAGGCGGCCGGCGCGAATATCCGCACCGCGCGCAAGTTTGACGATTTCAAGCTACACATCGAATACAACTGTCCGAACGACGGCAACAGCGGCGTCTATCTGCGTGGGCGCTACGAAGTCCAAGTGGAATATGAAAAGCCAGGTACCGATGACAAATTCCACTCGATGGGGACAATCTATGGGTTCCTGGCACCCTCGGCGGAGCTGGCGCGCCGGCCAGGCCAATGGGAAAGCTACGACATCACGCTGGTGGGCCGCACCGTGACCGTCGTGCGCGACGGCCAGACGATCATCGATCAAAAGGAGATCCCAGGCATTACCGGCGGAGCGATCGATAGTCACGAAGGCGAGTCAGGCCCACTCTATATCCAGGGCGATCATACCGGCGGCATGAAATACCGAAACATCACCATTTCCGTACCGGAGCAATAAATATGCCCACTCAATTCACGACGTCCTATCTGGAAGATGCGCTGGCCGTGTTGCGGCAATATAAAAAGCTCGGCGAGAGCGCCATGGCTCAAGTTACAGACGAGCAGCTTTTCGCCACGTTGGACCCGGAAGCCAATTCGATTGCCATCATCGTGAAGCATGTGGCGGGAAACATGCGCTCGCGTTGGACTGATTTTCTGACCAGCGACGGCGAGAAGCCGGACCGTCACCGCGACACCGAGTTCGAGGATCCGCCGTCTACGCGCGAGGCGGTGATGGCCGTGTGGCAGACGGGCTGGGGGCTGGTATTCGGCGCGCTGGAGCCGTTATCGGAAGCGGATCTGAACCGGCGTGTCACCATTCGCGGCGAAGCGCACTCGGTGACCCAGGCGATCAACAGACAGATCGCCCATTATGCTTGTCACGTGGGACAGATCGTGCTGCTCGCGAAGCATTTTCAGCATGCCCAGTGGCGCTCGCTAAGCATCGCGCGCAGCAAATCGGCGGAAGTGAACCGGCGGATGACGGAGCGCCAATCGGCTGAGCGCTAGATCACAAGCTTGGCACCAAACAGGCGGCCTGAGAGCCAGGCGGAGAGCCCGCCCCACCATTGTTCACGGCCGCCAGCGCGCGCGGGCGGGTATCGATCGGTTGCGGACTCTCCAGCACGAAGCCGAACGGGCTGGTTTCGAGGTCCTCGAATTTGCGCGCCGTGACCAGCACGCGCGTCTCCAGCGATCCGGTAGCTTCGTTGAATGCCTCCACGGCGCGGTCGAGGCTCTTGCCCAGCCGGTCCCAGTGGCCGCTTAGATACGCTAATCGTTTGTAAAGTTCCTTGCCTAAGCGGCTGATTTCCGCGGCATTTCGCGCGGTGTTCTCCTGGGTCCAGCCGTAGGCCACGGCGCGAAGCAGGGCAATCAACGTGGATGGAGTCGCCAGAATGACACGCTGCTCTACGCCAACTTCGATTAAAGAAGGATCGCTTTCCAGCGCGGCGCTGAAGAAACTTTCGCCGGGTAGGAAGAGTACCACGAACTCCGGCGTGGGATCGAACTGTTCCCAGTATTGCTTGCGCGCGAGCGCGGCGATGTGGGCGCGCACCTGGCGCGCGTGGTCCGCGAGCAGAGTGCGGCGGGCCTCATCCGTCGTGGATTCGCTGGCGGCCAGATAGGCTTCCAGCGGCGTCTTAGCGTCTACCACGACGTTCTTGCCGCCCGGCAGGCGCACCAGCAGGTCCGGCCGCAGCCGGCCGTCTTCGGTATTGGTGACGGGCTGGGAGTAGAAATCGCAGTGCTCCAACATACCCGCCATCTCCACCACGCGTTTGAGCTGGATTTCACCCCACCGTCCACGCACGCTGGGGGAGCGCAAAGCGGTCACCAGGCGGCTGGTCTCGGAACGCAGCTGGCCCTGGGTCTCGAGCAGCGCGCGAACCTGTTCGGAGAGTCCCGCATAAGCACCCGCGCGCGCGGTTTCCAGCTCGCGGATCTGGCCGTCCACCTTGTCCAGCGATTCGCGGACCGGCCGCACCAGATCGGCAATCGCCTGCTGTCGTAATTCCAGGTCGCCGCGGGCGGTTTCCTGTGTGCGTGCGAGGGTGGTCTTGGCCAGGTCCAGGAAAGCCTGGTTGTTGGTCTGCAGCGCCTCGGCCGAGAGCGCCTTGAACGTGTCGGCGAGCTTTCCGCGGGCGTCATCCAAAGCGGTTTGCAGTTCCTTGTATTGCTGTTCCTTGTTCTGCAGCCGCTCGTTCAGCACGGCCCGTTCCGGCTCCCACTCGGCCTTGGCGCGTTCGTAGGCTTGGCGCGCCGCCGGGCGGAGCAGCATCCAGGCCAGTACCATGCCGATCGCCAAGCCGAACAAAAAACAGGTCGCGAGGAGAATGTTTTGCATGCTGTTGGAATTATCGCACGACTGCCTGCGGGGGGATCTCGATTTCCGCCATGACCATATCCAGGAGCACGCCAATCCGATAACTTCGGTTATTCGCGCCGAACCGGTTGAGCTCCGGCGCCGCGCCACCCGGCGGCGACCTTTCTTCAGCCCTGCATGACGGCGGCTAGGCACCCGACAATACTCTCGAGTGTTTCCGATTGCTGGCGCAGATTGGCGACGGGCATCTCAGGGCAGCCCTATCTTTAGCCCTTGCGCTTTTCTGGATCCCAACCCTGCTTCGCCGGTGTGGGCCGCCTCTGTGGCCGCGTTGAGGGCCAACACGTTGCTTGAAGAGCCAGTTCGTAATCAAATTGATGGTCCTGCCGATTTGAACGGTGGATTGCGTGATCTCGCGCAATCGACTGGCTGGCCTCCTCAAGCCGTGCCGAGGTCGCGCGAATCCGGGATGCGCCGTCCAGCAACTCCTGCGAGATGGCGTGCAGGGGCTTCACGATCATCCGGCGGTTCAATGCCTGAAAAAAGGCCGCCACAATCACCAGCACAGCCAGCCCGATGAGCGTGATCCTCTCCATGCTGGCTATCACCACGGGATCACGGGTCATGCGAGCCTTTAGGACAAACGCCCCTTTAATGTTGCCGGCACGCAGGTTCTCCATGGGAATACTGAGCGGTCATCGGTCGCGCCAGAATCAAAGGATCGGTGGCGGAACCCCCCGTGAAGTAATTCCTCCCGGCCGGCCGCATGGGCCGTGGCCAGGCTGCGGGCGAGTACCCGGTCTTGAATGCGCTTTTTCCATGCAACTCGTCCCTATTCGCGGTAACTGTTTCGGATTGTTGAATCGTGGAACTCATCAGCGAGCGTAGTTCGTTCACGCGATTGGCGGGAGAAATCAGATAGACGCTGACGATAGCTCCGGCGGTAGCCAGCACGACCCCGCCGCTGACGCAGATGGTAATTTTATTTGCGAGGTTTACAGAGTTCTCCGGTCGATGCGTCGGCCGGCCTCGCTGGAGATCTATCGGCTGGAGAATCGGGGAAGTACAGAGGGCGGGTGGCCGTCAGTCCGCATCAGTCCTCATGCTCGTCTGGCGCCGCTTCGGTCCCAGATCCGGCCGTGGTCAGGGCGGTCATTTCGTCGCGCGAATACTTTCGCTCTTTCGCCCTGTTTTTATCCTTCTCTCCGGCATCCACGTCTTCGACAACAAATGCCTGCGCGCCCACCAATTCCTCTTCCAGGTTGAAAGACGGAACCGCGCGCAATGCCGGCACCTGCGCGATGCCGTGCTCGTTGACCACGCATTCCATCCCATTGGAAAGAGGAAACCGGATGCGAAGATGCTTTTTCACCGTGACCTTCCGGAGGTCAGCCAATTTCATCGATCGGCATCCTGAAAAGCTTCCTCAAGTCCAAGCTCGGCATTCGCCGCGATCCGTTCCTGGCAAGACACGCAGTACTTAGCCCATGGCACCGCATCCAGGCGCTTGCCGGAGATCGGTTCTTCGCATTCGTAGCATACGCCGTAGGTGCCCTGCTCCATACGCCGCAAAGCAGCCTGAACTTCCCGCAAGAGCTTGATATCAAGGGTATTACGATTCAGGAAAAGCCATTCTTCGTGGCTTTGCTGGCTCAGATCGCCCTCGTCGTGCGGATGCTCCTCACGCGCCAGCACCTGGGCGGCTTTTTGGGCAGACATGCCGCTTTTCACCTCAGCCGCCTTTTTTTCTAGTATCTTTCTATAACTTTCGTATTTGCTTTTCACATTACTTCTCATTCCGGTAGCCATATGGCCGAAAAGATATGACGCCCGTAGCCCCCAAAAAGTTGCAAACGACAGCAAATCGCGTGTTGTATCAACCTATTCGGCTCGGACCGTGAGCTGGTCATGCTGATGACCGGGCCGGCGGGGCACCGATCTCGTCTCATAATCATAAGTATCCTGGTTTCCCCTCCAACCGAAGCCCCGGACCCGATCTGGTCTTTCCTGTTTGACGTTGCGCTTCGCACAGGAGCCTGCGATTTTCACGGAAAGCTAAAGGTAAGTGACGCGCGGCGGCCAGTCCTCGCAAGAAAATTGGAACCGTCAGAACCCGCCAGTATCCCGGATATCCCTGCCCTCTACGCATTCGTACATGCGTCCAGCGCGCAGGTTCTTGAATTCCTCCACTTGCGCCGCCAGGCCAGTGCACCACGGCACGCTCGACGGTATCCCGCCGGCCCAGCCCGAAAGTCACCGGCATCTCCGATTGCGACAGATAGCTGGAGCCGCTCTTCACCATCCGCGAACCGGTTTCGCCACCGCTGGTCACCCGCACCGTGGCGCCGATCGCATCGCGGTTCGACTTGGTTCCCACCAGGCGGAAGCGGATCGCGTGGTGGCCGTTCGACTGGTCGTTGCGGTACAGATGCACCGGTCCCTGGTTCGTCGTGATCAGGACGTCCAGATCGCCGTCGCGGTCGAAGTCGCCGAAGGCCGCGCCGCGTCCCACCTTGGGATCCGCGAAGCCGCCGCCCAGTGCGCCGGCCACATCCTGGAATCCGCCGCTGCCCCTTGTTCAGGAACAAGTGCGGCGGCTGCGCGTATCCGGTTTCCGGCCGCGCTTCCCGGATGGCCGGGTCGATGTGGCCGTTCACCACCAACAGATCCAGCAGGCCGTCCAGATCGGCGTCGAAGAAGAAGCAGCCGAAGCCCAGGCTGCGCCGCGACAGCCGCCCCACATCCGAGCGGGCCGCCTGATCCACGTACAGCCCACCGCGCGTGCCGCGGTAGAATCCGATCATCTCGTTATCGAAATTCGTAATCGCCAGACCGGCGATACCCGAATTGTCGTAATCGGCGACATCCACGCCCATGCCCGCGCGCGCCTTGCCGTCCTCGCTGAAGGCCACGCCGGCTTTCACCGCGATATCCTGGAAGGTGCCGTCGCGCTGGTTGCGATAAAGCTTGTTGGGCTGCGTGTCGTTGGCCACCATCAGGTCGATCCAGCCGTCCTGATCGTAGTCCAGCATGGCCACGCCCAGCGATTTCGAGCTGCTGTCGAAGATTCCGCTGGTGGCCGTCACATCCTCAAACGTGCCGTTGCCGCGATTGCGAAACAGCCAGCAGGTCGCGCCGCGATACGCTTCCGGCGTGCAATACGATTTGTGCTTGCCGTCCATGCTGCAAAACACATCCTGCGCGGGCGACCACTTCACGTAATTGCAGACGAACAGGTCGAGCAGCCCGTCGCGGTCATAATCGAACCACAGCGCCGAACTGCTGAAACCCTGCCGGCCTCCCAGGCCGCTGCGTGTCGGTGACATCCACGAAACGGCCTTTGCCGGTGTTCTGAAACAGGCGGCTCTGGCCCACGCAGGTGACGTAGATATCCGGGAAACCGTCGTTGTTGAAGTCGCCCACCGCCACGCCCATGCCGTACATCTCCACATCCAGACCGGCGGCGCGCGTCACATCGGTGAAGGTGCCGTTGCGGTTGTTGCGATACAGATGCATGGTGCTGCGCTGCGGTCACGTGGCCCGGCCAGTCCATGCCGTTGATCAGCAGAATATCCTGCCAGCCGTCGTTGTCGTAATCCAGGAAGGCGCAGCCCGGTCCCAGCGTTTCCGGGCAGATACTTGTCTCCGAACGCGCCGCTGTTATGCCGGAACTGGATGCCGGCGGCGGACGTGACGTCGGTGAAGCGGAAGCCGGCTTCCACGCCCGTCCGGGGCGCGCCTTGAACCAGCCGCGGAAACGCATTGGCCGCCAGCGCGCCGCACAAGAACTCGCCGGCGGTTCACGGCAGATTGCACCAAGCCCTTTTTGACCGCCCATACCACCAGTTCCGTGGTGCGATGAATGCCCAGCGCCGACATCAGATTGGCGCGGTGCACGGAAACCGTATTCACGCTCAGGTTCAGAATCGCGGCGATTTCCTTGTTCGAATTCCCCTTGGCGATCAGCTCCAGAATCTGCTTTTCGCGCGGTGTGAGGCGTTCGTAATCCGGATCCGGCTCGCGATGTGGGAGCCAGCACGCCCGGACCGATCACCGTTTTTCCCGACGGCCAGATCTTTAATCGCGCCGGCCAGGTCCACATCCAACGCTTCCTTCAGACAGATAACCGCGTGCGCCGGCATCCAGCGCGTTGCGCACGTAGTTCTCCTCGGAATACATGCTCAGAATCAGTACGGCGGTCTCCGGCGCATTCTTGAGGATTTCGCGGGTGGCCTGTACGCCATCCAGTCCGGGCATGGCCATGTCCATCACGATCACGCGCGGGATGCAGCTCCTGCGCCAGCTTGATGGCTTCCTGGCCGTTGGTGGCTTCGCCGACCACCCGTATTTCGGGATCGTCTTCCAGCATGCGCCGGAAGCCCTTCCGCACCAGGCCATGATCGTCCACCAGCAGTACCGAGATTTCATTACTCATAGGCATCCGTCAACGGAACATCCAACCGCACCAGCGTGCCGCCTTCGCCGGGACGCAGCACTTCGAAAGTGCCGTCCAGCAGCTCGGCGCGCTCGCGCATGGCGGTCATGCCGATGCCCTTGCGCGCGCCGCCATTGCGCGACTCGGGCATGCCGGCGCCGCGATCTTCCACTTCCAGGTTCAGCCGTCCGGGCGGAAACTCCAGCCGCACCACGGCCTGCGGCGATCCCGAATGGCGCGCCAGATTGTTCAAGCGCTTCCTGCAGCACGCGGTACACGTGAATGGCCACCCGGTCGGTGATCGCCGGACGCGGCTCCCCTGTTTCTCGTATCGTACCTTAATTCCAGTCTGCTTCTCGAAGACCGGCAGATACCAGTCGATGGCTTTCTCCAGGCCGCCGTCGTCGAGGATGCTGGGGTGCATCAACTGCGACAGGTTGCGCGTCTTTTCGAGCGTGGCCTGGGCCACTTCGCGGACTTCGCGCAGATCGGCGCAGAATGGCGAATCCGGCAGGCAGGCGCTTCTCGGCGCGGCGCAGCATGGCGCCGATGGCGGTCAGCACCTGGCCGAATTCATCGTGCAACTCGCGCGAGAGCGAGTGCAGCGTCTCCTCCTGCACCGTGATGAGCTTGCGCGCCAGGTCGCTGCGGTGTTCGGATACCGCGGCCAGATGCTGGAACAGGCGGCGGTTGGAATAGATCAGGTACAGCGTGGTGCAGAAGATGGCCAGCAGCATGGCTGCCAGGAAGAGGTAGACATTGCGCTCGACGCCCAGATAGATGCCCTGGATGCGCGCGGCGGCCTCTTGCTCGGCCTCGTTATTCTGCACCAGCAACTGCGCGACGGCGCTGGTCAGGGCGCCTTGCTGCGCTTCGAGCGATGTGCGGATCAGTTTCGCGCGCCGGCGCGTTCCTGGCCTTGCGCGGCCAGCTCGAACATCCGGCCCGCGGAGGTCCAGAACTGCGCCAGCGATTCGGCCAGATAGCGCTGCCGGTTCGGGGTCGCGGTGCACCGGGGCCAGTTGCGCTTCCAGGCGCAAGGCGTCATCCAGATCGTTGCGCGTGCGGTCGAACTGCTTCTTCCACGCCGCTAGCGGATAAGGCTCGTCGCCGTACAGCATGTCCCGCATGGCGATAGCCCAGTTGGTTCAGGTCGTTCTGGATGCGCAGCAGTTGCAGCGAGTCCTTACGGTTGCGATCCACGGTGCGGGTCTGCAGATCTTCCAGGCCGCGGATCTGGTGCAGCGCGTAGAAGGAAAACACGCCCACGGCCGCCAGGGTGACGGCCAGGCCGGCCAGCAGGCGGCCGGTGGGTGAATCGACGGACTTCTTCATGTCGCCAAGTCAAGCATAGCAGGGACATGGGCGGGCACGAGACGGACTCTCCAGGAAGGGTGCGCGACATACAAGTAAGGCTCTGGCAATTTCCTTTTTTGGGCGGTATAATCCGAACGTATGTATACGTTCGGATAGGAGGTCCCTTGCCCGATTCCCTCAGCGTCCTCGAACAGCAACGCTCCGCAATCCTGATGCGGTTTCTTCAGTTGGGAGATTTTCGCAGCGGCTCCATCACCGCCATCAATGGACGCTGCGGAAAACCCACCTGCCATTGCCATCAGCCGGGCCAGCCCGGCCATGGCCCGAACTTCCGTTTGACCCGCAAAGTGGACGGAAAGACGGTCAGCGAGAGCTTCTCCTCTGCCGCGGAGTTGCGCAAGGCCCAGCGTGAGGTGGAAGCGTTTCATCACTTTCGGCAACTCAGCCAAGACTTGCTGGAGGTGAACGAAAGAATCTGTCGAGCACGCCCGGTCGAGGACGCCCTGTCGCCGGAGGAAAAAAAACGGCCGCCGCGATCCACGCAGAGATCGCGCGGGAGGTGAATGCACTGCTGGGCCGCATCTTCGCCGAGCGGCGGCAGACCGACGACATGGATCTGGAGGCAGTGGAGATGGGCTTCCGCACGGCCTTGCATCAGGCCGGGGCGGCGGCGCTCAACCAGTTGCTGCAGTTCCCCGAACCAACCGACCAACAGCGCGGTATTCCGTGTCCGTGCGGCCATGCGGCGCGCTACCGCGAACTGCGCTCACGGCGTATTCTCACCGCACTAGGCGAGGTACAGTTGACGCGCCCGTGGTATCTGTGTCCGCATTGTCACAACGGCCAGTTCCCCATCGATCACCAGCTGGATGTCGAAAATCTGGATGACTCCCCAGGGGTGCGCCGTATGCACGCGCTGGTGGGCCAGGAGGCGCCTTTCGATCACGGTCGCGAACAGATGAGGGTGCTGGCTGGTCTGGAGGTGACCACCAAAGCGGTGGAGCGCACGGCCGAGGCCATCGGAGAAGACATCGCGCAGGCCGAGCAACAGGAGGTTCAACGCGCCGTCCAGTTGGATCTACCCATGGTGGTCGGCGAGCCGATCCCCGTGCTGTACGTGCAGATGGACGGCACCGGCGTACCCGTAGTGAAAAAGGAAACCGAGGGGCGCAAGGGCAAGATGCCAGGACAGCCGGCGCATACTCGCGAAGCCAAATTAGGGTGCGTGTTCACGCAAACCGGCTGGGATGAGAAAGGCTTCGCCATCCGCGATCCGGATTCCACCACTTACACCGGGGCTATTGAAACTGCGGAAGAGTTTGGAAGACGGCTATATCTGGAAGCCTGGAAGCGCGGCTGGAGCCGTGCGGTCAAGAAAGTTGTGATCGGGGATGGAGCCGAGTGGATCCGGAATATTGCCGAACTCCATTTCCCCGGCGCGGTTCACATTGTGGACCTGTATCACGCTCGCCAGCACCTGTGGGATGTGGCCCGAGCCTTATACCCGAACGACCCGGTCGGCCAGAAAACCTGGATGAAGGTCCATCAAAAACGCCTGCTCGATAAAGGGAAGATCGAAAAGCTGGTGCTCGCCCTGCGCTCCCTTCTCTGCAACAATCCCGCCGTAGCCGAAAAGATCCGCACCGAAGCCGACTATTTCGAGAAGAACGCGGACCGGATGCGCTATCCCAAGTACCGCCGCCAACATCTGTTTGTCGGCTCCGGCGTGATTGAAGCTGGCTGCAAAACGGTGATCGGCTCTCGTCTCAAACAGTCAGGCATGTTTTGGACAGTGCGCGGAGCCAACGCCATCCTGGCGTTACGCTGCTGTCACCTCAACGGCCGGTTCGAGGACTACTGGGAGACCCGACGGGCCGCGTGACCTCCA
>CAVYRK010000004.1:0-237805 GCA_963770955.1 uncultured Actinomycetota bacterium
GTGGGCGGCCTCGTCTTCGAAGATGAACAGGTGGACGAAGCGTGTCGGGTCGGCCTGCTCCTGCCACGCCGCGTACAGCCGGGTGCCCGGCTCGCTCTCGTCCACGTACCGAACGAACTCCTCGATCGCCGCGCGCACGCGCGGGACGGCCTCGGCCTTCACCTGGTAATGCGCGGTCTGGTAGATGGGCATCGCGTGCCTCCTTTGTCTGTCAGTCCACCCGCTCGCCCGCGCCGCGCCGTTCGCGGACCCACTCGACGAGATCGTCGGCCGGCAGGAGGTTGAGGATGCGGTCGGTCGGGATCCCGGCGAGCGCGATCGTCGCCACGCCGATGTCGATGTGCCGCAGCTCGCTCCGGCTGTGGGCATCCGTCCCCACCGAGATCCAGGCGCCGTGCTCAGCGGCCAACCGGAGCAGGTCCACGTCCAGGTCCTGGCGGGCGGGGTGGCAATCGACCTCGAGCGCGACCTCGCGGGCGGCCGCTTCCGCGAACACCCGGCCCCAGTCCGCAGTGAGCCCCAGCCGCCGCCCGAACATGCGGCAGCGCGGGTGCGCGAAGACGTCCATGCCTCCGTTCCGGATGGCCGCGAGGTATCGCTCGGTCTGGTCCTCGGGCAGACGGAGCTTCGAATGGAACGTGCCCAGCACGATGTCGAGCGTCCGGAGGAAGTCCGGGTCCATGTCGCCGAACCCCTCCGGCGTCACGTTCATCTCGATGCCGTGCAGCAGGCGGAACCCGCGGCTCCGGAGCGCGGGGTCGTGCCGGACGTCCTCGATCTCCTCCGCCTGTCTCGCGAACCCCTCCTCGTCCATGCCGCCCGCGATTGGCAGCGTCTTCGAGTGATCGGTGACCGCCAGGTAGGAGTGGCCCAGCTCGGCGGCCGCCTGCGCCATGTCCGCCACGCTGTCGTGCCCGTCCGTGAACGTGCTGTGCGATTGCAGGTCGCCGCGAAGCGCCGCGCGCAGGTCGGGCCGGGCGGCCGCGGCGGCGTCGATCTCCGCGCGGGACAGGAATCCCCGCCGGAGGGGGTCGATCGGAGGAACGTCCTCCGGCCGGACATCCACGGCTTCCAGCCACTCCTCGATGATCTGCGCGACCCACGGCCCGACCGCCTGTAGGTCCGTCAGTGGGCGCCCGGCGCCCGCGAGGTCGGTGGCTTCCTCGGTCCACTCGAACATCGCGGCGCGACCCGCCCGGTCCAGCGCCCGGCGGCGATGACCGTCCTCATCTCGTGCGCGCAGGACCAGGAAGTCGCTGAGCGCGGCATTCGTCGCGGCCGGCGTCAGACTCCCTCGATCGCCTGCAGCCGTCCCGACGTGATGGCCTCGCGGAACGCCTGGTAGTCGCGGTCGTTCTGGTCCGCGTACCGGCCGGCGAAGTCGGTCATGGCATCCTCGAACTCCGTGTAGTTGCCGAGGTAGGCCGCCATCGCGACCGGGTCGCCGGAGCGCGCGTGCGCCCGCGCCAGCGTCCACGCGCACATGTTCCCGTAGGCCGCCATGCCCACCGGCACCATTCCCTCGACGAGGGCGGAGCCCTTCATGTCGCGCAGCTGACGCCAGTAGAAGTGATTGCCATCGGGGCCGACGTACCATCCGAGGAAGATGTCGCTGGCGGCCTGCATCATGCGCTGCCCGCGCACGACGCGCTCCCCGTGCTTGCGGTACTTGCTCTTGGGGAGCGCGTACTCGAGCACCGAGGGGTTGGCTTCCTTGACCTGGAGGAACAACGGGTCGGAGTCGTCCCGACCCTCCATCAGGGCGATGAACGCGCGCGTGCCGACGCTCCCGACACCGACGACCTTGCGGGCGACGTCCACCACCTTGTACTTCGAGAGCAGCTCCCGGCGGTCGTCGTCCAGCGTGGCCGTGTACCCGGTGAGCTGTCCCTTGATGCGGCGCTCGGTCTCCTGCGGAGAGAACCCGTACATCTTCCGCAGGTCGCGGATGGGAATGACGACCGGCGGGTTGCTGACGATCCGGTACGTCCCGTTCACGCGCTCGGCCAGCTTCGAGAGCGCCTGGAGGCTGTCGCGCGTCCGCGCCTTCTCGGCGGTCTTCTTGGCCCGCTTCAGCAGCTTCTCCTGCTCCTTGCCCTTCGCGAGCGTCGCCGCCGTGTCGAGGATGTCGTCCGACATGCTGGCGTACCAGATGTCCAGCGTCCGCATCCCCGCGAAGTCCTCCATCGACTGGCGATAGCGGCGCCCCACGGCGGTCGTGATCGCGCGCGTCTCGCTCTTGCTGAAGCCGTTGTGCCTGGCGGCGATCGTGAAGCTGGCCACCAGTCGCTTGACGTCGTACTCGAACGGGCCGGGGAGCGTCTCGTCGAAGTCGTTCAGGTCGAACAGCAGGCGCCGCTCGGGCGAGCCGAACAGCCCGAAGTTCGACAGGTGCGCGTCCCCGCAGAGCTGCGACGAGAGCCCGGCCACGGGGGTGCCTTTCAGATCGGCGGCCATGATCATCGCGGCGCCCCGATAGAACGTGAACGGCGACACCATCATGCGGCCGTGCCGCACGGGCACCAGGTCGGGCTCGCGGTCGGCGTTCTGCTTCTCCAGCAGCGAGATCGGGTCCGGCCGGTCGGCGGCCGGCTTCCACTTCTCGTGGGACGTCAGCGGGGTCTTCTCACGAGCTTGGTTCCCCCGCGCAGTTCGTTCCTCGACGCTCAGGTGGGCAGCGCGCTTCGTGGCCATTGTCCGACCCCTTCTCCGACCCCGACCGGTTCCAGCGGGGACCCCATCCTAGTCACGCGCGGCGGCCTCGGATATCCCCCTCACGGGTGAGGCGGCCCCCCTTCACGTCAGCAGCCAGCCGCCGTCCACGTACAGGTTGATGCCGTTCACGCCTCGGTTCTCCAGGAGGAACACGCACCGCGCCCACGATGTCGGCCATCGTCACGAGGCGCCCCATCGGCGTGCGCGCGAGGGTGTTCTCCAGCGCCTGCGGCTTCCCCGCCCAGTACGGGCTGTCCCCGACGATGCCCGGGATGGAGGGCGTTGAACCGGATGGGCTTCAGCTCGGTCGCGAGCGCGCGGATCATGCTCGACATCGCGCCGTTGACACTGGTCACCGTCACCGACCCCGGGTACGGCCGGTCCTTCGCCCGCCCGCCGAACAGCACGACGGCGCTCTCGTCGTGCAGCTGCGGCAGCAGCGCGTGGATCGTCTCGGTGTAGCCGACGAGCTTCATCGTCGCGAGCGCGCTCGGCCGACGCGACGTCGTACTCGCGGATCGCGTTCTCGTCCCGGGCGATCGACGCCAGCACCAGGAAGTCGACCGGCCCGACGCCGGCGACCGCCGGCGCGATCGTCGTCCGGCTCGGTCAGGTCGAAGACCAGGCCCTCGGTCTGCCCGCCGAGCTCCTTCGCGACCGACGGCGCGTGCTCGGGGCGATGGCCGGTCACGATGACCCTCCGGCCCGACTCCACGTAGTGGCGGGCCACCTCCAACCCGAGCCCGCTCGTCCCACCGACCACCATCACCGCGCCGTCAGCCATCTCACCTGCCTCCTTCCTCGAGCCTGCCCCGCAGGTACTCCCAGTCGCGCCGGTACCGGTACGTGTGCCGCGCGGGCGGTCCCGGCGCCTGCGTCTCCAGCCACCGCACGATGCGGTCGCCGGGATTGCGCGAACTGGTGGACGCACCCCACGCCCGCCCACGCCACGTCGCCCGGCGCCAGGTGGTACGCCTCGCCGTCGAACACGGCGTCGGTCTCGCCTTCCAGGATCAGGTACGTCTCCTCGAGCGGATGGTCGTGTGGGCCGGCGAACCCGTCCGGCTCGTACTGGACCATGAACATCGTCTGGAGGTGCGCGCCCAGGTCCGTGTCGACCATCATCTTCACCGTGATGCCGCTGTAGACGAGCAGCGCCGTCCGCATGCTCGCCGACACCGCCAGGCGATCCTGCGTCTGCTTGTCGACGTCCATGTTCTCCGGATCGATGTGCCCGAAGGAGCGGGTTCGCGGGTCGCGGACGTCGACCGGCGCCCCCGGGACGTCCGCCATCGTAGGCACCACGAACGTGTCGCCCTCGAACCGGCTGCGCGGCTGCGGCGCCGACATCGACGCCCACCGGACCGGGCGCTCGCCGTCGTTGCGCCACGCGTGCGGCATCCCGACCGGCAGCAGCGCGTAGTCGCCGGGGCGCAGCGACGCGGTCGCCTCCGGGGTGCGCAGGTCGCCTGTCCCGTCCAGGACGAACGCGGTCTGCTCGAAGGAGTGGACGTGGGCGTCGAGGCGCCCGCCCGGGGCGAGCTCGCACAGGTCGAAACTCGTGTGGACGGCGCCCGGCGTATCCTCGTCGACCACCGACCAGCGGCGGAAACCCCCGGCGTGCGCGCCGATTCCGGCCGGGACCGTGAATCGCGCCTCGCCGGCTCGGCGGACGACGTGGCGCGGCGGCGTCACTGCGCGCGGCGCTTGGCCGTCTCCTCCATCAGGTGGTCCCGCGAGGCCTCGACCAGGCCGCGGGCCTTGGCGAAGTCGGCGGTGAGCTTCCCGCCCTGCTTGTGGACCTTCCCGCCGATGATCACGGTGTCGACGTTCGACACGTCGGCGCTGAGCGTCACGGCCGCGACCGGATCGATCAGCGGAGCCGTTCCCGGCGCCGTCGCGTCGATCAGCACGATGTCGGCCTGCTTCCCCGGGGAGAGCGAGCCCACGCGGTCCTCCAGGCCGACCGTGTAGGCGCCGTTGCGCGTCGCCATCTCGAGCGTGTCGCGTGCGGAAAGGGTCCCCGCGGGGATGGCCTCGTCCTTCTGCCACGAGTCGGCGTTCACGCGCACGCGCTCGCATCCGAACGCGCAACGCATCTGCGTGAACATGTCGCCGGGAACGGTCGTGACCACGTCGATGGACAGGCTCGGGCGCAGCCCGCGCTCACGCGCTGGTGGATCGGCGGCGACCCGTGGCCCATCTGCATCTCCACCTGGGGGGCGATCGAGATCTTGCCGCCGGTGTCGCGCGACCAGGTCCCACTCCTCGTCGCTGAAGTAGCAGCAGTGGATGTACGTGGTGTCGTCGCCGAGCAGCCCGAGTCCCTCGAGCTGCTTGATCATGCCGAAGCGGCCGGCCAGCCGGCCCATGCCGACGTGGACGGTGATCGGCAGGCCGAGCTCGCGGGCCATGTTCCACTCGGCGCGCACCACGTCGTCCACGGTGAACCCGGGCCCGCGCGTGGCGACGGCCATCGTGAGCAGGCCATCGCTCGAGGAGAAGTACGTGTCGCGGATGCGCTTCACATCGTCCGCGGGAATGGCGATCGTGCTCTGGTTCCAGTAGTCGTTGAGCGACAGGTTCGCGCTGCCGTACGCGTACACGGCCCGGATGCCCGCGTCTTGCAGGCCCTTGACGCCGGCGTCGGGGTGCTCGGGCGTGTTGTTGATGTGCGACCAGTCGAGCAGCGTCGTGATGCCGGCGTTGATGCAGTCGATCGCGCCGGCCAGGTTGCTCGCGTAGACGTCCTCCGGCCGGTAGACGGGCGCGAACGTGTCGAGGACGTCGACGAAGTAGTCGTCGAGCGTCGCGTCCGGCGCGCAGCCGCGGATGGCCGCCTCCCACGTGTGCCGGTGGGTGTCGATGAAGCCCGGGATGACGACCTTGCCGGTCGCGTCGATCTCCTGCGCGTCGGCACTGATGTCCGGACCGATCTGGGCGATGGAATCGCCTTCGATGAGAACGTCGGCGTTGGGGATGTCGCCGACGTCGGGATCCATCGAGACGACGGAGCCGCCACGGAGCAGCAGACGATCTGCCATCTTCGCTTCCCTCCCGGTTGTGGTCCGGTTGTCGGGCCCAGTTGTCTGGCCCGGTTGTCAGGACGCCTGAGAATACTCCCGCTCGCAACGACCCGTAAAGGCAGTGCGGCCGTGCGCGACGCTGCTGCTCACCTGCAAAAGCGTGCAAAGAATTGCATCGCGCGCATCCGTTGTTCACATCCGTCCGGGCGGCGTAAGCTGGCCGAACCGAGCACGGAGGGAGGAAACGTGTCGGACGAGTTCCCCGTCGCCACCACGCCCGCGCCGGGCATCCAGGGCGTCGACTGGGAGGTGCGCGTCGACTTCGAGCGCCTCCGCCAGTACCGGCTGTCGCGCACGCGAGAGGCGCTGGAGCGGTCCGACGTCGGGGCCCTGCTGCTGTTCGAGACCAGCAACATCCGCTACGTCACCGGGACGCAGATCGGCTACTGGGCGTTCAACAAGGGCGAGCGCTACACGTTGCTGACGCGTACGGGGCGCCCGCGCATCTTCGACTTCGGCTCCGCGGCCAAGGCGCACCGCCGCCAGCTGCCGCACCTGTTCGACGAGACGAACTCGGTCGGAGGCAACACCGGCCTGCAGGGCGCCATCCATCCGCGCGTCGGCCTGCAGGAGCGGGCCGTCGCGGAGATCAAGTCGATCCTCGCCGAGGAGGGCGTCGCGGACATGCCGCTGGGTGTCGACGTGGCCGAGACGTCGGTGTTCCTCGAGCTGCAGAAGGCCGGTGTGGCGGTCATGGACGGCCAGCAGATCATGGCCGACGCCCGAGAGATCAAGAGCCCCGACGAGCTCATGCTGCTGACGCAGGCCTGCGCGATGGCGGACGGCGTCTACCAGGACATCTTCGAGGCGCTGAAGCCCGGCGTCCGCGAGAGCGACATCGTGGCCCTGGCGCACGCGCGGCTGTTCGAGATGGGGTCGGAGTTCGTGGAGGCCATCAACTCCATTGCCGGCGAACGGTGCAGCCCGCACCCGCACGTGTTCTCCGACCGGCTGATCCGGCCCGGCGACCAGGCCTACTTCGACATCATCCACGTCTTCAACGGGTACCGGACGTGCTACTACCGGACGTTCGTGGTCGGCCGCGCCACGCAGGCGCAGCGCGACGCGTTCAAGCGGTCGCGCGAGTGGATGGACGCCGCAATCGACCTGGTGAAGCCGGGCGCAGAGCACGGACACGATCGCCGCCGTCTGGCCGAAGGCCGAGGAGTTCGGGTTCGTGGACGAGATGGACGCGTTCGGCCTGCAGTTCGGCCACGGCGTCGGCGCCAGCCTCCACGAGCGGCCGATCATCACCCGCCTGAACTCCTTCAAGGATCCGCTGGAGATCAAGGAAGGGATGCTGTTCGCGCTGGAGACGTACTGCCCGGCCTCCGACGGCCGGTCGGCGGCGCGCATCGAAGAGGAGGTCATCGTCACGGCCGACGGCTGCAGGATCATCACGCTCTTCCCATGCGAAGAGCTGATGGTGGCGAACGAGTACTGAGCCCGAGCGGGGAGACGGAGTCGGACACGTGAGCGAGGTCAAGGATCGAGCGACGCCCGCCGGCACCGCGGACGAGCAGACGCGCGTCCGCATCTACCGGATGATGGTCGAGGCCCGCACGTTCGAGAAGCGGGTGCAGGACCTGTTTCTGGAGGGCCTGGTCAAGGGGACCACGCACCTGGCGCTCGGCCAGGAGGCGGTCGGCGCGGGGTTCTCGGCGGCGATGGAGCCGCGGGACCTCGTGTACTGCACCTACCGCGGCCACGTGCACACGCTGCTGCGTGGCGCGCCGATGGCGGGCCTGATGGGCGAGCTCATGGGACGGTCCTCCGGTGTGTGCGGTGGCAAGGGCGGCTCGATGCACCTGACGTCGGTCGAGCACGGCGCCATGGGCTCGTACGCGATCGTCGGGGCCCACCTGCCGATCGCCGCCGGCGCGGCGTGGGCGGCGGCCGAGCGGGGCACCGGCCAGGTGGTCACCTGCTTCTTCGGCGACGGGACGACGAACATCGGGGCCTTCCACGAGGCGCTCAACATGGCCGTCGTGTGGCGCCTGCCGGTCGTCTTCGTCTGCGAGAACAACCTCTACATGGAGTACACGCCCATCTCGGCGGTCACGGCGGTGCCGAACCCCGCCGCCGATCGCGCGCCGGCGTACGGGCTCGAGGGCATCGTGGTGGACGGCAACGATCCCGACGCGGTCTTCGCCGTCGCGTCGGAGGCGATCGGCCGCGCGCGTTCCGGGCAGGGGCCGTCGCTGATCGAGGCGAAGACGTACCGGCAGTCCGGCCACTCGCGGGCCGATCCGGGGAAGTACCGCCCCGACGACGAGGTTGCGGCGTGGCTGGCGCGCGACCCGATCCCCACGTACCGCGCGAGGCTGCTCGCCGACGGCGTGAACGAGACGACGCTCGCCGAGGTCGACTCCGTCGCGGCGGCGGAGGTCGAGCGTGCGATCGACGAGGCGAAGGCGTCGCCCGAGCCGGACGGGTCGGCGCTGCAGACGCAGCTCTACGCGGACGGAGGCTCGTCGTGGCGGAACTGACGCTGCGGGAGGCAATCGGCCGCGGGATCGCGCAGGAGATGGAACGCGACCCGTCCGTCTACTTCATCGGCGAGGACGTCGGCGCCGCGGGCGGCGTGTTCAAGACCACGGTCGGACTGCAGGAGCGGTTCGGCGACCGTGCGCGTGCGCGACACGCCGATCTCCGAGCAGGCCATCATCGGGATGATCATGGGCGCGGCGATGAACGGCCTGCGGCCCATCGCCGAGATCATGTTCAGCGACTTCTTCGCGGTGTGCTGGGATCTCATCGCGAACCAGATCGCGAAGACGCGCTACATGACGGACGGCCAGGTGGCGCTGCCGCTGGTCATCCGCACGGCCAACGGCGGCGGCGTGCGGTTCGGCGCGCAGCACTCCCAGAGCGTGGAGGGCTGGGCCATGGCCATTCCCGGGCTCAAGGTCGTCGTTCCGTCGACACCGATCGGACGCGATCGGCCTGATGGCGGCTGCGGTGCGCGACCCGGACCCGGTGATCGTCGTCGAGCCGAAGGTGCTGTACGCGACCAAGGAAGACGTCCCCGACGGCGAGATCGTCGAGCGCCTGGGCGAGGCGCGGGTCGTCCGCGCCGGCACCGACGTCACGCTGTGCGCGCTGGGCGCGATGGTGCCGACCGCGGCGGCGGCCGCCGAGACGCTCGCCGCCGACGGCGTCTCCGCCGAGGTGATCGACCTCCGGTCGCTGGTCCCGCTGGACACGAAGACGCTGCTCGACTCCGTGGGGCGCACCGGCCGGCTGGTCACGGTCGAGGAGAACCCGCGCCTGTGCGGCTGGGGCGCCGAGGTCGCGTCGATCGTCGCCGAGGAGCGGCTGTTCGACCTGGACGGCCCCATCGTCAGGGTGACGACGCCGCACATCCCGCTGCCGGCGGCAGACGCCCTGGAGGACCTGGCCATCCCGTCGGCCGAGCGCGTCGTGGAGGCGGTCCGCCGGGTCGTGGCATGACGCAGACCGTCGGGTTCATCGGACTCGGGCGCATGGGCAGCCGCATCGCCCGCAACATCGCGAAGGGCGGGTTCCCGCTCGTCGTCCACAACCGCACGCGGTCACGGGCCGACGAGTTCGCGGCCGAGGTCGGCGCCGAGATCGCAGCGACGCCGGCGGAGGCGGCTGCCGCATCCGACATCCTGGTCACCATGCTGAGCGACGACGCGGCCGTCGGGGACGTGTACGACCGGGCCGGACGGAGCCCTGCCGGCGATGGGACCCGGCAAGACGGGGGTCGACATGAGCACGGTCTCGCCCGTGTTCTCGCGCGAGCTCGGCGACCGCCTGCGCGCCGCCGGCGCCGCGATGGTGGACGCGCCGGTGTCGGGCAGCGTCGCCACGGCGGAGAGCGCCGGGCTGCTGATCATGGCCGGCGGGACCGAGGAGGACATCGAGCGCGTCCGCCCCGTCCTGGAGACGACGTCCTCGGCCATCGTGCGGCTGGGCGACCAGGGGTCCGGCGCCCTGATGAAGGTGTGCGTGAACGCCATCCTGTTCGGCCTGGTCCAGGGACTGGCCGAGAACCTGGTCGTGGCGGAGCGCTCGGGAATCGACCGCAAGGCGGCGTTCGAGGTGATCGTCCGCAGCGCCATCGGCGCCCCCGCGATCCAGTACCGGCGACGGGAGTTCGAGCATCCGGGCGAGGACCCGCCGATGTTCACCATCGACCTGGCGATGAAGGACCTGCGACTGGCTCTGGACCTCGCGTCGGGCGTCTCCGCGGCCCTGCCCCAGACCGAACGAACACTCGGCGTGATGGCGGAGGCGGCCGCCGCCGGCTTCGGGCAGCAGGACATCGCCGCCCTGGCCGAGTACCTGCGGAAGCGGTGAGCGGCCGGGCCCGCGAGGGCGGCGACGCGCGGCGGGGCTAGAATCCGGCCCATGCCGGGCCGGTTGGAAGGACTCCGCGCGCTGGTGACGGGGGGGACCTCGGGCATCGGCGAGACCATCGTCGAGCGGTTGATGGAGGACGGCGCGCGCGTCGTGTTCACCGGCCGCGACGACGTCCGGGGCACGGCCGTCGCCGACCGGACCGAGGCGACCTTCCTTCGAGCCGACGCCGCCGACCAGGAACAGGTGAACCACTCCGTCGACCGCGCGATCGGACTGCTCGGCGGCCTGGACGCGCTGGTCTGCAACGCGGGCGTGATCGCGGCGGGAACGATCTCGGAGACGAGCCTCCAGGACTGGCAGACCCTCCTCGACGTGAACCTGACGGCCCCCTACCTGTATTCGATCCGCGCCCTGCCCGCGCTGCGCGAGGCCGGCGGCGGCTCGATCGTGCACGTCTCGTCCGACGCCGGCGTGTGGGGCGAGGAAGAGATCGGCGCGTACTCGGTGTCGAAGGCGGCGCTCATCACGCTGACGCAGATGCTCGCGATGGACGCCGGCCCGTCGGGCATCCGCGTGAATGCGGTGTGCCCCGGCGACACCCTTCCCGGGATGGCGACCACCACCTCGGGGCGCGAGGACTACGAGGACACGAGCGGCTGGCGCACGCCGCCGATGGGGCGCATCGGCACCGCGCAGGACGTGGCCGCGGTGGTGTCGTTCCTGCTCTCGCCGGACTCGTCGTTCGTGAACGGAACGGCGTTGTTGATCGACGGCGGCATGCGCGCCTCCTACCGGGCGTGGGAGGTGGCGAAGTGACCGAGCTGCGGGGCAAGCGCGCGCTCGTCACCGGCGGCACGTCCGGGATCGGCCGCGGCATCGTGGAGCGGCTGTCGGCGGACGGCGCAACGGTCGTGTTCACGGGGCGCGACGAGGCGCGAGCGGCCGCCGTGGCGGCGGCGACCGGCGCGCGGTTCGTGCGGGCGGACGCGGCCGATCCGTCGGCGGTCGAGGCCTCGGCCGCCGAAGCCCTGGACGCGCTCGGCGGCCTCGAGATCCTCGTGAACAACGCGGGGATGATCTTCCAGGGCGGGATCGAGGCCACCCCGCCGGATGCGTGGCGAGCGCTGCTCGCCGTGAACCTGACCGCGGCGTTCCTCTATTCGAAGGCGTGCTTCGGCCCGATCCGCGACGGCGGCGGCGGGTCGATCGTCCACATCGTGTCGGACACCGGCATTCGCGGCATCCACTCGATCGCGGCCTACTCGGTGACGAAGGCCGGCATGCGGATGCTCTCGGACATGCTGGCCCTCGAGGGCGCGCGCGTGAACGTTCGGTCGAACGCCATCTGCCCCGGCGACGTGTCGCCCGGCGTGCAGGCGACGCCCGCCGGGTTCGCCGCCCACGCCGAGGACCCGGCGAACTGGACCCTGCCGCCGGCGGGACGGTTCGGCGAGGCGAGCGACGTGGCCGCGCTGGTCGCGTGGCTCGCATCGGAGGACGCCCGGCACATGAACGGCGCCACGATCCGCATCGACGCGGGCATGGGCGCCGGCATCGCTGCGGACGCGTAGGCGCACGGGTGTTCGTCGGCGCGGTCGAGGGACCCGCGCGGCTCGTCATCGCCGGGCTCGCCGCGCTGCTCGCCGGCGCCGTCAATGCGATCGCCGGCGGCGGCACGCTGCTGACGTTTCCCACGCTGCTCGCGCTCGGGGTGAATCCCATCATGGCGAACGCCACGAACACGCTGGCCCTGTTTCCCGGAAGCCTCGCGGGGGCGGTCGGGTTCCGCCGCGAGCTCGGCCGCACCGCCCACTGGTTGCGCATGCTTCTGCCGCCGTCGTTGATCGGCGGCGCGGTCGGCGCGGTCGTGCTGCTGCACACGTCGTCGACCCTGTTCCGCGCGATCTCCCCGTTCCTGGTGCTGCTGGCCGCCGGGCTGCTCGCACTGCAGGACCGGTACGGATCGCGCATCGTCCACGTCTCCGCCGCGCCCTCGACCCGGTGGCGAGTCGGGGCCCTGGGGTTCCAGTTCCTGGTGGGCGTGTACGGCGGCTTCTTCGGCGCCGGCATCGGCATCCTGATGCTCGCGGCGCTCGGCGCGCTCGGCGTGGGGACCATCCACGAGATGAACGGCCTGAAGAACGTGCTCGCGATGTCCATCAACCTGGTGGCGGCCATCTACTTCGCCGTGTCGGGGGCGATCGTGTGGTCGCTCGCGGCGGTGATGATGGTGGGGGCGATCGCGGGCGGCTACGCGGGCGCGTCGCTCTCCCGTCGCTTCTCGGCTCATCTGGTCACGCGCCTGGTCGTCCTCATCGGCGTGGTCGTGGCGATCGGACTGTTCGTCACGCGCTGAGCCGGTCGAGGGGGGTTCCTTCGCCGAAGGCCGGACCCTAGAATGCCCGGACCATGGAAGCGGGAGGGGCGATCGATCGCGTCGGGGCCGAGAACCGGCTGCTGCACCGCGTGATCGAGACGATCACGTCCAGCGTCGAGCTGGACGCCGTGCTGGCGGCGACGGTCGAGCTGGTCACCGAGGCGACCGGCGGCGACGCGTGCTTCCTGCACCTGTGGGAGCCCGAGCAGGAGCGGCTGGTGCTGCGCGCCGCTTCCCCGGAGTTCGGAGACGCGGTCGGCCAGGTGTCGCTGGCGCTTGGCGAAGGCGTCTCCGGCTGGGTGGCGGCGACGCGCGACGTCGTCCTGATCCCCGAGGACAAGTGGGCCGATCCCCGGTACAAGTACTTCCCCGACCTGCACGGGGAGATGTTCACGTCGATGCTCTCGGTGCCGGTCGTGTCCCGCGACGGAGCGCTGATCGGCGTGTTCAACGTGCACTCACGCGAGCGCCGCGACTTCACCGACGCGGACGTCGCGTTCCTGCGGCTGACGGCGTCGCTGATCGCGGGTGCCATCGAGCACGCGAACCTGTTCCGGGCACTCGCCGAGCAGGAAGCCGAGCTGGAGAGCCTGGTCCGGCGGACCATCGAGATCCAGGAGGAGGAGCGCCGCCGGGTCGCCACCGAGATCCACGACGGCCTGACCCAGCAGCTGGTCTCGGTGTGGTACCGGCTGCAGGCGGTGTCGCGGAGCCTCCGGATCGAACCCGACCGGGCCGAGCGCGAGCTCGCAGCGGCCAGCTCGCTGGTGGACGACGCGCTGGACGAGGCGCGCGCCGCGATCTACAACCTGCGCCCGTCGGTCCTGGACGACCTGGGGCTTGGGCCGAGCCTGCGGACGCTCGCGCTCCGGCAGCTCGAGGGACAGGTCGTCGTCGAGCTGGATGTGCAGGACGTCACCGGGCTCCCCCCGCACCACGAGGTCGCGCTGTACCGCATCGCGCAGGAGGCCGTGACGAACGTGCGCAAGCACGCGGACGCGTCGGCCGTGCGCGTGTGGCTGGCCGACCGTGGCGAGGAGGTCGCGCTCGGGGTCCGCGACGACGGTCGCGGGTTCGAGACGCACGGAAGCGTTCCCCGGCCGGCGACCTCGTTCGGCCTCACCGGCATGCGCGAGCGGGTTGCGTTGATCGGCGGGACCCTCGAGATCCGCAGCGCCCCCGGCGAGGGCACCGACCTCGAGGTCCGAATTCCCAAGGCGGAGGCCGAGGTGGCCACGTGAGCGGCGAGCCGACGGCGAACGGCGAGGGCCGGGCCGAGGGGCCTATTCGCATCGTGATGGTGGACGACCACCGGATCGTGCGCGAGGGGCTGCGCGCGATGCTCCATGGCGTCGACGAGATCGAGATCGTGGGCGAGGCCGAAGACCTGGCCGGCGCGCTGGCCGCCATCGAGGAGTCCAAGCCCGACGTCGTGCTGCTCGACCTGCGGCTGCAGCGCACGAGCGGCCTGGACGCCTGCCGGGCGATCGTCGAGCGCCATCCGGACGTGCGCGTCGTGTTCCTGACCGTGTACGAGGACGAGCAGTACGTGTTCGAGGCCCTGCGCGCGGGCGGTCGTGGCTACATGCTGAAGAAGGCGTCGCCGGACGACCTCGTGCGGATCCTGGAGGCCGTGCGGGCGGGCGACGTCGTGATCGACCCGTCGCTGGGCGGCAAGATCGCGATGCGTGCCGCGGCCCTGTCGGCCGGCCGCGAGTGGCCGGGCGCGCATCTGGGCCTGACGCAGCGGGAGTCCGAGGTGTTGACGCAATTGGTCAAGGGGCTTGACAATCGCGCGATCGGCCACACGCTGTACATCAGCGAGGACACCGTCAAGTCGCACGTGAAGGCGATCCTGCGGAAGCTGGGTGCGCGGGACCGCGCCCAGGCCGTGTCGATCGCGCTGCGTCAGGGACTGGTGCGGTAGCCGGTCGGCTCGAGCCGACCCACCTGGACCTCCGTGTCCGGCACGACGACCATCGGTCCGTCCGGAGCCGCCAGGGCCGTCAACAGGTGGTAGACGATCAAGAGCTGTGCGAGCGCGAGCGACTCGCTCCGCTGCTCGCTCTCGCCGTGGATGTAGCGGCCGATGCGGTTGCGCTGCAGCCGGCCGTCGGGCTTGAGCCGCGACCAGATCGATCGCTCGACCTCGATGGCCGCCTCCGGCGGGCAGTCGGCCTCGATCTCCAGGACGTCGGCGGGCTTCCCGTGGTCGCGATCGAGCAGCAATCGAATGGCCGGCGAGGCCGACCGCGTGGCCAGGACCGGCTCCAGGTCCGGATGAGGCAGCGTCGGGCGCAGCACCACCCGGGCGCCGAGGTGCCCGTCGGGGCTCGGGCGCCGTGGCCGGTGGAACCGCACCACGATGTCGCCGTGCGCTCGCTGCGGCCGGACGTACGTCGCCGTGTCGTGCGCGCGCCGGTCCAGCTCGCTGAGGACCTGCTCGGGCGTGTACCCGCGCTTGGAGCAGTCCCGCTCCACCTTCCACTGGCGGCGGAGGTCCTCCTCCGGGTCCAGGAACACCTTCACGTCGATCGAGTCGCGCATGGCGCGGGTGTGCAGAGGCAGCAGCCCTTCGATGAGCACGAACTCCCGGGGTCGCACGTAGATCGGCGCCAGGAAGGTGCCGGTCGAGTGGTCGTAGCGCGGCTTCAGGATGGGCTCGCCCTCCGCCAGGAGCCGCAGATGCTGCTCGATCACGTCCATGTAGTTGCAATCCGGGCTGAGCGGCGTGATCCCGAGCCGGGCGCGCTCCTCCCGGTCGAACCGGTGGTAGTCGTCGGTGCAGATGCGGGTGACGCGCTCGGGCCCGAGCACCGTCTCGATGCCCCGGGCCAGCGTCGTCTTGCCGGCCGCGCTGTCGCCGGCGATCGCGAGCAGCACCGGTCGGCCGAAACCGCCGATGCCGGATGACGCCGCGCCGCGGCCGCCTCTGATCATGTCCGGATCGTACGGACGGGGCGGCCGCGGCGACCCCACCCCCGGGGGTGAGGCGGCCGGTGATTCGGGTCTCACCCCCGGTCGCGGTTCGCGGCTTTCGCCCCGTGTTCGGCCGAATTGGCCGCGCGGGGACGCCCGGCTCCGGGCTTCGACGGACCGCTCGTCCGGAGGAAGTCGCGGAACGCGGCGGGCGAGCCGCGGAGCGGCTCGCCCGTGCGGGTCACCACGTGCCACGCCCGCCGCAACGGCAACCCGCGAACCGGCAGCACGCGAACGTCGCCCGCCTGCAGCGCCCGGCGCGCCGCGTCGTGGGAGATGAGGGTCACGCCCAGCCCGGCAGCGACCGACTCCACGAGTGCCCCGTTCGACCCGATCGTGAGGGTCGCCGGCGCGATGCCGGCGCGCGCCAGGAACTCCTCCGCCGTCGCCCGCGTCCCCGAGCCCTCCTCGCGGAGCAGCCACGTCGCGCCGGCCAGGTCGGCCGGACGCGCCGGCTCGCGCGGGAGCGTCATCCCGGCGGGAACGACCAGCACGAGGTCGTTCGAGCGGAACGCCTCGCCGGTGAACCCCGACCCGGCCGGCGGACGGCCGCCGACGGCCAGGTCGGCCTCGCCGTCACGCAGCCGCTCCCAGACCAGCCGGCGGTTCCCGACCTCGAGCGCGACGTCCACGCCCGGCCGGGCGGCGCGGAAATCGCGGATCACCTCGGGCAGGACGTGCTCGCCGGCCGTCGTCACCGCAGCGACCCGGACGCGACCTCGCCCCGGGTCGGCCGCCTCGGCCACCGCGTCGCGGGTCTCCACCAACAGTCCCAGCACCCGCGCCGCGTACCGGGCCAGGGTCTGGCCGGCCGGAGTGAGCACGATCCCACGCCCCTTCCGGGTCACGAGCGGCGTCCCCAGCTCCCGTTCCAGGGAGCGCACGGCCGCCGTCACCGCCGGCTGCGTCACCGACAGGCGCTCGGCCGCCGCCCGCACGGACCCCGCGCGTGCGAGCGCGACGAAGGCGCGCAGCCCACTCGATGTCATAAAGAGAGTCTGAAGAATCAACGCAAAAGATTCAATAGTCACTGAACAAACGGCGAACTAGAGTCGAGCCATGACCGACGCCATGTTCGACGCAGGAGTGAAGGAGTACCGCGTCCATTACTGGGACGACGCGTACACGCCGTCCGACACCGACATCCTGGCCGCTTCAGGGTCGACGCCGCAGCCCGAGGTCGCGCGCGAGGAGGCCGCGGCGGCCGTGGCGGCCGAGTCGTCCACCGGCACGTGGACGACCGTGTGGACCGACCTGCTGACCGACCTCGAGCACTACCAGGGCGCGCGCGTACCGCATCGAGCCGGTCCCCGGCGACGGACGATCAGCTTCTATCGCGTACGTCGCCTACCCGCTCGACCTGTTCGAGGAGGGGTCGATCATCAACGTGATGTCCTCGATCGTCGGCAACGTGTTCGGCTTCAAGGCCGTGCGCGCGCTGCGGCTGGAGGACCTGCGCTTCCCCGTCGCGTACGTGAAGACGTTGCCGCGGCCCGCCGCACGGCATCCGCGTCGAGCGCGACAAGCTCGACAAGTACGGTCGGCCGCTGCTGGGCTGCACGATCAAGCCGAAGCTCGGGCTGTCGGCGCGCGCAACTACGGACGGGCCGTCTACGAGTGCCTGCGCGGCGGCCTGGACTTCACCAAGGACGACGAGAACATCAACTCGCAGCCGTTCATGCGCTGGCGCGATCGGTTCGAGTTCGTCATGGAGTCGGTGCACAAGGCCGAGGACGAGACCGGCGAGCGCAAGGGGCACTACCTCAACGTCACCGCCGGCACGTTCGAGGACATGTACGAGCGGGCCGAGTTCGCCAAGGAGCTCGGCAGCCCGATCATCATGCACGACTACCTCACCGCCGGGTTCACCGCGCACACGTCGCTGTCGAAGTGGTGCCGCCGCAACGGCGTGCTGCTGCACTGCCACCGCGCGATGCACGCGGTGATCGACCGGCAGACAGGACCACGGCATCCACTTCCGCGTGCTGGCCAAGTGGCTGCGCCTGTCCGGCGGCGACCACCTGCACACCGGCACGGTCGTCGGCAAGCTCGAGGGCGACCGCGCCGCGACGCATGGCCGTCATCGACCTGCTGCGCGAGGACTTCGTGGCCGAGGACCGCGCCGCGGCGTCTTCTTCGACCAGGCTTGGGCATCGATGCCCCCGGCTGTTCCCGGTGGCCTCGGGCGGCATCCACGTGTGGCACATGCCCGACCTGGTCGCGATCTTCGGCGACGATGCGGTGTTGCAGTTCGGCGGCGGCACGCTGGGCCACCCCTGGGGCAACGCCGCCGGCGCAACCGCCAACCGCGTGGCGCTGGAGGCGGTCGTGCAGGCGCGCAATGAGGGCCGCGACGTCATGGCCGAGGGCACCGGCATCCTCGCGGCTGCCGCCAGGCACTCGCCCGAGCTGCGGGCGGCCATGGAGACGTGGAAGGAGATCCGGTTCGACTTCGACGAGGTGGACCGCCTCGACGTGGCCGAGCCCGTGGGCGCGGGAGGGGCGGAGCGATGACGACGCGAAGGCTGGGCACGTTCTCGTACCTCCCTCCGCTCACCAGCGAGCAGACACGGGCGCAGGTGGCGAACATCGTCGATCGGGGACTGATGCCGTGGATCGAGTTCGCTCCAGCCCCGCATCCCCGTGACCACCTGTGGAGCCTCTGGCGTCTGCCGATGACCTCTGCCCCCAGCGTCGATGACGTGCTGGCCGAGGTCGAGGCCTGCGCCGCGGCGCACCCCGAGGCGCACGTCCGCCTGGTCGGCTACGAGGCGCGCACCCAGAACCGGGCCGTGGACTTCGTGGTGCGCGTCGGAGGTTCGCCCGCCTCCCCGGCCTGACCCCGACGCCCCCTCTGCTTGCGAATCCCCCTTCGTTCGTCGCATGATCGGTGCGTCGTGCGCGGTCACGCCGCGGCATCCGGGAAGACTGGGAGGCCGGGGAGAAGTGGAAGACGTCGTCCTGCTGATCGTGATCATCGTGGTCGGGGTACTGGTGGTGCGCCCCATCATGTCGATCGCGCGGCAGCGCTCGACGAACCGCCGTGCCGCGCAGCACCAGGGAGCGCGGCCCCGGCACGAGTGGGAGGCGCGCACCGAGCGCTCCTACCGGAAGGCGGTCGGGGTGCAGCGGACGGACGAGAATCGCGACGCGATCCTCGGCTTCCTCGACACGCGCCACGGCGTCGAGGCGTTCATGGAGCCGCAGACCGCGATGAGCCGGCTGTCCGTGGTGCTGGTCGCCGAGGACGGTGAGTGGAGGCGGTTCGAGCTCGCCGACGACTCGTTCGTCCGGGAGCTCTCCCGGACCCGCAGCCTGCCGGTGTTCGACGCGATGCGGACCGGATACCCGGAGCGCATGCGACGCTACAAGCGGCCGCAGCCCGAGGAATCGCCGTAGCCTGATCCGCGTCAGCCCTGGGGCATCCAGGGCGCCGGCACCGTGACGTCGACGTGGCGGCCGCCCAGTGTTCCGGTGATGGTCGCGACTCCGTGGGTTTCGTTGGTGGGAAACCGAACCGTCAGGATGCCCCGCATGCCGCGCGGCCCGGCGACCCGCAGCCGCGCGTGGACCCCGTACGTCCGGCGGCTCCAGGACATCGGCCCGCTCACCGCAAGGTCCGAGACGAACCGGGTTCCCCTGAACGCGATCCGGACCGGCCCGAGCCCGTAATAGGAGCCCGACGTCGTGTACCGGCCGCCGCGAAGGCCGTAGCCCGTCGAGCCGTACATCAGGTTGTACCAGCGCGACAACGCCTCACCGACCGTCTGCGCGGCCACCCACGCTGCCTTCCGGTCGCCCGCCCTGGAGCCGTCGCCGCTCCCGGCGGGCCGGGCCTCCGGCGCGCCGGCCAGGTCGACCGGGAACCGCGCGACGACGTTCATCGGCGGCATCGTGCGGGCGCAGGACGTGTCGCCCGCGTCGAGCGTCTGGATGAACCGGCGGACGTAGACCGAGGCGCAGCTCTGCCAGTCGGCGAGCGCCGTGATGTGGACCGTGTTGCGCACGATCACCAGTGTCGAGTTCGGCCAGTGGCGGGCCACCAGCCGGGCGTCGTGCGCCGGGCGTGGACTGGTCGAACTCGCCGTTCGTCACCAGGACAGGGATGTCGGGCCTCGGCCCGGACGGCAGGGCCGGATCGTCGATCGCCGGCCGCGGCCACTTGAGGCAGCCGTACACGAGCTGGTGCTCGTACAGCGAGCGCAGCCACACCGGATTCGGGAACGGCGCGAACGCGTTCGGTCGCAGGGCGGCGATCGCCGCGTCGAGCTGCGTGCGCCGCTCGGCGTACGTGCCGCGCGCGTCCCAGATCGTCGGGTAGTCGTGGCACGAGACGGCCATGAAGTCGCCCCAGGAATAGCCCGCCGGGCTTCCTCCGTACGCGTCCATCGACACGTGGTCGGCCGCCAGGCGGAGCATCGGCGCGCGATCCCCGCGCGCGAGCGCCCGCATCGCAGCCGGGAGGTCGCGCATCACCGTGTACGAGTAGGTCCCGTCGTTCACCAGCTGCGCGAAGTCGGCTGCCGTCACGCGAACGTGTTCCCGCACGCCGTCGGCGGTCCGCGCCCACGCCCACCAGCGGGTGGTGCGCGAACGCGTCGGTCTGCTTCGCGAGGCGCTCCAGGATGCCGCCGCACAGCTGGGCCTGGGCACACTCGGACTTCCACATGGCCCGCATGGCGGCCGCGGCCGGACGCTCGAACGGGTCGAACGAGTTGTCGTACGCGCCGTCCAGCACCACCGCGCGCACGTCCTCGGGGTGGTGAAGCGTGAACGCCTGCGCCGCGTACGTGCCGTAGGAGTCCCCGTAGACGTCGACCTTCGAGATGCCGAGGCCGGAGAGGATCGCGTGCAGGTCCTGGGCGACGGCGGCGCTGCCGTACGCGTTCGCCGCCGGCCCGAGCTTGCGCGCGCACGCCGCGACCGCGTCGACGAAGTTCCCCGTGCCCTGCTGCAGGGCCGGGCAGTGGATGGCGTCGGAAGACCCCGTTCCGCGCTGGTCCATGACGATCAGGTCGTGCGTGGCGCGCAGCGGGCCGAGCAGCGACAGGTACGAGCCCGCGGATCCGATCGAGCCGTAGCCCGGGCCGCCCTCGAACGCGACGACGGGCTCGGCGGCTTTCGCATGCGCGTCGGTGTGGAGGTAGATGCGGAACCGCACCTGCAGCCGGCGCCCCCCGCCGTCGGGCAGGTTCCAGTAGAGAGGAACGCGGATCGAGCCGCAGAGCGCGCGGCCGGTGTGGCAGGAGTGGACGACCGGATGGGAGGCGAGCGCCGCCGGGGAGGTCCCCGCGCTCGCAGCCGCCGGCGCGAGCGACCCGGCCGCCGGCAGCGTGGCGGCGATCGCCAGCGCCGCAAGCGTGCGTCCCACCGTTGCCTTGCGCGTTCGCATCCCCACCTGCAACCCCCGGTCCGAGCGCCGACCGTACACCAGGAGGCGGGGCTCTCTCTACGGCCGATCGTCCGAAGGGGGGTCGGCACGGTGGTCATCGGGCGGGGCGGAACCGGGACCGTCGTCATCCCCATGCCTCGTCAGGCGACGCTTCAGCCGGGTCATCGCGGATGGCTTCCCGTCGGACTCCTCGTCCTCGGACTCCTCGCGCGTCAGCTCCGTCTCGACCACGTCGTGGCGCCGGATGTAGGTGCCGCCGACGCCCTGGATGATCGCCGCGGCCGGCAGCGCCAGGAAGGCGCCCACCGCCCCGCCGATGCTCGCCCCGGTGATCGCGGCGCCGAACGCCACCGCGGGGTGCAGCTGCATCGTGTGGGCGGAGATCTTGGGCGACAGCAGGTAGTTCTCCACCTGCTGGTACGCCAGCACGTAGATCAGGACGATCAGGGCGTCCACGGGACTCGACGAGCACCGCCACCAGGAGCGGGAGCGCGGCCGCGATGTACGTGCCCACCACCGGGACGAACTGCGAGACGACGCCCATCCACAACGCGAGCGGGACGGCGAAGGGGACCCCGACGATCTTCAGCAGGATGAAGAAGCACGTCGCGGAGATCGCCCCGAGCAGCAGGCGCGAATAGAGGTAGCCCCCGGTCTTCTCGATGCCGACCTCCCACGCGAACAGCACGTCGCGCTGGCGCTGCGGCGGAAGCGCCGAGCAGATCGCGCGGCGCATCCGGGGTCCGTCGGCCACGAAGTAGAACGTGAACAGCGCGATCGTGGCCATCTGGAAGATGGCACCGAGGATCGCCGTCCCGAACCCGAGGACGTTGCCGGCGACGTTCTTGGCGACGTCCTTCACGTCGGAGTTCAGGTTCTTCAGCGAGCGGAGGACCGTCGCGGTGGAGATGTCGATGTTGAACCACTCCTTGGCGCGCGGGGCCAGGCGGTTGAGCCACTCGGGGACCTTCTCGATGAGCGACTGCACCTGCCCCAGGACCAGGGGCACCATCGACGCGATCAGCACGACGATCAGCAGGGCCAGGAGCGCCAGGACGGCCGCCGTCGCGAGCCCGCGCCGCCACCCGTGCCCGACCAGCCAGTTGACCGCAGGCTCGAGCGCAAACGACAGGAACAGCGCAGCGATCAACCACAGGATGAGGCTTCGGATCTGCCGGACGAAGACCAGGGCCGCGTACGCGGCGAGCCCCATCGCGAAGACCAGGATGGTGGCCCGCCAGAGCCATGGCGGCATCTTCTCCGCGCCGGCCGCCACGGTGCCCTCGTGGGCCGCGGCGGTGATCTCCTCCTGGGTCGGCGGCGCGGCCAGCGCCGAGGATCCGGCTTCGTCCCCCCTGGACCCCCCGCCTTCGGGCGGTGAGGCGGTCTCCGGGTCCGTCAAACGTCTTCCCTCCGGCTCCCCTCGGACGAGCGTGATCCGGGTCGAATCATCCCACGGCACATGCAACGATTCGCGGTTCGCGCACGTCTTTCGTCGAGCGGAAGCCCTGGGGGCTTGCGCCGGGGGATAGGCTAGGAACGCGCCAGGACCATGCTCTTCCCCACGACGAGCTTCGCGATCTTCTTCGCCGTAGTCTTCACGGCGCACTGGCTGTTGTGCCGTCACCGGACCCGGTGGCGGATCTTCATGGCCGCCGCGAGCTACTTCTTCTACGGATGGTGGGACTGGCGGCTCGTGTGGCTCCTGGCCGCCGCGACCGTCATCTCCCAGCTGGCCGCACTGGCCGTCGCGGGCGCCGAGGGCGAGCGCCGCCGCTGGGCGATGATCGCCGGCGTCGCCGGCAACCTCGGACTGCTCTGCTTCTTCAAGTACTACGGGTTCTTCGCGGTCAACCTGGACAACGGGCTCCACGGCGTCGGCCTGGGGTCGGCGATCCCCTTGCTTCAGCTGACCCTGCCGGTCGGCATCTCCTTCTACACGTTCATGGGGATCAGCTACGTGGTGGACGTCTACCGGGGCGACGCGACGCCGGCGCCCTGGCTGGACTTCATCGTGTACCTCTCGTTCTTCCCGCACCTGATCGCCGGCCCGATCGTCCGCGCGAACGAGCTGATCCCGCAGATCCAGCGACGCCCGGACCCACGCTCGATCGACGTGGCCGGCGCCGCGTACCTGATCTGGGGCGGCTTGTTCAAGAAGGTCGTGCTGTCGAGCTTCCTCGCGGCCGCCATCGTCGACCCCGTGTTCGGGGCGCCGACGAGCCACTCGTCGCTGGAGATCCTCGTCGCGGTCTACGCGTATGCCGTGCAGATCTACGCCGACTTCAGCGGCTACACGGACATCGCCATCGGCGTCGCGCTGCTGCTGGGGTTCCGCCTGCCCGCAGAACTTCGACGCGCCGTACACGGCCCGTGTCTCTGCGGGACTTCTGGCGCCGCTGGCACATGACGCTGTCGCGATGGCTCCGCGACTACCTGTACATCCCGCTGGGCGGTTCCAAGGGAACGATCGGCGGAGACCTACCGCAATCTGATGATCACCATGGCGCTGGGCGGCCTGTGGCATGGGGCGGCGTGGACCTTCGTCGCGTGGGGCGTGCTGCACGGCGTGGGGCTCTGCGTCGGCCGCATGCGGCAGGCACGCGAGGAGCGGCGGGCGGCGGCCCTGGGTTCCGCCTACCTCGCGCCCGCGCCGCACCCCGTCCTGTCCCGGCTGGCGACGTTCAACTTCGTCTGCCTGGGGTGGCTGCTGTTCCGGGCCGACTCGCTGCACACGGCCTGGACGATGCTGGTCCGGCTGTTCACCGCCTGGGGGCCGTCCCCGCTGGTGACGCCCCTGGTCCTGGCGGCGATCGCGCTCGGGATCGGTGTCCAGTACGTGCCCAGGGACGTGCCCGAGCGCGTCAAGCTCGCCTTCTCCCGGACCGGGGCGGCCGCCCAGGGCGTGGTGCTCGGCGTCCTGCTGTTCGTCATGTCGGCGCTGGGGCCGCAGGGCGTGGCCCCCTTCATCTACTTCCGGTTCTGATGATCGAGACCCGACCCCGCATCCGGCTCCCGGCCGCGCCGCCGGACCAGCCGAAACGGCGGCTGGTCCCGGCCGGCAAGGTCCTGGCGACGATGCTCGTCTGCTTCTTGGTGTGGGGACTGCTGGACGCGCGCGAGCTGCGCCGGTCGGCAGAGGCGTCCCCGCTCGGCGCCCGCCGCACGGCCGCGCTGGCCGTGCTCGGCCCGCTGTTCTTCGTCAGCCGCTGGACGGGGATGGACGCGCTGGGCGGGTTCGTGTCGCGCGCGCTGGGCCGCAATCCGAACGACGCGCCCGGCGGGGAGCTCTCTCTCCCGCCGGTGACCTCCGGGGCGTCCCCGTCCCGCATCGTCGGCACCGGCCGGCGCGGCATCCGCCTGCCGGCCGCCGGCGGCCTTCGCGAGTACACGCTGCTGCCGGTGCGGACGCCGACCCGGAAGAACCCGGAGCGAATCCTGGTCATCGGCGACTCGTTCGCCATCGGCCTGGGGCTGGGCGTTTCGCGGGATCTCTCCGGCAACCTGGTGAAGGTCGTCCGGCAGGGACGCGAGTCGACGGGCCTGGCGCGGCCCGACTACTTCGACTGGACGAGGCAGCTGCGCGTGGACGTGCAGCGCTTCCGGCCGGACATCATCGTGGCGATGGTGGGCGGGAACGACTTCCAGGACCTGGTGGTCCCCGGCCGGCCGTCGGTCCGCCGGTTCTCGGTCGACCAGTGGAACGCGCTGTACCGGCAGCGCGTGTCCGACCTGATGGCGGAGGCGACCTCGGGAGGGGCCCGGCTCGTGTGGGTCGGGTTGCCGCCTTCGAAGTCGCCGGTCTTGCCCGACTCGGGCGTGCAGCGCATGAACACCATCTACCGGACCGAGGCCACCTACCATCCAGGCGTCGTCTATGTGGACTCGTGGCATCTGTTCGCCAAGAACGGCGGATACTCGGCGTACATGCGCCTGGGCACGTCGCACCACCTGACCCAGGTTCGCGAGGGCGACGGCGTGCACTTCACGGTGGTCGGCTACCAACTGCTCGCGGACGACGTGACCGGTGTGATGCACACGGTCCTGGGTCTCAAGATCTGAGCTCCACCGTGGAGGATCCGAAGCGGGTGGTCGAAGCCGGCTACGACGCCGCGTCGTTCGCGTATCGAGCCGACGACGAGGCCGATGGGGAGTACGGCTCGTGGCTCGCGGCGGCGACCGAGGGGCTGCCCGCGGGGGCGCCGGTGCTGGACCTGGGGTGTGGATGCGGCGTTCCTGGTGCGCGGTGGTTGGTCGCCCACGGGTGCGCGGTCACCGGCGTGGACCTCTCGCCCGTCCAGATCGAGCGGGCGCGGAGGCTCGTGCCCGGAGGGGAATTCGTGCTGGCCGACATGAGCGACGTGCGGTTTCCGGCGGCGTCGTTCGACGCGGTGGTCGCGCTCTACTCCCTGATCCACGTGCCCGTCGCCGAGCAGCCCGCTCTGCTCGCGTCGGTCCACTCCTGGCTGCGGCCCGGGGGGAGGTTCCTGGCGATCGTCGGTTTCGAGTCGTGGACGGGGACCGAACAGGACTGGCTGGGTGCCGGCGCGCCGATGTGGTGGTCCCACGAGGACACCGCGACGTACGTGCGGTGGTTCGACGGGGCGGGGTTCCGGGTGCGGTGGAGCCGGTTCATCCCGGAGCGAGACGTCCCGGCGGCGGACGACGCCGGCCATACCCTGATCCTGGCCACGGCCGAGCCTGCGGACTGACCTCGCGTCAGCGAGGCACGGGACGCGCGCGCTCCATGGCCGTTGCCGACGCGATCAGCGCGCAGCCCATCAGCAGGACGCCGGCGGCCGGCGCGCCGACGACGCTCGTCAGGAGCCCGACGACCGCGGCGGCGCCGAGGCCGGCGACGGTGGCACGGACGTAGCGGTCCGACGGTTGCAGCAGCCGCGCACGAGGCCCCTCTGCCCACGGGCCGCGTTCGAAGCGCGTCTCCGCGTATGCGACCGCGGCGAGCGAGGCGAGGATGACGACTGTCCACAGGGACGCGAACAGCAGGAGTGCCCACCCGGACACGCTGTGCGCGGCGACCGCGACGGCGAGGGGGAGCGCGGCCTTCGAGCTGCCGTCGGCCGTGGCGACCGAGTGCGCGAAGCTCGCGCGGACGGCCAGATGGACGACGCCCAGCACCAGGAGCGCCGCTCCCAGGGCGATGCCCGCTCCCTGCCACACCCGGCGCGACGGGGGGCGGCGGAGGGCCAGCGCGCCGAGGACGGCGAGCCCCGTCAGGCCCGCGGCCGCGGCCGCCGTCACGCTGCCCATGAACGGGAAGGCCAGCAGGAGCATGACGACCGCGGTCAGGCCGAGCCAGAACCACCGCAGCATGGGATGCGTGCGGGCACCGCGGATCATCGCCCCGGCCGCCAGGATCGCGGCCGCCACGCAGGCGCCGATCTGCATCGGCCCCATCCCGACCGCCACCGCTACGCGCACGTTCGGGCCGGTCAGCGTGCGCGACGACAGCCAGCCGCCCGTGGCCTGGTCGCCGACGACGGCGAGCACGGTCAGGATGCCGACGGCGCCGAGCCCCGCGGCCGCGCGCTTCTTCGAGACCAGCGACAGCAGCCATCCGAAGAACAGCACGGCCGCGAGCACTTCGAGCAGAACCACCCACGCCGAGCCGTTGGAGACGAGCGGCTGGAGCAGCAGGGCCAGTGGAAGCAGCCCCACGGCGAACACCAGCCATCGGGCCAGCCATTCCGCCCGGATCGCCTCGTCGACGTGGACCTGCCGCTCCTTGGCACGGGTGCCGACGCGGCGGAGCCGGCGCTCGACCATCGACAGGCACAGCCCGACGGCGGCCAGCCACAGCAGGGCCGACCCGAGCAGGACGATCTCCCGTTGCCGGAGCACGCGCCGGATCCCGCGCTCGTCCGTGAGGGCGCCCGACAGGCCGAGCCCGGTCAAGCGCCCGGTGATGAAGTGGCCGCGCATCTGCGACGGCACCGGCACGCCGAACCAGCCGAGCACCGTCGGGGCCAGGTCCTGGTTCGAGACGAGGCCCGTCTGGTGCGTGGACCGGGACGTCAGCGACCCGTGCGGCGCCGGACCGCCGGCCATCGAGATCGGCGCGAGCTCGAGCCCGCCGCGCTCGTCGACGCTCGGCGCGTTCGGCGAGAGGAGCACGATGACGTCGTGCTTCAGATCGAGCTCCTTCTGGAGGAATCCGAGGTACGCGCTGAGCCGGGCCAGCGAGGCCGCGCGCGCCGCCGCGAGGCGGTCGGCCAGCGAGCGGCCGGTGGCGTCGATGGAGTCGAGCCGGGCCGCGTCCTGCCGCTCGAGCTGGTCGAGGCGCGCCGTGTCGCCCCAGTCCACCACGACGAACCGCGCCACCGAGAGGGCGGTCTTCGTGGTGTCCTCCAGGGTCTGGAGGTTCGTCTGCACCGGGAGCACGCTCCCCGGCACGGTCTGGTCGGTGCTGCCGATGGACCCGTACGGGACGTCTCCGATGCCGTTCATGGCGAGGAACGGCCCGGGACGATAGGGATGGCCGGGCAGGTCGGAGTCGCCGATCGCGGCGGTCTTGACGCCGTGCCCGTCGAGCGTCTGGCCGAGCAGTCCCGGCACGGCCGCGACCGCCGCCGACGCGTTCGCCTCGCGGAGCGCGTCCATGCCCGGCACGACCAGAGGCCCCACGGCGGGTGCTTTCTCCGATCCCGTCTGCCGAGGCTGCGGCTGGTTCACCGGCGCGACGGCCGGCGCGCCGGCGGAGAGCGACGTCACCGCCGCGTACTGCGAATCCCCCTGGCTCCCGGGCCCCGTGGCGGTGATCATGAGCCCGGAGGCGCCGAGCGCGTCGATCTGCTGGGCGCCGCTGACCGCCGCCATCCTCGCCGCCGACAGCCGGTCCACCAGCACCACCACCACCTTGCGCTGCGCGGCCGGCGACGCGGCTCCGGCCGGCCCGGCCGGGAACAGCACGCCGAGCGACGAAAGGGCGGTGACGAGTGCCACCGGGATGCCGACGGCGAGGACCCCGGGGGCCCTGGCCGGTCGTGACATGCGGCGGAGTGTACACCGGGGCCTTTGGAAAGGTGCGGTCCTCCGCGACCCTCGGCGGGTCCGTAGAATGCGAGCCCTGTGATCGATCCCGACGTCGTCCGCGAGGTCCTGGAGGTCGCCCGGTCGCGCGGGGCCGGCTTCGCGGAGCTCTACGCGGAGGAACGGTCGTCCACGGTCATGCGCCTCGACGACGGGCGCGTCGAGGAGGTCGTCGCCGGCGGCGACCGCGGCGCCGGCATCCGGGTGTTCCACGGCGAATCGCAGGCATACGCGTACACGAACCGTCTGGACGCGGCGTCGCTGCGCGAGGCCGCCGTCGCGGCCGCCAGCGCGGGCCGCGACGGCGACGTCGGCACCACGATGGCCGCCCTGACCGCCACGCCGGTCGTTCGCCAACCCGTGCGGATCGCCGGCGCGGACGTGCCACGCGATCGCAAGGTCGGCTGGCTTCGCGAGGCGGACGAGGCGGCTCGGGCGTTCGACCCGGCGATCCGCCAGGTGCTGGTCGCGTACCTCGAGTCGCTGCAGCACGTCCTGGTGGCGAACTCAGACGGTCGCTGGAGCGAGGAGGAGCGGCCGCGCATCCGTCTGGTGGCGCAGGTCGTGGCGTCCCGCGACGACCTCCTCCAGACGGGCTTCGACGGACCCGGCGGCCTGGCGGGGCTCGAGTTCATCGAGAGCCATCCACCGGCGCGCCGTGGCCGAAACGGCGGCCCGGATGGCGGTGGCCATGCTGGGCGGGCGCCCGGCGCCGGCGGGCCAGATGCCGGTCGTGCTCGGCCCGGGCGGCGGCGGCATCCTCTTCCACGAGGCGTGCGGCCATGGGCTCGAGGTCGACCACGTGCAGAAGGACGCGTCGGTGTTCAAGGGGCGGCTGGGCGAGACGTTCGCCTCGCCGCTGGTGAACGGCGTCGACGACGGCACCGTGCCGGCCGAGTGGGGCACGAACGCGTTCGACGACGAGGGGACGCCCACCCAGCGCACGGTGCTCTTCGAGAAGGGGACGCTGGTCGGCATGCTGTACGACGAGGTGCGTGCGCGCCACGACGGCGTGCCCTCCACCGGAAACGGCCGCCGGCAGTCCTACGCGTACCTGCCGATCCCGCGGATGACGAACTCGTCGATCCTGCCCGGCGATTCGTCGCCCGAGGAGGTCGTGCGCGACACCGGCCGCGGGCTGTACGCCAAGGCGCTCGGCGGCGGACAGGTGAACCCGGCAACCGGCGACTTCGTGTTCGGGGTCGCCGAGGGCTACCTGATCGAGAACGGCGAGCTCACCACGCCGGTCCGCGGCGCGAACCTCATCGGCAACGGCCCGCAGATCCTCGCCGGCATCGACGCGGTGGCCGACGACTACGAGTTCCGGCACGGCATCTGCGGCAAGGAGGGGCAGGGCGTGCCGGTTGCCAACGGGAGCCCGACGCTCCGGATCGCGGAGATGACCGTGGGAGGGACGGATGCCTGAGCTCGCCGACCTGTGTGCCCGGGCGGTCGACCAGGCCAAGGCCGGCGAGGAGATCGAGGCCTTCGCCGAGAGCGGCCGGCAGGTCCAGGTGCGCGTCCGGGGCGGCGAGGTCGAGTCGCTCACCTCGGCCGAGACGCGCGGCCTCGGGGTGCGTGCGGTCGTCGACGGCCGCGTGGGGTACGCCTACGGGGCCGATCCGTCGCCGGACGAGGTGGCGGAGCTGGTCCGGAGCGCTCGGGAGAGCGCCACGTTCGCGGAGCCCGACGATGCCAACGGCCTCCCCGAGCTGTCGCCGGTCGATCCGATGCCGGAGATGTACCGCGAGTCGCTCGAGCGGGTCCCGGCCGAACGGAAGGTCGAGCTGGCGCTCGAGGCCGAGCGCGCCGCCATCGCCGCGACCCCCGACGTCCGCAAGGTGGAGTCCGCGGGATTCGCCGACGCGGTCTCCCGCGCCGCCATCGCGTCGACGCGAGGCGGGCCGCTGGAGTTCGCGCGGACCGACTGCTGGGTGTCGGTGTCGGCGCTGGCCGAGCGCGACGGCGAGACGCAGAGCGGATTCGACTTCGCGCTGGCGCGCGAGCTGGACGAGCTGGAATGGGAGGACGCGGCGCGCCGAGCCGCCGTGCGGGCGGCGCGGCTGCTGGGCGGAGAGAAGCCGCGAAGCGAACGGTTGCCGGTGGTCCTGGACCCCGGGGCCGGGACGGCGTTCCTCTCGGTGCTCGCGGGCGCGCTGTCGGGCGAGGCCGTCCTCAAGGGCCGCTCGCCGCTCGCGCCGCTGGTGGGAGAGGCGGTGGGAAGCGGGACCGTGACGCTCGTCGACGACGGCCGGCTGACGAAGGGGACCGCCGCCGCGCCCTTCGACGACGAGGGCGTGCCCACCGGCCGGACGCCGCTGGTGGAGGCCGGCGTGCTGCGCGGGTTCCTGCACAACACGTACACCGCGAGGCGCCTGCAGACGCGCTCGACGGGGAACGCCGGCCGCGCGGGCTACCGGTCGGTGCCGGGCGTGTCGCCGTCGAACCTGTACTTCGAGCCCGGCGCGTCCTCCGCCGAGGAGGTCATCCGCGCGGCCGGCACCGGCGTGTACGTCCAGGACGTCACCGGCCTGCACTCCGGCGCGAGCTCGGTGACGGGTGACTTCTCGGTCGGCGCCACCGGGCTCGCCATCGCAGGATGGCGTCCTCGGCCGACCGCTCCGTGAGATGACGGTCGCGAGCACGCTCCTCGACGTCCTCCGGTCGGTCACGGAGGTGGGTAGCGACCTGCGGTTCTTCCCGTTCGGCGGAAGCCTCGGCGCGCCGACGATCCTGGTCGGCGAGATGACGGTGGCCGGGACCTGAACGCCGAAGGGGACGGGCGTTTCCGCCCGTCCCCTTCGCGTGCGATCGGTGCGCGCTCCTAGTGCCTTGGCGACATGCCCGCGAGCGCCATCACCAGCTTGGCCGCGTCGGGCGTGCCGAGACCACTGGCGAGGTCGTACCCCTTCGTGGCCTTGGCGCCCTTCACGGTGTACTGCGTGCCGTTCTGCGTGAACGACACCGTGATGTTGCCCTTCGTGATGTCGTCGATGCCGTTCGCCGGGTTGGTTCCCAGCTTGTAGAGAAGCGGGTTGAGGAAACCGAGGTCGTGCCCGGCCGCCTGGTCGGCGATCGCGACGATGCCCGAGAACTCTGGCGTCGCCTCGCTCGTCCCGCCGATGATGTAGTAGCCGGAACCGCCGCCCAGGAACCCGAGGTACGTGAGCACGCCGCCGTCGACGGCCGCGCTCATCGAGATGTCGGGCATGCCGCGCGCGTCACCCGTGACCGAGGCGACGCCGTCCTGGAACTTCGGTCGCGGGAACACGTGCGACACTCCGCCGCCACCGGCGATCGGGCTCGGGGTTCCGCCGTTGACGTTGCCGTTGTACGAGTCGTTCCACACGTTGTCCGGCGCCGTCCGGTTGCCCTTCGCGTCCAGGTGCAGCTGCGTTCCGCCGACCGCCGTCGTCAGCGGGTCGGTGGCCGACCACGCGGTCACGCGATGCCGGTAGTAGTCCCGCAGGTTGCGCTTGAAGTTGGTCGCCCCGGCGTCCCCGGTGCCCGTGACCATCGTGACGTAGTGATCCTTCGCGTTCCATTCGGCGCTGCGCAAGGCACGGATGCTCGCCGGGTTGGGGAACGTCTCCTCCGTCGATCCGAAGCTCTGGGAGATCACGTCGGCCATTCCGTGGTTGATGACGTAGTTCTCCCCCTTGATCATCTGCGGGAACCCGTGCACGCCCTCGGTCTCCGAGACCGGCGTCTCGACGAGCAGGAGGTTCGCGCCGGGAGCGATCGCGTGCGCCCACTGGACGTCCAGCGACGTCTCGACGGCCCAGTTCACCATGTCGCCGTTGCCCGGGTCGAACGGTGGCACCTTGCCGGCGGGCTGGATGATCTTGAAGCTCGGCGGGGCCGGCAGGCCGAAGTCGGCGTCGAACTGCGCCAGGTCGGCTTCCGCGGTCGGGGAGCCGAACGAGTCGACGATCGCGATCGTCGAGCCGGTCCCATCCCAGCCGCCGCTGTAGAGCGAGTTCAGGTCGTACGCGTTCTGGAGCTGGAAGGGCGCGTAGCAGGCGATGTGGATCTGCTGCTCGCAGTCCTTCGTGGTGGGAGGCGCGTTGCTGCCGACGAAGATCCGGACGTTGCCGCGCCAGACGAAGCGTTGACCGACGTTCGGCTTGGTGCCGGCCTGTGCGCCCGCGCTTCCTACGACGCCGACCAGTATGGCGAGCAGCGCGGGCAGCGCGGTTCGCCGTGCGAATCGAGACATGAGCATCTCCCCTTCCCCCCTCTGCGTTCGCCGACGGAGCCGCCGGCGCAGAGACAGATAATCACGGCTTCCCGATAACGGTCAACGGGCAGGCTGCCACGGCGAACGGGGGAAGAGCGGTTCGCGCCTACACTCGGGTCGTGAGCGACTCTCGGCGCGTTCCGGAGCGTGTCGACGATCCGGTCATGCGGATGCGATGGTCCGAGCTCGCGTTCCTGCACTGGCCGTACGAGCCCGAACGGGTGCAGCAACTGCTGCCATCCGGACTGGAGGTGGAGGCGTTCGACGATACGGCGTGGGTCGGGCTCGTTCCGTTCCGGATGACGGTTCGCGCCTCGCGTGGTCCGGCCGTGCCGTGGGTCTCGTTCTTCCCCGAGACGAACGTGCGGACCTACGTGCGCGCGCCGGACGGCACGACCGGCATCTGGTTCTTCTCGCTGGACGCGGCCCAGCTCGGCGCGGTCATGACCGCCCGGGCGTGGCTGGGCCTTCCGTACGAGTGGGCGCGGATGGCGGTCCGGGTGGACGGCGGGGGTGGGGACGGCTCGGTCGTCCGCTACCGGTGCGCGCGACGCGACCGGCCGGGCCGGCGGGCCGGTCCCCGGAGGCCTCGCCCGACGAGCACGGCCGACATCCGCATCGGTCCGCCGATCGACCGCGCTGACGTCTCCGACCTGGAGGAGTTTCTGACGGCGCGGTTCCGCCTGTACAGCGTCGTGCGCGGCAGCCTGCTGTCGATGCCGGCCGAGCACGGGCGGTGGCCGTTGCACCGGGCCCGAACGCTCGGGCTGCGCGACCGGTTGGTCGAGGCCGCCGGTCTGCCGCCGCCCGCCGGCGATCCGCTGGTGCTCTATTCGCCCGGCGTCGACGTGCGGGTCGGCCGGGCCACCCGGATCCCCTAGAGGACGGCGATCGACAGCACGGCGAACGCCGTGGCCGAGGCGAGCCCGGCTTCCTGGTCGGTCGACACGAGGACGATCAGCATGCTCCGCGCCTCACCGGCGCCCGCGGAGAGCCCCGCGGGGTCTCCGGATGCTGCCGTCGGCGGGCCCAGCACCATCAGCACCTGCACGTCGGTGGCGGCCACCTCCGTGTGCGGCCGGCCCGACGTGTACGTGGCGAGCACGTCGACGTAGTCGCCGGCGACCACGGCCCCGCGCGGCAACGTAGTCGGTACGGCAAAGGCCCGGAGCCCCTCGGGCGTGAGCGACGCCACCGGGCCCTCCCGTACGCGACCCAGCCGGGTCTCGGTCACCACCTCGCCCGGGGCGAGGGCCGCGAGGGCAACCCGGCCGGCGGCCTGGGAGACGCGCGTGAGAGCGCCGGGCGGCGCGAACGGCTTCGGGACGTGCGTCAGGCCGAGCTGGTCGGTCCGCAGGGTCGCGCCACGGGCGACGGCCGACCGCGCCGCCACGACCGGAACGGCGGGACCGTTCAGTCCCGACGCTGCGGCCGCCCGACCCAGGTACGCGTTCGCCGACGCCCCGGCCAGCGCCGCGCAGACGAGCGACGCCGTGGCGTAGACCCGCGAGGCACGCGACCATCTCCGTCCCACGTGCGGTTCCCTTCCGGGGGAGGAGCGGAGCCGAGAGAGGACGCTACTCCGGAACGAACGCGGGGCGTTATGACGGAGCGCACACTCCGGAGAGAGACCTCGTCAGGCATGGACCGGGCCGCACTCCAACTGGTAGTAGGGCAGGATGGGCGGCCGTGATGTGCAGCGTCGCTGGCCGCCCACGTGAAAGAGGATCGCCGAGAGCTTGACGAAGAACCTCGGGGCGGCCGTCGCCGTAGGCCGCCCCGATCACCCGCGGGTAGATCCTCGCGACCCCCTGCCCCGTCGGCAGCGCGTCGTCGGCGCGACGCTCGCGCTCGTTCCACCCGGTCGGGGGGACGACGTGCACGCGACAGCGCGAGCGTCACGACCATCAGGATCGGGGAGGTGCTCCGGGCGGCCGTCCGGGCCGCCGCGGCTACACCTCGAAGCGCGCGTTCGCCAGCGCCGTCCCGCACGGGCACTCGCGCCCCTCGGGTAGCCGCTCGATGGCCGTGAACAGCAGGTCGCGAAGGCGTCCGAGGTTCTCCTGGAACACGCGGATCACCTCTTCGTGGCTGACCGCGTCGACCTCGCCCTCGACCCCGACGTCGTAGTCCGTGACCAGCGAGATGTTCGCGTAGCACATCTCCAGCTCGCGGGCGAGCAGCGCCTCCGGGAACTGCGTCATGTTGATGATCTCCCAGCCCTGCTGGGCGTAGAAGCGCGACTCGGCCCGCGTCGAGAACCGCGGCCCCTCGATCACCACCAGGGTCCCGCGCGCGTGCACCGTGACGCCCTGGTCCTCCGCGGACTTCAGCGCGACCTCGCGCAGCACCGGGCAGTACGGGATCCGCGAAGGAGACGTGGGTCGTGACCGGCCCGTCGTAGAACGTCGTCACCCGCCCGCTCGTGCGGTCGACGAGCTGATCGCTCACGACGAAGTGGCCGGGGCGGACGCCCGGCTGCAGCGACCCGACGGCCGTCGGGCCGAACACGCGCTCCACTCCGAGCTCCTTGAGCGCCCAGAGGTTCGCCCGGTAGGGCACGGTGTGCGGCGGGAACTCGTGCTTCAGGCCGTGGCGCGGGATGAAGGCGACGCGCCGTCCGGCGATCGTCCCGATCGACACGGGCGCCGACGGCGGGCCGTACGGCGTGTCGACGGCGACCTGTTCGACGTCGTCCAGGAAGGAGTAGAAACCGGACCCGCCGAAGACGCCGACCTCGGCCGGATCCGTCACGCAGACTTCTCCTTCGACGTTCCCGACGGCTTCTCCGTGGACGATCCCGAGGAGGACGACGAGTCCGAGGAAGAGGAGCTCGACGACCCCGAGTCCGAGGACTTCGACCCCGAATCCGATTTCGAGTCCGAGGACTTCGACCCCGAATCCGATTTCGAGTCCGAGGACTTCGACCCCGAATCCGATTTCGAGTCCGACGACTTCGACCCGGAGTCCCGCTTCGAGTCGCCGCCCTTGGTGGAGCTGGAGCGCCGCGAGTCGGTGGCGTAGAAGCCCGACCCCTTGAACAGGATGCCCGCCGGGTGGAACACCTTGCGCAGCGGTCCGCCGCAGACCTCGCACGTCGTCAGCGCGTCCTCACTGAACTTCTGGAACACCTCGACGTGCCGGCCGCACGACTGACAGGCGTACTCGTAGGTGGGCATGCGACCGATTATAAGAGGGGGTCGTCCGAGGATGGGCGTACGACCTCCCGGTCGGTGACCACCACGCTCACGGCCCGATCGGACGGCCCGACCGGCACGGCGTCGACGAGTTGCTCGGCGAAGCCGACTGCGACGACCGCGCAATCCCGCCGCAGCCGCGGCAGGAACGTGTCGAAGTAGGCGCCGCCGTACCCCAGTCGCCCGCCCGAGCGGTCGAAGGCCAGCCCCGGCGTGATGGCCAGGTCGATCTCCTCCGGCCGCACCGGCACGCGTTCGGCCGGCTCCAATGCGCCGTACCCAGACGGCACCAGCGCCGCCCCCTCCGCCAGGTCGGCGGCGTCCATCCGCCCGCCCTCGAGCACCGGGACCGCCACGCGCGCGCCCCGCTCGCGGAAGGCCGCGATGAGCGGCCCGGTCGAGACCTCGCTGCCGAACGAGATGAACGTGAACACGCGGCCCGCGCGCTCGGCTTCGGGCAGCCGCACGACCCGCAGGGCGATCTCCTCGCTGCGGCGCATCCGCTCGCGGGCCGGGATCGTGTTCCGCGCCGCGAGCATCCGCCGCCGGAGAGCTTCCTTCGCCTCCAGCAGGTCCCGGGAGACCCTGTCCGCTCCCGTCATGAGCCCATCCTAGGCTGATGGTTCCCACGGGCTTCCGCTGGGGCTAGACTCCGTTTCCCCCTTCGGAGGCAGGTGCTGCCATGAAGGTCAAGAAGGCCGTCATCCCCGCGGCCGGGCTCGGAACCCGGTTCCTTCCTGCGACGAAGTCCGAAGCGAAGGAGATGCTCCCCGTCGTGGACAAGCCGGCCATCCAGTACGTGGTGGAGGAGGCCGTCCGGGCCGGGATCGACGACATCCTCATCATCACCAGCCGCGGCAAGCGGACGATCGAGGACCACTTCGACCGCTCGATCGAGCTGGAGACGCGGCTCGAGCAGGTGGGCAAGTTCGACGAGTTGAAGGCGGTGCGCGAGATCTCCGATCTGGCGCGCGTGCACTACATCCGCCAGCCCGAGCCGCTGGGCCTGGGCGCGGCCGTCGCGCTCGCGGAGTCGCACGTGTCGGACGAGCCGTTCGCCGTCCTGCTGGGCGACGACATCGTGGTCTCCGGGAACCCGCTGGGCGAGATGATCGGCGTGTACGACACGTACGGCCGCAGCGTGATCGCCGTGCAGGAGGTGCCCCGGTCGGAGATCCATCTGTACGGGGCGGTCGCGGGCGAGTTCGTGGCGGACAACCTGGTGCGTGCGACCGGCGTCGTGGAGAAGCCACCCGCCGAGGAGGCGCCCTCCAACCTCGCGATCGTGCACTGCTACGTCCTGACGCCGGAGATATTCGACGCGTTGCGCGTCACGCCGCCCGACATGAAGGGCGAGGTGCAGCTGACCGACGCGCTCAACCTGCTGGCCGTCCAGCAGGCCGTGTACGCCTACGTGTTCGAGGGCGTTCGCTACGACGTGGGCAACAAGCTCGGCTACCTGCGCGCCACGGTCGAGCTCGCGGCCGAGCGCGAAGACCTCGGGCCGGGCTTCCGCGAGTTCCTGATCGACTTCGTCCAGCGGCGCAAGCTGCTCTAGGCTCTGGGTAGCCATGTCTGGTTTCGAGATCGACGAGCCGAAGCCCCAGAAGCGCGAGCCGGTCGACCCGGACGCCGTCTGGGGCAGCCCGCCTCAGGACGCGCCGGCCGCGCCGCCTCTTTCTCCGGCACCGCCGCAACCGCCGCCGGAGGCTCCCGCCACCCAGGAGCCGAGCCCGCCGGCGCCGCAGGCTCCCGCGCCGCAGCCGTCCGCGCCGGCCGCCGCCCCGCCGCCCATCGCGCCTCCGGCTGCCGCGGGGGCGCCCGGCCACCACGACCACGGCGGCGACGAGCCCATGCGCCAGGTGGACGAGGTGCGGAAGTGGATCCTCGATCGCGTGCCGATCCTGCAGCCGATCGAGCTGCCGCTGCAGGAGGCGCAGGGGTGCGTCCTGGCGGGCGACGTGAGCGCGCAGCTCGACCTGCCGCCGTTCTCCTCGTCGGCCATGGACGGGTTCGCCGTTCGTTCGGCCGACGTGGCCGAGGCCACCGCGCAGAACCCGGTGCGACTCCGCATCGTCGGCCGCGTCGCGGCGGGCCAGCAGCCCGACGCGACCGTGGGTCTGGACGAGGCGATCCGGATCGCGACCGGCGCGCCGGTCCCGGCCGGCGCCGACACGATCGTCCCGGTCGAGGACACGACCCTGGAGGGCGAATCTGTGCTCATCCTTCGGGGGAACGCGCAGGGCTCGTTCATCCGCCCGGCCGGCCAGGACGTGAAGGCAGGCACCGTGCTGGTCCCGAAGGGGCGCCGCGTCTCCGCCCCCGAGCTGGGTCTGCTGGCGAGCGCGGGCTACTCGTCCGTGCTCGTGCATCCCCGTCCGCGCGTGGTGATCATCTCGACGGGGGACGAGCTGGTCGAGCCGGGCCGGCCGGCGTCCTTCGGGCTCATCCGGGACTCGAACGCGTTCACCCTGTTCGGTGGGCTGCGCGAGGCCGGGGCCGAGCCGTTCATGGGGGGCATCGTCCGCGACGACGTCGAGCAACTGCGCGAGACCGTCCTCGGGCTCGCCATTCGAGCCGACTGCTTCATCTCCTCCGGCGGCGTGTCGGTCGGCGAGCGGGACGTGGTGAAGAAGGCGTTCTTCCGCCGTGGCGACATCGAGTTCTACAAGGTGGCCATGCAGCCCGGCATGCCGCAGGGGTTCGGCGCGATCGAGGGGAAGCCGTACTGGGGCCTCCCGGGGAACCCCGTCTCCGTGTTCGTGTCCTTCGAGGTGTTCATCCGGCCGGCGCTGCTGAAGATGATGGGCCGCAGCGACATCTTCCGTCCCGAGGTCTCGGCGATCCTCGAGACCGACGTCTCCGGACCGACGGAGCGGATGGTGTTCGCGCGCGTGCGTGTCACGCGCCTGGGCGGCGAGTGGCACGCTGCCTCGACCGGGCCGGGGCAGTCGAACCTCATCAGCACGGTGGCGAAGGCCAACGGCCTGGCGATCATCCCGCAGGGCGTCGGTACGATGCCGGCCGGCGCGAAGGCGCGCGTGATGCTCTTCCGCGCGCTCGAGGACGAGGGGTGAACGAGCCCGCACCCGCCGGGGACCCTGCGGCGCGACCGGCGAACATCGTCGAGGTCGGCGACAAGGAGGTCACCGAGCGCGTCGCCGTGGCCGAATGCATCCTGCGGACCACGTCCGACGCCGTTGCCGGCCTCCTGGCGGGGCACCGTAAGGGGAACCCGCTCGAGGCCGCCAAGGTGGCCGGTCTCATGGCCGCGAAGCGGACCTCGGACCTGCTTCCCTACTGTCACCCCATCGCCCTGACCAGCGCCTCGGTCGTGGTCGAGCCCGACCAGGCGGCCGGGACCATCCGGGTCGAGGCCACCGTGAAGGCCCGCGACCGGACCGGCGTGGAGATGGAGGCCCTGACGGCCGCGGGCGTCGCCGCGCTGTCCGTGTACGACGCGACCAAGCAATTCGACCGCTCCGCCGAGATCACGGGCCTGCACCTGGTGGCCAAGTCCGGCGGGAAGAGCGGGGATTACCGGAGGGATCTGAACCGCCCCCTCTGCGTGCGTAGGCACCGAATTTCACCGATGTAATTGCTCGGGCCAGATCTTGGGTGCTACCCTCTCTTCCCAGCCCACATGTTGTGGTCTCACCGGGGAGACGACCGCAGGAGGGGTGGGGTTGGGTTGGATTTTCGTGGCCGGGTTGGTCATCATCTGGGGAATCTTCCTCCTTCCCGTAGGTAGGTTCGGCACGTCCGGGTCGAGTGTCGAGGAGTTTGAGCGAAGTATGGATCTACTGGCAGAGACACAACGAAGAGGACCCGGACGATGGGTCGTGATGCCCCGCAAGGGGGCTCCCATCAGGGACTTCCGGGACCTCTCGAAGGCCCGAATCCGCCGCCGCCGCCGCCGGATCCTTGCTGGACTCGCCGAGGTGAGCGGTCTCTTCATTCTCATGGGCCTGTTCCCGCCGCTCCACGGCATGCTCGTACCGGGCGTCGTGCTCCTGGGCCTGCTCCTCGCGTACACGGTGCTTCTGGCCCGGGTGCAGGTGGTGGAGAGCGAGCGGGTACGGGTCCTGGCAGCCCGCAAGGCGCGCGCCGCCGAGGCCGAGCCGGAGGCCGAATTCCCGGTCGCCGCTCCTGTTCCCGCCCTGGCCGCGGTCGCCGCTGAGGCGATCGACGAGCGCTCCTTCATCGAGGACGACTGCCACGTCATCGTCCACCGCTCCGACGAGATCGACCTGGAGGAGCTCCGGGCCGCCGTCGGCGCTGGTCGCTGACCGAGCTTCCTTCCCGGGTCGATCTGGCCGGATCCGTCTGGCCCCGATCCTTCGGATGTAGAAGAATCAGCGTCCCATGGATCTCTCTCACGTCTCCGGAATCGTTCGAAGCCGCATGGACAAGCGCGTGGCCGCGCGCGAGCGCGCGCTGCCGGCAGCCCGCCGCTCGATCCGCGCGTCGGCGAACGCGATCCGCGCGATCCACCGCGGCGAGTTCGACGCCGCCCACAAGCTCATGGACGATTCGCGCGCCGCGCTCGACGAGGGGCGCGACGCGCTGGCGGACCACCCGCAGGTGCTCTACGCCGGGTTCATCGAGGACTCCGAGAAGGAGTACGCCGAGGCGCGCCTCACCGAGCTGCTGGTGCTGGGCGAGGCGGTTGCCGGCCCGGACGAGATCGGCGTCGGGCTCGGGCCGTACCTGAACGGGATGGCCGAGTCGATCGGCGAGGGCCGCCGCGCGATCCTCGACCTGCTTCGCCGCGGCCACGTGGCCGAGGGCGAGCGCATCCTGGCGGCGATGGACGACATGTACGGGATGCTGGTGACGATGGACTATCCCGATGCCGTGACCGGGAACCTCCGGCGCTCCACCGATGTGGCGCGCAGCCTTATCGAGAAGACGCGCGGCGACCTCACGACGTCGATCATCCAGGACCAGCTGCGCGCCTCGCTCGACCGCCACAGCCGGCTGCTCGGCGACGGCGACCAGGCCTAAATGCAGGCGCGAGCTCCCTCGCCCCGGTGATCGAGGTTGGTAGCCTAGGGGTCCCTTCGGGGGTGTAGCTCAGTGGTAGAGCGCTGCCTTCGCACGGCAGAGGTCAGGGGTTCGACTCCCCTCACCTCCACGACAGAAGAACGGGCCTTCCATCCGTAGTTACCGGGCTGCCGAGAGCTACCGGGGTTCGAGGCAGACCTCGTCACCGACGCGAACGGTCCCGCCGGCCGTGACTGCCGTCCAGGCACCGAAGCGGCCGCCGTGATGGCGAGCGAGCGTGCGGAAGATGTCTCGGTCTTCCTCGAAGTCGGGCTGAGGGCGGGTGACCATCGTGCAGCGGATGCAGGGCTCCTGCGGCCGTAGCTCCACGGAACCGATGCGCAGAATCGACCGCCCGCACCAGGCGTCCTCGACCCACCCATCCCCGTCGACATCCACGACGAGGTTCGGACGGAACCGGCGCAGCTGCCAGTCGCCTTCCGGGTGGAGGGCGGCCGCGGTGCGCAGGCTCGCAGTCGTCAGAACGAGGAGCGGCTGCGCGTCGACGAACCGATCGGCGGGCATGGTCCACTCGATGGCCTCGCTCGCATCGTCCGTGGCATCGGCGAAGTACTCTGCCCGGGCGCCCGGCGCGCCCATCGAACTCACGAGCCGTACCGGCTTGTCGAGCCACTCCGAAAGCGCCGCGTCGGTCTGTGTGCCAGGCCCTGAGCACGTCGGGCCTGTGGGCAGCGTGATCACCGGCGTGCCGTCGAGCGCCAGGGCCGCACTCGCGAAAAGCAGGTGGGGGGCACGGCGCCCGGTGAGAACCTTCCCGGTGGTCTCGTCACTGATGCCCCAGCAGCGGTCGCCGCGCAGCCCGTCCCGCTCGATCTCCGCGCTCGACACGACCTCGCCCTGCAGCGACTTGACTGGATAGCGCGTGATCTGGGTCAGCCGCACGTCCGCTCCTCAGTCCTCGGTGTCGTCCTCCTCCGCGGCGTCGGCGAGCAGCCCGGCCACCTCGGTATCCACCTCTGCATCGACGGCAAGCTCTTCCGCGGCGGCTTCCTCGACCACCGCCTCGGCGGCAAGCTCCTCGGCGGCGGCTTCGAGCTCGACCGCGGCCGTGGCCTTGGCTACGGCGTCCTCGTGGAGCGCCCGAGCGGCGATGGCCTCGTCGACCGCGTCGGCGCCGGCTTCTGCGGCTGCCTCCCTCAACTCGTCTTCCATGTATCTCTCCTTTCGTACGGTCGCCGGATTCCTCGGTCTGGTCGGGGCCGGCATCATCCCCCTGCTCCGACCGTACAGCGATCTTCGGAGACTCGCTTCCCTCGTTGCGTCGGCTCGGGCGACGCCACTCGCGCCGACCCGAGGCCGGCAGGTCGATCTCCCGTCCGACGTGGCGGAGGGCGCTCACCTGAATGGGGTGACGTCTCGTCACCTCGGGTTTGCCAGGCTCCACTGAGATGGACCGGGCAGGAGCCTGCCTCGCGCGGCCCTGCACCGATTCGGCGCGAAACGAGGAGGGACGAGATGACGGCGAAGCCATTCGAAGGTGTCATCAACGTCGACATCCGGGACTCGAAGCCCGACTGGTCCCCCTTCGAACCGCCCAAGGCGCCCGACGGCGCGCCGAACGTCGTCTACATCGTGCTCGACGACGTCGGTTTCTCGGCCATGGCCAGCTACGGCGGACCGATCGAGACGCCGAACATCGACCGCATTGCGGCGGACGGCGTTCGCTACACGCAGTGCCACACGACGGCGCTCTGCTCGCCCACGCGGTCGTGCCTGCTGACCGGCCGCAACCACACCCGGAACTGCATGGCGTGCATCACCGAAGCCGCGATCGGATTCCCCAATGCGAGCGGCACGATCCCGCCCGAGAACGGCATGCTCCCCGAGATCCTCGGCGAGCTCGGATGGAACACCTACATGGTCGGCAAGTGGCACCTGTGCCCGTCCGATGAGATGAACGTGGCCTCGACGCGGCGGAACTGGCCGAGCGGCCGGGGCTTCGAGCGCTGGTACGGGTTCCTGGGCGCCGAGACGAACCAGTGGTACCCCGAGCTCGTCTACGACAACCATCCCGTGGACCCGCCCACGACGCCGGAGGAGGGCTACCACTTCACCGACGACATCACCGACAAGGCGCTCGAGTTCATCAAGGACGCGAAGGCGATCGCGCCGGAGAAGCCGTTCTTCCTCTACTACGCGCCGGGGGCGTGCCACGCGCCGCACCACGCGCCGAAGGAGTGGATCGAGAAGTTCAAGGGCCGGTTCGACATGGGGTATGAGGCGCTGCGCGAGCAGACGCTGGCTCGTCAGAAGGAACTGGGCATCGTCCCGCCCGACACCGAGCTGCCGCCGATCAACCCGATCGGCACGCCCGAGACGCGCTCCGGGCCCGACGGCAAGCCGTTCCCGCTGATGGACGTCACCAAGCCGTGGGACTCGCTGTCCGACGGGGAGAAGCAGCTCTTCTCCCGGATGGCCGAGGTCTACGCTGGGTTCCTCGCGCACGCGGACCACCACATCGGGCGGCTCCTGGACTTCCTGGAGTTCTCCGGGGAGCGCGAGAACACGGTCGTGATCCTCGTCTCCGACAACGGCGCGAGCGGCGAGGGCGGACCCAACGGATCGGTGAACGAGAACCGGCTCTTCAACGGCATGCCCGACGACCTGGATTCGGCCCTCGCGATGCTCGACGAGCTGGGCGGCCCGAAGACCTACAACCACTACTCGAACGGGTGGGCCATGGCGTTCAACACGCCCTTCAAGATGTGGAAGCGCTACGAGTTCAACGGAGGCACGTCCGACGCGTGCATCATCTCGTGGCCGGCGGGGATGAAGGCCAAGGGCGAGCTGAGAGCGCAGTACCACCATGCCATCGACATGGTGCCGACGATCCTGGACTGCCTGGGCGTCGAACCGCCCGAGGCGATCAAGGGACACGTGCAGGCCGCCTTCGACGGAGTGAGCATGAGGTACAGCTTCGACGACGCCTCGGCTCCATCCGCACGGGCGACGCAGTTCTACTCGATGCTCGGGTCGCGTGGAATCTGGCACGACGGGTGGAAAGCGGTCACCTCCCACCCGACGATCGCGGGCTGGAGCAACTTCAACGACGACGAGTGGGAGCTGTACCACACGGACGTCGACCGCTCCGAGCTCCACAACCTGGCCGAAGAGCAGCCCGACAAGGTGCGGGAGCTCGTGAACCTGTGGTTCGCCGAAGCGGGTCGCAACGGCGCCTTCCCGCTCGACGACCGGTCGGCGCTCGAGATCATCCTGACGCCGCGACCCCTGCTCTCGCCGCCGCGCGCCCGCTACGTGTACTTCCCGGACACCGCGGACGTCCCCGAATCGCAGTCGGTCAACATCCGCAACCGCTCGTACGCGATCGGCGCGCTGGTCGACATCCCCGCGCCCGGGGCAGAGGGAGTGCTGTTCGCCCACGGCGCGCGGTTCGGCGGGCACGCGCTCTACGTGAAGGGCAACCGGCTCCACTACGTCTACAACTTCGTCGGAATGGTGGAGCAGCGGATCGACGGCACCGAGGATGTTCCCACCGGCGAGAACCTGATCCTGTCGGCGTCGTTCGACAAGGACGGAGAGGATCCGCCCGGCGTGGCCACGGGGATCCTGTCCCTGTATCACGGCGACCACAAGGTCGGCGAGGGACGCATCAAGACCCAGCCGGGGTTCTTCTCGCTCGCGGGCGAGGGTTTGTGCGTCGGCCGCGACAGCGGGGAGGCGGTCACCGACGACTACCCGGGCGAGTCGCCGTTCCGATTCACGGGCGGCACGATCAAGCGGCTGGCCGTCGACGTGAGCGGCGAGCCCTTCCTCAATCTGGAGCGCGAGGCAGAGGCCATGCTGGCACGGGAGTAGGCCGGCGCCATCCGGCGCGCCTTCTCAGATCGTTGATAGGTTCGGGCCGTCCGCCGAGGTAGCGTTCCTCTGGTGCAGGCAGAGGGGACGAGCACGCCGGCGGCGCCGGATGGCGACGCGGGAAAGAGCCACGCGTACGACATCTTCATCCTGGTCCTCACTGTGCTCTCCCTCGTCGTCATGGTGCTGCTCGTGTTGCCGCTGAACTCGGCGACGACGACCCTGCTCGAGGTCTACGACAACGTCATCTGCGTCGTGTTCCTGATCGACTTCTTCATGCGCCTGCGTCGGGCCGGGGGCAAGTACTTCTTCGGGGAACGAGGGTGGCTGGACCTGATCGGGTCCGTCCCGAGCTTCGGGTTCTTCAAGTTCACCGCCCTGCTGCGTCTCGCCCGCCTCAGCCGTCTGGCGCGCATCACCCGCCTGCTGCGCGGAGAGAACAAGCGAGAGCTGGTCGACGACCTGCTCGCCCACCGGGGCCAGTACGCGGCGTTCATCACGATCCTTGCCGCTGGCATCGTCCTGGTGGTGGCCAGCATCGCTGAGCTGCAGTTCGAGAGCGGCTCGCCGGACGCCAACATCAAGACCGGTGGCGAAGCACTCTGGTGGTCCATCGTGACCATCACGACGGTCGGGTACGGGGACTTCTTTCCGACCACCACCGGCGGCAGGATCACCGCGGCGTTCGTGATGTTCGCCGGCATCGGCATCATCGGGGCGCTGGCCAGCATCCTCGCGAGCCTGCTGGTCACGGATCGTGGCCCGGACACGGGGCAGGAGCAGACGGCGCGCGACGATGACCGGCTCCGGCAGGAGCTGACCGAGATCCATCGGGAACTGGCCGCGCTCCGCGACTCGCTGACGGCCGATGGCGGGCCTCCTCCGGCGTGAGCGGCGTCTCCGGCGACGCATAGAGTAAGCGGGGCAGGGAGAGGGAGAGGCGCGTGAACTTCATCAAGGCGATGGACTGGATCTCGAAGGTCTTCGAGATCATCGGCGTGGCGGTGCTGGCCTTCGGCTTCCTCATGGCGATCGAACGGTCGCTCCAGTCGTTCGCGCGAACGCGCAACGGCCCGGCAAGCTACCGGGTGCTGCGCAACTACTTCGGATGGAGCGTGCTGCTCGCGCTGGAGATCCTCGTGGCGGCAGACCTCATCCGGACCATCGCGGTCCAGCCGACGCTGGAGAACGTCGCCGTGCTGGGCATCATCGTCTCCATCCGGACGTTCCTCAGCTTCTCGCTCGACATCGAGATCGAGGGGATGCTGCCCTGGAGGCGGCACGCCCTGGCCGGGCAGCGACCGTCCCCACAGGCGCGCGCCGAAGGGGCGCAGGGAAGCTGATTCGGACTGGGGCCCGGGCGGATCAGATCTCCAGCGTCGCCTTCACCCTCCCCGACTGGATCGCCTGCGTCAGGGCGCTGTGGTCTCGCTCGTTCTGGTCGGCATACGCCTCGGAGAACTCCGCGATGGCGCGGTCGAAGGAGTCGCCCGACCCCAGGTAGGACGCGATGGCGATCCGGTCGCCCGAGCGCGCGTGTGCCCGTGCAAGCGTCCACCCGCACATCTCGCCGTAGACGCCCATGACCTCGGGGATCATCGCCTCGGGGGCCCACGAGCCCTTCCAGTCGCGGAGTTGGCGCAGGTAGAAGTCGCGCGTCACCCCGTCGGGTCCGGTGTAGCGCTCCCAGCCCAGGAAGATGTCGCTGGCGGCTTGCATCAGGCGCTGCCCCTCGACCACCCGCTGGCCGTGGTGCGAGTACTGGCTCTTGCCGACGTAGGACTCGAGCACCGAGGCCTGCGCCTCCTTCGCCTGCAGGAAGAGCGGGTCCTGGCCGTCGCGGCCGAGCATCAGGACGATCCAGGCTCGGGTTCCGACGCTCCCCACGCCGACCACCTTGCGGGCGATGTGCGCGAACCGGAAATCCTCCAGGAGGTGCCGGCGGTCAACGAGCAGGCTCCGCCGGTACGTCCGGATCAGCGTGTGGAACGACTCGTTCAGCGTGTCCACCAGCTCGGCGGAGAACAGCTCCTCGACGGGAACGACGAGGGGTGGGGTGCTGATGATCCGCCGCTCGCCGTCGACGACGTGCGTGAGCTTCTCGAACGCCTGCATGCTGTCTTTGGTCCGTGCCTTCCCGACGAGCTTTTCGGCGTCCTTGACGCTCTGCTTGTCGAGCATGGCCCGCAGGCGGGGAAGCCCCTCCTGGACGTGGAGGTTCGCGTACCAGACCTCCAGATTGCGCATGGCCGCGAACTGCCACATCGCGGTCCGGTAGCCCGCAGCCGCGCGCAGAGCGATCTCCCGGCGCCGCTTGGCCGGGAACCCGTTGTTCCGCCCGGCGATCGCAAGGCTTGCCGCAAGGCGCTTCACGTCCCACTCCCACGGGCCGGGGAGGGTCTCGTCGAAGTCGTTGATGTCGAACAGCAGCTCGCGCTCGGGCGACCCGAACAGGCCGAAGTTGGAGACGTGCGCGTCGCCGCACGCCTGCACGGTGATCCCGGACCGCGGCGTGGTGGCCAGGTCCGACGCCATGATTGCGGCCGCGCCCCGGTAGAAGGCGAACGCTGAGGAGACCATCCTCCCGTTCCGAATGGGGACGAGCTCTTGCACCCGGCTCTCCGCCTGGGCCTCCAGGATGTCGATCGGGTCCGGCCGACCGGCGGGCGCCGTCCACTCGCCGTGGCTGGAGCGCGGGACGGTCTTCCGCGCAGCTTTCCCTCGTGCGGCTCGCTGCTCGGGGGTCGGGTGGGCTCGTCCCGATCTGTCCTTCTTCCCGGGCCCGTTCGTGGCCACGTCCTCGTCAGTTGGGCGGGTTGCCGTCGTCTCCATCGTGATCGCCTCCCTCTGATTGTTCCCTGCGTTGGCCGAATCGCTTCGCGTTCGCGCGCTACGCCTGCACGCGAGCCGGAAGGAGCAGCACGATGATGACGGTGATCCCCGGGAGGAAGCAGGCCAGAAGACCCCACAGGAGCGGACTGTGGCCCTTGCTCCGGGCGATCTGCATGGTGAGGGTGAGGAAGACGATCCAGAAGACGACGAACACCAGCCACCAGAAGAATGCGAGCGCTGCGATCATGCGTACCCCCACATCGAACATGGATCACGGTGACCCGGCGTGGCCGCTTCTTCAGTTCGAACGCCCTCGTCCGCGAGAAGGTTCACTCCGCCGAGCCGGGAAGCCGGGACCGCGGGACGCGTGATTACGCCCGCTGGGGACACGGTACTCCATTGCCTCGTGGTGAGCGAACGCGTGCGGTGACCCCGGCCGGTTTCGCGTGGAGGCTTCCTCGATCCGCTCGAAACGGCTACGATGCTGCCCGGTATGGCACTTCGACCTGAGATCTGCTGGCGCCTGGAGGTGCACAGGCAAAGCCACTAGCTCGCTGCTTCCCGAACCCAGGCGCCAAGGGAAGCAGCGGGCAGGCGCCGTTCGCCACGACCGCGGGCTCCGTCCGCGAGGTCGTCGCGCTCCGGCCTCCCTCTGCTGAGAGCTCACCAGGAGGGAATCGTCGTGCCCATGCCACACCAGGTCCAGATGCAGGTCATCAAGCGCCGTATCGACGGGAAGGACGGCAGCGACCGCATCCGCGAATTGCGGGCGATCCTCGCCGATCTCCCCGGCTACAAGAACGGTCCCTATGCCGACATTCGCAAGTGGGTCACCGCGGAGATCGAGCGCAGCCGTGTCCGCGCCAAGGTCGTCAACCGGGATTCGATCGCCGTCCGGCGAGAAGGCGTTGCGCAAGTGGCGTTCGTCGGTCCGCCCAACGCCGGCAAGTCCTCGCTGTTGCAAGCCCTGTCGAACATCCAGATCAAGACCGGCGACTATCCGTTCACCACGCTCCGACCCGTTCCGGCGCTGACGCGGATCCGCGGCGTGCTCGTGCAGCTGGTCGAGATCCCCGGGCTGATCTCCGGCGCGGCCGAGGATCGGGGCGGCGGGCGGGCGCTGCTCGGCGTGCTCCGTGGCGCGGACGCCATCGTCTACTGCCACGAGGCCTCGGCGACGCTCGACGCGCTCCTGGACGTCCGCGCAGAGGTCGCCGCGGCCGGGATCGAGAAGCCGTCGCTGCTGGTGGCCACGAAGTTGGACGACGTGGGCCGCGACGAGCGGGAGGTCCTCGAGCGCCTGCGATCCGCGGCCCCCGGTCTACCAGTGATCGGTGTCTCGGTGCTGGACGACGAGCGGCTCGACGCCCTCCGGGAAGAGATCTGGAACCTGACGGGTCTCATCCGGGTCTTCACGCGCCGCCCGGGATCGGGCGAGGCCGACCCGCTCGCGCTGCGCGCCGGCGCGACCGTGGAGGACGTGGCCGCCGCGCTCCACGGCGAGCTGGCCGAGGGCGCCGTCGGCGGCCGCATCTGGGGCGACTCCGTTCGCTTCGCCGGCCAGCGCGTCGGACGCGATCACCCCGTCGCGGACGGCGATGTCGTCGAGGTCATCGCCTGAGGCGGCTGGTCCCAAATCGGACGGGCCGACCGGCCATGTGAAGGTCCGGGGAGCGCGCCTACCGTCGTGGTGAGGGAAGGAGGTGGAATCCATGAAGCTCGAGGTATGGAAGGACTTCGGCGCCTTGGAGCGTCCCTTCGAGGACGTCTTCCGGCCCTTCTTCGCCCTTCCGGCCGCCCCATTCCTGACGGAGACGGTCTTCGTGCCGGTCGACGTGTTCAGGCGCGACTCGGCCCTGATCGTCCACGCAGAGATCCCGGGGATCGAGCCGGACAAGGTGAAGGTCACCGTGGAGAACGACATGCTGTTCATCCGCGGTGAGCGGATCCGTTCGGAGAAGGTGGAGGAGATCGACTACGTTCGGACGGAGCGCACGTACGGTTCCTTCGAGCGGATCGTTCGCATCCCCAAGGGGGTCGAGGAAGCCGCCATCCGCGCGGAGTACCGCGACGGCGTCTTGGAAGTCACGGTGCCTCTTCCCAAGGCCCCGGAGGCTCTTGAGCCGAAGGCCATTCCCATCCACATGGCGGGAAAGACCTAACGGCGACGGTCCTTCAGAGTCGCAGCACACAGGGCGCCCCGGGAGTTCCCCGGGGCGCTCTGCGTCCACGCCTCTCCGAGCTGACCGCCGGGACTCTCGGCCCTATCACCTTCCAGGTCACGACCGTCGCGTCGATCGCACCCAGGCGGTGAAGGCCTCCATCCCGTCCGCGACCGCAGCGCAGCGGATCGAGGGAAAGCGGTCGAAGTTGTGCTGTCCTCCGGGCAGCTCCGCGTAGACGACCGGGTTCGAGGACGCGCCCCGCAACCGCTCGGCGAAGCGCCGAGCCTCGTTCGCCGGAACCATGGGGTCGCGCTCGCCGTGGATCACGAGGAGCGGAGGCGCGTCCGCGCGGACGTAGTCGCAGGGCGACGACGGGATGCCCTCACCAGTTGGGGCCGGACCGTAGTAGCCGTAGAGACCGATCGCCGCGGCGACGGACGTGTCGGCGTCCTCGAATCCGGGCTGGAACCGCGGGTCGTTCGCGGTGAGCGCGCACATGGCGGCCAGGTGAGCGCCGGCCGAGCCCCCGGCGACGATCACGGTCCCGGGGTCGGCGCCGTGCTCGTCGGCGTGGCCGCGCAGCCAGGCGACGACGCGCTTCGCGTCGACGAGGTTGTTGGGAAAACTGCCGGCTCCGCCGAGCCGGTAGTTGGCGCTGATGCACACCCACCCGTGACGGACGAGTTGATCGAAGATCGGGCGTGCCTCGCGGCTCTTGCGACCGCTGAAGAACCCGCCGGGATGGAAGTAGACGAACGTGGGGCACATGCCGGGACGGGACCGGTGACCGTACAGATCGAGTTGGTTCTGCCTGCCGGCCGGACCGTAGGCGATGTTTCGCGTGCGCCGAACGACCCTCGGAGGGAAGCGGAGCGGCGCGATCAGCGCTCCCCGGAGGGCCGCGCTCGGGCGGAGACCGGGCGCATGCTCCGGATCAACGGCGCCGGGCCAGTCGGCGCCGAGGCCTGCCGCCAGCGCGTCCGCGAGCGCGGCGCGCGCGCCGACGGCCTGCCGCACGACGATGGCGAGGCCCGCGGTCGTGACGACCCCGACGCCGAGCCCGATCCAGCCGACCGGCGAGTCGATGTCTCCCTGGACGACGGCGAGGAGCGTCGACAGCACCAGCCAGTAGAAGACCGCGAAGGGGAGCTCGTTGGCGACGGATTCCAGCACGAAGGCCGGCGTGGCGCGCGGTCCGCGCGTGGGGCGCGGCCACAACGAGAGGGAGGTGATCGCCGCGGCGAACAGCGTGGTGAGCAGGTAGCCGATGGGCATGGGCGGGACCGCCGGTCAACGCGAGGGGAACGGAGTCCCGAAGGCTTCCTTCGAGACGACCTCGCCGAACGGCTTCCGGTTCTTTCGCCCCTGGCTCGCGGGGTGCCTCGGGTAGCCGAACGGAAGGACCGCGACCACGTCGTACGTGTCCGGAATCCCGACCAGGTTCGCGACCTCGCCCATGCCGCTGAACCCGGTCCAGTTGGAGCCCACGCCGTCCGCCCAGGCCGTCAGCATCATCGACTGGATCGCGCGGCTGGCATCGGAGAGCCCGAAGGGGCTGTCCTTCTCCACCGCCACCACAACGGCGACCGCGGCCCCGGAGACATAGCGACCGGTCTGCACCAGGCTCGCGAGCTGCTGCAGCCGTTCGCGGTCTCGGACGACGACGAAATGCCACGGCTGCTTGTTCATCGAGCTGGCGCTCAGATGTCCGGCCTCGACGATCCTCGCCACGACCTCATCGGGGACCGGCCGATCCGCGTAGTCGCGGACGGCGACCATCGTGCGCACCGCGTCGGACACCGGGTTGCCCATGGTCCCGATCCTAGGCCGAACCCGCCGAACGCGGGCGGTGCCCGGGCAATCGCCGCGAGCCGGGGATCCCGTACACCCTCTCGTGGGAAGGGGAACGGCTCGCCGGCCGTCTCTGGTCGTCGTTTCGTGGATCCTGATCGCCCTCGCCGTCACGCCGTTCGGCGCGGGCAGCCCGGCGGTCGCTGCTCCCGCGCAGAAGTCCGGAGCCTGGGTCAACGTCCGCGCCTCCGAGGGCGGGTTCGCCGTCAACGAGACCCCCATCATCGTGTCTCCCGTCGACGCCCGTGACGTGATGACCGGCGCCAACGACTACAACTGCAGGTCCACGACCGGCTTCTACACGTCGAGCGACGGCGGGTTCACGTTCCGAACGCACTGCTTCCCGTTCGTGGGCGAGGGCGGGTGCGGCGACCCGACCGTCGCGTACGACCCGCACGGCACGGCGTTCGTCGCAGCGATCTCCGATTGCAACCACCTGAGCGGGGCGATCTACCTCCAGAAGTCGACCAACAACGGCCTCACGTGGAGCCATGCACGCCGGGTCGTGCCCCCGCTGTACAAGGGGGGCCTCACCGACAAGGACTGGCTGGAGATCGACACCGATCGAACCAGCCCGCGCGTGGGCACGATGTACATCTCGACGACGCAGCTCAATCACACGCTCAAGAGGATGTTCATCGCCGTCTCGCGGTCCACGGACGGCGGCCGCACCTGGAGCACCGCACAGGTGAGCCCGGTGAACGTCTTCCCCGAGCAGGTGGAGTGGAGCGACCTCGCCATCGACGGCGACGGGAACGTGTACGTCACGTGGCTGCACTGCATGGGCGCGGGCAGGCGCGGATTCTGCGCGGGGACGAAGGGCGACCTGGAGTTCTCGAAGTCCACGGACGGCGGGAAGACGTGGTCGGTGCCGGCGACGATCGCCGTCGCCCAGCTGGCTCCCGCCGGGCGGACCTGCTTCTACGGCTGCCTGCCGAACACCATCGAGGACCTCAGCGAGATCCCGGTGATCGCGGCCGACACCGGCTCCGGCTCCCGTCGCGGGACCCTGTACGTGGCCTTCTACTACGACGCCGGCCGGTGGTTGCGCGTCGCCGTCACGACCTCGACGGACGGCGGACGGACGTGGGGAACGCCGGTTCGGGTGGCGCCGCCGGGCACCCGGGGCGACGAGTTCTTCCCCTGGCTCACGGTCGGGCCAACCGGGACGGTCGGGGTCTCGTGGCTCGACCGTCGCAACGATCCGGCCAACCTCCGGTACGCGGCGTACGCCACGTTCAGCAACAGCGGTGGGGTCCGCTTCGGGAAGGACCGGCGCGTCGCAACGGGCCTCTCGAACCCCGACAACGACGGGAACGGCGGGTTCTTCATGGGGGACTACACGGGGAACGCGTGGGGCCCGGACGGCGCGTTCTACGCGGCGTGGATGGACACGCGCAACCGCAGGACCGCACAGGACTTCGTGGGCTTCCGCAGGCGCGGCTGAGCCGAGCGGATCGCGCCGGCAGCGACCTTCCGACGGCGTGTGCCGGATAGCACACCGGATGGGTGCCGGCGGTCACCGCGCCGGGCAGGCCCGGTGCCGGAGACTCCCCGAAACACGCAACCGACCGCCCGCCAACCGGGCGAGCGAGGGTCGTTCACCTCTCTCGCAGGGGGCGCGGGGGCCGGAAGGGAGGTTGCAATGGGGGAGTCGCTCAGGAGTTCCGGGGCAGAACGGCTGATCGAGCGCATTCGCCGATCGGTCATCGGCGATGACGTCGTGCTGGAGGGGCCGTTCGGTCCCCGGCGCCTCGTCTACGCCGACTACACGGCGTCCGGCCGGGCCCTGTCCTTCATCGAGGACTACATCCGGCAGGACGTCCTGCCGCTGTACGCGAACACGCATACGGAGGCGTCGGCGACCGGGCGTCAGATGACCGCGCTCCGGGAAGAGGCCCGCGGAATCATCCACCGGGCCGTGAACGGGCGCGTCGAGGACGTCGTAGTGTTTTGCGGCTCCGGCGTGACCGGCGCGATCGACAAGCTCCGTCGCGTCCTCGGCCTGGGGCCGAACGCGGACGAACGCCCGTTGCTTCCGGGGCAGCGGCCCGTGGTGTTCGTCGGTCCATACGAGCACCACTCGAACGAGCTGCCGTGGCGCGAGTCGTTCGCCGACGTCATCGTCATCCGCGAGGACCCGGCCGGCGGCGTGGACCTCGAGCACCTCGAGGAGGAGCTCCGCCGCCACGCCGACCGGCCCCTGCGGATCGGGAGCTTCGCCGCCGCGTCCAACGTGTCGGGGATCGTGACCGACGTCGACGCCGTCTCCACGGTCCTGCACCGGTACGGCGCCCTGGCCTGCTGGGACTACGCGTCGGCCGGTCCGTACCTGCCGATCGACATGAACCCGCCGCCCGACGCGAACGGCGACCGCCTCGCGTGGAAAGACGCCGTCTTCCTCTCGCCGCACAAGTTCGTGGGCGGCCCGGGCACCCCGGGCGTGCTGATCGCGAAGCGGTCTCTGTTCCGCAACCGCGTCCCGACGGTGCCGGGGGGCGGGACGATCCTGTTCGTCAGCCCGACGTGGCAGACGTACCACCCGGACCCGGAGGTCCGAGAGGAGGGGGGACGCCGGCGATCGTCGAATCGATCCGCGCGGGGCTGGTGTTCGCGCTGAAGGAGGCGGTCGGCGGCGACGAGGTCCGGCGGCGCGAGGAGCGCTTCGCGCAGCGCGCGCTGGCCTCGTGGAGCGAGAATCCCAACATCCGCATCCTCGGGAACACCGCGGCCGACCGGCTGGCGATCGTGTCGTTCGGCATCCGCCACGGGTCCGGCATGCTCCACGGGAATTTCGTCACCGCCGTGCTGAACGACCTGTTCGGCATCCAGGCACGGAGCGGGTGCTTCTGCGCGGGACCGTACATCCACCGCACCTACCCGATCGACGACCTCTGGTCCGAGCGGATGGACGCGGAGGTCTCGCGCGGGCACGTCGGCGCCAAGCTCTCGTTCACCCGGCTGGGGTTCAACTACTTCACCAGCGAGACCGTGTTCGACTACATCCTGCGGGCGGTGCACCTGGTGGCCGACGAGGGATGGAAGCTGCTTCCCCAGTACCGGTTCGACCCGGCTTCGGGGCTGTGGAGCCACCTTCGCAGCACCAGATGGCCGCGCACATCCCTGCGCGACGTCTCGTTCGAGACGGACGGGGCCATCGCGGGGAGCAGCGTCGGCGTGACCGAGTCCGAGGACGCCCTCCCCGGATACCTCGAGGAGGCGCGGAGCATCCTCCGTGACACGGAGGCGATGAGTGAGGGGCCGCCCATCGAGCCGCCGCTCTCCACGGAGTTCGAGCGCATCCGCTGGTTCCCGCTCCCGGGCGAGGAGCCTCCTTCCCGGGCCCGGGAGGGCGAGCGTCCCGAACGGGGGTCCTCTATCCTCAATGGGCCATGGCGACACCGAGGGCTTCCGGCCTGAACAGCGACGTCTGGGTGAAGCGGCTGAACGGCGTCGCCACGCTCGCCCTCTTCGGCGCCGTCCTGGGCGGCGCGTGGTCAAGCGGTCGCGCCTACAGCCGTTGGTCCGCCGAGAATCACCTGTTCGCCAAGCCGCGGGCGCGGGTCCGCCAGATCCGGACGACGTACAGCGACAAGAAGGCGAACGCGATCGAGGCTGGCGTGCTGGTCGGCATCGTCCTCGTGGAGGTCTTCACCGGCGCGCGCGAGGCCCGTCCGAGGTAGTCCCGTCAGGTCGGCGGTTCCGCGTACCGGGCGGCCATGGCAGCAGCCGTCTCCCCGAGGCGCGCCCGCAGGTCCGGCGGCCCCAGGACCTCGATGTCGGCCCCCATCGCCAGGAACTCCCGGTGCGCGTGGCCGACCGATTCGATCGGCAGCACCGCCCGCACCCACCCGTCGGCCTCCGCGACGCCGGTCTCGACCAGCGCCCGCGCGGCCGGGCCCCCGAGCGACGAGGCGGCGCGTGGCGACAATCGCACGATCGCCGTGCCGCGGTAGAGCCGAGCGAGGAACTCGTCCTGGTAGCCACGCCAGTACGCGGCCAGGTCGAAGCCCTCGGGCGGTTCGAATCTCTCCTCGCTCGTCGTGACGGCGAGGATCTGATCGACCCGGAACGTGCGCGGCCCGGGTCCCGCGACCACGTACCAGCGCCCGCCTTTCAGCACCAGCCCGTACGGCTCGATGCGGCGGTCGACGTCGGTGGGCTCCTTCCAGCGGCGGTAGCGGACGTCGAGCACGCGGTTGTGCCACACCGCGCCCGCGACGTCCGGCAGGAAGCGGGCGTCGTCGTCGCCCACGTACCAGCCCGGCGCGTCGAAGTGGAACCTGGACGCGATGCGGTCCGCCTGCTCGCGCAGCTCCGACGGGAGCGCCGCCCGCAGCTTCAGCTGGGCGGCCGCGAGGGCCGGCCCGAGCCCGAGCTCGACCGCCGGGCCCGGGACGCTGTTGAGGAACAGCGCCTCGGCCTCGTTCGCGTTCAACCCGGTGAGCCGGGTCCGGTAGCCCTCGAGCAGCTGGTAGCCACCCGCGTGGCCGGGGTCGCCGTAGAGCGGGACGCCGGCCATGTGCAGCGAGTCCATGTCGCGGTAGACGGTCCGAACCGAGACCTCGAGCTCTTCCGCGATCTGGGCGGCGGTCATTCTGCCCCGGGTCTGGAGCAGGAGCAGGATCGAGATCAAACGGCTGCTCTTCACTGACAAAGGATGGCAGGGAATCCGTCCTACCGTCCAGCGATGACTGCCGACGCGGAGGTGAGCGGGATGAACGACTTCGACTTCTACACCGGCACGTGGGACGTGACGAACCGCCGGCGGACCGACTTCCTGGAGGACTCCTGCTTCGAGCGGGAGGCGACCGACTGGGATGAGTTCCCGGCGGTGAGCGTCGCGTCGCGGCACCTGGATGGGCTGGCGAACTTCGACGAGATCGAGTTCCCCACCAAGGGGATCCGCGGGGTCACGCTCCGCCTCTTCGATGCAGAGCGCGAGGAATGGTCCCTGTACTGGATCAGCAGCCGCACCGGCATGCTGACGACGCCGGTCGTCGGCCGGTTCGTGGACGGCCGCGGCGACTTCCGCGGCGACGACGAGATCGGCGGCCGCGCGATCCGGGTCCGCTACGTCTGGTCCGGCATCTCTCCCACGACGGCCCGCTGGGAGCAGTCGTTCTCGATGGACGGGGAGAAGACGTGGATCTCCAACTGGATCATGGAGTCGACCCGCCGGGCCTGAGGCCGAGGCGCAGGGCCTGACGACGACCCGCCGGGCCTGAGGCCGAGGCGCAGAACGTTGGGTTGAAGACCCCCGCCGTGGGGTACGTTCGTCGGCGGTATGTCCCGATTCGACGCCCGCCGTGCCCGGGTCTGACCTGCCCGGGGAGGAGGCGGATACTCCCTCGGACGATGCGCCCGCGCGCATGCGGCAGCGCATCGCGAATTCGTCCCTCTGGTCCCTCTTGCTGGGAGGCCGGCCCCTGCCCTTCCGGGAGGCCGAGGAGTTCCGGTCGCTCGAGGTCTCCCGGTTGCCCGATGGAAGCGGGCTCCGCGTCACGGGGGAGCTCGACGTCCTCTCCGTCCTGACGCTGGAGGAGGCGCTCGCCGCGGCCGACCTCCCGGTTCCGATCGTCCTGGACTTCTCCGGCGTGACGTTCATGGATGGGGTCGGCATCTCCCTGCTGCTGCAGCTGGCCCGGGCCGGCGGCGGCGCGGAGCGGGTCGTCCTTCGTAACCCGAGCCGGAGCGTCACGCGCGTGCTGTCGATCGCCGTCCCGGACGGGGACCCGGGCCTGGAGATCCGCTTCGACTGAGCGCCGCCTCAGCCTACGCCGATCGCGGCGCTGAGGCTCCGCGTTTCCTCCTGCCGAGGCCCGGATCGGACCCGGCTCCGGCGCAGCATGACCGCCACGACCACGATGGCGAGCACGGTGACGCCCAGCATGATCGTGGCGAGCGCGTTGACGGCCGGCGTGATCCCGAACCGGACCGCCGAGTAGAGCACGATCGGCCAGGTGTTCGTCGTGCCGTTCGTGAAGGCCGGCAGCACGTAGTCGTCGAACGAGAACGTGAAGCACAGGAGCGCGGCCGCGACGATCGCCGGCATCAGCCGCGGAAGCGTGACCTGCCGGAAGGTCGCCAAGGGCCCGAGCCCAGGTCGAAGGCCGCCTCCTCCAGCGTGTCGCCCATGCCGACGAAACGCGCGCGGATGATCAGCATCGCCAGCGAGGCGTTGAACACGATCTGGGCGAACAGGATCGTCCACCTGCCCAGCCGGGAAAGAGTGGAAGTAGTTCCGCGCCTGCACGAAGAAGATCAGCGACGCGACCGCGATGACGATCTCCGGCACCACCAGCGTCAGGTAGACGAGGATGTCGAACGGCACCCGGAACTTCGGCCGCATCCGGGCCAGCGCCAGCGCGGCTGCCAGGCCCAGCGCGGTCGCGATGATCGACGCCATCGCCGCGATCTGCAGGCTCGTGACGATGGCCGGGATGAACGTCGGGTCGTGCAGCCCGGCGCTGAACCAGCAGGTGGTGAACCCGTTCCACACCGTGATGTTCCCGAGCTGGTCGGGCGGCAGGCTGCAGATGTTCGACACGTGGCCGACGTCGGCCAGCGCCGCCGCGGACGGCCGGTCGAACGCGAAGACCACCATGACCAGGATCGGCAGGTACAGGAACGCGTAGATGGCGACCGCCCAGGCCGTGAAGAACACGCGCCCGCCGGCTCGTCTACGCACCGAACTGCTCCTCCTTCGCGCGAACCGGATGTAGATGACGACGAACACCGACAGGGCGACCATCAGCCCGATCGATAACGCCGAGCCGAAGGGTTGGTTCTGCGCCTCGGAGAACGTCTCGCCGATGACGTTGCCCACGAACTCGAACTTCCCGCCGCCCAGGATGTTCGGGATGATGTACTCGCCGGTCATCGGGATGAAGACGAGCAGCGCCCCGGTGACCACCCCGGGGAGGGTGAGGCGGAGCGTGATCTCCCAGAACGACTTGAACGGCTTGCGCCCAGGTCGGTCGCGGCCTCGATCAGCGTCCAGTCCATCCGTTCCAGCGACGCGAACACGGGCAGGATGAACAGCGGCAGGTAGTTGTAGACGAGCCCGACCCCGACCGCGTACTTCGTGTACAGGATGTCGATGTGGAGGTCGCGGGCCAGGTAGCCCTGCGGGTCGAGGATGATCTTCAGGGCGTACGTGCGGATCAGGAACGACGTCCAGAACGGCACCACCACGATCAGCAGCGCGAGCAGCTTGTACGTGGTGAGGTACCGCGCCATCCAGTACGCGAGCGGGTAGCCGAGAATGATCGTCGCCGTCGAGCCCAAGGCGGCCATCACGAGCGTGCGCCCGAAGACCGTACGGTAGAACCCGTTGAAGATCTGGTGGTACTGCGACGTGTCGAATCCGTACGTGATCTGCCCGAACCCGGTCTGCGTCGAGAGCGAGAACACGACCAGGATGGCCATCGGTCCGAGGAAGAAGATCGCGGCGTACAGGAACGACGGCGCGGTGAGCCACGCCGGGTAGCGCGGCTTGAACGACCTCCGCCGGCGAGGAACGGCTCGCGTGGCCACTCAGGTGCTCTTCCGTGCAGTGCTCAGCCGGCCGCCTTGAACTCCGAGTAGATCTGCGTGCGCGCCTGCACCACCTGTGGGCTGACGTTCAGGATGTACTTGTAGTTGTCCGTGTACTGGGCGGGGACGTTGAACAGCGGGTCGCCGCTCAGGGCGGTCGGGATCTGGCTGAGCGCCGCCGGGATCGGGATCGGGTAATTGTGGTAGTTCATCTCGGTCACGGCCGTAGTTGGCTCGAGCAGCCAGTTGATCCACGCGTGGGCGGCCACCGGGTGCGGCGCGTCCGACAGGATGCACCAGTTGTCGGCCCAGATCTCGGAGGTCTCCGTGGGGATGACCGCGGTGATGTCGCCCTGCTTCTTCCGGCCTTCCACGATGCGGCGCACGTCGCCGTTCCACCCCTGGCTGAGGATGATCTTGCCGGCGATGGCGTCGTTGATGTAACCGTACGAGCTGATCGTCGTCACGCCCGGGCGGACGGACATCAGGAAGGACTTCACCTGGTCGAAGTCGCTCTGGCTGTCGGTATTGGGGTCGAGCCCCAGCGCCATCAGCGCGAGCGGGACGACCTCCTCAGCCCCGTCCAGCAGGTTCGTGCGGCCCTTCGGCACGTACTTGGTGAGCAGGCCGTAGAAGTCCTTCATGGACTTCGGCTGCTCGGTCACGAGCTTGTTGTTGTAGAAGAACATCGTGATGCCGAAGTCCTTGATGACGTGGTACTGGCCCGTCGGGTCGTAGGAGGGCTTCAAGAAGGACGGCGTCAGGTTCTTCAGGTTGGGGATCAGCGCGGTGTCCAACGCCATCAGCTTGCCCTCTTCGATGAGCTGCGCGACGGCGTTCTGGCTCGGCACGACGATGTCGTACGCGGCGCCGCCGGCGTTCACCTTGGCCAGCAGCTCGTCGTTGCTGGAATAGAAGGTCTCGTGCGTCTTCATGCCGACGGCGGCCTCTTCGGGCTGCTGGGTGAACTTCTTGAAGGTGGAGGGGTCGTCGTACTGCGACCAGTTGTAGATCTCCAGCTTGCTCTCGAGCGGCGCGGTCGTGAGCGGGTTGTCCGAGGCGGCGGAGGTCGGCGATGAGCCGCCGCCACCGGTGGTCGTCGTCGTTCCGCCGCAGGCCGCCGCCAGGAGGGCGAGGCCGCCCAGGCCGAGCGCGTGGCGCCTGCTGATGCGCATCCCGGCGGCGCGCTCCACCTCGCGGTGGGCGTAGTCGAACTTCTTCTTGCTCTCGATCGGCGCCAGGATGCGGAGTTCGTCGCGCGGCTCTTCGGTCATGTGTGCTCCTCCTCTCGGGCGATGGCGCCCGTGGTTCCGGCCGGCCGGACGTCGCCGAGTCGCATCGGCGCGGCCTCGTCCCAGCTGATGGTGATGTGGTCTCCGGGGTGGATGGTGTCGAGCGCAGGGTCGGCGGTCGCTCGCTGCTCGCGGACGACGACGCTGGCGCCGTTCACCAGGGTGGCGACGACCTGGATCTGGTCGCCGAGGTACATCTTGGTCACGACCTTCGCCCCGGCGGAGTTGGCGACGCCGCGGGGTTCCACGGCTTCGGCCACCAGACGCTCGGGCCGAAGGCCGATCCGGATGCGCTCTCCCTTCGCCGCGTCGCCCCGGCCGCGGACGACGACGCCGGAGCCGGCGTCCACCGCGAACCCGCCGGCGGCCGCCTCGACCACCTCGCCGTCGAGGAAGTTCATGTCGCCGATGAAGTCCGCCACGAAGGCGGTGAGCGGGCGGTCGTAGATGGCGCGCGGCTCGTCGAGCTGCTGGATGACGCCCTCGGACATGACGGCGACCCGGTCCGACATCGAGAGGGCCTCTTCCTGGTCGTGCGTGACGTAGATGAACGTGATGCCGACCTCCTGCTGGATGCGCTTCAGCTCGATCTGCATCTCTTTGCGGAGCTTCAGGTCGAGCGCGCCGAGCGGCTCGTCGAGCAGCAGCACGCGCGGGTCCATGACCAGGGCGCGGGCGAGTGCGACGCGCTGCTGCTGGCCGCCGGAGAGCATGGAGGGGCGGTTGTCCTCGCGGCCGGTGAGCTGCACGAGCTCGAGGACGGTGCGCGCCCGCGTGTACCGCTCCTTCTTCGGGACCTTCCGCTGCTTCAGCCCGTACGCGACGTTGTCCAGGACGGACATGTGCGGGAACAGCGCGTAGGCCTGGAAGACGGTGTTCACGTCGCGGCGGTACGGAGGCGTGCCGACCGCGTCGGTCCCGCCGATGAGGATCTCGCCCTCGTCCGGCTGCTCGAATCCGGCGATGAGCCTGAGGGTGGTGGTCTTGCCGCAGCCGGAGGGGCCGAGCAGGGAGATGAACTCGCCGTGCCGGATGCTGAGGCTGAGTGCGTCGACCGCCGTCAGCGCGCCGAATCGCTTCGTGACGGCGCGAAGCTCGACGTCGTATTCCCGCTCGCCGTTCGGCGAAGCCCCCACTGACCACCCCCCACGCGAACGGGCGAGCCCGATCGTCGCCGGAGCCTACCCCCGGCCTCTGGGACGGTCAATCAGTCCGGCGGGCCAAGCGAAGCTCGGTGAGGTATCGCTAGCGGACAGTGCAGACCAGGGGTGGGTGGTGACGCGTTCAGTCCGCAGTTGGGTGGATGGACGGTGCGTAGCCGGCTCGGATCACGGCCACGATCGAGGGAGGCGTCAGGAGATCGACATCGGCCGACTCGACGGCGGGACGGCGGTCTTCGTAGCCGAACGGGGACCACGCGAGCAACTCGCCGCCGCGCAGGAGCCATGCTTGTTCGCCGTCCGCGATCATCGATCCGTCGGGCAGGTCGCCGAGTGCGGCGTCGTGCAGTCGCTTGGCGCGATCCGGGCCGACGCGCTCGGCGTGCAGGACGCGATCGATGTCGTCGACCCTGAGCGACGCGCCCGGATGCGTCTCGGCCCAGGCGTCGCGGAACCGGTTGAAGTCGGCGCGGCGGCACTCCGCGCACGGACGGTGGCCGGCCGCGAGCGCGGTCGCCTCGTCGAGGAAGAAGAGCTCGGTGAACCGGCCGGGGCGCAGCAGCGGCCGGCGCCGTCCCTTGAACTCGAGCACGCAGGCGATCCAGCGCTTCACCTGCCAGTGGCGCACGATCCGCCCCCGGTCGTCGTGCAGCACGCCGCGGTTTCCGTACAGCAACCCGCGCGCGGGCGTCTCGATCACCTCGGCGAACGGCGTGACCCGATTCCGGTGCGGCACGAACTCGATGGTATGCGCTACGGCGACCGCCGAGTCGTTACTCGCGTCTGACTGCCTGAGGCGGTCCGGGTCCCGCCCGGTAGCGCCGTCCGTCCGGACGGTAGAACCGCACCGTGTTGTCTCGACAGTAGGTCAGGCTCCAGTGGTGTTCGTGCACCAAGACGTGGTGGAAGCTGCACAGCAGCACCAAGTTGTCCATGTCGGTCGGCCCCTTCGCGCTCCACCACCTCACGTGGTGGGGATGGGTGTAGGCCCGGGAACCGCACCCGGGGAACCGGCAGCCTCCGTCACGTCGTCTCAGGGCCCGCACCATCCACGCGGGCGGCTCCCTCGAGGTCCGTCCCACACCGATGATCCAGCCGCGTTCGTCTTCCACGACCGTTTGTACCCGTGCCGAGCAGGCCAGGCGCCGTGCCGTGTCGACCGACACGACCCCGCCCCCCTCCAGAGGACATCCCGGTTGGGCTGTCGCGTGGCTCCTGCTCCCGGAGGGATTGCCACCGGTCAGAACCTCCACGGGCACGTGGACCACCACCGTGGCCCGGTCCGGGTCGGGATCTTGCGCGATCCGTGCCGAGCTCAGCGCCACCAGAGCATCCGCCCGTCTCTGGTCCACGTCACCCCGGTCTTCGCCTGGAAGCACGGGCAGCGTTGCTGCCACCCGATCCAAGGCGTTCATCACGACCTGACCCGCGGCCGCCGGGAGCCACCCCTCCATGAACATCGTGCGACCGTCGTCCTCCCAGGAGAAACGGAGGCTTCGGTCACGCTCGAAACGTTCCGTCTCCTCGGCCGACCGTCGCGCGAGCTCGTCGCCCTTGGCCTTGATGGTGCCCGAAGCGACCCGCTCGGCCCAGGGAAGCAGACCGCCCTCGGTCTCGGGCGTGGCGAACCTCGTCAGCTCCACCACCTTGTCCACCCCGAGCCGGCCCGAGCTGAACGCTTCAGACGTCAGGGGCAGTGACTCCAGGGCGTGGGCCGAGGCGATCCATCTCCTCGCCTTCCAGTCGGAGATGCCGTAGCGCATCTTCAGCCAGTGGGCCATGTCGTGGGCGCCGTCGTGCTCCCACACGGACCTGCGGTCGGCTTCGGCCACGAAGGAGAAGAACCGTCGTTGCGCACGACAGGCGTCTTGGTGGCTCGCGTCCATCTGGATGAGGAACGCGGCGTTGTTGGTCAGAGGCGCGGCGTTGTCGTCGGCGCGTGCTTCCCTGGTGGAGGACGCTTCGGCGGGAGACGCCGAGCGACCACTCGATTGAAGAACCTGCATCTGTCCCGGGACCTCCGGTGCTCAAGGGAAGGAAGTCTCGGGGGGAGGAACGTGTACTGTACCAAACTAGTGTTCGGATGTCAAGGCCCTGATTAGGAAAAACGCGCGCAACTTCGAGGGAGGACTGGGGAGCGAAAGCCGGTCAGCGGCTCGACGCGATGTGTCCCGCGACGATCGACGCGTCCTCGCCGACGCCGTAGAAGATCGACGACTTCCGCTTCCGCTGCCAGTGCACGCCGACGAAATACAACCCATCCGCCGCCGAACTCACGCCGTCGTCCTGGACGGGGAACCCCATCTCGTCGAACCCGCCGGGGACGCGCACCCACGAGAAGTCCGGCCGGAACCCGCCCGTGAACAGCACGGCGCCGAACCCCGCGAGGTCGAGCGACTCGGGCGCGGCCGGGTCGAACGGCTCGAGCGGCGCCACCTCCGGGTCGGGCAATCCCCGCTCCGCGACCAGCTTCCGAACGAGCTCCATGAATCGCTCATACCGCTCGTCCCCCCACGCCAGGCTCTCGCCGAGGTCGGGCGCGAACCGCGCCGTGCGCCCGTCCACCCCGAGGAATCGTCCGAGCAACGTCACCCCGTCGCGGCGGAGCGTCCGGAAATTCAGGTCGTGCCCACCCCCGTGACCGGTCGCGAGGATGTTCGCCTCGAGCCGAGCGACCGGGCTCGGAAGCGACTCCACCGGTGCGTCGAGGAAACCCGTCTCGACGGCCCACCACACGATGTCCCGGTCGCCGATCCTGCGCGTCAGCCCCGGAGCGCGTCCGCAGGAAAGGAAGACGTCGCGTCCCGCCTCGTGCAGCTCCTCCGCGACCTGGCAGCCCGACTGCCCGCTCCCCACGACCAACACCTTTCCCGGCGGCAGCGCGGACGGGTTCCGGTACGAGTCCACGTCCAGTTGCGTCAGGTCGGATGGAAGCGCCGCCGCTGCTTCCGGTCGGTACGGCCGGCGGTACGTCCCGGTCGCGACAACCACGGCCTCAGCGCGCAGATCCCCGTCCGACGTCTGCAGCAGGAACCCTCCGCCCTCGGCCGGCGCGAGCGACGCGACCGCGACGCCCTCTCGCACGGGCGCGGAGAAGCTCGACGCATACCGCTCCAGATGGGAGACGATCTCGTCCTTCAACATGTAGCCGTCCGGATCGTCGCCGTCGTATGCGCCGCCGGGAAGCTTCACCGACCAGTTCGGCGTCACCAGGCAGAAGCTGTCCCAGCGGTCGCGCCAGGTCTGCCCGATTCGGTCGCGTTCCAGGACGACGTGCTCGACGCCCGCCTCCGTCAATTCGTGGCTGGTTGCAAGGCCGGCCTGCCCCCCGCCGATGACGACGACCCCCCCGCCCTCGCGCATCGGGGGATCGTAGCGGAACGAAGAGGGCCGGCCCGCTCAGCGGGCCGGCCCTCGTGGTGCGTTGTGTCCGTTTCTAGTAGCCGCCGTACTTGCCGCCGCCGCTGCCGCCGGACCCGGAGCCCCCGGTGGTGGTCGGGCCGCCGGCGCTCATCGCGAACCACGTGCCGCCGCTTCCCTGGCCGTTCGCCTGCCCGGGAGCGCTGTCGTTCGAGTACGTGTACAGCGGCCATCCCATGTACGTGAGCTGCTTGCCGCCGATGGGGCTCGCGACCGTGCCGAGCGCGCCGGTCACACCCGAGCCTGCGGCGGGCACGGCACCCGAGACCATCTGCGGCGGCCAGGTCGACGCGCAGGCGCCCGTGCACGTGGGCGTGCTGTGATTGTCCGTCGTCAGGTAGTAGAGCGTGAAGCCCTGGCCGTTCACCAGGACGGTGCCGATGCCCGAGATGTTCGCGGTCGCGATCGATCCCGACCCGCCGGTGCCCGTGTTGCTCGCCGAACCGCCTCCGCTCCCCGTTCCGCTGCCTTTGCTCGCGCATGCCGACATGACGAGCGAGAGGGCCGCGAACGCGAGGACCGGAACACGCATCCCTCCGTACTTCTTGATCATGCTCATGGCTTCCTCCGGTCTTATTGTCCTCCGACGGGAAGGCTTACGAGCACCCCACGGGCCCAGATTGCAGCCCCCAGGCCGGTCACCGGAAGGCAACATCTGGGCACGGTGGGCGTTCAGTCCTCCAGGGGCGGGAGGCCGAGGCACGAGCGGAGCGCGTTCTCGACGGCGTCGGCCCGGTCGTGGCTCCCCATCGACCCCGTGACGAACCCGTAGGCGTATCCGCCGGCGGTGCTCGCCCAGCCCACGCTCCCGCCCAGGCCGCCCATCCCGTAGCCGTCCGGATCGACGGCGAAGCCGAGGCCCCACGCGTTTTCGAAGCCGAAAACCCGGTCGACTCCGGAGCTCTGCGTTGCGGTCGCCTCGGCCAGCAGGCTCGCAGGCAGCAGCTCACCTCGGAGCAGCGCCGCGTACAGGCCGGCGATGCCGCGAGCCGTCCCGTGGCCGTTGATCGCGGGGACCTCGGCGGCGCGCCACCGCGCGCCGTTCACGACGGATGCATCCTGCGTGCCCGGCGGGTTGGCGACGGCTCGCGCGTACAGCGGAGGGGAGCCCGCCTGGTTCCCGTCTCGAAACGCGACGTCGAGACCCGTGAGCTCCACAGCGCGCTCCTGTTCGCGGGCGCCGAGCCCGAACGCGAAATCGAGCTCCCTCGGCCCGCAGATCTCCTCGCGAAGGAACCGCCCCGGCCTTCGCCCGTCGACGCGGCGCACGAGCTCGCCGACCAGGTGGCCGTAGAACAGCGCCGACTCACCGTGCGCGGCGCCGGGCTCCCATTCCGGCTCCTGCGCGGCGAGCAGCGCGCACATGCGCTCCCAGTCGTAGAACGCCTCCGTCGGGGCGGGTTCGTCGATCGCGACCACGCCGGCCTGGTGCGAGAGGACGTGGCGAACCGTCGCCTCCGCCGTGAACTCGGGCCAGTAGCGCTGCACCGGCGCGTCGAGGTCCAGGGTTCCCCGGTCGACGAGCGCCAGCGCGCAGAGGGCGGCGAACGGCTTCGACACCGAGTACGGCATCGCGATGCTGTCCCGCTCCCAGGCGCACGTCAGCGCCGCGTCGGCCCACCCGCCCCACAGGTCGACGACCCAGGTGCCGTCCACCCACGCGGCGACGGCCGCTCCCGTCCCGGGCTGTGCCCGAACGACGTCGGCGAACGCGTCGCGCACCGGCTCGAACGTCGCGTCGACGGTTCCCTCGGCGTGCACGGCGGCCATCGTAACGGCGACCCGGCGCGATGATATCGGCCGGCTGGGCCCATGTGGCATGCGCGGAGCGAAGCGGGATAGCATCGCGGGGCCGTGGCCTACGACGTCGTCGTGGTGGGGGGTGGCTCGGCGGGCTGTGTGCTCGCGTCCCGGCTGAGCGAGGACCCCAGCCGGACCGTCCTGCTGCTCGAGGCGGGACCGGACTACCCACGTCGCGAAGACCTTCCGGCCGACGTCGCCGACGGTTTCCACCCCATCGAGACCCACGACTGGGGCTTCGTCGGCGAGCCCGACCATTACGGCCGCACGATCGGCCTGTCGAGGGGCAAGCTCATGGGCGGGTGCTCGTCGACGAACGCCTGTCTGGCGCTGCGGGGGTCGCCGGCCGACTACCACGCCTGGGCCGCGGCGGGCAACCCCGGATGGGCGTGGGAGGACGTCCTTCCCTTCTTCCGCGCGTGCGAGACCGATCTGGACTTCCCGGGCGAGGAGTGGCACGGCGGGTCGGGACCGCTGCCGATCCGTCGGGACGCGCCGGACGGGCTGGTGCCGACGCAGGCCGCCGCCCTCGAGGCCGCCGTCGCGTGCGGGCACGAGCACGTGCCGGATCACAACCGCCCGTGGGCGGTCGGTGCCGGTCTGGGTCCGATGAACCGCATCGACGGGCTGCGGATGAGCACGTCCCTCACGTACCTGGCTGCCGCTCGGGGCCGGGAGAACCTGGTCGTCCGGCCGGACACGCTGGTCGACGCCGTCCGGATCGAAGGGGGGTGGGCCATCGGCGTGCGGGTGGCCGGGAGCGGCGAGACCATCGAGGCGGATCGGGTCGTCCTGGCGGGCGGTGCGCTGTGCAGTCCATCCATCCTGCTGCGCTCCGGCATCGGCGCGTCCGGCGCACTCGCCGCACTCGGCGTCCCGATGGTGACGGAGGTCCGGGGCGTGGGTGAGCACCTGGTCGATCACGTCTGGGCGTCGGTGGACGTCCCGACCCCGGCCGGACAGCCCTCCGGCCCGCTGACGTCGGTCGTCGTCACCATGCGCAGCAGCCGCGCGGACCCCGCCGGCCCGCCTGACCTCCACCTGGTGCCGTGCTCGGCGATGGAGGTGTCCGCCGACGACAGCCCGACGCGCGCGCTGTTCTTCATCGGTGTCTCCGTGTTGAAGCCGCGGTCGCGAGGACGACTCTGGCTGGAATCGGCGGACCCCGTGGCACTGGCGCGGGTCGATCCCGCGCACCTGACGCATCCCGACGACATGGCGCGCACCGTGGAAGGGATCGCGGCCGCGCGGGACCTGCTGCGGTCGCGGCCGCTGTCAGACCTCGTTGCCGGCGACGAGGTGGGACCGGCACCCGGCGTGGCCGACGACGACACGGCCGGATTGGAGGCGGGATCCGCGCGACGTACGGCACCTACTATCACCTGGCCGGCACGTGCCGGATGGGGCCCGACCCCGATCGTGGCGACGTGGTCGATGCGCAAGGCGCGGTCCACGGCGTGCAGGGGCTGTACGTCGCCGACGCTTCGATCATGCCGGACATCCCGTCGGCCAACACGAACCTGCCGACGATCATGATCGGGGAACGGATCGCGTCGATGCTGCGGGAGTGACGAGCCAGGCGCCCCGGCCTCAGCCGGCCAGTTCGTTCACGCGCAAGACGACCTCCTCGCAGAGCGCCGGAACGGCCGCCGGGTCGTCGGTGAACTGCGAGGGCTTGAAGCAGAACGTCCGGAAGCCCCGTTCCACCTGCGCGGGAATCGTCTCGAGCGCGCGGCCGAGGTCCGCCGGGTGGCCGGCGTCGGGGAACACCGCGCGCGTGCCGCCGACCATCTCCAGCCCGCCCGGGTCGCGGCAGGCCTCCGTCATGCCGGCGCGGATGCGCGCCAGCTCCTCGTCGGTCGGCTGACCGAGCGGGTGGAACCCGTCGGCGTACCGGATCAGGCGAGCCAGCAGCCGGCGGTGCAGTCGAGCGCCGCCGATCCAGATCGTCGGACCCTCCGGACGGAATGGCTTGGGCTCGAGGTAGACGTCGGTGAACCCGTAGTGCGCGCCGTCGAACGAAGCGGGGCTCGGTCCCCACGCCGCATGCCAGGCGGCCAGGTGCTCGTCGAGCAGATGGCCCCGGGCGTCCCAGTCGACTCCCAATGCGTCGTACTCCGGCCGGAACCAGCTGACGGTGGGCTGGACGACCAGACGGCCCTCCGACAGGAGGTCCAGCGTGGCGAGCTCCTTGGCGAGGAGCAAGGGATGGCGGAGGGGGGCGAGGATGGCAGCCGCGACGAGGCGTACGCGCGTCGTCGCGGCGGCGATCGCCGACAGCATCACGATCGAGCTCGGCCATGCCGTGGCCGGGTCCTGGTTCCCCATCAGCGCGTACTCGCGCGGGTTGGCCGGACGTCCCTTCGCGTCCGATCCGGGCGCCAGCACGACATGCTCGCTGAACATCACCGCGTCGACGCCCGCGCGCTCCGCGTCGATCGCCGCCCGCACCAGGGCGCCGAGGTCGCGCTCGGGCCACAGGGTCGCGTTCTCGCTGAGGATCATGACCACGCGCGGGGGCAGCGCGCCCGTCACGCGGTCACGCCCAGCACACGGCGCGCGTTCCCCTCGTAGATCCGGGCTCGTTCCTCGTTGGGGACCCGCAGCCGGTCGATGTCGGCGATCGTGTCCTGGATGACGCGCGGTCCCCCCAGCGGCGTGTCGGTGCCGAACAGCACGTGGTCGGTGCCGAAGAACTCCGTCGCGCACCGGACGGCGTGCGGCGCGCCGAACATCGCGCTGTCCGTGTAGAAGCGCCGGAAGTACTCGATGGGCGCCAGCGGGAGCCGCGCCTCGACGTCCGCGCGGTCGTCGCCCTCGATCGGGTTCGCCAGCCGCCCGGAGAAGTGGGGGACCATCGCGCCCGCATGGTGCGTCACGATCTTGAGGCCGGGGTGGCGGTCGAGGTGGCCGGCGTAGACGAGCCGCGCCATGAACACCGACGTCTCGTACGGCCAGCCGAGCGACCACCAGATGCCGTAGCGCGAGCGGGCCTCGTCGGGATAGTCGCTCCACGCGTCGCTGCGCGTCGGGTGCACCCAGATCGCGCGATCGAGCGCGGCCATGCGTTCGAACAGCGGCTCGAAACGCGGCGCGTCCAGCGGCGATCCCTGCGCGTTCGTGTGCACCTGGATGCCCAGCGCGCCGAGCTCGCCGGTGGCGCGGTCGATCTCCTCGAGCGCCGCGTCGACGTCGTTCAGCGGGACTGCGGCCGCCCAGCCGGCGAAGCGATCCGGATGCGCCGCGACGAGCTCGGCCAGCTCGTCGTTCGCGGCGCGGGCGAGGTCGCGCGACAGGGCCGGGTCGCCGAGCTCCTCGAGCGGCGGTACGGCCAGCGTCAGCACCTGGCGGTAGTCGGGGAACGGCTCGAGGGAGCGCCACCGCGCGTCCAGGTCGGTGAGCGCCGGGTCCTCGCGAAACCACGGGTGGTAGCCGCGGATGCGGTCGGCCATCCGCCCGCTCGCCAGGATGGCGTCGACGCGCTCGAAGTAGCGCGGCGGCAGGATGTGCGCGAACGCGTCGATCTTCATGCCGAAGGCGGTGCGGGAGGCCCCACGCGAGCGATCCTCCCACACCGTGCCGGGTCCGCTCCATATCGCGCGCGGTGGGCTATCGTTCCCTGTCGTGCGATCGGGGCACGCATCGACGGCGCCCGGCCGCCGCATCCGCCGCGTCGCGGCCGTGGGGGTCGCGTCGGTCCTGCTCGGGCTCGCGCTGCCGGCATGCACGGGCGCCGGATCCGGGTCGCCGGCGTCCTCCTCGAGGTCGCCGACCCCGGCGCCCGGGACGGTGATTCCCAACACCGCGGCATGCCTCCGCTCCATCCACGTCGAGTGCTACGAGCCGGCGCAGCTGCAACGCGCGTACGACCTCGAGCCGCTGTACCGGCGGCACCTTGACGGCACCGGCGAGACGATCGCCATCGTGGTGTCGTTCGGCTCCCCCACGATCCGGCCCGATCTGGAGACCTTCGACCGCGACTATCACCTGCCCGACCCGCCGGACCTCACCGTGATCCAGCCGTCCGGTGAGGTGCCGCCCTTCGACCCGAACGACAGCTCGATGGTCGGGTGGGCGCGGGAGACCGCCATGGACGTCGAGTGGGCACACGCGCTCGCTCCGGGCGCCAAGATCCTGGTGGTCGAGACGCCGGTCGCCGAGACCGAGGGCGTCCACGGGCTCCCGCAGATGATCCACGCGGAGAACGACGTCATCGACCACGGGATGGCCGACGTCATCTCGCAGAGCTTCGGCGCGACGGAGGAGACGTTCCCGAGTCACGCGTCCATCCAGCGACTGCGGAGCGCGTATCGAAACGCGCGGGCGCACGATGTCACCGTGGTCGCGGCGACGAGCGACCAGGGGTCCACGAGCTACACGAAACAGGCCGACGGGTACTACCCGGTGCCGGTCGTGGACTGGCCCGCGTCGGATTCCCTCGTGACCGCGGTCGGCGGCACGCGGCTCCGGCTGGACGCGGACGGGAACCGGATCGCCCCCGACTCGGTGTGGAACGAGACCCATGATCCCGTCGCGGTCGACCATCCCCCGACTCCCAGCGCCGGCGGCGGCGGCATCTCCTCCGTGTTCGCCCGTCCCTCGTATCAGGACGGCCTCGCGGACATCGTCGGAAAGAGCAGGGGTGTGCCCGACGTGGCGCTGTCCGCGGCGCACCGGGGCGCCGTCGTGGTGTACGAGGGGTTTCATCCCGGTCAGGCCGGTTACTACCTGGGATGGGGCGTGAGCGAGGCGGTCCCCGAGTTCGCGGCCATCGCGGCCATCGCCGACCAGGCGGCCGGCCGCCGGCTCGGCTTCCTCAATCCGTTGCTGTACCGGCTGGCGGCCGACCACGCGCCCGGGTTCGTGGACGTGGCGGCCGGGAACAACACCGTCGCCTACGAGCAGGACGGCCTCACCCACACCGTTCCCGGGTGGAACGCCGTGCCCGGCTACGACCTGGCGAGCGGACTCGGGACGGTCGACGCAGCCAAGCTCGTCGACGAGCTGGTGGCCGCGTCGCGGGGGGGCTGAGCGGGCTCCTGCTCCGCGGGCTCGCCGAGCCGCGGACTGAGGACGGGGCCGATGGAAGGTCCGACGTCCAGACGCATGCGCCGCGCCGCACGGTCGAGCGCGGCCAGGAGCGGCCGCCCCAGCACGAGCACCAGCGCGGCGTTGCCGATCGCGCGGAACGTGTCCCACGCGAACGAGGTCGCCATATAGAAGGACGCGTAGTGACGCAGGTTCGTCGCGGCGCCGGCCCCCGGGTCCCACGCGACCGACGAGCCGCTGGTCAGAAAAGGCCACGACCACAGGTTCATGACGGCGCCGAACAGGTAGCCGGCGACGAAGCCGTACGCGGCCAGCACCAGGACGCGCGTCCTGCCCGGCGTTCGCGGCAGCATGCCCGCGCCCGCGCCGACCCATCCCATCGCGACCATCTGGAACGGGAGCCAGGGGCCGAGGCCGCCGATGAACAGGCCGCTCGCGAACATGCCGACCGCGCCCAGCAGGAAGCCGAACGCCGGGCCGAAGCTGTTCCCCGCGACCAGGACGACGATGAACATGGCGCTGAAGCCCGCGACGAAGCCGGGGAGCCGGAGGGCGACCATCGCCGCCCCCAGCACGCCGATGAGCGCCACCGCCTTCGGCCCCAGGCCGCCGCGCCCCAGCTCCACGAAGAGCACGACGCCCAGACATGCGAGCAGCAGCAGCAGGACGAGCGGCGCGTCGGACCGGTGGTTCTCGTTGATGCCCGGCGCGAGGGGGACGACGAACGGCCAGAGGAACGCCAGCGCGCCCAGCGCGTTCACGCCGATCAGCAGGGCCAGGCGGGTTCGTTCCCCGTTCATCGAACCGCCTCCGCCACCTGTTCCGGCGTGAGCCAGCCGGGCCCGAACGCCCGTGTCATCTGGGGCGCGAACACGTGCGAGTCGCCGAGCACCGCCGCGGGGTTGCCGTCGGCGATGAGGTCGCCCCCGGCGAGCATGACGACGCGCGTCGCGAGCGCTGCCGCCAGCTCGACGTCGTGCGTCGCGAACAGGACGGTCCCGCCCTGGGCGGCACGCCCCCGCAGGAACCGCGCGAGCCGTTCCTTGGTCTCGAGGTCGAGCCCTCGCGTCGGCTCGTCGAGCAGCAGGACCGGGGCGCCCCCTGCCGCGGTGGCCGCGACTGCGACCAGCAGCCGCTGGCCGGCCGAGAGGTCGCGCGGGTGCGCGCCGGCGAGCGGGGCGATGCCGAGCTCGTCCAGCAACGGCTCGGCCGACGCCGGTGGGAGCCCCCGGGCCCGAAGCGTGACGCGGACCTCGTCCGCAACGGTGTCGGCGAACAGGATCGACTCGGGTTCCTGCGGGCAGAGCGCCACGTCTGTTCCCGGCCGGGAACCTCGGCCCCGGACGCGGACTTCGCCGGAGCGCGGCGCGTGCACGCGGGCGATCGAGCGCAGCAGCGTCGTCTTCCCGGCGCCGTTGCGGCCCATGACCGCGACGATCTCGCCCGCCCACACCCGCAGATCGATGCCGCGGAGCGCCGTGACGTCGCCGTGCGCGGCCGACAGGCCGCGGACCTCGATCATCGGGTCGCCGGTGACCGGCGATGGGGGGGAGGAGACGGCGCGGCGAGGTCGAGGCGCCGCCGGGCTTCGCGCACCGTCAGCGGGACCGGGTCCCACGCCAGCAGCCGGCCGAGACGGACCACCGGTGGCGCCGAGGTGAGATCCGCGATCACGTGTGCGGGCGAGCCCGTCGCGACCCGGCCGCCGTCCACGCCGATCGCCACGTCGACGACGCCCGCCACGCGTTCGAGCCGGTGTTCCGCGAGCAGGACGGTGAGCCCCTGGTCGTGGACCAGCCGCTGGAGCGCGGCGATCACGTGCTCCGCCGCCTGCGGGTCGAGCTGGCTCGTCGGCTCGTCCAGGACCAGGATGCGCGGCCCCGCGGCCATCGCCGCCGCGATCGCGACGCGCTGGCGCTCCCCGCCCGACAGCGACCGCACGCTGCGGTCGCGCAGCGGCTCGATGTCGAGCAGGTCGAGCATCTCTTCGATCCGGCGCCGCATGTGCGCGGGCGGGGTGCCGAGGTTCTCCATGCCGTACGCGAGCTCGTCCTCCACGCGGTCGACGACGAACGACGCCGCCGGATCCTGCGGAACGAACGCCACGACGTCGGCCAGGCGGCGCGGCGGGTGGGCGAGCGTGTCGCGGCCGGCGGCGAACGCCCGGCCACTGAACGTCCCGCCGGTGAAGTGCGGCACCAGCCCGTTCGCGCAGCGCAGGAGCGTCGACTTGCCGGCGCCGGTGGGTCCGGCGACGAGCGCGAACGTTCCCTCGTCGATCGCGAGCGTCACGTCCGCGATCGCCGGGACGTCCGTGTCGGGGTAGCGGAACGTGACCGCGTCGAACCGCAGCGCGTCGAGATGGGCCGTCATCGGTCGTCGGCTCCGTGCCGCGGAACGAACCCTGGGACGGCGAGCAGCGCGATCAGCGCGACCAAGCGGGCGTCGACCGGCGGCCAGGCCAGCGGCGCCGTCGACGGGTGCAGACCGCCGGCCCCGCGCCACCCGGCGACCAGGAACGCGGCGGCCGCGACGGCGGCCGCCGCGACCACGACCGCCGACGAGGGGGTCCATCGCTCCGGCCGGTAGCGCGTGCGCCGCCCGCGCCCGTGTCCGCGCGCGTCCATCGATTCGGCCAGCGTCACCGCCTCCTCCATCCCGGTCTCGAGCACCGGGACGGCGAGCGCTGGGAGCGACCGCCACCGGGGGAGCTCGATCCCGCGCAGCTGCTGCGCCTCGCGAACCCGCCCGGCGGCCGCAATGGTGCGAGGGGCGATCGACAATGCGAGCGACGCGGCCAGCACCGGCTCGTGGAAGCGGCGCGGCGCGAGCCGGACCACGGCCGACGGGTCCGTCACCGAGTTGAACGTCCCGAACACGATCAACAGCGCCGCGAGCCGCGCGCCCTCCAGCGCCGCGTACGCGACGTTCGACGCGTCGACGGTTCCGAGGAAGACGAGGGCGGTGCGCAGCGTCATCGCGATGAGGCCGCCGAGCGCGAACGTCCGGAACGCGCGCGCGCTCGGGCCCTCGACGTGGCACGCCGCATGGACGAACCAGGCGGCCGCGACGACCGGACCCAGGTAGAAGGGGTTCGTCGTGCTGAACACGACCAGACCCGCGCACGTCGCCCACAGCATCCAGGCGGCCGGGTGCAGGCGCCGGGTCACCGGGACCGCCGCGCCCGCGAACGGCTCATCGTTCCCGCCCCGCGCGGAGACGGAGCGCGCCGGCCGCCACCAGGATCACGACGACGCCTCCGGCCAGGACCGCTCCCCAGGGCGCGCCGCCCGACCCATCGGACGTTCCCGCTGCAACCGTGCCCGGGGACGCCGCCGCGACCGGCGAGGCCTCGAGCGTCGGGGTGGGCGACGTAGGCGCGCCGTGGCCCGGCGAGTGGGACGCCTTCGCCGCGGGAGACGTGTGCGGCGCGGTCGATCCAGCGCCGCCGCCGGCCGGGCTCCCACCGCCGCCGTTCCCCGCTCCGCCCGTTCCGCCGCTCCCGCCGCCGTGCTTCGGAGGACGGGTCGGCGTCGGAGAGGGCGACGGCGACGACTGCGCGCAGATCTGGTCGAAGCGCTCGGCGGGGGGCGGGGCGTGCGTGTCGCCCGACTGGCCCGTTCCCCAGCTCCACCCGTCGCGGTCCCCATCGGACACGCGCGCCGAGCCGGCGCCGGTGGACGCCCACGACCAGCCATCGTCCCCGCTGCCGTGCCAGTAGCCCCAGAACGACGGGTAGTCGGCGAAGCAGTCGTCGCCGTCCGGGCCGACGCCGTTCAGCTGGCACACGGCCTGGCCGCCGAACCCCAGCCGGTACTGCAGCCCGAACTGCTGCCCGGCCAGCTCGATCAGATGGATGCCGCTGACCGACGACGCATCGAGCGCCACGCAGTAGGACGTCGCGTGCCCGCCCGTGTCGACCACCAGCCCGGCGTGCGGCTGCCCGGCGGCGGCGGCGCAGGCGGCAGCGCCTCCCGCGACGGCCGGGGCGAGCGCCGGCGACAGCGCCGCCAGCGCGACGGCCGCTCCGAGGACGACGCTCCTCAGCCGCATCGCGCCCCGTCGCCCTCCGTCGTCGTCAGCATGCGGGCACCGCCGGCACGCCCTTCTTCACCGGTCCGGGAGCGATCGGGAGCGGGTCGAGCAGCAGCGCCGGGTGGCCGCGATGGTGGCGCCGACGTCCGGGTCGCCCAGCGTGTCGCCGTTCCAGCTGTACGCCCACGCGCCGCAGTCCGTGTGCTGCAGCGCGCGCAGGCCCCCCAGCCCGCCGGACGGGACGTGCACCCCGGCCGCGGCGTACGCCTGCAGGACGAGCGAGGTCGAGTTCGCGTCGGTCGCGATGAACGACCCGCTGTAGCTCCAGCCGCCCTTGTCCGGGTCGCGCAGCGTGTCGAAGAACGCGAACGGGCTCGCGCTCCACCCCGTGTGGCCGGTCGCGACGAGCGCCATCACGACGTAGCCGGTCGTGTTCGAGTCGGAGTCGAAGAAGTCCGACGAACCGCTGTGGCAGTGCGCGTCGTCGTGCGCGGGGTCGTACGGCTCGTCGTACGCCCAGCCGCCGTCCGGGCACTGCGCGTCCAGCAGCCAGGTGGACGCGCGCGCCGCGGGGGGCGTGCCCGTGGACGCGAGCGCCAGGACCGCGAGCGCGTCGTCGAACACCGGATCGCTGCCGAACCGGCCATCGTGGCCGAGCGTCGACCGGATCTCCTGGACCAGGTCGTGGCCGCCGAATGCGGTGGGGTCCTTGCCGGCCGCGTCGAGCGCGAGCACGACCTTCGCGCGCAAGCCGAGGGCGTTCACGCTCCCCGCCGACGTCTGCGCGCGCAGGTAGCCGATCGCTTTGTTCATCGCCTTCCCGCCGACGCCCGAGGCGACGAAGGCGAGCACCGCGTCCGACGTCGAGCCGATCGGTGAGAACGCCGGGATCGATCCGTCCGGTTGCTGCTGCGAGGCCAGGTATGCGGCGCCGCGCGCCGCGCGCTTTCCGTCGGAGAGCGCCCACGCCGACGCCGGAAGCCCGACGATCAGCCCGAGCGAGAGACAGGCGACCACCATCCGCCGGAGGTTGCGGCCCATCGGGCACTCCTTCCCGGGCGTCCGCGCGCCCACTCGTGGACGGCTCGGGTCCGGATGGAAGGGGTCGCTGGCGCGGGCCGCGGGGAAGTGGCCCGGGTGCCGGCGTTCCCCTGACCACGGAGGAACCGACCAGCCCGTGCGCCGCGCAGGTCGGCCTGGCTCCGTTCCCCGGTCTCCGCCGAAGCGGATGACCTCGGAACGCTACAGTTGCGGGACAGCGCCGGAATTCGACCGGCTTCGCCTCCGCGGCGCGTTGCTGCGCGCACAGTAGCACGGCCGGCCGGCCGCTGCCGGGGCGGGCGATCCCGGAACGGACCGGCCATCGTCGGGAAGGGGAGGGCATGGAAACCAGGTCCATCGGTTCGCTGTCCGCGTCGGTGATCGGGTTGGGGTGCAACAACTTCGGGAGACGCATCACCGACGAGTCGCGCGTCCAGGCGATCGTCGACGCGGCGCTCGACGCCGGCATCACGTTCTTCGACACGGCCGACATCTACGGCGGCACCAGGAGCGAGGAGTTCCTCGGGCAGACGCTGCTGGCCGCGCCGCGACGAGGTGCTGGTCGCGACCAAGTTCGGCATGCCGGTCGACGACGAGCGCCGCGGCGCGAAGCCCGACTACGTGCGCCGCGCGGCCGAGGACAGCCTGCGCCGCCTGGGAACCGACCGCATCGACCTGTACCAGCTGCACGAGCCCGATCCCGACACGCCCATCGCCGACACGCTGGGCGCCCTGGACGAGCTGGTGCGGGCCGGGAAGGTGCGCGAGATCGGCTGCTCGAACTTCTCCGCCGAGCAGCTGCGCGAGGCGGAGGCCGCCGCAGCGGAGGGCGCGGCGAGGTTCGTGAGCGTCCAGAACGAGTACAGCCTGTTCGTGCGCGAGCCCGAGGAGGGGGTCCTCGCCGAATGCGTTCGGCAGGGGCTCGCGTTCATTCCCTACTTCCCGCTCGCGAGCGGCGTCCTCACCGGCAAGTACCGGGCAGGGCAGGCGCCGCCGGAAGGCAGTCGCCTCTCGTGGTACGACGCCGACGAGGTGCGGGAGCTGCTCACCGACGAGCACCTGGCCGCCGTCGAGCGCCTCCGCGCGTGGGCGGCGGACCGTGGACGCTCCGTCTCCGAGCTGGCGATCGCCTGGCTGCTCGCGCAGCGGCCGGTCGCCTCGGTGATCGCCGGCGCCTCGTCGCCGGAGCAGGTGCGCGCGAACGCGGCCGCCGCCGGCTGGATGCTCGACGACGAGGATCTCGCGCAGGTGGAGAAGGCGCTCGGGGGACTGTAGGCCGGACCGGGACGCGGCGCTCGCAGGCTACGAAACGGGACGCGGCGGGGCGCGACCCTCGGCGCGCGCCGCCCTCGCCTCCGGCCCGTCCGGCCCCTCGACGCGGATACCGGATGAAGTGCACCACCAGCGCCATCACCAGCGCGCACGACGTCCCGAGCAGCACCCCGGCGATCGCGTCCGACAGCCAGTGCGCGGCCAGGTACGCGCGCGACAGGGCCATCAGGCCGGAGAACGCGGCCGCGGCGACGCCCCACGCGTAGCGACCCGGACCTTCCGGAAACAGCGCGATGACGGCAGCGACCGCCGTCACCGAGGCCGCGACCGCGTGGCCGGAGGGGAACGAGGCGCCGCTGGTCGCCACCAGCGATCCGGGGGGCCGGGCCCGGTCGTACACCCCCTTCAACGTGCCGATGAAGACCTCGGACACGACGATCGCGGAGACGAACGCGGCGACGTGCCACCAACGCCGGCGGAACGCCAGGAACCCCGCGATCACCAGCCTGATCGGGAGCGTCACCACCGTCAGCCCGATGAAGTTGAAGCCCTTCGCCGCGTCGGTGAGGTACGACGCGCGGACCGACAGCATCGTTCGAAGGAAGGCCCGGTCCCATGCACCGATGCGGGCGCGCGGTCCCGACATCGCCATCAGGACGAAGAGCGCGGCCGTCGCGAGGGCGAGAACGATGACAACGGTCACGTCGCGACGCGGCGTGGCGAGGAGTGCGTGCTCGTCCCGGGTCCGCGTCACGGCCGGCACCGCACGGCGGCGCCGCACAACTGGACGTGATACTCGCGAGCCACGTACGTGACCAGTGTCGCGCGCGGCATCAGGGTGAGCGACGCGTCGCCGCTGGTGATCAGGTCGTTGGCGGTCTGATCCGCGGCGCCGGATGCGGGGGCCGACAGGGCGTAGGTGACGCAGCCGCCCCGGAAGACGTAGGAGCGGATCGTCTCGAGCCGCGGCCGCACCGAGATCGCCAGCTCGTACCGCTGGACGCCGGCGAACTGGCTCGGCACGGCCTCCGACCTGGACACGTCGCATGCCGGCGAGAGCGTGACGGTCAGGAACCGGGTGTCGGAATTCTCCAGGCCGAACCAGAACGAGGCGCGGCCGGTCCGGAAGCTGCCGTTGATGAAGTGCCACCCGATCGGGACCGAGGCGACGCACGGCAGCCGTGTCGCGCTGGGCACCGCCTGCGCCATCAGGATCATCGGTCGTCCGGTGCCGCATGCCGGAGTGTTCACGTCCAGGTTCTGGACCGGCAGGAAGAGCTGGATGCTCCCCGTCACTGCGATGGCGATCACCAGGAGCATCATGACAGCCAGCGCGACGCGCCGGACGCTCCAGCGCTGAATCGCGATCGGCGCCCGCGCCGGCGCCAACTCGCGCAAGCGCCCGAGCAGGTCGCGGCCGTCGCGTTTCATGAACTGCCGGAGCTGTGTGGGGCTCGCCACGCCGCGCGATGCCGCGATTGCCTCCGACAGCTCGTCGGGCGTGAAGAAGGCGAGCGCACGCTGGTACACCCGATCGGGGTCGGTGCGGAGCGCCAGGACCAGGAGCATGTTCCCCAGGTCGACCGCCTCGCGCCACGGGGAGGGCCGCACCTGCACGAAGAAGACATCGATCACGAGCAGTTCGTTGTCGCGCACCATGAGGTTCGCGGGCTTGATGTCGCGGTGCGCGATCCCCGCGTCCCACAGCTGCCGGATCAGCCGCAGGCCCTGATCGATGAGGTCGTCGTCGAGCTCGGCTTCGCCGATCTCGACCGCGCCGTCGAAGAACTCCGTGACCAGCATGTACTCGCGTTCGGGGGTGATCTCGACGATGCCGTAGGCCTCCGGCACCCGGATGCCGTCGTCGCGCAGCAGCCGCAGCATGTGGTCCTCGTACTCGACGAACCGCCGGACCGTCTGGAACGACGTCTCGTCCTCCAATCGGCCGTACAGGATCGTCCGCCACAGCTTGTACCAACGATCGGAGCGAACATGGCTCTTCGCGTACAGCTTGGCGAACACCCACTGGTCGTTCGGCTCGCCGGCGATGCACAGCCGTAGCGGCGTGGAGCCGCCCGATCCCGCGAGCCCCACCGGCTTGATGTCCTTCACCTGCAACCCGAGCTGGTCCTGCACGGCCGCGCGGACGGCCTCGCCGCGGCGGCCCGTGACGTCCAGGTGCGCGACGTTGCCCCTCCGGTAGGCGACGGGGAACGCCTCGTTCGGCGTGAACAAGCGAAACATCGTGATCATGACCGCCAGCCCGAGGATCAGCCCGTACGCGTCGTCGCTCGGGTGGTCCACTGCGAGATACATCCGCGCGAAAGCAAGGAGCGCCGGGGGCGCGATCATGCACAGGCCCGCCATCCGTCTGGGCTTGCCGGGGACCACCAGGGTGTAGGCGATGCCGACGAGCACGGCCGTGAACAGCATGATCGGCGGCGACGGCATGGAGAACCCGCTCCACGGGGCGACGATCGTCACGCCGTACGGGCGGGGGCGCGTGACGAGCCAGTACAGGGTGGTCCCGGCCGCCACCAGCACCAGCATGCTCGAGAGGTAGACGAGCAGATGCCGCCAGCGCCGGAAGAACATCAGCAGCGCGATGGTCCCGACGCCCAGGACCGTGACGAACCAACCGGATCCGGCGGACTTGATGCCGCGCGCGAGCGACACCAGCCAGGGAACCCGGGCCGACGCGAGGAGCCGGAGGAAGTCTGTATCGAGCTGCTCGATGGTCCGCCCAAGACCTGGGGAGTTCGCGACCACCACGTTGCAGGCGAGAGACAGGACGACCAGCAGCAGCAGGAGCCTGCCGGAGCGGCCGAACGATCGCGGGAGGGGCGGCGGCGCGCCCGTGGGGCGCCGCTGACGCGAGCTTCGGAACAGGTGGGAGCGCGCCGGAGCCGGATGCGTGGTCGGGCTCTCGGTGCTCACGAGGCAACCTGACCCGTGGACCATTCCACGCCTTGCCGGCCGAGCCATTCCTCGGCCGCCTGGGCCGGCGTGTCGCCGGCCAGCGCGACGAGGCCGTTGAGCTCGCGGAGCGCATCGGTGTCGAGCCGTCCCGACACCCAGTCGAGGGCGTCGGCGACACCGGGACCGTACCGCTTCAGCGCGGCCGCACGGATCAGCGGGATCACGTTCTCCGCCGGCTGGAGGCCGAGGTCGTCGCGGAGGACGACCAGTCGGTCGGCCTCGATGTCGGGGTCGGACGTGAACAGCAGCGCCACCTCGACGCGCCCGGTCACCAGCGCGTCCAGGGTCAGTGGCCCGCCGGCGTCGATCTCGAACACGTTGCGGAACGACAATCCGTACGTCCTTCGCAGGCCGAGCAGGCAGAACGGCCGCTGCGCGCACTCGGGCGGACCGCCGAAGTCCATCCCCGCGGCCACCGGCCGCAGGTCGCTCACGTTCTGCAGGCGCAGCATGTCCGCGGTGTCCCTGGTGACGACCACGGCGTTCGCGTCCTGTGCCGGCGCGGGCTGGAGGGCCACCACGCCACGGCCGGCGAGCGCCTGACGCAGTCGCGCGACGGTGTCCGTTGTGCTCGAGGTCCCGTCGTCTGCACCGAGGCTCAGGAAGGCGAGCGCCGACCCCGTGTACTCGGGAACGACGTCGACCAGGCCACGATACAGCGCGGGCTCGACCAGCTCGCGGGCGCCCGCGTTCTCCATGACGCGCACGGGGTACCCCTTCGACCGGAGGACGTCCGCGTAGACGTTGGCGAGGATCTCGCTCTCCGGGAAGTTGAACGACGCGACGATCAGCGCATTGGGATCGGTGCGCCGGATGGGGTCGCCGACGGTCGGGACGTGGGCGGCACCAGGCCCGCAGGCGGTGAGGAACGTCGCCGCGACGACCGCCGCCGCGCAGGAGCGGCGTGCGACCGGACTCACGTCGCCTCGCCGACCAGCAGGGGGTTCGGCAGCGCGTCGGGTGCCCGCTTCCAGGACTTCTTCCGCTGCCAGATGACGTACGTCACCGCCCCGATCGGGATCTGGATGCCGTACGTGAGGAGCCGGAACAGCAGCGCCGCGGCCGTCACCTGCGCCTTGAAGACATCGGGGGGAACATCGGCGTGCGCGTGCCCCGCGGCGTACAGGCCGCCGATGAGCGCCAGCTCGACGAAGCCCACGCCGCCCGGCGTGATCGGCGCGGCCGACAGCAGCCGCGCAAACGCGAAGACGGCGAGCGTCTGCTGCCAGCTCACCTCCTGGTTGGAGACGCCGACGTCGCGCAGCGCGAGCAAGAGCACCAGCCACAGCGTCAGGTGACTCACGATCGTGGTCACCGTCAGCGCGACCCACCGCTTCTCCACCAGGACGATGGTCTCCTTGCGGAAGCGGACGGCGCCCTCGCCCCAACCCTCGACCGGCGGCTTGCGGAAGATGCGGCGGATCCAGGACCAGAAGCGGCCGACGCCGGTGCCGATGGAACGCGCGAACGACTTGCGCCGCAGCATGAGCGCGAACAGCGCGACCGCGACCAGCAGCACGAGCAGGCCGACGAGCGCCGGCACCAGCAGCGCGGCGGACCCCCCGCCGCTCAGTTGCAACAGGAAGAGCGCGATGATCGGCAGCCCGAGCTTCAGGAAGCTGTTCCAGATGCCGGTGGTCGAGATCATCAGCGCGATCGGGCCGCCGCCGTACCCCCAGGAGCGAAGCATCGCGATCGTCACGCCCAGGGCGATGGCGCCGCCGCCCGGGAGCACGTTCGCGATGGTCGTCCCCGTCTGGTTGTTGACGGCCGCCTTCGGGACCGTCAGGCCGGGCATGGCCGCGACCATCTGCCACCAGTAGGTGAAGAGATTGAAGATGGCCGCGGCGGTCAGCGTCACCGCCTCGAGCCACGTGAGCGAGACGACCGTCTTCCAGACGGACGAATAGCTCGCGATCTTCGGGACGATCAATGCGAAGACCGCGACGATGATCACGACCGACAGGCCGATCTGGATCACTCGGGTCCATGGATGCTTCGACCGCTCGGGCATGGCACTCACCCCCCTTGAAGCATCCTACGCCGCCGGTCGAGCCCCCCCGTCAACTCGGTCAATGCCGTTTCCCTGGCTGCTCTTTCCGCTGGTCCTGAATATCACCGCGACGTTCGGCAGGGGCCGGCGCCGTCGCCTCGATTCCCCGGATCCCCTAGGGCTTTGGGTGGGGGGCCGCGCCCCCGTTCGGTAAGCGGATGGACCTATCGGCGCGTCAAGAACGAAAAACCCCAACCCGATACATCCATCAGCCCAGGTGAACAGCGGCAACGGCCGCCTTCGACAGGCGGCCCGGAAGGGGCGGGGTTCGTTTTGAGGGCACGAGAACGGTGGAAGCGGGGAAGCGACCCGAACGGTCGCCCGCCGCGCCTCATGCTCAAGTTCGCCGCGGCAAGCCTCGTTCTGTTCGTCGCCATCGGCATCGGGTTGTCGCAGACGATCTCGCGCGAGCTGGTGACGCGCGAGGAGCGCGCCGCGCGGCTGCACGCGCAGTTCGTCGCCGATTCGATTCTCCGGTACGAGCTGTCGCCGCAGGAGCTGGCGTTCCTGACGCCGCTCACCGGCAACGACCGCAATGAGATGTACAAGTTCGTCGCGACGCGCGTCCTCAAGTGGCCCATCGTGCGCATCAAGGTGTGGCGCAGCGACGGGGTGGTGATCTTCTCGGATGCCACGCAGCTGATCGGGAAGAAGGTGCCGATGGACGACGAGCTGGTGGATGCATTCCGACACAGCACGGTCGAGAACGGCGTCAGCAACCTGACGGCGAAGGAGAACGTGACCGAGCGCCCGCTCGCGTCGAAGCTGCTGGAGACCTACGTTCCCGTCTACCTCCAGCCGGGACAGAACAGCGGGCCGCCACTTGCCGTCATCGAGGTCTACCAGGACTACAGCAGCATCCAGACGCAGGTGGACCACTTCCGCCGCGCGGTCTTCCTGGTGCTATCGATCGCCCTCGCGCTGCTGTGGCTGGGCCTGCTGCCGGTCATCCATCGCATCTCCGCCCGGCTGATGCGGCAGAACCGCGAGCTGCGTGAGGCCGACGCGAAGCACCGGGCGGTGGTCGAGCACATCCCGGCGATCACGTACACGGACCTCGTCGACGACGAGATGAACACGTCCTACATCAGCCCCCAGGTCGAGGAGCTGCTGGGGATCACGCCGGAGGAATGGTGCAGCGACCCGGACCTCTGGTACCGGCACCTGCACGAGGACGATCGGGAACGCACCCGCAACGCGTACCTGCGCGCTCGCGACGCCGGCGAACCCTTCTCCGAGGAGTACCGGATGATCGCCAAGGACGGGCGCATCGTGTGGTTCCGCGACGAGTTCGTCGTGATTCCCGGCGAGCGCGGAGCGTCGGGGTTCGTGCAGGGCGTCATGCTCGACATCACGCTGCGCAAGTACGCGGAGGAGCAGTTGGCGTTCCTGGCCTACCACGACAAGCTCACCGGCCTCCCGAACCGCGTCATGTTCGAGGAGCTGCTCGACCTGTCGCTCGCCCGCGCCCAGCGGAACCAGCAGGGCGTGGCGGTCCTGTTCATGGACCTCGACGACTTCAAGCTCGTGAACGACTCGCTGGGACACGCGGCCGGCGACGAGCTGCTGCGACAGGTCGCCGACCGGCTGCGTGAGGCGACTCGCGACACCGACCTGATCGCGCGGCAAGGCGGCGACGAGTTCCTTCTGCTGCTGGCGGACATGGACCTGCACGGCGACTCGCCCATCCCCGACGTGTCCGAGGGTCAGCGCATGGTGGCCGAGGCCGTCGCCGTCCGAGTCCACGAAAGCCTGCGCGCGCCGTTCGTTCTGGACGGAACGGAGTTCTACGTGTCGGCCTCGATCGGCATCAGCATGTACCCGCAGGACGCGACCGATGCGGACGCGCTGCTGCGCAACGCCGACGCGGCGCTGTACGAGAGCAAGCGGAGCGGCCCCGGCGGGTTCCTCATCCACTCGGTGGAGGGGGCCGGCTCGGTCAGCAAGCTGTCGCTCGCGACCCGGTTGCGCAAGGCCGTCGAGCGCCAGCACTGGGTGCTGCACTACCAGCCGGTGATCGACCTCTCGACCGGCACCATCATGGGCGTGGAGGGCCTGCTGCGGTGGCAGGATCCGCGCGGCGGCCTGATCGCCCCCGGCGAGTTCATCCCGCTGGCCGAGGAGATGGGCCTCATCGAGGCCATCGGCGACTGGGTGGTGGCCGAGGTCGCCCGCCAGGAGGCGATCTGGGAATCGGAGGGCATCCACCTGGAGACCGGGTTCAACCTGTCGCCGCGCCAGCTGTGGCAGCCGGACCTGGTGTTCCGGGTTCTCTCGCACCTCGAGCGTGCCGGCGCCGACCCCGCCCGCATCGTCGTGGAGATCACCGAGACGGCGGCCATGACCGACCCCGAGCGCACGCAGCGGGTGCTGTGGGAGCTGCACGGGCGCGGCGTGCGCCTGGCCATCGACGACTTCGGCACCGGGTACTCGTCGCTGTCGCGCCTGAAGCACCTGCCGGTGGACATCCTGAAGATCGATCGGTCGTTCGTGCGGGACGTGCCGCACGAGCACGAGGCCGCGAGCATGGTCCGGGCCATGGTGCAGCTCGCCGACAGCGTCGGCATGGTGCCGCTGGCCGAGGGGATCGAGACCGAGGAGCAGTGGCGATTCCTGGTCGAGCAGGGCTGCACGCTGGGCCAGGGCTTCTACTTCAGCCGGCCCGTGCCGGCCGAGGAGATCGTCCCGCGCGTGAAGGCCGGGCTGGCGCTGCCGCCGCCCCGCGCCGTCCCGGCGCCGGCCGAGGACGACGCCGCCGCCGGATAGCTGGACACCCGGGATAGACTTCCCGGGTCGTGGGAGCCCTTCCCGAACCCATCGAGGACCTGCTGCGCACGGCGCTCGTCGGTGAGCTGACGGTCGTCGACGACCGCGGCCGGCCGGTGACCCATCCGCTCATCCCGCTGTACGACGGCGAGCGGATCTACCTCACGTCGAGCATCCTGTTCTCGCGCAAGCTCGAGCACGTGAAGGCGAACCCGAAGGTCTCGCTCGCGATCACCGACCCGGTGGCCGTGGACGTCGAGCGGTTCCGGCGGGCCACCATCCAGGGCGACGCGACGGTCGACGACGCCGACCTGCACGCCGGGTGGGAGCGCATCCTCCCGTTGTGGCGCGCGAAGGAGCCGGGCATCGACTTCTTCCTGTCGAAGCGCGTCGCGCTGCCGCTGTTCTGGGAGCGCGCGATCATCGAGATCGTCCCCCGGCGCGCGTACCTCTGGGAGGACGGCCGAACCGACGCGCCGCCGCAGGTGTTCGACCTGGAGCCGGCGGCACGATGAGCGCGCCCGCGGAGGTCCTGTCGGGGATCGAGGGCAAGTTCTCGCACGCCGTCATCGCGTTCCTCGACGACGACGGCTATCCCCTGTCGGTCGCGGCCGACTTCCAGATCGACGCCGACCGCGGCGTCGTGACGCTCTCCGACCCGCCCGGCGCGATGACCCGGCCGCCCGAGGACCGCGAGGTGACGGTCACGTTCAGCCACATCCGGCCGCAGCCCGGCATGGGCTACGACGAGCGCCGCTACGTGTCGCTGTGGGGCCGGCTCCAGCGGCGGGACGGCCGCCTGATGCTGGTCCCCGAGCGCGAGCAGCACTGGGACGAGCAGGAGATGACGTTCTTCGAGTTCGCGGAGCGGGGCGTCGGGCAGGCGCAGCGGTACCTGGACCGGATCTCGGAGGAACAGGGCCACAAGGTGAAGCCGAAGCTGTCGCCCGGATGGCTGTTCCTTCGGGCCACGCGGCTGCCGTTCCTGACCGCGACGTTCGTGCCGGTCGCGCTCGGGATCGCGGTCGCGGCCCGATCCGGTCCGTTCCTGCCGGGGTGGGCGCTCCTGACGCTGCTGGCGGCGGCGCTGGTGCACCTGGGCGTCAACGTGGCCAACGACGTGTTCGACACCGCGAGCGGCGCCGACGCCGCCAACGTCACGCCGACGCAGTTCAGCGGAGGCTCACGGGTGATCCTGTACGGCCTGGTGTCGATGCGAGGCATGGCCTGGCTGTCGGCCGCCTTCTTCGCGGGCGCCATCGCGATCGGCCTGTTCCTGGCCGTCGCGCGGGGATTCTGGCCGCTGTTCTGGATCGGCGCGGCGGGCGTGTTCATCGGCGTCGAGTACACGGCGCCGCCGCTTCGACTCGTGCATCGAGGGCTGGGCGAGATCGCGGTCGCGCTCGGGTTCGGCCCGATCATGGTGCTCGGCGCGTACTTCGTGCAGGCGCAGCACCTGTCGTGGGAGGCGTTCTACGCGTCGCTGCCGGTGGCCATCCTGATCGCATTGGTCTTGTACGCCAACGAGATCCCGGACCGTCCCGGCGACGCCGCGGCGGGGAAGCGGACGCTGCCCGTGCGGTTCTCGCATCGGGCGATCGTGGCAGGCTACCGTGGTGCGACCGCGACGGCCTTCGCGCTGATCGCCATCGGCGCGGCGACGCTGCTGCTGCCGATCTGGGCGCTCGTGGCGCTCGCCACGATCCCGATGGCCATCGGCATCGCCCGCGCGCTGGATCGCTACTACGACAGCCCGTACGAGCTGATGGCGCACCTCGGAACCAACGTGCAGCTGCACCTGTACACGGGCTTGCTGCTGGTGGGCGGGTACGTCGTCGCCGACCTGATCGCGCACCTCGCTCCGACCGCGAGCGCCTGGCTCCGCTAGCGTCGGCCCGCGGCGCCCGCCTTCGCTACAGGACCCGCTTCAGCTCGTCCTCGATCTGCGGCGCCACCACCGGTCCCGGGCCCAGCGCCGCCGTGATGACGCCCTTGCGGTCGATCACGAAGCACCACGGCTCGCTCGCCAGGTTCCAGGCCTTGAAGCCCGGCGACTGATTCGCCGCGGTCGGGAGGGGAGGCTTGAAGTCGGGACCGGGCAGGAACTCCTCGACGTGGATGAAGTTGGCCTGCTTCCCGTACTTCTCGGAGACCAGGATCTGCTCGTCGTTCACCGGCCCGCACAGCTTGCTCTGGCAGAGCGCCGGCGTCGAGAACCCGACGACGGTCGGCTTGCCGTTCTTCAGCGCCTTGTCGAGCGAGATCGTGTGCATGTGGCACACGGGGCTCGTGCAGATCGCCTTGATTCCGTTCTCCGTCGTGGCCACCGGCGTCCTGACCGACGTCGCCTTCGTGCCCGGCGCGTTGTTCGCGCTCGCCGCCACGGTGACGGCGCCGACGCCCACCGCCGTCCCGGAGCTCCCCTGGGTGACGGCGGCGACGTACCAGTTGCCGGGCGTCGGGAAGTCGACCCTGGCCGAGTACAGGCCCACTGCGATCGGGCTGCGGGGCGACGTGTCGCCGGTCGCGTCGTATCCCTTGAACAGGTACCACGTGGCCGGGTAGGGCCCGGACATCGGCGACGTCTGGTCCTTCGAGAGGTAGACCTGCGGGGAGCCGCCCGACACGATCTGGCCCTGCGGCGTGGTGAGCGCGAACCCGAACAGCTGCTTGCCGGGGACGAGGGGGGTGTCGGGTTCGCCGCCGCCGCTGAACAGCGAGAGTTGCGTGTGGCCTTCCGTGATCGCCTTCAAGGAGCCTGCCGCCGGGGACACGCTGGAGCCGGGCGCCTGCTGCCCGGCTCCCGGACTCTGGCTCTTCGTGCACGCGGCCGCCACCGCCCCGAGCCCGAGCGCCCCCAGCGCGGCCAGGAACTGGCGGCGCGACCGCGGCCCGACAAGGCCGCGTTCCATGCGGAACGAGTCGTCGTCGATGGGCATCGGGGGTGAGCCTACCCGCCGCGACGCGAAAAGGTGGGCCGGTTCGCCTCGGCCGCAGGCGGATTCCGAGCCGGTAGCATCCGGGCGTGGATCAGCACGACGTCGAGAAGCGGGCAGCCGGCGAGGCCGCCGCGGAACTGGTCGAGGACGGCATGACGCTCGGCCTGGGGACGGGGTCGACGGCCGCGTTCTTCCTCCTGGCGCTCGCGCGCCGGGGTGCGGACGTCCGGTGCGTGGCGACGTCGGCGGCCACGGAGGCACAGGCCGCCGCGCTGGGGATCCGCGTGGAGCCGTTCGAGGGCGCAATCGAGTCGCTCGATCTGGCCGTGGACGGCGCGGACCAGGTCGGCCGCGGCCACTGGCTGGTGAAGGGCGGCGGCGGCGCCCACACACGGGAGAAGATCGTGGCCGCAGCCGCATCGAAGTTCGTGGTGATCGTCTCGCCCGACAAGCTCGTCGACGAGGTCGGTCCGCCCCTGCCGCTGGAGCTGTTCCGGTTCGGGCTCCCGGCCACGCTCCGGCGGCTGTCTGACCTCGGGCCCGTCGAGCTTCGCGAGGCGCAGGCAACGCCCGACGGCGGCGTGATCGCCGACTACCTCGGCCCCGTGGGCGATCCCGCCGCGCTGGCGGCCGCGCTGTCCGCGGTGCCGGGCATGGTCGATCACGGTCTGTTCCCGCCGGCGCTCGTCTCCATGGTCCTGGTGGGCCACGCGGACGGGAGCGCGGAGAGACTTCCCCGGACAGAAGGTCAGGTCACCTGACGAATGTCGCGGCGGGCGCCGCTCTGGTCTCAGACCCAGCGCCAGAAGCACTGCCCGCCCATCCGGCAGAACCAGATGCGCGCGTTCCAGGCTCCCTGCGAGATGTTCTCGCCCGTGAGGACCGGCCAGAAGAAGAAACACAGGAACACGGACAGCGCGACGACCGCCGCGGCGGCCGGCCACCACGTCCACCCGGTCTTGCCGAGCGGCTTGACCGCGACGAGGCGCAGGACGTACACGAGCGCCAGGACCATGAACGGCGTGATCGGGGTCATGTAGAAGAGGAACGCCGTGCGCGCCACGGCGAACCACGGCAGGTACTGCACCAGGATCGCGGTGAGGACGAAGCCGGCCACCCAGTCGCGGCGGTCCCATCCGACGACGGCCATCACGGGGATCGTGATGAACGACCCCCAGAAGATGAGGGGGTTGCCGAGAGCGAGGATCTCGGCGGACCGGGCGCAGGCCCCGTTCGCGGCGTGCGCGGTGCACTGGTAGTAGTAGGAGACGGGCCGCACCAGCAGGAACCACGACCAGGCGCGGGAAGCGTAGGGGTGCTCGGCCCGGAGGTGGACCGAGTAGCTGAGCATCCCCTGCTGCACCCGCCACCACGCCGCCATGTCGAGCCCGTGGTCGGCGAACCATCGCGCGTACGACGCCAGGTACACCGCGGCCGGCACCAGCAGCAGGAAGAGCAGGATGCCGAACGACTCATCGCGAAACGACTCCCACCAGGGCCGCGCGACCCGCGCCCGTCGCCGGCGGCCGCGCTCCCAGACGATCGACAGGAAGATGGCCGCGAGGAGCGCCAGGAAGCCCGACCACTTGGTGGCCGCGGCGGCGCCCAGCGCCACGCCCGCGGCCAGCCGCCACGGCCGCCACATCGGTGACGGCGTCCGGTCGGGCGGCATCTCCATCGGGTCCAGGGCGACGCTGCCCACCGGGGGCGGCTCGGGCATCCGCCGCTCGATCCACTTCTTGTCGAGCACCAGGAAGAGGAAGCCGGCCAGGATGAACGTCGTCACGAAGATGTCCAGCATCGAGACGCGCGACTGGACCAGGTTCAGGTTCTCGGTCGCCAACAACAGGGCGGCCGCCCCCGCCCAGATGGCGCTGCCGAACAACTGCCAGGCCAGCAACCCGACCAGGAGCACGGAGGCCGTGCCGAACAGCGCCGACGCGATCCTCCAGCCGAAGGGACGGTCGCCGAACAGCCATTCGCCGCCGGCGATGGTCCAGCGACCGAGGGGCGGGTGGACCGTGAAGGTCTGCTCGGCCGGAGCGTCGAGCCCGCACTTCGTGAAGAAGTAGCCCGCGTCGTAGCACGCATCCTTCGCGTAGTAGACCTCGTCGAACACGTACTCGTGCGGCGATGACAGGTGGTACAGGCGGAGCCCCGCCGCGAGCGCCGTGACGGCCAGGATGATCAGCCACGCGTTCCGCGCCCGGCTGGGGCGGCGTTCGTTGCGGGCCGCGCGCGTCCCGACGACCGGCGCGTCGTCGTCGTCGCCGTCCATCCAGTGCGGCTCAGGAGACAGACCCGGTGCGGCGGGCGTTCCCGGAACGTCGTCGGGGGTCCGCATGACCGTCGCAGCATAGTCGCCGTCTATCGCCAGGGTGCCGGGTTCGTGCTTCGGTCGGCCGATACTGTCGCGTGGTGAGCGCGCGGGGAACGCTGTTCGTGGTCGGGACGCCGATCGGCAACATGGAGGACCTGACCGACCGCGCGCGGCGTGTGCTGTCCGAGGTCGATGTGGTCGCCGCCGAGGACACGCGCCGCGCGGGGCTGCTCCTGAAGCGCCTCGGGGCCCGGGCCCGCTTCCTCTCCTTCTTCGAGGCGAACGAGCGTGAGCGGATCCCCAAGATCCTCCAGGAACTGGAGGCGGGGCGGAACGTGGCGCTCGTGACCGACGCCGGCATGCCGGGGGTCTCCGATCCGGGCTACCGGCTGGTCGCGGCCTGCGCCGAGGCCGGTCTGACCGTGGACGTGGTGCCGGGGCCCTCCGCGGCCGTCACCGCGCTGGTCGCGTCGGGGCTGCCCACGGACCGGTTCTCCTTCGAGGGGTTCCTGCCCCGCGCCGGACGCCACCGCCAAACGCGTCTGGCGGAGATCGCCGCCGACCGGCGGACGGTCGTGGTGTTCGAGTCGCCCCGGCGGACGGCCCGCACGCTGGCCGACCTGTTGGAGGCCTGCGGGGACCGCCGCGCCGCTCTGTGCCGCGAGCTGACGAAGGTCCATCAGGAAATCCTGCGCGGCTCGCTGTCGGAGCTGTGTGCGGCCGTCGAGGGCACGGACCTCAAGGGGGAGGTGACGCTGGTCGTCGAGGGCGCGCCCGAGGCCGGCGCGTCCGCGAGCCTCGACGACGCCGTCGCGCTGGCCCGCTCGCTGACGTCGGATGGGATGCGCAAGCGCGAAGCCGCGCGCGAGGCAGCCGCGCGCACGGGCGTCTCGGCGAACCGGATCTACGAGGCGCTCAACGCGCGCTGACCCGTCGCCTCGGAACCTCGCCCGTAGAATGACCCGACCATGGGCAAGGACATCTTCTTCATCACCACGCCGATCTACTACCCGAACGACGTGCCGCACATCGGGCACGCCTACAACGCGGTGGCGGTCGACGTGGCCGCCCGGTACCACCGTCTGCGCGGCGAGCGCGTCCTCCACCTGACCGGGACCGACGAGCACGGCCAGAAGCTGCAGCGGGCGGCCGAGGCGGCCGGGGTGCCTCCCCAGCAGTGGGTGGACGACATGGAGCCCCGCTGGAAGGAGGTCTGGGAGCGCCTCGACATCGCCTACGACGACTACATCCGGACCACCGAGCCCCGGCACGAGAAGGCCGTGGCCAAGCTCCTGGAGGCCGTCCACGACAACGGCCGGGACGACATCTACCTGGGCACCTACGAGGGCCTCTACTGCGTGGCCTGCGAGCTCTTCTACGGCGAGGACGACCTCGTCGATGGGAACTGCCCGATCCACGGCCGGCCCGTCGAGCACTACCGGGAGGAGAACTACTTCTTCCGGCTCTCGGCCTACGCGGACCGGCTCCTCGAGCACTACGAGCGCCACCCCGAGGCCGTCGAGCCCGAGACCCGGCGGAACGAGGTCCTGTCGCTGATCCGGGGCGGGCTTCAGGACTTCTCGATCTCGCGGACGTCGTTCAGGTGGGGCATCCCGCTGCCCTGGGACCCGGCCCACGTGACCTACGTCTGGTTCGACGCCCTGACCAACTACATCACCGCGGCCGGCTACGCCGACGACCCGGAGCGGTTCGCCGCGGCCTGGCCGGCGAACGCCCACGTGATCGGGAAGGACATCCTCCGGCAGCACGCGGTCTACTGGCCGGCGATGCTGATGGCCGGCGGGGTCGAGCCGCCGACCCAGGTCTGGGCCCACGGCTACCTGACCGTGGGCGGCCAGAAGATGTCGAAGACGAACGCCACCGGCATCCACCCCTTCGAGCTCCTGGACCACTTCGGCGTGGACGCCTACCGGTACTACTTCCTGCGGGAGATCCAGTGGGGGCAGGACGGGAGCTTCTCGTGGGAGTCGATGGTCGCCCGGACGAACGCCGACCTGGCCAACGGGCTGGGGAACCTCGCGAGCCGGGTGCTGGCGATGGTCGAGTCGAACTTCGACGGGGTGGTGCCCGAGCGCCCCGGCGCCGTCGCGGAGAGCGCCCTTTCGGCTGCCGCCGGGGCGCTCGCGGAGCGGTTCGACGCGGCCATGCTCGACCTCCGGCTGACCGACGCCGTCGTGGCGCTCTCCGACTTCGTCGGGGAGATGAACCGGTACCTGGTCGAGGCTGCCCCCTGGGCGATCGCCAAGGATCCCGCGCGCCGCGAGGACCTGGCGGCCGTCCTGTACGACTCGCTGGAGGGGCTGCGGCTCATCGCGATCTTCTCCCAGCCGGTGATGCCGTCGGCCGCCGGGAGGCTCTGGACCCAGTTGGGAATCGCCGAGCCGCTGGCCGGTCAGCGCGTCCCGGAGGCGGCAGCATGGGGCGGATTGCGGGCCGGAACGCGCACCGCTCGCGGCGAGTCGCTGTTCCCACGCCTCGATGATTAACCCTCCACCACCGGTCGAGAGAGGCGGGCCGAACGAGGCCGCGAACACGGAATCCGCGCGGCCGGCGAGCGGCCCCGGGCACGGGCTCGTCGACACGCACTGTCATCTGTTCCTGATGGAGACGGACCCCGCCGAGGCCACCAGGGCGGCGCGCGGAGCGGGAGTGGACCGGCTCGTGTGCGTCGGCGTGGACGCCGACTCGAGCCGCCGATCGCTCGAGCTGGCCGAGTCGCTGCGGGGTGTGTTCGCCACCGCCGGCGTGCACCCCCACGATGCCTCAACCTTCGATCGAGCCGCCGGCACCGCGGTCGAGGAACTCCTGGTCCACCCCCTGGTCGTGGGCGTCGGCGAGACCGGCCTCGACCACTACCGGAGACTTTCGCCGCCGGAGGATCAGGAGCGCGCCTTCCGGACCCACATCGCGCTGTCCCGGGAGACCGGCAAGCCGCTCGTGGTCCACGTTCGCGACGCGTGGCCCGACGCGCTGCGCATCCTGGAAGACGAACGGGCGGAGCACGTCGTCCTCCACTGCTTCTCCGGCGACGAGACCGTCGCGGCGGAGGCGGCGGCGCGCGGGTACTTCCTTTCGTTCTCCGGGAACGTCACGTACCCGTCGGCGGACCACATCCGCCGCGCCGCCGTGTCGGTGCCGGAGGATCGGTTGGTGGTCGAGACCGACAGCCCGTTCCTGCCGCCGCAGTCGATGCGCGGACAGCCGAACTCTCCGGCGAACGCCGCGACGGTCGCGCGAACGCTCGCGGATCTGCGAGGTCTCGACTTCGATCTCATGGTGCAACGGACCGCCGAGAACACCCTTCGCGCGTTCCCGTTCGTGCGCTAGAGGGTTCGAGGGCCCCGGGACGACCCCCGAACGACCGTTCGGTTTGCAGGTTGCAGTAAAGGTTGAGGCTTTGCTAGGGTCGGCGGGCCGAATAGGGCGCAGGGCCCCGCGACCGAGGCAGCTTCCCCGCTGCGCGCACACTCACGAAGACGGAGTTGCTACATGTCGTTGAGGGTTCGCCGGGTGGGGATCATCGCCGTCGCGTTCATGGCGGGAGCGAGCATCCTTCGCGTCTCGTCCTCGGCCGCGGCGCCCTTCTCCTCCTCGACCGGCCGGGCCGCCGAGGCGAGCCCCGAAGCCACGCCGGCGCCGAACCCCTCGCCCGAGCCTCTCGGCGGAGCATCCGCGACGGCGCCCTCGTCGAACGGATCGTTCGTGACGCTTTCCGCGGGGCGCGCCGACGCGATGTCCGAAGGACCGTTCTGGGCCGTCCGGCTGCCGGCGTCCGGCTCCGGCGCGAGTGCCCGTCCGACCCTCCGCGCGCGGCTCGCCGCGACGACGTCGGTCGGGCGGACCACGACGGTCACCGTCCGGATCGGCACGGGCCGTCGCGAGGTGGTCCTCACCAACGCGACGACGGTGGGCCAGTTGCTCCGGGCGATGAAGATCCGGCTGGGGGCGTCGAACATGGTGCGCCCGGCGCCGCACACCGCGCTGTCCGCCGGCCGCCAGGTCCGCGTGAACCGGGTGAGGCGGGTGACCGAGACGGTCACGGCTGCCATCCCGTTCCCGACCGTCGTCCACTACACGACCAACCTGGCAGCCGGTCAGTCCGTGGTGAACAGCAGCGGATCGAACGGCACGGCCCGCCAGACGGTGGTCTCCACATATCTCAACGGAAGGTTGATCTCTCGAAGGATCGTGGCCTCGCAGGTGATCGTGGCCCCGGTCGAGCAGGTGGTGCTCAAGGGGACGTCCAAGACGCCGGGGGGTTCCCGCGTCGGGGTCGCGTCCTGGTACGGATGCTCCGGATATCACGCGGCCAGCCCGTGGCTCCCCTTCGGGACGGTGGTCCACGTCCTGAACGTGGCCAACGGGCGCTCGGTCTCTGTGGTAATCAATGACCGTGGCCCCTACGGCCCGGGACGGATCATCGACCTCTGCTCGCCGGCGTTCAGCGTCATCGCCCCCCTCAAGCAGGGGCTCGCGCACGTTCGGATCACCTGGTAGACGCTCGCCGGCCGGGACGGGGACCCCTGGCGCAACAGTGACCGGCCCGGCCCCGGCGAGCCCCTCCAAGAAGGACACCCCCACGACCCACGACCGCGACCCCCTCGAGGCCCCCATGCCGCCCGAGAGCCTTTCCCCGACGGCCCTCCGGGCGCTGGCCCGCCGCCACGACATCCGGCCGAAGAAGTCGCTCGGGCAGCACTTCCTGGTGGACCCGGCGATGGCCCGCCGGATCGTCGAGCTGGCGGGCGTCGGCCCCGGCGACCGGGTCGTGGAGGTGGGCGCGGGGCTGGGGTCGCTGACGGTCGCGCTCGCGGCCACGGGGGCGCCGGTCACCGCCGTCGAGATCGACCGACGGCTGATCCCCGCGCTGACGGAGGTGACGGCCGGGCTGCCGCGCGTGAGCGTCGTGCAGGCCGACGCCATGACGGCGCGATGGGGGTCCGTGCTGCAGGGGGACGGACCGTGGGTGCTGGTGGCGAACCTTCCATACAACGTCGCTACGCCCGTGGTCCTCCGGTTCCTTCAGGAGGAGCCGCGCGTGGAGCGGATGCTGGTGATGGTCCAGCGCGAGGTGGGCGAGCGGATCGCGGCCGGCCCCGGCGCCGAGCAGTTCGGCGCGGTGAGCCTGCGCGTCGCGTATCACGCGGCGGCGTCCGTATCGCGGCGCGTCCCGGCGACGGTGTTCTGGCCGGTGCCGAACGTGGAGTCCGTGCTGGTGCGTGTCGAGCGGCGGCGGCAGCCGCCCGTGGACACGGACCCCGGGGCACTGTTCGTCGTCATCGACGAGGCGTTCGCGCAGCGGCGGAAGACCATGCGCGGCGCGCTCGTCCGGCTGGGCGTCGAGCCGGGCGGCGCGGCGGCGATGCTGCAGGCGAGTGGGCTCGACCCGCGGACGCGGCCGGAGGAGCTGTCGCTGGAGGCGTTCGCCCGCGTGACGGACGCGCTGCTCGCCGCCGGCACGCCGTTGCCGGATGCGAAGCGCTCGTCGGCGCGGAAGCGGCCGCGCGCATGACGGGACTGCCGCTCGACGGGCTGGATCCGGCGGCGCTTCCCGCGCACACGGTGATCGTCTCCGCGCCGGCCAAGGTGAACCCGTTCCTGCGGGTCCTCGGCCGCCGGGACGACGGCTACCACGACCTGGAGACGATCGTGCAGCCGGTCGACCTGGCCGACCGCCTCCAGATCCACGCCGCCGCCGACGAGACCTTCCGGACGCTGTCGCTGTCCTTGGACGTGACCGGAGATCCCGGGCTCGCCGCGCGGGTGCCGGTGGACGAGAGCAACCTCGTTCTTCGCGGGGCGCGCGCGCTCGCCGGGCACGGCGCGATCCGTGGGTTCGCGGAGATCGTGCTGGAGAAGCGGGTGCCGGTCGCCGCGGGCCTCGGCGGGGGGAGCGCGGACGCCGCCGCCGCGCTGCGCGCCCTGAACGAGCTGTGGGGGCTGGGCCGCGCCGATGACGAGCTTCGCGCGCTGGGGGCGTCGGTCGGTTCGGACGTGCCGGCGCTGCTGGCGGGAGGGCCGTGCATCGCGCGCGGGCGTGGGGACCGCGTGGAGCGGGTCGCCGGCGCACGGCTCGATCTGGTCGTGGTGGGGTTCTCGTTCGGCGTCTCGACCGCGGACGCCTTCCGGTGGTGGGACGAGGACGGGTCCGTGACCGGGCCGGACCCCGAGTCGGCCCTCTCGGCGCTGTCGCGCCTCGCCGAAGGCGCGGCGGACGCGCGACTGGCGGCGACGGCATTCACCAACGACCTGGAGGCCCCGGTCGCCCGGCGTCACGATGACGTGCGAAAGGTCCGTGACCGGTTGGACGAGGCCGGCGTCCCGTCGTTCATGAGTGGAAGCGGACCCACGATCGTGGGCCTCCTGGCGGCCAAGCCGCAACCGCGCCTCGACCCCGTCGTGGAACGGGCCGTCGAGGAGATCGCCGGGCGGCCGGTTCGCTACGCGGCCACCATCGCCGCCGGGTGAGGCCACGGGAACCGGCGGCGGAGTGGGGGGCGGAGCCCGGTCCGGGCCCCGGCTCGGTCGCGCGCCCCGTTTTGCTGGGCCCCCGCGACTCGAACGCGGATCTCCGGGACCAAAACCCGGCGTCACTGCCCATTGGACTAGGGCCCACCTGGGGCACCACGATAACCTGCGGACCATTGGGCTCCACGACGGGTCTGTCCCGGTCGTCTGGGAAAATCGATGGGCGGGTCCCAGGCCGGTTTGCGCTGGGCCGCCCGCCCGGGTAGAAACCGCACGGGAGTCCGACGACAACAGATGACCGCCGCACAGCGACGCGCCTCGGGACGACCTTCCCCCGCCCGTTCCACCCGTTCTCTTGCCGCCGTGGTCCTGGCCGCCGGCCGGGGCAAGCGGCTCAAGTCCGCACGCCCCAAGGTGCTGCACGACATCTGCGGCCGCGCGAGCCTATGGCACGTGCTGCAGGCGCTGAGGGGGGCACGGCCGGACCGCATCGTCATCGTCGTGTCGGACGCGGGTGGTCCGGTGGAGGAGGCCGTCCGGTCGTGGGGCATCACGCCGGAGCCGGAGTTCGTCGTCCAGCAGGAACGCCTGGGGACCGGCCACGCCGTGGCGACCGCGGAACAGGCGGTCGGGGCCTGCGACGACGTCCTGGTGATGGCCGGGGACGATCCGTTGTTCCTCGCCGAGCACGTGCGCGCCGTCGTTCGCGCCCATCGCCGGACGAGGGCGGCCGGCACCATCCTGACCACGATCCTGGATGACCCGAAGGGGTACGGCCGCATCGTCCGCGACGAGGACGGTGAGTTGCTCGAGATCGGTGAGGAGCCGGATGCGTCGCCCGAGGTGCGGGCGTTGCACGAGGTCGCGACGCTCGTCTACGCGTTCCGGCGCGCCGACCTGTACCGGGCGCTGCCGTTGGTGGGCAGGGAGAACCGCCAGCACGAGTACTACCTGCACCACGTGTTCCCGATCCTGCGTGACAAGGGCGAGCGGATCCGCCTGGTGCCCATCGACCTGGGCGGCGTGCTGCCGCAGGTGAACTCGCGCGCAGGGATCGCCCGGGCCGGGCACGTCATGCGGGCGCGGATCCTGGAGGACCACATGGCGAACGGGGTCACGGTCGTCGACCCCGACACCACCTACGTGGACGTCGACGTGCGGATCGGCGCCGACACGACACTCCTGCCGCTGACGTTCCTGCAGGGCGACACGCGGGTCGGCGGCGGGTGCACGATCGGGCCCTCGACCCGGATCGTGGACACCCGGATCGGCGACGGAGCTGAGGTCACGTTCTCGGTGGTGCGGGGCGCCCGCCTGGGCCCGGGAGCGCTGGTCGGCCCGTACGCGAGCCTCCGGCCGGGGACGGTCATCGACCAGGGGGGCAAGGCCGGGACGTTCGTCGAGATGAAGAACACCCGGGTGGGGGCGGGCAGCAAGGTTCCCCACCTGTCGTACATGGGGGACGCGCTGATCGGTCGCCACGTCAACGTCGGGGCCGGCACGATCACGTGCAACTACGACGGATACGAGAAACATCGCACCGTGATCGGCGACGATTCCTTCATCGGCTCGGATACGATGTTGGTTGCGCCGGTGCGGCTGGGGAAGCGGTCGTGGACGGGAGCGGGGTCGGTGATCGCGAAGGACGTCCCGGAGGGTTCCCTGGCCGTCGAGCGTGCCGATCAGCGGACGGTGAGGGGCTACGACGACCGGAAGCGCAAGGCGCATGAGGGAAGGGGGCCGGGCGGGAAGCGAACCGGCGACACGCCGAAGCGACGGGGCAGCGCACGCTGAGGAGGGCGTTGTGACGGGAGCGCACGAAGAAGGATCGGTCCCGGACCACCGGGACATCACTTCCCGCAAACGGATGATGGTGTTCGCCGGCACGGCCCATCCCGTGCTGGCCGACGAGATCGCCGCGCAGCTCGGGATCCAGCTGTGCCACACGAAGATCGCGCGGTTCGCATCGGGTGAGATCTACGTCCGGTCCGACGAGAGCGTCCGGGGAGCCGACGCGTTCGTGGTCCAGACGCATTCGGATCCGGTGAACGAGATGATCATGGAGCAGCTGGTGATGATCGACGCGCTGAAGCGCGCGTCGGCGAAGCGCATCACCGCGGTCATTCCCTATTACGGATACTCGCGACAGGACCACAAGGTGCTCGCGCGGGAGCCGATCTCGGCGAAGCTGGTGGCCGACCTGCTGACGACGGCCGGGGCGGACCGGGTCATCTCGGTGGACCTGCACTCGGGCCAGATCCAGGGGTTCTTCGACCGGCCGTTCGATCACCTGACCGCCATGCCGCTCCTCTCGGGCTACATCAAGGAGAACATCGGCTCGCCCGGCGAGGTCGTGGTGGTCTCCCCGGACGCCGGGCGGATCAAGAGCGCCCAGCGGTTGCGGACGGACCTCCACTCGGACCTGGCGTTCATTTACAAGCGGCGCTCGCGTCACGAGGCGCACAAGATCGAGCAGGTCGTGGTCGTCGGCGAGGTCGAGGGCCGTCGATGCATCCTGATCGACGACATGATCGACACGGCCGGGACGATCAGCGAGGGCGCGAAAGCACTCTCGGCGGAGGGCGCGGCGGAGATCTACGCCGTGGCCACCCATCCGGTGCTGTCCGGCAAGGCGGTGCAGCGCATCGCCGAGTCGCCGATCAAGGACGTGGTCGTCACGAACACCCTGCCGATCCCCGAGGAGAAGATCCAGGTCCTCGGCGACCGGCTGGTGGTGCTGTCGATCGCGCCGATCATCGCCTCGGCACTGGATGCGGTGTTCGAGGACGAGTCGGTTTCGGGATCTTCCAGGGCGAGAACCAGCCGTAGGGCCCGCCTCAGCGGGCGACATGTCCCGGCGGTCCCGGTCCCGCCCGGTACTCGCCGTCCGTCCGGACGGTAGAACCGCACGGTGTTGTCCGGTTTCAGCGTCAGGCTCCACCCCAGCTCGTGCACACACCTGTGGTGGAAGCTGCACAGCAGCACCAGGTTGTCCATGTCGGTCGGACCGAGCCTTCCCCACCACCGGATGTGGTGGGCCTTGGTGAAGGCCATCGTGCCGCATCCCGGGAACCGGCACCCCCCGTCCCGTCTTCTGAGGGCCCGCACCATCCGGGGTGAGGGATCCCTCGAGCTCCGTCCCAGGCCCTTCACCCAGCCGTTGGGACCCACCAGCACGGTCTCGATCCTGGCGTCACAGGCCAGGCGCCGTGCGGTGGACACAGGCACCACCCCTCCGCCCTCCAGGGCACACCCCGGCTCGGACTCCCCACCGCCGGGGCGCCCGGCACCGTGGCCACCGGGGCCGCGTCGTTCAAGGGCCGGATCACCGGCCGGACCGGAGAGCCCCTCCCCACCCCACAGCACCCCCACCGGCACGTGGACCACCACCGTGGCACGGTCGGGGTCGGGATCGGCGGCGACTTTGGCCGAGCAGATCGCCACCAGGGCGTCGGCCCGGCGCTGCCCGGGGCTCGGGGAGAGCTCGGCAGGCACCTGTGGGAGCCTCCGCATCATGCGCTGCACGGCGCTCACCACCACCCGGCCCTCCGCGGACGGCAGGCGTCCCTCGAACAGCAGCTGCCGTCCGTCGGGGTCGTGCCACCAGTCGAAGCTCCGGTCGGCCTCCAGAGCGACCACCTCCGAGGCTGAGGTTCGCGCGAGTTCGTTGCCCTTCTCCTTGATGGTGCCGGGCGCCACCCGCTCGGCCCAGGGAAGGAGTCCACCCTCGGTCTGCCGGGTGGCGAACCTCGTGAGCTCCACCACCTTGTCCACCCCGAGCCGGCCGGAGCTGAAGGCCTCCGACGTCAGGGGCAAAGATTCCAGCGCGCGGGCCGAGGCGATCCAGCGCCTGGCCTTCCAGTCGGAGACGCCGTAGCGCATCTTCAGCCAGTGGGCCATGTCGTGGGCTCCGTCTGACTCCCACACTCCGGAGCGGTCGATCTCGGTGATCAGGCGGAAGAAGCGCCGCTGTGCGCTGCAGGCCTCCGCGTGCGCGGCATCGGCGGCCGACAGCAGCGCATCACGTCCGACGCGCGCATCGGCCTGGAGGGTGTCGGGGTTGGAGCGAACATCGGTACGCATGAAGGAGCGCTCACCATCTCTCGCGCCGCTCCAACGCGAACCAGTATCGAGAACCTGCATCTGTCCCGGGACCTCCGGTGCTCACAGGGAAGGAAGTCTCGGGGGAGGAACCAGTACACTATCAAACTGGTGTTCGGATGTCAAGCCTCGGAACAGGCCTTTTTCCCACGAGACAAGTGTGAGGCCCGGCACACTGGCTACAATGACGGCCCTATTTCCGCCGGCCTCCCCGGCCTGCGGCATCCGCGAAGGAACGAAAGGCGTAGGAATGGAACGCAAGCTGACAGCCGAACAGCGCACGGAGGCCGGCAAGGGTACCGCTCGCAAGCTCCGCGCCGCGGGCCGCGTACCCGGCGTGGTGTACGGGCACGGCGACGCGGTCGCCATCGATGTCGACGCGCGCGAGCTGTACCGCCTGCTGCACACCGACGCCGGCATGAACGTCCTGGTGGGCCTCAAGGTCGGGAAGGACGAGTGGCTCGCCATGCCGCGCGACGTGCAGCGCGACAACATCCGCGACCTGCTGATCCACGTCGACTTCCTTCGCATCGCGCGTGACGAGAAGATCACGGTGGAGGTTCCGGTCCACATCGTCGGGGACTCGCACGGTGTCCGCGAGGGCGGCGTCGTCGAGCATCACCTCTGGAACCTTCAGCTCGAATGCTTCCCGCAGGACGTGCCGACCGCCGTCGAAGCGGACATCTCCCCGCTCGGTATCGGCGAGTCGCTCAAGGTCACGGACCTCGCGGTCCCACCCGACTGCACGATCCTCACCTCCATCGACGAGATCGTCGTGTCCGTGGTCACGCCACAGGTCCTGCGCGTCGAGGAGGAGGAGGTCGCCGCGGTGGAGGGTGTCGAGGGCGAGGCTGCTCCCGCTGCCGAGGGCGAGGGTGCACCGGCCGCTCCTTCCGAGGAGGGCGGCGGCGACGAGTCCTGACCGGGCGCGGCCCGGAAAGGAAGACCATCGGGGGGCCCCGTGGCCGATCCCTGGCTGATCGCGGGCCTCGGCAATCCAGGCGAGAAGTACGCCCGCACGCGCCACAACGCCGGCGCGATGGTCGTCGACGTCCTGTGCGAACGGCTCGGCGTCACGCTGAAGAAGACGCGGTTCGTCGCGGCCACCGCCGCCGAGGCGCGGGCCGCTGACGTCCCGCTGTTGCTCGTTCGAACGACGACCTACATGAACGAGAGCGGCCCGCCGATCGCGTCGGTGGCCCGCAAGCGGGACATCCCCGTCGAGCGCGTGGTGATCGTCCACGATGAGATCGACCTGCCGTTCGGTGCCCTCCGCCTGAAGTCCGGTGGGAGCACCGCCGGCCACAACGGCCTCGAGTCGGTGGTGTCGGCGTTCCGGTCGCGCGACTTCCACCGCGTGCGCATCGGGGTCGGGCGCCCGCCGGGCAGGCAGGACCCCATCGGCTACGTGCTCTCCCCGTTCTCGTCGCGGGAGCGCGAGGACGCCGCGGTGCTGATCGAGGACGCGTCCGACGCGACGCTGGCCATCGTCACCGACGGTCTTGCTTCCGCGCAGGACCGGTACAATCGCGGCGGCTTCCCGGAACGCTGACGCGCCCGGGCGCCGCCCGAACTGCATACGAACTCGCTGGTCAGAGGCCTGGTGCGGCGCACGAGGCCTCTTCGCGCTGTTGCCGGACGCCCGGCGAGACCCGGGCCGGCGCGACGCCTGCGGGAGAACGGAGGAGCGTGGCGACGACGATGACGGAAGGCATCGAGGAACTGCTCGCGGAGGCGGCGGGGGCGCTCGCGCCGTCGCTGGAGGGTGACCACGTCACTGCGAGCGCCCCCGCCGCCGCCCACCCCTTCGTCGCGGCCGCCATGGCCGTCGCCGCCGGCGCCCCCGTGCTGGCCGTCGCGCCCGACCCACGTTCGGCCCAGGCCCTGGCCGACGGGGCCGCGGCGTGGCTCGGCGAGGACCGGGTCGTCCTGTTCCCCGCCTGGGAGTCGCTTCCGTACGAAGGAATCAGCCCCGGCCCGCTGACCGCCGGACGCCGCGCCGCCGCCGCCGAGCGGCTCCGAAACACGACGGGCCCCCTCGTGGTCGCCGCACCCATCCTCGCCGTCCTGCAGCGCGTTGCCCCCGACCTCGGCGCGCACGAGCCGCTCGAGATCGTTCAGGGCCACACCGTCCCGTTCGACGACCTGCTCGGGGCGCTCGTGTCCCTCGGGTACTCGCGCGTCGACGTGGTCGAGCACCGTGGCGAGTTCGCCGTGCGCGGCGGCATCCTCGACGTCTTCCCCGCGACGGCGCGCCGTCCGGCGCGAGCCGAGTTCTTCGGCGACGAGATCGAGTCGCTGCGCGAATTCTCGCCCGCGACGCAGCTGTCCACGGGAAAGCTCGGCCGCGTCGAGGTGCACCCGTGCCGCGAGCTCGTCGTGGACGACGACGCCCGGCAGCGCGCCCGGCAAGCGCTCAACCAGGCGTCCATCCGCGGCCAGTACCGCTCGATCCTCGAACGCCTGGCGGACGGCCTCGCGTTCGAGGGGATGGAACAGGCCATCCCGCTCCTCTACGACCGGCTTCCCTTCATCGCCGACCTGCTGCCGTCCGCGTCGCCGGTCGTCCTGACCCACGCGCGGCTCACGATCGACCGGGCCGCCAAGGTGGTGACGGAGGCAGACGCGCTCGCCGAGGCGTCGGAGTGGCCGGGCATGCGCGTCATCGAGGAGCCGGAGGTCGCGTTCGGCGGCCGGGCCCGCGTCGACGTCTCCGAGCTGTCGGAGGGAACCGACCTCGGCATCCGGCCATTGGAGCCGGGTGGCGAGGGCGGCGCCGCGCTCGCCGCCGAGGCGGCCCGGCTGCACAGTGCGGGAACACGCATCGTGGTCGCGGCGGAAGGTCGCGGCAGCCTGGACCGGGCGCTCGAGGTCCTGGAGTCGGCCGGCCTCCCGCCCGGCGAGGTGGCCGGCGTCCGCGCCGACGTGGAGGAGGGGTTCTCGTTCGAGCGCGGCCGCGTCGCGCTCCTCACCGAGGAGGACCTCTTCGGCAGGCGGCGACACACCAGGGAGGCTCCGAGGCTCACCCAGCGCCGCGCGGAATCCGTTGCGGCAGAGCTGGAACCGGGCGACCTCTGCGTCCACCAGGTGCACGGCGTCGGACGCTACGTCGGCATGGTGCGTCGCGCGGTCGCCGGCTCGGAGCGCGACTACCTGCTGCTCGAGTACGCGCAGGGTGACCGGCTGTACGTGCCGTCCGACCAGGTCGGCGTCGTCACGAAATACGTCGGCGGCGAGGCGCCGCGCGTGCACCGCCTCGGCTCCAGCGACTGGGTCCGCGCCAAGGGACGCGTCCGCCGCGCGATCCGCGACATGGCCGGCGAGCTCGTCCGCCTCTACTCGGTGCGCATGTCGGTGAAGGGCCACGCGTTCGCTCCCGACACGCCGTGGCAGGTGGAGCTGGAGGACGCGTTCCCGCACGAGGAGACCCGCGACCAGCTCGCCGCCATCGCCGAGGTCAAGCAGGACATGGAGAGCGACCGGCCGATGGACCGCCTGATCTGCGGGGACGTCGGCTACGGGAAGACCGAGATCGCGGTCCGCGCGGCTTTCAAGGCCGTCATGGACGGCAAGCAGGTGGCTGTGCTCGTGCCCACGACGCTCCTGGCCGAGCAGCACCACGTGACGTTCAGCGAACGGTTCGCGCCGTTCCCCGTCAAGGTGGCGATGCTGTCCCGGTTCCTGTCGACGCAGGAACAGGAACAGGTCGTCGAGCGCGTGAAGGACGGCGAGGTGGACGTCGTGATCGGCACGCACCGGCTGCTCTCCGGCGACATCCGGTTCAAGGATCTCGGTTTGCTGGTCGTGGACGAGGAGCAGCGGTTCGGCGTCACGCACAAGGAACGGCTGAAGAAGCTGCGCACCAGCGTGGACGTGCTCACGATGACGGCCACGCCCATCCCGCGCACGCTGGAGATGGCGCTCGCCGGCATCCGCGACATGTCGAGCGTCGACACGCCGCCGGAGGACCGGCAGCCGGTGCTGACGTACGTCGGCTCGTACGAAGAGGACATGGCGCTCGCCGCCGTGCGGCGCGAGCTGCTTCGCGGCGGGCAGGTGTTCTGGGTCCACAACCGCGTCGAGACCATCGGGCGGGCCGCCGGGAAGCTCGAGGCCAGGCTCCCAGACGCGCGGGTCGCCACGGCGCACGGGCAGATGGACGAGCGAACGCTCGAGAAGGTCATGATGGCGTTCTGGGACCGGACGGCCGACGTCCTGGTGTGCACCACGATCATCGAGAGCGGCCTCGATGTCCCGAGCGCCAACACGCTCGTCGTCGAGCGCGCCGACCGGCTCGGCCTCGCGCAGATGTATCAGCTCCGCGGGCGGGTGGGGCGCTCGGCCGAGCGCGCCTTCGCCTACCTCTTCTTCCCGCCGCAGGCGAAGCTGACGGAGGAAGCGCACGCGCGCCTGGCCGCGATCAGCCGGCACACCGCGCTGGGCTCCGGGTTCCAGATCGCCATGAAGGACCTCGAGATCCGCGGCGCCGGCAACCTGCTGGGCGCCGAGCAGCACGGTCACATCGCCGCGGTCGGGTTCGACACGTACGTGCGCCTGCTGGCCGAGTCGGTCTCCGAGATGAAGGGCGAGCCGGTCCCGGAGGAGCGCGAGGTGCGCGTCGACCTCCCCGTCCGCGCGTTCATCCCGCCGGAATGGCTTGGGCAGGAGGCCTTGCGGCTGGAGCTGTACCGGCGCATCTCGATGGCCGGCGACCACGACGTGCTCGCGCGGGCCCGCGCCGAGGCCGAGGACCGGTTCGGCCGCATCCCGGACGAGGTGCGGACCCTGTTCGCGATCCAGTCGCTCCGGCTGGCCTGCCTGGCGGCCGGCATCGAGGAGATCTCCACGATCAAGATGCAGATCCGGATCAAGCCGGTTCCGCCCGAGCTGGGCCATGCCCTGGCGCTTGAGCGCGAGGACGCCGTCTACCATGAGGTCACCAGGACGCTGAACCTGCAGCCGCCGAACCAGTTCCGCGAGGACCTGCTGGTCGGCTACGTCGAGGACGCCGTCGGAGGGCCCGAGGGCGAACGCGCGAAGGAGGGTGCATGACCGAGGACCGGGCCGCGGAGATGCGCGCATGGGCCGAGGCCAACGGCTTCACCTACGAAGCCGACGTGGCGGAGGAGCTGCTGTCCCTGCCGTTCTACCTGTTCACGCTCGGCCAGGACGAGGAGGTGGCCACCGGCGAGCACCTGCTCACCGGGGACTGGCAGGGCATGCCGGTCGACGTCTTCGACGTCTCGGTCCCGACCGCGTCCGGGTTCCAGGCGCTCGGGTTGTCCAATTACTGGACCGACAACGAGGTCATCACCACCGCGATGGCGGGCACCGGCGCCGACCTTCCGTACGTGTACGTGGAGAAGAAGGGCCTGCTGACGCGCGCGGCCGACGACATGGATGCCATCGACCGGATGCACCACGACCACCTCGAGGCGGAGTGTGGCGCGAAGGACTTCGACCACCACTTCGAGGTGAAGACGGAGGATCCGGACTTCGCCGCGGAGCTGTTCGACCACGGGCTGATGGAGGCGATGCTCACCAGCGGCACCGGGTTCATCTACGAGGTCTCCGGCGGGCAGTTCATCGTGCACACCCCGAAGACGACCGAGCAACTGCCGGCGCTGCTCGACGCGACGAAGGCGTTCTGGGACAACATCCCCTCCGAGGTCGTCGAGAAGTACCCGGCCACCGACGGCTGATGAGACGCGCAGAAAAGCCGGAGGAGCGGGCCGCCGAGATGCGGGCCTGGGCGCAGGACCACGGGTTCCAGTACGAGGAGGCCGTGCCCGACGAGCTGCTCTCTCTCCCCTTCTATCTGTTCACGATGGGGACGGGCGAGGTGGTCGCAAGCGGCGACAACCTGCTGACCGGGGACTGGGACGGCATGCCCGTGGACGTCTTCGACACGACGGTCGCCGTGCCCGACGGAGTGAACGTCGTCGGCGTCGTCGAGTACTGGATGGAGCACGAACTGATCACGACGGCGATGGCCGGCACGGGGGCCGATCTGCCGTACGTGTACATCGACAAGAAGGACGTGACCACCCGCCTCGCCGACGACCTGGACAAGATCGACCGGCTCCATCACGACCATCTCGAGGTCGAGTGCGGCGCCAAGGATTTCGACCATCACTTCGAGGTGCACACGACGCATCCCGACTTCGCCCGGGCGCTGATGAGCCACGACCTGATGGAGGCGCTGCTCCGGCACGGGACGGGGTTCATCTACGAGGTCTCCGGGCGGCAGTTCGTCGTCCACACCCCCCGGGAGGAGCACCACCTGGAGGAGCTCCTGCGCGCCACCAAGTCGTTCTGGGATCTCATCCCCTCGGAGGTCGTCGAGGAGTACGCCTCGGCCGGGGCCGATGGCTGAGTCCAGGGACGACCTCCCCGACGGCATCCTGGGCGGTCCGGTCCTGTCGCGGGACGGCGGCGAGCGCCTGCTCGACGCCGTGCGCGTGATGCAACGTCTGCGCGGCCCGGGCGGGTGCCCGTGGGACGCGGAGCAGACCCACCAGACGCTCGGGCGGCACCTGTTGGAGGAGACCCACGAGACGCTCGAGGCCATCGACGCGGACGACATGGAGCGGCTGAAGGACGAACTGGGCGACGTGCTGCTGCAGGTGATCTTCCACGCGGAGATGGCGCGCCAGGAAGGCGAATGGGACATCGACGACGTGGCCGAAGCACTGGCGCGCAAGCTGATCCGGCGGCATCCGCACGTGTTCGGCGACACCGACGTCGACTCCGCCGACGAGGTCCTGGTCAATTGGGAGAAGATCAAGTCGGCCGAGAAGGAACAGGTGCACGGGATCGACGAGGAGATCCCGCCGACGCTTCCCGCCCTGTCCCGGGCCGCCAAGGTGCAGCGGCGCGCGGCCGGCAGCGGCGTCGACTGGCGCACGGCCGAAACCGCGCTGGCGCAGGTGCACGAGCGGCTCGGAGCGCTGGACGAATCGGCGGTCGCCGGCGACGCCCACGCCGAGGACGACCTGGGCGACCTGCTGTTCGCCGTCGCGGCGATGGGGCGGCGCCTGAACGTCGATCCGGAGACGGCGCTCCGCAGGGCCACCGCGCGATTCGGGGAGCGGTTCGAGCGCATCAGGGAGGCCGCCGAGCGCGACGGCGTCGACCTGGAACGGCTGTCGGACGAGGAGCTGCTCAGCCGCTACCGCGCGGCGCGCTGACCTTACGCGGCCGCCGTCCGGTTGGTCGCCGTCAGGTGGATGGCGGCATTGTCGCCCAGCACGCCCTTCCCGGCGCCGGCCGGGAGCGGCACCATCGCCTCCCACGTGCCCGGCTTGGGGCTGCTCAGCTGCAGCGGGTCGCCGCTCGGCTCGTAGTCGCGGAGCGCCACGGGGATCTCGGAGTTCCACCGCGCCCAGAGCTTCGCTTCCGCGCGGGTGTCGATGTCGACCACCAGCGTGTCGTCGAAGTCCCCTGTCTGCTCCAGGTGGTCGAAGAAGCCCAGCACGCCGCCCTCCTCCTGCAGGGACAGGACACGCACATGGAGCGTGTGCCGGGCCGGGCGGTCGGCGGCCAGGTCGGTCTTGAGGAACGTGGTGGCGAGCAGGAACTCTCCGTCGCTGTCGGGCGTGTCGAGCTCGATCGGGCAGTAGTGCGCGGCCACCTGGTCGTCCAGCAGAACGGGCAGCTGGCGGATCGCCAGCTCCGACTCGGCCTGCCAGACGATGCCCTTGTTCTTCGGGAGCGTCGCGTAGGTGAGCGCCGCGCGCACGGCCAGGTTGCCGAACAGGAACCGGCGCAGGTTCTGGTAGCCCTCCTCCGAGTTGACGATGCCGAAGCGTCCGCTGTGGCTCCGGTGGGCGAAGGCGCGGGCCGCGCCGGGGACCTGGGCGTCCTCGATCTGCACCAGGCCGTCGCTCTTCACACCGACGAGCTTCGACGACATCCCGAGCGCGGCCCCGTAGTCGCCGGCATCGGTCCCGACCAGGCAGAACACCCGCTCGGGGGGAAGTTGCTCTCGTCGGGCAGTGCTCGCGGGTCCCAGCCGTCCGGAGGACCCGGCTGCGCGTCCTGGATCTTCTTCGGCATCAGGTACCGCCACATGTGGTCCGGGCCGAAGATGTCCGAGCCGGCGACCTTGAAGGTGTCGCGCAGCTCCTCGATCAGTCCGCCGCCGACGGCGAACTCGATGCCGCCGTGCGGGCTCGCGTACGTGAAGAGCCGCTCGACGAAGTCCACCGCGCGCTTCTCGGTGGGGTCGTATCGATCCGGGATGACCTTCTGGATCAAGGACCTGCAGATGAGCCCGCCCATCGAGTGGGCGACCAGATGCACCCGGGGCGCACCCGTCTTCTGCTGCAGCAGGAGGATGAGGTCCAACAGATCGGAGGCCGCCTTCTCGATCGAGAATTGCTCGCGGTCCTTCCCGAACGTGGAGGCGGCCTCGTCGTAGAACCGGTGGATCCAGATCGTGTTGGGCTCGACCGTGTCGTGCGCGTTCAGGTACTGGGCCTGCCCTCCTCTGACGAGGAGCTTGTACCCCTCGTCGATCATCAGGCGAAGGAGGGGACTCTCGAACTGGTAGAAGATCGGCTTGTCGCCGCCCCCCACGCGCACGTGCGTGGACCCGGTGTTGAAGCCGTAGAACGGGTCGTCCACCAGCGTGTCGATGCCCTTGCTCCCGCCGCCGTACCCGCGCACGTACACGATCGGCAACTGCTCGTTCATGTGTGACCCCCCTCGACTGCCTGCCGTCGGCTCAACGCGGACCCTTGGGCGGGTCCCGCTGCCCGGAGTGTCCCGACGGGGCGTCACCGCCACGTCACCGGGTCTCCATCGAGCGGACTCCCTCTCCTTCCGCACGTTCGGGCTGGTGGCGACCTACAATCAACGGGCTTTCTATGCCTGCCATCGACGAGCTTCGCGCGCGCGAGATCCTCGACTCACGGGGCAACCCCACCGTGGAGGTCGAGGTCCTGCTGGAGGACGGCTCCAGCGGGCGCGCCGCCGTCCCCTCGGGCGCCTCGACGGGGAGCCACGAGGCCCTCGAGCTGCGCGACCGCGACCCCAACCGGTTCGGCGGCAAGGGGGTCATGGACGCCTGCCGGATCGTGCGGGAGGACATCTCGCCCGAGATCGAGGGCCTGGACGCGCTCGACCAGCGCGCGGTCGATGCCGCCCTGATCGACCTCGACGGGACCCCCACGAAGAAGAAGCTCGGCGCGAACGCGGTCCTCGGCGTCTCGCTGGCGACGGCGAAGGCCGCCGCCGCCTCGCTCGGGCTTCCTCTCTATCGCTACCTCGGCGGCCCGCAGGGGCACCTGCTTCCGGTCCCGATGCTCAACGTGGTGAACGGCGGCGTGCACGCGGACAACCGGCTCGAGCCGCAGGAGTTCATGCTCGTGCCCGTCGGCGCGGCGTCGTTCTCGGAGGGCATTCGCTGGGGCGCCGAGGTGTTCCACGCGCTCCACGCCGACCTGAACGCGAAGGGCATGGCCACGGGCGTCGGCGACGAGGGCGGGTTCGCCCCCGACGTCGCGACGGCCCGTGAGGCGCTCGACCTGATCATGGAGGCGATCGCGGCTGTGGGCCTCGACCCCGGAGCCGAGGTGGCCATCGCGCTCGATCCCGCGTCGTCGGAGTTCTACCGCGACGGCGCGTACCACCTGGAGGGGCAGGCGCGCGACTGGAAGGACATGATCTCGTTCTACGCGGACCTGCTCGACCGCTATCCGATCGTGTCGCTCGAGGATCCCCTCGCGGAGGACGACTGGGAGGGCTGGATCGCGATCACCGAGGCCTTGGACGAGCGCGTGCAGATCGTCGGCGACGACAACTTCGTGACGAACCCCGATCGGCTCGAGCGTGGCATCGACGAGGGCGCCGCCAACGCGATCCTGATCAAGCTGAACCAGATCGGGACGCTCACCGAGACGCTCGACGTCATTCGGATGGCGAAGGAGAACTCGTACGGCGTGGTGATCAGCCATCGTTCGGGCGAGACTGAGGACACGACCATTGCCGACCTCGCCGTCGCGGTGAACGCCGGGCAGATGAAGTCCGGCGCCCCATCCCGCGGTGAGCGGACGGCCAAGTACAACCAGCTCCTGCGTATCGAGGAGGAGCTCGGGCAGACCGCCCGGTACGCCGGGCGCCAGCCGTACGGGCGCGTCCCGATGACGGACGAGGCCGACGTGGACGTGGCCCTGCGAAGACGAAGGCGAAGACGAGGATCAGGAATGACGGCGGCCTCGGCCGTCGACGTCGGCGGCGCGGGCCGGCAGACCGCGACGCAGTCGCGCCGCCGCTCGCGGCCAACCGCGCGGGCCGTGCTCCTGGTCGTCGTGGTGATCGCGCTGGTGTTCGCGGCCACCGTTCCGCTCCGCGCCTACCTGTCGCAGCGGCAGCAGCTCGCCCATCTGCAGCAGCAGACGCAGGTGCTGGAGCACCAGAGCCAATTGCTCGACAAGCAGATCCAGCAACTGCACGACCCGCGGTACCTCGAACAGCTCGCGCGGGCCTGCCTCGGCATGGTTCGCCCCGGCGAGATCCACTTCGCGGTGACCGGCAAGGGCGTCCAGGGCGCCGGATCGCAGACCGCCGGGTCGGGGCCGGGAACGCCTGCCGACTGCTGACCCGTTCCGCCTGCGACTACGGCGCAACCCCAGCGGGTACCGTGAGCGGGTGACCACGGCTCCGCCCGCCCGATGACCCCGGTGGACCGGGTGAACCGCCTGGTGGCCTGGTTCGACGGCTTCCAGCAGCGACACGCGTTGCTGGCGATACCGTTCGGCGTCATCAAGAAGTACGGGGACGACCGCGGCGGGTACCTGGCCGCCCTGATCGCGTACTACGGGTTCCTGTCGGTGTTCCCCCTGCTGCTCGTGATGGTGACGGGGCTGGGCATCGTGCTGGCGGGGAACACGGATCTCCAGGGAAAGATCGTCCACTCGGCGCTCGGCCAGTTCCCGATCATCGGGCAGCAGCTCGCAGGCAACGTGAAGGCGATCACCGGCAACACGGTCGCGCTCGTCGTCGGGATCGTCGGGTCGCTCTGGGGCGCGTTCGGCGTGACGGCCGCGGTGCAGAACGCGCTCAACGACGTCTGGGGCGTCCCCCTCCGCAAGCGCGCGAACTTCATCTTCTCCCGGCTCCGCGGGCTCCTCCTCTTCCTGGCGCTCATCGTCTTCATCCTCGGGTCGGGGGTGCTGACGGCGCTGGCAACCACGCTGGCAGCGGTCGGGCTCCTGTCGCGCGCGCTGAGCATCGGCGGGACGCTCGTCCTGAGCTTTCTGCTCTACCTGGCCGCCTTCAAGGTGCTCACGGTCCGCGACGTCGGCTTCCGGGACATCTTCCCCGGGTCGTTGCTGGCCGCCGTGGCCTGGACCGCTCTGCAGGTGGTCGGCGGCCTCATCGTGCAGCACCAGATCCGCAACGCCACCGCGCTGTACGGCTTCTTCGGGATCGTGCTGGGGATGATCTTCTGGATCTACCTGATCGCTCAGGTGACGGTGTACGCGGCGGAGCTGAACGTCGTGCTGGCGGACCACCGCTGGCCGCGGAGCCTGACCGAACCGCCTCCCGACGCGTAACGCTTGTCGCACCTGACGAGTCGGACGTACCATCACGGCGTTCGGCTCTCGGGATTGGGAGGGCTACAGCTAATCCATTTGACCTATGGCCAGCGGTTTCGTCCGCTCGCTACTCTAGGGTCGGCCCTTGGGGGGTCCGATCCGAAGCAGATCCAGCACGCTCGTCCGCGCCGAAGGGGTTGAAATGAGCATCGTGAAACGTGGCTTCGTCGTCTTCTCCGCCGTCTGCCTGGCGCTTGTCTCCGCGGGGACGGCCGACGCGGGGCGCTCCCGCCCGGTCGTCGATCCGAATCTCAGCCAGCAGGCGAAGCTCACCGCGAGCGACGGTGTGCCCAGGGACTACTTCGGGCACGCCGTGGCGATCTCCTCTGACGGGAACTTCGCCGTCGTCGGGGCGTGGGGGCGGACGAAGGGGACCGGCGTCGCGTTCACGTACGGATACTCGGGCGGTGTCTGGACGCAGAAGGCCGAGCTCAACCCTTCGGACCTCGTGGCCGGAGAACAGTTCGGGTCCGCCGTGGCCATCAGCTCCGACGGCACGACGGCCGTCGTCGGCGCCGAGGCGAAGAACGGCTCCCCCGGCCAGTCGAGTCGCGACGTCGCCGGGTCCGTGTACGTCTTCACGCGGTCGGGGAGCACCTGGACGCAGCAGGCGGAGCTGCGGGCGAGCGACACCGCTCCCGGATTGCGGTTCGGGACCGCGGTGAGCCTGTCCGGGGATGGGAACACCTTGCTCGTGGGCGGGCGGGGCAACGCCTGGTCGGGCGGGCCCTTTCCCGCCGGCGCGGCCTACGTCTTCACGCGGTCGGGAAGCACCTGGACCCAGCAGCAGAAGCTGACCGCGGCTGACGCCGCGACCGGCGACTACTTCGGGAGCTCGGCGGCGCTGTCGGCGGACGGCTTGACCGCGGTCGTCGGCGCGCCGGCGAAGAACTCCTCCACCGGCGCCTCCTACGTCTTCACCGTCTCGGGCGGGGTCTGGAGCCAGCAGGCGGAGCTGACCGCGGGGGACGCAGCGGCCAACGACTCCTTCGGCACGTCGGCCGCCGTCAACGCCGACGGGACCACTGCCCTCATGGGCGCCTCCGGCAAGGACGCCTACAGGGGCGCCGGGTACGTCTTCGTCCTGTCCGGCGGCGTCTGGTCGCAGCAGGCGAAGCTGTCGGCCGGGAACGGCGTGGCCGGTGACGCCTTCGCCGGCCACGTCGCGCTGTCGTCGAACGGCGGCATCGCGGTGCTGAGCGCCTCCGGCAAGCTGAACAACGCAGGTTCGATCTACGAGTTCACGCGCGCCGGTTCCGTGTGGGGCCAGGCCGCCGAGCAGACCTCCGACACGGCCACGGACGGCGACACGGTGGGTTCGTCCGTGTCGATGAACGGCACGGGCGCGACGATGCTGGTCGGCGCCGAGGGCTTCACGAAGTTCACCGGGGCGGCCTACGTCTTCGCGGCCGACGTGGGGCCCGTCATCGACACCTTCACGCCGAACGCCGGCAAGCCCGGCGACCCGGTCACGATCTCGGGCGCGCGGTTCACCGGCGCCACGAGCGTGACGTTCAACGGGGCCCCGGCGGTCTTCACCGTGGACAGCGACATCCAGATCACCGCGACCGTGCCGTCGGACGGCACGACCGGGCCGATCTCGGTCACGACGCCGGACGGCAGCGCCACGTCGTCCAAGAGCTTCAAGGTGAAGCCGGACGTGCAGTTCTTCAGCCCGCTCTCGGGGACGATCGGCGACCCGGTGACGGTCTCCGGCGCCGGCTTCCTCGGAACCACCGATGTCCAGTTCAACGGCGTGTCGGCGACGTTCACCGTCGTGGACAGCGGAACGATCACGACGAACGTGCCCGCCGGTGCGACCTCTGGCAGGATCAGCGTGACGAACGCGGGTGGCACCAGCAAGAGCCCGACGACGTTCAAGGTCACCTGAGCCCGCGCGGGCGCGAGGTTCTTCGCAGGAAGGGGAGGAGGGCTGCGGGCCCCGGGCGACCGGGGCCCGCGGTTCGTTTTGGCCGCTACCTCGAGGGCGCCGGTCGTCCCACGTACGTCAGGTGCCTGCACACGGTGCGGAACCCGAGCTTCCGGTAGAGCCCCACGCCGAGGTCGTCCGACGAGAGCGCGGCGGCGTGGATGCCGATCGCCCGTGCCTCGAGCAGCGCCGCCGACGCCACCGCCGCCCCGATGCCGCGGCCGCGCCGCTCGGGCACCGCGGAGATGTTCGCCAGCCCCGCCACGCCGGGAGCGCAGAGCGACAGGGTGGCCGCCCCGACGGGCTCGCCGTCGATCCGGCACAGGAAGTGACGAAAGGGGCCGTCGTCGCCGAACCCCGCGGACAGGTTGAAGGCCACCGACGAACTGTCCGCGAAGGCGGGATCGCCGAAGGCGCGGCCCACCACGTCCGCCCACGTCCGGAGGTCGTCCGGGTTTCGCACCCGCTCGATGGCGACGCCTGCGGGCGCCGGCGGTGGGTGGAAGTCGCCGAGGCGCAGCCCCATCCCCGGCCGGTCCGAGCCCGGGGCGAGGCCGCGTTCGCGGAGCGCACGGTCGACCGGTGACGGCAGCGACCGGGCGACGAACGCCCACCACATCATCGGGAGGCCGAGCGAGGCGAACGGCTCGAGCAGGGCGCCGACCGCGGCGCCGGGGTCTCCGTCCGGAAGCGCGGCTCGCAGCACGCCGTTCTCGTTCGGGTCGTCGCTCCCCGTCCGGAACCACACCGATCCCCCCTCGCGCCGGACGTCGCCGAACGGCGGCACGTGCAGCCGGGCGACGTGCTCGACCAGGTCGGCCTCGACGGCCGCGGCGAGCGCTTCGTCCCCCACTCGCGGCCTCAGTCCACCCGGCCGCGCGGCATGAACACCCACGCGATCAGCCCGGCGCCGGCGCACAGGGCGGCGGCCACGACCATGGCCACCCGGAACGCGGAGATCGCGGCCGTCTGTGCCGCGGGGCTCATCCCCTCCGTGGCGAAGGGGTCGGCGCCCGATCCGCCGACGTGCGCGGTGAAGACGAGCCCGATGATCACGCCGAGGAGCGGCGTCGCGATCAGCCCGCCGATGCGGGAGACCGTCGTGTTCACGCCTGCTGCCAGTCCCGCGTAGCGCGGGGGCGCTCCCTTCAGGGCGGCGCTGGTGATCGGCGCGACCGTGATCGACAGGCCGAGCGCGAACACGACGACACCGGGGACGATCTGCGCCAGGTTGGTCGAAGTGGCGAGCGTGAACAGGAGCATGCCGATCGCCATCACGACCGGCCCCAGCGTCAGGTAGAGGCGCGGGCCGTCCCGGTCTGCCAGCCGGCCGAACCGCGCCGCCAGGAAGAACATGATGATGCTGACGGGGATGAACACCAACGAGGCGAGCACCGGCGTGTAGCCCACGGCCTCCGACTGCAGGTACAGGGCCAGGTAGAACGTGGAGGCGCCCAGCGTCGCGTACACGCCGAACGTGCAGACGTTCGCGACGACGAACAGGCGCTCGTGCAGCAGCGCCGTCGGGAGCAGCGGGTTGGCCGACCGACGCTCGTTCAACGCGAACGCCCCGAAGGCGAGGACCGACACCCCGAAGGCCCAGGAGACCGTTCCCCACCCCGCGTGCGGCCCCTCGATCAGCGCGTACGTCAGCGACCCGAACATCAGGGTGATGAGCAGGGCCGCGGGCAGGTTGATCGGCCGCGGGGACTCGGTCCCCGGCTCCTCGATTCGACCGGCGGCAGCCAGGCCGACGGTCAGCACGGCGGCCGGGAGGTTGATGAAGAAGATCCATCGCCAGGACGCGTACTCGACGAGCAGCCCGCCAAGGGGTGGCCCGATCAGCGCGCCGATGCCCGTCCACGCCGTCCACAGCCCCACCGCGCGGCCGCTCTCCGCGCCGAACGTCGCGCGGAGGAGCGCGAGGCTGTTCGTCGCCAGCAGCGCGCCGAACACGCCTTGGAGCACGCGACCGGAGATGAGGAGCGCCGTGTTCGGCGCAATCCCGCACAGCGCCGATGCCACCGCGAAGCCGACGACGCCGGTGGTGAACAGCGGGCGGCGGCCGAAACGGTCACCGAGTGCCCCGGCAACGATGTAGAGCGAGGCGACGGCCAGCGAGTAGGAGAGCATGATCCACTGCTGGGCCGAGAGGCCTGCGTCGAGCTCCCGCCCGATCGTCGGCAGGGCGATGTTCACGACGCTGCCGTCGACGAAGGTGATCGACGACCCGATGATGGTGGCGATCAGGGTGAGGCGGCGCTTGGCCGCGAGGGCCGGGTCGACGGGGGCGGCCTGCGGCGCCGCGCTCATCGGGCGCGCCGCCCGGCCGGGGCCTCTTGCCGCATGCCGGTCACTGTGTGACCATATCCGCGATGGGCGTCACCTACGAAGTGCTCGACGTGGCCTACCCGTACGTGAGCGCGGTGTACGACTGCCCGTGCGGGAAGCACGTCGTCCGGCATGCCGACCAGGCCGGCACGCCGCCCCCCGAGTGGGAGGCCCGGCACGCCGGCGACGGGGGCGACGACTACATCTGCCCCGAATGCGCCCGCCGGCGCGCCGAGGGGCACCTGCCGCCGCAGCGGTAGCCCCATCGGGGTTCCACCCGGCCGCGCCGATACACTGGGCGGCCATGTCCCCCGGACACGTCTTCGCCTTCGCGCTGGTCGCCTTCGCGCTGATCGTGATCCCGGGCCCGAGCGTGCTCTTCACCATCGGCAGGGCGCTGGCGCTCGGGAAGCGCGCCGCGCTGGAGACGGTGCTGGGCAACGCGGCGGGGCAGTACGTGCAGCTGACGGCGGTGGCCCTGGGCGTCGGCGCCGTCGTGCAGCGCTCGGTCACGCTCTTCAACGCGGTGAAGCTGGTCGGCGCCGCCTACCTGGTGTACCTGGGGGTTCGCGCGTTCCGCAACCGGCGTTCGCTCGCCGCCATGCTCGACGACGACCGCCCTCCGCCCAGCCGGCGGCGCATCATCCGGGAGGGCTTCGTGGTCGGCGTGACCAACCCGAAGTCGCTCGCCTTCTTCGTCGCCGTCCTGCCGCAGTTCGTGGATCCCTCCGGATTTGTCTTCGCGCAGATCATGTCCCTCGGGCTGGTGTGGGTCGCCGTCGCGCTGGCCTCGGACAGCACGTGGGCGCTCGTCGCGGGGCAGGCGCGCTCGTGGCTGGGCGGCTCTCCGCGGCGGCTGGAGGTCATCGGTGGCACCGGCGGCGTGATGATCATCGGGCTCGGCCTCTCCCTGGCGCTGACCGGCCGGAAGCACTGACCGGAGCGGCCCGACCTGCGGTCGAACCGCGCGCCCGTAGGCTGTCAGCGTGAGCGAGCCATCGCCGGCCGACGTTCCCATCTCTTCCCTGGGGCGCATCGGCGTCCTGCGCCCGCTCCGCCACCGCGACTTCGCCGTGCTGTGGATCGGCATGACGGTGTCGATGATCGGCGACGGCATCTACTACATCGCCATCGCCTGGCAGGTCTACGACCTGTCGAACACGCCGGCGGCCCTCGCCGTGGTCGGCATCGCGTGGAGCCTGCCGCAGGTGCTGTTCACCCTGGCGAGCGGAGTCCTCTCGGACCGCCTCGACCGGCGCAAGGTGATGATTGCCGGGGACCTCATCCGCCTGGTGGCGTTGGCGGCGATCTGCGCGCTGTCGGTGACCGGGAACATCACGATCCCGCTCCTCATCGCGCTTGTGGCGTTGTACGGCACCGGGCAGGCCGTCTTCCAGCCGTCGTTCAACGCGATCGTGCCGATGATCGTGCCCGGCGATCTGCTGGTCGAGGCGAACTCGCTGGGGCAGTTCATGCGTCCGGCTGCCATGTCGTTGATCGGCCCGTTGATCGGCGGGCTGCTGATCGGCGCGTTCGGTCCCGGCTGGGCCTTCGGCGTGGACGCGGCGACGTTCGCGTTCTCGGCCGTGATGATCCTGCTGATCCGGACCAGGGGCCGCGCGATCCGGGACGCGGAGGATGCCGCCTCGCCGTGGCAGGACCTGGTGGAGGGCATCCGCTTCACGCGACGAGAGCGGTGGCTCTTCGTCGGTCTGCTCGGGGCGCTCGTGAGCCTGCTGGCGGCGTGGGGCCCGTGGGAGACGCTGGTGCCGTTCGTGGTGCGGAACGACCTGAACGGCTCGGCCACCGACCTGGGCCTGGTCTACGGGGCGGGAGGCATCGGGTCGCTGGTCGCGGCGCTCGTGGTCGGCCAGCGTGGGAACCTGCCCCGCAAGGCGATCACCACGATGTACTGGGCGTGGGCAATCGCCCTGTTCGCCATGGCCGGACTCGGGATCGCGCACGCCGTCTGGCAGGCGATGCTCGTGGCGCTGGTCAGCGAGGGCTCGCTCACCATTCTGATCGTCATCTGGTACACGGTCATGCAGCGGCTGGTCCCGCAGGAGCTGCTCGGGCGCGTCAGCAGCCTCGACTGGGTCATGACGACGGCCGGCGTCCCGCTGTCGTTCGCCATCGTCGGGCCGGCCGCAGCGGCGTTCGGCGCTCAGACCGTCCTGGTCGGAGCCGGCATCGCCGGCGGGCTCATCACCCTCGCGTTCATGTTCGTCCCGGGCGCACGCGGCCCGGAGCGTGACGGCCGTCTGGCCGCCGCGCCAGTCTGACGAGCTTCAGAGGCTACGGCCCGCAGCCCGCCGGCAGCTTCGCGTGGTTGCGCTTCCCCTGCGGCCAGCTCGTCAGGTCCTCGAAGCAGAGGTACTCGACCTCGGTCACGGGCTTGTTCCACCCGTTCGTCGGTTGCAGGAGCACGAACGACGAAAGGTTCGAGCCGGAGTTCGAGTCGTTGTTGACGGTCATGTCGACCGGCGAGTGCATCGAAGGGTCGCGCCGGACGATCATCGCGTAGCCGTTCGCCGGGTCCACGTCGGCGAACCACTTGCCGTTCCAGCTGGCTCCGACGCCGATCAGGCAGTCGCCGCCGCATCCGCCGGCGTTCCCGGTCGTGACCGCGGTTCCGGCCCCGTTCGGGTAGATCACGTCGATGAAGTCGCCGATGTGCAGGCGGGGAACGTACGGGCGGACGCCGACGCCGGAGAAGATCGGCGTGTTCTTGTCGAACCCGAGCGTGCGGCTGATCTTCGCCTCGCTCGCCTGCGTGCCCGTGAAGAGGGTCCACGCCGTGCTGACCGGCATCTGGGGATTGGCGAAGCAGTCCTTGGGCTTCGAGGTGATCGTGCCGGCCGTCCTGGTGCCGGAGAACTTCGCGAGGTGGCCGCCCACGACGGGGATCGGGAGGTTGCCTTCGGGTGCGCCGTAGGACTGTCCGAAGAACTCGATCGGATCGGTGCACTGCGCGGGTCCGCCCTCGGCGATCAGGTTGCCGGTGACGGTGCCCGTGCCGTCCTTCCATGTGAGGCTCGTCACGCGCTCGGGGTCGGTCGAGTCGAGCGTGATGGTGAGCCGCGTGCTCTTGAGGACGTGTGCCTTCGCGATGCGGGTCGCCGAGGCGCCTGCCGGACCGCCGAAGGCGATACCGGCGAACGCCACCGCTACGACCGCGACGAATGCGCTGAGACGACGCACGATGGAACCCCCCTTCTGATCCACAAGGCCGGATGCTCGTTGTTGCCGGAATGGGAAGGCTACGTCACCGGTCCGGGGGCAGCAACAGTGCGCCGTCGTGCCCGAGCGGGCAGGTTGGACGGCGGCCACGAGGCGCGGACGAACGCGCGCGGGGACGGGCCGCGCCCTAGGCGGTCTTCGCGGGACGCGGAGCGGGGTTCGTCAGGCCGCCGAGCAGCTCCCTGGATGCCGCGGTGATCTCGTCGACGGCCCGATCGAAGACCTCGGTGTTCGCCTGGGACGGCTTGCGGTACCCGCTGACCTTGCGCACGAACTGGAGCGCCGCGGCCCGGATGTCCTCGTCGGTCAGGGCCTCTTCCCCTCGCAGCTGCTTGATGCTTCGGCACATGCCTCACACCATATCGATCCTGCGGATTGGGCTGGTGGCCGAGATGAGTAGTAGGCTGGCCTGGACTTCCGCAGGATTCGGGCGAGCGCAGACGCTGGGTCTCTTCGCACGCGAATCGTGACCAAAGGAGAGAACGCCGTGTCCACCTGCCCAGTGTGCGAGTCCCCGCAGGTTCTCATCGCGCTCTCGCCGCCCGGCCGAGGCGCGTGCCGCGAGTGTGGCGCCCGCTGGGTCCAGGGGGGCGAGGCCCCCTCGAGCGCGGAGCCCTCGTCGATCCCGAACGTGGTCGGCGTGATTCGGCCGGACGCTGCCGAGGCGACGGCCTCGGTCACGGAGATCGAGCGGTGAGGGTGTCCATCGCCAACCTTGGAGTTGGACGCAGAGACCCGAATTCGTCCGAGCAGACGGACGATGTCGTGAAGGAGGGGAGGCGGAACCCGACGCGGAACAGGCGACAAGACAGTTGATTCTCAGCAGCGAGGCGCGGTCTCACGAGTTGTGAGGCGCCCCGGACAGAAGGGCAAACAGCAATGGCAACTGGAACGGTGAAGTGGTTCAACCCCGACAAGGGATTTGGTTTCATCACGCAGGAATCCGGCCCCGACGTGTTCGTGCACTTCAGCGCGATCACCGACGGCCCCCCCGGACAGAAGAACCTGGACGAGGGACAGCGCGTCGAGTTTCAGGTGGTCGACGGCGCGAAGGGCCCCCAGGCGCAGGACGTCCGGATCGTTCGCGAGGGGTAGAGCTCTCCGAGGCTAAGCCTCCCGGCCCGATGGGCCGACCATCTAGGGAGGATGCCTCCTCCCAACGCACCCCTCCTCGGCCCGGGAGATCCCGCGCCGGACGCGTCGCTCGTCAACCTCGACGGCATGCTCGAGATGCTCTCGAGTGGCTGGCGTGAGCGGCCGGCCGCGGTCATCTTCCTCCGGTACTTCGGCTGTCCGATCTGCCGACAGCAGGTCCTCCGGCTGCGAAACGATCGTGAACGGTTCGAGCGGGCCGGAATGCAGGTCGTCCTGGTCGGCCACGGTGGGCCGGAGGACGCCCGGCGGTTCGTCGAGGCGCGGCCGGTCCCGTTTCGGGTGCTGGTCGATCCGAGCCGTGCCGCGTACGAGCGCTACGGGCTGAAGAGGGGAAGCATCTCGCAGGTGTTCGGCCCCCAGTGCGTGGCGCCCATGGTGCGGGCAGCCCTCCAGCCGAACTGCCGGCAGGGGCTGCCGAACGGCGGGAACGTGATGCAGATGCCCGGCGCGTTCGTGGTGGACACGGCGGGTGTCCTCCTGCTGGCGCACCGGGGCGCGACGATCGCCGACAACCCGACGACGGGCCAGCTGCTCGCCTCGCTCGGCGGCGAGCGCCGGGCGGCCTGACCTCTCCAGAGGCCGGGAGTGGCTCGGGCTGATGCTCGTCCGGTACGGGGCACTCGATTCGGCTACCAGTACGTGTACAGCAGCACCTGGATCAGCGTCGCCTGACCCAGCGATCCGGCCATCACCCCGCGGACGTACGAGCCCGCGCGATGCTCGTCGGCGTCGAGCGTTCGCTCGAGGCCCGACGCGGCGACGGCGGCCAGCGGCGGAATGAAGAACAGCCAGATGTGGTCGACCTCGCCCAGGAAGACGCCGCTCAGCGACGAGAGCGCGATGACGCACAGCAGGACCGTCTCGAACCCGAACGTACGCGCGCGCCACTGCGTTCGCGTCTGGTGCGCGAGCAGCGCCGTCTGCGCGACACCGGCCACCCAGAGGAAGGCCGGGACGTTGGCGAACACCCAATAGAGGTACGGCCGCGCGCGGGACGCGTCGTGGTAGTTCGCCCGCGACGCCGCGCGGAAGTCGGTTACGAGGTTCATCCCGAGGGTCAGGCGCAGGAGCAGCAGTCCGAGCAGCAGGCCGGCAACGACCATCGCCCCGCGGACGACCAATGCCGCGGCGGGCCGACGCCCGCTCCGCAGCGCGATCACCCCGATCCCCGCCGCGAAGAGCCCGAGTGTGAAGGCGCCGAACGTGAAGCTCAACGCCAGGGCCCAGAGCGCGCCGGCCCCGACCGCCCAGATCGGGGACCGGGGCGCGCGCACCAGGGCCGCGAGTGCCACGGCGTCCACCGTCATGAACACCGCGTCCATCGAGGTCGCCGAGTAGATCAGCACCCCGGGCGCGCACAGGAACAGCAGGGCCGCGAGCCGGGCCGTCCGCTCGCCGGCCAGCTCGCGCGCGATCGCGTAGGTCGGGATCGCCCCGGCCATGCCGACGAGCGCGACCAGGAACGAGACCCCGAGCAGGCTTCCCCCCGACAGGCCGGAGAGCAGCCACAGGAACAGGACGGCGCTGGGGCCGTGCGTCGCGGCGTGCAGCGACAGGCGGCCGCCGAGGACGGGGAACTGCGACGCGAACGCGCGGACGCCGAGCGAGCGCGCGAGGGGGACGCTCGCCCAGTACTCGAGCGGCCGTCGGAACGGCGCCGTGATCGCCGACAGGCCGTGAGCCTCGGCCGCCATCGTCACCGCCACGAGCCACCCCAGCAGGATCCCCACCGTGAGGAACTGCCAGCTCGGCCACCGGGTGGCGACGGGCAGGATGGCGATCGCCAGCAGGATCGAGATCAGCGCGAGCGGCAGCCAGGGGCCGACGCTCGGGTGCAGCTCCGCGAGGAGCGGCGGCACGTTGCCGGCGAACGCGTCCTTGGCCCAGGGGATGGCCTGCGACACGACCATGCTCCCGACCAGCACGATCGCGACCAGCAGGTAGGGGGGCGACGCATCGGTCGCCGCCTTCCCTTCGGTGATTCCCCTCTGCCCGGCCTCGTTCACTCGGTCCTCCGGCTCCGGCCTCGCCCGACCCTACCCCTCGTTCACCGGCGCGCCGCCTCGGTCGCCTCGTGGCGCCGCCGATAATGGCGGGGTGACGAGCAGGGAATCGACCGCACTCCGGGTCGGCTTCGCCATCGTGTTCGTCGCCGCAGCGCTCGTCACGATCGCGTCCGCGCAGCCGCACGTCGGGCCGCCCCCCGTCGTGCTCCCGAGCCGGAGCCCCTCCGCAGCCGGGCCGAGCCCCACGCCGTCGCGCCTTCCGCCGATCCCGCCGAACATCTTCGTCCCCACCGCCGGGACGTGCCAGTCGGATCCGATCTGTGCCACGCCGGACCAACTGCGCCGCGCGTACGACCTCGGGCCGCTGTACGGCCGGGGCCTCGACGGAACGGGAACGACCATCGCGATCATCGTCGAGTTCGGTTCGCCGACCATCCGCCGGGACCTGGCGCGATTCGACGCGGACTACGGCATCCCCGCTCCTCCGACCTTCGACGTCATTCGGCCGGCCGGAGCGATCCCCCCCTTCGATCCGAACGACGAGCGGATGAGCGGCTACGCGCGAGAGACCTCGCTCGACGTCGAATGGGCGCACGCCATGGCGCCGGGCGCCGGCATCCTGCTGGTCGAGACGCCCGAGGTGACGACGACCGCCGGCGCGTTCGACAACATCGCGAGCGCGGAGCGGAACATCGTCGACACCCACCGGGCGGACGTCATCTCGCAGAGCTTCGGCTTCAGCGAGCGGCTGAGCGACACCCGCGGGTTCCTTCCCCTGCATCGGGTCTACCGCGACGCGGCTTCCAACGGCATCACGGTCCTGGCGTCCAGCGGCGACGAGGGGCCCGCGTACTACGACTCCGAGACCAACGTCTACCTCGACCCCGACATCAGCTGGCCGGCGTCGGACCCGTTCGTGACCGGCGTCGGCGGGCTCCGGCTGCACCTGGACGCCCAGGGGAACCGGACCCAGCCGGACGAGGTGTGGAACGAGACCTTCGATCCGGCGGTCGTCAAGGATCCGCCGCGGCCCTCGGCCTCTGGCGGCGGACCGTCACTGCTCTATCGTCGCCCGGCGTATCAGAACGGGGTGAAGAGCGTGGTCGGAAACGCGCGTGGCGTGCCGGACATCTCGCTGAGCGCGTCGATCGTGGGCGGTGCCGTGACCTTCTGGAGCTTCCCCGGCTCCAGTCCCGGCTACTACATCATGGGGGGTACCAGTGAGGCCGCGCCCGAGCTCGCCGGCATCGTCGCGGTCATCGACCAGGCGGCCGGCAAACCGATCGGTGAGCTGAACCCGATGCTCTACCGGCTGGCGGCGACACATGCGCCGGGGATCGTGGACGTGACGGTCGGAGACAACATCGTCAAGTATCGGCAGGGGAGCGTCATCCACACCGCGCGCGGATGGCATGCAGTCAAGGGCTATGACTTGGCGACCGGCCTCGGGACGATCGACGCCGCGAAGCTGGCGCCCGAGATCGTCCGAATGCTGAACCGGTCCGGCTGAGACCGGTTCAGTTCGCGGCGAGCTCGACGGCCGGCAGCGTGCCGGTGACGCTCGTCCCCTGCCCGGGGCTCGAGCGGACGTCGAGCGAGCCGCCCAACGCTGCAAGCCGGTCGGCCATGTTCTGCATGCCCGACCCGAGCGGCGTCCGGTCGGGGTCGAAGCCCCGGCCGTCGTCCGTGACCTCGAAGGTCAGGGAGATGTCGGACGCCGAGAGTCGCAGGAGGGCGCCGTCGCACTCTGCGTACTTGGCCACGTTCTGCAGCGCCTCCAGGCAGCAGAAGTACACGGCCGCCTCGACGTCCTGCGGGTACCGCCCGATGCCGGCCGCCCGGACCTCGACGGGGCAGGCCGCCTTGCGGGCCTGCGCGCCGAGCGCCGACGCCAGTCCCTGGTCGGCCAGCAGCGGCGGGTAGATGCCCCGCGCAAGGTCGCGCAGATTCTCCAGGGCGTCGGTGGTCTCCTGCTGGAGCGCGTCGAGCATCTGCGCCGCGGCCACCGGGTCCTTCAGGACCAAGGTGGCCGCCAGGCGCTGCTTCACGGCCAGGGCAACCAGTTGCTGCTGCGCTCCGTCGTGCAGGTTCCGCTCGAGCTTCCGCCGCTCGGCGTCCTGCGCCGCCACCAAGCGCTGGCGCGACGCTCGGAGCTCCTCGATCAGGCGCGCGTTCGACAGGACCAGTCCGGCCTGCGACGCCACGTCCTCGACCAGTCGCTCCCCGGCGGACGACAGCGTCTCCTTCGGCGGCATGCGGACCGAGATGGCACCGAGGAGCTTGCCCTGATGACGGACGGGCACGGCCTTCCCGCCTTCGTCGATAACCGGTAGGTGGTCGCCGTCGAGGGCGATCGTCGAGGCGGCCGGTATGCCGTTGGAGGATGCTCCCGCATGCAGGGTGTTGCCGACGCGCAGCCACACGACCGCGCGGTCCGCCCCCGTCCCCGCCGCGACGATCGACGCCATGCGCGGGAGCATGTCCTCGGACGCGTACGCGCCGGCGATACGCTCCGCGAACTCGGACAGCACCTCGTACGGCGTGGCGCGATTCCCGTACACCACCCGGTTCGCGAGCCGCTGCGCGCGGACGCGGACCGGCTGGAACGCCAGCGCGACGATGGCGGCGGCGACGGCGGACAGCAGCGGGCTCTGTTTGTTCCCCACCAGCGTCCCGATGCCGACCACGAGCCCGACGTAGACCAGCGTGATGAACACGGCGAGCGTCCCGAACACGACCGCCCTGTTGATGACGACGTCGATCTCGTACAGGCGGTACTTGAGGATGGCGATCGCGATCGCGGTCCACAGGAACAGAAGCGAGAGGGTGTTGAGGACCGACATGACGGGCGAGGTGGTCCACACCTGGAAGCTGAAGGTCACCGCCACGAACACGGCCGCCGTGACGAACCATTTCATCTGCAGTCGCTCGTCTCCGGTTGACCGTCGATACCGCAGGATCGCCGAGATGAGCGCCGCGATGAGCCCGATCGGGATGAACACCGCGGCGACCACGAACACGGTCGGGATCGCGCCACCTTCCACGGTCGCGGGTCCGAACGGATCGGACCACTGGGAAGACGCGACGACGATCGCGGCCGCCGTGAGCAGCGCGGCGTACACGATCACGGCCGCCGCGACGGGGCGCCACCGGGAGGAGAGCACCCGACCCGTGGGGAACAGCAGCAGCAGGAGCATCAACGCCGGGACGGGGATGGTCCACACCCAGCTGGAAAGCCACGCCAGGAAGAGCCCGAGCGGCCACGAGCCGGGGTCGGCGACGAGGGCATGCTGGGAGTAGACCTTTCCGAAGTCCCCGAGGCCGAGGCACAGGCCCGCGAGCAGGAAGATCCACCCCAGCGGGTTCTCCCGGCGCCGTGTCGCCAGCAGGACGCCCGTGACCGGGACCGCGATGTTGACCACCTCGTTCAGCACCGCCGAGACGCTCCACTGCTGCGCGCCGCTCGGGAAGATTGCGTTCCGGTCGATGAACATGATCACCAGGACGCCGATCAGCAGGGCGATCGACAGGAGCGCCACCGACCAGGCGATCGCGCGGGACGTCGAGGGCTTCACGCTGATCACGGCCTCATTCTTGCCTCACCAAGGCGGGTTGTGAAGCGCCGGCCGCCCGGGCTGATCGGCCCTGCCGGAGCGGGCCGATGGGCACCCCACGGCAGCCGTCGCGCCGCATAGCGTCGGCCGTGCCGGGCACGAGTTCCCGGCAACGTTCGAACGATGACGAAGGGCAGGTGGCGGCGATGGACACCCGGCTCGACGGCAGGACCGAATCCCGACGCGGGAGCCTTCAGGTCGTTCCCCCATTGCCGGCCGCGCGGCGGAAGCCGGCCGCGCTGCGGGCGGCCTTCGTCCTTTCGTGGCTGCTCGTGCCCACGATGGTCGTGGCCTCGCTCATGGGTCTGTTCGAGCATGGCCTCTACCGCGAGGGCGCATGGGCACGCGAGGCGCTCCGCGGCGGTGACCTCGTGTCGCTCGTGGTGGTCGCTCCGCTCCTCGCGGTGTCGTTGGCCCTGGCGATGTGTGGGTCTCGGCGCGGGCTGGCCGTGTGGCTCGGGTGCCTCGCCTACGCCGCGTACAACTACGCCTTCTACGCGTTCGGCGCCACGTTCAACGACGCGTTCATCGTCCACGTCGCCGCGATGTCGCTGGCCGTGTACGCGATCGGGTGCGCGATGTGGAGCCTGGCCGCAAGTTCAGTTTCCGCCGCACCGCCGTCGGTGAGGGCCCCGCGGGCCGTCGGGTGGTTCCTCGCGATCGTTGGGTGCCTGCAGGCGGCGCTGTGGATCTTCGTGATCGCCCGGAACGCGCTGACGGGCGAGGTCATCCACGACGTGCCAGTCGCGGGACAGCACCTGGTGCTGGCGCTGGACCTCGGCCTGGCGATGCCGGCGATGGTGCTGGCGGGAGTCCTGTTGATCCGGCGACGGCCGCTCGGGTTCGTGCTCGGCCTCGCGATGGCCATCATGGGCGCCGCGTACCAGCTGAATCTGATGGTCGCAGGCGTCTTCCAGGCGAATGCGAACGTCGCCGGCGTCACGGCGTTCGCCGCCCGAGAGCGTGGTGCTGACCGCGGCGTTCGTCGTCGCTTCGGCGGTGCTGCTCCTGCCCGGCCGGCGGCTCAGGTCAGGTGCTTGAGCGACTCACGCGCGTAGCGGCGGGTGAGGAGGGGGACGTAGGTCATGATCCTGGATTCGGAGAACCGCCCGAAGACGATCATGACCTGCTCCTGAACGCGCTCGGGGCCGACCTTCCCCTCGAACTCCTTCGTCAGGTCGATCACCACGTCATCGATCTGCTGTTCGATGTCCGGCCCCTCCAGCACCTTCACGCGCCTTCCCCCTGTTCCGGGTCGCCAAAAAATCGAGGGCCGCAGTCTACTGAGAACCGTGTTCTGGGCGCTACCCCCCTTCCAGGAATTTCTGGGACGATCCGGGGTTCGGCTCGCGCCTCGGCCGGGCTAGACTGCTCCACCGATCCAGGGGAGGTCTGATGCATCCGGAGCCGGTGGAACTCGGCAAGGTGTCGTTCTTCGAGGGGCTCGACGCGGCCGAGCTCGAACGCATGGCGTCCTGGGTGGACGTCGAGGAGCACGGCGCTGGGGCGCTGCTGACGCACGAGGGCCGGACCAGCTATGCCTTCTTCGTCTTGGAGTCGGGGGACGCGCGTGTGGAGCAGGACGGCGCGGAGCTTCGCCGCCTCGGCCCGGGCGACGTGTTCGGCGAGATCGCTCTCCTGGGCGACGGGAGGCGCAGCGCCGACGTCGTCGCGGTCGGCGACGTGCGGATCTACGCGATGTTCGGGACCCGGTTCCGGGAGATGCAGGAGGCCATGCCGGATGTCGCCGCCCGGCTCCAGGAGCTGGCCGAGAGCCGGTCGGGTCCCGACGGCCGGGCCTGAGCGTCAGTCGTCGACCCCCGCTGCCTCCGGCAGGCCTCGCGCCGTCCCCGCCTCCACCCCGCCCCGGGCGGATCGCCACGACATCAGCGACCAGCGGGACGCGGCGCTGAGCGCCGACCCGATCGAGAGCGCCGAGCCGACGCAGAAGGCGGAGGCGAACGACGCCGCCGAGCCGACGCTGAGGATCGAGCCCACCGAGCCGATGGAGAGGATGGATCCCTTGGATCCAATGCTGAGGATCGAGTGGGTCGAGCGAATCGACCACAGCGAGGTCCTCTGAGAGCGTTCTTCGTCGTCCATGCGGCCATTGTGAGACGCACCGTCGATTCCGTCGACCCAAGGAGTGTGACGAGCGTCACCACGCAAGTGTGACGGGCGACACGGAACGCCGATTGCCCGCGGGGCTACGGTTCGCGGATCACGCCTGAAACCCTCCCTGGACCGGGGAGTGTCAAGGAGAGACCCGAGAGGAACACTGCCTCCCTCTCGGGTCTCTCGCTTCTGTTGCCCGGCGCGGGGATGGCGACCGAGTTGCCCCTCGTCCTACACTTCGCCCATGAAGCTCGCGGAGGCATTGATCATGCGCTCGGACCGCAAGCGGGTCTACGAGCAGCTGCGCAACCGCGCCCAGGCCAGCGCGCGCTACCAGGAGGGCGAGTCGCCGGCCGAGGACGCGCAGGCGCTGGTCGCGGCGGCCCAGGAAGTCCTGACGGAGCTCGAGGACCTGATCCGCCGGGTCAACGTCACGAACGCGAGCGCCACCATCGAGGGCGGGACGACCCTGACGGCCGCGCTGGCCGAGCGTGACGTCCTGCGGATGCGCTACTCGCTGCTGACGTCCGTGGCCGACGCAGGCGCGGGCCAGGGGCAGCTGCGTCAGATCCGCACCGAGCTGAAGTTCGTCTCCGCGGTCGACGTGAAGCGGCTGCGCGACGAGGCCGACGCGGTCGCCAAGCGGCACCGCGAGCTCGACGCGCGGATCCAGGAGGCGAACTGGACGGTCGACCTGGTCGAGGAGTAGGAGAGCGAGTCGGTAGGGAGTTGGGCAGGGCGAGCACGCGCCCACGCCGAGGGCTACGTCGGCGCTTCTGGGCAGCGGTTGGCATACCGTAGGGCGGTTCGAATCCGCCGACCGCACAGCGCACAAAGGAATGCCACGGACGGTGCACGCTTACCGGGAACGGGGCACAGGGCATCACCGCGTGCTGACTGGCTGATGACCGAGGGTGGGAACGGGGACTCTCTCCGAGCGGCCGACCGGCGAGGGATCGGGCGCGCTCAGGCGCGACGCGATGCCTCCGCCGGCGGCCCCGGCGACCAACCCGGTGGGTGCGACGGGCTGTCCATCTGATCGTCGAGCTCGAAACCGAGCTGGTCTTCGTTGCACCACAGCCAGTCCTCTTCCGGCTCATAGGACTGGATGATCGGATGCCCCGAGCTGTGGAAGTGAGCAGTGGCGTGGCGGTTCGGCGAGGAGTCGCAGCAGCCGATGTGCGCGCACTCCGTGCAGCGGCGAAGGTGCATCCACTGGCCCCCCATCTCGAGGCACTCGACACATCCCGGCCCGCTCGCGTCCTTCGTCACGATCGCGTCCAGGTGGGTGCAGGTGTCGCTCATCGCCGCCTCCTCGGGTACGCAGGGGTGTGCCGCCATCAAAGCACGCCCGATGGAATGCTGCCCACACCGATTCGCCGCATCGGTGCGAGGATGGCTGGGTTCCGACCGAAGGAGCTCCTTCGATGCCCAAGACCGGAGAAGCCTGGCCGGCCCTCGACTACGAGGCCGCGAAGCTGGCGATCGAGTCGCTGCACATGCAGGCGCAGGTCGTCGGCAAGGTCAAGCTGGCCCTCACCCCGGCGGCCCCCGAATGGCAGACCGTTCCGCTGTGGGTCGGCGCACGGGGGCTCACGACCGGGCTCATGGACGGCGGCGACCGGGCCGTCGAGGTGGCCTTCGACCTGATCGAGCATCGGCTCGACCTGTCGACCTCGGACGGTGCCCGGAAGACCTTCGAGTTGGCGCCGATGCCCCTGCGCGAATTCACGGCGCGAGTGCTGGGCGCACTGTCGGCGCTGGGCCTCGACGTCGAGATCAACCCGATGACGGTGGAGGTTCCCAACCCGGTTCGGTGCGACGAGTTCGAGGGATGTGATTGCTACGACCCGAAGGTCGCGGAGCGGCTGCACGCCATCTTCGTGCGCGTCGCGACCGCACTGGAGGTGTTCCGCGCCGGCTTCTGGGGCAAGCAGTCGCAGGTCGGCCTGTACTGGGGAACGTTCGACCTCTCGATGACGCGGTACAACCTCGTCCGGCTCCCGCCGCGCGACGGCGCCGGCCTCATCCGGCGCGTCGCGATGGACACGGAACAGTTCGAGGTGGGGTTCTGGCCCGGCAACGAGCGGTATCCGCGCCCGGCGTTCTTCGCGTTCGCGTTCCCGGCTCCCGACGGAATCGCAGAGGCCGAGATCGCGCCCAAGGCCGCCCGGTGGGATCCGGACATGGGGGAGTTCCTGCTCGACTACGACGACGTGATGGCGTCGGACGACCCGCGTGGGGCGATCCTGGAGTTCGCGAGCAGCGCCTACGCTGCGGGCGCCGACCTCGCCGGCTGGGACCGTTCGCTCCTGGAATGGTCGCCGCCGGCCTGAGGCGCCAGGCCGGTTCAGCCACCGAGGCTGTTTCGCCTACGGACCTTTAGGCCTTTGGTCCCTAGTGGAGAGCCCCAGGTTGTGCCTACGATCTCATCCGACTCGGGCTCCGGCCCCCGATTCTGGGAGGAAGCATGCCTCGTATACCTCGTTTCGCCCTGATTGGCCTCGTGGTTGCGACTGCCACAGCAGCCATCGCGCTTGGTGCCGTCGCGGCCTCGTCGGCGACCAAGCCGACACTGTTGATAACCCCCACCACGCTGGCGTTCGGACCGGTCACGACCGGCACCACCTCGCCGCAGCAGGTGGTCACGATCACCAACCAGTCGGCCGACTCCGTGGTGATGTCCGGAACGGGCGGCAGCCTGACGGCTCCATTCAACGTGGACTTGAGCAACTGTGAAGGCCAGACGGTCGCCCCCGGTGCCTCGTGCCACATGACTTACACGTTCTCGCCGACGGGCGCCGGCGACTCGATCGCGACCGCCACGGGCTTCTGGAACGGCAGGAAGTACGCCATCAAGATGTCCGGTACCGGGGTCGCCCCGACGTTCGTGCTCACTCCCACCAAGATCGACTTCGGTCCCATCCTCGTCGGAGCGACCGCGCCGACGCAGGTCGTGACGGTCACGAACGTCAGCCCCAGCCCGCTGCTCATGTCGGGCACGGGGCTCACGGTCGACCCGCCGTACACCCTGACGGAGGACTGCTCGGGCAAGCTGCTCAACCCGGGTCAGTCGTGCCACATGACCTATGGGTTCCACCCGACCGCCACCGGCAGGGACAACGCGATGTCGACGCCCAACTGGAACGGCCAGGACAACACCATCAACATCACCGGCAGCGGGGCCGGCCCGACGTTGCTCGTCACCCCGACTGCGCTGCAGTTCGGCAACGTGCACACGGGGACCACTTCGCCGGGGCAGATCGTGACGGTGACGAACCTCAGCCCGTTCTCGGTGCAGATGTCCGGCACGATCGCCGGACGTGCCCGCGACGTTCACGAAGTCGGAGAACTGCACGGGCAAGACCCTCGCGTACGGGCAGTCGTGCCAGATGACGTTCGCCTTCAAGCCGACGCGTGCTGGGAAGGGTCACCGCCACCGCCGCAACGACCTGGAACGGCATCACCACTAACATCAAGCTGCTCGGGACCGGCGTCTGACGAGACAACGCGCTCGAGCTAGGCAGTCGGGCGCCCCCGGCCTCAGGCCGGGGGCGCCCACTCGTTTCGGCCGGATGTCGAAGCGGAGCGTCACTCCGACACGGTTCTCACCAGCCAGGCGACCTCTGCGCTGCGCCCGGCAGGGACCGGTTCGTTCAGGAACACCCCGAACGAGTCGGCGTCCGCGTCGGGAATCACCTGCGTGATCCACAGCCCCGGCACGTCCGTGCCCGAGCCGTCACCGGCGAGCGTCACGAACACGAAGTCATGCGGTCCGATCGACACCTCGGCCGCGACCGCCGACGACTTCCCAGCGGGTATCTGCAGGGAACCGCTCCGTGCCGGGGAACCCGGCGGTGGCGGTGGTGGCGCCACGGGTCCCTGCAATGCCGCCAGGAGTTGCGCTCCCTTCGGGCTGCCCAGGCCGGTGCACGGGTCCCAGCCCGAGCCCGCCTGATAGGCGCCGTTGGACCCACTCGTGATGTCCCGGAGCGCCCCCGCCGCGGCGGCCTGTCCGTACAACGCGGGGTTGAAGAACCCCACCGGCGTGCCCAGCGACTGGTTCAGGAGGGCCGTCAAGCCCGCCCACAGGGGGGCAACCGCGCTGGTGCCGCCGAAGACCAGGTCCTGACCGTCGACACGCACCCGGTAGCCCGTCTGAGGGCTGGCGTCACCGGAGATGTCGGGGACGCCGCGGCCCCGTCTGCCGCCCGGATTCTTCGAAGGGGGAACGCCGGCGCCGGCCTGGTACGACGGGGGATCGAAGAAGTCGCTCACGCCTCCGCCGCCCGCGCCGCCCTGGCCCCCGTCGTTCCACACGACCTCGCTCGTGATGGACGAGCCCGAGCCTTCCAGGTGCGTTCCCCCGCACGCCACCGCGTTCGGGCTCGAAGCGGGGAAGTCGACGTGGCTCCGCCCGTCGCCGACGCCGTCGTCCGAGCCGTTGTCGCCCGAGGCGCAGAACACCGTCACCCCGACGGCCGCCGCCTCCTGGAACGCCTGGTCCATGGCCGTCATGGCCTGGTCGGTCCACGCGGACTCGGCGGCGCCCCAGCTGATCGAGATGACCGAGGGGTTGTGCACGTTGTCGTGCACGGCGCTGGTGATCGCGTCCAGGAACCCCCGGTCCGTGTTCGGGGCGAAGTACACGACGATCTCGGCGGCGGGCGCCACCGCGCCGGCCACCTCGATGTCGAGCATGACCTCGCCGTCGGCGCTGTTGGGCGTGGTGGGATGGTTCTGACCCCCGTCGACGCTCACCGACACGACGTTCGGCACGGGGATCCCAACCCCTGAAAGTAGGTGGTGAGGTCGGCCTGCCGCCAGCCGCCGCCCAGCTCGATGATGGCGATGCACTGTCCAGAGCCGTTCACGGACGTCGGGAAGCCGTAGAGCGATGCGATCTGGGGCGGCGTATACGCGACCGACCCGGCGCGCGGCTTCGCGCCGCGGCCCTTCGCGGAGGAAGCGGCCGCCCGGGGAGCCGCTGCCTTCGCACGGCCCTTGAACGTCCGGAAATGTGGACTGGCCGCGGCCCGATCGTCGAGACCGAACACGCCCTCGACGATGTCGGCGATGGAAGCCGGAACCGTGACCGGCCCCGTGCGACCGCGGTACGTTCCCTTCGGCGACCGGTAGCGCTTGAGCCGCACGTCGAACGCCTGCGATATCGACGACGCCGGGCCGCCCAGGATGACCTTCCGCTGCGGAAGGCTCCACTGCACGACGTCGAGTCCGTGCTCGGACGCGAACGCCTCGATCTTCGCCATGTCTGCCGGGTCGGCCCCGGTGGCGGCGGCCAACTCCTGACGGGTGAGGTACTTCCGGTCCGAGATGCGCTGCCCAGGAACGAGTTGCGGGGCAGCGAGCCCCGCTGCGCCGGGCCTGGCACGCAGTCGGACGGTCACCTCAATCCGTTCGTCCGGCCGCACGTCCCCGACGAGCGTGGCGCCCGGGACCTTCGACTTGGTGCTCCCACTGACCTCGCGCCTGTCCTTCTTGACTGGCATGTCTCCACCTCCCGGGCGAATCCTCGCGGGAGGCCGTCACCACTGCGTCACCACTGATCGATGAGACCGGCGTATGCGTCGCAGGGCCCGAACGCTGGTCGTCGTTGACCGCTGCCCGTGGGGGCCAGTCCTAAAGAATGGTGAGGTTCCCTGCGCTGGCGACCGAGCGAGACTGGGGGCGGGGCAGAACTCTAGAGCCAGGCGGTGGCAAGCCAGATCTCGAGGCCGGCGAGGACCAGCAGGACGACGTTCAGCCCGATCAGCCTTGCCTCGCCCCGGCTGAGGTGAAGAGAGATTCCGCCGATCTGAAGCAGCACGAGCCCGATTGCCGCGGCAAGTGCAAGGGCCGGTGCTATGCCGGTCAGCGGGGGCAGGATCAGCCCGAGTGCGCCGAGCACCTCGAGCACGCCGATGGTTCGTACGAGCCTCAGCGGCACAGCGTCGACCCACCCCATCATCGGTCGCAGCTGATCTGCTGATCGCAGAACCTTGAGCCCACCTGAGAACAGATAGAACAACGCCAGCAGGGCGGCCACGATCCAGTAGGCCACTTTCATAGAGCGCACCTCTTCGTTACTGACCGTGAGTGGCCCTCATCATCGATCAGAATCGGAGGGGCCTGCAAAGCAGAGCGCCGCTTGCAGCCGAGGCAGAGGCACAGCGGCGCTCGTGGCACAGCCTCGCCCTGTCTGTGTCAGTCGGCTGCGGCCTCGGGCGGGCGATGGGTGGCGAAGTGGCGGCCAGACAGGCGCTCCGCCTGGCTTTCTCGCGGGCGCCGTTCCTATCCCGGCCGTGTGTTGACGCATCTTGGGGGCGGTGCCAAGATTCCCTTCCGCCCTGCCAGATGGGCAAACCTGAGAAAGGAGTCGTCATCGCAGACCTCGAAATTGGGGCCGTCATCGAAGGGACGGTCCAGCGCATCACCCCGTACGGGGCTTTCATCGCCCTCGAGGGAGGCAAGGTCGGCCTCGTGCACATCTCCGAGATCGACCGGAACTACGTCCGGAGCGTCGAGGATTACCTCCACGTCAACGACTCGGTGTCGGCCAAGGTCGTGGCCATCAAGGAAGACGGCAAGATCGACCTGTCGATCAAGGCCCTCCAGGACCCGCAGCCGAGCGTCCACCGCCAGCGGGGCGCCGACCCGGAGTTCGAGCAGAAGCTGAAGCGCTTCATGCGCCAGTCCGACGAGCGGCTGGTCGACTACCGGCGCGCGACCGAGAAAAAGCGCAAATAGCCGGCGCCTCCGATCGCGCGGCCGTCGCGGCCCAGCTCGGGCGAGACCCCACGGTTCCGTTCACCGTTCTGCTTCGGTGCGCCTCGGGCCATCCGCTGGTCATCCGCAACTTCCCGCGTGACGCGAACGGGAACCCCTTCCCGACCCTTTACTGGCTGACGTGCCCGGACCACGTCAAGGCCGTCTCGACCCTGGAGTCCCACGGCTGGATCGGCCGGCTGAACGCCGACGCGGAGACCGACCCCGATCTCCGCACCATGCTCGAGCGCGCGCACGAGTCGTACGCGCGTGAACGCGGCCGCTTGTACCACGGGGCCGAGCGCGACGGCGGCGTCGGCGGCGCCGCGCGCGGGGTGAAGTGCCTGCACGCGCACTACGCCCACCACCTGGCCGGCGGACCCGACCCCATCGGCCTCTGGGTCGCCGAGCGGCTGGCCGAGGCCGGCCCGGTGCACTACGAACGTCCCGCCGAGCGGCTTGCGGCGATCGACCTGGGGACCAACTCTATCCGCCTGCTGGTGGGGCGCTGGGCCGACGACTCGCTGACCGAGCTCGCCCGCGACATGGTCATCGTCCGGCTCGGCCAGGATGTCGACCGAACCAGGCGAATCGCGCCCGACGCGCTCGCGCGCACCGTCGACGTGCTGAAGCGCTACTGCCGGCGCGCCCGGGCCATAGGCGCGGCGCGCATACGCCTGTCGGCCACCAGCGCCGTGCGCGACGCCGAGAACCGCGCCGACCTCGACCGCGCCGTCCTCCGCTGGACGGGCGAGCCGATGGAGGTGCTGTCGGGGGAGGACGAGGCGCGCATCTCGTTCCTGGGCGCGACGCATGGCCTCACCGACGATCCGCGCGGGGCCGGGGCCGCGCCCCCGTGGCTGGTCCTGGACATCGGCGGCGGCAGCACGGAGGCGATCCTCGGCTCGAGCCCGGACGCGCCCGAGCAGGCCGTGTCGAGGAATATCGGCAGCGTCCGGCTCACCGAGCGGTTCGTCCACAGCGACCCACCCTCGCCGGAGGACCTCGACGCCGTCCGCGAGGAGATCGTCCGCCACCTCGAGCGGCTCGAGCAGTCGGTCGACGTCGGCCGCGCCGCCACGATGATCGGGGTCGCCGGGACGCCGACCACCATCCAGGCCATCGCCTTCGGGCTGCCCGAGTACGACCCGGACCTGCTGCACCGCACCTGGCTCTCGCTGGCCGACGCCGAGCGCGTCGCCGGACTGTTGAACGACATGACGACCGGGGAGCGCCGGGCCATCCCGACCATGGCCTCCGGCCGCGAGGACGTCATCCCGGCGGGGGCGGCCATCCTGGTCGAGGCCATGCGCCGCTGGAGCTTCGATCGCGCCCTGGTCAGCGAGACCGACATCCTGGACGGCCTGCTGCTGCGCCTGGTCCGGGCGAAAGGCGATTCGAGCCGCTAATCTTGGCGACCCCATGTCGAACAAGCGGACCCGCGAGCGCCAGCTCGCCAAGCTGGCTGCCCGGCGGAAGGCCGTCCGGCAGCGGCACGCCCGCCAGCGGGCGGCCGCGGTCGTGGTCGCGGTCATCCTGGTCCTCTTCGCCGGCTACCTGGTCTGGAGCGCCTTCCTGAAGGGCAACAACACCGAGAAGACGGCCGGCGGCACGAAGACCAACCCCTCAGCGTGCAGCACGACCGTCCCCGCCGCGGCGGGGCAGCAGAAGAAGACGTACTCGAAGCCGCCGAAGAACACCCTGAAGAAGGGGACGGTCTACAGGGCGACGCTCGAGACGTCCTGCGGCACGTTCGTCATCCAGTTCGACCAGAAGTCCGCGCCCCAGACCGTCAACAGCATGGTCTTCCTGACGCGGCAGAAGTTCTACGACGGCCTGATCTTCCACCGGACCGTGAAGAACTTCGTGATCCAGGGCGGCGACCCGAAGGGCGACGGCACCGGCGGGTCCCGGGTACACGACGCTCGATCCGCCGGCGAAGGACGCGACCTACCCGATCGGAACGGTGGCGATGGCCAAGGGAGGGAGCGAGCCGGCGGGGACGGCGGGGAGCCAGTTCTTCGTAGTCACGAGCTCGTCCGCGAACGCGGCGCTGGCGCCGCAAGGGCAGGGCCCGCAGTACGCGATCGTCGGCAAGGTGATCTCCGGGATGGACGTCGTCGACAGGATCGAGGCCCAGCCGCAGGCCGCGGGCGCCCAGAACGGCGATGGGTCGCCGGCGCAGAAGATCTACATCGTCAAGATGACGATCAGCGAGGCCTAGCGGCCGCGCGTCACCAGTCGACGGAAGCGTCGGACCCCGAGATACCGTCCACCACCAGGTGCAGGTGGCTGCCGTCGGCGCTCCCGACCCAGAGCTGGAGCTCGCTGGTCCCGGTCTGCGTCCCCACCGAGCGGACCACGGCCAGCTGCTTCCCGTCGGGCGACCAGTCGGCCGCGACGACGTTGTCCGCGTCGGTCAGCCGCGCGAGCCCGGTTCCGTCCGAGTGGATCGTCCACAGCTGGTGCGCGGGCTGCGTGTGCTTCCCGACCTTCCCCTTCACCCGGACGAACAGAATGCGGGTGTAATCGGCCGACCACTTGGGAGCGGTCGCCCGCGAGAGCGTCGTCAGCTGCTGGAGCCCCGAGCCGTCGCTGTGGATGGTGTAGATGTCGGTGTTGCTGGTCGACATGCACATCGGCACCCCGGTGCAGTTCAAGGTGAGTCCCTCGAAGACGATGTTGTTGCCCTTGCCCCAGTCGAACGAATACGGGGCCAGCGACTTCTGGAGCCTGATGAGGGCCGCACCCGGCTTCGAAAGGGTCTTGATGAACATGGCGGTTCCGTTGCCGTAGACGACCTGCTTCCCGTTGGGCGACCAGGACGGCATCGAGACCAGCTGGCCCCGGGCCAGGGTCCCCACGTGCGAAGAGCCGGGGGTGATGATGCGGATGCCGGCCTGGCCGTACGCGATCCGCTTGTGCTTGGGCGACCACGAGGCATATCCGGACTGGAAGTCGGTGAGGCCGGAGGCCACCGGGGCCACGGCCCTGTTCGCGGGATCGACCATGTAGACGGTGTCGGATGGGACCGACACCAGGATCGAGTTGGCAGGGTTGGGGGTGCCAGGCGTCTGCCCCTGCGTGCTGGGGGTGTGCAGCGCGCTGCAGGCCGACGCGAGCATCGCGAGAGCTGTTGCGGCGACGAATGTGTTTCTGGCGCGTGACATCGATCCGGACCCTTCGCGCGAGTCTACCCCCACCGCCCGGCCGAAGCGGCGGTTGTCGTACCGACGCCGGTGGAACCGGCGGCGTTCCACCCCCGTTAGACTCGCGTCCTCGGCCCGGGTGTCGGAACTGGTAGACGATGTGGCCTTAAAAGCCACGGCCCGAAAGGGCGTGTGGGTTCGAATCCCACCCCGGGCACCCTCGGGTCCGGGTGCGCACCACCGAACGCACGGTTTGTGAAGCTTGCGCAGTCCGCTATCGGCCGGCGGCGCGGAGCTCGGCTGCGGCGTCCTCCGGCGTCACCGTGTTGATGCCCATGGCCGACCCCATCTCGAACCCTGCCTGCGTCGTGAGCCTCGGGATCACCTTGACGTGCCAGTGGAAGGCCTCGTGCCCGTCGTCCGGAGCCGAGTAGACGACCAGGTTCCAGTCGGGATCGTCGCAGGCGACGAAGATCCGGGCGGCGACCTGAATCAGCGCGTCGGCGAGGTCCGCCACCTCCTCGTCGCGCAACCTCGCGAAGGATGAATCGTGGCGGAGCGGGAGGATCCAGGTCTCGTACGCGGACGCCGACGCGAACGGCGCGATGGCCACGAAGCTCGAGTTCTGGTGGACGATCCGCTCGCCGGCATCGAGCTCCGCCGACAGGAGCTCGTCGTACACGCACGTGTGGTACGAGTCGAAGTGGCGGATCGCGACGTCCAGGCGCCGGAGGAGGCGTGGCAGGAAGACCGGCGTCGCAACGATCTGCGAGTGCGGATGCTCGAGGGACGTGCCGGCCAGCCGGCCGAAGTTCTTGAAGACCACGACGGCGCGGACCTCCGGTCGCTCGATCAGCGCCCGGTACCGGGTGCGCCAGGCCGAGACCACGCGGGACACCTCGGTCGCGGACATGTCCCCCATGCGAGCGTTGTGCGCCCGCGACTCGATGACGACCTCGTGGCTGCCCACGCCCGGCATCTCGCGGAACCACCCCGGGCCGGGTCGTTCCAGCGGGCCCTCCGAGAGCACGCCGAAGAGATTGGGAACCACGCGGACGGTCCACTCGGCGGGGTCCCGAAGGATCTCCGGCGGCGTCTGGTCCTCGTTGCCGGGGCAGAAGGGGCAGGTCGGGGTCGAACTCGATCTCCGGCCCGCGGGTGCTCGTCAGCGGCTCGTGCCGCCGAGCGGCCCGCTGCGGCGCAAGGATGACCCACTGGCCGTTCGTCCGGTCCTGACGGAGGGTCGACATTCGGCACAGGCTACCGACTCGCGCATCCCCCGACTTCCGGTCGCCGCCGGAAAGTTGCCTCAGTGGGCGATACCGGGCCTCGACCGCTGACGGGCGGCGAACCGGCGGGCCTTCGCCCGGTTGCCGCAGGTCGACATCGTGCACCAGCGCCGGCTTCCCTTGCGGTCCAGGAACAACCATCCACAGTGGTTCCCGGGGCAGGGGCGGACGGACGCGACCTCGTCGGACGTGAGCAGCTCGCCCGCCGACCGGGCAAGGGCGAGCAGCGGAAGGCGCATGCCGATCCGCTCGGGCAGCTCCCAGATCGCGGCATGCGCTCCGGGCTTCAGGACTGCGGACGCGGTGGCCTCCCCGACGAGCGCGGCCACACCGTCCCAGTCCGGCCCCGGCCTCGGCTTCAGGAGCACCGTGTGCAGGGAGTTCCGGAACGCCCGCGCCTCCTCGAGCGCCCCTGATGCCTCCGCCTGGTTCCGCGTGGCCCGCCGGCGGATGCGATCGGACAGGTCGTACTCGACCAGACCGGCGCCCTTGGCCCACGCGACCACGTACTCGTAGGACCTGAGGTAGTCGCCGGGCTCGGGCGTGCCCCAGCCGGCCTCCGTGTTGCAGAAGTCGAGCGCCGGATGGCCCCCGACGGGAGCCGGCAGGATCAGCCCGTCGACCCGCTCGGCGAATGCCTTGAACGGCTCCCGTGTGATCGTCATCCGCGGCAACCTTGACAGACTTCGGACTAACTGTCTACAGTCGGTTTGGTGGTTAGGTCAGGAATCCCGTCCGACCGGGTCGCGCGGGGCCCATCCCGGTGACCCGCTACGTCCTGCACCGGCTCGCCTGGGCGGTCGTGGTCCTGTTTGCCGTGAGCTTCATCACGTTCTTCATCTACATCGTGATGCCGCCCAACGACTCGCCGTACGAGTCGTTCACGCACGGCAAGCGCACGGCGCGCGCCAGCGCGCTGACCAAGGAGTACCTCGGCCTGGACCGTCCCCTGTCCGTGCAGTACGGGCTCTTCGTCCGGCACCTGGTCGTCGGCGACCAGTACGGCTGGCCGGGCCTCGGCTACTCGTTCCAGACCCGGGACGCGCTGAAGCCGGTGATCGAGGCGCGGGCCGTCGTCACGGCGCAGCTCGTGGTGGGGGCCGCGGTCCTGTGGATGCTGTTCGGCACCACGTTCGGCGTCATCGCCGGGCGGCGTCCGGGGTCGAACATCGACCGCGCGGGCAGAGCCTTCGCGTTACTCGGCGTCTCGACGCCGGCGTTCGTCATCGGCACGGGCATGCTGTACCTGTTCTGGTACAAGCTCCACATCGCGCCGGGGACCGGCTACGTCCCCATCAGCCACGGCGTGGTGCCGTGGGCCCGGCAGATGATGTTGCCGTGGATCACGCTGTCCGTCGCGTTCGCGGCTCTGTATCTGCGCATGAGCCGGGCCACGGTCATCGAGACCATGGAGGAGGACTTCGTCCGGACTGCCCGCGGGAAGGGGCTCTCCGAGCGCGGCGTCCTCACCAAGCACGTTCTGCGCCCGACGCTGACCCCGCTGGTGACGATGCTCGCGATGGACCTCGGCCAGCTGCTGGGAGGCGCCATCGTGGTCGAGACGGTGTTCAACCTGCCCGGCCTGGGCTCGTACGCAGTGTCGTCCCTCAACCACGCGGACCTGTACGCCCTCCTCGACCTGACGCTCGTCGTCGCGGTCGCCGTCTGCCTGCTGAACCTGATCGCCGACATCTTCTACGCGGCGATCGACCCGCGCGTCCGGTTGACCTGAGCCGGGCTCAGCCCCCAGGAAGCGCGAACACGTACAGCCCGGCCTGGTCCGTCGGCGTGTCGGTCGAGCCCATGTACACGTGACCGTCCACGACCGCGGGCGAGGACGCGAGGTAGAACTGCTGCTCGCCGGTCTGCGCGAACCCCAGCGGCGCGCACGATGTCTTGCCGCAACCGTTCGCGTCGTAGCTGAACACGCCCGAGTCCACCGGGAACCCCGAGGCCGGCCCCTTGCCCACGTAGACGACACCGTTCGCGATCACCGGGGACGACTCCGCACCCGTGGCGTGGTTGACGCCGGTCCAGAGTGGCTGGCAGAGGGCCTTCCCGCACCCGTCGGCGTCGAACGCCTCCACGACGCCGATCGCGGTGAAGTGCTGCCGGAACGGCTGGGCGTCGATGTACACGATCCCGTTGGCGACGGCGGGCGTGTTTCCGGTGAGCTGCGCGCGCCCCCGCCACAGCGGAGCGCACATGGCGGCGCCGCATCCCTTCGCGTCGTAGACGTCCATGAACCGGCCGGTGCCGACGAAGACCTTTCCCGCGGCCACGGTCGGCGAGGCGATGTCGATGCCACCGTCGCGCTGCGCCCGCCACACGGGAGGGCACGTCGACGCGCCGCACCCCTTCGCGTCGAAGGCCGCGAGCTTCCCCTCGGTCGACCCGACGTAGACCATACCCCCGCCGACGGCCGGGGAGCTGTTGACGTGCTGGCCGACGTGCCCGGTCCACAGCGGCATGCACTTGAACGCTCCGCAGCCGCTCGCGTCGAACGCGTAGAGCTTGCCGTCGTACGAACCGACGAACACCGTGCCCCCGGCCACGGCGGGCGACGAGACCAGGAACGACTCCTTGCCGCCGATGCCCTTCCACAACGGGGGGCAGATGGCCCGGCCGCAGCCGTTCGCGTCGAAGACGTACAGGCGGCCGTCGTTCGAGTGTGGGTTCGCCTGCGACACCACGTAGACGAGCCCGTTCACGATCGCCGGGGTCGCGATCGGCTGTGGTCCCGTCTTGCCGATCCACGAGGGGTCGCAGGTCGACGCCCCGCATCCGTCCTTCGGAAAGACGACCAGGCCGCCGCCACCGGCGGTGATGTAGACGCTGTCGCCGGTGACCACGGGCGAAGCCCAGTTCAGGTTCCCGGGGACCAGGCCAACCCAGGACAGCTCGAGCCCCGAGACGTTGGCGGTGCCCAGGATCGTCTCCCTGGTGTTCAGGCCGGTGTGCGCCGCGTTGCCCTGGAACTGCGGCCACGACGCGCCGGCCGCCGGGCCGGCGCCGGCCTGCGCGCCCGGAGCGGCGGCGATCGTGAACAGGGACACGGCGAACGCGGCGAACGCGGCGAGCGAACGGACCCGGTGCTTCACGAGCTCCCCCCTTCGATGCGAGCTGGACGAATCCAGGCCGGCCGTGCGGACCTCGGGCCGGTACTACGGTCGAAACGGGCCGGGCGACTGACCGGACGCCCAGCCGCGGAGGCCCATCGTGGCACGCGGGCCGGATCCAGTCGAGGGCGGTGTGTCAGGTCTCTGACCTGCTCGGCTACCTCCATTCTCACCCGACGGGGGCGCCCGGCGGCTGCTCAAGCGGGCCCCCGGACATGCCGATTTCCTGCTCGAAGCGGTCAATCGCGAAGGGCACGGACATGTCCTACCAACCGAACGGTCACATCCCGGGGCCGAACGAGCTCGAGCTCCGGCAGCGCGCGGCCATGCGAGTGGCGCGGCGGCGCGCGTTCATGACGTCGCTGGCGATCACGGGGTCGCTCGCCGTGCTCGACCTGTACCTCTATTCGCAGTCCCACGACCAGGTGTGGCTGCTCCTGGCCGTCGTCTTCATCGGCATCGTCGCCTACCGCGCCTGGGTGGCGTTCGGGGGCAGCGACCACACGGACAGCCAGCGCATCCAGCAGGAGATGGCCCGGATGCGCCAGGCCTCGCCGCCGCCCCCCGCGCAGCTGGGATGGCAGTCGGGCACCGACTGGCAGCAGCCCATTCCGCCGTCGACCCAGGTCACTCCGTCGACGCCGGCGCCGCCCGTTCCGCCTCCGCCGCCTCCGGGGTTCCAGACGCCGCCGCCGCCCGACGCCGCCCTGGGCTGCACCGCCCGGCCGGAAGGCTCTGATCTCCCACGGCCCCCGCGGTTAGGGTGTCGGGGTGGCGGGCGCGAAGGAGATCCTCGAGATCGCCGGCCATGAGGTCGCGATCAGCAACCCGGACAAGGTCTTCTTCCCGCGCACCGGGCACACGAAGATCGACCTCGTCCGCTACTACCTGACGGTCGCCGACGGGGCGCTGCGCGGCGCCGGCGGCCGCCCCATGGCGATGAAGCGGTTCGTGAACGGCGCCGAGGGCGAGTTCTTCTTCCAGAAGCGCGCCCCCGAGAAGCGGCCCGAGTGGGTCCGCACCGTCGAATTGCGCTTCCCATCGGGCCGGACCGCGGAGGAGGTCGTCCTGGACGACGCCTCGCAGCTCGCGTGGATCGTGAACCTCGGCTGCATCGACCTCAACCCGCACCCGGTTCGCGCAGACGACCTCGATCACCCCGACGAGCTCCGTGTCGACCTCGACCCCGTGCCCGGCATCGAGTGGCCGCAGATCATCGATGTCGCGCTCGAGACGAAGAAGGTGTTGGAGGACTTCGGGCTCACCGGCTGGCCGAAGACATCGGGGTCCCGCGGGTTCCACATCAACTGCCGCATCGAGCAGCGGTGGACGTTCCCCGAGGTGCGGCGGGCGGCGGTCGCCCTGGCTCGCGAGGTGGAGCGCCGCGTGCCGGAGATCGCGACGAGCCGCTGGTGGAAAGAGGAACGCCACGGCGTCTTCATCGACTACAACCAGAACGCGAAGGACCGCACGGTCGCGTCGGCGTACTCGGTGCGGCCGACGCCGGACGCGCGCGTCTCGACCCCGCTGCGCTGGACGGAGGTGGCGCGCTGCGATCCCGCGAAGTTCACGATCGACTCGGTGCCCAGGCGCTTCGCGAAGGACGGCGACCCTTTGGAGGGGGTCGACGAGGCCGTCGGGTCGCTCGACGCGCTGCTCGACCTATCGAAGGAGCACGAGGCGCTGGGCTTCGGCGACGCGCCGTGGCCGCCGCAGTTCGCGAAGGCGGAGGGCGAGCCGCCGCGCGTGCAGCCGTCGCGGCGGAAGGGGCGCGCGAAGGAGGGGTCGGTGCCTCCGCCGGCGCCCGGGAAATCGGCCGGCCCCACCGGTCGGCGTCGGTCGACGATGCCGCTCATCGAGATCGCGCGTGCCGCTACGGAGGCCGAGGCCCGCGCGGGGCTGGAGCGCTGGCGCGAGAAGTACCCGGATGTGTGGCCGCGCCTGGCCCCGGCCGACGTGCTTGTCGATTCCATGCGAGGGCGCAGCACGACGTGGACGCGCATCCGGGTCAACCTCCGCAACGTTCCCGAGGACGAGCGACCGCCGCAGGAGGCGCTCGAGGTCGACTACGACCCCTGGGAGGGCGTGGAGCTCACCGACGAGGAGCGCGAAGCCTGGCGAGCTCAGCAGCGATCGACGGCGGCCGCGCGGAAGCCGGCGAAGAAGAAGCCGGCGGCGAAGCGGCCGGCCACACCTCGCTGAGGAGCACGCCACCAGCACACACGGCTCGCTGCCGCGGCCGGCTCATCCGGTGAGCGCGCGGATCGCGCCGGCGACCGCGCTTGCGCCGATCACCCACAACACGTTGACGCGGAATCGGGTCAGCGCCACGAAGCCGGCCGCGGCGACGACGAGCGAGAACACATCGAGGGACGAGACCGTCGGCACCGGGATCGGGCCGCCGAACACAGTCACCGTGTGCACCTCGTTGAACAACACGTGGATGCCGAACGTCACCGCGAGGCTCGCGATCGTGCCGACGACGGCTGCCGTGACGGTCGACAGCGACGCCGCCAGCGTCCGGTTGCCGCGCAGCCGCTCGACGTACGGCGCGCCAAGGAAGATCCACAGGAAGCAGGGCGCGAACGTCGCCCACGTCGTGACCGTTGCGCCGATGACTCCGGCCACGGTCGGCGACAGCGTGCCTGGGTGCTGATACGCGCCCAGGAAGCCCACGAACTCGGTCACCATGATCAGCGGTCCCGGCGTGCTCTCGGCCAGCCCGAGGCCCGCGATCATCTGTCCGGGCAGCAGCCACCCGTACTGCAGCACCGCGGCCTGGTTGATGTAGGCCAGCACCGCGTACGCGCCGCCGAACGTCACGAGCGCGGCCTTCGAGAAGAACGCCGCCTCCTGGCTGATCACCTCCGGCGTCGCCGGCAGCGCGGACACGATCACCAGTGGAACGAGCCACGCGGCCAGGCCGATCGCCAGCACCGTGAGGCTCCTGCGGGCGGTCGGCCGGGCGCCCTGCGCGCCGGAGTCGTCCGCGGCCGGCGCGGCCGGCGTTCCCACCAGGCCCGGCCGGACCCGTCCGGCGACTGCGCCGATCAACCCCGCCGAGACGATCATGATCGGGAAGGCGACGTGGAAGACGAAGATGGCCAGGAACGCGGCCCCGCCCACCCCGACCAGGAACGGACCACGGAGCGCCCGCCCCGCGATCCGGATGAGCGCGGCCGTGATGATGCCGACCACCGCGGCCTGTAGCCCGTCGAACACGCCGCCGACGGCGCGGATGTCGCCGTGCGCGGCGTAGGTCCACGACAGGACGAGCATCAGGAAGAACGCGGGCGCGATGAACCCGATCCCGGCCACCAGGCCGCCTTTCACCTTGTGCAGCAGCCACCCCACGTAGATGGCCAGCTGCTGCGCCTCGGGCCCCGGCAGCAGCACGCAGTAGTTCAGCGCGTGCAGGAAATGGTCCTCGTCGATCCAGCGCAGCCGGTCGACCAGCTCTTCGTGCATGATCGCGATCTGGCCGGTCGGCCCGCCGAAGTTGATGAAGCCGAGCTTGATCCAGAAGCGGGCGGCGGTTCGGAACGGCACGCCGCGCTCGACGCGCCTCTCGGGTGACGGCGTGGATCCGCTGTCGGGTTGGCTCACTCGGACTCTTCCCGGACTGGGCTCTCGATGACGGGCACCGGCACGCGCCGGAACCAGACGTACAGCACGATGTCGTACACCGACTTCAGTCCGCCGGCGATGAAGAACGGAAGCCCGGGGATCGAGGAGGCGGCCGCAGTCCCGGCCTCCACCGCCCCGAGCGGCCGTGCCGCCGTCCGCGCGGCGTTCGTCACCGCCGCGGCCTGCGAGCGGTGCTCGGGACCGGCGATCGCCGCCAGGTACGTCTGCCGTGCGGGCACATCCATCTGCGACAGCGCGAACCGCAGCAGCAGCAGCGCGATGGCCAGGCCCAGCGTCGGCGCGAGCGGCACCGACATCAGCAGCAGGTTCGACGGCAGGTGCGTGAAGACCATCGTGTTGAGCAGCCCGAAGCGCGGCGCGATCCGCGCCGAGGCGACGAACGATCCGGCCTGGATGAGGCCGGCCGCGGCGAACACCACGCCCAGCACCACCGTCGAGGAGTGGAACTGCTTGGTGAACCAGAACACCATGAAGGACTGGACGACGAAGCCGCCGGCGAACGAGTCGAGCGCGAACAGCCCGGCCAGGCGCATCACGTCCGGCGAGACGGGCGTGGGATCGGTCGTCGGCGGCCGCGGGTTCTCCACGGCCGCCGACAGGCCGCGGACCAGGAACACGCCCGCCACGCCGATCACGGCGTAGACGAGCAGCCACCGCTGGTCGGCCGGCACCGACGGCAGCACGTCGCGCAGGGCCGCCGGACCCCCCGCCAGGAGGGCGCCGCCCGCGCCCGCGAGCGCCGCCACGGCGTTGTACCGCCCGAACGCATGCGTCGTGCCGGCGCCGGCGACCTCGGGGATCATGGCCTGCTCCAACGAGGTGAACGGCCCCGATTCCTGGACGTCCACCGACAGCGTGCCGGTCAGACCGGCCAGGATCAGCCAGGGAAGCGAGCTGGTCAGCGCGAAGATCGTCCCGGCCACCGCCATCAGCCCGTACAGCACCCCGTAGACGCGCCGCCTGCCCAGCCGGTCCGCCCGGCGAACCAGCAGGATCGACGCCAGCGCCGAGCCGGCCAGCAGCGACGCGAGGACCAGCCCGACCTCCGCCGACGACAGGCCGCTGTGCGCAAGGGACACGCCCAGGATCACGCTGCCGAAGCCGTACGCAACGGCCCGCACCGCCTGCAGCAGGTAGATGCGACGAAGGTCCACGCGCCGTTCCGCTCAGTTCCCGCCGGCCCCGTCGCCGGCGTGCCGAGCGCTCCACGAGTAGAGCGCGTCGTACACGAACGTGCCGCGTTCCAGCAATCGCTGGTCGTCCCCTTCCGCGTCCAGCCCGCCCTCACCGATCGCCAGCAGGCCCGGGCCGAGCGCGTCGGAGTCGAGCGCGCCCGAGACGTCCGCGGCGTGCACGATGGCAGCGAGTCGCCGCAGAGCGGGGTCGGCGCCGAGGTCGAAGTCCTGGATGAGCACCTCGAAGGTGCAGGCGTCGCCCCGGTGCGTGAAGTCGGCGCCCGGCGCGTCGAACGAGCGGGCGTCGGGATCGGCCTCGGCCGCCGGCACGACCTCCTCCGGAGGCAGGAACACGATCTCGGCGTCCGCGTCGATGAACCGGCGAATCAGCCAGGGGCATGCGATGCGGTCGGTCTTGGGCCGGGCTCGGGTGATCCAGCGCATGGGGTCTCCTCTCCGCCTCGCGTTCCGGCAATGTGCCCAGCCGGCGTCCCACCATTGTGACCGCTGCGACCAACGCCGTTCGCGCGTTGCCTGGCAGACTGGGCTGCATGCAGACGGAGCGGGCGCGGGCGATCGCCCCGCTCGCGCTGGCCGTCTTCGGGTTCGGCATCTCCTTCGGCGTCCTGGCCCGCGCGGCCGGGATGGGAGTGCTGGCTCCCATCGTGATGTCGGCCACCACCTTCGCCGGCTCGGCCCAGTTCGCGGCCGTCTCGATCGGGACCGGCGGCGGCAGCGTCGCGGCCGCCGTGGCGGCGGCCCTGTTGCTGAACGCGCGCTACGTCCCGATCGGCATCTCGGTCGCGCCGTCGCTGGAGGGCTCGGTCTGGCGGCGGTTCCTGCTCGGGCAGCTCACGGTGGACGAGTCGTGGGCGCTCGCGTCGAAGGGCGACGGCCGCTTCGACCCGCGGACGCTGGTCGCCGCCGGCGTCGCGCTGCTGCTCGCGTGGGTCGCCGGGACGACCATCGGGGTGTTCGCCGGGAAGCTCGTCGGCGACCCCGCCCGCTTCGGCCTGGACGGCGCGTTCCCGGCGCTGTTCCTGGCGCTGCTGGTCCCGCAGATCAAGAGCGCCAGGTACGCGCAGGCCGCGTGGCTCGGCGGCCTGATCGCGCTCGTCCTCATCCCGTTCGTGCCGCCAGGCGTCCCGATCATCGCGGCCAGCGCCGCATGCCTGCTGGGGTGGCGGAAGCGATGAGCGGGGCGACCGCGTGGCTGGTCGTCGGCATCGTCGGTGCCGGCACGATGGCGATGAAATCGGTCGGCCCGGTGCTGCTGGGCGGGCGGACCCTGCCCGACCGGGCCATGTCGGTGATCTCGCTGCTGGCCCCCGCAGTCCTAGCGGCGTTGATCGTCACGCAAACGATCGGCGGGAACCACCACTACGTGTTCGACGCGCGGCTGGCGGGACTCGCCGCGGCGGCGATCGCGCTGCGATTTCGCGCGCCGCTGCTGGTGGTCGTGCTCCTGGCGGCGGCCGCGACGGCCTTGGCGCGCGCGCTGCTGTAGAAGACCGCTCAGGCGGGTGGCGCGTCGGGCTTCTCCCCGAACACGGCCCGGACGGCCGTTCCCTCCCCGGGAGTCGACTGCAGCTCCCAGCTCCCGCCGATCGTCTCGACACGTTCGCGCATCGCGATCAGGCCGAGGTGCCCGTCCTGCACCAGCGTCGGGGCCTCCTCCGGACGGAACCCCACGCCGTCGTCGCGGATCTCGAGCGTCACCGTGTCGCCGTCCTCCCGCAGTGACACCCAGACGTGGAGGGCGCGCGAGTGCTTGACGATGTTGGTCAGCGCCTCCTGCGACACGCGGTAGAGCACGGTCTCCAGGTCGGGCTCCAGGCGCTCCGGGAGGTCGATGCGCATCGACACGTCCAGGCCCGAGTCGAGCCGCACGCTGTCCACGTGATCGTGCAGCGCGTCCTCCAGGCCCAGCTGGTCGAGCACCGGCGGTCGCAGCTGCGTGATCATGCGCCGCAGGTCGACGACCTCCTCCCGGAGCTCCTCCTGCGTCGCTTCGATGGCCGGCACCGCGTGGTCGGGGATGGTGCCCTCCTGGAGCGCTCCGCGCACACCCTCCAGGCGGAACACGATGGCCGCCAGGTGCTGGATCGGGCCGTCGTGGAGCTCGGCGGCGATGCGCCGCCGTTCCTCCTCGGTCGCCTCGACGGTGCGCTCGAGCAATCGCCTTCGTTCGGCTTCCAGCGTGGCCAGCTCGAGGAGCGCACGCTCGAGCTCGGCCTGCCGCGTGCGCAGTTCCTCCGTGGTGTGCTGCAGCTCGCGCGTTCGGAAGAACATCTGCCGGGCGAGCAGCAGCGGGCCGAAGAAGACGAGCACCACCCACGCCGGCTGGTTGACGTAGAGGAGCGCCATGACGGCCGCGAGGACGCCGAGGCCGAGGTAGGACAGGATGAACTCGTACGGCTTGCCGACGACCAACGACGACATCACGCGGCGGATGGGTTGGCGGGTCGTCATCGCCATGTAGGCCCCCACCACCACGGTGTTCACCACGTAGTCGGTCGCCACGGCCGCGACGACGGCCGGCAACAGGACGTACCAGCGCGACGTCTCCAGCGACGCGATGGCGTGGAACACCGCGCTCGCCGCCAGGACGGACAGCGCCACCTCGCTGCGCACGAAGACCGCCTTCAGCGGGCGGATCGTCCGCTTCAGCTCGCGCTGGTCCATGGAGCCGGCGGCCGCGATGGCCGCGGCGACCGGCGGCATGAACACGAACGCGGCCGCCAGCAGGATGGGGAAGCTCAGGCTGAGCTGCGCAGAGGCGGGTCCCTGGACCGGCATCAGGTCCATGGCGGCGACCGCGACCGCCCACAGGACGAGCTCCCAGTGCCAGAACTGGCCCGGGTTCGAGATCGCGGCCCCGACCAGGACCGCGATCACGACCGCGGAGACCGTCAGCTCGAACGCGCGGACGGCGAAGGAGACGTCTGGGGGGCCGGCACGCTCCGGCTCGACCGCCACTGCGGCGGCCGGGGCCGGCTCCTCGATCTGGGTGTCCGCTCTGGCCATGGGGTGCTCCGGGGAAGATCGGCTCGAACGAGTCGAGGTAGGTGATTGTCCCCCCGCGGCGGCTCCCGGTCCAGAAGGCCGCCCGTCGGGTAGCCTTCCGCCGTCGGCCGCATGGAGGGCGATCGTGTCCGGTGAACAGGGGTTGTTCGAAGACGACCTCGATCCCGACCCCCTGGTCGAGTTCCGCCGCTGGTACCGGTTGGCCGAGGAGTCGGGTGTCCCGCAGCCGGACGCGATGGCCCTTGCGACGGCCACCGCCGACGGCGTCCCGTCGGCGCGGATGGTGCTGCTGAAGGGCGTGGACGACGGTGGGTTCGTCTTCTTCACGAACTACGAGAGCCGCAAGGCGCGCGAGCTGGCCGAGAACCCCCGTGCCGCGCTGATCCTCTATTGGGTGTCGCTCCGGCGGCAGGTGCGGGTCACCGGGCGGGTCCAGCCTCTGCCGGCCGAGGAATCCGAGGCGTACTTCGGCAGTCGGCCCTTCGGCAGCCGGCTGGCGGCATGGGCCTCGCGCCAGAGCAGCGTCATTCCCGACCGCTCGGTGCTGGAGGACGAGTACCGGCGGCTGGAGGCGGAGTACGCCGACGAGGACGTGCCGCTGCCGCCGTTCTGGGGCGGCTACCGGGTCACGCCGGACACCGTCGAGTTCTGGATGGGCCGCGAGAACCGGCTGCACGACCGACTGCGGTACCGCCGCGGCGAATCGGGCGAGTGGGTGATCGAGCGGCTCTCCCCGTAGGGTGCAGGGGATGAGCGACGACTACGGACCGGCGACGTACGGCGACCGCATCGCCGGCATCTACGACCAGTGGGTCGAGGAACACCAGATCAACGCTTCCCGGGAGGACGCGGTCGCATTCCTGGCAGAGCTCGCCGGGCCGGGCCCCGCGCTCGAGCTGGGAATCGGGACGGGACGCATCGCGTTGCCGCTCGCCGCGCGAGGCGTCGAGGTGCACGGCGTGGATGCTTCGGAGGAGATGGTCGCGAAGCTCCGCTCGAAGCCGGGCGGCGCCGACATCCCGGTGACCATGGGGGACTTCGCCGGCGTGCCGGTCGAGGGCGACTATCGCCTCATCTACATCCCGTTCAACACGTTCTTCGCGCTCCTCACGCAAGAGGACCAGGTGCGGTGCTTCCGCTCCGCCGCGCAACACCTGGCCCCCGACGGGGCTTTCGCGTTCGAAGTCTTCGTCCCGGACCTGTCGCGGTTCGATCGCGGACAGCGGGTGGAGGTCACACGAGCCCGCGGGGATCAGGTGATGCTCGGACGTCAGCATGCATCAGCCGGCCTCACAGAGGGTGGTCTCGACGCACGTGGTGATCACCGAATCGGGGACGCGGATGTTCCCGGTGCAGCTCCGCTACGCATGGCCGAGCGAGTTGGACCTGATGGCTCGGGTCGCCGGCCTGCGGCTGCGGGAGCGGTGGGGCGGGTGGCGCCGGGAACCGTTCAACGACACAAGCGTCAGGCACCTGTCGATCTACGAGCTCGCCGGGTAAGGCGCGCGGTCAGCCCGCAGCCGCTGCCAGCGCCGCCTGCGCCTTCGGCACCGTGTCGGCGGGCTTCACCTTGTAGAACGCCTTGATGATGCGGCCGTCGGGGTCGATCAGGAACGACGAGCGGATGACGCCCTCGTACGTCTTGCCGTAGTACGTCTGCTCGCCCCAGGCGCCGTAGGCGTCGGCGACGGCGTGGTCGAGGTCGGACAGGAGCGGGAAGCCCAAGTCGTACTTCCGATCGAACTTCAACTGGTCCTCGGGCGTGTCCGGGCTGATGCCGATCGCGTCGACGCCGGTCGAGGACAGGTCGGGGAGCGCGTCGCGGATCGAGCACGACTGCGTCGTGCAGCCGGGCGTGTCGGCCGCCGGATAGAAGTACGAGGAGCAGGGTGCGGCCCTTGAAGTGCTCGAGTGTGACCTCGTTCCCGTGCTGGTCGAGGAGCGCGAACGGCGGGGCGGCGTCGCCTCCTGCGAGCTTGACGGTCATGGGCCGACCCTACCCCAGGTGCGCGGAAGCGTCAGGCCAGGCCGAGTGTGGCCGGCACGTCCGCGATGGAGTCGACGACGTGGTTGGGGTGGTCCTCGGACCGATCCAGGTTCTCTGCGCGGAACTTGCCCGTGCGGGTGAGGACGCCGGTCATGCCGAGGGTCTGGGCGGCCAGGACGTCATGGTCGAGGTCGTCGCCCACCATGGCGACGCGCTCGGCCGGCAGGCCGAGTGAGTCGAGCCCCGACCCGAAGAACTCGGGCGCGGGCTTTCCGGTGATCGCGGCCGTCAGCCCGGTGGCGGCCTCGAGCCCCACGACGTATGCCCCTGCGTCCAGGCACAGCCCCTCGTCGGTGAGCCAGGAGAAGTTCCGGTGCATCGCGACCAGCGAGGCGCCGTTCAGGAGCATGCGGAACGCCGTGTTGAAGTTGTGGAAGACGAACGCCTCGTCGGCGCCGCCGATGACAACGACGTCGGCGGTCTCGTCGCCGACCAGGGTCACGCCGTCGAGGTCCTTCGCGACGCCGGTCTCGCCCAGCAGGTATATGCGCTTGCCGGGGTAGTGCGCGCGAAGGTACGCGGCCGTTGCGGCCGGCGCGGTCAGGATCTCCTCGGGGGTGATGTCGAAGCCCGACCTCCGCAGTTCCTCGGAGAGGTCCGCGCGGCTGTGGCTGGTGGTGTTCGTCATGATGCGGAACGGGATGCCGCGTGCGCGGAACAGGGCGATGGTGTCGATCGCCCCGTCGATGGGTTTCCAGGAAACGACCAGGACGCCGTCCAGGTCGAGCAGCAGGCCCTCGATGGGGCCGCGGGCGGAGTCGCTCACGGGTCGACCGCTGCGCGCGACAGGTCGCGGATCGAGACGATGCCGACGATCGAGCCGCCCTCGGCCACCGGCAGGTGCCGGTAGCCGCCGGCGAGCATCAGGTCGAGCGCGTCCCGAACCGAGACGTCGGGCTCGACGGTGGTGGGCTGGGTGGTCATCCAGTCGGCGACCTCGTGCCCGGCGGCATCGAAGTCGGCAGCAAGCGCGCGGACGATGTCGCGTTCGGTGAAGATGCCGACGACGTCGTCGCCGTCCATGACGAGGGCCGAGCCGACCTGCTGCTTGCCCATCAGGGTCGCGGCCTCGGCGACGGTCGCGGAACGCCCCACCGACACGATCTCGGTGCTCATGATGTCGCGGACCGTGACGTCGCTCTCGCCCATCGTCCGATCCTCATCCACGGAAGCACGGTCGCTCCCGCCCCTCTTGGAGTCACGCTACGTCAGGCGTTCCTTGGGCGCAATTCGCTGGTGGCCAGGTCCTCACGCGGCTCGGCGGATACCATCGATGAAGCCTACGCAGGTAGCCTTGCCGCCGTGACGAGGAAGATGCGGACGGGGAGAACTGCGTTGCTGGCCTGGTACGAGCCGCGCCGGGATGCCTATCCGTGGCGGAGTCGGCCGGATCCCTATCGAGTGCTGGTCAGCGAGGTCATGCTGCAGCAGACGCAGGCGTCGCGTGTCGCGCCGGCGTTCGAGCGGTTCGTCGCCGAGTTCCCGTCCGTCCGCGCGTTGGCTGAAGCGTCGCCCGCCGATGTGCTCCGGGCGTGGGGTGCTCTTGGCTACAACCGGCGCGCGATGAACCTCCACCGCGCGGCCCGTGCCATCGTCAGCGACCACCGCGGCATCGTCCCTTCCGATCCGGCGGTCCTGGTGACGCTCCCGGGCGTCGGGCCCTATACGGCCGCGGCCGTCGCGTCGCTCGGCTACGGCGCGCCCGTCGCCGCGGTCGACGTGAACGTTCGGCGCGTCGTCTCTCGCGTGCTCCTCGACGACGACGGCGACGAGCCCACGGTGCGCGCCGCCGCGAACGCGTGGCTCGATCCCGACGACCCGGCCGGCTGGAACCAGGCACTCATGGATCTCGGACGCGAGGTCTGTCGTCCCGTTCCCCGATGCGCCGAGTGTCCCATCGCGCGATCGTGTCGCTTCCGCAAGCGCGCGTCGAACGGCGGCCCGTCCCTTGGCCACACCGTCCGCCCGCAGGGACGCTTCGAGGGATCGACGCGCCAGGTTCGCGGCGCTGTCATCCGGGTCCTGCGCGACAGCTCGCCGTCAACGATCGACGCCATCGCTCGCCGGAGCGGCCAGTCGACCGAGCGCGTCGCCCAGGCAGTCTCGGCGCTCCACTCGGAGGGAATGATCACGGCGAGCCCAGCGGCATTGCGGGGCAACCCTCGCGGGAGCGTTCGCCTGCCCGAATGAACCCTCCGGCGATAGCATCGAGACGGCCGGATCAGAGGAGACACCCGTGACCGAACACATCCGCTTCTACTTCGACCCGACGTGCCCGTGGGCATGGCAGACCGCCAAGTGGATCCGCGAAGTCGAGCAGGTGCGCGACATCCGGGTCGACTGGCGGCTGTTCAGCCTCCGCCTGGTGAACGAGAGCATCGACGACCCGCTCACGGACGCGTCCGCCCGCAGCGTTCCCGCCTTGCGGACCCTGGCCCTGGTCGGCCGCGAGCAGGGGAGCGACGCGGTCGGCCGGCTCTATGAAGCCATCGGCGAGCGGATCCACGACAAGGACGGCGACCTGTCGGTCGACCTCCTTCGCGAGACGCTGTCCGCCTGCGACCTCGATCCCGATGTCGTCGACCGCGCCATGGCCGACACCTCCACCGCCGAGGACGTCCGCGCCCAGCATCTCGAGGCAGTCGATACCGTGCAGGGCTTCGGTGTCCCGACCATCGTGCTCGAGTCCGGCCGGGGGATCTTCGGCCCCGTCGTCTCGCTCGCCCCGACGGGCGAGGAGGCCGGGCAGGTCTGGGACCACACGCGCTGGCTGATCGACTACGACGGGTTCTTCGAGCTGAAGCGCGAGCGCGACCGCAAGGCCGGCCAAGCCGCCGCCGTCGCCTGAACCTCGTTACCAGCCGCGGGCGCGCCACGTCTCGACGTTCGGCCGCTCGCGGCCGATGGTCGAGTCGATCCCGTGGCCCGGGCAGATGCGCGTGTCGTCGGGGAGCAACGCGAACAGGCCGTCGAGGCTCTCCATCACCCGCGCGAACCGCTTCGCGTCGCCCTGCGTGTTGCCGGGCCCGCCCGGGAACAGCGTGTCGCCGCTGAACAGGTACGGCCCTACCACGTAGCAGGTGCTCCCCGGCGTGTGGCCCGGCGTGTGCAGGGCGCGGACCTCGAACCCGCCGACCGTCACCGTGTCGCCGTCCGCGATCGGCTCGGTCGCGACCGGCCAGCGGTCCTCGGCGCCGGCGCGCACCGGGACGCCGAGCTCCCGCACCAGCGCCGGCAGCGCCTCCACGTGGTCGCCGTGGTCGTGCGTCTGCAGGATGGCGACGACCCGCAACCCCTTCACCTGGTCCAGGATCCGGTCGGGCTCCGCCGCGGCGTCGACGATCATCGCCTCGCCGCCGTCGGACAGCACGTACACGTTGTTGTCGTACCGGCCGACCGAGAACTTCGTCACCGTCGGCGCGCCGTCGGCCGCCGGATACTCGTGCGCCGGGCCGCCCGGCACCACGTGGCCGAACTCCGTCGTCTCCGGCGGACGCTGTGTCTCCTGGTCGCTCACGATCCTCCGCCCTTCGGTGTCAGGTACGACGACAGCCCTTCGCGCAGCGTCCGGAACTCCAGTCCCGGGAACGCCTTCATCAGCTCCGTCGTGCTGGCCACCGCCTCGCTGGTGAGGAAGTCCACCGCGTCACGTGAGAGCGGCGGCCGGGGAAGCCACTCGGCCACGAACCCGGCGCCCTTCGGCATCCACGGCGGCACGTGCACGATCGTCCGCTTCAGGCCCAGCACGCCGAGCAGCGTACGCATCACGTCGTTCATCGTCAGCACCTCGGGACCGCCGACCTCGTAGATGCCGCTGGGGCCGCCCACCTGCGCCGCGCGCGCGAACGTGACGCCAAGGTCGTCGACGAACACCGGCTGCAGCCGCTGGCGCCCGTCGCCCACGACCGGCACGGCCGGCGACCGGCGCGCGATCGCCACGAAACGCGACAGGGCGCGGTCCTCCGGCCCGTACACCCACGACGGCCGGACGACGCAGTGCTCGGGAAGGCCGGCCTCGACGACGTGGCGCTCGCCTGCCCACTTCGCGCGGTAGCGTGATTCCGCGCCGTGCGGGTCGGCGCCCACGCCCGAGCAGTACACGTAGCGGCGCACGCCCGCCTCCTTGGCGGCGGCCACCAGCCGGGCCGTCCCATGGTTCTCGAACTCGTCGAACGTCCAGCCCTTCGACGGCTTCTCGACGGGGAACCCGGGGAATGCGAGCGCCTGAACGACGACCTCCGCGCCGTCGACCGCCTGGCGGAGGCTCGACGGGCGCTGGACGTCGCCGAACACGGGAATGGCGCCCAGGCCCCGAATGCGCCCCGTCGACCTTTCGGGGTGTGCGGTCATGACGGCGACCTCGGCCCCGTCGGCCCGCAGGCGCCGCACGATCGCCGCGCCGATGACGCCGCTGCCTCCCGCGACCAGGATCACGACGCTCCTCCCTCGCCCACGCCGGCCACAAGGCTACGAGGGGGGCGGCGTTCCGGCACGGATGATTCACGCGACGGTGTGAGGAATGTCACTGCGGCGTCGCAGCCGAACCCTATGCTTGTGGTCATGACCTGCGACTTCTGTGAGCACCCGCTGCCCGAGGGGGCCAAGTTCTGCCCGAATTGCGGCTCTCCCGTGGCCTCCAGCGTGGGCACCGAGGAGCGCAAGGTGGTCACGGTGCTGTTCGCCGACCTGGTCGATTCGACCGGGCTGGCCCAGCACCTGGACGCCGAGCGGTCCCGGGAGGTCCTGGGCATGTTCTACGACGCCGCCACCGAGGAGCTGATGGCGCTCCGCGGGCAGCCGGAGAAGTTCATCGGCGACGCCGTGATGGCCGTCTTCGGCCTCCCGCAGGTCCACGAGGACGACGCCGTCCGGGCGGTCCGGGCCGGCCTGGCCATCCGGGATCGGGCGCGGCGCATCGGCCGCGAGTTGCTGCTTCCCGACCCACTCGAGGTCCGCGTGGGCATCGAGTCGGGCGAGGCTGCGACCGGCACCGGCCCGACCGGCCAGCTGCTGGTGACCGGACCGGTGGTAAACGCCGCCGCGCGGATCCAGGTGGCCGCCGGGCCCGGCGAGGTGCTGGCCGGCGAGACCACGCGCCAGCTCACCATCCGGTCGGTGTCGTTCGGCGAGGAACGCCTGATCATGGCGAAGGGGTTCGACACGGAGTTGCGGACGTTTCCCGTCGAGGAATTGAGCACGCGGTCGGCCCGCCGCACCATCCCGCTCGTTGGGCGCATGGTCGAGCTGTCGATCCTGCGCGACTCGCTGGCCCGCGTGGTGTCCACGGGGCGCCCGTACCTATTCACGCTCTTGGGCGAGCCCGGCGTGGGGAAGTCGCGGATGGGCGACGAGTTCGTGGCCGGCCTCGGGGCCGAGACGCGCGCGGTGGTGGGCCGGGGCCAGGCCTACGGTGACAGCGCGACGTTCGCGCCGGTCGCGACGATGGTGCGCGACCTGGCCGCCATCGACGACGACGAGCCGCCGGACAAGGCCTTGCGCCGCCTGAACGACCTGGTCGAGTCCGCGGTCGAGCCGGAGGAAGCGAAGCGCGTGACCGCGCGGCTCGGCCTGCTGCTGGGCCTGGGCGAGGCTCGCCGCGACGAGTCCACGTTCGTGCAGGAGGTGCAGAGCGGCTTCGGCGCGTTGATCGAGGGACTGTCCGCCGATGCGCCGCTGGTGCTGGTCTTCGAGGACGTGCACGATCAACGGCCGCCGCTGCTCGACCTGATCGAGCGCCTGCCCGGGCGCGCGGGGTCTGGCGCAGGAAAACTGCTGGTCCTGGCCATCGCGCGGCCCGAGCTGATCGAGCGCCGTCCAGGGTGGGGGTCGGGGTCGGCGAACCACACCACCGTGCACCTCGAGCCACTGTCGGTCCAGGACGCGACCGAGCTGGCCCTGGAGGCGAGCGGCGGCTCGGTGGGCGAGTCGACGGCCGCGGCGATCGCAGTGCGGACCGGCGGAAACCCGTTCTTCATCGTGGAGACGACCGGCATGCTGCTGCGCGACGCGCCGCTCGGCCCCGGTCGGCAGGGACAAACGTCGCCACTCCCGCCGACGGTGCAGGCGGTCGTCGCCGCGCGCCTGGACAGCCTTCCGCGGGCGCTCCGCGACTTCGCCCGGCGCATCTCCGTGTTCCTGTGGACGATCGACGCCGACGACCTCGGGTACATCGGCGAGCACTGGGTGGACGGGCTGCACCAGCTGGAGGACGAGGAGATCCTGGTCCGCGACGAGAGCGCCTCGCGCGTGCGCTGGCGGTTCCGCCACGAGACGCTGCGCGAGGTCGCCTACGCGAGCCTTCCCAAGCGCGAGCGGCTGCGGCTGCACCTGGCGATCGCCGACGGCATCGGCAAGAGCCACCCGTCGTATGCGGCCGATCACCTGGAACGGGCGGCGCTCGCGTCTCTGGATCTCGACCCGAACGACCGGACGATCCCGGAGCGCGCGGCCGACGCGCTGGCGCTGGCAGGGAACCGCGCGCGCCGGCGCATGGAGAACCGTTCGGCGCTCGACTACTACGAGCGCGCGCTGGCGATGGCCGGCCCGGAGGGGACCTGGGGCGTACGCGAGGCGCGCGTCCAGGCCGGGATGGGCGAGTCGCGGTACTGGCTGTCGGAGTATCCGGCCGCGATCGATGTGCTCGATCGCGCGGTCGAACTGGGCCGCGCGAAGGAGGACGATTGGTCGATCGCGCTCGCGCTTCGCTTCCGCGGCGACATCGCGCTGAACATCGAGGGCGACCTGGAACGTGCGGAGGAGCTGTTCGATCAGTCGCTGGCAGCGGCGGAGACGCTGGAGGAGTCGCACGCCGTCAGCCGGACGCTGCTGTTCGCCGGCTGGGTGCCGTGGTCGCGCGAGGACTACCCCGCCGCCGAGGCGATGTGGAAGCGCGCGCTGGACATCTCGGTGGAGAACGACGACGACTGGGCGCGCATCCGGGCGCTGACGTCGCTGTCGATCGCCCGAGCCGACCAGGACGACTACGAGGAGGCGGGCCGGCTGATCGAGGAGGCGCAGGAGGTCGCGCTGGAGCTCGGCGACCAGTTCAGCCTGGCGGTCACGCTGGTGCAGCGCGGCCGGCTGCTCGCCTACACCGAGCACGCGGAGGAGGCCGTCGAGCACCTGACCCAGGCGATCGGGATCTTCAGCGACCTGGGCGCGCGGTGGGAGTTGGCCGACGCGATGGCCGAGCGGGGGATCGCGTACCGCGAGCTGGGGCAGCTGGACGACGCAGAGACCGACCTGCAGGCGGCGGTACGGATCTCCGAGGAGCTGGGCGAGCGGCAGCTGGCCTCGTGGACGTGGCGGGCGCTTGCCCGCGTGTCGCAGAAGCGGGGGAACCGGGCCGAGGCGGAGGAACGGCTGCGCCGGGCGGAAGAGGAAGAGGCCCGCCGCCCGCAGTAGCGAGGTTCGCTCGCTAGGGTTGGGGGCGATGTCGGCCCAGCCTGTGTTCAACGACCGGTTCCTGCGCGCGTGCCGCCGCGAGCCGGTCGACCGAACGCCGGTCTGGTTCATGCGACAGGCCGGGCGCTACCTCCCCGAGTACCGGGCGCTGCGCGACGGCCGCGACATGCTCGAGACGTGCCGGACGCCGGACCTGGCGGTGGAGGTCACGTTGCAGCCGCTGCGCCGGATGCCGCTGGACGCGGCGATCCTGTTCTCGGACATCATGGTGCCGGTCGCGGCGATGGGCGTCGACGTCCGGATCGAGGAGGGCGTGCGGGCCGGTCGTCGACGCGCCGATCCGGTCCGCCGCCGACGTGGACGCGGCTCCGCACGCCGCTCGAGCCGGAGACGGACCGTGCCGTTCGTCCTCGAGGCGATCCGGCTGCTCCGCAAGGAGCTGACCGTGCCGCTGATCGGGTTCGCGGGCGCGCCGTTCACGCTCGCGTCCTACCTGGTCGAGGGCGGGCCGTCGCGGAACCACGCGCGGACGAAGGCGCTGATGCATTCCGACCCGGCGGCGTGGGCGCGCCTGATGACGGCGCTCGGCGACGCGATGCTCGCGTACCTGCGCGCGCAGGTCGAAGCCGGGGCGCAGGCGGTGCAGGTGTTCGACTCGTGGGCCGGGGCGCTCGACCCCGACGACTACGAGCGGCACGTCCTGCCGGTCATGCGCGGACGTGTTCGCAGGGCTGGCCGACCTGGACGTGCCGCTGATCCACTTCGGCGTCGGAACCGGCGAGCTGCTGCGCGCCGATGCGCGACGGCCGGTGCCGACGTGGTCGGGCGTCGACTGGCGGGTGCCGCTCGATCGCGCGTGGGAGCGGGTCGGGTTCGACGTGCGCGGTCCAGGGGAACCTCGACCCCGCCGCGTGTCTGGCGACCGTGGGACGTGGTGGAGGCGAAGGCGCTCGACGTGCTGCGGCGCGGCCGGCGGCCGGCCGGGGCACGTGTTCAACCTGGGTCACGGCGTGCTGCCGGGGACTCCGCCCGAGACCTGCGAGCGGCTGGTCGACCTGGTGCACGAACGAACGGCGGTGAGCGGGGAGTGAGCGAGCAGGTGACGCGTGGACCGATCGGTGTTCTGGTGATGGCGTACGGCACGGCCGGCGGGCCCGACGACGTCGAGCGGTACTACACGGACATCCGCGGCGGCCGCGCGCCGACGCCCGAGCACCTGGAGGAGCTGCGGGCGCGGTACGCGGCGATCGGGAACCGGTTCCCGCTGCTCGAGATCACGACGGCGCGCAGGCGGACGGGATCGAGGCGCGAGCTGAACGGGAGGCGGGTGACGGGCGCGTTCCGGTCGTACCTCGGGATGAAGCACTCGCCGCCGTTCGTCGCCGAGGGCGTGGCGCGGATGCAGGCGGACGGCGTCGCAGCGTGCGGTCGGCCTGGTGATGGCGCCGCACTGGTCGGGCATGTCGGTCGAGACCTACGTCGAGCGGGCGCGCGCAGGTCGATCGCGGAGCGCGACGGCGGGGATCGACGTTCACGTACGTGCGGCAGCTGGCACGACCACCCGGGGTTCGTGACGTTCCTGGCGCGGTCGCGTGCGCGACGCACTCGGCAGGCTGCCAGCCGGTGCGGATCCGGAGGGCGCACTGGTCGTGTTCTCGGCGCACAGCCTGCCGACCGAACGCTCGAGGACGGGACGACGCGGTGCACACGGCTGCCGACCTGTGCCCGGCGGGGTGCACGTACGCGGCGCAGCTCCGAGAGACGGCCGACCTGGTGGCGACGGAGGTCGGGCTCGCCAGTCGTACACGACCGGGTGGCAGAGCGCGGGACGGACGGCCGACCCGTGGCTGGGGCCGCCGGTCGAGGACGTGATCCGCGACGGCGGCGAAGGATGGGTACTCGGCCGTGGTCGTGTGCTCGGCGGGGTTCGTCGCCGACCACCTCGAGATCCTGTACGACCTCGACATCGAGGCGAAGGAGCTCGCCGCAGGGGCCGGGCTGCGCTTCGCTCGGACCGAGATGCCGAACGTGGACGAGCGGTTCATCGCGGTGCTGGCCGACGTGGTGCGGCGCCACGTGGCGCGGCCGGATGAACCGTCCCGCCCGGGTCGTCGTGGTCGGCGGGGGCGTCACCGGGCTCGTGGCCGCGTACCGCCTGACGGCCGGCGGCGGACCCCATGCAGGTGACGCTCGTCGAGGCGTCGCCGCGGCTCGGCGGCGAAGGTCCGGACCGGTGACGTCGACGGTCTGCTCGTCGAGACGGGCCCCGACTCGTTCGTCGTGCGCAAGCCATGGGCCGTGGACCTTGCCACGGAGCTCGGCCTGGGCCACGATCTGATCGTTCCCGGGCGCGTCCGGCGCGTTCGTGTGGGCGCGCGGGCGCCTGATTCCCGTTCCCGTCGGGTACCGCGTTCGGCATCCCGACCGAGCTGGAGACCATGTCCGCTGGCCCGGCCTCTCTCTGCGAGGCAAGCTCTCCGCGTCGTTCGATCTGTGGCGGCGCGCGCCTGCCGCGAAGCCCGCCGTGGACGACGACGAATCGCTGGGGGCTGTGCTCGAGCGGCGGCTCGGGCGCGAGGCGGCCGCCGTCCTCGCGGGACCGGTGCTGGCCGGTATCCACGCCGGCGACCCGGCGCGCATGAGCGTGGCCGCCACGTTCCCCGAGTTGCGTGCCTGGGAGCGGGGCGCCGGCAGCCTGATTCGCGGCGCGCGCGCCGCGGCCAAGGCGACCCGGAAGAAGGCCGGACCGTCGCACCGGGAGCGCCGCCTTCCGGACACCTGTTCACGACGATCGACGGCGGTCTCGAGCGCCTGATCGGCGCGCTCGCCGCGCGGCTCGATGCCGCCGAGGTCCTGACTGGGACACCGGTCGAGCGGATCGAGCCCGGTGCGCACGAGGGCCACGCGGTCGGTGGCCGGCGGCGGCCGCATCCCCGCCGACGCAGTCGTTGTGGCCACGCCGGCGGCGGTCGCCGCCGACGTACTGGCGTCGCTGGCGCCGAACGCCGCCGACGACGCTTCGCGAGCTTCGCGCCGTCTCGACCGCGACCGTCACGCTCGTCTATCCGCCGGGCACGGCGGACCGGCTCCCGGAGGCGACCGGCGTGCTCGTTCCGGCACGTTCGGAGGCCGAAGTCCGCGACGAACCCGGCGCCCGCGACGCGTCCGGCCGCGCGGCCGGTCCGCGCGTGGTTACCGCGTGCACCTGGATCTCCCGGAAGTGGCCCGACGCCTCGTTCGGCGACCGCGCCGTGGTCCGCTGCTTCGTCGGCCGCGACGGCGAGCAGGGCCCACTGGACCTCGACGACGACGCGCTCGTCGGTGCCGTCGCGGCCGACGTCGAGCGCATGACCCCCATCGGCGCCCCGCCCGAGTCGACCCTGGTGACCCGGTGGCCGGACGGCATGCCGCAGTACGACGTGGGGCACCTCGACCGGGTCGCCGCGGCCGAGGAGGCGCTCGGCGCCGAGGCGCCGGGGGTGTTCCTGGCCGGCGCGCCGTATGGTGGAATCGGCATCGCGGACTGCGTCCGGCAGGGGAACGAGGCCGCCGACCGGGTCCGGGCACACCTCCAGGGCACGAACGCGTCCGCGACCGACAACGAACGAACCGACGACGACGAGGAGCTGACGACGGTGACCGACGACCAGGCATCCACGATCTACGCGCACTTCCTGGTGCTCCGCTCGACGCCCGAGCTGCGCGCACTCGACGCGCCGGCGCGCGACCAGGCGTTCCACGAGGCCGACGTGCTGCTCAAGGAGTGGAGCGACCGCGTCACGCTCCGCGGCGCCTACTCGACGGTCGGCCTGCGCGCCGACGCCGACCTGGTCCTGTGGCTGGTCGCGCCCACGATCGAGTTGATCCAGGACCTGACCGGTGGCGCTGCGCCGCACCGACCTCGGCCGCCGGCTGGAGCTGTCGCACGCGTTCACGGGAATCGTGCGGCCGGCGGAGTTCACGCGCGACCACGCGCCCGCGTTCGTCAAGGGCGAGGCGCCGCGCCGCTTCCTATGCGTCTACCCGTTCGTCCGCACGCCCGAGTGGTATCTGCTGCCGTCCGAGGAGCGCGCCGCCCTGCTTCGCGAGCACGGCGAGATGGGCCGCGAGTTCCCCGACGTCCTGGCGAACACGACCAGCGCGTTCGGGATCAACGACTGGGAGTGGATCCTCGCGTTCGAGGCCGACGACCTCGGGCGCATCGTCGACTGCATCCGCCGGCTACGCGAGGCGGAGGCACGCAGGTTACACGAAGGTCGAGATCCCGTTCGTGACGGGCATCCGCAAGGACGTCCCGGAGGCGCTCGCCGACCTGGCCTGAGGCCGCATTACCTTTTTACCTTTGGGCGGCGCGGAGGGGTTTGACGTTTTTACGATTTGCGCTTTAGAATCAGCTGAAATGTCAAAAGGTAAAGAGTTCGATGCCCCGAACCTGATCGAGCGCCGCGCCTGGGAGCTACTGCAAGGCACGGATACGGTTACTTCCGGAGAGCTGGCGTCAGCGGCCAACGTGACTCGTCAGGCCGCTCACCTCCGCCTCCGCCGGATGACGCTGGCGGGACTTGTGGAGCGAGAAGGGGCAGGGCGCTCCACGAGGTACCGAAGAAAGGCCGACTTCTTCGGAAACTGGGACCTCGGCGGGCTTCAGGAAGATGTCGTCTGGAGTGATGTTGTCTCCAATCTTGGAGCCTTCGCGACCGCACCGGACAATGTTCGACGGATTCTCCACTACTCCTTGACCGAGATGGTCAACAACGCGATAGACCACTCAGGTGGATCCGTGGTTCGCGTGACCGCTTGGGTGAACGAAGCGGAATACATGTTCGAGGTGTCGGACGATGGCGTTGGAGTCTTCGCACACGTTCGGGATCGGTTCGGACTGGAGGATACTCTATGCCGCCATCGAGGAGGTATCAAAGGGAAAGCAGACGACGGACCCGCAGAGGCACTCAGGAGAGGGCATCTTCTTCACCTCAAAGGCTGTGGATCGATTCGACCTCGCAAGTAACGGGCTGAGGTGGCTGGTAGACAACGTAAAGTCGGATCAGGCCATCGGTGATGCGGTCGCTCGGCAAGGCACCATCGTGCGTTGTGCGATTGCGCGATCCTCCAAGAGGGAGCTCAAGAGCGTCTTTGAGTCGTTCGCCGATGAAGATCGCGGGTTCGCACGATCACGCGTCAGCCTTCGGTTGTTCGATCGGGGGTCTGAGTTCGTTTCCAGATCAGAAGCCAAGCGTCTCGCAGCGTCGCTGGACGAATTCCGCGAGGTGGAGGTCGATTTCGCGGGGGTCTCGATAGTGGGTCAAGGGTTTTGTGATGAGTTGTTCAGGGTGTGGGCGCGGGACCATCCCGAGACGGAGCTCATCCCGATCAACATGTCCGAGACCGTGCGTCGACAGGTCGACCGGGCTCGCAGGAATCCGAGCTGATACCGCCCCTTATTGGTGGTCGCGGGGGACCCGTTCCTCCCACGTCCGCGTTCGCACGACATCGCCGTTCTCCGTCAGCTCGCGCGTGTAGCGATAGAGGAACGTCGTCTCATCGCTCGACAGGTCGATCGCGCCGCGCCATCGGAGCGCGCGGCCGGGGAGCTCGACGTCCGTCACGGCCACGCCGAACGCCGACGCGTGCGCCGGGTCCCCGTCGTCGACTTCGAACCGCAACTCCTCGGTCCCGCGCGACTCCCCCCACGGGAACCGACTGCCCCACTTGCCGCTCCAGCCGACGATCGCCCGGCTTCCCTCCCGGCGCAGCGTCCAGTCGATCGGGATCACGCGCTCCTGCGCGTCCGTTCCGGGCGGCGCCACCACCTTCTCGGGCGGCAGGAAGTCGGGAGCCGGACGGTCCTCGTGAGGGATCACCGGCAGCACCAGGTTCGACCCGCCCTCGCCCACGGCCAGCGACATCGTCATGGCGGACGGCGACGGCCAGATCATCGGCCAGCACGCGCTCGAGACCGCCAGGCGAATGCGATGCCCCGCCGGGAACACCCAGGATGTGAAGTGCAGATCGAAAGCGATCGTCTCCTCGTGGCCCGGCTTGAGCGCCCGCGGCTCCGCCATCGACTCGCGGTGCGCGCCGTTCATCCCCGCGCCGGCCACCAAGCCCACCGAGCCGTCGGGCGCCACGTCGCAGATGCGGGCGAAGAAGTTCGCCTGCGCCGCGTCCACGGATGCGCGCAGCTCGACGCGCGGGAACCCGAGGATCTCCAGAGGCTCGTCCAGCGGCGCGGTCTCGTACACCAGGCCGGCCGCGTCCCACGGCGCCATGCTCCGGACGCAGCTCGCCCCACCAGCCGCCGGCCTCGAAGCCCGACGACGGGACGTACGTGAGCCGGTGCGTCCCGGCCGCGCCGCCCTCTGCCGCGAGCGATCCGTCCTGGCACAGCGCGAAGCGCCTCTCCTGCAAGCGCTCCGGCGGCCACCCGTCCTCCAGCCGCCACGCGCCGGGGATACTCGGCGACGTCCGTTCCCGGCCGGTACCAGTCGCGCACGTAGACGGCGAACGGCGGCTCGCGGTCGACGCCGTTGTCCTCATCCTGAAGCCACCGGTTCCACCAGCGCGCCGCCTCGTGCCGCCACTCGATCTCCGGCCCCGGAGTCGCGTCGTGGGGCCACGCGTGGTTCCACGGGCCGACGATCGCCCGGATCGGGACCTCGCACCGCTCCAACATCCGCGGCACGCTGTCCCGGTAGCCGTCGTACCAGCCGCCGATCAGCAGCGCCGGCACCTTCAACCGCGAGTACTCCGGCGCCAGCGAGCCGCGCTGCCAGAACGGCCCGTCGCGCTGTTCGCGCAGCCACCGGAAGAACCACGGTTCCGCGTCGAACCGCCGCGACAGCGTTTCCTCGTCCGTCGGGAAGTCCGGCGCCGGCGACAGCGAGTTGAGCAGGTCGATCATGATCACGTATTCGTCGAGGTGGAACATCCCGTCGATGTAGTGGACGTCGTCCTTGAACAGCATGTCGGTCGCCTCGAGCGCCACGATCGCCCGCAGCGCGGACGGCGTCTCCGGCCGCATCGCCATCTGGATCGAGTTGAACCCACCCCACGAGATGCCCCACATGCCCACCGCGCCGGTGCACCACAGCTGCGCCGCCAGCCACGAGATGGCGACGTCCCCGTCGGCCCACTCGATGTCGCTGTACTCGTGCGGCGGAAGGTCGCCCTCGCTGCGCCCGGTGCCCCGTATGTCCACGCGCGCGCCCGCGTAGCCCGTGCGCGTCACGTACGAGTACAGGTCCCAGTCGGCTGCGGCCATGCTGTCGTCCTTGCGGTACGGCAGGTACTCCAGAAGCACCGGCACGCGCACGCCGGCAGCCACCTCATCGGGTAGGAACAGGTTCACCGACAGACGGACGCCGTCCGGGAGCGGGATCCACTCCTGGCGGAGCTCCATCGAAAAGGGCTCAGCGGCGGCCGATGGCGCGCCGCAGCAGCTTCACGAACTGGTCGATGCGCACCTGGATCGACGTCGTGCGCTCGCCGCCGCGCGTGAACAGTCCCGGATCGAGCTCCTGCGTCACCAGTGCGTCCTGGAACTTCTCCATGAGCCAGTCGACCATCGACAGCGTCATCTCGAAGTCCATGTCGGTGCGCACCTCGCCCCGCTCGATGCCGTATCGGACGAATGCGACGGTGCCGTACGGGTCCTCGGTGCGCAGGTACCGGTTGATCTCGCGCTTCAGCTCGAGGTCGATGGCGTAGTTGCCCAGCAGCGTGACCCGGTACGGGATCCAGTCGTCGCGGACCAGGTGCGGCGTCTCGCCCAGCCAGTACTCGATGATCTCGAAGAACCCCTTGGTCCGGATCTGCGGCGGGCAGTCGAGGTACGCGGGGAGCATCTGGACGGCCTTCTTGTAGGCGGCGAGGAACAGCCCCTGCTTGCTCCCGAAGTGCTGGAAGATCGATCCCTTGGCGATGCCGAGCTCGGTGGCGATGTCTTCGACTCGCGCCGCCTGGTAGCCCGAGTCCGCGAAGTGCCGCATCGCAACCTCGACGATCCGCTCGCGCTTGGCGAGGGACCGGCTGGACGGTGCCCGGGGGAGCCGCGCGCGCGCGGGCCCGACGTCCAGGTTTCCGAGGGGTGTCGCCTTCATCTGACTCTGAGTCATGGCTGTGGAGCGGGACCCTTTCCTATGGCATACGCTGCGGAGTGCACGGCTGCGAGCCGGGCCATGCTACGTCGTTTCTGACCGAAGGTCAACGCAGGAGCGCGCGACCCAGATGAGCCAGCCGCGAGCCGCCACCCAGTACGACGCCATCGTCGTCGGCGCCGGACACAACGGATTGACGGCGTCCGCGTACCTGGCCCGGGCCGGTCTCCGCACTCTGGTGCTGGAGCGGCGCGAAATCGTCGGTGGTGCCTGCGTCACCGAGGAGATCGCCCCCGGCTGCCGCGCGTCGACGACGTCCTACATCGCGAGCATGCTTCGCCCCGAGGTCATCCGCGACCTCCGCCTCGGCGACCACGGGCTCCGCATGGTGCCGTGCGAGCCAGGTCTGCAGGTCCCCTTCTTGGACGGCGAGATCCTGCCGTGGTGGTCGGACGACCGACGGACGTCCGATGAGATCCGCCGGTTCTCGGCGGGCGACGCCGCCACGTTCCTTCGCGTCCAGGACGAATTGAAGAAGCTGGCGCGGTACCTCCAGCCGTACTTCCTGGAGCCGCCGCCCGACATCCACTCGCGGGGTCCGGCCCGGATCCTCGAGGCGCTCCGTCACGCGATGCGCTTCCGCCGGATCAACGGCGACGAGATCGGGCAGATGGTCGCGTTCCTGACCGGCAGCCTGGGCGACTACCTGGACCGCAACTTCGAGTCGGACAAGGTCAAGACGCTGTACCTGGCGAACAACGTGTACGGCAAGCACGGCGGGCCGTACCAGCCGGGAACGGCGATCGGCCTGCTGTTCCACCTGCTGTCCGGCGGCGATCACGACGTCCAGGGCTTCTACGGGCACGTGATCGGCGGCATGGGGGCGATCACCGGCGCGATGGCCGAGGCCGCGAGGGAGTTCGGCGCGGAGATCCGCACCGACGCGGCCGTCGCGAGCATCGACGCTCGCGCCGGCGTCGCGACCGGCGTCACCCTGGAGGACGGCACCGAGATCACCGCGCCGCTGATCCTGTCGAACGCCGACCCCAAGCGCACCTTCCTCGGCCTGGTCGACAAGCGCGAGCTGCCCGACGACTTCCGCCACGCCATCGAGGGCATCAAGATGGACGGCCCGTGCGCGAAGGTGAACTTCGTGCTGAACCGGGAGCCGCAGCCCTTCTCGATGCCCGCCGGCGCCGACCCGGTGCGCCGATCGTTGTTCACGCTGGTGTCGACGCTCGAGTTCGCGGAGCGCTGCTACGACACGGCGAAGATGGGCGAGCTGCCCGAGGAGCTATGGGTGGACTGCGTCGTCGCGTCGAACGTCGACGACTCGCTGGCGCCGGCCGGGAAGCACGTCATGACGACGTTCATCCAGTACACCCCGTACCGGCTGCGCGAGGGCACGTGGGACGAGAAGCGGGACGTCCTGCTGCAGCGCGTCGTGTCGAAGATCGAGCAGTACGTCCCGGGCTTCGGCGAGACGGTCGAGGCGGCGCAGGTCCTGACGCCGCTGGATCTGGAGCGGACGTACGGGCTGACCGAGGGCAACATCTTCCACGGCGATCTGACCACCGAGCAGCTCTTCTTCATGCGGCCGGTCCCGGGCTGGGCGCACTACCGGACGCCGCTGGCCGGGCTGTACCTGTGTGGCGCGGGCGTGCACCCCGGCGGCGGCGTGACCGGCGCGCCGGGCTACAACGCCGCGCACCAGGCGCTCCGCGACCGCAAGCGCTCGAAGGCTCGTCTGTGAGCGATCCCGCCCGCGCGCCGGGGGGCGACCGGGGCCGCGAGTTCGGCCTGGAGAAGACACTGCCGGCCGACGCCTACCGTTCGGCCGAGGCGTTCGAGGCGGAACGGGAGCGGCTGTTCTCGCGCGAGTGGTTCTGCGCCGGCCGCGAGCAGGAGATTCCGGAGCCGGGCGACTTCCTGGCGCTCGACGTCCTGGGCGAGCGCGTCTTGCTGGTCCGTGCGAAGGACGGCGCGCTGCGCGGCTTCTACGACGTGTGCCGGCACCGCGGCTGCCGGCTGTCGCTCGGCATCGCCGACTCGGCCTCGCCGTGCGACGAGCCGGTCCCGACCGGGCGGTTCAGGGGCGCCATCCGGTGTCCGTACCACGCGTGGACGTACGGCCTGGACGGCGAGCTGCGCTCGGCGCCGTACCTGCCCGAGGGGGAAGACTTTCACCGCGCCGACCTCGGCCTGCACCCCGTCGGCGTGCAGACGTGGGCAGGGTTCGTGTTCGTGCACCTGACGCCGGGCGACGCGGCCGGGCGTCCGCTGTCCGCGCAGCTCGGCGCCGTGCCCGGCCGCGTCGCGAACTACCCGCTGGCCGACCTGCGCGCCTCGCGCCGCATCGTCTACGACGTGGCCGCCAACTGGAAGGTCCTGATGGAGAACTACAACGAGTGCTACCACTGCGGGCCGGTGCACCCCGAGCTGTGCGAGATCGTCCCCGCGTTCAGGGAAGGGGGCGGCGCCGGGCTCGACTGGGAAACCGGCGTCCCGCAGAAGGAGGGCACGTTCACGTTCACGCGCACCGGCACGAGCGACCGCGCGCCGTTCCCCGGCCTGTCCGAGGAGGAACGCACGCGGCACAAGGGCGAGATCGTCTACCCGAACCTGCTGCTGTCGCTGTCGGCCGACCACGTCGCCGCGTTCACGCTGTGGCCGCACGGGCCGGCCGGCACGACGGTCGTGTGCGACTTCCTGTTCCACCCGGACGAGATCGCGCGACCGAGTTTCGACCCGTCGGACGCCGTCGAGTTCTGGGACCTGGTCAACCGGCAGGACTGGCGGGTGTGCGAAGGTGTGCAGCAGGGGATGTCGAGCCGCGTGTTCCGCTATGGCTACTTCGCGCCCATGGAGGACCTGAATCTGGACATCCGCCGCTACGTCGGGGAGCGGCTGAGAGGGGAGGACTGATCGGATGGTCCGAGGGCTGCGGGAACGACTGACCGACGGCGTGGTGCTGGGCGACGGCGGCTACCTGCTCGAGCTGGAGAAGCGCGGGTACGTGCAGGCGGGGCCCTTCACGCCCGAGGTGGTGATCGAGCATCCCGACGCGCTGGCGCAGCTGCACCGCGAGTTCCTGCGCGCCGGCGTGGACGTCCTGCAGACCATGACGTTCTACGCGAGCGACGACAAGCTCGCGACCGTCGGCCTGGAGGGCAAGGTCGACGAGATCAACCGGAACGCGGTACAGGTCGCCCGCGAGGTCGCCGGCGAGGGCGACGCGCTCGTCGCCGGGAACCTGTCGTTGACGTGGGCGTACGACCCCGCCGACCCGAAGGCCGTCGACCACACACGGGCGCTGTTCGACCGGCAGCTCCAGGACCAGATCGACGCCGGACCGCCCGACTTCTGGATCGGCGAGACGTTCGGCTGGCTCGGCGAGGCGCTCCTGTTCGTCGAGCGCGCCAAGGCCACCGGCCTCCCGGTCATGGTGACGATGTCGTTCGAGAAGCCCGAGCCGCGCGCCTACGAGGGCGAGACGCCGGGCGAGGCTGCGAAGAAGCTGGCCGACGCGGGCGCCGACGTCGTGGGTGTGAACTGCCTGAACGGGCCCGAGCAGATGCTGCCGATCGCGGCGGAGATGGCGGCCGCCGTCGACACGCCGGTCGCCGCCCAGCCCGTCGGGTACCGCACCAGTAAGGACAAGCCGGACTTCACGTCGTGGGAGAATTTCCCGTACGCGCTCGACTCGATGCAGGTGAACCGCGGCGAGATGGCCGACTTCGCCGTCGCGGCGCGCGACGCGGGCGTGCGGTACATCGGCAGCTGCTGCGGCTCGGTCGCCGGCCACGTGCGCGCGATGGCGCGGGCGCTGGGCAAGCTCCCGGCCGAGGAGCGCGAGTGGAGGTCCGCGACCGGCAAGCCGATGTCGGGCTACGAGTACTACGACCACACGGAGACCGAGTCCGGCCCGTAGGAGATCGAAGCGGTCAGCCCCGCAGCTTCGAGGCCAGGTGGCAGGCCGCCCAGTGCTGCGGCCGGAGCTCGACCAGCTGGAGGTCCTCGCCCTTGCAGGCGGCCTCGATGCCCGCCTGCGCGGCGCGTCCGGTCGCCACCTCGGGGCACCGCGGGTGGAACCGGCAGCCGGGCGGGATGCGCGTCGGGTCCGGCGGCTCGCCCTGCAGGATCGGCCGGTCGATCCCGCCCGCCTCCGGCACCACGTCCAGCAGCGCCTGGGTGTACGGATGCAGCGGGCGGGTCAGCACCTCTTCGGCCGGGCCGACCTCCACGACTCGCCCCAGGTACATCACGGCCACGCGGTCGGCCACCGTCCAGGCAAGGCCGAGGTCGTGGGTCACGATCAGCATGCTGATCTGCAGGTCGTCGCGGAGCTTCAGCAGCAGCCGCAAGATCTCGCCGCGGACCGACGCGTCCAGGTTCGACACCGGCTCGTCGGCGACGATCACCTGGGGATCGAGGACCAGCGCGCCGGCGATCACGACGCGCTGGCGCTGGCCGCCCGACAGCTCGTGCGGGTACAACAGGAAGAACCGCTCCGGCGGCCGCAGCCCCGCCCGCGAGAGCGCCCGGGCGACCATTTGGTCCTCCTGCTCGTGGACCTTGTGGATGCGCAACCCTTCGGCAACCGACTCGTAGATCGTCTGCCGCGGGTTCAGCGCGCCGGTCGGATCCTGGAAGATCATCTGGACCTTGCGGCGATACGCCTTCAGGTCCTTGATCTTTTCGCCGCGGAACAGGATCTCGCCCTTCTCGGGCTTGACCAGGCCCATGATCGCCCGGGCCAGTGTGGTCTTGCCGCAGCCCGATTCGCCGGCCAGGGCCACGACCTCGCCCGGTGCGAGCGTGAAGTCGACGCCGTCCACGGCCTTCGCGTCGGCCGCCTTCTTCCCCGCGAGGCCGCTGAACAGCCCGACGCGGCCCGCGAAGTTGACGTGGACGTCACGCACCTCGAGGACGGGCGTCTCGCCGGAGGGCCCCACCGCGCTCGCCGCCTCGGCCGGCAGACTCACGACGACTCCCGCCGCGTCGCGCCGGCCAGCGAGGTGTGCAGCAGGCACGCGGCCCGGCGCCCCTCGCCGACCGGGAACAGTTCGGGCTCGGTGCCCTCGCACGCGTCGAAGACCTCCGGGCACCGTGGGTGGAACGAGCAGCCGGACGGGATGTCGGCCGGGTCGGGCGGGTCGCCGCCCAGTCCCGCCGGCGCGCGGCGGAACCGCTGGTCGCCGATCTCCGGGAACGCGCCGGCCAGCGCGCGCGTGTACGGGTGCTTCGAGTCCCGGAAGACCTGTCGCGCCGAGCCCTCTTCGATGATCTTCCCGGCATACATGATCGCCAGCCGGTCGGAGACCTCCGTCAGCACCGACAGGTCGTGGGTGATGAACAGCATCGCGAGCCCCAGCTCGCCCTGCAGCGACTTCAGTAGCTTCAGCACCTGCGCCTGCACCATGACGTCGAGCGCGGTCGTCGGCTCGTCGGCGATCACGAGGCTCGGGTCGCAGGCCAGGGCCATCGCGATCATGACGCGCTGCTTCTGGCCGCCCGAAAGCTCGTGCGGGTAATCGCGCATGCGCCGGGCCGGGAGCCCGACGTGCTCGAGCAGATCGCCGACCCGGTTGGTCGCCTCCTTCGTCCCGATCTTCTGGTGGATGATCAGCGCCTCGACGATCTGGTCGCCGATGCGCCGCACCGGGTTGAGCGCGTGCAGCGCGCCCTGGAACACGATCGAGGCGCCGGCCCAGCGGGCCGCGCGCAGGCGGCCGGGCTTCATCGCCAGGACGTCGTCGCCCAGCAGGCTGACGCCACCGGTGACCGAGGTTCCCTCCGGCAGAAGGCGGAGGATGGCGGCGGCGATGGTGGACTTCCCGCAGCCCGACTCGCCGGCCAGGCCGAGGACCTCGCCGCGCTGGATGTCGAAGTCCACGCCGCGGACCGCCGGCACCGGGCCGGCCTGCGTCTTGTAGGCGACGTGCAGGTCCCGGACGGAAAGGACGGCGCTGGTCGCCGGCGCCGCCTCGGCGTCCGTCACCGCTGCCTCAGCTTCGGGTTCATGATGTCGTCCATTGCGTAGCCGCACATCGTGAACGCGACCACCACCAGGACGATTGCGACACCCGGCGCGACCAGCCACCACCACGCGCCCAGGCTGGTGGCGCCCGCCTCGAAGGCCTGCTCGATGATCGTTCCCCAGGAGGTGTGCAGCGGGTCGCCCAGGCCGAGGAACGACAGCGTGGTCTCCGAAAGGATGGCCGTCGCGACGATCAAGATGGTGTTCGCGAAGATCACGGGGAAGACGTTCGGCAGGACGTGCCGCGTGATCATGTGCCAGTCGCCGGCGCCCAGGGCCTTCGCGCGCTCGACGTAGGCACGCTCGCGCACCGACAGCACCTGGGCGCGCACGATCCGCGCGGTGCTCGCCCACGACGTGATGCCGATGACGAAGATGATGATCCCCAAGGACTGACCCAGGATCGAGGCCAGGACAATCGCCAGCGCGATCCAGGGGATGACCAGGAACCAGTCGGTGATGCGCATCAGCACGGCGTCGGCCCATCCGGCGCGGTAGCCGGAGAAGATCCCGACCCCGGCGCCGATGACCATCGTCAGGATCGTCGCGAGTAGCCCGACCAGCAGCGAGATGCGCGACCCCCAGATCACCAGCGTCAGCACCGACCGGCCGAGGTCGTCGGTCCCGAGCGGGTACTGCAGGCTGGGCGGCGCCAGCGGCGGTCCGTTGGTCAGCGTCGGGTCCAGTCCCTTCGGATCGGCCAGCAGCGGCGCACACAGCGCCATCAGGAAGAAGAAGATGAGGATGATCAGACCGGTCATCCCCATCTTGCTCTTGCGGAACGCCTTCCAGAACCGCTTCACCGCCAGCCGGCGCCGCTGCCACGCGATCCGGCGTGGGCTCCGCAGGGGCTCAAGGTGCGCCGGGGTGGGAACGGCCCGGTCGGCCGGCGGCGGGGACATCTCGGTGGGGACGCGCTTCGCCACTACGCCACCCGAACCCGGGGATCGAGGTACACGTACAGCAGGTCCGCGATGAAGTTCGCGATGATCACGGCGAAGCTGAAGAACAGGAACATGCCCTGGAGCAGCGCGAAGTCCTTCGATTGCAGCGCGTCGAAGGTCAGCAGCCCGAGCCCCGGGTATGAGAACACGGTCTCTACCGTGATCGCCCCGCCGAGCACGAACCCGAAGTTCAAGGCGATGAGCGTCACGGTCGGCAGCAGTGCGTTCGGCACGGCGTGCTGCCACAGAACGTGCTTCTCGCGCAGTCCCTTGGCCCGAGCAAGGACGACGTACTCCTCACCCAGGACGTCCAGCAGGGACGAGCGCATCAGCAGGTAGTACTCGCCGAGGTACGCCAGTGTCAGGGTGAGGCAGGGCAGGAAAAGGTGGTTGAGAATGTCCACGAGGTGAGCCGTGCCCGTGTACGTCGTGCTGACGCTCTGCGTGCCACCGGTGGGGAACCACCCGAGGTTCACCGAGAACACGATCAGCAGGATGATGCCCAGCCAGAACTCCGGCATCGCGTACAGCACCAGCGAGACGCCCATGGACGATAAGTCGAACGCCCCGCTGCGGCGCCACCCCCCGTAGATGCCCATGAGCATGCCGAAGATGGTCGAGAAGATCGTCGAGAGGCCGACCAGCAGCAGCGTCGGCCACATGAACTCCCGGAACAGGCTCATTACCGTCTCGCCCGGATAGGTGATCAACGACACGCCGAGGTTGCCCGTCACGGTGTCCTTCATGTACGTCACGAACTGCTGCCCCAACGGCTGGTTCAGCCCCAGGTCCTTCGTGAGCTGTTCCTGCGCCGCCTGGGAGAGATGTCCTCCCGAGCTCCGGGCGAACATAAGGACGGGGTCTCCCGGCATGACCCTGAACAGGAAGAAGTTGAACACCAGGATGAAGAACATCGTCAGGATGACCTGCGCGATCTTCTGCAGGACGTATGTCCGCATCCCCACCCTGGTTCGCGTCTCCTCTCAGCCCGCTCGGTGTGGCGCGGCCGGCCTCAGGCCCGATCCTCCTCGCCGCGACGGCGCACGAGGACGAACACCCCCACCAGGACGGCGACGATGAGCAGCCCGATCAGCCACACGAATCCCGAAATCCCGCTGCTGGACACTGGTGCGGCGGCGTTGGCCGACTTCACGTGCAGGCTGAGATAGGAGTAGTTGCTGTACGCGTACAGCTTGAACCCCTGCGGCTGCGGCTGGTTGACGAACCCCGTCCACCGGTCCGTGCGGTAGGCCTGCAGGTCCTCCGCGTAGTACAGGACGACCTCGGGAACGTCGTTGTAGATGATCTGCTGCATCTGGTCGAGGATCTGCTTGCGCTGGTCGGTGTTGAGCTCGACGCGCTGCTGCGTGTAGAGCGCGTCGTACGCGGGGTTCTGGTAGCCGGTGTCGCTCCAGGAGTCGACCTGGGCGGTGGTGAACGTCGACACGATGAAGTCGGGGTCGGGGTCGGGACCCCACCCCCACATGTACATGTCGAAGTTGTTGGCGTACCAGGTGTCCGTGAACTTCCCCTCGGTCATCACCGACGTGTTGATCTGAATGCCGATCTGCTTCAGCCAGCCCTTGATGAACGGCGCCTCCTTGATCTCCTGCGGCTGGCTGGTCAGCAGGTAGAAGCGGAAGATGAGCGGCTTCCCGGTCTTCGGATCGATGCGGAGCCCGTCGGGCCCCATCTTGTAGCCCGCGTCGTCCAGGATCTTGTTCGCCTCGGGGATGTTGAAGTCGATCGTCTGGTCGGCGGTCGGTTGCCAGTGGTACTGGGGGAAGCCCGACGGCACGATGCTCGTGCCCACCACGCCGTGCCCGCCGAGCGCCTTCGTGATCAGCGTCTGCTTGTCGATGGCGTGCGCGATCGCCAGGCGAACGTTCTTGTCCTGCAGCGCCGGGTTGGCGGTGCTCGCCGGCCCGGCGCCGTTCTTCGGCTTCTGCCCGTTGGGCAGCATGTTGAAGCTCATCTGGTCGAACGTCGTCGGCGACGCGACGTTCTGCGCGATGTTCGGCTGCCCCTTCAACGAGTTGAACAGGTCGGCCGGGATGTTGTCCGCGAAGTCGATCTCGCCCTTCTTGAGGGCGGCGACCATCGCCTCGGCGTTGTCGAACAGGCGGAAGATCAGCGTCTGGATGTGCGGCTTTCCGTTCCAGTAGCTGTCGTTGGCCTGGAACTTCCAGAACTGGCCCTTGGTCCAGTCGACCAGCTGGAACGGGCCCGAACCCACGACCGGCACCTTCTGGTACGTCTTCGCCTGCTGCACCGTGAGGTTGCCCCAGATGTGCTGGGGGAGGATGTACACCCACGGCGGGAACGTCGGCGCGAGCGTCGGCTTGGACGTCTTCCACACGACCGTCGTGTCGTTCGGCGCCGTCACGCTCGTCGTGAACGGGAAGTAGTTGCTGAATTGGCTGATCTGGTTCTTCACCATGAACTCGTACGTGAACGCGATGTCCTGCGCTGTCAGGGGCACGCCGTCCTGCCACTTCACGCCCGAGCGGACGGTGTAGGTCCAGGTGAGCCCGTCGGGGCTGTGGACCCACTTGGTGACGATCCCCGGGACCGGCGCGAGGTCCTTCGCGGAGAACTGCACCCCCAGGTCATAGTTGAGGCCCAGGAACTCGTACTCGCTGCCGTTCAGGGCCTTGATGGGATTGATGGTGTTCAGGTCCTGCAGCGTTCCCACGGTGTAGGTCGTGTCGGCGGCGCTGGGGGACGGTGAACTGGATGGACTGTCGGCACTCCATGCAGGCAGTGTCGACAGTGTGCCCACGGCGATCGCGAGCACGATGACAAGCCAACGGATTCCCCCACGCATGATTCCCGACCTCCCCGGTCCGATCCTTGGCGACAGAGTCTAGGTCGTGCCCACTGAAAAGGTAAAGGGACACACGTCTGCATTCGCGCCTGACCGGCGGTCAGATCAGGTGTCGGACGGTTTCGCTGGGGTTCGCGGAGACCATCGCGGCCCGTTCGCGTGGATGTGCCCGGGAATGTCGTGGCCGACGAGTTCCTGGGCCAGGCGGGCCGCCCCGGCCATCTTCTCGACGTCGACGCCCGTCTCGATGCCCATGTCGATCAGCATGTGCGCGAGGTCCTCGGTGGACAGGTTGCCGTTGCCGCCGCCGGGGGCGAAGGGCGAGCCGCCGAGCCCGCCGACGCTCGCGTCCAGCTCGGTCACCCCGGCCTCCAGGGCCGCCAGCGCGTTCGCCATCGCGGTGCCCCTGGTGTCGTGCAGGTGCAGGTTGAGCGGGACGGCGGCCAGGCGGTTCCGGAAGCGCTCGACCACATCCCAGATGCGGGACGGTGTCGCCATGCCGGTCGTGTCGCCCAGCGAGACGCCGGCGGCGCCCGCCTCGACCAGGCGCCCGGCCAGGGCGACGACCCGCTCGGGGTCGACGTCGCCCTCGTACGGGTCGCCGAAGGCCGCCGAGACCGAGGCCTCGACTGGCATCCCGCATCCGTTCCGACCGCGATCGCCTCGACCACGTCGATGACCGACTCCGCGACCGGCTTGCCGACGTTCGCCCGGTTGTAGCCCTCCGAGACCGCCAGGAAGGCCTGCAGCGACGCGAATCCCCCCGCCTCCGCCGCCGCCTCCGCGCCGCGCCGGTTGGGCACCAGGGCCGAGTACTCGACTCCCGGCGCGCGCTGCACGCGGGCCCAGACCTCGGTCGGCTCGGCCATGGCGGGGACGGCGCGCGAGGAGACGAACGACACGGCCTCGATCTTCGTCACCCCGGTTCCCGACAGCGCGTCGATCAGGCGGGCGCGGTCCTCGGGCGGCATCGGCCGCTCGGCCTGCAGGCCGTCGCGGGGCCCGACCTCGCGGATCGTGACGCGACCCGGCAGCTCGGGTCGGTTCAACGGCCGGTCCATCGCGGCGCGCGCTTCTCGGCGAACGCGGCCACGCCCTCGCCCCGGTCGTCGGAGGCGACGGCGGCTCGCCACGCGGCGTCCTCCAGGTCCAGGCCCTCGGACAGGGGGATGCCGAAACCGCCGTCGATCGCGCGCTTCGCCTCCCGGACGCCGATGGGCGCCGCCCGGCAGATCTCGGCCGGCCAGGCCGGCCGTCGCCTCGGCCAGCTCGCCGGAAGGCGCGACGCGATTCACGACGCCCCACGCGTGCGCCTCCTCGACGGCCAGGCGCCGCCCGGTGAAGATCAGCTCCTTCGCCCGGGCAAGGCCGCACCGCCGCGCGAGCAGCTGCGTCCCGCCGCCTCCCGGCACGATCCCCACGGCGGTCTCCGGCAGGCCGAACACCGCGTCGTCGGCCGCCACGATCAGGTCGCACGACAGCGCCAGCTCGAACCCGCCGCCCAGCGCGAAGCCGAACACCGACGCGATCGTCGGCATGGGCGTCTCGCGGATGGCGTCGAACATCCCGGCGATGCGATCGCGGTTGCGGCAGCCAGCCGCGCGTGGTCGAGCCGGTTGCGTTCCTTCAGGTCGGCGCCGACGCAGAACGCGCGCTCGCCGTCGGCGGCGAGCACCACGACCCACGTTCGTTCGGCGCCGGCGGCCGCCTGCAGGAACGCGCCCGCGACCTCCGTCGGCCATCTCGCCGGAGATGGCGTTCAGCGCCTCGGGCCGCGACAGCGTGATCGTCGCGACGTCGCCGCCGACGTCGATCCGGACGAGCGCCATCGTCAGACCGGCGGCACGCCGTGCCGGCGGTCGCTGAACGTACCGGTCCTTCGTCGCCGCCTGCGCGAGCCGGCGGATGAGCTCGTCCCGAAGGTCGTCCGGCTGGACGACCGCGTCGACGACGTTCTCGCTCGCCAGGTGCAGCAGGTCGATGTCCTCCTCGTACTCGCGCCGGCGCTCGGCGACGTACGCGGCGCGCTCCTCCGGGTCGGCGATCTCCTGGATCTTGTTGTAGAACACTGCGTTCACCGCGGGCTCCGGGCCCATCACCGCGATGCGGGCGGTGGGCAGCGCGATGGTCGCGTCCGGTTCGAACCCCGGCCCGGCCATCGCGTACAGACCGGCCCCGTACGCCTTGCGGACGATCGACGCAGAACTTCGGCACCGTCGCCTCGCTGACGGCGGTGATCAGCTTGGCGCCGTGGCGGATGATGCCCTGCCGCTCGACGGCCGTCCCGATCATGAAGCCGGGCACGTCCGCCAGGAAGACCAGCGGGATGTTGAACGCGTCGCACAGCCAGACGAACCGCGCCGCCTTGTCGGCCGAGTCGACGAACAGCACGCCGCCCTTGTGCGTTCGGCTGGTTCGCCACGATGCCGACGGGCGCGCCGGCGATCCGGCCCAGGCCGATGACGACCTCGCGTGCGCTAGTCGGGCTTGATCTCGAAGAACGACGAGCCTCGTCGACGACGCCGGCGATCAGCGCGTACATGTCGAAGGCGTGCGACTCGTCCCGAGGGACCAGGTCCGCCAGCGAACCCCGGTACGCGGCCGGCCGGCCCTCCGCCATCGGCGGGCTGCTCGCGCCAGCTCTGCGGGAAGTAGGAGAGGTAGGCGCGCGCCGCCTCGATCGCGGCCTTGTCGTCGGGCACCAGCAGGTCGCTGCTGCCGGAGACCTCGGAGTGCATGCGGGCGCCGCCCATCTCCTCGAGCGTCACCTGCTCGCCGATGACCTCCTCGGCCATGCGCGGGGAGCCCAGGTACATCGACGCGTTGTGTTCGACCATGAACGACGCACGTCGCAGAGGGACGGGATGTACGCGCCGCCGGCCGCGCTCGGCCCGAACAGGCAGCACACCTGCGGCATGCTGCCCGACGACTTGCACCTGGTTGTGGAAGATGCGTGCCGGCACCGCGCCGCCCCGGGAACATGTTCACCTGGTCGGTGATGCGCGCCCCGGCCGAGTCGACCAGGTAGACGATCGGGATGCCGCGCCCGCGCGACAGCTCGATGATCCGGATGATCTTCTCGACGGTCCGAGGGCCCCACGACCCGGCCTTGACGGTCGAGTCGTTGGCCATCACGGCGACCGGCCGCCCGTGGACGTCGCCGACGCCGGTCACGACCGCGTCGGCCGGCAGGTCGCCGTCCAGCGCTCTCGTCAGCAGGCCGTCCTCGACGAAGCCGTCGGCGTCGTCGAGGAGCAGGCGCAGCCGCTCGCGCACGAAGAGCTTCCCCTGCTCGGCGAGCTTCTGGTGGTACTTGGGGGCGCCGCCGCGCAACGCGCGTTCGGTCGCTTCCGCAACGGGGTCGCCGCCCGGTGTGGGCTCGTCAGCCACGCCGGTGAGTCTAGCTCGCTCCACTGCGGCGCCCGGGGAGCGCAGGTCCGCTCGCCTAGGACCTCAGCAGCTTGTCCAGCAGTCGGGCCAGCTCGTCGAGCTCCCGGCCGGACAGCCGTTCGGTGAAGTGCTCGCGCACGCCGCGCAGGTGCGTCGGCGCCGCGCGGCGCAGGCGGCGCATCCCCGGATCGGTCAGGGCCGCGTACACCCCGCGTCCGTCCGACTGGCATGTGTGCCGCTCCACCAGCCCCTCCGACACCAGCCGGTCCACCAGCCGGCTCACGCCGCTGCGGCTGAGCATCACCTGGTCGGCCAGCTCGCTCATGCGCAGCGCGCGGCCGGGCGCCTCCGACAGGTGCAGCAGCACCTCGTACGGACCGAGGGGGAGGTCCTGCTCGCGGCTCAGCTCCTCGTCGAGCGTGTCCGTCACGACGTGATGCGCCCGGAGGAACGTCTGCCAGGCGTGGAGCTCTTCGTCGTTCAGCCGCGTGGCCGCCACGGTCGGGAGGGTACATGCGACGTTCCCGCCTGCACAAGGACGGGAATATCGAAGGAGCGGCCGGGAGTTAGGTCGTTGCGTACGCAATCACCCCCCCTGGGGCCGCCGACCACACGGTTCGGCGCCAGACACGAAAGGAGTCGACATGGCGGAGACGCCGACGACGCCGAAGCTCGACGAGGTGGCGGGCACGTGGACCATCGATGCCGCGCACTCCCTTGCCGAGTTCAAGGCGAAGTACATGATGATCGTGAACGTGAAGGGCCGCTTCGACGAGCTCGAGGGCACGGTCGAGCTCAGGGAGTCGCTCGAGGACTCGACCATCGACGTGACCTTCAAGACGGCCAGCATCTCCACCAACGACGAGAAGCGCGACGGGCACCTGCGCTCGCCCGACTTCTTCGACGTCGAGACCCACCCCGTGATGACCTTCCGCAGCACGAGCATCGAGCGGACGTCGGACACCGCGGGGAAGGTCTTCGGGGACCTGACGATCCGGGGCGTCGCGCGCCCGGTCGAGCTGGACGTCGAGTTCAACGACTGGACGCCGAAGGATCTGTGGGGCAAACAGCGGTTGTCGTTCTCGGGGTCGACCAGGATCAACCGAGGCGACTGGGACCTGAAGTGGAACCAGGCGCTGGAGACCGGGGGCGTCCTGGTGAGCGACCGGATCGACATCGAGCTCGAGGTGTCGCTGGTACGCGAGTAATCCCGAGCGAGCCGCCCCGCGGGGCGGCTACTCCTCGTCCGCGGAACGGACGGCGGCGCCCATCGCGTGGTAGCCGCCGTCCACGTGGACGATCTCGCCGGTGATCCCCACCGACCACTCGGACAGCAGGAAGGCGATGGCGCGGGCGACCGGCTCGGGGTTGGTCGTGTCCCAGCCGAGCGGGGCGCGCTCGGCCCACACGTCGGCGAGCGTGTTGAACCCCGGGATGCCCTTCGCGGCGATGGTCTTCAGGGGCCCGGCCGAGATGCAGTTGACGCGGATCCCGTGCGGCCCGAGGTCGCGCGCCAGGTAGCGCGACACCGACTCGAGCGCCGCCTTGCTCACACCCATCCAGTCGTAGAGAGGCCACGCCTGCGTGGCGTCGAAGTCGAGGCTGACGATCGAGCCGCCGGATTCCCTCATCAGGGGAAGCAGGCCCGCGGCGAGCGCCTTCAGCGAGAATGCGCTCGTCTGGAGCGCCGTCGCCACGCTGGACCACTCCGTGTTGAGGAAGTTGCCGCCCAGCGCGTCCTCGGGCGCGAACGCGATGGCGTGCAGGACTCCGTCGACGCGGCCCCACCGCGCTTCCAGTTCCTTGGCGACGGCGTCGATGTGCTCGGGCTGGTTCACGTCGAGCTCCAGGACGTCGGGTGGAGACGGGAGCCGCCGCGCCGTCTTCTCCGTGAGGCCCATGCCCCGTCCGAACCCCGTGAGCACGATGTCGGCACCCTGTTCCTGGGCGACCCGCGCGGAGTCGAACGCGATGCTGGCCGGTGTCAGCACGCCGGTGATGAGGAGCTTCTTCCCTTCGAGCAGCATGCCGGGAGTCTAGGACAGTTCGGCCCGCCGGCCGTCATCCGGCCCGTGCCTCAGCCGACGTCGAACTCCATCCCCTCCCACGCGCACACCACCAGCCCGTCGCGTTCCGAGCCCCACAGCTCGCGAGCCCGCAGCAACAACTGCTCGAGGGCCAGGTCCGAGTGCAGGGGGTCGTGGTGGAACATCACGAGCCGGTCGACCTTCGTCATGTGCGCGAACAGCACCGTGTCGGCGATGCTCGAGTGCCCCCAGCCGACGCGCTTCGGGTACTCGTCCTCCGTGTACTGCGAGTCGTGCAGCAGGTAGTCCGCGCCGAGCGCGAGCGCGTAGCCGGACACCTTCTCCGGCTCCATGGCGGCGAGGTCCACGCCCTTGGCAGGCTCGTGATCGGAGATGTAGGTGAGGACGTGCCCGCCCTCGTCCAGCCGGTAGCCGAGCGTCGGGCCGGGGTGCTCGACGAGCGCCGCGCTGATCGAGACCGACCCGAGCTCCCACGGCTCGGGCGGCGCGTCGTGGAACTCGACCCGCGCGGGGATGTCGTGGAGGTGGATCGGGAACAGCGGCGGGGAGAAGTAGGTGAGGATGCGGTCGCGGAGCGAGCCCGACTCCGACGCCGGCCCCCAGACGTGGATCTCGTAGCGCTCGTCCCAGATGGGGGAGAAGAACCCGAGGCCCTCCAGGTGGTCCAGGTGCAGGTGCGACAACAGGATGTCGATGCGACTGGGTTCCTCGTTGGCCAGCGAGAGCCCCAGCCCGCGGATCCCGGTGCCGGCGTCGATCACGATCAGGGCGCCGTCGTCGCGGCGCACCTCCAGGCAGGACGTGTTGCCCCCGTACCGAACGGTCTCGGGTCCCGGCGCGGCCAGCGAGCCGCGACATCCCCACACCCTGGCTCTCACGAAGGGCGAGGTTACTACTGGTCCCGGTTCGAAGCGTGCACGAAGGCCGAGAAGGCGTCGTCGCCGAACAGCACGAACCGGACCAGCTCGACGCGCGTGTCGGCCGCGCGGACGGTCCCGATGGCGACCGGCGCCGCCTCGTCGAGCGGGTAAGCGTAGATCCCCGTGGAGATCGCCGGGAACGCGACCGTGCGGGCGCCGATCTCGTCGGCCACCCGCAGCGACTCGGTGTGGCATGACGCGAGCAGGCCCGCGGGGTCGCTCACGTTCGAGTAGACCGGTCCGACGGTGTGGATGACCCAGCGCGCAGGGAGGTGCCCGGCCGTCGTGGCGACGGCTTGCCCTGTGGGAAGGCCACCGGGATACCGCTCTTCACGGATACGGCGGCACTCCGCGAGGATCTCGGGTCCCCCCGCGCTGTGGATGGCGCCGTCCACGCCCCCGCCGCCGAGCAGGGACGAGTTCGCGGCGTTCACGATCGCGTCGACCGCCTGCTCGGTGATGTCGCCTTGCTCGAACTCGATTCGCATGCCGTCCCGGACGGGGCGCGCTCAGCGGCGGGCGTCGATCTCGCCGGCCGCGGCGGCGAACCACGCCATGTGCTTGTTCAGCCGCTCGCCGGTCGTCGCGCCGATCACGCCGAAGCCCTGCACGATGACCTGTGCCTTGGTTGCCAGGCGCTGGAAGGTGTCGTCGATCCGGAGCTTGCTCAGCTCCTCCTGGTCGCCGCGCACGATGAAGAACCCGTCCAGGTCGCCGCCGTGCGGCTCGAGGAAGAACGGCTCGACCGACTTGACCTTGCCCTGCGAGACCAAGCTGGACAGGTACCTCAGCGACTCGGCGAACAGCTCCACCGACTGGCGTTCGCGGCCGGCGGCCGCCCCGCCCCAGCGGATGAACAGCGCGGAGTCGGTCATGCCCAGAGCATAGCCGGGGAGCCGGACGCCGGCCCCGAGGGCCGACGCGCGGCGCCGGGTATCCTGGCCGCATGCCAGTCCCGATCGCGCCGGGCGATGCCGCCCCACCTATCGACGGCGTCACCGATCACGGCGCCCACGCCGTCGTCTTCTACAAGGTGACGTGTCCGGTGTGTCAGATGGCGGCGCCCAAGGTGCAGGCGCTCGCCGACGCGTACCCGGGCCGAGTGACGCCCGTCGGCCAGGATCCGAACGACCGGCTGGAGGCCTTCGGCGCCGAGTACGGGATGGGCGTCGCGCCGGTCGTCGACCCTCCTCCGTACGACGCGTCCGAGGCCTACGGGGTGCGGACCGTGCCGACCGTCTTCCTGGTGGACGACGGAGCCGTCGTCGACAGTGTCGAGGGCTGGGACCGCGCAGGGTACAACCGCGTCGCGGAGCGACTGGCCGAGCTGACGGGGACCGAGTACCGGCCGGTGTCGGAGGCGGGCGATGGGCTGCCGCCGTTTCGCCCCGGCTGAAGCTCGCGCAACGCGCACTAGGGTGGTGCGCTCTGAGCCGGGGATCGCCGGGTATCGACATGTCCGTGCCTAGGCATAAACTGGCCCGATGGTGCTGCTGAAGCTCCGTTCTCCGCTCCGCGAGCTCGCGGGAGCTGGAGAGCTCCGTCTGGAGGCCGGCACGGTCGGGGAGGCGCTCAAGCACCTCGAATCGGACCATCCCCAGCTGGACGGCTGGGTGCTGGATGACCGCGGCCACCTGCGTGAGCACGTCACTGTCTTCCTGAATGGCGAGCGGGCCGACATGGACGCGCCGGTCGCCGACGACGACCGCATGCACATCCTTCCCGCGATCTCCGGCGGCTCGGTGCAGACGCTCACGCGCACGGCGACGGGCACGTCCGCGTCACCCGACGAGCACGCCGAGCTCCTGGTGGGCACGCGGAAAGGGCTCTTCGTCCTTCGCGGCGCGCGCGGCGGCGCGATGGAGATCGCGGCGCGACGCTTCTCGGGACAGGTCGTCGAGTTCGCGATGCGCGACCGGCGAACCGGCACGTACTACGCGTCGGTCACCCACGGCCAGTACGGTCCGCGCGTCTTCTGGAGCGACGACCCGCTGGTGGATGAGTGGGAGCAGTCCGACGGCCCGGCGTTCCCCGAGGACACCGGGGCGACCGTCGATCGCATCTGGCTCGTCCGCAAGGGCGAGGAGGACGGCGTCCTGTGGGCCGGCGTCGCCCCGGCGGCCGTGTTCAAGAGCGAGGACGGCGGCCGGACCTGGCACCTGAACCGCGGTCTGTGGGACGACCCGTCGCGGCCGAACTGGCAGCCCGGGGCGGGCGGGCTCGCCTGTCACTCGATCTGCACGTGGCCGGGCGACCCGTCGCGCATCGCGATCGCGATCTCGGCCGCCGGCGTGTGGCTCAGCGACGACGCCGGCGAATCGTGGCGGCGGGGCAACAAGGGCCTGGTCGCCAGGTACCTCCCAGAAGAGGCTCGAGAGGGTGCCGTCGACCTGTGCGTGCACAACATGCATCGCGCGCCGCTCGAGCCCGACACGCTCTACATCCAGTTCCACTGGGGCGTCTACCGGTCGGACGACGCGGGCGAGAGCTGGGAGGACATCGGCACCGACAAGGGGCTGCCGTCCGACTTCGGGTTCCCCATGGTGATCGACCCCGCGGACCCGAACGCCGCGTACGTGATCCCGCTCCGCGGCGACTTCGACCGCATCACCACCGACGGCCGCGTGTCGGTCTTCGAGACGCGCGACCGCGGCGACACGTGGACCGAGCGCTCGCTCGGCCTTCCGCAGGACGGCGCGTACCTGACCATCCTGCGCCAGGCGTTCTGCCACGACGGCAGGGCGCCGCTCGGGCTGTACTTCGGGGCGGAGTCCGGCGAGGTCTTCGGCTCGCCCGATGCCGGCGTCACGTGGACGACGGTCGCCGAGCACCTGCCGCCGGTCACGTCCGTGCGGTGCTCGAGCTAGCCTTCGTCCGCGGGATCACAGCGAGATCGCGTACCGGACCTCGTCCATCGTGAAGTCCTCACGCGGCTCCGACTTCGCGGCGCCATCCAGCGCCCAGCCCTCCCGCTCGTAGAAGCGCCGGGCGCGCGCGTTTCCCTTCAGCACCCACAGCGTCGCGCGCGCAAAGCCCCGCTCGGCCAGCCACGCGACGGCGCTCCGCAGCAGCTCGGATCCCAGGCCGGTCCCGGCGAACTCCTCCTCCACGTAGATCGCGTAGATCTCGCCGGTGTCGTCGCCGGCGCCGGGGTCGCGGCTCGGCCCCGACACCGCGAAACCGGCGCAGGCGCCGTCCTCCGAGTGGGCGACGCGGGTTCGCGTGCCGCCGGGCTCCAGCAGCCACGAGCGCCACTGCTCCGCGCGCCGTTCCGACGACAGGCCGTGCAGGTACTCGCTCGGGAGAAGGTCGCGGTAGCCCCACTGCCATCCGTGGACGTGGACGAGGGCGACCGCGTCGGCGTCGTCGACCGTGGCGTCGCGGATCCGCACGCCGGTTTCCTTTGCAGGAAGCTAGCGGCGCTCGCCCAGGTAGGCGCGACCCATCTCCCGCAGCCGCTCGTGCGTGCCGCCGTAGACCGAGCCGCCGGGAAGGTACTGCTTGCCGATCTTCGACACGAACGTGTAGTTCGGGTCGCAGACGTTCGCCACCGGGGCCTCGCTCACCTGGGAGATCAGCTGGTACGCGTCGAGCTGCTCCATCCCGTACTCGGCAACCAGCCACTGGATCAGGCCGTGCTGCGAGATGCGGAAGGCGTCCTCCAGCGGGCGCGCCGACCCGGTGCTCATCAGGTGCGCGTCGCTCTCCAGACGGGGCCACGGCGTCGGCGTCCCCTTGATCACGTCCACCACGACCACCGTGTCCATGGCGGCCTCCACGGCGACGCCGCACACCTCGCCCTCACCCTGACGACAGTGCCCGTCGCCGATGGAGAACAGGGCGCCCTCGACGTTCACGCCGAGGAAGCACGTCACGCCGGCGCGCATCTCGGGCGTGTCCATGTTGCCGCCGTGCGAGTCGGGCACCAGCGACGACCGCGCCTCGAAGCTCGCCGGGGCGAGGCCCACCGTGCCGTGCATCGGATCGAGCGGCATCTGGACGGAGTGGTCGCCGTTCCGCGCGTGGAACGTGACCGAGCGGCCCTTCCTGTCGACCTCGTAGATCCACACGACCTCGGGGAGGGGCTCGTGGAGCAGCGCCGTCACCGGGGTGGCGGTCAGCGCGCCGAACAGCGGCACCGTGCAGGAGGCCGCCCAGTCGCGCGAGGGCTCGATCGACACGAAGTGGATGGCGAGCGTGTCGCCGGGCTCCGCTCCCTCGACGTAGAAGGGGCCGGTCTGCGGGTTGATGAACGGGAACTCGATGACCTTCGAGACGACGTCGTCCGGCCCGCGGACGTGGCCTCCGAAAGCGTCCTCGGTCCACAGCTCGAGGAACGTCCCAGCGGCTACTCGGCGAACGGGATCCACGCCGCCGAACGTCCAGGCGAACTGCGCGGGCTCGGGGCGGAAGGTCTCGACGGTGAGGTCGGTCACAGTGGGATTTCCCTCCTCGACTCGGGCGTGCCCGGAGCATACACGCGCCCGAACCGGCGGGTGGCACGGCTTTCCACGATGCGGCTCGCTTCCGGAGCCGTCACGCCCCGAACTGGGCCCGGAGCCCGGCGGTGCGCATCGCGATGATCACGAAGGCGAGCGCCACGATCCCGATCAGGCCGCCGACGGTCACCGCTCGGCGCGACTGGAGCGGGCCCACGCCCTCGACCAGCGCCCCCGCGGCGGCGCCGCCGAGGAGCCCGCCGAGGTGCGCGAAGTTGTCGACGCCCGAGACGGAAAGGCCCAGCACGAAGTTGATCCCGATCCACATGAGCGCCTGGCGCATCTGCGCGGCGCCCCACGCCGTCTGCCGCCGGCGGTAGCTGAAGGCGAGCCACGCGCCGAGCAGGCCGAAGATCGCGCCGGACGCGCCGACGCCGATCTGCTGCGGGGACCCGAGCCAGTACGAGGTGGCGCTCGCGGTCAGCCCGGAGATGAAGTAGACGGCGGCGAACCGCCCCGACCCCAGGGCCGGCTCGATCATCGAGCCGAGGATCCACAGCACGTACATGTTGAGCGCGACGTGCAGCAGCCCGCCGTGGAGGAACGTCGCGGTGATGAGCCGGTAGTACTCGCCTTTCAGCGCGATTTCCAGCGGCTGCAGGCCGCCCCACGCGATGAGCTTGCTGTTGAACGCGCCGCTCAGGTCGAGACCAAGCCGCCCACCCGTGGCGATCTCGAGCACGAAGACGGCGAGGTTGAGCCCGACGAGGACCCGCGTGACCGGCCCGGGCGTGCCGATCGCCAGCACGCGGCGCGACCGGGGGAGGGACTTCGCCGACTCCTGCAGGCACTCCGGGCACTGGTAGCCGACCGCCGCGGGCCGCATGCAGTCCGTGCAGATCGGCCGCTCGCAGCGCGTGCAGTGCACGCCGGTCGCGCGGTCGGGATGCCGGTAGCAGAACTCGACCGCGAGCCCGCTCTGCCGCGGCTCGTTGGGGGGGTCGGTGTCCTGCGGTCCGCCGTTCTCGGGGCCGCCGGGTTGGGCCATGCACCGATCGTACACTCGGGTGCCATGAAGACCGGGGCCGGCCTCTCGACGGCGGACGACGCGCGCGCTGCCGCCACAGAAGCGTCACGAGCGGCGGTGAACGCGCTGGGCGGAGAGCCGGCGAGCTTCGCCGCCGTCTTCGCGTCTCCTCACCACTCCGCGTGGGCGCGCGAGGTCCTCGACGTCGTGCGCGAGGTGGCATCGCCGCAGCGACTGATCGGCTGCATCGGCGAATCCGTGGTGGGCGGCGACCGGGAGGTGGAGGCCGGCCCGGCGATCTCGGTCTGGCTGGGCTCGTTCCCCGAGCCGGTCGAGACCTTCCACATGACGTACCTCCGGACCGAGTCCGGAGGCGCGTTCGCCGGCTGGACTCATCAACACGATGGGGAGGGAGCGACCCACCTCCTGGTGGCGGATCCCTTTTCCTTTCCGGCGGACGCGCTGCTGCGGCACCTGAACGACCTCCCCGATCGCCCGGTCGTCGTCGGCGGCATGGCCAGCGGCGGGTCGGGCCCGGGCGAGACGACGATGTTCCTGGACGACCGCGTGGTGCACGAGGGCGCGGTCGGGGTGCGGCTTCCCGCGAGCGTCCGGCTCACCACGCTCGTCTCCCAGGGATGCCGCCCGTTCGGCGCGACGTTCGTCGTGACGCGTGCGCGGGACAACTTCCTGCTCGAGCTCGGTGGCCGGCCGCCGCTGGAGCGGCTGGAAGAGGCGCTCTCGTCGCTCTCGAAGCCCGACCGCGAGCTGGCGGCGAACGGGCTGCACGTCGGCCGCGTGATCGACGAGTACAAGAGCGAGCACGGCCAGGGCGACTTCCTGGTCCGCGGCGTGCTGGGCGTCGATCCGGACTCCGGCGCGCTCGCCGTCGGCGATCGCGTCGAGGTCGGCGAGAGCGTGCGCTTCCACGTCCGCGACGCGGCGACCGCCGACGACGAGCTGCGGTCCCTGTTGCAGGAACAGGTGGCCGAGCTGCCGGGCCGCGCGGCCGGCGCGCTGCTGTTCACGTGCAACGGACGAGGTACGCGTTTGTTCCCCGAAGCGGATCACGACGCGAGCATCGTGTCCTCGGCCCTGGGCGGCGCCGCGGTCGCGGGGTTCTTCTGCGCCGGCGAGTTCGGCCCCGTGGGCGGGCGGAACTTCCTGCACGGGTTCACGGCGAGCCTGGCGATCTTCGTCGACGGTCCGAGCGTCTAGCCGCCGCTCGTCACTCGATCGCGCCCTCCATTTGCAGCAGCGCGATCTTGCGCGGGATGGTGCCTCCGTAGCCGCCGAGCCCGCCGCCGGTGCGCACGACGCGGTGACACGGCACCACGATCGGCACCGGGTTGGCGTGCAGGGCGTTTCCGGCGGCGCGCGACGCACGCGCGTTGCCGGCCTTCCCGGCGACCTGCGCGTAGGTCAGCACCGAGCCGAACGGGATGCGGGTGGTCTCGCGCAGGACCTTGCGGGTGAACCCGTGCACGGCCGAGAGGTCGACGGGAACGTCGAACGAGCGCCGGTGTCCGTCGAAGTACTCGTCCAGCTCGCGACGGACGTCCTCCGTCGCGGTGAGGGAGTGCATGATGCGGGGCGACACCGAGTCGGCGATGGCCTGCAGCACGTCCGTCTCCTCCGGGAACGACACCCGGATCAGCCCTCGCGGCGAGACCGCCACGAGCAGCGTGCCGATCGGCGTGTCCGTCCGCGCCCACAGGACGTCGACCAGGTCGGCCTCCTCGGCGCGCCGCGCGAGTCGCTCCGACGCGCCGCGCGAGCGGGCGTCCGCGTCCCTGGTCGCGTCCCGGAGCGCGCCGGCCAGCCGGCGTGCCTCCGTCCGGGTCGCCTCTCCGTCAGTCCTTGCCGGCATCTTCGCTCCTCGTATCCTCGCGGAGCTTCCTCAGCCCCTGGTACACGTTGGCGCGGGCCGCCTCCTCGGTGATGCCCATCGCCTCCGCCACGTCCGCGTACGTCATGTCCAGCAGGAACCGGTGCGCCACCGCTGCCCGCTGCTGCGGCGGCAGGCATCGCACCGCCTGCCAGATCGGATCGGCCCCATCCATCCGCCGCTCCTCCCCGGTCGCGCCCGGGTCGGGATCGGCCACCGGCACCGCCCTTCGCCCCCGGGAACGGGCCATGTCGACCACCTTGTTGGTGGCGATCGTCAGGACCCATGCCCGGAGATTCGAGTCCGGCCGTAGCGTCGGGTACGCCTTCAGCGCCGACAGGAACGTCTCCTGGAAGCAGTCGTCGGCCTCTGCCGGCCCCGCCGAGGCCATCAGGAACCGGTACACGATCACCCGGTGGTCCTCCATGAAGTCCTCGAAAGGCGGCAGCCCGCTCCGTCGCATCGCCCTATTCAACGACGCGGGGCGGTGAGCGCGTGAAACGCGAGGTCGATCAGCTGGCGTAGCGGTGCGCGTCCGCGTGGCAGGTGGTGACCGACGTCGGGACGGCGACGGAGGGCGCCGGCGGGGTCGGGGTGCTGGTCGGCGAGCCGCTCGGCCGCGGCTGCGGGGCCGGCGAGCTCTGCGAGCCCGACGCACGACGCGGGTGGCCGGCCGGGCCCCGATGCTGCGCGTCGCCGGGAGCCTCGCCGCGCAGGAACCAGCAATGGCCGCTGTTCGCGTACCGACGGAGGCCCACCCGCCCGGTGCCGGCCGGCGCCGGCTCGCCTTGGTGGACCGACGGAGGGAGATCCGCCGTCACGGGAGGCGACGAGCAGGCCGCGAGGACCACGGCGGCCAGGAGGAGTCCGAGCGCCCTCATCCCCAACGATATCGGCGGGGACGGCCGGGATTCTGGACCCCTGTTCTCAGACCGGAGGCCAGGGGAAGGCGCGCTCCGAGCCCGGCTCGGGGAACCGCTTCGATCGCACCAGGTCCTCGGCGCGGCCGGCGGCCGCGTCCACCTCCGCGGTGTCGAGCAGCGCCGTCATCGTGTCGCGAACCGCCCCGGACCGCAGCGCGCCGGCCACGCGCCGGACGTCGTCCAGGAGCTCCGCGGGGATCCGCTCGCCCGCGAACTCCCAGATCACCGAGCGCAGCTTCGGCGGGACCGCGAAGCACACGCCGTGGTCCACCGACCAGATGGTGCCGTCGGCGTCGACCAGGCAGTGGCCGCTCTTGCGGTCGGCGTTGTTGGCGATGGCGTCGAACACCGCCACGCCCGCGAAGTCGTCCAAGCGCGCGTCGCGCAGCGTGAAGAAGTGCTCGTTCGGATCCGACTCGACGAACAGCTGCATCGAGCCGGGGCCGTGCGGCCCGTCGCGGACGAGGGTCGGCGGGACGGCCGGCCACCCGAGCGCCCGGGACAGCTCGAACGCGGCGACCTCGCGCCGGTAGAGCGTCCCCTCGGGGAAGTCCCACAGCGGCCGTTCGCCCTTGCGCGGCTTGTAGACGCCGAGCACCGTGGAGTCGGGGTGGCGCACCTCCGCGAGGAACGTGTAGTTGGACGAGTGCGGCATCAGTCCGATCAGGGCGACCTCGCCGCCCGACAGCAACCGGAGGGCGTCGTCCTCGGTGGTCACCTCACCCCAGCTCGCGGTGCCCGTTCATCGCGGGACACATGTGCCCGTCGGCGTCGATGGGGTTGCCGCAGAACTGGCATGTCGGCCGCCCCGCGGCGCACACGGCCGCGCTGTGGCGGGCGAGCGCCAGCATCTGGTCCTTCGTGGCCCAGAACCGGACCATGCCGGGTTCGGGTTCCTCCTCCTCCACCGGTGATCCGGCGTCCTCGTCCTCCTCCTCCGGAACGAGCTCCTCGACCTCCAGCACCAGGAGGTCGCGGTCCTCCTCGTACCCGATCGCGAGCCGTCCCGCCCGCCATTCCGGCTCCAGCGGCGGCTCGAGGTCCATCGTGGTCGTGTCGGCCTCCGCGGATGGGTCCGCTCCGATGCGCGCCAGGATCTCCACGACGGCCGCGGCCAGCTGCTGCACCTGTCCCTTTTCCACCAGCAGCGTCACCAGGTGGTCGCCCTTCTTGCCCTGCAGGAAGAACGTCCGCTCGCCAGGCTCGCCCACGGCGCCGGCGGTGAGGCGGTCGACGGGATCGAGTTCGATGGCCACGCTCTCTATCCTCGCACCGAGCCGGACCCGCGCGTGTGGGCCCGCGGGGGCCGCCGTCCACGGCCGCGGGGCACCATGTCGTCCAGCGAGCCGGTGTCGTTCACCCGGAGGATGCGCGGGATGCGGTCGCCCAGCAGCACGGCCGAGACCGACGTCGGGCTCACGATGAACCGCTGGAACAGGTCGAGGTGCACGCCCGAGTAGTGCGCGACGGCCAGTCTGATCACGTCCGCGTGGGCGACGGCGGCGACCACGTCCCGGGGGTGCCGGGTCGCGATGTCGTCGAGCGCCTCGACGGCGCGCAACTGCACCTCACGCAGCGTCTCCCCCTCCGGGAAGCGGATGGCGGAGGGCGAGGCCTGCACCTGCTTCCACAGGGTCGTCCGGACGAGCTGGCCCATGGAGCGCCCCGTCCAGTTCCCGTAGTCCACCTCGATGAGCCGGGAATCGACCCGGACGTCGAGACCCCTGGCGCGGGCCGGCGGCCGCGCGGTCTCCACGCACCGCTCCAAAGGGCTCGAGTAGACCGCCTTGATGGGCACTCCCGCCAGCCGTTCGACCAGGCGGTCCGCCTGCGCCCGCCCCGTGTCGGACAGGTGGATGCCCCGCGTGCGCCCCGACAGGTGCTTGCCCGTGGCGTCGGTCACGGCGTGGCGAACCAGGAGCAGCAGGGTCACGCGTGCAGCTTAGCCGGGGCCGGATCCAGCGGCTGGGCGGAGGGCGGACGTCGTCTACCCCTTGGCCAAGCGGCCTACCGTACACGTCGCTGGTCGGGGAGAGGTCTGGGGAGATTGTCAGCCTTGCCGAACGCCGGCCTGGACGACGCCGGTACGACTCGCTCCCCGGCTGGCATTCGGGTTCCCCTTTCCGTCCAGGTGTGTGCCGGGCTGGGGAAGGGACCATTTCTTCATCCCCGGCATCCGGGACCCGGCCCGGCGGCCGACTATCCTGCGGGTGGCCGAGGGGAGGACCGCCAGTGATCACGTACTTCCAAGCGATCGTGATGGGCGCCGTCCAGGGCGTGACCGAGCTCTTTCCGATTTCGAGCCTCGCCCAGGCCGTGATCCTGCCCACGATCTTCGGCTGGGACAATCTCGCGCAGGCCCAGGCTCAGCCCGAGTCGTTCTTCCTCGCGTTTCTGGTCGGGCTGCACGTGGCAACAGCCACGGCGCTCCTCATCTACTTCTGGAAGGACTGGCAAGGCATCATCGGTGGTTTCTTCCGGACCATCGCCGCGGGCGCGCGCGAACGAAAGGCGCCTTGGGCGGTGATGCGATCGTCGAGCGAACGGATGGCGTGGCTCCTGGTGGTGGCGACGATCCCGGCTGGGCTCACCGGCGTTGTGTTCGAGCACGTGTTCCGGGTGACGTTCGCCAAGCCGCTGTACGCGGCGGTGTTCCTGATGGTGAACGGCCTGATCCTGCTTCTCGGTGAGCGTCTCCGGCGCCGTGCCGACGTGAAAGCCGTCGCCGCGAGCCACGGCACCTACGAGGGGACCGACGACCGGCGTCTCGACACCCTGGAGTTCAAGGAAGCGGTCATCATCGGGGTTGCGCAGGTGTTCGCCCTGATCGCCGGGATCAGCCGCTCGGGCATCACGATGGTTGCCGGGCTCGCGCGGGGACTCTCACACGAGGACGCGGCGCGCTTCTCGTTCCTGCTCGCCACGCCGATCATCCTGGCCGCTGGCGTCTACAAGCTCCCGGATCTGTTCGGGACCCTGGGCAACGGGATCCGCATGCAGGTCCTGGTGGGAAGCGTTGCCGCGGGCATCGCGGCGTATCTGTCCGTCCGCTTCCTGATGCACTACTTCGAGACCCGAACCCTCACGCCGTTTGCCGTGTTCTGCCTGGTGGAGGGCGCGGCCTGCACCATCGGGTTTCTCGCGACCGGTCACACGTTCTAGGTCGCCTGTACATGACGCGGCTCGCGAGTCGTTAGGTTCAATCCGGAAATGAACTCCGGGTTGAGGCCTCCCGATTTCGATGAGCCATCGCGGGGGCATCGACCGTGCCGCGTGGTCATCTGGTAGCTGCTCGCCGACGCCGCGCTCATCTTCACGCTGGTCGCCACCGGCCCCCGCCCCTCGATGATCTGAGCCTCTCTCGGGCTGTGCTCCCGGCGTGCGTTCCGCGCGTCCACCGAGCGGCCGAGGGCCGTTCATCCGATACTTTGACATGCTAATTAGCTTTGTGAAATAATTGGGAACGTGACCGGATCGCCCACGCTGCAGAAAGACCCAGCCGAGACTTCCCCCACGGCGACGGACATCGCCGCCGGACTTCGGCTCGTCGTCAACCGCCTCGCCCGGCGGATGCGGCAGGAGGCGGATGCCGGGATCGGTGTCTCGATGTTGTCGGCACTCGCAGTGATCGACGGCGCGGGGCGCATGACCCTCGGGGAGCTGGCGGCATCCGAGCAGGTACAACCCCCCACCATGACTCGGATCGCCGCTGCCCTCGAGGAGCGGGGACTCGTCGTCCGCGAGGCCGACGCCAAGGACGGCAGGGTGGCCTGGGTGCGCGTTTCGGCGGACGGGCGGAAGTTCCTGGAACGGACACGTGGGCGCAAGAACGCATACCTCGCCCGTCGACTTCGCGATTTCAGCGACGAGGATCGTCGCACCCTCGAGCGGGCCGTCTCCCTGATGGAGCGGCTGGTCGGCGATCAGGAGTGACCGCCGTCCTCCGCACCGCACGAGACACGTTCCGATCCCTGAAGGTCCGGAACTACCGCCTGTATTTCTTCGGGCAGATCGTGTCCACCACGGGCACGTGGATGCAGTCGGTCGCCCAGGTCTGGCTGGTCCTGAGCCTGACGCACAGCGGGCTGGCCCTGGGGATCACGACGGGCCTGCAATTCCTTCCCATCCTGTTCCTGGGCCCGCTGGGCGGCCTGGTGGCCGACCGGTTCGACAAGCGGAGGGTCCTGATCCTCACGCAGGCCGCGGATGCGTTCCTGGCGTTGACGCTCGGCGGCCTGGTGCTCACCGGCGGGATCCAGCTGTGGATGGTCTACGCGCTCGCGCTGGGCCTCGGTCTGGTCACCGTCGTGGACAACCCCACGCGGCAGAGCTTCGTCGCGGAGATGGTGGGCCCGAACGATCTCCAGAACGGGATCAGCCTCAACAGCGCGGTCTTCACGTTCACGCGCATCCTCGGGCCGGCCATCGCCGGCGCGCTGATCCTGACGGTCGGCCTTGCGGCCTGCTTCCTGCTGAACGCCCTGTCGTTCCTGGCCGTGATCGGTGGGCTCGTTGCCATGCGGCCGTCCGAGCTGCACCGGGGCGGGCGCGTTCCCCGGAAGAAGGGCCAGGTGCGAGAGGGGCTCCGGTACGTGTGGACGACGCCGCGCCTGCGATGGCCGTTGGTGCTGATGGCGATCGTCTACACACTGTCGTTCAACTTCTCCGTGCTGCTCCCGCTCCTCGCCCGGTTCTCCTTCTCGGGCGGCGCCGCGCTGTACGCGCAGTTCCTGTCGGCGATGGGCGCGGGGTCACTGGCCGGCGCGCTGGTGATGGCCACCCGGCGCCGCCCCAGCCCGAAGGTGCTCGCCTGGGCCGCGGCTGCCATGGGCGCGGCGATGGTGGCCGTGGGCATGGCGCCCACCGTCGGCGTGGCCCTCGGCGTCCTGGCGGCGATCGGCTTCGCGAGCATGGTCTTCATGGCGACCGGGAACTCGATGATGCAGGTCGCCTCCGCGCCGTCGATGCGCGGCCGCGTCATGTCGGTGTACGCGATGGTCTTCCTGGGAAGCACGCCGATCGGCGCCCCGCTGATGGGCTTGCTGTCCGAATGGGCCGGCCCGCGCATCGCCTTCGCCGTTGCCGGCGCTGTCGCGGTAGCGAGCGCCCTCGGGGCGCTGTGGGTTCTGCGCGCGCTGGGCGGCACCGGACGGGTGCCGGTCCTGCTGCGCCGCCTCGCCGAACAGGAGCCGCTCCCGGCTCCGGCGGAGAGCCCCGACGCTCCGGAGGCCCTCAGTGCGTAACGTCGCGCGGCGACGCGTCGGGCTGAGTCAGGCCGGTGATGCCTCGCCACGCGAGGCGGACGAGGGTGTCGACGGCTTCGCTCCGCGCGCCTGGCTCGCCGCTGGGCTCGCGCCGCTGGGCGGCCGTCTCCACCATCCCGACCAGCGCCAGCGCGACCGTCTCCGCGTGCGCCGGGTCGAGCCGGCCCTCGGACTCGCGAACGATCAGTTCCGCCACCTCGGCCAGGATGCTCGCCCGGACCCGGCCCACGCGCCGCCGGAGGTCGGGGTCGGCGCCCACGACCTCCTGCATCAGCAGCCGGAAGCCGGGGCCGTGCTCATCGACGAAGTCGAAGTACGCCTGGAACGACGCGCGGATGCGCTCCCGGTTGCCCGTGGGCGCCGAGAGGGCGTCGCTGACCGTGCGGCGGACCACCTCCAGGTCGGCGTCGATGAGCGCCAGATAGAGGTCCCGTTTGGATGGGAAGTGGTCGTAGAGGGTCGGCTTGGTCACGCCGGCGCCGCGGGCCACCGCGTCCATGGAGGCGGCGTGGTAGCCCTCGCGGCCGAACACGTCCCTGGCCGCATCGAGCAGCGTGGCTCGGCGCTCGGGCCCCGGCAGGCGGCGCCGGGGACGGGTGGCGGATGGCGCCTTCGGCATCGGCGTATCTTACGCACTTCCTACCAGCCGGTAGGTTGGGCCAATCGTGTCTTCTCGCAGCGTGCGGGGGGTACCCGGTTCAATGGTGCCGGTCGCTTCGGGGTGACGACCAGACGGCCGGGCCGCCCGGGCGATCGGCCGAATGACCGATCCCCCAATCACGCCATTGAGAGAACGTGAAGGCCACGACTAGACTTCAGTTCGGCTCGGCCCCGGGCCGATGGGAGGCACATGCAAGCACGTAGTGGCGGGGACGGCCAACCGCTCGCCGGCGGTGGATCGTCGCCTGACAGTTCCTTCCCCAAGGGAACCGAGAATGCAGCGCGCCCCGCGTTCGGTGATCGCACGTCCGTCGCGATCGCCGTCGCATTGATGGTTGCGTTGACGCTGCTGTTCCTCCCCTGGTCCACGATCCGGCCCGGATTGAGCGAGGGCGGCGGCAACGCGGGTTCCGGCGTCGGCGCGGCTCCCGCCGGGCCCGGTCCGGCGCTGAACGCCCGCGCCGGCACGCCCACGATCGGCGTGGTGGCCATGGCGCAGCCGCTCGCCGTGACGCTGGCCGGCACAGGCCCCGGCTCCGGCGGTCCGATCGGACCGCCCACGAAGCCGCCCGGTGGGGGGACTCAACCGACCGAACGGGCAGCAGATCCGTCCGGCCAGCAGCGGAGGAGTCCCGTGTACAGATCGCCCATGGGGCTGCGGTCACCCTCACCACGGCCATGACGGCAACGGCGGCCACGGCAACGGCGGCCACGGCGACGGCGGCCACGGCAACGGCGGCCACGGCGACGGCGGCCACGGCAACGGCGGCCACGGCAACGGCGGCTGGGGCAACGGTGGACATGGCGACGGTGGACATGGCGACGGCGGCCACGGCAACGGACACCACGGCAACGGACACCACGGCGACGGCGGCCACCGCCAGGGCGGCCACCATCGAGGCGGCGGATGGGGTCAGAGCGGCACCGACGGACACCACTCCGGTCATCACCAGAGCAAGCGCGGCCACCAGAGCAGACACGGCCACGGCGGCAGCCTCTCCTACCTCGTCTAGCCCGGAGTCACCGGCTCCTCCTCGTTCGACTCCCTCACGCGGGAACCAACCATCGGTTCGCGCGCGTCCAAGCGAGCCTGTTGCCCGGCAGGCATCCGGACCGGGCCGCACATGCGACCGGGAGGGAACCGATGAAGACCAGATCGCTCGCCGTCATCGCGTTCTTCGTCATCGCGGGCATCGTCGGCTTCGTGGTCCGGGGTCATTCGTTCCCGACCGGCGGGGGCTCTTCGAGCGGAGCGGCGACGTCGGCGGGGGGAGTGGCCGCGCCCTCCCCCGCACCGAACCACGCCTTCGCCAAGCCCGAGGCTGCCCAGTCGGACTCGGTCCTGTCCCTGGGCCCCTCGGCGATCCCCGGCGTCGGCGCCCGGATCATCAAGGACGCTTCCGTCGGGCTCCAGGTGAAGCGGGGCGGACTGCAGCCGGCGCTGGCCGCGGCCACGGCGACCGCCGGCCGGTTCGGCGGCTTCGTCGAGTCGGCCTCGTCCGGCAACCGGTCGGGCTCGATCACCCTTCGGATTCCTGAGGCATCCTTCGAGCAGGCGCTGGCCGCGCTCAGGAGCCTGGGGACCGTGACGTCCTCGACCGTGTCCGGGAAGGACGTGACCTCCCAGTTCGTCGACCTGAACGCCCGGCTGATCACGTGGCGCGCCCAGGAGACCGTGTTGCTCCGCCTGATGGATCACGCCACCTCGATCTCCGACACGCTCCGCGTGCAGGCCCAGCTCCAGCAGGTGCAGTTCCGCATCGAGCAGATCCGCGGCGACCTTCGCGTCCTGCACAACCAGACGTCGTTCGGCACGATCGACCTCGGGATCCGCGAGGTGGGCGCGCCGGTCGTCGCGCGGGAGACCGCCTCGGCGCCCAGCCTCTCCCGAGCCTGGCAGCAGGCGTGGGCCGGGTTCCTCGGCGTGGTGTCCGCCGTGATCGTTGGGCTCGGGTACCTGGTGCCCCTGGGTCTGCTGGTGTTGGCGGGATGGGCGCTCTGGCGCCGCGTCGTCCGCTCCCGGCCGGCTCCGGCCGGCGCGCCGGCGTCGTAACCTGGCGCGCGTGCGAGCGGACGAGCGGAACGGATTCGAGGTCGTCGGCATCCACCACGTGCAGCTCGCCATGCCCCCGGGCCGTGAAGAGGAAGCGGAGGCGTTCTACTCCGGGGTGCTCGGGCTCACGTGTGTTCCCAAACCGGCGCCGCTGGCGGGGCGAGGCGGGTGTTGGTTCCGCGCTTCGGGCGCCGAGGTGCACCTCGGCGTCGAGGAGGACTTCCGGCCCGCGCGCAAGGCGCACCCGGCGCTGCGCGTGCTGGGGCTGCCGGGACTGCGGCGGCGCCTGGAGGACGCCGGCGCCGCCGTCACGGAGGAACCTCCCCTTGAAGGATGGACGCGGCTGCACACGGCGGACCCCTTCGGGAACCGGATCGAGCTGATCGAGGCCGTCACCCCGGCGGCAGGGGACGTGTGAATCCCATCGCCCGGCAGACCACCCTGAACCCGAGGCGTTCGTAGAGACGCTGAGGATCGCCGTTCTCCTCGGCCAGCAGGAACACCGTCGACAGCCCCTTCGCCTCGGCCTCGGCCAGTGCGCGTGTCACCGTCGCGCTCGCGACGCCGCGCCGGCGGTACGCGGGAAGCGTGACGACGTTGTCCACGTACGCGGTGTCGCCTCTGGGGATCAGCGACGTGAACCCCGCGATCCGGCCATCGATCATGCCGGCGAAGAACCGTATGCCGGCCGGGACGAAGACCTCCCAGTCCCGCGCCATCAGCTGGTCGACGACCTCCTCGCTGAGCTCCTCCCCGAACTCATTGCGCGACTCGCGGTACACGCGCCGAAAAGCGTCGTCCGAGGCCGATATCTCTTCCACCCGCGCGTCCGAGACGGGCGCGGCTTCCGCGCCCTCGTACCGCATGACCACGTCGGAGGTGACGCGCTGATGCTCCGTCCGGAGCGCGTCGGTCGCGGGACACGGGTCCGAGACGTCCATGACCTCGATGTGCTCGTGGGTGGCTCCCGCCCGGCGCAGCGTCGGATGCAGCGCCGCCCGGACCTCGTCGAGTTCGAGGTGGGGCGCCGACTCGAGGATGCCGGCATGGTTGGCGTCGTAGATCGTGGGGTAGCGCGCGTCGGAGATCACGACGCCCCACGGCGTCCGCTCGTAGGTCTGCGCCAGCCTCTCCATCTCGTACCAGAAGGCGAGGATCGAGTCCGGCAGCGGCATCGGCTCAGGCTAGCAACCTCCCGCGATAGGCTGCCGTCGTGCCCGAGCAGGACGGCTCCATCCGCGACCACCTCGAGCGCCTCATGCCGCCCGGCGGCCGGGGGCGCCGGTTGGTGGGTTGGGGGGTCGTGGCGTGGACGGGGATCGGGATCGGCGTGCTGGCGCTGGCGCTCGGCCTGGCGCTCGGTCGCGTGGCCGGGATCGTGCCCTACCTGGTCGTGGCCAGCATGGTGGTGTTCATCCTCAACCCGGCGGTGCGCGCGCTGGCCGCGAGGGGGGTCCCGCGCCGCCTGGCGGCCGTGGTGGTGTTCGCCGCCGCGGTGATCCTTGGGGTGGTCGCCCTCGCCATCCTGGTCCCGGCCACGATCCACCAGGGGCAGGAGCTGGTCCAGAGCTCGCCGAGCCTGCTCCGCAAGGGCGGCGGCGTGGTGGGCCGGCTCTCGCACTCCTCCAACCCGCTGCTGCGCCGGGCCGGGGACTCGGCGACGAGTTGGGTGAACGACCACGCCGGAACCGTGCGCGGCGAGCTGAACACCTTCGTGGGGGCCGGGTTGGGGCTCGCGCACGCGGGCCTCGTTCTCGTCCTGGGCGGATTCCTGGGGTTCCTGGTGCTGCTGTCGCTTCCCGCCGGTGCCCGGGGGATGCGAGCGCTCGTCCCCGCGTCGCTTCGGGGGGAGGTCGACCCCTGGCTCGTCCAGGTGCAGCAGCTGCTCGGCGGGTTCGTGCGGGCGCGATTGGTCGTCTCCGGAGCGGTGTTCGTGGTCGCCACGATCGGGATGTGGGTGGTCGGAATGCCCTTCTGGCTGCTGTTGGGGTTCGTCGTCGGGGTCGCCAACCTGATCCCGATGTTCGGGGCCTGGATCGGGGCGATCCCGGTCGTCCTGGTGAGCCTGGCGACGAAGCCGCCGGCGTTCCTGCTGGTGGTACTCGCGGTCATCGCGGTGGCGCACGTGGTGGACGGCTACGTGCTCTCACCCCTGGTGATGAAGGGGGCCACGCAGCTGCACCCGGTCGTGGTCCTCCTGGTGGTGCTGGTCGGCGCCGACCTGTTCGGGTTCTGGGGCGTCCTGGCCGCCATTCCGTGTCGCCGGCATCGTGCAGCTCGCGCTGCGGACCTGGGTCCTGCCGCGCCTCAGCGGGCTCGGCGCGCCTCCGGTGCCGGCTTCCCCCGCGGACGCGTGAGTCACGAGGGGGGGAGGGCCGGGTGTGCCGGGCTCTGAAGGTCCTGTGCGCGGCGCCGGACGCGGAATCGCTTCGGGCGCTGAAGGGTGCGACCGTGTCGGCCACCTGGGAGCTGGTCGGCGGCGCGTCTACCGCAGAAGAACTGGTCAGGCAGCTTGACCATCATGCGCCCGACGTCGTCGTCGTGGACGCCGCACTTCCGGGCGTGGACGTGACGGTCATCCGGCGAGCCGCGCCGCGGATCCGCGTGATCTCGCTGGGAGCGCTGGCCGGCGCCGATGGCGTCGCGCCCACGCCCGAGCGCGTGCGCGACGCCATCCTTGGACTTCCGCCGGTGGGAGGACCGGTCAGGCGGTAGGCCCTCCGGGACCGCCTAGCCGAGACCGCCGCACACGGGCCACTGTCCGAGGCCCGCGCGCTGCTTCAGGTGGTAGGCGATCACGATCTGTTCGGCCGGCCGCGCGAGGTCGGCGCGTCGGGCGTACTTTCCGCCGCCGCTGCGGAGCCAGGTCGAGGTCAGGAACTGCAGGCCGCCGTAGTAGGGCGACGCGGTGACGTGCCACCGCAGCCCGGACTCGCATCGGGCGATGGCCGTCCAGTCGACCCCACCCAGGCGCGCGACGCGCCCGAGGGTCAACCGGGGATGGTGTGGCGGCACGTGCCATTCGAATGGGGCGCCGGACGACGCGGTTGTGGTCCGGGAGCGTCCGGCATTGTGCGGCGCCGGGCTCGCGAACGACGGTGTCGCGGCGGCCAAAATACAGAGTGAAATGAGCGATAGGACGATTGCCCGCGCGTGCGGGCGACGGCTTCTCGAGAGCATGTGTTGGTGGCTTCACCCCCGAAGCTTGGTCGAGGTTATCGGCCCTCGACGTGGGCTCGGCAGGTCCTGGGTGGTGGCCCTCACCTCCTTGTTTGCGTGGACGACAGACCTTCCGTCTCCGCTTGCCTCCCGTTCGGACGCGCGGCAACGCGCAGCGCATTCGAGGGGTTTGAGGGGAGTACGGGTGCCCGGGTGGGCGCGGCCGATCCTACAGAGTGATCGTTGCTATGACACCGGCCGAACGGCCTAGGCCGGCCTCTGATCGCCGCGTGGAGACTTCGTGGCGGCCCTATCTGGACGGCCGATGTCCCTCTACGATGACCTGGTGAAACGCATTCTCCTCGCCCGTCCGCGCGGCTACTGCGCAGGCGTCGAGCGCGCCGTCGACACGGTGGAGCGCGCGCTGCGCCGGTACGGGTCCCCGGTGTACGTGCGGCGGGAGATCGTCCACAACCGCCACGTCGTCGCCGGCCTCGAGGCCCAGGGCGCGGTCTTCGTCGATGACGAGCGGGACGTGCCGGAGGGCGCGCTGGTCGTGTTCTCTGCGCACGGCGTCGCGCCGGCGGTGCACGACAACGCCGCATCGCGGAAGCTGTCGGTGATCGATGCGACGTGCCCACTGGTCACCAAGGTGCACCGGGAGGCGCGGCGGTTCGCCCGCCGCGACCTCACGATCCTGCTGATCGGCCATGAGGGCCACGACGAGGTGATCGGCACCTCGGGATACGCGCCCGGCCGCACCATCCTGGTGCAGACGGCGGAGGAGGCGGCGACCGTCACCGTCGAGGATCCCGACCGGGTCGCATATCTCTGCCAGACCACGCTGTCCGTGGACGACACGGCGGTGATCGTCGACGTCTTGCGGCGCCGGTTCCCGGCGCTGGAGGGGCCTCCGACCGACGACATCTGCTACGCGACGCAGAACCGTCAGGAAGCGGTGAAGGCCGTCGCTGCGCGCGCCGACGTCGTGCTGGTCATCGGCTCGGCCAATTCCTCGAACTCCAACCGCCTCGTCGAGGTGGCCGGGTCGGCGGGCGTCCCCGCGCATCTCGTCGACGACGAGCGCGACATCGACCTCACATGGCTGCGGGGGGCGGGGACGATCGGCCTCACGGCCGGCGCCTCGGCGCCCGAGCACATCGTCGAGCGGGTGATCGCGTTCCTCCGCGAGCACGGTGCGGAGACGGTCGAGGACGTGCAGGTGGCGGAGGAACACGTGGTGTTCTCGCCGCCCGTGCAGCTGCGCCCGGCGGCGGTCGCCGACCGGGTCTCGACGGGATCCGCCTAGCCCGCGACCGGCTGGCCGGCGGCGGCCAGCGCGTCCAGTTCGATCACGCCCTCCTCGGGGCCCGTGGCGATGACCCGGTCCCCGGGCTGGAACTCGAATCGCGGCCTCGGCCGGTAGATCCACCGGCGGCCGCGCTGCACGGCGAGCACGAACATCCCGGTCTCCGTTTCGACCTGCAGGTCCTTGAGCGACCGGCCGGCCGCGCGCGACCCTTCCTCGATGAGCGTCTCCGAGGTCACCTCGTCGGTCTCCTCGAGCGCCATCTGGATGACCGGGTGGAGCGTCTCGCCCTGCTCGATCGGCCATGTCAGGTCCCGGGCCGCGTCGAAGATCGTCTCGCCCGCATACGCCAGGCGAAGCAACCCGCGCAGCTCGTCGGTGTTGCGGGCCTCCGGCGCGGCCTTCAGCACCCAGGATTCGAGCTCGTCGTGGAGGATGTCGGACCGGGCCTCGAGGGCGGCCACCTCCGCGGCCAGCGCGCGGATCGCTGGAACAGCAGCGCCGAGTACGCGAGCCCGACGGCCACCTCAGAGGAGTTCTTCATCTCGATCAGGATGTCGACGGCCCGGTCGAGCTCGCTCAGCGCGGGGAGGTCGACCTCCGGCGGCTCGGGGAGCGGCGGGGCGCCGGCGATCTCGCGGATGAGGTTCACGCCGTCCTCGGGGCCGTTGAACAGCAGGACGTCGCCCTCCGACAGCACGCTGTCCGCGTCCGGGTCGAACACCCACTCGATCGCCGCGACGGATGGCCATCAGCCACATCCCCGTCTCTGACGGGAGCAACAGGTCCCGGAGCGAGCGTCCGATGCAGGGCGCGTCCTGCCGCACGCGGACCCGCCCGATGATCTCGTCGGCGTGTCGCAGGTCCTGGCGCAGGGCGTCGGGGATCCCGAGCCGCGCGGCGATCACGCGCGCGATGTCGGACGCGGCGTCGCCGATCTTTTCGATGGCTCCCGCGATCCACAGGACGTCGCCCATCTGCTCGGCGTCCTCGGGCGAGCGCGCGGCGAGGATGGCGAACTGCCGCAGCCGGCGGAGGTACCCGTAGAGGCGCTGCTGGAGATCCTCGACCTCCTCGGCCAGCTTCTCGTCGTTGAAGAAGACGGCCGCGTACGCCAGGTCGACCATGAGCTCGGAGGCGTCCTTCGCCTCCGCGAGGAGGTCCTTGACGTTGCTGGGTTGATCGTCGGGATCAGACATGTCCGGTCACCCCGAATACTGACAGAACGAAGAGGAACGAGACTACGCCGACCAGGTCCATGGCGCTCGTGATGATCGGAACGGAGTGATTGTCCGGATCCAGGCCGAACCGGGCGGTGATCACAGCGATGTAGTAGGCGACGGGAATGGCCACCAGCGTCACGATCAGCCCGGTGGTCGCCGTACTGCCGATCATGGCCAGCGGCCCCGGGTGCGCCTTCCCGGTCAGGTCGCTGAGCATCAGGCCGACGACGCCTATGTAGAGGAAGATGCCCAGGCCGGAGACGCCCACCAGGGAAGCGTCCAGCAGCGCGGGCCCCTCCGGGATGATCTTCGGAGAGACCACACCGAGATGCAGTTTGGAGGAGAGCCGCGACGACAGGACGCCGCCGAGGTCCCCGGCGATCGAGATGAGGGGCGGAATGATGATCAACAGACCGGGGAGCGCGACGAAGCGCGCGAGCCTCGACTCGACGACGGTTCCGGCCAGGATGTCGAGCAACGGGGTCAGCAACACGATCAGGGTCATCTCGGCCATCGCGCGTCGTGCCAGCGGCAGGTCGGTGGTGATTCCCCGGACGAGCGCGTAGAGCGCCGCAGCGATGGCCAGGCTCCCGACCGTTGCGTTCAGCCAGCCCGTTCTCGCGACGAACGTCGCCAGGTAGAGGCACGGGATGGTGCTCATGTCCCCGGCCGCGATGATCAGCGGCGTCCCGACGGCATCGAGGTCGTAGCCGCGCCGATAGGCCCCCACGGCGACCACGATGGTGAGGATCAGGATGAACGTTGCGCCGAGGAGAGCCCCAACGACCGAGATCGTGACGAACTGCAGGAAGGAGATCGACGGCAGGCCGAACACGGCCGCTGCCAGCTTGGAGAGTACCGCCAGATAGAGAGAGGACGTGAACGTGAGGACGATCCCGGCGAAGATGTTCTGCCGCAGGATGCCGGTTCGTTCCGTGGACACCTGGAAGAGCCCGGCATGGGTGCTCGTCCCGAGGCGTGCCCCGATCGCCCCGAAGATGGTGTTCTGCATGCCGGCCGCCGCCGGCAGAAGGATGAACAGTCCGGGCAGCGCCTCCAGGGTCGCGGTAATCGAGCCGAGCGTCAGCCCGGCGACGAACGCGGCGGACGCGCCGACGAGGAGGGCGACGAAACCCTGCGCGAGCGTGCGTCGCTCGGACCGCCAATAGCGGAAGACCCGCCTGGCGCGGCGCCGGGGAGAGCCGGCCATAATGGGACGCCCATCGCTCACTGCCCTTCCGGTCTGCTGGCCGATCGACGATCCGAACTGCCGATCCGGTGCGTGAGCCGACGAGGGGCCGGCTCGGGGGCGCGAAGCCCGAGCGAGTATGCCTCCTCGGACAGGGCCCGGCAACCATCACACTGCCCCTGACCTGCGCAACCGGCGTACTCGGCCCGAACGGTTTGGACCTTTGCGACGCTTGCGGTTCCCTCCGGCCGCCGCTACCGTGGCCGCCGAGGGGGAGGGCTCGTCCCTGGGAACAGACGAGCGGAGGTGGCGGTGACGCGCCCGGCAACCGAGACCGTGACCGAGTCGAACGCCGACGTGGTGGACGCCGTTCGCCTGGACGGCGTCCGCAAGAGCTTCGGCGGCGTGTCGGCCGTCGACGGCGTCGACCTCGACATCCGCGAGGGCGAGTTCTTCTCGATGCTGGGGCCGTCGGGATCGGGCAAGACCACGTGCCTGCGGATGATCGCCGGCTTCGAGAAGCCCACCGAGGGCCGCATCCTGCTGCACGGCGCGGACGTGACGCGCGTTCCCCCGTACGACCGGGACGTCAACACGGTGTTCCAGGACTACGCGCTCTTCCCGCACATGACGGTCGGCGAGAACGTCGAGTACGGCCTCAAGGTGAAGCGCGTGGGGAAGGGCGAACGCGCCGAGCGGGCGATCGAGGCGCTGCGCATGGTCCGGCTGGATGGCTTCGAGTCGCGCAAGCCGGCTCAGCTCTCCGGCGGGCAGCGCCAGCGCGTCGCCCTGGCGCGAGCGCTCGTCAACCAGCCCGCCGTCCTGCTGCTGGACGAGCCGCTCGGCGCGCTGGACCTCAAGCTCCGGCAGGAGATGCAGATCGAGCTGAAGGCGATTCAGCAGCGGGTGGGTCTCACCTTCATCTACGTGACGCACGACCAGGAGGAGGCGCTCACCATGAGCGACCGGCTGGCCGTGATGAACGCGGGGCGGATCGAGCAGGTCGGCACGCCGGCCGAGGTTTACGAGGAGCCGTGGACGCCCTTCGTTGCGGGCTTCGTCGGGACGTCGAACATGCTGACGGGCGAGGCGGCGCAGGCGGTGGCCGGCTCGTCGGCGCCGCTGACGATCCGTCCGGAGAAGATCCGCATGACGTCGCCCGACGAAGCGGCCCCGCCGGGGGACTGCACGATCACCGGCCACGTGGAGGCGGTCGTGTACCTGGGCGCCGTCACGCGCTACCGGGTCCGCCTGGACGTCGGCGGCCAGGAGCTGATCGTGCTGGAGCAGAACCTGCACCAGTCATCCATGCAGGCGCTCGAGGTACAGGGCACCGCGGTCCGGCTGGCGTGGAGCCCCGAGAACAACCGGTTCCTGCACGACGAGGGGCCGCGGGGCGAGGAGACCACGAGTTAAGGGAAGGAGAGGAGCATGAGGAAGCACTGGGGGGTGCTGGTCGTTGCGGCCGGCATGGTGCTGATCGCGTCGGCATGCGGCGGCGGAACGACCGGCGGGAGCGGCAGCGGGGGAGGCGGAGGTGGCGGCCCGAGCGGCACGCAGCCCCCGACCGCGACCATGAAGCCGCAGACGTCCATCGGCCCGGGCGAGGGCGAGCTCGACGTGATCGCGTGGGAGGGCTACACGCAGGGCCTGTGGGTGAAGCCCTTCGAGCAGCAGACCGGCTGCCAGGTGAAGGCCAAGTACGCCGGCTCGTCCGATCAGATGGTCTCGCTGATGTCCGGCGGGGGCGGCGGGCAGTACGACCTGGTCTCGGCGTCCGGTGACGCGTCGCTCCGCCTGATCTACGGCGGCGACGTGAAGCCGGTCAACGTGAGCCTGATCCCCGACTGGGCGAACTTCTTCCCGCAGCTGCAGAGCCCGCCACACAACACGATCGACGGCATCCACTACGGCATCTCGCTGCAGTGGGGGCCGAACACCCTGATGTACAACACGCAGGACTTCCCGACGGCGCCGGCGAGCTGGAGCACGATCTACGACACGCAGTACAGCGGGAAGATCACCGTGCCGGACAACCCGATCCAGATCGCCGACGCGGCGCTGTACCTGTCGAAGACCAAGCCCGACCTGGGCATCACCGATCCGTACGAGCTGAACGAGCAGCAGTTCAGCGCCGCGATCGACCTGCTGAAGCAGCAGCGGCCCCTGATCAAGAAGTACTGGGGGCTCGCGTCGCAGGAGATCTCGATGTTCAAGAACGGCGACGCCATCGTGGGGGCCGCGTGGCCGTACCAGGAGAGCGTCCTGAGGGACGACGGCGCGCCGGTCGCCTCCACGATCCCCACCGAGGGGGCGACGGGCTGGGCGGACACCTGGATGCTCGCCACGAACGCGCCGCACCCGAACTGCGCGTACCTGTGGATGAAGTACATCAGCACCCCGGAGGCGCAGGCGCAGCAGGCGACGTGGTACGGGGAGACGCCGGCGAACAAGCTGGCCTGCCCGCTCATGGACAAGATCACCAAGGGCTCGTGCGAGCTCTACCACGCGAACGCCGACGAGGCGTACTTCAACTCGATCAAGTTCTGGAAGACGCCGGTCGCCGACTGCGGGAACGGACAGCTCAACTGCATGACCTACGCGCAGTGGCAGCAGGCGTGGACCACCGAGGTCACGGGCTAGCGCGAGCGCGTGGCGACGGAGGTCGTTGACCGGACGGCGAAGCGGGGGACGGGGGCCCGCATCTCGGCGGCGCTGTGGCGCCGGCCGTGGATGCGGGCCACCGCCCTGCTGACCCCTCCGCTCGCCTGGTTCGTCTTCATCTACCTGGCATCGCTCGGCGTCCTGCTCATCACGGCGTTCTGGCGGATCAACGAGTTCACGACCAACATCGAGCGGGTTTGGGGGCTCTCCAACTTCCAGCAGATCTTCAGCAGCCCCGCGTACCGGCAGATCATCCTGCGGACGATCCTCATGGCGGCGGGGGTGACCATCGTGGACGCGCTGATCGCGTTCCCGTTCGCGTACTTCATGGCGCGTGTCGCCTCGCCGCGCACGCGCACGGCGCTGTTCGTTGCGGTGCTGCTGCCCCTGTGGGCGAGCTACCTGGCCCGCGTGTACGCGTGGATCCTGGTCCTCAACCACGACGGGGTCCTCAACTGGGCGCTCGCGCGCGTCGGGCTCGGGCCGGTCAACCTGCTCTACACGAACACCGCCGTGTTCATCGTGTTCTGCTACATCTGGCTGCCGTTCATGGTCATCCCGGTGTACGCGGCCCTGGAGCGCATCCCGCCGTCGTACCTCGAGGCGTCCGCGGACCTCGGGGGCCGGGGCTGGCGCACGACCCGGAGCGTCGTCCTCCCGCTGGCGTTCCCGGGCCTGGTGGCGGGGTCGATCTTCACGTTCTCGCTGACGCTCGGGGACTACATCAACCCCGTGCTGACCGGCGGCGCGGGCTCGAACCTGATCGGCAGCGTGATCGCGAGCAACGTCGGCGTCGCCAACAACATCCCGTTCGCGGCGGCGTTCGCGATGGTGCCGATCGCGATCATGGCCATCTACCTCCTCGTGGCGAAGCGCCTCGGGGCGTTCGAGGCGGTGTAGCCCATGGAGAGCCGGTGGACTCGGATCGGGCTGCGGACGTGGGTCGTGCTGGTGATCGTGTTCCTCTACTTCCCGATCGCGCTGATCTTCCTCTACGCGTTCAACCAGTCCCGCATCCAGAGCTGGCCGATCTCGCACTTCTCGCTCACCTGGTTCACGGTTGCCTGGCACGATCCCGACGTGCGCGAGGCGCTCGTCCTGTCGATCAAGGCGGCCGTGCTCGCAACGGCGGCCGCGATGGTGTTGGGGGCGCTCGCGGCGTTCGCGGTGCACCGCTTCAAGTTCTTCGGCCGGGAGGTCGTCTCGTTCCTGCTGCTGCTCCCCATCGCGCTCCCGGGCATCGTCACCGGCATCGCGCTGAAGTCGTTCTTCTCCTTCAACGGCTACAAGCTGTCGCTCTGGACGATCATCGTGGGGCACACGACGTTCTGCATCGTGATCGTCTACAACAACATGATCGCCCGGCTGCGGCGCACGTCGTCGTCGCTGCTGGAGGCATCGATGGACCTGGGTGCGCACGGCTGGCAGACGTTCCGGTACATCACGCTGCCGATGGTCTCCACCTCGTTGATCGGAGGAGCGCTGCTGGCGTTCGCGCTCTCCTTCGACGAGGTGGTCGTCACCGTCTTCACCGCCGGCGCGCAGAACACGCTACCCCTGTGGATCTTCGGGGCGATCCGGCTGGGACAGCAGCTGCCGGAGGTGAACGTCGTGGTGTCCACGGTCATCGTCCTGACCGTCATCCCCGTCGCGATCGCGGCCCGGCTGACGGGCGGCGGCGGCCTGGCGCGCGGCGGCGCCAGACAAGAGACGGCCGCGCAGCAGGCCGTGGGCGTCACGGCCGAGTAGGCTCTCGCCCCCATGGGTGACTCCCCGGCAACGGTCGCGGTTCGCTGCGGGCGCCTGGTGGACGTCGTCGCCGGCGAGGTGCTGGCCGACCGCGTCGTGCTCGTCCGCGGCGAACGGGTCGAGGCGGTGCGCCCCGACGACGGTTCTGCCCCGGACGCCGCCTCGGTGCTCGATCTCCGCGAGCACACGGTGACGCCAGGCCTGATCGACTGCCACGCGCACCTGGTCGGCGGCATCGAGCACGCGGGCGTCCCGGCGGTGCAGGACTCGGAGGCGCGCGAGGCGCTGCTCGGCGTTGCGAATGCGCGCGCCACGCTGGAGGCGGGGTTCACCTCCGTCCGCGACATCGGCACGTTCCGCGCGTTCGTCGACGTGGACCTGCGGCGCGCGATCGACGAGGGCATCGTGGACGGTCCCCGGATGTTCTGCGCAGGGGCGTACGTGACGTCGACGACCGGCGCCGGGGAGATCACCGGTTTGTCGCGCGACGTCACCGTCGGGCCGGTCTTCCAGGTGGGCGTGGCCGACTCCGAGCCGGAGGTGCGCCGTGCGGTGCGGCGCATCCTGCACGGCGGCGCCGACTTCATCAAGATCCTGGCGACGGGGGCCGTGCTGACGCGAGGCGGAACCCCGGGCGCGCCGGAGTTCACGGAGGGGGAGCTCCGCACGGCCGTCGAGGAAGCGGCGCTGTACGGAACGCACGTCGCCGCGCACGCGCACGGCGCTGAGGGCATCAACCGTGCCGTGCGGGCCGGCGTCCGCTCGATCGAGCACGGCTCGCTCATGGACGACGAGTCGATCGCCCTGATGGCCGATCACGGCACGTACCTGGTCGCCGACATCTACAACGGCGACTACATCGCGGAGACCGGCCGGCGCGAGGGCTGGCCGGCCGACACGCTGCGGAAGAACGACGAGACCACCGAGACGCAGCGTCAGGGGTTCCGCAAGGCGGTCGGTGCCGGCGTGAAGATCGCCTACGGCACCGACAGCGGCGTGTACCCCCACGGCGACAACGCGCGGCAGCTTCCCTACATGGTCCGCCACGGGATGACGCCCGTGCAGGCGATCCGGGCCGCGACGATGGTGGCGGCCGAGCTGATCGGCTGGGAGGATCGCGTCGGTGCCCTCGAGCCCGGCCGGTACGCCGACCTGGTCGCGGTGCGCGGCCACGACCTCGGCGACCTGTCGGCGTTCGCGACCGTCGACGCCGTCATGAAGGGCGGCCGCGTGGTGAAGGGGCCTGCTCCCGCCGGCTCCTGACCGGGCCTATCATTCGGGCATGGTCATCGAGATCACCGACTGGGCGATCGAGATCCTCGGCAAGGCGGACGCCGCGGCCAGGCGCTTCAACCCCGATGTCCGCATCCGGCTGACCAGGCAGGAGGGGCAGGTCCAGGCGGTCCTGTCCGAGGAGCCCGAGGACGGCGATGTCGCGGTCGCGCTGCCCACGATGACGCTCTACGTCGAGCACGGGCTGGAGGGCCTGGTGGACGTCGAGGAACCCCACGACCATCTGGTCCTGCGGCCGGCCGGCTCGGCCCCCAACCCCCGCGAGCACTAGCCGGCGCTACGCGCCGTTGGCGGCCTCCGACTCGGCGGTCGCGAGCGCCTTCTCCACCACGTCGAACCCTTCACTCAGCAGGCCCTCGTCGATCGTGAGCGGCGGCAGGAACCGGACCACGTTGTCGAACGTGCCCGCCTTCAGCACGATCACGCCCTGCTTGTAGCACTCCTCGATCACGCGGTTCGTCGAGTCCTTCGCGGGGTGCTTGGTCGCCTTGTCGTCGACCAGCTCCATGGCGACCATCGCGCCGCGGCCGCGGACGTCACCGACCAGCGACGAGCGGCTCGCCATGTCCCGGAGGCGCCCGGTCATCAGCGCGCCGATCTTCGCGGCGCGTTCCACCAGCCCGTCGCGCTCCATGATGTCGAGCACCGCGAGCGCGGCCGATGTCGCCAGCGGGTTCCCGCCGTAGGTGCCGCCGAGCCCGCCGGCGTGCACCGCGTCGAGGATCTCGGCGCGGCCGGTCACGGCGCCCAGCGGCAGGCCGCCGGCCAGAGACTTCGCGGTGGTGACCAGGTCGGGCTCGACGCCCTCCCATTCGATGCCGAACATCCTGCCGGTGCGGCCGAACCCGGTCTGTACCTCGTCGGCAATGAACACGATGCCATTCGCCGCGCAGTACTCGGCGAGCTTCGGGATGAACCCCTCGCCCGGGACGATGAAGCCCCCCTCGCCTTGCTGCGGTTCGATCAGCACGCACGCGAGCTTCTCCGCGCCGATCTGCCGGTCGATCATGGTGATCGCGGCGTCGGCGCAGCGCGGTCCGCACTCCTCGTACGACTCACCCGTCGGGCACCGATACGGGTAGGACATCGGCAGTCGGTACACCTCGGGTGCGAACGGCCCGAAGCCGTGCTTGTACGGCATCGCCTTCGCCGTCATCGTCATCGCCATCAGGGTGCGCCCGTGGAACGCGTGGTCGAACACCGCCACGGCCGGACGGCCGGTGAAGTAGCGGCTCAGCTTGATCGCGTTCTCTGTCGCCTCGGCGCCGGAGTTCACGAACATCGTCTGCTTCGGCCCGGGGCCGGGGACGAGCGCGTTCAGCCGCTCGGCGAGCTCGACGTACGGCTCGCTCATCGTCACGTGCATGCAGGTGTGTGTGAACCTGTCGAGCTGCGCACGGACGGCCTCGACGACCGCAGGCGCGGAATTGCCGACGTTCAGGACGGCGAGGCCGGCGCCCAGGTCGATCAGCTGGTTGCCGTCGACATCGCGGATGATCGCGCCCGAGGCCGACTCCGTGAAGATCGGCGCGGTCGACGCGATGCCCTTGGGTACCGCCGCCTTCCGCCGCTCGAGCAGCTCCCGGGACCGCGGGCCCGGGATGTCCGTGACGACGCGGCGCTCCTGCGTCAGGTCCATCCAGCACCTCCCGTCCTGCGGCGCGAGGCGCCGCAGCTCAATCCTTCGTGGCATGACTCGGGGTCGTACTCGCTGAGTGTCGCCGCCGCGGCAGCGATCCGTCAGGGCCCGGCGGAAACACCCAGGGGTGCGCTTTTATACGCTCCGGCCCAGCTCTGCCAAGGCGCGATCGGGGAAGGTCGGGGCGCCCTGACTTCGTGCGATATCGGGTGAAAGAGGGGCTTCACGGCTGAGTTGTACGAACCGTACAATGACCGACATGCCCCTCACCGTCCGGGATCTCCTGAAGACGCCCGGTCTGCCGCTGAAGGCCGTGGCCGGCCAGAAGGGGCTCGACCACGTGATCCGGTGGGTGCACGTGAGTGAGCTGGACGACCCGACGCCGTGGCTGAAGGGCGGCGAGCTCCTGCTGTGCACCGGCATGGGCATCGGCTCGACCCCCGCCCGGCAGCGGGCCTACGTCACGCGCCTGGTCGAGACCGGCCTGGCGGGGCTCGGCTTCGGGCTGGGCTTCTCGCACCAGCGCGTGCCGAAGGGGCTCCTCGACGCGGCGGACGCCGCGGACTTCCCGGTCTTCGAGGTCCCGTACGTCCTTCCGTTCATCGCGATCACCGAGGCCGTGTTCACCAAGCTCGTCGCGGAGCAGTACGACCTGCTGTCGCGATCGCTCGAGGCGGAGCACACGCTGACGCGTGCCGTCCTCGAGGGTCAGGGACCCGACGGCGTGGTCTCGTCGCTCACCGCGGTGGTCGGCGGCTGGGCCATCCTGCTCGACCTCCACGGCGCCGTGGTCTCGGCGACGCCGCCGTCGGCGAAGAGCTACGCGCGCCGCATCTGGGGCGAGCTGCACTCGTCCCGCCCGGAGGGCATCCACTTCAGCCTGTCGCTGGTCGACCGCGGGCAGAACATCGCGGTCCAGCCGGTCTCGTCCCAGGGCCGCGTCGAGGCCTATCTGGCCGTCGGCAAGAAGGAGGCGCTGACGCAGTTCGATCGCATCGTCTCGAGCCACGCAATCGGCCTGCTTGCGATCGAGCTCGCCAAGGTGCGGGCCGTCTCCGAGACCGAACGCCGGCTGCGCGGCGACGCATTGGAGCAGATCCTGTCCGGCTCGCTCAGCGCCGCGGAGACCCGCCGGCTGCTCGAGCGACTGGGGTTCGACCTGGAGCGTCCGCTCGCCGCGATCGCGTGCGGGTCGTCCCTGCCGGCGGACGAGTTCGCGGAGACGTGCGAGGAGGCCCTGTCGCGCCGGGCCGAGGCGTTCCTCTGCTCGGACCGTGACGGGATCGTCGTCGTCGTGTTGCAGCCGGACGCCGAGGGATTGCTTCCCCCGTTCCGCGCCGCGGTCGGCGACCGGGCCCGCGACCTGATGACGGGCGCCGGCAGCCTGGTTCCCTACGGGCAACTCCAGCAGACCGTCCGCGAGGCCCGCTACGCGCTGCAGGTCTGCCAGACGGAAGGGCGTCCCGAGGCGGAGTTCCGCGACCTGGGCACCTACCAGCTGCTGCTGTCGCTCCAGGACCCGCAGGCGCTCGCGACGTTCGCCTCGAGCGTCCTCGGCCCGCTCGACGAGTACGACGAGGGGCACGGCGGCCATCTGATCCCGTCGCTGCAGGCGTTCCTGGAACGGAACGCGCGTTGGGAGGCGGCCGCGGCCGAGCTCTACGTCCACCGGCACACGCTGCGCTACCGAATGCGGAAGGTCGAGGAGCTGACCGGCCGCGACCTCACGTCGGCGCGGGACCGGATGGAGCTGTTCCTGGCCCTCCGCGCGCGCGACCTCCTGGCGTCGGCGGACGCATCGGACGGGCGGAACGGTGGGTTGGCCCCGCAGTACAAGGGGAATGGGGCCCTTGCGCCGAGCGGCCCTCGACGGGCGCGGCGAAAGGGATAGCGTTATCGGACGCACCGCCGGCGGAGGGATGCCGGCGGCTTCGACACGGATCGATGTGACGCGGACAGGGAGGAACCGACCGGTTCCAAGGAGGAGCGGGATGGCCACGACGGTGAGGAAGGGCCAGATGTACGTGGGCGGCGAGTTCGTGGACGCCGCGGACGGCAAGACCCGGACCATCACGAGTCCGGCGACGGGGCAGGTCCTGGGCGAGGTCGCCGAGGGGTCGGCCCAGGACGTCGACCGCGCGGTCGCCGCGGCCAAGACCGCGTTCGAGACCTGGTCGGACAGCACGCCGAAGGACCGGATGACCGCGCTCCTCGCGCTGGCCGAGATCGTCGAGGACAACGCGGACGAGCTGGGTCGCATCGAGTCCGAGAACGTCGGGAAGCCCTTCGCGGTGACCATGTCGGAGGAGGTGCCGGTCATCGCCGACCAGTTCCGGTTCTTCGCGGGTGGCGCGCGCTTCCTGGAGGGCCGTTCGGCCGGCGAGTACATGCGGGGTTTCACGAGCATCATCCGGCGCGAGCCGATCGGCGTCGCCGGCCTGATCGCTCCGTGGAACTACCCGCTGTTCATGGCGGCGTGGAAGATCGGCCCGGCGCTGGCCGCGGGCAACTGCGTCGTGATCAAGCCGTCGGAGATGACGCCGATGACGCTCGTTCGCTTCGCCGAGCTGGTCGCCGAGAAAGAGGTCTTCCCGCCCGGCGTGTTCAACGTGGTGACGGGCGACGGCGTGCCGGTCGGCGAACGGATCGTCACGCACCCCGACATCGGGATCGTGTCGCTCACCGGCGAGACCTCGACCGGCAAGCTGATCTCGAAGCTCGCGGCCGACACGCTGAAGCGCGTGCACCTCGAGCTGGGCGGCAAGGCGCCGGTCGTCGTCTTCGACGACGCCGACCTGTCCACGGCCGCCGAGTGGATCAAGATCGCCGGGTACTTCAACTCGGGCCAGGACTGCACGGCGGCGACGCGCGTGCTCGCGGGCGGCGCCGCGTACGAAGGGCTGCTCGCCGAGCTGGTGCCGCAGGTCGAGTCGATGAAGGTCGGCGACATCTGGGCGGAGGACACCGAGATGGGCTCCGTGGTCTCCAAGGAGCAGTTCGAGCGCGTCTCGGGGTTCGTCGACCGGGCGCGGGACGCCGGCGCGAAGGTCCTGACCGGCGGCGAGGCCCGAGCAACGGCGAGAACACGTACTTCTACAAGCCGACGGTCGTCACCGACGTGGAGCAGGACGCCGAGATCGTCCAGAGCGAGGTCTTCGGTCCGGTCGTGACGGTGCAGCGGTTCGACGACGAGGCGCAGGCATTGCAGTGGGCCAACGACGTCGACTACGGCCTGGCCTCGTCGGTCTGGACGCCGCGACGTGGGCCGTGCCCTGCGGATGTCGCGCAAGCTGCAGTTCGGCACGGTGTGGATCAACACGCACATTCCCATGACGCCCGAGATGCCCCACGGTGGGTACAAGCAGAGCGGGCACGGGAAGGACATGTCGATCTACTCGCATCGAGGAGTACACGAACATCAAGCACGTGATGGCGTCGCTCGACTGACGGACGCCGAGGCAACGGTGAGCGAGCGCCCCCCGGCCGAGCCGGGGGCGCTGGCCGCGAGACGACGAGAGCGGGTGATGCGCTGATGGCAACCAGGCCGTTCTACGTGGCCGGCGAGTGGCGTACGGGGGAGAGGCACGAACGAGGTCCACAGTCCGTACGACGACTCGGTCGTCGCCGAGGTGGGTGTTCCCTCCGACGCGGACGTCGAGGACGCCGTGCGCGCCGCCGTCGACACGTTCGAGGAGTCCCGGCTGCTGCCCACGCACGCCCGGGCCGAGGCGCTCATGACGATCTCGCGCGGGCTCGCCGCCCGTGTGGACGAGTTCGCGGAGAGCATCGCGCGCGAGGGCGGCAAGCCGATGAAGTGGTCGAAGGTCGAGGCCAGTCGCGCGGTCAGCACCTTCCGCTGGGCGGCCGAGGAGGCGCGCCGCGCGGGCGGCGAGTTCATGAAGCTCGACACCGACGCCGGGATGGACGGCCGGGCCGCCCTGCTCCGCCGCTTCCCGATCGGGCCGGTCCTCGGAATCACCCCGTTCAACTTCCCGGTGAACCTGGTGGCGCACAAGCTCGCCCCGGCGCTCGCCGTCGGCGCGCCGATCGTCATCAAGCCCGCCGGGCAGACGCCGCTCGGCGTCGCTGCTGCTCGCCGAGCTGGTGGCCGAGACCGACCTGCCGAAGGGAATCCTGTCGGTGCTGACGATCCCCGGCTCGCGCGCGCAGGCGCTGGTCGAGGACCGCCGGTTCAAGAAGTTCTCGTTCACCGGCTCGGGGATCGGATGGGATCTGAAGGCGCTCGACCCGCGCAAGCACGTGACGCTCGAGCTCGGCGGCAACGCCGGCGTGATCGTGCACTCCGACGCCGACCTCGACTGGGCGGCGCAGCGGATCGCCTTCGGCGGCTACTACCAGGCCGGCCAGTCGTGCATCTCGGTGCAGCGCATCTTCGTGCAGTCCGAGGTCTACGACGACTTCGTGGCGCGGCTGGTGAAGCAGGTCGAGAGCCTGAAGACCGGCGACCCGATGGACCCGACGGTGGACGTCGGCCCGGTCATCGACGCCGGCGCGCTCGACCGCATCGAGGAGTGGGTGAAGGAGGCGGTCGCCGGCGGCGCCGAGGTGCTGACGGGCGGAAGGCGCGAGGGCACGCTCTACTTCCCGACGGTGCTCGCGAACACGACGGCGGAGATGAAGGTGCGCTGCGAGGAGGTCTTCGGTCCGGTCACGACCGTGGAGCGGTACGAGACCTTCGAGCAGGCCATCGAGCTGGTGAACGACTCCGACTTCGGGCTGCAGGCGGGCGTGTTCACGTCGAGCCTCGACCGCGCGATGCTCGCGCACCGCGACCTGCAGGTCGGCGGCGTGGTCGTCAACGACCAGAGCGCGTGGCGGGCAGACCAGATGCCGTACGGCGGCGCGAAGGACTCGGGCTACGGGCGCGAGGGGCTGCGCTGGGCGATGGAGTCGATGACCGAGGAGAAGATCCTGGTGCTGTCGAACATCCCCCTCTAGCTGCCGGTCACCGCCGGGCGGGCGTCGCCGCCCGCGAGCGGCACCGCCCAGGCCAGGGCCGCGGTCGCCACGGCAGCCGCGGCCACTGCCAGGCCCGAGGCCGTCATCCCAGCGGTCCCGGTGATCCACGTCGCGGCCGGTGGCGCGATCAGGTAGCCGATCGCGAACGCCTGCGACGCGGCCGTCATGGCTGTGAGCATCGTCTCCTCTGGGGTCCTCGCCACGATCGACACGGCCGACGTCTCGGAGATGCCGAGGCCGATTCCGAGGATGGCGGCCAGCAGGAACCACATCGCCGCGGAGTCGCTCGACGCGATCGCCACCATGGTTACCCCACAGAGCAGCAGGGCCAGCTGTCCCGCACGCCGCCCTTGGACACCGCTCTCGCTGGCGACCGGCAGCGCCGCCCCGACCCCGAACGTCACCGTCACCAACGCGATGAGCAGCCCCAGCTGTCCCTGGGACAGCTGCGTCGCGAAGCGGAGCGTGTACGAGCCCTCGATCGTCGTGAAGACCAGCGCGTTGAGCAGGGCGACCAGCGAGCCGAACGCGAGCCGCCGGTCCCGGAGCACCCCGAGTCCCCAGTTGAACGTCCGCCCGTGGCGGGCCGGCATGGCGAACGCCGCCACGAACCCGAACGACGACAGGATCGCGTCACCGGCGAACGGGCGGACGGCGCCGCCGAGCGCGGCGAGCAGTGGCCCGATGATCGCCCCGGCGGCGTAGGCCGTGATCATCCGCCCCAGCCAGGGTCCCGGGCGCTCCGGCCAGCGCGCCATGACGAAGAAGACGGAGGCCATCCACAGCTCGCCGGAGCCGAAGCCCTGCAGCAGGCGCCCGATGACGTACATCTGGGTGGAATGGCTCCCCATGAACAGCAGGTCGGCCGCCAGGTGCAGGGCCACGCCGCTCACCGCCGCCGCCCGCGGCCCGGTCCGGCGGATCAGCGCGGCGCCGGCCGCGAAGCCCGCGAGCATGCCGATCGAGAAGACGGCGAAGATCAGGGACGCCTCCAGGGGAGTCGCTCCGGCCCGCGATCGGATGGCGGGGAGCACCGGCCCGACCAGCTCGAATCCGATCGAGTCGTAGGCGGCAAGCACCGCGACCGGCCAAAACGGACGAAGGCTCGAGACGATCCGGGAGCGTTTCTGTTGCGAATCCACGGGTGTGACCCCAGTCTGTCCCGGCCGCCCGGAGGCCTCTGGTGGCCGCCTTGTACAAACCACCCATGGCCGTTGTGCCCTGGAGGTAGTCCCCTCCGCCCACGGCCAGCCGGTAGCGTCCGCGTCACGACTCCTCCGAATGGTGCCGAACGTGGCACAATTCCGAATTCGTGGGGATAGCGGGGTGCGAGGGGAGCGCAGTATGGAAGCCGGTGACGTCGATGTGCGGCTCGAGCGGGTAACCAAGCAGTTCGACGAGGTCAAGGCGGTCGACGACCTGGACCTCGACATCCAGCGTGGTGAGTTCTTCAGCCTGCTCGGTCCGTCCGGCTGCGGGAAGACGACCACGCTCCGCATGATCGGCGGCTTCGAGGAGCCCGACCGCGGGCACCGTCTACCTGGGCGGCGAGGACGTGACCGGCCTGCCGCCCTACCAGCGCGACGTCAACACGGTGTTCCAGTCCTACGCGCTGTTCCCGCACCTCGACGTGTTCGACAACGTCGCCTTCGGCCTCCGGCGCAAGAAGGTGGACGAAGGGCGACATCGATCAGCGCGTCATGGAGGCGCTCGAGTCTGGTCGACCTCCCCGGGTTCGAGAAGCGCAAGCCGGCGCCAGCTCTCGGGCGGCCAGCAGCAGCGGGTCGCGCTGGCGCGCGCGCTGGTGAACCAGCCGCAGGTGCTGCTGCTGGACGAGCCGCTCGGCGCGCTCGACCTCAAGCTCCGCAAGCAGATGCAGCTCGAGCTGAAGCGCATCCAGTCCGAGGTCGGGATCACCTTCATCTACGTCACGCACGACCAGGAAGAGGCGATGACCATGTCGGACCGGCTGGCGGTCATGCGCCACGGCAAGATCGAGCAGATCGGCGCGCCCGAGGACGTCTACGAGCGACCCGCGACGGAGTTCGTCGCCGGGTTCCTGGGCGCGTCGAACCTGCTGGACGGGGAGGTGAAGGACCGCAACGGCGACCTGGGCGACGCTGCTGCTCGAGGGCGGCGACTTCGATCCGGGTCGCCGGTCGAGACGCGTCAACGGCACGGAGCGCCTGGTGAAGGCCGGCGTCCGGCCCGGAGAAGATCCGGCGTCGAGCCCGACGACGGCGCGTCGCCAGGACGGCTGGAACCCATGCGCGCGGGACGCTTCGCGTGACCACGTTCATCGGCGTGAGCCACCAGTACACGGTCGACCTGCCGACCGGACGGGACGATGACCGCGTTACGCGCAGAACCTCGGGCAACGAGACACCCACCGCAGGCAGGAGACCGCGTCCGCCTCGTCTGGCGGCCCGAGCACACGTTCGTCGTCGCGCCGTCGGAGCCGCTCGCGGACTGGGAGGAGGAGCATGACGAAGGACCAGGCGACCGCAGCATCGACCCCGCACTGTGCAGCGGGCTCACGCAGAGCCGGTTCTCGCGGCGGCAGATGCTCCGCTACGCCGGCGTGGGGGCCGGGACGCGCCGGCCTCGCCGCGTTCCTCGCCGCGTGCGGCACCGCAGGGCGCCCATCCCGCAGGCGGTCCCAGCGGTCAGGGTCTCCCCGACGCGGGATCGGCACGTCCGACGTGGTGGGACGAAGCAGAAGCTGACCGACAAGCTCGAGTTCGCCAACTGGCCGTACTACATCGACGTCGCACCACGGGAACGCACCCGTCGATCGACGAGTTCACCCAGAAGACCGGGATCAAGGTCAACTACCTCGAGGTCATCCAGGACAACGACGCGTTCTACGCGAAGATCTCGCCGAGCCTGCCAGGCGGGCCAGTCCACCGGCTACGACATCATCGTGATGACGAACGGCTGGCACCGCGCTGGCCTAGCTGATCAAGCCCGGCTGGCTGATCCCGCTCGACCACCGCAAGATGCCGAACTTCAAGCAAGTACGCCGGCCCCCTGGTGAAGAACCCCACGTACGACCCGGGCAACAAGTACACGATGGCGTGGCAGTCGGGCTACACCGGGATCGGCGTACAACCCGACGAAGATCAAGGACGGACGATCACCAGCGTCCACGACCTGTTCGACCCGAAGTTCAAGGGCCACGTCGGGATGATGTCGCGACACCGCGGAGCTCGGCAGCGTCGGGCTGCTGGCGATCGGCATCGACCCCGCCGACGTCGACGCCGGACGAGTGGAAGCAAGGCCGCCGACAAGCTGCAGGCGCAGCAGGACGCGCATCGTCCGCAGCTACTACGACCAGAGCTACATCAACGCGCTGGAGAACGGCGACATCTGGATCACGCAGGCGTGGTCGGGCGACATCTTCCAGGCGCAACCTACTCCGGCTACACGAACCTGAAGTTCGTCGTGCCCGAAGGAGGGCGCGATGCTCTGGACCGACAACATGTGCATCCCGCTCGTACGCGGCCGCATCCGCGTCGACGCGATGACGTACATGGACTACGTCTACCAGCCCGACGATCGCCGGCGATGATCGCCGACTAGTCAACTACATCACGCCCCGTGCCGGCGGCGCAGGACATCCTGTCAAGAAGCAGGACCCGACGGTCGGCAACAGCCCCACTCGTGTTCCCGACCGCGGACGATGGTCGCGAAGGCGCACGACTACTACACGTTCAAGAACCACGGAGGACCTCAAGGCGTGGAACAGACACTCTTCCATGCCGATCAGCGCAGTCGCCGCGCAAGCCCGCGACGCGCAGGGTCGGGCAGGCTCTGGCTCCCTACCTGCTCGCGCTGCCCGGGGGGTCTGTGGCTCGGCGATCTTCTTCCTCGTCCCGCTGGTCGCCATGCTGTCGCTCGTCGCTGCAGACCGGCGACCCGGTGCACGGGTACACGCTCACCTGGCACTGGCGCGAGCTACCCGGACCGCTGTCCCAGCACTACGACCAGTTCATCCGCTCGATCTGGTACGCGGGCGATCGCGACGCTCATCGCGCTGGTCGTCGTCTATCCCGGTCGCGTACTGGATCGCCTTCTACGGCGGGACGCGGAAGAACTTCTTCCTGCTGCTGCTGCTGCTGCCGTTCTTCGTCTCGTTCGTGATCCGGACGCTCGCGTGGCAGTTCATCCTCTCCGACAACGGCATCGTGCTCGGGACGCTCAAGAGCTGGCACGCTGCTGCCGCAGAACTTCCACGTCCTGGCGACGCAGCACCGCGGTCATCGCCGGCATCGCGTACAACTACCTGCCGTTCATGGCGCTGCCGCTGTACGTCGCGCTGGAGCGGATCGACCGCCGCGTCGTCGAGGCGGCCGGCGACCTCTACGCGAGCCAGTCGCGAGACGTTCACGCGGGTGATCTTGCCGCTGTCGATCCCCGGCATCTTCGCCGGCGTTCCTGCTGACGTTCGTGCCGGCGGCCGGCGACTACGTGAACGCGCAGATCCTCGGCGGCACGTCGAACACGATGATCGGCAACGATCATCCAGACGACTGTACCTGATGAACTTCCAGGACTACCCGGCGGCGTCCGCGCTGTCGTTCGATCCTGATGGCGGCGCTGCTGGTCGGGATCTTCGCTCTACGCGCGCGTCCTCGGCACCCGGAGCATCGAGGAGTACGTGTGAGCGCGCGTCTCGCGACCGCGCCGGCCGGAGGCCGTCACCGCCGACCGCGGCGCGTCCGCCGTCCGCCGAAGCCGCCGTGGTGGACGCGGCAAGATCCTGCCGACGTACACGGCCCTGGTGATCCTCTACCTGATGCCGCCGATCCTGGTGATGATCCTGTACAGCTTCAACCAGTCGCACGCCCGGCTGCCGCAGGTGACGCTTCAAGTGGCACGGCTTCACGCTCCAGTGGTACCGGGAGTCGAACGCCATCCCGGACCTGACTCACCGCGCGCTGAAGACGTTGCTCGATCGCGTTCTCCGCGGCGCTCGATCGCGGCGATCCTGGGGACGCTCCTCGCCCTCGCCCTGGTGCGCTACCGCTTCCGGGGCAAGGCCGCCGACGAGCATGATCATGTTCATGAACATCGCCGCGCCGGAGATCGTGCTCGGGCGCGTCGCTGCTGTCGCTCTTCGTCACGATCAGCCTGCACCGCGGGCTTCGCGACGCTGTTCATCGCGCACGTGATGTTCTGCATCGCCTTCGTGACCATCACGGTGCGGGCGCGGCTGTCGGGCTTCGATCGGTCGCTGGAGGAGGCCGCGTCAGCGACCTGGGGCCACCCCGTGGATGACGTTCTACAAGGTCACGCTGCCGCTCATCTGGCCGGGGGTCCTGGCGGGGGTCCTGCTGGCGTTCGCGCTGTCGATCGACGACTTCGTCATCTCGAACTTCGTCGTACGGCAACGACGAGCACGTTCCCGCTGTGGGTCTACGGCGCGGTCAAGGTCGGCATCCCGCCGCAGGTGTTCGTGTTCGGCACGGTGATCTTCATGGTCGGGCGTCACGATCGCCTTGACGAGTCTCGTGCTGCAGCGCAAGAAAGACTGAACCGACCCCCGGGCCCACGCCGGCCCCTGAAGGAGGAATCCCCGTGGCCAACCCAGATCGACACCGAACGCATCACGATGCGCGCCGCGGACATCGCGGCGCTGGAGACGCGGCGCCTGGTCGAACGCACGCCGGCGCTCGGAGAAGCTGCACCGCCGGGCGCTGCGGCAGCCTGCCGGACGGCGTGGCGTCCAACTTCCAGGCGGGAGATCCGTATCCGATCTACCTCGAACGCGGACAGGGCCCTCACGTGTGGGACGTGGACGGGAACGAGTACGTGGACTGCCACGGCGGCTTCGGCGTCAACGTGGTCGGTCACGCGCACCCGAAGATCGTGGAGGCCATCGACGAAGGCTGCCCGAGGCGGGACGCACTTCGCGGTCACCACCGAGAAGACGGTGGCGCTGGCGGAGCAGATCTGCCGAGCGGTTCGGGCTGGAGCAGCATGCGGTTCGTGAACTCGGGGACCGAGGCCACCATGGACGCCGTTCGCGTGGCCCGCGCGGCCACGGGTCGCGACCGGATCGTGAAGATGGAGGGCTCGTACCACGGGCACCACGACTCGGTGCTGTTCTCGGTGGTCCCCGAGTCGGCCGTCCTCGGGTCTGCGGAGCAACATCAGCGGCGAGTCGGCCGACGACGAGGGAACCGCGTACACGACGCAGCCGACCTCGAAGGGCGTGCCTCGCTCGATGTGGCACGACACGATCATCGTGCCGTTCAACGACGCGCGGGCCGTCGAGGACGTGTGCCGCGAGCACGGCGATGAGATCGCGGCGGTGATCCTCGAGCCCGTGATGATGAACGTCGGCATCATCGTGCCGGAGGAGGGCTACCTGCAGGCGCTGCGCGACATCTGCGACCGCTACGGCGTCGTGCTGATCTTCGACGAGGTGAAGTGCGGGGCGACCATCGCGTACGGCGGCGCCATCGAGCGGTACGGCGTGCAGCCGGACCTGGCCGCCTCGCCAAGGCCATCGGCGGTGGCACGACCGTCGGCGCGTTCGGCGGCAAGGCCTCCATCATGGAGCTACGTGACAAGGGCGCCGCCCAGCAGGGGACGTTCAACGGGAACCCGCTGTCGTGCGGCGGCCGGTCTCACCGCGCTCACCGAGGTGCTGACCCGCGACGCCTACGCCGAGCTGGGCAAGCTGGGGACGCTCCTGGCCGAGGGCTGCTCGAGCGGCGATCGCCGAGCACGGCCTGCCGGCGCACACGGTCGACCTGGGCGCCAAGGGCTGCGTCTCGTACCGGCCCGAGCCGATGAGGAACTACCGCGACTTCCTCGACACGCACGCCGGAGCTGTTCGACGCGTCGTATCCGTGGATGGTAACCGCGGGCATCTTCATGACGCCGGGCGACGAGGAGCAGTGGACGATCTCCGTCCAGCACGCCGACGAGCGACATCCAGCGCTACGTCGACGCGTTCGGCGAGTTCTGCGCCGAGCTCACCAAGTAGCGCGTTCGCCTGGCGAACGCGCGGCCGACTAGCGCATTCCGCCGAACCGTTCTAGGCTCCCGACACAATCCGGTCCCACTCTGGGGAAGGGAGGCGTCGTGAGCGAGTGGAACGCGATGACGTTCGAGGCCAAGGACAACCTGCTGCGCGTCGTGCGCGCGCGAGGCCGAGGGCATGTTCGCGATGGCCGAGCAGCCCGGGGCCTGGGAGCGGGCCGACGATGCCGCCCGGGTGGGAGGTGCGCGACGTGATCGGCGCACCTGGTCGACGTCACCGAGTCGTACTTCGTCGCCTTCGACGCCGCGCGCAACGGCACGCCGGTTCCCGACGCCTACGGCGTGACGGGCATGGCCACCCGGCTCGACGAGAAGGCGCAGGAGTTCCGGACGCAGAGCCAGGCCGACATGATGGCGCGCGTCCGCAGCGACTTCGAGCAGATGATGGGCATCGAGGAGGCCCTCACCGACAAGGAGTGGGCGAGAGCTGATCGTCCCGCACTTCTACATGGGTCCGCTGCCGGCGTTCTTCTACCCCACGTTCCAGCTGATGGACTACGGCGTGCACTCGTGGGACATCCGTCAGGGGACGGGCCGCGCGCACGGGCTGGCGGGGGACTCGGCCGACCTGCTGGTGCCGTTCATGTTCGTCCTGTGGCAGGCGACGACCGAGGTCGCGCCCGGCACCGAGGCGTTCGACGCGGGCATCAAGGTGACCGTCGGGCCGAACGCCGCCGACTACCGCGTGCGGATCGGACCGGACGGGTTCACGTACGAGCCCGGCGACGTCGACGGACTGCCGGTGGTGTTCGAGTTCGACCCGGCGAGCTTGGTCCTCACCGCGTTCGGGCGCGTGAACGCCGGCACGTACCGCGGCGACCCCGAGCTGGCCGACCGGTTCCTGAACGTGTTCTTCCGGATCTGACTGCGCTGCAAGGGAGGAGAAGGATGAGCGAGATCGACCTGGAGGCGATCGATGCCGAGCGGGAACGGATCAGGTCCGAGCACCTTCGGCCGAAGGACGAGCGGCCGGCCTCGACCGCGCGCGGCGTGCACCACACGGCGCTGCTGTCGCTCGGACGTGGAGCGCACGATCCGCTTCTACCAGGACGTGCTGGGGTTCCCGCTGACCGACATCTTCGAGAACCGCGACTACAAGGGCTCGAACCACTTCTTCTTCGACATCGGGAACGGGAACCTGCTGGCGTTCTTCGACTTCCCCGGCCTCGACCTCGGGCCGTACGCGGAGGTGCTCGGCGGGCTGCACCACATCTCGATCTCCGTCGAGCCGGCGACGTGGGAGCGGCTGCAAGGCGAAGCTGGACGAGGAGAAGATCGAGTACCTGCTGGAGAGCGGATCGTCGATCTACTTCCTGCGACCCCGACGGCGCGCGCCTCGAGCTGATCTCCGACCCGCTCGGCGAGATGTACGGGAACGAGGTGCTCTGACCCGACCGTCGCGACGCGAGGATCAGGAGGGCGGGACGATCCCTGCAGCAACGGGATGACCTCCGCCGCAAGGGTTTCCGCCTGCATCTCCTCGTCGAATACCGGGTTGAGGAGGATCGTCTCCGCGCCGCCGCGAACGATCTCGGCCAGGCCCTCCACGACGGCGCCCGCCGGTCCCCACACCGCGACGCGCTCGGCCAGCTCGGGCCTGCCGTAGAAGATCTGGAACCACGCGCGCATCCGCGAGAGGGCTCGGTCCGCGTCGGGGTCGACCGCGACGTACACGCGCTTGCCGACCGGGAAGCTCGACGCGTCGCGGCCCTCGGCCTCCAGCGCCTCCACGAGGACCGAGTGCGCCGCCGCGAAGTCCGTCGTCGTCGCCGACCCGGCGCCCGATCCAGGCGTCCGCCAGCCGCGCTGCGCGTTTGACCGCCGGCTCGGCCATCCCGCCGAACCACAACGGTGGGTGCGGCTGCTGGAGCGGCTTCGGGCTCGACCGACACGCCGTCCAGGTGCCAGAACTCACCGTCGGCCGTGACCGACGGCTCGGTCCAGAGCCGCTTGAGCAGCCCGACGGCCTCCTCGAATCGGCGCACCCGTCCTTCCGAGGTGAAGCCGAACGCCGGATACCGGTCCTGCCAGGCGCCCAGCGCGACGCCGGCGTTCAGGCGGCCGGCGGAGAGCTGGTCGATCGTCGCCAGCGATTTCGCCAGGTCGAGCGGGATGCGCAGCGGCAGTAGGATCACCGCCGTCCCCAGCCGGATCCGGGTGGTCACCGCCGCCGCGTGCGCCAGGACGGCCGTCGGCTCGAGCACCCGTGCCGTCCCGATCGGCTGGTCCAGGACGCCAGGCGCTGCTCGAAGCCGAGGTCGCTCGGCGCGGCGTAGGAATCGGTGCAGGGCCGCCACGTCGGCCCGGGGATCGCGGAAGGACCTGCGGGATGCCGATGCCGAACCGCGCCATGGCGCCTCCTTCGTGGGTTCCTCGATGATTCCCAGTATCCGCTCAGCCGGAACGTTCGGGCTGCGGCCCGCGGCCGAGCTTCCGGGCGGCGATCCCCGACAGTGCCTCCAGGATCACCCGGTGGGCCAGCATGGCCGTGATCTCCGCGTGGTCGTACGGCGGCGAGACCTCGACGACCTCCATGCCGGCGAGCGGCAGCTCGATGGCGATCTGGCGAACCGCGCGCAGCAGCTCCCGAGCCGTCGAGCCCGCCGGCTCGGGCGTGCCGGTGCCCGGCGCGTGGGCCGGATCGCACACGTCGATGTCCACCGACAGGAACACGTGCGGGACGCCGGCCATCGCGCCGATGGCGTCCTCCATCACCGGGCCCATCCCGCGCTCGTGGGTATCGTCCATCAGGTGCCACCGAAAGCCTTGCTGCCGAGCCCATTCGAAGTCCGACGGCGGCGGCCAGTAGCCGCGCAGCCCGATCTGCACGATGTGCTCGCCCTTCAGTGAGCCCTCCTCCACCAGCAGCCGCATCGGCGTGCCGTGCGACAGGCGGGGCTCCTCGTACGCGTCGTCGGCGTGCGCGTCGAAATGCATCAGGCCCAGCGGCTCGGGCGCGAGGTGCGCGGCGACGGCGCCGGCGTCGGGATGGGCGATCGAGTGGTCGCCGCCGAGGATCAGCGGCATCGCGCCGGCCGCGCAGATGGCGGCCACCGCCGCCTTCGGCGTCGTGCGATGCCAGCGGGTAGCCGAAGCACCGGCGGGATGTCGCCGTGGTCCACCACGGTCAGCACCTCGAAGGGTCGACGCCGACGTCCATGTTCGGCATCGACGAAGGCGACCACCGATGGGGTCGCCGGCGCGGATGGCGCGGGGGCCGAGCCGCGCCCCCGGCCGGTAGGAGACCAGATTCGTCGATCGGCGCGCCGAGGATCGCGACGTCGACGCCTGCGAGGTCCGCCGGGTCCAGGACCAGTGGCAGCTTCGAGAACCGGTGGCGTGCCAGATGAGGATGCACACGGCGGCGCCGATGGTGCCGAGGACCGGCCGGCAAGGCCGACTCGGGCCTCTGCCGTGGCGTTGTCGCCGAGCGACTTGGCGGCCACGACCGCGCCCAGGAACGGCACGAACATCGGCGCGCTGGCCTTGATGCCCTCGCGGCGAAGCGCGATCACGTGCCCCATCTCGTGGACGAACAGCAGCAGCACGAATCCGGCCGCGAACGGGATGCTCCAGATCCACCCGTAAGCCGCCAACGACACTGCCATCGTGCCGACGGTCGTGAACAGCTTGACCTTCGGGAGCAGCACCAGGATCGCCTTGATCTTGGCGAAGAACGCCGCGATGGCGGCGAGCACGGGGCCGAACCGGCGCTTGATCCACGACTGCCGTGGTTGCTCCTGCGGCGGCCAGTCAAGCGGCCGGTCGGGCAGGTGGGGAGGGGGCACGGATGCCTGCGGCGGCGGGGGCGCCTGCACCGATCCGGACCACCACTGATTGTCTGGTTCCGTCACGAAAGTGATTGTGGCAGCCGTCACGACGTTCTCGGACGGCGTCTTACGATGCTCTTCAGGTGGCGGGCGCTCGGCGGAGGGCATCTATACTGGGAGGCGCATACATCCCCGGGGACGACAGGCTTCGACGTGGTCGATTCGTGGGGGTGGTTGCGAGTCGAGGTTCCGGGTGGCCTGGTTAAACCCCGGAAAACCATAAGTGCGGACACGCACACGTTTGACCTCGGTCTTGCCGCTGCGTAAGCAGCTGACCTAGGTTGTCTCGGCCTTCGGCCCGCCTGCGGCTGGAGCTCCGGGATCAATTTGCAGGCTCGCTCGGTGAGGTCCGCTTCAGCCAATCCGGGGACTTCTAATGAAGCTGGCTCTCGACAACCCCGCCGGCGTGGCGAGTCGGGAGTGAGATCAGAGCGCCGGCTACGCTCGTAGACGCCACCTTTTGCGCGATTGCGGACGCGGGTTCAATTCCCGCCGTCTCCACCTTTGAACCGCCCTCCGCACCAGCGGGGGGCGGTTCGGTTAAGGCGAAGCGGCGTTCGCCGCGCCACGTCATGGAAGTTCCGAAACCGGGTCCGGGACTTGCCCGGTGTTGCGGCGCGCGGTTATGCTCGCGCGATGGGGACCCGGGCGCGCACTACCTGCGCTGCTGTTCTTGCGTTGGCTGCCGTTCCGACCGCCGCGATCGCGACTCGGCCGTCGGTCTCGCCCGTGTACATAGTCCCGGATTACCAAGTCTTCGCGCCCGCGACCAACGGCGTCAAGCCGAAGCTCGTCGCCAGGTTTGATGTGGCGGGGAACGAGGAGTTCCCTCCGAGCGGAGGCAGGACGTTTGCGTACATGATCGACGGCCTCCAGTTATTTACCGATTGCTCACCATCTCGCGTAAACGTTCCGGATGAGATCGGCCGGTTCTCAGTTACGAGGCGCAAGGTCAGTCAGCGCATCCACTTCAAGTACCACAAACACGGCGTGACGATCCGTGGGTATTTCTTCGGAGGTTTGTGGGAGCCACGTGTCCGCGTGACGGCAAAGGTCACGCGCTCCGGGTGCCGCGACGAGTTGTCGTTCACGGCGGTGTGGCATAAGCCTCGGCAATAGGAGCCAGTGCTGGAGCGCGGGTTATGGTGCCGCCTCCAGCACAACATTCGCGAGACCCTCGTCGAAGATCGGCCGCCGGGGGAGAACCTTGCTCCGTGTTGCCTTGCGCCGGTATGCTCGGCCTGTGGGGACACGGGTGCGGATCATGTCCGGTGCTGCTCTGGCGTTGGCTTTAGCGCCGACAGCCGCGATCGCGACGCGTCCCTCCGTTTCTCCCACCTACGTGATCGAGGGCTACAAAGGCTTTGCTTCCGAGGGCAACAGCTCCAAGCCAAAGCTCGTCGCCCGGTTCGAATTGGACGGCGCATCGAACCATGCTCCAGGCGAACCTGTCTCGTATGGCTACAGAATGGTGAACCTGCGCCTCTTCACCGATTGTTCTCCTTCTCGCATCGAAGTGCCGGATCAGATCGGCCGCATAGCCGCCACGAGGCTTAGAGCCAGTCAGCGCATCCACTTCAAGTATCGACGACACGGCCTGAACATTCGTGGGTACTTCTACGGGCCCGTAAATGGCCCCGGTGTCTATGCGACGGCAAGGGTTACGCGCCCGGGATGCCACGACGTGTTGTCGTTCACGGCGACTGTCCCAAAGCTCTAGCAAATAGAGTCGTTCATGGCGACGTGGGCTAAACCGGGGCAGTAGTGCGTTGTCCTGCCTGCGCGGCGGACGTCGCCGACAGCGCACGCTTCTGTGGGGCTTGTGGCCGCGAGGTCGGCATTCGTTGCAGCACGTGCAGCACCCCGGCCGCTCCAGGACAGCGCTTCTGCGGCAACTGTGGCGCCCCGTTGGCCGCGCCGGCCGGGCAGCCGCTTGAGCGCCGACTCGTGTCCGTGCTGTTCTGCGATCTCGTGTCGTTCACCGCGTTCAGTGAGGGACGCGATCCCGAGGATGTGCGCGAGGTCCTCGGTCAGTACTTCTCGATCGCGCGGCAGGTGATCGGCGCCTATGGGGGCACGATCGAAAAGTTCATAGGCGATGCGGTGATGGCCGTGTGGGGAGCTCCGGTCGCGCGCGAGGATGATGCCCAACGCGCCGTCCGCGCCGCACTCGAACTCGTCGCCGCGGTGGAGGGGTTGTCGGGCCGGCTATCGATCCCGGAGTTGTCCGTGCGGATTGGTGTCCGCACCGGAGAGGTGTCAGTCGATGTCGGGCGGGTCCAGGAAGGCATGGTGGTCGGCGATGCGGTCAACACCGCCGCGAGGATCCAGTCGCTTGCCGATCCGGGGACCGTGCTCGTGGGCGAGGTGACACGGCTGGCGTGCGAGGGGTCGATCGCATTCGAGGCTCGCGGTGCGCACGCCGTCAAGGGCAAGAGCGATCCCGTCCTCACATGGCGCGCGCTCGGTGTCCGGACGGGGCCGCCGGGGCGCGGACGTGGTGGGGCGATCGAGCCGCCGCTGGTGGCACGGGAGCGCGAGTTGCGGATCCTGAATGAAGCGCTCGACACGGTGATCGCGGCCCAAGGCGGTGTGCAACTCGTGACAGTGGTCGGGGAGGCAGGAGTCGGGAAGTCGCGTCTGATCTGGGAATTCGAGCGGTGTCCGAACGACATCGACGCGAGGGTCGCGTGGCACCGGGCAAGCGCGTTCAGCTTTGGCGGTGGGGCTGCGTTTGCTCCGTGGGCAGAGATGGTGCGGATGCGAGCGGAGATCGGGCACGGCGACTCAGCTGAGCGGCAGCTCGAGCAGATCGCATGCCTAGTGGACGACCTGTTCGCCGACCGATCGTCGGAGCGTGAACGGGTGCAGCGCGCCGTTCATCGCCTGCTCGGCCTTGATGACGGCCGGCGGCCGATCGAGACCGGCGAGCTGTTCTCGGCGTGGCGAAGCCTCATTGGGGCAGTCGCTGAGCGGCGCCCTGTCGTGCTCGTGTTCGAAGAGCTGCAGGATGCAGATCCGGCGCTGCTCGATTTCGTCGCGCACCTGCTCGAGTGGGGACGGTTTCCGCTGTTGGTCGTGGCCGCTGGGCGCCCAGACTCACGACTTCGCGTGCTCGCGGCCGACGAGCGGGTCGAGCTCGGTCCGCTGACCCCGGACGAGATCGACGCGCTGGTCAGCGGGGCGGTGCTGGCGGCGCCTGAGCCGCTGCTCGCTGCGATTCGCGCCGATAGCGGCGGTGTGCCGCTGTATGCGGTTGAAACGCTTCGGGCGCTCGCAGACCGAGGCGTACTGGCCGTGGAGGACGGTCACTACGTCGCGCGTTCCGAGGTCGGTGAGATAGGCGTTCCGCCCACGGTCCGCGCCCTGATCGCGTCGCGCCTCGATGGTCTGGGAGCGATCCAGCGAAAGATCCTGTCCGGCGCTGCGGTGATCGGCGAGCGGTTCACGGTGCACGCGGTGGCCTCGGTCGCTGGAGTCGATGTTTTCGACGCCGCGGAGTTGCTCGGCGCACTGGTGACGAAGGCATTCCTGGCGACCGAGGGTGATAGTTCATCGGAGGCGCATGATCGCTACCGTTTCCTTCAGGGAGTGGTCCGGCGAGTTGCGCTGAGCGCGCTGTCGCGACGGGAACGAAAGCGGTTTCATCTCGCCGCCGCGGATCACCTCGCAGAGCACGAGGGCGAACCTGAGCGCGCAGGACAGCTGGCCGGGCACTTGCTTGCCGCGCTTGAGGCGGACCCGACGGCGCCTGACGGGACCGTGCTCGGGGCCCGCGCTCAGACCGCCTTGCGCGCGGCGGCCGAACGCTCTGCCGCCGTCGGGGCACTAGCCGATGCGTTGGCGCTGTTCGACCGCGCGGCCGACCTGACCACGGACGAGCGCGAGCGCGCAAACGTGTTCGAGCGCGCAGGTCTGGTCGCGTCTCGGGCTGGAGAGGCCGACGCTGCGGCGGAGCACTACCGTGCCGCGGCAGAGCTACACGCCGGCGCCGGGCGAGTACGTGAGCAACTGGCAGCGCGCGCCCACGAGCTGCGCAGCCTCCAGTACGCGCGTCCTCCTGCCGAACTGCTGGCGGAGCTGCGTGCGGTCGACGAGGCGCTGTCTGACCAAGACGACCATGCCAGCGCGCTTGCGGCTGCGACGCTTGCCTACACGCTCTACCAGCTGGGCCGCAACGAAGAGGCGCTCGTCGTCGCGACGCGAGGAGTCCGGATTGCCGAGACGTGCCGCGACTGGGGGGAGCTCTTGCATGCGCTAGGCCAGCAGGGGGCGGCCCTCGCCGAGCTCCAGCGACCGGACGAGGCGCTCGCGATCTACCGCCGCGCGCTCGACCTGGCCGTCGGTCACGAGCCGCGCTTGGTGTCGGCGCTGTCGACGAACGTATCGATCTCGCTTGCTTCCGTCGGCCGGTTCCGTGAGGCCGCCACTGCCGCGCGCGAAGCGATTGTCGCGGCCGACCGCTCCGCAGAGCGGATGGCTGAGCGATGGGGGAGGCTCGTGCTGGGACGAGCGCTCTGCTCGCTCGGAGATTGGAATCAGGCAATCGCCGAGATCGAGGCGGTCAAGGATCAGATCCCCACGCTTGCTGGAATGGCATTCGCGCCGCTCGTCATCATCGCCTTGGGGCGGGGACAGGACGCACTCGCGCGCGAGCTCGTCGCCGAGCATGACCGGCGCCGGTCCGAAGCCGGCGCCAGCGGGCTTGAGAGCGACTTCCGTTCGTTGCGCGCCCTGGTCCTCACGACGGATGCGGTGAGCTTGGCGAGGATCGTCCCGGACGCCGATATCTCGGAGTTCGCAGAGTGGAGCAGTTGGCTGACGCCGATCGTCGACAGGCTCGTTGCGGGGTCGGACCCCGCGCCGTTGGAGGACGCGCTCGCGGCGCTGCGCACCGCCGCAGCGATGAAGCAGACCGCACCGGTGCGGGCGCAGGCCGAGCGGCTCGCTGGCCATCTCTCGGCGCGGGCGGGGGACCGTGGGGGTGCCGACGAAGCGTTCGCACGGGCACACCGGCTTGCGGCGGGATGCGAGCTGGCGTTCGAGGCGGCCGTGATAGGACTCGAGCGCCTCGAGCAAACGGGCGTGGAGCCCGACGGTGGGCTGGCAAATATACGAGCGACTTTCGGCCGGCTAGGCGCGGACCCCTGGCTGGAGCGGGCTGCGCAACGGGGTGACGGCTAGGCGGGGTGGCGGCTGGCCGGGTGCGCGCTCTACGTGGTCGAGGCCTCCGCATCACGCCGCCTGACGATGGGCGGTCAGCGGCAGAGACGTTTTGCTGCGGCGGTGGCCTGTGCGTCACATGCCCAAATCACACACACCTCGACCCGCTTCGCACCGCGTGTGCGCTTGGCGGCTGACGGCCACAAGCTGGCGACCGCCGACGATCGACTCGGCCACAACTCGGCCACCAGCCGCGAGCGAATCACCTTACGCGGACAGCGAATTTCGCCCCTTTTGAACCCGCCGTCTCCACCTTTGCAAAGAATTCGAACCGCCCTCCGCACCAGCGGGGGGCGATTCGGTTAAGGCGAGCGCATCGAGGGTTGTAACCGCGCGATAGAAGGGTCGGCCGATATCCGGCGTGACCTCGCCAAAGCACTTGCTGCATGCGAGCTACGCGCAAGTTGAAAGCGATGGCGCGGCGTTGCGCTGCGTTGACGACCGACCAGATGGCAAGCGGTCACCAACACCCGTGTGCGAAGCTGCGCATCATGCCCGTGATTGCTATCGCCGAGATGTTCGGGATCAGCGGACGGCGGGCCGAGCTCGCGACGCTGCTCGTGCGCTTTGGCGGTTGGGCTAGCGGCGAGCCAGGCTGCCGACGCTACATCTTCGCCGCGACCCTGACGGATCCCAGCCAGTTCGTTCTGGTGAGCGAGTGGGAAACCGAGGAGGCGCTGGACGCCCACTATCGCACTGAAGCGTTCGCCGACTTTCAGCTCAGCCTCGACGGCCTCCTCGCGAGGCCAAGCGAGTCGACCGTCTACTCAGCCGAGGTTTCGGTTCGGCCGTTCGACACGCGCCCGATGGACCCGCGGGACGCCGATTAGGCCCGAGTCGCTCGGCGGACATAGTCGTTCGCAGCAGAACAGATTCCTGGGGTCGACGCTCCTGCTCGTCCTGCATGAGCGGCACGCGTGCGGCCGGGGCCTCGTGAGCGCTGGGGTTGGCACGTCCTGACAAGTAAGGCCGCGGTGTGGAGCGGCGCCGCGACCCTGGGTGGGTCC
>CAVYRK010000005.1:0-75503 GCA_963770955.1 uncultured Actinomycetota bacterium
TCACCATCGGCGCAAAGCGGTCAAGACCCCAGAAAACTGTCCCGCTCTCCTTGACCTCGGCGCGTCCCCGTGAAAAGGTCCGTACCGTCGAATGCGGGAGTTCCGCACTTCGCACTGTCGAATAGCAAGGGGGCCGAATGGTAGCGACGACGACCTTTGGCGAGATCCTCTGGTCGATGTTGATCTTCTTCTTCTGGTTCATGGCCATCTGGATCTTCATCATGATCTTCGCCGACATCTTCCGTCGGAACGATCTGTCTGGGGTGGCGAAGGCGGGGTGGATCATCCTGATCTTCATCCTTCCGTTCATCGGCGCAATGATCTACCTGATCGCGCGTCCGAAGATGACGGAGCAGGACAAGGAGATGATGGAGCAGGCGCAGCAGGCGCAGGCTCGGATGTCCGGGTATTCCGCGGCGGACGAGGTCGCGAAGCTCGCGAAGCTGCGCGACGAGGGCAAGATCACGGCGGAGGAGTACGAGGCCGCCAAGAAGAAAGCAATGATGGACGTCTGACGAGGGAGCACCTCTGCAATCCGACCTGACGGGAGCGGCCTCCACACTGGGGGCCGCTCTTCGTTTCCCCGATGTTCGCCGCCCGCGCGGACCGATCCCCTCGCCGTGAGCATCGATCAGCCGGGCTCGGGCGCGCCGCGAGCGTATCCGCTGCGTCGCTCCGAGGAGGAGCTGCGTCGGCTGACCCTGCAGGATCAGCTGCTCCACGATTCGACCGTCTCGCTGTTCGAGCGGGCGGGGATCGCCCCCGGCATGCGGGTGCTGGACGTCGGGAGCGGCGCGGGCGACGTCGCGATCACCGTGGCGCGCATGGTCGGGTCGTCCGGCTCGGTGGCCGGCGTCGAGCTCGACCCGCCGAGCGCGGCCGTTGCCCAGGGACGGGCACGGGAGACGGGGCTCGCGAACGTGGAGGTCCACTCCGGAGACGTGGCCACGGTCGACCTGCCCGGTCCGTTCGACGCCATCGTGGGTCGCCTGGTGCTCATGCACCTGCCCGACCCGGTCGCCGTCCTCGCGCGTCTTCGAACCTTCCTTCGACCCGGCGGGTTGGTGGTCTTCCAGGAGTCCCAGGTGTCGCGGCAGTGGATCTCGTTCCCGCCGTCACCGACGCTCGAGCGGGTGGAGCGGGTCCGCATCGCGGCACTCGCCAGCGGGCGGGCCGCCTACGGCCAGATGGGACTCGCGCTGCGGGGAACGTACCTGCGCGCGGGACTCCCCGAGCCACGGCTCACGGTCGACGCGATCATCGGCGGCGGCCCCGGATGGCCGGGCTACCGCTATCTGGAGGAGACCGCGAGGAGCTTGCTCGACACCTGGCTGCGAGTCGGTGCCGAGGGCGCGGAGGACGTCGTGGTCGACGGCCTGGCCGATCGGATCGAGAGCGAGGTCGGCGACACCGGCACCGTGATGATCCACGCGCTCGTCGGCGCATGGTCGCGCACCTCGTGACGGCAACCGTTCGACTTCCGTAGCACCTCCGATAGCTCCCCGTAAGACCTCCTTCCTAGCGTGGTCCGCGACAGCAACCAAGGGGGAGGTGAGGTCACGCGTCCGAACGACCCATCCGCATCGGAACAGTGAACGGAGGTCCTCGAATGAGACGAACGATGCAGCGATACGCCCTTGTCGTCGCCCTGGCGGCGGTGACGGTGTTTCCCCTGATCGGCACGAGCGCGCCGGCGGCCGTCGCCGGCCCCCGGATCACCGGCGCCGTCTACAGCCTGACCAACACGACCGGCGGCAACAGCGTCGCCGTGTTCCTTCGCGACGCCGGCGGCCGCCTGCATCCGGCTGGCACCGTCGGCACGGGCGGCACCGGAACGGGGCGGGCCTCGGTAGTCAGGGCGCGCTCGCCGTGGCCCGCAGCGGCCGCTGGCTGCTGGCGGTGAATGCCGGCAGCAACTCGGTGTCGGCGCTGAAGATCACGATGACGCTCGGCGTCCAGCTGGTGAACACCGTCCCCTCGGGCGGGACGGACCCGGTCAGCGTCGCCGTGCAGGGCGATCTCGTCTATGTCGTCAACGCGGGCAGCGACTCGATCCGCGGCTTCCGACTGGGGTCGAGCGGACTCCAGCCGATCCCCGGATCGACCCGCCCATTGAGTGGTTCCGGCGTCGGGCCCGCGGAGATCAGCTTCGGCCTGGGCGGCGAGGTGCTCGCCGTGACGGAGAAGAACACGAATCTCATCGACACGTACCGCGTGCGTGCATCGGGGCGGGCGACCGGGCCGGCCACGCACCCGTCCGCAGGCCAGACGCCGTTCGGATTCGTTTTCGCCGGCCGGTACCTGGTGCCCACCGAGGCCTTCGGCGGCGCGGCCGGGAAGAGCGCGGTCTCGTCCTACACGGTGTCCAGCTCCGGCGCCGTGACGGTGCGGTCCGCCTCCGTGCCCAACGGGCAGTCGTCGGTCTGCTGGGCGGCGCTGAGTCCGGACCGGCACGACATCTTCGTGGCGAACACGGGCAGCAACACGGTGTCGCGGTACTCGATCGACGCTGCGGGGCTGCTTCGCCTGCGAGAGGCGGTCGCCGGTACCACCGGCGCGGCGCCGGCCGACGAGACCTTCACGCCCGACGGGCGGTTCCTGTACGTGCTGAACGGCGGTGACGGAACGATCAGCGCATTCCGCGCCCACGGCGCGCTGTCGCCGATCGCCGGCGGAAGCGGGTTGCCGGCCGGATCGGCTGGTCTCGCGTCCGTGTAGGACCCACGCAGCAACTGGGGCCCGGCCAATCGGCCGGGCCCCCACGGCCCGCGGTCCGGGCCGGGCTCACGGGATAAGGCTTTGGAAACAACTTTCGTTGGAGAATGGACGAGATGCCGGAAGCCACCGTTCTCATCGTCGACGACGAGCCGTTGGTGCGCGAGATCCTCTCTCGCTATCTGACCCGAGAGGGGTTCCTCGTGGAGACGGCTTCGGACGGGAGGGAGGCGCTCCGGCTCTGGCACGCCGAGCCCCCGGACCTCGTCCTGCTGGACCTCATGTTGCCGGAAATCGGCGGCCTGGAGGTCTTCCGGCGCGCACGGGAAACCGCCAACACGCCGGTGATCATGCTGACCGCGAAGGGCGAGGAGTCGGATCGCCTGGTGGGACTGGAGGTCGGCGCGGACGACTACGTCACGAAGCCGTTCTCGCCTCGCGAGGTCGTGGCTCGGGTCCGGGCGGTGCTGCGCCGTTCGGCCCGGACCGACCACGACCGCACGGTTCGGCCCGCATTGCAATACGGAGAGCTCTGTGTCGACGTGCGCCGCCGTGAGGTTCGCCTCGCCGACAGTCCCGTCTCGCTCACGCGCCGGGAGTTCGAGCTCCTCGCGCTGCTCGCGTCCCATCCGGGCACTGCCTTCTCTCGCGCGGAACTGCTGGAGCGCGTCTGGGACTTCGCCTGGGCCGGCGACTCGTCGACCGTCACCGTCCACATCCGCCGCCTGCGGGAAAAGATCGAGACCGACCCATCGTCACCGCGGCACCTTGTCACGGTGTGGGGCGTCGGCTACCGGTTCGATCCGTGAGCGTGAAGGCCTGGCGGCCCATCGCGCTGCTCCTCGTTCCGGCCGCGGCCGGCGCGGTCGGGACGCTCCTGGCGGCCGCCGCGGCCGGGATGCACGCCGACGATCTCCGGCACATCGCCTGGCTCATCGTCCCGGCACTCCTGTCGACCATCGCCGCGATCGGCGCGGTGCGTCTGCTGCTTCCGCGGCTTTCGGTTCGCCAGGGACTCGCGACGGTGTCGTTCGTCGGCGCGGCCGTCGCATTGGCGAACCTCGCGGTCCTCAGCGCGGTGATGTTCGTCGACGGGCACGACGCAACGGTCGTGGCCGTGTTCCTGATCTACTCGGCCGGCGCGGGCGTCGGCGCGGCACTTGCGCTGGCGGGGGCGCAGACGCGCGCCCTCGACCGGCTGTCGGCGACCGCACAGCGGCTGGCGACGGGAGACCTCGAGGCACGGGTGGGGCCGTTGGATGCGGGAACGGAGCTCGACGCTCTGGGCCGCGCGGTGGATGACATGGCCGACCAACTGGCGCGAGCCGCCGCCCGCGAGCGCGAGCTCGAGGCGCGGCGACGCGACCTCGTGACGGCCGTCTCCCACGACCTGCGCACCCCACTCGCCCGCCTGCGCGCCATGACCGAGGCGATCGACGACCGCGTCGTCGACGACACGGAGACGTTCCGGCGATACGCCGCAGAGATGCGGCGCTCGGTCGACCAGCTCGTTGGACTGGTCGACGATCTGTTCGAGCTCGCGCAGGTCGAGGCCGGGGCCATCGAAGCCGAATCCAAGCGGGCTCGGGTCGTGGACGTGGTGCGGTCTGCGGTCGCAGCCGTCCAGCCGCTGGCCGACGACAAGCGTCTGGCCCTCGAGTTGACGCTCGATGGGGCCGCCGACACTCGCTGCTCGCCGCACCTCGTGCGTGTGCTCCAGACACTGCTCTCCAACGCCGTTCGCCACACGCCCGCCGACGGGACGATCCGGATCGAGGCTGGCCACTCCGACGCCGGGCTGGAAATGCGCGTCGACGACACGGGCGACGGCATCGCCGCCGACGATCTCCCGATGATCTTCGAACCCTTTTACCGTGCCGACCCGGCGAGATCCGGGCCCGGATCCGGGCTGGGACTGACGCTCGCTCGGAGGATGGTCGAGGCCATGGGCGGGCACCTGGAGGCCGTGAACCTCACCCCGTGCGGAGCGAGGTTCTCGGTGACGCTCCCCGCGTCGGCCGCAGCGGGGTCCTCGTCCGAAACCGCTTGAGTGGCGCGTTCCCCCCGGTTGTCCAACCACACGGCCGCTGCTAGCGTGGACCGTGGCGCCGTCCTGCGCCCAACCTCCGATTCCGGCGCTCACGCCGCCGGCAGAAGCGGGGGCAAAGGGGGCTCGAGCCCTCGGGACGCCGGTCAGGTGCTGCTCGTACCGGCGGAGCGTCGCGAGCGTGAGTCGCGGGGCTGCCGCCGCGAGAGGAGCACGTCATGACCAGGCAGCGATCCTTCAAGCGCCTCGTGCGCATCCGCATGGAGAAGACCGGTGAGAGCTACGCCGCCGCGCGCGCGAAGCTGCTCGGCGCCGACGGCAAGGTCAACGGCGGCGTCACGCTGACGATGTCGGACGAGGCCATCCGGAAGCGCACCGGGCGTGGCTGGGAGGAGTGGTTCGACCTCCTCGATGACTGGGGCGCGGCCGATCGATCGCACACCGAGATCGCCCGGTGGATCAACCAGGAGCAGGGGTTGGACGGCTGGTCGTCGCAGTCGGTGACCGTGAGCTACGAGCGGGCCCGCGTCGGACGCGCGCTCGGCGAGCACGCCGACGGGTTCTCCGTCACCGCATCGAAGACGGTCGCGGTGCCGGTCGACCGGTTGTACGAGGCGTTCGTGAACGCGTCGCGCCGCAGGCGCTGGCTCCCCGACGGCAAGCTCCGCGTCCGCACGGCGATCGAGCCGAGGTCGGCGCGCTTCGACTGGGACGACGGCACCACGCGGGTGGCCGTCGGTTTCACGTCCAAGGGCGCCGGGAAGAGCCAGGTCGCGCTGGAGCACTCACGGCTGCCGAGCGCGAAGGAAGCCGACCGCATGAAGGCGTACTGGCGCGAGCGAGTGGGAACGCTCAAGGAACAGCTGGAGAAGTAGCGTCCGCATCGGCAGTCGGGCGACGAAGGGAGGTCGTGGTGGCAGACACGACGAGCATCACGCAGATCGCGACGGTGATCGTTCCCGTCGGCGACCAGGAGAAGGCGCTCGAGTTCTACACGGGGACGCTCGGGTTCGAGATCAAACGCGACATGCCGTTCGGGCAGGGCGACCGCTGGCTCGAGGTCGGGCCGCCCGGGGCTACGACGACGATCGCACTCGTGCAGGCGCAGTCGAGCGACCAGCCGGTCGAGATCAGCTTCCTCACGAAGGACGTGGAGGCCGACCACGCCGGGCTGCGCTCGGCGGGCGTGGACAGCGACGCGGAGGTGCTGAACTTCGGAGGCGGCGTGCCGCCGATGTTCACGTTCCGCGACCCCGACGGGAACCGGTTCCGCGTCGTCCAGGGCACCTGAGCCGGGCGTAGGAGCACCAAGCCAGGATAATCGAGGGGTGCGGGCGACCGAGGAGCGGTTCGAGGAATTGGCGGCGGAAGCCATGGACGGCCTTCCCGACTGGATTCGCGAGACCATGGACAACGTCGAGGTCTTCGTCGAGGACCGGGCACCCAGCGGCCAGCCGGGGCTCCTGGGCCTGTATCAGGGCGTTCCCCTGACGCAGCGAGGCAACCACTATGCCGGCGCCCTGCCCGACCGAATCACTCTGTTCCGGGAGAACATCCAGCGCATCGCCAGGAACGACGACGAGTTGCGGGGGCTGATCGGCCACACCATCGTCCACGAGGTCGCGCACCACTTCGGCATCAGCGACCAGCGGCTCCGAGACATCGACGCCTACTGACGCGCCGGGTTCAGCCGCCGCCGCAGAAGGACGAGGGGTCGGCTCCGAAGCCCACCGCGACGCCGACTGTTAGCAGGATCACGAGCGAAGCGATCGACAGGACCAGGCCGACCCGGGCGAAGTTCCGGCCTGCGTCCTTCTTCGAAAGAGCGATCCCCGACACGATCATCGCGCTCGGCCACGCGAGCAGCCACGCGATGACGATCGTGTCGGCCAGCGGACCCCAGTGATGCGCCCAGATGAAGGACGCGACGAGCAGCAGCGCGGAGGCCACGCCGAGCGCGGCCCCGAGGCGGCTGCGCCTGCTCGGCGACGCCGGAGGCGCGGGCGGCTCTTGAGCCGGAGCCTCCTGCGGGCGGTCGAGAAGCCCGTCCATCGCGGGGTCAGAGTCGCGAGGCAGCCCACCGGTTTCCGAGGATGGGCAGGCACGCCCCTCGGCGGGGAGGTCTGCCTCCCCCGGGACTCTCGCGGCCCCACCCTTTCGTTCCAGGTCCCACGGCGACAGAATCGTCACGATGAGCCAGAAGACCGCCTCCCGGATTGCCTGGTCGGCCGGGATTGCCGCCATCTTGCTGATGGCCGGACAGCTCATCTTCATGTACGTCGACCGGCACGTTGCCCTTCCACCGGGAGCCAATGCCCAGGCCAACCTGTCGTGGAACTTCGCCAACGTTCTCAACGCGGTCACCAATGCTGCGGCCGCCGCCATCGGCATCCTGCTGGTGACCCGCCGTCCGGAGAACCGGATCGGCTGGCTCTTCCTGGCTGCCGCGGTCTCCCTCGGCGTCTCCGGGTTCTCCTCGGCTTACGGCGTTCACGCACTGTGGACGGAGCCGGGCTCGCTCCCGGCCGGGAACCTGATGGCGTGGCTGGGAACCTGGACGGGTTTCGTCCCGCTTGCCGCGATCACGATCCTGTTCCTCCTGTTCCCGACCGGCCGCCCGCTGTCGCCTCGGTGGAGTGTCGTCACGAAGGCGGTCGCGGCCGCGTGGAGCATCGCCATCGGCGCGTCGGCATTCTTCTCCACGCTCTCCTGGAGCGATCCGTTCCAGCAGAAGCAGTCCAGCCCGACGGGCTTGGAAACGATCGGGTTCCTTGTCGTGCTCGCCCTCCCGCTCCTGGCGACCTTCGCCGCGTCGATCATCGGGGTGGTCGTCAGGTATAGGCGGTCCACGGGCGACGAGCGCCTCCAGCTCAAATGGTTCGCGGTGGGAGCGGTCCTTGTGCTCGTCACCATCTTGGCGACGATCATCTCCAGCGCACAGGTGGTCGTCGCGATTCAGGATGCCGCGACCATCTTCTTCTTCATCGCGGTCGCGATCGCGATCCTGAAGTACCGCCTGTACGAGATCGATGTGGTCATCAACCGGGCGGTGATCTATGGAACGCTGGCGGTGTTCATCACGCTGGTTTACGTCGGGCTCGTGGTCGGCATCGGCACGCTCGTCGGGAACAACCGCAGCCCGCTGCTGTCCGCGGTCGCGGCGGCGGTGGTCGCCGTGGCTTTTCAGCCGGTCAGGCAGTGGGCGCGGAGGCTGGCCAACCGGGTCGTCTACGGGTCGCGCGCGACGCCCTACGAGGTCCTGTCGGACTTCGCGGAGCGCATCGCCGGGACGTACGCCGCCGAGGACGTGCTGCCGCAGATGGCGCAGATCGTCGCCGCGGGCACGGGCGCGGAGCGGACCGTGGTCTGGCTGCGGGTGGGCGACGAGCTGCGGGCGGAGGCGTCGTCGGGCGCACGCGCCGGGGACGGCGGTCATCCGCGTCCAGGGCGGCGCGATGCCGCCGATGCCCGAGGGCGAGTTCGCCGCGGCGGTCACCGACCAGGGCGAGCTGCTGGGCGCGATCTCGGTTCGGATGCCTCGCGCGCGAACCGCTGTCGGAGTCCGGCGAGCGCCTCATCGCGGACGTGGCGTCGCAGGCGGGCCTGGTGCTCTCCAACGCGCGCCTCATCGAGGAGCTGCGGGCGTCGCGCCAGCGCATCGTGGCGGCCCAGGACCAGGCGCGGCGCCGGCTCGAGCGCAACATCCACGACGGCGCGCAACAGCAGCTGGTCGCGCTGGCGGTGAAGCTGCGCCTCATGGGCGCCATGGTCGGCAAGGATCCGGAGAAGGAACGCGAGCTCGCGGATCAGTTGGTATCGGAGACACAGGAGGCCTTGGAGAACCTGCGGGACCTGGCGCGCGGCATCTACCCGCCGCTGCTGCAGGACAAGGGGCTCGTGAGCGCGCTGGAGGCGCAGGCGCGAAAGAGCGCAGTGCCGATCACGGTGCAGGCTGAGGGAGTGAACCGTTATCCGCAGGAGCTGGAAGCGGCCGTGTACTTCTGCACGCTGGAGGCGATGCAGAACGCGGCCAAGTACGCGGACGCGACCGGGGTGATCGTGCGCCTGTCCGAGCGGGACGGCCGGCTGTCGTTCGACATCACCGACGACGGGGCGGGGTTCGACCCGAACGCGAACGGACACGGATCCGGGCTGCAGGGAATGGCCGACCGGCTGGAGGCGCTCGGCGGCCGGCTCGAGGTTCGGTCCGGTCTCGGCCGGGGAACGACGATCGGCGGCGACCTTCCCGTCTCGACCGCGTCCCTCGGAGACTGACGAAATCAGGAAGTCGCCGCAGCCACCGAGCGGATGCCCTCCACGCCTGGGACTCGCATGCTCCACATGGGCTTCCCGGTCGTCGCGTTGAGCGCTTCGACCTCGCCCGGCAGCGTCACGTACAGACGCGCGCCGTCGCTGCTCACGCCCAGGCCCGAAACCGTCTGCGGAAGGTTCCATTTCGCGACCGGGACGAGCGTCATGGCATCCAGAGCCACGATGGCGCGGCCGGTCGACACGTAGAGCGTGCGGCCGTTCGGCGCCAGTGCTGCCTGGGTCTGCGACCCGACGGCAGGCAGCCCGAAGTCCACCTTCGCCGTCTGGATCACGTGCAACGTGTCTGAGCTCATCACGGCAACCAGCCCACGCGACGTATCCATCACGTACACGCGAGAGTCGACGCCGGACGAGACGATCGCCTCGTACCGCGGGTTGCCGCCCCACAGCGGCTTCGGCAGTCCAACGCACACAGCCTGGCCGAAGTCGAGGTTCAGCGTGTGCACGAACGCGACCGGCTTCCTTGCGGAGGCTTCCACGTAGTCGTACCCCTGCGCGTACTTCGGTGGTTGGCTCGAGTACAGCGTGAACAGGAAGTCCCCGTTGGGAGCCGGAGTCTGCATCAGGCGCGTGCCGCTCATCTGGCCGACCCACTGCTTCTCGCGCCCGAACAGCGGGAACACGGTCCCGCGATTGAGGCTCAGGCCGACGACGCGATAGGACGCCGGCTGCGTGGGCGGCAGATAGCTGATCATGAACAGCCGCTTGCCGTCCGTCGAGAACGCCTCGGGTTCGAAGTTGCCCTGCAGGTGGAACCGCATCGCAGGACGGGCGCCTGTGGGATCGGCGACGACGATCGCCGTCGATGCACGGGGTCCCGGCGACCAGGGCGAGGCGCCGCTGCGGAACGGCGCCATGAGCGCAATGCGGTCCCCATTCGGCGAGGCCACACGCACGTCCCAGTTCCCCCGAACCGAGGTGACCGCCACCGTCCTGCCGGTCGCGGTCTGCGCGGTGCGGATCGAGGTGGTTCCACCCGTGTGGACGGCGGTGAACACGGTGGACCAGTCGGTGGGCACGGGGACACCCGGACCGGTGTACGGGGTCGCGCCGGTGGCGGCGTTCACCGAGATCACACCGGTCTTCGAGCCCAGGACCAAGAGGTCGGCTGGGCCCCGGGCGCGGTGCACGACCAGCGACGGCGTCGACGGCGACTGGGTGCACGCGGCGAGCGCGCCGATCACGACGACGAGCAGGACGACCGGCTTTCCACGCATGGCTGCCTCCCGACCGGCCCGACCGGGAGCACAGGCCTGCGTCGGGCGATCTCGGTCGCCTTGTATACGCCTGTCGGAGCGATTGCGTTCCCGAGCCCGAAGGCACAGGTCGGAGCTACTTCTGGACGATGACCCGGCCGCACATCCCGTGGCACACGCCGCCGGAGATGTACGAATGGAGCGTGCACCGGAACAGGAACGTGCCGGCGGTCGAGAACACGTAGCTCGCCGACTGACCGTTCGAAAGCGGTTGGCTGAACGACCAGTTGCCACCGTAGGCGACGACGTCGTGGGCGACGGAGGTGGGGTTCTTCCAGGTGACTCTGGCACCCCGCGTCACAGCGGTCTTGACGGGATTCCACGCGCTCCCGGACACGCTCACGGACCTGCTCCCCGCGCGGCCGTTGGCCGGGGTCGCGGAGTGGCCCTGGGCCATTGCCGCGGTCGCCGCGAGCGCGAGCGACCCCGCCATCGCGAGGACCAGAAAGCCGCGGCCGAGCAGTCTCCGTTCACGCATGTCCCTTGAAGGATCGGCTTCCCCGGCTGGGGCGCTTGATCGGACCTTGGTCGTAGGCGAGCCGACTCAGCCGTAGTGCCGAAAGTCGGACCAGATGGCCGGCCACGGTCGCCGCTGCCCTGTGCAGACCCACACCGGGTTGCCCTCCTCGTCATCCTGCACCCCGTAGGGGTTGTGCAGCGTCGTTGCGAGCGTCACGGTCCGGAAATACGGAGCCAGGTCCTGGCGGGAGAAGCCGACCGCGATCGTCGTGCCCGTCGCGGGCGACGGCGGTCCCCACCACCAGAAGGAGTTGTGGCCGCTGTAGGCGACCGGCAGCCCGTCGGCGGCGCCGAAGCGATCGATCGCGCCCGCCTCGCCGTAGTTGCCCGTCACGATCACGGCGGAGGACCGCTCGCCGGCGGGCAGCGAGCTCCACACCTGGGCCACCTGTCCGACGAGCGCCGGCCACCCGATCTCCTCGCCCAGGTTGTAGTTCACGTTCTGCAGGGGCACCGTCCGAAGGACGTTCGGGGGCACCAGCGGCAGGGCGATGGCGAGCAGCAGCACACCACCGATCACGGCGTTCCACACGGCCTGCCGCCGTGAAGTCCACATCCTCCGGCGGTGCGGCCGGACGCGGAAGAAGCCGGAAGCGCCCTCGGCCACCTCCTCGGTCACGATCGCGCCCGCCGCGAACATGACCGTGTACAGCGGCGCCATGTAGTAGAAGCGGTCGGGAACGTAGAGCCACAGGGCCACGAAGAGGAACTCGAACGCGATCGCGAAGCTCCGGTAGCGGCGGAGCGATTCCCGGCGCAGCAGCGCCCACCAGCCGGCCATCCAGACCGGCGCGACGATCGGGCCCATGGCCAGGATCGAGATGAACGGGAACTGGATCGCGTAGCTCAGGCCCGAGTGCTCGGCCCGCAGGTTGGCATCCATCTCGAAGACGGGCCACTGGTGTGTTGCCTCCCAGACGAGATTGGGCGCCCACAGCAGGACCGCGATCCCCGCGCCGGCCCACAGCCACGGGCTCCGCAGCTCGCGCGCCTGCCGGTTGACGACCAGGCCGATGATCAGTGCTCCGCACAGGAACAGGATCGATTCCTTGAACTCGATGCCGACGCCCACCGTCAGGCCGACCCAGAGCCAGAGCCGTACGTTCCCCGTTCGCAGGATGCGCATCACCAGGAACGAGACCAGCGCCCAGCTCAGCGCGTCGTAGATCGTCGGCCCCTCGAGGTGCCCGATGACCAGGAATCCACTGACCGCCACGCACAGCGCGGCGAAGTACTGCGCGAACCGGCGGCCGCCCAGCTCGCGGGCCATCAGTCCCGTCATCGCCACCACCACGCCGTCGACCAACGCGGGGATCAAGCGAAGGCCGACGAGCGTGTTGCCGAGCAGCACGCGGTCGATCCACGCCACGAGAACCGCGCCGGAGGCTGATCCACGTAGCCGAACGCCAGATGCCGGGAGGCCTCCAGGAAGTACAGCTCGTCGCGGTGGTAGCCGTACCGCCACGAGACGGCGATCAGGAAGAGCGTGGTCCCGGCCGCGATGGCGAGGACCGGGCCTCTCGCGAAGTCGTGCAGCCCGTTCGCGGGCTTGACGGGAACGTCGGTCGCGGACGCCGTGTCCATGGCCGCTCAGTATCCGCGATCAGGCTCGTCATCGGGAGGCCCCGGGCGATCGGCTACGATCGGCCGGTGGCGAAGGGCCTCACGCTGCTGGTCGACACCTCCAGCCTGGTGTACCGGGCGCTGTTCTCGAACCCCGACTCGATTTCCACGGCCGCCGGGCAGCCGATCAACGCCGCATACGGCTTCCTGAGCATGCTCGCGCGGCTGGTCGTCGATCACGACCCTGCGTTCCTCGCCTGTGCGACCGACGAGGACTGGCGGCCGGGCTGGCGCGTCGAGCTGCTGCCGGAATACAAGTCCGCGCGGGCCCTCCCCGGCAGCCAGCAGGAGGAGGCCGAGGACCGCCTCGAGCCGCAGATGCCCATCATGTTCCGGCTCCTCGAGGCGTTGCGGATACCGGTCGTCGGCTTCGAGGGCTACGAGGCCGAGGACGTCATCGGATCGCTGGCCGCCCGCGCGAAGGGGCCGGTCGCCATTGTCTCCGGCGACCGTGACCTGTTCCAGCTCGTGCGCGACCCGAACATCCGGGTGCTGTACCCGAGGAAGGGCGTCTCGGATCTCGCGGTCGTGAACGAGTCGTACATCGCGGAGAAGTACGGGATCCCCGGGCGCCGGTATCTCGACTACGCCGTGCTCCGGGGGGACCCGTCCGATGGCCTCCCGGGTGTACGGGGGATCGGCGACAAGACGGCGAGCGCGTTGATCTCCGCGCACGGCAGCCTGGCGAAAGTGGTGGCAGCCGCACAGAAGACCCCCGGTGCGCCGGCACTCGGGAAGGTCGCCCGCGATCTCGACTACGTGGAGCGGGCCCGGCAGGTGGCGGCGATCCCCACCGACCTGCCCATCCCCGAGGTGGACCTGACGCGGCCGCTCCCCGAGCCGGACGCGAAGACGCTCGCGTTCGCGAAGAAGTCAGGGCTCTCCGGTCCCGTCGGACGTCTGGTCGCGGCCCTTCATCGCAAGAGCTAGCGCGTCAGCGAGTCAGCTTCCCCACATGTCACGGTGAGCCTCGCGGATCGAGAGCACCGCGTTCGCGAGCCACCTGATGACGAACCACAGGAACACGCCCTTATCATCGGCGGCCGCCATCTCCCCCATTGAGTCGTGATCACAGCTTGACCGTCAGCCCGTGGAGCGCTTGAGCTTGCCCTTTGCTTCCTGGACCTTGCCCTTCGCTTGATTGGCGGCGCCCTTCGCCTTCAGTCGCTCGTTGCCCGTTGCCTTGCCGGCGGCCCGCTGGGCCTTGCCCTTCGCCTGATTCGACTTCCCCTTGACCGTGTCGACGGAACTGTTCTGCGGCATGAATCGATCCCTCCAATATCGAATGGCTTCGGTTGGACCCTTCCCTGCTGCGCTACCGTGAAACGCCCAACGGGTCTGGGAGGAGGCAACAGTGACGGAAGATGCCGGCGAGGGCTGGGTGAGGGCGGCTTCCTTGGCGGACGTTCCAGACGGGGAGCCCGTCTCCGCGAACGTCGGCGAAGAGGACGTACTGCTCTATCGGCGAGGCGACCGGCTCTTCGCCATCGGCAATCGCTGCACCCACCAGGGCGCGCAACTGCACGACGGACCCGTCAAGTCCTTCGGTTCGATCGTGGCCGTGACGTGCCCCGCGCACGGGAGCATGTTCTCCCTGAACGACGGCCGGGTCATGCGCGGGCCGGCGATGCGTCCCGTTGCCGCCTACGAGATCCGGATTCGCGACGAACAGGTCGAGGTGCGGCCGGCCGCGGCCTCAGGAGCCGACGCGTAGCTTCGCGACCTGCCCGGTCCGCAGGCACTCGAGGCCCGAGTCCGATCCGAAGATGGACGCGCACGGCGACAGGGCCGCTCCCGCGCGCGCCGCGGCCAGCACGGCGAGCGCAGCCCGGATGACCGTGCCCGGGTCGTTGTCGGGTATGAAGTGGCCCTCGCCGCGGTCCAGCGCGTGGATGGAGTTCGACGACAGCCCGGCCAGCCGGGTTTGCGCGCGGGACGCCAGCGCCGGCACCGTGCTCAGCCACTGATCCTGCAGAACGCCCGCCGTCACCACGATCAGCGGCAGGTCGCCAAGTCCGGGCGACCTCAGGAGCTCCCGGACCGTCGCGCGCATGTCCAGCCGCTGGTTCGGACCAGGCTCGACCGTCCCGTCGATCCACGGGCCGGCATGGAGGCGTTCGTAGACGGGGATCTCCGGTTCGCTCGAGGCGTCGAGCAAGACCATGCCGGCGACCGCCTCCGGATACAGACGGGCGAACTCCCGGACGACCATGCCGCCGTACGAATGGCCGACGACCACGTACGGCGGAGCGACCCCGGCGGCCGCCAGCATGGCGTGCAACTCCTTCGCCTGGGTCCCCCCGGTGACCGGTCGCACGGAGGAGGGCCGCGCGTCGCTGAGCCCGTCGCCCGCCCGGTCGTACGTGCAGACGCGCGTGTGTTTCGCGATCTCGGGAAGAATCGTCTCCCCGTACGTGTCGATCCCGGACGCCGTGTATCCCGCCTCCAGGATCACGGTCGGGCTTCCTGCCCCAGCGCACTCGTACGCCAGCCGGTAGCCGCCCACGTCGGCCAGCTGGATCGCGGGCGAATCCAGGATGGAAGGCGCCGCCGCGTGGGGCACGGGCGCGCTCGTGCACGCGGCAGCCCCAACCATCAGCGCCGCGAACCCCGCGAGGTTCCGGATGCGCCCCTTCACTCCCTTGCGTTATACGTCGGCGATCTCATCGGCGGCCGAACCCTCTCGGGATGCGCGCACCCCCAGCCTTGACCATGGACCCAGCACCTGATTGCATTCGTCCGCTGGGACGGGCACCCGGGAGGTTTCGCCATGGAGCAGCCGGTCGATGGCGTCGTTCGACCGACCTCGGAAGACGGGGTCTCGTCCGACACCCGCCGGCAGCTATGGAGGGAAGACCTCATCTGCGCGCTGCTCAGCTGCGCCCTGATCCTCGGACTGTTCCTGGATGGGTGGAACCACATCAACCTGCAGAACGGGGCGCTCGGGAGCTTCTTCACGCCGTGGCACGGGCTCCTCTACTTCGGCTTCACGATCACCGCCGCGTGGGTCATGACGCGCAACCCCCACCTGTACCGCCGGGATGTCGCCCCGAAGCCCGAGTTCCAGCGCGTACTGTGGTTCCGGCTTCGGTATCCGTTTGCCGTGGTCGGCATCGCGCTCGCCACTGTTGGGGTTGGGGGCGACCTCATCTGGCACACGATCCTGGGCGCGGAGACGGGCGTGGCGCGGGTCATCGCACCGTTCCACCTGCTGCTCTTCGCAGGAGGCGGCATGCTGATCGCGGCGCCGCTGCGCTCGGCGTGGCATGCGCCGAGGCACTATCCATCGGTCCTGTCGCTGCACGACGTCCTGCCGCCACTGATTTCGCTGACGCTGCTGACCGCGCTGGCCGCGTTCATGTTCCAGTGGCTTTCGGCGTTCGTGGACTGGTCGCCGTCGCTTTCGTTGGGTGACCTACCCGCCGGCATCGGGTCGTTCCCGCCGGTCGTCGGGAGCGTCCAGGCAGAGAGCGTCGCTCGCATCGTGGTGACGAACCTGGTGTTGATGGCGCCGGTCTTGCTGGCACTCCGGCGATGGCGGTTGCCACCGGGGAGCGTGACCATCATGTTCACCGTCACGGCCGTGTTGATGTGCGCGCTGACCGACTTCACGCTCGGCTGGTCGATCGCGGCCGCGGCCGTGGGCGGCATCGTGGCGGACGCGCTGATCGCCCGCTTGGGCCCAGAGCCGGATCGCCCGATCGCGTATCGGATCGTCGCCCTGATGCCGCCGTTCGCGATGTGGTTCGTCTACTTCCTGTTGCAGTGGAGCGTCGGAGGGATGGCGTGGCCCTTCGACCTGTGGTTCGGGACCGTGGGACTTGCCGCGTTCACCAGCCTGCTGATCAGTTTCCTGGTGGTGCCGCCGTCCGTGCCGATCGGGGCTTGGGCTCCACCCCCGGCAACGAACGCCTGACGCGCTTCCGGATCGACTGTAATCATTGCCCGTTGGAAATCGCCCTCGGTCATACACTTCGGCCGTCGTGGCCGCGCCGAATCGACGAGCCTTCGTCGCGCTGTTCCTGGCCGAGGTCGTCTCCACCACCGGATCGGAGATGGCCACGATCGCGCTGCCCTGGTTCGTGCTGGTCACGACCGGCTCGCCGGCTCGGATGGGGGCGGTGATGGCCGCCGAGTTCGTCGGGATGGCCCTGCTCGGCATCCCGAGCGGGCCGCCCCGCCGCCGCGCTGGGGCCGCGCCGAACGATGCTCGTGTCCGACCTGACGCGTGCGCCGTTGGTGGCGCTGATCCCGATCCTGAACTGGGCCGGTGTGCTGAGCCTGCCCATCCTGCTGGTGATCGGGCTCGCGATCGGCGCGTTCTTCCCCGCCTACGCTTCCTCGCAGCAGCTGGTGTTCGCCGCGCTCGTCGGCGACGACGAGACGCGGCTGACCCGCGTCACCGGCCTGCTCGGCTCGGTGAACGAAACGGCGAGCTTCGCCGGGCCGGCGATCGGAGGGCTGCTGATCGCGCTGATCGGCCCGTCCGCCGTACTGCTGATCGACGCGGGGACGTTCGTGATCGCGTTCGGCCTCGTGCTGTTGCTGGTGCCGCCCATCCCGCCGTCCGCGGTGACCGAGGAGGACCGCAGCCCGCTTCGGGGGCTGCGCTACATCGCCCGTGATCATCCGTTGCTGCAGCGAGTGGTCGGCGTGGGGATCATGGAGATCGGGTTCACGGCGATGCTGGCGACGCTGCCGGTGCTGGCCCTCCGGCAATACGACTCGGGCGCGCGGCTCGCCGGTTGGTTCCTGGCCTCATACGGACTGGGATCGGTGATCGGCGGTCTGCTCTCCGCGCGAGCGAAGGAGACCAGCGACCGGGCGGCCGGGCTGGCGGTCGTCGGCATGGCGGCCGCGACGGTGCCGCTGCTGTTCGACATTCCTGCCTGGGCCGTCGCCCTCTCGGTCGCTGCGAACGGCGTCTGCTCGGGTCTGTTCTTTCCGAGGTTCTTCGCCGCGATCACGATCCGGACGCCGGCTGAGCTTCGCCCCACGGTGATGACCTCGACCATGACGGCGATCTCGTCGACGGGGCCGCTCGGGTTCCTGGGCGCCGGACTGCTGCTGCAGAACGCCGAATCGGCGACCGCGGGATTCGTCCTGGTGGTCGCGGCATTCTCCGCAGGCGCCGCCGTGGTGGCGGCCGGTTCGCTGGTCCGCCGGCCCGACCCCAGGACGGCGCCGTCGGAGGCCTTCTGAAAGGGAGCGGCGCGGGCCGCGTTCGTGACCGCGACCCGCGCCGTCGGCGACGTTCGTCGCCGTCCGACAGGGGGAGTCGGACTAGGGAGCGGGAATCATCGGCGCCGAGTCGACATGGATGCCCATCGCCAGGGCAAGGTCGCTCCAGAAGTGGTCACCGGCGGACCCTCCGCCCGGCGCGAGCCACCGGGTCGCAGGTCGACGATGCGGCAGCCGCCCGGATCGAAGGTGGCCACCAGCACCACGTCCGATTCGGCCAGAAACGTCACGCGGTACTGGTAGATGCTACCGATCGCCGGACACGCATAGATGCCCGTCGGGGCATCGGGCAGCCCGACCGTGTCCGTGTACAGCTGTTCGACCTGTGCCGGCGAGGTCACCGTCCAGCGAACCGTGCTGCCGTCACCGATCCGTTCGATGATCGCTCGATCCGGCGCGGTGTCGCGGGAGCCGAAGGCGGCCGCGACACCGAGCCCGATCGTCGCCACCAGCGAGGCGGTGATCACGCCGGTGACGACCCATTTGTTGAGCGTCATCTGTCCCTCCTTGAAGACGGTTGGACGGACGGAGTGTGCGCCGAGGTTCCCTGTCGCCGACGACGCCCTCGATCCACCCGGAAGCGCAGGACTCCGATCACTCGACCGCTCTGGCTCGCCACGAGCCGGCCCAGGACGTTCGAACGAGGCCTGAGGACGACGGCCGCGATCAGACCATCTCTCGCATGGGCGATCCTCAGCACTCGGGCGGCCCCGGGTGGCTCGATGGTCACCTCGCTCCCCCGACCGCAGTCCCTGCTGACGCGGACGTAGAGAGCGTCGCCGGCCGTCAGCGAATGCCGAACGGGCGAATGCGGGTATCGGGCGATGTCGTCCACGACCGCGCCAGCCGCACCGTAGTGGAGCGTCACGCCGCAGACAATCGTCGGGGGAGCTGCGCTCGAGTTGACGTCCCCCCGGCAGCCCGTCAGAAGCCCGAGAGCCAGCGGGAGGGCCAGGGCAGATCGCCACATGGTCCTACGACGGCCGGTCTTGCCGGTCGGTTCCCTATCGGATTGACAAAGACGCCTCCGGGGCTGGAGGCTCGGGCGCACCGATGACGGATTGGGTGACGATCTCGGCGCTCGCGACGGCGGGGGGAACGCTGGTGCTGGCGACCGCCACGTTCGCCTCTGTGCGTTCAGCGAACCGTGCGGCGAGGGTCGCCGAACAGGCGCTGATGACGAACCTTCGGCCCCTCCTGACCACGTCACGCCTCGAGGATCCCGGCGAGAAGGTGGGGTTCGCCGACGACCACTACTTGCGCATCCCCGGCGGAGGCGCGGGCGCCGACGTCACCGACGACGCGATCTACCTTGCCATCGCGCTGCGCAACGCCGGCAGCGGCCTCGCCCTGCTGCACGGCTGGGTGTTGCATCCCGAGCGCAATTTCAGTCCCGACCACCCGGGTCCGGAGGAGTTTCGCCGCCTCACGCGCGACCTGTACATTGCGCCGGGCGACCTCGGATTCTGGCAGGGGGCTTTCCGCGACCCGTCCGACCCCCAGTTCGCCGTTGCACGCGCCGCGATCGAGGCACGCCAGCCGATCTCCATCGACATCCTGTACGGCGACCAGGAGGGCGGCCAGCGCATGATCAGCCGCTTCGGAATCACCCCGCGGGCCGATGGCAACTGGATGGCCGCGGCCGGCCGCCACTGGAACGTCGACCGATCCGATCCCCGCTGATCACTCGGCTCAGGACGTCCCGCCCGGCGCTCCCTCGACCGGCGCCGGTCCGCTCGCTCGGGGACCAGTTCCTGGCAGCAGCCAGTAGACGGCCAGCGCGGCGTAGATCGACAGGCTGACGAACGCGTTCAACGGAGCGACCAGGGCCGCCGCCCCGTAGACGATCGGCCCCAGCAGATAGCTCCGCGCCGTTCGCGCGAGCGCGGTGGGATCGAGCCCCGGGATGAGCAGGCGGCCACGGTTCGATGCGTACCACCAGACCACGTTGAACATGACCGCGATGGCCACCATGGTCAGCCCGTAGACGGCGGCAGCAACGTGCCGGCCTGCCGGGTCGCGGATGTACTCGGCGACCAGAGCCGTCGGCCACGGCAGGAACGCGATCGTCATCAGGAAGACCACGTTCAACACGAGGAAGGCGTGCGTGGTCCGCTCGATCAGCTTGAACATGTGGTGGTGGTTGACCCAGATGACCCCGATGGTCAGGAAGCTCACCGCGTAGCCGGCGTAGGAGGGCCAGGCGTGGACCACCGCGGCGGCCAGCTGGTCGCCCCTGGCGGTGGGGACCTTCACCTCCAGGATCAGCAGGGTGATGGCGATGGCGATCACCCCGTCGGCAAAGGTCTCCAAACGGCCGGTGTCGGACTCCACGTCCAGACGCTACACGGGGACGGCGGCCGTTTGGCTTAGCCCGGCGTTCTCCCCCGGTTGGGTCGGGCGCCGTGCTGGAGCGGGCGATCCTGGAGTGGTCCGTAGACCTTAGGACCACTCGATTCGGCTCCCGGGACGGCCGATAGTCGACAGATGACTCGCCATGGGCTGGTGGGCAAGTTCGCCCTGCTCTCCGCGGCCGCCGTCCTGCTGCTCGGGATCGGCCTCGCACGCATGGAGAGCGGGCTCATCCGAAACCGGGCGCTGCAGAGCGCGCGCAACTCCGCGCAGCTGGTCACGCAGGTGGCCCTCCAGTCCAACCTGCAGCCGAGCGACCTGAAGAACGGCCTGAGCGTTGCGGAGATCGCTGCGCTCGACAACTCCCTCCAGGAAGGGAACGCCGACAACACCATCGCACGGGTCAAGATCTGGTCGCCGGACGGCACGGTCGTGTACTCAGACGAGACGTCACTGATCGGCCAGAAGTTCCCGACCGAGCCCGACCTGCGCGAGGCGCTGAATGGAGAAACATCCTCCGACATCAGCGACCTCAACGAGGCGGAGAACGTGGCGGAACAGAAGTTCGGCCAGCTGCTCGAGGTGTACATCCCCCTTCGGTTCAACGAGCAGAAACCGGCCGGCGCGTTCGAGCTGTACTTGCCCTACGGCCCCATCGCGAACGGCATCGCCTCCGATACGAGACGGCTGTGGGCCGTGACGCTCGGCGGGCTCGTCCTGCTGTACCTGCTGCTGTTCCGCATCGTCTACGGGGCGTCGAGGCGCATCGACGCGCAGCGGCGGTCGCTCAAGGAGCGCGCGGAGGAGAACGAGCGGCTGGCGATGACCGACCAGTTGACGGGGCTGCCCAACCGAACGATGTTCACCCGCCGGCTGAACGAGTTGATCGACACGCCGGAAGGTCCCGCCACGCAGGTGAACGTCGTGCTCATGGACCTCGACCGGTTCAAGGACGTGAACGACACGCTGGGTCACGACGTCGGCGACCGGTTGCTGACGGAGGTGGGCGGACGCCTCGCCGGGATGACGCGGGACGGCGAGCAGCCCGCCCGTCTGGGCGGCGACGAGTTCGCCATCCTGGTCCCGGGAGACCGGCACGCTGCACAGGAGGTGGCCCGCCGGCTCGTCGCGCAGTTCGTGGAGCCCTTCCGGGTCGAGGGCATGGCGGTGGAGGTCGCACCGAGCATCGGGGTCGCGAACTACCCGCGGGACGGCGACGCCGGCCACGTCATCCTCCGGCGCGCGGACATCGCCATGTACAAGGCCAAGGAGTCGACCTCACGCATCGAGTTCTACTCCCCCGACATCGACCACTACACGGCCGACCGGCTCCAGCTGGCGGGCGAGCTGCGCCGCGCAATCGAGCAGAACCAACTGGTGCTGCACTGCCAGCCCAAGATCGAGCTGGCGACCGAGACGGTCGTGGGCGTCGAGGCGCTCGTGCGGTGGCAGCATCCCGTGCGCGGGCTCATGTTCCCCGACGAGTTCATCCCGCTTGCCGAGCGCACCGGCATCATCCGGCCGCTGACGACGTGGGTGCTGAACGAAGCACTCCTCGTCTGCCGGCGGGCGCTGGACCGGGGCCTGCGGCTCCCCATCGCGGTGAACCTGTCGGCGAAGAACCTGCTGGACGACCGGTTCGTGCGCGAGGTGGAGGCGTTGCTCACCGCGAACCGGCGTCGAGCCCGAGTTGCTGGTCCTGGAGGTCACGGAGACGCTCCATGGTCGAGGAAGCCAGCCACGTGCAGGCGTCGCTCCACGCGCTACAGGAGATGGGCGTGCTGCTGTCCATCGACGACTTCGGCACGGGCTACTCGTCGCTCGCGTACCTGCAGCGGCTGCCCGTGGGTGAGCTGAAGATCGACCGGTCGTTCGTCCGGCGTCTGGGCGAGGCCTCGGGGAGTGTTCCGATCGTCCGCGCCGCCGTCGACCTGGGACGCGCCCTCGACCTGATGGTGGTCGCGGAGGGCGTGGAGACCGAGTCGGCCGCCGGCATCCTGCGCACGCTCGGGTGCCAGTCCGCGCAAGGGTTCCACTTCGCGTCGCCGATGCCCGAGGACGACCTGTTCTCCTGGCTGCGGTTCCCGCTCACCGGCGCGCTCGGCGCGGCCGGCTGACGCTCGGCTTTCCGGCCGGTCAGCTCTTCCCGTAGCGGGTCAGCAGCCGCTCACGGTCGAACATCGCGGAGACCACCCGCCAGGCGACCGCGTCGATCGCGATGAGCCCCACCGCGCCGATGATCGCAACTTCAACGGTCGGGGACACGACCTGGAACGTGAACAGCGCCAGAAGCCCGAGCATCGGCAGCATCGCGAGGCCCGACAGTTGCTGTGCCACGCGGACGTCGCTCGACCGCGCCGAGAACGCCAGGCCGACCCAGATGGAGAACAGGGAGAGCAGCGGCGCGAACAGGATCACGGCCAGGAACTGCGCCGGCCGCCACACGATGTCGACGACCTGCTGAATGGCGAACGCATGCACCAGGACGACGTAGATGGCGAACATGCCGTAGGCGATCGACACGCTCGGGATGACGGCCGAGAGCGCCTTGCCCATCAACAGCTCCGACTCACGCACCGGCGTGGTGAGCACCGGCTCGAGCGTCGCCTGCTCGCGCTCGCCGATGATGCCGTAGCCCGCGATGACGGTCGGCAGGATCAGCGGGACGAGGAAGAACGTGAGGCTCGCGCCCCCGACGACCCCCTTGATGGCCGCGTCCGCCTGGCCGGCCTTGATCGAGAGCACGTTGCCGATCGGCAGCAGGATGAAGAACAGCGGCAGCGCCACCATGGTGTAGACGACGAACTTGTTGCGGCGGAAGTCACGGAGCTCCTTGCGGAGGACGGCACGGATGTGCGGGTTCACGCCTGCACCTCCACGTCCTCGTTCACCAGCTGGAGGTAGACATCCTCCAGCGAGCGCTCCACTTCCGCGATGCGAAGGACGTCGGCGCCTGCGTCCACCAGGGCACGGGTGAGAGCCGGAGTCACCATCGGCAGGTCGGGCGCCGTCACCCGGTACGCGCCGCGCCCGTCCTCGTGCCAGGATTCCACGCCGGCGACGCCCCCGAAGACGGCACCGGGGTCGGCCAGCGGCCGCGCGGTGCGCACCTCGATGGCGGACTCGAACAGCTCGGTGCGCAGGTCGTCGGGTCGGCCGATCACGCGCAGGGTGGTGTTGATGATGGCGATGCGGTCGCACAGGCGCTCGGCTTCCTCGAGGCGGTGCGTCGTCAGGAAGACCGTCACGCCGCGCGTCCGGAGGCCCTCGATCAGCTCACGGACCTCCCGTGTGGCGACCGGGTCCAGCCCGGAGGTCGGCTCGTCCAGGAACAGGACCTTCGGGTCCGACAGCAGCGTCCGGGCGAGCCCCGCCCGTTGACGGAGCCCCTTCGACAGGCCGCCGGCGAAGTCACCTGCCCGCGACGCCATCCCCACCGTGTCGAGCGCCTCCATGATCCGCCGGTTCGTCTCCGGCCGCGCCACGCCGTACAGCCCCGCGAAGTACTCGAGGTTGTCGTAGACCGTCAGCCGCAGGTAGAGCCCGGGCGACTCGGGCATGACGGCGATGCGGCGGCGGAGCTCGGGGCCGTTCTCCTCCGCCACGGGAACGCCCGCCACCACCGCGGTGCCGGAGGACGGCCTGATCAGCGTGCCCAGCACACGGACCGTCGTCGTCTTGCCGGCCCCGTTGGGACCCAGGAAGCCGAACACCTCGCCCATCCCGACCTCGAACGTGAGGTCGCGAAAGGCGGTCCGGCTCCCGTACTGCTTGGTGAGCGCGCTAACGCGGATGGCCGTGTCCACGGCCGCTCATCGTAGCCGCTCCGGACTGAATCACGGCAACGGAGCCGAGGTGAGAACGGCGGGTCCGCGGGGTAAAGCCCCTGCTGGATGCGCACGTTCCCCTCGGGCTCACTCGACCCCGACGCTGCGGGCGGCAGGCGCGCGAAGTTGGCCGTCGCGGCTCGTCGCGGCTACGTCGCGGCCCTGACGCTCTTCGTCTTCCTGGGCCTGCTCGACGTGTTCGGCTCCCGTTCGGGCTTGGCGTCGGCGACCGGCGGCGGATACCGAATGACGCTCGACTACCCGGCCGAGACGCGCTCAGGGCTTCCCGTCGAGTGGCGGCTGGTCGTGACCCATCCCGGCGGCTTCGACGGACCGGTCCGCGTCGGGATCACCCTCGACTACTTCAACTCGTTCGACTTCAACAACGTGTCGCCCACTCCGGTGGAAACGACCAACCGCGGTGGGCTGCTCATCTGGTCGTTCCCCGGGCCGGTCGGCGACACGTTGGTCGTCCTCCTGGATGCCCGCACCCAGCCCGGCCTTCGCTCGGGGCCCTCCGCGACCACGGCCGTGGTCACCTCGGACGGCATCCCCATCGTGGCCGTGCGCTACACGACGGGAGTGATGCCCTGATGCAGATCGTCGTCCGCGCATTCGTCATGTACCTCTTCATCCTGTTGCTCCTGCGTGGGATGGGGAAGAAGGAACTGTCCAGCCTGTCGGCGTTCGAGCTCGTCCTGCTGGTGGTCATGGGGGACCTCGTCCAACAGGGCATCACGCTCGAGGACCAGTCGCTCACCGGGTCGATGCTCGCCATCGGGACGATCGGCCTGCTCGTCATCGCCGCGTCCTACCTGTCGTTTCGCTGGGCGCGGACGCGACATCTCATCGAGGGGATTCCGGTGGTGGTCGTCCGCGACGGCACGCCGCTCGCCGAGACGCTTCGTCGCGAGCGACTCGACCTCGAAGAGCTGCTGGGCGCGGCAAGAGCCCAGGGCATCGCCGATCTGAACGAGGTCGCCGTCGGGCTCCTGGAGCCGGACGGCAAGTTCTCCTTCATCAAGGTGGACCGCTCCGATGACCAGCCGCCGGAACAGGACCGCATCGCGGTCTGACCGGCGGTCGCCGCCGCATGGCGCCGGCGAGAGGCTCCGGGCTATCCTCGATGACCATGCCCGACCGCGACGCGACGCCCGATTGGGTCCTGCGCTACACCGCTCCCCGGGTCGGGCTGCCCCGCTGGAGCACCGAGCGCCCGGAGCGCCTGGCATTCATCTCGAGTGAGTCCGGCATCGGACAGGCGTGGGCGGCGGACCTGGGCGGCGGGACCCGCCGCCGGCTGTCCGACGAGCGCATCGGCGTCGAGGACGTCCTCATCACTCCGGACGGCGAACACGTGGTCTGGTGGCACGACGCGACCGGCGACGAGAAGGGGCGGTGGCTCGCCGCTCCCTTCGCCGGAGGCGATCCCAGCCCGCTGGTTCCCGGCGTGCCCGACGGCTGGGCGATGGGAATCGCGCTGGCGGGAGACGTCGTGGCGCTCGGCCTCTCCGACGACGACGGCTACGCCGTCTACGTGACGGCCGGCGGGGAGGCCGCGCGGCGCGTCTACCTGCACGACCAACCGGCCGGGGTCGGCTGCGAATGGCCGCAGGGCGGCGGCGGGCTCTCTTCCGACGGCTCGCTCGTATGTGTCCGCCACGCCGAGCACGGCGACATCCTGCATCACGCGGTCCGCGTCCTCGACGCGAGGTCAGGCGAGACGGTGGGCGACCAGCAGGACGACGGGCGTCGCCTGGATCCGGCGGCCTGGTCTCCCATCCCCGGCGACCACCGCCTGGCGATGCTGCACGAGCGGCGCCCGTTCGAACGCCCCGCCGTCTGGGACCTCGACACGGGCGAGCGGCGCGACCTCGAGGTCCGCGACCTTCCCGGCGACGTGTTCCCGGTCGACTGGTATCCGGACGGGTCGGCGCTGCTCGTCCGCCACGAGTTCGAGGGCGTCGACGAGCTTCGCCGGCTCGACCTGGCGACCGGCACGACCGAGGCTGCCGCGGCGCACCGCGGGCAGGTGCTGGAGGCGGCCGTGCGGCCCGACGGCCGCACCTGGCTGGTCGGGGACGACGCGGTCCATCCCTCGCGGGTCATGGACGACGATGGAGGCACCCCGATCCCGCTGCCGGCGGAGGTGGCGCCGGCCGGGACGCCGTTCCGCTCGTTCTGGTTCGAGAATCCTGCGGGGCAACGCATCCAGTCGTGGGTCGCGACGCCGCCCGGCGACGCCCCCCACCCCACGATCATCTACGCGCACGGCGGCCCCGAGTGGCACTTCCGGGACGGCTACGACGAGGAGATCCTGGCCTACGTGGACCACGGCTTCGCCGTCGCGATGGTGAACTATCGCGGATCGACCGGATACGGCGTCGAGTTCCGCGAGGCGCTCCTGGGCAACATCGGCTTCCCCGAAAGCGAGGACCTGCTGGCGTGCCTCGACGCGCTCATCGCCGAGGGCACGGCCGACCCCGACCGGGCGTTCTTTGCGGGCTGGTCGTGGGGCGGGTACCTCGCTTGCCTGAACGTGGGGATCAACCCGGATCGCTACCGGGCGGTGTTCGCCGGGATCCCGGTGGGCGACTACGTCGACTGCCACGCGAACTGCTCGCCGCCGCAGCAGGCCTGGGACGTCGCGACGCTGGGGGGGCACCCGGAGGAGGTCCCCGAGGTGTACGCGAAGCACGACCCCATGACGTACGTGCACCAGGGGAAGGCGCCCGTCCTCATCATCGCCGGGCGAAACGACAGCCGGTGTCCCCTCAGCTCCGCGGAGAAATGGGCCGACGCGTACCGCTCCCACGGCGGGCGGGTGGAGATGCACGTCGACGACAACGGCCACCACACCGGCGACGTGGAGGAGCGCGCCCGACACGCCGGGATGGTGGCGGAGTTCTTCCGGTCGCGCTGCTGAGCGCGCCGGGCGGTGGCCGCGCCATCCGCGCGCGACGCTCTACGCTTGACCCGTGCCGACCGTCTACGACCTGACCCGCGAGGAGCTCACCCAGCGCATCGCCGCGTGGGGCGAACCCGCGTATCGCGGCAAGCAGGTGTGGTCGCAGCTGTGGAAGCGCGCGGCGACGTACGACCAGATGTCTGAGGTCTCACCGGCCCTGCGTGAGCGGCTCGCCGCCGAACTGCCGACGGGGGTCGAGGTCCTGGACGAACGCACCGCCGATCGCGGCTCGACCAGAAAGGCGCTGCTTCGCCTGGGCGGCGCGCACGTCATCGAGACGGTGCTCATGGGATACCGGGACCGGGTGACCGTCTGCGTCTCGTCCCAGTCGGGGTGCGCCATGGGGTGCACGTTCTGCGCGACGGGAACGATGGGCCTGATGAACAACCTGACGGCGGGCGAGATCGCCGCGCAGGTCGTGTGGGCGCGGCGCGAGGCTCCGCGCCTTCCTGCCGGCACCCCGCGGCGTCTCTCGAACGTCGTCCTGATGGGGATGGGCGAGCCGCTGGCGAACGAGCGGCACGTCTTCGCCGCCATCGGCCGGATGACGGACCCCGCGGGGTTCGGGATGGGCGCCCGCCACGTCACGCTCTCGACGGTCGGCCTGGTCCCCGGGATCGGGCGCCTGGCCGCCGCGCACCCACAGGTCGGTCTGGCCGTCTCCCTGCACGCGGCCGACGACGAGCTCCGCTCGCGGCTGGTGCCGCCCAACGACCGCTACCCGCTCACTGCCCTGGAGGAGGCCGTGGACGCATGGCGCCGCGCCACGCGGCGCCGCCCCTCGATCGAGTGGGCCATGATCCGCGGGGTGAACGACGACGATCGGCAGGCCGCGCTGCTCGCTCCGATCGCGCGGCGGCTCCGCGCCCACGTGAACCTGATCCCGATGAACCCGATCCAGGGCAGTCCCTGGCAGCCGAGTACCCGAAGCCGCATCGCGGGCTTCGTGGAGGTGCTCGAGTCGGCAGGGGTCAACGTCACGGTTCGAGACACGCGCGGCCGCGACATCCAGGCGGCGTGCGGCCAGCTCCGCCTCGAGCACGACGCCGCTCGGGCGGGGTGAGTGACCGCTTCAGACGTATTCGGGCGCTCCATCCCCTTCGCCCGAAGATCCTTCATGGAGCAGGCGCTTGCTGCTTGAAGTGCCCCTCACAGCCCCCCACAATTGAGCACGAGGCCGCGGGTTGGGCGGCCTCGAAGCGTACCTGGGAGTCGGAGCGGGCCGAAGGGTCCGACAGGGGAAGGAGAACGGGATGGCCCAGTACGAGGCCTACTGCGTCAAGTGCAAGGCCAAGCGCGAGTTCGAGGGTGAGGAAACCACCCTGAAGAACGGTCGCAAGGCCGCCAAGGGCAAGTGCCCGGTGTGCGGGACGACCGTGATGCGGATCCTGGGGAAGTCCTCGGCCTGACGAGCCCGGCTCCGGTCAGGAACGCGGCCGGATCAGCTCGCTCGGCGCGAAGACCTGGACCCGGCGCCGGTGGCGGTCGGCCAGGTCGGCGACGGTCATCCGCTCGAACACCGCCCGGATGGCCACGTGCACGTCCCCCCAGAGCTCCTGGAGCCCGCACTGGGCGTCCTGGAAGCACGTGTGATCGCTGGCGTCCAGGCAGGTCATGGGGTACATGGGCCCCTCGATCGCGTCGACCACGTCGGCGACCCGGATCGTGGCGGGGTCCCGCGACAGCCGGCAGCCGCCGCCCGCGCCCCGGAAGCTCTCGACCAGCCCCGCCTTGTGCAGGGCTCCGAGCTGCTGCTCCAGAAAGCGCAGCGGGATGTGCTGCCGGTCGGCGATCGACCGGGCGGGGACGAGCGCCGTCTCGTCCTCCTTGCGCCTGATGGCCAGCTCGATCATGGCCCGCATGGCGTACTCGGTCTTCTGAGAAACCTTGAGCATCGTCCCTGACCTCGGAGAACAAGGTAACGGGGGGTCCCCCCTCCGTCAATCGCCGCCGGCCGACGCCTGATCGCCGGCATCGGCGTCGGCGTCCTCGGTCTCCTTCTCGGGAGCGGGGACGGGGACGACCCGGGGGGGCCACTGCGAGCGGGTGTCCCACACGTGCAGCAGCACCACCTTCCCCGACGCGACCACCGGAACCGCCAGCAGCATCCCCCAGAAGCCCAGGAGCGATCCGCCCACCAGCAGGGACAGGAGCACCGTCACCGGGTGCAGGCGCGTCGCCTCGATGTGGAATCGCGGAGAGAGCACGCGCTGGTCGAGCTGCTGCACCAGGACCAGCACGATCGCCGTCGCGATCGCGAGCGGCCAGCCGCCGCGGATCGGCAGGCCGTACGGCGTCACGTTGGGGGCTGCCAGCGCCACCAGCAGGGCAGGGACCGCCGCCAGCAGCGTGCCGATGAGCGGAACGAGCGCCAGGAACCCGGTCAGCGCGCCGAGCATCGCGAAGTAGGGAAGGCCGATGATCCAGAAGCCGAGCGCCGACACGAGGCCGATCAGCAGGGCGACCAGCAGCTGGCCCCGGAAGAAGCTCCCGAGCACGACACTCACCTGCCGGCCCACCGACAAGGCCTCCTCGCGGCGCGACACCGGAACGAGCGCGATCGTGCCGCGCCGCAGCTTGGGCAGGTCCACCAGAAGGTAGAAGGCGATCAGCGGCCCCAGCACCATCGTCAGGGCGAGCCGCACCACGCCCGAGGTGAAGGACGTGAGCCGGCCGAGGAACGACGACGCCGCGCCGCCCTCCTCGAAGGCGCTCGCCACGTCCTTGGTGCTGATGTGCAGGCCGAGCCGGTCGGCGAAGCTGCTGAGCCCGTTCTGCGCGCGGGTGATGAGGTCGGGGACCCCGGTGGCGAACTGGGTGGCCTGGTGGCCCACCACCTGGATCAGGTAGGCGAGCGCCACTCCGACCGCCGCCAGGAAGACCGCGTAGACGATGAGCGCCGCCCACGGCCGCCCGATCCGCCACCGGGCCTCCACCAGGACGACGAGCGGTCCCAGCATGTAGACGATGATCACGGCCACCAGCAGCGGCGGGAAGACCACGCGGATCGGGTACAACGCGTAGCGGAAGATCCCGACCGCGAGGATCAGGATGCCGATGAGCGACCAGGCGAGCAGGCCCCAACGCCCGGCACGGGCGATGAAGGCATTGGAGAAGAACGGGCGCCGTTCGGTGGCCAATCGAACCCCTGAGATCGAGGCTACGCGGGAGCCTTCGCGCTCGCCATTATAGTTGGGCCCGTGCTGCCCCTGGTCCCCATTCCCCCCAGACGCGTTGACGAGTTGATCGAACCGGCGGGCGCGGACGCCATCGAGCGACTGCGCGACGCCGCGTCCGCGCTCCACGGCGCGCGCATCCTCCAGCTGAACTCCACGAACTTCGGCGGCGGAGTGGCGGAGTTGCTGTTCACGCACGTCGCGCTCATGAACGACCTCGGCGTCGAGACGGATTGGCGGGTCATCAACGGCCACGAGGACTTCTTCTACGTGACCAAGACGGTCCACAACGCGCTGCAAGGCGCGGAGACCGTGTGGACCGAGCACATGGAGCAGACCTACTTCAACCAGTGCCTGGAGAACGCGCAGGAATGGACCGACGACTACGACTACGTGATCGTCAACGATCCGCAGCCGGTCGCGCTCCTCTCCATCCTGGAGGGCGAGGGGCGGCGCAAGGGGAAGTGGGCGTGGCGCTGCCACATCGACCTGTCGAACTCCTATCAGCCGGTCTGGGACTACTACGCGCAGTGGGTCTCCCACTACGACAGTGCGGTGTTCACCATGCAGGACTTCGTGCGCCCCGGCTTCCACGGCCCCGAGGTCTTCATCATTCCGCCCTCGATCGATCCGCTCTCCACCAAGAACTCGTGGCTCGGCCCCGGCACCGTGTACGAGATCCTCGCGCGCTACGGGGTCGATCGCTCGCGCCCGATCATGACGCAGGTCTCCCGGTTCGATCCATGGAAGGATCCCGTCGGCGTCATCGACGCCTACCGCATCGTGAAGCAGACCGTGCCGGACCTGCAGCTGGTGATGATCGCGTCGATGGCGCAGGACGACCCGGAGGGACTGCACTACTACGAGGTCACGGAGCGGCACCGGGAGGGCGACCCCGACGTGTTCCTGCTGTCGAACCTGCAGGGCGTGGGGAACTCGGAGGTGAACGCGTTTCAGCGCGCAGTCCACCGTCATCGTGCAGAAGTCCCTCCGGGAGGGCTTCGGCCTGGTCGTCTCCGAGGGCATGTGGAAGGAGCGGGCGGTGGTCGCGGGAAACACCGGGGGCATCCGACTGCAGATCGAGGACGGCGCCAGCGGATTCCTGGTCGACTCCGTCGAGGCCTGCGGCCAGCGGGTGACCGAACTCCTCGCCGACTCGGAGCTGCGGGGCGAGCTGGGCCGGGCGGCACGGGAACGGGTCCGGGATCGGTTCCTGACGCCACGCGAGCTCGAGGACACGCTCCGCATGCTCGCTGCGCTGTAGCCCCGTCATGACCAGCGGCGTGGTCGTGGCGTCCAACCGGGGTCCGGTCGAGTTCGCGCGCGACGACACGGGGCGGGTGACGGCCAAACGGGGCGCCGGCGGCCTGGTGACCGCGCTGTCGGGGGCCCTGTCGACGGCGGGCGGCCTCTGGATCGCCAGCGCGATGACGGACGAGGACCGTCGCCGGGCCGACGGGGGACGGTTCGACGTGGAGGCCGACGGCGCCGACTACCGCCTGCGGTACCTGTCGTTCGAACCGGACGTCTTCGACCGCTACTACAACGGCTGGACGAACCACATCCTGTGGTTCCTGCACCACTACCTATGGGACACGCCGCGGACGCCGGCCTTCGGCGCCGGGACCGATGCGGCGTGGGACGCGTTCGTCGAGGTGAACAGGACCTTCGCGACGGCCATCGCCGAGGAGGGCGACGCGCTCGGCGGCGAACCCGTGTTCCTGGTGCAGGACTACCACCTGTCGCTCGTGCCGGCGCTGCTGAAGGAGCTACGCCCGCACGCGCGCATCGCCCACTTCTCGCACATCCCGTTCGCCGGTCCGAGCTACCTGCGCATCCTGCCCGAGCGGATGCGGTCGGGGTTGCTGGCCGGGCTCCTGGGCGCCGACGTGGTCGGCTTCCACGCGCCCGAGTGGGCCGAGCGCTTCCTGCTGTCGTGCCGGTTGCTGGAGGGGTCCAGGGTCGACCTGCGGCGCCGCGTGGTCCGGTGGCAGGGGCGGGACGTTCGGGTCCGCGTCTATCCGATCGGCCTGGACGTGCCGGCGCTCGAGCAGGAAGCGGCGCGACCGGACGTGATCGAGGCGGAGCGCCGGATCGCCGAGTGGCGCGGCGACGCCAAGCTGCTGCTCCGCGTCGACCGCGCCGAGCTGGCCAAGAACATCCTGCGTGGCTTCCTGGCATACGACCGGTTCCTCGAGCGGAACGACGCGTGGCGCGGGCGGGTGAAGTTCCTGGCGCTGCTGAACCCGTCCCGCGAGGCGATCCCCGAGTACGCCGCGTACGTGGGCGAGTGCGAGGAAGCGGCCGAGGCGGTGAACCGGCGCTGGGGCAACGCCGCGTGGACCCCGGTGGACGCGCGGGTGCGCGATGAGTACGCGGAGACGCTGGCCTCGTACCGCATCTACGACGCGCTGCTGGTGAACCCGACCCTGGACGGGATGAACCTGGTCGCGAAGGAGGGCCCGATGCTCAACCGCAACGATGGGGCCGTCATCCTCTCGGAGACGGCCGGCGCGTTCCAGGAGCTGGGCAGGTGGGTGCTGCCGGTGGACCCGTTCGACCTGGACGAGACGGCGTCGGCGATCGCCGCGGCGCTGGAGATGCCGGGTGAACAGCGCGCGGCGCGGCGTCGTGGCCTGCGGGCTGCGATCCTCCGCAATCCGCCCGAGCGCTGGGTCCAGGCGCAGCTCCGCGACCTGGGCGCGACGTAGCGGACGGATCGACCGGCGGACGGACGCGGAGCTCAGCGCGCGTCCGGCAGCAGTTCCTGAAGCAGCGCGATCAGCCCGGCGGGTCCGTCGACCACGACGTCGGCGGCGGCGAGCAGCGCCGGCGGCGACTCCGGTCCGCCGACGGCCACCTTCACGCCCTCGGCGCCCTCTCCCCAGAGGCGGTCCACGGCCGCGAACGCGTCGAGGTCCGCGAGGTCGTCGCCCGCGTAGAGGATCGCGGTCAGTCCGCGCGCGCGCGCCTCTCGGGTGATCGGCGCTCCTTTGCCCGGCGTCGTGGCCGGCGCGACCTCGAGCACCATCTTCCCCGCGAGCACGACCATCCCCCTGCGCGACGCGGCGGATCGCAGGCCGCGCAGCAGCCGCCGCTCCGCATCCTCCGGGTCGGCCACCCCCCGGAAGTGGACTGCCAGCGAAACGCCCTTGTCCTCGAGGCGCGCGCCGGGAACCGACTCCACGCACCGGGTCACGTCCTCGAGGAGCGCACGGCGGTCTCCCGCCGCCATCTCCGAGGACGCGCGCCCCTCCACGTCCTCGATGCCGTACAACCCGAACACCTCGACCCCCGGCACGGCGAGGCGCTCGCGCACCTCCGCCGAGGGCCGGCCCGAGACCAGGGCGACGATCGCGTACGACCCGGCGAGGTCGGCGAGCACCTCTCGCGCCCCCGGGACCGCCACAGCGAGGTCGGGGCGCGCGACGATCTCCGAGAGGCTCCCGTCGAAGTCGAGGAACAGTCCGGCGGTGGCCGGCGAACGACGGAGGGCGTCCAGCGCGTCGGTCATGGCGTTCGTTCGGCCGGGCCGGTCGGGGCCGGCGCCCGTACCTGCCTCACGCCGTCTGGTAGTCGCTCCCGACCAGCACCGTGAGCTTCACGTGCGCGCTGAACAGGTTCTTGGCGGGCTTGACGACGGCGAAGGGGATGTAGTGCTCCTTCATGTACTCGCCGAGGTCCTTCGCGCCCTGCTCGTAGTAGATCGTCGTCTGGGCCGACTGCGCGCCGGCGGTCTCGACCGCGACGATCTTGTAGCCCTTGTGCTTGAGCGACTCCGCGACGGTGGCACCCAGGCCGTCGTGACCCGAGCCGTTCAGCACCTGGATCGGCACGCCCTTGACGGCCGTGTCGTGGTTGAGGGCCGGGGTCGAACTGGCCGACGGGGAGGGACTGGGAGACGCGCTCGGGCTGGTGGAGGGCTTCGGGGACGACGCGTGCAGCGTGCCCGTCTCGCTCGAACCGAAGGCCTGACCGATCAGGAGGATGCCGACGACGACGGCAGCGACCAGGATGACACCTCGGATCGTCGACGTCGCGGACATCACCCGCCTCCGTTCTCTCGCCGGATCGTGCTCACCGTCCCCTGGCGTCCCGGCCCCTGGGGCCCGACGTCGGGCCGAACCGGGCCCGTCGCCGGCCCTCGCGCACCCTGCGAAGACGTTGGACCAGCACTGGATCGTACTCCAACGCGGCCTGAAGATCGATGGCCCGATTCAGCTCCTGGTAGTACCGGACCGAAGACAGCCGCAGTCGCTGCCGGATCGCGGCGCTTTTGGGCGCGCCGGAGTCTCGCCACGTGCGTTCGAATTCCAGGATGTCCCGCCACCCGAAGGGGGCGTCCAGCTCCAGTCCCTTCCCCAAGGAAACACTCACCCTCTGGCCGCTCCAGGAGCGTAGCAGGCGCCGATGACAGCATTAGGGGTACAGGCCGCGGGTCTTGTGCGCCTCGGCCACCCGCGTCACGCCGAGGACGGTCGCGGCGTCACGCATCGTGACCTTGCGCTCTTCGGACAGCGACAGGACGTCGACGTAGGCGCGCTCCATGATCTTGCGGAGGCGCTCGTTCACCTCGTCCTCGTCCCAGTAGTAGGACTGGATGTCCTGCACCCATTCGAAGTACGAGACGGTCACGCCGCCGGAGTTCGCCAGGATGTCGGGAACCACGAGGACGTGCCGGTCCTTGAAGATCGCGTCCGCCTGGGGCGTGGTCGGTCCGTTCGCGGCCTCGACCACGACCGGTGCCCTCACGTCGTCCGCGTTGTCCTCGGTGAGCTGATTCTCCAGCGCTGCGGGAATCAGCACGTCGCACTCGAGCTCGAGGAGCTCCTCGTTCGAGACGGCCTCGCCGCCCTCGTATCCCGCGAGCGACCCGGCCTGTCGCACGTGCGTGCTCAACCCCGTGTAGGACATGCCGTTCGGGTTGTACACGCCGCCCTGGACGTCGGAGACGCCCACGACGATGCAGCCCATCTCCTCCAGCAGCTGGACCGCGTTGCTGCCGACGTTGCCGAACCCCTGCACGATGATGCGGGCGTCCTCGACGGCCATGCCCAGGTGCTTCAGCGTCGCGAGCGTGACGTAGCTGACGCCCCGGCCGGTCGCGCTCACGCGCCCCTTCGAGCCGCCGATGGCGACCGGCTTCCCGGTGACGACACCGGGAACGGAGAACCCCTCGCGAGTGGAGTACGTGTCCATGATCCACGCCATGATCTCGGCGTTGGTCCCCATGTCGGGCGCGGGGATGTCGCGCTCGGGCCCGATGAGCGGGAGAATCTCCGAGGCGTAGCGGCGGGTCATGCGCTCCAGCTCGTTCCGCGACAGGGACTTCGGGTCGACGATCACGCCCCCCTTCGCGCCCCCGTAGGGGATGTTCACGACGGCGCACTTCCACGTCATCCACATCGCGAGGGCCTTGACCTCGTCGAGGGTGACTGCGGGGTGATAGCGCAGGCCGCCCTTGGACGGACCGCGTGAGGTGTTGTGGTGGACGCGATATCCCGTGAAGACGCGGATCGACCCGTCGTCCATGCGGGTCGGCACCGCGACCTCGAGGGTGCGGCGCGGGTTGCGCAGCACCTCGTGCACGCCGGGGTCGAGGTCGATGATCCTCGCGGCGTCGTCGAGTTGCTGAAGGGCGGATTCCCAGGCAGACCCCGAGCTCACGGCCGATAATCTAGCCGACGAGCCGCTCCACCGATCGAACCAGGCCCAGTCCCTCACCGTCGGCACCTGCCCGGTCGTCCAGGAAGACGACGTCCTCGTCGTCGCCCAGCAGGACCCGCACCTCGTCGTCGCCTCCCATCACGAGCACCGGCAGGCCGAGCGATCGGTACAGGGCCATCAGGTCGTAGGGGGACGTGCCGTCGGGCACCTCGCCGCTCTCGAGCCGGGCATCGAGCGCCACCACGTCGGCGCCTTCGGCCAGGGGGCAGCGGCCCGTCCGCTCGCCCACACACACGTATCCGGGTCCGACCGGCCCCGGGCACGTCATGACATCGAACCCGCTCTCCTCGAGCCACGAGGCCATCAGGTCGCGCCCCTCGTCGTCACGGCCTACCAACAGGACCGTCGGGTTGCTCCTCATGGCCGTCTCCTCGGTGTCGTTCCCACGTCTGGGACGAGCTTCCTCCTGGGGATCCTGGGCGTCACGGATCGAACGGCCCTGCATGCACATGACCTTCGGACCGGCGTCGCCGGTGGATCACGCCGGAGATGGACGATGCGGCCAATTTCGCTCAGAGCTGGCGGTGGGATTCGAACCCACGACCTAGCGATTACAAGTCGCTTGCGCTACCGGGCTGCGCCACGCCAGCGTCACGGCATCGTACCCCGCGCCTGCCGCCCTCCACGGGTCGAGCGGAACGCGCGGACGTGCCGGCCGTGCACCTCGACGCCCTCCCTCCGCAGCCGGCGCGCCTGCTCGGTCTCGTGCCCGGGAACGAGCCGGCCCTCGCTTGTGACGACGCGCCACCAGGGCAGGCCCTCGCTCGAGGCCATCACGCCTCCGACGGCCCGGGCGGCGCCGGGGTGACCCGACTCCTGCGCGATCTCTCCGTACGTGACGACGTCGCCGGCCCGGAGTGACAGCACGACGCGCCGCACGCTGGCCTCGAATTCGCTCACGCCGGTCGCAGGACGTAGCCGAACAGCCCGACGGCGAGCGCGGCCGCGGCATTGAGCGAACCGGTGCGCCCGGGGAGCGGGATGGACACCAGCTCGTCGCACGCCTCCCGCACCAGCCGTGACAGCCCTGCGTCCTCCGCGCCGGTCACCAGCGCGACCGGACGGGGCGGGGGCGGCCCATCGTGGATGCCGATGGGCGCATCCTGGTCGAGGCCGACCACGTGGAACCCGCGGCCCTGGAGCCGCTCGATCGCCCGCGTGATGTTGGCGACACGGGCCACCGGCAGATGCAACAGCGCGCCCGCGGACGCGCGCACCGCCGCGGTGGTCGGGGGCGCCGCGCGATGATGCCGGGTCACGAGCATTGCGGCGCCTGCTGCCTCCGCCGCCCGCGCGCACGCGCCGAGGTTCTGCGGATCGCCGACGCCGTCCAGGACGACGACGACCGCGTCGCCGGCAAACGCAAACGCTCCAAGCGCCCGCTCGTCCAGCTCGCCGCCCGGCCGCGGGCGGACGAGCGCGATCACGCCCTGATGATTGCGCACGCCGAGCGCGTCGAGGCTCGCGCGCGAAACGAGCTCGAGGGCGATGCCGGCGTCCTGGGCGGCAGCGCGCAGCTCGCGCAGACCCTGCGTGTCCCGCGAGCCCTCGGCGACGAGCAGGCGCCGGGCGCTTCCGGACCGGACTGCCTCGATGGCCGGGCGCCGGCCGCCGACGGCCTCCGCTCGGCCGGAGGGTGGGCGCCGGGGCGGATTCCGGTGCGCGCCCCCACGCCCCCGGGTCACGCCGGTACCGCGACGGGTCCCACCGCCGCCACGGCCAGACAGCCGGCGCCGTCACCCGTCAGGCCCAGTCCCTCCGGGCGCGTGGCCTTGACCGAGACCCGGTCCTCGCCGACACCGAGCGTGGTCGCGAGGTTGCGCCGGATGGCGTCCCGGCGCGGCGCGATGGACGGCTCCTCCGCCAGCACGGTCAGGTCGCAATGGTCGGGCCGCAGGCCCTCCTTCGCCAGCAGCTCGACCACCCGGCCCAGGAGGTCGAGGCCCCCGATGCCCGCGAATGCCGAATCCGAGTCCGGGAAGTGCTGCCCGAGATCCCCAGCCCCGCAGCCCCGAGCAGGGCGTCGGCGAGCGCATGGCACACCACATCGCCGTCCGAGTGCGCCTCGAGGCCGGGCTCGCCGTCGAACAGCTCGCCGCCAAGGTACAGGCGGCGTACGCCGGATCGGCGGTGCAGGTCGATGCCAAGGCCGAATCGGACGTCCGTCATGAGGAGGAGAGCGTAGCCGTCAGAGCTCGCCCGAGGCCACCAGCCACTCGGCGCGTCGCATGTCCGCCTCGGTGGTGATCTTGAAGTTCATCTCCTCGCCATCGACGACGGCGACGGTGAGGCCGGCCATCTCCAGGAGCATCGCGTCGTCGGTGGCGTCCGGGCCCCTCTCGAGCTCGCGCTCGTGGACGGACCGGAGCGCGCCCGCATCGAATGCCTGCGGCGTCTGCGAAAGGACGAGCCCGTCGCGGGGAAACGTGCGCGTGACCGTGCCGTCGCGGACGTCCTTCACCGTGTCGGGACTGCGGATGCCGGGGATCGCTCCCCGGGCGTCTCCCGCGACCGCCGCCACCACTCGGTCGTACAGCGCCGGCGAGGCGAACGGGCGCGCGGCATCGTGGCAGACGACCACCGACGCGTCGGCAAGGACGGCAGACAGTCCCCGGCGAGTGGACTCCCGCCTGGATTCCCCGCCCGCCACGACCGCGGTCACGCGCACGGTGTCGCTGAGATCCGTTGACATGCGCATCGCGATCTCGAGCTGGGCCTCCGGCGCGACCAGCACGGCGTCGTCGATGGAGCCGGAGAGCGCGGCGGCGCGGAGCGAGTGGCCGAACATCGGGATGCCTCCCAGCGGGAGGAGGGCCTTGGCGACCCCGCGGCCCAGGCGCCGTCCGTCGCCGGCCGCCAGCAGGATCAACGTCGCGGTCAGGAAGCCGCGCCTCCCGCCGACGGCAGGTCCTCGTCGGTCGCCTCGTCGGCGAGCCGTCCGAAGACGAGCTGCCCGTTCGACGTCTGCAGGACGTTCGTCACCGTCACCTCGACCGTCTCGCCAACATGGGCCTTCGCTCTTTCGACGACGACCATGGTTCCGTCCTCGAGGTAGCCGACCCCCTGCCCGGCGGTGCGACCATCCCGGATCAGGCGGATGTGGACGTGCTCACCCGCCATGACCGCCGGGCGCATCGCGTCCGCCAGCGCATGGATGGATCGTACCGGCACGTCGAGCGCCTGCGCCACCTTGGCGAGGTTCGAGTCGTTCGTGACCAGCGCGGCGCCGCGCTCACGCGCGAGCCGGACGAGCCCGGCGTCGACCTCGGTGGTCGGATCGTGATGCCGGGAGTCCTCCACGAGTTGCACGTCCACGGACGGATCCCGCCGCAGGGCGACCAGCAGGTCGAGCGCGCGGCGGCCACGCGCGCGGCGGGACGCGTCCGAGGAGTCGGCGACCATCTGCAGCTCCTCCAGCACATCGCTCGAGATCAGGAGCGTGCCCGAGAGGAACCCCATGCGAATCAGCGACTCGATCCGGCCGTCCAGCACCGCGCTCGTGTCGAGCACGAGCACCTCGCCGCCCTTGGTGCCCGCAGCCCGCGGCTTCACGCCGAACATCGCGAACAGCTCGTCGCTCTTGGAGCGGCCGACCTGGTAGCCGAGGTAGCCGCACACGTAGTACAGCAGGCCGACGGTCGGGAACGCCGCGGTCGGCGGAAGGTGGAAGATCGGGATCGAGAGCAGCGCGGCGGGCAGCAGGGCGACGACCATGCCGACCGCGCCGGCCAGGATCTCGTGCGCAGGGATGCGGCGGAACTCCCGTTCCACCCGTGAGGCGGCGGTCGCCGTGGTGCGCCCGAAGATGCCGCCCAGGACGAAGCCGATGGCCGCCCCCAGGAAGACGCCCAGCGCGAGACGGCTCGCCGTCACCTCGCCGGTCTTGGTGGCCACCGTCCAGCCGGCCACGGAGAACAGGGCGACCCAAATGAGCCGGACGAACTCGACCAGCAGACCGCCGCGGCGGCGCGGCTGCCTGTCCGGGTCGTCCCGATGCTCCTCGCCCGTCTCCACTCGCGTTCCTCTCCTGCGAGGGCGCCGGGGGCCGGCCTGGCCGATCGAGCGCAGGCGGACCAAAGGGCGCACCTCGCGTCCTACGGAGGATCTCGGAGGGTGGCGAAGGGCCCTTGAGCAGGGCCCGCTCGGCCCGGCAGGGTTAGAACGGACGATTCGGATTCAGGAGACGGGCGCGCATCGTCGGACGCGCGGTGCGAATCGACGGGGAACGGGGCCGGGGAGCGACCCCACGTGCGGTCTCTAGTGGGCTTCTTCGAGCACCCGGTCGAGCATGCCCTCCACCTCGACCTCGGGCTGGTCGAAGGCGAAGGTGAGCTCGGAGATGAGGATCTGGCGGGCCCGGGAGAGCATCCGCTTCTCGCCCGCGGACAGGCCCTTGGCCTTCTCGCGGATGGACAGGTTCCGGACCACCTCGGCGACCTGGTAGATGTCGCCGGACTTGATCTTCTCGACGTTGGTCTTGAAGCGGCGGCTCCAGTTGGTCGGCATCTGGCTCTCCTCCTCGCGGAGGACCTCGAAGACCTTCTTGACCTCGCGCTTCGAGACGACGCCGCGGAGGCCGACCTCGGCCGTGTTGTCCACCGGAACCATCAGGGTCAGGTCGCCCTGGGCGAGCTTCAGCTTGAAGTAGGTCCTCTTCTCGCCCTGCAGCTCACGCTCGACAAGGTCTTCGATAACTGCCGCCCCGTGGTGGGGATAGACCACTTTGTCGCCTTTGTGGAACACGAGACCCCCTCGCCTCTGAGCCGGTGGGTTCAGCCAACCGAAAGCAGGATAACACGGCGGGTTACTCCGCCGCAAGTCAAAAGTGCTGGTCAGCGGCCATATCGGGCGTCCCGGCGGGCGCCGGAGCGGCCGTTTCCACTGCCCACGAGGGTTGTGACCGCGTCCCGTACGTGCCGGATTCCCATTGCGGAGACGCCGCCCTTCCAGGGGCCCGAGATCGCGCTCCGAGGCGGCGCAGACGAGGGTCCGGATGCCGGACCGCGGCGGCCGCGGACGCTCGCTGCTCCATCCCCCCGACCGGCCGGACGGCACCGGTCAGCGACACCTCGCCGACGAAGGCCGTCGCCGGTCCGGCCGGCCTGCCGGTGGCCGCCGAGGCCAGGGCGACCGAAACGGCCAGATCGGCCCCGGGATCCTCGAGGCGGTATCCGCCGGCGACGCTCCCGTAGAGGTCGGCGCGAAGGAGGCCGACGCGCGCGGCCCGGTCGGTGACCGCGGCGACGATGTCGAACCGGCGGGCGTTCAGGCCGTCGACGTGCCGCCGTGGCCGGACCGCCGGAGGCGACGACCAGGGTCTGGACCTCGACCGCGAGGGCCCGCCTGCCGGCGAGAGCGACGGTGGTCGCGCAGCCGGGCTCGCGACCCGTCCCCCAGCCATCGGACCGCCGTCCGTCTCGTCCAGCCCCCCGCGCCCATCTCGAACCAGGCCACCTCGCCCTCCGAGCCGAAGCGGTTCTTCCCGCCGGACAGGAGGCGAAGGCCGGAGCGGGAGTCGCCCTCGAAGCTGCAGGACGACGTCGACGGCGTGCTCGATCGTCCGGGGTCCCGCCAGGTCTCCCGCCTTCGTCACGTGGCCGACGAGGATCGTCGTGATGCCGTGTTCCTTGGCGAGGCCGGTGAGGGCGTCGACGCACAGCCGCACCTGGCCCGGCCCGCCGGCCAGCGCGTCGGACCCCGCGCTCCGAATGGTGTGGATCGAGTCGACGGCGAGGACCGCCGGGCGGTCGCGCACGGCGACCGCGATCACCTCGTCGAGGTCGCGGCCGGGGTGGTACGCGAGCGCCTCGCCGTCGAGGCCCAGCCGTCGGGCCCGGCTCGCGATCTGGGACCGCGATTCTTCCCCCGAGGCGATCAGGCAGGGGTACCCGGCAGCCGACAAGCGCGACGCAAGCTGGAGGAGGAGGGTCGACTTGCCGATGCCGGGCGCCCCTGCGAGCAGCACGACCGAGCCGGCGACCAGCCCGCCGCCGAGCACCCGGTCCACTCCCGCGAAGCCGGTGGAGATGCGCCGTTCGTCTGCGACGGCGGCCAGGTCCTGCGACGGCCCGGCGGCGTGCGCCGACGATGCGCCGGTTCCCGCGGGATGCTCGCTGACGCTCCCCCATTCACCGCAGGAGGAGCACCGGCCGGTCCACTGCGCGGACGGCCGGCCGCAGCCGGAGCAGACGAACAGCTGCTTCACCCTGCCCATCGGCGCACTGTAGCCGGGGGGTCTGACACTCCCGGGAGCAGCGCATCCTGGACGAGCTCGTGACGGAACAGCCGTCCCTCAGGGCCCCGCTTCGGCCCCGTGCCCCGCGGGCGTGCGCTCCACCTCCGCCGGGGTGCTCACGGGGTCCAGGATCACCGGTCGCCCCTCGGCGACGGGAATCACCACCACCGGGCGCCGTCGCCGGACGGACAGGAAGACGGCCGCACCCAGCAGCAGCACCAGAACGATGCCCGAACCGGCGAGACCCACACCGACCGCGGGATCGCGATAGGTCAGCACGATCGTGTGCTGCCCGGAGCCGACAGGGATTCCCTGCAGGAAGTAGTCCGCGCGCAGAAGAGGCGCCGGGTGCCCGTCCACCGTCGCGTGCCAGTGGGCGTCAAACGTGTTGCGCACCAGCACGATCCCCGCGCTCGGCGCGTCGACGTCGACACGGGCCTCCTGCGTGCTCAGCCACTGATAGCTCGCCGTTCCACCCGCGACGGCGGACGGGGAGAATCCCGGGCGGCGTCTCCAGGACGGCGGTCTTCTCCGGCTGGAAGCCGCGCTGTGTGACCGTGTGCAACGCCGACTGCTCGTCCGTCACCGTCCAGTCGCTCACGAAGGAGGCACGCGGGACATCGGGGCCGCGGTACAGCGTCCACGGTCCCTCGCGCGCGTACGGCCGGAACCCTGGGGATGGGCGCATTCCCTCAGGAGCGATCTCCCAGCCGACCTGGAGCAGATCGAGCGCGCTCGGCGAAGGACGCAGGACGACCGCGTTGTTGTAGGCGTAGTCCTGCGGCGTCACGGAGCGGATGTAGGTCCAGTACCGCATGGGCTCGATCGAGTTGTATCCCTGGGCGTCCTCGATCCCGAACAGCATCGCCCGCTGGTTGGTGAGGTACGGCCAGTTGCCCGGCTCGGTGTAGTTGAGATAGGAGGTTGGGTTCAGGCTGAGGAATCGTTCGCCCGGACCCTTCTGGATGTCGCGCACGAAGGCGTCCGGCTGCAGGTACGAGGCCACGTCGATCCTGGTCATTCCGAGCGCGTTGAAGGGTGGCTGCCGCGTGCCCAGCACGCCGGGATCGCGCGAGTACACGTCGGCGTGCGGCGCCTGGCCGAGCAGCCCGTTCGCGATCAGCTCGACGGCGAGCACCGCGGGGATGATGGCCGCGAGGGCCGGCCGGCGGACGACCAGCGTCAGGATGCCGGCCGCTGCAACAGCTCCCACTGCCAGGAGCACGAGCCGGACGCCCGGTTCGTCGAACCACGGCAGCACTCCCCAGAGGAACACACCCGGCGCCAGCATCGCCGCGCGGCGGCGGACGCTCGCGGGCTCGCGCCAGGCCTCCACGCCCAGTCCGGTCAGAACGGCGAGCGCGAACAGCGCTCCGTAGCGGAACCGCCAGGGGCTCTGCAGGTAGACGTCCCCGAAGGGGACCCTCCGGATGATGTGCGCGAGCGTGGACGCCACCCCGTGGAGGGACGCCAGATAGAAGACGAGGAACGCCGCGGTGAACGTCGCCACCAGCGGCCGGAGCCGGGACGACCACCATCCCGCGAACGCGACCGCCAGCGCGGTGGCGCCCAGGTATGCGCCGGGGGAGAACGCGAACGAGACGATCGTCCACGGTCCCGACGTCGGCCCGGGGAGGTGCGGGCCGACCCACCGCCCGGCGAGCTGTTCGCCGAGTTTCGCCAGCCCCGCGTAGCCATAGCCCATGGTGGTGCCGGGCAGGTAGAAGAGGCGCGGATAGAAGTACGCCAGGTTCACGAGCGGCATCGCGAACAGCAGCAGCACCAGCAGCTGCCCGCGATCGCGGACGGTCCTTCGGCCCGACCGGACGTCCATCACCGTTCGCATCGCGACGTAGCACAGCAGGAGGATCGATCCGATCACGAAGCCGTGCGACAGGTGCGTGGCGGCCAGCTGCCCCCAGGCGATCGCGGCGAGCACGACCCATCCGATCCGCGCCGGCCACCGATCCGCGTGGAGGCAGCGCGCGGCCGCGGCGAGCAGCAGGGCGGACCAGGCGAGGGCGCCGGGGAAGGGCACGTCCACGACCAGTCGCGAGCCGGAAACCGCCGCGGCGAGCACCAGGCCACCGACGGTCGCCGCCGGCCGGGAGACGCGCTCGGCGCGGAGGAACCAGTAGATGCCGAGGCCGGCCAGGATCGGATGGATCACGACGAACCACCGGATGGCCGCCCCGCAGGACATGGTGGAGAACAGCACGGTCGGAACGAGGTACATCCAGCCCGACTGCGGATCGGCGGCGAAGGGCAGGCCGCCCATGACGTACGGGTTCCAGGTGGGGAGCGACCCGTGGACGAGGCTCGTCCCGAGGTAGCAGTAGTTCGGCAGCCACAGCGCCGGGATGTCCGGCTGGGAGAACGTCAGGCGCCCACCGAACGCGATCGAGTGGAGGATCAGCAGGACCGACCCGATGATGAGGAGCGGGCCCGCCATCGCGAGGGCGGCCCGCTTGGCGGTGCCGGCGGGATCACGCGCTCCGTTCAGCGCCACAGTCCCGTTACGCATCAATCGACGAGCGTGCGCGAGCGGCGCGGCCGACCACGGCCGCGGCCATGCTGGCCAGGAGCGCGATGGAGAGCGCCGCAAGACTCGCGGCTCCTTCCAGGTGATGGACCGAGCGCGTGATGATCAAGGTCGTCAGCGTCAACGCGACCGCCCCGAACGCCGGCGCGAGCGCGGCGCGCACGGCGGCGGGCGCGTCCGGGATCGCCAGCCCGCACCACCCCACGCCGCACAGCCAGAACACGAGCACGATCAGCGCGGCGAACCCGGCCAGGTTCCACCAATGTGGGAGCGGGAAGAAGGCCGGCGGGGCGGACGTCTTCGGCCGGGGCGGGGGACCCCGCAGCACCGCGAGCTCCGACCCCACGACCGGCCGATGGCGAGAGACGGCGGAGTCGAACGCGGGCCGGTCGAAGGCTTTCCCGACCAGGATCGGCGCCCCCGCCTCGTGCGCGGCCAGGATCGGCGGGAAGAGCGAGCGCGACAGGGCGTCGTATCCCGGGTTCCCCCACGTCGGGACGCGGCCCTGCATGATGTCGTCCGCGTGCCCGACGACCACCAGGATGTGCTGACCTCCCGCGAGCCCCGTGACGGCGACGACCTCGCGCTGGAGCGAGAGCGTGTTGATCGGGTTGTCCCGGTCCACGACCAGGATCACGGTCTTGCCCCCGAGGCCCACGGAGTAGTTCCAGGCCGCTTGGATCTCGCCCAGCTGGTTCGGCCTGGTGGGGATCCAGATGTTCTGGTACCAGGTGGAGAAGGCGGGGAGCAGGGCGCACACCGCGAGGACGGCGGCCCCGGCCGAGAGGCCGGCCCGGCGCACTCCCGTGGCTCTCCGCGCGGCCGCACCCGGCAGGAACACCGACGCCGCGACACCGAGGCTGATGGGCAGGTCGAACGTCAGCGCGCGAAAGGCGGGCAGCGGGACGCCGGTCATCCCCACGAGAATGGTGAGGATCGCCAGAGCGGCCCACACGGTCAGCACCCATCGGACGGGCTCCGCCTTCGGGTGCCGGAACCGGCGCGCGACCCACCAGCCGACGAGGAACAGCGCGGCCGTCAGCAGCGGCCACCCCAGGTTGAGCGTGTTTCCGAGGGCGATCAGGTACTGGGAGTGAGGCAACGGCGCCAGCTTCACCGCGTCCGAGAGCCCCGTGCCGTTCCAGACCCGGACGACCAGCAACACGAGGGCCGCCCCGGCGAGGGTCGCCAGCACCAGCCCTCGAAGGCCGAGATGATCGCCCGCCTCAGAAGACCACCATCGGGAGCCGGCCGAGTCGCCGTTGACGGCGCGCCGGCGCGTGCGGTCGCGGACGTTCGGCGACCAGGGAACGAGCTCCCACGCGACGAGCGTGACCAGAAGGATCAGCACGAAGGCGGCGAGGAAGGGCCACTCGGCCAGGCCCGCTGCGAACGCGACCGCGGTCGCGGCCACGAAACCGCGGCGCCCACGTCCCCAGACCGCGACCGCCAGGAGGGCCGCCAGCAGCCAGACGTTCATCAGGTTCTCGCTCTTGCCCGCCAGGAGGCGCGCGGCCGTGCCCGAGGCTCCGATCAGGAGCACGGACAGGGCGAGCGCCCATCCCCTGACGCGCCAGCGCGCGAAGACCGCTGCCCCGGCCAGCCCGAGCATGCCGGTCATGGCCAGCGTGACCGACACCGCGGTCGTCCACGGCCCGACCCCGAAGAGTTGCCCCATCTCGGTCGCGACGAGCGGGAAGGCCGGGCGAGCGAGCAGGTGCGCCATGCCCAACCCGTAGCGCGCGGTGATCCGGAGCGATTCGACGTAGAAGAAGCTGTCCGGACCGACCGGGACGCGGATGTGCCGCGCGCCGAACGCCCCGGCGAAGAAGACGAGGACGCCCAGGACCCCGAGGCCGACCGGGCCGACCGCTCCAACCCACCGCAGGACGGCGCGGGGCCTCCTCGGCGTCGGCTCTTCGGGGCCCCGGAACGCAGTCTGTTCCGCCGCCGCCGGGAACGGCGACGTCTCGGTCGGGGGAAGAACCGTGGTCAGGCGCTGTGAATCGATGTCCAACTCCGCCATCGGGCTACTCGGCAATACGGGAGCACTCACCAACGCGCCCGCGCGGAGGCTGGCAGCGCGCGAGTTCAAACTATCATCGCTGGTCGGGGACTGCCCTACCCGGTCCCGCCGCCACCCATGCGACCACCCCAACCACCATGGAAAGAGCAAGAGTGGCCCACGCACCGCCCCCAGCGGGCCGGACGCCCACGTGGACCAGCAGGAACGCGATCAGGGTGAGGGCCGCCGCCCCGAACGCCGGCGCCAGCAACCAGTGGACCTCCGGCGGCGCCGCCGGCAACGTCAGCCGGCTCCAGCCGGCCCCGGCCGCGCCCAGGACGAGGACGGCCAGGAACGTGGAGATCGCCAGGATCGGCCAGGAGGGCAGGGGGCTGACCGGCACCGCGGCGTCCTGGCCCGGACCGGGGGGCGGCCCTCGGCGGATCGCCACCGACCCGCCGCCGATGAGCGGCGCGCCGCCACGGGCAGCGAAGGCGAACCCGTGGGGATCGAGCTCCCGGCCGGACAGGATGGGGCTTCCGGCGCGCAGAGCCGGCGCGACGTCCCGGAACAGCGCCCGGAGCGTCGCGTTGCCCGAGGGGCGGAGGTTCTGCGTGGGCCGACCCGCCAGCGCGTCGCGGGACGAGCCGACGAACACCAGCACGCGTCCGTCCTGATCGAGCGGGAGCACGCTCTGCGCGAGCTCGGTGTAGATCTGCGTCACGGCGGTCGGCAGCCCGTTCGTTCGTCCGTAGACGATGACCACCGGTGTGCCCTCCGGCAGGCTCTGCATGTACCGGGCGATGGCGTTCATCTCGGAGAGCTGCTCCACCGTCGTCGGGGTTCCCGGCACCGTCCGCCACCAGAGGCGCGCCGCGGGAACCAGGGAGAGCAGGCCCAGCGCAAGGGCCGCGACCCACACGAGGGGCCGCGGGACCGCGCGAGAGCTGGAACGGTCCGGCGGCGGTCCAACGGTCAGTGTGCCGCCGACGTGTGCGGGGGAATGGGCGGTCGCGGCGACCACCGTGCGCCGCTCACGCCGAGCGACGCCCACCAGCGGCAGGAAGGGAGCGGCCGAGGCTGCCAGCACGACGGGCAGCCCGATCATGATGGCCCGGTACGTGGGAACCGGAGCGTGGGCCAGCCCCGCGAGTGTGACGAACGCGGTGCCAGCCAGCCACACGGAGAGCACGACCGTGAGCGCGGGCGGGCGCCGCTCGCGCCACGCCGCGACGAGCAGACCGAGGACCACGAGCGGCGCCGTGACCCAGATGTACGCGAGCGACAGCTCGTCTCGGAGCCGGGAGAGATAGCGCGACGCCGGCGGCAGGTTGTGGATGCCGGCCCCCGGGCCGGGGCGATCCCAGGCGAAGGCGAAGAGCAACCCGACCACGACGCCGGCGAGCGAGGCGAGGAGCATCACGCGAAGGAGCAGCTCGCTCTCCTCGATCCCGCCGCCCGTCGCGCGCGACCGGCGCCTCACGAGCCACGACAGCAGCCACGCGGCAGCGAGGATCGCGGTGAACGTCAGCCCGAGCGGCCACTCGACGAGCGTGATCACGCCCATCAGCACCGCGACCGGCAGGCCACGCTCGAGCCGGCTCGACGACACCGATCGATCGCCGGGCTGAGGATGGTCCTGCCCCGTCCAGGAGGGAAGGCCATCCTCGCGTCCGCTCCATGCAGCCACTGCGAGAAGCGCCGCCATCAGCCAGACCGCCTCGAGGTTCTCGACCTTCCCCGCCACGAGCCGCGCGATGACGCCCGACGTGGCCGCCAGGAACGCGAATGCGGCGATCCCCGCTCCACGGAGCCACCACCGCGTCGCGATGGCGGCCGCGGCGAGGCCCGTGCAGGCAGCGAACGCGATAGGCGCGATCTCCGACATCGCCCAGGAGTTGCCCCCGGTGAGCGTCCGGAGAACGGCGCCGAGGAGCGGATACGCCGGACGCACCGCGACCTGCGGATCCGCGATGCCCAGGTGCGGGACGCGCTGCAGGATCACGACGTAGAACAGCGAGTCGTCGCCCACCGGCATCCGGAGCCCGCGGACCCCGAACGGCACCGTGTAGAAGAGGATGCCGACGAGGGCGACGCCGGCGAGCACGAGCGGCCAGAGCAGGCCTCGCCGCGAGGCGCCGGGGTTCGAAGCGCTGTCCACGGCCCGAACGGTACCCTCTTGCGTACGGAATCGCCGTGAGGGGTGCGTCTGTTGAACGCTTCTTGGGTCTGCGTCGACGGGAACGAAGCCGCCGCTTCCGTCGCCTACCGATTGAGCGAGGTGATCGCGATCTATCCGATCACGCCCGCGTCGACCATGGGCGAGCTCTGCGACACCTGGAGCGCCACCGGCCGCCCCAACCTGTGGGGAACGGTCCCCGAGGTGGTCGAGATGCAGAGCGAGGCCGGGGCCGCGGGGGCGATCCACGGCGCGGTCCAGCGGGGCGCCCTCGCCACGACGTTCACGGCCTCGCAGGGCCTGCTGCTGATGCTTCCCAACATGTTCAAGATCGCGGGGGAACTCTCGCCGGCCGTGATCCACGTGGCGGCTCGAACGGTTGCCACGCACGCACTCTCGATCTTCGGGGACCACAGTGACGTCATGGCCGTGCGCGCGTCGGGCTTCGCCATGCTGTCCTCGTCCTCCGTCCAGGAGGCGCAGGACCTCGCGCTGATCGCCCACGCGTCCACCCTGCGGAGCCGGGTGCCGTTCCTCCACTTCTTCGACGGGTTCCGCACCTCGCACGAGATCGGCAAGATCGCGCCGCTCGGCGACGACGACCTCCGGGCCATGATCGACGACGAGGGCGTGTGGGCGCTCCGCGGCCGTGCGCTCTCGCCCGAGCGCCCCGTGCTGCGCGGGTCGGCGCAGAACCCCGACGTGTTCTTCCAGGCGCGCGAAGCGGCAAGTCCCTTCCACGCGGCCGTCCCCGGCATCGTGTCGGACGCCATGGAGCGCTTCGCGGGCCGGACCGGGCGCGCCTATCGCGTGGTCGACTACGTCGGCGCACCCGACGCCGACCGCGTGATCGTGCTGATGGGCTCCGCTGCGGGAGCGGTCCGCGAGACCGTGGAGGCCCTGGCCGGCCGTGGCGAGCGGCTGGGCCTGGCCGTGGTGCGGCTCTTCCGCCCGTTCCCGGCCCAGGCCCTGTGCGACGCGCTCCCGCCCACGGTGCGGCGCATCGCCGTCCTGGACCGCACCAAGGAGCCCGGCGCCGTCGGCGAGCCGCTGTACCAGGACGTCGTGACCGCGCTCGCGGAGGCCGCCGCCTCGGCCGGCGAGCTCGAAACCGCCACGATGCCCGCCGTCGTCGGCGGACGATACGGCCTGGCCTCGAAGGAGTTCACGCCGGCGATGGCCAGGTCCGTGTTCGACGAGCTGGGCGGCGAACGGCCCCGAAACCACTTCACGGTCGGCATCGTCGACGACGTGAGCCACACGTCGCTCCCGACGGACCCCGCGTTCTCGACGGAGGGCCGCGGCATCCGGGCGGTCTTCTACGGGTTGGGCAGTGACGGCACGGTGAGCGCGGCCAAGTCGTCCGTGAAGCTCATCGGCGAGGAGACCGACCTGCACGCGCAGGGCTACTTCGTGTACGACTCGAAGAAGTCGGGCGCGATGACGGTGTCCCACTTGCGGTTCGGTCCCGACCCGATCTCTTCTACGTACCTGATCCGCGAGGCCGAGTTCGTTGCGTGCCACCAGTTCTCGTTCCTCGAACGCGTGGACGTGCTGACGGTCGCGAAGGACGGCGCGACGTTCCTGCTGAACAGCCCGTACGCCCCGGCCGAGGTGTGGGATCACCTGCCCCGTGAAGTCCAGGGGGCCATCCTGGACAAGCACCTCGATCTGTGGGTCGTGGACGCGTACCGGGTGGCCGCCGCCGCCGGACTCGGCGGCCGCATCAACACGGTCATGCAGCCGTGCTTCTTCGCGCTCGCCGACGTGCTGCCGCGCGACCAGGCCATCGCCGGCATCAAGCGCTGGGTGGAGAAGGCCTACGGGAAGCGCGGTCGGGAGGTCGTCGAGCGCAACTTCGCCGCGATCGACGGCGCCCTGGCGAACCTCCATCACGTCGAGGTCCCGGCGGAGGCCACCGGCTCGATCCGTCGCCGCCCGGCCGTGCCGGCCGAGGCGCCCGACTTCGTGCAGCGTGTGACCGCCCGGATGCTCGAGGGGCAGGGCGACCTGTTGCCGGTGAGCGCGCTGCCCGTGGATGGGACGTTCCCCACGGGGACCTCGCGGTGGGAGAAACGCGACATCGCGCAAGAGATACCGATCTGGGATGCGTCGATCTGCATCGACTGCGGCAAGTGCTCGCTGGTCTGCCCGCACGCAGCGATCCGCATGCAGGTGTACCCACCGGAGGCGCTGGCCGGGGCCCCGGACACGTTCCCCTCCAAGGAGTTCGCGTCCCGGGACCTGCCCGGCATGCTGCTGACCATCCAGGTCGCGCCGGACGATTGCACGGGGTGTGGCATCTGCGTGGACGTCTGTCCCGTCAAGAGCAAGGAAGAGGTCAAGCACAAGGCCATCAACCTCGAGCCCGCGAGCGGGCACCGCGAGCGCGAGCGCGCGAACTTCGACTTCTTCCTCGGCCTGCCCAGTCCACAGGACGACCGCCTGCCGGCCGACACGATCAAGGGCTCGCAGGTCCGGCAGCCGCTGTTCGAGTTCTCCGGGGCGTGCGCCGGCTGCGGCGAGACGCCGTATCTCAAGCTGCTGACCCAGTTGTTCGGCGACCGGATCATCGTGGCGAACGCCACGGGTTGCTCGTCGATCTACGGCGGCAACCTCCCCACGACGCCGTGGTCGACCGACTCGGACGGGCGCGGCCCGGCGTGGGCCAACTCGCTGTTCGAGGACAACGCCGAGTTCGGGCTGGGCCTCCGGCTGGGGCTCGAGCGTCAGGAAGCCCACGCGCGCGGGCTGGTCGCGCGGCTGGCGTCGCGGCTGCCGGCGGGCATGGCCGACGTCATGCTGTCCGCCCCCCAGACGAACGACGCGGAGGTGGCCGCGCAGCGCGAACGAGTCGCCGCGCTGAAGCACGCGCTGGAGGCCGCCGGCGGCGACTGGGCGGCCGACGCCCGGGACCTGCGGAGCGTGGCCGACGACCTGGTGCGGCAGAGCGTCTGGATCGTCGGGGGCGACGGCTGGGCATACGACATCGGCGCGGGCGGCCTCGACCACGTGCTGGCCTCCGGCAGGGACGTCAACGTGCTGGTGCTGGACACCGAGGTCTACTCGAACACCGGCGGGCAGGCCTCGAAGGCGACGCCGCGCGGCGCGATCGCCAAGTTCGCGGCGCGCGGGAAGGCGACCCCCAAGAAGGACCTGGGGATGCAGGCCATGGCGTACGGGAACGCGTACGTGGCGCAGGTCGCGCTCGGGGGGAACGAGATGCAGACCATCCGGGCGTTCGCCGAGGCCGAGGCGTGGCCGGGACCGTCCCTGATCATCGCGTACAGCACGTGCATCGCGCACGGCATCGACATGGCACGGTCGATGTCGCACCAGAAGGACGCGGTGCGCAGCGCGTACTGGCCGCTGTATCGCTTCCATCCCGCTGCGGAGGGGATTCCCTTCCACCTCGACAGCAAGGACCCCACGATGCCGCTGGCGGAGTTCGCGATGCAGGAGGCGCGGTTCGCGATGCTCGCCCGCGCCGCCCCCCACGACGCCGAGCGCCTCATGGCCGAAGCCCAGGAGGACGTGACCGAGCGGTGGCACGTGTACCGGCAGCTCGCGGGAATGGATCGCGTCGCGCCCCATCTCCCCGGGGCCGCCGAGCCGACCGAAGACGCCGCGGACGAGGAGACGTGAGCGCCGTGCCCGACCTGTCGACGGCGTACCTCGGCCTCTCGCTTCGAACGCCGCTCGTCGCGTCCGCGAGCCCGTTGCACGGCTCGGTGGACGGAGTCCGCCGCGCGGAGGACGGCGGGGCGTCGGCGGTCGTGCTGCCGTCGCTGTTCGAGGAGCAGCTCACCCACGAAGCGCTCGACCTGCACGAACTCATGGAGGCGCCGGCAGAGAGCTTCCCCGAAGCGCTGAGCTACCTCCCCGAGGTGGATGACTACAACACCGGGCCCGACCACTACCTGAGCCTGGTGGAGGACGCGAAACGCTCCGTCTCGATCCCGGTGATCGCGAGCCTGAACGGCGTGTCGCCCACCGGATGGGTGCGCTTCGCCACGCTCATGCAGGACGCCGGCGCCGACGCGATCGAGCTCAACGTGTACTTCGTCGCGGCCGACCCGGCGCTCACGGCCGCCGACGTGGAGACGCGGTACCTGGACATGGTGGCCGCCGTCCGATCGGCCGTGACCGTTCCGCTGGCGGTGAAGATCGGGCCGTTCTTCAGCTCCGTCGCGAACATGGCGCTCCGGCTCGTGGACGCGGGCGCGAACGGACTCGTGCTGTTCAACCGCTTCTATCAGGCCGACCTGGACGTGGAGACGCTCGAGGTGGAGCCGCGTCTGACCTTGAGCTCGCCCTGGGAGGTGCGGCTGCCGCTGGTCTGGATCGGGATCCTCCGCGGCCACCTCGACGTCTCGCTGGCGGCGTCCACCGGCATCCACGGCTGGGAGGAGGCGGCGAAGGTGCTCCTGGCCGGCGCCGACGTCGCGATGATGACGTCCGCCCTGCTGCACCACGGACCCGGCCACATCGCGACGGTGGAGGAGGGCCTTCGGGCGTGGATGGTGGAGCGGGAGTACGAGTCGGTTGCGCAGCTTCGGGGAAGCATGAGCCAGCGAGCCGTGCCCGACCCGGCCGCATTCGAGCGCGCGAACTACATGCGCACGCTGACCAGCTACTCAGGCCATTCGGACGAGGTGTGAGGGGACGGGGTCAGCAGAGCGCCCCCTGCATCACGACCTCCCGCGTGCAGTCCGGGCACAGACGCAGCCACGGGTCGGACAGTCGTGCCCGCAGCACGATGAGCCCGCATCGACTGCATCGGAACTCGTCCTCGCGAACGGTCTCCTCACCCGGGCTCGGCAGCACCACCGGGGCGTCCGTCTCCACCGTTTCCTTCGCTTCCGTCGTCGTCCCCATGCGTCGGCCCTCCCGTCGAATGGTCCGTGTCGCAACCGTACGGCGACGGGCGGAGGGGCCGCCCGAGCCGAACGGCCCCCCTCGCATGGGCCACGAGGCCTCGCCGCACCGCCCGATCGGCCATAGGCTGTCGCGGGCGCCCGGACCAAAGCCGCCGGGCCTCATGGTGGGCGATGGACGGTAGCGCGAACACATCCCCCGAGCCCGGGGACGGCCGGGCCGGCACCCAACCGACCCCCGGGGCCACCCTGGGCGTGGTTCGCGAGACGGCGCCCGGCGAGCGGCGGGTCGCCGCCGTGCCGGGAACCATCGGCTCGCTCACGCAGCTCGGTCTCTCCGTCCTGGTGGAGCGCGGTGCAGGCGCCGGCGCGGGGTTTCCCGACGAGCAGTTCGCCGCCCGCGGCGCGCTGCTGACCGACCGGGAAACGGTCATGGGTGCGGACGTCCTGCTCGGCGTTCGGGCGCCGGGAACCGAGGACCCGCCCGACCCAAACACGCTGGACGCGCTCCGGCCCGGGCAGGTGGTCGTGGGGACGGCGCGGCCGCTCGACGCACCCGAGGGCTCGGCTCGCGTCGCGGAGCGTGGCGTCACGCTGTTCGCCCTCGAGCTGCTGCCCAGGATCACACGGGCGCAGTCGATGGACGTGTTGTCGTCGCAGGCGACCGTGGCGGGCTACAAGGCCGTCCTGATCGCGGCCGATCGGCTCCCCAAGATGTTCCCGCTGCTCACGACCGCGGCGGGAACGGTCACTCCCGCGCGCGTGCTGGTCGTGGGGGCCGGCGTGGCCGGCCTGCAGGCCATCGCCACCGGCCGCCGCCTGGGAGCCGTGGTGGAGGCCTACGACGTGCGGCCGGCCGCGGCCGAACAGATCCACAGCCTGGGAGCACGGGTGGTCGAGCTCGCTCTGGACGCCGAGGAGGCCGAGGGAACGGGCGGCTACGCCCGCGCGATGGACGAAGCGTTCTACGCGCGGCAGCGGGAGCTGCTGGCGCCGGTCGTGGCTCGTTGCGACGTCGTCGTGACCACTGCGATGGTCCCCGGCGCGGCCGCGCCCGTGCTCATCTCCACGAGCGCCATCGAGGGCATGGCCCCGGGGTCCGTCGTGGTGGACCTCGCGGCGCCGCAGGGCGGCAACTGCGAGCCGACCGTCCCGGACACGGAGGTGTCGGTGGGGGGCGCCGTGGTGCTCGGCCCGACGAACCTGCCCTCCGCGGTCCCGTTCCACGCCAGCCAGATGTTCGCCAAGAACACGGCGAGCTTCGTCGCGGTCCTGATCACGGACGGCCGGGTGACGCTCGACATGAACGACGAGATCGTGGCCGCGACCCTGGTGGCGCGTGACGGGCGTGTGGTGCATCAGGCCGTCGCCGAACGGCTCGGCCGGCCCACGGGCGCACGGGAGGTGACGACGTGACCTCCGAGCTGGTCGTCGGGCTGTACATCTTCGTCCTGGCGTCGTTCCTCGGGTTCGAGGTCATCCGGGCCGTGCCGAAGCTTCTGCACACCCCCCTGATGTCGCTGACGAACGCGATCTCGGGCATCGCCCTGGTCGGCTCGCTGGTGTTGGCCGGCTCGCACCAGGGGACCTTCGCCACGGTGCTCGGCACCATCGCCGTCGCGGCGTCCACGATCAACGTCGTCGGCGGCTTCATGATCACCGACCGCATGCTGCGGATGTTCCGGAGGCGCGAGACCGAGCGCCGAAAGAAGCCGGCACCGTGAGCGGGCAGGCCCTGCAGCTCGCCTACCTGGTGTCGGGGGTGTTGTTCATCCTGGCGCTTCGGTGGCTCTCCGCTCCCCAAACCGCCCGGCGCGGCGTCCTGTCCGGGGAGGTGGGGATGCTCGTCGCGGTGGTCGCCACGCTCCTGCGCAGCGACATCGTTTCGTACCAGTGGATCGCGGTGGGCCTGGCGGCCGGCTCGGCGATCGGGATCCCCATGGCGCTGTTCATGCCGATGACCGCCATGCCCCAGCGAATCGCGCTCTCGCATGCCTTCGGCGCGCTGGCGGCCGCCCTCGTCGGGACCGCGGAGTTCTATCTGCGGACGCCGCGGCTGAGCACGTTCACCATGTCGGCACTCGGCGTCGAGGTGTTCCTCGGGTTCCTGACGTTCACGGGCAGCTTGATGGCGTTCGGCAAGCTCCAGGAGCTGCTGCCCCAGCGGCCGGTCCTGTACCGGGGCCAGAACCTCGTCAACTTCGCTCTGGCGGCATGCGGGCTGGGGCTGATCGCGGCCCTCGCGCTGGATCCCTCGCACACGGCACTGTTCCCGTTCCTCATCGCGATCGCGCTTGCGGTGGGGGTGCTGGTGGTGGTCCCGATCGGCGGAGCGGACATGCCGGTCGTCATCTCGCTGCTCAACTCCTACGCCGGCCTGTCGGGCGCGGCGATGGGCTTCGTGCTCGGCAACGAGGTCCTGATCATCGCCGGCGCTCTCGACGGGTCGTCCGGGTTCCTGCTCTCGCTCATCATGTCGCGGGCCATGAACCGGTCGTTCCGCAACGTGCTCTTCGGCGGGTTCGGGCAGCTGCGCACGACCGCCGGGGCCACCGAGGGCCGGCCCGTGCGCAGGACGACGCCCGACGAGGCCGCCGAGCTCCTCCGCGACGCGTCGACGGTGATCGTGGTCCCCGGATACGGGATGGCGGTGGCCAGGGCCCAACAGAAGGTTCGCGAGCTGTACGACGGCCTCACGGCGCAGGGGGTGGAGGTCAAGTTCGCGATCCATCCCGTCGCCGGCCGGATGCCGGGCCACATGAACGTCCTCCTGGCTGAGGCCGACATCCCCTACGACCATCTGTACGACATGGACGTGATCAACCCCGACTTCGACACGGCCGACGTGGCGCTGGTCGTGGGGGCCAACGACGTGACCAATCCTGCCGCCCACACCGATCCCTCGAGCCCCATCTACGGCATGCCCATCCTCGAGGTCGACCACGCGAGGACCGTCATCGTGATCAAGCGGAGCCTCAACCCGGGGTTCGCCGGCATCGACAACCCGCTGTACTACGAGGACCGCACCCTCATGCTGTTCGCGGACGCGCGCGAGGCCGTCGCCTCGCTGGTCGAGGAGCTGTCGTCCGCGACGTCGTCGATCGCGTGACTCCCGGCTCCCCGGGAATGACGAAGGCCCAGCGACCCCGAAGGGTCCTGGGCCGTTCGTCCTTACGGCCGGTCGGCGTCCCGACCGGTCGCTTCATCCCGGGCTCCGGGCGCACGCAAAGAGCGCGCGTGAGGGAGGCGGGGAAGCCGTTGGGTTCCTGCTGCCGCTCGCGGAGTGCTCTAGGTCTCCTGACCGGCGAGCTCGACCGGCGGGATGTCCGGGGACACGGGCGCTGACTCGAAGACGATCTCGCCGTCGTGGGCGTCCACGATGATCGTCTGCCCCGCCTTGAACTCCTTCCAGAGGAGCTTCTCGGACAGCGGGTCCTCGACCAGTCGCTGGATCGTGCGGCGCAGCGGCCGCGCGCCCAGCGCGGGGTCGTAGCCCTTCTCGGCGAGCAGGTCCTTGGCGGACTCGGTCAGCTCGATGTCGACGTCCTTCGCCTTGAGCTGCTCGCGCACCCGCTTCAGCAGCAGGTCCACGATCGCCTTGACGTTCTCGCGGGTCAGCGAGTGGAACACGATGACCTCGTCGATCCGGTTCAGGAACTCGGGCCGGAAGGAGCGCTTGAGCTCCTCCATGACCTTGTCCTTCATCCGGTCGTGGGTGACCTCTTCGCTGCCCGAGGCGAACCCGACGCCGGGGCCCTTCTGGATGTCACGGGTGCCCAGGTTCGAGGTCATGATGATGACCGTGTTCTTGAAGTCCACCTGGTGCCCCTGCGCGTCCGTCAGGTGCCCGTCCTCGAGGATCTGCAGCAGGACGTTGAACACGTCCGGGTGCGCCTTCTCGATCTCGTCGAACAGGACCACGCAGAACGGCTTGCGGCGCACCGCCTCGGTGAGCTGGCCACCCTCTTCGTACCCGACGTAGCCGGGAGGCGAGCCGATCAGGCGGCTGACCGTGTGCTTCTCCATGTACTCGGACATGTCGATCTGGATCAGCGAGTCCTCGTCGCCGAACAGGAACTCGGCGAGCGTCTTCGACAGCTCGGTCTTGCCGACGCCCGAGGGCCCCAGGAAGATGAACGAGCCCGACGGCCGCTTGGGGTCCTTCAGGCCCGCGCGCGTCCGGCGGATCGACTTGGACACGGCCGTGACGGCCTCGGACTGGTCGACGATCCGCTTGTGCAGCTCGTCCTCCATCCGGAGCAGCTTCTCGGTCTCTTCCTCGGTCAGCTTGTAGACGGGGATGCCGGTCCAGGCGGCGAGGACCTCGGCGATCTCTTCCTCGTCGACCTCGGACAGGACGTCCATCTCGCCGGCCTTCCACTCCCGCTCGCGCTGGCCCTTCTCCTCCAGCAGCTGACGCTCCTCGTCGCGGAGGGACGCCGCGCCCTCGAAGTCCTGCGCGTCGATGGCCGACTCCTTCCGCATCCGGACCTCGGCGATGCGCTCGTCCACCTCGCGGACGTTCGGCGGAGCCGTCATCCGGCGGATGCGCATGCGGCTGCCGGCCTCGTCGATGAGGTCGATGGCCTTGTCCGGCAGGAACCGGTCGCTGATGTAGCGGTCGGCCAGGTTCGCGGCGGCGACCAGCGCGTCGTCGGTGAAGTTGACGCGGTGGTGCGCCTCGTACCGGTCGCGCAGCCCCTTCAGGATCTCGATGGTGTGGGCCACGGTCGGCTGGTCGACGTAGATCGGCTGGAACCGGCGCTCGAGGGCCGCGTCCTTCTCGAGGTACTTGCGGTACTCGTCGCGCGTGGTCGCGCCGATCGTCTGCAGCTCGCCGCGCGCCAGCATCGGCTTGAGGATCGAGGCCGCGTCGATCGCGCCCTCGGCCGCGCCGGCACCGACCAGCGTGTGCAGCTCGTCGATGAACAGGATGATGTCGCCGCGGGTCTTGATCTCCTTCAGCACCTTCTTCAGGCGCTCCTCGAAGTCGCCGCGGTACCGGGAGCCGGCCACCAGCGCGCCCAGGTCCAGCGTGTAGATCTGCTTGCCCTTGAGCGTCTCGGGGACGTCGCCCTTCACGATCTTGGAGGCGAGGCCCTCGACGATGGCGGTCTTGCCGACGCCGGGCTCGCCGATCAGCACCGGGTTGTTCTTGGTCCGGCGCGACAGCACCTGCATGACGCGCTCGATCTCCTTCTCGCGCCCGATGACCGGGTCGAGCTTGGCCTCGCGCGCGAGCTGGGTCAGGTTGCGGCCGAACTGGTCGAGCACCATCGACCCCTGCGGGATCTGCTCGCCGGGCTGGCCCTCGCCCTTCGCGGTGTAGCCGGAGAGGAGCTGGATGACCTGCTGGCGAACGCGGTTGAGGTCGGCGCCGAGCTTCTGCAGGACCTGGGCGGCGACGCCCTCGCCCTCGCGGATCAGGCCGAGCAGGATGTGCTCGGTGCCGATGTAGTTGTGGCCGAGCTGAAGCGCTTCGCGGAGCGACAGCTCGAGGACCTTCTTGGCCCGAGGCGTGAAGGGGATGTGACCGGTGGGAGCTGCCTGGCCCGTCCCGATGATCTCCTCGACCTGCTGGCGGACGCCCTCGAGCGAGATGTTCATCGACTCGAGTGCCTTGGCGGCGACGCCCTCGCCCTCGTGGATCAGACCGAGGAGCAGGTGCTCGGTGCCGATGTAGTTGTGGTTGAGCATCCTCGCTTCTTCCTGTGCGAGGACGACGACTCGTCTGGCCCGGTCGGTAAAGCGCTCAAACATAGTGTTCCCCCCGGAGCGCACAGGCGCTCCGTTCTTCGACGCATGTCTCCGGGATCACCGGACCCCGTCCTACCCCGGAGGCAGTTGAGGCGCCCTGCGAGCGCATGTCACGCTCCGAGCGCCCCGGAAGACGAGTATACGCGGGGGGTCTGATATTCAGCGGAAAACCTCCCGTCATCGACCGCTCCTCCTTGTGTGACCCGGGGACGATGCACCCCGTGTCAGTTCCTCCTCAACAAGTTATTCGGGCGCTGACATCCCGAAGATTACCCCCGCGGCCGAACTCATTCGTTGCAATCGGACGATATGGCCCAACGCAGCAGGTCACAGCCTTGGGGGAAGGCCGTTCGACCTACGATAAAGATGGATTGCGGCGCCTTCCGGTTCCGGCCAAACTGCCGTGGGAGGGGAGCGGATTCAGGTGAGTCGCGGTCCGATCAGCTACGCGCGCAGCGGTGACGTCAGCATCGCCCATCAAGTGATCGGCGACGGCCCGCGCGACCTCGTCCTCGTTCCGGGCTGGGTGTCGAACCTGGAGACGTCCTGGGAGCAGCCCGACCTGGCACACGCGCTGGACCGTCTGGCGTCCTTCACGCGGCTCATCCTGTTCGACAAGAGAGGAACCGGGCTCTCCGACCGCGTCCCTTCCGACCAGCTCCCGTCGCTGGAGACGCGGATGGACGACGTCCGAGCGGTGATGGACGCCGTCGGGTCGGAGCGGGCGGCGCTGTTCGGGTGGTCCGAGGGCGGGTCCATGGCCATCCTGTTCGCGGCGACCTATCCCGATCGCACGACGGCGCTGATGGGCTTCGGCATGTTCGCGAGCAGACGGTGGTCGGCAGAGTATCCGTGGGCGCCGACGACGGAGCAGCGGGAGGAGTGGCTCTCCCTCATCGAGCACGACTGGGGCGGCGAGGCCGACCTTCGCCGGCTCGCGCCCAGCCGCGCCGACGACGAGCGTTACCGGGAGTGGTACGCCGGCTTCATGCGGCGAAGCGCCAGCCCCGGCTCCGCCGTCGTGCTGGGCCGCATGAACACGGACATCGACGTGCGGGCGGTGCTGCCGACCATTCGAGTGCCGACCCTGGTGATGCATCGCGCCGGCGACCACGACGCGAACGTCGAGGAGGGCCGGTACATCGCGGCGCGGATCCCGGGGGCGAAGTTCGTGGAGTTCCCGGGCGAGGACCACTCGTTCTGGACGCAGAACGGCGACGACGTCGTGGACGAGGTCGAGGAGTTCCTGACGGGGACGCGGCGTGGGCCCGACCCCGACCGCGTGCTGGCCACCGTCCTGTTCACCGACATCGTGGGGTCGACCGCGCGCGCCGTGAGGATGGGCGACCGGCAGTGGATGGATGCGCTCGAGGCGCACCGCACGATGGTGCGCTGGTTCCTGGAACGGTTCCGCGGACACGAGGTGGACACCGCCGGCGACGGATTCTTCGCCACGTTCGACGGACCGGCGCGAGCGGTGCGTTGCGCGCTCGCCGTTCGGGACGCGGCCATGGAGCGCGACATCGACGTCCGCGCCGGCGTCCACACCGGAGAGGTGGAGATGGGCGAGAAGCCGGCCGGCGTCGCCGTGCACATCGGCGCCCGCGTGATGAGCGAGGCGGGTGCCGGCGAGGTGCTCGTGTCGCAGACGGTGAAGGACCTCGTCGCCGGCTCGGGCCTGGCGTTCGAGGAGCGGGGCCCGCGGGCGCTGAAGGGCGTCCCCGGTGTGTGGGACCTCTGGTCGGCGGCCGGCTGAGCGCCCGGCCGCCGACGGCGGGTTGTCACCCCGACCGCACAGTCGCAGGATCGCGCGGGATGAAGAGCTCCGAGACCCGGTACGCCAGAACGGAGGACGGCTTCCACATCGCCTACCGGGTGGCGGGTCAGGGACCGGTCGACATCGTCTACATCCCCGGCTGGTTCTCGAACGTTGACCTGATCTGGGACCAACCCGACATCGCGCCGTTCCTCCGGTGGCTGGCGCGTTCGGCCAGGCTGATCGTGTTCGACCGCAGGGGGACCGGTCTGTCGGACGAGGTCGCGGAGGCGCCGCACCTCGACGCGATGCTCGACGACGTCCGGGCGGTGATGGACGCCGTCGGCTCGCCGCGGGCGGTCCTGGTCGGTGCCACGGTCGGCGCGGCGATCGCCTGCATGTTCGCCGCCACCTACCCGGAGCGGACCCTGGGGATCGCGCTCATCCACTTCGAGGCGCGAACGGCGTGGGCGCCCGACTACCCGTGGGGCGACACGCCCGAATGGCACCGGGACGAGACGGACCGCATCGACGCCGGCTGGGGCACCGGCGAGTTCGAGCGATGGTTTCTTCAGGCAAGCGGGCAGCCGGACGACCCCGCGTCGGTGGCCCGGGCGGCGCGGTACCTGCGCCACGGCCTGACCCCGAGAAGCGCGGTGGTCCAGAACGAGATGTGGATCCAGACGGACGTCCGGGACGTGCTCCCGGCGGTGCATGTCCCCGCGCTCGTGTTCGAAGTCGGGCGCACCCCCGAGGTGTCGAAGTACGTCGCGGAGCGTCTGCCGCTCGCCGAAGTGATCAGCCTGCCGGGAGAGTTCCGCACGCCGTGGATGGCCGGGGGCGAGCAGACCGCCGAGGCGGTGGATCGGTTCGCGCACGACCTCCACGCGCAGGCGGCGAGCCTGGAGCGCGTGCTGGCGACGGTGCTGTTCACCGACATCGTCGACTCGACCACGAGGTCGGCGGAGCTCGGCGACGCGCACTGGCGGGAGACGCGGGAAGCCCACGACCGCGCCGTGCGCGCGAACCTGGCGAGGTTCCGCGGACGGGAGATCAAGACGATGGGCGACGGGTTCCTGGCGACGTTCGACGGGCCTGCGAGGGCGGTGCAGTGCGCAACGACGATCGCCCAGGCGGTGCGGTCCCTGGGCATCGACGTTCGTGCGGGCGTGCACACCGGCGAGATCGAGCTGGACGGCGGCGACGTGTCCGGGCTCGCCGTGGCGATCGCCGCGCGGGTCTCCGCGCTGGCCGGTCCGAGTGAGGTGCTGACGTCCCAGACGGTGAAGGACCTCACCGCGGGCTCCGGCCTGGTCTTCGAAGACGCCGGCGAACACGAGCTGAAGGGCGTCCCGGACCGCTGGCGCCTGTACCGGGTGGTGCCCTGACGTGGAACAGGTTCCCGAGACCCGATACGTCAAGACGTCCGATGGCGTTTACATCGCGTACCAGGTGCTGGGCGACGGTCCGCGCGATCTCCTCTACGTGCCGGGATCCATTTCGGATCTGAGAACGGTCTGGGAGAACCCCTTGGACGCGCGTTTCGTTCGGGCTCTGGCCTCCTCGTCTCGACTCGTGACGATCGACCGACGTGGGACCGGGTGGTCGGATCCCGTTCCCGGGGGCGCCGTCACTCCACTCGAGGCGCAGATGGAGGACGTGCTCGCCGTGCTCGATGAAATCTCATCCGAACGAACGGTCATCTTCGGGTCATTCGAGAGTGGCCCTCTCTGCATGTTGTTCGCCGCCACGCATCCGGAGCGAACCAGCGCGCTCCTGCTCTACGGAACGTACGCTCGCGGGGCCTGGGCGGAGGACTACCCGTGGGCCTGGACCGACGCCGAGTTCGTCAAGGACATCGAGCAGATGGAGACGGCAGTGCTGGAGGGCCACCCAGAAGAGTTCGCTCAGCGTTGGTTGGACGAATACGTCCCGAGCATCTCGCGCGATCCGAGGCACCAAAGCGAGCTTCGGAGACAGTTCGTCTTTGGCAGTCCCGGAGCTGTGATCGCGCGGATGCGCATGGAACACGAGGTGGATGTGCGGGCGGTTCTCCCGACGATCGCCGTGCCGACTCTCGTGATGAATCGGACGCACGATCAGATCGCGGAACTCGACGAGGGTCGTTGGATCGCAGGCCAGATCGACGGGGCAACGTTCGTGGAGCTGCCGGGGATCGATCATCCCCCTTGGGCCGGAGAGCAGGGTCCCATACTGGACGCGATCGGGCGTTTCCTGGGAACGGACCACCCCCTGCAGGAGGTCGAACGCGTGCTCTCGACCATCCTGTTCACCGACATCGTCGGGTCGACGGAGATGACGGCGGCCGTGGGCGACCGTGACTGGGCAGACCTTCTCCAACACTACCGTCGGATCGTTCGAGCCGAACTCGCTCGCCACCGAGGGATTGAGGTGGATACGGCGGGCGATGGATTCTTCGCGACGTTCGACGGTCCCGCCCGAGCGGTGCGCGCGGCGCTGGGACTCACTCGATCGATAAAGGACGAGCTGTCGATCGACGTCCGGGCCGGCGTCCACACGGGTGAGGTCGAGGTCGGGTCCGGGGGCGTCAAGGGGCTCGCCGTGCACATCGGTGCCAGGATCGTGGCAATGGCCGGGCCTTCCGAGGTTCTTGCCTCGTCCACCGTTCGGGATCTGACGGTGGGGTCGGGCCTTGCGTTCGAGGACGCCGGCGAGCACGAGCTGAAGGGCGTCCCCGACCGCTGGCACCTCTACCGGGTCGTGAGCTGACGTGGAGATCCGGGACACGCGCTACGCGAAGGCGCCGGACGGCGTCTACATCGCCTACCAGGTCACGGGCGAGGGGCCGATCGACCTGGTGTGGCAGCTCGACCATACCGGTGACGTCGACCTGATCTGGGAGCGACCTGCTGGAGGAGCGCTCCTGCGGGCGATGGCCGGCATCGGTCGTGTCATCCTGCACGACCGGCGGGCGACGGGCCTGTCCAGCCGGAACGTCCCGCCGCCGGACCTGGAGACGCGCTCGGCCGACCTGATGCTGGTGCTCGACGCGGTCGGTTCGGAACGCCCCGTCCTCTTCGGGTACAGCGAGGGGGGCGCGGCCAACGCGTGGTTCGCCGCCTCCTCCCCGGAGCGTGTGCGCTCGATGGTGTGGTTCGAACCGGCCCCACGCATCTCCTGGGCGCCCGACTTCCCGTGGGGCGTCACGCCCGAGTACGTGGCAGCGGAACAGCGCTCGATCGACGTCTGGGGGACGAACGACTACGGAGCCGCCTTCGCGGACGCGGAGCTCGCCGCGGGGGACGACGTCCAAGGGGGGACCTCCGAGGACGCGCACATGCTGGGCATGCTGAGCCGCCACACCGCCACCCCCGATGTGGCGCGGGAGCTGTCGCGCATCTGGTACGAGACCGACGTCAGGGCCGTGCTGTCGTCCATCCAGACGCCGACGCTTCTGCTCCAGCTGACGAGTTCCCCCGAGTGGGTTGCCTGCGCGGAGCACGTCGCGTCGCTCATGCCGGACGCGACCCTTCAGTTGTTCGACGGACACTATGGAGCCGACTCCATCGACGCAATCATGGGCCTCCTTCAGCCTTTTCTCGGAGTGGACCCGCCGGTCCCGGAGCTGGACACGGTGCTCGCGACCGTCCTGTTCACCGACATCGTGGAGTCAACCCGGAAGCAGGCGGAGCTCGGCGATCACGGATGGGCGACACTGGTGGAGCAACATCACGCTCGTGTGCGGGAACAGCTGTCGCGGTTCCGCGGCAACGAGCAGGACACCGCCGGCGACGGCTTCTACGTGCGGTTCGACGGACCGGCCCGCGCGATCCGGTGCGCGCAGGAGATCGTTCGCGCCGTCCGGCCGCTGGGCATCGAGGTGCGCGCCGGGATCCACACGGGCGAGTGCGAGGTGGTGGACGGGAAGTGCAGCGGCCTGTCGGTGTCGGTCGGGGCGCGGGTGATGGGCCACGCGGGTCCATCCGAGGTGCTCGTCTCCCAGACCGTGAAGGACCTGACCGCGGGATCGGGGCTGACGTTCGAGGACGCCGGCGAGCACGACCTGAAGGGCGTGCCCGACCGCTGGCGCCTGTACCGAGTGGCGAGCTGAGAGGAGAGAGACGATATGCCTGGGATCTGGAGCCTGTCGAAGAAGGAAGCGAACTACCGGCCGGCGCCCAAGCCGGAGGTGTCGTGCCGGGTCTGCGAGTTCATGGGGCCGCGCGCGCCGTACGGGACGTGCAAGTACGTTCGCGGGGTGATCCAGGGAACGGCCACCTGCGACGAGTTCCGGCCCCACCGCCGGAGCGCAGGCGGGGGAAGCGGAGCTAGTCGCTCGCCGCGGTCAAGGCCGCGACGTCGCGGGGCTCGGCTCACGCCTCCGGGCGGTGATGTGGAAACAGGATCAGGTCGCGAAGCGACGGCGCATCGGTCAGCACCATGAGCAGCCGGTCCATCCCGACGCCCAGGCCACCGGCGGGCGGCATTCCCTGTTCCAGCGCCTCGATGAACTCCTCGTCGTACGGGATGCGCCTCCTCGTCACCCGCGGCCCGCTGCTGCCGTTGGAGCTCGAACTTGGCGCGCTGCTCCTCCGGATCGGTCAGCTCCGAGTAGGCCGTCCCCAGCTCGACACCGCCGATCACCGGGTCGACGTGCTCGGTCAGCGCGGGATCGTCGCGGTGCGGCCGGGCGAGCGGCGAGACCTCGCGCGGGAAGTCCATGACGAACGTCGGCTCGAACAGCGTCGGTTCCACGAGCTTCTCGTACATCTCGAGCGCGACCTTGCCCGGGCCCCACGCGGGATCGACATGGACGTCGTGCCTCTCGGCCAGCGCGGCGAGGTCGGGGCGGTCGAGCGTGACCTCCTCGCCGGCGGCCTCGGACACCGAGCCGAGCACGGTGATGCGCTTCCATTCGCCGCCCAGATCGAGCTCTCGGTCGCGGAACGGCACGACCGTCGTGCCGCGCACCGCGAGCGCCGTCTCGCGCACCAGGTCACGCGTCAGGTCCATCATGGTGAAGTAGTCGCCGTACGCCTGGTACACCTCGAGCATCGTGAACTCGGGGTTGTGCGTGCGGTCGATGCCTTCGTTGCGGAAGTTGCGTCCGATCTCGTAGACGCGCTCTAGACCGCCGACCAGCAGCCGCTTCAGGTAGAGCTCCAGCGAGATACGCAGGAACAGATCGACGTCCAGCACGCGGTGATGCGTCACGAACGGCTGCGCCATCGCGCCGCCGGCGATCGACTGCAGGACCGGCGTCTCCACCTCGAGGAAACCGTGCCCCTCGAGGTAGGCGCGGATCGCGCGCAGCATCTTCGCTCGGGACTCGGTGTAGAAACGCGGAAGCGGATCGGTCGCCAGGTGCAGATGCCGCTTCCGCTGTTGGAGGTCGGGGTCGCGCAGCCCGTGCCACTTCTCGGGCAGCGGCCGCAGCGCCTTCGTCAGCAGCGTCGAGCCGCTCGACGCGGACCGACAGCTCGCCGCGCTTCGTGGTCATGACGCGCCCTTCCGCGCCGACGATGTCGCCGAGGTCCAGGTCCTCGACCAGCGCGTAGCCGTCGCCCATGTCGGTGCCGGTCATGAACAGCTGCAGGTCCCCCGTCCGGTCGCGGAGCGTGGCGAACGAGAGCTTGCCCTGCCTGCGCAGCAGCACGATCCGCCCCGCGACCCGGACCTCGGTGTCCGTGTCGGTTCCGGGTGGAAGGTCGCCGAACCGCTCGCGGAGGTCGGCCAGGGCGGCGACGGGATCGTCGAACCCCAGCGCGAACGGCTCGATCCCCTTGCCGCGCAGGCGATCCACCTTCTGCCGGCGCGCCGAGAGCGCCTCCTCCAGCCGGCCGGGCGCGTCGGCCTCGTCGCCGGGTGGCCCGGTCTCGTCGGTGGTGTCAGTCATCGCGGCCCGCGTTCCGCTCGTAGATGAGGCGCAGCCCTTCCAGGGTCAGCCACGGCTCGTGGTGCTGAACGCTCGAGCAGTGGTCCACCACCAGCGGCGCCAGGCCGCCGGTTGCGACGACGGTGGGCGCCCCGATCTCCTTCGCGATGCGCTCGACCACGCCGTCCACCATCGCGGCCGTGCCGTACACCAGGCCCGCCTGCACGCTCTCGACCGTGGTCCGGGCCACGATCGAGCGTGGCGGCGACGACCTCGACGCGCGGCAGCCGCGCCGTCGCCGCGAACAGCGCGCCGGCGGAGACCTTCAGGCCGGGGACGATGACACCGCCCAGGTACTCCGCGTTGGCCGACACGATGTCGAACGTCGTCGCCGTGCCGAAGTCCACGACGACGGTCGGGCCGCCGAACCGCTCGTGCGCGGCGGCAGCGTTGGCGATGCGGTCGGCGCCGACGTCCTTCGGGTTGTCGTACAGGATCGAGATGCCGGTCCGGGTCCCCGGCTCGACGACCACCGGCGCGAAGGCGAACGCGGTGCGCGCCATCTCCCGCAGGGCCTGCGTCTGTGCCGGCACGACGCTGGCGACGACCATGCCGGTCACGTCCTCACCCAGGGACAGGCCGCCGCGCTCCAGGAACCCGGCGATCAGCAGGGTGAGCTCGTCGGCGGTGCGGTCCTCTCGCGTCGAGCTCCGCCAGTGCAGCGACAGGTCGGGGCCGCGGAAGACGCCCACGACCGTCTCGGTGTTGCCGGTGTCGATGGCGAGCAGCATCCGCCTATTCTCCACGCTCTGCGGGGCCGGCCTCGTCCGCCGCCGGGGCGGCGAACGCCGGGGGCGACGCGGTCGCGTTGTCGATCAGGCGTGTGCGCACCGATCCGCGCCGCGATCAGCAGGCGCACCGGCCGGCGGATGCGCTCCGCGTCGTCCCACGTCTCGAGGTCGACCACCGCCGCGTAGCCCAGGTGCGCGAGTGGCTGCGAGGCAACGACCCCGGCCATTTCCTCCCGGATCCACCTGGCCTCGTGGACGCCGCGCTCGACGAGGCCGCGGCCATCGCAGAGCGCCCTCCACAGCACCGGGGCGGCCGCCCGCTCGGCCTCCGACAGGCGCGCGTTGCGCGAGGAGAGCGCGAGCCCGTCGGGCTCGCGCACGGTCGGGCACGGCACGACGTCGATCGGCAGGTCGAGGTCGCGGACCATGCGCCGGATCAGCGCGAGCTGCTGCGCGTCCTTCTCTCCGAAGAACGCGCGACAGGCTCCGGCGAGCCCGAACAACTTGGCCACCACGGTCAGCACGCCCCGGAAGTGGCCGGGTCGCTCCGTGCCCTCCAGCCGGTCGCCGAGCGGGCCGGGATCGATGGTCACCTCCGGCTCGCCCGCCGGATACATCTCGGCGACGGACGGCTGGAAGACGACGTCGCAGCCGGCTGCCTCGGCGACCTCGAGGTCGGCGTCCGGCGTACGTGGGTACGTCTGGAGGTCCTCGCCGGCGGCGAACTGGAGCGGGTTCACGAACAGCGTCATCGCCACGAACCCCGTCCGGTCGCGCGCCGCCGCCAGCAGCGAGCGATGGCCCTCGTGCAGCGCTCCCATCGTCGGGACGAGGCCGACGTCGCGGCCCGCGCGGCGCGCGGTCTCGCACGCCGCACGGAACGCCGCCCGCTCGGCGATCACCTCCACGGGTCGAGCGCCTCCCGGACCCGCGCGTGCTGGTCCTCGTCGATCCGCCCGGCGTCCAGCGCGATCGCGGTGGCGGCGTCCGCGAGCGCCACGTACGGGGCGACGGCGCCGGGCACGGAGGCGGCGAGCGCCCGGAGGTTCCGTTCGATGGTTCCGGCGTCGCCGCGGACGGCAGGACCGGTGAGCGCCGCCCCGGGTCCCAGCGCGAATGCCCGGTCGAACGCCGACCGCGCCAGCGGCTCCAGGTAGGAGGGCGCGCCGGCGACGCCGGCGGCGGAAAGGATCCGCTCGGCCAGCGCCTCGACGGCGACCAGGTAGTTCGACGCGAACACGGCGCCCGCATGGTAAAGCGGCTTGACTTCATCCGGCAGGACGAACGGGCGCGCGCCGGCATCGCGCGCCAGGTCCTGCCCGAACGCCTCCACCTGATCGGTCTCCGCCGTCACCGCGATGCCGCTGCCGGGCAGCCGCTCGACGCCGGTGGACACGTCGGGGAACGAGAGCAGTGGGTGCAGCGACAGGACGTCCGCGCCGCCGTCGCGCGCCGCGCCGAGCGCCGACAGCGGCACCGACCCCGACAGGTGGAGCACCCGCGCTCCGGGACGGAGGCCGCCGCCGGCCGCGACTGCGGCGCACATGCTCTCGATCAGGTCGTCCCGCACGCCGAGGACGACCGTGTCGGCATCGGCGGCGGCCCGGGCCGGATCCGGCTCGAACGCCGTGCCGGGGAGATAGGTCGCGACGCGCTCGCGGGATGCCTCGCGGCCGCTGGCGACGACGATGCGATGCCCGGCGCGCCCCCACAGCACGCCGAGCGCGGTGGCCACCCTGCCCGCCCCGACGAGGGCGACGGAGGTCGGGCGGTTCGTGCGGCTCGCTGGACTGTCGATCGTTCCGGTTCCTTCGTCGGTTCCCGGACGGGCCCGAGTATAGGGCCGGCCCGGCCTCAGGACGCGGCGGGCAAGGGAGGCGCCACGGCCCGCACGTCGGACACGGCGTCGTCGGCCAGGCGCAGGTCGGCCACCCGCGCGCCGCGCGGCAGCATCGGGTCCGCCGTGAGCTCCAGGAGCGGGACCAGCACGAAGGCCCGCTCGTGCATGCGTGGATGGGGAACGATCAGGTCCGGCTCGTCGATCCGTTCCTGGTCGAACGTGAGGACGTCGACGTCGATCACGCGTGGGCCCCAGCGCTCGGCGCGGACCCGACCCATCGTCTTCTCGACGTCGAGGCACGCGCGCAGCAGGTCGTGCGCCGCGAGCGTCGTCTCCACCTCGACCACGGCGTTCAGGTAGTCGGGCTGCGGCGGCCCGACGGGCGCGGTCTCGTACACCCGCGACGACCGCACGACGCGCACGCCGTCCTCGCGGTTCAGCAGCGCGACGGCGCGGCGCAGGTGCTCGAGGCGATCGCCCAGGTTCGAGCCCAGCGCGAGGAACGCCGACACCGTGGCGACGCCGTCAGGCAATGACCGCCTCGCACGACACGTCGTCGATCCCGAGGGACTGCGCCGCGCCCGGCTTGTGGACGACGGCGACCACGCGGAAGACCCCCTCCAAACCGTAGACGGCCCGCGCCACCTCCTCGGCGAGCGTCTCCAGGAGCTGGTACGAGTTGTTCTCGATCGCGGCGCGCGCCTCACCGGCGATCGCCCGGTAGTCGGTCGTCGCGTCGATGGCGTCGCCGTGCAACTCGACGGACAGATCGAGATCGACGACGAACTCCTGCGGCTCCAGCTGCTCGCGACGGGCGGCCTCGCGCGCTTCGTTCTGGCGACTCGGTGCCGCGGGTTCCGAATTCGCCGCGAGTCATATCCCGCCACTCCGACTGCGTAACCCTGCTTGGTGAGTTTGATCAGAGTGCCGGCGGCCAAGCTGATGTCGTTCGGATGCGGAAAAAGCTAGAAACATTAGAGTTTCATTTCGGAGTTTCGCTCATGATTTTCTCTCCCGGTCTGCGAAACTCTAAATTGTAAGTTGGAAACGAATTGCGCGCAAAGATCCAGATGCAACCACCAAGACACGAAGGAACACGAAGTCCACCAAAATAATCAATGTTCGTGCACTTTGTGATTCTGTGGTTGCCGCTAGACGCTCTGCCCCGGCGAGTTTTGCGATAACTCCGGAGGAGATGGTAGAGGAGGTTGGCTCGGCGGGGGAGGGAATCGATGATGACATGTTCATGGTCGGCATAAGGACTCCCGCTCCTTCGGCGCCGGTCCATAGAGCATGGGGATACCCCGATGGCGGCCGTAAAGTTGCCGTCACTTCCACCGCCGGTCCATATCGCGCGCCCCTTCATCTGAAATGCCTGGCCGATGGAGAGTGCTTTTTCGTATAGCGGCAGTGTCGCGCTGCGAACCCATCGGAGGCCGGTCAAATATCTCCTTCAACTTCGAGCCGTGCCTCCGGGTGTTTGGCTTTGAGGCTTCGAAATTGTTCACGCAACCATTCCATGTCTTTTTGGGAGTATCGCAACGGACGTCGACCACGCACTGCGCTTCCGCCGGAATAGTGACGCTTTGTGCGGTTGGCGTTTGTCATTAATGCCACATTACAGAGAGGAGATACCCGGTCTCCAGATCCAGCTTTGCACGTCGAGGATTTGGCGCGACAATTCTTCGATCGCATTCACGCCTTTTTCCGGTTCGACACCGGCGTGGGCGGCACGGCCGTGGGCGTGGATTTTGAATTGTCCTGTTCGCGCGCCGACTGGCTGATTCCGTTTTCCGAACCGCCCGCTCCAGCACGAGAGCCGCCGCGCATCCGCGCGCTTCGCGCTCGATCAATTCCAGGGAGGGGGGTGACACTGTCCTTCTTCCTCATCCGAATTCAAAATCCACGTGATGTTGGTGTAATGCAATCCCTGGTCTCGCATCAGTCGCAGCGCATAGAGTCCGATCACGATCCCGGCTTTCATATCGAAAATTCCAGGGCCACGAGCGACATCGCCCTCCGCGCGCGCCACAATCTTCGCAAGCGTTCCCATTTCCCACACGGTATCCAGGTGGCCGATCAGCAACACGTGCAAGCCTGCGATCCAGCGGCCGATCACGTGGTTGCCCCGCACCGGTTGCAGATCAAAATCGATCCCCATTCCGAGATCGGCCAGGGCTGCGCCACGGCTTCGCCAAATTGATCCCACCAGAAGACTTTTCGGTGGTCGGCGATTCGATTTCCACCCACTTCAGAAGATGATCCAGCATTTCCTTTTGCTGGCTCTGGAAATATTCGATTGTTTCCCGAAGGCTTCATTTTGGCTTCTGCTCGACTGCGCAGCGCATCACTCCCTCAAAAACGCGCTGATCCTCAACCTTGCCTTCGACGCTGAACTGGTGGATGGGGCCCTTGCGTTTCAGCGCGCGTACCGTCAACAGCAACTGGTCTCCGGCGCGCACCGGGTGACGGAATCGGACGTGATCGATCTAGCCGCTGAAGAAGATGAGGCGTCCGCGGTTTTCTTCATCCATGAAAAACAGGATCGAGCCGAGTTGCGCGATCGCTTCGCAGAGTATCAACGCCGCACCGACGGTTGCTTCAGCATCGGCGGCAATCCCTGGAAATACCATTCGTTGAATGTGATGCTTTTGACACCGGTGATGCTGAGGCCGGGCTCAACGGCGGTGATGCGATCCACGAGCATGAAAGGATTGCGATGCGGCAAAAGCTCGAGGATCTCGTGGACTGCCGGCAGCTTGTTTGCATGATCCACTATCATAATAGATTTTGAGGAAAGTGCGATGTCTTCACGGCCACGGCGGTTCCGGTTGTTTTATCCCGGAACGCGCAACGCGCTTGAACAACAGCTTTCGACGCTGATCCCGGATCACGCCGATAAACTGAAAGCGCGCATGATTGTTGCGCCTCACGCGGGCTATTTTTACTCGGGCGCCGTGGCCGGCGAAGTGTATGGCTCCATCGAACTGCCCGACCGTTACATCATTTTGTGCCCCAATCACACGGATCCGGCAGACGACTTTGATGTTTCAGTCGATGACGAATCGATAACGCGCGCTTTCGGTTCGGCGGAAAGTGAATACGGAAATGGCGGAATTGCTGCTGCGGAAATTCCCGCGCGCAAAAAAAGACGGGCGCGCGCATGCGCGAACATTCACTCGAGGTTCAACTTCCGTTCCTGCAATACCTGGAGGCGATCTTCGTTTTGTGCCGCTATGCATCCGGCAATATCAATATGGATACCTGGAAGAACTGGGACATGCCATCGCAGAAATTGTCCCGCGAGAGCGGGGATGTGTTGATCATCGCCAGCAGCGATATGACGCATTATGAAGATATCGCAGGAATCAGCTAACAGGAAAGACGCGATGGCGATCGCAAAAATGGAACACCTGATCCACATGGACTGTATGACACCATTCACTCGGAAGATATTTCGATGTGCGGTTACCTTCCCGCCACAAGCGCCATCACATCCGCGAACTGGAGCTTCAGCAGGCAAGCTGCTGAAATACGCTGGCACTCGGGCGAATGCACAAAAGACTACACGCAGGTCGTCGGCTATGCCGCCCTCGCGTTTATGTAACGGTAATTGAAACGCGGGACATGGATTCGCGGTAGGGGCGCTGCAATTCCCACAATTCGCAACCGCGGATCCTGGCACCGCAAATTAATGCGCCTTCGGATGCTTGGATACCACAAATGGCAGACCGGGCCAGTCACCGGCTGATACCGCCGTGCACTTCAACTGAGGGCGCAGCCCTTATCGGGAACAAAGTATCCGAAATGCCGAATCAGTTTCGCGACCACTGCGGCATCGGACGATTCCACGACGGAGATTTGCCGCGCCCCCCTACCAGCGGTGGGACATGAATCATCAGCAAGGCGAAAAATCGTAGCGGACGGGATCTTCCGGATCGAAGCGGCGCAAAATTTCCGTGATGCGTTCGGCCTTTGCCAGTTCAGGGACGGAGTGCGGTCCAGCGCAGCCGCTGAGCGACGCGCCCAGATATGCACATCGACGGGCATGATCAGGGAAGCCGGCGGAACGTCCCGCCATAACCCGAAATGAATCCCGTCGCGGCGGACCATCCACCGCAGAAACAACAACAGCCTTTTGCACGTGCTGCCGCTTTCGGGCGACGGCACCAGGAACTTCAAATCCGTCCCCGCAATCTGCCTCAAACGGGCCGTATATGTCAACCAGGTTGTTACGCGCTCGTACTATATTTATCGTACGATTCAGCTGAATACTTTGGTACAATGATCCATGCCGTGAGTACACCTGCGCGAGCATCCGGGAGGCCAGACTCATCGTGCTTTTGAAGCCTGTAATACGGACGGTACGCTTCGAGCGACGCGACGGTTTCGGGGCCCTGCGCCAGAAACTCGTACGGCGAAGGCTTCAGCAAGGCGAGCAATCCCGACAAAAGCGCAGAGGCTGGTGACGTTTCCGTAAGCAAAAGTGGCGGCGGAGAACCGCAATACTGATGTCATGAAGAAATTGCTTGTATCGATGCGGAAACATGAGCGGGTCCTTTCGGTCGCGAAAGAAGACGCGCGGCGGAGCCGCTCTGGAATGCGCGCAGATACTCCTCGTACCAGCGCATCCATCCGGCTCGACCTGTTGTTGTTTCGGGCTCAGTGTTTTCATTCCATCAACGCGGAGACGTGGTTCCGACGCTTCGGCCAGTGCGCCCATATCGTATCCGCCTTCCAGTATGGAGAAGATGCGCTGATGCCCGAAGCGTTGGCCGAATGATTTGAGTTTTCTTGTGAGCCTGGCGTAGGTTTCGTTGGCTGAGCTACAAGTCTCCGAGTGGATCGCGTCATGGCGTCCAAACCCGCAGGAAATGAGAATGAACTCCGGTTTGGATGGCGCCGCAATCTCGAGCGTTTGATCGAACACGTCTTCATAATAAAGCAGATCATTAAGAAATCGGCCGGTTGATTTTTTGTGCCGCGAGCCGTTGCCGGCGCCCAGTTCGTCGGGCCATCCTGTTCCGGGGTAGTGATGCTTCTTATGAAGCAGGAGTGTCGACAACCGATAGGATGGTTCTGGAATTTTCCTGCGTGCCGTTGCCGTGATGCACATCCCAATCCATGATCAATACACTTTTGATTCCACGATGTCGGACCAGGTGGCGGGCCGCGATAGCGATACTGTTGAACAGGCGAAATCCCATCGCTTGATCGCCTTGCGTGGTGCCCGGCGGCCGGACGGCGGCGAAGGCGTTGTCGAAGCTGCCGTCCATGATGCCGTCAACTGCGGTGAGCGCGGCGCCGGCGGCAAGCATCGCCGCATCGAACGGAATCTTCGGAGACATGCGTATCCGGATCGATTTGTACGGATTTGCGCGCCGGATCGCTTCGGATTGACTCAAAATGATCCCGTGTATGCGCCATCAGTATCTGCTCTTCGGTTGCCGGTTTAGGTGGAACATGCGCCAGCTGATCCACAAACCCGCATCCCGGATTCCCTCACAATCGATTCCAATCGCTGTGGATTCTCCGGGTGAAACTTGCTGGTAGGTCTTCGGGATGGATTCATCGTAAAGAAAAGCTGTTCTTGGCATGTATCCATATTTTATATCGGTGTTTCGCCCGCTGCATTCCGGTAATACAATTGGGCTTCAAGAACTTATTGCGAGGTCATCATCAAGAAAGCTGAGCATCCGCGATTTAAGTCTGGCCGGCAAGCGCGTTTACTGGAGTGGATTCTAACGTTCCTTTAAACGATAAGCGGGAAATTGAAGATGATAGTCGTATCAAAGCGGCGCTACCTACGATTCAGTATGCGTTGGATCATGGCACGCAGCTAGTCTGGCATCCCACCTGGGGCGTCCAAAGGATAAGCCTG
>CAVYRK010000006.1:0-56613 GCA_963770955.1 uncultured Actinomycetota bacterium
GCATGCACGAGCAGGAGCCGCGGCTCGACGTCCGCGGTTCGCTCGGTGCCGTTCACCGCAACCGTGATCTGCATGCCGTACCCCCCGATCAGTGTGACCCGCCGGCGCGGGCCGACTCGACGGCCTGGGCCAGCCCCCGCCGCACGAACACGTCCACCACGTTCTTCTTGTATGCCACGCTTCCGCGAAGGTCGTCGTTCGGACGGGCGACCTCCGCCGCGAGCCGGCCTGCCTCCGCGAAGGCCTCCTCCGTCGGCTCGGCCCCGATCAGGGACTGCTCGGCGTCCTTCGCGCGGGTGTTCTTGGACCCGACGGCGGTGAGGCCGATGCCGGCTTTCCCGATCCGACCGTCCGCCAGCTCGACGTGCACCGCCACCCCGACCGACGCGAAGTCGCCCACCTTGCGCTCCAGCTTGAGGTACGAGCCGCCGGCGGCGGCGGACGGCGTCGGGATCAGGACCTCCGTGAGGATCTCGTTCGGCGCCAGCGAGGACGTGAAGGTGTCCACCAGGAGATCGTCGATCGCGATCTCCCGTTCGGCCGCGGTGCTGCGCGCCGTGACGCTCGCGCCCATGGCGATCATCACCGATCCCCAGTCGCCAGCCGGATCGGCGTGCGCGAGCGAGCCGCCGATCGTCCCGCGGTTCCGGACCAGCGGGTCGCTGATCAGCGGCGCGGCGGCGGCCATCGCGTGATAGCTCGTCTTGAGGAGGTCGGATCGCTCCAGCTCGCCGTGCGGGACCATCGCGCCGATCCGGAGCCGGCCGTCGCCCTCCGACACCCCGCGCAGCTCCTCCAGGTCGCCGAGGTCAACCAGGTGCCCGGGCGTCGCGAAGCGGAGCTTCATCAGCGGGATGAGGCTCATCCCGCCCGCGAGCACCTTGGCCTCGTCCCCCAGCTGCTCGAGCAGCTTGAGGGCCTCGTCCAGTGTCTGGGGCCGCTGATACTCGAATCCCGCAGGCAGCAAGTCAGCCTCTTCCCGCTCGGGCGAGCTCGAGGGACCGGTCCAGCCCCCTGCGAACGTACGCGCGCACGACGGCACGCTTGTATGCGGCCGACCCGCGCACGTCGTCGATGGGGTCGGCGGCGTCGGCGGCCAGCTGTGCGGCCGCGTCGAACGCCTCCGGCGTCGGCTGGGCGCCCGCCAGCGACTCCTCGGCGGCCGCCGCCTGGATGTTCTTGGGGCCGACCGCCGTGAGTCCGATGCCCGCTCGCCGGATGGTGTCGCCGTCGAGCTCCAGCTGCACGGCCACACCGACCGTGGCGAAGTCGCCGACCTTCCGCTCCAGCTTCAGGTACGTGCCGCCGGAGTTCGCGCCCGCAGCGGGGATCCGCACCTCGGTGACCATCTCGGTGGGCTCCAGCGTGGACCGGAACGGGCCCCGGAAGAAGTCCTTGACGGCGATCGTCCGCTCCCCGGAGGTGGTCCTGGCCACGACCGACGCGTCGAGCGCGAGCATCACCGACCCCCAGTCGCCGGCCGGATCGGCATGGACCAGCGACCCCCCGATCGTCCCCAGGCTTCGCGAGATGGGGTCGGCGATCCAGGGCGCCGTCGTTGCGATCAGCGGGTATCGCTGCCCGAGCAGCGACGACTCGGCCAGCTGCTCGTGGCGGGCGAGGGTGCCGATGCGAAGCTCGCCGTTCGATTCATCGATGCCCTCCAGGCCGTCCACGTGGTTGATGTCCACGAGCAGGCTCGGCGACGCGAACCGGAGCTTCATCAACGGGATCAGCGACTGCCCCCCAGCCAGCACCTTGGCCTCCCGGCCGTGCTCTTGCAGAAGGGACAGCACCTCGTCACTCGTGCGGGGTGCCGAGTAGTCGAACTTGGGCGGAAGCAATGTGACCTCCTTCCAACCGAGAGCTCCGGGAAGGACCCAACCCCAGGCCGCAGAAACTGGCTGATTATCGGACCGGGTCGAACATGGGTCAAGGCGTGGGCGGAGGCCCCAAGGGCGGCCCCCATACGCCGACCGGCGAGGCGGCGGCGGCTCCGGTGGTGGCTAGCGGCGCCCCATCTGGGCCGCCAGGTTGTTGGCGAACTGGGTGACGTAGTCGGCCGCGATGTCCTCGATCAGCCCGCGGCTGAACTGCGCGATCTGACCGGACATCTGGAGGAACGCCGTGACCGACGCGACGGTCTCCCCGTCCTCCTCCCACAGGTGGGACGTCACGGTCCCCTGGGCGACGCCCTTCCCGCGGGTGTCCTGGCCCTCGGCCCACATCAGGATCGTGCGGTTCGGGATGTCCGCCTGCTTGAGCTCCACGGTGCCGTCGAACGTCAGGTGGATGGCGCCGAGCGTGAAATCGAGTGTTCCTTTCCACTTCGAGTCGCCGACGACCTCGGTGAGGGCCGCGCCGGGCACGCACCCGACGAGACTCTTGATGTCGAGAAGCTTCTCCCAGGCCGTGTCGATGGGAGCCGGAACGCGGAACTGTTGCTGCAGATGCATCTCACGTGCCTCCTTGGCCCCTGCTGGAGGAGCCGAATAGCTTCTTGAAGAACCTGACAACGCTACGCCAGAACGCCCACATCGCAATCCGGAGCCCGCCGACCGGCTTGGCCGTCACCACGGTCACGGCCGGGGCCTCGTCGGCCTTCTGCGCCGGGGCGGCCGAGCCGTCCGCGGCGGGAGCGGCAGCGGGCGCCCCGACCTGAATGTTCGCCTGCAGGCAGTTGGCGAACTCCTTGGTCAGACGGCCCGAGATGTCCTGGATCATGCCGCCGCGCGCGTACTGGGCCGCGGCGCCGGTGATCGTGAGCGCGGTGTCGATGGAGACCTTGGTGCCGTCGCCGGCCGGCTCCATCTGCGCCGTGACGAGCGCGTTGGCCGCTCCCTTGCCGCGCGAGTCGCGGCCGTCGGCCTTCAGCACGACGCGCTTCGCCGTGTCGTCCCGCTCCTGCATCGTCACGGTCCCCAGGAACGCCATGCTGACGGGCCCGACCTTGACGGTGACCTTGCCCTTCCAGTTCTTGTCGTCGACGACTTCGGTCAACTCGGCTCCGGGCATGCACGGCGCGATCCTCTCCACGTCCAGCATGTAGGCCCACACTTCGTCGACCGGCGCGGGCACGTCGAAGTCGTTGTGCAGGTCCACGAATCGAGCCTACCGTCAGGCAGGGGATCGGGTCTAACCCTCGGTCATAGAGTGGCGGCATGACGGACCATCGGACGGCGCGGCCGAGGCCCCCAGACGAGTCGCGCGTCGCCGCCATGTTCGACGGGCTCGCCGGGCGGTACGACCTGCTGAACCTCGTCCTGTCGCTCGGGCTGGACCGGGCGTGGCGGCGAGCGGCCGCGCGGGCCGCCGCCACGCGCCCCGGCGAGCTGGTGCTCGACCTCGGCTGCGGGACGGGGGACCTGTCCGTGGCGCTCGCCCGCCGGGGCGTCCGCGTGGCGGGGCTCGACGCGAGCGCGGGGATGCTCTCCGCGGCCGGCGCGCGAGACATGCGCGGCGTGGACCTGGTGCGTGGCAGCGCGTTCCGGCTCCCCTTCCGCGACGGGGCTTTCGGCGCCGTGGCGAGCGCCTTCGTCCTGCGCAACCTCGACGATCTCCCGGCCGCCTTCGCCGAGCTGGCCCGCGTGACCCGCCCCGGCGGGCGGCTGGCGCTGGTCGACATCACTGAGCCGCCGTGGCGAGCGCTCCGCATCGGCTTCGACGCCTATTTCCGGGTGGCCGCGCCGGCGCTCGGCGCGCTGAGCGGTCACCCCGGCGAGTACCGCTACCTGGTTCGCTCCGTCGCGCACCTGCCGCCGGTCACCGACCTGTGCGCCGCCCTCCGCCGCGCGGGGTTCGACCACGTGCGCGCCCGCCCCCTCACGGGCGGAGTCGTTACCCTGTTCACCGGCGATCGGGCGCAGGGAGAGGACGCGGATGGCTGAGCTGTCGCGGCGCGTGGGACTGGGTCTTGCCGCGCGCGGCTCCGTGTCCGACGTCGTCGAGTGGAGCGAGCGAGCCCGGCGGCGAGGCATCGAGTCGGTCTGGATACACGACTCGTATTTCGAGCGCGACGCCGTCACCTACGTCTCGGCCGTCGCCGCGCAAATCCCCGACATCCGGGTCGCGCTGGGGGCGCTGAACCCGTACACGCGCCATCCCGTCCTGCTCGCGATGACGGTGAGCGCCATCGACGAGATGGCACCCGACCGCGTCGTCCTGGCGCTGGGAACCGGCCTGCCGTTGCGTCTGGGGCAGATGGGCATCCCGTACGCCCCGCCCGAGGGCGTCGAGCGGGTCGGGCGGGCCATCGACACGGTCCGCGCGCTCTGGGCCGGGGAGCGCATTCCCTCCGCGGCGGAGGGCCTTCCGCCCGTGCAGCCGATGTTCCCGCCCGTACACCGCGTGCCGGTCTTCATCGCCGCCTACCGGTCACCCATGCTCCGCCTGGCCGGCCAGAAGGCGGACGGCTACCTGGCCCGGCCGGCCGAGTCGATCCCCTCGCTGGTGAAGATGCTCGGCGTGATGCGCGACTCGGCGGTGGACGCCGGGCGCGATCCGGCCGACCTGGAGGTGGCCGGCTACCTCCTGACGCTGGTCGACGAGACGCGGCGCGCGGCGCTGAACCGCGCGAAGCGCGAGCCGTTCGTCATCTACATGATGGGCGTCCAGTCCGACATCGCTATGCGGCGCGCGGGCCTCGATCCGGAACTGCGCGACCGCGTGGCCGCCGCGTGGCGCGCGGAGGACTACCACGGCGCGGCGCAGCTGATCCCCGACGAGCTGCTCGACGCGTTCATGCTGTGCGGCTCGCGGGAGGAGGTCGCGGAGCGCGCCGAGGCGTACCGCCTCGCGGGGATGCACACCCCGGTCCTGCAGCCGGTGCTGCAGGAAGAGGAACACGTCGACGCGGTCCTCGACGCCGCGGTCGAGTACGCCGGCGAGGCCGCGCGCGAGCCCGTGCTGGTGGATGCGGCGGCGGACGGCCTCGCGCTGCAGGCGACGCGCGAGGAGCTCGATCGCCAGCAGCTGTCCGCGTTCTCCCGCGTGCGCCGCCGCCTCGGCGGCTGGTACGAGGTCGTGCGCCCGTTCAGCTTCACCGCCTCGACGGTGCCGGTGGCCGCGGCCGGTGGGCTGGCGGCCGTGCACGGGTTGTTCGACTGGGTGCTGTTCCTGGCGGCACTGATCGCGTCGGTGCTGCTGCACATCGGCACGAACGTGATCAACGAGATCTACGACGTGCGGCGCGGCGTGGACACCATCACGTCGCCGCGCGCGAGCCACGCGATCCTCAAGGGTCGCGTGACCGAGCGCGAAGCATTCGCGATCGCCTTCACGGCGTTCGGGCTGTCGGCCGCGCTCGGCGTGTACATGATCGCGGTCCGCGGCTGGGTCGTCGCGGTGCTCGGCATCGTCGGTCTGGTCGCCGGCTGGGGCTACACGGCGCCGCCGCTGCAGTACAAGTTCCGAGCCGTCGGCGTCCCGCTCGTCTTCTTCCTGATGGGGCCGCTGATGGTCACCGGCGCCTACTACGTGATCACCGGCCAGTTCGACTGGACCGCGGTGGTGCTGTCGATCCCCGTCGGCCTGCTGGTCGCGGCCATCCTGCACGGCAACGAGTGGCGCGACGTCAGCGACGACGCGCGAATGGGGTCGTCCACGTTGTCGATCCGCGCGGGCCGTCGCGTCGCCCACTGGCTGTACGTCGCGCTGATCGTCGGCGCGTTCGTCGCCCTCGGGCTGGCCGTCGCGGTGGAGATCCTGCCGCCGCTCACGATGCTGGCCATCCTGTCGCTGCCGCTGTTGGTGCGGCTCATCCGATCCGCGGCGCTCGGCTCGACCGGACAGCAGCGCGCCATCGCCATGATCGACCTGCAGACGGCGCAACTGCACGCGTCGTTCGGCTTCCTGCTGGTGCTCGGCCTGGTGCTCGCCGCCGCGACGCGATGACGACGCCGGCCCGCGCGCCGGGGGACGGCGCCTCCGCGGCCTCGCGCCGAGACGGCCTTCTGGCGGCAGGCCTGACTGCCGCCTACGCGGCCTTCGCGCTCACGTTCCGCGGCCCGCGTGACCGGTTCTGGCAACGGATGACCGCCACCGGGTTGTCGCTCGGAGGCCTCGCGCTCGCGGCTCGGCCCGAGCTGCGGCGCACGCGCATCCGTCCGCAGGACGTCGCCGCGGGCCTGGGCATCGCGGCGGGCCTGTACGGGGTGTTCGCCATCGGCGACCGCATGGCCCGGCGCATCATGCCGAACGGAGGGCGGGAGATCGAGGAGATCTACGGGCTTCGCACCTTGCTGCCGACGCCGGAGATCGCGGCCCGGCTCGCGCTGATCATCGCGCCGGCCGAGGAGGTCTTCTGGCGCGGCTTCGTCCAGGACCGGCTCCAGCGCCGGCTGGGAACGTGGCCCGGCGCCGCGGCCGCCTCCGCCGCGTACGGCGGCGCCCACCTCTCCACCGGCAACCTGACGCTGCTCGGCGCGGCGAACGTCGCCGGCGCGGCGTGGGGCGGCCTCTACGCGGCGGGCGTTCCCCTTGGCGCGCTGGTGGTGAGCCACGTCGCCTGGGACCTGTGGACGTTCCTGATCGCGCCAACCTCGTAGCCGGGTGGCCATGACGTCCGTCCGCCTGGCTCCCACCGGCGACCTGACACCCGACGAGCTCCGGGCGATCCGGTCGCTCTGCGACGCGGCGTGGGCCGGCCCTGACGAACCCTTCGACGACGATGACTGGAACCACGCCCTGGGCGGGGTGCACGTCGTCGTGGAGGACGACGGCGAGATCGTCGCCCACGGCTCGGTCGTTCTGCGCATGCTGCGCGCCGCCGGGGTCGACCTGGCCGCCGGCTACGTCGAGGCCGTGGCGACCCTGCCCCACCGGCAGGGCCGCGGCTTCGGATCGGCCGTCATGCGGACGCTGACGGAGCACATCGACGTCACGTACGCGCTCGGCGCCCTGTCCACGGGCGTTCCTTCTTTCTACGAGCGGCTGGGCTGGACCCGCTGGACGGGGCCGACGTCGGTGCTCGTCGACGGCGAGCCGCGCCCCACTCCCGACGAGGACGGCGCCCTCCTCGTGCGGTGCACGCCGTCCTCCCCGAGGCTCGACCCGACGGGCCCGATCAGCTGCGACTGGCGGCCGGGCGACGTCTGGTAGCTGCCGGGATCTGTGGCACGATGCGGGACATGGAACAGCGACTGAGCCTGGTCACCCTCGGCGTCTCCGACCTGGCCAGAGCCCGCGCCTTCTACGAACGGCTCGGGTGGAAACGCACCGGCGACGACGAGGAGGTCGCCTTCTTCCAAGCCGGCGGCATGGTGGTCGCGCTGTGGAGCCGGGCCCATCTCGCCGAGGACAGCACGGTCGAGGACGCGGGCGGCTGGGGAGGCGTGACGCTCGCGCAGAACGTCCGGTCGCCGGCCGACGTGGACGCCGTGCTGGCGGAGGCGAAGGCCGCGGGCGCCCGCATCGGGCGCGAGGGCGCGGAGACCTTCTGGGGCGGCTACTCCGGGGTCTTCGTCGACCCGGACGGGCATCCGTGGGAGGTCGCGCACAACCCCTTCTGGACGATCGACGAGGACGGCTCGACCCGGCTGCCCGGCTGATCCCGTGGAGGTCGAGGAGCTCGGGCCCGGCGACGGCGAGAAGGTCCTCGGCGCGGCGCATCTGTTCGACGATCCGGTCGACACCGACGCCACGAAGGCGTACCTCGCGGACCCGCGCCACCACCTGCTGATCGCGTCGGTCGACGGGACGCCGGCCGGGTTCGTGACCGGGATCGAGCTCCTGCATCCGGACAAGGAACGTCCGGAGATGTTCATCTACGAGCTGGGCGTCGACGAGCGATTCCGCCGGCGCGGGGTCGCCACCGCCCTCCTCGAACACCTTCTGGAGATCCGTGCGGAGCGCGGGTGCCGAGAGATGTTCGTCCTCACCGACGAGGACAACGTCGCCGCGATGGCGACGTACCGCAAGGCGGGGGCCATGCGCGAGCCCGACTCGGTGCTGTGGCTCTGGTCCTGGCCGACGACCTGATCAGCCGCGGTCGGGCGGCTCCTGCCAGCGCGGGTACGAGCCGAGCACCTTCACGTCGACCGTGAACTCCTCGAAGGCCTCGATCGCCGCTCGGAACGCCTCGTCACTCTCACCGGTCTCCACGTCGAGGTAGAAGCGGTACTCCCAGGGCCGGCCCCCCAGGGGCCGTGACTCCAGCTTCGACAGGTTGAGGTTCCGCTCCGCGAACGGTCCCAGACACCGGTGGAGGGCGCCGGGGACGCTCTTCAACTCGAACACCAGCGACGTCTTGTTCGGCTCGCGCAACGGGACGCGCGACGTGGACACCGCCACGAAGCGCGTCTGATTGTTCGGGTCGTCCTCGATGCCGGCCGCCAGGACGTCGAGCCCGTAGACCGCGGCCGCGCGCTCGGCCGCGACGGCCGCCTCGCCGACGCGGTGCTCCTCGGAGATGATCCGCGCCGCACCGGCGGTGTCGTGGACGGCGAGCACCTCGACATCGAGCCGCTCGAGGTACTCCTGGCACTGCGCCAGGGCCTGCGGATGGGAGATCACGCGATGGACGTCTTCGACCGTGGTTCCCGGCAGCGCGAGCAACGCGTGGTGGACGGGGACGATGACCTCGCCGACGATGGCGGCCGATCCGCGTGCCAGGAGGTCGTACGTGTCGTTGATGGACCCCGCCTGTGAGTTCTCGATCGGCATCATGCCGAAGTCCACGGAGCCGCGCTGAACCGCCTCGAAGACGTCGCGGAAGGCGTGGTGCGGTACCGGCGTCGCCGACGGGAACAGCGCGAGCACGGCGGTCTCGGAGAACGCGCCGGGTTCGCCCTGATATCCAACTCGAGTGGCGCGGGAGTCGCCCACGCAATGTCCCCCTCTTTCGACAACCGGCCCTCCGACCGGGACCGGAAGCCTACCGCAGCCGCTCCGTCCGACCGGCCGGGTACGATGCCGCGGATGCGGACCGCGACCGAGGCGCTCGAGCGACTGATCTCGCCGGCCGGACCGGTCGACCTTCGGCTGACGCTGCGGGCGTTTCGCCACGGCCGCGGCGACCACTCATTCGCGCGGCGCGACGACGGCTGGTGGCGGGCGACGCGCACGCCGGACGGCCCGGCGACGACGCGGTTCGTACAGGAGGGCGATGACGTCCGGTTCACCGCGTGGGGTCCCGGGGCTGCGTGGGCGATCGAGCACGCTCCCGGCGCGGTCGGAGCCGAGGATGACCCCGCGGCCTTCGATCCGCCGCCTGGACTCGTTCGCGATCTGCATCGCCGGCACCCGGGACTGCGCATCCCGCGATCTGGCGCGGTCTTCGAGGCCGTGGTGCCGACGATCATCGAGCAGAAGGTGACGACGTCGGAGGCGCACGACGCCTACCGCCGGCTGGTGTTCGCATGGGGCGAGCGCGCGCCCGGCCCCGGCGGCGACCTCGGCCTGCGCGTCCCGCCGGGCGCGCGCGACCTCGCGGGGAGGCCCTACTTCGAGTACCACCGCTTCGGACTGGAGCGGCGGCGGGCGACGACGATCCGCACCGCCGCGGAACGCGCACCCAAGCTGGAGGAGACGGCCGCGATGGACCCCGCGTCGGCGACGCGTCGCCTGTGCGCGTTCCCCGGCATCGGACCGTGGACGGCGGCCCAGGTGGCGCTCGCGGCGCTCGGCGACGCGGACGCCGTTCCGGTCGGCGACCTCCACCTGCCCAACATGGTCGCCTGGGCGCTCGCCGGCGAGCCTCGCGGCACCGACGAACGGATGCTCGAGCTGCTCGAGCCGTTCGGCGGCCACCGGGGACGGGCCGCCCGGCTGCTGACGCTCGCCGGGGTGCAGGCCCCTCGATTCGGCCCCCGGAACAGGCTTCGCTCGATCCGGTTCATCTGACCGGCCACGGGCCGACCGAGCTGGGCGACTGGGGCTCCTCACCCGATCGGGTAGGGCGGGATCCGGCACCCGAAACGGGAGACTTCGGGCACCGGGTGGGGTAGGTTGGTCACCCCCTATGTGGAACCACCGTGAGCGCCTGCTGTCGCTCCGGCACGCGCGCTGGGCCGTCGCTGTGGCCCTGGCGCTGGTCGCCGGACTGCTGACGACGCCGCCGGCCTCCGGCGACACGGCGTCCCGGCTCGGGAACGCACGCGACCGCCTGAAGAAGCTCGAGACGCAGATCCAGGCGGAGAACGGGCGCGTCCAGGCGCTCCGCGCGCAGCTGGCCGCGGTGGACGCGAAGGTCGCGAAAGCGAAGGCCAAGGGCGCCGCCCTCGACAGGACGCTGCAGAAGACCCGCAAGGCGCTGATGGAGGTGCGCGCGGAGTACCAGGCGCTCCACGATCGCCTGGACGAGCTGGCCGCGAACGAGTACATCGCCGGGCCGGGGAGCAGCCTCGAGGTGATCCTCGGGGCCTCGTCGTTCGCGGACCTGATCGACCGCACCCAGTTCGTGTCGAGCGTCAGCAGCGAGTCGGTCGATCTCGCGACGCAGCTGACGAACGTCGCCGCGCAGCTCGCCCAGCGCACGAAGCGCCTGAACAACCTGCTGGCCGCCCAGAAGACGGTGATCGCACAGCTCGCCCAGCAGCAGGACGCCAAGGCCTCCGCAGTCGCGGCCGAGGCGTCGGCGCTGGCGCAGCTGGACCAGACGCGGACGAGCATCGTCGCGCTGGTCGGCCGGCTGCAGAAGCAGCTGCGCGCGGAGGAGATCGCCGGGATCGGACGCATCTTCCAGGGGCGCTCCCACGTGTCGTACGGCGCCTGGGCCGGATACTTCCTCCGCACGATGGGCGTGTCGGGATGCCATTCGAACATGGTGGCCCTGGTGTCCTGGCAGGTCGCCGAGTTCACGCAGGCGGCGTGGAACCCGCTCGCGACCACGTACCCGATGCCCGGCTCCACGCTGTACAACGGGTCGGGTGTCCGCAACTACGTCTCGCTGGGTCAGGGGCTGGACGCCACGCGCCTCACCATCCGCGGCGGGATGGCGTCCCACGGCTACGGGCGGATCGTGTCCTCGCTCGGCGGCTGCGCGGACCCGATGACGACGGCCCGTGCGATCAACGCCTCCGACTGGTGCCGCGGGTGCGCCGGGGGGACGTACGTCACCGGGATGGTCCCGAAGGTCGAGGCGAACTACTCGACCTACGCGGCGCTCTGACGCTGTCCCGATCTCCTTCCGGTCCCGGCTGGCAGGCGGGACACCAGTAGCGGACGCGGCCAGGCGCCTGCTGCTGATCCCGCCGCACGATCGTCCCGCACCGTAGGCACGGTCGTCCCTGCCGCCCGTAGACCCATTGCCGGCGTCCCCTGCGCGTGTCGCCGGTCGTGATCTGCAGGCCGGTCGTTCGGTTCGCGGACATCACACGATGCATCAGGGCAACGAGGGCGGCGGGGTCGGCGACGCCGGAGACCGGCGTCGTGGGGTGGAGCCCGCGCAGGAAGCACACCTCGTTCGCGTAGACGTTCCCGGGCCCGGCCATGACACGCTGGTCCTGGACGGCCTCGTGTGCGGTGCGCGCGGGATCCGCGACCAGGCGACGAAGCGCTTCCTCGGGGTCCCAGTCCGCACCCAGGACGTCCGGCCCCAGGTGACCCAGTGCCGCCTGCTCCTCCTCCGGCGTGAGCAGCTCGAGCACCCCCAGTCGGACCCCGACCGCGACGGCGTCCGCCGTGGTGAGGACCGCCCGCACCTCGTGGGCCGGGCCCCGCCACCTGGCGCCGGGGGCGAAGATCTGCCATTCGCCGTCCATCCGGAGGTGGCTGTGGACGGAGACGCCGGCGTCCGTGCGCACCAGGAGGTGCTTTCCCCGCGCGTCCACCCGGTCGACGGCATGCCCGCTGAGATCGGCCGCGGCATAGGCCGGGACCCGGAAATCGGTCGCGAGCAGACGACGGCCGGCGAGCGCCTGGTGCAGGCGCCGGGCCGTGACGAGAACGGTGTCGCCTTCGGGCATGGTGGCCTCCAGGCGAGTCTGCCACCCGGGGCCCGAAACGAGCAGAGGCCCCGTCCGGCCGGGTGGCCGGGCGGGGCCTCCGCCCCTTAGAAGTGCGCCTGGATCAGAGCTTCCACTCGGCGCCGGCCGCCATCAGCAGCGCGGCCAACCAACCGAGCGAGATCATCAGCTTGCGGTACTTCGCCATCCAGTTCTCCTCCCTGATGGTTGCTCCCTAGATATCGGCCCGGGGGCCCCCCGGATTGACCCTCCCTTCGGCCATCTGGGATCCCCTCCCCGGGGGATGGACCGATGCTCTACAGCCCCCCCGGTGTCGAGCCGATGAACCTAGCGAGAGAGCTGCACCTGGGGATGAAAGGGGCAAGCGCGAGCGTGGCCAAGGACCAGGCGCATCGCGAATACAACGTCGCGCTGACCGCGTACAAGCTCGCGGTCATCGTTCCGGTCGTCGTCTTCCTGATCTACCGGCTGGCGCTGCACCCCGGGCAGTTGCTGCAGCCGGGCCTGCTCTTCTGGGTCGTGGCGATCGCGACCGTCGACCTCATGCCGGTTCCCGCATGGGGCGGCCTGCACCTGTCGCTCACGTTCCCGATCCGCCTCAGCCTCGCGATCCTCTTCCCGCCGGCGGCTGCCGCGTCCGCGGCGCTCGTCGGCTCGTTCGACCCGCGCGAGCTGAAGCGCGAGATCGACCCCGTCACGGCGATGTTCAACCGCTGTCAGATCGCGCTGTCGGTGCTCGCGGAGAGCGCGACGTTCGGATTCACGGCGCATCACCTCATCAACTTGTTCCACATCGTCCCGAGCGATTCCACGGTAGTCGCTGTGGGAGCAATTCATCGACATGGCCACGACGCACTGGTACGTGCTCGTGCCCGCCACGCTGCTCGCCGCCCTGGCCGGCTACACGGTGAACACCGTCATCGTCGCGGTCGGCGCGCGGCTGTCCTCGCACCTGTCGCTCCGCGAGATCCTGACGCGGATGCACGGCGCCGCGCCGCTCCAGTTCCTGCTGGAGCACTTCGGCCTGGGTCTGTCGGCAGCGATCATCGTGCAGTTCTACGAGAGCCAGCGGTGGGCGGTCGCCGTGTTCCTGGCGGCGCTCGCGTTCGCCAGGCAGATGTACTTCCAGAGCCGCGCGCTCACCGACCGGCTCGCCGAACAGAACCAGACGCTGGCCGAACAGGCCGAGCGACTCGAGCACCTGCTGGCGCAGGAACAGGAATCGGTGGCGGAGCTCCGCGAGCTCAACAAGATGAAGAGCGACTTCGTCGCCGTCGTCTCGCACGAGCTGCGGACGCCGCTCACCGCGATCATCGGATTCGTGAAGACGCTCCGCCGCCCGGAGTTCGCCGACGACGCCGCCACGCGGCAGGAGTTCCTGCAGGCCATGGAGCGGCAGGGCGACCGGCTGCTCCGGCTGGTCGAGAACCTGCTCACGGTGTCACGCCTCGAGAACAGCACGCTCTCCCCCGCCCTGGGACGGGTCTCGTTCCAGGACCTGTGCCGCGAGATCGTGGAAGGGCTCGGCGGGTCGGCGGACCGCATCGAGATGAAGGTCCCGGACGGCATCCCCATGCTGTTCACCGACCGCGACCTGCTCGGCCGCGTGATCTCCAACCTGCTCGACAACGCACTCAAGTACTCGCCCGATCAGACCCCCTGCGAGCTGGGCGCGGTCGTCGAGGGCACCCATCTGCGGTTCTGGGTGGCCGACCACGGCATCGGCATCCCCGGAACGGAGCTCGGCCGGGTCTTCGAGCGCTTCTACCAGGTCGACTCGTCGACCACCCGCGCGTTCCGCGGCACCGGGCTCGGGCTCGCGCTGGTGAAGGACCTCCTGCAGCAGCTCGGCGGGACCGTCGAGGTGGAGAGCGAGCACGGCGTCGGAAGCACGTTCACGGTCACCCTCCCGCTGCACCAGGCCGGGGAGTCGACCGGCGATCAGCCCGTCGACCAGCCGGACGACCAGCACTTCGAGGACGGCTCGGCCTCGCACGTCGCCTGACGAGCGACGGAGCCCTGGCCACGCGACTGACCTGTCTTGACGTAAATTCGATACCGTCAGTAGGATTTGCTCGTTGGCCATTGTTCGGGCGGCCAGACACAAAACGTTAGGCAGACCTCACGACCGGCCGCTCCCGGACGGGCGCCGGCCGGAGGGCGAGGAGCGAGACCGGGTTGCTTCCCACGTTCATCATCGGGCTCCGAGAGGGACTCGAGGCATCGCTCATCGTCGGGATCATCGCTGCCTTCGTCGTCGCGGAGGGCCGCCGCGACACGCTGCGATGGGTCGCCATCGGCGTCGCGGCATCTGTCGCCCTGTGCGTGGGGATCGCGATCGTCCTCCAGGTCGTGAGCCACGACCTGCCCGGAGCGCGCCCAGGCGATCATGGAATCGGTCATCGCCCTGGTCGCCGTGCTGATGGTCACCTCGATGATCGTCTGGATGCGCTCGCATGCTCGGTCGCTCAAGCGCAGCCTCGAGCAGGAGGCCCGGGGAGCGCTGGCGGCCGGATCGGTGATGGCCCTCGCGGTCATGGCCTTCCTCGCCGTCCTCCGGGAGGGCATCGAGACATCGGTGTTCCTGCTTGCCGTGTTCCAGCAGAGTGGGAACGCCACGACCGCCGGCATCGGCGCGGTGCTCGGCATCGCGGTCGCAATCGCCATCGGCTACGGGATCTTCCGCGGCGGCGTCCGTCTCGACCTGGCCAAGTTCTTCAGAATCACCGGGGTCGTACTGGTGTTCGTCGCAGCCGGCCTCTGCGCGTCCGCGGTCCACGCCGCCCACGAGGCGGGTGTGATCACGATCCTGCAAGCACAGGCCGTCGACCTCTCGTGGCTGATCCGGCCGGGAACTCCGCTGGCCGCGCTGTTCACCGGGATGCTGGGTCTCCAGCCGCAGCCGACGACCGGAGAGCTCATCGTCTACTTCGCCTACCTGGTGCCGATGCTCTTCTACGTCCTCTGGCCGTCGGGGAGGCCCGCGACCGCGCCGCCGCCGCGCCCGGTCGAGATGGGCGTGAGCGGCTGATCGCTCGGCGACACATGTCGATCGCTGCGAGCCGCGCGCCGACCGCCGCCGTACCCCTGGTCCTCGTCCTCGCGCTGATGGCGTCGGGGTGCACGAAGAGCGGCGGTTCATCCGGTTCGGATGCGACACCCGGACGCTCCGTCACGGTCGGGATCACCGACGCCGGCTGCGACCCCGCTGCCCTGACCGTGCCATCCGGACCGACGACGTTCGTCGTCACCAACAGGGGAACGTCGGCCGTCACCAAGTACGAGGTCAAGGACGGCGAGACGATCATCGGCGAGAAGGAGAACCTCACGCCCGGCCTCTCGGGCTCCTTCTCGATCGATCTGAAGCCCGGCGACTACACGCTGGAGTGTCCCGGCGGCACCACGCCGGAGGGAACGCTGCACGTCACCGGGCAGGGCAGCGCCGCGCTGGGCGCGGAGGGGGCGAAGGGCGTCGCCGACGGCCGCGTCCTGCGGGCGAAGGTCCTATGACGGACACCGACGCACCCGAGCCTTCCCAGCACGGCTCCCGCGTGAGCCGCCGGGCGTTCCTGGGCGCGGCCGGCGCCGCGGGCGTGGCCGCCGGGGCGGTGGCCGGCGGGTTCGCGATCGGCCGCGCCACCGAGAGCGAGGCGGCGCCGGCGATTCCCGCCCGGATCCCCTTCTACGGCGAGCATCAGGCCGGGATCGCGACTCCGGTGCAGAACCGGTTGTTCTTCGCCTCGTTCGACGCGACGGCGCAGCACCCGGCCGACCTTCGCGAATTGCTCCGCAGCTGGACGGCGGGCATCGCCGGCATGACGGAGGGCAAGCCGGTCGGTGCGGTGACCGGCCCCCCAGCCTTGCCGCCGGAGGACACCGGCGAGGCCGTCGGCCTTCCCGCCGCGCGCCTGACGGTGACGGTCGGGCTCGGCCCGTCGTTGTTCGACGACCGCTTCGGACTGGCGCGCCTCCGGCCGGCGCCGCTCGCCGACATCCCGCCGCTGCCGGGCGACCGCCTCGACCCCCTGCTGTCGGGCGGCGACATCGGCGTGCAGGCCTGCGCGGACGATCCGGTCGTGGCCTTCCATGCGGTGCGCAACCTCGCGCGGATGGGCCGGGGAGTCGTGGTGACGCGGTGGACGCAGGCGGGCTTCGGCCGGACCTCCAGCGGCGGCCGCCACGATCCGACGCCGCGGAACCTGCAGGGGTTCAAGGACGGCACCAACAACATCGCCATCGACGACACCGCGGAGCTCGATCGCTCCGTGTGGGTCGGGTCCTCCGAGCAGCCGGCGTGGATGCGCGGAGGCACGTACCAGGTCGCCCGGCGCATCCGCATGTTCATCGAGACGTGGGATCGCACGTCGCTCGGCGAGCAGGAGGAGACGATCGGCCGCCACAAGCTGAGCGGCGCGCCGCTCGGCGAGACGCACGAGTTCGACGCGCTCGACCTGAACGCGAAGACGGCCGCCGGGGACATGATGATCCCGCTCGACGCGCACGTGCGGCTCGCGAGTCATCAGGAGAACGACGGCGTGCGCATCCTGCGCCGGGGATTCTCGTTCTCCGACGGCATCGATCCGATGACGACCGAGTTCAACGCGGGGCTGTTCTTCACGTGCTTCCAGCGCGACCCGCGCACGCAGTTCGTCCCGCTGCAGACGCGCCTGGCCGGGCACGATGCCCTGAACGAGTACATCCGGCACGAGGGCAGCGCCGTCTTCGCGATCCTCCCGGGCGTGCAGCGCGGCGGCTACCTGGGGCAGTCGCTGTTCGACGCCGCGTCGTAGGAGCGCGCGACTCTCCCGGCGGTCAGTCCCGCGCGACGGGTAGGCCCTCGCGGGCGAGGCGCTCGATGAGATCGGCCGCGGTCACGGTGCCGGGCGACGCCTGCAGCCGCTTCGCGACGGCCTCCGCACGGGCCCGCCGGTCGGTCGTCGTCGAGCAACGCGTCGATGGCTCCCGCCAACTGCGACGGTTCGAACTCGTAGGTGGGAAGGCGCGTGCCGAAGCCGAGCTCGTCGACGCGCTGCGCGTTGTCGTACTGGTCCCAGAACAACGGGAGGACGATCATCGGCTTGCCGAAGTGCAGGCACTCGGTGACGGTGTTGTTCCCGCCGTGCGTGATCACCAGGTCGACCTGCGGCAGGATGGAGGTCTGCGGCAGGAACTCCCGCCCCCACATGTTGTCGGCCAGCTCGATCAGGTCGTGCTGCGGGCCCTTGCTGACGATGTACCGGTGCGGCGTCGACGACAGGACGTCCACCAGGCGGTTCATCAGGTCGACGTCCGCCGAGCCGAGGCTGCCAAGCGACAGGTAGATCAGCCGGCCGTCGCCGGACCGCAGCTCGTCCGGCAGCTCGAAGGCCTCGTCGGTCGCGCGCACGCACGAGTCGAGCCGGTGCCACGTCGGCGCCAGCGGGCGCGACCGCGCGTAGTCGGCCTCCGCCGGATACAGGGAGAGGTTGAGGAAGGGCGATTCCCAGATGAACTCCCCCTCGGGGAGGCGCGGCGCCCCGGCGTTCATGCAGAAGTCGCTGAAGCCCTCCAGCAGGTCCTCGTGCACCTCCTGGTAGCGCCGGCGGAACGGGTTCCAGCCGTCGGGGTCCTCGGTCGCGTAGCCGGAGAACGTCGGGGGCAGGTCCGGGTCCTTCATCTCCAGCGGGTTGCACGACATGATGCGCACCCAGGGCTTCCCGGCGGTGAGCACGGCCGGGAACCCGACGACGTTGTCCTCGACGATGACGTCGGGCGCGACGTCGGCGAAGATCTCCTCGAGACGGGGCTGGACGTATTGCGCGCCGTCGACCAGCTCCCCCCAGACCGGCTTGATGAACGTCTCGAGCTGGTCGATGGTCGGCTTGCGGAACTCCGGCGCCGTGTCCCGGACGAAGTCCTTCCAGAACTGCCCCGGCTCCTCCTCCACCTCGGGCGGGGGCTTCAGCCGCATGCGCGCCTCCTCGAAGCCCTTCGCCTCGAGCGTCCCGGCGAACGACTCCTCCACCACGAACACGCAGCGGGCGCCGCGCCGGCGCAGGACGTCCGCGATGCCGACGCAGTTGTTCGTCGGCCCGAAGGCGCCCTCGGGAAAGAAGACCACGGTCGGCTGTGCTGCGGTCACGCTTCGATTCCCCTCTGCTCCGGCTGACCACCGAAGGGCAGCATCCTAGCCGACCCCGGGCCGGGCTCCCCTACGCGCGGAGGCGGAGGCCCTTGCTCGACGGGCGGAAGCCGGCCTCGGACAGCGCGCGGGCGAGCGGCGTGTCGAACACGTCGCCGCCGTCGGCCCGCTCGACCGTGATCCGGCCGAGCACGCCCTCACGGACGGCCAGGGCCAGCGCGTCCACGGCGGGCTGCAGGCTCTCCAGGTCGTCGACGTAGGTGAGGAGCGTTCTGCCTCCGCGCTCGACGTAGATCACCAACCTGCCGTCGACCAGGACGACGACCGCGCCGGCCTTTCGGCCCGGGCGGTGGCCGGCGCGCTCGGCGTCGCGGTCCGGCCACGCCAGGGCGGCGCCGTACGGGTTCGCGGGGTCGGCGGCCGCGAGCACCTCGGTGCGTGGCTGCTCCGGCGGCTCGCTCAACGCGCGCATCCGGTCCACCGCGCCCGGCGCGGAGAACTGCGCGCCGCCGAGGCCTTCCACGAAGTACCCGCGCCGGCATCGCGCCGCGTCCTCGAAGACGCGCAGCACCTGGTACACGCCGGCGAACCCTCCGGTCACGCGCTCGGCCGCGACTGCGCCGCGAGTGAGGATCCCGTGCCGCGCGAGCAGCTGCTCTGCGATGGCGTGCATCCGTCGCGTCGAGTCGGCCTCGCGCTCGGGCGTCAGGCTCCACCGGCCGGCGGCCGCCGGAGGACCGCCGCGACTGGAGAACGCGGGCCCGCGCCGCCGGGAGCCGCCCGACGATGCGCGGCGGCGAGCCGACCCTGCGGTCAGCGCTCGCAGCGCCGCGAGCGTGTCGTTCGTGACCAGGCCCGCCCAGACCAGCTCCCACAGGGCCAGCAGCGTCTCGTGGTCGTTGGCCGAGTCGACCTCGGCGACGACCTGGCGGAAGAACATCGCGCCGCGGTCCTCGAGCGCGGCGCGAACGGCCTGCGCCGTGGGCGTCAGCTCGACCGGGAGCGGCGGGCGGCAACAGGAGGTGCGCGCGTTCCGCCAGGCCCAGCACCATCCAGCCGTCGTCGCTCCCCAGCGCGCCGGCGCCGCACCACACGACCTCGCCGGCGGCGCACAGCTCGTCGAGCATCGCCGGCGAGTAGCCGGGAAGCCGGACCGGAAGGATCTGCCGCTCCAGCGCCGACGCCGGGATCGGCACGCCCTGGAGTTGCTGCAGGACCCGGTACAGGGCGTCGACGTCGGCGCGGGGGGGCGCGGCCGGCCCGACCCCCTGCCAGGCGAGCAGGAACCGGGCCAGCGCGTCCTTCGGCGCCGGTTCCACCTCCTTCCGCAGCGCGGCGAGCGACCGGCTCCGCACGCGTCGCAGCACCTCGGCGTCGACCCACTCCCGCCCGGCAGCCGCCGGGACGGAACTCGCCCTGCGACACGCGGCCGCGCTCCTGCAGCGCGTGGAGGGCCGACTCGACCACCGCGACGCCCAGGCCGAGCCGCGCGGCGACGTCCATGCGGCACGAACGGTCCGTGCGTCCGGGCGAACCGGGCCACCAGGTCGCCCAGCGGGTCCGCCACCGGCTCGAGCAGCGATTCGGGCACGCCGGGCGGCGGCGCCACCCCGAGTGCGTCGCGGTACCGCGATGCGTCCTCGGCCGCGATCCATCGCTCCTCCCCCGCCACCCGGACGCGCAGCGCCCGGCGGCTCGCCTCCAGCTCGTGCAGCCAGCCGGCGGCCGCGGCCGGATTCGCTCGACCGAGCCGCCGCCTCGTCCGTGGTCAGGTCGCCAAGGCTCCGCAGCGCGTCGTGCAGGTCGTCGGCGTCGCGCAGCTTCCGCGTCGTCGGTCAGCCGCTGCAGCTCCAGCTCGAGGTCGGCCAGCGCGGCGCCGATCGATCAGCTCGCGCAGCTCGTCGCGGCCCATCAGCTCGGCGAGCACCGCGCGATCGAGCGAGAGCGCCTGCGCGCGGCGTTCGGCGAGCGGCGCGTCGCCCTCGTACATGAACGCCGCCACGTACCCGAACAGCAGCGACGAGGCGAACGGCGACGGCATCGGCGTGTCCACCTCGACGACGCGCACCTCGCGCCGCTGCACCTCTGCCATCAGCTCGACCAGTGCGGGCACGTCGAACACGTCCTGCAGGCACTCGCGGTAGGTCTCCAGCACGATCGGGAACGCGGGTACTTCGCGGCGACCTGCAGCAGCGCGGCGCTCGCGCTGCCGCTGCTGCCACAGCGGGGTGCGCCGGTCGGGACGCCGGCGCGGCAGCAGCAGCGCCCGGGCCGCGCACTCGCGGAACCGGCTGGCGAACAGCGCCGAGGACGACAGGCGGTCGAGGACCAGATCCTCGATCTCCTCGGGCTCGAACAGGATCGACTCGGCGGGCGGCGCCTCGTCGGCCTCGGGGAGCCGGACGACGATGCCGTCGTCGGTGTACATCGTCTGGACCTCGAGGCCGAGGCGCTCGCGGACGCGCACCTCGATCGCCTGGCTCCACGGCGCGTGCACCGGCGCGCCGAACGGCGAGTGGATGCACACCCGCCAGTCCCCCAGCTCGTCGCGGAAGCGCTCGACGACGATCGTCCGGTCGTCGGGAAGGATGCCGGTCGCCTCGCGCTGCTCGTCCAGGTAGCGCACCAGGTTCCGCGCGGCGCGGCTCGTCCAGCCCGCGAGTCGCGCAGCCGCTCGCATGCGCGGGCCGGGCTTCATCGACTCGCAGCTCCCGCACGAACGCGCCCAGCGCGCGGCCCAGCTCGACCGGACGGCCCGGCGCGTCGCCGTGCCAGAACGGCATCTTGCCCGGGACGCCCGGGCGCCGGCGTCACGAGCACGCGGTCGTGCGTGATGTCCTCGATGCGCCACGAGGACGCGCCCAGCACGAACACGTCGCCCACGCGCGACTCGTAGACCATCTCCTCGTCCAGCTCGCCGATGCGCGGACTGCGTTCGGCGGCAAGGTAGACGCCGAACAGGCCGCGGTCGGGAATGGTGCCGCCGGACGTCACGGCGAGCCGCTGCGCGCCGGGCCGGGCCTGCAGCGGTTCCCTCCACGCGGTCCCAGTTGATCCGCGGCGCGCAGCTCGGCGAACTCGTCGGACGGATACCGGCCGGCCAGCATGTCGAGCGTCGCCTCCAGGGCGCTGCGCGGCAGGTCGGCGAACGGGGCCGCCCGCGCGCACCACGCGCTCGAGGTCGTCGACGGTCCAGTCCTCCATCGCCACCATGGAGACGACGTGCTGCGCGAGCACGTCGAGCGGGTTGCGCGGGTACCGGAGCGCCTCGATCGCGCCGTCCCGCATGCGCTCGACGACGACCGCGCATTCGACCAGGTCGCCGCGGAACTTCGGGAAGACGACGCCGCGGCTGACCGCGCCCACCTGGTGGCCGGCGCGGCCGATGCGCTGCAGGCCGCTCGCCACCGACGGCGGGGACTCGACCTGCACGACCAGGTCGACCGCGCCCATGTCGATGCCGAGCTCGAGGGAGCTGGTCGCCACCACCGCCGGCAGCCGTCCCGCCTTCAGGTCCTCCTCGATCAGCAGCCGCTGCTCCCGGCTGACCGAGCCGTGGTGGGCACGCGCGATCTCCTCTCCGGCGATCTCGTTCAGCCTCGCGCACAGGCGCTCGGCCAGTCGGCGGGAGTTGGCGAACACGATCGTGCTCCGGTGCTCGCGGATCAGCTCGACCAGGCGCTCGTCGACCGCCGGCCAGATGCTCGAGCGCTCCTCGGGCGTGGCGGCCTCTGCACCGCCGGAGGACCCGGCCGGCTCGGTCATGTCCTCCACGGGCACGACGATCGACAGGTCGAAGGTCTTCTCGGCTGGGGGCGCGACGATCGAGACCGGCCGGCGGCCGCCGAGGAACCGGGCGACCTCCTCGTGCGGACGGACCGTGGCCGAGAGCCCGATCCGCTGCGCCGGACGGCCGAGCAGCTCGTCGATCCGTTCGAGCGACAGCGCCAGGTGCGCGCCGCGCTTCGTTCCGGCGACCGCGTGCACCTCGTCGACGATCACGGTCTCGATGCCGCGAAGCCCCTCGCGGGCCTGCGACGTGAGGATCAGGAACAGCGACTCGGGCGTGGTGATCAGGATGTCGGGCGGGTGCTTCAGGAACCGGCGGCGGTCCTCCTGCGGAGTGTCGCCCGTCCGGATGGCCACGTCGATCGGGCGCAGGACCCCGCCGTCCCGCTCGGACACCGCCCGCATGCCGGCGAGCGGCGTGCGCAGGTTGCGTTCGATGTCGACCGCCAGCGCCTTCAGCGGCGAGACGTACAGCACGCGCAGGCGCGCGGCGGGATCGGCCGGCGGCTCCGCGGCAAGGCGGTCGAGCGCCCACAGGAAGGCGGCCAGCGTCTTCCCCGACCCCGTCGGCGCCACCACGAGCGTGTCGTCGCCACGCGAGATCGCGTCCCAGGCGGCTGCCTGCGCGACCGTCGGCTCGGCGAAGGCGTCCCGGAACCATCTCGAGGCGAGCGGAGAGAAGGGCTGGAGGGGGTCCGCGTCCACGTCCCTATGGTAGCCCCGGGGTCCGACACGACGGACCCCGGCCCGGCTGCCCGACGGTAGGATGCGCCGCGTATGGCTCGGACCGAGGCGGAAGCCATCGTCGCGCGCCTGTGGCCCGGGCGCGAGGCGACCATCGAGCCGCTCGCGGGCGGCATCACCAACCACAACTTCGTGCTGACGGTCGGCGACGACCGGCTGGTGCTGCGGATCGCGGGGAAGGACACCGAGTTCCTCGGCATCGACCGGCGGCGCGAGGAGGCGGCCGCCAGGATGGCCGCGCGCGCAGGGGTCGGACCGGAGGTCGTGACGTACGTGGAGCCGGAGGGCTACCTGGTGACCAGGTTCATCGAGGGCACGCCCGTGCCTCCCGGACCGAATGCGGACGCCCGAGGGAACCGCGCGGGCCGCGGAGGCGCTGCTGCTCATTCACCGGGGCGACCCGATCCCCGGGCGGTTCGACGCGCATGCCGTCGTCGAGGAGTACCGGGCGACGGCGATCGCCCGTGGCGTCCGGCTCCCCGACGACGTGGCCTGGGCACACGGCATCAGCGGGCGGATCCGAGAGGTGCGCGGGCCCCAGGCCCTCGTGCCGTGTCACAACGATCTGCTGAACGCGAACTTCATCGACGACGGCGAGCGCATCCGCATCGTCGACTGGGAGTACGCGGGGATGGGCGACCGCTTCTTCGACCTGGCGAACTTCTCGATCAACCACGAGTTCGGCCCAGACGACGACGAGCGCCTGCTGGCGGCCTACTTCGGCGACCTGCGACCTGACCACGCGGACTCGCTCCGGCTCATGCGCTTCATGTCCGACTTTCGCGAGGCGATGTGGGGCGTCGTGCAGCAGGGCATCTCCGAGTTGGACGTCGACTTCGTCGCCTACGCACACGAGCACTTCGCCCGGCTGCACCGGACCGAGGAGGACCCGGCCTTCCGCCGTGCCCTGTCGGGGGACGCGCCCGGCTGACACCGCTCCGCGGCGGCGAACCAGACGGGCCAGCTTGCGCCGCCGAGCACGGTGTCGATGCGGCCGCGAGCCCGGTAGCGTCGGAGCCATGGCCGACGCCGCCCGCTCACCCCGATCGAGCATCCACCGCCACCCCGAGCGGGGTCGCTACGACCGGGCCACCATCGACGCGATCCTGGACGAGGGCCTGGTCTGCCACCTCGGGTTCGTGTCGGACGGCCAGCCCATGGTGATTCCCACGATGTACGTGCGCGACGGCGACCGCGTGGTCGTGCACGGATCGGCCGCCTCCCGCATGACGCGCACGGTTGCCACCGGCGTTCCCGTGTGCCTCACGGTGACGCTGCTGGACGGTGTGGTGTTCGCGCGGACGGCGAACAACCACTCGATGAACTACCGCTCGGCCGTCCTCCTGGGCACCGCCGAGGCCATCACCGAGCCGGCCGCGAAACTGGCGGCGATGCGGGCGCTGGTCGAGCGCATCGCGCCCGGCCGCTGGGACCGCATCCGCGAGCCCGACGACAAGGAGATGCGCTCCACCACGATCCTGTCGCTGCCCATCGACGAGGCGTCCGCCAAGGTCCGCACCGGGCCGCCGCTCGACGACGGCGACGACCTCGCGCTGCCCGTCTGGGCGGGCGTCGTCCCGCTGCGGCTCTCCGCCTCGGCTCCGGTCGACGACCCGGCCCTCCGCGGGGACCTCGAACCTGCCGATGACATCGCCGGCTTCGTCCGCCGGTTCTCCGGACGCTAGGCCGAGACCGCCTCCGACACCTGGACGCCCGGCTGCGCCGTCTCTTGGTGCTCGCCCGCGTGCGGCTGCACCAAGAGGAACGCCACCAGGGCGCCGAACAGCAGCGCGCCGGCCGCCACCATCATCGCCACGTGCATGCCGTCGACGAACGCGTGGTCGAACGCCGCCTTCAGCGCGGCTGCGTCGATGCCCGGGGGAAGCGACTTCGCCGCCGCGGCCCCGCCGCCGTGGCTCATCGCGAACTCGATCTTCGACTGGACGGCAGAGGGGATGCCGAGCGCGGTCAGCGCCCCCGTCATCACGGAGGTGAGGCGCGCGGTCAGGATCGCCCCGAGGAGCGCGATGCCGAACGTCCCGCCGACTTCGCGGCTCGTGTTCGTCGTGGCGCTGGCCATGCCCGAGCGTGCGGGCGGGACGCTGCTCATCACCGCGGCCGTCATCGGCGCCATGGTCAGGCCCATCCCGACGCCCTGGATCGGCTGGATCCAGAACCAGTGCAGGTACGGCGTGAACTCGTTCACGCCCAGGTACAGCAGCATGCCGGTCCCGACCATGGCCAGGCCGATCGTCATCGGGATGCGCGAGCCGATCCGGGACGCCCACCGGCCGGCCAGCGGCGCGGTGATGATGATGGCGACGGTGGCCGGCAGGAAGCGCAGGCCGGCGCCGACGGGCGAGTAGCCCTGCACGTTCTGCATGAACAGGCTGAGGAAGAACAGCATCCCGAACATGCCGAACGAAACGAGCGCGGCGACGCTGACCCCGCCGGTGAAGGTCGAGTTGCGGAAGAAGCCGAGCTGCAGCATCGGGCTGGGGCTGCGTCGCTCGACGATCAGGAACGAGATCAGACCCACCAGCGCGATCGCGAACGCCACGAGGATGACCGGCGACCGCCACCCGCGCGCATTCCCCTCGATCAGCGCGTACGTCAGCGAACTCAGCCACGCGATGCCCAGCAGTTGGCCCGGGATGTCGAGCGTGCGGCCCTCGGGGTTCTTCGACTCGGGGACGAACCGCGCCGCGACCAGCAGGCCGATGAAGCCCACCGGGACGTTCAGGAAGAAGACGCTCTGCCAGCCGAGCGAGTCGACCAGCAAACCGCCGACCACGGGGCCGAGCGCCAGCGCCAGGCCCGACACGCCGGCCCACAGGCCAATGGCCTGCGCCCGCTCGCGCGGGTCGGGGAAGGTGTGCGTGATGATCGACAGCGTGCTGGGGATCAGGGCGGCGGCGCCGACGCCCTGCACCGCCCGCGAGACGATCAGGAACCCGATCGAGCTCGACAGGCCGCACAGCAGGGAACCGATCGAGAAGATGACCAGTCCGGCCATGAACAGGCGCTTGCGGCCGTACAGGTCGCCGAGCGTCCCGCCGGTGAGCAGCAGGCTCGCGAACAGCAACGTGTAGGCGTCGACCACCCACTGCAGCCCCGAGACGCCCGCCCCCAGGCTGTCCTGGATCTTCGGCAGCGCGACGTTCACGACCGTGTTGTCGAGCATCGCCATGAACAGCGCGAAGCACATGGCGAACAGCGTCAGCAGCTTGGTCTGTCGATTCTCAGCGAACATTGGCCGCCCCTTCCCGCTCCGTTGCCTGCGGCGCGGCGTGCGGGTGCCGCACCACCGGCACCGACTCGCGCTCGGCCGCACGTTCCACGTTGTCGCGTACCCGCTGCATGAGCCGGGTAAGCGTCTCGATCTCGTCGGGCGTCAGGCCCGCGAGGACGTCCTCCTGCGCTTTCTCCATGACGGACGTGAGCCCCCGGAGCACGCGCTTCCCCTCCGGGGTCGAGTAGACGAGCGTGTTGCGCCGATCCTGCGGGTCCGGCCGGCGCTCGATGAGCCCGCCCGCCTCGAGCCGGTCCAGATGCCGGGTCATGGTGGGGCCCTCGATGCAGAGGTGCTCGGCCAGCGCGCGCTGGGACGACCCCTCGGCGTTGTGCTCGATCAGGGCATGGAGCACGAGCCACGCGGCGTGCGACGCGCCCATGGACTGCAGCCGGGCGTCGAGGACCTCTCTTGCCGCCTTGGCGGTCAGGACGAGCAGTCGGCCGACGCTCTCCTTGTTCGGATCGTGCCCGAGTCCCATAGGGGGCACATCATTAGCACGCTAATCATTAGCCGTCAACCCGTGAGCGGGCGAACGGCGATCAGGCGCGGATCCGCTCGCCCTTCGGATCGAAGAGCGGCTCGGCGGCGACTGCTCCCGGGACCCACCGCCCGAAGATCTCGACCTCCACTTCGGTGCCCGGCACGGCGACCTCGGAGGGCAGGTACGCGTACGCGATGGAGCGCTCCACCGAGTAACCGAACCCGCCGCTGGTGACCCGGCCGGCCAGGTCGCCGTCCACGCGCACGGGTTCCTCGCCGAGCGCCACCGACCGGGGGTCGTCCAGCACCAGGCAGGCCAGCCGCCGAGGCGGCCCGCCGCCGCGGCGGCTCGCCAGCAATGCCTCGCGGCCGATGAAGTCGTCGTCACCGCCCCGCACGGCGAAGGCGACCCCGGCCTCGTCGGGAGTCTCGTCGGGCGTCAGGTCGGTCCCCCACGCCCGGTAGCCTTTCTCCAGCCGCAGCGAGTCGATGGCCCGGTACCCGCCGGCCACGAGGCCGGCGGCACGACCGCCGTCCCACAGCTCGTCCCACAGGCGGAGCCCGTACTCCATCGGGCAGTACAGCTCCCATCCGAGCTCGCCCACGTACGTCACCCGGACGGCGAGGCACGGCACCGGCCCGACCGCGATCTGACGGGCGGTCATGTAGGGGAACGCGTCGTTCGACAGGTCGTCCTGCGTGAGCGGCTGCAGGATGTCGCGGCTTGCCGGCCCCCAGACGCCCAGGCACGCGAGGGCGCTCGTCACGTCGGCGATCTGCACCGAGCCGTCCGGCGCCGTGTGGGAACGCAGCCACGACAGATCGTGGCGCCCGAACGCGGTGCCGGTCACCACGCGGTAGTGGTCGTCCCCAACGGTGGTCACCGTGACGTCGCATTCGATTCCGCCCCGCACGTTGAGCATCTGGGTGTAGGCGACCGACCCGGGCCGGCCGCCGACGCGGCCGGCGCACGCCCGGCGGATGAACGACGCGGCGCCGGGCCCCGTCACGTCGATCTTGGAGAACGAGGTCTCGTCGAAGATCGCGGCGCGCTCCCGGCACGCGCGGTGCTCGGCGGCGATCGCCGGCGACCAGATCTCGCCGGCCCACCCACGCGGCCGCAGCGACGGATCACCCTCCCCCGCGTTGCGCTCGAACCAGTTGGCGCGTTCCCACCCGGACTTCTCTCCCCACACGGCCCCCAGCTCCTGAAGCCGCGGGTAGGTGGGCGAGACACGAAGCGGCCTGCCGGCCAGGCGCTCCTGGCCGGGGTACTTCACGTCGTAGTACGTCGAGTACACCTCGGTCGTGCGGGCGAGCGTGTAGTCGCGCGTCGCGTACTGGCGACCGAACCGCCGCGAATCCATGTGCCAGACGTCGAAGGCAGGCTGCCCCTCCACGATCCACTCGGCGACCAGGCGGCCCATGCCCCCCGAGCCTGCCAGGCCGTGCGCGCAGAACCCGGCGGCGACCCAGAATCCGCGGACGTCCGTCGGCCCCAGGATGAACTCGCCGTCGGGCGTGAACGCCTCCGGGCCGTTGACGAGCTTGACGACCTCCGCGTTCTCCAGCCCCGGAACGCGGACGACGGCGTTCTCCATCAACGGCTCGAACCGCTCCCAGTCCTCCGGCAGCAGCTTCCCGTTGAAGTCGCCGGGGATCCCGTCGAGGCCCCACGGCGCGGGATTGCGCTCGTAGCCGCCGGCGACGAGCCCGCCCACCTCCCCCCGGAAGTACACGAGCAGCGACGGGTCGCGCATGGTCGGCAGGTCGAGCGGAAGCCCCATCGGCTTCGTGATCAGGTACTCGTGCGCCATCGGCACGATCGGGACGGACACGCCGACCATCGCGGCGATCTCGCGCGCGTAGATCCCCCCGGCATCGACCACGACCTCGGTCCGGACGTCACCGCGATCGGTGCGCACGCGGACGACTCGTCCGCGCTCCACGTCGATGCCGACCACGCGCGTGTTGGTGTTCACCTCCGCGCCGCCTCGCCGGGCCGACTCGATCAGCGCGGCCGTCAGCTGCGCGGGATCGATGAAGCCGTCGGTCGGCAGGTAGGCCGCGCCCAGCACACCTTCGGTGGACATGGGCGGGAAGAGCCGCTGCGCCTCCTCGGCCGAGATCAGCTCCAGCGGGAGGCCGAACGTCTTGGCCCAGCCCGCCTGCCGACGCAACTCCTCCATGCGTTCCTCGGAGGACGCGAGGCGCAGCGAGCCCACCTCGCGCCAGCCCGTGGGCATGCCGACCTCGTCCTCGAGGCCGCGATACAGCTCGACCGAGTTCATCATCATGCGGGTCAGGCTGAGCGACCCGCGCAGCTGTCCGACCAGGCCCGCCGAGTGGAACGTCGAGCCGCTGGTCAGCTCCGAGCGCTCGACCAGGACGACGTCCTTCCACCCGAGGGCGGTGAGCCAACGCAGCACGGAGGCCCCCCCGACGCCCCCGCCGATGACGACGGCTCGGGCGGATTCCCTCATGGGTCAGGCCGGGTCCGGAACGGATGCGGCCAGGGCGCGCAGCGCGGCGGCCTGATCGGTGAGGCTCGTCTCCACCACGACCCGGGTGCGGTCCCCCCGGAACAGGTCGCGGGCCCACTCAACCGGCGTCAGGTCGTCTCCGTACGCGGTCCGGTCCACGGCCAGCAGCGGCGCGCCGGCCTTCACGCCGAGGAGCGTGGCCTCGTGCCGATCGGCCACCACCGGCTCGAGCCGCTCCACCGCGCGCGAGAAGCGCACCCCGAACACGCTCTCGAGCACCTCGTACAGCGAGCCATCGAGCGTGCAGTCGAGCAGCCCGGGGAACCGCTTCGCCGGAAACAGCGATCGCTCCAGCGCGAGCGGCTCGCCGTCGGAATACCTGAGCCGGACGATCTCGTACACACGACTGCCCTCGGGAACGGAGAGGGCTTCGGCCGCCCACGTCCCTGCGCGGATCGCTTGGGCCGAAACGACATCCGCGCTCGCCTCGTGACCCTGCCGCCGGATCTGCCGGGTGAGGCCCGAGACCTCGCTGAGGTTGCGCTCGATCTTCGGCTGCGCGACGAACGTCCCACCCCGGCGCCCGACGGCGCGGACGACCAGGCCGCGGCGCGCCAGCGAGTCGAGAGCCTGCCGGAGCGTCATGCGGCTGACCTGGAGCTGCTCGGCCAGCTTCCGCTCGGACGGGAGCCGGTCCCCCGGCTTCAGCTCACCGGCCCGGACCGCCTCCGCCACGCGGTCCTCGATCTGCGCATAGGCGGGCGCGCCCCCTCGATCCAGTTTCGCGAGAAGCTTCCTCGGAAGCGCCGTCACTTCTCTTCCCCCTCGGGTGGGTTCCCCTCACCTGCGGGCAAAAGCTAGCCCGTGCCCCTGGAAATTGTCCAGACCTTTGATCTACGCTTCCGCCGGAGGGGACCTGACCAGGACAGGGGAGGGGTGGAATGGCGACGACGGACCCGCACCACACGCAGGAATCGCGCGACGCATCCGATCTGGCCAAGTTCGGATACAACCAGGAGCTGAAGCGCTCGCTCGGGACGTTCAGCTCCTTCGCCGTCGCCTTCAGCTACATCTCGCCGTCGACCGGGATCTTCACGCTCTTCTACCTGGCCCTGACCATCGGCGGATTCATGTTCTGGACCTGGCCCGTGGTGGCGATCGGCCAGCTGTTCATCGCGCTGAACTTCGCCGAGATGTCGAGCCACTACCCGGTGGCCGGATCGGTCTTCCAGTGGACGAAGTATCTGTCCGGCAGAACCTATGCGTGGTTCACCGGCTGGATATACCTGTTCGCAGGCATCATCACCGTCTCCGCCGTGTGCGCCACGCTTCCCATCGCGCTCCTCCCGGCCCTCAACTCGATGTTCGGCTGGCACCTCAACAACACGCTGGGCAGCAACGATCAGCTGGCCGTCGCGATCATCACGCTGGTCGTGATCACCGTCCTGAACATCTACGGGGTGCGTCTGGTCGCCATCGTCAACAACACCGGTGTCGTGTTCGAGATCCTCGGCATGGTCGTCTTCGCCTTCGTCATGGCCCTGTTCCACAACCACCAGGGCGTCGGGGTGATCTTCCACACGCAGGGGTTGTCGCTGACGGGGAGCACGTTCCTGACGGCCATGTTCATGAGCCTGTTCGTGATCTACGGCTTCGACACCGCGGGGACCCTGGCGGAGGAGACGAGGAACCCGAGGGTCGAGGCCCCGAAGGCGATCATCGGAGCCATCGTCGGGGCGCTGATCATCGGCGGGATCTTCCTGTGGGGGACCTTGATGGCCGTGCCGGGCGGCGCCGCCGGGATGAAGAAGGCCGGCGAGAGCCTCGCGGTCGGGCCGCAGACGATCATCGAGGCCAACTTCAGCGCCGCGTTCGCCACCGTGTACCTGCTGGTCGTCTCCGCCGCCATCTTCGTGTGCTGCATGTCGATCATGACCTCGACGGTGCGCCTCTGTTTCGGGATGTCCCGGGACGGCCAGCTTCCCGGCTCGAAGGGGCTGGCGAAGGTGAACCCCAGGCTGCACACGCCGATCTGGTCGTGCGTGGCGGTCGCGCTGGTGGCCGCCATCCCGTTCATCCAGTTCGCCGGCGCGACGGTGGTCGCGGTCGCCGCCACGGCGATGATCTACCTCTCGTACTTCCTGGGGAACTTGGCGATCATGCGAGCCCGCGCCAAGGGCTGGCCGAAGACCAAGGCGCCGTTCTCACTCGGGAAGTGGGGCCCCGTCGTGAACGCGCTGGGGCTCCTGTGGGGCGGCCTGATGCTGATCAACTTCCTCTGGTTCTCCAGCGGCAAGGACTTCACGCTGCGGTGGCTCACGAACCCGAAGGCGACCCAGACCGACTACTTCGGGACGGGCCAGCTCGTGGACTTCCACATCGGCTTCCTCAACAAGATCCCGGTGATCGAGCTCGTCATGATCGTGGTCGTCGTGATCGGCGCCATCTACTTCTTCGCCGCCCAGCGGAAGCGGGAGTACAACGTGGTGGTCCCGCCGGACCAAGACGAAACGGTCGCCGTGTGACGATCTTTGTCGGAGTCCTCTGAGTAGCTGAGGCGTGGGGCGGAGCGAACGACGCTCCGCCCCACGACCGTTCTGGAACGAGGGAGCGAGGCGTTGGAACGGGCCCGCGTCGTCGTCATCGGCGGCGGCATCACCGGCTGCAGCATCGCCTACCACCTTGCGAAAGCCGGCTGGACCGACGTCCTGTTGCTTGAGAAGGGCGACCTGACCAGCGGATCCACGTGCCACGCGGCGGGCCTCGTGACGATGTTCAACCCGTCGCCCACGATGATGCGGTTCCGCCGCTACTCGATCGAGCTGTATCGCGAGCTCGGCGTGTTCGAGACGGTGGGGAGCCTGCGGCTGGCGTCCTCACGTGAGCAGTTCATGGAGCAACAGCGCGGCGTCAGCCGGGCGCACGGCATCGGCCTGGAGGTCGAGCTGGTCTCCGCCGAGGAGACGCGCCGGCTCATGCCGGCGGCGAGCCCGGAATCGCTGTACGGGGCCGTGTGGGTGCCGGGCGACGGACACCTCGACCCGCACACCGCCACCCACGCGGTCGCAAAGGCGGCCAGGGAGCTGGGCGTTCGCATCCGGACGGGGACGCGCGTCACGGGCATCGAGCTGGGACGCGACCGGGCGGTGCGGCGAGTGCTGACCGACCAGGGGCCGATCGAGACGGAGGTCGTGGTCAACGCCGCCGGCATCTGGTCGCCGCGCGTGGCGGCGATGGTGGGCGTGACGGTCCCGTCCACGCCGATCGACCACCAGCACATCGCGTTGAAGGCGGTGCCGGGGTCCGAGCTCCCGGCCGAGATGCCGTGTTTCCGCGATCCGGACAACCTCGTCTACGGGAAGTCCGAGCAGGGCGGCGTCCTGTTCGGCGGCTACGAGCCCGACCCCGTCGCGCGGTGGGTCGACGGCGTGCCGTGGGAGCACGGGGCGCGGTCGCTGTCGCCGGACTACGGCCGGTTCGAGCAGCTGATGGAAGGGGCCGCGCGGCGTCTTCCCGTTCCTGGCCGACGCCGAGGTGATCAAGCTCGTATGCCACCCCGACGCGATGACGCCCGACGCCGCGCCGTTGCTCGGCCCGCTGCCGGGCGTGCGCGGCATGTGGATGGCGGCCGGCCTGTCGTTGAACGGATTCGGCGGAGCGGGCGGGATCGGCCGAACGATGGCCGAATGGATCACCGGCGGCGAGCCGGAACTGGACGTCCAGTCGTATCGCGCGTCGCGATTCAGCCCGCACTACGGCGATCCGGGGTATGCCGCGGAAGTGGCGCGCGAGACGTACCGGTACTACTACCTGCTTCGGTATCCGTTCGACACGGACGAGTGGGGCCGGCCGCGACGGGTCAGCCCGCTGCACTCGCGGCTGCAGGATCTCGGGTGCGTGTTCGGCGTGAAGAACGCATGGGAACGCGCCGACTGGTTCGAGCCGGGGAAGCCGTGGCGCCGGGCGGGACCGGACCAGCGTGCGTTCGGCTGGACGAAGCCGCCGTGGTTCCCGCGGCTTGCCGAGGAGCACGCGGCGTTCCGCGAAGCCGTCGGCATCATCGACATGACGTCGTTCGGCAAGATCGAGGTGTCGGGGCCTGACGCCGTCGGGCTGCTGCGTCGCGTCGCGGCCGGTGACGTCGATCGCCCGGTTGGGTCGGTCGTCTACACGCAGTGGCTGAACGCCCGCGGCGGGATCGTCGCCGACGTGACGGTCACGCGGCTGGGCGAGGATCGGTTCCGCGTGGTCACCGGGCGCGGGGACCGTGGCGTCCGATCTCGAATGGCTGCGGTCCCACACGATGCCGGAGCGAGGACGTCCGCATCCGCGAAGAGACGGAGGAGTGGGCGGTGATCGGAGTGTGGGGTCCGCGCGCGCGCGATGTGCTGGCGGCGGTGACGGACGACGACGTGTCGAACGAATCGTTGCCGTTCCTGCGGGCCGCATGGATCGGCGTCGGGGGGGCCCGCGTGCTCGCGCAGCGGATCACGTACGTGGGCGAGCTGGGGTGGGAGCTCTACGTGGAGCCGCGATGGGCGGTGCAGGTGTGGGACCGGCTGATGGACGCGGGAGACGGTGCCGGCATCACGCCGGCCGGCTATCGGGCGCTGGACTCGCTCCGGCTGGAAAAGGGGTACCGGTACTTCGGAACGGACCTGACGCCGGACGAGAACCCTTATCAGGCGGGGCTGGGGTTCTGCGTCTCGCTCGAGGGAGACCGGGACTTCGTCGGCCGCGAGGCCGTGGTCGCCGCGCGTGAGGCGGGGATTCGGCAGCGTCTCCGCACGTTGCTGGTGGGCGACGAGGAGTACCTGACGATCTACGGCGGCGAGGCCGTGCACGCGGGGGGGTCCGTCGTCGCGCGACTCCGGAGCGCCGGCTACGGGTTCACGCTGCGCCGCAACCTGGCGTACGCCTACCTTCCGTCGGAGATCGAGGTCGGCGACGCGGTGGAGGTGGAGGTGTTCGGGGATCGCGTGCCTGCCGAGGTCGGCGCGACGGTGCAATACGATCCCGCGAATGGGCACACGAGCGCGTGAGCAATGCGATGGGTGATCGGCCGTCGATCGACCAGGTCGTCGAGCGCGTGTCGCTCTGGCGCGGGAAGGACCCGAAGGTATCGTCGCTGTCGGGCGGGCTGACCAACCAGAACTACCTGGTGGAGGCGGACGGGACCCGGTACGTGGTCCGCATCCCGGGGGCCGCGACCGAGCTGTTGGCGGTCGACCGGGAGAACGAGCGGTTCAACGCGGAGGCGGCGTCGTCGACGGGCGTCAGTCCGCGCATCCTCGAGTATCTGCCGGACGTGTCGGTGATGGTGCTCGAGTACATCGACGGGCAGACGATGTCGGGGGCGGACCTGCGCGCGTCCGGGATGGCCTCGCGCATCGCCGAGTCGCTCCGGCGGCTGCACGCCGGGCCGCGCTTCCACCACGACTTCGACATGTTCCGGCTGGTGGAGTACTACCTGGGGATCGTCGAGCAGCAGGGGGTCCGGATACCCGAGGGGTTCCAGAACCGGATGCCGACTGTGACCGAGGTTGAGCGCGCGGTGGGCGTGAACGCGCTGCCGTGGGTGCCGTGCCACAACGACCTGCTGGCGGAGAACTACATCGACGACGGCCGGCAGCTGTGGATCATCGACTTCGAGTACAGCGGGAACAACGATCCATGCTTCGAGCTCGGAGACACGGCCCAGGAGTGCGAGTTCGACGAAGAGAAGCGGGCTGCGTTGTGCGCGGCGTACTTCGGTCGCGAGGATGCGGTGCAGCTCGCGCGCATGGAGCTGTTCGCGTACGTGGCGGACATGGGGTGGACGCTGTGGGCGGCCATCCAGGCGAAGATCTCGGAGATCGACTATGACTTCTGGGGCTGGGCGGAGGAACGCTGGGCGAGAGCGGTCGCGCTGATGGATTCGCCGCAGTTCTCCGGTCTGCTCGCGCAGGCCGCCGCGCTATAGCCCCGCCTCGCGCCATCCACGTGCACTCGAATCAGAGTGACAAACCGTTCGAGGCTATTGACCGAGATTTCGCTCGAGGTTCAGAATCATGCAGGGAGGCAGGCAAGGGGGCTCGAGTTGGCAACGAGACAGCCAAGCATCGGTTTCGCGAGCACTCCAGGAAATGGAAACCGTTTCCGGCTAAGCGGCGCGGATATCTACGCGATATGCATCTCGTTCCCTGTCACCCTTGGGCTGGGATGGACCCTCGTGCACGAGGGCGGCTTACTCACCAGCTCGTGGAAGATAATGCTCGTTTGGCTGTCGGCCTTGATCGTTCTGAACTTGCTGGACCTCCCGAACACTTACGGCCTCAAGCTGGCGCCCGATCTTCCGGTCTCCTCGGTCCTCGCGGTCTTCTTTGCCCCGGGAATGGCGGCGTGCATGGCATTCGTTGGATCATGTGACAGACGCGAATTCACGGGGGCAATTAGGCCTACGACAACGCTCTTCAACCGGAGTCAGGTCGCCTTGTCTATCTTTTTCGCGTCCCTCGCTGCACACGCGGTTGCAGGGCCGGATTCAGCAATTCCAATCTTGGCGGCTCAAACCACCTTGGCGCTCGCGGTCTCGTTGTGCTTCAACTATCTACTGGTGGATCTGATGTCCTCGTTGACGGTTCACGTCCCGCCTTGGCGTGCTGTAGCCATGATGCGCCTAGGGCGGCCGTGGGACTTCTCAGCCACGATCATAGCTTGGGCAACAATGGCCTTTCTGCTGGCCGCCGCCTACGAGGTGGCCTCCGGATGGGCGGTCGTAGCCTTCTGCATTCCTGCCGTGATGGGCCGTCAGGTCTTGGCGCGTAGCCAGCAACTCATGAATTCCGAAGCCGCTCTTGAGACCAAGCAGGAAGCCGTCCGAGAACTATCGGAGCTCAGCGGGATAGAACGCCGGGACGAGAGGTTGATGATCTCTTCCCATCTCCACGATGACGTCCTCCAGCCCCTATTTCAGGTGTCTCTTCTTTGTTCGGTCGTTAAGGAGGACCTTGCGAACGGAATGCTCCTATCACTAGAGGAAGACGTTCCGGTGCTCAAGGAAGCATGTGATCACGCTTCGGGGGTACTGCGCCGGTTCATAGATGACCTAAGGAACTCACCACTCGGTTCGCGCGGCCTCCCTGAGACGATCACCGGTCTGGTGCGGGACACTTCAACGGCAAACACAAGCGAATGTCACCTCGATAGTTTCAGACGTAGGAGACCCGCCCGAAAGCGTCCAACTCGCGCTGTATCAAGTCGTAAAGGAGGCCCTGCTGAACGCCGTTCACCATGCACAAGCCAAGCGCATCTCCCTGGATATGAGCCGGGACGAGGAATACATACGTGTGGGGATTTCCGACGATGGAGTTGGCTTTGATCCAGCTTCCTCACGAGTTGGACATTTTGGTCTGCTCATCATGAGAGAGCGAGCTGAGGCCGTGGGCGGCACCGTCTACATTGACTCGGCGCCCGGCGAAGGAACCATTGTGGCGGGGCGCTTTCCCTTAGTAGCTCCTCACTAGGTCAAAACAGAAGGGGCCGGGAATCGATGACTCCCGGCCCCTTCGAATAGATGCCTGCTACAGCTTCCAGGCTGCTCCGCCCGCCAGGATGAGAGCGAGCAATGAGCCAACTGCCACCGCAAAGCGCCTGTAGATACGCAACCCAGTCACCTCCTTCGCTCGCGTCACCTAGGTCTCCTGATCGACCTATCCCTCATCTGCGGGGGATTCTGCTGGTCCCCCGTATGGGCCGCAAGCCCTCGGTCGGCCTACAGCGTTTGAGGTAGCAGAAGGGATTCCGCTGCTCAGGGTGCCTTGGAGCGTAGTATGAGCCTCGACTTAGGCCGGTCCCGCCTTGCACCGAAAACCGGAGGGGAAGGATCGCGCGGAGGGCGCTATTTGCTAAGTCCAACACAGAGCCGGACGCTGGGGAAGGTCTTCAAGCTGGCTGTCGCAGGGGGAGTCTCTGCCGGCCTCTTGCTCCGGATCGTCAACCAACCGTCTCTCATCGCTGACTGGTGGCTGGTGTATTGGATCGCGGCCATCGCTGCGGTGGAACTGATGCCGGTCCCCGCTTGGCGCGGGCTTAGATTCAGCATCAGCTTTCCGCTAATCCTAGCCGTGGCAATTCTGTACCTCCCTGCGGCGGCGGGCTTCGTGCTGTTCGTGGGCTTGTTCGATTCTCGGGAACTGAAGCGCGAAATGCCTCTAATCAATTCGTGGTTCAACCGAGCGGAGTTCGCGTTGATGGCGATTGTTGCGAGCGCCGTATTTCATTCGGTCGGCTCCATCGACCAAGACACATGGTGGGAATTTCTGATTGCTGGGCTGAGCGCTGCAACGGCAAGCTACGCTGTCAATGTCTCCCTCATCACGGTCGTGGTCGCCCTCGAATCCGACCTCTCATTGCGCGAGGTCTTTTCCCAGCTGCGGGTAGGGGCCGTCCCTGAGTTCTTGCTGAACTACATCGGGCTAGGTGTGGTGGGACTGACAATCGCCCTGTTCTTTCACCAACTGGGTGCTTGGGCGGTCTTGGTCCTTGGTGCACCTTTGGTATACGCGCGAGAGATGTTCTTCAAGAGTATGGCCCTCGAAGAAGCCAGCGACCAGCTCCGCGATCGCCTGCGGGTGACCCGGGCGCTGTCGAACCGCATGGCCGAAGAACGGCAAGACGAACGCACGCAGATCGCCGGCTACCTCCACGACGACTTGGCGCAGTCTCTCTTCCAGCTGACCCTTCGGCTCGAGATGGCGAAGAAGCGACTCGCCAACGGCGACATGGAAGCGGTCGCCAAGGACCTGGACGATATCGGCGCCATCAAGGAGCGAACCTCCGTCATGGTGCGCTCGCTCGTACGAGACCTGCATCGCAACCCCATCGGTCGAAAGGGTCTCGGCGAGGCCCTCCAGTCCTTCGGTGACGAGGTCACGCGCGACACGCCCGTCGAGGTCGCCGTCGACGTCATCGAGATCACGCTGCCGCCCCCCATCCAGTTGCTCATTTACCAGATCGGCCGCGAGGCCGTCATGAACGCAATGAAGTACGCCGAGCCGACCACCATCCTCATCTCCCTGAAGGAAACAGAGAACGGGCGTCGAGCTCCAGGTCCGCGACGACGGCAAGGGATTCGACACCAGCCAGCCTCAGCCGGAGGGCCACTTCGGGAGCGTCATGATGAAGGAGCGGGCCCTCGTCGCGGGCGGCACCTTCAACCGAGAGAGCCAGATCGGCAAGGGGACCGTGGTCACCGCAGAGTTCCCGCGCGTGTGGATCGAAGAGCAGATGGAGCCGGGACTCGAGCTTCCGCCTCTGGACGAGGCCGACGAAGCCCCGGACAGCTCCCCCGCTACGCCGGCTCCGGCGGATGGCGCGGCGGCTGAACCGGAGCGACGGGCCCCTGAAGCGTCGCCGAGTCCGGCAGCGCAATCACCTGCTCGCCCGCTGCAGGGGCATGGGAGTCAGAAGTCCGCCTAGGCCCGCGCATCAGGCCCGCGACCACCCAGGCTCCGCCGACCAACCAGAAGAGATCGCCGATGCTGAACACACCTTCGATGGGCTTCCCGATGCCGAACCGATCCGACAACCACAATGCCGTGTCGTCGGGCTCCGCCAGGCGGTGCTTGGCCCCGCCCTCCGCTTCCAGCTTGTGCACCTCGGCGGCGAACGACGACGAGCCCGACGCCGATCGGACCGCCGCCGCCGTGACCGGCATTCCCGCGTTCGCGGCGATCACGATTCCGTTCAACAGCAGCCCGATCGCGACGACCACCATGCCCGGGCGCCGGATGTTCCCGAGCACGAACGCCAGGAGCAGCACGTACGACGCGACGAGGAGCCCGACCTCGACCCCCGCCGCGTGCGCCCACGCGTGGGGAACGGGCATCCACTGGAGCAACAGACCGGCAATGGCGAGGTACGACCAGCGGAAGTGGATGTCCGCGAGGTTGCGGAAGCTTCCCCCCGTCGCCAGCCCGACCGCCACGCCTGCCCCGAGGGCAGCCAGGACCAGGATCACGGCGACAGGCTACGCGTGCCCAGCAAACCGGTCCAGCACTCCCTCCCCGCGGGTCGCGAAAGCGGCCGGGGTAGACTGAGCCGACATGAGCGAGGCGGAAAAGTCCAGGCCGGGCCCTGTGCTGCTCATCGGCGGCGCTGAGGACAAGCTCGACGACCGCGTGATCCTGACCCGTTTCGTCTCGCTGGCCGGAGGGCCCAACGCCCGCATCGTGGTGATCAGCACGGCCTCCTCGTTGGGCGACGCCGCCGTCGAGCTCTACCGCCAGGTCTTCCTGCGCCTCGGGACGGCGGATGTCGTCGGCCTGCGGCCCCTCACACGACGCGACGCGAACAGCGCGAAGGCCGCCGCCGCTCTGAAGGACGCCACCGGCGTGTTCCTCACGGGCGGGAACCAGCTGCGACTCTCGTCGATCGTCTCCGGGACGCGCATCGCGCGCGCCATTCTGGCGGCGCACAAGCGCGGCGCGGCGGTCGCAGGCACGTCCGCCGGTGCCAGCGCGATGGCCGAGCACATGATGGCCTTCGGCGCGTCGGGCGCCACGCCCAAGCACCGCATGGCGCAGATGTCCGAGGGTCTGGGCATCCTCAAGAACGTGGTCGTCGACCAGCATTTCGAGCAGCGCACGCGCCTGGGTCGCCTGCTCGCCGTGGTCGCGCAGTCGCCGTCGCTCCTCGGCATCGGCCTCGACGAGGACACGGCGGCCGTCGTGATGCCGGACAAGACCCTGGAGGTCATCGGGCGAGGCGCCGTGACCCTGATCGACGGCAGCAACATGGTCACCGACGCCTACCGCGCCCGCGGCCACCGGCCGATGATGGTCTCCGGCGCGATCATCCATTCGATTCCGCCCGGGTACCGCTTCGACCTCCGTCGCCGCCGCGTGTTCCCCGAGTTGGTCCCTTCCGGGCGTCGCAAGGCCGCAGAGGCGCGAGCACAGGGCAAGGTGGTACGAATGGCCGGCAGGGTCGGTGATTCGCCCGGGCGACCCCTCGCAACGGATCGCGAGGCATCCGAGTGAGCGAGCGGGCCGCTCCTTCTCCGAAGTCGAAGAAGTCGAGCTCGCCGACGAAGACGCGCGCGGACCGGGACCGGACCAAGCGCGAAGCCACCGAGAAGAAGCCGGCGATCGCGCCCGACCTGAGGATCCTCGAGACGCAGGTCTTCCGGGGACCGAACTACTGGTCCTACGACCCGTGCATCCGCCTGCTGGTCGACCTGGGTTCGCTCGAGCACTGGCCGTCCAACACGATCAAGGGCTTCAACCGCGCGCTGACCGAGGTGCTGCCGGGCCTGAAGGACCACACGTGCTCGCTGGGCAAGCCGGGCGGCCTGCTGGAGCGTCTGAAGGACGGCACGTGGCTCGGCCACGTCACCGAGCACGTCGCGATCGAGCTCCAGCGCGAGGCCGGCACGCCGATCGACCGAGGCAAGACGCGGGCCGCCGGCAGCCCCGGTCAGTACAACGTCATCTACGACTACGTCGAGGAGCAGGTCGGCCTCGAGGCCGGGAAGCTCGCCGTCCGGCTCGTCAACCACCTGGTCGAAGGCCGAGGACGGGTTCGACTTCCTGGTCGCCCTGGAGGACCTGATCCGCCTGGCCGAGACAGCGGGCGTTCGGCCCCTCCACGCAGGCGCTCGTCGACGAGGCCATGAGCCGCGACATCCCCTGGATCCGGCTGAACGAAGCGTCGCTGGTCCAGCTCGGACAGGGCAAGTTCCAGCGGCGCATCCGGGCCACCATGACGTCGAGCACGTCGGCGCTCGCCGTCGACATCGCCGGCGACAAGAAGCTCACCACGCGACTGCTGGCTGCCGCCGGGCTGCCGGTGCCCCGCGGCCAGGTCGTCCGCACGGAGGACGAGGCCGTCGAATGCGGCCCGGCGGATCGGCTACCCGGTCGTGACGAAGCCGCTCGACGGGAACCACGGGCGCGGCGTCGGGCCTGGACCTGCGCGACGACGAGGCGGTGCGGAAGGGCTTCGCGCGAGCGCGAGCCGAGATCGCGGCGCGGCGTCGGTCGTCGTCGAGTCCTACGTCACCGGGAACGACTACCGGGTCCTGGTCGTCGGCGGCCAGATGGTCGCGGTGGCCGAGCGCGTCCCGGCCCACGTGATCGGCGACGGCAAGCACACGGTCGCCGAGCTGGTCGAGATGACCAACGCCGACCCCCGGCGCGGCATCGGCCACGAGAAGGTCCTGACGCGGATCAAGGTCGACGACCGTCGCGACCGCGCTCGTCCGCGCGCAGGGGTTCGAGCTGACCGACGTGCCGCCGAAGGACACCATGCGTGAAGCTCGTCTAGACCGGCAACATGTCCACCGGCGGCATCTCGATCGACCGGACCTTCGAGGCGCACGAGGAGAACGTCGAGATCGCCGAGGAGGCCGCGCAGGTGGTCGGGCTGGACGTGGCCGGCATCGACTTCATCACGCCCGACATCTCGAAGCCGGTTCGCGAGACCGGCGGCGCCATCGTCGAGGTGAACGCGGCGCCGGGATTCCGCATGCACACCCATCCGACGGAGGGCGAGCCGCAGTACGTCGCCAAGCCGGTGATCGACCTGCTGTTCCCGCAGGGCACGCCGTCGCGCATCCCGATCGTCGCCGTCACCGGCTCGAACGGGAAGACCACCACGACGCGCATGATCGCGCACATCTTCAAGGGCATGGGCCGGCAGGTCGGCATGACGTCGACCGACGGCATCTACATCGACGAACGCCTGGTGCAAGCGCGCCGACGCCAGCGGGCCGAAGTCCGCGCAGATGGTCCTGCAGAACCCGCGCGTCGACTTCGCCGTGTTCGAGGTCGCGCGCGGCGGCATCCTTCGCGAGGGCCTGGGCTACGGGCGCAACGACGTCGCCGTCGTGCTGAACGTGACCGGCGACCACCTCGGCCTGAAGGACGTGCACTCGATCGAGCAGCTCGCCGCCGTGAAGCGGGTGGTCGTCGAGGCGGTGCCGCGGACCGGGACCGCCGTGCTGAACGCCGACGACGACGCTGGTGGCCGACATGCGCAAGCACTGCAGCGGGTCGGTGATCCTGTTCTCGATGCAGGCAGGACAACGAGCTCGTCGAGCGCTGGGTGCACCGCGGACGCAAGGCCGTCATGCTCCAGCAGGGCGACCTGGGCGAGATGATGGTCATCCGCGAGGGCCGTCGCACGATGCCGATCGCGTGGGTGCACCAGCTGCCGGCCACGTTCGAGGGCACGGGCCCGCATGATGGTGCAGAACGCCCTGGCCGCCGCCGCGGCCGCGCACGCCGCGGGCGCCCACCTGCACGACATCCGGCAGGGGCTGCGGTCGTTCAGCACGTCGATCTACCAGGCGCCCGGGCCGGCTGAACCTGTTCGAGCTGAACGGCGTCAAGGTCCTGATCGACTACGCGCACAACGCCGCCGGGGCTGCGAGACGGTCGGCGACTTCGTCGAGCGCATGACGTCCTCGCCCCCGCCCTCACAGCCGGGCGCGCCGACGTGGTCCGCGAACCTCCGGGTCGCCGTCATCGCGACGCCGGGCGACCGTCGGGACGAGGACATGCGCGAGCTGGGGCAGGTGGCCGCGCGCTACTTCGACGAGATCATCGTCCGCGAGGACCTGAACCTCCGCGGCCGGCAAGCGGGGCGACGTCGCGGAGCACGATCATGGAGGGCATCCGAGGAGGCGATCGCGCGAGGGCGCGCGCGTCGGCCACGCCGAGATCGTGCTCGACGAGATGGAGGCGACGCGCCGGGCCCTCGACCGGAGCCGGCCCGGCGACGTCGTCGTGCTGTGCGTCGACTACGCCACCGAGGTGTGGAAGGAGCTGGAGCGCGCGGAAGTCGCTCGCCCAGCCGCGGATCATGCTTCCGGCCGACGGGAACGGTCAGGTCGAGGCCACGGGCGGCGATCCCGACCTCATCGAGCTCGACGCCGGGCGGTAGCCCCCGCGCCCTTCGCGGCGGTGCCCCGGGGCCGCGCCCGGCGCACCAACGCGCGGACACGCGCGGGCGTCGGCCGCGTCGCCCCCTCGGCGTCGAGCATCGCGAATATCTCCGGACGCTGCCCCAGCGCCGTAACGGTCACCACGTCCCCGGGCCGGGACGCCGACAGCATCGCGCGCAGCGCGGCCACCTCGTCCTCGTATACCGGCGCCTCGGGCGCGCCGCCGTCGACGATGCCGGCCTGCAGACGGGAGAGCAGATCGTCCGGATCGCGGCCGCGCAGGTAATGGCGAAGCTCGGCGATGCCGACGTGGTCGGCGCCTCGCGCCGCCAGGTAGGCCAGCCCGTGGAGGATCTCGTCGGTGCGATCGCCGGCCGAGTCGAACGTGATCCAGACCTCGCCGCCCGGCCGTCGGAGCCCGTCGCACGACATCGACCAGCCCCTGCATCCCGGCCTCGTTGTGGGCGTAGTCGACGACCACGACGCGATCGTCCAGCTCGAACAGGTTCGTCCGGCCCGGGTTCCGCTCGGGATCGAGCACGAACGTCTGCAGCCCTTTCACCACGGCGCGCTCCGGGATGCCCGCGCCGAGGGCGGCCGCCGCGGCGCCCAGCGCGTTCTGCACGTTGTTCTTCGACACGCCGGCGATCGTGACGGGCACGTCCTCGAGCGGCGACCAGCGCGTGCGGGTCGTGCCCGCGGGCCAGGTTCGTGATGCGTCCGTCGATGACGGTCGTGGCGCGGCCGCCCTGCGTCCAGCGCCGAGCGCAGCGCCGGGTGGTCGGGATCGAGCGAGAACAGCCACGGCCGGCCGGTCGCGACCCTCCGCATGTCGAGCACGCGCGGATCGTCGGCGTTCAGCACGTCCCATCCGTCGGGCCGCGTGATCCGGAGGATCGTGGACTTCACTTCCGCAAGCTGGTCGAGCGTCCGGATGCCCCGCAGGCCCAGGTGGTCCGCGGAGACGTTCGTCACGAGCGCCACGTCGTTGTGCATCGTGCCGATGCCGCGGAGCAGGATCCCGCCGCGCGCCGTCTCCAGGATGGCCACCTCGCACTCCGGGCTGTGTCGAGGGCCTTTCCGGCGCCGCCGAATCCCGAGTAGTCGCCCTCCTCAACCAGCGCGTCGTTGCGATACACGCCGTCGGTGCACGAATGCGCCTCGACGAGCCCTGCCGTCCGCGCGATGTGGGCGAGCAGGCGCACGGTGGTCGTCTTGCCGTTCGTTCCGGTGACGGCGATGACCGGAATCGTGGGGTTGGGCACCGACGGCGCCTCGCCCGCCTCGGCCGCGGCCAGCCGTGCGGCCGGCTCCTCCAACAGCCCGTCCAGGCCCCGCCGCGATCGCGGCGCCACGTCCAGCAGCGCGGCCACCTCCTCGGCGAACGCCTCCGCGGCGGCGCGCCGCCGCCACGGGAACGCGACCACGATCTGCTCGGCCTCGGGGCCCGGCCGTGCCCGGACGGCAAGGTGGGTGCGGGTCGCGTCGGCCATGCGCCGGGCCACGTGCGCCGCCACCCTCGCCGTGAACCGCAGGCGCCGGTCCGATTCCGGTGGGCCGGGACGCGACCGCGCGGGTCCTCCCGGCACGCCCAGCCGGTCGGCGAGCGACAGCATCCGCTCCTCCGTGGCGCCGAGATACCAGGGCACGTCCAGGGTCAGCTGCACCGCCGGGCGCGGGAAGAACAGGTTGGGCCCGTCCAGCACCCGCAGCTCGGCGATCGTCGCCGCCGGCCCGTTCCCCTTCGGCATTTTCGGAGGATACCGGCAGGCTCCCGGCGAGCGATAGCCGCCCGATTCGCCCTCCCACCTGCCGCGAATCGTGCGACCCGCGTTACGCTAGCCCACGTGAGCGAACTGCAGGACGTCCTGCGAGCGATCGAGGACGCGGCCGCGCGCGGCGAGAGCATGGCGCTCGCCACGGTCGTGGCGATCCGCGGCTCCACGTACCGGCGCGAGGGCGCCCGCCTCGCGATCCCGGCCGAGGGTGCTCCCGTCGGGACGATCAGCGGCGGTTGCCTCGAAGGGGAGGTCTGCCAGATCGCGGGGGACGTCATGCGCGAGGGCACCACCCGGCTCCTGCGCTACGACCTGACCGCGGACGACGAGGCCGTCTGGGGATGGGGCCTCGGGTGCAACGGGGTCATCGACGTCTTCGTCGAGCCGGCGGAGCAGGCCGTCCAGATGGCCGGCGCCATCCGCCGGGCGATCGACGAGCAGCGCGAGCTGGTCTCGGTGACCGTGATCGAGGCGGGCGAGGGGGCGCCGGCGCGGCCCGGCGCCAGGATGCTCGTCGAGCCCGACGGCACCGTGGAGGGAACGCTCGGCGACCCCGCGCTCGACGCCGCGGCGGCCGGCGCCGCCGCGCGCGCCATCGAGGAAGACCGTTCCCGCGTGGTCCCGCTGGGGCAGGGCGTCGACGCGTTCGTCGAGGCGCTGGTCCCGCCGATCCGACTGCTGGTGTGCGGCGCCGGCCACGACGCCATCCCGCTCGTCCGCTACGCCGCCGGTCTCGGGTGGCGGGTCGAGGTCGTGGACGACCGGCAGGCGTTCCTGACCGCCGAGCGCTTCCCCGAGGCGACGGGATTCGTCCACCTCGAGGAGCCGGCACAGGTCGCCGAAGCGACGACGCCCGACCGGCGGACGTACCCGGTCGTGATGACGCACAACTTCATGCGCGACAAGGACTACCTGCGGGCGTTCCTCGGAACGCCGGTCCCCTACATCGGGATGCTCGGGCCGAACACGCGCCTGGTGAAGCTCCTGGACGAGCTGCGCCGCGAGGGCTACGAGGCCGACCCGGACGAGATGCGGGCCGTGCACTCCCCCGCCGGGCTCGACCTGGGCAGCGAGGGACCCGAGGAGATCGCGTGGGCGATCATCGGGGAGATCCTCGCCGTCCGGAACGGCCGTGGGGCCGGGTTCCTGAAGGACCGGGAGGGGCACATCCACGACCGGCCGCACGCCGCCGAGGAGGAAGCCGCCTCCGTCCCCGGGGCGTGATCTCGGCCGTCGTCCTGGCGGCGGGCTCCTCCACCCGGATGGGCCGTCCCAAGCTCCTGCTCCCACTGGCCGGGAAGCCCATCGTCCAGCACGTGGTCGATACGGCGCTCGGCGCGGCGCGTGGCCGAGGTGGTGGTCGTCTTGGGCTCCGACCCCGGCGCGGTGCGAGCCGCGCTCCGGCCGGACGACCGCCTCCGGTTCACCGTCAACGAGCGCGCGCGGGAGGGTCAATCCACATCGCTCCGCGCGGGCCTCGGCGCGGTCCGCCCCGAAGCGGAGGCGGCGGTCATCCTGCTCGCGGACCAGCCCTCCGTCTCCCCGTCGGCGCTCGACGCGGTCCTGCGCGCCGCCGCAGGGCCCCTGCCCCCGGACGTCGCGGCGGTCCAGGCCTCGTACGGCGGGGTGCCGGCGCACCCGACGCTGTTTCTCCGGGCGGTGTGGAGCGACGTGGTCGAGGAGGGCGATCACGGGGCCCGAAACTGGATCGGAGCGCACCCGCAGCGACGGGTCCTGGTCGAGGTCGGCGGCGAACCCCCCGAGGACGTGGACACGCCCGAGGACTACGAGCGGGTCCGGGCACGCTTCGAGGGTCCCTGACCGGCGGTGCCGCGTCCAGTTCGACCCAATTGAACCGGACAATGCAGGTTTGCCAACGTCACTGGAAACTGGCACTATCGCCGTTGCTGAGACCAGGAAGTACGCCCATTGAACGAACAGAGCCTCGCTGCAGCCAACGACTTCCTTCGGGTCGCCTCGGCAACCACTCAGCCCGGTGATTTCCTAGACCGCGCTCCTACCGACATTGGCAAGGACGCCGGATTGCCCAATCCGCTCGCGGTGGCGCGGGCGGTCCGGGCACTGGCTGCGCGTCGCCGGCTGGAGTCCGTGGAGGGCAAGTACCGCCTGCTGGACGCCAAGCCCCTGGAGCCCGGCGAGCCGGAGTCGGTCCCCCGGACGCCCCGCCGCCGCAAGGGCCGCAAGCGCGCCGCCCGGGCCGAGGCGCCGCAGGGCGATCGCCGGCCGACCTACGCGGACCTCGGCCGCGCGCTGGTCGACCGCATCGTCGAGCTGGGACGGGAGGCCGGCGAGGCGGTGGCCTCGTCCGAGTCGCTCCGCCACGACGCCAAGGAGAACCGCGCGGCCCGCATCGAGGCCGAACAGCGGGCGCGCAGACTGCTCGAGCGGGTCCTGGAGCTCGAGCACAAGCTGGAGATGGCCGAGGCGAACCTCAGGACCGTGCTCGCCGCCGCCCGCGGCCGCGGCGCGACGGCGGCGCCCGTCCGACAATGAGATGGAAGCCCTCCTGAAGATCCTGAAGACGCCCGGCGGGGAGGGCGGGCAGGAGGACGACGCGGGCGCCGCCCCCGAGGCGGGTGGAGGGTTCGGACGGCCCCCCCGACGGCCTCCCGTCGGCCGAGGACTCCGCGGCGGACCACGAGGCAGGAAACGGCCTCGGCGCCGCCACCTCGAGCGCCGAGTGACACCGGGCAACGGGGCCCCGGCGCCCGACCCGGCCGAGCTCCTGAAGCACGCCGAGGCGCTGCACGAAGATTTCCTCGCCGAGCTGGAATCGATGGTGAACGTCGACTGCGGCTCGTACACCCCGACGGGCGTCAACCTCATCGCCGACATGATGGAGACGAGCTTCCACGAGCTCGGGTGGGCGACCGAACGCCGGCCGCACACACCTCCCGAGGGACAGCGGCAACTCGGCGAGCTGCTGGTGGCCCGCCTCCCGGGCGGCAACCCCGATGGACACCGCGTCCTGCTGGTCGGTCACATGGACACCGTATTCGACCCCGGCACCGCCGCCCAGCGTCCGTTCACCGTGCGCGACGGACGGGCGACGGGCCCGGGGGTCTCCGACATGAAGGGTGGCCTGCTCACCGGCAAGTACGCCGTGACCTGCCTGCAGCGCACCGGTTTCGATGACTTCGCCGAGATCGTCTACGCGTGCAACCCCGACGAGGAGATCGGCTCTCCCTTCTCCGGCCCGCACATCCGCGAGCTGGCGAAGGAGATGGACGCCTGCTTCGTCCTGGAGGGGGCTCGCGAGAATGGCGACATCGTATCCGCGCGTAAGGGCGTGGCAGACGTGCGCGTCAGGTACCACGGTCGCGCGGCCCACGCGGGCGTCGAGCCCGAGCGCGGGCGGTCGGCGACGCTGCAGGCGGCGCACTCGACGATCGCGATGCACGAGCTGAACGGCCGCTGGCCCGGCGTGACCGTGAACGTCGGGGTGATCCGTGGGGGGACGCGCCCGAACGTCGTCGCGCCCGAGTGCGAGCTCGAGGTCGACCTGCGCGCGGAGAACGCCGCGGCGTTCGACGAAGGAGTCGCGGAGCTCCGGCGGGTCGCGGAGACCACCGTCGTCCCCGACGTGACGGCCGAGTTCGTGCTGAAGGCGGGCTTCCCGCCCATGGAGAAGACGGAGGCGATCGGCAGGCTGGCGGAGAAGGCGAAGACGATCGGCGAGGCTATCGGGATCACGCTGAGCGACGCGTCGACCGGCGGCGCATCGGACGCGAACCCCATCGCGGGCATGGGCATCCCCGTCCTGGACGGTCTCGGCCCGATCGGCGGCGACGACCACTCCCCCAGCGAGTGGCTGGAGGTCGCGAGCATCCCGCCCCGCGTGGCGCTGCTCGCCGCGCTCATCGGCTCCGCCTGAGGCCGAGCGGAGCCGGCGACGTGAGCGACGCCTCGAACGTCCCCGCACCCGAGCCGCTTCGGGACCTGGACTGGGACCCCGCGCGCGCCGAGGCGTTCACGCGCCGGATGACGTCGCTGTGGACGGAGCTCCTCGCCACGCTTCCCGAGCGGCGCGTCGTTCCAGGCGCCGGCGCTTCGGCTGCGCGGGCCGCGCTCGCGCTGGATGTCCCCGAAGGGCCGATGCCCGACGATGCGCTGTTCGAGCACCTGCGGGCCTTGACGTTCGACTGGGCCGCCTACTGCGGCCATCCACGGTTCATGGCATACATCACCGGCGCCGGCACGGTGCCCGGCGCGGCGGCCGACCTGCTGGCCGCCGGGCTGAACATGAATCTGGGCGGATGGCGATTGTCGCCGGGCGCCAGCGAGATCGAGCGCTGCCTGATCCGGTGGCTGGCGTCGGCGTTCGGGCTGCCGGCCGAAGCGGGCGGCCTGATCGTCTCGGGCGGCGCCATGGCCAACTTCACCGCGCTGAAGGCGGCCCGCGACCACCAGTTGGGCTACGAGGTCCGGCGCCTCGGCGTGGCCGGGTCCGGCCCGGTGGCCGTCTACGCGAGCGACGAGGTGCACGTCACGACCGACCGCGCCGTGGACATGCTCGGGCTCGGGACCGACTCGCTCCGCCGCATCCCGGTCGACGGCGACTACCGGATGCGGATGGACGCGCTGGCCGAAGCGATCCGGAGGGACCGCGACACGGGCGTGCGGCCGCTGATCGTCGTCGCGACGGGCGGCACGGTCGCGACCGGTTCCATCGATCCGCTGCCCGAGATCGCCGACCTCTGCCGGGACGAGGGCCTGTGGATGCACGTCGACGGCGCGTACGGGGGCCCTGCCGTCCTGTCGGACGCCCTGCGGCCGCTCCTCGCCGGCGTCGAGCGCGCGGATTCGATCGCCTTCGATCCGCACAAGTGGATGTACACGCCCCACTCGGGCGGCTGCGTCCTGGTGCGCGACGAGCGGCTGCTCCAGGACGCGTTCCAGGCCGAGGCGAGCTACGTCCACGAGGACGAGGAGCGCGTGGAGCACGAGGTGGACTTCGGGCAGCTCGGCGCGCAGTTCAGCCGGGGCTTCCAGGCGCTGAAGATCTGGGTGTCACTGCTGGCGCACGGCCGGCGCGCGTACTCGGACCGCATCGCGCACGACGCGGCGCTCGCGAGCTACCTGGCCGATCGGGTCGCGGAGCACGGCTCCTTCGAGCTCGCGACGCCGGCTCGGCTGTCGATCTGTTGCTTCCGGTTCGTGCCGCCGGGCCTCGCGACGGGACCCGAGGAGGCCGAGTCCTATCTGGACCGGCTGAACGAGCGGATCATGACCGACATCCAGGCGGACGGGCGCGTGTACATCTCCAATGCGGTGCTGGGCGGACGGTTCGTGCTGCGCGCCTGCGTGGTGAACTTCCGAACGGAAGCCGAAGACGTGGACGCGGTCCTCGAGGTCGCCGAAGAGATCGGGTCGCGCCTGGACAAGGAGCTCCGTCCCGCAGAGCTCGGCGTCGACTGACCTTCAGGACGAGGGCGACGGCGCCGGGGTTGGGCTTTCCGCCGCGATCTCCGCGAGCATCGTCTCGACCGCCGAGCGATGCGCGCCATCCGGGGCGGCGGACATGTACGCGGAGAGCGGCGCGGCCGCCGCCGCCGGGCGCTGCAGCCCGCGCAGCAGGATCAGCCCCTTTTCGTAGAGGGCCTCCGGATAGGTCGCGTCCACCGCGAGCGCCCGGTCGACCTCGCCGAGCGCCTCGCGCGAACGGCCGGAGTCGAACAGCACGAAGGCCATGCCCGTGAGCGCCTCCGCGTTCGTCGGATCGAGGCGGATCGCTTCCGTGTATTGCAGCGAAGCCAGCCCCGTCATCCCCGCGTCGCGGTATCGCAGCGCAAGGTCGAGCCGGGCGGCGACGTCCTGCGGATGCTGCTGCACGCGCTGCTTGAAGTACGCGAGCGACGTCACGCTGGCCCCGCCGATCCCCGTATCCCCGGAGATCGTCTGCGACGAATCGCGCGGCCCGATCGCGGCCATCAGCAGCAGCGCGACCACTGCGGCCACCGCCAGGCTCCCCAGGACGGCGGCGCGCGTGCTCACGCGCCGGCCGCCTCCCTCGGGATGGTGGCCGTTCGGCGACACCGCATCGCGAAGCACCCCGAGCCCTTCGTTCGTGCCGCCCGCCCGTGCGTCGATCGCCCGCAGGACCGCCACGGCACGGCGTTCCGTCTCGTGCCGAAGCGCCCGGTACTCGTCGTCGGCCAGGGAACCCGTCGCGTGCTCGCTCTCCAGGTCGCGAAGGTTCGTCAGCAGGAGGTCGCGCTCGTCCTCGAGGGGGTCCGCCAGTGGCTCCATCGCGGGACCGCGGCCGCGGCCGAAGGGTCGCATGATGCCGGCCGCCGCGACCGCCGCCATCGCTGCGGACGCCAGGAGCAGCACCAGGGTCACTCCTCGTCCTCCCCATGGGCGGCCAGCGCGCGCTCCAGCAACCGCCGGTCCGCCGGCGCCAGGTCGTCGGCCGCCCCCACGGCGACGGTCGCGCCCGGCTCGCGGCGCTCCCGATCCGCATGCGTCCACCGCGCGACCGAGAAGATCGCGATCGCCAGACCGGCGCCGAACAGCAGGGCGGGAATGAACCACGCCACCAGCGCGACCCCGTGCCGCGGCGGGCTCATCAGGATCCAGTCGCCGTAGGCGTGGACGAACTCCCCGCGGATCGCGTCGGGCGAACGGCCCGACGCCAACTCGGTGCCGATCCGGCCCCGCATCTCGCGGGCGAGCGCCGACGGCGAGTCGGCCACCGACAGGTCCTGGCAGACGGGGCACCGCAGTCCCGACGCCACGGCCCGGACGCGATCCTGCATCGACACGGGCGGCGGCGACCCACGCAGACCGGCCGCCAGCAGGGCGCCGCCCGCCGCGATCAACGCCACCGCCAGCAGGACGCCCACGCGCGTTCGCCGCTGTCCGCCGCTCGCGCCCACGTTCGGTTCCGGTGACGAGGCCATCACGGGCTCTCCGCGGCGCGCGCGATCTGGCTCGACAGCGTCGAGTACGCCACCGGGCCCGACGTCTTCCCGACGATGCGACCGTCCGGACCGATCACGAACGTCTCGGGCACGCCCGACACGCCGTAGTCGATCGCGGTGGCCGACCCAGGATCGGTCAGCAGCGGCCAACCCACCCCCATCTGCCGCGCGAACGAGCGTGCGGCGCTCTCCTGGTCCTCGAAGCTCACCCCCAGGAACGTCACCTTCTGGTCGCGGTACCGGTCGAAGGCCTCCTGCAGGGTGGAGTGCTCGACCCGGCAATCGGCGCACCACGACGCCCAGAAGTTGAGGACCACGACCTGGCCGCGCAGTTGCTGCAGCGAGTAGTCGCTCCGGCCGTCGAGCGTGTGCAGCGAGAACGCCGGCGCGGCCCGGCCGTTCAACGCGGGCTGCAGCACGGACGGATCCCGGCGAAGACCGAACGCGAACAGCGTCGCGAGCAGCCCCACGACCGCGACGACCGCGAGCGCCGGGATCCACCGGCTGCGCGACGGCCCGCGGCCGAGCCGCGTGGGGTGCACATGCGGCGCCTGGGGATTGCGATCCGGCACCTACACCACCCCCGCCAGCTCGCGCTCGGGCAGCGGCGGCAGCGGCACCGTGCGCCCGCGGCGCGCCGGCCAGACGGAGAGCAACCCGCCCAGGACCATGATGCCGCCGCCGACCCACAGCCACATGACCCCGGGGTTGAGGAACAGCCGGAACGTCGCCGTCCGCCCGTCGCCCTCGAACGAGACCACGCTCGTGTACAGGTCCTTCAGGACGCCGTACTGGATCGACGGCGTGCCGATCGGTTCCGAGGCGGCCGGATACAGGTTGAGCGACGGCGTCACCCGGCCGTCGCTCCGCCCGTCGCGCGTCACCGACAGGTTCGCGATCAGGACCACCCGCTGCGGCTGGCGGTCGACCCGCTCGCCCAGGTAGCGCAGCGAGTATCCGGCGAACGACACCGACTGCCCGCGCGACAGGCTGACGTCCATCCGGTGGGCGAACGACGACGACACCACGATTGCCATCGCGGCGATCGCGAAGCCCACGTGGGCGACGTACCCACCGAAGCGCCGCCGGTCGCGCCCGGCGGCGGGGAGCACCGACGCGACCGCGCTCCGGCCGGTTGCGCGCGCCTGGCCCCGAACGCTGCGCGCGACCTCCTCCACGTTGGCCACCAGGACGAACGCCGCCAGGCCGAGCGTCAGCAGGACCACGACGTTCCGCACACCGAGGACGGCCAGCAGCGCCATCAGTCCACCGGCCGCCAGCGCGGGAACCGCCAGGCGCGCCCGCAAGCGTTCGGCGCTCGTCCGCCGCCACGACAGGAGCGGGCCGACGCCCATCAGGAAGAGCAGCAGCAGGAACACCGGCGTCGAGGTCTCCACGAAGTACGGTCTTCGGCGTCATCCATGCCGTCCTCCTGGAACAGCTGCCGTACCGGGATCCCGAGCGCCTGGCCATCCTCTGGAACGTCAAGGCGGACGGCCGAACGAGGTCCTCTCGGTCGCGAACTTCGAGGACTACCAGGCCAGCGCGCGCGCTCTGGAGCGCATCGCCGCCTGGTTCGAGCAGGGCGTCAACCTCACAGGCGACGGTGATCCGGAACGCCTCTTCGCCGCGAGGGCCAGCGCCGGATTCTTCGAGGTGCTCGGCGCCGCGCCGGCGCTGGGGCGTACCTTCATCCGGCGGACCATGCGGGCGGCGGAGCGCACGTGGCCGTCCTCGGGGACGAGCTCTGGCGGCGTCGGTTCGGCGCGCGAGCGTGTAGAGGTGACGTTCGTCGAGCAGCACGGCGCCGAGCACGGACTTCTCGGCCTCGAGGTTGTGGGGGCGGCACGGCGAGCTTGCTGGGATCAGCGTTTTCGTCGTGGTCATCTGACGGGCTCCTGTCGGTGGTCGTCGGCGTCGGCGAGTCGTACCCACAGCTCGGCGTATTGGCGCTCGACGTACCGCAGCGGCTGCTCAGCGGCGCGTCCACCCGGACCCGCTCCACGAACCGCACGAGGAGCTCGTCTGTGCCTGCGCAGCTCGGGGAGGGCGACCGCGCGGCCGTCGCGGCCGTGACGCGGGATCGCGCGCTCGTGCAGATGCTCGGCCTCTTCCCACCTCTGCGCGGCGCCTGACCGCGGTGTCGCCTCGGCGCGGTGCGCGTGGCGGCTCACGTGCGTAGCTCCGGGCGATCAGCTGATCTACTACCCTCGCGAAGCCGCGCATCGTCAGCGCTTGGGAGCCGAGGATCTAGTCGGTGATCATGTACGCGATCGCGCGGTCGAGCCGGTCGCCGGCGGGTGCGTCTTCGAGCAGCCGTCGGGCGGCTCGTGCCATCGCCGCGGTCCTCGGCGTACTCGTCGCGGCTGCGTCGCCCAGCGCCGGGCGCCCGCCGCGACCAGCGCCTCGCACAGACGCTGGTCGTCTGCCGCTCGGCGATCCCTGAGGACGAGTCCGGCGCTTCTCCCCTCCCGGTTCACATCCGCGAACAGGGGGGTGATGTCTTCTATCATCCTTCTTCGGCCTCCCCCGCGCACGCGGTACAGGGCGGCGCTGCAGACCGGGGTCCGCGGAATCTCCGCCTGCGCGGTCCTGCTCTCCGCCCTGTCAGTCCGGTCTGCTGCTCTGCAAGTACCGCTACGCCGCCCTGCCGCTACCGGTCTTCCGCCCTGCCAGTACCGTTTTGCCGGCTTGACGGTCCCGGATCGCCGCCCTCGATCGGCTCGGCGCTTCGTGGATCTGCGTAGACGCTCGCCAGGTTACGGCCACCCCTCTCACCCCGCCGACGGTCGATGTCGAGCATCCCGGCGTGCTCGAGGATGCGGTTGCAGTCGTCGACGGGGTCGACGGTCAGCCCCGCACGCGCCGCGATGTCGCCGCGGGTGATCTAGTCGCGTAGCCCTCCGCGCTCCTCACGTTGCTCGGCGGAACTCGAGCAGGTCAGCCACGAGGCCGAGGTCGCGCAGCAGGTATCCGCCGCGACGCGGGCGTGCGATTTGGTTTGCCATCGCGACAGTCATCGCCACCCACGGGCCGTCGTGGATGAGGAGGTGGATCACGCCGACCGGCGCCGGTGTGGCTGGGTCGTTGACCCGCCCGTAGTCGATGACCTCAGCGGCTCGAGCACGTCGAGTAACCGGCGGATTGAGCTTCGCCCCGCTCTGCTCGGTGAGCGAGCTGCTCGTAGGTGTCTGCCCGGTGCGGTGCTGGCCCGTGTGACGTTGCTCGTTTGCGATCTGGCAGATCAGCGCGTAGAACCCGATCGTCCTCACCCGACGCGGTCCGTCGATCTGGGTCCGGATCGGCTGAGGCGCGCAAGCGCACCTGAAAGAACGGCAGCTCACGGCGGTCGCGAATCTCGACAGGCTGGGTAGTGCGCCTGGAGTCGCTCACCATGCGCCTCCAGTGAGACCCATAGCTCGTGCGTCGAGTCGAGTGTCGCGCGTCTCAACGCGTGAGGCGGCGGCGGCGGCATCGGCCCAGAGAGCAATCCCCGCGCGCCGCGGCGCATGAGCAACAGCTCACGGGGCGCGGGGTCATCGGGCACCCCCCGATGACGTCGCGCCACGCCTTGACGCTGGCTGTACCGACGCGTGCGCCGGTCGCAGGCCGCCGCGGTACGAGCCGGATCCCGAGCGATGTCTCAGCGCCTGTTCGCAGCCCTCGAACGGGCCCCGCGGAAGCGCTCGGTTGGCGCTGAGTTGACTCGAGTTTTGGCAAGAAACGACCGAAAAACGGGATCTCTTGCCAAAAATACCCCCGCAGAGTCCGGTCTCCGCCGCGCCAAAAGATCGCTCTGAGCAGGACGTTTGGCGAGTGGAGCCAGCCGGGATCGAACCGGCGACCTCCTGCTTGCAAAGAAACCCGTCGAAGCGGGCAAATTGGCGTGATTTGCTGGGTATTCACCCGTCAGAGCCGCAATGGAGCTGGGCGAAAGCTCGATTCGTTTGCAGGCACTTTTCGGGACGCTGGTCCACGGAAGTAGTTGCGTGGACCAGCGCCGCGGCCGCCGAGCCGCGGGTCCTCCTCGGAGCAACAGACGCTCCGAGGGGGTGAACGCTAGGCGTTGAGATCCCCACCATCGGGGCCTCGTCCGCCGAGCGGACGAGCGATCTGCCCCTTAACGGCTTCGACCCCCGGACCAGCTGCGACAACAGCTGAGGGGGATCGAGGCAACAACCGAAGCTCTGAGTCCGTAGCGGGACGAGAGTCAAGTCTAACGACGCCTCGGACGGACTCGTGGAAGCCGACGATCAGATGCACAGGCTCGAGTTCGGAGTGTGGTGGATGAGCCGACAGGCGATCGCCGCCGTGCTCGCGCGGACCGACCTTGCATCGGGCGAGCGCCTGGTGGCGCTCTCGCTTGCGAGCTTCGCCGGCCGCGAGAACCGCGCCTGGCCGGGCGCGCCGGCCGCGTCGGCGCGCGCCGGGCTTAGCCGGAGCCGGTACCAGCAGGCGCGGGAGCAGCTCGTGGCGCGCGGCCTGGTGGCCGTCGATGAGCGCGCCACCGGCCGTGGGCGAGCGAGCACGGTCACTCTCATGTTCGCCGACACCGGTCCGTGGTGGGACGGCGAGATCAACGTCGAGCTGTTCGAGAGGGTGCTCGCCTACAGCCGGGCACGGGGGCCCGAGCGGCTCCTCCCTCGACGATGGCGGCGCTCGCGGACGAGGAGGGAGCGGTGTGTGACCTCTCGACGGATCGGCTGTACGCCGCGGCCGGCGTTGCCGACCGGACCTATCGCCGCGCGCGAGCCGCGTTGCTCGCTACGGGACAGCTCGAGCTCGTCAGCGGCGTGGGCGGACGCGGCAACACAAACGTGTGGAGCGTTCGCGATCCGCGCGCGAGCGGCGAGCGGGCTCCCCCACCGCGCTCCGCGAGGGTGTCGCCACCCGCCGGGGCACGTCCTCTGGTGGCGGCAGCGTCGTCGGACCGGGGAGCTGCTGCCCTCGAACCGTCAACGACCGGTGGTGAAAAGGGCGGTCAGGATCACACACTTTGGCGTGGAAACCGTCCGATCCTGACCGGGGCCCCCGCGGTAAAGGGCGGTCACGATCGGACACTTTCGACTGAGAACTGTCCAGTCCTGACCGGGGTTTCGGCCGCAAAGGGCGGCCAGGATCAGACACTTTTCGAGCTCGGGCCGCCGGA
>CAVYRK010000007.1:0-237040 GCA_963770955.1 uncultured Actinomycetota bacterium
TTCCTGGCGATCGGGACGATCGGCGTCATCCCATCCTGGTGGCTGTACTACGCGACATCGACGCTGCAATGGACCGGGCCTCCCGCGTCGTCCTTCTGGCTGAAGCAGGCGCGCGACGTCGTCGCAGTCATCCTCTTCTCGATCCCCACGGGGCTCTTGATCATCGTGCCGTTCATCCTGCAGAACTGGCGCCGGCGCCTGCGCGGCACCGGCGGGGACAGCCGTTCGTCCGGGGGCTACCGGTGAGCCGGCCCAACGCCTGCACGCACGAGGAGACGGACTGACCATGCCGTTCGTCAAGACCGAGGTCGACATCAAGACGGACTACCGCTGCGAGTCCGTCGACGCCGGAGTGGCTGAAGCAGGGCGTCAAGTCCCCGAAGCACCTCATGCTCGATCCCGAGCCCTGCATCCTGTGCCGGGCGTGCGAGGACGTCTGCCCCTGGAACGCGATCTGGATGCTCGACCCCGGAGATCGTGTCGGGAGCGCAGGACCCCAGCGTCGAGGCCGAGGTCGGCGGCGCCTACGCCATCTTCGTGGTCGACGACAACGCGTGCACCCGCTGCTCGGTCTGCGTCGAGCGGTGCCCCAGCGACTGCCTGTACTATGCGCGGCTGCCGGAGGGCGAGGGCGGCCAGCGCGCAGATGGCGGCGGTTCCGATGTCTCAGCAGGCCGAGGACGAGACGGAGCTAGGCGTGCGGACCGGAGGAGAGCGCGTGTCGAAGCTGAGCGACGACTGCCCAGGCCGCCCCGCCATGGAGGCGTTCGACAAGGTCCGCGAGGGCGAGATCTGGAAGTCGATCTTCCGGCCCGGGTCGGTGTTCCGGAAGGGCTACAAGGACACCCAGCGCGACCGCGCCCTGGCCACGATGAACAACGTGCTGTACCACCTGCACCCGACCAAGGTGAAGCGGCACGGGCTGAAGCTGACCTACACGTTCTGCCTGGGCGGGCTGTCGTTCTTCCTGTTCATCCTGCTGACCATCACCGGCATCTACCTGATGTTCTTCTACCGGCCCACGGCCGAGCTGGGCGCCGCGGTCGCGTACACCGACATGCACACCATCCGGGACAACGTGTTCTTCGGCGACCTGGTGCGCAACATCCATCGATGGGGCGCGCACCTCATGGTGTTCACCGTGACGCTGCACATGGCGCGGGTGTTCTACACGGGCGCCTACAAGCCGCCGCGTGAGTTCAACTGGGTGGTCGGCGTCATCCTGCTGTTCCTGACGCTCGGCCTGTCGTTCACCGGCTACCTGCTGCCGTGGGACCAGCTCTCGATCTGGGCCGTCACGGTGGGGACGTACGCTGGCCGGCTACTCGCCGCTGGTCGCGACAGCAGGCGAAGTTCATCCTGCTGGGCGGCGTGGAGGTCGGCCCGAACACGCTCTTACGTTGGTACGTGCTGCACGTGTTGGCCTTACCCTTCGTGCTGGTGATCTTCCTGGCCGTCCACTTCTGGCGGATCCGGAAGGACGGCGGGATCAGCGGGCCGCTGTAGAGCGAGGCGATCGGGAGACATGGCGCGAGACGACACCCCAGCTGGACCAGGCGACCTTCGACCGGGTCCTGCCAGGAGGAGCTCGGCAAGGGAACCGACCGCCGCGTCGCCGAGGGCCGCGCGCGCGCCGCCGCCGTCCGCGCCTACCGCAAGGCGCACGGCATGGCGAGCCGGCCGCCGCAAGCCGCGCGCCGCGTCCGGCCGCCGCGGCGGCTGCCGGCGGAGGGAACGGGGACGGCGCGGCCGCCCCCGAGGCGGCCCCGGTCGCCGCCGCCGTCGGCGCGGCGCGGCGGCGGGGCCGCCGCGCTGCGGACCGCCCCGCCGCCCACGGGACGCGCTCCCGCGCCGAAGCCCGGCGCGACCGACAAGCACCGCCTGCTGGCGCTGGTCGCCGCCCGAGGGCGTCCAGCGCGTCCAGCGCGAGCAGGGCGACCGCGTGAACGTGTTCCCCCACCTGCTGATGGAGGAGTTCGTCGCGATGTTCATCATGCTGGTCCTGCTCACGGCGTTCTCGACCTTCGTCGACGCGCCGCTGCGCGAGCTGGCCAACCCGAACCTCACGCCGAACCCCTCGAAGGCTCCGTGGTACTTCCTCGGCCTGCAGGAGCTGCTCCGCTACTTCCACCCCATGATCGCCGGCGTGATCATCCCGACGCTCATCCTGGTGGGCCTCGCCGCCATTCCCTACGTCGACCGCAACCCCAGCACGAAGCCGGGCGACCGGAAGGTCGCCATCATGATCTTCACGATGCTGTTCATGTTCGGCGCGACGCTCACGATCATCGGGTCGTTCTTCCGTGGCCCGGGGTTCAACTGGGTCTGGCCGTGGGCACAGGGATTGTTCTTCGAGTTATGACCGCATCCCTCGCCTCGTCCGTCGTCACCCCCCGGTCGGTCGCCGTGATGATCGCGGTCGTCATGGTCGGGCTGTTCCTGTTCATCCTCGGCTGGTCGCTTCTGCAGACGCGCCGCCGCACGGCGGTCGTGGCGCCGACGCCCGAGGAGGCGGCTGCGGGGGCGAAGCCGAAGCGCGTCCCGGTCGCGCGCCGCGACTTCCTGCGTCGCGGGCTGCTGGCCGCGCTCGCCGTGTTCGCGGCCGAGTTCGGCGGCGCGAGCCTCGCCTTCCTGTGGCCGAACCTGAAGGGCCAGTTCGGCTCGGTCGTCACGGCCGGCTCGTTGTCGGACATCAAGTCCTACATCGAGCAGAACAACCAGCCCTTCTATCTGGGCGCGGGCCGGTTCTACATCGTGCCCTACAACGGGAGCGGCACGAACACGATCTACGCCGGCCTGGTCGACCAGGGCCTCATGGCCCTGTACCAGCGCTGCGTGCACCTCGGCTGCCGCGTGCCGTTCTGTCAGGCGAGCCAGTGGTTCGAGTGCCCGTGCCACGGCTCGAAGTACAACGAGGCCGGCGAGTACCAGCTGGGGCCCGCCCCGACCGGGCTGCAGCGCTTCCCGCTGAAGGTGGAGGGGACGATCGTCACCGTCGACACCTCGCAGCTGATCGACGGGCCGCCCCGAGGCACGGACACGATCCACGAGCCGCCGCAGGGCCCCTTCTGCGTCGGCGGCGCGGCGGGCGGTTGAGCGGGTGGACGCGGTCGTGACGATGCTGGGGATCGAGGCCGGCCGCGGCGTCACCATCGCCTTCGCGATCTTCGTGGTGGCGGTGTTCCTCGGCGGCGCCGCGTACCTCATGCTCCGCCGCCCGCGCCGGAAGGGAACGCCGGACATCCCGCCGGCCATGAAGCCGGGCCCGGCCGACGCGCAGCTCGAGAAGCCGCGCCTCGAGCGCATGCAGTACTGGGGCATCATCACGGTCGTCGTGATGGCCATCTGGATCCCGGCCGTCTGGCTGAGCGAGCCCAAGCAGAACGAGACCGACCAGCGGAACTTCAACGCGGCGTCCGTCGCAGCCGGCGCGGCCTCGGTGCAGCTGAACTCCCAGACGAACCCGACCGGCATCGGGTGCGTCCGCTGCCACGGGCCGGACCTGGGCGGAGGCTACAACGTGTTCAACGGCACGGTCGTCCCGGTTCCGAACCTGCAGACGGTGTGCGGGGGACCGAAGTACGGCCACGCGCAGATCCACAGCCTCACCGACGTCGTGAACACGATCGCGGAGGGTCGGACCGGCACGGACATGCCCTCCTGGAGCGTGAAGTTCGCCGGGAGCCTCGACGACCAGCAGATCAACGACATCGTCAACTACATCCTGTCGATCCAGAAGGTGCCCTTCAAGGACAACGTGTGCATCAATCCGCAGGCGGCGGCCGGATGACGGCGCTCCTCGCCACGCTCGCGCCGACGTTCGGCAAGGGGATCCTGGTCACCATCTGCGCGTTCATCCTGTTCGTGGGAAGCATCTACATCTTCCTGTCCGCGATCTTCGGGCGGAAGATGGGGTACTTCGTTCTCATGGCCGGGTTCTTCGGCTGGATGATCGTGCTCTCGGCGTTGTGGGTCGTCGGGTCGGGCCCCCTGAAGGTGAGCGGCGCGTCGGCGACGCTGCCCAACCTGGGACCCCGCGGCACCGAGCCGCACTGGCGAGTGATCGCCGCCGGGCCCGGCTCCCAGCAGACGAGCTACTCGCTGACGTCGCAGTACCCCGGCCCGGGATGGACGCTCGCGAACCCCGCGACCGAGCCGAACGTGGCCACGCTGACGTCGGCGATCCAGGACTACCTGGCCGCGCAGGCGCAGCAGCACGTGAGCGGGGACACCGAGATCCTACCGGGGACGTTCGTCGTGCAGAACGTCCAGTTCGCGAACACCGGGGACTCGGGGCTGGGCGCGGCAACGGCGTACTTCGCCACGGGCGGTCCGGCGATCACGGTGTTCGCCGTGTTCGACCAGGGGAACGTGCCCGTCTACTCGTGGGCGTTCCTGCTCGCGTCGCTGGTCGGGTTCGCCATCCACGTCCCGTTCCTGGATCGGCTGGAGAAGAGCCGCAAGGAGATCCTCACCGGCGGGACGTCCCCGCCGTGGTACGGCCCGGCCTAGGGAGCGACCATGGGTTCGATGCTTGCGCTGATCACCGACGGGAGCACGGCATTCATCGCCTTCACGGTGATGATGATCCTGATCTTCGTCGCGCTCGTCTTGATCATCGGCCGCGAGCGCTGATCGCTCAGCCGATCGTCCGCGCCGCGTCCTTCGCCGCCCGCACCGTCCGCTCCACGTCCTCGTCGGTGTGTGCCGCCGACAGGAACCAGGCCTCGTAGCCCGACGGCGCGAGCGCGATCCCGGCCGACAGCATCGCGTGGAAGAAGCGGGCGAACCTGGTGTGGTCGGCAGCGCGCGCGCCCGAGAGATCGGTCACCGGACGGTCGGTGAAGAACACCGACAGCAGCCCGCCGGCCTCGTTCACCACCGACGGGATCCCGGCCCCGGCGAACGCGGCACGAAGCCCCTCCACGAGGTGGCCGGCTCTCGACCGGATCAACGGGAACGGATCCTCCGCGTCGATCAGCTCGAGCGCCGCCAGCCCCGCCGCCACCGCGACCGGGTTCCCGGAGAGCGTCCCGGCCTGGTAGACCGGGCCGCCCGGCGCCAGCTGCTCCATGAGGTCGCGCCGCCCCCCCACAGCAGCGCAGGGGAAGCCGCCGCCCATCACCTTGCCCAGGATCGTCAGGTCGGGGCGGATGCCGAAGAGCGCCTGCGCTCCCCCGGGGCCGACCCGGAACCCGGTGATGACCTCGTCGAAGACGAGCAGCGCGCCGCTCGCGTCGCAGGCGGCGCGCAGCCCGTCGAGGAAGCCGGCCGCCGGCGGGACCACGCCCATGTTCGCCGCGACGGGCTCCACGACGACGCAGGCGATCTCGCCGCCGCGCCGGTCGAACGCCTCGCGCACCGCCGGCCCGTCGTTGTACGGCAGGACGATCGTGTCGGCGACGGCCCCCGGCGTGACTCCGGCCGACCCCGGCAGCCCCAGGGTCGCCACCCCCGAGCCGGCGGCCGCGAGCAGCGCGTCGCTGTGCCCGTGGTAGCAGCCCTCGAACTTCACGACGGCCGCGCGGCCGGTCGCGCCGCGGGCGAGCCGGACGGCGGTCATGGCCGCTTCCGTCCCGGACGACACCAGGCGGACCATCTCGACGGACGGAACGGCCGACACGATGCGCTTCGGCCAGCAGGACCTCCGCCTCGGTCGGCGCGCCGAACGACGTGCCTCGGGCCGCCGCATCGGCCGCGGCGCGCACGATCTCGGGCCGCGCGTGCCCGAACAGCAGCGCCCCCCACGACTGCACGTAGTCGAGCAGGCGGTTGCCGTCGGCGTCCTCGACGAAGGCGCCCGCACCGCGGACCAGGAACGGAGGCGAGCCGCCGACGGCACCGAAGGCCCGCACCGGAGAGTCGACGCCGCCGGGGATCACCCCGCGGGCGCGTTCGAACAATTCCTCGGAGCGGGTCATCGCGGGCCGCGGGTTCCCTACGAGAGCCACTCGGCCGCGTCGGCCGCGTGGTAGGTGAGGATGAGCCCGGCGCCCGCCCGGCGGATCGAGGTGAGGAGCTCGAGGACGGTCCGGCGCTCGTCGAGCCAGCCGCGCTCGGCGGCGGCCTTCACCATGGCGTACTCACCGCTGACGCTGTATGCGGCCACGGCCGCGCCGATCTCCTCCCGCGCACGGTGGATGACGTCCAGGTACGGCAGCGCCGGCTTGACCATCACCAGGTCGGCGCCCTCCTCGAGATCGGCCCGGATCTCCCGCATCGCCTCGTCGCCGTTCGCCGGATCCATCTGGTACCCGGCGCGGTCGCCGAACTGCGGAGCGCACTCGGCCGCGTCGCGGAACGGGCCGTAGAGCGCGGAGGCGAATTTCACGGCGTAGGCCAGGATGCCGGTGGAGACGTGTCCCGCGTCGTCCAGCGCGTCGCGGATGGCCGCGACCTGTCCGTCCATCATGCCCGACGGCGCGACCAGGTCCGCACCGGCCTCCGCCTGCGCCGCGGCGATCCGACGGTAACGCTCGAGCGTGGCGTCGTTGTCCACCGATCCGTCGGGCGCGAGCACGCCGCAGTGCCCGTGGTCGGTGTACTCGTCCAGGCACAGGTCCGAGATCAGCACGTGGTCCTCGCCCAGCTCGTCGCGAAGCGCGCGCAGGCCGCGCTGCGAGATGCCGTCGGGATTCCACGCCTCCGAGCCCTCCGCGTCCTTTCGCGCCGGGACGCCGAACAGCGTGAAGGCGACGACGCCGCGCGAGGCGATCGACCGGGCCTCCTTCCGCAAGGATTCGAGCGTGTGCTGGTGCTGCCCCGGCATCGACGGAATGGGCACCGGCTCGTCGATCCCCTCCTTGACGAACAGCGGCGCAACCAGGTGGCGCGGCCGCAGGTCGGTCTCTCGCACGAGCGAACGAAGCGCCTCCGTTCGCCGCGTGCGGCGCGGGCGATGCCGTGGATAGCTCACGACCGACCGGACTCCCTTCCCTTCGTCGTGCCCCCGGACGGACCCCTTCCGGCCCCACCGCCTCGGGACGCCCGCACCCGTCCGGGAAGCGCACGCTCCACGGCCGCCACGAGCCCCTCGATTGTATGCGGGTCGGCGGTGGCGTGGACCCGGAAGCCGGCGGCGCGCGCCTCCGCCGCGGTGACGGGACCGATGCAGACGACCTTCGGCGCGTGCCCGGCCGCCGCCATGGCCGGGTGGCGCAGGATGCCGCCGGCCGCCTTCAGGTATCCCCGGACCGTGGATGCGCTGCTGAACACGACCGCGTCCACCGCCCCCGCGGCCAGGGCGCGGCGGGCGGCCACCGGCAGCGTCCCGGGATATCGCGTCCGGTACGCGTCGATCCGCTCCACGGTCCACCCCTTCCGTTCCAGGACCCGCTCCAAACCCTCCGGGGCGATGTCCGCCCGCGCGAGCAGGACCGCGCCGGTTCCCTTCGGCATGGCCCGGCCGAGGGATTCGGTCGTGAACGAGGGCGGCACCAGCGCGGGCCGAAGCCCGCCCCGCCGCAGGACGCTCGCCGTCCCGTCGCCGACGGCCGCGACCTTCGCGCGGAGGTCCCGGGGGGCGCGGTCCCGCGCCGCCAGGCGCGAGAGCAGGATCTCGGCCCCCGTGCGGCTGGTCACCACCACCCACGCGAACTCCCCGGCCACGGCCCGGTCGAGAGCGCGATCGATGGCCTTCGCCGGGGACGGCACCAGCCGGATGGCCGGCGCGACGATCACGCGCGCGCCGCGAGCGCGAAGCCGGTCGGCCAGCGCCCCCGCCTGCGCCCGCGGCCGCGTCACCATCACGGTTCGGCCCTCCAGCGATCCCGGCACCCGGCTCACGCTTCCCGGCCGAGCGCGTCCAGGATCGCCTTCGGCGCCCCCGTCGAGGAGCTCGCGCGCCGCGGCGTCCGCGGCGTCCGCGGGCTCTGCCGCCTCCGCGTGCGCGCGAACCAGGTCGCTCCCGTCCGGGCTCGCCACGACGGCCGTGACGCGCACCCTGCCTCCCGACGCCTCCGCGAGGGCGCCGATCGGCAGCGCGCAGCCGCCGCCGAGGCGGCGGACCAGGACGCGCTCGGCCTCGAACGCCGCGCGCGACCGTGGGTGCTCGAGCGAGCCGAGCGACGACAGCGTCGCCGCGTCGTCCGACCGGGCCTGGACGGCGAGCGCGCCCTGCCCGGGCGCGGGGACCATCACGTCCGGGTCGAGGAGCTCCGCGCTGCCGGGCCAGACGTCCAGCCGCCGCAGTCCCGCCGCGGCCAGCAGGACCGCGTCGACGTCGCCGGCCGCGAGCTTCCGCAGCCGTGTGCCGACGTTGCCGCGAAGGTCGCGCACCGTGATCTCCCGCTTCCACGCCAGCACCTGGGCGCGGCGGCGCAGGCTGGACGTTCCGACGACGGCGCCGCTGTCGAGCGGACCGTCGCGCGTCACGAGCACGTCGCGAGGGTCCGCGCGCTCGGGAACGGCCGCCACCACGATGCCGGGCGGATCCTCCGCGGGCAGGTCCTTCGCGGAATGCACGGCCAGGTCGATCTCGCCGTCCCGCAGCGCGCGCACGATCTCGTCGACGAAGAGCCCCTTCACGCCGAACGGCGACGCGTCCGGAGTCGCGCCGCTGTCACCCGACGTGGTCATCGGGACCAGCTCCGCGTCGACACCGCGACTTCCGAGGAGCCGGGCGACCTCATCGGCCTGCGCCAGTGCGAGCGGAGAACGGCGGGTGCCGATGCGCAGCACGGGTGGTTCAGCCGCCGGGCGGGAACTCGAGGTCGAACAGCTCGGCCAGCGCGCGCGCCGCGGCGTCCCCGCGGCCGGGCCCGGTCAGCTCCTTCAGGCGGACCGTCGGCGCGTGCAGGAGCTTCGCGGCGACCCCGCGTGCGACCGCCTCGACCGCTGCGCGCTCCTCCGGCTCCAGCCGCGCGAGCCGGGGCGCGACCCGGCGGAGCTCGGCCGCGACCGCCCGGTCGCCGGCCTCGCGAAGCGCACGGATCAGCGGGGCCAGCCGGGCCACGGCCCGGCGTTCCTCGAAGCGCTGGGCCTCCTCGGCGACGATCGCGCGCGCGCGCTCGACGTCGGCGATGGGAGCGCCCGCCGGCCCTCCGAGCCGGCCGCGCAGGTCGTCGATGTCCGCCACCTCGACGCCGCCCACCTCCCGGACGTCGGGGTCGGCGTTCCGTGGCATCGCCAGGTCGAGCAGGAAGAGCGTCCCGCCGGTGCCGGACCGGGGGGGAACCGATCCACGGCTCACCAGGGGCACCGGCGTCCGGGCACACAGGACGGCGAGCCGAACTCCGCGCAGGACGTCGGGAAGGGCCTCGAGGCCGGAGGCGACGCCGCCGGCGCGCGCGGCCACCGCGCGGGCATGAGCGATCGTCCGGTTCACGACGTGGATCGGGCCTGCGCCGCGCTCCCGCAGGGCGTCGACCGCCAGGGTGGCCATCCTTCCGGCTCCGACCACGGCGGCGGGCATCCCCATGAGCGGCCCACCCAGCCGCGCCGAGGCCTCGGCGAGGCCCGCCGCGATGAACGCCGCGGGGGCCGCCCCAAGTCCGGCCTCGGACCGGACTCGACGGCCGGTCCGGAGGGCCGCGCGGAACAGCGCCGACGTCGCCGGCCCGGCCGCGCCCTCCTCGTCGGCGCGACGGTGGGCCGCGCGTACCTGCCCAAGTATCTGCGGCTCGCCGACGACCATCGAATCGAGCCCGGCCGCGACCAGGAACAGGTGCTCCACCGCCTGCTCCTCGTACCCGGTATCGAGGGCCTCGGAGAGCTCCGCGGGAGCGACGTCGGCGTCCGCGGAGAGGAAGCGGCGAAGCGCCAGGGACCCAGCGTGGTACGAGTCGACCTCCGCGTAGATCTCGACCCGGTTGCACGTGGACAGCAGGACCGCCTCGTGGACGTCCGGGTCATCCGCCAGCTTCAGGTAGGCCTTCGGCAGCTCGTCGTCGGCGATGGCCAGGCGCTCGAGCAGGTCGAGCGGAGCGCGCCGAAACGTGACACCCAGGTGGAGGAGAGGCACCGGGCTCTACCCTACCGGCCGCCGCCCGAAATCGGGGCCAGATGGTCCCGCCCCGAGCCCCGCCCCGCCGCGACCGACTCCAGAGCTGCCTTCCGCTGCTCGTAGTACGCCAGGATCTGCAGCTCGATCGAGAGGTCGACCTTGCGGACCGAGACGTCCTGGCGGGAGCGTCACCAGCGCGGGGGCGAAGTTCAGGATCGAGCGCAGGCCGGCCCGCACCATCCGGTCGGCGACCTCCTGGGCGGCCGCTCCCGGCGTGCAGATGACGCCGATCGCGACGTCGTGCTCGCGGACGATCTCCGGCAGGTCGTCGAGGTGGCGGACCAGCAGGCTCGCCGATGCGCTCCCCGACCGTCCGTGGGTCCACGTCCACGATCGCGACCACGCGGAAGCCGCGTTCCTCGAAGCCGCGGTAGTTGGCCAGGGCGTGGCCGAGGTTCCCGGCGCCCGCGATGAGGACCGGCCAGTCCTGGGTCAGCCCCAGCTCGCGCCGGACCTGGTGCAGCAGGTAGGCGACGTCGTAGCCCACGCCGCGGGTCCCGTACGACCCCAGGTAGGAGAGGTCCTTGCGGACCTTTGCCGAGTTCACGCCGGCCGCCCGGGCCAGGGCCTGGGAGGAGATGGTGGTCTCGTCCCCCTTCGGCGATCTCGACGAGGACCCGCAGATACAGAGGTAGGCGTCCCACGGTGGCCTCGGGCACGGGGCGCTGGCTCACGCGGCCCCCCCCGCCGGCGCCTCGCTCCCCCCGTCCCCCCCGCCGATCCGGCGTTCACCGCAGGATAGTAGCGCGGGTCCCGCTCGATGCACAATCGCACAAAGTACCGAAACGAGCAGGCCGGGACGGGTCAGCCGTCGTCTGAGCCGGAGACCAGCTCGGCGAGCGCCCCGGCGTCCACGGTCAGCTCGAAGGCCTCCCTGCCGGCCACCTCGATGACGGGGATGCGGATGCCGTAGCGCAGCTCCAGGTCGTCGTCGCCGTCGATGAAGACCTCCTCGAACTCGAGCGGGGTGGACCGGGCGACGGCCTCCACGACCTCCCGAGCCTCGTCGCACAGCCCGCACCGCCTGCGCGAGTACATCCGGACCGTGGGTGGCACGATTTCAATCGTAGCGGCCGATCTGGTAGGAAGGTCGAATGGAGGAACGGGAGGTCGACGCCAGGGACGCGGAGCTCCAGCGGCGCGTGGCGATGGGCGAGCGCGGGCCGTTCGAGGAGCTGTACCGCCTGTACTCGGCACCCGCGTACGGCCTCGCCCAGCGGGTGACCGGGCACGACCTACTGGCCCAGGAGGTCGTCCACGACGCCTTCATGGCGCTGTGGAGCGCGCCGGAGGCGTTCGACCCGACTCGCGGCAGCTTCCGCTCCTTCTTCCTGTCGCTGGTCCACCACCGGGCGGTGGACACGGTTCGCCGGGAGGACCGGCTCCGGCGCCGATCGGCCCGAGTGAACCCCGAGCCCCTCGAGGACGAAGACGTAGCGGACGTCGTGACCAACGACGACTGGATTGCCACCCGCCGAGACGACGTGCTCCGGGCCCTGCGCAGGCTTCCCCCGGAGCAGCGGGAGGTGCTGGAGTTGGCATACTTTTCGGGCATGACACAGGCGCGCATCGCGGAGCTGAGCGGTCTTCCGCTCGGGACCGTCAAGACCCGGACCCTGGCGGCGATGCGCAAGCTGCGAGCGATGCTCGAAGGCGAGGGTGAATGAGGGGAGATCACGAGCGGGCCCAGGAGCTCCTGGCAGGCGAAGCGCTCCACGCGCTGACGGACGCCGACCGCCGTGAGGCTGCCCGCCTTCTGTCGACGCACGTTCCCGGGTGCGAGCTCTGCCGGCTGACGCAGGAGAGCTTCGCCACCGTCGCCGGCGACCTGGCGCTCGCCCCCCGATGGATCGACCCGCCCCGCATCCTGCTGGCCCGCCTCCGGCGGTACCGCAGGGGACGGTGGGGCAGCCGCAGCCCGGCTCGGCTGACGGCCGCGGTCGTGGCGCTGGCTCTGGTCGGCGGCCTCGCGGCATGGAACACGCACCTGGTGGCACAGGTCGCCCGCGCGGAGCGGGCGAGGGCGCTGGAGGGGGAGGTCATCGCCACGGTGACCCAGCCGCAGTCTCAGGTGGTCCCGCTGACCGCGTCGGGGACCGGCGTCGCGGGCTCGAAGGTGGTGGCCGCGTTCGTTCCGGGGAAGAGCCGGCTCTACCTGTTCGGCTCACTCCCCCCGCTCCCCCATCACCGCGTCTACCAGGTCTGGCTGAAGCACGGAGGGACCTACTCGAGCGGGGGCACGTTCCGCCCCGAGGCCGGCAGCGTCTACGTTCGAGTGGAGGCCGACCCGGCCAAGGTCGACGCCGTGGTGGTCACCGAGGAGCCCCAGGGGGGTCGACGCTCGGCCCCGCACCAGGGGCAGGGAGTGCTCACGGGCGACCTCTAAGGAGTGGGCACGGCGCACATGCGCCCGGAGAAAATTCTTTGGGAAACGCCTGAACTTTCCCCGCGCCTATGTCGAAATAGATGAGGAGAAGCATCCCCCTTCTCTGCAAGGCCGGACGAGCGCCGGGCGACAAAGCCCGACGCTTCCTTGGAGGAGGCCCCACCCCCTGGGGCCTCCTCTTTCTTTCTGATCACGATCCGCCGCCCAGGGGACGATTCCTGGACGCGTCGGCGCGGTGCCGCGCATGGCGCAACGACCTGACCGGTGGTCAGTTCACCGCTCGCTCCGCCGGACGCGTCGCCGGCCGCCCCGTCATCTGGAAGCCGACGTACATCACGGCGACGCCGGCCGCCAGGCTGACCGAGAACAGCGGGACGATGTCGAAGCCGGCCCCGACGCCCGAGCCGATGGCAACGATGGTCGCCCCTACCGCGATCACGATCGCGCCGCCCGTCTGGTTCCGGAGCTCCGGACGCCCGCGCATCCGCCATGCCGACCAGACCACGCCGCCCAACAGCAGGAAGTAAGCCGGAAACGCGTACAGCTGGGAGAGGCGGTACGGCGCGCTCCCGTCGCCGAAGACGTCTTTCCCCAGCGGCAGGGCCGTGCCGAGCGCCGCCGTCGAGATCGGCGCGCCGGCCACCTTCCAGGCGGCGAAGGCGGTGCCCACCAGCAGCAGCACGAACAGCGCGTGGGCGATCGTGCGCCGGCGCGCCAGCAGGTACACCTCTCCCATCGCGAGGTACGGCACGTTCAGGATGGCGCCGAACAGCCAGTAGACGCGGTACTCGGCCCCGCTCCAGCCGTCGATGACTCCGAGGAACATCGCGAGCGACGCCGCGGCGAACATGGCGAGCGCGATCGCCCAGAGGCCCATCGCCGGGCGGCGCCGGGCCACGTATCGCCGTCCGAGCGAGGCCGCGAACACCGCAGCGACGACGGCCGCCACCAGCGGGAAGATCGCGATCCCCCAGCCGTGCCCGGCATCGGCCAGCCGCGCCGCGGCGGGTCCCAACGATGCGATCACGCGCGGATGGCCTCCCGCTCGACCGCCGAACGCTCGACGGCCGCCGCCGGGGTCCGGCCTGCCCATTCCGCGTGCGCGAGGCCGTGGGACTCGAGGACGGCCACCTCGTCGAACCCACCCGGCCTGCGTTCGAAGAGCGCCAAGCGGCAGGAGGCCATCGTCGTGTGGTGCGTGTACCGGTCGGTGCCGTCCGGATCCTCGAGGCGCGTGCGGACCAGCGCAACGGCCGGGGCCTCGATCCGGCCCGTCAGACGGAAGCGCCGGTCGGCCACATCGATGTGCCAATAGCCCAGCGAGAAGTCCCGCTGCGGCCGCAGCCTGGTGAACCGAAACCATCTCCCCTGCCGGCGCACGGAGACCGTCGTGAGGAACGGCGTGAGGTACCGACCCCGCCGCACTTGACCCGTGAACGCTTCGAACACCGCGTCCTCGTCCTCGAACGACGCGCACCTGGCCCAGGCCCACCGCTCCGGTCGCCGTGGCCCGTAGGCGTGGAACTGCGAGCCCGGAACGCGGTCCAGTGCCAGCTCCTCGCCGTCGATTGCCACCACGCCCGAGACCGGCACGTGCGCGTTCGGTGCCGCCAGCGCCGCCGCGCCCAGCGGACCCTTCGTCGCCATGTGGGGCAGCAGCTGGTTCGTCGCGCCCCCCGTGGGGAACGTCAGGTCGAACCGTGCGTCCCGCCCGCCGCCGCCGACCGTTCCACGAACGAAGCCGGGGCCGATCTCGACGTCACCCGTGCGCAGGTAGCGGTCGGGGCCGCCGAGGGTGAACCCGTCGCCCGGATGGCGCTCCTGGACCCCGAACGTGCGCTCGGGGTTGGCCGGATGGAAGGCGGCGATCGCGGCCGTGCCCCACGCAGCGCCCTGCCGGGGCGCGACGAGCCCGGCCCGGATCCAGACGCCCTGCCCGGAGACGGGCTCGGTCAGCGTGAGGTGCCAGGTCTCGAACCCACCGGGTCTCCCTCCCCACCGAGGCAGGTTGTCGGTCTCGGCCATGCGGCGGCAAGGATACCCGGCCGTAGAATGGCCGCGGCCCAGGGGCCACCACCGCAGTGAATACAGGTCCAACGCTCCTCTTCTCGACGGCGCCGTTCTTCCGGCAGCCGCTCAGGCAGGCGTTTCGCGCCATCGCGGACGCCGGCTTCGACGCGGTCGAGGTGATGGTGACGCAGGACCCGGCGACCCAGGAACCCGACCGCCTGACCGCGCTCGCCGACGAGTTCGGGTTGAGGGTCGCCGCCATCCACGCCCCGTTCCTGCTCGTGACCCGGCGCGTGTGGGGAACCGATCCCGTGGAGAAGATCGACCGGGCGGTCCACCTGGCCGGCGAGGTCGGCGCGCACGTGGTGGTGGTCCATCCTCCCTACCGGTGGCAGCGGGACTACCGCCGATGGATCGCAGAGGACCTGCGGAGCGTGTCCGAGGAGTCGGGCATCGTCGTCGCGGTCGAGAACATGTTCCCGCTCCGCCTGCCGCGGGGCGCCGTCCATGCGCTTCCATTCGGAGCATGCGCGGGCCGATCGCGAGAAGACGCCGTACCTGGTGCTGGACACGAGCCACGCGGCCGTCGCCGGTCAGGACATCCGTCGGGCGCTGGCACGCGACCGCGACCGCATCCGCCACATCCATCTGTCGAACAACGCCGGGCGCGGATGGGACTCGCACCTGCCGGTCGGGCGGGACGGCGTGCTGCCCATCGACGCGTTCCTCGCCGACCTCACCGACGGCTACCGCGGAGCGGTGGCGCTGGAGCTGGACCTCCGTCCCTGGATGAAGGATCCGACCGCGCTCCGCGACCTGCTCGTGCAGCAGCGCGAGTTCTGCGGACGCCGTCTGAGCAACGGCGGCCGCGGGCACGAAGCCGAATCGGGGAGCTGACGCGAGGTGCGCCGCGGGACGTTGATCACGATCGTGCTGCTGTTCGTGCTGTTGATCGTCGCCGCCGTCTATCAGGGTGTCGTCGCGAACGGGCCGCGGCGCTATCCCGGACCGGGATTCACGACCACGCCGCCCGCCTCGGTCACGCCTTCGGCGCCGTAGCCTCCGTGTCGTGCGGGCGCCGCGGCGGGGGACCCAGCCGCTCCTCGAAGCTTCGCGTCACGCGGCGAAGGAGATCGTTGAGCTCCTTGCGCTCGCCCGGCGACAGCGGCTCGAGCAGGTCGAACTCCCGGGCCGCCTCCGCGCCGACCGCGCGGTCGATCACCTTGCGGCCCTTGGGGGTCAGGATGACCAGCACGGAGCGCCGATCGGAGGGGTCGCTTCCACGGCGGATGAGCCCGTCCGTCTCCAGGCGGTCGAGGAGGTTGGTCATCCCGCCCGAGGACATGACCATCGACCGGGAGAGATCGCCGGCCGACACGCCGTCCTCCGCCCCCTCGGAACGCAGGTGCAGGAGGAGCTTGTACTCGGGGTGGACGAGCCCGTAGCCGGCGATCGTGTCCTCGAGGGTGTTCACGAAGTACTTGTGCAGCTTGCAGACCCGGTCGACGATGCCCTCGACGTCCGCGTCGATCTCCGGGTACCGGCGGAGGAACCCGGTGATGTGCCGGTCGACGGAGTCACGCTCATCTCTCATGGCACCCATCATACATCTTCGTGTCAAGTATCTTGACACAAAGTCTCTTGCCAGATATCTTTGCGTCAAGATTTCAGGGATCGAGAGAGGAGGTGCGCAATGCTTCGCCCGTTCAGCCCGGAAGAGGGACGTGTTCGAGAGATGGAGATCCGTGCCGCGGTGGCCAGGGCCGTCCGAGACCGGAGGGCCGGCGGTGCGCCCTCACGGTCGCCCGGTGGCCTCGCGATCGCGCTCGCGGCGAGGCTCCGGCGTCTGGCCGACCGACTCGACGCGGGGCCGGCGTCCGAGCCCTCATCGGCGCGCGGCGTGGCCACTCCATGACCCACCTCGAGCCGATCAGGCCCCAGGGTTCCTGATCTCGATCGTGTCTCCCGGGGCGACGCGGAGCTCCCCCGCCGCGTCGCCCCGGTTGCACGAGAGCGCCAGCCGGCCCGACGAATCGACCAGGAGGAGCAGCTCGCCCTCCCCCACCTCGCCGTAGGTCCCCGCACGCCGGACCGCTCGTGTGCCCGAACCCGTTCGGACGACGACGGTCCCCGCATCCTCCATCCCGGCGGCCGCGAGATCGGCGCCGTCGGCCCCCAGCTGCGCGTTGCCGAAGAGGTCGACGCCGAGGACGACCGCCGTCAGCGACCCCGGCGCCGCCGCCGGCTGGGGCGCCTCGATGCGCACCAGCGTCCCCGGATCCAGGGCGTCGCCCAGCGACCCGAGGTCGCCTCCCTCCGCCAGGTGCGCCGCGGCGGGCGCGAAGACGTCCCGGCCGTGGAACGTGGAGGACGTCGGCCGGAGCACCACGTCCGGCGACGTGATCTCCGCTGCCCGCGCGACGTCGCCCAGGAGGGGCCAGGCCAGCGACAGCAGGCCGTTGTCGGGACCGACCAGGAGGCGCCCCGTGCCCGACCGGACCGCCACGGCTCGCCGGGCGCCTCCGACGCCCGGGTCGACGACCGCGAGCAGGACCGCGGCCTCGGGCAGGTAGGCGAGGGCAGCCGCCAGCGTGAGCGCGCCCCGGAGCACGTCGCCGCGGGGGATGCCGTGCGTGAGGTCGATCACCCGCGCGACGGGCGCGCGGCGGGCGATGACGGCGTGGCAGGTGCCGACGAACTCGTCCTGAAGGCCGAAGTCCGAGAGGAAGACGATCGGCGCGGCCGCCACGGGGGGCGCCCTCCGGTGCGGGCTACTTCCCCTGCTGGCGCCGCTGCCAGCGGGTCTTCTTCAGAAGCTTCTTGTGCTTCTTCTTCCGCATCTTCTTGCGGCGCTTCTTGACGACCGACGGCAAGCCTCGTTCCTTTCGGCGCTCGATGGATCGGGTCCCCGCCGGCGACCCCAGGCCGCCGGTGAGGCGGCCCACAGTCTAGTCGGTTCCGAACAGGTTCCGCAGGTCCACGCGCCGGGTCCGGAAGTCGGGGTCGATCCGGACGGAGCCCAGCTTGAGGGCCTTGGGAGCGTCCGCCACCGGGGAGATGAGCCGGAGGACGCCCTCCTCCGGCGAGTGCTCCAGGTACCCGATGCCCGAGTAGCTGCCCTCCCCGTCCGACGTGCCGACGAGCAGGCGATCGAGCTGGGCCTGGTCGAACAACGCCGGCAGGGCCGGCATGAAGACCGTCGGCTTCACCCGCCAGCGCTGCAGCGAGACGCCGAAGTACCGGCGCATGGCCTCTTCGCGGCGGACGGCGCGCTCCTCGACCGACGTGGAGCGCACCTCGGGCGGCACGGGAAGGGTGATCACGTCCGTGGAGAAGAACCGGCGGATGATCCCCAGGATGGGGTCGAGCTCCTCGCCTCGCTGGAGCCCGATGACCACGTCGGGCCGGAGCTGTTCGACCTTGTGGTACTTCAGGATCTGGCCGTAGACGCCGGATACCAGCCCGCTGGTGTCGACGATCACGAGGCCCGCCTCCTGCTCGAGCGCCGTGGCGAGGAGGCGTCCCGCGCCGACGACCAGCGGGAGGAGCTGACCCTGCGGGGAGGTCGCGCCCACGAAGTAGATCTCGTCGGGGTCGAGGACCGCTCCGGAATCCAGGTCGGCCTCACCGCGCAGCATCCGGAGGCCGGCACACGCCGGGGGCCCCACGGTCTTCTGCCCGAGATCGGCGTCGATGAACGCGACGGTGTGCCCCTCCTGCATCCCCGAGCGCGCCAGGCTTCGGCCGAGCGTCGTCTTGCCCGAGTCCAGGCCACCGACCAGCATCACCACACCGCCCGACCGGGCGATGCGATCGATCACCGACTGATAGGAGTCCACGCCGCTCCCTTCTGGAGTGGCGCGCCTCGAGGGAGCCGCGCGGCCGGGAGGCCGGGGGCTTGGCGGTCACGACGGGCCGGGGCTGGCGCACCCCCTCTCGCCGGCCGTTCGCTGTGCGGTCATCCGATTCCTCTCATGCCCCGATCGCCCGGGGCCTCACGAGTCGTTCTGCCTCTCGAGGGCGCACCCACAGGCTTGCGCCGACCGCATTGTACGTTGGACGGGCGGGTGGAGCCGGCGACGTGCGGCTCTACCTGGGGAAACGGGCCGCGATGGCCTGGTAGCACACCCAGTAGTCCTCTGGGGCCACGTTGTCGTCCATGACGACGACGGTCCGCGTCCGGCCGAGCGCCGCGGCCGCGACCGGCGCCGGGTCGTTCACGTCGGCGATCGAGACCGTGTCGATGCCCGCCTCGATCGCGGCGCCGGCGAAGCCGTGATCGGCGAGCACCAGGTCGGGCCGCTCGCCCGCCTCGTCGGCGGCCGCCAGCATCCGCTCCATCGCCTCGGAGGAGTGCGTGTGGATCGACGAGCCGTGATCGGTCAGGATCGCGACGCCGTGGAGGTAGCGGATCTCGCGCGGGCGGCCGAGGCTCCGCCACCGGTCCCCCTCGAGAGGACGGATGAGGCTCGCGCCGTGCGCGACGAGAAGCTCGCCGACGGCGGCGTAGAGCAGGACGAGGCCCACCGGATGACCGGTCGCGAGCAGCACGGTCGCCCCGCCCGCGGCCGCCTCGGCAAGCAGGTCGCCGGCCTCCTCCAGCCGGGTGAGCACCCGCTCGGGGTCGACCGGGACCGGCCCGTCCCCGCCGCCGGCGACCACGCCGGCGTCGAACCCGGCCGCCTCGGCCATGAGCGCCATGACCGCGTCCTCCGACAGCGCGCCGAGGCCGGAGATCCCGAACTGCGAACGGGGGTCGCCCGAGGCGAACTGCGCGATCTTCCACCGGACGTTCGAGCGGTCGTGCGACACGACGGGCCCTGCCATGCGCCCTGCCAGCAGCCCGCGCAACAGCGCCTCGCGGGAGTGGTCGCTCCTGCGCCAGCGCTCCGATCGCAGGACTTCGCGCGCGGCTTCTTCTTGTGCTTTGCTTCGCATCCGAGCAGTCGATTCTAGGAGGTCGCTTCCGAATGGCGGATGCAGCGGTAGGGCAAGGCGCGCTGGCGGGGAAGGTCGCCGTGGTCACGGGCGCGAGCCGCGGCATCGGGAGGGCGATCGCGATGGCGCTGTCGGGATCGGGCGCGTCGGTGGTCCTCGCCGCGCGAGGCGCCGAGGCGCTCGAGGCTGCTGGCGCCCAGGTCGCCGCGGGCGGCGGCCGCGTCGCGACGGTCCCGACCGACGTCACCGACCTCGAGCAGGTGCGGCGCCTGGTCGGCCGCGCGGTCGAGGAGTTCGGCTCGCTCGATGTCCTGGTGAGCAACGCCGGGTCGGCGCCGTTCACGTCCCCCATGGCCGAGATGCGTCCCGAGGGGTTCGACCGGTACTTCCGAGCGAACTTCGAGGGGGCGCGCAACGGCATTCTCGCCGCCGGCCCCATCATGCTCGAGCGCGGCGAGGGCTGCGTCCTGAACATGGCCTCGGTGTCGGGGCTCATCGCCAGCCCGGGCCTCGCCTACTACGCGGCCGCGAAGGCAGCGATCATCAGCCTGACCCGCACCGTGGCGCGCGAATGGGCGCCGTCCGGCGTCCGCGTGAACGCCCTGGCGCCGGGCTGGATCGAGACCGAGATGAACGACGCGCTGCGGGCGAGCGGCGACGCCGAGCGCGGCGTCCTGAGCCAGATCCCGATGGGCCGCTGGGGCCGCGCGGACGAGGTCGCGGCGGCGGCGCTGTTCCTGTGTTCCCCGGCGGCGTCGTTCGTCACGGGCGCGGTGCTCGTCGTGGACGGCGGCCAGACGACCGGGTCGCTGTCGATCTGAGGGCGGGGTCACCGCCTGGGGCGGGCGCGCATGACGGCCCGGACGCCGGCGCGGAACACGGGCGGCGCCAAGCCATGCAGCGCCGGCAGCACCGCGGCCGCGCGGGGCACGGAGGCGGACGGTGCCGTCCCGTCGCGCGCCACGCGAACGATCGCGTCCGCGACACGGTCGACGCGGACGAGCAGTCGCGCCGGAACGCCCGCCTGCGGGAACCCCTCCGTGCGCACCAGGCCGGGGTTCACGGCCGTCACGCGCACGCCCCGATCGCGCACCTCGCCGTCGAGCGCCTCGGAGAAGGCGACCACCGCGTGCTTGGTGGCCGAGTAGACGGCCGCGCCGGGAAGCGCGACCAGGCCGGCGATCGAGGCGACGTTCACGACGTGCCCACGGCCCGCCTCCAGCATTCCCGGCAGGAAGGCCCGGGTGACCGACAGCACCCCGAGCAGGTTCGTCCGCACGATGGAGTCGATCCGCCCGGGGGCCGCGTCCGCGAACGGTCCACCGCCCGGGACGCCGGCGTTGTTCACCAAGACGTCGCACCGGCCGTACGCGGACCGCGTCCCCTCGGCCAGCCCCGCGACGTCGGTGTCGCTCGTGACGTCCGCGGGCACCGGCTGGGCGCGTCCCCCGTGGCGCTCGATCTCCCGGGCCAGGTCCTCGAGCAGATCCCCGCGGCGGGCCGACAGCACCAGGAGCGAGCCCGAACGGGCAAAGGCGAGTGCGGTCGCGCGCCCGATCCCCGCGGAGGCGCCGGTGACCACCACGACCGCGCCGCGGAGGTTCATGCAGTGAGCGAGTCCGGAGCGGGTCCGTCCCAGCGATCGAGCGTGGCCCGCGCCCTGGCCGCGGCGACCTCGTTCCCCTTCGCGTCGAACAGGTCCAGTGCCTGCCGGACGTACGGCGCGCCCTCCGGCGCCCGTCCCGCCTCGCGCAACACCTCGGCCAGGTCGAGCAGGGCGTCTGCCCGCATGTTGACGTCGTCGGTCTCGGCCGCGAGCGCCGTCGCCTCGCGCGCGAGCGCCTCCGCGTCACCGTGCATGCCCCGCGCCGACAGAACGCGTCCGCGCACGCTGCGCCACACCACCTGGGTGGTCATGTCGTCCGTCGCGCCGTTTCGTTCGGCCTCCGCCGTCAGCGCATCGGCTTCATCGACGCGGCCCTGCGCCAGGACGGCCTGGGACAGCAGCGCGGTCACGGTCGCGTTGTAGCCGCGTTCGCCGATCTGATCGGTGATCTCGTACCCGAGACGCAGCGCCCGCTCGGCCGCCGCGTGGTCCCCGGCGAGCGTCTCGACGAACGCGGCCGCCTCGGTCGCGAACGCCGCGCGGAGACGCAGGCCGAGCTCGTTGAGCATCTCGTAGCTCCGCTCCGCGAGCTCGCGCGCCTCGTCGAAGCTGCCCTCCATCGCGCGGCACGCCGCGAGGGTGCGCAACGCGCGTGCCTCCGCCTGCGGCCTGCCGCGCGACGTCTCCCGGATCTCCCCGCACCGCCGCACGACCTCGCTCACGGGCGCCGGTCCGTACAGTCCCGAGCCGGCCAGCGAGCCCAGGCACTCCGCCTCCTCGCGGATGGCGCCGGCGAGCCGGGCGTGGTGCACCGCGCGCCGCAGCGGCTCGTCACATGCCGCGTACAGCGAACGGGACCAGTACACGTCCGCCATCAGGTGGTAGCTGCGCGCCAGGCCGTGATGGTCGTGGAGCGCCGCGAACACGGGAATCACCCGCTCCAATTCCTTCAGCGCCAGGTCCGTCCCGCGCTCGGGCTCCGTGGACTCCTCCAGCGACAGGCGAACGATCGTCGCGTGTGCCTCGATCTGCGCCAGGCCCGCGACCCCGGCCCTCCGGACGGCCTCGTCCAGCACCCGGTCGGCCCCGGTGAAGTCGCCGATCTCCGTCAGCGCCTCGGCCAGGTCGGGCATCAGCGCGAGCCGGGCCGGCTCGTCGGCCGCCAGCAACGCGACCGCGCGTCCCAGCAGGTTCGCCGCCGCGCTCATGTCGCCGCGCCCGAACGCCCGGCGGCCGGCCGACGCAAGGCGCTCGGCGGCCCGGGCCGCGAGCTCCCGATCGCGCTCCCGCGCAGCGGGTTCCAGCTCGGCCCGATACCGAACGGCCTGCTCGAGGTGGTAGCCGATCACCTCCTCGTACTCGCCGACGCGATCGGCCGCGACGCGCTCGAGCCAGCCGGCGAAGCGCCGGTGGAGGTCGGCGCGTTCCGCCTTCGGCGTTCCCTGATACGCCGCGTCCCGGATCAGCAGATGGTGGAACCGGAACGCGTCCTCGCCCTGCACCCGCGATCGCTCCGGCCGGATCAGCTCCTTCCGAACGAGCGTCTGGAGGTGGCTGCCGACATCGGCGCGGTCCTCCTGCGTGGACAGCTCGGCGACCGCGCCCCACCAGAACACCTTCCCGATGACGGAGGCCCGGCGGGTCACGGCGCGCTCGCCCTGCCCCAGGCGATCGAGGCGGGCCCCGATCAGCGCGTTGATGGTGGGGGGCACCGCCAGGTCCGAGAGGTCCCGCACGGGCTTCCACCGCCCCTCCTCCTGTCGCAGCAGGTCGTCGTCGGCGAGCATGCGGAGCATCTCCTCGACGAACAACGGGTTGCCCTCGGCGGCCTCCAGGATGCGCGTGCGCACGCCACCGGTCATCTCGCCGCGGCCCATGAGGTTGGTGAGCAGCGTCGCGCTCTCGTCCGCGCTCAACGGCTCGAGCGTGCCCGTCCACTCTCGCGGGGTGCGGCGGCGCCACGACGGCCGCGCGTCGAGCAGCTCGGGGCGTCCGAGGCAGAGGAACAGGATCGGCGCCCCCTCACTCCAGCCGACGAGGTAGTCGATCAGATCCAGGAACGCCGGCTCGGCCCAGTGGATGTCGTCCAGGACCAGGACCAGCGGTCCGGTTGCGGCCGCGTGCTCCAGCAGACGGCGGACGGCCCAGAACGTCTCCTCCATGCCGACCCGGGCCTCCGAAAGCCCCAGCAGCTCGGCGACGCCGTCCGCCAGGAGAGTGGCCTCGGGCCCGTCGGGGACCACCGCGCGGATGCGCTCACGAACCTGCTCGGCGGAGTCCGTTTCCCCGATGCCGAATGCCTGCTTGACGATGTCCCGCGCCGCCCAGAAGGTGATGCCCTCGCCGTACGGGAGGCAGCGGCCGTGCAGGACGCGGACCTCCTCACCCAGCCCATCGGCGAACTCCATCGCCGTGCGGGACTTCCCGATGCCGGCGGGGCCGAGCAGGGCGAAGCGGATCGCCATTGCCCCATCCACCGCCTCGCGGAACGCCCGGCTCAGCAGCCCGAGCTCGTCGGCGCGTCCGACCAGGGCCGAGCCCATCCGCGGCGCGGAGGCGTGGACCGGGTCGATGGAGAGCAGCCGGTAGACCTGGGCCGGCTCGGATTTGCCCTTGAGCGTCAGCATCGGGCCGCGTTCGACGTCGACCACGTCCCGCACCAGCCGGAAGGTGGTCTCCCCCAACAGGATCTGCCCGGGCTCGGCGGCCTGCTCGAGGCGCGCGGCCACGTTGACGGCGTCCCCCATGACGGCGGCGCTGGGCGCGGCCGGGTCCGCCGCGAGCACCTCCCCCGTGTTGACGCCGGTTCTCGCTTCCAGGCGCACCTGGTAGCGGGATTCGAGCTCGGCGTTCAGCTCCCGGAGCGCGCGCCGCATGTCCTCGGCGGCGCGGACGGCGCGGAGCGCGTCGTCCTCATGGAGCCGCGGCACGCCGAAGACGGCCATCACCGCATCGCCGATGAACTTCTCGACCACCCCGCCGTGCCCGTGCACGGCCGCCTGCATCGCCTCGAAGTAGCGCGCCATGACCCGGCGGAACAGCTCGGGGTCGAGGCGCTCCCCCAGGCCCGTGAAGCCGGCAACGTCGGTGAACACCACCGTGACCACCTTTCGCGCGCCGGCGGCGATGCGATCGTCCCAGGACCCGAGGGCCGCGCCGCAGCGCTGGCAGAACCTCGCCGAATCGTCGTTCTGGGCCCCGCACTCCCCGCACTCCGCCATGTGCGCAGTGTACGTCGGGGCTGGTCACGGCAGCGTCACGGGCCGACTTGCCCGAGGTGGCCGCTCAAGAATAGGCTCGCACACCGGGCCGCGCGCGGGCGGCCGAGAGAGGGGGGAAGCGACGTGGGTGATCCAATCGTCATGAAGAGCGACGCCGAGCCGGACTGGCAATGGCCGGAGTCCGGTCCGCCGAAGGGTCCGACGACGACCAATCTCTACTGGTGGAAGGACACCCTGCACGAGGTGGGCGGCAACGGCGAGGGAACGGCCATGATGCGAGGCATCGCGACCGGCCACCAGCTGGAGTGCGAGGGATGGATCCACGTGAAGTCCGATCGGGGAACGGGCAGGGTCTTCGTCAAGGGGCACCTCTCGCTCACGGACGGCGTCATCGGAGACGGCGGCTTCGAGATCGAGGGCGGGAGCGGCAGCTTCGAGGACCGCGCGGGCAAGGACGTGGCCGTCGAGGTCGAGAACCCGAAGCGGTACACCATCCCGGGGTAGTGACGCGGGCCCTCAGCCCCGCAAGCCGTGGCGCGGGAAGATCGTCCGCTTGACCTGACGGACGACCTCGTCGACCGCGTCGTCGCGGCCACGGTTCGGCACCGGTTCCTCGGACAGGAACTCGGGCACCGAGATCCGGTACTCACCGCGCACGATCTCCAGCCACGACTCCGGGAGCTCGTCCGGGATCACGACGCCGGCCATCTCCGCGAAATAGATGGTCCACGCGCGCGGCACGACCCTCGCCCACTGGTAGCCGCCGCCGCCCGTCGCCAGCCACTTGCCACCGGCGGCCTCGTGCGCCAGCCCGTGCAGCATCGCCGCGGCTGCACGGTACGAGGCGGTCGTCAGGTCGACCCACGCGAGCGGATCCGTGGTGTGCGTGTCGCATCCCAGTTGGGTCACGAGCACGTCGGGCTTCCACGCGGTCACGAGCGGCGGGGCGACGGCCTCCAGCGCGGCGAGCCACGCCGCGTCTCCCGTCTGCGGCGGGACCGGCACGTTGACCTTGGTGCCCGCCGCGTCGCCCGTTCCGCTCTCCTCGACGAACCCCGTCCCGGGAAAGAGCGTCCGGCCGTCCTGATGGATGGAGATCGTCAGCACGCGGGGGTCGCCGTAGAAGATCGCCTGCGGACCGTCGCCGTGGTGCACGTCGACGTCCACGTACGCGATCCGCGACGCGCCGTGCTCCAGCATCCAGGCGATGGCGATGGCGGGGTCGTCGTAGACGCAGAACCCACTGGCGCGCTCGGCCATCGCGTGGTGCAGCCCCCCCGACGGGTTGAAGGCGTGCTCCGCCCGGCCGCCGAGCACCGCCTCGGCCGCCGTCAAGGACGCACCGGCCACGCGCGCGGCCGCCTCGTGCATGTGGGGGAACACGGGGTTGTCGCCGGGGCCGAACCCGAAGCCGCCCCACGGCCCCGGCTCGCCCGCGCCGGCGCCGCGAACCGCCTCCAGATACGCGGGCGTGTGCACCAGCAGCAGCTCGTCGTCGGTCGCGTCTCGCGCGTTCGTCACCGACACCTGCCCGGCGCCCGGGATGCCGTACTCCTCGATCAGCCGGTGCGTCAGGATGACCCGCGCCGGGCGGAGCGGGTGCTGGGGACCGTGGTCGTACCAGGGCGCGTCGTCCCCGTACCAGATCAGCTCGACGCGGTCGCTCACGTGGCCATCATCGGACATGGACCGCGGGCTGCGCCGTCCCCCTCGGCTCCCCTTCGCGCGCGGGTTCGACCAGCGACGGGTACGCCAGCACGGCGACGGCATACAGGAACGACGGTGCGGCCGCCGCCATGCCGGTGTCGTTCACCAGGAACCCCACCCCCGCGGCGACGACCAGGACGATCAGGACCTCTCGCCAGGGCCGGGCGGCCGCGAGCGCCGCGGACAGCCGCCCGCCACGGAGGCCGGCCCACAGGACGACGGGCAGTCCCAACAACGGGATCAGCGAGGCGGGTGATTCGCCCACCTGGCGGAACCCGGCGGCGAGCCGGTGCCGGATCACGTCGAACCCGGAGGCGGCGCTCGAGCCGCCGGTCTGCACGAATCGCGTGATGTGCGTCGGCTCGGGCGCGAACAGACGGTTCACGATGAGCACCACGGCGAGGCCCGCGACCGCGACACAGAGCGACACCGCGGCCTCGCGCCAGCGGACACGTCCCCGCGACCGCAGCTGCCACCAGAGGCCGGCGGCGGCGAACAGCACGATCGCTCCGCCGACGTCGGCCCCCAGGTTGGGGAAGCCGGCCAGCAGCCCGCACGCGAACAGCAGGATGCCGCCACGCAATGGGTCGAAGCGCGTCGCCACGAACAGGCCGCTTGCCAGCAGCGTGGACTCGAACGCGTTCGGCAGCCCGTAGTACCGCGAGCCGTCGAACATGGTGCCGCCCAGCAACGGGATGCGAAGGCCGACGGACCCCAGCGCCAGGTCGACGGCCAGGAAGACGAGCCCGGCCGCCCCGAGGAACACCAGGGGCGACATCGCGTCCCGTCCCGGCAGGCGCGCCGAAGCCCACGCGAGCACCGACGTCCACGCCAGCATCCACGCCGCGGCCCAGGCGTAGGTGAATTCGGGTAGGAAGCCGCCCGCGGCGGCGGGGATGAGCAGCGCCACCCCCCAGAGCGCGACGAACCGCCAGCCGGCCGCCGCAGACGGGGACGTCCGGCGGCCGCGTTCGATCGAGGCCATCACGACGATCAGCGCGAGCCCGGCCACCACCACGAACGCCAATTCGGCGAGCTGCACGCCGATCCGGATGTGGCGCTGGCCGAGCTGCCGCTGATGCAGCGCGAACGGAGCCTCGTCGCCCGTGACCCGCATAGGCGAGCCCGTCATGGCGGACGGGACCGGAACGCCGAGGTATCGCAGGATCGTCGGGGCGACGTCGCCCACGGCGACCATGCCCGGATACCGCGTGGTGTCGGAGGTCAGCGAGCGCATCGGCCCGCGCCGCGCAGCGGGCCCGGCCGGCCCCGGCCCCTCCGCCATCGCGACGGGGAAGAGCTCGTCCCCCGCCTTCGTCATCTCCGGCGTGGGCTCGATCGACAGCTCGATGACGAGGATCGAGGTCGGGGGCGGAGGCGGCGTCAGCGTCTCGCTGGGGAGTCCCGCCGGGGCCAGCACGGCGAGCCCAGGCCCGGCGCAGAAGGTCGGGCTCGCGGTGGTGGACACGCAGACCGGAAGGCCGGCCGCTCGGACGGCGCGGATGAGCAGGTTCCGGTCCTCCACCGTCGTCGACCCGCCGGCGAGCAGCGCCCGCCGCATGCCGTTCGGGGCGTCCCGAACGGAGGCCGGAGCGGAGAGCAGGCCGGCGCCGCCGGCGCGCGCGAGCAACTGCGATCCGGGTCGCGCCATGAAGTCATCGAACGAGATCGGCGCGTCGACGACCAGGACGGCACGGCGGCCCGACGTGCCGGCCGCCGCGCCGGCGCCCGGCGCCGGCCACCAGGCGACGAATGCGACGCCGACGACCGGCAGAAGAAGGATCGCGCGACGGCGCGCGGTCACGAGCCCGCTGGCGCGGACCCGGGCTCGCGGCGGACGTCGGCGCCCAGCGCGGTGAGCTTCGCCTCCAGGCCCTCGTAGCCGCGGTCGAGGTGGTAGACGTGGCTGATCTCGGTGCAGCCGTCCGCCGCGAGCGCGGCGACCACCATCGCCGCTCCGGCGCGGATGTCGAGCGCGCGCACCGGCGCGGCCGACAGCCGGTCGACGCCGCGCACCACCGAATGGTGCCCCTCGGTCCGGATGTCGGCGCCCATGCGCAGCAACTCGTCGACGAACATGAAGCGGCTCTCGAACACGTTCTCGGTGGCGATGCTCGTGCCGTCGGCAACGGCCAGCATCGCCATCATCTGCGGCTGGAGGTCGGTGGGGAACCCGGGATACGGAAGCGTCACGAAGTCGATCGCCTTCGGGCGCCCGGCCATGGCCACGCGCAGGCCGTCATCCTCGACATCGAGAGCGGCGCCCGCGTCGGCGAGCTTCGCCAGGAACAGGTCCAGGTGGTCCGCCCGCGCGCCCCGCAGCAGCACGTCGCCCCCCGTCGCGCAGGCGGCGAGGGCGAACGTCCCGGCCTCGACGCGGTCCGGCACCACGCGGTGCGTGACGGCATGCAGCCCGCCGGTTCCCTGGATCTCGATCGTCGTCGAGCCGGCGCCCTCGACCTTCGCGCCCATCTCGATGAGCATCCCTGCCAGGTCCTGGATCTCCGGCTCGCGGGCGGCGTTCTCGACCACGGTCGTCCCGGTGGCCCCGACGGCCGCCATCAGCACGTTCTCGGTCGCGCCCACGCTCGGGAAGTCGAGCGACACGTACGCCCCGTGCAGCTGCGGCGCCTCGGCCAGCAGGTAGCCGTGCTCGTAGGAGAACGTGGCTCCCATGCGCTCGAGCCCCTTCAGGTGCAGGTCGATCTTGCGCGAGCCGATGTTGCAGCCGCCCGGCATGGCCACGCGGGCCCGGCCGTGGCGGGCGAGCAGCGGCCCCAGGACCACGATGGACGCCCGCATCGCGCGGACCAGCTCGTAGGGCGCCTCGATCCCATCGGCGTCGGACGCGTCCACGGCGAGCGTGGAGTCCTGCCAGGTGACGCGCGCGCCGAGGTGCTCGAGCACCTCGCTCATCGTCAGGCAGTCCGCGATACGGGGCGCACCCTGGATGACGGTCTCACCCGGGGCGAGCAGGGCCGCCGCCATCAGCTTGAGCGCCGAGTTCTTCGCTCCGGAGACGGCGACGGTGCCCGAGAGGCGGCGTCCGCCGCTGATCAGCAACCGGTCCATAGACCCGACGATTCTAGGCCCCGACCTGCGGCAACAGCCTGAAGACACCGTGGCAAACCCATGTTGACCGGCTGCAGGATCAGCTTCGGCCCTTCACCCGGATCCGCGTCAGGGCCCGGGCCAGGTCGGCTCGCCTCGCGGCGTTGCCCTGCGCGAGCTCCTGCTCCGCGTCGGCGCGATTGCGCTCCGCCTCTGCCACGTCGATCTCGCTCTCGAGCTCGGCGTGCTCGGCCAGGATGTCGACGCGGGTGTCGTCGCCCCGGCTCGTGACGTGCAGGAATCCGCCGTCCACCGCCACGCCCTCCACCCGCTCGCCCTGGTGGATGAACAGGGGGCCGATCGCGAGCGCGATCAGCATGGGAGCGTGCCCCTTCAGGACCCCGACGTCGCCCTCGACGCCGCGCGCGACGACCATGGTGGCCTCGCCCGTCCACACCTCCCGCTCGGGGGTGACCAGATGCACGTCGAGCGCCATCGCTACGCCTCCGCCCCCGCCAGGGTCTTCGCCTGCGCCTGGGCCTCCTCGATGCCTCCGACCAGGAAGAAGGCCTGCTCGGGGAGATGGTCGTACTCGCCGTCGGCCAGCCCCTTGAACGACGAGATGGTCTCGTCGACCGGCGTGTACTTCCCGGGGATGCCGGTGTACTGCTCGGCGACGAAGAACGGCTGGGACAGGAACCGCTGGATGCGGCGCGCGCGGTTCACCATGATCTTGTCCTCCTCGGACAGCTCGTCGATGCCGAGGATCGCGATGATGTCCTGCAGGTCTCTGTAGCGCTGCAGGATCGTCTGCACCTTGGTGGCGACCGCGTAGTGCTCGTTGCCGACGTACCGCGCGTCGAGGATCCGCGAGGACGAGTCGAGCGGGTCCACCGCCGGGTAGATGCCGAGCGCGGCGATGTCGCGCGAGAGGACGGTCCTGGCGTCCAGGTGGGCGAACGTCGTGTGCGGCGCGGGGTCGGTGATGTCGTCGGCGGGCACGTAGATCGCCTGCAGCGACGTGATCGAGTGGCCGCGCGTCGACGTGATCCGCTCCTGCAGCACGCCCATCTCGTCGGCCAACGTCGGCTGGTAGCCCACGGCGGACGGCATGCGGCCGAGCAGCGTCGACACCTCGGACCCCGCCTGCGTGAATCGGAAGATGTTGTCGATGAAGACCAGCACGTCCTGCTTCATCTCGTCGCGGAAGTACTCGGCCATGGTCAGCGCGGCCAGGCCCACGCGCAGCCGGACGCCCGGCGGCTCGTCCATCTGGCCGAACACCAGCGCGGTGTTCGCGATGACGCCGCTCTCCGACATCTCCAGGAACAGGTCGTTGCCCTCGCGCGTGCGCTCGCCCACCCCGGCGAAGACCGACACGCCGCCGTGCTGCTTGGCGATGCGGTAGATCATCTCCTGGATGATCACGGTCTTGCCCACGCCGGCGCCGCCGAACATCCCGATCTTGCCGCCCTGGACGTAGGGCGAGAGCAGGTCGATGACCTTGATGCCGGTCTCGAACATCTGGGTCTTCGGCTCGAGCTCGTCGAAGGGGGGCGCGTCGCGGTGGATCGGCCAGCGCTCGTCGAACTCGGACTCCGGCGAGTCGAGCGCGACCCCGAGGACGTTGAACACGTGCCCGAGGGTCTGCTGACCGACCGGGACGGTGATCGGCGACCCGGTGTCGGTCACGGGCGCGCCGCGCACCAGGCCGTCGGTGGGGCGCATCGCGACCGCGCGCACGGTGTTGTCGCCGATGTGCTGGGCGACTTCCATGGTGATGACGCCGGTCTCGTCGCCGAGCGTGCGCTCGACCGTCAGCGCGTTGTTGATCTCCGGCAGACCGTCCGGCGGGAACTCCACGTCCACCACCGGCCCGATCACGCGCAGGACCCTGCCGCCGGCTCCGTTGCCGTTCGTCTCGTTCGCCATCGTGCTCGCTCCTCGTTCCTCGTGTGGCTCTGCGGTCTCAAGCGCCCTCGGCCATGGCCTCCGCGCCGCCGACGACCTCCATGATCTCCTGGGTGATCTCCGACTGGCGTGCCTGGTTCGCGACGCGCGTCAGGACCTTGATCAGCTCCTCGGCGTTGTCTGTCGCGGCGCTCATCGCGCGCCGCCGGGCCGCCTGCTCGGACGCGGCGCTCTCGAGCATCGCGCTGTAGACCCTCGCCTCCACGTACCGCGGCAGCAGGTCGGCGAAGATCTCCTCGGGCGACGGCTCGAAGATGTACAGCGGAAGCGGGCCCGGGCGCTCGGCCACCTCCTCGACGACCATGGGCACCAGGCGGCGCGCCAGGGGGCGCTGCGTGAGCGCCGAACTGTACTCCGTGTACGTCAGATGGATCTCGTCGACCGCGCCCGAGGTGAACGCTTCGATGACGGCGTCCGCCACGGCCTTCGCGTCGTCGTAGGACGGGGTTTCGGAGAACCCCCGCCACGAGACCTCCACCGGCCGGTCGCGAAACCGGAAATACGAGTTGCCCTTGCGGCCGGTCACGAACAGCTTCGGCTCGAGCCCCTGGCTTCGGACGTTCGCGACCAGTTCCTCGGTCGTCCGCAGGACGTTGGAGTTGTAGGCCCCGGCCAGCCCGCGGTCGGACGTGACGACGACGATGGCCGCCGCCTCCGGTGCGGTCCGTTGCTCCAGCATCGGGTGGGCCACCTCGTCGATCTGGCTGGCGACGTTCTGGATCACCTGCGTGATCAGCTCGGCGTACGGCCGCGACTGCCGCGACCATCTGCTGCGCGCGCAGGATACGCGACGCCGCGATCAGCTCCATCGCCTTGGTGATCCGCTTCGTCGACTCGATCGAGCGGATGCGGCGCCGGGTCTCCCGGAGCTTCGCTCCCATCTACGGCGCCCCCACGGACCCCTCGCCGGCCGGACCGGCCGCCTCGCGGAACTCCTCCTCCGTCGGGCGGCGGTACCGGCGCAGCCGCTCCTGCTCCTCCTCGGTGAGGCCCTGGGCCGCTTCCTCTTCGACGGGCGCCCCCGTCGTTCCCGAGGGGACGAAGTCGCGCTTGAACTCCTCGACCGCCGCGCGCAGCTGCTCCTCCACCTCGGGCGGGAAGTCGCCCTTCTCCAGGATGTGCTGGGCGATCTCGGGATGGTTCGCGTCGAGCCAGGCGTGCAGGCCCTCCTCGAACCGCTTGGCGTCGGCCGCCGGGAGGGCGTCGATCAGGCCGTTGGTGACGAACCAGATCGAGATGACCTGCTTGTCCACCGGCATCGGCTGGTACTGCGGCTGCTTCAGGATCTCGACGACGCGCTGGCCGCGGTCGAGCTGCGCCTGCGAGGCCTTGTCCAGCTCGGTCCCGAGCTGGGCGAACGCCTCCAGGGCACGGAACTGCGCCAGGTCGATCCGCAGGCGGCCGGCCACCTGCTTCATGGCCTTGATCTGCGCGTTGCCGCCGACGCGCGACACGGAGATGCCGACGTTGATCGCGGGACGAACGCCCGAGTAGAACAGGTCCGGCTCCAGGTAGATCTGTCCGTCGGTGATCGAGATGACGTTCGTCGGGATGTAGGCCGACACGTCGTTGCCCTTGGTCTCCACGATCGGCAGGCCCGTGAGCGATCCGCCGCCGAGGTCGTCGGACAGCTTCGCGCAGCGCTCCAGCAACCGGGAGTGCAGGTAGAAGACGTCGCCCGGGTAGGCCTCGCGGCCGGCGGGACGGCGCAGCAGCAGCGAGATCGTTCGGTAGGCCTCGGCCTGCTTCGAGAGGTCGTCGAAGACGATCAGCGCGTGCTCACCCTGGTACATCCAGTGCTGGCCGAGCGCGGAGCCGGAGTACGGCGCCAGGTACTTGAACGGCGCCGGGAACCCTGCCGAGGCGTCCACGACGACCGTGTACTCCATCGCGCCGTTCTCCTCGAGCGCGCCCACGACCTCGCGGACGGTGGACCCCTTCTGGCCCATCGCCACGTAGATGCACTTCACGCGCTGCTTCGGGTCGCCCGACTCCCAGCCGGCGCGCTGGTTGATGATCGCGTCGATCGCGATCGCCGTCTTGCCGGTCTGCCGGTCGCCGATGATCAGCTCGCGCTGGCCCCGGCCGATCGCCGTCATGGAGTCGATGGCCTTGATGCCCGTGTACAGCGGTTCCTTCACCGGCTGCCGCTGGACCACGGTCGGCGCCTGGATCTCCAGGGGCCGGCGGTCGTCGGCGGCGATCTCGCCCTTGCCGTCCAGTGCCCGCCCCAGCGGGTCGACCACCCGGCCGAGGAACCCGTTCCCAACGGGAATGGAGAGCACCTCGCCGGTGCGCTTGACCTCCTCGCCCTCCTCGATGCCGGAGGCGTCGCCCAGGACGACGCAGCCGATCTCGCGCTCCTCCAGGTTGAACGCGATGCCGAGGACGCCGCCGGAGAACTCCAGCAGCTCGTTCGCCATGGTCGAGGGCAGGCCCTCCACCCTGGCGATTCCGTCCCCGGTCATCACGACCCGGCCGACCTCTTCGCGGGCGACCTGGGGCGAGAACGACTCGACGTGCTTGCGCAGCGCCGTCGTGATCTCCTCGGGCCGAATCGTCAGCTCCGCCACTTCAGCTCTCCTTCGGGTCTCAGCCGGCGAGCAGGCGCTCGCGCGCCGTCTCCAGTTGCCGTCTCACGGTTCCGTCGTACAGCTCGTCCCCCACGCGGACGGCAAGCGAGCCGACCACGGTGGGATCGAGGACCACGTGCAGCTCCACGGGGCGGCCGACCGCCTCCTGCAGCGCGGCGGCGAGTCGCTGCCGGCGCCCCTCGTCCAGCTCGACCGCCGAGCGCACCTCGGCGACGACGCGGCCGCGACGGGCAGCGGCCATCGCCGCCAGTCCTGCCAGCGCGCGGTCGAGGTCGTGCGCCCTCCCGCGCGCGATCAGCTCGCGCACGAGCAGCAGCGTCTCGTCCGACGCCCTGCCGGTGAGCAGCTCCGCCAACACGGCCTGCTTCGCCTCGAGCGGCAGGACCGGGTCCGTGAGCGCCTGGCGGAGCTCTCCGGCCTGCGCGTAGATGCGCGAGAACCGGAAGACCTCGTCCTCGAGTCGCTCGAGGTCGCCGGCGCGATCGGCGGCCGTGAACACCGCTTCGGCAGCCAGCGCGTCCAGGTCCTCGGCCAGCACGTGCTCGCGGAGGCGGGCGCCCACCACGTCTTCGGCCACCGTCAGCGCGATGTCGGAGACACGACCACGCACGAGGTTCCCGAGCAGCGAGCGCTTCGCGTCGGGGGAGACGGCGGGGTCCGTCAGCGCCTTGCGCAGCCGCGGCTCGCGGTCGACCAGGTTGGCGAGCGCGAACAACCCCTCGCCGGCCCGGAGCAATTCGCCGTGGTCCGCGCCCGCGAAGGCGCGGTCGGCGTTCTCTCGGAACGGATCGGCCATGCTCATTGGTTCGATCCGCTCCCCCCGCTCGAAGCCAGATCGTCGATGTACCGATCGACCAGCGACAGCTGCCGCTCGCGGTCGAGCGAGTCGCCGATGACGCGGCCGGCCAGGTCGACGGCCAGCGATCCGACCTCGCGCCGGATCTCCGCGATGGCCCGCTCCCGCTCGCCGGCGATGTCCTCGCGGGCGCGCTCGATCATGCGGGTCGACTCCTCCTCGGCCCTCGCCTTCAGCTCGGTGCGGACCTGCTCGGCCGTGCGCCGGGCGTCCTCGAGGATCCGCGTGGACTCCTCACGCGCGGACGCGATCTGCGCCCGGTAGTCGGCCAGCAGGCCGGCGGCCTCCTCCCGGTCCTTCTCCGCGAACTCGATGTCCCCCCGGATCTTCTCCGTGCGGTCCCTCAGGGCCTTGGCCGCGTTGGGGAACGCGAACTTGGCCAGCAGGACGAACACGATGATGAACGCGATCGAGCCCCACAGCAGCTCGTTCGCCGAGGGAAGGATGGGGTTGCTCTCCTTCGCCACCAGGATGGCGGCAGGTACGAAAGACACGTCGACCGCCCTTACTTCGCGATGAAGGCGAGCACGAACCCGAACAGCGCCAGGGCCTCGACGAACCCGATGCCGATGAACATGTTCGTGCGGACGTTGGCAGCCGCCTCGGGTTGCCGGGCCATCGACTCGAGCGCCTTGCCCACCAGGAAGCCGATGCCGAGACCCGGCCCGATGGCCGCGATCCCGTACCCGACGACGGAGAGCGACGCCACGGCCAGCATGCTGGTCTGGACGAACGCCACCACTTCACCCATGCAGAACCCCTCCCTTTCTAGTGCTCATGACTCAGTGCCCCGGCCAGATAGACGGCGGTGAGAATCGTGAAGATGTACGCCTGCAGGCCGGCGACGAACATCTCGAAGCCGACCAGGACGACCCCCAGGGCGAAGGACGCCACGGCGAACAACGCGGTGATGGACGGCTGCAGCAGGTACGCCGTCCCGAGGAAGAAGATCGTGAGCAGCAGGTGCCCGGCGATCATGTTGGCCAGGAGACGGACCGACAGCGTGATCGGCCGGACGACGACCGTGGACACGAACTCGATGGGCGTCACCAGGATGTACATGGGCCACGGGACGCCGGATGGGAACAGCACCATCTTGGAGTAGCCGGCCCACCCGTGCTCCCGGATGCCGACGGCGTTGAAGAGGATCCACGACAGGATCGCCAGGAAGATCGGCAGCGCCATCCGCGAGTTGATCGGGAACTGCAGGCCCGGGATGACCCCGAGCACGTTCCCCACGAAGATGAAGAAGAACAGCGTCGTCAAATACGGGACGAAGCGCATCCCCTGCTCGCCGATGACCTCCTGCACGATCCCGACGCGCACGAAATCGACCACGACCTCCATGAAGTTCTGCAGGCCTGTCGGCACGATCTTCGGCCTCCGGAACGCCAGCAGGAACATGACCACCACCACGATGGCGGTGAAGAACGTGAGCCCGACGGTTCGGTTGATGCAGAGGTCGGCGCCGCCGACGCGCCAGTGCGGGGTGATGCACGGCCAGACGAAGTCCTCCGTCGTCGGGGTCTTGAACCCTGCCCGCGCCAGCAGGACGACGGCTCCCATCAGGCCCGGCTCCCATCCGAGGAGCCGGCGACGGGCCCGGCCGCCGGGGCCGCGGCCTGGGTGCGCACCAGCAGCACGGCCTCATAGGCGAACAGCAGCAGCCATGCGGGGGCGACCGCCAGCCCGAACGCCATCGGAGAGAACCACGACGTCAGCGACAGCGCGAACATCAGCCCGACGATGATCCCGAGGCGGACGATGAACCCGACCAGCACGACCAGCTGTACTGCAGCCAGGGACACGGTCGCCGCCCAGGCGAGGAGCTCGGCGCTGGCGACGAAGTTGGCGAGGGCCACGGCCACGCCGAGGGCCGCCGACCAGGCCGCGCCCGCGTCCGCGAACACCAGGCCGAGGACGAAGGCAAGCGCCGTCGCGGCCGCTCCGGGCAGGAGCGCCCGCGCGACCATCTCCCGCTCAGGTTCTCTGATTTCTTCCATACCGCACGAAGACGAGGTACATGGACGCTGCGAACCCCACCAGGAGCCCGATGACAAGAAAGACGGAATCCGTGCCGAGCCAGCGATCGACCAACCAGCCGACGCCGCCCCAGACAAGCACCCCCGCGACCAGCGTTCCAATGATGGACCACGCGATCCCAGAGTCGCCGCTCTCGTCCCCGCCATCGGGCTGTCCGGGCATGGGCGGGGGGAGTATAGCAACCTGCGGGAATGCGCCCCGCGCCGGTTCGGCGAGGGCGCCCTGCTCAGCCCTGCCGATCCGTCTGACCCGCTCGCGCGGCGGCCCGCTCGCCCCGGGCCGAGCGGACGGCGCGCCAGATGCGCGGGACCAGGGTCCCGATGACCACCAGGACGGCGAAGGCGACGGTGGCGGCCGCCACGCGGCTGCTGCTGACATAGGTCAGGCCCAGGGCCGAGCCGGCCAGGACCGCCGACCACAGGTACATGAGCAGCACCGTCTGTCGGTGACTGTGGCCCGACCTCCTGCAGCTGGTGGTGGATGTGCGCCTTGTCGGGCGCGAACACCGGGCGGCGGTTCCGCAGCCGGCGCAGGATCGCCAGGGCCACGTCCAGCAGCGGGACGGCCAGCACGAGCACCGGGATCAGCAGCGGGATCGAAAAGGCCGCGATGTCGTGACCCGTGGGCTGCAGGGTCCGCCCGATGGCCGAGATGGTGGCCGCGGCCATCAGCATGCCGAGGAGCATGCTGCCCGTGTCGCCCATGATGATGCGCGCGGGATGGAAGTTCCACGGAAGGAACCCGACGCAGGCGCCGGCCACCACCGCGCACAGGACCGGGGCCGCCTGCAGCGAGGCGAGCCCGCTGACGGGCGGGACCCGGTACGCGTACACGAAGAATGCCGCGGCGGCGATCGCGACGATGCCGGCGCAGAGCCCGTCGAGGCCGTCGATGAGGTTCACCGAGTTCACGACGACCAGCACCCAGATGATCGTCAGTGGGACCGCCAGGTCGGCGCCCAGGGAGAGGACCCCCTGCTTCGGCACCCAGAAGAACAGCAGCTCGACGCCGTTCAGCACCAGGATGCCCGCGCAGACGATCTGCCCGGCGATCTTCGCCGGCGCCGACAGCGTCCGCAGGTCGTCGATGACGCCCAGGATCGCGACCGCCACGCCGGCGAGCAGCGCCCCCTGCAGCTGCGACGAGAACCGGAACGCCGGGCGCAGCGCGGGTGACAGCCACGCGATGCCCATCCCCGCGCTGACCCCCAGGAGCATCGCGAGGCCGCCCATCGTCGGCGTCGGCCGCGCGTGGACCTTGCGAGCCGAGGGGTAGTCGATCGCCTTGACCCGGATGGCCAGCCTGCGCACCAGCGGCGTGGTCACCAGCGTCACCAGGGCGGTGGCGGCGAAGACGCCGAGGTACGCGTTCATCGGGTCAGTCCGGGTACGGAGGGAAGCGCTCCATCAGGTCGCGGACGCGGCCGCGCGCCTTCTGGCGCACGCCGTCGTCGGCCGGCGCCTTCAGCACGTCGCCGATGATGTGGCCCACCTCCTGCAGCTCCGGCTCGTCCATGCCGAGCGTCGCCGGACCGGGCGTCCCCACACGGATCCCCGAGCCGGTGCTTGGCGGGAGCGGGTCGAACGGGATCGCGTTCTTGTTGAGCGCGATCCCGGCCTGCTCGCACAGCGCCTCGGCTTCGGCGCCGGTCATGCCGATCGGCTGCAGGTCGATCAGGGCCAGGTGCGAGTCGGTCCCGCCCGCGACGGGACGCAGTCCCTCCTCCGCGAGCGTCGCGGCGAGCGCGCGCGCGGTCCGCACGATGCGCGCCGCGTAGTCCGCGAAGGACGGCTCCATCGCCTCCTTCAGCGCGACGGCCTTCGCCGCGATCACGTGCTCGAGCGGGCCGCCCTGCATCATCGGGAACACCGCCTTGTCGATCGCCTTGGCGTGCTCGGCCCTCGACAGGATCATCGCGCCCCGGGGGCCGCGCAGCGTCTTGTGCGTCGTGAACGTGACGACGTCGGCGTACGGCACGGGGCTCGGGTACGCCCCGCCGGCGACGAGCCCGATGAAGTGCGACGCGTCGACCATCAGGATCGCGTCCACCTCGTCGGCGATCCGGCGAAACGCGGCGAAGTCGATCGTGCGAGGGTAGGCGGTGTAGCCGGCCAGCAGGATGCGCGGCCGGTGCTGGCGCGCGAGGTCCCGGATGCGGTCCATGTCGAGCAGCTCGGTGTCCTTCTCCACCTCGTAGCCGACGAACGAGAACCACTTGCCGGAGAAGTTGACCGGCGAGCCGTGCGTCAGGTGGCCGCCGTGCGGGAGGACGAGGCCGAGGACCTTCCGGCCCTCGTCCTTGGGGTCGAGGAACGCACCGTAGACCGCCAGGTTCGCGGACGCGCCGGCGTGCGGTTGGACGTTCGCGTGGTCGGCCCCGAACAGCTGCTTCGCCCGCTCGATCGCCAGGTTCTCGGCCACGTCGACGAACTCGCAGCCGCCGTAGTAGCGATGCCCCGGGTAGCCCTCCGCGTACTTGTTGCCCATCGTGGAGCCGAGCGCGGCCAGCACGGCCGGGCTCGCGTAGTTCTCCGAGGCGATGAGCCGCAGCATCGACCGCTCGCGCCCGAGCTCGTCGGCGATGGCCCGCGCGATCTCCGGATCGGTGCGCTGCAACGCTTCCCAGTCGGCAACGTAGTCCTTCATCAGACTCCTCCCTCGCGCCTCGCGGCCCCGCCCGACTCGGCGAGCCCGGCGCCGAAGACCCCCGCGACCACACGATCGCACAGCTGCCCGATCTCCCAGGCGGTCGCCCGGTACGCCTCCACCCCCAGCCCCAACGGGTCGGCGACGTCTTCGTCACGGCTCGGCGGGAGGGCGCCGCTCGCGCGCAGCCCCGCGGCGGCCGCGACCGCCTCCTCGAGCAGCCGGCCGTCGCCCTCGCCCGTAGGCGCCGGGCGGCCCGGGAGCTGGTCGAGCAGTCGCGCGAACTCCTTCAGCGTGAACGTCCTGCTCGCGGCGCCGTCCATCTGGGCGGCGATCGCGTCGCGATGCTCCGTGGCCATCGTGAGCACCAGATCGGCCTCCCGGATCATCGGCGCCGTCATCCGCCGCGCCAGGTGTCCGCTGATGTCGACGCCGTTCTCGAGCATCGCCTGGACTCCCTCGGGCATGGCCGGGGAGTCCTCCAACCCGTTCACGCCGCACGACGCGACGCCGACGCCCTCGACGCCCCGCGCGGCCAGCATCCCGCGCAGGAACCCCTCGGCCATCGGCGACCGGCAGATGTTTCCCGTGCAGACGGCCAGGATCAGCGCCACGAGGGGAAGTCTACCCACTCGGGGTCCGGCTCCGAAGCCTCCAGAACGGCCGCGAGACGCTCGCGGGTCAACGCGCCCGCGCGCAGCAGCCGGATGCGCGGCGGGTTGGTCAGGTCGATCACCGTCGACGGCTCGCCGGAGCCGGCGCCGGCGTCGTCCGCGATCGTCAGGTAGACGGCGACCTCGTCGCCGAATGCGGACAGCAGCCCCTCCGCCGTCTCCGCGGGCGGCTCGCCCGACCGGTTGGCGCTCGTGACGGCCAGCGGGCCCGTTCGCGCGAGCAGCGCCCCAGCGAGGGGGAGGTCCGGGACGCGCACGCCGATGGTGCCGCCGTCCTCCCCCAACGCCCATTCGGCCGCGCGCTCCCCTCGGGGCAGCACCATCGTGAGCGGCCCGGGCCACAACGCGGCGGCGAGGGCGTCCGCGAACGGAGTCCGCTCGACGAGCGCCAGGGCCTCGTCCGCCGAGGCGGTCAGCACCGCCAGGTTCAGCCCGCGCGGCCGCGCCTTGGCGTCGAACAGGCGCGCCGTCGCCCGCGTATCGTCGGGCCGGCACGCGATGCCGTACACGGTCTCGGTGGGCATCACCACGAGGTCGCCGCCGCGAAGCGCGAGCGCCGCCGCCTCCAGCGCGGCCTCGCTTCGCTCCGGTTGGAGCGGATCGACGGGCGCGATCCGGCTCACGAACCCGCGACGTCGGGTGCCGCGCTGCCCAGGGGCAGCCGCCCGGCCGCCACGCGGTCTCGGCCGTTCAGATCCTGCCGAATGGAGACGTCCTCGAAGCCGGCATCGGCGAGCAGGGCGCCGACCTCGGCGGCCTGCGCCTCGCCGATCTCCAGCACGAGCCACCCCCCGGGACGCAGCCACGTGTGCGCGTCGTCCGCGATGCGCGCGTGGACCTCGGTGCCGCCGACCAGCGCCCGGTACGGGTCGCGGCGGACCTCGATCGGCAAGTCCTCGTACTCGGCCTCGGTGAGGTACGGCGGGTTGCTCACGATCAGGTCGACGCGGCCGCGCAGCGACGGGTCGAGCGGCGAGAGGAGGTCCCCCTCACGGACGTCGACCGACACCCCGATCCGGCGCGCGTTCTCCCGCGCGAGGGCGACCGCCTCCGGCGACACGTCGGTCGCGGACACCACGGCGTCCGGTCGGCGGCCCGCGAGCGTGACGGCGATCGCGCCGGTGCCGGTCCCGACGTCGACGACGACCGGCGCGGTCACGCCGTCGATCGCGTCGAGGGCGGCCATCGCGACGATCTCGGTCTCCGGCCGCGGAACGAACACCCCCGGGCGCACGGTCAGCGTCCGGTCGAGGAACGCCTGCTCGCCGGTCAGGTGCTGGAGCGGCGTCCCCGCGCACCGGCGGCAGAGCGCGCGGCCGAACAGCCGCGCACTTTGGGTGTCGAGTCCCTCGCGGCGCGCGTACAGGCCGGCGCGGTCGGTCCCCAGGACGTGCATCAGCAGCGTTTCGGCGTTCGCGGTCGGGCTCTCCACGCCGTGGCGCTCGAGGTAGGCGGCGGAACGCCGAATCAGTTCGGCGGGGGTGGGGCCGGCCACCCGGTCAGCCCTCCCCGCCCGACCCGGCGAGCTTCTCCGCGCGCTCTTTCGACATGAGGGCATCGATGAACTCGTTCAGGTCGCCGGCCATCACGGCCGGCAGGTTGTGCACCGACACGCCCAGCCGGTGGTCGGTGACGCGGTTCTGAGGGAAGTTGTACGTCCGGATCTTCTCGGAGCGCTCGCCGGTTCCCACCTGCTCGCGCCGGGCCGCCGATTCCTTCGCCTGCGCCTCGTCCTGAGCCGCCTGCAGCAGGCGCGCGCGCAGGTAGCGCATGCCCTTCTCCCGGTTCTGCAGCTGCGACCGCTCCTCCTGGACCTCGACCTTGATCCCGGTCGGCTTGTGGATGATCCGCACGGCCGAGTCGGTGGTGTTCACGCTCTGGCCGCCTGGGCCGGACGACCGGTACACCTGGATCTCCAGGTCGTTCGGGTCGATCTGCACGTCGACCTCCTCGGCCTCCGGCAGCACGGCGACGGTGACGGTCGAGGTGTGGATGCGTCCGCCCGATTCGGTGACGGGGATGCGCTGCACCCGATGGACACCCGACTCGTGCTTCATCTTCGAGTACGCGCCCTTGCCGCGCATCTCGAGCACGACATCCTTGAAACCGCCGACGTCCGAGGGACTCGACGACAGCACCTCGACCTTCCACCGCTGCGCCTCCGCGTAGCGCTGGTACATCTCGAAGATCTCGCCGGCGAACAGCGCCGCCTCCTGGCCTCCGGTGCCCGCTCGGATCTCGACCAGGACGTCCTTCTCGTCGTTGGGGTCCTTCGGGATCATCAAGGCCTCGAACTGTGCCTTCAGGGCCGCCGCCCGCTGCTCGGCAGCGGCCGCCTCGGAGCGGAGCTCGGCGGCGAGGTCCTGGTCCTTCTCGTCCTTCGCCATGTCCCGCCACTCCGCGGCCTGGCGCGCGGCCTCGTCCATCGCCCGGTGCGTGCGCACGATCTCCTCCAGCTCGGCGTGCTGCTTGCCGAGGTCGCGCAGGCGTGACGGGTCCGAGGCGACCTCGGGGCTGGAGAGCTCGCGGTTCAACTCCTCGAACCGGCGCTCGATCTCTTCGAAACGATCGGTGGGCATGGCGCACCCATTATCCCGGCACTATCGCCGCGTCCGGATGGCGGGACCGGTCAGGAAGGGTCGGCGGCCGGCGGGCTCGAGGGAGTGGCGTGAGCGCCGGCGGCCGCGGCCTCCGCGCGGAGCACCTCCTGGAACGACGCGATGGCGACCTCGATCTGGCCCGTGGTCCGGCGGCTTCGTCGTGATCTTCTGCAGCCACAGGCCCGGGGCCATGAGCACCCTCATCACCGCGGAGTCGGTGAACCTCGCGCCCAGGCGAAGCAGCTCGAACGAGAGGCCGGCGATGATCGGGATCGCGATGACGCGCGACAGGATGCCCCACAGGATGCCCTTGGCCGGGAAGAGCGCGTACACCACGATCGCGAGCAGCATGACGATCAGCAGGAAGTTCGTCCCGCATCGCACGTGCAGGGTCGAGTACCGGTCGACGGTCTCCGGGACTCGAGCGGCTCGTCGTGCTCGTACGCGGCGATCGTCTTGTGCTCGGCGCCGTGGTACTCGAAGACGCGGCGGACCTCCTTCAGCCGCCCGATCAGCGCGATGTAGCCGAGGAACAGCGCGACGCGCACCAGACCCTCGAGCAGGTTGCGCTCGACGCCCGACGACACCGCGTTGTGCAGCAGGTGGAACCCGAGGAACGGACCGATGACGAAGACCGCGATGAAGATGACGAACGCGAGCGTCATCGAGACGGCCATCTGGCCGGTCGTGAGCTGCTTCTCCTCCTCGACCGACTGGTTCGCCGAGATCGTCAGCGCGCGCAGGCCGATCGTCAGCGCCTGGCCGAGCGCGATCACGCCGCGGAGGACCGGCTTGGCGCAGGATCGGACCCGATCACCGATCGAGCGGATGTCGTGCGACTCGACGTGGATCGTCTCGGTCGGGCCGGCGGACGGCGATCGCCCAGTGATCGCGCCCGCGCATCATCACGCCTTCGAGGACGGCCTGCCCTCCGTAGAAGTGGGCTTCGCCCGCCACGGGTCCTGGTTCCCTTCGCGTGCCGACTGGATGGGCCGGGCTACCGCCCGGACTGCCCGGCGCCGCCCTCGGCGGCACCCGTCTTCGCGTATCGGCGCTGGAAGCGCTCCACTCGACCCGCCCGTGTCCACGAGCTTCTGCTTGCCCGTGTAGAAGGGGTGGCAGGCCGAGCACAGTTCCAGGTGGATCTCGGGCTTGGTCGACCGCGTCACGAACGAGTTCCCGCAGGAACAGGTGACGGCCTGGCGACCACGTATTCGGGGTGGATTCCTTCTTTCATCATGTTCCTTCCAACTGCCACGTATTCCCGTAGAGCTTACCGATCCTGCGCCGTGCCGGACTCGGGCCTCGAGGACGTACGATGAGGCCGTGGTCCTCCATCAGGCCCTCGACGAACCGGTGGAACGCCAGGTGGTCGCTCCGGAATTCCCGGCTCTGCCCGTCCTTCGTCGACGGTGACGACGTCGAACGACGTCGCCGCCGCTCTGCTCCTCGCGACACCGTGACGGGCTGCCAGCCGTCGTCGATGGCCTGCTGCAGCTCGGCCATCACCGGGTCGTCTCCCCAACCGGCCATCGCGCGGTCCCTCCGCTAGTCGCGAGGGCGCCTTGGAGATCTCGCGCAGGAACTGCTCGTTCGACTTGGTCGCTCGGATCTTGTCGATGAGCAGCTCGAGCGACGCGCCGGAGTCGAGCGCGTGCAGCACTCGGCGCAGACGCCAGACCAGCGCCAGCTCCTCGGTGGGCATGAGGCGCTCCTCCTTGCGCGTGCCGGAGGCCTCGATGTTGATGGCCGGGAAGATGCGCTTCTCCGACAGCTGCCGGTCGAGGCGGATCTCCCAGTTCCCGGTGCCCTTGAACTCCTCGAAGATGACCTCGTCCATGCGGGAACCGGTCTCGACGAGCGCGCTCGCGATGATCGTGAGCGAGCCGCCCTCCTCGATGTTGCGCGCCGCGCCGAAGAACCGCTTCGGCGGGTACAGCGCGGTGGAGTCGACACCGCCCGACAGGATGCGGCCGGACGCCGGCGCCGCCAGGTTGTAGGCGCGGGCCAGTCGCGTGATCGAGTCGAGCAGGATGACCACGTTCATGCCGCCTCTCGACGAGCCGCTTGGCCCGCTCGAGCACCAGCTCGGTCACCTGCGTGTGCTGGTCGGCCGGCTTGTCGAACGTCGAGTACACGACCTCGGCCGCCGTCGACCGTTCGCTGCCAGTCGGTGACCTCCTCCGGCCGCTCGTCGACCAGCAGCACGATCACGTGCGTCTCGGGTCGGCGCGGAGGATGCCGCTCGGCGATCTGCTTCAGGACGGTCGTCTTGCCGGCCTTCGGCGGCGACACGACCATGCCGCGCTGGCCCTTCCCGATCGGCGCGACCAGGTCGATGATCCGCTCGCGTGATGTCCGTTCGGATCGTGCTCCAGCCGGAACCGCTCGTCCGGGAACAGCGGCGTCAGCTTGTCGAACTCCGCGCCGCTGCCTCGCGGTGTCCGCGTCCACGCCGTTCACGGTCGTCGATCCGCAGCAGCGCGTAGTACTTCTCGTTGTCGCGCGGCGTGCCGGATCGCGCCGCTCACCTGGTCGCCCTTGCGGCAGGGCGAACCGGCGGATCTGGCGACAGCGACACGTAGACGTCGTCCGGCCGGGCAGGTAGCCGTTGGTCCGCAGGAACCCGTACCCCTCGGGCAGGACGTCCAGGATGCCGGTGCGGATCGGCGCGTCGCGATCTCCTCCTCGCGCATCTCCTGCTCGCGCACGCGGCGCTCCTCGCGCTGCCGGCGGCGCTCCTCGCGGGAGGACGCCGGTCGCGCGGGCGCTCGCCTGGCGTCCGACGGTCCCGACCTGCCGCCGCCACGGTCCTGCTGCCTGGTCGCCCGGCGCCGTGGTCGCGCCACTCGCCACGGCGGCCGCCACCGCTGCTCGCGGCCGCCGTCCGGCCATCGCCCCTGGGCCTCGCCGTCGGCTCCGCCGCCCTCGTCGGGTCACCCGGTCGTCGCTCGTCCGGCCGCGGCGGAGCCGATGGTCGTCGACGCTCGCGCTTCGGCCGCCGGCGCGTCGTCGGCCGTTCGCGCTGGGCGGCGTGCTCGTTGCCAGAGCCAGCGGTCGCCGGTCGGTGGACGCGGCTCCGCCGGCTCGACCGTCCGGGCCGCTCCGCCGGAGCCGTCCGCCGACTTCGTCGACGATCGCGTCGATCAGGTCGCCCTTGCGCAGTCGCTGGTATCCGGAGACCCCAAGCGACTGCGCGATCCTCTGCAGCTCGGGCAAGCAGCTTGCCCTCCAGGTCCGAGCGCGTCGGTCGTCGGGAGTCCAACGTCATGCTCCTTCCTTCTTCTGCAGTTCGTCCTGCAGCGTCTTCCAGTCACTCAGGAACTCGCTCGATCCCGGCGTCCGTGAGCGGGTGCTTCACCAGCTTGGAGAAGACGTCGAACGGCATCGTCGCCACGTCGGCGCCCAGCTTCGCCGCCTCCACGACATGCATCGGGTGGCGCAGGGACGCGGCCAGGACCAGTTCGTCTCGTAGCTCCTGCGCCTGCGTAGATCTCGCAGATCTCCGCCAGCAAGCACATGCCCGTCCGACCCCACGTCGTCCAGTCCGCCCGAGGAACGGCGACACGTACGTCGCGCCGATCTCCGCGGCCAGGATGGCCTGGGCCGGGCGAGAAGACCAGCGTCACGTTCACGGGAATCCCGCGATCGGCCAGGCGCCGCCCGGCGGCCAGGCCGTCCGGGCGTCATGGCCACCTTCACCACGGCGTTGTCGGCGACGGCCGCGAGCTTGAGGCCCTGCTCGAAGATGGCATCGGCCTCGGTCTCGGTCGTCTCGAGCGAGACCGGTCCGGGAACCTCGTTGCAGACCTCCTTCATCTGCTGCTCGAGTCGGCGTGCTCCTTGGCGAGCAGCGTCGGGTTCGTCGTGCAGCCGGACAGCACGCCCCAGCCCTTGATCGCACGGATCTCGTCGAGGTTCGCGGTGTCGAGGAACAGCTTCATCGTTGTGCTCCTTCCACTTCTTCATCGAGCGGATCCGGTCGGCTCGGAGAGCGGCTCGGGCGCGGCTCCGGCGGCGGCGCGACCGGCTCGCCCAGCCGCTCGGACGCGCGGTCCACGACCAGGTCGATGATCGCGGCCAGCGTCCTGGTCCAGGCTGTAGTTGGGAACGACCGGCACGCCGTGCGACAGGGCCTGGCTCTTGATGTAGCGCTGGACCTTGCGGATGTTCTCGAACGCGCGCCAGGTAGCGCTCGTACGGCCGGGCCGAGGTCGTCCGCGCGCGCGCACGAAGTGCGATCGGTGCGTCTCCTCGTCCTCGACGGTGACCACCACGGGGATCGCCAGGATCCGGTCGGCGAACGGCGTCGCGTCGAAGAACCCCGGCACCATGTGGGCGCCCTCGATGATGGCGCTGGTCCCCTCCATCGCGGCACGTTCGAGCAGCGCGGTTATCCCGACCGCGGCGACGGCGGCCGTCTGCTCGCGGAACCCGACGATGACCTTGTCGGCCGTTCGCGGCCGGCGGCTCGCGGAGCGCCGCGTCCGCGTCGAACGACGACGTGTACAGCGTCGGCATCAGCTGGCTCGGTCAGCATCGCGCGCATGACCTCGCGGATCGCGTCGGTGGCCGACCACGCGCACGATCCCCAGGCGGACGGCGAGCTGCGTCGCGATGGTCGACTTGCCGACGCCGGTCGCCCCGCCGATCAGCACGACGAGCGGGACGTCGAGCCGCGAACCTGCTGCCAGCGAACGGAAGTTCGTGGCGTAGCGCTCGCCGGCCAGGTCGCGCAGGACCTCGACGGTCAGGTCGTCCAGGTCCGTCGCGCGTCACCGACTCGGCGCCGGCCGCGTGCAGCCGCGCCTCGACCTCCTCCGCGATCTGGTACGCGCGGAACGGCGAGAGCCCGGTCACCATGAGCTCGGAGGCCCGCAGCCCCTTCGAGTACGGGCAGCCCGGGCATCCCGTCGGAGATCACGATCACCTTGCGTCCGTCATCGCTTCAGTTCCCGTTCCGTGCCCGTGCCATCCGGCGCGCCGCGCCGTGCGCGCGCGATCCTCGACCAGCTCCCGTCAGCAGCGTCGTCCAGATCGTCGCCACCGCCGACCGTGGCGGCGGTTCTCGACGAACACGACCTCGGCGCCCCGCTCGAGCGCCATCGGCGCCGCCACGTCGATCGCCGCCGCCTTCAGCTCGGTCAGCAGGACGTCGAACGGCGGGGCCGACGCGCAGGTCGTCGCTCGCAGGCCCGCCGGATCCGCGAGGTTCGCGGACACGGCTCACCACGCGGCACCCCGCGATCCGTTCGAGGTGCTTCGCCGAGCCGTTCGGCCGCCTGTCGGGCTGCGCCGTGGTGGCGAAGAACGCATCCTTGCCTCTCACGTTCTCCCAGCGGCACCGGCTGGAGCTCTGCGACTGCCACGCGTACGTCCGGACGGAGCCGACGAACGTGGGAGTCGAGAGCGGAAAGGTTCTCCGGCCCGGTTCGGACCCACACCCAATGATAAGGACCACGAGGTCCGATAGCAATACGCGAAGCGGCCCCAGATAGCCGGTCCGAGGTGCTGGGCGGAGCGACGCGCGGGAGCGACGAGGACCCCGGCGTCCCAGGGGACGCGTCGGGCAGCGCCGAGCCGCTCCCCTCCAGGATCACCGATCGCCCGCCCAGCCGTGCGGCCAGGTCGCGCGGCCTCGGCGACGTTCGTGGCGAACGGCCGCCCGCCGAGGCCGCCGCCGACACCGCCGGGCGCCGACGGTGGTCACGCCGGCGCGTCAGCGCGTCCTCCAGGTAGTCGGACGCGGCGTGCTCTCCCGCGCGTCGGCGCGGGCCGAGCAGCGCGTCCAGGGTCACGTCGTCCGGCCCGGCCACCTCGGGCTCGGGCGGCCCGCCGCGGCCCATCGCCACGATCACCGGCCGGTGCCCGGCCGCCGATGGCGAGCCGGGCCAGATAGCCGCCGATCGCGGTCTTGCCGACCCGCTTGCCCGCTCCCGATCACGGCGACCGTCGGCACGTCGGCAGCGGCCGGCTCCGTGACCGGCGGGTCGAGCCGGAAGTCGGGACCCAGGTACGGCACGCCGCGCGCGAGCGTGACCGAGGCCAGCTCCATCCGGCGCTCGTATGCCGAGCACGGGCTCGTCCGACAGGTCGAGCACGGCCTCGGGTCGGACCTCGTCCAGCGCGGCGCCGAGCGCTTCCGTCAGATCGCCGCCGGAGCGGAGCAGGGGATCGCCCCCGAAGTCGAGGTCGCGGTCGGGTCCGAGCTTCTCGGCGCCGCCGACGAGCAGCGCAGCGACCACCGTCAGCCCGTCTCGGCCGGCGGCCTCGATCGCCCAGCGCGTGACCGATGGATGGTGCTCACCGTCGACGAGTGCCAGGACGTTCACGGGACTCCCCCCACGACTTACCCGGAAGCGTTGGCCTGCCCTACTCCGCCGGTTCGGGCAACGGCGCCTCCCGGTGCGCCTCCTGCACCAGCGATTCGATCGCGCGCTGGTACTGCTCCCCGCTCGTGATGGAGAACCGCGCCAGCACCGTCCGGCCGCCGAAGGGGAACTTCCGAAGGATGCTCACCTCGTCGCCCTCGACCTCCACGATGTTGTAGCAGGGCACGCGTGTAGCCGCGAAGACGGAGCGACGAGGCCGTGCCGGCGTTCGCGACGTAGACGTTCTCCAGCCGCCACACGTACGGGACGTGCTTGTGGCCCGACAGCACCACGTTGACGCCGGCCTCGATCAGCACCTCGAGCAGGTCGCCGGCGTCCGTCACGGTGCTCCGCTCACGTCCCGTGCCGGGGACGGGCAGCAGGTGGTGGTGCAGCGCGAAGACCTTGAGGTCGGCCGGGGCCGCGAACTGCTCGGCGATCCAGTCGTACTGCTCGCGCCCCACCTGGCCCTCGTTCAGGTCGGGCTCGCTCGAATCCATGCCGACGATGCGGATGCCGCTCGACGTCCCGCACCCAGCGCCGGGGGCCGATCAGCTCCTCGAAATGCAGGTAGCCGACGTTGCGCGCGTCGTGGTTCCCGGGAATGGTCGCCAGGGGTGACTTGATCCGGTCGAGGTACGCGCACGGCGATCTTGTACTCCTGCCGGTAGCCCTCGTTCGTCAGATCGCCGGTGCACAGGACCAGGTCGGGCTCCAGCTCGTTCAGCTCGACGATCACCCGGTTCATCAGGTTCGGAACGAAGAACGGGGAGCCGACGTGCAGGTCGGAGATGTGGGCGATCGTTGCCACAGCGTCGTCAGTCTACGCCCCGGACCTACGGATGCTCTGGCACGATGGCGCCGTGGGAGTGCTCGACCTGTTGATCGTGGCGTGGGCGGTGCTGGCGGCCATCGGCGGCTACCGCCGGGGCGCCTCCATCCAGATCGCCGAGTACGCGGGGCTGGCCGCCGGCCTGATCGCGGGGGCCGTCGTCGCCCCCACGATCGCCTCGCTCGCGTCGTCGCCCGTCGCGCGCGCCGGCCTCGCGCTGGCGGCGCTCTTCGGCACGGCGGCGCTGGGCATGAGCCTCGGATGGACGCTCGGCCGCCGCATTCGGCCCACCGAGCGCCGGGGCGTGCTCGGCCGCTTCGACTCGGTCGCCGGCGTGCTCGTCTCCGTGGTGGTCGTGCTGCTGGTCGTCTGGTTCCTGGCATACAACCTGGTGAGCGGGCCGGTACCGGCCGTCTCGCGTGCCATCCAGTCCTCGGCGATCGTGCGCGGCCTGGAGCAGACGCTCCCTCGTCCACCACCGCTGCTCTCGGAGGCCAGGGGGCTCCTCGACCGGTTCGGATTCCCCCAGGTCTTCGCCGACCTGCCGCCGCTCCCGTCCAGTCCCGTCCACGTGCCCGGCGGCCCCGCCGTTCAAGCGATCGCGGCGAAGGCAGGCGCGTCGACCGTCCGCATCGAGGGACACGCCTGCCACGGCCTCATCGAGGAAGGAAGCGGATTCGTCGTCGCGCCGGGCTATGTCGTGACCAACGCGCACGTGGTCGCCGGCGTGCGCTCGCCCGTGGTGCAGTCGCCCGGCCGCGACGACCTCGCCGCCACGCCGGTCCTGTTCGACCCGCGGACAGACGTCGCCGTGCTGCACGTGCAGGGTCCGCTCGGGCCCCCGCTCGCTCTGCACCGGGAGTCGCTCGACCGCGGAACGAAGGGGGCCGTCCTCGGCTACCCCGGCGGAGGCCCCCTCGCGGCAGGGGGCGCGGCGATCCGCCGCGAGCTGTCGGCGGAGGGCCGCGACATCTACGGGCACGCGACCGTGACGCGTGACGTGTACGAGCTCCAGGCGAACGTCCGGCCGGGGAACTCCGGGGGGCCGTTCGTGCTGTCGTCCGGCGAGGTCGCCGGCATCGTGTTCGCCGCGTCGACGACCGAGCAGCACGTCGGCTACGCGCTCACCGCGAATCAGGTGGCGCCCGACATCCGCCAGGGCGTCGGCCGCACGGCGCCGATCTCCACGCAGGGCTGCACCGCGTGACGCGTCAGGCGGACTCGCGGTCGCCGGTGGCGATGTAGGCGACGGTCTCGGCCAGCCCGTCCTCGACCGTCGTCCACGGCCGCCACCCGAGCTTGGCCTCCGCCTCGGTGGGGTCGAGCGTGATGCGCGACAGGCCCGCGTCGGCGGCGGGATCGAACCTCGGCTCGCCACCGTACCCGGTGACCTCGGCCAGGATCCGATAGATGCCCGTCACGCTCGTCTCGATCCCGGTCCCGACGTTCAGCAACGCGCCGGACCCCATGTCGCCGGTGGCGAGCGAAAACGCGTGCACCGTGTCGTCGATGAAGACGTAGTCGCGCGTCTGCGAGCCGTCGCCGTGGACGACCGGCTGCTCGCCGCCGAGCATCATTCGAGCGAACACGGCGATGACGCCGGCCTCGCCCTGAGGGTCCTGCCGCGGGCCGTAGACGTTTGCCAGCGCCAGCGCGGTGAAGTCGAGCCCGCGCGAGGTCCGGTAGAACTCCAGGTAGTCGACGACCGCGCGCTTGGAGATGCCGTACGGGGAGGCCGGCCTGCTGCTCCAGCGCTGGCGTTCCCTCACGGGAATGGTGCGCGGCTCGCCGTAGAGCGTCCCGCCGGAGGCCGCGTACACGACTTTCCGCGCGCCCGATGCGACCGCCGCCTCCAGCACGTTCAGCGTGCCGAGCACGTTCACGCTGGCGTCGTGGAGCGGGTCCTTCAGCGATGGGCGGACACCCGCCTGGGCCGCGAGATGCAGGACCACCTCGGGCTCGTTCTTCCGCACGAACTGGGCCAGCCCCTCCGTGCGGACGTCCAGGTCGTGGAACGAGAACCGCGCGCCGTACCCCCTGGCGTCGGACAGGTTCGCGATGTGGCCGGTCGTGAGGTCGTCCACGGCCACGACCGTGCCCCCCTCGGCCAGCAGCCGGTCGCAGACGTGCGAGCCGATGAACCCGGCCGCTCCGGTCACCAGGTAGGTCGTCACCGAAGGAGCGTACCCGAGACCCCCGGGCCGCCGATTCGGTCGTTCGGCCAATACCTTTCCCGGAGGGGCGGGATAGAGTTGGCGGCCCCGGGGCTGCGGTTCGGGGCTGGCTTCATCCGGCAGGGGGGCAATTGAACCAAGGAGGGGGAATGCGACGTTCCGATCTCGTTGGGCCGTTCGTCGGCGCTGCGATGGTGGCACTGCTGGCCGCCTCGCTCGCGGCGCCCGCGCTCGCGTCCGGCTCGGTATCCGTCGTGGGCCGGCCCGCGTGGGCGACCGGCGCACGGTTCGTCCGCCATGCGGGGCGCGCCGAGCGCGTCGACTTGGCCGTGGTCCTCGGCTTCCGTGATCAGACGGGGCTCGACGCGCTGACGGCCGCGGTGTCCGACCCGCGCAGCCCGTCGTACGGCCGGTACCTGACGCCCGCGCAGTTCCACGCGCGCTTCTCGCCGGCGGCGTCGGACGTGAACGCCGTCGCCTCCTGGCTGCGGAGAAACGGCCTGCACGTGACGTCGGTGCCGGCCAACCACCTGCTGGTGTTCGCGTCGGGATCCGTAGCGCAGGCCGAGGCGGCGTTCGGCACCTCGCTGAACTATTACCGAATCGGTGCCCGCACGATGCGCGCGCCCGCCGCGTCGCCGGCGGTGCCGTCCTCGCTGTCCGGCATCGTCCAGGGCGTCGTCGGCCTCGCGCAGACCGAGGCCGTTCCCATGGGACTGGAATCGCCGAACGCCCCGCCGCCCTACGGCTTCCGCGTGGGCAAGCCCTGCTCGACGTACTGGGGCGAGAAGATCGCGACGAACAAGCCCAAGGCCTACGGATCGCACCGGCCGTGGGCCCCATGCGGCTACACCCCGCAGCAGATCCAGGGCGCCTACGGCGTGGACCAGGTCATCGCGATCGGGCATCGACGGCGCCGGCCAGACGGTGGCCGTGATCGACGCCTTCCACGCGCCGACGATGAAGATCGACCTCAAGAAGTACTCGGCCCGCCACGGGCTACCCGTCCCCGTGCTGGTCCAGCGCAACGCCGCGCCCGCGAAGGGACGGCACCAGGGCAAGCGGGGATGGTACGGCGAGGAGGCGCTCGACCTCGACGCCGTCCACTCGATGGCGCCCGGCGCGACGCTGCTGTTCGAGGGCGCCAAGGACCAACAGTCCCTGAGCCTGCTCGACCGGATGATCGACATCGTGGACGGCCACCGCGCGTCGATCATCACGAACTCCTACGGTCTCGCCGGTGAGAGCGACGCCGACCGGGATGCCGAGGAGGCCGTCTACAAGCAGGCGATCGCCGAGGGCATCGGCGTGTACTTCTCCTCGGGCGACTGCGGCGACGAGCTCGACCCCGACGGCCTGTGCGGCGGCCTGGGGAAGCGGCGGACGGACTACCCCGCCTCGAGCCCGAACGTGACGGCCGTCGGCGGCACCAGCCTGGCCGTCGGCAAGGCCAACGACTACCTGTTCGAGACGGGCTGGGGCACCGGAGTGTCCTTCCTGTCGCGCGGACAGCGGTGGAAGCCGAAGCCGCCGGGGCTCTACCTGTACGGCGGCGGCGGGGGCACGAGCAGGGTCTTCGACGAGCCCGACTACCAGAAGGGCATCGTTCCCGAATCGCTGTCCGGGTACTGGGGCCACGGCAACGAGAACCGCGTCGTGCCGGACGTCGCGGCCGTCGGCGACCCGAACACGGGGTTCCTGGTCGGCGAGACCCAGTACTTCCACCACCAGGGCGACAAGTACGACGAGTACCGGATCGGAGGGACCAGCCTGTCGTCACCGCTGTTCGCGGGGATGATGGCGCTGGCCAACCAGGCGGCCGGCCACGACCTCGGGTTCGTCAACCCGGCGCTGTACCAGCTGGCGGGGTCGGACTCGTTCCGCGACATCGTGGACCCGGCGAAGACGGTGGCCGTCGTCCGCTCCAACTGGGTCAACAGCCAGAGCCCGTCGCAGGGCCGCTCGTTCTCGCTGCGCAGCATGAACGACACCGGCACGCTGCACACGACCCCCGGCTACGACGACGTGACCGGGCTGGGGTCGGCGCTGATGACGAAGCTGGTGCGAGCGCTCTCGTAGCGCGCGGCACCGCCGGAACGACAACGGGGCGCCTCCGACAGGAGGCGCCCCGCGCTCCGTTTTCCCGGCCCCGTGGAGTGTCACTCCTCCATGAGCACGCGGACGTCCCCCTTGCGGTCGAGGAGCGAGAACGCCGACAGCTCGCCCTCGCGCCGAAACAGCGACCGAGATGGAGCTGGACCCCACGCGGAGGTTGCGCAGCTCCACCGTGTTCAGCCACGGCGGCAGGTGGGGCTTGTTCACCGTCAGGACGTTGTTCTGCGCCTGCGCGGACAGCCCGAGCATCGCCTGCAGCAGCAGGAACGGCGACCCCGCGGCCCACGCCTGCGGCGAGCACGCAACGGGGTAACCGACCGGCTGGTTCGGCGTGCGGCGGGTGAACCCGCAGAAGAGTTCGGGGAGCCGCATGTAGTCGGCAGACGCGGCCATGTCGAAGATCGCCGTCGCGACGCGGTTGGCCGCGCGGTCGAAGCCGTACCGCTTCAGCCCCGCCGCGATCAGGGCGTTGTCGTGCGGCCACACCGAGCCGTTGTGGTAGCTCATCGGGTTGTACGCGGCAGCGCTCTTGCTCATGGTGCGGACGCCCCAGCCGCTGAACATGTCCGGCTGCAGGAGCCGGCGCGCAAGGGACGGCGCCTTGTCGGTGTCGACGATGTCGCAGTACAGCCCGTGGCCGGGGTTCGACGTGACGGATCGCACCTGCCGCTTGTCCCCGTCGAGCGCCATCGCGTAGTACTGCTCGTCCTCCATCCAGAACGCGTCGTTGTACCGGCGCTTCAGGTCGGCGGCCTCCTCGCGCAGGCGCACCCCGGTTCGGAAGTCGCCCAGGTCCTCGAAGACGTCCGCGGCCCGCTGCTTCGCCAGGTACACGTAGGCCTGGACCTCGGAGAGCGCGATGGGGCCCGCCGCGAGCGTCCCGTCGGCGTGCACCACGGCGTCCCACGAGTCCTTCCAGCCCTGATTCACCAGCCCCGCGTCGGACTGCATGCGGTACTCGATGAACCCGTCGCCGTCCATGTCGCCGTACCGGTCGATCCATTCGAGGGCGGCGCGGACGTTCGGAAGCAGCTCCTCGGCGGTGGCGCGGTCGCCGGTCCAGCGGAAGTACTGCGCGAACAGCAGGACGAACCACGGCGTGGAGTCGACGCTGCCGTAGTAGGGCGAGTGCGGGATCAGGCCGGCCCCGGCCAGCTCACCCCGGCGGATCTCGTGGAGGATCTTGCCGGGCTCCTCGTCACGCCAGGCGTCCTCCTTCGTGCCCTGGTGCTTGGCCAGCAGCTTCAGCGCGTCGCGCGCCGGCCGCGTCGTCACGGTCAAGAGTTGATGCGAGGCGATCAGCGCGTCGCGGCCGAACACCGCCACGTACCAGGGGATGCCGGCCGACAGGACCTGCCCGCCGTCGGATCGCGTGTACAGCGCGCGCAGGTCGCGCAGCCCCCGCTCCAGCAGGTTGTTGAAGACCTCGTTGTCGGTGACGATCTGCGTGCACTCCCGCTCCCAGTCCTCGTACGAGCGGCGGAGCCGGTGCACGGCCGTGTCGAAGTCGGCCGGCTCGATCTGCTCCTTGCCCACCACCAGGTCGAAGGTCGCGGCCACCACCCGTGTCTGGTGCGGCGCGAGGTCCAGCCCGAAGTCGATCTCGACGCGGTCGCCCACCACCTCGAGGCGGTCGGGCTTCGGCGAGAACTCGATGGCCGTCCGGCGGATCACGCCGTCGACGCCCTGGTATGCGAACTCGACCTTCGAGCCCGAGGCCCTCGGCGGCTTGTAGTGGCCCCGCGTGGTGCGCTTCAGCCCGCGCACCTCGAAAATGTCGGCGAAGTCGGCGGCCATCGAGAACGACATGGTGAGCCGCACAGGCGACGCGTTGTAGTTCTTGATCCGGATCCGCTCGTAGACCTGCCCGGCGATCACCCGCACGCGCCGAATGTTCAGCGTCTGCTGCGGCACGGCGAGCTGGTCGTCGTCGTACAGGTCGGGGTTCGTGAGGTCGGCCGCCGACAAGTAGCCGCGCTCGCCCGAGGACGAGAGCAGCACCGGGTCGCGGCCTGAGAGCTTCATCCGGTAGTGGGACAGGAAGCGGGTGTCCCGGTGGTACAGCCCGAGGCCGAATTCCTTCCGGTCGTCGAGGTTGCCCTCGGTGTCCGAATAGAGGAAGGTCTCGCCTTCCTTGGTCGCGATGACCTTGCTGGCCAGGTCGGTCAGCAGCTCGGGGACGCCCTCGGACGGGGGACGCGGCGCGACCTCCGGGGACTCCTCTTCGGACGTGATCGGCAGTGGATCCATTGCTGAAAGGGTTTTCGTCGGCGGGAGCCTGCGGGATGAGCGATCTTCCGATCGTTGGCTTGCGGGCAGTCTAGAAGCAGGCCCTTGCCCGGGCAACGAGCCGACGAGGGCGAATGGCGCTCATGTCGGCGAGAGGTACGCCCCTTGCGGCGTGATCGCGAGCCGAAGGACCTCCCAGCCGGCTCCCGGATCCGGGATCGGACGGTCGGGCGGTTCGAACAGCAGCAGCGACGGGCCCGAGCCGGCGAGGCACACCGCGTAGCCGAGGGAACGAAGCAGCGCGTGCAGCGCCGCGGCCTTGGGCGCCAGCGGCAGCCGGTACGGCTCGTGGAGCTCGTCCACCAGCGCGGCCGGCAGCAGGTCGGGCCGCTCGGTAAGGGCGACGACGGCGAGCGCCGTGCGGGCGGCGGTCGCCGCGGCGGTACCGAACGCGATCTCCGCCGGGAGGGCGCGGCGGGCCTCCTCCGTCGAGATGTGCTCGGACGTCGCCACCAAGACGACCGGCCGGAGCGACCGGTCGGCCGCGAGCTGGACCGCCTGCGGGCCGGATTCCGGGCTCGGCCGGTGGACCAGCACCAGGTCGCCCAGCAGGCAGGCGGCGACATTGTCGGGATGACCCTCCACCTCGACCGCGTGACGCAGCCGGTCGTCCTCCGACAGCGGAGCGCCGGTCAGCGCCTCGGCGAGGAGGACCCCGGCACTCACGGCGGTCGCCGACGACCCGAGGCCCCGCGCGAGCGGCACGCGGTTGACGCAGCGGAGCCGGAAGGGGGGAAGCTCGGCGCCGGCCGCCGACGCGACCCGTTCCGCCGCCCGGATCACGAGGTTGTTGGCGGGATCGGCGAGCTCCTCGGCGCCCTCGCCCCGGACCTCGATGCCGGGCTGGGCGTCGGTGTCCACCTCGAAGTCGTTCCACAGGTCGAGGGCGAGCGCCAGGCAGTCGAACCCCGGGCCGAGGTTCGCGACGGTGGCGGGGGCGCGCGCGAGCAGCTTCACGGTTCGACCAGTCCGAGCGCGTCCGCGACGGCGGCCGCGTCGGGCGGGATCGTGACCGGCAGCGGCGCGCCGGCGATGGCCCAGTCCGGTTCCTTCAGCCCATGCCCGGTGAGCACGCACACCACGAGCGAGCCGGGCGGCAGACGGCCCTCCCGGTGCATCTGCAGGAGCCCCGCGATCGACGCCGCCGACGCGAGCTCCGCGAACAGTCCGTCCTCACGGGCGACCCGGCGGTAGGCGCTGAGGATCTCGCGGTCGCTCACCGCGGCGATCCCGCCCTCGGACTCCGTCGCGGCGGCGACGGCCTTCTCCCACGACGCCGGGTTCCCGATCCGGATCGCGGTGGCGATCGTCGTCGGGTCGGCCACAGGATGCCCCTCCACGATGGGCGCCGCGCCGGCCGCCTGGAAGCCGAACAGCCGCGGCGGCTCGTGGATCACGCCGCCCTGCAGGTACTCGCCGTAGCCCATCCAGTGGGCGCTGATGTTGCCGGCGTTGCCGACCGGAAGCAGATGCAGGTCCGGGGCGCGGCCGAGCGCGTCGCACACCTCGAACGCGAGCGTCTTCTGACCCTCCAGCCGGAACGGGTTCACGGAGTTGACGAGCGTCACCGGCGCGCGGCCGGCCAGATCGCGCGCCGCCTCGAGCGCCTGATCGAAGTTGCCGTCCACCTGCAGCAGCCGCGCGCCGTGCGCGACTGCCTGCGCCAACTTGCCGGTCGCGACCTTGCCCGCCGGCAGCAGCACCGCGCAGGTGAGCCCCGCCCTGGCCGCGTACGCCGATGCGGAGGCGCTCGTGTTCCCGGTGGAGGCGCACACGACGGCCTTCGACCCTTCCTCGACCGCCTTGGAGATCGCCAGGGTCATGCCCCGGTCCTTGAACGAGCCGGTCGGGTTCGCGCCGTCGAACTTCAGGTAGACGTCGCAGCCGGTCTCCTCCGAGAGCGACCGGGATCGCACCAGCGGCGTGTCCCCCTCCCCGAGCGTCACCACCGGCGTGGCATCCGTGACGGGGAGTCGTTCGCGGTATTCCTCGATGATCCCGCGCCAGAGGTGGGGGCTCACGACGCCCGCTCTCGCAGCCACAGGCCCATCAGCACCTCGTCCAGATAGCCCGAACGCTTCTTCGAGTGGCCGCTCAAGCGGCCCTCCTCGCGGAAACCGAACTTCGTGTACAGCGCCCGGGCGGCGGCGTTGTCCGGGTAGACCGACAGCTCGATCTTCTCCACGCCCTCCCGGCGACACCACGTGATGGCGGCCTCCATGAGCGCCGAGCCGACCCCGCGGCCTCGCCAGTCCGGCGCAACCATCATGCCGATCGAGGCGACGTGCCGCGTCACGGGGTGGTCCTCGCGCTCCACGCCGATCTCGCCGATCACGCGGTCGCCGGACACGGCGAACAGCCGCGCCCGGTTGGGCGTGACCGATTCGCGGAACAGCCTGCGGTAGACGCCCGCGGCGCGAGGCTCCTCGGTGCGGATGAACCGTCCCTCCGCGGCGACCACGCGATACAGGTCGAGGAACGAACGGACGTCGCGCGGGGACGCGGGCCGGATCGTGAACGCGGGCGCGTCTGCCACCGGGTCACTCCGGGTCGTCCTGGTCGAGGCGCTCCATGGACTCCGGTGCGTGCACGCCGAGGAGTCCGAGCGCCGTGCCGATCACCTGCTTCGCAGCGGCCGACAGCCACAGGCGCGCATGGGTGAGCCCGGCATCGTCGCCGATGACCCGGCACTCGTTGTAGAAGCGGTGGAAGGCGGCGCCCACCGACTCGGTGTAGTGCGCGAGGCGGTGCGGCGTCAGACCCGCCGCCGCCGCCGCGACGGTCTCGGGGAACTCCGAGAGCTCGCGCAACAGGTCGAGCTCGGCGGGCTCGGTCAGGACGTGCAGGTCCACTTCCTGCCACGGCGGGAGATGGACCCCTCGCTCCTCCGCCACCCGCAGCAGGCTCGCGATGCGGGCGTGCGCGTACTGCACGTAGTAGACCGGGTTGTCCATCGTCTGCCGCGTGACGACCTCGATGTCGAAGTCGATGGGCGAGTCGCTCGAGCGCGCCAGCAGCGTGTACCGGGCCGCGTCGGGGCCGACCTCGTCCAGCAGCTCGTCCAGCGTGATGAGGTCGCCGGCCCGCTTGCTCATCTTCACGGCTTCCCCCGCGCGGTACAGGGAGACGAACTGGTAGAGAACGAATTCCATCGCGCCCGGGTCGTAGCCGAGCGCCTGGGCAGCGCCGCGCACCCGGACGACGTCGCCGTGGTGGTCGGCGCCCCACACGTACACCAGCCGGTCGAATCCGCGTGCGAACTTGTCGCGCAGGTACGCGACGTCCTTGGCGAAGTAGGTCGGCGCTCCGGTCCCGCGGATGAGCACCCGGTCCTTGTCGTCGCCGAACGCGGTCGAGCGGAACCACACCGCGCCCTCGGCGTCGTACGCGTCGCCGGCCTCTCGCAGCAGCTTGACGGCCTCCTCGATGCCGCCCGATTCCTCGAGCGTGGCCTCCGAGAACCACGAGTCGAAATGGACGCCGAAGCGGTCGAGCGTGCGCCGGATCCACTCGATCATGCGGCGGCGGCTCTCGTCGACGAACCACGACCGGCGCGCGTCCGGAGCCTGATGCACGTACCGGTTCCCCACCTCGCCGGCGATCTGCCCGGCGAGCTCGTCGACGTACTCCCCCTGGTAGCCGTTCTCCGGGACCGGCGTCTCGACGCCGAACCGCGTCAGGTATCGCGCCTCCACCGACTCGCCCAGCAGCTCCATTTGGGACCCGGTGTCGTTCCAGTAGTACTCGCGCTCGACGCCGTACCCGTCGGCCTCCAGGACCGAGGCGATCGCGTCGCCCAGCACGGTGTTGCGCGCGTGCCCGACGTGCAGCGGCCCAGTCGGGTTGGCGGAGACGAACTCGACCTGCACGCGCGAGCCCCTGGGCTCGGCGCGACGCCCGTACTGCGGGCCGCGCTCCAGGACGTCCCGCAGGACGTCGTGCAACCAGACGGGGCGGAGCCTGATGTTGATGAATCCCGGCCCGGCCACGTCGAGCGACTCCACGACGTCGGTCGACGGGAAGGCCGCGACCAAGGCCTCGGCCATCTCCCGTGGCGGGCGCCCGGCTTTCGGCGCAAGCACCAGGGCCAGGTTCGTGGCCCAGTCCCCGTGCTCTTTCTGTCTGGGGCGCTCCAGCTCGGGTGTGGGCAGCCCGCCGGCGTCGAGCCCGACGGAGGCCGCAACGGCGTCCGCGGCCTCCGACAACGCTCCGATCAGGTCGTCCCGAACCATGCGCAGAGTCTACGGGCGGCGCGTACGCGACCGAAGCCACCGGGCGGCCGGGATCCACTCTTCCGCCGGCGCGGCCGCCGGTGCTATAACGCACGAACAGACTGCGCCGAAGGGGGATGTGGGGGATGATCGCTTCCGCTCGCTCGACGACACATCGGGGTTGGACCGTACGTGCGCGCGTGCCGCTGACGCTGTCGGTCGCCGTGATCGCGCTCGTCACGGGAACGTTGTCTTCGGCATCCGCCGCGGGCGCACACCGAGGCGCGGCCGGCAAGACCCGCATCTCCTATTTCTTCGTGCCGAGCCTGCACACACGGCCGTGGCGCATCACGCCCGGGCCCGACGGGAACCTGTGGTTCACCGACACCAACTCGGACATGATCGGGAAGATCACCGCCCGACGGACAGGTCACCGAGTACCCGATCGGCGACGGCAAGCTCCCCTACGACATCGTCGCCGGCCGCGACGGCAACCTGTGGTTCACCGAGAACATCAACGACAAGGCCGGCGCGGTGAACACGGACGGGCAGCTGGTGCACGAGTACTACGCGCCCGGCGTGGACGCACGGCCGACGGGCATCACGGTCGCGCCGAACGGCGACGTCTGGTGGGTCGACTCCGGCGCGGGGCAGGACGTGGAGAACGACGTCTCGCACCTGACGAAGGACGGCGATGTGGTCAACCACCAGCTGTTCCCGTGCGCCTGCTTCGGCATCGGCATCGCAACCGGTCCCGACGCCAAGCTGTGGGCCGTCGAGGAGCTCGGGGTCGCGGACGGCGAGGCGAAGGGAACCGTCGACAAGATCTGGAAGAACGGCAACAAGATCAAGCGGTACGGGATCCCGGCCCCGCCGTTCTCCGACCAGCACCTTCCCGCCTGGGACGCCGCGGGCCCCGACGGCCGGGTGTGGTTCACGGAGCTCAGCGACGTGCAGCACGCGGTCGGCGCGGTCACCGGCACAGGGAAGATCGTCGAGTACGACCTGCCGGGCAGCTCCTCGAACACCGGCAGCATCACCACGGGCATCGACGGGAACCTCTGGGTGACCGAGCCCGACGCCAACCGGATCACGGTCCTGCGCCCGGACGGGTCCTTCCTGACGAGCTACACGGTCCACCAGGAGCCCATGGGGATCACGATCGGCCCCGACGGGAACATGTGGTTCGCGAACGCGCTGTCCGGTGAGATCGGCCGCATCCCGACGGCGTCGCCCCACACCGGCTACGTCCTGGACATCGCGCCGGGGCTCGTGCCGGCGCAACGGACGATCGCGCTCGGCGACACGGCCCAGTGGGTGCTCGAGGCGCCCGGCAACCACCGGATCGCCGACGAGACGGGCCTGGTCATGTACGACTCCGGGCAGCGCTCCCCCGTCTCGTTCTTCCAGCACGCGTTCGCCTTCGCGGGGACGTGGGGCTACATGGACACGATCAACGGCGACACGGCAAGCATCGGGGTCCCGGTGAACGCGCCGGCGGCGGCCGGCGTCGGCACCCGAATCCCGGTGACGTGGGCAACAGCCGCACCGCCGACGGGACTGTTCTTCGACGTGCAGTACCTGCCGCCGGGCGGGTCCGACTGGGTCACCTGGAAGGACGGCGTGACGTCGATGAGCGGGTCGCTGCTGGCGAGCGGCGTGGGCACGTACCAGTTCCGCGCCCGCATCCGTGACCAGGGCCACACGGCCGGTCCGGACTGGTCACCGCCCGTGTCGGTCGTCGTTTCCTGATGGGAAGGACGCTCGGGTCGGCCGCCGCGTCCTGAGGACGCGGCGACCGACCCGGAACGTCGAACCGACGACGGCCTAGAGAATCGGGTGTCGCAGCGCCACGTGGTCGGACCGCACCGACCGGATGGCCGGGCTCCGAGCAACGCGGCTGCCACCCGTGATGGCCATGCCGTTCTTCGGCGACACCATCGGCTCGTGACACGCCTTGAGCTGGTTCGGCACGCACGAGCTCCCCGTGGCGTTGGCGATCACCGTGTGGGCGACGCCGCCGACGATCGAGGTCGAGATGTAGTCGCCCGACGAACCGGCCGCCGGGGTTCGGCAGCCACGGACAGGCTGATCGGCCCGAGGATCTGCGTCGGCGCCGACCACGTGCCGCCGCCGTCGGTGGAGCTGACGAAGCCGGCGTCCAGCTGGCAGGCAGCGAACGAGCAGCCGGCGTTCGGGAAGTAGTAGTACGTCAGCCCCAGGTGCGCCGTGCCGCCCGACGTGGCCCGGTCGACGCCGATCCCCGGGATGAAGTGGTCGACCGTGCCGCCGACCGAGTCGATCGGGATGCGCACGACCGACGACCACGACTGGCCGTTCATCGACGTGGACATGACGACGTCGTTCGCGCTGCACCCGCTGCGGAAGCGGCAGTCCTGCCAGACCACGTAGACCTTGCCCGTTCCCGTCGATCTCTGCCGACGGCAGCGGCTCGGTCCGCATGCCGACGACGCCGTGGTCGCTCTGGCTCGAGACGGTGTACGGGCCGGTGTAGGTCTTGCCGCCGTCGGTCGAGACGATCGACTGGATCTGTCCCGCGTCGGCCAGGTAGGGAACGACGACGTTGCCGTTCGGCTGCGCCACGGGCTGGCCGCCGAGGCCGTGCGCCCCCGCAACCGAGGCCAGCGTCCACGTCTTCCCGCCGTCGGTCGAGCGGCTCATCATGACCGTGTCGCCGTTGACGTAGTTGTCCCACTCCGTGTAGCACGTCCCGTAGTTGGGACTGGCCGACCACGTGTCGCACGCGATCCACGTCTTGTCGTAGTCCGAGCCACCGGACGGCGTGGAGACGATCACGGGCTTCTTCCAGGTCAGCCCGCCGTCGGTCGACCGGTTCACGAGGGCGGTGTTCACGTTGTCGACCGTGAGCGAGAAACCGAGCCACACCTTGTGCTTGGGGTCGTACGCGACGGAGGGGTCGCTCACGCGCAGGTACGGACCCGGCGGGTTGGACTGGGCCGTGATGCCGGGCATGAAGCCGTGGTGCCACGTCGCGCCGGCGTCGGTCGACGTCGCCCACCCGGTGTCGTCCGAGCCGCCGTCGGTGTAGCGACCGGTCTGGAACACGGAGACGATGGTCGAGCCCCAGCCGAACGTGTCCGGCTCGACCTGCGTCTGGTGCCACAGGTTCCCGGCGAGGTTGGTGAAGGGGTCGTGACTGACCTTCTTGAGCGGAACGTTCGCGGAAGCGGCCGAGCTCATCGCCAGAACGGTGAGGACCGATACCGGTACGATCGCGAGGCGCCGAAGCCCTCGCGCGATCCGACGCGCGGATGGATGCATCCCCTTCCCCCTTCTCGATTCAGCCGGACAGATGGCCGGAGCAGCTTACGCCCGCCGCGCGAATGGGTCGACCCGCCGGAAGGCCGGATTGCTACCATGCGGACGAGGGTTGCCGGGCTGGGCGGCCCGACACGCCCCCGTAGCTCAGCGGATAGAGCGCCGGCCTCCGGAGCCGGAAGCGCAGGTTCGAGTCCTGCCGGGGGCACCTGCTTCTCGATGCGCCGCCGCGAGAACGGCTCGCCGGGGCCTGCGGCTGGGTGAAGCCACAGCAATTCACCGAATAGGGCGAGTGATCTTGCTTTCTCACAGGATATCTGTGACTATTCCGTCGCTCGCAAGGGGTGCGGACAACAGTGCGAGCGCTTCACGAGTAGAGCCTCATCGAGAGGGGGAGATGTATGCGCATACGCACGCTCGTACTTGTTGGTGTCACGTCTCTGGCACTCGCCGCTTCGCCCGCGTTCGTTTCGGGCGCCGGCGCTTCCGTCGGTAAGCGCGTGCCCGTTTCTCTGGCAGCCGGACACCAGGGCAAGGTCGCAGCCCCGGCCAAGGTCACCGCGACGGGCAAGTGCAAGACGGCCTTCGGGACGGAGCTGGCGACTCCGGACGGGATCATCGGCTGGAACGACACCTCCGGCACGACGTTCGACACGGCCGGCGCGGCCGACTTCCGGTGCGCCCACAACTCCACCAAGAGGCAGCGCACCATCCACAAGGTCGTCGTCAACGGCTACTACGGCACCTCTCCGACAGAACAGTTCAACGTCACCTTCTACCGGAACCTGAACGCCGAGCCCAACGACAACGCCATTCTGTGCGCGACGCAGACGGTGACCGGCTCGCCGAGCGGGGGGCAGTACCCGACGCACGCCACGACCACGATCACGCTCTCCAAGGCGTGCGTCGCGAAGCCGGGCGTGAACTGGGTCTCGGTGCAGAATTACGACTCTGCGGGTCCGTGGTACTGGGAGATGCAGCAGGAGCAGCAGGGGTTCGCGCCGGACTGGATCGACCGGCATGACGCGTTCGGCAGCGGCTGCACGACGTTCAACAACGGCCGCTACCTGGTGGACTGCCTGGGCTACAACTACGGCGACTGGATGTTCGTCCTCCACTAGACCAGCAGCCGACAAAGCATCACAGCAAGGTCCGCACCTCGAGCGGCCGGCGCCAACGGCGCCGGCCGCTCGGCATTTCCGCTTCCGGTCAGGTGCCGCCCTGCAGGTCCTCCCGGATGCGCTTCAGATCCTCGGCGGTGATCTCCCCCCGTGCGTAGCGCTCCTCGGCCAGGCGGACGGCCGGCGTCGACCCCGGACCCTTCGGCAGGACGATCCAGAGGACTACGTAGGCGATGAGCCCCCAGCCCATCAGCGCGGCGACGACCCACAGCACCCGGACGAGGACCGCGTCCACACCGAAGTACGCGGCCATCCCTCCCGCCACGCCGGCGATCTTCTTGTCCGTCTCGGAGCGTGTGAGCCGCGCGCTGGCCATGCCGCCTCCCTGAGGTCGAGCACGGAAGTGTAGCCGCGGATGGCATGGCAGATAATTCCACGAGGAGGTGGGTCGGATGGACGAGACGAAGCGTGCGTGGAACGACGTCGGAGAAGGCTTCGAGAAGCTCGGGCGGATCATCTCGGAACGGTACCGGCAGCTGGGCGAGGAGCGGGGCGCCAGCCCGCCGGCCGCCGAGGAGCATGCCGTCGGCGACGCGATCCGGCAGGCGACCGATGAGCTCGACCGCGCGTTCACGGCGCTGGGCGACACGCTCAGGGACGGCGACGCCCGCGATCACGTCCGCGATACGGGCCGGAAGCTGGCCGACGCCCTCAAGGTCACGCTGACCGAGGCCGGCGACGAAGTCCGCCGGGTGGTCGGCAGCCGCACGTCGGACGGCCCGAACGACCCACCGGCATCGGGCCCGCCCGAGGACTCGGACACCTCGGCCTGACGGTCCGAGTTCTTCGACCTACGGGTGCCCGGCATCGCGATGGGCATCGACCCAGCCCTGCGCATCGCGGTGGGCCCGGCGCAGCGTCGCGCCAACCCGTTCGTCCATGCCGTAGATGTCTTCCGGGCGCACCACCTCGGTGATCCGCGCAACCTGGAGCTGCTCGCGGATCGGATCGTCGACGGACACCAGGACGAGCTTGCTTCCGGCGGCCGCAAGCGCCTCCGCGTACCGGTACAGGACGGCCAGGAACGTCGTGCCCAGGTCCGAGCGCCCGCGCAGACGCAGGATGACGACCGAGTTGCGCGACGCGTCGATCGGTGCGGGAAGCTGGGACTCGAACACGGGCGCCGAGGCGAAGAACAGGCTTCCGTACGGCTGGAGGACGACCACCTGGTTCGCCGGGAGGACCTGCGGCGGGTCGCCTTCGATGACCTGCCCGCGGTCGTCGAGGCGCCAGCTCTTGATCGTGACCTGGTTCGACTGCCGGACGACGTACAGGATGACGGACAGGCCCACGCCGACCAGGACCGCGTACTGGAGCGGGATGAGCATCGTGAGCGCGAACGTCACCACGAGCACCACACGCTGCACGGTCCCGATCTTCCACTGTGACCTGAGGTCGGCCGGCTTGATCGTCCGGTACCCGATCAGCATCAGCAGCCCGGCCAGGGCCGGCATCGCGATGGAGCCGACCGCTCGCCCGAAGGCGACGATGACCACCGCCATCACGACGCCGGCGATCAGCAGCGATTGGCGGGAACGCGCGCCGGCGGCCTTGTTCAGCAGCGAGGCCGAGAGCGAGCCCCCGACCGGCATTCCCTGGAACACGCCCGAAGCGACGTTGGCCGCACCCTGGCCGATGAAGTCGCGGCTCGGGTCCGGATACGTGCCGTCGGGGTTCGGAAGGTTGGCCGAGATGCCGGCCCCCTGGACCAATCCGACGAACGCGAGCGAAGCCGCGGGGATCAGGAGCTCGGGCACCAGCCGGAGCATCGGCATCACCGGGGTGGGGAGCGAGTCGGGCACGATCCCGAGGTCGGAGATGGTCGGCACGCTCGTCCACCCCAACGCGGCGGCGGCGGCCGAGGTGGCGACGACGGCCACCACGAGCCCCAGCGACCCGATGGGCGTGTGCTCGAGCGCCACGATCAGCACGATGGTCGACACGCCGACCGTGAGCGTCGGCACGTCGATCCGGCCCGGGTGGATCAGCGTGTCGAAGGTGCGGGTGATTCGACTCGATGCGTCGGACGCGTAGCCGGTGAAGTTCGCCAATTGGCCGAGGACGATGTTCACCCCGACCGCGTTGATGAAGCCGACGACAACCGTCGTCGACACGAAGCGCAGCACGAACCCGAGCCGCAGCAGGCCGGCGACGAGCATGATGACGCCGGTCAGGATCGAGAGCGTGAACAGCGCGCGAGCGGGGTCGGCAGCCCCGTGGACGCCGGGAACATCGGCGATGATCATCGACATCGCGCTGGTCGCCTGGACCGCCATGAACGCGGAGCTGGTGAACGCCGGCGCCGGTGACGGTGCCGACGAGGTAGGCGTTCAGTCCCGCGAGGGGGTTGACGCCCGCGAGCAGCCCGGTTGCGAGCCCGTCGGGCACGCTCTGCACGCCGAGCACCAGGCCGGCGACGGCGTCCGCGCGCAGGGTGTCTCGCCGGATCCGGAATGGGAGCCGCACGGGCAGATGTTCTCACGGCCCCGGATCCCAGCGGCCGAAGCCCGGCATCGGCCGGGGCCGCCCGGATCGGGCGGCCCCGGCCTCAGCCACTCAGGTCAGCTGCCCAGACTCAGCGTCCAGACACCCTGCCCGTGCGTCGCCGCGACGAGCGTGTTCGACCCGGGGATCGTCGTCAGGTCGGCGATCACGATGGTCGGCAGGCCCCGTCCGAGGAGCTGCCAGCCGCCGGACGCCTGACGCTCGAACACCGCCGTGTCGGTCCCGATGATCAGGTTGCCGTTCACGAGGATCGCGGAGCTCACCGGCGCATCCGGCAGGTCCGCTGAGATGTCCGTGAACGACTTCCCGCCGTTGGTGGACTCGAACACGTGCCCGTTGCCGCCGCCGGGGATCCAGTTGCGCGAGTACCCCGACATGGTGAGGTAGACGTGCATGTTGTTGCTCGGGTCCTGCACCACGGCCGTGATGTACCGGTTCGGCAGGCCCTTGGCCGCGAGCGAATGCCACGTGCCGCCGATGTTCGACACCAGACCGCTCACGAACGGCGTGGCCCCGGTGAAGTTCGCCGGGTTGCACGGGCCGCACCAGCCCACGTACATGTCATTGCCGTAGACCGACCCCGCGGTCCCCTGGTGCCCCGAGCCGAGGTCGTTGAGCGCCGACCAATCCGAACTCGTGGTCGCGTAGCCCTTCGTCGTCGACCAGACCTTCTCGCCCAACGTCACGATGTGGTTCGAGTTCGTCGGGTCGGTGAAGATCGGCGAGATGAACCGGGGGAACGGGTCTCCGGGCGAGATGGTGGTGTACGTCTTCCCGCCGTTCTGGGACTCGTAGATGTTCATGTTCACGTAGGAGCCGATCAGCTTCTTCGCGTTGTTCGGATCGATCGCGCCCTCGGCTCCGTCACCGCCGGCGATCGCCGGCCACAGCCGGCTGCCCACGTACTTGACGAAGCCGTTGTCCTGCAGGCCGCAGATCACGGTCCCATCCGCCGAGGCGACCGCCGAGTAGCACTGCGTCGTCGACTGGTTCGTGTTGTCGTTCGTCCAGTGGTCGTTGCTCCAGCTCGGCCCCTTCTGCGACCACACACCGCCGTCTCCACCGACGTACAGGACGGGCTTCCCGCCTGCGACGCCCCAGGCCGCTCCGTGCTGGTCTGGGTGGGTCGTCGTGTGCGGCGGTCGGCCCGGAGTTGCACCAGTCGTTGCCCGTCGGGTTGGACTGGCAGAAGTTCCAGTAGCGGCCGATGACCTGCCACTTCGCCCCGCCGTCCTTGGAGTTCCAGACCTCCTCGAGCCCCACCACGACGTCCTTCGCGTTGGTCGGGTCGATGGAGACGTACAGGTTGTACCAGGCCTGGATGCCCGGCTGGTATCCGGGGCCGACGTGCTCGACCGTCAACGCCGACGTCTGGTTGGTCGCCATCTGCTCGGCGCTCTGGACCTCCTTCCACGGTCCGCCCGGTCCCTTCGTCGTCTTGTAGACGCCGTCGAACACGGAGTCACCGCCGCCGTTGAACTTCGTCGCGCTCTGCACCGCGGCGTAGATCAGACCCGGCTTGGCCGGCGTCGTCGCGAGCGCGACCCGGCCGATGTCGCTCTGGACGTCGAAGCCGGGGGGCGACCCGAGCGGCGACCACGTCTTGCCGTTGTCGCGCGACGCGTACAGGCCGTTCGTGGAGCCGCCACCGCGGTAACCGACGGCTGCGACGAGCTCGCCGGGGTTGTAGGTCCACGCGACGGACGTGACGAAGGACTGGAACAACGCGGGGTCACCCGGCACCAGCACGGGCGTCCAGGTGCTGCCCGCGTTGGCCGACCGGTAGAGCCCGCGGTCGGTCGCGGCGAAGACGAGCCCGCCCTTCGCGCTGGTGATGATCCCGAAGGTGGTCATGCGGTCGAACGTCGTCCCGCCGACCTTCCCCCACGTCCTGCCCCCGTTGATCGAGCGATAGATCCCGTCGCCGAAGTAGGAGTCCTGATTCGTGTTCGATTCCCCGGTGCCGACGTAGATCGTGTTGTGCGCGCCCGGGGGAATGGCGATGGCGCCGATGGACTGCGTACCAAGTGCCTGGCTGATCAGCGACCAGGACTTGCCACCGTCGGTCGACTTCCAGACGCCGCCGTCCGCGCCGCCCTCGTAGACCACGTTCGCGTCGGTGGGATCGACGGCCATGGCCGCCACCCGTCCGGTCGCGTGCCCGATGCCACCGCCGTAGTTGCTCCACACCGGGTCGTGGTACTTGGGTGCGTCCTGGTTGGTGGGTGCGGGGCCGAGGTTCTGCCAGACGGCGCCGCTCTGCGCCACATTGCCGTCGGCCTGCATCGCCTGGGTGGCCTCGGAGGCCGCCGCGAGCGCCCCCGACGGAACGTGCTTGCCCGGCGCCGAGCGCTGTCCGTAGAACCACCCGGCGTAGCCGGCGTTCGGGTCGTGGACGGTGGATTCGACCCCGTGGCTCGTGGCCTCTTGCTCACCCTCTCCCCCACCGTCGCCTTCCGTCGGATGATCGCCCTCGGCCACCGAATGCTTCTCGGTGTGAGAAGCCGCATTGTTGCTCCGGAGCGCCATTCCGCCCCCCACGGCCGCGAGCACCACCAGAAGCACGGCGACGCCGAGACCGACCCATCGGAGACTCCACCGCGGTTTGGTCACAAGCTCCCCCTTCCTATGAAAACAACCCAAAACCGGAAGCCGACCCTATCGCCACTGTTGCTCCATTCGCAACCCCATCCCCCGCCCGCATGCCCGACGACGGACAGCGCGCTCAGGCGCCGCCGGCGCTCAGCACCCGGACCCGGCGCGTGGGATCGCCGTCGTAGAGACGCATCGCCCACCAGTAGCCGAAGAACCCGATCGCGGCGCACCAGGCGACCGCCAACACCGCGTTGTGCCCGATCGGGGTGCCCATCAGCAGCCCGCGAAGGGTCTCGATGATCGGCGTGAACGGCTGGTACTCGGCAAAGGCCCCCAGTCCGGCCGACATCGAGTCGGTGGGCACGAAGCCGCTGCCGATGAACACCAGGAGCATCAGGGGCAGCGTCACGTTGCTTGCAGCCTCCACGCTCTTCGCGTGCAGGCCCAGCGCGACCGAGAGCCAGGTGATCGCGACCGTCACCATCGCGAGCAGCCCGGCCGCCGCCACCCATTCCCCGGGGCCGGCGTTCGGCCGGAAGCCGATCGCCACCGCGATCCCGATCACGGCAACCATGCCGAGCAGCGTCTGCAGGGTGCTGCCCAGGACGTGGCCGTTCAGCACCGATCCGCGCGCGATGCCCATCGTGCGGAACCGCGCGATGATGCCGTCGGCCATGTCCATCGAGACGGCGAGCGCCGTCCCTTGGGCGACGCCCGCCACCGTCACCAGGATGATCCCGGGCGTCACGTAGTTCACGTAGGCCTCCCGCCCGCCAGTCAGGGCGTCGAGCCCCGCGCCCAGCGTGCCCCCGAACGCGTAGACGAACAGGAGCAGGAGGACCACCGGGATCCCGATGATCATCACCGACGCCGACGGATAGCGCGCCATGTGCTTGAGGTTGCGCCGGAGCATCGTGGCCGAGTCCGTCAGCGCATACGCATGTCTGTTCGTCATTGGGAGTCTCCTTCTTCGTCTGGCCGACCGGTGAGGGCCAGGAACACGTCGTCCAGGTCCGGCGTGTGGACCGTGAGGCGCTCCACCCGGACCGAGGCACGGTCGAGGAGGTCGAGCAGCTCGCGGAGCGAACCGATGTCGCCGTCGCCCGGGACCTGCAGGGTGAGAGCCTCATCGTCCCTTCCCCATGCCGGGAAGGCGCGGGCGGCGTCGTCCAGCGCGACGGGATCGGCGAACTCCAGCATGACGTGTCCACCGGGCACCAGCCGCTTGAGCTCGTCGGGGGTCCCCTCGGCGATCAGCTTCCCGTGGTCGAGCAGCGCCACCCGGTCGGCCAGCTCATCCGCTTCCTCCAGGTAGTGCGTCGTCAGGAAGATCGTGACCCCTCGGTCCACGAGGCCACGGACGATCCGCCACACGGCGCGCCGGCTTCGCGGATCGAGTCCGGTGGTCGGCTCGTCCAGGAAGATGATCTGCGGATCGCCCATGAGGGTCATCGCCAGATCCAGCCGGCGGCGAAGGCCGCCGGAGTAGGTGGCGGCCGGCTTCCGACCCTCCTCCACCAGGTCCAGTTGCTCGAGGAGCACGGCGGCGCGCCGCCGGCCCTCGGCGCGGTCCAGGTGGTGCAGGTCGGCCATCAGCGCCAGGTTCTCCTCCCCCGTCAGCAGGTTGTCCACGGCCGAGAACTGCCCGGTGACGCCGATCGCGTCGCGAACGGCCTGCGGGTCGCGCGCAGGATCGTGCCCGGCGACGCGAACCTCGCCGGCGTCGGCGGGGATGAGCGTGGACAGGATCTGCACGGTGGTCGTCTTGCCGGCGCCGTTGGGGCCGAGTAGGGCGAAGACCGAGCCCTTCGCGACGCTGAGGTCGATGCCGTCCAGCGCCACCGTGTCGCCGAACGACTTCCGCAGGCCGGCGGCTCGCAGCGCCTGCGTCGTCACGGTGGTGGTCATGACTCCTCCTTCGGGGTGTTGCTCGTGAACGAGCGGTGGATGGTGATGTCGCCCATGGACGTGTGCGCGTGGACCTCGACCGCCTCGTCCTCGGCCCGCGGCCGTTCGGCTGCGTCCAGGTCGTTGTGCACGGTCCCGAACTTCGTCTCGAGGTCCAGCCACGCGGCAACGCCCTCGCGAACGCCGACGTCCACCGCGCCGAACGCGCTCTGGGCGACGATGGGCCCGCGCGCAACCTCATCGAGGCGCACGTTGCCGTTGGCGGTCTTGGCCGCGACGGCTGCGCGCGCGACCTCGACCGCGATGGCGCCGTTTGCCGCCCGCACGCGGATCTCGCCCGTGACCTCGCCGATCCAGGTGTCGCCGTTCGAGTTCTTGATGGACGCCGGTCCGTCGATGCGTCCGATCCGGATGGCCCCGGCCGTCTTCACCTCGGCCGTGCCGGCGACCTTCTCGACCGTGACGGCGCCGGCGCCCGCCTTGAGCTCCAACGCACCGGTGCGGTCGAGCACGACGTCGCCGACCCCGGTCCGGTAGTGGCACTCACCGATTCGTCCGGTGCAGCGAAAAGTCCCGACGCCTGCGGCCCCGCGCACGGAGGATCCCGACGGCAACTCGATGCGCACGTCGATCGATTCCTTTCCGCCTGGGCCCCAGGGTGACCGCTGCCGCCACCCCTTCGGCGACCTGACGAGCAGCGCGCCGTTGGCATATTCGACGCGGGTCTGCCGCGCTGCGGCCACGTCCGACTTCTTCGAGGGGTCGCTCGGCCGCACGTCGACGACGGTGTCGCGGCGGTCGGTGGCCGCGACCCGGATGTCGGCGATCGCGAGCTCCAGCGTGACCGAGATGGGTTCCGGTGTGTCGAAGGTTGGCATTTCGTGTTCCTCCTCGTGACTCGTGGTGCCGTGCCGCTCTTCCGTCCGCCCTGCCGGGGCCGATCCGTCACGCGACGTCATCACGATCGCGCCCATCCGCTGTAGCGCTGCGCGCCGTGCGGGGTTCGAGGCTCCCGTCGATGAACCTGGTCCCGTCGCTCCACCGCGGCCGCGGCGGCGCGAACGAGCCAGGCGTTGACCGAGAGGCCCTCGCCGGCCGCGGCCTGTTCGACACGGGACTTCAGGCCCTCCGGCAGACGCAGGTTGATCCGCGCGATCGCGGCCTCGTCCCCCTCTGATGTTCCCCCTGCCGCTGGCAGCCATGCGCCCGCCGGGAAGTCGCCGGCCCGGGCCGCATCCTCGTCGGACGGTTCGGCGGGCGGGAGGCTCACGACGAATTCGGGCTCGCGACCGCGCAGGCGGAGCTCCACGGACCCCGGCGCCAGGTCCAGGGTGATCTCCTCGGCCGCCGCAGCGAGGACGTCCTGCACGGCGAGCCGGATCGCCGCCTCCAGGGGCGCGATCAGGCGCCCGGCCACGGCCCGCGCCTCTTCTCCGCCGGCCTCGGCCGTGATCTCCAGCTGGCGTCGGATGCTGTCGACGTACGGATCGATTTCCATGGTGCCATGATGACACCATTACGGTGCCATGTCAATGCCGCCCATGATGCCAACGGGGGGTTTCGGGGCCATATGTCCGGTTCGGCCAACCTCGGAGATCGAAGGGTCAGCGCTCCCGGCGACCGAACCCCGCGGGATCTTCCCCGAGGTGCTCCGCGGCGACGCGCTTGGGCACGACCATCCGCCAGGCGTCGATCACCAGCTCGCGCATCTCCTCGTCGTCGATGGCGTCGAGGCGGACGACCACCCAGTGCCACCGCATCTCCGAAGGGCGCGGCAGCATGAACGTGTCGGGCTCGGACGCGACGAGCGCTTCACGCTCCTCCTTGGGGAACGCGAACCCCATGCGCGTCTCGTCGCGCGAGAACGACAGGTAGACGATGCGGCCCACCCGGAACTTGACCCGGTCGTGGACGAGGGCCTCGTACGACCGCGGGAGGCTGAGGGCGAGCTCGCGGACCGCCTCGATGGTCGTCATCCGCCGCGAACGTACCGCGCGCCGCCGACATCGCCGGCGGACCGGCGGATCAGAGCTTGAGCGTGCCCTTCAGCTTCGACATCTCCAGCGGGTTGCCGTCTTCGCAGAGGCCCCTCACCGGCGTCAGAGTGAAGCGCCCAAAGACCCGGTCGTTCTCGAACAGGCCGGCGACGACCTTGCCGCGCAGCCGCGACTTGTTGAACTCGAAGAACCAGTTCAGCCCGGACTGGTCTCCGGTGTCCCAATCGAGCCTTCCCTTGGCGGCGGCGTGTCCCCTGACGACCCCGTCGTGGCACCGGATGTCGCCTTCCGATCCGCCCAAACCGTCGGCGCTCGTCACCACACCGCCGGAGCAGTCCCGGACCTTCAGGAACAGCTTGATGAAGGCGAACTGATTCAAGCCCTCCTTCAGGGGAGGCCTGAACTTCAGCTTCGCAACGACCTTGCACGACGTCGACTGCCCGCCCATGGGCGCAGCCTGGGCGCCGGGGGTCATCAGCATCGTCGTCAGAACGATCGCCCCGACGAATCCCGCCGCGAGTGCCCGTTTCATCGTCCCCCCCTCTCGCCGGCCACGCCGGAGTGGCCTCGACTTCCTTCCCTCGATCACCGCGCTCAGTCGACGGCCGATCCCCCGCCGAAGTGCTCGCCCGCCGTCGAGGACTCACTCAATGCGTCCGACAGATGCAGCGCCTGAGGCGTCGTCAACCGGATCGCCGCCGCGCGCGTGCCCCGGCCGTCGATGAGCTCGAGCAGGACGCTCATGCCGCCGTCGGCGTCCTCCTCCCAACGCGCCCGCCAGTTCACTGCTGCCATGTCAGGCTCCTATCCTCGACGGGGGAAGGCTACCCCGAGCGGGGCGGTGTCGCATTTCGGCAGCGTCGGGAGTGATCGCGCCGGCACGCGGGCGGGCCGCCCAGGACATTCCCAGATCGGGACGTCGCAGCGTATGCTCGGCCTCCATCGCGGCTGGGAGGGGACGCCTTGGCACAAGAGGTGGCCGGCACCACACAGAGCTCCGGGCCCGGGGTGCACCGATGAGAGGACCGCAGCGGACACCAGCCGGAGTCCGCCACGCATCGCACGGCACCCTCGAACGGATGACGGGAAGCGCACTGCCGCGGCGGCGGTTCCTGGCCAACGCCGCGAAGGCGGCCGCCGTCGGCGCCGTCGCGCCCGCGGTGCTCACCCGGCGCGCGTCGGCCGGCACGGACTCGCTGCACCGCTTCCTCGTCCGGTCCCTCGCCGAAGCCGACACCCCCGGGATCGCGGTCGCCGTCGTCCGCGGCGACGAGATCGTCTACTCGGCCGGGGTCGGCTGGGCGGACCGGGAGAAGGGCATCCGGGCGACGCCGCAGACCGCCTTCCAGCTGGCGTCCATATCCAAGACCGTGACGTGCGCGGGGATCATGGCGCTGGTCGAGGACGGCCGTCTCGACCTCGACGCGGACGTCAACACCTACCTTCCCTTCGAGGTTCACATCCCCGCGGCGCCGAAGGTCCCGGTCACGATGCGGCAGCTCCTGACGCACACGTCGGCGATCCGCGACCGCTCGAACGTGTGGGGCACGCCGTGGACGAGGCACACCCTGTACTTCCACGGCGACTCCCCCATCTCGCTCGAGCGGTTCATGCGCTCGTACTACAAGCCCGGAGGCAGGAGGTACGACGCCGACCACAACTTCTACCGGCGCGCGCCGGGGACCCGATACTCCTACTCCAACCTGGCCGTGGCCCTCTCGGGGCTGGTCGCCCAGTCCGTGAGCGGCGTGGACTTCGACACGTGGTGCGTCCGCCGCATCCTGCAACCGCTCGGGATGGCGCACTCGGGCTACCGCCTGGCCGACGTCGACTCGACGAACATCGCGATGCCGTACGCGCACAACCGGCAGGGCCTGAAACCCATCTACCTGTACGGCTACCCGGACTACCCCGACGGCGCGCTGCGCACGAGCGCGCTGCACCTGGCGAGGTGGCTGGGAGCGTTCATGCATTTCGGCTCGTTCCAGGGCGCGCGGGTGCTGGAGACCGACACGGTCAGGGAGATCCGGCGGAACCAGCTCCACGGGATGGTGGGATGGCACCAGGGCCTGATCTGGTACAGCGACGCCCCGTGGGGCTTCTACACGCTGGGCCACACCGGCGGCGACTTCGGCGAGAGCACGCGGATGTTCTTCCGGCCCGACCGGCGCGTCGGCGTCGTGACCCTGACGAACTCGTTCACCGCGGGCCCGCACTGGCGGGCGTTCAGCAACATCGAGCGCCGCCTGTTCGCCGAGTTCTCCTGACGCCCTGACGCGGACGCTATGCCGCCTCGTAGGCCCGACGGATCCCGTCGATGTCGATCTTGACCATCCCGAGCATCGCCTTCATGGCCGCCTGCGACTTCGGGGAATCGGGATCTCCCACCAATCCCGGGAGCTCGGCCGGGGCGATCTGCCACGACAGGCCATACCGATCCTTCAGCCACCCGCAGGCGACCTCCTTCCCGCCGTCGGTGAGCTTTGCCCACAGGTCGTCGATCTCCTCCTGGGACTCGCAGTTCACGTACAGCGAGACGGCCTCGGTGAAGGGAAACTCCGGCCCGCCGTTGAGGGCGATGAACTCCTGGCCCTCCAGCTGGAATGAAACGGTCATGACGGTGCCTGCCGCAATCGGCCCGGCCTCGCCGTACCGGGAGATGCCCGAGATCTTCGAGCTCCCGGCGCTGGTGCCGGGCTTGTCCGAGAACACCGAGACGTAGAAGTTCGCGGCCTCCTCCGCCTCGTGGTCGAACCACAGGAACGTCGTGATCTTCTGCATGGCGGCTCCTCCTTCTCTCTGTGTGTGCCGTCGGAGGTGGAACGATCATCGAGCCCGAGACTCATCGGTCCAGCGACGAATCGATCGGAACCTACCCAGATCCCGCCGCGGTACCCGCACCAGCGTCACGAACCGATGCGCACGACCGCAGGAAACCGGCGAAGGTGGTAGAAGTCCGTCCAACGGTTCGTCCGGCACCCGCAGGCCGATCGGGTACGCACAGCGGAAGGGGGGAGCATGGCCAGGTTCACCGGCGCCGTGATTCCACGCCGTCCGCTCGGACTCCTCGCCGCGTGCGGCGCCATCCTGGCGGTCCTGGTGGCCACGGCGCGACTCGGGTCGACAGCGAGCGTCACCTCGGACCCGACGCCGATCCGCCACGTGGTGATCCTGTTCCAGGAGAACCACTCCTTCGACGACGTGCTCGGGCGCTTCTGCGCGGACGTGGCGGACGGCTCGATCGTCCGGGACGGGCTGAACATGCCCTGCGACGGCGCCGTCACCGGCACGACCGAGACCGGAGAGACGATCCCGCTCGCGCCGGCCCCCGACTACGTCCCGAACATCGCGCACTCCGTCGCAGCGCAGCGCACGGCGGTCGACGGTGGCGCCATGGACGGCTTCTCCCAGGTCGCAGGCTGCAAGAAGGCCCAGGGCTACGCCTGCTACCAGTCGTTCGACCCGTCGAGCATCCCCAACCTCTCGCACCTGGCCGAGCAGTTCGCGATGTCCGACCGGACCTTCTCCCTGGTCGGCTCGCCGTCCTGGGGGGGCCACCTCGCCCTGGCGGCGGCGACGACGGACGGATTCAGCGGCGACAACCCGAAGAAGGTGGGGGACGGCCCGTACCCCTCGGGATGGGGCTGCGACAGCCGGCGGGACGCGGCGTGGTGGAACGGCTCGAAGTACGAGGACGTCCCGTCGTGCGTCCCCGACCAGGGCGGGCATGGCCCGTATCGCGACTCCCCCGTCCCGTACGTGCCGACGATCTTCGACCGGCTCGATGCCGCCGGGCGGTCGTGGAGGATCTATTCGGGGGGCACCGCCGGTAGCGACACGATCCCCTACGGGTGGGCCATCTGCCCGTCGTTCTACGAATGCCTCGGCAGCTCGCAGCGGCGGAACGTCCTCCCGACCCCCCGAGTGCTGACCGACGCGGCGAGCGGAGCCCTGCCGAGCTTCTCCATCGTCACCCCGACGCTGGAGGTCTCGCAGCACAACTTCTATTCGATGGCGCGCGGTGACAACTGGATCGGGGACGTGGTGTCGGCCGTCGAGCACGGGCCGGGCTGGGACTCGACGGCCGTGTTCATCGTGTACGACGACTGCGGGTGCTTCTACGACCACGTCGACCCCACGCAGTTCAACCCTTCGTGGGGCATCCGGCTGCCGGTCGTGATCGTGTCGAAGTACGCGAAGGCGGGGTTCACCGACTCGACCCCGGCGACGCTGGCGTCGTTCCTTGCCTACGCGGAGCACGTCCTCGGACTTCCGTCGCTTGGACAAGCCGACGGGGCGGCCTACGACTTCGCAGACAGCTTCGACTACTCGCAGCGTTCCGGGAAGCCGGTCGCGATGACGCACACCGCCATCCCGCGGCACGAACAGCTCCGCATCGCCGCGCGGCGGCCGCCGGTGCACGACCCCACCTGAGAGCCCGGCCGCGGGAACTTCTGCCGGCTAGTCCATCGCCTCCGCAACGCGCCGCGCGGCATCGGCCAGCTCCTCGTCCGCGACGTTCGGCAGAACGTCCTCCCAGAGCGGCAGCATCATGCCGGAGGCGTCGAGCATGCCGAGCGGGCGCGGCAGGAACCACACGTGGAAGTGCGCACCACCGTCGCCCCACCGGTACAGGTGCACGCGCGCGATCCCGCCCAGCCCGAGGATCGCGCGCTCGATGCGTGCGGCGACCCTGCCGAAGTCGGCCGCCGCCCCCTCCGGCAGGTCGGCGAACGAGTCGACGTGCGCACGGCTCGCGAGCCACACGGTCCCCGGCAAGCTGCCGCCGACCGGCGGGTGCAGCGTCCATATGTCGTCGGACCAGACGGCACTCGCCGCGGCGCCATCGCAGATCCCGCACGGCTCGCCGCCTGGCTCGCCGCGCCTGGGCGGCTCGGGGACGACGGGTGGCTCCGGACTGCGCGGAACGAGCGGCTCTTCGTACGGCAGTCGCATGCGCTTCTCCTTTCCTTGCGATGTCAGTCGGCTCGCGCCGCGAACCGGAAGACGTGGTCACCGCGCTCGACGCTCGCTCTCGAGAACCCCGCCGCGCGCAGCCGGCGCGCGAGCCCACCGGGGTCGACGGGGTTGCACACGTCTCCCCGGTGAAAGCCTCGGAACCCGGGGTCGTCGAGCGAGTCCACGCCGACGAACCATCCGCCCCTGCGGAGGACCCGGTTCGCTTCGGCGAACAGCGCGTCCTGCGCCTCGCGGGTCGGGACGTGATGCAGCATCGTCATCGCGACTGCGGCCGTGAACCGGCCCCGCCGGAAGGGCAGGTCGGTCGCGTCCGCGTAGACGACTGTGACGTTCGTGTCCGCGAGCCGATGCTCCAGCGCCCGGGCGGCGCGGCGGTCGGTCTCCACGGCGGTCACCCGCCGAGCGCGACCGCGGAGCAGATCGGTGGACAGTCCCGGACCCGGCCCGATCTCCAGCACGCTCCCGCCGAGGGGACGGCCGCCGAGCATCCACGGGAGCAGGTCCCGGCGGATGTACTCGCCCCATCGCGCGCTCGAGCACAGCCTTCGGTGGGCGGCGTTCATGTCAGGCGGACGTTGCCCCACGCCCAGTTCGCTCGCATGGACTCGAGCCCCGCGCGCACGGTCTCCGCGTCGCCGTCCGGAAGCTCGAAATCGCCGGTCAACCGCAGGACCACTCCCGTGGACGCATCGCTCATCGTCGTGCCTCCTCTCTGTGGGATGGCTCGGTTTCGATAGTGAAACATAGATGTTGCATTCGCGCAACCAGTATGATGAGGCGCCATGGACGAAGCGCTGTTGGACGCGACGCGCGAACTCCTGGCGGAGGGCGGCTTCGAGGGCGTCTCGCTCGAGCGCGTCGCCGAGCGAGCCGACCGGTCCCGGGTGACGCTGTGGCGCCAGGGCGTGACGAAGGAAACCCTGGTCACCGGCCTGCTGCAGCGGCTCACCGACGACTTCCAGCAGGTGTTCTGGCCGGTGCTGAACACCCCCGGTTCCGGCCGGGAGCGCCTGGCGGCCTGCGTGGACGCCCTGTTCGAGGTCGTCGACCGGCATCTCGACCTCCTGGCCATCTCCGACGAGGCGTTCCACTGGGCCTCGGAGCGGTGCACCTTCCCCGGCGGCACGCACGGGTTCCTCGGGCCGTTCGTGGGCGCGCTCGAACTGGGCGAGCGCGATGGGTCGCTCGCGTTTCAAGGCTCGGCCGAGGACGCGGCCGACGTGGTCTTCAACACCGCCTGTTGGGGGTACGTGCACCTTCGCGCCCGGCACCGGTGGTCCCGGAAGCGGGCGCGCTCGCAGGTTCGCGCGCTGGTGCTGACGGGCGTGTCGACGGCGCCGTGACGGCGCTTCGGCGGCCTAGGGCCGCACCAACCGGGCGATCGCGGCGGCCGCCTCGCCCGGCGTGAACTCCATGGTGGCATCGCCCACGACCAGCTCGACCCGCTGCACCTCGGGCGAGAGCGTCGTCTGCGCCGACGGCCACGTCCAGATGCCCTCGTCCTCGGCGAGCTTCACGGCGGCCGCCTCCAACGACTCGGCGGTCGCGTCGAGCAGGAGGTGCATCATCGTGGTCGGGGGCCGGTCCGGGACGATCACGATGCCCGGCACGTCTCGCAGCGCGTCCGCGATCGCGCCGGCCCGCTCGACGTACGCCGGCATCAGCGGCAGCCGCCGGCGGAGGGCCGCCAAATCCGAGGCGGCGTACGGCCAGAGGGCGAACAGCCGGCCGCCGTGGCGGATGCGCCACTCGCGCACCTCGGCGACGACATCCTCCTCCCCGGCCAGGCAGCAACCGGTGAGCCCGCCGATTCCCTTGTAGAAGGAGACGTACGCCGTGTCGAACACGCCCGCGATCTCGGCGAGCGTGCGCCCATAGAAGGACGTGCATTCCCACAGGCGCGCGCCGTCGAGATGCACCGCCGCCCCCCGCTCCCTCGCCCAGACGACCTGCGCGCCCAGCTCCTCCCACGAGGGAAGCTGTCCGCCGATCTCGCGTTGCGGAAGCTCGATCAGATACGCGGCCGGCGCCTCGGCGACCTTCTGCAGATCCTCGATCGTGATCAGGCGGTCCGGATCGCCGACCGGGCGGCCGACGAGGCCGTGCAGCCGGTGGTACGCACCCTCCTCGTGCACGTCCAGATGGCACGTCGGGTGGAACAGGACGACGCGCCGCCCCCGGCGATCGGCGTGCACGCGCAGCGTCGCCTGCTGCGCCATCGTGCCGCTGGGCATGAAGACGGACGCCGGCTTCCCCAGCAGCCCGGCGACCTCCTCCTCCAGCTCCTGCACGACGCCGCCCTCGCCGTACCGGTCGGGCACGGTGTCGGCCGGGATCTCGGCCAGGAACGCCTCGGCCGGCTGCGGGCCGTGCCAGTTCAGGAACCGGGTGCACCGGTCACGGAGCGCGTCGAGCTCCTTCGGTTCCATCACGCGCCCGCCAGGTCGCGCCGGCCGAACGCGGCAACGCCGAGCGCGCCCGCCACCACGCCGAGACCCACCAGCCAGAAGGCCGCCGGCCAGTTCGGGCTCGCGGCAGGCACCGGCGCGATGTGCAGCAGCGGCGACGTGTCTCGCAGCCAGTGGTTGGAATCGAAGACCGACGCCAGCGTCTCCACCAGGAACGACCAGACCACCAACCCGTAGACGACGCCCACCGATCCGCGCGGCCACACGCCGAACGCCAGGCCGCCGATCCCCAGCACGAACACCGCCGGCGGGACGATGTTCAGCCCGGCTTTCAGCAGGTCGCTCAAGTGCACCTCCGCGTGCTGGCTCACGGCCCCCAGCCACGCCGCGAACCCGGCCAGCACGCTCGCCACGACGACGAAGGCCAGAGCGACGCCGAGCCGGACCACCAGCCACCGCCACCGCGCCACGGGGCGCACCAGCAGGTTGTCCAGGTGGCCCGACGCCTCCTCGTTCCGCATCGAGGAGATCTGGCCGGCAACCGCGATCGCCATCAGGCCTGCGGCGATCACGAACACGAAGCCGAGGTACGACGCCGCCCCCGCCGCCGTCCCGCCCAGCCGCTCGATCGCGTGCTCGATGCCGGCCGCGCCGCGCAGCGCCTGGCCGGCGGCTTGGGCGACCAGTCCGAACACGAGGCCGGTCACCGCCAGCGCGATGCTCCACGCCGCGACGAGGGGCCATGTGAGGCGCACCGTCAGGCCGGCCTGCCCGTCCAGGAGGAACGTCCTCGGGCTGGAGCGGTCCCGTCCGGCGAGCACGCTGGCGCCCAGGTCGCGCGCCGCCGCCACACGCAGGGAGGCCGCCGCCAAGCCGACGACCAGGACGACGATGAGGACGAACGCGAGGGGCTGCGACCCCGTCAGCGGGCGGAGCTCTTCGATCCATCCGAGCGGGCTGGCCCAGCGCAGCCAGGACAGGCTCGCGTCCGAGTCGGCCGCCATCCGGATCAGATAGGAGGCCGCGAGCGCGCCCGCGCCGATGAGGTTCGCGTCGCGCCGGGTCGCCGCCAGCTGGCCGGCGAACATGCCGATCGCCATGAACATCGCCGCCGCGGACAGCAGCGCCGTCACGAAGAAGAGCGCGGGAGCCGCGCCGATGCCCACCTTCGCGGACGACCCCGCTCCCACCGTCAACACCGCGGTCGGCAGCCACAGGGCCGCGAACCCGGCGGCCAGCCCGATCTCCGCCTGCAGCGCCGCGCGAGCGCGCGTGGTGCGCCCCGACAGGAACAGCTCCCAGCGGCCGGCGTCCTCCTCGCCCCGAGTCACCCGCGTCGCGATGAACAGACCCCAGATGGCCCCGAGGATGATCACGGTCATGCCCGACTTGTAGACGGTGTAGCCGGCCACCGTGTCGAGCCGGCGGAGCGGCCCGAACAGCGCGGCCCACGCCGTGTTTCCCTGGAACGAACGCGCGACCGCGGCCCGGGAGGCCGCCGTGGGGAACAGCGATGCGTACGAGGACGCCGACGCGGCGATCGTCCCACCGAACACGAGCCCCCAGAGCGCGCCCTGGAACGACGCCCGCCGCGCGGTCGTCGCCGCGACGACCCGCTCGGCTCGGCGCTCGCCGTAGACCTCCCTACGTCGCACCTGGGGCCCCCTCCGAAGCCGCCCCATCGCCCGCACCGTAGTGCGCCAGGAACAGCTCCTCGAGCGACGGCTCGCGGCTGGTGAGGTGCCGCACGCCGGCATCGGCGAGGACGCGAAGGACCGGCTCGATCGACCCGGTGACCTGGCATCGGATCCGGTTGCCGTCGACCTCCACCCCGCTGACCCCGGCGATGCCGCTGAGGTCGGGGACGCCCCCGTCGAGCTCCGCCTCCACCTGCAGCGCCGACAGGTGCCGCATCTCGGCGAGGGTCCCCACGTCCACGAGGCGCCCGGCCCGGAGGATCGCGACGCGGTCGCAGACCGCCTCCACCTCCGCCAGGATGTGCGAGGACAGGAACACGGTCTGCCCGCGCTCGCGGGCCTCGTCGACGCACGCGCGGAACGTCCGCTCCATCAACGGGTCCAGGCCGCTCGTCGGCTCGTCGAGCAGCAGCAGGTCGGCCCGGCTCATCAGCGCCGAGATCAGGATGAGCTTCTGCCGGTTGCCCTTGGACAGCGCCCGGACCTTCTTCGACGAATCGAGCTCGAAGCGCTCGATCAGCGCGTCGCGGTAGGCCGTGTCGACGGTTCCCTGCACGCGTCCCAGCAGGTGCAGCGTCTCCGCGCCGGTCAGCGACGGCCAGAGCATCGCCTCGCCCGGCACGTACGCGACCCGGCGGTGCGCCTCCACGGGGTCCGCCTGCACGTCGATCCCGAAGATCTCCGCGCGTCCCGAGGTGGCCCGGATCAGGCCGAGCAGCAGTCGGATCGTGGTCGTCTTCCCGGCTCCGTTCGGTCCGAGGTAGCCGATGACCTCGCCCTCGGAGACCTCGAGGTCGAGCGAGTCCAGAGCGGTGGTGCTGCCGTAGGACTTGGACAGCTTGCTGGCCAGGATCGCCGTCCCCATCCGATCGCCTCCTCAGATCCTCGGCAGCGCGACGAGCGTGTACAGCGTGAACGCCAGCAGCGCGAGCGCCACCGAGTTCGCGGCGATGCGGACGCCGCGCACCCTGAAGCGCTGCGCGACCGCGATCAGGAACAGCACCGACGCGAACAGCACGGTGTCGCGGACGTACTTGTCGGCCGTCTCGCGCGCCAAGGTGCCCTGCTCGAAGTGGCGCCGCCTGGTCGTTCCACCGCGCGGCCTGCTCCATCAACGGATAGCGGAGCTGCGGCATGTAGCCCGGCCCCGGGGGCGCATTGGGATCGTGGAACGGGTCCGTCGCAGCCACGCGTGGAACGCCACGCGGTAGCCGGCGGAGAAACGACGCTCGAACATGTGCTGCAGGGTGCGATTCCCCTCGTCGTGCGCCTGCAACCACGAGTTGAACATGCCGGAGTCCGCCACCAGTTGCTGGCCCCCCCGGGTGGACGCCGCGTCGGCCTGGAATCGCAGGCGCGTCGCCTCTCCGTAGAGCAGGGCCTGCTGCCCGTCCCACCGCGCCGCCTGGTACCCGCTCCACGCGGTCGCGATCGCCACGACCGCCAGGAACACCACCTCGACGATGTCCAGGACCTCCTCGGCGCGGCGGCGCGAGGCCGGCATCTCCTCCTTCCTCGCCTCTCGCTCCCGCTCGCTCAGCGCGTGCGCGATCTCGATGTTGTGGCCCTCAGGCATCGCCACCGCCGCGTGCCCGGGACGCTGCGCGCGCGAGCAGCGCGTCGTCGACGACCGCCACGCCCACCACGTAGGCGACGTGCGTCGCGATGCTGGTCACGAGGACGTCCCGGGGCCACCGCCACGGCGGCGGCGTCTTCCCCAGAAGCGGGAAGAGCGAGAAGGTCGCGCTCATCAGGATGCCGCCGAAGATCAGGCTCGCAACGGGCTCCGGGGCGACCCGCCGGAGCGCCCGGTGGGCGACCCCGAAGGCGGATCCGTAGCCCCACCGGAGGAGCGTGCCCAACTCCGCCGCTTCGCGATCGGTCACCGCAGGCAGGCTCAGGACGCTCCCGACGATCTGCCCCGGCACGAGGCTGTCGTCGTAGTCGAGCGGCCCCTCGTGGTGACGGAGCCGCCGCTCACCGGCGTAGAAGAGCGACAGCGCGGCCGTGCCGGCGGCGCCGGCGACGACCGCCCCCGCCGCGGATCGCAGGATCGACTTCACCAGGAGATGTTGCCACGCGCGGGCCCCGGGCGCGCGCACCGCCCATCGGGACCGGGAACCGGACCGGCGATCGTGATCCGGAGCGGTCCCGGACCGGGGAACGCGGATGGGGCGGCCCCCGTGAGAGGGGCCGCCCCATCGTCACGCGACGAGCAGACCGGATCAGTTCCCGTTGAACGGAGCGACCAGCGGGTTGGTGCCGGAGTACAGGCCCGCCGGGTTCGGGTACCAGATCCACACGTGCATCGTGAACAGGTCCGGGTGCCAGAAGTTGAACTTGGCGCCGCCGTCGGGGTTCCGCTTCGGACACGTGCTCTGGTCCTCGTCGGGGATGAACGTGCCGTCCTTGTAGTGACACGCCGCCGGGAAGAAGCCGAACGTCGCGTTCTGCAGCGGCGGCGTCTGCGGCATCGACGTGAACACCCATTCCAGGGCGCCGAGCTGCCACGTGCCGTCGCCCGTGTGCTCATACACCAGGATCGGTGGCTTGCGGATGTCGAACGTGCTGATGTTCGGGTTCATGAAGTGGTAGCCCATGTCCGGAATCATCTGGGTGATGATCCCGTAGCCGTCCTTCTTGGCGGTGCTGAGGCTCGTCGAGTACTTCGCCGTCGCCAGCCGCATCCTCGCCAGTTGGTTGACGAGCTGGACGTTCGGGTCGGTGTTGGCCTTCGCCTTCCCCGTCGTGTTCGACTGGCCCCAGGCGGGAAGCATCCATGCCGCCAGCGCCAGCACGACGATCGACGCGACCCCGTACCTCGCCATTCGCTTCGTTCGCATCTGTCGACCTCCTTGGGTCACCGTTGCCACGGTGCGTTCGCGATCGTGGGTGCATGGCGCACTAGGCGCCTTCCTGCACCTGGAAGATGCGCTCGGCGACCAGGCCGTGCGCGTCGCGGTGGACGTTGGCGGCCTCCTCAGCCGAGGGCGCCTCGACCAGGCAGAACACCCGCCCGTTGTCCTCGGCCACCCAGTAGCGCAGGTAGCGGACGTCGCGTCCCACCTGTGTCTTCAGGTCCGCGAGATGAGCCTTGGCGACGTCTTCCATCGTGACGCCGCCGACGATGTCGTGCATGTCCATGAACAAGGGCACGTCGTGACCTCCTTTCGCCCGGTGTCCCTCTTCACCCCGAACGTAGCGGCGGGCACGCGCCGAACCATCGGGAGGACTGCCCAGGTTGGAGGAGGCGGGTACCTAGCTTGCCGCGACGATGCCCAGCCGGGCCGCCTCGCGGGCCGCAGCCGTGCGGGAGGGGACCCCGATCTTGGACAGGACCGACGAGACGTGGTGGTCCACCGTCCGCTCGGAGATGAACAGCCGCTCGGAGATCTCCCGGTTGGCGAGGCCTTCCGAGACCAGGACGAGGACCTCCTGCTCGCGACGCGTGAGCCCGGCCGGCGCAGCCTTGGTGTCCGGACGCGGGCCGCGCGGCACGCCCTTCACGCCGATCTCCCGGAGTCGCGCACGGGCGACGGCGGCCGCCGCTCCGGCGCGGAGCTCGTCGAACACCAGCAGCGAATCGCGGATCGCTTCTTCGCGTTGCGACAGCAGATCGACCAGCGCGGCGTCGTAGGCGCGCCCCATCCGCCGCCATGCGGCCGCCGCGCCGCGCGAGTCGCCGGCGATCTCTTTGGCGTACGGCTCGGCGACGGCCGTGGGGAGTTCCTCCTCGGCTCCCAGCCGGTGCAGCCAGACGGCCAGCGACCCGAGCACCCACCGGCTCACCCGGCCGACCGCGCGGGGATAGATGGCGAGGATGTCCTCGAGCGCGAGGTCCGCGCGTCCGGACAGCCACGAGTGCTCGGCCCGGGCGCCACGCGTGGGCGCGATCCACTGCGCCTCCGCGACACCCTCCGCCAGCTCCACCGCCTCGTCGAGCAGCTCTCGCGCGCCCGGCTCGCCTCGCCGGGAGTGGATCGTCCCCAGCGCGATCAGCGGGTTGAGCTTGTTCACGGGAGAGATGTTGGGGCGCTCGAGCATCTGGGACGCCAGCGCCTCAGACTCCGCCCAGCGGCCCAGCCGCAGCAGCGTCACCGCATGCCCGCCCGTGAGGCACGTGGAGTACACGCCGAGCTCCCGGGGCTCGCAGTAGGCGATCCCCTCGGTGTACAGGCGCTCGGACTCCTCGAAGCGATGCTCGTCCGAGGTGAGCTCCCGCATGTTGCAGTACGCCCGTCCGACCGATTCCTGGAGGTCGCATTCGAGCGCGACCGCCAGCGACTTCATCAGCACCTCCAGCCCCTCGTCGGTCCTCCCCATGTCGACGACGGCACAACCGAGCGTGTTGAGCGCGTAGCTCACGACGTCGGCGTGGCCGAGGTCCTCACCCAGCGCGCGCGCCTTCTCCCCGAAGTCGATCGCGGCCGGGTAGTGTCCCGTCTCCATGTGGAAGGCGCTGACGTTCGCGTACGCCCACGCGAGCTCGCGCCCGGGCCCGAGCGGCTCGAGGACGCGCACGGCCTCCGCTGCGGCGGCCGCGGCTTCCTCGCCCCGGCACAGGCGCCAGAGCGTCTTCGACAGCTGGAACAGGTCTTCTCCGGCGTGCAGGTCGTCACCGACGGAGCGACGCAGGTCGAGCGCGGTCCGCCGCGCTTCCTCGGCGCCCTCCCATCCGTCCAGCAGGGACCGCTCCAGCGCCAGGCCCTCGTAGAGCGACGCGAGGGTCTGCGCGTCCCGTCCGCCGGCGAACCGGAGCGCCCGCTCGTACTGGGCCGCGGCCTCACGGTGCGCCCCCAGGGCGGACGAGATGCGCGCCGCCTCAGGCGCGTGACGGAGCACCGCCTCGCCGTCGGCGGCGGCCTCGGCGTGGTGCGCGAGCACCGCCTGGTCCGTTTCCCCGCGTGCCTCCAGCGCCGCGAGCACGGCGGCGTGCAGCTCGGCCTTCCGTCCGGGGGGAATCGATTCGGCGACGGCCATGCGCACCAGCTCGTGGCGAAAGCGCAAGCCGGTTCCATCGGGCCGGAGGATGCCGGTCGAGAGGCACTCGTCGATCGCGCCCGTGCTCGGCGCCATCGACGCCAGCACCTCCCCGTCCACGCGCGCCCCGATCACGGACGCGGCCTCCAGGACTTCCCGTGCCTCGGGGCTCGATCGGACCAGCCGGGCTCCGACGGCGTCGCGGACGGTCGGAGGCACGGTCAGCAGGCCGGCCTCGAGGATCTCCGAGACGTAGAAGGGGTTCCCGCCGGTCACGGCGTGGAGCTCCACGGGGTCGAGATCGGTTCCCTCCGCCAGCGTGCCGACCGCGTCCACCGACAACGGTGGGAGCGACACCCGGCGCGTGCCCCGCTGGGTCGCGAGGTCGCCAAGGACCAGCCGCAGTGGATGGTCGTCGTGGAGGGTGTCGTCGCGGAAGCTCGCGACCACGAGCGCCGGCGACCGGCTGATCCTCCGGCCGACGAACCGCAGCAGGTCAACGGTGGCCTCGTCGGCCCAGTGGATGTCCTCGATGAGGGCGACGGTGAGGCCGCCCCCGGCGCCCAGCTCGGTCAGGAACGCCGTGAACAGGCGCTCACGGGGAGCCTCCTGCCGGCACAGGTCCTCGAGCTCGCCTCCCGTCTGAGTGGCGATGTCGAAAACCGGTCCGAGCGGCCGCGGCGTGAGCAGTCCGTCGCAGGCCCCCCACAGCCAGCGGACGCCCTCCGTCTCCCGCTGGAACTCCTCGAGGAGGGCGGTCTTCCCGATGCCGGACTCGCCGGCCACGAACACCAGCCGTCCGTTCCCCGCTCGTGCCTCGCCCGCGTACTGTGCGAGCGTGCCGAGGAAGTCCCCCCGCTCCAAGAGCTCCATCTGGAGTGGGATTCTGCTCCTTGTGCGCAGACCCATACAACCCCCGTCGGGATGGTCGGGAACCGACCGGGCTTACGCGAACGGTAACGCCACGGATTTCGTCCCGTGCGTGACGCACGGCACGCAAGGAGGGTGACGCGGGTCGTTGACGGCGGAATCGGGCGCCGAACCGGAGCCGGCGCCCGACACGCCCGGTTCAACCTCTGGCCTTCCAGTGCGAGAACTGCGTGAGCATGTGGTAGTGCAGGCTGCTGCAGTGGAAATCGGCGAGCGGCACATCGTAGTCGTTGCCCGCGTGCGCCGGGTCCGCGACGTTCCACGTCGAGCCGATCTGCACCTGGATGTCCTGGGACTCCACGCGCTTCTTCTTGAGGTCGACACAGGCGTAGCTCTGGCCGCTGCCCATCAGGTTGGTGTACAGCTCGTAGATGTCCCAGCCCTCGACCAGGCCCGTCTGCCCCGTCCCCGACTGCGTGAACAGGACGTCCCACGACGCCGTCTTGTAGTTGTACAGGTACGCCGTCCACTCGTTGATGGACGGATTCGTCCGCACGATCTGCGTGGTGTAGTTGTGATTCACCGTGTAGGTGTCGACGAAGCTCTTGTTGATCGTGACCTGGGCGACGAAACTGATCGCCTTGCACCAATCCCAGGCGGCCACCGCGCGGCTGCCGAAGAAATACGCGGTGGTGACCTCGATGCACGAGGCATTCGGATACATGGTCGGCATGTAGAGCGTGGTCCCCGAGTTGCCGACGTGGATCTTCGTGGAGACGCTCTGCGTCGCTTGCGCGCCGTTGAAGTTGGCCAGGTTATCGAAGGAGGTCCCGACGTACTCGTGGATGGTGGACACGCGGCCGCTCTTGCCGTGGATCGCCTCCCGCATCTGCCGGTGCAGCGCGAGGAACCGGCGCGTGTTCGCCGGCGTGTTCACCGGGATGTGCCTGCCGGTCTGGAGCCCCCGCACGGCGCCGCCGCGCGGCGCGTTCGGGTTCGGGCCTCGCACCGATGCGCGATGCATGCGGCCCGCACCGAAGTGCGCGGGCCTCGCGGAGCTGGTTGAGACGATGCCGACGACGAGCGCGGTCACTGCGACGGCGACTGCGACGATCCTCCCGAATTCTTTTTGTGTACGCATGCGGGATTTATACCCCATGCCCTCTTGAGCGGGCCAGACCGTGGCTGCCGCCCCGCGCTCGGGTTCAGGCGTGCGCGGGCGGCTCCGGCTGCTGTGCCGGAACCTCCAGGGGGCCGAGCTCGCCCTGGGCGGCCTTGGCGCCCCCGACATCGCTCCGGCCCCGGAGGATGAACGCGAAGCCTACCGCGATCAGTCCGCCGACGATGGGGCCCACGATGTAGACCCAGTAGTTCGAGAAGTCCCCCGTCGCCAGGTCGGGGCCGAACGAACGGGCCGGGTTCATCGACGCGCCGCTGACCGGCGCGGCCCAGAACCCGGCCAGGATGATGTACGCGCCGACCGCGATCGCGGAGAGCGGCCCGACGTTCTGGGCGGCCGACGCCGTTCCGAGGATCACGCTCACCAGGCCGACCGTCAGGATCATCTCCGTCCACATGGCCTGCGTCGCGCTGAAGCCGGCGCCCGGCTCCGTCGCGCCCAGCCCCGCGATCTTCCCGAACAGCGCCCACAGAAGCAGGCAGGCGAGCGTCGAACCGATGAGCTGCATGAGGATGTAGCCGGGCACGCGGCGCCATGGGAAGTCGCCCCGCGCGGCGAACGACAGGCTCACGGCGGGATTGAGGTGCGCGCCGCCGATCGTCCCCATGAACAGGATGATCCCGAGCACCATCAGCCCGGGCGCGGTCACGCGCACGGCGAGCGGGATCGCCCCGTTGCTCGCCTGGTTGACCACGCCGCCGCCGGCGCCGACCAGAACCAGGAAGAACGTGCCGAGCAGCTCGGAGAAGAGCCGACGCCACTCCTGCTTCGGGTCGTCGAAGTTCTCCCGCGCCCACTCGAACTCGGCCAAGCCGCGGCCGAGACGCGTGATCTCGGTGCGGGCGGCACGCCGCTCTTCCGGGGACAGTGGTGTCGGATCGGATGAGCCCGCCATCATCAATCGCCTCCCTCGACGCGGGAGGTCCCGGCTGGATGGCCGCTTGGCCGTCCTCACACCGCCCGCCGCAGGACACGATCATGGCACCGGCAGGCGGACGGAGCCATCACCTCCGCCGGGTGGCGTGAGGATGCGGGATCAACGCTCCCGACGGGCCGCCCACGCAGAACCGAACATCTGGCTCTCCAGGTAGGCGCTCCACGTGGAGCGGTGAAACGGACTGCCCGGGCGCTCCCTGGACTCGTCCCGGTCCCCTGCTCGTCGCGCCGGGAACGGGGCGTCGACCGCGCGTCCGGTCTGTCGCTGCAACGTCTGCTGGGCCATCGGTGGCCTCCTCTCTCGTGCCTTCGCGGAGGCTCCCATGTCCCCGTCGCGGGGTCGGTGACCGGCGCCACGGAACGGCCGTGACGTCCGACACCGGTCGCGATGCTCAGGGATCGGCGGGGCCGGTGCGATCCCCGTCGGGGACGCCGAAGGCCAGGTTCAGGCCGCCGCCGACGACCAGCCCGAGCCCGAGTCCGCCTGTGACGTCCGCGGGGTTGTGGGCGCCGAGGTACACGCGCGCGAACGCGACCGCGGCGACCAGCACCCAGGGAACGGCCTTCCACCTTCCCGGGAGGTAGGGCGTGACGATCACGGCCAGCGCGCCCGTCAAGATCACGTGGCCCGAGACGAACGACCATCCCTTCGGGGGCACGTCGCCACGGAGGATCGCGCCGGGAACCGACGTCCCCGGCCGCTGGCGGTGGACGACGAGCTTGACCCCCCGCTCGAAGGCGAGCTTGAGGATGGTCGCCATCGCGGCCGCGCCGGCCAGGCGCCACCGCCGGAACACCAGGGCGGCGACGACGACCACCGGGCCGACGATCAGCGTCCCCAGATACTGCACGGCCACCATCGGCCCCGACAGCCCGTCCGGGAGGCCGTTGATGGCCCGGAAGACCGCGCGCTCGAACGAACCGACGCGCCCACCGCTCGCGATCAGGGCCGACACCAGGAAGAGGACCAGTCCGGCGCCTGCCACCCAGGCGTCCTGGGACCGGCGTGTGAAACCCTGGCGCGTCCCCACCACGGCCATCGAATCGAACCCTACCGAATGCGCGCGGCCCGCGAACAGGCTCCGCGCCCGCGCCGCGCTCCGCGGCGCGGCGCGGCGCGGGGACCACGGGCTAGGATGGCCGGCATGGCGGAGCGGCCCAGCAGCCAGACGTTCGAGATCGTGGAGGAGGTCGAGGTCCCGGCGAGCCCGGAGCAGGTGTGGGAGGCCGTCGCGACCGGGCCCGGCATGGACTCGTGGTTCATGGGCCGCAACGAGGTCGAGCCCCGCGAAGGCGGCACGGCGAGGTGGAGCATGGGCGACTTCACCATGGAGGCCACCGTCACCGCGTGGGATCCGCCCCGGCACTTCCAGTTCCGGGCGCCCGAGGCGCCGCAAGGCGCGTACCACCAGTTCGACTACCGCATCGAGCCGCGCGACGGCGGCCACACCGACGTCCGGTACACCCACACCGGCAGGCTCACCGGCGACTGGGAGGCGGAGTACGAGGCGATGGGCGAGGGCGACCCCGCGTACATCTTCAAGCTGGTGCAGTACCTCACGCACTTCCAGGGCCGCTTCGGCGTGAGCCTCGACGTGTACGGGCCGAACGTCCCCGACGAGGAGCGCGTGATGGCCACCTACCGCGCGGCGCTCGGCCTGGGCGACGCGGTCGTCGAGGGCGACAAGGTGCAGGTCTCCCTGGAGGGCATCGGTCCGATCGACGGCGTCGTCGACTTCCTCTCCGCGCACTTCATCGGGGTCCTGACGACCGACGCCATGTACCGCTTCATCCACGGATTCGAGGGAACCACCTTCGCCGGGCACCACCTGTTCGCCCCGGGCGTGGACGCGCAGGAGGCGGCGAGCGCGTGGCGCGCCTGGCTCGAGGGCCTGTTCGCCGGCGGCGACGCCACGCCCGGATAGACTGGCGCTCCCCCACCGCCCCGGAGAGGTGCGATGGCAGCGAAGGGTTCCTCCTCCAGCCAACGAGACAAGCAGCGCCGCCGCGTGGCCCGGCTGCTGAAGCCGCACGCGCCTCCCGATTGGGAAGAGCGGTTCCGCCGGGACGACCTGCTCGACTCCGTGATCGACGGAAAGCCCATCCAGATGTTCGTCATGGCCGCCGACATCCGCGAGTCGACGACGCTCATGAAGGAATCCATTCGCTTCGAGCAGTTCGCGCTCGTCATGGACAAGTTCGTGAGCTCGGTCCGGCGCGGGATCCGCAACTCTGGCGGCTGGTTCGACAAGTTCACCGGCGACGGGTTCCTCGCGTACTGGATCGTGCAGGAAGCCGAACCGGACCGGTACGAGGAGCTGTTCGTGCAGACGGCCGGGGACGTGGCGCACACCGCCCACCTGCTGACGGACCTGTTCCACCGCCGTGTGTTGGAGGACTTCCGTAGCAACTCACGGAACCTGTCGGGCGGCGTCGGGCTCTCGATGGGGCTGGACGGCGGCCCCGGCTACCTGGTGGAGATCGCCGACGAGCTGACGGTGGTCGGCCCCCCCGTCGTCGGCGCGGTGCGGATGGTCACGGCGGCCGCGCTCCCGCGAGAGATCGTGGCGAACGTCTTCCTGGGCCAGCGCCTGAGCGCCGGGCAGGACAACGTCTACGAGGCTCTCGGTGTGACGGTCACCCGCGAGCGCCGTCCCACCAAGGAGTACCCGCGCGGTCAGGAGGTCTACGCGTTGGTGTTCGGCCGGGACCAGGAGCGGGAAGGGGAGCCCCCCGACCCGGACGGCGCGGCCGGCTGAGCCGGCCGCAGGTCAAGCTTCGCGCGGGACGTGCGCGGCATCCCACGCCGCACCAGCACGGGGCGTCAGCCGGCTGTCGGGGCGGCCGGGGCCGGCTGCGTCTGGATGACCGCGGCGGGCGGGGGCGCGTGACCGTCGAGCAGATGCAGCGCGCGGGCGCGCTCGACGGCGTCTCGCCGCCGGCCGACGCCGAGCTTGCGGTAGATGTGCTTGATGTGGGTCTTGATCGTGTTCGTCGACACGTAGAGCTCCCGCGAGATCTCGTTGACCGACATCAGCGTGTCCATGTACTGCAGGACCGTCCGCTCGCGCACGCTCAGGCGCTCGGTCGGCGCGGCACCGGCCGTCGGCCGGCGCGATTCGATGCGATCGAGCAGCGTGAGGGTCCACTGTTCGTACCCCGTTCCGCGTCCGACGTGGCTCCACAGCACCTCCGCGCTGCGATCCTCCATGAGGAACGGGTAGGCGATTCCGTCGGGCTCCGACAACCGGAGGGCGCTCTCCATCGCCTCCCACGCGCCGGCGGGGTCGCGACGCTCCCAGCAGAGCGCTGCGAGCTGCAACCACGCCGAGGTGTCGGCGGGGCTGTTCTCCTCCCGGGTGGCGTCCAGCGCCCCTTGCAGAAGCATCGCCGCCGCGCCGACGTCTCCGTGCCAGGCGGCGATCCTCGCCCGCACGCGCGCGGCCCGTACGGGTTCGCCGCGTCCGGCGGCGCCCGACAGGAGCTGCTGGGCGGCCTCCACCCGGCCGGCCGCCAGGCAGAGGTCTGCCTCGTCGAGCGCGAGCGTCCACGCGAGCTCCACGAGGTCGGGGTCGCCCTCCAGCCGGCGGCGGGTGGCGCTCAGCAGGTTCGCCCCGACGTCCGGGTTTCCTTCCCAATGGTCGAGGCGCGCGCGGATCCTCGTCTCCATCGCCCACAGCGGCGTGTCGCGAACGTCGCCGGCGCGCGCGGCGTCGCGGCCCGACCGGAGCATGGCCTCGAGCGCGTCCATCTCTCCGCGCTTGCCGTGCGCCGCAGCGAGAACGAAGTACGCGAGCGCGGCTTCCGGCGCGGCCGTCATCCCGCGTCCTCCGGCGAAGACCAGCGCCTCGTTGGCCAGATCGGTCGCCGAGGAGATGTGTCCGAACCGGAGCTCGCAGGCCGCCAGCAGCGAATGCACGGACAGATGGAGCGCGTCGTCGCCGATCCATCGGGCCGCTCGATGCGCCTCGCGGAGGTCCCGCTGGGCGTGCTCCCGCGCGCCGCTCCACAACATGGCCCATCCGCGATGTTCGAGGAGGATCGCGCGAAGGCGGTCGGCCTCGACGTCGGAAATGTCGACGTCGCCCTGCCGAACGGCGCGCCGGCTCCACCGCAGGGTGGCGCCCACGTCCCCGTTCCTGCGCGACGCCGTCAGCCCGACGATGGCCGCCCGGATGCGCTGGTGCGGGGCGTGCGGCGCCCGGGAGGATCGCTGCCAGGAACGCAGCAGGGCGAGCGCCCCGGCCGTGTCGCCGTCGACGACTCGGGACGCGGCAACCGCGACGTACGCGTCCGGATGATCGGCGAGCTCGGCGCTCGGGATCTCGTCGATCACCTCGCGCATCGCGGCGCCGCCGGAGCCGAGCAACGGCCAGATCTCCATGTCGGACAGGATCTCCGCCGCCAGCGGGGCGCTTCTGGCCGCCAGGGCGTGCTGGAGCGCTTCTCGGGAGAGCCCGCGGGCAGCCAGCCACGACGAAGCGATCGCGTGCAGCGCCGGCGCCTGGCCGGGCAGCTCCAACGCGAGCCGTGCCCGCAGCAACTCCGTCAGCAGCCGGTTGTAGCGGAACCAGCCGTCGCCCAGGTTCACGATGAGCGCGCTCTCGCGTTCCAGCGTGCCGAGGTGCGACTGCGCGTCCAACCCTGCCAGCTCCTCCGCCAGGTCGAGCATCAGCCGGTCGGCGATGCTGGTGCGGAGCAGGAAACGCTGGAGGTCCGACGACATGTGTGAGAGGAGCTCCTCCACCAGGTAGTCCGCGACGGTCTGGTCGCTTCCCGGGAACTCGCGCACGAACGCGTTCGGATCGGCGCACTGGCGGAGGGACACAGCCGCGAGCCGGAGCGCCACGGCCCATCCCTCGGTCCGCGACGTCAGCAGCTCCACGTCCCGCCGGTCCAGCCGAAGCCCGAGGCCCCTCAGCAGCTCACGCGCCTCGTCGACGGTGAACGCGAGGTCGCTCCCCCGGAGCTCCGCGATCTTGCCGCCGGCCCGCAGGCGGGCGAGCGGCATTCGCGGGTCGCGGCGCGTCGACAGCACCAGGCGCAGCGAGTCGGGCGCGAGCCAGACCAGGCGCTCGATGATCCGTTCCACCTCGCGGCTTCCGGTCTCCTGCGCGTCGTCGATGATCAGCACCAGCGGCCGGGGCAGAGCTGCGACGGCGTCGATGAACCTCGGCAGGAACCGGTCGTCTCCGCCGGTGCGCGGGGGCGCGAGCTTGGCCAGCCGGCCGGCGCGGCTCCCAACGGTCTCCCGGATGGATGCGAGGACGTGGGTCCAGAAGCGCTGGGGCTCCCGGTCCTGCGCCTCCATCGTCACCCACGCCACGGACATCCCCTGGGGACGAGTCGCCACCCACGAAGACAGAAGCGTGGTCTTCCCGGCCCCGGCCGGCCCCGAGACGAGCGTCATCGGGCCTTCGATGCCCGCGTCGAGCAGCGCGTGCAGCCGCGTGCGCTCGATCAGCGGCTTCGGGCCGGGAGGCGGGGAGAGCTTGGTCCGGATGATCGGCTCGTGCCGGACGGTGGACCGGCGAGGGCGGCGTGGCGAGATCACGACGGGATCGGACGAGGTTCGAGTCAGCAAACGGGACCGCTCCTTCTGGGCCAATCTCGTTCTCTCCCAAATGAAATCAGGTGGCCGTCGCCCAGGTCCTCTACCTCGTGGCCATCGAGCGAACAGCACCACCCTATCGAGACGTTCAGGACACCGGCTCCGCGAGGGCCTCGTCCGGCGGCACGTCGCACAGATCCAACAGCAGTCTGGGCGAACCGTCGAGCGGGAACAACCCCCTGTCAGGGGGGTTCAGGGCCTCTGACCAGCGGTTTCCCGTCCAGAACCCTTCCGGCCCGTTGATTGAACGCGCAAAGAAGGTTCGAAGAACGCTCGGGGAACGACTCCAGGCATCTCTCGAAGCGCTCAGGTGCGCAGTTCCCGTCCGTGCGCCGTCAGGGCGTAGATGATCAGTACGTCGATCGCGATGATGATCGTCGACCAGACCGGCTGCGCCTGCAGGAACGCGATCTGGTTGAACCCGTTCAGGACCGCGAGGACGACACCGGCGACGATGGCCCAGGTCCGCCCGCCGAACAGCCCGAACCCGACCACGATCTGGATGATCCCGATGATCAGCGTGATCCAGCCCCACGTGGTGATGTCGAACGCGACGAGGCCGGCCTTCGTGACCGCGAGCACCTGGTCCTTGAACAGAGCGACCAGCCCGTAGATCACGTTGAAGCCGCCCACCAGCAGGAGCAGGGTGCCCGCGAAGATCACCATGCCTGCCCACCCCGTCATGTCCCGGTTCTTCGTCTCGGCCATGCAGTCGCCTCCTCAGGTCCCCGACGGGCCACGGTCCGGCCCGCCCCGACGCTCTTCGTTTCAGGGGGAGGATTGCGTGGGGCCGGCGGGCGCGGGCGCCCCTCACCCCGGGTGGGTGATTCGGGTACTCCGGGACGCAGCGAGCGAGGCGTCGGACCTGCCGTTGGGGTTGAATGAGGCATCATCCCCTCGTCGGGGTGATCGCCCCGGCCGCCCGGGGTGCCAGAGTGCACGCGAACCGGAGGGTCCGATGGCCGAGAAGACCACGGAAGGCGAAGCACCAAAGGCGAAGCGGGGCCGGCTGCGTGCGGTCCTGATGGGCGTGCTCGTCGTCGTCACGTCGCTCAGCATCGTCGTGGCCGCCACGACGACGTGGGCCCATCAGACCGTGTTCAAGACCGACCGCTGGCTGTCCGTGGTCGGCCCGCTACCGAAGGACCCGGAGGTCGCGACCGCAATCGCCCGGTTCACGATGGACGAGCTGGCCTCGGCCACCGACTTGCGCGCCCGACTCCAGGCGCAGCTCCCGCCCCAACTCGCGCCGCTGGTCGACCCCGTGCTGAACGCGTTGCGGTCGAGGGTCCAGGCACGGCTCGTGCAGTTCATCGAGAGCGACACGTTCAACCAGGTCTGGGTGAACGTGAACCGGCTCGCGCACGACGCGATCGTCAAGATCCTCCGAGGCGAGTCGAACCGCCTGCTCGTCGGGCCGAACGGTGAAGTGCGCCTCAACCTGGTTCCGCTGGTCTACCGAGCGTTGGAGTTCATCCAACAGAACGCGTCCTTCATCCTGCAGGGCCACACGGTTCCGACGGGAGTCGACCCGGTCACCGATCCCCAGGCGGCGGTGCAGGCGCTGGCCACCGAGTTCGGACGGCCCCTCGACCCAACGTTCGCGCAGCCGGTGGTGTTCAAGAGCGATCGCCTGAAGGCGGCGCAGGACGCGGTGCATCTGTTCGACGTCGCGTTCTGGGTGGCGCTGTTCCTTCCGCTGATCCTCATCGCGGTCACGTTGCTGCTGTCGTGGCACCGCCGCCGGACGATCGTCCAGCTGGCGATCGGGGCGGTGTTCGCGCTGATCCTCGCGAAGGCCGTCATCAGCCGGCTGCAGCAGCAGCTGGTCGATGCGGTCCAGGCACAGAATCGCGGCGCGGTGCGCGACGCGCTCGCGGCCGGCGTGCACGACCTCGAGGTGCTGATCATCTGGTCGGTGATCGTGGGCATCGTGGTCGCGATCGCCATGTACCTGCTGGGCCGCCCAGCGTGGTTCATGCGCCTGCTCGCTGCCGTGAAGCGGGGATGGGAGTCGGATCCGTCGGTCACGGTCCAGCGCTACGTGGGCGCGCGGCCGGCGGAGTTCGCGTGGGGCGGCGTCGGCGTCGGCGTGATCGCGCTGTGGATCGCCGGGATCTCGTGGCTCTCGTTCGTGATCATCGCGTTGCTGGTCGCCGGGTGGGCGGCGCTGGTCGAGTACCTGCGCAGGAGATACCCGGCGGCGGGCGAGCCCGGTCCGGGCACGCCCGCCGCCGCCACGGAGCCCGCCGGTCACCCGGCCTGAGAGGGTCCTCCCGGTCCGGAACGGGCTCCGCCGAAGGTCCCGATCAGACGCCGGCCTCCTCGGCGGAGAGCATCCCGACGGCCACCAGGTCGGCAGGATGGATCCACGCGTCGGCGAGGTTCACGCCGCCGGCCTTCTGGATCGCCTCCTTGAGCGGAACCGCCCACCGGTGCTCGATGAGCGCGACGGCCACCGCGCTGTCGTTGGGAATGACGTCGTCAGGGAACCACACGTCGTCGCCCTCGTCGGTGAGGATCGAGCCGTCGGCACCGGCCTCCGCGCCGGCGACGGCGCCCGCCTCGGCACCTTCCTCGCCCGCGGCGCCGTAGCCGATCAACGCGCCGACGACGGCCCCGAACTCCGTCGACTCCTCCTGCGAGAGGTCGCTGGTCTCGAGGCGCATCACGTTCCCCTCCTTGTCCTTCCGGACCAGGAGCAGGTCGATCAACCTGATGATGTCGTTCTCTCGCAGCCACTCGAGCTCCTCCCGGATGCCCGCATGGGGCTTTGCATCGGGGAGTCCGATCACCAGCAGCTGCACGGGTCCAAGTGTCACCACTGCCTCCCTTCGGTTTTCGGTCAGCTGCTCAGCAGCTTCTGCTTGGCCTGCTCGAACTCCTCCGGCGTCAGCGCGCCCTGGTCGGCGAGCGCCTTCAGCTGCGCGAGCTTCGACGCGATGTCGTTCCCACCCGCAGGTGCCGCAGCCGGAGCCGCGGCGGGAGCGGGCGGTGGCGCCTGCTGCTGCTGAGTCTGGAGGTCCTGGATCTGCGCGTTCTGTTGGGCCTCGGCCTGGCTCTTCGTGGCCATGTGGTGCCCCACCGCGGCTCCGGCAGTGCCGACCATCGCGGCTCGCATGAGGGGGCGACGTCGTCGCACCATCGTGTGCCTCCTTCTCCATCGGCCCGCGCTCGCAGACGAGCTCCGGGCGTCCGCTTCGAATGGAATCCCGTGCGGGTCCTGCGAGCTTCACCCCGCGCGGGTGATTCCAGGTGGGATCGTACGGCCCACGATGGCCTTTCCGCCAGACGAGAAAGGAAACCGATGGCGACCTTCACGGTATGGAAGTTCGACTCGGCCGGTGGCGCGGACGACGCCCTCAACACGCTGGAGCGGCTCCAGAAAGAGGAATTGATCACGCTGGAGGACGGCGCGGTGGTGACGTGGCCCGAGGGCAAGAAGAAGCCAAAGACGCGTCAACTGCACAGCATGGCCGGAGCGGGCGCGCTGGGTGGCGCCTTCTGGGGCTTCCTGTTCGGGCTCCTGTTCTTCATCCCGATCTTCGGCCTGGCCGTTGGAGCCGCCATCGGCGGGCTCACCGGTTCCATGGCCGACGTCGGCATCGACGACTCGTTCATTCAGGAGGTCAAGGAGAAGATCACGCCGGGCACGTCGGCACTGTTCCTGCTGACGTCCGGGGCCGTCCAGGACAAGGTCCGCGAGGAGATGTCCGGCATCGCCGGCCATGCGGAGCTCATCCACACCAACCTGACGAACGAGCAGGAGGCCAAGCTGCGCGAGGCGTTCGCCGAGGAGGACTGAGGAGAGGAAGCCTTCGGTTCGGTCGTTCCGGCGTCCCCGGTCGCGGTGTGTGCGACCGGGGACGCCTTCGTTTCTCAGGCGATGGTCACGACGATCTTGCCGCGCGTGTGGCCGGTCGCGACCGCGGCGAACGCGTCGCCGGCGGCCTCCAGCGGGAACTCCGTGATCGGTGGCACGACGAGGTCCTTCGTGTCGATCAGCGTCGCCAGCTCGTCCAGGTTCTCGGTCGTGGCGCGGCCCATCACGTTGGCGCCGGTGATGGCCCGCGCGGCCAGCGCGTCGGCGTCGACGCCGCCGGTGATGGACGCGACCCGCCCACCCTCGCGAACCAGCTCCGTCAGCCGGGTCAGCGAATCGGGGTCGCCGTGCATGTTCGCGATGGCGTCGATTCCCTCGGGGTAGAGGGCCCGGACCGTGTCGGCCACGTCCTCGGCGGCGTAGTCGATGACGTGCACCGCGCCGAGCCCGCGCGCGTACTCGGCGTTCTCCGTGCTGCAGACCGCCACCACCAGCGCCTCGACGCGGGCGGCGAGCTGCACGAAGTACGTCCCCACGCCGCCGGTGGCGCCGATCGCGACGACGACGTCGCCCTGACCGAGCCCGAGGTCCTCGGCGAGCTGGAACGCGGTCGCGCCGGCGACCGGAATGGCCGCGACCTCGCGATCGCCGAGCGCGTCGGGCGTTCGGGCGATGGTTCCGGCCGCCATGGTGACGTACTCGGCCAGTGTTCCTTCTCCGACGAAGGGCTTGCCGACCGAGCCGAACACGCGGTCGCCGGCCGCCCATCCCTCCACGCCGGGGCCGAGGGCGTCGATGGTCCCCGCCGCGTCCATTCCCGGGATGAGCGGGAAGCGATGTTCCATGTAGTCCTTCGCGTAGCCGTTGATGACCCCGTTGTCGAAGGGATTGATGCCGGCGACACTCACCCGGACCCGGACCTGACCCTCCTCGGGTTGCGGATCGGGGAGGTCGTGGATCGAACCGGGCTGACCGAGTTCGTCGATCGCGAAGGCCTTCATCTGGGCTCCCCTTCCGTGCTCAGTCCTTCGTGCATGCGTGGCCCGGTGGTGGGTCGCGCTGCTTGTGCGCAACGACTTCACGCGGGATCGTATTCCTCTCGTGCCGGATGGGGAGCCCTTGTCGCTCCAGGGAGCGCCTCTCCCGGTCGCCGGGGCCGTGAGTAGCATCGGGGGATGCCATCGGTGTTCGTCGGGAGCCGGGACGGTCTGTTCTCGTTCGACGAACGCGGGCACACGGGGGATGTCTCGAACGAGGGGCGGGCCGTGACGGCGCTCGCGCCGGAGCGGGATGCGCTGTGGGCGGTCCTCGACGAGTCGGAGGTGTGGCACTCGCCGGATCGACGCGCATGGACCCGTGTCGGTGCCCTGGAGCCGCTGCGGGCGCGGTGCATCGCCGCGACGGACGCGGGAGTGCTGGTCGGCTCGTCGGAGGCTCGGCTGTTTCGCGTCGGGGACGACGGTGCGCTCGACCCGCTCGACGCGTTCGATGCGGCGGATGGTCGCTCGAGCTGGTACACGCCGTGGGGCGGCCCACCGGATACACGATCGATCGCGGAGTGGGACCAGACGATCTACGTGAACGTCCACGTGGGAGGAATCGTGCGAACGACGGATGCGGGAGCGTCCTTCGCTCCCACGATCGACGTCGACGAGGACGTGCACCAGGTGACGACCGCGGAGGGAATGGTGCTGGCGGCGTGCGCGGGCGGCCTTGCGGTGAGCACCGACCGCGGCGGCTCGTGGTCGATGCGGACCGAGGGACTCGAGGCACGCTATTCGCGCGGCGTCGTCGTGTGCGGCGATTCGGTGCTGGTGTCGGCGTCGCGCGGGCCGCGCGGAGGGCAGTGCGGCCGTGTACCGCGGCGCCCTGGCGGGCGGCGGGTTCGAGCGCTGTCGAGACGGACTGCCGGAGTGGTTCGACGACAACATCGATACGCACTGTCTGGACGCGCCGCCGGACGGGTCGCTGGCGGCGTTCGGCACGTCGGACGGGAGCGTCTTCGTGTCGACCGACACTGGTCTCGAGTGGACGGAGATCGCTTCGGGTCTTCCGGACTCGAGTGCGTGCTGGTCGTTCCCTGATTCGGCTCCTCGGTTCCGCGAACTCGCGCCTTTGCGCCAACGCCCTCCCCGCAGGTTCCTTTCGACAAATCCCTGCTCAAGGTATTGACACTCGAACACCAGTTTGGTAGTGTCTGGTTCCTCCCCCCGAGACTTCCTTCCCTTGAGCACCGGAGGTCCCGGGACAGATGCAGGTTCTCGGAAACGGAGACGCCTGGATGCGGCGCGAGAGGATGGAGAGCGCTCATCCATGCGTGCCGATGTTCGTCAACGCCCGACACCCCCCAGGCCGATGCGCGCGCCGGACGTGATGCGCTGCTGTCGGCCGCCGATGCCGCGCACGCGGAGGCCTGCGCGGCACAGAGGCGCTTCTTCCGCCTGATCACCGAGATCGACCGTTCCGGAGTGTGGGAGTCACGACGGAGCCCACGACATGGCCCACTGGCTGAAGATGCGCTACGGCGTCTCCGACTGGAAGGCGAGGCGGTGGATCGCCTCCGCCCACGCCCTGGAGTCCTGCCCCTGACCTCTGAGGCCTTCAGCTCGCGGCCGGCTCGGGGTGGACAAGGTGGTGGAGCTGACGAGGTTCGCCACCCCGCAGACCGAGGGTGGTACTCCTTCCCTGGGCCGAGCGGGTCGCGCCCGGCACCATCAAGGAGAAGGGCAACGAGCTCGCGCGAACTTCAGCCTCGGAGGTGGTCGCTCTCGAGGCCGACCGGAGCTTCGACTGGTGGCACGACCCCGACGGACGGCAACTGCTGTTCGAGGGACGCCTGCCGTCCGCGGAGGGCCGGGTGGTGGTCAACGCCGTGCAGCGCATGATGCGGAGGCTCCCACAGGTGCCTGCCGAGGTGTCCCCGAGCCCCGGAGCAGCGCCGGGCCGACGCCCTGGTGGGGATCTGCTCGGCCAAAGTCGCCGCCGATCCCGACCCCGACCGTGCCACGGTGGTGGTCCACGTGCCGGTGGAGGTGCTGTGGGGTGGGGAGGGGCTCTCCGGTCCGGCCGGTGATCCGGCCCTTGAACGACGCGGCCCCGGTGGCCACGGTGCCGGGCGCCCCGGCGGTGGGGAGTCCGAGCCGGGGTGTGCCCTTGAGGGCGGAGGGGTCGTGCCTGCGCCACCGCACGGCGCCTGGCCTGTGACGCCAGGATCGAGACCGTGCTGGTGGGTCCCGACGGCTGGGTGACGGGCCTGGGACGGAGCTCAGGGATCCCTCACCCCGGATGGTGCGGGCCCTGCGAAGACGAGACGGGGGCTGCCGGTTCCCGGGATGCGGCACGATGGCCTTCACCAAGGCCCACCACATCCGGTGGTGGAGACGGCAAGGGTCCGACCGACATGGACAACCTGGTGCTGCTGTGCAGCTTCCACCACAGGTGCGTGCACGAGCTGGGGTGGAGCCTGACGCTGAAACCGGACAACACCGTGCGGTTCTACCGTCCGGACGGACGGCGGTACCGTGCGGGACCGGGACCGCCGGGACACGTCGCCCGCTAGAGGCGGGCGAGGTATTGGGACGCGCGCTCACGCCCGCCCACCCAGAACCGGCCGAGAGAGGGTGCCCTGAGCTGCCGCTCAGCGTCCAGCTGGGAATCTGGTTCAGCGTTCAGCTGGGAATCCGGTTCCTCGGTGACTGCGGGTTCGGCAGGACCCACCCCGGCACGTGGCGCGGCACCTGGCTCAGATCGCCCGCGTTGCCGGCGAACGACACCGCACCCACCACCGGCAGCGTCAACGAGCTCGTGCCCAGGTCGACGTCGTACTGGGACGAGGTCCCGTCGATCGTGACCAGCCATTGCGGCGACGCGCCGAAGATCACCAGGCCGAGCTGATCGCCCTTCGGAACGACGACGTCGATGTACGCCAGGTCCACCGTCAGGGTGTTCGACTGGCCGCCGGTCAGACGTGCCCACCCACGCGCCAGCACCGCGAGCGGCGTGGACACCCGGTCCTCCACGCTCTTGAAGTAACAGGCGTCGTCGTAGGACGTGGACTCGCCCCAGCAGGACTGCGTGTTGAGCGTCGTGTTCCCCTCACCGTCGTCGCGCACGCGCACCTGCGTCCCGTAGTCCACGAGGGCCACGCCCACCTGACCAGTCGAGCCGTGCGGCGTGATCGACAGCTGCACCGTCGGCTCGCCGCTGATGCGCACGGCATGGTCGAGCGACCCCGTCACGTACAGGCGCCGGTGCGTGTTCGCGCCCTTCGCCACCGCGGTGGCCTCGCTCTGGTTCGGGTCGTTCGTGAACGAGTCCGTGCCGTTCTCGGGCGCGCCAGGGGTCAGCGACCCGTCCATGTGGAACGTCAGCTGCTCGTCGTTGTTCGACACCGGCCACGTGTCCGACGTCACCCACTTGCCGGGCGCCTTCTCCACGTCGACGCGCGGCTCGTTCAGGATGCCGTTGTCGATCCCCATCAGCTGGTTGTCGAACCAGCGGTGCAGCGTGTCGACCCACAGCTTCCGCCGGTAGTCGAACGGGTCGGTGTGCCCCAGCCGGGACAGCCAGACCTTCGTCACGATGCCGTTCTGCTGCAGCAGCTCGTACCACCTGCCGAAGTTCACCGTCTTCACGTTCGTGTCCTGCAGCCCGTGCACCAGGAACACGCTCGCCGTCACCTTCGCGGCGGACGGCGGCGGCGCGGCCCGGTAGTCGCGCTGCGACCAGAAGTCCGTGTACGCGCCCGTCTCGTCGCCGTCGTTCTGCGACATCTGGCTGTTGATCGCGGAGCAGTCGATGCCCGTGCGGGTTCGCGCCCGCTCGACGTACTGCGACAGGAAGGTCGGGTAGTTGTAGGAGAACGGCAGGCCCTGGGAGCGATCGTAGTCGTACCAGGAGCTGATCGCGCTGATCGGCACGATCGTCTTGAGTCCCTCGACGCCGGTGGCCGCGACGCCGTTCGCGAGCGTCCCGTCGTACGACTTGCCGATCATCCCGACCGTGCCGTTGGTCCAGGACGCGGTCACCGGATTGCCGTCGATGTCCACCGCGGTCGCCCGTCCGTTCAGCCAGTCGATCACCGCCTTGATCGAGTTGATGTCCGAGGCCGCGCCCTCGTCGGAGCATCCGCTCGACCGCGCGGTCCCCGCCATGTCCACCTGGACGACGGCGTAGCCACGCGGCACGAAGTAGTTGTCGTAGAACAGCGGGAACTTCAACGGATTCCCGTTGGCGTCGTACGTCTTCGTCTCCGACTCGTTGCCGCGTCCGCAGCAGAGGTAGTACGGGCTCGCGTCCATGATCACCGGCACCTTGGCGACGCCGTCGAGCTCGCTCGGGCGGATGATGTCCGCGGTGATCAGGTCCTTGTGCCCGTCCCCGTCGCCGTCCGGCCCCTTCACCCACACCGACTGGCGGATCGCGTTGGCGTACGAGTAGACCGGCTGCGTTTCGCCCCCCGCCAGGGTGTACCGCGTCGCCACACCCCGCCGAACGTGCGGCGCGGAGGCGGCGTTTCCCGCGGTCGAGCTCAACCCGAGCAGACCGCACAACAGGATCAGGGCACAACCGAGTCGCAGCGACAGAGCACGCATCCCCTTGACCTCGCTTCTCGGACGTGAAGTGACGGACGAGGGCGGAATCGTACCCCCGCAGTGCCAATGGAGAAAGACCCGAATGGGGTCGCAACGGGCCGGCGTGGCAGCGAACTCAGTACCAGGCGTCGCGTACGAACTCACGACCAGGCGTCGAGCTCGAACGTTCCCGGGTCGTTCCTCCGACCGATGACCCATGCCAGGAACCTGCGTGCGTCGCCCGGGTCCCGGATGCGCCCGGGGACCCCCTCCAGCGCGCGGGGAAGCTCCCACCGCAGGTATTCCTCGGGCCAGTCCTCCGGGTCGTATTCCAGGCCCAGGTCGGCGTGATGGACCTCGACCTCGCGAAGCCGGCGCCAAGGACTCTCCGGCGTGCGCCACCGGTCACCCGCCAGCAGCTCCCGGCTCGGCCAGCCCGCATCCGCCGAACGCGTCCATACGTCCTCCAGGCGTTCGGCCGAGCCGGTCACGTCGGCGGCCAGGTCCCGCGCCGGGCGCCCCGCGCCCGCATCGATGTCCGACTCGCGCTCGGCCGAACCCCCCGGATACCTCGGGACCTCTTCGCCGCGGAGCGCCCCCTCGAGCCGCCGCGCGTGGCCGTCCGCGTTGCGCGCCAGGTGCGTCAGCACGTGCCCGACGCTCCACCCCGGCAGCAGACTCGGCCTCCGCGCGGTCTCGTCATCGAGGCCGTTTGCACGGTGGCGATCAGCCGGCGATGCGCGGCGATGCAGATCTCCATGCCCGATGCGGCCTCAGCCGCCTCCGCGTCCTGACCGGATGCGGTCGGGTTGTCCTCGCCCAACGTCGGTCCCCCTTTCCCCGCCTCGAGGCGCCCATCCTGCCGGTTCCTCCGACCACCGGCAGTCGCGAATGCCCCGGCCCCCTTCCGCTTGGACGAATCTGAACCCGATTCCAGCAATTCCTTGGGAAGCGCCGTCGTCGGGCTGCCCGTATACCCTGACGCGAGCGAGGGTCCGGGGGTCCTCCCAGCGAGGGCCGATCGGCCCGCTTCGGGGCCGAAGCCTCCTCGGATGAGCCGCTGGGCGGCACTTCGCGCCTGCGAAGGAGGTCGGGGGATGGACCACGCGACGCGAAGGATGGTCGGAGGCGCTCTCGCAATCGGAATGGCGGTGTCGCTCGTCGTCTGGCTCGCGGGCGACGCGGTCGCCCGTGGCGGGCCGGCGCGGGCCGTCGCCGCGCCCGCGGCGAGCGGCGGGCAACCCGGCGACGCACACCGGTTCTCGACGTGGACCGGGTACGAGGTCGGACTGAACCCGCAGTCGGTCGCCGCTGCCGATTTCAACGGTGACGCCGCGCCCGATGTCGCGTATGCCCACCTCTCCTTCGTCCACAACACCATCGCGGTCCAGATGAACCTCGGCGACGGGACCATGGGAGACGTCACGAGCTATCCGGCCGAGGACCAGACCAACGAAATCGCTTCGTCGGAATCCTGAACAGCGACGGTCATCCCGATCTCGTCGCCGTCTCGGAAGGCCTGAGCGAGCGGGGAAATGTCATCGACGTCTACATGAACCGCGGCGGCGGAACGTTCCGCCACACCACAGCCTCTGGAGGCGACGGGCCTACCGCGCTCGCCGTGGCGGACTTCAACGGGGACGACCATCCGGATCTCGCCCTCGCCAACAACTCCTTTGGGGACCAGGGAACCACCGTCGGCGTGCTCCTCGGAAACGGCAACGGGACGTTCCACCCCGAGGTCAGGTACACGGCCGGGCCCGGTGTGTATGGGATCGCAGCCGCCGACCTGAACGGCGACGGTCATACCGACCTTGCGGTTGCGCGGGCCACGGGAGACGAGCTCGGGTACCGAATCTCGCTGTTCCGCAACTCCGGCACCGGGACGTTCGTAGCGGCCGGTGAGCTGGTCGTCCCCGGGATGCCATCAAGGGTGCCCATCCAGCCGGTGGCGGCGGCCGCCGACTTCAATGGCGACGGCCAAGTTGACCTGGCGGCCGGGGCGAAGCTGGACAACAAGATCGCCGGGCGTCGGAACCAAGGCGGCTTCGCGTTCGCGAGGACCCTGCATCGGGCGTCGTTCGGATCGACCAACCTGACGGCCCGGGACCTGAACGGTGACGGGCTCCCGACCTCGTGCAGGCCGCCGCGTTCGGCGGAACACAGAGCACGGGCGAGATGGGGGTGCTCATGAACGACGGCCGCGGCTCGTTCGACACGCTCGTGCACCTCAACCAGGGAGCCCAGCCGACGGACGTGGACGCGGCCGACTTCACCGGAGACGGCCGGTTGGACCTGGCCGTGGCGAACGAGCAGTCGGGAACGGGTCGATCACCCCCGAGCTGCCGGGCGCGGGTTTGCGCACGCGGGTCCACCGGGCGGAGAAGCTGCTGCCCCTGATTTCACGAGCGCGGATTTCAACGGTGACGGACACGTCGACATGGCGCTGGACCAGATCGACATCTCTTCCAGCGGGCACGACGCCGTCGACATCATGATGAACGACGGGAGCGGGCGAATGCACCTGACCGCAAGCCTCCCGTCCGGGACCGACTCGAATCGAAGGCGATCACCGCCGCGGACCTGGAATGGGACGGCAACCCGGACCTGACGTGGACGCCCGAGGTGTTCTCGGGCAACTATCAGGTCGCCGTCGCGCTCAACAAGGGGAACGGGACGTTCGGGGCGAAGAAGCTGTATCCGTTGCAGACGTGCGGGACCGGGCACGCGAGCGCCATCGACGTCAACGGCGACGGCGCACTGGATCTCGTGGTGGCCAACGACCGGAGCGGACCAAGCGACTTCTGCATGCGGGTCGCACGGACGATTCGGATCGCGCTCAACAACGGCAACGGCACGTTCAAGCTGGACGACGGGGTCGAGCTGGGGTCGCTGAACGAGATGGCCGCGGGCGGGGACTTCAACGGGGACGGGATCACCGACCTCGTCGTGACGGACGCGATCACCTACGTGGTGTTCGGGACGGGAGGCGGGCAGTTCGGCCCCGCAACCGCCTACAAGTCCAGGGGCAACGAGGTGGCCGTGGGCGACTTCAACGGCGACGGTCACCCGGATGCCGCGACGGCCGACGGCAGCCTGCAGAGCATGTGGGTCATGCTGAACAAGGGAAACGGGACGTTCGGGCTGACCAACAACCAGGGCGAGAAGATCTTCGGCTACCTCACGGGGAACGCCATCTCGCTCGGCGACATCGACGGCGACGGGCACACCGACGTCGCGGTGTCCGACGCCCAGGGCCAGGACGTGGGCGTGTTCTACGGGCGCGGGGACGGCACCTTCCGGAGCGAGATCCGCTACGGCGTCGAGTACGACCTCGTCGACGTGACACTCGCCGACTACAACGGCGACGGACACCCGGACATCGGCGGCCCCGCAGGAATGGGAGGGGCATTCTCGGGGCGGACCGGCGTCACCACGGTGATGAATCTCTCGCCGTAGGGACGGGGTGTGCCAGGGGGGAATCCATGAACAGCCGGCACGCACAAGGAAGGGGACCGTCATGAACCGTATGGTCAGGAACGGAAGCTTCACCGTCGGCGCACTGACCGCCGCGCTCGCCATCGTGATCGCGACGCTCGTCACGACGGCCGCCTCAGCCGCGAGTGGGCCCCCCCGGGCGCCGTCTCGCAAACGATCTACGCCGTCGATCTCGTCGCGACGGCGGCGGGAGGGGTCGCAATGAATGACCGAGGGGACGTGGCAGGGACGTCCCATCCGGATACGGGCTGCGGTTCGTCGTGCCTGCCGCCACTCGAGACGGTCGTCTGGAAGCACGGCGTCCGAATCGTGCTTCCCGGCTTGCCGGGTCGTCCGGCCATCCAGGCCAACGGGATGAACTCCGCGTCGTGGGTGGTCGGGTCGGCGGCGCCCAGCGTTCCAGGGTTCGACGACCACGCGGTGGTCTGGAAGCCGGTGGGTGCCGGATACCAGGCCATCGACCTCGGTGTCCTGCCCGGCACCACGCGGTCGGCCGGCATCGGCATCGACGACAGCAACCGCGCCGTCGGGTACTCCACGACCACCGGCTTCCCCCCGACGACCAAGTCGTTCCTGTGGACGGAGGCGGACGGCCTGGTCGATCTCACCGCGGCTGGATTCCCGGACACCCCGGTTGCCATCAGCCCGGGCGGAACGGTGGCGACCAGCGATCACTGGTACGTCCTCGGCGACCTCGGGAGCGTGAAGTCGCTGGCGAGCCCGCCTGCCGGTTTCGGGGTCCAGCCCACGCCGACGGCCATCAACGACCAAGGCGATCAGGCGCGCTTCCTCGTCTCCTTCAATTCGGGAATCTCGTGTATCCGTTCCGGTACCACCACGCCGGAACGTGGCAGCAGATCTCGTTCGCGGGGACGGGCCACCTTGCCACCTACGGGGTGGGCTCGATCACCAATGCCGGGGACATCACCGCCACCGTCCGTGGCGAAGGGGTGATGGCCCCCGGGCCGGATGGGCTGGCCCAGCCCCTCAGCCCGCTCGTCTCCCCCGCCTATGGAGCCACCTTCGTGTCGGGCGGCGGACCGATCAACACCAAAGGCGAGATCCTGACCCAGGTCATCGTCGGGCGGAGCCAGCGACTGGTGCGACTCGTGCCGGTTTCCGGCTGCGCCAATGCCTGCGCGCGAGTGCCGGCCTGGAGATGCGGGCGCAGTTCATCGAGGACCCGAACGATCCGGGCCATTGCACGCCGATCGCGCGCTTTCACGCGACAGCGAAGCTGACCGTCAGGGACGAGGCCGGACACGTGCTCTGCGTCGTCGAGAAGGTCACCGGGCATTTTCTCGACGACTACTGGCTCGACCAGGCGGTGACCGGAAGAACGACGCCCCGGGAACGATCCGGTTTGTGCACGACGGACCGGCGCGCGCGGGCGGTCGCATTCCGGGTCACTCGCGCACGCATGTCGGGGCGAACGTTCGATCGCACCACCGGGAAGCTGGCGGACTGGGTGATCCCGGCATGACGGGCAGCGACAGCTGATCTCTCGCGTGGGGCGGCCGCTCGCCGCCCCACGCGCCTTGCGGCCGCCCAGTGCAACCGGACTGCGATATTATCTCCGTCACGGAGGTATTTTCCGATGACGGAGATCACGACACTGCGTCGCTCGGCCGCCGGGCGGAAGACCGAGTTCGACCTCGACCTGGCCCTCGAGCTCGGCGACGTCATGGGTCAGCTCCGCCGGACCATTCGCCGGAGCGTCCGGCGCGAATGGCCGCACGCGCCGCTCGCCGAGAACGAGCTCGAGCTCGTCCGTCTGCTTCGCGAGCGTCCCGGCATCCGCGTCCAGGATGCCGCTGCGGCACTGGGGCTGGCCGACAATACCGTCAGCGCCCTCGTCGGCCGGCTCTCCTCACAGGGGTGGGTACGCCGTCAGACCGACCCGCGCGACGGCCGCGCCGCGCTGCTGGACCTGTCGGCAGAAGCCCGGCGCCGCATCGCCGACTGGAAGGACCGCCGCGGGCAGCTCATCGGATCCGCCGTCGACCGGCTCTCCGCGCGCGATCGGGAGGCTCTGGCCGCCGCCATCCCCGCGCTCCGCTCGCTCAGGGAAAAGCTGGAGGCCGAATCGTGACGACGGCCGTCGAGCTCAGCCACGTCGGCTACGCGTTCGGCGACGTCCGCGCCGTCGACGACGTGAGCTTCGAGGTCGACCAGGGCGAGGTGTTCGGCCTGCTCGGCCCGAACGGCGCCGGGAAGACCACGACGATCCGCATGCTCACCACGCTGCTCAGGCCCGACACCGGATCGCTGCTCAGGTGTTCGGCCTGGACACGCGCACGGCGACGATGCGCGTCCGACGGCTGCTCGGCTACGTCCCCCAGCAGCTCTCGATCGACGGCGCAGCTGACCGGCTGCGAGAACGTGTGGCTGTTCGCGCGGCTGTTCGACGTCCCCCGCGCCGAACGCACCGACCGCGTGGAGCAGGCCATGACCGCTGGTGGGCCTGGCCGACGTCGCCGAGCGGATGGCGTCCACGTACTCGGGCGGGATGATCCGCCGGCTCGAGCTGGCGCAGGCGCTGGTGAACCGCCCGCGGCTGCTGGTCCTGGACGAACCGACCATCGGGCTCGACCCGATGGCGCGCCGGAGCGTCTGGGAGCGCGTGCTCGAGCTGCGCGAGGAGCTCGACATGACCGTCCTGCTCACCACCCACTACATGGAAGAAGCCGACGAGCTGTGCGACCGCGTCGCGCTCATGCACCAGGGGACGCTCCGCGCGCTCGGCTCGCCCGGCGAGCTGAAGGCGGCGCTCGGCCCGGACGCGATCGCTCGACGACGTCTTCACGCACCTACGCCGGCGGCCAGCTGGACGACGGAAGGGAACCTGCGCGATGTCCGCATCACGCGTCGCACCATCGGTCGCGTCGGCTGAGCGAGCTCCGCGCTCGCGGTCCCGCGCCTGCTCTGGAGCCGGACCGTCACGCTGTGCCTCGTCGAGCTGGCGAAGATCCGGCACGACCGCAGCGAGCTCTACACGCGGGCGATCCAGCCGGCGCTGTGGCTGCTGATCTTCGGGGAGACGTTCACCAGGATCCACGCCATCCCGACCGGGCAGGTCCCCTACCTCGACTACCTGGCGCCGGGCATCATGGCCCAGTCCGGCGATGTTCATCGCGATCTTCTACGGGATCCAGATCATCTGGGACCGCGACTCCGGCATCCTCACGAAGCTGATGGCGACGCCGACGCCGCGCGCGGCGCTCGTCACCGGCAAGGCGTTCGCCGCGAGCGTCCGCGCCATCGCGCAGGTGTTCGTCGTCCTGGTGCTGAGCGCGATCCTCGGCGTGCACGTTCGACTGGAACCCGCTGCACCTGCTGGGCGCAGTCGTCGTGGTCGTCCTGGGGTCGGCGTTCTTCTCGACGCTGTCGATGACGATCGCCGGCATCGTGCTGACCCGCGACCGCCTGATGGGCATCGGGCAGGCCATCACGATGCCGCTGTTCTTCGCGTCGAACGCGCTCTATCCGGTGGCGCTGATGCCCACGTGGGTGCGCGGCGTGGCCCTGGTGAACCCGCTCAGCTACGAGGTCGAGCGCGCTCCGCACGCTGCTCCTCGGCCTCCCGGGGAACCTCCTGCTGGACTTCGGCGTCCTGGTGATGTCCGCGGTGGTCGGTATCACGGCCGCATCCGTGTTGTTGCCGCGCCTCGTGCGGTGAAAGGTTCCCCCGGGACCATCGCGGGAAGGAACGCAGGGAACAACGATCGAGGAGGGAGGCCGGGATGTACCGCATCATGCGCCTGTTGTGCACCGCCGCCGTTGCCGTTCCGTTCCTGTCGGTGGCATTCGTGACCGCTCCGGCGGCAACCCGTCCCGCAGCTGCCGCAACCGTCGCCGGCGCCACCCGCCCGAAGGGCTTCGCCGCCCAGGCGATCACGTGGGTCTCCCCGGCCCGGGGTTGGATGCTGGGCTCGGCGCCGTGCGGATCGGACACCTGCACCGAGGTCGTGGCCACGACCAACGGCGCCCGGACCTGGCACGTGGCAGGCATCCTGCGGGCGCCGTTGACGCAGTTCCGGCACACGGGGGTGAGCGGGCTCCGGTTCGCGAACCCTCAGGTGGGCTGGGCATTCGGGCCGTCGTTGCACGCGACGACCGACGGAGGACGCACGTGGGCCAGGGAAGCCGTGCCGGGCGGCGGGCGCCGCGTCATGGCACTGGCAGCCGACGCCGATCAGGCGATCGCGGTCGTGAACCCCTGTAACGCGCGCAAGCCCTTCGCCGATTGTCGCCGGCCGGTGACGATCTGGCGCTCGTCACCGCCCGGCTCCCGCTGGCAGCGCGTGGGGATGGACCTGCCCGGCGGGTACCAGGCCGAGGCAGCCGTCCACGGGGATACCGGCTACGTCGTGATCCCGAACGAGCGCCTTCGACACGGCGCGTTCGTCGCGTCGTCCGACGGCCTGAACTGGTCGCCGCGGCGCAACCCGTGCCGCACGGATCGGGACGAGCAACTCCTGAGCGTCGCCCCCATCACGGACACGCGCGTGGCGCTCCAGTGCGTCGCCGCCATTGGGTTCGGCAAGGCCGCGAAGCACGCGTACCGTTCCAATGACGCAGCCGCGTCCACCCGCTCCGCCGGCATCGCGCCGCTGCTGGGGATCACCACCCAGATCGCGGCCGCCCCGGATGGCACCATCGCGATGGCGACGTCCTCGATCGGCAGCTGGATCTACCGGAACACGAGGGGGAGCAGCTGGACGACGTCCGTCGACCTGGGCGACGGCGGCGAAGGCTGGAACGACATCGTCTTCACGACCAATCAGACGGGGTTCGTCGTCCACGGTCCCGAGGCCGTCTTCGGTCCCGGCGAGCTGTGGGGCACCACCGACGCGGGAGCGTCGTGGGCACCCCTGCCGGTGAGCCCGTTGGGAGGGGCGTAGCAAGCCACCACCCGTATCCTGGCCGACGTGGGCAACACGGCGAATGCGGACTCGCTGGCGGCCGGGACGGCGTTCGTCGACCTGACGTCGTGGCGGAAGGTCGCCGTGTCCGGCTCGGACGCGCGGACGTGGCTGAACGACCTGGTATCGGCGGACATCGGCGACCTGGGGCCGGGGGAGGCGCGGCGCTCGCTGCTGCTGTCCCCCACGGGACGCATTCGGGCGGAGTTCACGGTGGCCGTGCAGCACGATGCGACGCTCCTCCTCCAGGATCCAAGTCAGCCGGCATCGGTGCTCGAACTCCTTGCGCGGTACGTGCTGTCCTCCGACGTTCGGCTCGAGGACCGGTCGGAGTCGCTCGCGCTCCTCGCCGTGCCCGGCACGACCGCCGAGTCTGTCGCGTCGGCGGGTGACGCGGCCGCGATCGCCGCCGCGAACCTATCGGCGCCGTCCTGCATCGGCGCGGGCGTGGACCTCATCGGCCCGGCCGCCGCCCACGACGTCCTGGTCGACGCGATGTCTGCGGACTTCACGCGAGTCGATGCGGCGGCAATGGAGGCGTGGCGGATCTCCGCGGGCGTTCCTCGGTTCGGCATCGACGCGCTCGAGGAGGATCTGCCGCAAGAGGGAGGCCTCGGCGACGCCGTCGCGTTCGACAAGGGCTGCTACCTGGGCCAGGAGGCGATGGCGAAGGTTCGGAACCTCGGCCACCCGCGGCGGACGCTGCTCCACCTGCATGCGGACGAAGCCGTGGCGGCAGGTGACCCCGTCGAGTCCGAGGGGCGCCCGGTCGGCGAGATCACGAGCGCGGCCGCGTCGGAGGGCCGGTGGTCGATGCTGGCCAAGGTTCGATGGGATGCGCGGGACGCGGCGCTCGTGGCGAACGGAACGCCGCTGAGCCCCTACCATTCCTGACGCACTGCGGACGCCGGACAGAGGAGGGCCCTGGATGACCGCGCACGCGGACAAGAACCCAATCGAGGACGTCGCCACGGAGCTGGGGGCCAAGGCGGCCTCCTTCGTCAAGGAGAACCGCCTGCCGGGCGTCGCCGCCGGCGCGGTCGTCGGCGACGACCTGGCGTGGTTCGGCGGCATCGGCTTCGCCGATATCGCGGAGCGCCGCGCGCCGGAGGACACGACGCTCTACAGGGTCGCGTCGATCACGAAGACGTTCACCGGCACGGCGATCATGCAGCTCCGTGACGAGGGGCTCCTCCACCTGGACGATCCCGCCGTCGCCCACCTTCCGGAGCTGAAGGACGCGGACAGCCCCTTCGGCCCGATCGAGACCGTCACGATCCGGCGGATGCTGTCCCACGAGTCCGGCCTGGCCGGCGAGCCGCCCGACACGGACTGGACGATCCCCGCCTACGAGGGCGACGCGACAAGGAACCTCGCGCGCATCGCCGAGACCGGCGCGAAGATCCCGCCGAACACGCAACAGAAGTACTCGAACCTCGCCTATCAGCTGCTCGGCGAGATCGTGGCCCGGCGAAGCGGCACACCCTACCCCGACTACGTGCGGACGAACATCTGGGAGCCGCTCGGGATGACGGGGAGTGCCTTCGAGCCGATGCCAGACGCGCTCATCCCCCGGCGCGCGACGGGCTACATGGCCCGGCTCTTCTCCGACGACCTCGAGGTGTCGGTGGACGCGCCGACGGTGTGGGCCGAGGGCGGCATGTGGTCGTCCGTGGCCGACCTCGCCCGGTGGATCTCGTTCCAGCTCCGTGAGGACGGCGGCGAGCGGTCGGGCACGCAGGTGCTGGCGGGCTCGAGCCTGCGGGAGATGCACGCCCCGCGCTACCTTGGCGACGCCGCGTGGACCGAGGCGTGGTGCATCTCCTGGTATGCGAAGCGGCGCGGCGACGTCGTGTGGGTCCAGCACTCCGGCGGGCTGCACGGGTTCATCACCAACGTGTGCTTCCACCCGAAGGACCGCGTGGGCGCGATCGCGTTGATCAACGGCGTCGGCGACGCGGCCGAGCTGGCGATGGACCTCGCCACGATCGCACGCGACGCGGTGAGCGCCGCGCCGGTTGCCATCGAGCCGCCGGCGCCGCTTCCCGATGCGTACCGCTCGCTGCTCGGCCTCTACCTCGATCCGCACGAGGGCCTCATCGCCCGGCTGGAGTGGCGGGACGGGAAGCTCACCGTCGTCCATCCCGACGACCCGACGTGGCGGCCGGTGCTGTCGCCCGCCGACGGGGCCGATGTGTTCGTGGTCGAGCCCGGCGTGCGCGAGTCCGGAGAGCGCGTGGTCTTCCAGCGCCTGCCCGACGGCCGGGTCGCATCCATGCACCTGGCAGCCGCGACGCTCGTCCGGCTCGACCCGGTGGTCTAGCCGGGCCGGTCAGGCGCCGGTGCGCAACGGGGGGAAGTCGGCCGCGAGGCCCTCCGCCTCGACCTGATACAGCGTCTCCGGCCGCGTCAATCCCGGGAGCTCGTGGCGCCCCAGGCTCCGCAGACGGACGCCCGGCGGCATGACGTCGCGGAGCGCCCGCCGTGCCCGGGTCGACACGAGGATCTGTCCGCCGTGGCCCGCCTGGCATACGCGGGCGGCCGCGTGCACGGAGAGGCCGATGTAGCCCGTGTCGGTCAGCGTCGGCTTCCCGCTGTGGAGCCCGATGCGGACGCGGCAGGTCTGCCCTTCCCCCCACGTGCGCCGGGCGAGGGCTCGCTGGATCCCGATAGCCGCGTCGAGCGCCCGCGCGGCCTCCTCGAACACCGCGAAGAACTCGTCGGCGCGCGCGTCGACCTCGCGGCCCGTGCCGCGCACGACCGCCGCCCGAACGAGCCCGCGCACATCGGCCAGCAGCCCGGCGTACGCGTCGCCCATCGAACGGAGCAGCGCGGTGGACGCCTCGATGTCCGTCAGCAGGAACGTCACGAACCCCACCGGGAGCGAGGACGCGTCCGTCGAGCCGGCGCGCATCTCCCCCTCCAAGCGTTCCCGCTCGATCGCCGCGCCGTCGGCGGCGGCCTGCGTCCGCTCGGTCCGCAGCTGGCCGGTGATGAAGCCGACCGGCACGATGCCGTACTTCTTCGCCGCGTTCAGCAGCCGCTTGCGGGCGCGCTCGCGGGCGGCGTCGTCCTCGAACTTCACCCGCTCGAACCGGGAGAGGGCGTTGCGGACGTGCGCCTCGTCGTTGATGGGCAGGCGCCGGTTGCCGGCCGCGTCGACGTACGCGAACGCGCTGTCCGGCAGCCTGGCCCGTTCGGTGGCGCTGAGCTTCGCCATCCCCCGACAATAGCCCGCCCCACTGATACGGTCCCGGGCCGGGCCGGGGTCTCAGGAGGCCTGGGCCAACCCCTCGATCGGCACCCAGACCTCGACGCGGGTGCCTCGTCCCGGCGAGGACACGATCCCGAACGTGCCCCCCGCCATGGCGGCGCGCTCCCGCATGGCGCCCAGTCCCAGGTGGTAGGCGCCCTCGCTCGCGTGAGCGGCCTTCGGGTCGAATCCGGCCCCGTCGTCCGCGACGCGGAGCGAGATGCCCCCGCGCTCGTCGGAAACGGAGATTGTCACACTGCGCGCGCCTGCGTGCTTGCGCGCGTTCACGGCGGCCTCCTGGGCGATGCGGTAGACGACCGTCGCGGTGGCCGGCGGGATGGAGGCGTGCGACTTCCACTCCACCGCGTACCGCGCCCGCCCGTCCTGGTCCTGCTCGATCTGCGCCAGGGTGCCGAGCGCGGCGCTCAGGCCCCCACTGTCCAGCGTGTGCGGGCGGACCTCGAACATCAGGGCCCGAAGCCGTTCGATGGATTGCCGCACCGTTCCCTGCAGCTTGCCGAAGGCCGGATCGCCGGCGACTTCCGGGTGGCTCGACGCCATGAGATCCAGCCGCATCGCCACGGCGGCCATCTTCTGCACCGGGTCGTCGTGGATGTTCGAGGCGATCTGCCGCCGCTCGTCCTCCTGCGCGGCGACGAGCCGGGTCAGCAGGTGCTGACGCTGGGCGGTGAGCGCCTGCAGCTGGTCCCAGCGGGTGCGCAGCTCGTCCTGCATCCGCCGCATCTCGGTGATGTCCACCAGGATGCCGTGGTGGATCAGCACCTTGCCGGAGTCGTCCTGCAGCATCTGGGTCGCTTCGTCCCGCACCCACACGACGCTCCCGTCGGCCGCGACCATCCGGTAGTCCATGGCGAACGCCGCGCCGGCCTCGACGCTCCTCGCCGTCTCCTCGATCACGGCCGCGCGGTCGTCGTCGTGCGTCCGCTCGAACCAGAGGAAGGGATCCGCCATGAACGCCTCGGGCGGGATGCCGAGGATCGCCTCGATCTGCGGGCTGACGTACGGGATGGTCGGCTGCTCGGGCCCGTTGCGGAAGTCCCACACGTACACGACGGCGGGGATCTGCTCGACCAGCGTCCGGTAGCGGAGCCCGGCCTCGGCCAGCTCCCGCTCCTGGGCCTTCTGCTCGGTCAAGTCGCGCGCGAACGCGATCGCCACGCGCCCCTCCTCGGTGTCGAGCATCGCCAGGATGGCTTCAAGCGGGAACTCGCCACCGTCGCGCCGGCGTCCCGTGAACTCGGCGTGACCGCCCCGCATGCCGGCGACCGGGTGCTGCACGTAGCGGGCTCCCTGTGGCTCGCGCGGCTCACGCTGCTGCCCGGGGATGAGCACGTCCAGGGACCGGCCGAGAATCTCCTGGCGCCCGTAGCCGAAGAGCCGCTCGGTCTGGTCGTTCACCAGCGCGATCCGTCCCTTGGCGTCGAGGACGATGGCCGCGGCGGGAGCGGCCTCGAGGATGGTGCGGAACCGCGCCTCGCTCTCCACGAGCGCCTCCTCGGCGCGCTTGCGCTCGGTGATGTCGGTGACCATGCCGATGCCGTACGAGGGCATCCCGGCCTCGTCCCTGACCAGCGACACGGCGAGCTCGCCCCAGATCAGCCGCCCGTCCTTCCGGAAGTAGCGCTTCCGCAGCCGGTAGTGGTCGCGCCGCCCGTCGAACAGCTCCTCGAACAGCTCCCAGTCCGCCGACACGTCGTCCGGATGGGTGAAGTCGGTGAACACCATCGCGGCCAGCTCCTCGCCGGAGTAGCCGAGGATGTGCTGCAGGGCAGGATTGGAACGGACGGGATGACCCTCCATGTCGACGATGGCCATGCCGATCGCCGCGTGATCGAAGACGGCCGCGAAGTTGGGGTCCTGCCAGGCGGCGGCCCCCGTGGCGGCGCGGTTCTCGGCGGAGTCGTGCGCTGGATCCGTCACTGCGGTCGTTTGCTCCCGAAACGCCCCTCTCTGCCCTGATCGACCGGCCGGGGTGCGTCCTTGAGCGGTGGGCGCTCGGGGCGAGGTCGAGCGGCGTCGTGGCCGGGTGGGAGCATGGGCACGTGGATGTTCGCGAGGTGACGATGGACGACCTACCGCTCTACCGGCGGATGATGACCGACCCCCTGGTGATGGCCGAGCTCGGCGGCCCGCTGGCCGAGGAGGGGCTCCGCGAGAAGTGGCAGGGGATCGTCGACTCCGTCCGCGACGGCAGCGTCTGGTACCTGGCGATCGTCCCCGACGCGGATTCGGACGAGACGGCGGGCACCGTGTGCGTCTGGGAACACGAATGGCGCGGGGACCGGATCAACGAGATCGGGTGGATGGTCGTGCCCGAGCAGCAGGGCCGCGGCCTGGCGAGCGGCGCCGTTCGAAGCGTCCTGGACCGGGCGCGCGCCCAGAACCGATGGGGCGCCATCCACGCGTTCCCGGGCGTCACGAACGGCCCATCGAACGCCATCTGCCGCACGGCCGGGTTCGAACAGCTCGAGGTCCTCGATTTCGAGTACGCGGGCCGGCTCCTGCGCTGCAATCACTGGCGCGTGGACCTGCGGTCCGGCTCACGCGACGGCTGAGCCGGTTAAACCGAGCTTCTCTTTATGGCCTGTTTCCGAAGCTGGGCGTATCCTGCGGCGGCTCGTCCCGGGCGGGCCGGGACGGAGGAGGGGGACGTCTCATGCGTGGAAGAAGTCGGTGGATGGGCGCCGCCGTCGTGCTGTTGCTGGTCGCGGCGGTGCCGGCCGTCGCGCTCAGTCAGGGAGGCAGGCAACAGATGTCGTCGAAGAGCAAGCCGCCGCGGCAGGCGAGTATCGCGGCAGGACCACGCAGGGCTATCGCGTGATCTTCGACGTCCTGAACACGCGCTCGGGCTACATCGTCCAGGTGGTCGACATGGAGGTCGACGCGACGTGTGGCAACGTCACCGTCGGCTTCTTCATCGGGGGCCTCCGGCTCCCGCTGCAGGAAGACGGCACCGTGCACAAGAAGTTCTTCGATCCGTTCTTCGGGTCGCTCGAGATACGGCACGGTGATCAAGGACTCGGGATCGGGGATCGCCTCGATGACTGTGCCGTTGCTGAACAGGAGCGGCACCGCGCAGGCATGCTCGAGCGGGGACGTCGGGTGGAAGGCCGGCGCGCCGCCTGCCGGCGGGGCCGACGGCACTGCGACGCCGCACGCCGCGTACCGGGTGCACGTCACGCAGTCGGCCTCGGGCCGGCTCGTCTGGTCGCGCGGGTAGCACCAACGGCACGAAGCGAGGGGGCGGCCCCGATTTCGGGGGCCGCCCGCGCGCGGCCTCCTCTATCGCGGCGCGAGGGCTGCTGATAGCCTCGCGGAAGTCCGGACCAAGGGGAGGTCGTCATGCATGGAAGGAGTCGGTGGCTCGCCGCTACCGTTGTGGTGCTGTTGGTCGCGGCCGTGCCGGCCGTGGCGCTCGGCCAGGGTCGCACGCACACGTCCGCGAGCCAGCACGGCACCCACACGCCACGGCAGGGTGAGTGGCGAGGCGGCACGTCGCAGGGTGCTCGCCTGATCTTCGACGTGCTGAACACGCGCAGGGGCTTGATGATGCAGGCGATCGACGTCGAGATCGACGCCACGTGCGGCGACAACTCGGTCGGCTTCTTCGTCAGCGGCTTCAAGCGGCCGATCAAGCCGAACGGCAACTTCAAGCTGCACCTGTACGACCCGTTCTTCGGCATCTTCGACTTCCACGGGAAGCTGTTCGCGGGGCGTGGAGGAGGGTTCGGGGCGCTGACCATCCCGACGCTGAACGTGGACGGGACGGCGGAGGCGTGCTCCGGGACGATGGCGTGGAAGGCGCAGCCGCCGGTCGGTTCGCAGGCGGGGACGCGCGCGACGCACCACGTCGACTACCTCGTGCACGTCACACAGACCAAGTCCGGCCACGTCAGCTGGACTGTGGACAAGGGATAGACGACATCGGGCGGGGCGGCCTCGCGACGAGGCCGCCCCACCTTGCCCCCGCAGTTCGAGCGCGAGCGCGGCATCCCGGACATCGCTCCGGCCGTTCCTCGGTGACGGCGGATCGATCGCCGCCGTCTCAGCAGTGCCTGGCTGCGAACGGCGCAGGGCCGGCCGTCAGGCTCCCGACCACCCACGACCCGCCGTCCTGCAGCGTCGTCACGCCGTTCAGGACCCCCTGGTCGCCGCGGTAGGCGACGCGCCAGCGGGCGCCGTCCCAGCGCTCGATCAGCAGGCGAAGGCCCTGGTCGTAGAACGCGCCCGCCGCCCAGGCCTTGGTCGGCGAGACCGCGGACGCGCCCGTCAACTCGTCCTCGATCGCCGACGGGTTCCTGGTGTGGGTCGCTCGCCACCTCGAGCCGTCGAAGCGCGCGGCCACCGTCGACGTCAGCAGGTCGCCCTGGCCGACGGCCCAGACGTCATTCGGTCCGTCCGCCGCAACTCCGGCCAGGTTGCCCTTTCCGGCGCGGCCCTCCGAGACGGACCAGCGATGCCCGTCCCAGTGCTCGAGGAGCATGCGGGCCGCGCCGACGGCGGCCGCGGACTGGCCCACGGTCCACGCGTCGTTCGGTCCGGCGGCCGCGACGCCCTCCAGGCGGGACGGGATCATGCGATGTGGGCTCGGCACGATGCGCCAGTCCGTCCCGTCGAAGTGCTCGACCAGCGTGCGGGCGGTCGAGTTGAGGCCGGCGTTCCCGACGGCCCATACGTCGTCCGGCCCGGCCGCCGCGACCGCGGCGAACAGGCCACCCGTCGGCGGGACCGCAACCTGCGACACGCTCCAGGTGCTTCCGTCCCAGTGCAGGGCAATGGGATCGAACCCGCCGCCGTCCGCGGCGCCCGCACCGACCGCCCACGCGTCGTCGGGCGCGACGGCCGCGACACCCGACAGCCAGGAGACGCTCCCCCGGCCGGGCGCCGGCACGACCCTCCAGGCGGCGCCGTCGAAGTGCTCCACCAGCGTGGCCAGCGACTGGTGCGACGTGGGCTCGGCGAAACCAACCGCCCAGACGTCCGTCGAAGACGTGCCGCTCACCGCCGCGAGCGAGCCGTCCGTGGACGGTGGCAGCGGAACGGAGACCGGAGCCCACCCGGCGCACGACCCCGTCGTCCGGTCCGTGCGGCCGCCCGCGACGGCGGAGCCGGCGAGAGCGGTCGCGAGCAGCAGTACCGCCACGATCAAGAGGGACAGGAGCCGTCGCCGCCGGCGGCGAGCTCGGAGGGAAGCGAGAGGGCGGTGGACGGATGGCGACGCAGGCATGGCGGTTCCCCTTGTGTTCGCCGCGCGCGCCCGGAATTGCTCGGGCCGACTGGCATACGCGCGGGGCGCGCGCCGGGTTTTCGACGGGTCGGAACCTTCGGCGCGACCCTATGGAAGGGTGGCGAGGTCGGCCAGCAGCACCTGCCGGTCCTCCTCGTCGTCGATGCCGGCGGCCTGCGCCCGTGCCAGGGCGGCGTACCGGGCGGCCTCCGTTTCGTCGCCGGCGAGGCCGTGCGCCCGAGCCAGCGCCTCGCACGCGATGCCGAGGTCGAAGCCGCCGATGCCATTCGCCTCGCAGATCTCGAGGCATCGACGCGCGTGGTGGAGCGCCGGCTCGGCGCGGCCGAGCACGGCGTAGACGCGTGAGATCTGCCACTCGCCCCGCGCGTGCTGCGTCGGCCCGCCGACCTCCTCCCACAGGAACCGCGAGGCGTGCGCCGCGTGGATCATGAGGTCGTCCTCATCGGAGGTCCGATCCGGGCGCTCCAGCAGGCTCCAGGTGTAGTTGAACGCTGCCGCGGCCGCGCCGCGCCTGACGTCGGGCTCAAGGCCGAGGTCGATGGTGGCCCCCATGAACGCACGGTAGCACCGCCGTGAACAAGCCCTCCACGGCGCCCGGTGACGGTTGCGCGAACTCGTGGTTCCGTTCAGGATCAGTAGTCCGTTATCGACCAAGGGGGGAAGGGGGTCGCATATGCGACATCGGATCGGATCCATCGCGGTCGTCACAGGGTTGCTGGCTTCGTTGACGCTCGCCCAACCGGCACAACTGGTGCCGGTAGCACAGGCCTACAGCCTGCACCACATGTCGCCCATCCAGCAGAAGATCGTGTCGGGGTTCGTGTCGTTCGAGCTCTCGAAGGGCTCGATCGCAACCGGGTCCGCAGGCGCACAGCACGTCGCGGCGGATTCGCCGAACTACGTGCCGTCCGGGCCGACGGGCTGCCCGATCAGTCACGGCAGCAACGTGAAGGTCAACCAGAACTGCCTCAACCTGACCGACACGGACCTGCAGGGACGCTCGCAGGCGCAGAACGAGACCACGATCTCGGTCGATCCCAGCGACGCGAGCAACCTGATCGCCGGCTACAACGACTACCGTCGCGGTGACGGCACGTGCGGCGCGAGCTACAGCACCGACGGGGGCCGGAGCTGGACCGACGCCACCACGCCGAACGGGTTCGTGCGCGGCGACGCGTACGGCGCGGCGCGCGAGTACTTCCAGGCGAGTGGCGACCCGGCGGTGGCCTGGGACACGAAGGGCAACGCGTACTACCAGTGCCAGATGTTCAGCCGAGGGGCGGGCGTGTCGCCGAATCCCGACGACTCCAGCGCCGTCTACGTGTTCCGCTCCACGGGGAACAGCGGGGCCTCGTTCAACTTCACCGGCCACCCGGTGATCGAGCACGCGGACCCGACCGGCGCCGAGGGCGGTTCCTTCCTGGAAGACAAGCCGTACATGACGATCGACACGACCGTCGGCAGCCCATACCAGGACCGCATCTACGTGAGCTGGACCGAGTTCAACTCGGACGGGAGCGCGTACATCTTCGAATCCCACTCCAGCAACTACGGGCAGACCTTCAGTGCGCCCGTCATCGTCAGCCGGAACAGCAAGCTCTGCGTCCAGAACTACGGCGCGGGGACCAAGTACGGGAACTGCAACGAGAACCAGTTCTCCGACCCCTTCACGGGGCCCGACGGCAACCTGTACGTGGTGTACTCGAACTTCAACAACGCCACGGCCAGCCTGCCGGGCGGTGACTTGACCGGGAAGAAGCAGGACAACCACTACCAGCTGCTGCTCTCGAAGTCGACGGATGGCGGCAAGTCGTTCAGCAAGCCCGTCAAGGTGTCGGACTACTACGAGCTCCCGGACTGCGCGACGTACCAGAACGGCCAGGATGCCGGGCGCGCGTGCGTTCCCGAGAAGGGCCCGACCGCGAACTCGATCTTCCGGGCCACGAACATCTCGACCGGCACCGTGAACCCCAGCGACCCGAGTCAGGTCGACGTCGTCTTCGGTTCCTACATCAACAAGGACTCGCAGGAGTCGAGCGGCTGCACGCCGACGGGGTTCGCCGCCACCGGCAACCCGACCTACAACGGAGTCAAGAGCCCCGGCGGCTGCAACAACGACATCGTCATCAGCTCGTCGTCCGACGCGTGGCCAGTCCTTCAGCGGCTCGCACGCGAACGTGCGCACGCTGCCGGTAGTGTCGGGCCAGGGGGCGCAGGCGACCACGGACCAGTACTGGCAGTGGGCCGCGTTCAACAGCAGCGGCCGGCTGGCCGTGTCGTACTTCGACCGGCAGTATGGCAACGACGAGTGGATCGGCGCATCCGACATGAGCCTGTCGGTGTCGTCCGACAACGGTCAGTCGTTCACCACGAGCCGGGTCACCACCGGCCCGAGCCCGGCCGAGTCGCAGTTCTCCGGCCTGTTCTACGGCGACTACACGGGCCTCGCCGTCACGGACAAGGTGGCCATCCCCATCTGGATGGACACGCGTGACCTGGACCTGATGCTGTGCAAGGGCACGGGCACGAAGAGCGCGCCGCCGAACGTCTGCACATTCACGGCGCCGAACGCCAACCCGGCGAACGACGAGAACGTGTACGTGGCGCGCATGCCACTGGGCTAACGTGCCGGAAAGCGCGGGCGGGCTCGCTCGCGGACGGTGGGGCCCCGGCATCGCCGGGGCCCCACTCGCCTCATCCGGTCAGCCGGCGGGCGGCGGCTCGGCGTCCGTCACCCAGTCGCGGGTCAGGAACAGCCAGAACGCCAAACCGGCGTAGGCGCCGTAGGGACGGAACCGCCGTTCGATGGCGGTGTCCTTGACGCTCCTCTTCCCCACCAGCTTCGCGTACGTGGGACGCGTCCACGAGTCGAGGATCAGCCGGTGGTAGCGGCCGATCGTCATCATCACGTGCGCGGCGGCGTACGGACCGACGCCGGGCAGCGCGAGCAGCCGCTCCTCGACCTCCTGGTCCGGCAGGTCCGGGTCGGTCAGCGCCTCCAGGTCGAGGTCGCCCTCCGCCACGGCGCGGGCGATCGAGGTCAGGTAGGCGCCGCGGTAGCCGGCTCGCGCGACGTCGCGGTAGAAGCGCTCGCCGGCCTCGGCCATCGCCGGCGGCGTCGGGAACGCGCAGCCCGCCGCGCCGATCGCGGGCGCCCCGGGGCGCGCCGTCCGAGGTGCTCGACGATCGCGCCCACCATCCGCTCGGTCGCGCCCCACGCGCAGTTGGTGGTGCAGATCGTCTTCACCACGTCCTCGAAGACCGTCGGGCTCTGGATCATCCGACCTGCCCCCGACGCGACCCACGCGAGGTCCGGGTCATCGATCGCCTGCGCGTAGAAGGGAGAGAGGTCCTCGCCCAGCCGCAGGACGCGGCGCAGCGACGAGCGGATCGAATCCCACTGCCGCTCGGACGCCGGCCTGCCGACGACGTCGACGCGGCCGTGGTCCCTCCGACCCGGACGGACGGTCACCGTCCGCGCGCCCGCCGGGACGGAGAGCGTGATGGAGAGCGTCGTCGTCCTCTGATCGAGCTGCATCGGGGGGAGCTCCACGAACCCGTGCGACGCGATCAGGCGGTCGAGGTCGATCGGCTCGCCGCCCGGCCCCCGCAGCGGGAACTGCCACATCGCCGTGTCTCCCTATTCGGGCGTGAACAGCGTCAACTGCATCCCATCGGGCGCTCGAACGCGGGCGTTCCGGTCGCCCCACGGTGTCTTCACGGGCGGCGCGACCCGCTCGGCGCCGGCCGCGACGAGGCGGTCGGCCGCCTCCTCGCTGTCTGCGACCTCGATCGCGAGGCGCACCGTCCCAGACACGCGCCGGCCGCCTGCCTCGATGGCGTCCACGGTCGCGGCCTGCGTGTCGTCGAGCAGTTCGAGCGTCGCCCGCCCGGCGGCCAGGACGACCACCCGCCCGGATTCGGAGCTCCAGTCGGCCAGCTGCTCGAGCCCCAGCTCGTCTCGGTAGAACCGGAGCGCGCCGTCGAAATCCTCCACGGTGAGCGCGACCCGAAGCTCTCTCACGTCGGCCATGCCACTGGAACCATCGCGCGCCGTGGCGGCATTCCCGCTTCCTCCGAGGTCAACGCGTGGTCCATCGGGTGACCCCCGCGGGGCCGACGCACGAGGACCCGCCCGGGCCATAGACTCGAAGACTCCGGACGTAGGCGAGCCCCAGCCCTTTCCCCCTGTCCTGGTTCCGGCTTCAGGGCCGGTTGGGTCGGGCCGATCCATAGAGAAACAGACCAATGAGCAGCGAAGTCGCAGACCAGGCAACCGGCGCAGGGGATCTCTCTCCGGTCGCCGCCGCCGAGGTCCTGGCCGCAACCATGGCCGGGACCCAGGCTGCGCTCGCCTGCTGGGAGCTGGGCATCGACGGCGAGCTCCGCCTGATCGCCGCCAACGAGCGCTATCTCGCCTTCGCCCGGCGACCGGGCGAGCACCTGATCGGGCAGCGTCTCGCGGACGTCCAGCCCGGTCTGCCCGACGAGGCCCGGGCCATCATGCGGCACGTCGTCTCCTCCGGCGAGCCCTTCCATCTCGAGCGCCTCGCGCAGCACGACGACGACGGTGGCAGCACCTACTGGGACGTCGTCCTCGTTCCCGTTCGAGGGTCCGGCACTCCACGGCTCGTCGTCTCCGCGCAGAACGTCACCGAGCGGACGGAGAACTCCCCCAGCCTGTCGGCCGAGAACCGCTTCCTGCGGGACCGAACCGAGCGGGAGTCGGTGCGCCTCGAGGCGCTGGCGCGCGTGGCCGGCGCGGCCACGCTGGGCGGCGGGTTCGACTCGATCCTGACCGCGATCGCGGAGGGCGTGAAGGCGGCCTTCGGGCTGGACACGGTCATCAACGTCCTCGACGCCGAGACCGACGACTACGTCGTGCGGGCGGGGTCCGGAGGCGGCGTCGACCGCCTGGTCGGAACCTCCAACTCCCGCAAAGTCTTCGAGGAGTTCCTCGACTCCAAGTACGAGGTCATCCCCGACGTCTACTTCATCCCCCACGAGGCCATGCACCCGACGTGGAACAAGCTGGGCGGCAACGTGGTGACGCCCGTCTTCCAGTGGGCGGGCACGGGTTGGCACCCGGAGGACGCCTGCTTCATCCGGCTGCGCACCACCGAGGGAAGGGACCTGGGCGTCCTGTCGGTGGACTCGCCGATCAGCCAGCCGATCCCGGACCGGAGCGGGTTCGAGCTGCTTCGGCTGTTCGCGGTCGTCGGCGCGAACGCCGCCGAGAACGTGACGCTGCTCGGTGAGATCGGCGCACTGGCGGCCGAGCGACAGATGCAGACCCTCCGGCGCGAGCTGGAGGACGAGGTCGCCCTGCACCGCTCGCTGCTGGAGATCGGGAACCGGCTGGGACTCGCCTCGGCCGCGGCGTCGGTGGAGATCTTCCCCGTGATCGTCGAGCGTCTGGCCGACGTCGTTCCGATCCAGTCCGCCACGATCTCGCGCGTCGACCACAACGCGCAGTCGATCCGCCCGATCTACCACTCCGAGCCCGGCGCCGTGGCAGACGCCATGCTCATGTTCGAGATCCCGTTCGGCATCGGCGCGACGGGCGTCGCCGTCATGGAGCGGCGCAGCAAGATCGCCAACGCCGGCGACCCGGAGGGGGCGATCGCGGTCGACGTTCCCGGGACGAACGCGGACGACGAGCACGTCCTGGCGGTGCCGGTGCTGGTCGACGAGCGGGTCCGGGCGGCGCTCACCCTGCACCGCCCGGCCACGATGCCGGCGTTCACCGCCGGCGACGCGCGCCGGGCCGAGCTGTTCGGCCAGTACATCATGTCGGTCCTGCTGCTGCTCGAGCTGGCCGAGACCGGCAAGGAGCTGTCGGAGAGCCGCCGGGCGCTGTCCGAGCAGGTCGAGCAGCTGGAGTCCCTGAACCGCATGAAGGACGAGTTCGTCGCGAACGTGTCGCACGAGCTGCGGACGCCGCTGACCGCCGTGATCGGCAACGTCGCCACGGTCGCGCGCAGCGGCGAGACGCTCGAGCCCGAGGAACGCCGGGAGCTGCTGAACGCCGCCGAGCGTCAGGCGAAGCGGCTGGCCGAGCTGCTGGAGAACCTGCTGGCAACGTCCCGTCTGGCCGGCGAGACGCCGACGCTCGCGCCGCTGCGCATCGAGCTGTCGTCGTTCACCGAGGAGGTCGCGGCCGCCCTGCGCCCGCGCGCGCCGCACCGAACGATCGAGGTGCTGGCGCCGCCGCAGCTCGACATCGTGACCGATCCGACGCTGCTGTACCGCATCCTGTACAACCTGGGCGACAACGCGCTGAAGTACTCCGACGACGAGGTGCGCTTCACCGTCCGCTGCGACTCCGACGAGGCGTGGATCGCGGTCACCGACCGCGGGCTGGGCGTCGCCGAGGGGGACATCCCCCGCATCTTCGAGCGCTTCCAGCAGCTCGACGCGTCGCACACGCGGCGGGTCGGCGGCGTCGGGCTCGGCCTCTACCTGTCCGATCGCGCCGCGAAGGCTCTCGGCGGGCGCATCGAGGTCGACAGCGAGCTCGGCCACGGATCGACGTTCACGCTCTGCCTGCCACGGAAGTTCGCGGCCCCAGCCGTCTGAGCCGGGCGCTGCTGCCGTTCCGTCACACGGCGAAGCGGACGTGCAGCACGTCGCCCTCGCGTACGACGTAGTCCTTGCCCTCCACGCGCAGCAGGCCCTTCGCCTTCGCCGCGTCCCAGCCTCCGCACTCGACCAGGTCGTCGTAGCCCACGACCTCGGCGCGGATGAACCCGCGCTGGAGGTCGGTGTGGATCGCGCCCGCCGCCTCGGGAGCCGGCGCGCCGCGGCGCACCTCCCAGGCCCGGGTCTCGTCCTCGCCGGTGGTGAGGAACGTGATCAGGTCGAGCGCCGCGTAGCAGCCGGCGATCACGCCGGCCAGGCCGGGCTCGGGGACGCCGAACTCCTGGAGCAGCGCGCGCGCCTCGTCCTCGGGCATCGCCGCGGTCTCGGCCTCGATCGCCGCCCACACGCCGATCGTCCCCTCCGGCAGGCCGGCGGGGATCGACGAGCCCTCCTCCAGGTTCGCGACGACGACCCACGGCTTCAGCGTGAGCGGCGCGATGCCGCGGAGGTCCTTGCGCGCGTCGTCGTCGAACCCCTCGTCGCGCAGCAGCCGTTCCTCCGACAGCGCGGCGTGCGCCCGCTCCAGCGTCTGGACCTCCGACGGCGCTCCCTCCTTCGCCGACCTTCCCTTCATCCGCTTCCGGGCGTTCTCGAGCGCCGACTCGACGACTGCCAGGTCGGCCAGGACCAGCTCGGCGGTCAGCTCCGCCAGCTCGTGCGCGGGCTGCGGGTCCGGCCCGAAGGCCCGGAGCACGACGCACAGCGCGTCCGTCTCCCGGAGCGCCGCCACCGATTGGGCGCCGAGGCCGCTCGGGACGTCGACGAAGCGGACCTGGGCCGCCACCACCTTCCGCGAATGCTCCAGCTCGGTCAGGACGCCGAGCCGGGGGTCGGGCACGTCGACGACGGCCTGATTCGACCGCCCCCCGCCGCTCCGGTCCTGGTCAGCGCAGTGAACAACGTGGACGCGCCGGAGTACGGCACCCCCACCAATCCCACGTCCTTCATTCGGCCTCCCCGCCGCTGCCTTCGTGCTCTACGATGATCGCCGATGAGCGCGCGACGCTGCGCCCGGTGCGGCACCTCCGTCGGGCCCGACGAGTATCTCTGCTGGGACTGCCGGCAGGAGCTCCCGGCTTCGACACCGGCACCCGCACCGGCGATGGCGTCGTCGGCGGCGGGCCCGACTCCGGTGGCAGCCCCCGCCGACAGGAGCGGACGTTCCGCGGCGCGAGGGTCCCCAACGGCATGGTCCTGCCGAGCCGCGTCCAGTATCACGGGACGGTCTTCGGACTGATCGCGGTCGGGATCGTCCTGGTCATGGTGCTCGGCCTCCTGGTGAGCTCGGGCGTCGGCCCCTTCATCGCCTCCGGCGTCACCGTCTCGCAGACGGCGGACGCCGCGACGGGATCGGCGAAGACGACGGTGACCGCCGTCGTGACCAACCGGGGGACGCACGATGGCCAGGCGCGGTGCGTGGCGCTGTACACGACGGGCGGCGGCGGCGGACAGATCCCGACGCAGTCGGTCCAGACCGCCACGATCCCCGCGCACGGCACGGGGTCGGTCTCGATCGACCTTCCGACCGGCGCGGAGTCCAGCCACGTGTCGGTCGACTGCAAGTAGTCCCGTCGGCGGCAAGTCGCCGCGGCGAACGCTTCTCTTCAGTCCGCGTGGCTCGGAGGGATCTCTCCCCGCTCGCAGCACGCCACGAACGCCGCGACCACGTCCGGGTCGAACTGCGTTCCCGACGCCGACCGAAGCCGCTTGATGGCCTCGGCCGTCGGCATGGCGTTGCGGTACGGCCGGTCGCTGGTCATCGCGTGGTACGCGTCGCACACGAAGATGATGCGGGCCTCCATGGGGATCCCGTCGCGCTGCAGCTTGTCCGGGTAGCCGCCGCCGTCCCAGCGCTCGTGGCACGCGCGCACGATCGGACGGATCGGCTGCAGGAACGGGACCGGCGCCAGGATCTCCTCGCCGATCTCGGGGTGCAGGTTCATCAGCTTGCGCTCGGATGCCGTCAGCGGCGCCGGCTTGCGGATGATCTCGGAGGGGACGCCGATCTTGCCGATGTCGTGGAACAGCGCCCCCAGCTCGAGCCGCTTGAGGCGGTCGCCCTCGATCCCCATCTCCGTTCCCACGGCCAGCGACATCTCGGCCAGCGCGCGGGCGTGGTCGCTCGTGTACTCGTCCTTGGCCTCGAGCGCGTTCGCCAGCGCCTCGATCGTCGACAGGTAGGCCCGCTCCAGCTCCTCGTAGCTGCCGGCGCTCGCGAGCGCCAGCGACGTCACGTCGGCGATGCCGCGCACGAGCCGCAGGTCGCGCTCGACGAACTGGCGCTCCGCGTCCGGCGGCACGACGACCAGCGCGCCGAGTCCCTCCGGTTGCCACCGCAGGGGGGCGACCAGCATGTCGAGCTGCGGGTCGAGCGAGGCGAGCTCCTCGGGGAGGTTCGCGACCGCGTCCCTCGGCAGGACGAACGGCTCCTCGATCGAGACCAGCAGGCTCATGCCCAGGTCGTCGTCCATGCGCCGCGCGGAGAGGTGCTCCACGGTCTCCGGCGACAGCCCCTGGTGGGCGGCCGGCGCGAAGGTCTGCGCCTCGGGGTCGCGGATCCAGATCGTCGCCACCTGGCACCCGAGCAGCGAGCGCACGGCGGCCAGGGCCTGCCGGTAGATGACGTCGTCGTCGTTCTCGCCCGTCACGGACTGCGCGAGCTCGAGCAGGCCCTGAGAGACCTCGGCCGACTCGCGCACCTGCTCCAGGAGCCGCGCGTTCTCGACGGCGATCGCTGCCGTCGAGGCCAGCGCCTCCAGGGCGCGGAGGTCGTCCCGGTCGAACTGGTCCAGGCCGAGCTTGGAGAGCGTGACCGTCCCGATGATCCGGTCGCCGTAGGACAGCGCGACGCACAGAATCGACTCGTCCACGTCGTTGGTCCCCGGGATGCTGACGGCGAACTCGCACTCGTTCGCGTCCGGCGTGTAGACGGACTCGCCGGTCTCGGCCACGCGCCCGGTGATCCCTTCGCCGACGCGCGTCAGCAATGCGTCGAACGTCTCGCCCTGGTACTCGGAGAGCTGTCCGCGGAAGGCGACGGGGATCAGCATGCGCCCGTCGGGCGACATCACGTGCACACGGCAGTTGTGGTAGTCGATCAGGCTTCGCAGCTCGGCCGTGATCGTCTCGCCGATGGCACGCACGTCGTTCAGCCGATTCAGCTTGTTCGAAAGGCTCTGCAGCATCTTCAGCTGTGCGACCGACCGCAGCTCGCCGGCGGGGATCTCGTCGGCGCGCGGAAGGTCCGCCCGGTGCCCGGCGGCGGCCTGCCGGACGCCCGGCGCCGACCGTGGCGTCGGGCGACGGCTGCACCCGGGACTGCGGCGACGCCAGCGTCCGCACGCAGTTCTTTCCGTCGGCCTTCGCGCGGCGGAGCGCCTGATACGCGGCGCCGATCAGCTCGCGGGGCGCGTGCGCGTCCGACGGGCCGGCGACGACGCCGGCGCTGACGGTGACCGTGCCGGCCTCGGGGAAATCCACGTCGGCGATCGCCCGCCGGAGCTGCTCGGCGACGTCGACGGCGCCCGTGAGCTCCGCGCCGGGCAGGATCAGCGCGAACTCCTCGCCGCCCACCCGGCAGGCGGCGTCCTGGTCGCCCGCGACCTCGCGGGCCAGCGACGACACACCCTGGAGGATCTGGTCGCCGACGATGTGCCCGTAGCCGTCGTTGACCCGGCCGAAGTCGTCGATGTCGAGCACGATCAGCCCGACGCTGCCGTGCCGCATGTTCGCCTTCCGGAGCTCGTCCGGACAGGCGCTCGTGGAAGTAGCGGTGGTTGTACAGCGCCGTCAGGTGGTCGGTCACCACCTCGGCCTCCAGGCGCGCCCGGATGCGGGTGTTGTCGATGGCGAGCGCGGCCATGCCGGCGAACGACTGCGCCAGCCGGAACTCCTCGTCGGAGAAATGGTGGTCCTCGCCCAGCCGGGTCAGGCACAGCACGCCGACCAGTTCCTCGCGGGCCACCAGGGAGACGGCGATGAACGACTCGGGCTCGTCCGGGGTGTCGGGGATCTGCGCGGCCCGCGGGTCCAGATGCGCGTCGTTCACGAGGTTCGCGGAACGGTCCTGCGCCGTCCGGCCGGTGATGCCGGCCCCGTACGGAATCGGCCCCATGGCCAGGATCTGTTCGACGAACGCGTCCCGGACCAGGACCGGCCGCAGGACGCGCAGCGGGTTGTCGGCCTGGTAGAGGGACAGCGTGTCGTGCGGCACCAGCTGGGCCAGGGCGTCGGCCACGGCTTCGAAGACCCGGTCGGCCGACCCCTCGGACAGGAGCAGCTGGGCGATCTCGGACAACAGGACGTCCGGGGAGACGTGAGCGGCCCGCCGCGGAAGGGGTGTGGCGGCCGGGAACAGCGGAAGCTGTCCCGGATCCCCCGTGGAGCCCTCGGGCATGCTCACGCGGGGCACCCCATTTGGGGCGTCAGGAATAGGCCGTGCTGCAGCACGATCATTAGATCGGCCACGCACGGGGGAACTGAAGCCTTCAAGGGCCCCTTCATTGCATCCCGGCGGATTCCTCAGAGCCTGGGTCCCGACCGGGAATTGGAAAGGCTCACCTGCCGGTGAAGCGGCTCAGGTAGAGCCACGTCGGACGGTAGCCGTGCCGCTCGTACAGGCGGAGGGCGCCTTCGTTGCCGGGAAGGAGCCCGACGATGACGTCATCGACCCCGAGCGCCTCGATCCCACGGTGGCATTCGTCCATGAGCCTCGTCCCGATGCCGGCGCCGCGGTGCTCGGGCAGGACCGCGATCGATTCCAGCTCGGCGATGCGGCCGCCGGTGCCCCACGTGTCGGCGATCCACGTCTCGGGTGCCGGCGTGACGTGGACGAGCGCGTACCCGACCAGGTCATCGCCGGCCGAGGCCAGCAGCAGGAACGTGTCGGGCTTCCGGAACAGCTCCTCGTAGAGCGCCCGCCGCTGCCGCCACGTCTCGGCGTCGGAGACGTAGGGCGCCAGCTCCGGCATCGAGGCCACATGTTGGTGATGCACCGCCACCCAGAGCGGCTCCAGTCGCGGAATGTCGTCCGCGCTGCCTCGCGCGATCACGACGTCCTTCATGACGGGATTCGGCATGACGGGATTATGCACGGCCCGGTTCGAATCGGACCGCTGCTGTAGGCTCGACCCGGTGAGCAACCCCCACGTCCGGTTCGAGCTGCATCCCGATCTCGAGCGGCCCGCCGTTGTCGCCGCCATCCGTGGCTGGAACGACGGCGGCGAGGCAGCCTCCATCGCCGCCCGCTACCTCATCGAGCGCTGGGACGGCGCGGTCATCGCGACGCTCGATCCCGAGGAGTTCGTCGACTTCCAGGTGACGCGCCCGACCGTCCGGCTGGAGGACGGCGTCAGCCGGGTGATCGACTGGCCGAAGGGCGAGTTCACGCTGGCCGCACAGGGTGGCCGCGACGTCGTCTTCTTCACCGCCGTGGAGCCCAACATGCGCTGGCGGACGTTCTCTTCGGCGGTCATCGACACGGCCCAGGAGATCGGCGCCGAGTCCCTGGTGACGCTCGGCGCGTTCCTGACGAACGTGCCGCACAGCCGTCCGGTGCCGGTGGTCGGCTCGGCGCCGACCCCCGAGGCGGCGGCCGACCTGGGCCTCGCCACGTCGCAGTACGAGGGGCCGACCGGCATCGTCGGCGTGCTCCACGACTCCGCCAACCGGGCCGGCCTCCGCTCGATCAGCCTGTGGGCGGCGGTTCCCCACTACCTTCCGGTGGCCCCCAACCCGAAGGCCGCGCTCGCGCTCGTGCAGCGCCTGACCGCCATCCTGCGACACCGACGTCGAGCTCGCCTCCCTGCAGCAGGCGGCGCGTGAGTGGGAGGAGAGCGTCGGCCGTCTGCTGGAGGAGAACGCGGAGCTCGGCGCCTACGTCGAGCAGCTGGAAGAGGCGGTGGACGGCGGGGAGAGCGAGCTCCGCATCACAGAGGACATCCCGTCCGGCGACGCCATCGCGGCCGAGCTGGAGCGGTTCCTCCGAGAGAACGACTCGGGCGAAGGATCGAACTGAGAACGGCGAGATGGCGCGCAACCACCTGATCAAGACCCTGGCCGCCGAGAGCCGCGCGGGGGGGGTGCACCCCGGGCCAGTGAAGGAGTTCGACCCGAGCACGGTCGTGGGCGGCAAGAGCGGGGCGTTCCGCGCTGCGATCTTCGGGATGAACGACGGCCTGGTGTCGAACCTCTCGCTGATCATGGGCGTCGCCGGGGCCGCCGCCGGCAACAACCATTTCATCGTCGTGGCGGGGATGGCCGGGCTGCTGGCCGGCGCGTTCTCCATGGGGTCCGGCGAGTACGTCTCGATGAAGGTCCAGCGAGAGCTGTTCGAGCGGCTGATCCACCTGGAGGCACACGAGCTGGCAAATGACCCCCAGGAAGAGCACGAGGAGCTCGCAAAGATCTACGAATCGCGGGGCATCCCAGCAGACCTGGCCGACCAGGTCACGACGAGCCATCCACCGGGACCCCGAGCTGGCGCTGGAGACACACGCGCGCGAGGAGCTCGGGCTCGACCCCGACCAGCTCGGATCGCCGTGGGCCGCAGCGGGATCGTCGTTCGTCATGTTCGCGATCGGGGCGATCATCCCGCTGCTTCCCTTCCTCATCGGATCCGGCTCGGCGGCAGTGTTCGCCGCGATCGCCATCTCCGCGGTGGCGCTGTTCACCGTCGGGGCCTTGCTGACGCGATTCACCGGGCGCTCACCGCTGCTCTCCGGCGCGAGGATGCTCGTCATCGGCGCGGCCGCGGCCGGCATCACCTTCGCGATCGGCTCGCTCTTCCACGTCAGCACGGGCTGACGCCGGACCTCACGTCACGCCGCCGGCCGCCGCAACGTCTGCGAGCACCAGCAGCCGGCCGGGGTGCAGCCGGGCCGCCGGAATGTCTTCCCCCGCGAGCAGCCGGCCGAGAGGCTCTCGCTTGTCCTCGCCGGCGACCAGCATCACGCCGACCGGGGTCGCCGACAACGCCGGCACCGTGAGCGACACGCGTGGAACGAACGGCTCCCATCCAGCCTCGGGCACGTGGACGACCCACCGGTCGCCGACCTCGACCTCGGGACGGCCGGGGAACAGAGACGCCGTGTGCCCGTCCGGGCCGAGCCCGTACACGGCGAGGTCGAAGGACAGCTCGTCGCCGAAGCGCTCGCGCAGCACCCGCTCGTAGCCCTCCGCGTCGCAGGTCGCGCCGTCGATCACGTAGGTTCGGGCGGGCACGCGCGACAGGAGCGCACGCATGGCCATGCCCACGTCCGAGCGGTCATCGTCGGCCGGGACGCACCGCTCGTCGCCGAAGAAGGCCTCGACCTCGGCCCACGGGTAGTCGGTGACGCCGGCCATCAGCTCGTACAGGGCCCTGGGCGTCCTGCCTCCCGACAGCTGGATCGTGCGCGGCCGCACCTCCAGGAAGACGTCGAGCGCGGCAGCGGCCACGTCGTCCACGACGCGCAGCTCGGGAGTCGCACCGGAAGGAGCCACGGCAGAGGTATACCCCGCCGGAGAGCTAGGGCTCTTCGGGCGTCGCAAGGCTCTCCAGCGCCTCGCGCATCGCCTCGTAGCGCCGGCCGCCCAGGTGGCGGCGCACCCGTGAGTCGACGGCGGAGATGGCCTTGCGGGCCTCCGCGCGGCCCCGCACGCCCTTGGCGGTCAGCCGGACGACCTTGGCCCGGGCGTCCCTCGGGTCCGGTTGCCGGCGGATGAAGCCCTCCGCTTCCAGGTCGTCCAGGACCTGCATCATCGCCTGCTTGGTGATCCCGGCCCGGGCGGCCAGTTCGGTCAAACGCGTCCCGCGGCGGTCGACGAGCAGCATCGCGGCGGCGTGCCCGGGGGACAATTCGGGCGAGCCGCGGTCGGCGAGGGCCGACCCGACCTCGGCATCGACGGCCCGGAACGCCTCCAGGAGTAGCCGCGAGAGCCCCTGCTCGCTCATGCAGCCATACTGTCGGCCCACGGCCAGATCGTCAAGCATCTTTACTAATCTTGGCACTCTGACAGCCCTCTGACCTGCGGTTTCCCGTGTCGGAGGGCTCGGCTAGGCTGGACGGCATGGAAGTTCGGGACATCCGGCCGGGCGAGGAGGCCGACGCCGGGAGGGTCACTCGGCTCGCCTACGCCGAGTTCGCCGATCCGGGCGACACCGAGTGGGACGACTACCTGGCCAAGATCGAGGACGTGGCCGGCCGCGCCGGGACGGTCCCGGTCCTGGTGGCGGTCGACGACGGACGGGTCATCGGCTCGGCCACCCTGGAGACGGAGGAGGCCGGGCTCGGCGACGATCCCATCGAGCCCGGCACCGCCAACCTGCGCATGCTGGGCGTCGACCCCGAGGCGCGTGGGCGCGGCGCCGGCCGGGCGCTGGTGGAGGAATGCGCGCGCCGCGCCCGCGCCGCCGGCCTGCACGCGGTCACGCTCCACACGGTCTGGGCGATGAAGGTCGCCCAGCACCTGTACGAGTCGATGGGATTCGTCCGCGACCCCGCGCGCGACTGGCGGGTGACCGACGACTTCACGCTCTACGCATTCAGGCTCGACCTCTGAGACCGCGAGGCCCGGGGATCGTCCGGGCGGGCCTCAGGCGCTGCGTGGCTCGGTGACGATTTCGCCGCTCGCGAGCACGAGGCCGTCCTCGCACTCGGCCTCCACGGTCCCGCCGCGGAACTGCTGCTGGTACAGCTGCGCGTACAGCCCTCCCTGCGCCAGCAGCTCGTCGTGCGTGCCACGCTCGACCACTCGGCCGCGGTCCAGCACGAAGATCACGTCCGCGGACAGGATCGTGGACAGGCGGTGCGCGATCGCGAGCGTCGTTCGCCCGTGCATCAGCGGCCGCAGCGCTTCCTGCACCAACCGCTCGTTGGCGGTGTCGAGGGACGAGGTCGCCTCGTCCAACACGAGGATGCGCGGATCCTTCAGGATCACCCGGGCGATGGCCAGGCGCTGCTTCTCGCCGCCGGACAGGCGGTACCCGCGCTCGCCGACCATCGTGTCGTAGCCGTCGGGCATCTCCATGATCCGGTCGTGGATGAACGCCGCCTTCGCGGCTGCATGCAGCTCGTCGTCGGTCGCGTCCGGCTTCCCGTACAGCAGATTCGCGCGCACGGTGTCGTGGAACAGGTAGGTCTCCTGCGTCACCATGCCGATCGCGTCGCCCAGGGACTCGAGCGTCACGTCCTTGACGTCCCGGCCGTCGATCTCGCACCGCGCCGGACGTGACGTCGTAGAGCCGCGGGATCAGGTACGTGACGCTGGTCTTGCCCGCGCCGCTGGGGCCGACGAGCGCCGCGAGCTGACCGGGCTCGATCGTCATGTCGACGTCCCGAAGCGCCCACTCACGGAATTCGACGGGAATGGGCACCGCGGCGCCGTCGTCGCCGGTGACGGCCGGCGGCTCGGGCGACGCCACGGGCTCGGGAGACACCGGCGGCTTCTCGTCCTCGGGGTCGTACCGGAACGACACGTCGCGGAGGTGGATCATTCCGCCGACGGACTCGCGCGGGAGGGAGGTCGCGTCCGGCGCGTCCTGGATCTCGAGCGGCATGTCCAGGTACTCGAAGATGCGGTCGAACAGCGCCATGGACGAGTGGATCTGCACGGTGACCATCAGCATCTGGCCGATCGGGAAGAAGAGCCGGCTCTGCAACGTGGTAAAGGCCGCGATGGTCCCCGCCTGGATCGTCGTCTGCCCGATGCCCTGGTGGTTGATGACCAGGCCCGCAACCAGGTACACGATCGCAGGCGTGATGGAGAAGAACGTGCCGATCAGCGCGAAGAAGTACCGACCGACCATCTGCTGCTTGATCTCCAGTTCGGCCAGCCGCTGGTTCTCGGTCCGGAAGCGATTGATCTCGAAGCGCTGCCGGCCGAACACCTTGGCCAGCAGGATGCCCGAGACCGAGAGCGTCTCCTGCGTGATCGCGCTCATCTCGGCCATCGACTCCTGGGTCACGGCGGCGACCGCCCGCCGCTGCTTCCCCACCCGCGCGGTGAAGAAGACGAACACCGGTGTGATCGCCAGCGACAGGACCGTCAGCTGCCACGACAGGATCAACATCGCGATCAGCGTGCTGATGATGATCACGACGTTCGACAGGATGCTCGACGCGGTGTCGGTGACCACGCTCTGGACGCCGCCGACGTCGTTTTGGAGCCGCGACTGGATCTCGCCGGTGCGCGTGCTGGTGAAGAACCGCAGCGGCATGTGCTGGAGGTGCTCGTACAGGGAGTTGCGGTAGTCCTGCATCACGCGCTGCCCCACCACGTTCGCCAGGTAGGTCTGGCCCACGCCGATCAGGCTGGTGATGATCGGGATGAGGATCATCAGCCCGCACGTCCAGAACAGCAGGTCCATGTTCGGCGGCAGGAGGTGCGGGGGTACGGTGTCGCTCTTGGGGAACAGCGCCTGGTCGAAGACCACCGCGATGAGGAGCGGGTTGACCACGCCGAGCGAGGCGGTCAACACGATCAGGAACCCGACCAGCGAGACCTTCCCGCGGTAGGGCCGGAACGACCCGACCACGCGCCGGACGGTCTTGCGACTGATCGGCCGCGGGTCGGGGTCCTGGTCCATGCCCCAGCCCCAGTGAGGAGAGCCGGACATCCGTCGGGTTCCGCGAGCAGCCACGTCTTCGAGGATAACCGCTTACAGCATTACGCCTGTTTCCCCGGAGGGCCTTCGAATGCATCGACCTGTGGCAAGCTTGCCGCCATGAGCGACTGGGCCCGGCAGCGATACGGAGACCCCTGCCGCGAGTGCGGCTTCAGCTGGTCGCTGTCCGCGGACGAGGCCGCCGGGATCGTCGCCGGGACGCCGGTCCGGTACGCGGAGCTTCTGGAGGGTCACGATCCGTCGCAGCGGCACCCCGGCCTGGGGTGGTCGGCGCGAGGGTACGTGTGCCACGTCACCGACAACCTCCGGATCTGGGCCGAACGGATGGCGGGGGCCGCCCGCGAGGGCCGGACCACCGTCGCCGGCTACGACAACGACCTGCTGGCCACGGCCCGCGCCTACGAGCGGGTCTCCATCGAGGGCGCGCTCTGGTCGCTGGGACACGCCGCCGAGGAGTGGACCGAGGCGTTCGGCATGGCCCGGGATGCGAACGTGGTGTTCGTCCATCCGGAGCGAGGCGAGCAGACCGTCCTCGACGTCGCGCGAACCAACGCGCACGATGCCTTCCATCACGGGTGGGACATCGGCCGTTCCGTCGGCTGAGGCGCCGACCTTCAACGGGCCGGCGTCACGCGGCCTGGTGCATGTGTCGGACGATGACCACCGGGCACCTGGCATGGTGCGCGCACTGCTGGCTCACGGAGCCCAGGAGCAGCTCGCGGAATCCGCCCAGCCCACGCGACCCGACCACCAGGAGGTCGGCGTCCTCGGAGACATCCAGCAGTGCCCATGCGGGCTGGCCCTCAACGACCCTGGTGGTCACGTCCACGTCGCCGGCCTCGGCCCGAACCACGTCGATCGCGGCACCCAGGTTCTCCTCCGCGGCCTGCATGAGGCCCTTCACCACGTCCTCGGTGATCGGGGCCAGCCCGAAGCCGTAGTTGCTGGTGGGAACCTCCCACGCCGCAACGAGCTCCAAGCCTGCGCCCCGGCGACGTGCCTCCGCCGCCGCCCAGCGCACCGCGAGCTCCGCGGTCTTCGATCCGTCCACTCCCACCACGATCCGCTCGGTCATCACGTCCTCCTTCGGTCGCACCCTTCACGGACCATGGTGCGGCGGAGGTCCGGGACCGCCACGGGCCGACCGGCCCGGCGACGCCGGGCCGATCGGCGGCGGTCGGGGCCCGGCGGGGGCCTCGGGATCAGCTCCCGCCTGCGCCCTTCGCCCTGCGCAGGACGGCGTCGAGCATCTCCGGCGTCAGCTTTCCCGTGAACGTGTTCTGCTGGCTCGGATGGAAGCAACCGATCAGGCGGTAGGGCCCGGCGACGGCTTCCGCCGCATGACCGAAGCGCGGCCGCGGCCGGACTCGGTGGCCCATCGCGTCGAAGGCGCGCAGGACGCCGTCCCAGGCGAACGCCCCGAGCGCCACGACGACCCGTGCCCCTGGCAGCAGGTCGAGCTCGCGCTCCAGGAACGGAAGGCACGCGTCGCGCTCCTCGGGCGTCGGCCGGTTCCCCGGCGGCGCGCACCGGTTGACCGCAGCCACGTAGACGCCCGTCAGCCGCAGACCGTCGTCGCGTGAGACGGAGACGGGCTGGTTCGCAAGACCCATGCGAAACAGCCCGGCGAACAGGAAGTCGCCCGACCGGTCTCCGGTGAAGATGCGCCCGGTGCGATTCCCGCCGTGCGCCGCGGGCGCGAGCCCGACGATCACCAGGCCCGCATGCGGGTCGCCGAACCCCGGGACCGGGCGGCCCCAGTACTCCTGGTCGGCGAACGCGGCACGTTTCTCCGCGCGACCTGCTCGCGCCAGGCGACGAGCCGCGGGCATCGCCGGCAGGCGACGACCTCGCGCCGCAGTGCCTCCAGGTCCGGTGCGCTCACGGCTCGCATCCTAGGGATCTCATAGGGTTCTCCTGGGTCGGGACCGCCCATTTCGGGCAGCGGCCTCGCCGCCGGTGGTCTAGGATCCCTTCCTGGTTCCTCCCACCTTCCCGCGATCGATAGCGTCTAGATTTCATCCCCGATGGAACGAGTCCGCGTCCTCGTGGTCGACGATTCCCCGACCACCCGCACGATGCTCAGGGAAGCGCTGGCGCTCGACGGCGGCATCGAGGTCGTGGGCGAGGCGAACGGCGGACAGGAAGCCATCGCCGGCGCCGACGCGCTCACTCCCGACGTCGTCCTGCTGGACGTGCGCATGCCCGAAGGCGACGGCGTGCAGGCCGCCCGCTACATCGCGTCGCACCATCCGCACACCAAGATCGTCGCGCTCACGTGGTCGGACGACCCGAACACCGTTCGCGACATGCTCGCCGCGGGCGCCATCGGCTACGTCGTGAAGGGCGGCACCATCGACGAGCTGGTCGGAGCGATCCGCCGCGCGCGCGCCGGAGAGCCCGAGCTCTCCCAGAAGGTCCTGCCCGCCGCGATGGAGGACCTCCGCCGGCTCCTGGAGGAGGAGACGGGACGGCGCGAGGAGGTCGAGCGGCTGGCCAAGGCCAAAGCGGAGTTCATCCAGGTCCTGTCGCACGAGCTCCGCACGCCGCTCACCGTCATCTCCGGCGCGCTGCGGATGCTGGAGCGCAGCGGCGTCCGGCCCGACGAGCAGCCCCTGTGTCGAGAGCGCACTTCGGCGCGCCGGCGAGCTGGAGTTCCTGGTGGAGGGCCTCGAGTTGGTGGGCAGCGGCCCGTCGATCCAGGGCGTCGCCTACCCCCTTGAGGCGATCCGCGTCGCCACCGAGCGCCTGGGCGCACAGGCCGACGAGGTGAACGTGCCGGCCGAGGCGTGGCCGGGCATCTCGCAGCGGTACCTGGAACGGGTCGCGTACGATCTGCTCTCGAACGCGGTCCGCCACGGCGTGCGGCCAGTGAGCATCTCCGCGTACCGGCAGAACGGCGACGCGCACCTCGTCGTGCAGGACGACGGCGGATGGTCGGCGAGCCCCGACGCACTTCCAGGCGTTCTTCCAGCAGGACATGTCCGAGACGCGCGCGCGAGGCGGGTTCGGGCTCGGGCTGTTCCTGGCCTCGCGGCTGTGTCAGGCGGCCGGCGGCGAGTTGACGGTCGAGGCCGTCGGCGGCAAGACGGTCGCCGACGCGCGGTTCGCCATCAGGTAGCCGCTTCCCCCCACGTGTCGCGCCCGCGCGAGGCGATCCCTTCCGCCATCTTCTTGCTCGCCTCGTCGATCATCTCCCGGCCCAGGCGCACGGCGCCCCGTCCCTCCGCGGTCGCGCGCTCGTAGGCGGACAGGATCGCGAGCGCCCGCTCGTATTCCTCCCGCGTGGGCGTGAACGCCTCGTTCACGATCTCGATCTGCGAGGGGTGCACCACCCACATGCCGTCGAAGCCGAGCGCGCGCGCCCGAAGCGCCCCTTCGCGGCAGCCGTCGAGGTCGTCGACGGCCAGGTGCGGCCCGTCGATGGCCCGCAGCCCGGCGGCCCGGGCCGCGACGAGCATCCGCGATTTCGCGAAGTGGAAGTGGTCGCCGGGGTAGCCGGGCATGAGGCCGCCGGCCGTCAACGCCGGCATCCCGAGGGAGGCCGCCATGTCGGCCGGCCCGAAGATCAGCGCTTGGAGCCGATCCGTCGCTCCGGCGATGGCGTCGACGTTGGTCAGCCCGATCGCCGTCTCGATCAGCACCTGCATCCCGATTCGCCTGCCCGCGGGCTCGGCCCCGCGAAGCGCCTTCTCCACCTGCTCGACCTCGGTCGCCGCCTCGACCTTCGGGACCGTGACGAAGTCCACACGGACACCGGCAGCCGCTACCGCGTCGACGTCCTCTTCCCACCAGGCCGAGGTGACTGCGTTGATGCGGACGCCGACGTGCGGCGCCTGGAAGCCGCCGCCCCGGAGGGCCTCGACGACGGCCGCCCGTGCCTCCGCCTTCCGGTCCGGCGCGACGGAGTCCTCCAGGTCGAGGAACACCTCGTCGGCCGGCAGCGTGGCCGCCTTCTCCAGCATCCTGGAGGACGAGCCGGGCACGGACAGGCACGAGCGATGGGGGCGTTCCGTCACGGGGGCTGATGCTACCGGGCCGGCTCGGCGTCGAACCGCAGGAAGTCCTGCACGGCGAACAGCCGGAGCGCCGGCCGCACGACCGCCGGCATGAGCCGCATGCCGTCGTCGCCCCGCACTCGCTTCGGCCCGGTGAACAGGAAGCGCCTCCCACGGACGATCGCCTCGCACTCCCCCGCGGACAGCACGTTGCGGACCCATTCAGACGACGCCCCATAGGTCAGGGCGACCACGAATCCGTCCGCCGCGCGGAAGATCATGATCGGCGTCTCGTACGCCCGCCCGGTCCGCCGTCCGCGGTGCAGGATCATCCCGAACGGAGGGACCGTCCCCGCGAATGTGCGCACCAGCCGGTTGGTCCAGTCCCGGTTGAAGACGGCGATCGCTCTGGGAATGGGCACGGGCGTCCTCCGTGGTCGCCCACACCCTTCCCACCGGGAACCGACCTGTAACGGTACCTCCGCGGCGGGTCCGGTCGATCCCCCACACGTGGAAACCCCCGGCGCCGCCGTTCGGCGGCGCCGGGGGCCCGTGGGACCCGGGTCGGTCGCGCTTACCGCACGACCAGCACCGGGCAGTGCGCCAGGTGCAGCACCTTGTGGGCGGTGCTGCCGACCAGCAGGCCGGCGAGGTCGCCGAGACCGCGGGACCCCATCACGATGAGGTCGGCGTCGGTCGCCTCGGCCTCGGTCACGATCGCCGACGCGGCCGAGCCGTAGGGGGCGCGATAGACCTCGCCGCGCGCGCTCACGCCGGCGTCCTTGATGTCGCGGACGGCGGCTTCCACCAACTCGATGGCGTCGTCGGTCAGCTCGCGCTCGACCGGAACCCCCTTCGCGAAGTCCGTCTCCCGCACGTGGAGGACCAGGATCTCGCCGCTCGACTTCTTCGCGACGTCGATCGCCACGGGGAGGGCTCGCTTCGCGGGCTCCGACGTGTCGTCCGCGTAGAGGATCCTCTCGAACATCCGGCTCACCTCCTCCCTCACCGACCCGGCCGCCTTACGCCATCGCCGGAGTGACCGGAGTGGTTGTCGGGTGCTCGAACGCCCTGCCCTTGTGCCAGGGGGTGCCAAGCGCCGGGAGCACGTAGCGGTCGAGGCCGTAGTAGCCGGCGTTGCGCCATGCGAGCACCAGCAGGACCGCGGCCAGGAAGAACACCGGGTTGACGCCGGCGACGCCGGCCATCCCGAAGCTCATGTTCAGCATGCCGCCGAAGAACGCCGCGAGCCCGGTGAACAGCCCGAAGATCAGCGCGAGCCCGATCACGGTCTCGCCGATGGCGATGATCGGGGCCATCCAGCCGCCGCCCGTGGACAGGTAGTGCAGGAAGTTCGCGTACCAGCCGTAGTTGACGGCAGCGAACGGGTGTCCCGCGCCCTGCAGCGCGCCGGCCGCGAACCCCTTCAGCGCCGCCGAGCTCTTCAGCCAGGAGTCGCTGGTGTAGCCGAAGTGCCAGGTCCAGAAGCCGCCGGAGGTCCCGGTGATCTTCTCCCACCCGGCGTGGAACCACTGGTAGCCGAGCCAGACCCGGACCACCAGCCAAAGCCATCCGGCCTGGCGGCTGGTGAAGAGCCACTGTGCGAACTTCGGCTCCTCGATGTTGACGGTCTCGTTCATCATCTCTGCCTCCCTTCCTCTCTGGGAAGCAGCATCCGGCGTGGGAAGCAAGCGCCCTACGGTCGGACGGCCCGTTCTGCGGGGGCCGTTCGGTCCGGGATCAGGCGGATCCGGGCGTGGCTCCCCCGTGTGGATCCTCATGCCGCGGCGGAACGGCGGACGGGGCCGGACAAGCAAGGACCCCGGCGCCGCTCGGCGCCGGGGTCCTGTTCACTTGCTTCTTCGTTGTCTGCCTACGCCATCGCCGGAGTGACCGGAGTGGTTGTCGGGTGCTCGAACGCCCTGCCCTTGTGCCAGGGGGTGCCAAGCGCCGGGAGCACGTAGCGGTCGAGGCCGTAGTAGCCGGCGTTGCGCCATGCGAGCACCAGCAGGACCGCGGCCAGGAAGAACACCGGGTTGACGCCGGCGACGCCGGCCATCCCGAAGCTCATGTTCAGCATGCCGCCGAAGAACGCCGCGAGCCCGGTGAACAGCCCGAAGATCAGCGCGAGCCCGATCACGGTCTCGCCGATGGCGATGATCGGGGCCATCCAGCCGCCGCCCGTGGACAGGTAGTGCAGGAAGTTCGCGTACCAGCCGTAGTTGACGGCAGCGAACGGGTGTCCCGCGCCCTGCAGCGCGCCGGCCGCGAACCCCTTCAGCGCCGCCGAGCTCTTCAGCCAGGAGTCGCTGGTGTAGCCGAAGTGCCAGGTCCAGAAGCCGCCGGAGGTCCCGGTGATCTTCTCCCACCCGGCGTGGAACCACTGGTAGCCGAGCCAGACCCGGACCACCAGCCAAAGCCATGCCGGCCTGGCGGCTGGTGAAGAGCCACTGTGCGAACTTCGGCTCCTCGATGTTGACGGTCTCGTTCATCATCTCTGCCTCCCTTCCTCTCTGGGAAGCAGCATCCGGCGTGGGAAGCAAGCGCCCTACGGTCGGACGGCCCGTTCTGCGGGGGCCGTTCGGTCCGGGATCAGGCGGATCCGGGCGTCTGGGTGTGGCGCGCGAGGTAGGCGGCCGCCTCCGCGCGGCGTCCCACCTCCAGCTTGGAGAGGATGCTCGAGACGTAGTTCTTGACGGTCTTCTCGGCGAGGTGCAGCTCCTCGCCGATCTGCTTGTTGGTCTGGCCGTCGGCGACCAGGGCCAGGATGCGCTCTTCCTGCGGAGACAGCCGGGCGAGCTTGTCGTCCTTCATCAGGTGCTTGCCCCTCCGCAGGCGGTCGAGCACCGCCTTGGTGACCTGAGGATCCAGCAGGCTCTTGCCCTGGCCCACCTCCCTGATCGCCTTCACGATCTCCGTGCCCTGGATCTGCTTGAGCACGTAGCCGGAGGCGCCGGCCATGATCGAGGCGAACAGAGCCTCGTCGTCGGCGAACGACGTCAGCATCAGGACCTGGGTCTTGGGACGCTTGGCGCGGATCTCCCGCGTCGCCTCGATCCCGCTGCCGTCCGCCAGGCGGACGTCCATGACGACCACGTCGGGGCGCGTTCGCTCGGCCTCCTCGACCGCCGCGCGCACCGAGCCCGCTTCCGCGCAGATCACGATGTCGTCCGCCGCCTCGAGCAGGGCCCGGACCCCGTCCCGGACGACCTCGTGGTCGTCCACCAGCATGACGCGCAGCGGCGTGGTCATGCGCCCATGCTCTCATCCCGGACGGGCTTGGCCCAACCCCGGACCGTCACGACCGAAAGGCGATGCGAAGGGTGGTTCCTTCCCCGGGGATCGAGGTCAGGTCCAGGGACGCCCCCATCCCCTCCGCCCGCTGGAGCATGTTGCGCAGGCCCTGCCCCGCCGGCGGCGGAGACGAGACGTCGAAGCCGCGTCCGTCGTCGTCGACCAGCAGGACGGGACCATCGTGCTCCATCGCGAGCGACACGCGCACCGTCGCCGCGCCCGCGTGACGGCCCACGTTCGAAAGTGCCTCGCGGGCGAGCTGGACGACGTCCGTGGCCTTCCCGGCGAGGGCGGCAGCAGCGCGAGGATCCACCTCGGCGACGGTGACGACCCCGGTCCGCTCGGCGAACTCGGCACCGAGCTGCCGGAGGGCGTCGTCCAGCCGCCCGCCGGCGAGGATGTCGGGGCGCAGTCCGAAGATGTAGCTGCGGAGGTCCTTGATCACCCGGTCGAGCTCCTCGACGCCGCCCTCGATCCGCCGGGCGATGTCCTCGTCCCCGGCCAGCATCGCCGTCCCCTGGAGTCCCATGCCGACGGCGAACAGGGACTGGATCACGCCGTCGTGCAGCTCCTTGGCGATCCGCTCCCGGTCTTCCATGAGCGTCAGGCGCTGCAGCTGGCGCTGCGCGTCTCCGAACTCGACGGCCACGGACGCCTGTGCAGCGAACGCTTCCACCAGATCGACCTGCGCTTCTGTGAAGGGCTCCGCCCCAATGGGATTGGCGACAGACAGCGTGCCGAAGGCCTGGTTCCGGACGATCAGCGGAATGAACATCGTGGGACCCATGCGCGTCAACTCGATGAGCGCCTCGTACGCGCGCTCGTCCTCCGACGCGTTCTCGACGACGATCGGCTTCCCCAGGCTGATCACACTTCCCGAGATCGAGCCTTCGAGGGGAACGACGGTTCCCTCCAGTCCGTCGGTGTCCCTTCCGTCCGCCGCCGCGACGACGAGCGAACCATCCTGCTCCCCGTCGGGAAGCACGACCCAGGCCATCGTGGCGCCGGCGAGCTCGCGGGAGCGCGCCACCACGAGGCCGAGCGCCTCCTTCACCTCCCCGCCGGCGAGGATGGCGGTCGTCACCTCGCCCAGGGCGGCGAGCCAGCGGCCACGGCTCTCGGATTGCTCGTACAGCCGGGCATTCGCCACCGCGATCCCCGCCTGCGCGGCCAGGATCACCAGAGACGTCTGATCCTCCTCCGTGAACGGCGACCCGCCCTGCTTCTCCGTGAGGTAGATGTTGCCGAAGACCTCGCCGCGGGCCGTCACCGGGGCGCCGAGGAACGTCCGCATCGGTGGATGGTTCGGCGGGAAGCCGACGGACCGTGGGTCGTCCGCGATCGAGGCCAGCCGAAACGGCCTCACGTCCTTGATGAGGGCGCCGAGGACGCCCCGTCCCGTGGGAGGGTGCCCGATGGCGCGGCGTTCCTCCGGAGTGACCCCCACGGTCACGAACTCGATGATCCGATCCCCGGGGCCGAGCACTCCCAGCGCGCCGTACCGGGCGCCGGTGAGCTCTACCCCGAGCTCGACGATGGCCTGCAGCACCAAGGGAAGGGACAACTCCGACGAGAGCGCGAGCCCCGCCTCCAGCAGCACATCCCTTTGATCTCGCCCGGCCATGGCACCTCGGGCCGGAGACTACCATCGGCCGCCCGGTGCTCAGGTCGCCGGATGTGCCTTCGACACGGCGCGATCCAGCGCCCGCAGCACCGCGCGGCTCGATGGTGGGCGGCGAACGATCATCGCGCCCTCGCCGCGCAGGAGCGAGGCTTCCTCGCCCGGCTCGACGATGGCGACGAGCGCGAGACCCAGGTCCCGGTACAGCAGCGCCAACTGCCATCCGGTCGCTCCGCCGTAGAGCTCGTCTCCGAGCAGGACGGTGTCCAGCACGACGGCGTCGGCGCCCGAGGCCAATGGACACGTCCCGGTCCGCACGCCGACGCAGGCGTCGTCCGGGCTCGGCCCCGGGCAGGCGAGCACCTCGTGACCGGCCGTCTCGAGGGATCGTCCGATCTCGTCCCGGACGCGCTCGTCGGCGGCGACCAGCAGGACGCGAACTGAAGCCTTTCCCCTCACGTGCTGTCTCATGTCACCCCAGCGTCGGTCGCGAGGCGTTGCCGGCCAAGGGTCGAGGGTCCCGCCGAAGGAGGGACCAAGCACCGTTCGCAAACGCGGAGCGGGGGGCGAGCGCCCCCCGCTCGAGCGTCCGGTCCGGCGTCGGTCACGCGACGGCGACCGAGAGCACCGGCGCCACGATGTCCTTCAGCGTGGGAACCCCCGGCAGCTCCCGCAGCGAGTACGTGACCCGGACCGCGGGACGCGGGATGCGGATCAGGTGCCGGAGGTCGATCGGGGTCGCCACGACCACCACCTCGCAGTCGGTCGCCGCGATGGCGGCTTCGAGCTCTGCGAGCTGCCCGGGCGAGTAGCCCTCGGCGGGAAGGACGGGGCCGACGTCGTACCTGTCGAACACGGCCTTCAGCGAGCCGGTGACGAACGGGCGCGGGTCGACGATCTCCTTCGCGCCGGCCCGCTGGGCCGCCACCACCCCGGCGCCGTACTTCATCCCTCCGTGGGTGAGGGTCGGACCGTCCTCGATGACCAGGACGCGCCGCCCCGCGATCGGCACGTCTCCCTCGATCCTCAGCGTGCTCTCCGCTCGGATCACCTCGGCGGAGGGATTGAGGTGGCGGATCGTCCGCTCCAGGGTCTCGACGGCCTCGGGCGTGGCGGCGTCGACCTTGTTGATCACCACGACGTCGGCCATCCGGAGGGCCGCCTCGCCCGGGTGGAACAACGTCTCGTCGCCCGTGCGAAGGGGATCCGCGACCACGATCAGGAGGTTCGGGCGGTAGAAGGGCAGGTCGTTGTTCCCGCCGTCCCACAGGAGCACGTCGCACTCCGTCTGGGCCCGTTCCAGGATCGCGCCGTAGTCCACCCCGGCGTACACGACGGTCCCGCTCCGGATGTGGTGCTCGTACTCCTCCCGTTCCTCCACCGTGACCCGCGCGATGTCGAGGTCCTCGAGCGAGGCGAATCGCTGGATGCGCTCGGCCACTAGGTCCCCGTAGGGCATCGGATGTCGCACGACGACCGGGCGGAGTCCCGCGGATCGCACGATCTCGGCGATGGCCCGCGTCGTCTGGCTCTTGCCGGCGCCCGTGCGGACCGCGCAGACGGCGATCACCGGCACGTTCGCCGGCAGCATCGTCGCATCCGGTCCGAGCAACGTGAAGCTCGCGCCGGCGGCGAGCGCCTTGCTCGCCCGGTGCATCACGTACTCGTGCGAGACGTCGGAGTAGCTGAACACCACCTCGTCGACCTTGAGCTCCCCGACGAGCTCCTCCATCCGCTCCTCCGGATAGATGGGGATCCCGAGCGGATAGCCCTCGCCGGCCAGCTCGGCCGGGTACGTCCGGTCGTCGATGAACGGTATCTGCGCGGCGGTGAAGGCCACGACCTCCACGTCTCGGTCGTCGCGGAACACGACGTTGAAGTTGTGGAAGTCGCGTCCCGCGGCTCCCATGATGAGCACTCGCTTCATCGTCCCTCACTCCCTTTCTCTCATTGCATCGCCTCAGAGCGCGCCACGCCGTTCCCGATCGACAGGTCGGCGCGGCGCCTCCTCCAGCGTGACGACGCCCATGCGCTCGAGCTCCACGGCGTGCCGGCGCTCGATCTCGGCGTGCTGGCGCCAGCGCATCAGCACGTAGACGGGGATGCCTGCCATCAGCAGCAGGAAGCCCCATGCGATCGTCTTCTCGCCCGAGCCCACCATCGCCCAGAACGCGTACCCGAAGCCCAGCAGCGCGATGATCGCGTCACGCACCAGCGACCGGCCGGCGAACCGGTCCGGCTCGCGGATCATCAGGACCAGGTGCGAGGCGGCGGCAAACGCGTACGGAACCAGCGTCGTCAGTGTGGCCAGGAGGATGACGTTCCAGAACTGGTCCACCAGGCTCTTGCTGGAGTAGACCAGCATCAGCCCGCTGACCAGCACCGAGGAGACCACCAATCCGAACACGGGCGTGCGGCTCTTCCCGTTCACCACTCCGAACCGCTTGGGGAACAACCCATCCTGCGCGGCGGCCAGCGGAATGCGGCCCTGGATCAAGATCCAGCCGTTCAGGGCTCCGAACGTGGAGATCAGCGCCACGAGCGCCACGAGCTTCTCCCATGTCAACCCGAGGAAGCTGCCCGTCCCGAACATCTCACGGGCGGCGTCGGCGAACGGGGCCGTCGACCCGGCCAGCTGCGCCATGGGGAGCACCCCCATGACGGCGATCGTCGCCAGCACGTAGACAACGGTCGTCGCGAGCGTGCCGAAGATCGTCGCGCGGGGGATGGTCTTCTTCGGCTCGCGGACCTCCTCGGCCGGCACCGTCGCCGATTCGAGGCCGATGAAGGCCCAGAGCGTCAGCGCGGCAGCGGCCGTGATGCCGCCGATCATTCCGTCCCCCGTCCCCAATCCGTGGGGGGCGAAGGGCGTGAAGTGCGCTCCGTGGAGGAAGAAGAGCCCGGCGATGCCGATGCCCAGCAACGGAACGAACTTTAGGACGGTCGTGACGACCTGCACGACGTCCGGTCTGGCGGACGCCGACCGAGTTGACGAGCGTCAGGAGCCAGATCAGGCCGATGCCGACCAGCGACGCCAGCAGATTGTTGTCGAGCACCGCGGGCCAGAACACCCCGAGGTAGGCAACGAACGCGACCGCGATGGCCGCGTTGCCGACCCAGGCGGCGATCCAGTACCCCCACGCGGTCCAGAAGCCGGCGAAATCACCGAATGCCCGGTGGGCGTAGGCGTACGGCCCGCCGGTCCGCGGATACGTGCGGCCCAACGTGGCGAACACCAGCGCGAGGAGCATCGCCCCGATGCCCGTGAACGCCCAGGCCAGGATCGAGCTCGAACCCGAGATCAGCACGACCGCGGCGAGCGACGCGGGCAGCAGGAAGACCCCGGAGCCGATCATGTTCCCGACGACGAGCGCCGTGGACATCCACGTTCCGAGGTCCCGCCTCAGCTCGGGCGACGTGTGCTCGGTCGGGATCGGGGGATTCTTCGTGCGTTCCATGACGATCCCTCCCTTCGCGGGGCGTGTCCACCCCACGCATTCATGCTGGATCGCCGGTGTCCGGCCCGGTCCGCCGAAGGTCCCCCGACGGGGGGGACCCGTGTGAGGGCGTGTCAGACGCGCCGCGCGCTGATGGGCGGCGGCTTCGGGATGGACTCGAGCCGGATGCGGGCGTCGACCACCACCGCCCCGTGCTCGAGCACCATCACGGGGTTCAGATCCATCTCGGCGATCTCGGGATGCGCTTCGACCAGGGCCCCGACACGCAGGACGAGCTCCTCGAGCGCCGCGACGTCCGCCTTCGGGGCCCCCCGGTACCCGTCGAGCAGCGGGAAGGTGCCGAGGGAGCGCACCATGTCGTGGACGTTGCGGTCGGTGATCGGGGTGATGCGAACGGCGACGTCCTTCAGCAGCTCCGCCGCCGTCCCGCCGGCGCCGCAGGCAACGACCGGACCGAACACGGGGTCGTGCACCACCCCGACGAGCATCTCGATCCCGCCCGTGATCATGCGCTGCACGAGGAACCCGGTCGGGTGAAGCCCCTCGTCGACGAGCCGGGCGGACATCTCCCGCGCGGCGGCCGTCACCCGCCGCCGTCCCCGGAGGCCGAGGCGGACCAAGCCCGCTTCCGTCTTGTGCGTCATCCCGGGCACGACTGTCTTGAGCGCGACGGGGCCACGCATGTCCTCGGCCACCCGGCCCGCCTTCGCGGCCGACGACACCGTCGCCTCCTCGACCCGCGTCACGCCGTAGCAGTCGAGCAGCACGGCGATGTCCTCCGGGGACAGCCAGCCGCCCCCGCGGTCGAGCGCGTCCGCGACCAGGCCTGCCGCCTGGTCGGCGCGAAGGTCGTCGAACACGCGGACGGTCCCCTCGGGCTGCTCCCGCCAGGTGGCGTAGTCCACCGCCCGGGCGAGTCCGTGCGCGGCGTCCTCCGGGAAGGAGAACGTGGGCAGGTGCACCGAGCCGGGCGGATTCAGCGCGGCCGGCGGCCCGGCCGACATCATGAAGACGGTCAGGAGCGGCAGCCGCCCGCCGAGCGACGCGGCTGCCGCGCGAAGCTCCGTCGCCACGTCCACCGGATCAGTCACGAGCGGAGGGATGAAGATCGCGACGATCGCGTCGGCCACGCCGGCCTCCGCCAGGACCTCGGTGGTCCGGCGGTAGTGCTCGGCGGTGGCGGAGGCGATCATGTCGACGGGATTCGACAGGCCGGCCTCCGCGGGAAGGAACTCCGCGAGGCGTCCGCGGACCTCTTCCGGCAGCGTCGGGACTTCCAACCCCAGGCCCTCGCACGCGTCCGCGCAGAGGATGCCGGGACCTCCCGCGTTGGTCAGGATGGCCACCCGGCGGCCGCGCGGGCAGCGGCTGGTTCGCGAGCAGCGACGCGACGTCGAACAGCTCCTCCAGCGAATCGGTGCGGATGACGCCGGCCTGATGGAAGAGCGCATCCACCGTGAGGTCGGAGGACGCGAGCATCGCGCCGGTGTGCGAGGACGTCGCGCGCGCGCCCGCCGTCGAACGGCCGCTCTTGACCGCAACGATCGGCTTCGTGCGCCCGACCCGGCGGGAGATGCGCGCGAACCGGCGCGGGTTGCCGAAGGACTCCAGGTAGAGCAGGACCAGGGACGTCCCCGGGTCGGCCTCCCAGTACGAGAGCAGGTCGTTGCTGGAGATGTCGGCCTTGTTGCCCACCGAGATGAACGACGACAGCCCGAGGCCGCGGGCCTGGGCGAGATCCATGACCGCGAGGCCGAGCGCGCCGCTCTGGGAGAGGAAGCCGATGGTGCCGGGCGGCGGAGAGAGCGGAGAGAACGTGGCGTTCAGGTTCACGTCCGGGTCGGTGTTGACGATCCCCATGCAGTTCGGCCCGATCAGCCGCATCCCCGACTCGTGGCAGATGCGGACCAGCTCCAGCTGGCGGGCCCTGCCCTCCTCCCCCGCTTCGCCGAAGCCCGCCGAGATGACCACCAGGCCCCGGACGCCGTTCTCCCCACACGCGCGCGCCACGTCGGCGACGGACGCCGCGGGAACCGCGACGACCGCCACGTCCACGGGCTCGGGAAGGTCCTCCACGCTCGCGTAGGCGCGCACCGACTGCACGACCTCCGCGCCGGGGTTCACCGGATAGACGGGACCGGTGAAGCCGCTCTCCAGCAGGTTGTGGAACAGCTCGCCGCCGATCGTGCCGCGTCTCCGTGAGGCGCCGATCACCGCGACCGAGCGCGGGTGCAGGAACAGGCGGAGCGCCGCCACGGCCGCGGTGTCCTCCCGCGCCTCGAATCGGGTGACCGCCTCGGGCGTCATCGACGTCGGGAACTCCACGAGCACCGCGCCCGGCACGCTTCGCAGCCGGACGGGGAATCCCGCCTCCCGGAACACCTCGATCATCAGATGGTTGGAGGGCATCACCTGGGCCTCGAACGTGTGAATGCCGCTGTCGGCCGCGTGCTCGGCGAGATGCCCCACCATGAGGGTGCCCATGCCCAGCCCCTGCATCGCGTCCGCGACGGTGAACGCGACCTCGGCTCGCTCCGGCGCGGTGCGTGCGTACATGGCGTGGCCGACCACGCGGGCCTCCGGACCGTGGGTGGCGACGATCGCGTAGCGGTCGCGGTAGTCGACGTCCACGAATCGCTGCGACTCCGCCTCCAGGTTCACGGACGCGGAGAAGAAGCGCAGGTACCGCGACTCGATGGACAGGTCCTCGAGGAAGCCGGCGATCGACGCACGGTCGTCGGGTCGCACCGGACGCACGCGCACGGTCGAGCCGTCGCGAAGCGCGAGGTCGACCTCGCGCCGCGACGGGTAGTCGGTGGGCAGGGTCTCCGTCATGTCCGAGCGCTCATGCTACGCGGATGCGCGCCTCGGCCCGGACGGCGCGACGCGGAGCACCCGCGACGCGCGGACCGAACAGGCGCCGGTCGGCGCGGATGGCCAGCCAGCCGAGCGCGCCGATAGCGACGGCCAGCGCGGCGTCGGCTGCGGGAAGCGCCACGGTGCCCAGCAGGTCTCGGAGAGCCGGGACGTACAGGCCGGCCAGCGCCAGCACCAGCGATCCGGCGGCGGCCGCCGGCAGGAAGGGATTCTGCGTGGTCCACTGCCGAGCCCGCAAACCGAAGGCCACGCCCAGCTGCAGGCTGACCATCGCGACAAACACCATGCTCTGCCATTCCTTCCCGGCGTCCAACCCCCACCGGCCCAGGACGAGCGCCGCGGCCGTCAGCACCACGCTGACGCGGAGCACCCGCTGCCACAGTCCCTGGCCCAGAACGCTCTCGTCCGGCGGGTGCGGCGGACGGAGCATCGCTCCGTCCTCGGCCGGCTCGGCACCGAGCGCCACGCCCGTCAGGCCGTGGGTGAGCAGGTTGATCCACAGGATCTGCGCGGCGAGCAGGGGAACCGTCAGCCCCACGAACGGGCCCAGGAGCATCACGAGGATCTCCGCCGCTCCGCCGGCCATGCCGAAGACGAGGAAGCGCCGAATGTTGCCGTAGACCCTCCTGCCCTCTTCGACCGCGGCCACGACCGTCGACAGCTCGTCGTCGGCGAGGACGAGGTCGGCCGCCTGACGCGCCACCTCGGTCCCCCGGTGGCCCATCGCGACGCCGATGTCGGAGCGTCGCAGGGCGGGGCCGTCGTTCACGCCGTCGCCGGTCATCGCCACCACGTCGCCCCGGTCGCGCCACGCCTGGACGATATCGAGCTTCTGTTCCGGAGCGGTCCGTGCGAACACCCGCGGCATGGTCAGGTCGGGGACGCGGCCCTCGAGGATCTGCGCGCCGGTCACGACCTCGCCGTCCGGCTCGGACACGATGCCGACGGCCCGGGCCACCGCCCGCGCGGTCGCCGGATGGTCCCCGGTGATCAGGACCGGCGTGATCCCGGCGGACCGGCACGCGTCGACCGTCGCCCGCGCCGCGGGCTTCGGCGCATCCGCGATGGCCAGGAGGCCAAGGATGCGGAGGTCCGCGGCGATGTCCCCGGTCTCGCCCGGCGGCTCGTCCGCCGAGCCCTCGGCGATCGCCAGCACGCGATAGCCGCGGTCGGCGAACGCGTGCGCGCGTCGCACGACGTCCGCCCGGAACGCGTCCTCGCCCACGGAGCCGATGGATGAGGCCACCGACTCGGGCGATCCCTTTCGGACGACCAGGAACCGTGATCCGTCGCGGTGCACGGTGGTCATGTGCTGCCGCTCGCTGTCGAAGGGGATCTCGTCGACGCGCGGGTACTCGTCCTCGAGGGACGCCCGAGTGACGCCGGCCTTTCCCGCAGCGGCCAGCAGGGCGACCTCGGTCGGATCACCGAGTCCCGACCAGCCGTCCCCGACCCCGGCGGGCGGGACCAGCGACGCGTCGTTGCAGAGGGCCGCGGCCGCGAGCAACCGGACGAGATCGGGAGCGTCGCGCGCGTCCAGGCGGCGACCGTCCTCCCACACGTCGCCGCGCGGCTCGTACCCCTCCCCGGTGAGCTCGACCGACCGTTGCGGCGTCCAGGCCTCCTGCACCATCATGCGCCCGGTCGTCAGCGTTCCCGTCTTGTCCGTGGCGAGGACCGTCACCGAGCCGAGCGTCTCGACCGCCGACAACCGCCGCACGATCGCGTTCCGTTCCGCCATGCGGCGCGCCCCCAGGGCCAGGCTCAGGGTCACGACCGCCGGCAGGGACTCCGGCACCGCGGCCACCGACAGACTGATGGCGGTGACCACCATCAGCTCCACCGGCTGCCCCCGGAACAGGCCGAGCACGAGTACCAGCCCGCTCAGTCCCACCACGGCCGCGGCGAGCACACGGCCGAGGTCCGCCAGCCGGCGCTGGAGCGGCGTGGCCTGCGGTCGCGTGTCCGTCAGCGCCGCGATCCGCCCGAGCGTGCTGCGGGGACCGGTTCGCGTCACCTCGGCGAGCCCACGGCCCTTGACCACCACCGTGCCGGCGGCCACTTCCTCCCCTTCGGCCTCGGTGTGCGGCCCGCGCTTGCCGACCGGCACGGACTCGCCCGTCAGGGCGGACTCGTCCACGAGGAGGGCCGAGGCCTGGAGCAGTCGCGCGTCGGCGGGGACGACGTCGCCCTCCGCTAGGAGCACGAGGTCGCCGGGGACGAGATCGCTCGCGGCGATGTGCGATTCAACACCGTTGCGGCGAACCCGTACCGCCGGCGCAGAGAGCTCCGACAGCGCCGTCACCGCGCGATCGGCGCGGAGCTCCTGGACCACCCCGACCGCGGAGTTCGCGATGACGACCAGCGCGATGACGGCGGCATCGGTCAGGTCCCCGGTCGCGAGCGTCAGCACGCACGCCCCCAGCAACACCAGGATGAGCGGATCGCGCAACTGCGTACCGATGCTCGACCACACCGACACCCGCGGCCGGTGGCGCACCTCGTTCGGCCCGAACCGGGCGAGGCGCTCGGTGGCGTCCGCGGTGGAGAGCCCGTCCGGCCCGCGTTCGGTGGTGGCTGTCATCGTCACAACTCGGCTCCATGGGCGGCCGCTCACCGCCGGTCGCCCGGCTGGGCGAAGGAGCGCGAACGGACCGCAGGTTCGATCCTCCCCGTTTCCGGAGGCGAGCCGGGGAGCCGAACGGCACCCAGCGCCACGGACCTTCTGCCCTCCCCGGTCCGCCGGACTGCACCTACCGTCGGTAGGAGAAGCACCGAGGAGGTGGCCCATGAGCAAGACGGTGGAGACGGTGATGACGAGGCAGGTGGCGGTGGTGACCCCGCGCGCTCCGTTCAAGGAGATCGCCGAATTGCTCGCCGAGTACCGCGTGAGCGCGGTGCCCGTCGTGGACGAGAACGGGGCGCTGCTCGGAATCGTCACCGAGGAGGACTTGCTGCTCAAGGAGGCCCGGCTGCAAGACGACGGCCGGCTGCTGGAAGGGCAGAGGAAGCGGCGGGAGCGCCACAAGGCCGAGGGCCTGTTTGCCACCGACCTGATGACGACCCCTGTCATCACGGTCCGCCCGGCGGCCCCGCTGGCAGAGGCCGCTCGACGGATGCACGAGCACCACGTGAAGCGTCTCCCGGTCGTCGACGCGACCGGCAAGCTGCTCGGGATCGTCAGCCGCGGGGATCTGCTCCGTGTGTTCGTGCGGCCCGATCCGTTCCTGGAGCGGGAGGTGCGCGAGGACGTGCTGCAGCGCCACTTCGCCGACCAGGCGGACGGGATCATCGCAACCGTTCACGACGGCGTCGTGCTCCTGACGGGCACGATCGAACGGCGGAGCCAGATGAACGTCCTGCTCGGGCTCATCGGGGGCGTCGACGGTCTGGTGGGCATCGACAACCAGCTGCACGCGAGGGTCGACGACCTGGTGCGGCCGGCGTACGTCGCCGGCGCGGTCGGGTCCCTCGGCTACGCCTTCGTGCCGGGGACGGTTCCCGCCCCGGGGTCGCCCGCCGACCAGAACCGGGAACCGGCCCACCGCTGATCGAGGGAGGTGGAAGATGAACATCGGACTCCCTGGAATGCACAAGGAGGCGGGCGAGCGCCGCGACTTCCTGCCCGACTTCGTCCGGCGGCTGTCGGAGGCGGGCGCCGGCGCGATCGTCCTCGAGAAGGGGTACGGCTCGGGGATGGGCGTCGCCCCCGAGGCCTACCTCGCGGCCGCGCCGCGGGCGCGCTTCGGGTGCCTCGACGAATGCCTCGAGCAGGAGCTGGTCGCCGTCGTGCGTTGCCCCGGCGCGGGCGCGCTCAACCGCCTGCCCGCGGGGACGACCCTGCTGTCGATGCTGCACTACGGGACGTGGCCCGCCAGGACACGGTGGCTTGCCGAGCAGGGCATCCGCGCGATCAGCATGGACGGCATCGTCGACGACGACGGACGCCGGCGGGTGGAGGCCTTCGCGTCCGTCGGGTGGAACGGCGTCCGCGCCGCCTTCGCCGAGATCGCGAGGCTCCACCCGATGTTCTCCCACCCGGGCCGGGAGCCCCTGCGGGTGACGTGCCTCGGCGCCGGAGCGGTCGGGGGACACGCCATCCGCGCAGCCACGCGGTACGGAGACCCGAAGCTGCGCGAGGAGCTCGTCTCGCGCCGCGTGCCCGGCGTGGAGGTGACGGTCGCAGACTTCGACCTCACGTGGCACGAGGACTACATGCGGACGCGGCTGGAGCGTACCGACCTGCTGATCGACGCCACGCAGCGACTGGATCCCTCGCGGCCCGTGGTGCCGAATGCCTGGATCGCGAGTCTTCCCGACGGCGCCGTCATCCTCGACCTGTCGGCCGACACGTACGACCCGAGCGCGCACCCGCCCAAGACCAAGGGCATCGAAGGAATCCCGGAGGGCGACCTCGACCAGTGGGTGTTCGCGCCGACCGACCCGGCCTACGAGGACGTCCCGCCATCCGTCCCGACGGCTCACCGCAGGGTGGCGCTGTCCTGCTACGCATGGCCGGGGCTCACGCCCCGCGAGTGCATGGCGTTGTACGGCTCACAGCTGGAGCCGTTCCTTCCCCTGATCGTCGGCGGCACGCCGACGGAGCATGACCGCGAGTCGCACGAGGGGCGCGCCCTTGCCCGAGCGGAGGTGACGACATGGCTGGCACAGGCGGCCTGACGCTGGGCTTGCCCCGGATGCACAAGGAAGCCGGCGAGCGCCGTGACTTCCTGCCCGAGTTCGTCCGGCACGTGGCTCCGCACGCCGCCGTCGTCGTCGCCGAGGCCGGCATCGGGTCGGGCATGGACCTGTCGGACGCGGACTACACCGCGATCCCGCGGACGCGGTCGGCGACGCACGACGAGGCGTACCGGCAGGACGTCGTCCTGGTGCTGCGTGCGCCGGAGGACGCGGAGCTCCGGCTGCTGCATCCGGGCGCGACGCTCGTGTCGATGCTGCACTTCCCCACCCGCCCCGAGCGCGTGCGGTGCCTCCGGCGGCTCGGCGTGGACGCGGTGAGCCTCGATTCGCTGGCGGACGACGCCGGACGGCGCCTGGTCGAGGATGCGCGCGCCGTTGCCTGGAATGGACTGGACATCGCCTTCGGAGTGCTGGAGAAGCAGCGACCTCGATTCTGGGATCCGTATCGAGACCCCATCCGAGTGACGATCCTGGGGGCCGGCGCCGTGGGTCGCGATGCGGTCGAGGCGGCCACGAAGTACGGCGACCCGGTGCGCTTCGAGCGCGCGGAGGCAGCCGGCGTCCCTGGCGTCGAAGTCGTGACCGTCGGGCGCAACCTGTCGCGCGATGCCGTCTACCTGCGAAGGCGCCTGCGGGACACCGACATCCTGGTGGACGCGGCGGCCCGCCACGACACCCAGACCCCGGTGGTCCCGAACACCTGGATCGGCCTGCTGCCGCGGCACGCCGTCATCTGCGACCTCGCCGTCGACTGCTACGAGCTGACGGCGACGCCGCCGGTCGTCCGGGGCATCGAGGGCATCCCCGCCGGCAACCTCGACCAGCAGGTCTTCCAGCCCGACGATCCGCGATGGGAGACGATGCTTCCCAACGGCGTGCCGTCGCGACACCGCCGGACGGTCGTGTCGTGCTACTCGTGGCCCGGAGTGCGTCCGCGCGAGTGCATGGAGCTGTACGGCGAGCAGCTCGCGCCGCTGATGATCGAGCTGCTGGACCGCGGAGGGCTGGACGGGCTCCGGCCCGTGCGCTCGGCGCCGGACCGCGCGCTGCTCCGCGCGAGCCTGCGGGCTCAACCCCCGCGCATCGCCACGAGCCGCGTCATCCGGCCCGCTCGACGGGCTCCTGCGCGGCCGGTGACGGCGCGGGCGCGATTCGCGGCTGCCGTGCCGGACGACCGGCGGCCAGCTGGTGCCGCTCCGGCCGCTGGCCGGCGGTGAGCCCGCGCACGATCACCAGGAACAGGATCGAGAGGCCCGGTCACGACGTAGAGCCACCACATCCACGGCCGTGCGGAGTCCGTCCCCGCGAAGACGCCGTGCACCATCGCCAGGACGAACGCGGGCGCGGCCAGCAGGTGGAGGCGCCGCCACCAGGTGGGGCCGACGCGCCGCCGCGACCACGACGACGCGAGGACGGTCACCATCGAATACATCGCGAGCACGCCGAACGCGGTCGCCGCGGGGTGAAACGAGGCGTGCAGCGGAACCAGGACGTCCAGCAGCCGGAACGGCATGAACGAATCCACCAGCAGCAGGCCCACGTGCGCGCCCAGCAGCAGCAGCGCCGCCGTGGACAGGAACTGGTGGATCGTCACGGCGGTCGCCTTCGGCACGCGGGGGCCGAACACCGACGTCGTCCCGATCAGGCCCCACGCCACCGACAGGAAGAGCAGCACGTAGGCGCCGATCCCCGCGGCCCGCAACAGGATCCAGGTGGTCATCCCGCCTCGCTCATTCCGACGTCGACGCGGAGGTCGTCTCGCACGAGGATCGCAGGGAGCCGGCCGGCGACATCGTCGCCCGCCAGGAGCGCCCACTTCGCACCCACCTCGGCCTCCGCGCACGTGGGCGCCCAGACGGTGGCCTGCAGGATCCCGGTGTGCGCCGGGAGGCCGGTCCGGGGGTCGATCAGGTGATGTCTCCCGGGGCCCCACGCGCGCGCGGTGACGCTCGATGTCGCGAGGCCCCCGGCCGCGATCCGCAGACGGAGCAACTCGGCCGCCGCGTCGTACGGATCCTCGACGGCGATCTCGACCCCGTCGGGTGGAATGTCATCGCCGGCCAGGCGGAGGTCGCCCCCCGCGTCCACCAGCGCCCACGGGAGACGGGCGGCGGCTTCCTCCGCCGCCAGATCTGCGGCGCGCCCCTTCGCGATCCCGCCGAAGTCGAACGCCACCCCAGCCGGCAACAGGAGGTGGTGCTCGCGGACCTGCACCTCTCGCCAGCGTCCGCAGGGGACCGGCGGGTGCAGCGCAAGCCGGGCGCCGGCGATGATCTCGTCGAAGTCGCGGTCGTATCCCGCGGCGAGCAGGGCCGGCAGGACGGTCGGGTCGAACAGCCCGTCCGTGCGCGACGCTGCGTCGAGCCCGAGCAGTGTCATGTCGAGGAACTCGGCGGTGACCGCCGTCCACGCGCCCGCCCGGTCGTTCACGCGCGACAGCTCGCTGTCGCGCGTGAACCGCGTGAAGCGGTCGTTGAGCCTGGAGAAGGTCGCCTCGACCGCGTCGGCCGCGTCCCGGAACCCGGTGGCGTCCGGCGCGATCAGCCGCACCGTCGTTCCCATGGAGCGGAAGACGTGCCGTCGCGTCGGCATCGGCTCGCGCGCATCGTGCACCTCGAGGGTCATGGGTGCGACCCTCCCGTGCTCGCCGCCGGCGGGGGCGCCGCGAATCCCGCCGTCACCACCGCCGGCGCGCCGACCGTCACCACGCGCGGCGCGGACGAGACCACCACCCGCCGAACGACGTGGTGGATGAGCACAACCGGCCTTTGCGCCGTCGTTGCGGGCGGGGCCGCCGACGCCGGGGGCCTCGGCGCCATGGACAGGATGCCTGTGGGCAACAGGAAGCTCGCGCCGCCGGCCACCCACGTCCAGGCGCGAAGCACCCCGCGCGACGCGCGCTTCGTACGGCGGGGAGGAGAGGGGACGACCCGCAGGTGCTCAGTCATCGCCGCCCTCGTGGCCGTCATCGCCAGAGCCATGGGACCCGCCGGTGGATGTGGTCGCGGGCGCGGAGGACGTGCTCACCACCGACACGTGGGCCGGAGCGGCCGCGACGCGGCGCACCTTCGGCTTCTTCTTCACGTGGACGGTGGTCGTGATGGTCTTGACGACCGGCGCCTGCGATGCCTGCGGCGCCTGCGACGCCGTCGCGGCCTGGCCGCCGGTGAGTCGCATCGTGTAGCCGACGATGCCGGAGAGCAGAGCCCCGACGACGCCTGCCGCCACCGTGAGCGCGGAACGCTTCTTCACACCCCTCGACCTCCCTTCGATCGGCCGCCCGGGAGTGCGGCCGAGGAGAAGAGGCTACGAACGAGGGGGTTATGGAATGGTCGCTCTCGGCAAGGACCGGCTTAAGGTTTGCCAAGACCGCTGAGCTCGCCACCGCTCGGCCCCCTCGCGCTCCCGCCGACGTCCGTGGCGGCCGCGCGAGTGAGCAGCGCGATCACCTCATCGTCGGAGACCTCGGCGAAGTCCTCGTACCACTCGTCCAGAGCGAGAATGAGCGGCGGGGTCTCGAGGCAGACCACGGCATCCACCTCTTCCCCCACGGCCTCCGCCGCCTCGCGCGACGAGGCCGGAACGGCGACGATGACCCGCGCCGCGCTCCTCTTGACGGCCACGCGCGCTGCCGCCACCGCCGTGGAGCCGGTCGTGAGGCCGTCGTCCACGAGCACGACCGCGCGCCCCTCGAGGGGCACCTGCGACCGGACGGCTCGGTACCGGGCGACTTCCTGCTCGAGCGCGTGTTCTTCCGAGGCGAGGATTCCGGCGAGCCCTTCCTCGTTCACGCCCGACTCCTCGAGAAGCTGCATATTGATCACGCGCACGCCGTCCTCGGCGATGGCTCCCAGGGCAAGCTCTGATTCGCCGGGGGTGGGGAGCTTGCGAACGATCAGGACATCGAGCGGGGCACCCAGGCCACCGGCGACCTCCGCCCCGACGACGACCCCGCCCCGCGGCAACGCGAGCACGACCGACGGGCGACTCTGCAGATCCCTCAGCCGCTCGGCGAGGGCGCGGCCGGCGTCTCTCCGATCCCGAAACGGCATCCGCTACGGGGCGTCGCGACGCGGCCGGCGCCGGATGACCGCTTTCCGCGCCTCTTCAGCCAGGAAGATCACGGGGATGAATGCTACGAGATAGAGCCACCATCCCGCGCCGATCGCCGCGGTCCCGAACAGGGGTTGCAGCAGGGGCAGGTAGATCAGTACCGCCGCGAAGACGACCTCGAACGCGATGCCCCACAGCAGGAAGCGGTTGCCGAACAACCCGATCCGGAACACGGACACGCGCTCGGTCCGGCAGGCAAACGCGTTGCCGACCTGCATCAACACGATCCCGAGAAACACGATCGTTGTGGCCTGGAGTCCGATTTCCTTCGTTGGGGCGGCGGGCTGCCCCCAGGACCACCCGTGCGACGACAAGAACAGGAAGAACGCAGAGAGGACCACCGCCGCAGCCATCCCCCCGAGGAATCCGTATCCGCGAACGAGCGCACCGCCGGAGAGGAGCCGCTCGCCGCGCTTGCGAGGGGGCCGGGACATGACGTCGGGCTCGGCGCGCTCGACGCCGAGGGCCAGTGCGGGGAGGGTCTCGGTTCCGAGGTCGATGGCGAGGATCTGCATCACCGTGATGGGAAGCGGGATCCGAAACAGCGCGTAGAAGATGAACGGAATCGCCTCGGGCGACAGGTGGGCGAAGATGTAGACGATGAACTTGCGCATGTTGTCAAAGATGGCTCGACCTTCCTCGACGGCTCCGACGATCGTGGCGAAGTTGTCGTCGACGAGGACCATGTCGGCCGCTTCACGGGCCACGTCGGTTCCGGCGAGGCCCATCGCGACCCCGATGTCGGCTCGCTTGAGGGCCGGGGCGTCGTTCACCCCGTCGCCGGTCACCGCGACCACCTCTCCCAGGTCCCGCAGCGCGGTCACGATCCGAAGCTTGTGCTCGGGGGTGGCGCGCGAGAAGAGCACCTGCTCGGATGCGAGGACCGCCCGCAGGTCCTCGTCCCCCATGCTCTCGAGGTCGCCGGCGTCCACCACCGTGACCGGTCCCGCGCGCACGATGCCGACCTGCCGGGCGATCGATTCCGCGGTCAGGCCGTAGTCGCCGGTGATCATGATGATCCGGATGCCGGCGATCCGGCACTTCTCCACCGCGGCCGGAACCTCGTCACGCGGCGGGTCCTGCATCCCGATCAGGCCCGCGAAGATCAACTCCTCCTCGACCGCTCCCGGAGGGATCGAGGTGATGATCGGCTCGTCCTCCGCCGGAAGGTATCGATACGCCGTCGCGAGCACCCGCAGACCCAAGAGGGCCATCCGGTCGTTCTCCCGGACGACCCGTTCGCGCAGCTCGTCGGTGAGCGGCAGCTCCCGGCCGTCCTGCAGGGCCTCCGTGCAGTGCTCCAGAAGCTCCCGGGGCGATCCCTTCACGTACGCGACCAGCTGGCCCTCCTGCGGGAGGGCGCGGTGAATGGTGGACATGCGTTTGCGCTTGGGCTCGAAGGCCAGCTTCCGCACGACGGGCCGAAGCCGAACGTCGAACTCGCGGTCCAGCCCCGCCTTGGCGGCGGCAACCAGAAGGGCCCCTTCCGTCGGATCCCCTGTCGTTCGCCAGCCTTCGTCCTCGTTCAGCGGACCGATCAGCTTGGCCGAGTTGCACAGGTGGCCGATCCGGAGCGCCGGATGGAAGGCGACCAGCTCGGCCTTCGTCGCAATGCGCCCGTCGATCAGGAAGTCCCCTTCCGGCGCGTACCCCACTCCCGTCACGGTGGCGAGGCGTCCCACCGCCCACACCTCCTTGACGGTCATCTGGTTCTTGGTGATGGTGCCGGTCTTGTCCGTGCAGATCACCGTGCACGAGCCGAGGGTCTCCACCGAGGACAGCCGCTTGACGATGGCCTTCCGGGCCGCCATCCGCTGCACGCCCATCGCGAGCGCGAGGGTCATCGTGGGCAGAAGGCCCTCCGGAACGTTCGCGAGGACGATGCCGATCGCGAAGATCGCTCCGTTCCGCAGGGTCAGGCCGGCCACCAGATACCCGATGAGGAAGAACCCCACGCCCATGGCGACGGAGAGGAGCGCGACCCGCTGCGCGACGCGCCCAACCTCGACCTGGAGCGGACTCGGTTCCTGACGGACGGCCTGGGTGAGCTGGGCGATCCGACCGAACTCGGTGTGCATGCCCGTGGCCACGACGACGGCCGTCGCGTCGCCGGAGATGATCGTGCTGCCGGCGAAGACCATGTTGTGCGCCTGGATGGCCGTCTTCGGAGGCACGGGCTCGGGATCGGCGACCTTGTGCACCGGCACGGCTTCGCCGGTCAGGCTCGACTCATCGGACCGAAGATCCGCGGCATCGACGAGCCGGGCATCGGCGGAGACCTTGTCTCCTTCCTCGAGGACGAGGACGTCTCCCGGCACCAGCTCATCGGCGGGGATGCGGAGCTGTTGACCCTCTCGCCGCACGGCGGCGGCGGCGGGGAGCAGGCGCTTCAGCGCCGCCACGGCACGCTCCGCCCGATTCTCCTGGAGGAAGCCGAAGACGCCGTTCAGCACGATGACCGCGACGATGGCGACGGCGATGCCGGGCTGTCCCGAGACCAACGCGAGGACGCTTCCCGCCCACAGCAGCAACGCGAACAGATGTGTGAACTGGCCCCCCAGTCGCCGCACCCAGCTCGGGCCCGGCACCTCCTCGATGCGGTTGGGCCCCATTCTGGTCAGGCGCTCGGCCGCATCGGTCCCGGAGAGACCCGACGGGCCGGTGTCGAGCGCGTCGAACACCTCGTCCCGGCCCAGAACCGGGATGCGCCCGGGCTCACTGGGAAGGCGTGTGGCTACCGCGGCCTCGGGTCGACCCTGCATTCGACCACTCTAGGGCGGGAGCCCGGACGCCTTGATCAACAGATGCGAGGGAGCTGATCGCCGGACAGCAGCAGCAGCGGCCGGCTCCCGCCCAGACCGGTGCGGACGCGCACCGCGGGCTCCCCCGCTTCGACGCGGCCGACGATCGCGGCGTGCTCTCCGAGCGGATGTGCCCGGGCGGCCGCGAGCACGGCATCGGCGTCCGGGCCGTGCACCACGGCGACGCACACGCCTTCGTTGGCGACGTACAGCGGGTCGAGCCCGAGCATCTCGCACGCGCCCCGGACCGGATCGGGGATCGGGTACGCCTCCTCCTCCGTGGTGATGGCGGCGGACGAGGCCTGGGCGATCTCGTTCAGCACGCTCGCCACGCCGCCGCGCGTCGCGTCCCGGAGCGCGTGGACGTCCCCCGCCGCGAGCATCGCCCGCACGACGCCGGTCAGCGGAGCGCTGTCGCTCGCCGGCGCCCCATCGAACTCGATGCCCGCGCGGCGCGACATGACCGCCACGCCGTGCGCCCCGATCGGCCCCGAGACCAGCACCGCGTCGCCGGGCCGCGCGCGCTCGGGCCCGAGCTCGACGCCGGCCGGAACCACCCCGACGCCTGCGGTCGTCACGTAGAGGCCGTCGGCGCTCCCCCGCTCCACCACCTTGGTGTCGCCCGTCACGAGCTCGACGCCGGCACCCTCGCAGGCCGCCGCCATCGACGCCACCACGCGGCGAAGGTCGTCCATCGGCAGGCCCTCCTCCAGGATCAGGGCCGCCGACAGGAACAGGGGCGTCGCGCCCATCATCGCCAGGTCGTTCACCGTGCCGTTCACCGACAGGGCACCGATGTCGGACCCGGGAAAGAACCTGGGCTGCACCACGAACGCATCCGTAGTGAACGCGAGCCGCACGCCCTCGGCCTCCACGACCGCGGCGTCGCCGAGGCGCGACAGCTCGCGTCCCCCGAACGCGGGGAGGAACACCGACCGGATCAGGTCCGCGGTCAGACGGCCGCCGCTGCCGTGCCCCAGCAGCACCGACTCGCCGGCCGGGAGCGGCACGGGGCACTCCAGCGCAACCTCCGTGCCGCGCGCGTCGGCGGGCTCCCCGCGCTCCACTCACGACGGTACCGTCTCGCGGCGGCGGCCGGCCAGGTAGTACGCGGCGCAGGCGCCCTCCGACGACACCATCGGGGCTCCGAGCGGGTGCTCGGGCGTGCACTCCGTTCCGAACACCGAGCAGTGGTGCGGGCTTCGCCCTGCCCTGCAGCACCATGCCGGCGATGCACTTCTCGGACTCGGGAACCTCCTCGATCACCTCCGGGAAGCGGGCCTCGGCGTCGAACGCGCGGTAGGGCTCGGTGAGCCGGAACCCGCTGTTCGGAATCGGCCCCAGGCCCCGCCACGCGCGGTCGCACGGCTCGAACACCTCGGCGACCACCCGCATGGCGGCGGCGTTCCCCTCGCGGACCACCGAGCGGACGTACTGGTTCTCCACCTCCGCGCGCCCTTCCTCCAGTTGCAGGACGGCCATGCGGATGCCCTCCAGGAGGTCGAGCGGCTCGAACCCCGTCACGACGATCGGCACGCGGAACCGCTCGGCGATCGGCTCGTACTCCGTCCACCCCATGACCGTGCAGACGTGCCCGGGCGCCAGGAACGCCTGGACCCGGTTGCCGGGCGAGGCCAGGATCGCCAGCATCGCCGGTGGCACCAACACGTGCGCGACCAGCAGCGTGAAGTTGTCGATGCCCCGGAGCTTCGCCTGCCGAACGGCCATGGCGTTCGCCGGCGCGGTCGTCTCGAAGCCGACGGCGAAGAACACGACCGTCCGGTCGGGGTTCGCGCGAGCGACCTCCACCGCGTCCAGCGGGGAGTACACGACGCGGACGTCGCCGCCGGCGGCCCGCGCCATGAACAGGTCCTCGCTCGAGCCGGGCACGCGCAGCATGTCGCCGAACGAGGTCAGTATCACGTCGGGCCGCTTCGCCAGCGACACGGCGCGGTCGATGACGGCGAGCGGCGTGACGCACACGGGACACCCGGGGCCGTGCACCATCTCGACCTCGTCGGGCAGGAGCTCGTCGATCCCCTGCCGCACCAGCGTATGCGTCTGCCCGCCGCAGACCTCCATGATCGTCCACGGCCGGGTGACCGTGTGCCGGATGTCGGCGAGCATGCCGCGCGCGATGCGCGAGTCGCGGTACTCGTCCACGTACCTCACGGCGCTGCCCCCTCTCTGGCCACCGGCGGCTCCTGGGGCAGGTCGATGCCCTCGAGATTCCCCATCTCCTCCAGCAGCGCGTACGAGCGCGCTGCCTCTTCCTCGTCGACCACCGAGATCGCGAATCCGACGTGGACGATGACGAACGAGCCGACGTCCACCTCCGGCGCGTACTCCAGGCACGCCCGCCTGGTGATCCCGCCGAAGTCGACCACCCCCATGCGAAGGCCGTCCTCCGCGTAGACCTCCGTCACCTTCCCCGGCACGCCAAGGCACATGACGTCATCACCTCCACTCGCTCGCCCGACCCTCACCCCGGCGGCCATGCGCCACCAGCACCTGTCCGAGGCTGATCCCTCCGTCGCCCGCGGGCGCCTGTCGCGGCACGAAGACCTGGAAATCGTTGCGCTCCAGCCGTTCCACTGTAGCGGTCAGGAGCAGATCGTTCTGGAACACTCCGCCCGCCAGGCACACGCGATCCGGGCCGCCGTCGTTCCTGATGGCGCGGCACACACCCTCGACGGCGGCGGCGACCGCGCGGTGGAACCGCATCGACACGGTGCCGGCATGCTCACCCGCGCCCAGGTCGGACACCACGGCGGCGATCACGGGCCTCGTGTCCACCAGGAACCGGCCGCCGTCACGCTCCACCGCGGCCGGATACGCTCCCGTCGCGCTCGGGTCCGCGGCCTGCTCCAGGAGGATGGCCGGCTGTCCCTCGTACGTCGCCCGGCCGCACACGCCGGCGAGCGCGGCCACGGCGTCGAACAACCGGCCCGCCGAGCTGGTGAGCGGCGAGGCCAGGCCGGTGTCGAGCTGCGCCAGCACGACGCCGCGTTCCTCGTGGGACAGTCGATCGGCGCCGCCTCCGTCCACGAGCGCGAGCGCTTCCTCCAGCACACCGGCATCAAGGGCATGCGCCAGCGCCATGCGCTCGGGCCGCCGCACGGCGGCGTCGCCGCCCGGCTGACGCACCTGGCGCAGGTGCCCCGCGCGCTCGGCGCGCCGCTCGTCGCACACCAGGAATTCCCCGCCCCAGGCGGTTCCATCCTCGCCCAGGCCGAACCCGTCGAACGCCACGCCGAGCACCGTGCCGGTGAGGCCGTGCTCGGCCATGACGGCGGCGACGTGCGCGTGATGGTGCTGCACGGCGACCGACGGGAGGCCGAGCGACTCGGCCAGCCGTGTGGACGCGAAGTCGGGATGCAGGTCGTGGGCGACCACCTCCGGCTCGATGCCGAACAGGGCGCGGTACCGCTCCAGCGCCGCCCGGAACGCCGCGACGGTCGGTTCCGAGTCCAGGTCACCGACGTGCTGGGAGAGGAAGGCCCGGTCCCCGCTCGCCAGGCAGAAGGCCGCATGCAGCTCGGCCCCGACCCCCAGGGCCGGGATCACCTCGTGGGCGAGCCGAAGGGGCGCCGGAGCGAGCCCCCGGGCCCGGCGCATCACGGCCGGCGCGCCGCGCCAGACCCTGACGACCGAGTCGTCGTAGCGCGCGACGATGTCCCGGTCGTGCACCAGGAAGGCGTCGGCGATGGCTCCGAGGGTCGTCGCCGCCTCGGCGTTCCCCGTGCAGATCGGCTCATCGGATCGGTTCCCGCTCGTCATCACCAGCGGGCGCCCGGCCTCGCGCAGCAGCAGATGGTGCAGCGGCGTGGAGGGCAGCATCGCCCCCTGGCGCCGGTGTCCGGGGGCCACGGACTCCGCCAGCAGGCCGCGGTCGCGGACCAGCACGATCGGAGCGACGGCGCCGGCGAGCGCCCGCTCGTCGTCGGGGGAGAGATCGAACCGGCGGCGCGCCTCGTCGAGCGTCGCCACCATCACCGCGAACGGCTTGTCCGGGCGCGCCTTCCGAAGGCGCAGCTCGCGGACCGCCCGGTCGTTCGTGGCGTCGCACGCCAGCTGGAAGCCACCCAGGCCCTTCACGGCGACGATCGCGCCGGCACGCAGCAGCCGCGCCGCGGCCTCGATGGGATCGTCGTCCCCCGTCCCGAGCGCGCGTCCGTCGGCCGCGACCAGCGAGATTCGCGGGCCGCAGGCCGGACACGCCACCGGCTCGGCGTGGAAGCGCCGGTCCGCCGGGTCCCCGTACTCGCGCGCACAGGCCGCGCAGAGCGGAAAGGCCCGCATGCTGGTGCGCTCGCGGTCGTACGGGAGCCCTTCGATGATCGTGAACCGCGGGCCGCAGTCGGTGCAGTTCACGAACGGGTACCGGTGGCGGCGGTCGCCGGGGTCGAACAGCTCCGCGAGACAGGCGGCGCACGTGGCGACGTCCGGCGGAACCATCCGGCCCGCCTCGCCCGCCTCGCCCGCCTCGCTCGCCGCGACCACGAACGACGAGCGGCCCGTCGCGAGGGCCGGTGTGGTGCGGACCGAGTCGACGCGCGCGAGCGGCGGCGCCTCCCGGGCGATCGCGTCCGTGAAGGCCTCCAGCGCCTCCGGACGGCCTTCGGCCCGGATCTCGACCACGCCGTCCCGGTTGCGCACCCATCCCCCCACCCCGTGGCGTTGCGCCAGCCGCCACACGTGCGGCCGGAACCCGACGCCCTGGACGACGCCGCGCACCTCGACCTCGAGCGCCCGCACGTCCGTCCGCAGCGCCTCCGTCATCGGCGCGCGACCCCGGCGAGCTCTCTGGCGACGCCGGCCGCCGCGGCGGCGACGTCCGGAATCGCCGCCAGAACCGGGGGCGAGAGCGGGCTCCCGGCCGCGACGTCGCGCACCTCGACCCCGACGAACGCCACCCGGGAGGGCACGCCCACCGCCGCGGCGACCCCCACGGTCTCGGCGACCCCGAGGCCGTGCGAGGACAGCGCGGAGCGCAACCCGTCGGGAATGCCGTCGCGGAGGTCGTCCACCCGCACGACCTCTCCCGGCCGGTACGCCCCGCGCGACCGCACCGCGTCGACGACGACGGCCGGGATTCCGTCCTGCAGCAGGTCCAGCAGCCGCAGAGGCGAGCCGGCCTCGACGACCTCGGCGCCCGGCACGTCTCGGAGCAGCCGCCGGATCTCGGCCGCGGCCGCGAGGCCGGCGCCGTCGTCGCCCGCATCGGGATTGCCGCAAGCGATCACGCGGACCGCGGCCTCGCTCATTCCCGGCGCACGTCCAATCGAAGGAAGTGTGTCGCGCAGGAGATGCACGGGTCGTACGTCCGAACGAGCATCTCGCACGACAGCGCGAGCTCCGGGTCGGGTTGGTGGACGACGCCGGGAATGAACGCCCGGAGGTCCTCCTCGATGTGCCGGAGGTTCTGTGAGGTGGGCGGGACGATCTTCGCCTCGAGGATCGTGCCGTCGCCGCCCACGTCGTAGCGGTGGAAGAGGATGCCGCGAGGAGCCTCGGTCACCCAGGCGCCCCGCCCCGCCTTCGGCCGGACGTCGGCCATGGGCGGCTCGGGAGGCTCGTACGCCTCGATCAGGCGCAGCGACTCCTCCAGGGCGACCGCCGTCTCGACGACCCGGGCCGGCATCGACGCGAAGCGATCGCGCACCGCACCCCCGTCGACGCCGAGCCGGACCGCCAGCTCGGCCGCCACCGGCGTCAGCCGGCCCCGGTTCAGGTTCAGCCGGGCGAGCGGCCCCACCATGTAGGAGCCGCCGCCGGTGAACCGGGCGTGCAGCGCGTTGGAGTGCTCGACGTGCAGCTCCTCGACGGTCGTCCTCGAACGTCGCCGCGTCGAACGCGCGGCCCTCCGTCGACGCCAGCGTCCCCTCGTTCATCGGGTACTCGTCCGGATGCACCATCGCCACCATCTCGGTCGCGAGGTCGAAGGACGGCGCCGGCAACCCCGACGCCCACTCGGCGACGTCCCGGATCGCCGCGATCGCGTCCTGCGAGTCGGCCGGACAGCGCGCGCAGGTCCCGCGGTCGCGGCGCGCGCGAGAAGCCACCCACGCGCGGAGACACCGGATGGATCTCGCGGCCGCCGATCGTGGCCAGCAGGTCGTTGCCCAGTCGCTTGATCCGCAGGCCGCGCTCGACGGCGGCCCGTTCGCGCTGCGCCATCTCGATCGCGCTGTCGTATCCGAGGAGGTCCGGCGCGGCCAGCAGGTGGACGTGGAGCATGTGGCTCTCGATCCACTCCGCGCAGTACAGCATCCTGCGCAGCTCGCGCGTCCCCGGCGGCACCTCGCACCTCGAACAGCTCTTCCAGCGCGTGCACCGCGCTCATCTGGTACGCGACCGGACAGATGCCGCAGATCCGGGGAACGATGTCGGGCACCTCCGAGAAGTGGCGCCCGGCCAGGAAGGCCTCGAAGAACCGGGGCGGCTCGTAGATGTCCAGCCGGAGGTCGACGATCTCGTCGCCGCGAAGCCCGAGGTGCAGCGCGCCCTCGCCCTCCACGCGGGCGATGGCCGGCACCTCGATGAGGCGGTTCGGCGACGCGGGGTTCGCGTGGGTCACGTCGCGCACCTCCCGTTCCTGCGTCCCCTCGGTCTCCGGTTCGTCGAAGGCGTCCCGGAACGCGGGCGCCCATCCGGTGATGAACCGGAAGCTGGACGCGGCCAGCGACGGGGACATCCCGAGCTGGACGAACTGGCGGCGAAGCGCCTCCACGTTGGGCGGCTGCGAGGGACCGAAGCAGCCGTAGCACCCGCGGCCGAAGGCGGGGCACAGCGCGCCGCAGCCGGTCCGCGTGACCGGTCCGAGACACGGCTCGCCCTTGGCCACGACCACGCAGACGTACCCGCGCCGCTTGCATTCGACGCAGACCGGCACGGTCGACACGCGAGGCATGGCGCCCTGCAGCAGTGACGCGATCGCGCCGAGCAGCTGGCCGCGGTCCACCGGGCAGCCCGTCAGCTCGAGGTCCACCCGCACGTGGTCGGCGATCGGCGTGGACGTGGCGAGCGAGCTGATGTACTCGGGCGTCGGGTAGACGGCCCGCACCGTCTCGCCCGCGTCCATCCAGTTGCGGAGCGCCTGCACGCCGCCCGACGTCGCACACGCGCCGATCGTCATCAGGAACGTCGAGACCTCGCGGATATGCGCGATCTCCTCCAGCTGCGCCGGCGTCGACACCGACCCCTCCACGATCGTCACGTCGTAGGGGCCGGGGTCCGTGTGCGAGGTCGCCTCGGTGAACTGCACGATGTCCACGGCCGTCGCCAGGTCGAGCAGCGCCTCCTCGGCGTCCAGCAGCTGCAGCTGGCACCCGTCGCACGAGGCCATCTTGAACACCGCGATGCGCGGCCGGGCGCTCACAGCTCCGCCACTCCCAACCACTCCTCGGCCGTGCTCCAGGGAAAGACCGGCCCGTCGTGACACACGAACACGGGACCGAACTGGCAGTGCCCGCACAGGCGCACGGCGCACTGCATGTTCCGTTCCATGGACACCCACACGTGGTCCGGCGAAACGCCTCGGTCGACGAGACCCTTCGCCGCGAACCGCATCATGATCTCCGGACCGCAGACGAACGCGGTCGTCCGGTGCGGGGCGAGCCCGGCCTGCTCGTACAGCGTGGTCACCACGCCGTGGGTGAACGGCCACGCGTCGTCCGGCACGTCGACGGTCTGATGGACCTCGATGGCGCGGTCGCGGATCCAGTGGCTCCACGCGTCGAGCTGGTGCCGGTACAGCATGTGCTCGGGCCCGCGGGCGCCGACCAGGATCATCACGCGGCGGAACCGCCTCCGACGGTGGATGGCCCGGTAGATGATGGGGCGCACCGGAGCGAGCCCCAGGCCGCCGGCCACGATGAGCAGGTCGCCGCCCTCGGCCTCGTCGACCGGCCAGGGCCGCCCGTACGGACCGCGCAGCCCCAGGCGGTCACCCGGACCGATCGACCGGAACAGGTCGGTCACCCGTCCCGTGGCCCGGATGGTGTGGGCCAGGCGCTCGGGCGCGCCGGGTCCGACGAGATCGAGATCGGCACCTCTCCGGATCCGAAGACGTACAGCATGTTGAACTGCCCGGGCAGGAACCGGTAGGCGGCCCGCCGTTCCGGGTCCGCGATGGACAGCCAGTACGTCGCGGTGTCGGGCGTCTCCTGCACGACCCGCCGCACCACGCGCGACCGAGTCCGGCATCAGCGAAACCGCCGGAACGGCCGCCGGGGCGACGACGGTGGTCATTCGGACGGTACGGCGGCCACGACGACCCCGTCCTCGATGCGGATGGCGGCGATCTCCTCGGTCACGTCGATCCCCACGGGACACCAGGTGATGCACCGGCCGCACCCGACGCACCCGGAGGTGCCGAACTGGTCGATCCACGACGCGAACTTGTGCGTCAGCCACTGCCGGTAGCGCGACGAGCGCGCCGTTCGGACGTCCCCACCCACGGTGTGGCTGAACTCGTCGCTGAAGCACGAGGCCCACTCGCGGGTCCGCGTCGCGGTGGTTCCCAGGATGTCGGTCGCGTCCACCACGTCGTGGCAGAAGCACGTCGGGCACGCGGACGTGCAGTTCCCGCACGCCAGGCAGCGGTCGCCCACCTCGAGCCAGCGCGGATGCTCCCGGTTGCGGTAGAGCAACCCCGGCAGGTCGCCGGTCTCCAGAGCCCGTCCCATCGCGCCGGTGGCCCGCTCGGTGACCTCCCGGTCGGCCCGTTCCTCGTCGGGGGTGGCCTCCCGGGCACCGGCCGCCAGCAGCAGCTCGGCCCCGAGCTCGGTGCCGGCGTCCGCGACGAAGCCCCCGTCCAGCTCGGTCAGGGAGACGTCGAACCCGCTCGAGCACCGGGGTCCCGTTCCCATGGACGCGCAGAAGCACGTCCCCCCGGGGAACTCGCAGTTCATCGCGACGAACACGGCGTCGCGCCGCCGTTGGGCGTACGCCGGGTCCGGGGCCGGACCCTCCAGGAACACGCGATCCTGGACGGCCACGGCGTGCAGGTCGCAGGAACGGATGCCCACGAATGCGATCGGCCGCTCGTCCTCGGGCGTGGCGGGCTCGAATCGCAGATCGCCGTCATCGCGCGCAGCGGTGCCCAGGACCTCGCGGGCGGGAAAGAGGAAGCGCTTGGCCGAGTCCGGCCCGTGGGCGAACCCGAACCACCGGTCGTCCGCCCGTGGGACGACCCGGTACCGGCCGGCCTCCTGCTCCTCGCCCATCCCGCGCGGAAGCTCGTCGGAGGACGAAATCTCGTCGAGCACGATCGCCCCGTCGCGGACGGTGGGTCCGATCAGCCGGTATCCGCGGCCGACCAGATCCTCGAGCAGCCGTTCGAGTCCACTCCTGTCGACAAACCGCATCCGCTATCCCCGGGCACCGACCTCAGCGTCGAATTCGAAGCGTACACCCAGCACCCCCGGCACACTCCGGGCGAGCAGCTCGGCGAGCCGGCGCTCCGACGGGCCGCCGCCTCCGGCGAGGACCACCTCGCCGCCGCGCACGATCACGTCGAAACGTCCGACCATGAAGGCCTGGTCACCGATCAGGGCCTCCACGTCCGCCTTGATCTCGGAGTCCTCGCGGACCATCGTCCGGAGCAGGTCGCGACGGCTCAGGATGCCCACCACGCGAGCCCCCGACACGATCGGGATGCGCTTCACGCGGCGTTCGACCATCAGGCGCGCGGCCTCAGCCGCGTCCGCGTCCTCCGGGAGCGCGATCACGTCCCGCGTCATCACTTCGTCCGCCTGCATCTGGACCCTCGACGGAGGCTCCCCGGTGGGGAGGATGTGCCGCCTCGGGTCCTCGGAGGTCTCCAGCCGAACGAGGTCGGCCTCGGACACGATCCCCACCAGCCAGCCGTCGTCCCCGACGACCGGCACCGCGCTGATCCCGCGCTCGACGAGGATCGACGCAACCTGCTTCAAGGAAGTCGTGGGCGAGACGCACACGACCGGGTGTCGACATCAGCTCCTTCACACGCATCGAACTCACCTCCGATACCATGCTCCGGCAGGCGGCTGCTCCCATCCCGGGTCCTCCGACCCGCATGCCGGAGGTCCATTGGCGGTTGGTTCCGGAGCTCGCCCGGTCCAGGCTCGAGGCGGCGCACACTGGAGGCGACCATGGACACGACGCGTGACGACCGAATCACCCTCGGGACGGTGGGCGACGCGATGACGGCGACCGTCGTCACGATCGGCCCGGACGAGCCGCTGGGCGAGGCCGCGAGAACGCTGGAGCGCGCGGGCGTCTCGGGCGCTCCGGTCCTCGACGGCGATCGCGTCGTCGGGGTCCTGTCACTCCGCGACATCCTTCGCTCGACCGGCGACGGCGGCGGCCCCGTGGCGACGACCGGCCCCTGGCTCCGACACGAGCGCGACCTCGATCGCTCCGGCCGGCTGGTGGCGGACATCATGAGCCGCCGGACCGTGACGGTGCGCGCCTCGGACTCAGTGGTCGACGCGGCTGCGCGGATGCAGGCGGCCGGCGTGAACCGGGTTCCCGTGATCGACGACGACCACCATCTGGTCGGCATCCTCACCCGCGACGACATCGTCGCGGCCGTGGCGGGGTCGCGCCGTCCGGGCTGACCGACACCGATCAGGCGACGGGCACGGGCTGCACCAGCTCGACGCGAACCTCGGGCGGCTGGCGCATCGAGTTGTGGACGGTGCACCGGTCCACGACGGCCCGGAGCCCGTCCAGGCGCTCCGGCGGGAACCCCGCGGGAAGCGCCAGATTGACGTCGATGCGCGACACGCGTGCCGGATGCTCCGCCATCTGGAACCGGCACTGCACGCGCAGCCCGTCGGCGTCGATCTCGTGGCGCCGCATGTATCGCTCGGCGAAGTACCCGATGCAGGCGCCGAGCGAGACGACGAACAGCTCCACCGGGGTGGGGCCGAGGTCCTGGCCACCCGCGTCGTACGGTTGGTCGGTGGTCAGGAAGTGCGCCCGCACGTCGACCACGAACGAGTCGCCGGAGGTCCAGTAGACCGAGATGCCGGAGCGGGAGGCCGTCATCGCACCCACCTCAGATGAAGAGCGTGATGGCGTCCTGGGCTTCCATCAGCATGGTCGTCGCGCCGGCGGGCTCCGACAGCCCGTCGATCATGTCCTCACGACGGAGCCCCAGGAGGTCCATCGTCATCTGGCAGGGGACCAGCTTCACCCCGAGCGCCACGGCAGTCTGCAGCAGCTCGCCCGGGCTCGCGACCTCGTGCTCGCGGGCGAGGTGCTTCATCATCGCGGGCCCGGCCCCGGCGAAGTTCATCTTGCCGAGCTTCAGGTGCTCGATGCCCGGGCGATCCATCATCGCCATCATCTTCTGCATCCAGTCGTCGCCGGTGATCCGCACGTCGTCCTTCACCAGGGCGAACAGCCCCCAGAAGGTGAAGAACACCGTGGTGTCCATCCCCATGGCCGCGCCCGTGGTCGCCAGGATCATCTGCGGCCACACCTTGTCCAGGTCGCCGCTCCACGCGATGATCACCAGCTTCTGGTGGGGAACGTGCTCGTGCGTATGCGCCGGGACCGGCGTCTCCTGCTCTCGGACCGCTTCATCGATCGCCACGTGACTCACCCCTTCCTCAACAGGAAGCGGAACACGCCCGCCTCCTCGGTCTGCTCGACGAGCTCGTTGCGCGTGGCCCGGCACCAAGCCGAGAAGTCCGGCACCGACCCGGGGTCGGTCGCCAGCACCTCGACGACGTCACCGGTCGCACACTCCTTCATTGCCAGCGCCGTCTTGACGATCGGCATCGGACAGGCAAGGCCCTTCAGATCCAACTGCTTGGCGATCGTCACGCTCATTTGCGCCCTCCTCTCACATGGCCCGTTCCGGGATCCGGCCTTGCGGCACGGTCACCCAGTACAGGCGGTTGAACATCCACTTGGCCGAGTGCCACAGCGCCGAGGGCGCCGGCGGCACCGGCGGGTGCTCGTAGTCGAATCGAAGCGCGGTGGCCTTGCGGCCGCCCGTCTCCAGGAAGCACATGACGCGCCCGCCGTAGTTGGTCCGCGGGGCCGTCCCCCGGACCAGGGACGCGATGCGGCTCGCGACGACCGGCGCCTCGAAGTGCGCCGTCGACCCGCTCTTGCTGATCGGGAGGTTCGTCGCGTCGCCCAGGGCGAAGATGCGCTCCCGCCCCTCGACCTGCAGCGTGTGCCGGTCGGTCGGGACCCATCCGCCCGCGTCGCCGAGTCCAGCGTCCTCGATGACCTGTTGCCCCCGGTGGGGCGGCACCAGGACGAGAAGGTCGTATTCGGCCTTCTCGCCCTCGAGCGACTCGACGGTCCCCGCGTCCGGATCCACCGACTCGACGTTGAAGAACGTCTGGAGCCCGATGCCCCGGCGCTCCATGATCGGCTGGACCAGCTTCGAGGCCGGCTCCACCGTGAACGCGCGGCTGAGCGGCGACAGCAGCGTCACCTCGCTCCGGTCGCGAATCCCCCTGCGGCGCAGTTGCTCCTCGATCAGCAACACGTACTCGACCGGCGCGGGCGGGCACTTGTAGGGAATGCCGGCCACGCCGACCAGGAGGCGGCCGCCGCGAAACGCGCGCGCGGCCTCGCGGAGGCGCAGCGCGCCGTCCAGTGAATAGAAGTGGTGCGCGCCCTCGACCATCCCCGGCACGTTCTCGGGAAGCAGGCGAGCTCCGGTGGCCAGGACCAGGTAGTCGTACGGCACGGTCGACCCGTGCTCGAGCCGGACCACGCCCTCCCCGGTGTCGATCGCCGCTGCGGCCTCCACCGCCAGCTCGACGCCCGGTCGCAGCAGGCCTCGCTCGTCGCGGGACAGCCACCGGCCGTTCGCCTGGCCGAGCGCGACGTACAGGAAACCCGGCTGGTACTCGTGCATCCCCGTGGGGTCGACCACGGTGACGCGGGCGTCACGGCCGAGTTGGCGGTCCAGCAGGTTGGCGACCAGGGTCCCTCCGACCCCGCCGCCCAGCACCACGATGCGCGCCGGCATGGCGCGTCACCGGCTCTTCCGGATGACGAACCGCGCGAATCCATCCTCGTCGGCGACCTCGACCAGCTCGTGGCCGGCCTTGGCCGTCCAGGCGGGAATGTCGGTCCGCGACCCGGCATCGCTCGACAGGACGGCGATCACGCGTCCCACCGGCTCCTCGCGGATCGCTCCGATCAGCGACAGCAGCGGGCCCGGGCACGCCAGGCCTCGCGCGTCGATCTCCCGATCCACCTGTACGACGGTCATCGATCTCACTCCTCTCAGATGAAGACGACCTGCCCGTCGGCGTTCACCAGGAACAACGCGACGCCGGCCACGTCGTCCACGATCGGATCCATGTCCTCCATGCCGAGCCCGAAGATCTCCATCGAGTTGGCGCACGCGTGCACGTGGACCTCGCCGACATCCTTCGCCTGCCGGAGCGTGTCGCTCCAGTGCTGGTGGCCGCGCCGTTCGCTGGCCCTCCAGAGCGCCGTGGATCCTTCGCTCCCGGCCTCGGGCGCCAGCCCGTGGTCCTTGGTGATCCGGTCGGCCTGAAACGCGTCGAGCGCCCAGTACTGCAGCAGCACGTCCACGCGCTTCCCGAGGGCGGCGGCCCCCGCGATCAGGATGGATGCGGCCGTCAACTTGTCGTCGGTTCCGGAGAACAGCACGACGGAGAACCCTTCTGGTTCCTGCTGTTCGCTCATGTCCCGTTCCTTTCCGCCTTGCACGCACCCACAGTCGTTCACCGCGCACCCGGAGCGTGGGGCCGCCGGACCCGCATTGGAGGGGTCCAACGGCAGGACACCCGGGGGGGCCGGTCGTCCCGGACGGCGCGGGACCGACGACCCGAGGAGGGACGCGGGCCGCGGTGGATGCTCGGCGTGACCGACGACGAGGGAGGGATCGACGATGCGTGCGCTCGTGGTGTTCGAGTCGGCGTTCGGGAACACGGAGAAGATCGCTCGGGCGATCCAGGAGGGCTTGACGTCGCTGGTGCCGACCCGTGCCATCGAGGTCGGCGGCGCGGCGCGCGAGCTCGGTGGCGACATCGACCTGCTCGTGGTGGGTGGGCCGACACAGGCGTTCGGCATGAGCCGGTCCGGAACGCGTCAACAGGCGGCCAAGCAGGCCGAGCACGGGGTGGTGTCGGACGGGATCGGAATCCGCGAGTGGCTCGCGGGCCTCGACGGCCCGGCCCCGCGGCTCGCCGCCGCCTTCGACACGCGCTTCAAGAAGCCCCGCTTGATCACCGGCTCGGCCGCGCGCTCCGCCGAGAAGCGGCTCCGGGAGCTCGGGTGCGGGATCGCCGCCCCGGCGGAGAGCTTCTTCGTGTCGGGGACGACCGGACCGCTCCTGGACGGCGAGGTGGAACGGGCCCGCCGGTGGGGAGAGCGACTGGGGTCGCTTGTGGAAGAGGCCGTGTCGCGATCATGATTGGGGCCCAGCCGACCGCCCATTCCCGGGGAGGAGTGACCATGCCCAAGGCCGAGGACTACGTGAAGGAGCTCATGACGTCGCCGGTGGTGAACGTGGCCCCGCACGCAACGGTGGCGCAGGCCCTGCGGGCCATGATCGATCACGACATCGGTGCCGTGGTCGTGACCGAGACCGACAAGCCGCTCGGCGTGTTCACCGAGCGCGACCTGTCCCGCGGCATCCTCGACGACCCCGATCTCCTCGGCCGGCAGGTGGCAGAGGTGATGTCCTCGCCCGTCGTGACGGCGGGACCGGACGAGGAGGTCGTCTTCATCTTCCGGCGTATGGCCGAGAAGCAGATCAGGAGACTCCCGGTCGTCGACGACGGCCACCTGATCGGCATCGTGACCGAGCGTGACCTGCTGCGGTGGGTGGACGCCGTCGCCTCGTCCTGATCGCTCAGCCTCCCGCAGGCTGGAGGGCCGCATCCAGCAAGCGCGTCACGTTCGCCTTCCACTGATCCGGCTCGGCGATGAGGAGGAAGGCCGCGCCCTGCGCGCCCGCGAGGGCGCGCAGGGCGCGGCGAGAGGAAGGGTCTTCATCCGACGTTCCGTCGAGCACCATCCTCGTGCTCACCTCCGGATTCACCCTGCACGAATCGGAGCGGAGTCCCTAGGGGAGAAGGTCCCGCGGTTCGGGAGTCGTTCAGTGCGCGGCGGCGATGCCGCCGATCGGCGATCCGTTCCCGGGGGCGGCCAGGCGTTGCTGGATGCGGCCGGCGACACGATCCATGAAGTCCTTGATCGTCGCCTCGGCGACACGGTGCAGAAGCGCCCGATCGGCCACCCGTCCGACCATCCCGAACGGCGGCGTGTACCGGGCCGTCATCGCGAGCTGGGTGTACGCGGCTCCCATGGGCGCCACCTCGATCTCGGCATCCATCGCGGGCAGGAGGCCCTCGGCGTGCGCGGGGTGCCACGAGATGGGCTGGAGCGTCTTGAACTCCAGCCGCGCGGGCTCGCCCACCGTCACCACGACGCTGCGGCCCACCCGGACGGCTTTCCCGAAGCCCACCTCGGCCATGCGCCGCTCGCCGCCCTCCTCGGCCGACGTGGCCAGGGCGGGCAGCCAGTCCTTCCCATCAGAGGTGAGGGCGGCGTCGACCGCCGCGAAGGGGGCCGCGATCTCGACGAAGGTGCGGACGAACATGCAGGGAGCCTGGCAGGACAACCGAGCGATGCGAGGGGCCGACCGTCCCGACTTCACCGGGACCTCCTGCCCGAGCGGCGGAGAGCGGACTCAGGGAGTGGGGGTCGACTGGACCGCCGGATCGCGGACCCGCTGGCCCGCGAAGAGCCCGCTCACGATCTGGATGCGCTTGCCGTCGCTGATGCCGAGGGTGACGTTCGTCTTCTGCGGCTCCTTGCCCTTCTCGAGCAGGTAGACGACGCCCGACGTCCCGTTGTCCTTGCGCTGCACCGCCGACACCGGCAGCGTGAGCGCGTCGTCGACTTCCGCGGTCACCGCCACGACGTTGGCGGGGACGCCGGGGAAGACCGACGTTCCGACGGGGAGCGTGCAGCGCAGATCGACCTCCTCCTGCAGGACGTTGGTGGCGCCCGACGTCGGAAGGTTGGCGCCGATCGACGCGAATGCGCAGTCGATCGGCTGGTCCTGGTGCGCGATCACCGCTTGAATCGAGAGCGGCGGCGTGTAGAACCGGTAGAGCTGGTCCTGGGGAACGGACGCGATCACGTCGTACTGCGCGGGAATGACCGTCAGCAGCCGCTGGCCGTTGACCACGACCTGGCCTTTGGTGACCGACAGCTGGCCCACCGTGCCCCCGATGGGCGCGGTCACGGTCTCGGTGATCGGGCTCGGGGTGGGCGTCGGCGACGGCGACGTCCCCGTGGCAGTGGGCGACGGCGTGGGCAGCGGCAGCACCGTGACGGTCGCGACCTGCTCGCCCTCCGTCACGGCGTCTCCCGGCCGGACGGCGATGTCCGAGACCGTGCCGGTCACGGGCGCGTTCACGTTCTGAGTGTTTTGGCGGACCACCACCCCGTCGAGGTTGACGGTGCTTCTGATCGAGCCCGAGGTCACCTCCGCGGAACCGCTGGACGGCGGCGGCGTGGTGCTCTGCGTGCCGACGATGATCGCCGTGATCGCGGCCAGCACCACCAAGACCACGAGGATGAGGGCCCCCCGACGGCGGTTGGTGAGGCTCTGGCGGCCGGGAACACGGTTGGCCATGCGGGTCCAGAACGATTCCCCGGCGCCGGATTCCTCCTCTGCCGGCTCGTCGGCGAAGAGCGGCTCGGCCGGAAGCGCGCCGTCGGCCGCGAATTCGCTGAGGGCGTCGGGCCGGTCGTTGGGCTGCACGTCGACCGGGGCGGTGTCGAGGTCTCCGGGACCGGGAGCGGGCTCGGGCTCGGGCACCGAGTCGGCGCCCATCTCGCCCAGCCCCAGGTCGGAATCCGCCTCCTCGGCCTCCGCGTCGCCGACCGGTGCGTCGATGTCAGCATCGCCCGAGTTATCCTCCTCGGCGGGAGGACCGAACAACTCGTCGTCTTCGCGTCGTCGTCGTGTGGCCATGGGCCATCCAGTGCCGCGCTGCCGCAGGTGACGTGCCCGGACCATCAATCCTCAACCCGGGGGAGGCGGCTCGCAACCCTCCTGGGCCGATCCTTACTCGCCCTCAACCCCGGCGGAACGGTCCGTGATCGCCCGCGAGCCGCGGGCTGCCACGGCGGATTCCGCCACCACGTCGAGGCCCTCCTCAAGGTCATCGTCCGAGATGACCAGCGGGATGAGGTGGCGCAGCACATTGTGGTACATGCCGCAGCCGACGGTGACCAGACCCCGGGAGATCGACTCGTGGAGCAGGGCGTCCAGGTACTCGGGGGCCGGCTCCTTGGTCTCCCGATCCCGGACGAACTCGACCCCGACCATGGCCCCGACGCCCCGGATCTCGCCCACCTCGGGCACCTCGGCGGCGATCTGCTCCCAGCGCGCGCGAAGCACCTTCCCGATCTCCTCCGAACGCTCGAGCAGGCCCTCGTCGTCGATCACCTGGAGCACCGCGTTGGCCGCGGCGCAGGCGACCGGATTGCCCACATACGTCCCGCCGATCGCGGAAGGGCCCGGGGCGTCCATGATCTCCGGCCGGCCGACGACGGCAGACAGCGGATAGCCGGACGCAAGGGCCTTGGCAAGGACGACCACGTCCGGCCGGAAGCCGAACTGCTCGGAGGCCAGGAACGTGCCGGTGCGGCCGGTCCCGCTCTGCACCTCGTCGGCGATGACCACGATCCCGTGCCTGGTGCACTCCTCGCGGATGCCCTGCAGGAACTCCGCCGGCGGGACCACGAACCCGCCCTCGCCCTGGATCGGCTCGACGATGACGGCGGCGACCGACGTCGGGTCGACGACCGTGACGAACGCGCGCTCGAGGGCGTCGAGCGCGTCTCGCGCGGCCCGGTCCGGGTCGGGGCTGCGGTACGGGTACGCGAAGGGCAGGCGGTACGTCTCGGGAGCGAACGGGCCGAACCGCGTCTTGTAGGGCTTGTGCCGGCTGGTCAGCGACATCGTGAGGAGCGTGCGACCGTGGAACGCGCCCTCGAAGGAGATGATCGCCGGGCGGCCGGTGGCGGAACGCGCGAATTTCACCGCGTTCTCGATGGCCTCGGCGCCGGAGTTGAACATCGCGACCTTCGCGCCCGGGATGCCGACGCGCTCGACCAGGCTCTCCGCGAGCTGCACGTACGGCTCGTACGGGATCACGGAGAAGTCGGTGTGCGAGACGCGCGCGGCCTGCTGCTGCACGGCCTCGACGACCTTCGGATGCGAGTAGCCGACGAGCTGGCAGCCCAGGCCGGAGGAGAAGTCCAGCAGATGGTTGCCGTCGACGTCGGTGAAGCGGGCGCCCAGCGCGGAGTCGATCACGGCGGGCACGTGGATGTCCAGCGGGTCGGCGACGACCTTCTGCTTTCGCTCGAGCACCGCTGCCGAGCGCGGGCCCGGGATGCCGGTGGTCAGGTTGATGGCATCGCCCATCCGAACCTCCGTCGGGTGCGGCCGCGCGGCTCCGCCACGGGCGCGGATTCTTCGCTGAACGGCCGGCGCCGAGCGTACACGACGGCCTCCGGAGCCGACACCGGTTGGGACGGAGGGAAACCCGGGTGGCCCGAGTCGAACGGACCTACGACCTCGAAAGGTCGGCCCACCGGGAAGCCCGGGCCGGCAGACGATAGCAGGAGCCTCGAGGGGTCAGAGCGACTCGCCGCGGATCGACGCCCAGAGCAACTCCATCGGGTGATAGACGGGCAGCGGCCGGCCCATCGCCTCCAGGTGTGTGGTGATCTGCAGCGCGCAGCCGGGATTGCCCGCGACGATCGCCTCAGCTCCCGTGGCCAGCAGGTTCTCGGCCTTGCGACGCCCGAGCGCGTCGGCCGCTTCCGGCTGCAGCACGTTGTACAGGCCGGCGGAGCCGCAGCAGAGCTCCCACTCCTTCGGCTCCACGATCTCCAGCCCGGGAATCGAGCGCAGCGCCTCACGCGGTTGTGCGCGGACGCCCTGCGCGTGCGCGAGGTGGCACGCGTCGTGGTAGGCGACCCGCATCCGCACCGGGCGCCGGGGGGCCGCGACCGGCGCGCCGGCAAGGATCTCCGACACGTCCCGCACGTGGCCCGAGAAAGCGCGAGCGCGGTCGCGCCAGCGCGGGTCGTCCTCCAGCAAGGCCCCGTACTCCTTCATCGCCGACCCGCAGCCGGCGGCGTTCACCGCGACCAGGTCGCAGCCCTCCAGCGCCGCGATCGCGCGGCGTGCGAGCGAGCGCGCTTCCTTCTCCTCCCCCGCGTGGGAGTGCAGCGCGCCGCAGCACCGCGGGTCGCGCGGCGCGATCACCTCGTAGCCCTCGGCGGCCAGCACCCCGGCCGTCGCCCGGTTGACGTCGGAGAAGAAGACCCGCTGCACGCACCCCTGCAGGAGCGCGACGCGGCCGCGGCGCTCGCCGGCCGCGGGCGTGCGCTCCGGCAACGGGGCACCACCCCGTGCCGGGGTCCGGGGCGCCAGCCGCGCGAGCGCGGAGAGCCGTGGGATCCGGCCGCGCGCAGTCCGTCCGCTCACGGCGCGATCCAGCCGGAGGAAACGGGCCGCCGTCAGCAGGGGGAGCGCCGCCCGCAGCCGCTTCGGATGCGGGAACAGCGCGAACACCATCCTCCGAAGGCCGCGCTCGGACCGCGAGCGCGTGTGGTTCCGCTCGACCTGCGGGCGCGCCGCCTCGATCAGCCGTCCGTACTGCACGCCCGACGGACAGGCGGTGACGCACGCCATGCATCCGAGACACCGGTCCAGGTGCGTGACCATCGCGTCGCTCATCACGCTGCCCGGCGTGAGGCCGTCGTTCATCAGGACGATGCGGCCGCGAGGCGAGTCCATCTCCTCGCCCCACAGCACGTACGTGGGGCACGTCGGCAGGCAGAACCCGCAGTGCACGCACGCGTCGATCAGGTCCTGCCGTGGGGGGTGGAGCGCGTCGAACGCGCCCGGCCCATGCGGAACGCGCGGCTCGCCGTCGGCCACTACAGGCCCCCGACGAAGACACCCGGGTTGCACGCCACGGACGGGTCGAAGCGCTCCTTCACGCGGCGCATCAGCTCCACGGGTCCCGCCTCCGGACCCCACACGTCGAGCGCCGCCCGGACGTCGTCCGGCGCGTCCAGCACGACGCACGGCCGGGGCGAGAGCGCCGACCGCAGCTCTTCGATGGCCGCGGCGACATCGGCAGGCGGACCTGCGGGCAGGGTCACCCAGCTCAGCCCGAGCCCGGCGCGCCCGACGACCCAGGCGCGGGCGCGCGCGGCTGCCCGCAGGACGGCGGGCAGGTCGGATCGCACGCCGGAGACGCGGACCACCGTGGCCTCGGCGCTCCGCTGCGCGGCGCGCTGCCCGACCCACTGGGCGTCGTCATCCTCGGCGACGGCGACGTCCAGCCCGAGCCCGCGCATGCTCGAGGCGGCGCTCGCGACGCGCGGCGCCGTCGCCGCGCCGGCGACACGGGCAAGCACGGCCCCGCCGCCGTCCCCCCAGCGCACGTCCAGCGACTCGAGCTCGAGCGGCGACGCGGCCAGCGCGGAGACGGCCCGTCCCAGCGCGCCGGGATCCGTGCCGACGCCCGCGACGGTGGCGCGGCCCGCCGGGAGCGGGTGCAGCCGCACCACCACCTCGACGATCATCCCCAGCGTCCCGAACGACCCGGTGAACAGCTTGGCCAGGTCGTAGCCGGCGACGTTCTTGATGACGCGGCCGCCCGACCGCGCGAGCGTGCCGTCCGCCAGCGCGACCCGTACGCCGAGCAGCAGGTCGCGGGCGGCGCCGTACCGGTGCCGCAGCGGTCCGGAGTCGGCGCAGGCAACGACGCCGCCGACGGTCGCGGAGCCGCCCGGGTTCGGCGGATCGAGCGCCAGCATCTGGCCCGCCTCCGCGAACGCCTCCTGCGCCCGAGCCAGCGGGATGCCGGCCTGCAGGACCGCGGTCATGTCACCGGCGTTGTGCTCCAGCACCCGGTCGAGCGACTGCGTCGAGATGCCCACCACGTCCCGGTTCGGGGGCACGCCCCACGTTCGCTTCGTCTCGCCGCCCACGAACCGCACGGCCTCGCCGCCGGCGACCAGCTTCCCGAGCGTCTCCGCCGCCTCCTCCGGAGAATCGGGCGCGTACCGGACCGCGACGCCGACGGCCACGTCAGAATCGCTCCGCGACGCCGGCGTCCTCCAGCGGGTGGCGGCGGTACGGCCCCGGCACCTCGCCGCACATCCGCGGCGTCGGCATCACCTTCCCGGGGTTGGCCAGCTGGGCGGGATCGAACGCGCACCGCAGGCGCTGGAACGCGTCGAGGTCCGCGTCCGCGAACATCAGCGGCATGGCGCCCTTCTTGTCCAGGCCGACGCCGTGTTCGCCGGTGATCGATCCACCGGCGTCGACGCACACCTGCAAGATGCTGCGGGCCAGCTCGGCCGCGCGCTCGGTCTCGCCGGGCTGCGTGCCGTCGTAGCACACCAGCGGATGCAGGTTCCCGTCGCCGGCGTGGAACACGTTCGCGACGCGCAGGCCGTGCTCGCCGGCCAGCTCCTCGATGCTCGCGAGCACCTCCGACAGCCGGGTGCGCGGGATCACCCCGTCCTGCACGTAGTAGTTGCGCGCCACGCGGCCCATCGCCGCGAAGGCGGCCTTCCTCGCCTTCCAGATCAGCTCCCGCTCGGCCGGCGACGCCGCGATGCGGATGCCGCTCGAGCCGCTCGTGCGGCAGATCGACTCGATCTCCGGCATCATCCGGTCGCATTCGGACGCCGGGCCGTCGAGCTCGACGATGAGCGCGGCGCCGACGTCCAGCGGGTAGCCGGCGTGCGTCGCCTCCTCGCACGCCTGGATGGCCAGGCGGTCCATCATCTCGATCGCGCCGGGCACGACGCCGGCGGCCACGATCGCGGACACGGCCCCGCCTGCCTGTTCCGGCGAGTCGAAGTACGCCACGAGCGTGCGCACCGCTTCCGGAACGGGCACGACGCGCAGCGTGATCCGCGTCGCCACGCCGAGCGTGCCCTCGGACCCGACGAACGCGCCCAGCAGGTCGTAGCCGGGGCGATCCAACTCGTCGCCGCCGAGGTCGACGACCTCGCCGTCGGACAGCACGACCCGCAGTCCCGTGACGTAGTTGGTCGTGAACCCGTACTTGAAGCAGTGCGCGCCGCCCGAGTTCTCCGCGACGTTGCCACCGATCGAGCACACGACCTGGCTGGAGGGGTCCGGCGGATAGAAGTGCGTGGGCAGGGCGGCGTGCGACACCTCGACGTTCGTGACACCAGGTTCCACCTGGATGCGGCCGTCCGCGAGGTCGACGGACAGGATCCGCCGCATGCGCGACAGCGCGATCAGGACGCCCCCGGCGACGGGAACGGCGCCGCCCGACAGCCCGGTGCCGGCGCCGCGCGCGACCCAGGGGACGCCGGCGTCGTGGCATGCGCGGACGATCTCCACGACCTCCTGCTCGGACTCGGGCAGCACCACACAGCCGGGCATGACGCGGTAGTGGAGCAGCCCGTCGGAGCGGTACGTGGCGAGCGCGGTCGGGTCGCTCAGGACGCGGCCGGGCGGCAGGGCCCCCTGCAGGGTCGCGATCAGCCTCTCGACGTCACGAGCGGTGGCCTCCACCCCCGTATCCTCCACCCGCCCGGTTCCCGCCGCCCGACTAGAGGATCGCGATCGGGTTGATGGGCGAGCCGGTCCCGGCGGCCAGCCGCAGCGGCGCGATCACCGTGAAGAACTCGAAGCGCCCCTCCTCGTCGCAGACGCGCGCGAGATCCTCGAGGGACAGGTTGTCCAGGAAGTGCAGGCCCATCGCGCTGATCCCGATCGCGTGGATCGGGTACGCGACCTCCCCGCACGGAGACGGGATGGTGTCGCCGTCGCCGTCGAACGCCATCGCCGCGACCTTCGCCTCGTGGAAGAGCGGCATGGCCGTGACGTGGATGCCCGCCTTCAGGTGTGCCGCGTCCCATGGTCCTTCCTCGAGGCGCCGGCGCGCGTGGCCGGTCCGGAAGAAGACGATGTCGCCCTGCCGCAGCTCGACGCCCTGTCCGGTGAGCGCCGCCTCGATCTCGTCGCGCTCCACGGCCTCTCCCGGCTCGACCCACCTGGTGCCGCGATGCCTCGGGATGTCGATGAGGACGCCGCGGCCGACGATGCCGTCCTTCGCGGTGTCGATGGTCAGGTCGAGCGCACCGGCCGAGCTCACGGCATCGTCGGCCGCGACACCGTTGTAGGCCGACCCCCGGTAGACCACGTGGCACAGGGCATCGATGTGCGAGATCGACTCGCCGTGGAACTCGACGCCGACGAAGTCGCCGCTGAACCGCATGTCGCCCGAGTCGCCCAGGTGGACGTCCGGCAGCAACGTCATGTGGTGCACGGCCGGCTTCGGGTTGTCGGGCCCCGCCTCGGTGTCGAGCGCCCACGAACACGACACGGAGCGCCCCGACCGGATGAGACCGGCCGCCCCCGTCACGATCTCCGGCGTGATGTGGTTGAGCGCGCCGCGCCGGTCGGCGGGGCCCCACACGCCCCAGGTGCCGCAGGCGGCGTAGACGGCGTCGAACTCCGCGCGGGTGACGGGCGCCGCGGCGGCCATCCCTCGCCCTCGCTCAGGCGCCGACGTAGGCGACGCAGTCGATCTCGACGAGCATCCCTTCCATGGGCAGGGTGCTGCCGACGGTGGTCCGCACCGGGTACGGCTCCGTGAAGCGCGTCTTGTACGCCTCGTTGTATCGGGGGAACATGCCCACGTCCGAGAGGTGCACCGTGACCTTGATCACGTCCCCGAGCGACGCGCCGTCCGCCCGGAGGATCGTCTCGATGTTGTCGATCGTGCGCTGCGTCTGTTCCTCGATCGTGTCGCCGACGACCTTCCCGTCCGGCCCGAGCGGGCCCGTTCCGGTCACGTAGATGAAGTCTCCGGCGCGCCATCCCTGCGAATAGGCGCCCGCGGGGGGCGCGCCCTCCGAGGACTGGATCACGTACTTGGGCATCGATGCTCCCTCCCCACGTCGGATTCCGTCGGCGTCGTTCTGCCGGGCCTCATTGACGGAGGCCGCGCGCGGCGACCTGCCAGACCGTTTCGACCCTGCCGTCGCGGTACCCGACCATCTCGTCCGTCAGATTGCAGCACGTGCACGCGTGGGACGGATAGAAGCGCAGCTTCTCGCCCAGGGCGACCGGCTCCTCGCTCCGTCCCATGCCGTGCTCCTCGGTCATGCGCTCGATGAACACCGGACGCCCGGCGGCCTGCGCCATCGGCGGCAGGGTGCCGTCGGCCGCGGCGGGAGCCCGGTCGCTCGAGAACGTCTTCGTCCCGCCGTCGATCGTGAGCTGGCCCTCACCCCACAGGCTGTTCACGCGGCAGAGCGCCGACAGCGCGAGCTGATCCTCCGTCGCGCTCCCCTCGTACAGGTGGGTCAGGTCGAAGAAGACGTACGTGCCGGCCCGCGACTCGGTCACGCCGGGCACCTCCGCGACGTACTTGCCCGTGAACGACGAGCCGGCCGTCACCTCCCGGACCTCCACCCCGGCGGCGCGCAGGCGCTCCGCGATGCCGACGACCACCTCGCCCTCGTGGTGGCCCTCCTCCCGCAAGCCCCGCCTCCCCGCGAAGCCGTACGAGCGGTGCGTGGTGAGCCCGTCGAACTCGACGCCGGGCAGCCCCCCGATCGCGCGCGCCAGCGACTCGACGCGCTCGACTTCCCCTTCGGGGATGCCGCCGCGGTGCAGGCCGGTGTCCACGTCGACCTGGAGGTACAGGGTGACGCCCGCCGCCTCGGCGGCGCCGGATGCCTGCCGGGCGCCCTCGCCGCCGTCCACGTTCGCCGTCACGCGGACGCCGCCCGCGGCCAGGGCGGCCACGCGGCGCCACTTCTCCTCGCCGAAGATCGGGTACGCGAGCGCGATGTCGGCGATGCCGGCCGCGGCGAACGGCTCCGCCTCGCTGACCTTCGCGCAACAGATGCCCCGTGCCCCCGCCCGCATCTGCTGCAGCGCGATCTCGGGGACCTTGTGGGTCTTTGCGTGAACGCGAAAGGCGACACCACGGTCGTCCATCCACGACTGCCACTCGCGGATGTTGCGCTCCATGCGGTCGAGGTCGACGAGGATGGTGGGGGTATCCAGCTCCGCGATGGGCTGCCCGATCGTGACGCGTGAGGCCTCGAGGAGCTTCGCGGGGTTCTCGGCCACGGCCGCCTCCTTCCCGTCCAAGCCCGTGCGGCCGGACGGCCACGGACGCGGCGCGGCGGCGCGGGCCGGCGAACTGTAGGCACCTCCCGGAAGGACTGTCAATCGGCGGCCCGGGAGGGAGAGAGGGAGCCGCCTCGAACGGCCGTGAACCCGGGTCAGCAAGGGCTTCCGCCCGGAACGCGCCGGGATGCACACGTCATCAGTCGCCGATCAGGTCCTTGAACGCGGGCTCATGGCGGATCGGGTCGAAGTCGGAGTCGTTGGCAGCAAGCCGGCGGAGCCGCTCGCGGTACTGCTCCGTCCGGTCGAGCGCCAGTCGGAGATGCTCGATCGCGTCGGCGGTGCGCCCCGTGAGGCTCTCGCAACACGCGAGGTTGTAGAGCGGCTCGGGATACTGCGGTTTCCACGATCCGGTCGCGTCCGCGAGCGATCACCTCCGCGTACTCGCCCGACTCGTACAGGGGGTGAAGCGGCTTCCAGATCTCCCAGCCGACCGGTTCGTACGCCTTCCCAGGAACACCGCCGACCGCGACGATCGTCGTCCCCCGCTCTTCGGCGAACGCCGTCCGCCTGACGCCGGGCGGGACGAAGACGAACGTTCCCGCGGGCGCGTTCACATGCTCACCGTCGAGCTCGAACCGTGCACGACCACGGTGGACGAGGTAGAGGTCCTCGTTCGCGTCCTCCTCCAGATCGCTCCGATCGCAGATGACCCGGCTCGCGCTCCAACTCATCGTGTTCATCGATGATCCGGTCGCCCGGGTCACGCCCCGTCCATGTGGTCACGCCGAAGGAGGTGATGCCGAAGTGGTGACGGACCGGCCGCCATTGGGAGCGACCGTCGCCGACCTCGTCGATGTCGTCGAGGTTCGCTACCGCATAGGCGCTCACGAGCATCTCCCTTCAGATTGCGAGCCGTGGCCGAAAGAAAGCGAGTGTAGCGAATGACCTATTCTCGACAGGCAACGGCGACGTGACCCGGGTCAGGCCCGACCCAGCGCGCGGATGGAGGCGGATGCGTCCGCGAACACATCGAGCGGGGCGAGCAGCGCGCTGAGCTCGTCCACGAGTTCCTCGTACCGCTCAGGGGACCGATCGAGTCGAAGACGGCGTGCGCGCGCGAGTGCCTCTGTCAGCGCGTGCGCGCAACGCGTCCACTCGTCCTCCGTCTCGGGGCGGCGCCACCCGGGCATCGACTCCCCCGCTCTGCCCAGTCGTTCCTCGAACGTCGACAGACCCACCGCGAGGGGCACGCCCGGCGTGCGACCCGAGCGGACGGACAGGACCAACGACCGCTTCGCGTCCTCGACGTGAGCGAGCGTCGCGTCGAAGGCGTGGATGGTCTCCGCGAACGCGGGATCGACGCGGGCGCGGGAGAACAGACGGAACCGTGGCACGGCCGGATTGTACGGACGGCGGCCGTGTTCGCCACCGGCATACAATCCGCCGGGTGAGCCAGCTCCTGCTGATCGTGAACACGGTAGCGCAGACCGTGACGCGCTACGCCCGGGACGTCATCACCGGCGCGCTCTCCTCCGGGTTCCGCGTCGAGGTGGGCGAGACGAAGGGGCCCGGGCACGCGGGCGAGCTCGCGACGGGAGCGGCGGAGCGTGGCATCGACCTGGTCGTCGTGCTCGGTGGCGACGGCACGGTGAACGAGGTGGCGAACGGGCTGGCCGGGACGGGCGTGCCGATGGCCGTGCTTCCCGGCGGTGGCGCGAACGTGTTCGCGCGATCCCTGGGCCTGCCTCGCGACGCCGTCGAGGCTGCCGGCGTCCTGCTCGAACGGCTGCACGAGCCGCCCCGGCGCATCCCGCTCGGCCGTGCCGGGGATCGTTGGTTCCTGGCCAACGCGGGCGTCGGCATCGACGCCGCCATCGTCCGGCGGGTCGAGGAGCGGCAGGTCGCGAAGCGGCTCGGCGGCGACCTGTCCTTCGCGTGGTCGGGCCTTCGCGTCCTGTTCTCCGAGTACGACCGGCGCACCCCGCATCTGCGCGTGCGGATGGGAGAGTCGGACGTCGACGGCGTGTTCACGGTGATGGTGCAGAACGTCGATCCGTACACCTACCTCGGCGACCGCGCCGTTCGGTTCTGCGCGGGGGCGTCGCTGGACGGCGGCCTCGACGCCGTCGCCTTCCGGACGCTTCGGACCACGCTGGTCGCGCGCGTCGTCCGCCGGGCGCTCCGGACGGGGAAGCAGGTGCGCCGGGCCGCCGCGTACGGCCACGACCTCCCTTCGGTGCGGATCGAGGCCGACATGCCCATGCCGCTCCAGGTGGACGGCGAGTTCGTGGGCGAGATCGAGGCCGTCACGATCGAGTCGGTGCCCGGCGCGCTGCTGCTCTACGGCTGACGGCCCGCCCGGACCTCGTCCCGGACGGGGACCGCAGCGGCCGGGTCGTTCGTGGCCACGGCATCCACGCCCATTGCGTACAGCCGGGCGATCCGGCGGGGGTCGTCCACCGTCCACGTGCCGACCAGGACGCCGGCGTCGTGGCACTCGCGGACGAAGCCCTCCCCGCCGGCTTCCACGGCATCGGCCTGCGGAAGGACGAATCGATGGCCATGCCCCTGCGCCACCCGCAGTGCCGACCCCAGGTCCGCGTCCTTCGGCGACAGCAACCCCGTGGCCAGCGCCGGCTCGAGGTCGCGCACCCGGGCGACGGCGACCGGATTGAAGGACGTGATCAGCACCGGTCCTTCGAAACCCAATTGGTCAAGCAGCTTGACCACCTGCTCGGCGGCCTGTTCGCGGCCGCCGTCGTAGCCGGGATCGCCGGGGATGTTCTTGATCTCGACGTCCAGAGCGATGCGTCCGTGCAACAGATGGAGGACCTCGTCGAACGTGGGGGTGCGCGTGCGCTCGTCGTGCCCCTCGTCGGAATCGTTGCGGCGAATGTCGTCGAGCGTCAGCTCGTGGACGTTCGCGGAGCCGCCACGGGCGAGCGGGACATGCGAATCGTGTCGCACGACCAGGGCGTTGTCCATGGTGCAACGCACATCGAGCTCGATCATGTCCGCGCCGGCATCGACCGCGCCGTCGAACGCGGCGAATGTGTTCTCGGGGAACGTCGAGGATGCGCCGCGGTGGGCGACGATCACCGGCCAAACCAGTTCGCCAATTCCCGTCATACCCATTGTGTCCGCGAGAGGGGCGTCAGTATAATCCGGCGCTCCGGCGGACCGAGGAACGAGGTGGGCGGCCTCGACGGCGAGCCGAAATGGGCGGCAATCGGGAGCGGCACACTTCGGTAACGGGGCGTGCCGGAGGGGGTGGGCCGTGGACTGGGTGCACCGAGCGCGCTGCAAGGACGAGGACCCTGAGCTCTTCTTCCCCATCGGCACGAGCGGCCCGGCCGCGGTACAGATCGAGATGGCGAAGGCCGTCTGCGTCCAGTGCTCTGTCAAAGGTGAGTGTCTCGAGTGGGCGCTCGGGACCAACCAGGACGCGGGCGTCTGGGGCGGACTCTCCGAGGACGAGCGCCGCGCCGTGCGGCGCGCGCGACGCCGCGGCGAGATCAGTCGCTTCGCGCTGACCGGCTGAGTCAGACCAGGCTCGACGGGCAGAGGTCGTTCACCGGGCAGTCCTCGCACCGAGGGACCGGCGCCTTGCAGATGGCGCGCCCGTGGTCGATCAGCACGTACGTGAACCCGAACCAGTCCTCGCGCGGGATGACCTTCATCAGGTCGCGCTCGATCTTGTCGGGGTCCGTCTGCGTGGTGAATCCCAGACGCTGCGCCAGGCGGCGGACGTGCGTGTCGACGGCGATCCCGGCGTCGGGGTCCTTTGCGTGCTCCTCCGGATACGAGTTGCCCTGGACGATGTTGGCGGTCTTTCGGGCAACGCCCGGCAGCGTGATCAGCTCGGCGATCGTCCGGGGGACCTCTCCCCCGAAGTCCTCGACGATCTTCCGGCACGCGCCCCGCACGGCTTTCGTCTTCTGGTTGAAGAACCCGGTCGGGTGCAGCTCCTCCAGCAGCTGCGCCTCGGGGACCGCCAGCCAGTCCTCCGCGGTCCGGTACTTGGGAAAGAGCGTCGCCGTCACCCGGTTCACGTTCTCGTCGGTGCTCTGCGCCGAGAGGATCGTCGCGATCAGGCACTCCAGCGGCGTGGTGAAGTGCAGCGCGACGGTCGCGGCCGGATAGGCCTCCTTCAGGCGGGCGATCACCACGGGCGCCCGCTCCTTGAGCGGCGGCACCTTCTTGCGCGGCCGCGCCTTCGGCTTGGGCCGGGGCTTCGGCTTCGCGCCGTGGGTCGCTTCCGTCTTCCGCGTCGGCATCCGTCTACCGTCCCTTGAAGTCGGGCCGGCGACGCTCCCGAAGCGCCGCGAGTCCTTCCTCGACGTCGTCGCTTCCCATGGCCTCCGCGGCCATCATGTCGAAGTCGGCGACGCGGTGCCCCTCGGTGAACGGGTCGAGGCCCCGGTGCTCGGCCACGACCCGGATTCCCCGCTTGGATGCGCGCACGGCCAGCGGCGCGCGGGAGGCCACCCGGCGGGCAAGCGCGTCCACGGCGTCGCGCACGTCGGCAGAGGGCACAGCGCGGTTGACCAGGCCCCACTCGGCGGCGGTCTCCCCGGAGAGCTCGTGACCCGACTCGAGCAGGTCGGAGGCGCGCTTCGGGCCGGCCGCGGAGACCAGGCGCTCGATCATCTCGAAGCTGACGACGACGCCCAGGCGCGTGGCGGGGATGCCGAGGCGCGCATCGGTCGCGGCGATCGCGAGGTCGCAGGCCAGCACCAGCAGGCACCCCGCGCCGAGCGCCTCACCCGCGACGCCGGCGATGACCGGCTGCGGCTGGTTCTCCACCGCCTCGAGCAGCGCGTCGAACGAGCGGACGTAGTCGATGCCGCCGTCGCGCTCGACCGCGGCCGCCAGGTCGTCCAGGTCGGCGCCGGCGGAGAAGTCCGCCCCGGCGCCCACGAGCGTCACGACGCGGCACGCCGGGTCGGCGGCCGCCTCGCCCAGCGCCCGCAGCAGCGCGTGCCGCATGCCGGGCGAGATGGCGTTGCGGGCGTCCGGGCGGTTCAGCGTCAGCCGCCAGACGACGCCGGGCTCCGACAGAACGGGGTCCTCCGCCATGTGGCCCGAACCTAGCCGGTCCCCGCCGGTCCGGCCACCGGGCCCGCGGGGTCGGCGGGCTCGACGGCCGGACCGAGCGAGTAGAGCAGCAGGCGCTGGTCGAAGAACTCGGCGTCGCGCTCGTAGGACATGCCCACCTTCTCCGCGACCCGGACCGACGCCCGGTTGTCGGGATAGATGAGCGACACGAGCCGCCGCCGCCCCCGCGGGCCGAGCCCCAAGTCGCGGATGGCGGTGGCGGCCTCCGTGGCGTAGCCCTTTCCCCAGTACGGCCGGCCGAGCAGGTAGGCCACCTCGACCTCCTCGACGCCGTCCAGGTTCCACCGGATCAGGCCGCACCAGCCGATCGGCCGGCCGGCGTTCTCCTTCGGCGTGGTCGCCGCCAGCAGGCCGTGGCCCCACCGTTCGTACTCGTCCAGGATCGTGCGAAGCGTCCGTTCGCTCTCGGCGAACGTCCGGCCGCGCGCCTCGCCCTTGCCGACGTACCGCATGACCTCGGGATCGGAAAGCACCTCGGCCAGAGCATCGAGATCCTCCATGACGAACGGCCGCAGGACGAGCCGCTCCGTCCGGACGCCCTCCAAGGGTCAGCCGCGTGGCAGGAAGCCGACGCGCTCGTAGACGGTCGCGAGGGTCTTGGACGCGATCTCCTGCGCCCGGTCCGCGCCGAGGTGCAGGACGCGCGCGATCTCGCCGGGGTCGGCGCTCAGCTCCCGGTAGCGCTCCTGGAGCGGACGGAGGAACTCGATCACGGCGTCGGCCAGGCCGTCCTTGAAGTCGCCGTATCCCTTGCCGGCGTACTCGAGCTCCACGTCGGCGACCGGACGGCCCGTCGCCACGGAGTAGACCGTCAGCAGGTTCGAGATCGCCGGCTTGTCCTCGCGGAACTCCACCTCGCGGCCCGAGTCGGTGACCGCCGTCTTCACCTTCCTGCGCAGCACGTCCGGCGGGTCGGTCACCTTGATCGTCCCCTGAGGCGAATCGGCGGACTTCGACATCTTCGCCGTCGGTTCCTGGAAGTCCATGATCCGCGCCCCGCCTTCGGCCGGCGGGATGTCGGCCTCCGGGACGACGAACGTGTCCGGGAACGTCGCGTTGAAGCGCACGGCGACGTCGCGCGTCAGCTCGAGGTGCTGGCGCTGGTCGTCGCCGACCGGCACCCGGTCGGTCCGGTAGAGCAGGATGTCGGCCGCCATCAGCACGGGGTAGTCGAACAGCCCGGCCGACACCAGGGCGTCGCCCCGCTTCGCCGACTTGTCCTTGAACTGGGTCATGCGGCGCAGCTCGCCGTACGCGGTGAACGCGTTCAGGATCCAGGCCAGCTCGGCGTGCTCGTGCACCTGCGACTGCGCGAACAGGATCGAGCGCTCGGGGTCGATGCCCGCCGCCAGGTAGATGGCGGCGAGGTCGAGCGTCTTCGCGCGCAGCTCCTCGGGGTCGGGGAGGCTCTCGGTGATCGCGTGCAGGTCGACGATGCAGAACACGCACTCGTCCACGTCCTGGGCCAGCACGAAGCGCCTGAGCGCCCCGATGTAGTTGCCCAGATGGATCTCGCCCGTGGGCTGGATTCCCGAGAACACCCGTGCCATCAGCCGGCTCCTTCGACAGACGCCGAGGATAGCAAGGCGGGTCTGGCGTTCCGACGATGTCCTCGAATAGTCTTCCCCCGCCATGTCGGACGCGAGGGGACTCCAAGGCGTCGAGGTCTACGACGCCCGTGAGAGCCATGTGCTCGGGGTGACCGACGGCGGCTACGCCATCTGGGACCTCCGTGCCCCAGCCGCCCCCGTCGCGGGATTCCCGGGGACCGACGACGGGCTCGAGGCCGCCGAGCTCGAGTTCGATCGGTTGGTCCGCGAGGAACGGCGCGGGCGTGATCGCTGGTCGCCGGTCCTCCGCTGGACGTTGTTCGTCACGCTTGGCATCTGGGTCGCGGCCAGCCTCGCGCGCGGCGTCATCGAAGCTCCTCACTGAACCTCAATCGCCTCGGCTCGAGCGCCGTTCGGTGGTTCGATTACATCGCCGTCGTCCAGACCGCTTCTTTCGCAGTCTGGATCGCCGCCCTGGTCGTCCTCGTCGCGCTGTGGCTTCGACGCAACGGCCGGGTCGTCGAGCAACGCCTCACGGGAGAGAGTCCCACGGGGCAGCGCGAAGAAGCCGACTGAGGGGCTACGGTCCGGACGTCTGGGGCTTCGGCGACTCGTCGACCACCAGCCGGAAGACGTCCGGGCGCGAGTAGTGGCCCACCGGGTCGAACTGGTGACGCGACGCGCGCGCCTTCGCGGGGTCGATCTCGGCGTAGAGGATGCCCTCCTCCTCCAGCAGCGGGCCGGCCAGGATCTCGCCGCCCGGCGCGACGATCGTCGAGAAGCCGCGCGACATCCAGTCGTCCTCGCCGGCCCACACCTCGCCCTTGCCCGGGATGTCGTCGGGCACGTCCGAGCCGCGCAGCAGCGGCGCCACGCCGATCACGTACAGCCGACCCTCCTTGGCGATGTGGCGGAGCGTCGCCACCCACATGTCGCTGTTGTCCCACGTCGGCGCGACGTAGACGTCCACGCCCTTCGCGTACATGGAGTATCGCGCGAGCGGCATGTAGTTCTCCCAGCAGATCAGCCCGCCCAGCCGGCCGAACGGCGTGTCGTACACCTGCAGCGTCGAGCCGTCGCCCATGCCCCACACCAGCCGCTCGCCACCGGTCGGCATCAGCTTCCGGTGCTTCCCCAGCACGCTCCCGTCGGGGCCGAACGTGACCTGGGTGTTGTAGATCGTGCCGCCCGCCGGTTCGCTTCTCGTTGACGCCCATCGACACGTACGCCTTCGCCTGCTTCGCCGCCTTGCCGAGCACCTCCGTCACCGGTCCCGGGATCTCGACGGCGTTCTCCAACAGCAAGGCGTACAGGTCGGTGGACGGCGGGTCCCAGGCGGGAACGCGCCAGATCCAGTCGGGGTAGGTTGGAATGAAGGTCTCGGGGAACACGATCAGCCCCGCGCCCTCGCCGCCTGCCTCCTTGATCAACCGCACCGCCTTCTCCACCGTCGCCTCGCGGTCCAGGAACTCCGGCGTCGCCTGCACCGCCGCGGCTACCACCTTCTCGAGCGTGGCCATCGCTTCCTCCCCTATCCCTCCCGGTTCGCGGGATCGTTCTCCGGCAGCACGTCGCGCGCCCAGTCCGAGCGCTTCCAGTCCGGCACCGGCGTCTCGCATCCTTCGCGCGGCACGAACTCCGAGCGTTCCACCCGCCGCATGCGGTGCACGTAGCGCGGGCAGTTGGGGAAGACCTCCCGCGCGCGGACGCGCACGACGAACTGCGCCTCGGGCCACTCCGAGCGGAGCGGATCGTCCATGTCGATGGAGGCCTCGCCGTTCAGCCGCATCCGGTGGCCGCGTTCGAAGTCGATGAACAGCAGGCCCACGTGCGGGTTGCGCGACAGGTTGCCCATGCTCAGGTACATCCCATTGCCGTCGTAGTTGGGAAACGCGATCGTGCGCTCGTCGAGGACGCGCACGAACCCGGGATCGCCGCCCTTGTACGAGCAGTTCGGCCGGCCTTGCTCGTCCGCCGTCGCCAGGAAGAACATGTCGGCCGATTCGATGAACGCGCGATCCCCGTCGTCGATTGTGTCGGTCCACAGCCGGTCCGCCAGACGGTCGGCGAGCCGCCGCGTGTCGAACCGGTCCTGCAGCGCGCGGCTGCCGTCGTGGTACGGGGAGTCCCCGTCGGCAGTGGCCTTCATGGAGCGCCCTCCGTCGCGGCCCCCACTCCGCGGACGCCGGAGCCGGTCAACGGTTCCTCGAACGTCTCTCCGGCCGCGAAGCTGCGCTCGTCGTCGCCGAGGATCACGCCCACGCGGCCCGACCCCTCGACCGTCCACCGGCCGTCGTCGCCGAGCATCGCCGTGTGCTCGTCGATCGTGACGAGCCGACGGTCCGCGGGCACCGAGCGCCTGATGAGGCCCTGCAGGCCGGGGACGTATCCATTCAACGCGTCCCAGTGCGGCATGAGGAACGTGCTCGGAAACACGCCGAGCCCCGGCTGCAGCAGCGAGCCGTCGGCGTTCAGCGGGTCCCGGACCGAGCTATCGGGAGCGGATACGCCCAGGCACGCCACTCCGGCGCTGCATCCCGCGTAGGCCATGCCGCGCCGCATCTCGTCGACGATGCACGCCCACGCTGCGGTGCCGGTCAGCGTCGCCGCGAGGTACGCGGGGTTCCCGCCCGAGAAGAACACCGCGGACGCGCCTTGGAACCGTTCCAGCAGCTCCGGCCGCTCGGCGTCGGCCCGCGTCCGCAGGGGGACGACCTCGGCGGGAATGCCGGCTTCCTCGTAGTGGCGCAGCCCCATCGAGGCCCAGCCCTCGAAGACGTCCTCGCCCTCGGGGGCGCTGGCGGTGGGAAGCACGACGATCCTCCCGTCGCCCGATCCGTGCTCCAGCAACCACCGGTCGACGGGCTCGGTCCACGGCTCGAACTCACCGGATCCGAGCAGTGCAAACGAGGGCATGACGTGCAGAGTATGGCAGCAGGGCGGCGGGACGGGAGCCGCGCGACGGTTCAGGTGGTCGGCTGGACCAGGTCCTCGGCGAGCTTCTCGATGGCCTCCGCCGGAAACCGCCGGTGCCCGCCCAGCGTGCGGGAGTGCGGCAGCTTCCCGTCCTTCGCCCAGCGGGTCACGGTCTTGGGCGACACATGCAGCAAGACCGCTACATCGGACGTCTTCAGATAGCGCTCGACCTTCTCGGGCACGTGCGACCCCTCCTCAATTTGATGCTGCGGGCATCAGTTCACCGGACGTTTACCACAGACTCGCGTCCTGAGCGAACTTCTTTCAGTATGCGAGACTCGGGCAGCTTGTCCAGAGGATCGTGCCCCCGGGTCAGGCTTCCCCTTGGGCGAGCCTCTTCCCCCGGTAGGTGGGGAACTTGAGATCCGCGTGCTGCCAGCACATGGAGCTCAGGTTGTAGATCGAGAGAGTGGTGGCGCAGTCCGGCGCCGAGCACGTCCGAGCGGGTTCCTCGGTCTGCGACGGCTGCGGCAACTTCCCCGGTCGGCTTCCCTTCATGACTCGATGCGGGCTCGGAGCCCTCCTCCATCAGAGCTATTCGTCCGGTGCGGGCCGATCGGTTTCGCCCGATCGTCCGGAGGATGTGGAGAATCCCTGACGGAACGGCGAGGACGCCCGGTCCGGCGTCAGACGACCGTGCCGCCGGGGTTGGTCTGCTCGAGCTCGATCGCTCGCCGGACCTTCCCGAGCAGGTGCTCGGGCGGCGTGTGCGCGTACTCGCACTTGGTCCGGACGATCTCCTTCAGCCGGCGCTGGAAGTCGGCCCGGTCCAGGCACGACCCGCACCCCGAGATGTGCTGGGCGAGGTGCGCCGAACGGGACGGATCGAGCTCCCCGTCGATGAAGTGCTCGATCTCGTGCAGCACGTCTTCGCAGCTAATCTCTGACAAGACCCCGCTCCCTGACCTTGTCCCACAACGCCTTCTCGAGCGCCTTTCTTCCTCGATGCAGGCGCGACATCACCGTTCCGATCGGAACGCCCATGATCTCGGCGATCTCCTTGTAGGAGAAGCCCTCCACGTCGGCCAGCATGACCGCCTCGCGGAACTGCTCGGGGAGGTTCCCGAGCGCGTCCTGGACGTCCTCGTCGGGCAGCGATTCGATCACGGTCGCTTCGGCCGAGGGCTCGGTGCCGCCGCGGGCCATGCGCGAGTACAGGTACCAGTCCTCGATCTCGTCTTCCGAGATCGTCTGCGGCTCGCGTTGCTTCTTGCGGTAGGTGTTGATGAAGGTGTTCATGAGGATCCGGTAGAGCCACGCCTTGAGGTTCGTGCCGGGCTGGAACTGATGGAATCCCCGGTAGGCGCGCAGGTACGTCTCCTGGACCAGATCCTCGGCATCGGCCGCGTTGCGGGTGAGCCGGTACGCCGACGAGTACATCCCCTGCAGCAGGGGCATGACCTCCTGCTCGAACCGGGCGTCCAGCTCGGCCTGATCGGGTCGCGCCATCTCCTCCGAGGCGGCCTCCGCGTTCGTGCTCATCGACTCAGCAACCGGCTTCCATGTGTTCGTGCATGGTACCTCGCCCGTCGCTCACCGAAGACGGCGCCCGGCTGGGGTGGAACCGCGTTCGTGCCGATAGGAACCGGACCGGCCCGCGCATGGGCTCCGGGCACGAACCATGCGCCGTCGCCGCAGGTCAAGGGCAACATCGAACCGAACGCCTTATGGAACCGAATCAGCACACAACGATTCGGTCGCAGGGTGGGAAGATGTAGCGTGCAGTTGCGAAACAATGAGCGAGCACAAGCGGGGGACGTGAACAGACATGGCGAATGAAGGCAAGGATCGCCGCGGACGCTGGGAAGGCTTCAACCTCGGCAACAGCGGCGGCGGCAACGGCGGGCAGCCTCCGGCGCGCAGCCCGTGGCGCTTCTCGCTCGTCTACGTCCTGATCGCGCTCGCCATCCTCCTGCTGGTGGCCAATCCATTCGGCCGCCAGACGCGCAAGGTCTCCATCAACGAGTTCTACGGCCAGATCCGCCAGGGGACCGTCAAGGAAGTCAACATGTCGCCCACGTCCATCGGATGGACGACGACCAACGGCGACCACTTCTCCACCGCGCTGCCGCCGCAGTTCCAGACCAACGACCTGCTCGACCAGCTCCGCCAGGAGGGCGTGCCGGTCTTCACGGAGGGCCAGAGCATCTGGCCGACCGTGGTGTCCTACGTCATCTGGTTCGGCCTGCTCATCGGCGTGTACCTGTTCATCATCCGGCGGATGGCGGGCGGTGGCGCCGTCAACGCCCTCAACCTCGGCAAGAACCGGGTGAAGATCTACGACCGCAAGGAGATGAAGACCACGTTCAGCGACGTGGCCGGCGTCGAGGAAGCGGTCGAGGAGCTCCGCGAGGTCGTCGACTTCCTGAAGAACCCGAAGAAGTACCAACGCCTGGGCGGCCGCATTCCGAAGGGCGTGCTGCTGCTCGGTCCACCGGGATGCGGCAAGACGCTCCTGGCGCGCGCGGTGGCCGGCGAGGCCGCCGTGCCGTTCTTCTTCATGTCGGGCTCGGAGTTCGTGGAGATGTTCGTCGGCCTGGGCGCGGCGCGCGTGCGCGAGCTGTTCAGCCAGGCGAAGGAGAAGGCGCCCTGCCTGGTGTTCCTGGACGAGCTCGACACCATCGGCAAGTCGCGCGCGGGCGCGCTCGGCGGCTCGCTCGGCTCGCACGACGAGCGCGAGCAGACGCTGAACCAATTGCTGGTGGAGATGGACGGGTTCGACTCGTCCAAGGGCGTGATCATCATGGCGGCCACCAACCGGTCGGACGTGCTCGACCCGGCGCTGACGCGGCCGGGCCGGTTCGACCGCCAGGTGGTCGTCGACCCGCCCGACCTCAACGGCCGCCAGGAGATCCTCAAGGTGCACACGCGCGGCGTGGCGATGGACCCGACCGTGAACCTCCGCACGCTGGCCGCGCGGACGCCGGGGTTCACCGGCGCCGACCTCGCCAACGTGGTCAACGAGGCCGCCCTGCTGGCGGCCCGGCGGGAGAAGAACTCCGTCGAGATGGCCGAGCTCGAGGAGGCCATCGACCGGACCGTGGCCGGGCTCGAGCGCAAGAGCCGCGTCCTGTCGCCGAAGGAGAAGCGCCGTGTTGCCGTCCACGAGATGGGGCACGCGCTGGCCGCACTGCGCTGCAAGAACATCGACCCCGTGCACCGCGTGTCCATCGTTCCCCGCGGCGCCGCCGCGCTGGGCATGACCATGGTCCGCCCGCTCGAGGACCGCCACATCATGACCAAGGACGAGCTGGAGGATCGCATGACGTTCGCGCTCGGCGGCAGGTCTGCCGAGGAGATCGTCTTCGGGGACCTGTCCACCGGCGCGGCCGACGACCTGCACCGCGCCACCGACATCGCCCGCGCGATGATCGTCGACTACGGGATGAGCGCGAAGCTCGGCCCGGTCGCGTTCGGCGAGAACGGGCGGGCCGAGCGCATGATGTTGTTCCCGGGCCAGGGCCCGCAACTGGCCGCCGGGACCGCGCAGACCATCGACGAGGAGATCCGCGAGCTGGTCGACAAGGCGCGCGACAGATCGATGGCGACGCTGGAGGACGACCGCGACCTGCTCGACCGCCTCTCCGAGGTGCTGATCGCCCGCGAGGTCATCGACGGCGACGAGCTCCGCCGCTGGGTGGACGGCGAGCAGCTGATCCCGACCATCGATGAGCTCGAACAGGAGCTCGAGGAGCGCCGCACCGCCAACGGCCAAGAGGCAACCCCCCCGCGGCCCGAGATCGTGGCGGCCGAGCAGGCGCCGACCGAGCCGCTGCCCGCCAACGGCGACGATCCGTCGGCGGAGCGCGAGCGGGTCACGCCGGCGGGCGACTCGACCCCGCCGAGGCCCGACTAGCTCGTCTCGCGTTCGCCGCCGGCCACCGTCAGGTCGTGGCGGCCGCGCCAGCGGTCGAGGAACCGGTAGAAGTTCCGCTTCGACAGCCGTTCCCGGTCGGCCTCGGACGTGGAGGACCACATGCGGTGCACGTGCCGCGTCACCGGGACGTCCGTGACGACCGCGCGGAGCCCCCGCTCTTTGATCTGGAACGACAGCTCGATGTCGGCGGTCCGGTAGAACTTGAACCCGCGGTCGAAGCGCAGGCCGTCCGCGACCTCGCTTCGGCGAACCGCCAGGAGGTACGCCTCGATCGCGTCGACGTCCGGTCCGGCCGACTCCCGGAACTCGCGCAGGTCGTCGGTGACGATGCCGAACGGACCGGTGACGCCGACGGTGGCATCGCGGAGCGACTCGGCGAGCGGACCGATCGCGTCGCCGGTCGCCTCCACCGAGCCGTCCACGATCAGCACGACCTCGCCGAGCGAGCGCACCAGACCGGCGTTGCGCGCGTCTCCCCAGCCGGTCCCGGGAACCAGCGGCACGACGTCGCACCCCCCCGGCCACGCACGGTCCACGCCGGTCACGTCGACGACCACGTGCTGCACCGACCGCGCGCCCCGATGCCTCTCGAACGATTCGATCCCGCGCTCCACGTCCTCGGACCAGCCTTGGACCAGCCAGTGCGCGGTCGCATCGAACTCCGCCGGGCGCTCCAGCAGGGACGTGACGTCGGCCGGACGCAGCCGCGCCGCGGGCCCCGGCGCGGGCGCCTCCGCCGGACCGAGCTGTGGCCCCTCCGGCGTGTCGGTGACGGCGTACCCGGCGTCGAGGATCCGGTCGCGCAGCGCGTCGGCGGCGGCGAAGTCCCGGCGCGTTCGCGCCTCCTCCCGCTCGGCCGCGAGGCGGCGCACCTCGTCCGGGATGCCGCTCACACGCGGGCCTCGACGTCTTCGAGGAACGTGAGCACGGCGCCGTCCGCCGCCTCGGCTTGCTCCGAGTGGTAGAGATGCCCCGCGCTCTCCAGCAGGGCGAGCCGCGCCCCCGGGACGAGCGCAGCCATCCGGCGCGCGTTCTCCACCGGAACCAGCCGGTCCTCCGTCCCGTGCAGAATCAGTGTGGGACAGGCGATGTCGCCGATGCGGTCCCAGGCGTCCCATTCCTGCATCGCCTCCCACTGCCGGCGACGGGCGAGCGGTTGCTGCGGCGTCGCGGACCCGACGCGCAGGTCCTCGGCGACGTGCTCCGGATGCTCCCGGGCGAAGCGCTCGGAGTACAGGAGCTCGTACGGCCGGCTCTTCGCGGCGCGCGCCGCCGAATGGGCCGCGCGCCGCGGCCCCGCGTTCGTGCAGGCGAGCACGAGCGACCGGACGCGGCCGGGGTGCGTCAGCGCCGCCTCCATGGCCACCATGCCACCGAACGACTGGCCGTAGAGGTGCCCCCGGTCGGCGCCGATCTCGTCGAGCATCGCCACCGCGTCCTCCACGAAGGCCCCCATCGTCACGGCCTCGTCCGGCATCGACGAGCGCCCGTTGCCGCGGTGGTCGTACGCGACGACCCGGTGTCGCGCGGCCAGCGTGGGGACGTTGCGGCGCCATCCCGGGATGTCGCCGCCCATCCCCTCCAGCAGCAGCAGGAGCGGGCCGTCTCCGTGCGACTCGTAATACAGGCGCACGCCGTCGGGTAGGTCGACGAAGGGCACGCGCCCGAGCCTACGACGGCGCGAGCGATTCGATGATCGAGCGCTGATTCGCCTCGATCCGATCGGGAGACGGCCCGATCCAGGCTCCCCCGAGGATCACGCGGTCGGCCGCGCCGCCGTAGGCGGCGAGCTTCTCCCGGCACTCCTCCGCGGTGCCGGCAACGGCGAGCACCTTGGCCATCGGACGGGCCAGCCGGGCCATCTCGGCGTGATCGCCCTGCACGAACGCCCGGCGAATGGGCTCCTGCAGGTCCGCGAAGCCGTGCGCCTCCAGGACGGGCAGGTACGTCCGCGTCGTCGCGTAGAAGGCCACCTGCGCCGCCGCCTCCCGCAACGCCTCGTCCCGATCCGGAGACAGCTGCACGATGAGGCTCGTGGTGACCTCGACGTCGGCGGGGTTGCGGCCTGCATCGCGCGCGCCGCGCTCGGCGGCCGGGCGCAGCACGTCGCGGACCCAACCGGGACTGGTCATCGGATGTCCGATGACGCCGTCCGCCGCGCGGGCGGCCGACTCGACCATCCGCTCGTTCACGGCGGCCACGTGGATCGGGATCGGACCCGGGGCTGGCCCCGCTCCCGGGAACGGCGCCATGGAGAGCGAGTAGAAGCGGCCACGGTGATCGACCGCGCCGGTGGCGAATCCATCGAGAACAGCGCGGACGGCGCGCACGTATTCCTCCATCTTCGGGGCGGGGTGCTCGAACGGCACCGAGAAACGCTGCTCGTTGACGCGCTTCACCTGCGAGCCGAGCCCCAGGATGAACCGGCCGCCGGAGAGCTCCGCCAGGTCCCGAGCCGCCATGGCCGTGACGGCCGGCGACCGGGGAAACGCGAGGGCGATACCCGTTCCGATGGTGACGCGTTGCGTCGCCGTGGCGGCCACCGCCGCCTGGACGAATCCCGTGCGGGCCGTCTCGGCGCACCAGACGCTCTCGAACCCGGCGTCCTCGGCGCGACGGGCAAGCGCCCCCAGCTCCCGCAGGTCTCCGCCGAGAGCGACGCCGAGCCGCACGCCAGCCGTGCGCCTCTAGTCGGTCGGCTCGGGCTTCGTCGCGTTGCGCAGCCGGGTCGCCAGGGCGACGAGCATCTTCTGCGAGATCGACGGGTACTGCTCGAGCACCCCGCGGAAGACCCAGGCGGTCAGGCCGAGCATCGAGACGTCGGTGTTGGCCACCACGTCCGCCGACCGCGGGCCGCCGTCCAGCAGCGATATCTCGCCGAAGAAGTCGCCCGGCCCAAGCGTGCCACGCTTACGGCCGTTCACCAGGACGTCGGCCGTCCCGTCCACCAGGAGGAAGAACCCGACCCCGGGCTCGCCAGTGCGGGCGAGCACGGATCCCTCGCGACGCTGGACCTCCTTCGCCGCCCGCGCGATCGCGGCGATCTCCCGCTGGGAGCATCCCGAGAACAGCGGGACGCGGGAGAGCAGCTCCGTGATTTCGGCCTTCGTCACCAGACCCCTCCTTGGACTCCCCTCGGCCTCCGGTCGCCGGATTCTATGCGATCCGGCCTCGGATGCAGAATGCGCCCCCGCGCGGTGCCCGTCGCCGCCAGACGAAGGACCCTGGGGACCAGGGGCGATGGGCACCAGGGTAACCTCGACACCGCTCGCACACTGGCTTCATCGATCAAAGGACCTGTGCTTGCCGAAACCGCGGAACTGGACGTTCGGGGCGGAGGGCGTCACGATATTCTTCGGCATGCGCGAACGGGCGAACGACGGAATCACCCCGTCCTCGAGCCCCGGGGACGTCCCACGGCCGTGACCGCGCGCCCGCCGGCGCCGCTGGAATCCGCCCCTCCCGCACTCGACCACGTCGGTGCGCTCGACGGTATGCGAGGGCTCGCCGTGGTGCTGGTCTTCCTCTTCCACCTCGGGGTTCCCGGCTTCGCGGCCGGGTTCCTGGGCGTGGACGTCTTCTTCGTCCTGTCCGGGTTCCTCATCACCAGCCTGTTGCTGGCCGAGATGCGTGCGACCGGACGGGTCTCCGTGACTCGCTTCTGGGCCCGCAGGGTCCGGCGCCTGATGCCGGCCCTGGCCGTGCTGTTGCTGGTGGTCGCCGCGGTCACGGCGCGAACGGCGACGTTCAGCGAACGATCCTCCATGCGTGGCGACATGCTGGCCACCACCACCTACGTGGCCAACTGGCATCTCATCCAGACCAGCAGCTACTTCGCGAACAACGGTGATCCCAATCCGCTCCAGCACACCTGGTCCCTGGCCATCGAAGAGCAGTTCTACCTGCTGTGGCCGCTGCTGCTGTTGCTGGCCGTCTGGCTCCTCAAGCGGCCGCGCGCCGTCGTGGGAACGCTCGCGGTTGCCGGCGCAGTGGCGTCGGCCGTGGCGCTCGGGTGGCTCTTCTCCCGGGCCGGGGTGGACCGGGCCTACATGGGAACGGACGCCCGGATCTTCGAACCCCTGATCGGGGCGCTCGGCGCCGTCCTCCTGGCCGGGCCGAGAGGCCGGCGGCTCGCGGGACGGTTCGGCTCCCTCCCGATGCTGGTGGGTGCCGCCGGGCTGATCGCCTGCCTCTTCATCGTCCGGCCGGACACCTCCCTGTACTTCCTCGGCGGCGCCGTCGCGGTGTCCATCTGCACGGTGATGATGATCGCGCCGATGTGGGTGGGTCGTGCCGGTGGACCCGGGCGGTTGTTCTCGTGGAAGCCGGTCGCGTGGCTCGGGCTGATCTCGTACGGCGTGTACCTCTGGCACTGGCCGGTGCTGCTCTGGCTGGGGGAACCCGGGTCCCACGGGTTCGATGCGCTGGCGCGCGGCATGGCCTGCGTGGCGCTGACGATCGGGATCGCCACGGTTTCCTTCTATCTGATCGAGCGGCCGATCCGGCGCGGGGGCTGGACGCGCGTTCGTCCGTTCCGCCGAGAGGGAGTGCAGACCGGCGTGGTGCTCGCGGCGGTTCCCCTGGTGATGCTCGCGCTGACGTACACGTCCGTCGAGGCGACGGTGGTGCCGCGTCCGCCGCCGGGGCAGACGGTCGTGATGCTCACGGGCGACTCGGTGCCGCTGCGTCTCTGGCCCACGCTGGAGCAGGTCACGAGCCCTCGAGGCTGGCGAATCGTCTCCGCTGCAGTCGGCGCGTGTCCGGTGAGCGGAGAGATCCATCCCTTGAGCTTGGACCCGGACCACCTCTCGACCCCATGCGGCCACGTCCCGCCGGCGCAGAACCGGATGATCCGCTCGGATCATCCGAACATCATCATCTGGTGGGACCGCTGGTCGCTGTCCGACTTCCTGCTGCCGTCCGGGCACACCGTCCGCAGCAACAGTCCACAATTCTGGAACATCCGGGCGGCCCAGCTCGACGCCACGGTGAAGCGGCTGACGCGCGACGGGGCATTCGTGGTGCTCGTCGCCACCGAACCACCCGGTGAGGGCGTGGTCACCCGATGCCATCCTGGGCACTGTGCCGCGTGGATCCGTTTCCAGATCGACCACTACTCGGACGTCACGACCCACTGGAACCAGATGCTTCGCGAGTACGCCCGGGCGCACCCCGCCCTGGCGGCGTTCGTGTCGATCACCGGCGTCATCTGCCACACGCAGACCTCGCCGTGCAACGACCTGATCGCCGGGCATCCCGCGCGTCCCGACGGCACGCACTACGAAGGAGCGGGTGCGCAGAAGGCGGCGACGGCGCTGATGAAACTGCTGGCCCCGATCGTGGCGAGACATCCGGCTGCCTCGGTGCGCTGGGTGCAGCCGTAGGGCACCGACAGCCGGCCTGGGGGTGGCGGCACCGATCCGACTGGGGCAGAATGCGCCGGTGCGCGTCCCGCCCCTGCCCATGGATCTGTTGTGGCGCCCCGAGCCGGCGGCCTTCGAGCACACGGACGGGACGCTTCGGATCCTCGCGGGACCCCGAACGGACTGGTTCACCGACCCGGGCGGGCGCCCACCCTCCCTCAACGCCCCCGCGCTGGCCGGTCCACAGGAAGGTCCATTCCGTCTGGGCGCGCGGGTCACCGTGGCGTTCGGTTCCACCTTCGACGCCGGAGGGCTCGTCGTCTTCGCCACCGACCGGCTGTGGGCCAAGCTCTGCCTGGAGAGGTCGCCGCAGGACGAGGCCACGGTCGTGTCGGTGGTGACGCGGGGCCTGTCGGACGACTGCACGTCCGAGTCGGTCGAGGGGAGCTCGCTGTGGCTTCGCGCGGCTCGGCTCGGGCCGGACTTCGTCTTCCACGTCTCGACGGATGGCGCGCGCTGGCGGTTCGTTCGGCACTTCGCACTGGACGGCGCAGACGAGGTCCTGATCGGCTTCGAGGCCCAGTCCCCGACCGGTCCGGGTTGCGCAGTGACGTTCGACAACCTCTCGTTCGGCGTCGACCCGCCGGCGGACCTGCGCGACGGCGCGTAGCGCTCGTCTCTAGCCCTGCGAGGTCGAGCTCCGAGCCACGCTGAGGATCGTGGACAGGATGGCGATGCCGATCGCGAGGTTGATGCATCCGGTCGCGATCTTCACCTCCATGTCTGCCCCGGTCGTGAAGGGGGCGACGGCGGCCGCGATGGTCGCCAGGCCGACGATCCACCCAAAGAACGTGCGGGGGCTCGGCGCGCTGAGCAGCAGCACGTGCATCAGCCCGGTCGCGATCAGCGCGCCGGCAGCGGCCAGCAGCGCGTAGCGCCAGGTGTTCGAGTTCACGAGCGCCGCGCTCGACTTCGGCACCAGCACGTGCGTGTGGAACGCGCCGCGTGCGATGAGCAGGCCGACGACGGCGACGCCGGCGGCGACGAGCGCGGCTGCCGCGCCGCCGCCCCACAGCCGGGCCGCATCGACGGTGACGGCGGGCCGGGACGGCGCGGGCTGAGGAGGCGTCTGCCACTCGGGCGGGGTCGAAGTGCTCACGCGAGACCTCCAGTCTGAGACGGGTTCGGCCGCCGGCGTCCGCGGCGGTGGGGTCGACCCCACCACCCTATGCCGTTCTCAGTCGGCGGGCTGCGCTTCCGCGTGATCGGAGTCTTTGTGGCGCGACCAGCGATGCTCCTTCGGCGGCTTGGGCGGCTTGGGCTCGTCCTGGTGCGTGAGCGAGGTCTCCATCACCTCGTACCGCTTCGGGTAGGTGCTCAGGTACGACTGGATGACGGCCGCGATCGGCAGTCCGAAGAAGGCCCCGATGAAACCCCCGACCGCGCCACCGGCCATGGCCGCGCCGAAGGCGACGCCGGCGTTGAGCTCCATCGTCTTGGCGCTGATCTTCGGGCTGAGGAAGTAGTTCTCGACCTGCTGGTAGATCAGGATCTCCGCGAGGACGACCAGGGCCGGACCGAAGCCGACCGTCGCCAGCGTGATGACCACGGGGACGGCGCCGGCGATGTAGGTCCCGACGATGGGGATGAACTCGGCGACGATCCCCTCGAAGACAGCAAGGATGCCCGCGTACGGTGTCCCGACGATCAGCAGCGTGATGAACATCAGCCCCCCGTTGATCGCCGCCAGCACGCCGCGGGAGTACAGGTACCCACCGGTCTTCTTGATCGCCTCCTCCCATGTCCACAAGACGCGCGCCTGCCGGTCCGGCGGCATCCGCGAGCAGACCGCGCGGCGGACCTTGTCGCCGTTCGCGGTCAGGTAGAACGTGAACATCCCCACGGTGAAGACGCTGAAGATCGCGCCGACCGCGCTGCCGACCGCGCCGAGGACGTCTCCGGCGTGCTCCTGCAGGTACGTGTTCACGTTCTGCGCGGCCTGCGACGACTGACTGGTGCTGTCCGACGAGACGGCCGTGACGTGGAAGTGCTGCTGCGTCCACTGGTTCAGCGAGTCGATCCATTCCGGGATCGATTTGGCGATCCCGCTGGCGCCCCGGGCGAGCGACGCCGCCATGAACAGCCCGAAGAAGGCCATGAGCACGAACCCGGCGAACAGGATGAGGCCGGTCGCGGCGCCGCGTCGCCAGCCCCGCTTCTCGTGCAGGTAGATGACGGCCGGCTCGAGCGCGAACGACAGCAGGACGGACAGGATCAGCCACCGAACCAGGTCCTGCGCGAGCGACAGAAACTTCAGCGCGAGGAGGGTGATGAGGACGACCGCGACCGCCTGCCAGAGACTCCTCCAGACGAGCTTCCCCATCCATTCGGGGATGTCGGTGCCGGCGGGCTCGTCGGCCGCCGGTAGCGGCGCGGCCGACGGCTGCACCTCGGCGTGGTCGCCCATGCGCTGGCCTCCCCCCTCGCGGCCTCCGACCCCCGAAGGCCCGATCGGGCGCCTGATCCTCTCACCCCGCGCCGGGTGATTCCAGCGCGCGGAAGCAGGATGGAGCCGATCCGATCGGACGCCGGCCGGTGGCTACGGGCGCGGCTCCGTGACCGCTCGGGGGTCGTCCCAGGGCTCGAGCCGGAACTCGTCCAGCTCCGCGAAGCAGACGTCGCAGACGTCGTCGCGGACCGATGCCGTCACGCCGCACTCGGGACAGTCCCATGCGGCTTCGCGCGGACGCTCGATCGAGCCGGGGGCGGCGACGTCGTCGGCGGTCTTCATGGGATGCACGGTACGCCGGGCTCCTCTGAAGAGAAGGGCGTGCGTGCGACGCGTCGGTGAACATTGTGTGTCCGACTGCTAGCGTGGCCGCGTGAGCCGCATTCTCGCCCCACGGCTCGAGCTCGACGGCCACGCTGCGACCCTGGAGGACATCTGGTCGCTCGACCGGAGCGGGCTCGGCCATTTCACCGCGATGCAGGTGCGGGACCGCAGGACGCTCGGCATGGACTTCCATCTGGCCCGCCTCGACGCGGCCACGCGCGAGCTGTTCGGCGTCGGGTTGGACGGTGACCGGGTTCGCGCGTGCATTCGGCACGCCCTGGCGGACGATGTGGGAGACGCAACGGTGCGCGTGAACGTGTTCCGTCGGGACACGGCGGACGACGTGTCGATCATGGTCGGCGTGCGCCCCCCGGCGAACCCGCCGAAGCAGGACCTGCGGCTGCAGTCGGTCGCGTACCTTCGGCCGGACGCGCCCATCAAGCACGCGTCGGGATTCGGCCAGGGCTACTTCTCGGGCCTGGCCGGCGGCAACGGATTCGACGAGGCATTGTTCGTGGGTCCCGACGGTCGCGTGTCGGAGGGGTCGATCACGAACATCGCGTTCATCGAGGGCGACGCGATCGTCTGGCCGGATGCTCCGGCGCTCGTCGGCATCATGATGCAGGTCGTGCAGCGCGAGCTGGACGGGGCAGGCATCGTGTGGCGGACCGCCCCCGTGCGGCTGGACGACGTGGGCACGTTCGGCGGCGCGTTCGTCACCAACGCGCACGGCATGGCCACGGTCGCGGGCATCGACGACACTCGATTCCCGACCGATGCCACGCTCCTGCGGACGGTCGCTGCGGTCCTCGCGGCTGCTCCCTCCGACCCGATCTGACGGCCGGCGGCCGACCGGCCGCGGGCGAGCAGCCGAATGCGGCACGGGGTAGGCTCCGCTCGTGTCGAAGAGTGCCCGTCTCGTATCGGCGGTGGCCGCATTGCTCGTGATGGGGACGATGGCCGCCTGCGCGAACTCCGGGTCCTCCGGCAGCGGGTCCGACCCGTCGGCCCTCACGGGGACCGTCTGGAAGCTGACGGACCAATCGATGGCGTCACTGGTCCATGAGGTCTGGCCGGGCAGCCAGGTCACGATCGAGTTCCAGGGTGGGCAGGTGAGCGGCGTGTCCGCCTGCAACCAGTACGGCGGCTCGTACACCGCCGGATCCGACGGCTCGATGAAATTCGGCGCGTTCCACTCCACGGCGATGGCCTGCATCCCGGCGGTCGGGGCCCTGGAGCACTTCTACATGGAGGCGCTCGGCAAGGTGACGCACTTCTCGGTGGACGGGACCCTCGAGCTCACGGGCACGGGGAAGCCCCTGACGTACGACCGCGCGCCCCCCGTCCAATCGGTGCAGCTCATCGGGAGCCAGTGGACCCTGGCGTCGATCGTCTCAGGGAGCACGGTCTCGAGCGTGCCCGGGAACGTGGAGGCGACGCTGATGCTCGAGTCCGGCGGGACGGCGTCCGGCTCCGGAGGATGCAACGCCTTCCACGGGTCGTACCAGACCTCCGGCAATCAGCTGACGTTCGGTCCGCTCGCCTCGACGAAGAAGGCGTGTGCCGACGACGTGATGTCCGTCGAAGGGTCCTACCTGGCCGCGCTCCAGGACGCCGCGACGTACACGATCGCCGGCAACGCGCTCACCATCGACGATGCCTCGGGGAACCCCACCCTGGAGTTCACCACCCCGATCGGTTGAATGACTACAGGCCGGGACTGCTCTGCATGATGCCGCCGTCGGCGAAGATCGTCGTGGCGGTGAGGTAGCTCGCGCCGTCGCCGGCGAGGAAGGCGACGACGCTGCCGATCTCCTCGGGCTCGGCCATGCGGCCGAGCGGGATGGCGGCGTCGAGCGTCTTCATCTTCGCGGGGTCGTCCATCGGTCGCGGCGTTGATCGGCGTGTCGACCGCGCCCGGACCGACGCCGACGACGAGGATGCCGTGCGGGGCCGAGCTCGACGCCCGCGGTGCGGGTCAGCATGCGCATGCCGCCCTTCGACAGGCAGTACGGCGGTGTTGCCGGGCATCGGCCAGTCCTCGTGCACCGAGGTGATGTTGATGATGCGGCCGCCGCCGCCCTGCGCGATCATCTGCTTGGCCGCGATCTGCGTGCCGAAGAACGCGCTCTTGAGGTTGATGTCCAGGACCTTCTCGTACTGCTCCTCGGTCGTGTCGAGCACCGACGTCCGGGTCTCGACGCCGGCGTTGTTGACCATGATGTCGAGCCGGCCGAACGCCTTCGACGGCCGTGTCGACGAGCATCTGCAGGTCCGCGACCTTGCTGACGTCGGCGTCGACGCCGATGGCCTGGTCGCCGAGCGCGGCGACCTGCTTCTCGAGCTCCTCGGTGGCCTCCGGGTTGCGCGACGTAGTCGATGACGATGTTGGCGCCCTGCTCGGCGAGCGCGAGGACGATCGCCTTGCCGATGCCGCTGTTGCCGCCGGTGACGATGGCGACCTTGCCTTTGAGGCTCATGCGCTGCTCCTTCTCGATCGACGATGGCGGACGCGTCAGGCCTCATGTCCATCGCTCGGCAGCGGCGGTGCAGCATGCGTGTGCTCCGCGACTTCGCCGGGCCTGGTCGCGATGACGAACGAGAGCAGGCCCATCGACCACGGCGGCGATCGCCGTCGACCGCGAACAGCGTGGAGCAGGCTCGACTCCGGCGTCCTGCAGCGGTCCGGCCCCGAAGGCCGCGATGCCCGTAGCCGACCTGGTAGAACGGCGATGACGCCGCCGGCGACCGACGGCCGACATCGCGACGAGCTGCTCCTGGCCGAAGCTGATCGTGAGCGGCAGGAGCGCCGAGCAGCCCAGGCCCGGCGAGGCCGAACGCGACGACGCCGAGCCACGGGTCGTCCGCCGGCAGCGCGGCGATCGCGAGCGAGCGCCGCGGCGAGCACGAACGGAAGCAGGTGGTAGGTGCGCCGCGTCGGGAACGCAGCGCTGGATCGCCGCGAACAGCACCCGCCCGACCGTGACCATCGCCCAGAACGCCGTGAGCGCGAGCGACGCCATGGTCGGCGGAGGCGCCGAGTTCGCTGGTCATGTCGAGCTGCGGCCCAGTTGCCGTTCATGGTCTCGCAGATGCCGTACAGGACCGCGAACGCGGCGAACATCCAGAACCGAGCCGGGGATCGCCGCCCGGTCGCTCGGCCGGCGCTCGCCGCGCGCGCGCTCCGGTCTGCAGCGGGAGGCGAAGGCTGACGCGCGATCAGCGCCACGAGCAGGACGACGGACGAGCAGCGGCAGACCCCACCAGAAGCCGAGGCCGACGAAGATCGCGACGAACAGCGGCGCCAGCGCGGTGCCGAGCCCGAGCAGGGCGTTGAGGACCAGCACCGAGTCGGTCGACGCGGTCGGGGTGGAACGCCGCCGTGAACGTGTTCAGCGACGGGACGGTGAGCCCGAATCCGACGCCGAGGCAGGCCGTGGCCGCGAGCAGCAGCGCCGTAGGCGAGCGAGTCGTTCGCCCATGACCAAGCGCGCTGACGAGCGAGGAGCACCATCGACGACCAGGTTGGCCAGCAGCCCGAGCAGGTACACGCGCTTGCTGCCGATCCGTCGCGCCAGCCGCGCGCCGAGCAGCGACGCGGCGATCGCGGTGACCACCTGCGGCAGGAACATCGCGCCGTACTGCGTGTTGGACAGGCCGTACTCGCCGGGTCGGTGAAGATCGTGCTGGCCGCCGGGAAGGTGACCAGCACGATGCCCTGGACGAGCCCGGCCGCGTAGACGACGTTGCCCTCGAGCCTGGTGGCCATGCGCGCCCGCCATTCCTCCGCCCGGCTCGCTACGCCAGCCGTTCGAGCAGGTGCTCGCCCACGCGGATCGCGTTCGCCATCGCCGTGAGCGCCGGGTTCACCGCGCCGATGCTCGGGAAGAAGCTGGTGTCGACGACGTAGAGGTTGTCGAGCTCGTGCGCCTTGCAGTTGGCGTCGAGCACCGACGTCGGCGGGTCGTGCCCGAAGCGGCACGGTGCCGGCCTGGTGCGCGCACCCCGGCGATCGGGATGCTCATGTTCATGTAGAAGTTCTTGTCGAGCACGTGGTGCTGGGCCATGCCCGACGTGGTTCAGGATCTTCTTGAGCTCGTGGTACAGGCGATCGGCCTCCTCGTCGTTGGTCGACGTGTAGGCCAGGTGGACGTTGCCGTCGCCGTCGAGCGTGACCCGGTTGTCGGGCAGCGGCAGGTCCTCGGTGGTCAGCCAGAAGTCGACGGCGTGCCGCGCGACGTCTCGGCGAGGCTCCAGTGCGGCGCCAGCTTCGTGAGCTTCGGCTCCTCGCCCTTCATCGCCTCGGCGTTCGACTTGCCGACCATCTGGATGTTGCCCGACCGGCCAGTCGTAGTCGTCGGCCCCGAAGTAGAAGTCGTTGATGCCCAGCGTCTTCTGGAACACGGTGTCGTTCGGCTCCTTCGCCAGCGCGACGACGGCCTTGCTGTTGTGGAACATGTAGTTGCGCCCGACCTGGTCCGAACCGTTGGCCAGGCCGTTCGGGTGCGCGTCGTTGGCCGACGCCAGCAGGATCTTGGCGCTGTTGGAGGCGCCGGCCGACACGACGACGATGTCGGCCTCGTAGCTCTCCTCGCGTCGCCGCCCCGCCGCGACCACGACGCCGGTGACCGTGCGCCCGGTCGGGTCGGTCTCGAGCTTCACGACCTCGGCGCCGACGAGCAGCGTCACGTTCGGCAGGTCGAGCACCGGGCGGACGGCGATCGTCTCGGCGTCGGACTTGGCGTGCACCAGGCACGGGTAGCCGTCGCACCAGGTGCAGCGGATGCACGTGCTCTGGGCCCGGTCGGCCTCGTCGAGCAGGATGCCGCACGGCGCGTGGAACGGGTGGTACCCGCCCGAGGCGAGGTCGTCGAACGAGCTGCTGGATCCGCGGCTCGTGCGAGACCGCCGGCCACGGGTACTGCTTGCTCCGCGGACCCTCGGTCGGGTCCTCGCCGCCGTTGCCGTGCACCTGGTACAGCCACTCGGCCTTCGTGTAGTACGGCTCGAAGTCGTCGTAGCGACAGCGGCCACGCCGGCGAGACGCCGTCGACGTGCTTGAGCTCGCCGAAGTCCTGGGGCCGCAGGCGGTACAGCGCGGCGCCGTACAGCTTGGTGGCGCCGCCGACGAAGTAGTGGACCTGCGGCTGGAACGGCTTGCCGTCGGCGTCGTACCAGGTGTCCTTCGAGATGTACTTCCCGTCGATCGAAGACGGCCTTCGGGCTCCCAGTTGTCCATCTCCCGCGGCAGGAAGTCGCCGCGCTCGAGCAGCAGGATGCTGCTTGCCCGACGGCGCGAGCGTGTGCGCCAGCGTTCCCCCGCCGGCGCCGGTGCCGATGATGATGACGTCGTAGTGCTCGGCCATCAGGAGCCTCCTCTCGTCGTCGTCGCCCCAGTCGATGCGCGCGGCGTCGGACCGGTCGAGCACCTGCGACCCGCGCGACTTGCTGAAGTAGTCCCACGCCCAGCTGACGAACGCGTCGACGCGCTGTCCGCCGACGCCGCTCAGCAGGACCACGTGGACGCCGAGCCACGCGGTGAACGCGATCGCGCCGTGCAGCTCGTGCCGGTGCTCGCCCACCTCGGCGACGGCCGCGTTCGTTGCCGATCATCGCCATGATGCCCTTGTCGTGGTAGTGGAACGGCTCTGCGGGGCTTGCCCTCGATGTCGGCCAGGATGTTCTTCGCCGCCCACTGGCCCGCCTGCAGCGCGACGGAGCCCAACTGCGGGAACGGGCCTCCCGTCCGGCTGGGGATGTTCGCGAAGTCACCGATCGCGTACACGTTCGGGACATCCGCGAACGGTGAGGTCTGGCTCGACGTCGATCCGGCCGCCGCGGCCCTGTCCGATCCCGACGTTCTCGGCGAGCGGGGCGGCCATGAGCCCGCCGCCCCAGATGACGCATGCGGGTCGGGATCGTCGTGCCGTCGCGACAGCCCGACCTCGCCGTCGCCGACCTCGCGTCACCGAGGTCCCCAAGCGGAGCTGGACGCCGTTGCGCTGGAGCGCCTTGGCCGCGTAGTCGTGGGCCTTCGGCGAGAAGGGCGCGAGCACGGCGTGTCCGTGGTCGACCAGGATGACCTTGGTGCGCTGGACCGCCAGGTCGTGGTACTCGCGTGGGCATCACGTCGTTGATCATCTCCGAGAGCGCCCCGGCGATCTCCGTGCCGGTTGCGCCGGCCCCGACGATCACGAAGTTCAGCGCGCCGCGGTCGATCAGCGACGGGTCGCTTGTCGGCGTCCTCGAAGACGGCGAGGATGCGCGACCGAAGGCGCTGCGGCGTCGTCGAGCGAGTAGAGCGGGAACGTGTGCTCCGGCCCCAGGCGTGCCGAAGAAGTTCGGCTGGCTGCCCGCCGCCAGCACCAGGTAGTCGCCCGTGAGCGTCGTCGCCGTCGTCCATCGTCACCGATCGCGCGTCGGGGTCGGTCGAGACCACCTCGGCCATCTTCACGTCGACGTTCGGGTGCTTCCGGAACCCCTGGCGGATGTCGAAGGCGATGTCGGTGGCAGCGAGCTGCGCGGTGGCCACCTGGTACAGCAGCGGCTGGAACTGGTGGTAGTTGTGCTTGTCGATCAGCGTCGTACGGACGTGCTCGTGCTTGGCCAGTTCCTTGGCGCAGCCGAGGCCGGCGAAACCAGCGCCCACGATGACGACGTGTGCAGACTCAGGTGGTTCGGCGTGCCGGGCCACATGCACCTCCGGGGAGCGGATCGAGGCTCAAGGGACCACGCGTGCCTGGTGAGGGCATCCCCCGAAAGGGATGATTCGGGGGTGCGGACGTGAACGGCCGGTGAAATCCGCCGCGATCACCTCATCCGGGGGATGCGAGCGCGGAGGGCCGGGCGTGTCATGGCCGGAACCCGCACGGCAGAGGAGGCGGCCCGCATGGCCCTTCGCATCGAGGACTACGCCCTGATCGGGGACACGCATACCGCCGCCCTGGTCGGCACGAACGGATCGATCGACTGGCTGTGCCTGCCGAGGTTCGACTCCGGCGCCTGCTTCGCGTCCCTCGTGGGAACGGAGGACCACGGCTTCTGGCAGATCGCGCCGGCGGCCGAGGGCGCCCAGTCGACGCGGCGCTACCGCGGCCCCACCCTGGTGTTGGAGACGGAGTTCCGGACCGAGCACGGCGACGTCCGCGTGATCGACTGCATGCCCCCGCGGCGTGAGCACCCGCGGATCGCCCGCATCGTCGAGGGCGTCAGCGGTTCCGTCCCGATGCGGACGCGGTTCAAGCCGCGGTTCGACTACGGCAGCATCGTGCCGTGGGTGATGCGGTCGGGGAACATCATCCATGCCACCGCCGGGCCCGACGCCCTCGAGCTTCGGAGCGACGTCGAGCTCCGGGGGCACGACATGGAGCACTCGGCCGAGTTCACCGTCACGGCCGGGCAGCGGGTCGGGTTCGTCCTCAGCTCCCACTCCTCGTGGCAACAGCCGCCGGCCCCGATCGATCCGGCCACGGCCGCGGAGGACACCGAAGAGTGGTGGCGTGAGTGGGCCGGACGCTCCACGTACCAGGGCGACTGGGCCGACGTGGTGGAACGATCCCTCATCACGCTGAAGGCCCTGACGTTCGAGCCCACAGGCGGGATCGTCGCGGCGCCCACCACCTCCCTGCCGGAGTTCCTCGGAGGTGTTCGGAACTGGGACTACCGCTACTGCTGGATCCGCGACGCCGCCCTGACGCTCGACGCGCTCATGGAGGCCGGCTACGTGGCCGAGGCCGAGAGCTGGCGCGACTGGATTCTTCGAGCGGTCGCTGGCGACCCGGAGGACCTCCAGATCATGTACGGGCTCTCCGGCGAGCGCCGGCTCGACGAGTTCGAGCTCGACTGGCTCCCGGGCTACGAAGGGTCGGCTCCGGTGCGCGTCGGCAACGCAGCCTCCGGACAGCTGCAGCTCGACGTGTACGGGGAGCTGAGCGACGCGCTGTACCGCGCCCGCGAGCTGGGGATGCCGGTGGCGACCCACGCATGGAACGTCCAGGAGAAGGTCCTCGATTGGCTCGAGGCGCACTGGAAGGACCCCGACGACGGCCTGTGGGAGGTTCGGGGGCCGCGGCGGCATTTCGTCCACTCGAAGGTCATGGCCTGGGTTGCGATCGACCGGATGGTGCGCTCCATCGAGGAGCACCAACTGCAGGGCCCGGTGGATCGACTCCGGAAGGTCCGCGACGAGATCCATGCGGAGGTCTGCGACAAGGGGTACGACGCCGAGCGCAACACCTTCACCCAGTACTACGGCTCGAAGCAGCTGGACGCCGCCCTCCTCCTGATACCGCAGGTCGGGTTCCTGCCCGCATCCGATCCCCGGGTGGTGGGGACCGTCGAAGCGGTGCAGCAGGAACTGCTGCAGGGCGGGTTCGTGATGCGGTACCTCCCGGACGCGGACGCCGCGGACGGTCTGCCGCCCGGCGAGGGCGCGTTCCTGGCGTGCAGCTTCTGGCTGGTCGACGACCTCGCGATGATCGGCCGCGCGAAGGAGGCCGCAGGAGCTCTTCGAACGGCTGCTGGCGCTCCGCAACGACCTCGGGCTCTTCTCCGAGGAGTACGACCCGGTGCAACAGGCGCCTCATCGGCAACTTCCCACAGGCGTTCACCCACCTGGCGCTGATCTCGAGCGCGAAAGCGCTCTCCGGCGCGGGCCTTGCCTCCCGGACGCGAGGGGATGGACGGGGCGCCGTGATGGCGGAGCGCGGCGATCCTCCTCCGCCGACGGGGCGCCAGCACGAGATCCGTCGCGGCGACCAGGTCGCGGTCGTCGGCGAGGTGGGCGCGACCCTCCGCAGGTATGCGACCGGTGGCGTCGACGTCCTCGACGGATTCGAGCCCGGCGAGCGCTCGACGGCGGGACGCGGGCAGGTGCTGGCGCCGTGGCCGAACCGGCTCGACGGCGGGCGGTACCGCTTCGACGGCGTCGAGGGCCGGGCAGCGCTGGACGAGCCAGAGCTGGACAACGCCATCCATGGGCTCGTCCGCTGGCTCCCATGGCGGGCCGTCAACGAGGGCGAGGAGTACGTGCGCATGGGCTGCGTGGTACACCCGCAGCCCGCGTATCCGTGGCGGCTGGAGTTGGAGGTCGAGTACCGGCTGGACGAAGACGGCCTTCGCGTCACGCCCACGGCCACGAACGAGTCCGCGACCGCATGCCCGTTCGGGATCGGCTTCCACCCGTACCTGACCGTGGCCGAGCCCCTGGTGGATACGGCCACGCTGGCGGTGCCGGCCAAGGGCCGCCTGGTCTGCGACGAGCGCGGGCTTCCGCAGGACCATGAAGCCGTCGACGGAACCCCGTTCGACTTCATCCAGCCGCGGCCGATCGGAGACACCAAGCTGGACACGGCCTTCACCGACCTGGCGGCCGATGAGCACGGCCTGGCGAGGGTCGAGCTCCGTGCCGCGTCGGGCAGAGGCGTGGCCCTCTGGGCAGGGCCGGAGTTCCCGTACCTGATGGTGTACACGGGCGACGTGCTGGAGCCCGAGGCGCGCCGGCGACGGGGGATCGCCTTCGAGCCGATGACCTGCCCGCCCAACGCGCTCCGAACCGGGACGGACGTGATCCGGCTCGAGCCGGGGGCGTCGTGGACCGGGAGCTGGGGCATCACCCCATGGAGACGGTCATGAGCTCGGTCGACCTCTCCCGGCTCCAGTTCGCCACGACGACCATCTATCACTTCCTGTTCGTCCCGCTGACCATCGGGCTCGCGTTCCTGGTCGCCCTGCTGCACACGACGTGGTTTCGCCGCCGCGACGACGCGTACCTCCGGCTGACGCGGTTCTTCGGGACCCTCCTGGTCATCAACATCGCCATCGGCGTCGTCACCGGCCTCGTGCAGGAGTTCCAGTTCGGCATGAACTGGTCGGCGTACTCGCGGTTCGTCGGCGGCGTGTTCGGGGCGCCGCTCGCGATCGAGGGGCTCGCCGCCTTCTTCCTGGAGTCGACGTTCCTCGGACTGTGGATCTTCGGCTGGGGACGCCTCCCGGAGCGGGTGCATCTCATGACGATCTGGATGGTCGCGCTCGGCTCGGCGCTCTCCGCTGCGTTCATCATGGCGGCCAACTCGTGGATGCAGCACCCCGTCGGGTACGCGATCCAGTCGGGGAAGGCGGAGCTCACCAGCATCTGGGCGGTGCTCTCGAACCCGGTGTTCGTGTGGGGGTACATCCACGTGCTGCTCGCGTCGCTGGTGACGGGCACGGCCGTGATGCTCGCGGTGTCGGCCTGGCACCTCCGGCACGGCTCCGAGACGGCGATCTTCCAGAAGACGGCCGGCATCTCGGTCGTGGTCCTGCTCCCCGCAATCATGTTCACGATGATGGTGGGCAGCCACCTCGGCGTCATCGAGACGACGTACCAGCCGATGAAGGTGGCGGCCATGGAGGCGCAGTGGACCAACTGCGGCCCGTGTTCGTTCTCCGTCATCCAGGTCGGCGGCGGGAGGAACGACGAGACGCCCGACCAAGCTCATCGAGATCCCGCACCTGCTCTCGCTGCTGGCGACGGACTCCTGGAACGGCCACGTCGAGGGCCTGACGCGCTCAATCAGCAGTACCAGCAGAAGTACGGGCCCGGGGAACTACGTCCCGAATGTGTTCATCCAGTACTGGTCCATGCGCGTCATGGCCTACATCGCCACGCTCGTGTTCGTCATCGCGCTCTGGGGCGTGTGGCTGCTGTGGCGGAGGAAGCTCGAGACCTCGAAGTGGTTCCTCTTGGCGGCGATCTGGGCTGCCGCGCTCCCGTTCTTCATGAACACGGCGGGCTGGTTGCTCACGGAGAACGGCCGGCAGCCGTGGATCGTGCAGGGCCTGCAGCTGACCAAGGCGGGGTGTCGCCGTCGATCAGCACGACCGACGTGTGGCTCAGCATCTCTGTGTTCGTGCTGCTGTACGCCGTCCTGGCGGTCGTCGACTGGACGCTCATGGTCCGGTACTCGCGGAAGTCGCTCGACCCCGTTCCCGAGCTGGACGAAGCGGGCGCTCCGGTGGCGGCCATGTCCTACTGAGGAGGACGCGATGACCTTTCAGATCTTCTGGTTCATCCTCATCGCCGTCCTGTGGACCGGCTTCTTCGTCCTGGAGGGGTTCGACTTCGGCGTCGGCATGCTGAAGGGGGTCGTGGGCCGAACCGACGAGGAGCGGCGCGTCGCCCTCAACACGATCGGACCACTCTGGGACGGGAACGAGGTCTGGCTGATCGTGGCGGGGGCGGGGATGTTCGCCGCGTTCCCCGAGTGGTACGCGACCATGTTCAGCGCGTTCTACCTGGCGCTCGTGCTGCTGCTCGTGGCGCTCATCGTTCGTGGCGTCTCGTTCGAGTACCGGGGAAAGCGCGACAGCGAGCGCTGGCGCGGAGGTTGGGACCTCGTCTCGGGCATCGGGAGCCTGGTCGCGCCGCTGCTGATCGGCATCGCCCTGGGCGACCTGCTCGTCGGGCTGCCGATCGACTCGAGCTTCGAGTACACGGGCTCGTTCTGGAACCTGCTCACCCCCTACGGGGTGTTCACGGGGATCACGCTGACGCTGCTGTGCGTGCTGCACGGGGCGACGTTCCTCTCGCTCAAAGCGACCGGCGAGGTGCGCGAACGGTCCGGCGTGACCGCGCGCCGCGCCGCTCCGCCGGTGGCGCTCGTCGTGCTGGCCTGGTTCCTGTGGACCCAGATCACGATCAACGAGGGCGTGATCCCGGGACTGATCCCCGTCTCGTCGGTGCTTGCGGTCATCGCGGTCGTGTGGCTGCTCCGCGACCACCGCGAGGGATGGGCGTTCGCGATGACGACGTTCGCCATCGCGTGCACGGTCCTCTCGATCTTCATCGACCTGTATCCGCGCGTCATGGTCTCGAGCACGAGCGCCTCGAACAGCCTGACCGTGCAGAACGCGGCCGCGGGCGCGTACTCGCTGAAGGTCATGACCGTCGTGGCGATCGCTCTTCCTGCCCCTGGTGCTGCTGTACCAGGGGTGGACGTACTACGTGTTCCGCCGCCGCGTGTCGGTCACGGACCTCGAGGGCGCCTCGGCGACGACGCCGCGGGCCACGGCGGCGGCCGGGACCCCGGGTCCGGGGAACTGCTCCGTCCCATCCGGAGGGGTAGGTGCGGCCGCTCGACCGGAGGCTGCTGCGCCGCGCGCGCCCGGCCCGGGTCGCCCTCGCGGTCGACGCCGTCCTCGGCCTCGTGGCCACGCTCCTGGTCCTGGCCCAGGCCGTTCTGTTCGCGGACATCGTTTCGTCCGCGTTCGGCGGCCGAGATCTGGCCGCCGTCGGCCCCTCGATCCTGCTGTTTGCCGCCGCCGTCTGCGCGCGCGCCGCCGTGGCCGGTGCGTTCGAGGCGACGGGGCGGCGTGCGGGCGCTCGGGTCATGAGCGATCTGCGGCTCGCGCTGGTCCGAGGACGCCTGCGCGACGCAGCCGCTGGCGGCCGATGGGGCGGAGGCCGGCGAGGTCGCGACCGCCGCCGTCCAGGGCGTGGACTCGCTCGAGACCTACTTCGCGCGCTACCTGCCGCAGCTCGTCCTTGCGGCGCTCGTTCCGGTCATCGTGCTCGCGTGGACGTTCGTCGTGGATCCGCTGTCGGCGCTGATCATGCTGATCACGCTCCCGTTGATCCCGGTGTTCATGGCCCTGATCGGCCGGGCGACCCAGGCGAGGACGCGGGAACGATGGCGGGCCCTCGCCCGCCTGTCCAACCACTTCCTGGACGTGATCCGCGGGCTCCCCACACTGCGCGCGTTCAACCGCGGACGGGCGCAAACGGAGAGGATCGCCGCGACCGGCGAGGCGTATCGGGCGGCCACCATGGACGTCCTGCGCGTCTCCTTCCTCTCCGGCGCGGTGCTCGACCTCCTCGCGACGCTCGCCACGGCGCTCGTCGCCGTCACCCTCGGCGTTCGGCTCATCGACGGCTCGGTGACCCTGCGGGACGCGCTGATCGTCCTGTTGCTCACGCCCGAGCTGTACGCGCCGCTGCGAGCGCTGGCGGCCCAGTTCCATGCGAGCGCCGACGGGCTCGCGGCCGCGGAGCGCATGCTCGACCTGATCGGCGACGAACCGGCGAAGCGATCGCCGGCGGGACGGCCGGGTGACTGGACGGCGGTGCGGCTGGACCGCGTGTCGATCGCGATGCCGGGCCGGAATGGGCACGTGCTCGATGGGTTCGAGCTGGACATCCGGCGCGGCGAGATCGTCGCCCTGGTGGGGCCGAGCGGCTCCGGGAAGAGCACGGTCGCGGCGCTGCTGCTCGGGTTCCTGCAGCCCCAGGCGGGGGCCGTCACCGTCGACGGAAGGAGCATCGCCGAGCTCGATTCCGTGGCCTGGCGGCGCCAGGTCGCGTGGCTCCCGCAGCGGCCCACGCTGTTCACCGGGTCGGTGCGCGACAACATCGCGCTGGACGGCCCGCACGCGACGGACCGCGAGGTCCGGGAGGCCGCGGCGCTGGCCGGAGCCGACGAGTTCCTGGCCGACCTTCGGCGCGGCTACGACACGCGGCTCGGGGAGGGCGGCCGCGCGCTCTCATCGGGCGAGCGCAGGCGCATCGCGCTCGCCCGGGCGTTCGTGCGTGACGCGCCCCTGCTGCTCCTGGACGAACCGACCGCGAACCTCGACCCGGAGACGGCGTCACGGGTCGTCGACGGAATCCGGCGGCACGCCGCCGGCCGCGCGGTGCTGGTGATCGAGCATCGCGCCGACGCCGCCGCGGTCGCCGATCGGGTGGTTCGCATCGAGGGCGGGCGGGCGGTTGCGGTCGGTCTGGTGGGAGCGGGCGCGTGAGCACGCTTCGAGCGCTCCTTCGCGCGGGCCGGCCGCCGGCAGGCCGCGTCCTGCTCTCCGTCACGCTCGGGTCGCTCGCGACACTCGCCGGGATCGGACTGCTGTCGCTCGCCGGCTACCTGATCTCGCGGTCGGCCGAGCACCCGCCGGTGCTCGAGCTCACCGTCGCGATCGTGGCCGTGCGCGCGTGCGGCATCGCCAAGCCGGTGGCCCGCTACTTCGAGCGCCTGCAGTCACACGACCTCGCCTTCCGCCTGCTCGCCCGAATGCGGGTGTCGTTCTACGGGAAGCTGGAGCCGCTGATACCCGGGCGGACCCAGGGCGTCCGTCAGGGTGAGCTGCTGGCCCGGATGGTCGGCGACGTGGACGCGGCGCAGAACCTGTTCCTGCGTGGGATCGGGCCGCCGCTCGTGGCCATCCTGACGGGAACGGTCGCGGTGGCGCTGACCGCCATGCTGCTGCCGGGTGCGGCGATCGTGCTCGCGGCCGGGCTGGTCGTGAGCGGCGTCTTCGTGCCCGCCCTCGCCTGGCGCTCGGGTCGCCGCTCGGGACCGCTCCGCGCGCGGGCGCGCGCGGAGCTGACCACCGAGCTCGTGGAGCTGCTGCGGGGCGCGCCCGAGCTGGTCGCGTTCGGCGCCGACCGGGCCGCGCTGGACAGGGTCGAGCGGCTCGACGCCGAGCTTCGCACGCTGACCCGGCGGGACGCGGCCGCGGCGGGCGTCATCGAGGGGCTGACCGTCCTGGCCACGGGGCTGACGGTGGCCGGCGTGCTGGCGGTCGCGGTCCGTGCCGCTGCGTCGGGCTCGTTGGATCGCGTGCTGATCGCCGCGCTCGCGCTCGGTGCGATGGCGTCGTTCGAGGCGGTCGGCCCGCTGGCGGCAACGGCCCGGGTCCTCCGCGAGACGCTCGAGTCCGGGCGGCGGCTCCTCGTCTTCACGGATCAGCCTGCGCCGGTCGCCGAACCGGAGCGGCCGCTCCCCCGGCCTGTCGATTCCTCCGTTCGCATCGAGCACGTGTCGTTCGATCACGGCGGCGACGACGACTGGGGGCTTCGAGACATCGGATTGCGGCTCGAACCCGGCAGGCGGCTGGCGCTGGTGGGCCCGTCGGGTGCCGGCAAGAGCACGGTCGCGGAACTGCTCGTCCGGTTCATGGACCCGGAGGAGGGATCGGTCGCGCTCGGGGAGACGGACCTGCGACGGCTCCGGACGGACGACGTCCGTTGCGCGATCTCGCTTGCCGCACAGGATGCGTACCTCTTCTCCTCCACGATTCGAGAGAACGTCCGTTTGGCCCGGCCGTCGGCCGACGACGGCGCCGTCGAGGAAGCGCTTCGCCGCGCGCGCGTCTGGGACTTCGTCGAATCGCTTCCCGACGGACTCGACACCTTCGTAGGAGAAGAGGGGTCGCGCGTGTCCGGCGGCGAGCGCCGGCGCATCGCGCTCGCCCGGACGTTCCTGGCGGACGCGCCCGTCCTCGTGCTCGACGAGCCGGCCGCCCACCTCGATCCCGAGACCGCCGACGCGCTCGTCGACGACGTCCTCACCGCGACGCGTGGGAAGTCGGTGCTGCTGATCACCCATCGGACGCGGGACCAGGAGCGCGTGGACGAGGTCGTCCGGATCCGCCGCGGGACGATCCTCAGCGCCGATTCGTAGCGAGGCCCTGCGCGGCGGCACACCACCGGCGCATGACGGTCGTCCCCGATACGTGGCATGGTCCACACGTGCCCAACGAGCATCCGGTCGCGCTCCTCCCTCAACGGGCGGGGCATCAACGTCGAGGGTGAGGAGTCCAGCATGAGTCTCGAGTTCGTCAACCCGCCGGAGCTCGCCAAACCGAGTGGCTTCTCCCACGCCGTGATCGCGTCCGGCAGAGTCGTGTTCCTCGCCGGGCAGACCGCTCTCGACGCCGAGGGGCGCATCGTCGGCGACACGGTCGTCGAGCAGTTCGACAGAGCGCTCGGAAACCTGCTGGCCTCGCTCGCGGCGGCCGGGGGGTCGCCCGCGGAGTTGGCGAGCCTGACGATCTACATCGTCGACATCGATGACTATCGGGCCAACTCCCGCGCCATCGGTGGCGTGTGGAAACGCCTGGTCGGCGACCGGTACCCGGCGATGGCCGCCGTCGGCGTGGCCCGGCTCTGGGACGACCAGGCCCTCGTCGAGGTACAGGGCTATGCGGTGCTGCCGGACTGAAGGCCCGTGACGGCCTCGAAATGACGGTGCGCGGCGGGCGCCAGGCGCTCGTGCAGCTCGAAGAAGATGTCGGCGGCCTGTGAGCCGCGCCAGTCCTTCGGCAGCAGATCCGGGGCGAGGCCGGGGTCGAGGTAGGGCAGCCGGCGCCAGTGCGTGAGCACCTGCACGTAGTCGGCGAACGCTTCCTCGGCATCGGCACGTCTCCGGCGTCGCCAGCGCGCGACCACGGGCCGGTACGCACACACGAACTCCTCGTACATGCCCTCCAGACCGTCGAGGTCCCACCACGACGCGACCTGCTCCCGCTCCGGCCGGAACCCCTCGTACGCCGCGCGGAAGAGATCGACATACGCGGACAGCCCGTTGCCCTCGAGCACGTCCCGCGCCTCAGCCTCGACGTGCGCCGGGGCGATCCACACCCCCGACGCCACGGTGCCGAAGCCGAGCCAGGACAGCCGGGAGCGGAGCCGGTGCCGACGCTCCCGCTCCGACTCCGGGACGCTGAAGACCGCCACGAGCCAGCCGTCGTCGACCGCGGCACGCGGGCGTTCGAAGATGCGGCGGTCCCCCTCGACCAGGATGGCGCGCGCCCGTTCCGAGAGCGCGTAGCCCGCCGATCCGTGGGCCTTCTCCGCGACCAGGAGCCCGCGACGCTTGAGCCTGGAGATCGAGGAACGCACGGCCTGCTCGTCGACGCCAACGACGGCCATCAGCTTGATGAGCGCGCTGACGCTCAGCCAGCCACCGGCCTCGCGGGCGTAGAGGCCGTAGATCGTGACGATCAGGGCACGCGGCTGAGCGCTTCGCGCCACGCCAGGGTCCTCGTCGTGGAGCAGGTCGGCCACGGGCAGGAGTCTACGTCTATGCAGCGCGCTTGACTGTCGTCATGAGCCATGCATAGTGTCGTGGGATAGAGAGCCTCCGGTCCCTTCGCAGGGAAGGTCACCATGCCGTTGACACCCTCCGCTCACGTCGACACCTTCTGCCGTGACAACCTCCCGCCCGAGTCGGACTGGCCGGAGTTCCTCTTCGACCTGCCCGAACTGCAGTACCCGGATCGGCTGAACTGTGCGGTCGAGCTGGTCGACTCGGTCGCCGAGCGGCTGGGACCCGACCGGCCCTGCCTGCTCGCGCCCGACACCGAGCCCTGGACGTACGGCGACCTGCGACGGGTCTCCAACCAGATCGCCGCGGTGCTCGCGGAGGATCACGGGATCGTCCCGGGCAACCGCGTGCTGCTGCGCGGACCGAACAACCCCTGGCTGGTCGCGTGCTGGTTCGGCGTGCTCAAGGCGGGAGGCGTCGCCGTCACGACCATGCCCCTGCTGCGCGCCGGCGAGCTGGCCACCATCGCCGAGATCGCCGGCGTCGACTTCGCGCTGTGCGACCACCGCTTCACCGAGGACCTGGCGAGCTCGGGCATCCCGGGGCTCCGGATCGTCGAGTACGGCGGCGCGGACGGCCTCACGACGGCGGCCGAGCGGAAGCCCGGCGCGTTCACGCCGGTGGCGACCGCGGCCGACGACGTCGCCCTGTTGGCGTTCACCTCCGGCACCACCGGCCGCCCCAAGGCGACGATGCACTTCCACCGCGACGTGCTCGCCAACGCCGAAACGTTCTCCGCGCGCGTCCTCCGCCCCACACGGGACGACGTGTTCACGGGCACCCCTCCGCTGGCGTTCACGTTCGGCCTCGGCGGGCTTGTCGTCTTCCCCCTCCGTGCCGGGGCCTCGGCGCTGCTCATCGAGAAGGCCACCCCCGACCAGCTCGCCGACCTGATCCACGAGCACCGCGTCACGGTGTGCTTCACCGCCCCGACGGCGTATCGGGCCATGCTGACGTCGGGCAAGGCCGACCGCCTCACCACCCTGCGGCGCGCCGTGTCCGCGGGCGAGCACCTCCCCGCGGCCACGTGGCAGGCCTTCTTCGACGCGACCGGCATCGAGCTCATCGACGGGATCGGATCCACGGAGATGTTGCACATCTTCATCTCCGCGGCGGACGACGACATCCGGCCGGGATCCACGGGCCGGGCGGTCCCCGGCTACGTGGCGAGCGTCCTCGACCCGGAGGGCAACCCGCAGCCGCCCGGCACCGGCGGACGGCTTGCCGTCAAGGGCCCGACCGGCTGCCGCTACCTGGCCGACGACCGGCAGCGGGAGTACGTCCAGGGGGGGTGGAACATCACCGGCGACACCTTCGTCCAGGACGCCGACGGCTACTTCTGGTACCAGGCACGCAACGACGACATGATCGTCTCGTCCGGCTACAACATCGCCGGGCCCGAGGTCGAGGAGGCGCTGCTCAGCCACGCCGACGTCGCCGAGTGCGGCGTGGTCGGGCTTCCGGACGACGCCCGTGGCCAGATCGTCACCGCCTTCGTCGTGCCCCGCGAAGGGGTCGCGGGCAGCGACGAGAAGGCCAAGGAGCTGCAGGACCACGTCAAGCAGCGCATCGCGCCCTACAAGTACCCCCGCCGGGTCGTGTTCGTGTCCGAGCTGCCCAAGACGACCACAGGAAAGCTGCAGCGGTTCAAGCTCCGCCGGCAGGACGCTCCCGAGCCGACCCCCGCGCCATGACCGCCTCCCCTCCCGAGGGATCGCCGCAGGTCACCCTCGAACGGCTCGTGGAGTGGCCGGACACCGACGCCGCCGGCCACTACCACCATTCGACCGTAGTGCGCTGGGTCGAGGCTGCCGAGGCCGAGCTGTTCGAGCAGCTGGGCGTCGCGCACCTGTTCGGCGTGATCCCGCGGGTGCGCTACGAGGTCGACTACAAGGCACGGCTCTGGTTCCGCGACCGGGTCGCGGTGCAGCTGTGGGTGGCCGACGTCGGGCGGGCGTCGGTTCGCTACGAGTTCGACGTGCGGCGCGGCGACGAGATCGCCGCCGCCGGCGCCATGACCGCGGTGCACATCGATCCCGCGTCCGGACGCCCCTCTGCCTGGCCCGACGACGTGCGGCTGGTGCTGAGCGGCGGTCCCGAGCGGTAGTCACCGGAAGGTCGGAGGCGATCGTGCGCATCGCAGTCATCGGAGGCGGCCCGGGCGGGCTGTACCTGTCCGCCTTGGCCAAGCAGCTGGGCCCCCACCACGACATCACCGTCTGGGAACGCAACGCGGCCGACGACACGTTCGGCTTCGGCGTGGTCTTCTCCGACGAGACGCTGGGTGGCATCGAGCACGCGGACGCCGAGTATCCACGAGCGCATGGAGCGGGAGTTCGCCCGCTGGGACGACATCGACGTCCACTTCCGCGGCCGGGTGATCACCAGCGGCGGCCACGGCTTCGCGGCAATGAGCCGCAAGCGGCTGCTCGAGATCCTGCACGATCGGTGCGCCGATCTGGGCGTGGCCGTGCACTTCCAAACCGAGGCACCCGACATCGAGACGCTATCGGCCACCCACGACCTGGTCGTCGCCGCGGACGGGCTCAACTCCGCCATCAGGAGCAGATACGCGGACTCCTTCGAGCCGAGCCTGGACCGGCGCGCCTGCAAGTACATGTGGCTGGGCACCGACAAGGTCTTCGACGCCTTCAAGTTCTACATCCGCGAGACGCCGTTCGGCGTGATGCAGGCACACGCCTATCCCTTCGACGCCGGCGGCAGCACGTTCATCGTCGAGATGCACGAGAAGGTCTGGCGCGCCGCCGGCTTCGACGCGTTCGCTGCGCGAGAGTTCGCCCCGGGCGAATCCGACGAGCAGTCCATCGAGCGGGTCGAGGAGCTGTTCGCCGACGTGCTCGCCGGACACGAGGTGATGGCCAACAACTCCAAGTGGATCAACTTCACGACCGTGCGCAACCGGCACTGGCGCCACCAGAACGTCGTGCTGCTCGGCGACGCCGCCCACACCGCCCACTTCTCCATCGGCTCGGGAACCAAGCTCGCGATGGAGGATGCCCTGTCGCTCGCCGCCTGCCTGCACGAGCAGCCCGGCGTCGACGCCGGCCTCACGGCGTACGAGGCCGAACGCAAGCCCGTCGTCCTGTCCACCCAGCGCGCGGCGCAGGCGAGCCTGGAGTGGTTCGAGAACCTCGGCCAGTACGTCGACCAGGACCCCGAGCAATTCGCGTTCAACATCATGACCCGAAGCAGGCGCGTCACGTACGAGAACCTCCAGGTGCGCGACCGTGAGTTCGTCGACCGGGTCAACGACTGGTTCGCCGCGAAGAACACCGGGCCCATGGACGAGCCTGCCGCCGGCGTCCCGCCGATGTTCCAGCCGTTCCGGCTGGGGAAGCTCGAGCTCGTCAACCGGATCATCGTGTCCCCCATGGACATGTACCGCGCGACCGACGGGATGCCGAATGACTTCCACCTGGTCCACCTCGGTGGGAAGGCGCTGGGCGGCGCGGGCCTGGTGATGACCGAGATGGTCTGCGTCTCCGACACCGGCCGGATCACTCCGGGCTGCACGGGCATCTGGAACGACGAACAGGCCGCTGCCTGGCGGTCCGTCACCGCGTTCGTACACGCGGAGAGCGCCGCGAAGGTCGGCATCCAGATCGGCCACTCGGGCCGAAAGGGCTCCACCAAGCTGATGTGGGAGGGGGTCGACCAGCCCCTGGACGAGGGCAACTGGGAGGTCGTCGGACCGTCCCCCCTGCCCTACGAGCAGGGCGTCAACCAGGTCCCGCACGAGCTCACGACCGAGGAGCTCGCCGGGATCACGCAGCAGTTCGTCGACGCAGCGCGACGTGCCGACGCGGCGGGCTTCGACCTGCTGGAGCTGCACTGCGCGCACGGCTATCTTCTGTCTTCGTTCATTTCCCCGCTGACCAACCGGCGCACCGACGAGTACGGCGGCGACCTGGCGGCCCGGCTCCGATACCCGCTGGAGGTCTTCCGGGCGATGCGTGCTGTCTGGCCGGAGGAGAAGCCGATGACCGTCCGCATCTCCGCCACCGACTGGGCCGACGGCGGCATCAGCGACGAGGACGCCGTCACCATCGCGGCCGAATTCAAGGCCGCGGGAGCCGCCGCCATCGACGTGTCCTCTGGCCAGGTCACGCCCGACGAGATCCCCGCCTTCGGCCGGTCCTACCAGACGCCGTTCGCGGACAAGATCCGCAACCGGGTCGGCATCCCGACGATCGCGGTCGGCGTCATCTCCTCGTACGACGATGTCAACTCGATCCTGCTCGCGGGCCGCGCCGATCTGTGCGCCCTGGGCCGCGCGCACCTCTACGATCCGAACTGGACGCTGCACGCCGCCGCCGATCAGGAGTACGCCGGTCCCGGCGTCACCTGGCCCGACCCGTGGAAAGCAGGCCGCCGCAAGCCGCAGACCGGTCGCACCGACGGCCCGAAACCACGGCTGCAGCTGATCCGAGAAGGCGAGCCCCGCACCCGCCACACTCGCTGGCGCCCGACCCCGAAGGAGGCTCTGCGATGACCGTGCTCTCATCGGAGGAGCTGGCATACGTCGACCGGGTCCGCGTCGTGGCCGTCACCCGCCTGCTCCCCCTCGTCGAGCAGGGCGTGGAGGGCCGCGTCAACCGTCCGCTCCTCGCCGCCATGGGCGATTCCGGACTGCTCCGCGACCTCTTCGGCGGGTCCGACGCTGAAGCGCCGAAGGACGCCGCCGCGATGCGGCTGTGCCTGCTCCGGGAGACCATCGCGGGCGTCTCGGTCGAAGCGGAGACCGCGCTGGCCCTCCAGGGACTGGGGAGCTACCCGATCCTCCAGTCCGGTCGCCCGGCGACGGTCGATCGGTGGATCCCCGGTGTGGTCCGCGGCACCACGGTCCCAGCGTTCGCGCTCACCGAGCCGGAGGCCGGCTCCGACGCCGCCGCCCTCGCCCTGCGCGCCGAGCCCGACGGTGACGGCTGGCGGCTGCGGGGCGATAAGATCTGGATCTCCAACGCCCCCGAGGCGGATGTCTACACCGTGTTCGCGCGAACCACCGAGGGCGCCGGCGCACGCGGGGTGACCGCCTTTGCGGTGGCCGGCGATGCGGACGGCCTGGCCGGAGAGCACCTCGACCTGCTCGCCCCGCACCCGATCGGCCGGCTGCGGTTCGACGGCGTCCGTGTCGAACCAGAGGACGTGCTCGGCGAGGTCGACGCCGGCTTTCGGGTCGCGATGCGCACCCTGGATCTGTTCCGCCCCAGCGTCGGCGCGTTCGCCGTCGGGATGGCGCAATCGGCGATCGACGCGACGCTCGACCACGTGTCCACGCGCCAGGCGTACGGCGGTCCGCTCGCCGACCAACAGGCGGTCCAGCACACGATCGCCGACCTGGCGACCCAGGTCCGGGCCGCCCGTCTGCTGGTGTACGCGGCGGCGCGCGCCTACGACGCGGGCGCCTCCCGCGCGGAGATCACGCTCTCCGCGGCGATGGCCAAGCTGTTCGCGACCGAGGCCGCCCAGACCGTGATCGACCAGTGCGTCCAGCTGCACGGGGCTCGCGCGCTCGAACGCGGTCACGCGCTGGAACGCCTGTATCGCGACGTGCGCGCCACCCGTATCTACGAAGGCGCTTCCGAGGTGCAACGCTCGATCATCGCCCGCGAGCTGTTCAAGGAGAGGAGCGCGCAATGACCCGCTTCAGGGCATCAGCCCCGCTGACCACGGCGTGGGAGCACTTCGACTTCGCGACCGAGGGCCCGGTCGCGACCGTGACGCTGAACCGGCCGGAGAAGCTGAACCCTCTCACCTTCGAGTCGTACGCCGACCTACGGGACCTGATCACCGAGCTTCCCCACCACGAGGGCGTCAGGGTTCTGGTGGTCCGGGGCGAGGGGGAGAGCTTCTGCGGCGGCGGTGACGTGAACGAGATCATCGGTGAGCTGATCACGATGAAGGCCGGGGATCTGATGCGGTTCACCAAGATGACCGGCGACGTCATCCGCGCGATGCGCGAGTGCCCGATCCCGATCATCGTCAAGGTCCAGGGCATCGCAGCCGGTGCCGGCGCCGTGATCGCGCTGGCGGCCGACTTCCGGGTCGTGGGGCGCTCCGGCCGGTTCGCGTTCCTGTTCACCAAGGTCGGCCTGTCCGGGGGGGACATGGGCGCGGCGTACCTCCTCCCCCGTGTCGTCGGCCTCGGCCGCGCGACGACGCTGCTCATGCTCGGCGACACCATCGACGCCGAGACCGCCGAGCGATACGGCCTGGTGTCGCAGCTGGTCGACGACGACCAGCTGGACGACGCGGTGGCCGCCCTGGCCGGACGGATCGCTTCGGGGCCGAGCCTGGCGCTGTCCCAGACGAAGTCGCTGCTGACCCGCGAGCTGGACATGTCGCTGTCATCGGCAATGGAGCTCGAC
>CAVYRK010000008.1:0-17467 GCA_963770955.1 uncultured Actinomycetota bacterium
AGCCGGACAGCTCGAGCGCGCAGCAGCTCGGGAGACCGCGTTTCGTCGTTCTTCCCATCGCGGACGTCGCCACTGTCCTCGGTGGACTGCGTCGCGAGGTTCGTGGCGTACGCACAGCACGGCGTCGATCGAGTGATTGAGCGTGCGCCGGCACGTTCCAGTCGAGGTCCGCGCCCCGATCGTCCAGTCGTCGTCGACCGAGCCCGCATCGCCTCGCCGGCTGCTGCGACGGCTCCGAAATGTCGAGGGAGTCGAGCTCGTCCATGGGCGCGATCTATCGGGGCGCCTCGGGGTCCGTGCGGGTTCCCCGACGAACGCTGCCAGCGGGCCCATCCTGCGATGGGCGAGTCCGACCGCGGATGCGATACGGCTCCCGTCATACGCCGACGATCGCTCCGGCGGACTTCGGGTAGGCCGATGCGACGGCCGTTCGGGCACGACATCAGGGCGGCCGCAAGAACGCAGACGAGCCGGTCATTCCTCGTCCTCGGCCTCACCCTTGCTGCGGCCCTGCACGAACGCGACGGCCTGAGCGTCGCGCGGTAGACGAACCGCTCACGCTTCGGCGACGCTGAGGAACCGCGCGGCGGCGGCGCGAGCGGGGCACGTCCCTGCGCGCCATTGCCGAGGGCCCTGCCCTCGACGATCGCGGCCTGCGTGGTCTTCACCGTGTGCGCCACCATGATCGGCGCGACGCTGTGGTCCTCGGCGGCACCCCGCGCGAGCGCCGACTCGAGCGGCTCGGGATCGCCCCGGTAGCCGTTCACCAGGGCAACGGCGGCATCGGGGTCGCGGCCGACGATCGCGCGGAACACGTCCTCGGCGTCCTCGGTAGCGTGTGGGGTGGGGTTCCGCACACCACCTCGGACGTCGAGCCTGCCCGTCCAGTTCACGAACCAGACGGCGTGGAACAGCCCGCGCAGGACCTCGGGCGACGGGTCCACGGACCACGACCAACGCAGCGCGTCGGTGTACGTCAGTGTGTGCGTGACGTCGAGCCAGCCCCACTCGTTCGTGTCGTCCAGGTCGAGGTCGATGTCGAAGCGGCCCAGCCGCTCGGACGCGGCCCGCGAGGTCTCGTCGATCAGCCGGCCGACGGGCACGCCCGCTGCCAGGGCGTCGTGCACCGCATGGAACGCTTCATCCGGCGAACCCTCCAGCACCGACGAGCGGAATGCGTTCCCGTTCAACACCCCGCCGTTCTGCCGCCGGAGCAGCGCCGCCAGGTCGGGCTGCGCCACGTCCCACGCCCGCAGGAACCGGCGCATGTACGGGAGCTTGTCGTAGCGGGTTCCCCAGGTCATGTCGGGAACGAGCGGCGACAGGACGGTGTCGGCCTCCTCCCACCCGATGGCGTCGATCAGCTCAAACGCCTTCTGGCAGAAGATCATCGCGTGGCCGTACGAGAGGAAGTGGTCGGTGATGGCGGTCAGGAGCATGTGGCGCAGCTGCTGGGCCGAGGCGCCCGCGGCCAGCAGACCGCGGAATAGCGCCTCCGCCTCCTCGACCCGCTCCTCGTCAACCAGCATCGGGTAGGCGCGCAGCCCATCCTCCAGCGAGCCGTAGGCCGCGATCGGATCGAGCGGGTCCGGCTGCGGCCGCAGCGGCCTCCCGGACCTCCTGCTCGCTCGCGACCGCCAGTCCCTGGATGACCGGCATGGCGCCGGCCGGCCCCTGAAACATCGCCGCCAGGCGGAGGCAGTCGGCGAGCGTCGCCAGCGAGTGGTCCCACCGTACTCGCCCCGCGGCGCCGTGTACTGCACGCCGGCCCGGACGATCTCGGGCAGCGCGGTCCGATGCGCGGCAGCCGCATCGTGTCCCGCGCGATACGCCGACGTCGGTCTCGTCCATGGCCTCGAGCAGGCTGGCGAACAGCTGCGGCCGGACGAACTCGTTCGGCGGGTCGGCCACGTCCACCTGGACGACACCGCCCTGGATGCGCACGGGGTAGCTGCGCACGTTCTCGCCGCCGAAGACGCACTGGCCGTTCTCGAGTCGGGAACTTCCAGTTGTGCCAGGCGCAGGTCAGGACGTCGGACTTCACGTCGCCCGAACCAGCGCGTAGCCCTCGTGCGGACATCGGTTGTCGGTGGCGAACACGCCGGCCGGCGTCCGGAGAGGGCCAGGCGTTTGTCGAGGTAGGAGAAGAGCTTCCGCCCTCGCCGGGGAGCGTGTCCACGGGAACGGTGTCGATCCAATCGACCATCGGCTGAGCCTCCTCACATCGGGGGATTGCCCTGTCCAGACGCCAACGGTACAATCTCAAGTTGGACTTGAAGTCAAGTATTCTCCGGGAGGATCTTGCACGCCGGGCGAAGGAGCAATTGATCACGATCGGCGAGTTGGCCGAGCGCAGCGGCGTTGCGCCGTCCGTGCTGCGCTTCTACGAGTCGATCGGGCCGGCGCGCTCCGAGTGGACGCCGGCGGCACGGCTGTTCCGCCGTAGCACGCTGCGACGGGTAGCGTTCATCCGGATCGCCCAGCGCCTCGGCTCTCATCGGAGGAGATCGGCGAAGCGCTGGCGACGCTCCTGCCGACCGCACGCCGACCCGGGCGCAGTGGGCCAAGCTCTCCGGTCGTGGCGCCGGAGCCTGGACCGAGCGAATCGCCGCGCTCGAGAGTCTCCGCGACGACCTGACCGGCTGCATCGGGTGCGGACGCTGTTCGCTGCAGCGGTGCCGCCTCTACAACCCGGAGGACGCCGCGTCCGAACTGGAACGGGACCCGCGACCTGCTGGCGACGACCCGGAGGACGTCGGCGGCGCCCGGCAGGCCCTCAGGCGGCCGACGGCCCGCTGAGCTGCCCGAGTCGTCCGCGTACGCTTCGGCCAGCTTCGACGAGCACGTCGAACGGACGCGACCGAGGAGTATCCGCCGATGGCGCAGAATCCGCCCCACGTCCCCCGCCGTCGCGGAGCTACGGCTGTCGGCGCTGGTGCGCGACCCGGCGTGGTGATGCCGCGGCCGTCCTGCTGTTCATCGTCGGCGGCCGAAGCGATCGGCGGCCTGATCCTGATCACCGCGGCCTCGATCGGGGCCTTCTATGTGCTGATCGGCATCCTGTCCCTCGGGATCGCCGCGGCTCGATCTACGCCGGTGTGCAGGTCATGGCGCTCGAGGAGCAGGGCCGCATCATCGGCATCGTCCTGGCAGCGATCGGCCTGTTCTTCCAGCTGCTCGCGATCGGCAGGGCGCCCGGCTCCTCGGTCCTGGGCATCTGCATCGAGGGCTTCATCATCTGGGCCCTCGTCTCCAACGCCCAGTACTTCACCCCGTAGTCCCAACAGCCCTCTCCGGCCCGGCCTTTCGACGTCCGGTTTGGCACATCTGGTGAAATGTGCCATAGTCAAATCATTCAAGTGTGGAACTAAATCAGCCGAGGAGGCTGTTGTGACCTCCACCATGCGAGATCGAGGAAACCGAACCACCGCTGCGCGGCAGGCGCTCATCGACCGGATGTCCGAGCTGAAGCCCGCGCTCGACCGCAAGATGCGCCTCCGCCTCCCCGACGACCTGCGGGCCGACCTGCAGTCGGTCACGATCCACCAGAGCTGGAGGCGCTGAGCCTGCTCGATCGCGGCGGCCTCCGCATGAGCGAACTGGCGCGCGAGCTGGACATCAGCGAGCCGGCCTCGACGGCCCTCGCCGACCGGCTGGTCCGGGGCGGGCTGGTCGAGCGGCACGCCGATGCCGACGACCGCCGCATCGTACGCCTGGAGCTCAGCGCCAATGGCCGCGACCTCATGAGCCGCTGGGGCTCCCATCGCCGCCGGATGATGACCGCCACCTTCGAGGTGCTGTCCGACCAGCAGCTCACCGCCCTCATCGATATCTTGGAAACCCTCGCCGCCGACGCACCCGCCGCCGACGCCGCATCAGGAAAGGAACGTTCTGCATGAGCACCGCTCCGGACTCCTCCCCCGTCAACGGTCACGCGCCCGGCGAGGTGCTGACGCACCGCCAGATCATGATCGTCTTCTCCGGCTTGATGCTGGCGCTGCTGCTGGCCGCGCTCGACCAGACCATCGTCGGCACGGCGCTGCCGACCATCGTCGGCGACCTGCACGGGCTGAACCACCTGTCGTGGGTGGTCACCGCCTACCTGCTGACATCGACGACCGTCGCGCTCCTCTACGGAAAGATCTCGGACCTGTACGGACGCAAGCCCGTGTACCAGTTCGCGATCATCGTGTTCCTGATCGGGTCGGCGCTGGCGGGTCTCAGCCAGAACATGACGCAGCTGATCCTCTTCCGGGCCATCCAGGGAATCGGCGCGGGCGGACTGATCGTGCTCGCGCAGACGATCATCGGCGACATCGTCTCTCCGCGCGAACGCGGCCGGTACGCGGGGTACTTCGGCGCGGTGTTCGGCCTCGCGACGGTCGCCGGTCCCTTGCTCGGCGGCTTCATCGTCGACAACTTGTCGTGGCGCTGGGTGTTCGCGATCAACCTGCCGATCGGCCTCGTGGCACTGTTCGTCATCGCGATCGTCCTGAAGGACCCGGTCCGCGGCCGCAAGCACCAGATCGACTACCTCGGCAGCGTGCTGATGGCGACTGGCGTGTCCTGCCTGCTGCTGGTGAGCGTGTGGGGCGGGCAGCAGTATCGGTGGGGCTCGTTCACGATCATCGGGCTCGCGGTGGTCGGTGTGGCGCTGCTCGTGGGGTTCCTCGTTCGCGAGCACTACGCGGCCGAGCCGATCCTGCCGCTGGCGCTGTTCAAGGACCGCGTCTTCTCCACTGCGGGCGGAGTCGGCTTCATCATGGGCTTTGCGATGTTTGGGGCGATCGTGTTCCTGCCCATCTACTTCCAACTGGTTCGCGGCGCCTCCCCGACCATCTCCGGCCTGCAGCTCCTGCCACTGGTGGCCGGTTTGTTCGGCACGTCCATCGGCGCCGGGCAGATCATCACCCGTTGGGGCCGGTACAAGGTGTTCCCGGTGGTCGGCACGGCTCTGACGGTCGTCGGCTTGTGGCTGCTTTCGGGCCTGGGGGCGCACACGCCGCTGTGGATCGTGTGGATCGACACGTTCATCCTCGGCATGGGGATCGGCGGCGTCCTCCAGGTGCTGGTGCTGGCCGTGCAGAACTCGGTCCCCTACAAGGACCTGGGGACGGCCACCGCCGCATCGAACTTCCTGCGATCGATGGGTGGCACGTTCGGGACCTCGATCTTCGGTGCCATCCTGACGTCCCAGTTGGTGCGGAACATCGCCGCGCTGCTGCCCGCCGGAGCGTCCGGCGCGATCTCGGGCGGGAACGTCACGAGCAGCCCGGCGGCCGTCCACGCGCTGCCGCCGTCCGTCCGGGACCCGATCATCGAGGCGTTCGTCCGGTCGCTGCACGTCGTGTTCCTTGCGGCCGTGCCGATCGCCATCGCGGCCTTCGTCCTCAGCCTATTCCTCCCCGAGCGTCCGCTGCGTCGCACCATCAAGGGCGAGTCGACGCCGCTGGCCGATGAGGTCATCGACCCGACGGTGGGCGTGGAATCGACCGCGTTCTGACCGCGTTCTGACCGCGCTCGACGGGCCCGCCGTTCGGCGGCAAGATGAGCCGCCGAGAACGATCCACTCGACGGAAGGGGGCGCGATGCGACTCGAGCAGCTCTGCAGCTTGTCGATGCGCTACGAGCAGGGAAGCTGGCACCGCCCGTATGCTCGCGCGACGGAGACGAGGAGCAGGTCGGATTCGGCACGGGGGACGGCGCCGTCACCGGGTCCATCGAGGGAACGATGGTGTGGGCGAACCATCCCCGCCGGCGGCAGGACGGGGTGTGGACGCCGAACCTGCGCGGGATGCTGAGGACGAATGACGGCCACGAGCTCGTCGTCTCGATCCACGGGCAGAGCGTTCAGGAGCAGGCTCCCGGCTATCGGCGGGCCATCCTCGCGCGCGTCGAGCTTACGACCGAGGCGGAGCCGTACCGCTGGCTGAACACGTGCTTTCTCGTCGGCGAGGGCGAGATCGACGAGGAGCGCGAACATTGGTGGATGGACATCTCGGTCTGCGTAAACGAGGTGGCCAAGGGGGCCGCCTGCGCTGGGCGCCGAGGGACCGGACCGGTTCCGTCAGCGCGGCGCGTCCGCCTAGATCAGCGTTCTCGGATCGGGATCGCCCGGACCGGATTCCTAGGTCGCCTGGTTTCCCGCGTTGGGATGCGCGGCGAGCCACGCCCGCTCGCGGGGCGGCATGCCGACGTCCACGAGGTGCACGCGGCCGGCTCGGGGCGCGCTGAAGTTGAACGCGTTGGAGAAGTCGTATGTTGGGCCGCCGTTCCAATCCTGCACGTCGTCGGTGCAGTGCTGGTCCCACGAGTCCTCACCGGCGCACGGGTGGAGCGGCTGGAGCCCGAACGTCTTCTCGATGAACGTGAGCACCGAGATCGGGGTGGCCGGCTGGGAGTCCGTGTACCCCGGCTTCGCGTACGGGCTCACGATGAGCATCGGAACGCGGGGCCCCCAATCCTGCGAGTACTGCAGCGGATTCACGTCGTCGTACAGACAGCCGCAGTCGTCGAAGCTGATGAAGATGGCGGTGGAGCCCCAGTCGGGGCCGCTCATGACGGAATCGACGACCCTGCCCACCCAGGCGTCCCCCTTCGACATCGAGGCCGGCTGGTGCGAGGATGAGCCGGCCGCCGGGATGACGAAGCTCACGGCGGGGAGCCCATGTTGGGCGTCTTTGAAGAACTGGCTGCTGTCCACCCAGCTGTTGGCCTGGGACGAGCCCGCGCACTCCCAGAAGGTCGGGCAGATCGACCATCCGATGGCCTCGTCGGATCCCGCCGACGACTTGTAGTAGATTCCGCCACGGCACGCCGGCCGCGTCCATGGAGTCGAAGACGGTGGGGACGTAGTCTGCCTTCTTTCCCGAATAGCCGTTCCATCTCGGGCCCATGTTGCCGGTGCTGTCCGGGATGCACGACGGGATGTTGATCATGCGCCCGGAGTTCCCCGAGACGAACCACTGCGATGACTTGCCTGCGTTGCATCCCCATCCGACGGCGCCCCCTGGGTCGCCCCCCCGCTGCCTCGGGTTCTGCCCCAAGAAGTGTTCCAGCGAAGCGGATCCGAGCACCATGTGTCCCGCCCAGGACGGCGTTGCTCGGAACTCGAACGTCGCATCGGACATCGCGTATCGCTCGGCGAGCGTGTCGAGGTTCGACGTGCAGTTCTGCCGGCCATCGTTGCCGCACGTTCCGCGCAGGGGATCGTACTGCGAGAGACACGCGTAGGGGTGCTTGCCGCCGGCCTTGCAGCGGGGGTCGAGCGCCCAGCCGTCCATCAGGCCGCCGTCCATCGACGTGACCTGGCTTCCCACGCTGTGACTGAGGTTCAGCCCGTAGTCCGGCTCGATGGTCAGGTCGCGGGTCACTCCGCCCTGCAGGGTGGCCTGGGTCGCTCCGTGACACGGATCGTTCACGCCGGCGCGGACGATCTGCCCCGAGGCCACCTCCGCGCAGAACTTCCCGAAGACGTCGTCGAACGAGTGGTTCTCCTGCATGACGAAGACGACGTGCTTGATCGGACCCTGGGCCTGTGGTTTGGGCGACGCGCCGGATCGGGCCGCAACGAGCGGCGCCGCAACGACCATGAAGAGCGCGAGCAGGCGCGCGAAACCCCTTCGATGCATCCCCCTGAACCTCCAAGTCCGAGACGGCGGATTCTTGCACAGGTTGCCAAGAAGAACAATGGATCCGGGGGTCATTCCAGCAGGGTGCGGGGGGACAGGGATTCGAACCCTGGAGGGACTTGCGCCCCTAACGGTTTTCAAGACCGTCGCCTTCGTCCGCTCGGCCATCCCCCCGGCGGCCAGTGTATCGATCAGGTGGTCGCGGTCTCGGCAGCCGCGAACCGGGCCGCGAGCTCCGTCCGCGACTTCACTCCGAGCTTCGAATAGACCCTGGTGAGGTTGCTCTCCACGGTTCGCACCGAGACGAACAGCTCTGCGGCTACCTCTGTATTGCTGGCCCCGCTCGCGACGAGTCGGGCGATCCGCTCCTCCGTCGGGGTCAGTTCCGGTCCGGATCGTTGCCGGCCACCGACGCGCCAGTGGACCTCGGTGACCGAGCCGGCCTCGATTCGGACTCGGTCGGTCGGCACCGGTGCGCCGGTCCAGACCTGGTACTCCCCCTCCGCAAGGCCGTCGATCACGGCTGCGTACAAGACGTCCCCCCCGGCCCTACGTTCGTGCACTTCGGCGTGCACTCGCCGGTCCGGTGAGACCAGCGGGCTCACCTCGACCTCGCGACCGAGCCGCTCACGGGTCGCGTGCACGACGAGGGCGCCCACCCCGGACCCGATGTCCAGGGCGACGCCCTCGGCGGCACCGTCGTGATGCTGGTGGTCCACGGCCGCTTCCCTAGGCCGGCCTGGGCGGGACGATGTCGAACCCGCTGATCGGCACGCCCATGTAGGGGAACTGCTGCAGGAACTTGACCGGGTTGCTCTTCGGCGCCGTTCCGTCAGTGATCACCCCAGCCGCGGCGTCCGGCGTGTAGTTCGGGTCGACCAGCGGGTACGTGACGCCCGCGATGGCGCGCAGCTCGATGGCCGTGACGTCGTCCGTCGGCCTGCGCCCGTTCGGGTACCCCGCGATGTCGCCGTCCAGCAGCCCGTAGATCTTCGGGTGCTTCGCGGGCGGGATCGCCATGTTCAGCCGCAGCAGGTCGGCCGGAGCCGGACCCGGTGAAGTTCTGGAAGCCGGGGATGAGCCCGCTCGGGATGCCGGTCAGCAGGATCGCGGCCAGGTCCGCCCGGTCGGCGTGCAGGCTCGCCAGGTTCGGGAACACGCCCGGGTAGAGGACCGGCAGCAGCTTCGCGAGCTCCGGCTGCAGGACGTACTCCTGGAACTCCTTGTCGCCCGAGGGCGGCACCGCGTTCCACTCGTCCTTGCGGCCATCGGGACGACGACCTCGTTGAACAGCGGGTTGCCCAGCCGCGAGACCTGCGTCCACGGCCCCGACTCCACGACATGTCCGTTGTCGTCGAGCACACGCGACTTGCGGCGGTACGCCGACGCCCACATGCCGACGACCGACTTCGCCGCGGCCGGGTCGGTCGGGGTGGACCCGTCCCGCGTGAGCATCCGCTTCGGCACCTGGATCGCGATGGTGTGGACGTTGCGCGCCGCGCGTACCGTTCACGCCGGGCGCGTCGGCCGACGGGATCAGGTGCAGGTGCTGGAACGGCCGCAGGTCGCCCAGGTCGAAGATCGAGCCGAGGTCGACGTAGAACCCCTCGTTGCGCTGCCCGGTGAACACGACCTCGCCGCTGTCGAGCGTGTGGATGGCGGCGTCGGCGAGCGACTCGTAGTCGGGGATCGAGCGCGGCCCGACGTTGCACGGCGGGCACGGCAGGTTCGACGCCAGCACCGTGCGCTGCTGGTCCTTCGCGGTCCATCGACACCTTGCAGAACTGCCGGCGGTTCCAGTTCGGGCTGTCGAGCGACAGGATCTGGCCCGTGTTGTACAGGAACGTGTTCGGGTTCTGCAGGTCGCGTGTTGAACTGGAACCGGTAGCTGATGTCCGGCGTCCGGATCGCCGTCGTTGTGATGTGGATCACGTACGTGACGTCGTCGCCGAACTCGAAGAAGTTCGGGCCGCCCGGCGGGTACTCCAGCGGCACGAAGTTCGCGATGATCGTGACGGTGTTCGGGTTGTCGGGGCTGACGAACGCGTACAGGTCGGTGTTGTCGGCCACGGGGTCCTTCGCGATCTCGGGTGCTTCGCGGTGCGATGACATGACGATCCCCCCTGCTCGTTTGGGCGGCCGGAACCAAGGCCCGGCCACGGTGGGTCCGGTTGCGGTTCTGGAACGAGTGCCCGTGCGGGCGTTACTTCGCGGCGCGCAACAGGCGACGAACGAGGTCGGGGTCGCGGTGGACCACCTCGGACTCGCCCTTCATCACGCGAACCTCGCGGGTTCCCGGACGGACGTAGGCGACCACGGCCTCGGCGGACGTGTGCGCGGCATCCGCACCGGCGTCCGCGTGCGCTCCGAGCCGTGTTGCCGCCGCGGCCGGCCCCGCCCCCAAGGCTCCGATCGCGGCCGCGCCCGCGGCCCCCGCCGCCGAGCGCTTGATGAACGTACGACGCGACACTTCAGACATTGCGTCTTCCCCCTTCTTGTCGACGTCCTTCTCAAGCGCGGGTTCGCACTCCCCCCTCCGACGGATTGCCGGCGCAGGTGAAAACACCGACCAACGGAGGGGTTTCGCCGACCGAGGAGGCTCGGCTAGCATCGGAACCCACATGACCCGGGCAATCCGCTTCGCGACGTGCTTCGAATCCGCTGCAGATGGGGGTTCTCACGTCCATGCCGCGGCGCCCGCCGCCGGCTCCAGCACTCGTTCACCCGCCGATCGACCTCGGCGAGGTCTTCCCTAGCGTGGCAAGCGCGGACCAGGAGCTCCTGCAGCGGATCGCGCGGGGGGACGATGCGGCCCTCCGTGAGCTGTTCACGACGTACGGTCCGCACGCGAAGGCGCTCGCCCAGCGCGTCGTCGCGTCGTCGGCGCTCGCGGAAGAGGCCGTGCAGGAGGTGTTCCTGGCGGTGTGGCGGAACGCCGGCGACTACCGGCCCGAGCTGGGGAGCGTGCGCGCGTGGCTGTTCGCCGCCGTGCACAACCGGGCGGTCGACAGCGTACGCCGCGAGGAGTCGTTCCGCCGTCGCGCCCAGGAGGAGGCCGTGCTGATCCCGGAGGCGGGCGAGCCGGACGTGGCCGAGCTCGTTGCCGAGAGCGACGAGCTGGCCCTGCGCCGCAAGCGGATGCGCGCGGCCCTCGAGCAGCTGCCCGAGGAACAGCGCCGCGTGCTCGAGCTGATGTACTTCGAGGGGCGGACGCAGTCCGCCATCTCGCGGGAGACCGGCATTCCGCTGGGCACCGTGAAGAGCCGGACGCTGCTCGGCATGCGGCGGCTGCGCAAGGAACTCGAGGGGATCGACGTGGAGGTGGACCGGTGAGCGAGCGCCCGATCCACGATCGGCTCGAGGAGCTGTTCGCCGCGGACGCAATGGGCGGCCTGGACGGCGACGGCCTCCACGAGCTGCACGAGCTGTTGACCTGGCACGACTCCGACTGCCCAGACTGTGCCCGGTTCCGGCGGGAGTACGGCGAGGTCGCCGCCGCGATGGCGCTTTCGCTCGACCCCGTGCCGCTGTCGGCCGGTGCCGAGGAGCGGCTGCTGACGGCAACGAGGACGACGACGCAGGGGCGTCCGGCGCGTGGTGGCGGCGACGGCAGCGGAGAGGTCGTGGACCTGGACGAGGCGCGAGAGGATCGCGAACGCAGGCGCGGCCCGGCGAAGGTGGCCGTCGCGCTGCTGACGGCCGCGGCCTGCTTGGTGGGTGCCGGCGTGATCGGCTACTGGCTGCGCGCGCCGTCCACGTCGCCCGAGTCGGTCGTCGCCGCGTACACGTCGCAGGGTCCGACGCAGCAGGCGACGATGCAGGACGGCTCGAACAAGGTCACGCTGTACTACCACCCGGGGGAGCCGGCGGCGCTCGTGGTGGGAAGCGGCATGGACGATCCACCGGCCGGGCACGTGTACGAGCTGTGGTACCTGCCTCAGGGTCAGACGGACATGGCCCCGGCCGGCATCTTCATACCGGACGACGGGGAGGTCATCGCTCCGGCCCATGTCGAGACGCCGTTCACCACCGTGGCGGTGAGCGTCGAGACGGGCTACCACACGGCGCCGGCCGGCGAAGTGGTGCTGACGGCGAAGGTCACTCCCTAGTCCGGAGCGGGAGAGAGGAGGCGCACGTGCTCAGCGCGGAGAACGCCGTGACGATCAACCGCCCCGTCGGGGAGGTGTTCGTGTTCCTGGCCGACGCGGAGAACGACCCGAAGTGGCGGCCGGGCGTGAAAGAGATCCACCGCGAGGGCGGCGCGCCGGGCGTCGGCACGATCTACCGGCAGAAGCTGAGTGGTCCGATGGGCAGGACGATCGACGGCGACGTCGAGATCACGGAGTTCGAGCCGGACCGCCGGATCGCCTTCCACGCCATCGCCGGGCCGATGCGGCCGCGGGGCAGCTACGTCCTGGAGAGGTCCGGCGACGGCGCGACGCGGGTGACGTTCTCACTGGAGGCCGAGGTCACGGGCGCCATGAAGCTCATGAAGGGCAAGGTCCAGAAGACGATGGACGGCGAAGTGGCACACCTCGACGACCTCAAGCGCGTACTCGAGACCGGCTCCGCCGGGGCCTCCGCGTAGCGAAATCAACATGAGCGATCAGCCCTCGGGCGGGGCTATCGCTCCCCTATCCGGACTTGCGGGCCTTCCAGACCTCCTCGGCCGGCCATCGTCGCGCCCACTGCGAGGTGACGAACGTGAACCTCGTCGCTGCGTCCTCCGGCGGGCGGAGTTCGACCATGTCCTGGACCTGGAATCCGCTTCGTCGAAGGAGCCTGATCCAGTCACCGTAGCCGAGGTGGAAGTCGACCGTTCGTCCGTCGGGCCAATCGAAGCGGTGCATGCCGAAGTAGTCACGAACCAGGTGCCCGCCGGCCTTCCCGCCGGTTTGAGCGTTCGGGATGCAGAGCATCAGGAACGTCCCGTTCACCATGAACACGAGCTCGCCCCCCGGGCGCAGCAGCCTGGCCGCCTCCGGCACCCAGCGATGGGGGTCGCACCAGATGCTCGCGCCGTACTCGCTGATGGCGACGTCGAAGCTCTCGCTGCGGATCGGGACGCGCTCGGCATCGGCCTGCACCAGCGGAAACCGCACCCCGAACTCCATCTGGAACGCGCGCGCGGTCGACAGCTGCTCGGACGAGACGTCGATCCCGACCGGGCGCGCCCCGCGGCGAGCGAGCCAGGACGAGACGTAGGCGGTGCCGCATCCCAGCTCGACGGCGTCCTTGCCCTCGAGCTCGGCGGGAAGGATTCGAGCGAGCGACTCGGGAACGCGGAAGATCCCCCACCGCGGTTCGGGCGAGGCCCAGGCGAGGCGCCCGGGCTCGACGAACTCCGCGGCGAGGCCGTCCCATCCCTCCCGGTTTCGCCGGACGTGGTCGTCGCTCCCGTCCGGCGGCCCGAGTCGGCCTGCTCTCGCGTGCCTGTTTCGATTTGCATGGCTCCAGTGATACCAAGCCGAATGTCACGTGCCGCCCATGGGACTTCAATGGATGCGTAAAGGAGTTCGCTCTCCCCGCGCCGTTGGCGTTTCTTTGCCCGTCCTTGTCCCGGCCGTGACGTGGCCGGGCCTACCTTGGAGCCGATGGCTTCCCGGGACGGACTCTCACGTTCGGTGCTCGTCGCTGCCGTGGTCGTGCTCATGGGCGTCGTCGTCTGGCAGCGCGGCGCGACGACATCGACCGGAGCGGGGGTCGCCGCGCCCAGCCGGCCGTCGACTTCGCACAAGAAGAGGGTCGTCCTGCTGCGCGCCACCAGACTCACCCAGCCGGTCGATCTATCGCTGGCCGGCATCCAGGAGCTGCCACCACCGCGCACGGCCACGCCGAAGGTGTCGGCGCGGCGCGCGATCGCAATCGCCGGGGCGCGGCACGCCCCCGGCGCGCAATCCGCGCAGGCGGTCCTGGTCGTGATCACCGATCCGAGCGCCGGGATGTCGCACATCCTGGCGTGGGACGTCCGGGAGGTCGGCTGTTTCGGCACGGAAGTCGCGCCCAAGGCCAGCGCGAGCTCGAAGCCGAGGCCGAAGGCGAAGTCGACGTCCAAGGCAAGACCGAAATCGAAGGTCGGGAGGTCGCCGCGGCCGGCCGGCTCGCCGACGGCCTCCGCAGCGCCTCCTCCCGTGGCCTGCAACGAGCATCAGCTGGTCATCGTGGCCGCGAGCTCGGGCAGGGTGGTGGAGACCGTCAGCTTCTAGGTCCAGCGTCGGCTCAGGAAGACTGCTCGCCCTCGAGTTGCCGGCGGAGGTCTTCGGGGGCGGTGACCGGCAGCGTGCAGGTGAATCGCTCGCAGACGTAGGCGGTCGCCTTTCCGTCCACCTGCGGCCGGTCTTGGAGGAGCGGGATCGCCTCGGCCGATGCCGCGTCGTCCGGCGCGGCGACGGCCACGACCACGTTTGGGCGGTACCGCTCGCGGACGACGCTCACGAGTGCGTTGCGTGTCCTCCGCCCCGGGATCGCCCACGATCGCGACTTCCTTCACCGGCCCCACCGCGAAGTCGAGCGCGCAGAGCGCGTGGCCGAATCCGGACGGTGCTCGACGCATACCGTCGGCCACGAGCCGGAGCGCGGACATCGCGGCTTCCTCGTAGTCCGCGTCGCCGGCGAACCGCGCCAGCCGCAGCAGCACCATCGCCGCCGCAGAGTTCCCCGATGGAACGGCGTTGTCGTACAGGTCCTTCGGCCGGACGACCAGCTGCTCCGCATCGGAGCCGGCCTGGAAGAACCCGCCGTTCGTCTCGTCGCTGAACAGCCGCAGCATGTCGTCGGCCAGCGATCGCGCTTCGCGAAACCACCGCGTGTCGAACGTCGCCTCGTACAGCGCGAGGCATCCCTCGGCCATGAGCGCATAGTCGTCGAGGTACCCCGGCCCGCCGGCCTTTCCGTCGCGCCACGACCGAAGCAACCGCCCGTCTTCGCGCCGCATGTGCGTCAACACGAACTCGGCCGCCCGGGTCCCCGTGTCGACCAGCTCGTTCGAGCGGAGGCCTTTCTCGGATTCAGCCACCGCTGAGATCGCGAGTCCATTCCAGGCCGACAGGATCTTGTCGTCGGTCGCCGGCGCGACGCGATGACGGCGCCGCTCGTCGAGGCCGCTGCGTCCATCCATCAGCCGAAAACGCAAGTCCTCGGGATCGACACCCACGTCGGCCGCCACCTCTTCCAGCGGAAGGGGCATCCATAGGACGTTGGTTCCCTCCCAATTCCCCTCGGGTGTGGCCGCATAGGCTCGCGCGACCACCTCGGCCCCGATGGCCGCAACGCCCTCATTTCTCGATCGCCCCGTGGCCTCCGGCGAGGTCGTCCACATAGGCGGCGGCGAGAGCTCGCGAACGGTCTCGATCAGCTCGTCCCAGGGCCAGACGAAGAACTTGCCCTCGACGCCCTCGCTGTCCGCGTCTTGCGACGAGAAGAAGGCCCCCTCTCCGTGGCGCATCCCCGTGATGAGATAGCCAAATGTCTGGTCCGACGCGGAGTAGAAGGAGCGGTCGCCGGTCTCCTGGTACGCGGCCGCGTACAGGCGCGCCAGCTGCGCGTTGTCGTAGAGCATCTTCTCGAAGTGCGGCACGTGCCATCGCGCGTCCGTCGAGTACCGATGGAACCCACCACCGACATGGTCGTAGATGCCGCCGCGCGCCATGCGGTCGAGCGTCACGTCCAGCATCTCGCCCGCGCCCTCCCACCCACGAGCCCGGCACCGCAGCAGGAACTCGAGCGTCATCGGCTGCGGGAACTTCGGCGCGCCCCCGAAGCCGCCCCATTCGGGATCGAACGACTGCCGCAGCGATTCGAGCGCGCCGCGGAGCACCGACTCGTCGAGCGCATCATCCGAAGGCACCAGCTCCGCGGCGCGCGAGATGACCTGCAGCACACGCCGCCCCTGCTCGTCCGTCACGTCGCGCTGATCGCGCCACGCCTCCGCCACGCCCAGCAGCACCCGCCGAAACGCCGGCATCCCGTGCCGGTCCTCTTTCGGGAAGTAGGTCCCGGCGTAGAACGGCACTCCGTCCGGCGACAGGAACACCGTCATCGGCCAGCCGCCCGACCCCGTCATCGCCTGCACCGCGTCCATGTAGATCGCATCGAGGTCGGGGCGCTCCTCGCGATCCACCTTGATCGAGACGAAGTGCTGGTTCATCAGGTCGGCGATGGCCGAATCCTCGAACGACTCCCGCTCCATGACGTGGCACCAGTGGCAGCGGCGTACCCGATCGACAGCAGGATCGGCCGGTCCTCGCGGGCGGCCCGTTCCAGCGCTTCCGCGCCCCACGGGTACCAGTCGACTGGATTGTGGGCGTGTTGCAGCAAATAGGGACTGGTCTCGCCGGCCAGCCGGTTCGCCGGCCGAGTGTCGTCTTCGCGGGTCTCCGTCACGAGTTGAAGTCTCCCCCACCGCGCGCGTTTCGCCCAGCGAGGCGCCCGAACGCGCCTCCCCATGCGAACCTAGGCGGATGGAACGGCGCGCCCTCGGCTCATCCGGCCTCACCGTCCCCGTGATCGGGATCGGCACCTGGAAGACGTTCGACGTGCGCGGTCGGAGGGCGGAGGATGCCGCGCGCGAGCGCGTGACCGAGGCGATCGAGGCCGGCGCCGACCTGTTCGACTCCTCCCCGATGTACGGCGAGGCTGAACGCGTCCTCGGGTCCGCCCTGGACGGCCGCCGCGACCGGGTGCAGGTCCTCACGAAGGTCTGGACGCCGGACGACGACGAGGCGCGTCGCCAGATCGAACGCGCGCTCACGTGGTTCGGCGGCCGCGTCGACCTCTATCAGGTGCACAACCTGGTCGCGTGGCACGAGCGGCTCACGATGCTGGAGGCGCTACGCGACGGTGGCTCGATCGCCGCGATCGGCGCCACGCACTGGAACCCGTCGGCCTTCGGCGAGCTGGAGGAGGTCATGCGAACGGGCCGCATCGCCGCCATCCAGGTCCCCTACAACCCGCGCGAGCGCGCCGTCGAGGACCGCATCCTCCCCCTGGCCGCCGACATGGGCATCGGCGTCGTCGTGATGCGGCCGTTCGGCGAGGGCTCGCTGCTGCGACGTGTCGCCGGATGCGAAGGCACTTGCGCCGCTCGCGCCGTTCGGCGTCACGACGTGGGCGCAGGCGCTGCTGAAGTGGATCCTCTCCGACGAGCGGTGCCACGTCGCCATCCCGGCGACCTCGCGGGCGGGTCGGTCGGCCGAGAACGCGGCGGCCGGCGATCCGCCGTGGTTCGGCCCGGATGAGCGCACGCTGGTGGCGTCGCTCGCGGGCTGACCTTCCCCGCGACCCGCGGTAGAGCTAGGCCTCCTCGTCGGACGGCCACGGGTTGGGATGCGGAAGCGAAAGGCCCAGGGGCGGCTTGGTCGGCAGTGGCAGCGGGAGTTTGGTCGGGATCGGCACGGGAAGCGGCGGCAGGCTCGTCGGAAGCGACACCGGCAGGCTCGGGGGATGGAGCGGAAGCTTCTGCGTGAGGCCACCGAGGAGCCCGTCCCCGCCCGCGCCGCCGCCCGGCGGCTCGCTCGGACCGGGACTCGGGCCGGGACCCGGCGCGGGCGCGTGCCCACCGCCGTCGCCCTGACCGTGACCGGCACCGTTTCGCCCGGCACCGGACCCGCCGCCGGACACCGATCCCGGCGCGGAGACGTGCGTGACCGTCGTGCCCGCGCCCTGGGCGACCGCCCCCGCGTGGTGGGCGGCCGTGGCGAGCGGGCCCGCCATGGTCACGGCTACGGCCGTCGCCACGACCCCGGCGGCCGTGGCCTGCGCGACGACCCCGGCTGCCTGCCCGCCCGCGCGCTGCAGCTCCCAGAAGTACGGGATGTGCACCAGGAAGGACGCCGGCC
>CAVYRK010000009.1:0-28193 GCA_963770955.1 uncultured Actinomycetota bacterium
GCGCTCCTCCGTCATGGCTCCTCCTCGTCCTTACGCGGGATCGTCCGCGAGGCCTCCGCGGCGCTCGCGGAAGAAGTCCTTCAACAGCTCCGAGCACTCCCGTACGCGAACACCCTGCGTGACCTCGAGGCGGTGGTTGAGCCTGCCCTCTCGCACCAGGTCGCCCACCGATCCGGCGAAGCCCGCCTTCGGGTCGGGCGCCCCGTACACCAACCGATCCACGCGCGCAAGGACCAGGGCGCCGGCGCACATCGCGCACGGCTCGAGCGTGACGAACAACGTGCACCCATCGAGACGCCACGTCCCTACGCGCTCCGCCGCCGAGCGCAGCGCCAGGATCTCCGCGTGGGCCGTGGGGTCGCCCCGGCGTTCCCGCTCGTTGCCCGCAGCGGCCAGCAACTCCTCCCCGCGGAACACCGAGGCCCCGACGGGGACATCGTCCCACTCGAGGCAGCGCCGGGCTTCGGCCAGGGCGGCCACCATCCCGCGGTCGTCGAGTTCCGCTGCCGGATGGGTCATCCGAGAACGCCCGCTCAGAAGCGCCGGCCGCGAACGCGGTCGAGGTCGAAGCGCGCCGTCGAGGCCACCGCCATCACCGCCATGACGCCGGCCTGGATCGGGTCGGTCACCACCAGGTCGGCGTGTTCGGGCACCGAGCCGGCCATGTTCAGCGAGACGACCAGGATGCCGTGGCTGCGGACGTCGTCCACGGCAGCGCTGACCTCGCCTCCCATCAGCGACCCCGCGAGCACCAGGCACGCCGCCCGCGGCAACCGGGCGACCGCCCGGACGGCCGCCGCCAGGTTCTCCTCGCCCACGATGGGAATGGTGTCGACGCTGATCTTCTCGCCGCGGATGTTGTGACGGTCGGCCTCACCCACCGCGCCGATGGCCACCTGCCCGACCTGCGCGCCTGCCCCAACCACGATGATCCGCTTGCCGTAGACCTGGAACATGCTGGGCAGGCGGCGAACGGACGCGACGACGTCGATCTCCTCGAGGGCAGCGATGAGGGCCTCCGGATCGCCGACCTGATCCAGCTCCCAGAAGATCGCGCTCCGCTCGCCGCGCTCGAGGATCTCCACCGAGTGGACGTCGCCGTCGTGCCGAAGGATCGCGGCCGTCATGTCGTGCAGCAGCCCCTTGCGGTCGCCGCCTTCCACCAGCAGGGCGAGGTGCGGGATGGCGTTCGTGGAGTCCGCCTCGGACATGGGTCGAAGGCTATCAGCGCGGCGAACGCGGGCAGCGCCGGGACCCGCCCGTTCGGGAGCGGGTTGACAGCCTCGGGCCGGTGCGTACCATAGCCCGGCCTCATCGTCGACGTTCGTCGCATTGAGGTTGCTCGCACGGGCCAGGGGGGCATTCGCTCGACGCGAGTAGGCTCGGGCACTGCAGGGTTGGGGTGGGGGGTAGGGAGGGGATTCGCAGCTCTCGCGCGAGACCCGTTGGACAGGCGGGGCATCGCACCGTTCGTGAGTGTCGTTCGTCGCTTGATGGTTTCCAATCGATCCGCACGTCCGGACCTTGTTCCGGCCTGCCCTGTCACAGCAATGGAGGGACAATGCATATGCAGAGATCGTTGGCGCGCTGCCTCAGCGTCGCGCTGGCCGCCGGGTTGGTGCTCGCACTCGCCGGCACATCGTGGGCGGCGAGCCCCGCGCCCAATCCCCCACTCCGCGTTTCTTCGTCCGGTGCAGCGGCACGCGCAGCCCGGACCGCGGCCTCCGGGTCGCTCACCTACTACAAGGGTGGCAACGTCTGGACGGCAAACTCCGATGGCTCGAACCCCCACCAGCTGACGACGGGCGGCGGCTGGCTGTGGTCCTCGATGGCCGACGACGGGACCGTGGTGGCCGAAGGCCCTGGCGAGACGGCACCGGACGGCACCCAGGGCATGGACCTATACGTCTACCGACCGAACGGGACGCTCGACCACAGGATCACGACGCCGTCCGACTACTCGAACTCGAGCTTTCCGGCGTACCCGCCGAACACCGTCCGCATCTCGCCCGACGGGACGAAGATCGCCTACTGGAACTGGGAGGGCGGCGAGCAGCTCTCGCTGTGGACGCCGACGAGGTCGACGAACCTGAATTTCCCCAACCAGACGCTGGGGCAGGAGAACGACGAGAACCCTGCCTGGATCGACAACACGCACCTGCTCCTGGACGACCCGTCCGCCTGGGGATGCTTCTTCGACCCGCCACAGGCGATCATCCGTACGTACGTGGTCGGCGGCGGCGACGACACCGACAAGAACTGGTTCGACGACAAGGCGGAGAGCGGTACGTTCTGCTACCAGCAGGACGGCTGGGCCAGCGACTACTTCCCGACGATCTCCCGGCAGGGCGACAAGCTGGCGATCTTCGACAGCAACCAAAGCCTGCAGGGCGGGAACCCGACGAAGGTCGCCATCCGCCTGTTCACGGTGACGAACACGACGCAGGCGCCGACGTTCAAGTGCGAGCTCGCGCTGCCGGCGTCGCAGTACGGCGAAAGTCCCCGTCTGTGGGTCGGGTACGCAAGCCCGACGTTCTCTCCGGACGGCACGCAGCTGGCATGGAGCGAGAACGACGGGATCCACGTCGCCAACGTCTCCAATCTCTCGAATTGCGCCAGCGTCACGCAGAGCATGCTGGTCCCCGGCGCGGCGCTCCCGTCCTACAGCCCGTTCGGCGAAGCGGCACCACCGGCGACCGTCACGCTGACGCCCAAGAAGGGCGCGGCGGGCACCAAGGTCACGGTGACTGGTTCCGGGTTCGCGGCCGGCGCAACCGTGAAGCTGAGTTTCGCGGACAGCGCCAAGCACAAGACGTCGTTCGGCACGGTGACGGCGAGCGGCAACGGGGCCTTCGCGAAGGTGATCACGATTCCGGCCGGCGCCGCGGCCGGCAAGGGCAAGGTCACCGCCGCCGGCGGCGGCGCCACGGCGAAGGCCACCTTCACGGTCACCTAGCGGCCGGCGGCGGCCACCGACGCACCGACGGGCCCGGGCGCCGCGCGCCCGGGCCCGTCGCATTCCCGTTCGCCCGCTGAGATACATTGCCGTTCGGCCCCGCGGGCCGCGGCGGCCGTCGGACACGAGGAGGCGGCGCATGCTGGGGACGAGCGATACGAGGCCGGAGCTCCGCGTCATCGGCCTGACCGGTTGGGCGGTGCTGTTGGGCCTGTGCCTCGCCTGGGAGGGGCTCGGCCTGGTGTTCGGACACGAGCACTGGCCCTCGATGAGCGACCTGCTTCGGACCGTGTCTCGGCCGGTGGTGGGTCGCTGGATCCTCCTCGCGCTCTGGATCTGGCTCGGATGGCACCTGTTCGTGCGCGGATGGCAGCCGCTGCTCCGCGGCGAGCAGGCGCCCCAACATCCGGCGATCTCCATGACGCTCCCGCAGATCGTGCGCCAGGTGCTGACGCCGCTGCTCGCCACCTACGTCCTGGTGCTGGGCATGATCGCGATGACCGCACGGCGCGCCCGCCGCGCCGCGTCGCAGAGGACGCCGCCGGGCGCCGCGATCTCCGAACCGATCGGGGCGCTGCGTCAGATCGGGAGGATCGTGTCCCTGCTGATCGTCGCCTACGGCGCCTTCTTCGCGATCGTCCTCACCTACTACGCCGTGGTGGCGAACGAATCCCCGGAGTTCCTGCGCGCCGCGGCGCGCGGCGGCGCCTTCATCACGTTCGCGGTCGCGCTGCCGGGGTTGCTGCTCGCGTCCGCCGTCGCCGGGATCGCCGGGCGCCGGCCGCGGCGCTCCCCCGCCACGTGACACAAAGAGAAGCGCCGGGGCGCCTCGCGCCCCGGCTCTTGCTCGTTCCCTCGCTCTGACTACTTCGCGTACGACGTGATGTACGTGGCGTTCGGCGTCCCGATGCCGGTCACCGGGTCCCAGCCCTCCGCGGTCCACAGGCTGGAGTCGTCGTCGAACGTCCGCACGGAGTAGCGGATCCCGTTCTCCCCGTCGATGCCGTCGGAGAAGTCGGCGCGAACGACGGCATCGTGATTCGGCAGCACGTCGTTGTACGCCGCGATACCGTCCCGCGCCAGCTTGTAGATGGCCGGGTTGGCGAACCCGAGCCGGCCGCCGGCCGCCTCGGTGGCGTCCGCCTGCATGCCCGCGAACAGCGGCGAGGCCAGGCTCGTCCCACCGATGCGGAACACGTCGTAGTAGACGCCATCGGGGAACGACTGGGTCTCACCGATGAGCATGCCGGTGTTCGGGTCGCCGTCCAGGCCGACGTCCGGCACGGCCCTGCCGGCCGGCGAGCCCTTCGGCACGACGCCCTTCTGGTAGTCCGGACGGTTCCACAGCGAGGAGAACCCACCGCCCGCGCCGTAGCGGAACGGGGGATCGGCGATCGGCAACCACGACTTCCCGTCGCTCGACAGGCCGTACTGGTAGGTGCCCCAGCCGGCCTCGAGGCTCAGGCCGCCGTTCATGTCGATGCCGGTCGACGTGCCGCCGACGCCCGTGATCCACGGGTCGCTGACCGGGAAGTCGGTCTGCATCGTGCCGGTGTTCCTGACCTCGTCACCGTTGTCGCCTGAGGAGAACAGGAACCCGATGCCCTGCGCGGCGCCCTGCTGCAGGACCTGCTCGTAGGCCGAGATGATCCCGGTGCCGACGTACTGGCTGGGCTCGCCCCACGAGTTGGTCACGATGGAGGCCTTGTTGTCGTCGACGACCCGGGCCATCGCGTCCAGGAGGTCGTTGTTCGAGCACGACCGGGCCGCGTAGTACATGACGTTCGCGTCGGGGGCCATGCCGTGCACGGCTTCGACGTCAAGCGTCTCCTCTCCGTACCAGCCGCCGCCGCCGCACTCGAAGCCGAAACGGTAGTTGCCGGAGGGACGCACCTTGGTGAACTGCCCCGGCCGGAACGCCGCGTCGCCGTGGTCGGTCGCGTAGCGGTCGGCGTCCTGTCGCACCCAGGGCGAGGAGAAGGCGTCCGTGATCGCCACGGTGGCGCCGTTGCCCGTGTAGCCGGCATCGCTCACGCCGTACGCCGACCGGAACTTGGACGGCGTGTAGCCACACGGCGCGTAGGTGCGGATCTTGCCCTTGAACTTCGGCAGCGGGGTCTTGCCGTCACCCTGGTACTTCGCCCGTACCTGCCCGTACCACAGGCTGCACGGCCGCGCGTTCCGGAACCCCGCCGGCGGCGGGAAGGGCTTCCGCGTCATGTGCTGCATGAACTGCGCGGAGTCCAGGCCGGTCACGCCCATCACGACGCCCCGCATCGAGGCCGGGATGGAGATGTCGGACGACGGAGACCGCACGAGCTTGCTCTTCACGCGGTACAGCGAGAGGCTCGTTCCGAACGCCCGCTGGGCGGCGGCGGCCGAACCGGTCGCCGACACGTAGCGGTTGCCGGCCTCGACCCCGGTCACTCGCAAGCCCGACGAACGCAGCCACGCCGACGCCGACGCCACGGACGACTGCGGCGGGGCGAACCGCGCGCGGTACTGCGCGGTCGTCAGGAAACGGCGGTACAGCGCGTTGCCGGGTGTGGAGACCGCCATGGCGAACTTCGCCAGCGCGGCCTGGCCGCCACGCGGGGCGAGGTAGACGCGCACGTTGACGCGCGCCGACGCGGACACGGCGCCAACGGCACGCGAGTGCGAGGCGAAGCCCGGTCGGCTCCCCCGCAGTGTCACGCGACCCTGTGCACCGCTGGCGCCGGCCAGCCCCGGTACGGCGAAGATTGCAGCCGTCACGGCAACGACGGTTGCCGAGACGGCGACACCACGCCATCTGGTTCTCATCTGCACCTCCCCTTGCGGCGGGTCATCCGCCGCCCTCTGCCCAGGCTCTGCCACCTGGTGTGCCCATTGGGCCGGAACCAGCGAAGTCTCACGGAGGGCATTGATCCGTGTCAACAGCGACGTTCGACCGAATGGAAGGCGCCGGGATGGGTGGGATCAGGCGGCTTCGCGTGCCCGGCCGCGATTGCCGGCGACGGGCTCGTCCGATCGCGGCCGCCGTCCATCGGCGTCGGAGGACCACCGCCGCGCCTTGATGCGCAGGAAGTGGCGCTCCACCAGATAGAAGGAGGCGGTGGCGAGGCCGACGGCAACCGCGGTCCGGATCAAGTCCGCGAGGAACCAGTTCATCCCGTGCAAGCCCAGGACGATCATCACCGGCAGGTTCCACAGGTACAGGGCATACGAGATGCGGCCGAAGAACCGCATCGGCGAGGACTCGAAGCCGCGTTGCAGGAGGCCGGGGGCCGCGCCACGGACGACGCCCCAGATGAGGACGGCCGACGCGAGCGCGACCAGCCCGAAGCCGTCGTACTGGAAGTACAACTGGGGCTGGAGGGACGAGTCGGGCCCGAGGAACAGAGTGAAGGCCGCGACGACCGCCAGGGCGGCAAGGGCCGCCACTCGAAGCACGGAGGCCGAAGGCCGCCACCGTTCGACCGCGAACGCCAGGACGCAGCCGATCAGCAGCCCGTCCGTGTGTGTGTCCGGCGACACATACAACCGCGCCCACATGTACCCCCCCTGGGCGAACATCAGCGCGCGGTGCGCCTCGATCAGGACCGCACCCGCGAGCGCCAGCTGCATGGCCCGGCCCCGCCGCGCGCCCGGCACGAATGCCAGCGTCAGGACCAACAGGGTCGGCCACACCAGGTAGAACTGCTCCTCCACCGACAGCGACCACATCGGGTCCAGCAGTCCCGGGTGCGCCGGGATGCTCCCTGCCATGAGCCAGCGAAGGTCGGACGCGTAGAACAGCGCGTACGGCACCCCCGAGAGGGTCGGTTGCCGCCAGACCTCGGGGACGACCGTGAGGGACGCGATCGCGAGCAGGCCGATCAACACGAGCAGGGCGGGGAGCAGCCGGAGCGCGCGACGCATGTAGAAGCGCGGCAGGTGGATCGAGCCGCGGCGATCCCACTCCGACACCAAGAGCGACGTGATCAGGAACCCGCTCAGTACGAAGAACACGTCGACGCCGACGATCCCGCCTTGCGTGAACTGCCAGAAGAGGTGCGGCCCCGGCTGCGCCCCCAGGTGCGTGAGCAGCACCAGAAGGATCGCGAGGCCTCGGAGCCCATCCAGCCCCGGCCAGCGCTGGTGGCCCGCGTCCGGCGCGGAGGCGCCGCTCACGTCCGCTGACCCACGGTGGGCCGCAGTCGTGCGAGCAGCGGGGTGGACGGCGGGCGTTCCGGGCTGCGCTCCTCGCTCGTGGCCCACTTCCAGATGATCAGCAGCAGCAGGGCGTCGCGGACGAGCACCGTGACCTCGAACGCGCCGATCGGAAACCCGTGATAGTTCGCGAACCCGGCTCGGCCGATGTCGTGGAAGAGCCGTCCGAACCACGAGAACCGGGTCAGGAACACGGCCACCTCGGCAGCCTCGAAGGCGGCGAAGAGCCATGGACTGACCCCGATCAGCGCGAACCACGGCAGCAGCCACAGGCTGTACTGCGGCGAGTACACCTTGCTCGCGAGCAGCGCGCCCGCCAGGAACAGGAAGCCAAGCTCCCACCGCGGGAAGTCCGGGTTCCGCCGCTGCCGCACCCACCACGCGATGCCCACCACCGCGACGAGCCCCACCACGGCGAACTCCGAGATGACCTTCGGCGCCCACGGGCAGTAGTCGAACGCCCCGATGTAGCGGGTGCAGCCGATGAACCAGAGGCTGTCCCAGTCCGCGGTCCTCGCGCCGTTGAACCGGAAGAACGTGGACCAGGGGTGAAACGCCGTCACCATGAAGGGAAGGTTGGTGACGGCCCAGGCGGCCGCGGCGGTCCCCAGCAACAGCACCGCCGACCCGCGCCGCCGCTCCCGAAGGCGCTGCAGCCCGAAGGCGACGAGGATCGCCGCCGGATAGACCTTGGCGGCGATGCCCAGGCCGAGGAGCGACCCGGACCAGCCGTCCCTGCGACGGAAGAAGAGCAGCGTGGCCACGGTGGTGAGGGCCACGGCGATCAGGTCGGTGTTCATGAAGCCGTAGAGCAGCAGCGTCGGGGCCAGGGCGAAGTAGAGGGCCCGCTCGCCCGCCATCCGAAACAGCGCCCACGACGTCACCAACGCAAGGGCCGAGAGCGCGAGCACGTTCACCCAGAAGAAGGACGTGCTGTTGCCGGTGACCCACGCGGCCGCGCGGAGGTAGTACATCGTCACGGGCGGGTACTCGTCGCAGGGGACGAAGCCCTCGCACGCGTTCAGATACGGAAGCCGGTTGCCGGACAGTTGCTCGGACCGGTAGAGGGACACGACGTCCGAGTAGCAGTACTGGCGGTACTGGCGGCCGTCCTTCCAGTTGCCGGAGGCGCAGGGGGCCTTCAGAGCCAGGCCGGCCGTCAGCGTGAAGACGGTCGCACCGAGCACCAGGGCAAGCGAGATGGCCGTCGCCCCGATCCGAGTTGCGCCCGCGGGCCGTTCCGGGTGGAGGACGTTCCGCCGCACGAGGTGTGTATCGGCAGGAACGAATGGCCCCTTTCGAGGGACTCCGCCCTCGGCGGACCCGGGCACGGTTCCGGCACCCGAATCGACCGATTCAGCCCGATCGCCTCTTGCGCGAGCGGCCCGCCGAGCGCATGATGCGCGGGCGATTCGGCAGCAGCGGGCCGGACGCATACCCGGCCGGGGGGAAGGGGAACGAGATGCTTCGCAGACTGGCAGTGCCCGTCGTGACGTTGACCGTCGTGTGCGGAGCGCTGGTGGGTGCGCCCGCAGTGGCTCGGCCGGCGCCGCAGACGACCTGGACCGCGATCGCGTCGCCGCCGAAGACCGTCACCCAGGCGCGAGCGGTGTTCCTGAAGAACAAGGTCTACGTGGTCGGGGGATGGCTGAACGACTTCTCCCACATGTACGACGGCGTGCAGGTCTACTCGACCACCGGGAACTCGTGGACCACGGACAACTCGCCCATCCCCTCCGGCGCGCTGGCTCAGTCCGCCGTGTGCACCGACGGGTCGAAGGTATATGTCGTGGGCGGCATCACGCTCGCCGGCCAGCTGCTGTCGACGCTGCAGATCTACGACCCCTCCAAGAAGAAGGGCTCGCGCTGGTCCTCGGGACCCAACATGCACACCATGCTCACGGGAGACCTCTACCTGCGCGACGAGGGATGCGCATGGATCGGCGGCCGGCTCTACGTGTTCGGCGGCGACGCTGGGTCGGACACGGGCCAGGTCGATGGGATCGTGGACAACACCTGGGTCTACAAGCCGAGCACGGGCCAGTGGTCGGACACCGGGTTCCACATGATCCAGGCCAACTGGAACTTCGGCTACACCGCAGACGCCACCAACGCGTACGTGGCCGGCGGCGAGAACGCGACCGGCGACTACTACCGCGGTGTGGCAGCGTTCAGTCCCGCCGGGGGCTGGTCACCGCTGGCAAAGCTCCCCGTGCCGGGCGGCGCGCCGGCGGGCACGGGTCTGGAAGGGCCCGGGCTGGCGATCCTCGGCACGAGTCTCGTGTTGTTCGGCGGCACCGCGCAGAGTGGCCCCCACGCTCCACAGGTGCGAACATTGACCTGTCCCCTCCCCTGTTCGGCCGGAGCCTCCTGGACGAACGCCCACAAGAACCTCGCCACGGGACGGTACGAGTTCGCGTGGGCGAGCGGGGGTTCGACGCCCACCCTGTACGCGATCGACGGCTTTGGACTGACTGGGTTCGTCGGCACGGCCGAGAAGACCACCTAGTCCCCGCTCCGCGTTCGGCATGCGGTTGACGCGTGAACATCGCGGATGGCGGGTATGAAGAGGGCCGTGACCAACGACAGGGAGGTATCCGCATGGCTCTCATGACGCTTCTCGGCATGACCGGCGCCGCGGCGACGTTGCTGTGGCTCGTCGCCGTGGTGCTGGTGATCGCCGGGATCGTGACGCTGATTCGCGGCGGCCTGCTCGCCGGGATCGTACTGATCCTGGTCGGGCTCCTCATCGGGCCCGGCGGCGTGAGCATCTTCCACTGACCGGGTTCACGCGTCCCGCGGCCAGTCGATCTCGAACCAGACGACGGCGGGCGGGCCCTCCACGACTCCCCACCGGTCCGCGATGCGCTCGACGAGATACAGGCCCCACCCCTCGTCGCGGCGATCGCCGGGCCGGCGGGGAGTCGGCGTGAATCCCGGACCCGGGTCCTCGACCTCGACCCGCACGGTGCGGGGCACGACGTGCACCCGCAGCTCGATGCGTTGGCCCGGAGCGAGATCCGCGTGGCGAACGCTGTTGGTGACGAGCTCGCTCACCAGGAGCTGGAGGTCGGACAGGAGGCGCGGGGGGACGGAGAGTCCCTCTTCTCCGAGGGCGGCCCGAGCGGCCCCCGGGGTGGAGACGCCTGCCGGAAGTGACAACCGCATCGTCGAGGCATCCATACGTCGGGCATACAACTCTGATGCCCACGCCGGTCAGGGACAACCGTCGAAATGCCGAACTCCAGCAACGGGATCTATCTGTTCAGGCCACAGCCTCCGCGACGCTGCTGTGGACCTTCAGCACCTGGTCGAGGCCCGTGAGAGCGAGCAGACGAAGCACCTGCGGCCGGGTGCAGACCACCCCCATCCCGCCGCCGCCCTCGCTCGTGCGCATGAGGCCGCTGACGAGCGCGCTCAGACCCGTCGAGTCCATGAACTCGACGCCCTCCAGGTCGACGACAAGGTTCGAGTGTCCCTGGGTGATCAGCCCGTTGATGCGCTCCTTGAGTTGCGGAGCGGTGTTCAAGTCGACCTCGCCGGCGACGGTGAGCACCATCCAATCGCCGTTGGCACTGGTTTCCATCTCGAGATCGACGGTACCCACCTCCCCGCGGCGTCATGCCGCCGCATTCGATCGGTCGCTACCCGACGCCGTACTACTCTATACCGGCCCTCGGAGGAGCCCCATGCCCGCTGACCCGTCCATCACCATCTCGTTCCCCGCACGAGCAGAGTTCGTGCGGGTCGCTCGCTTGGCCGCGACGGGCGTCGTCTCGATCGCCGACTGGACCGTCGACGACGTCGAGGATTTCCGCCTGGCCGTCAGCGAAGCATGCGCGCATCTGCTGTCGCCGCCCGGCGAAGCGAGCGAGCTGACCGTGGAGATCACCCTGCGCGGTCGCGACGCCGACGTGGTCGTGTCCGCGGACGTCGACGAGCCGGTGAACGGCCGGGTGCCCGAGACGCTGGCCCGTGAGGTGGTGACCGCCATCGCCGACGACGTGTCCTTCGACGGGGTGGCGGGGCGGGCGGCCGTCCGCTTCACGAAGCGTCCCGGACGCCCCGACGACGACCCCTCCTGAGGGTCCGGGCCGAGGCCGTGGGCGACGACGAGCAGCCGCAACATGAGGCGCCCTCCACGGAGGTGGCCGACCTCTTCGCGCGGGTGCACGAGGACCCCTCCGCGCGGGACGAGCTGGTCGCGCGGTTCTCGTCGCTCGCCGCCTACCTGGCACGGCGCTTCTCGGGGCGGGGAGAGCCCCTGGACGACCTCATCCAGGTGGCCAACCTGGGGCTCGTCAAAGCCATCGACCGGTTCGACGCGGGGCGCGGCGTGCAGTTCTCCACGTACGCCACCGCCACGATCCTGGGTGAGCTGAAGCGGCACTTCCGGGACCGGACCTGGGCGATCCGCGTTCCACGCAGCCTGCAGGAGAGCGGCCTGGCCGTGAACCGCGCCGTCGCGGACCTGCACCAGGAGCTCGCCCGCCCGCCGACGATCTCGGAGATCGCGAGAAGGACGGGGCTCTCCGAGGAAGCCGTCCTGGAGGCGATGGAGGCGCTGCAGGGTTACTCGACGTCGTCGCTCGACGCGCCGAGCGACGACGACCGTACGCGCCTCGAGCGGGTCGGCGGACCCGATGCGTCGCTTGAGCTCCTGGACTCCTGGACCAGCGTGGCGCCGCACGTGAAAGAGCTCCCCCCGCGGGAGCGCCGGCTGCTGTACCTCCGGTTCTTCCGCGACATGACGCAGGCCGAGATCGCGGAGGACCTGGGCATCTCCCAGATGCACGTCTCCCGGCTGCTGTCCGCGACGCTGCAACAACTCAGGGACCGGGTCGCGGAGGAGGCGGGCTGATCAACCGGTGGGCGCGTGTCCCTCGCCCCCGCCGCGCAGGTACTCCAGGGTCCCCGTCTGCTCCAATCGCGAACGAACAGGACCTCTCGGGTTGTCCACCATGAAGGAGGCGCCCCGCTGCGCGCACCGGCGCCGCAGGGCCAACAGCGCTCCCAGGCCTTGGAGGTCGATCGCCGTGGCCTCCGAGAGATCCACGCGGATCTCGCGTGTCTCGTCGCCCCAGCGTCGCTCGATCGCCGAGCGCAACCCGTCGAGACGACCGTCCCGCGTCAGCTCTCCCCGGACCTCGACGACGATGGTCCCACCCCCCTCCTCGTGGACGGTCAGCCCGCCGTTTGGCCCGGTCGAATGGGGGTTGGTCATGAGGCACCAGCTCTCTCCCGTCGCAGCATGCGTACGAGGGCGATCCTCTGGGTTGGATACCCTCTGATGGCCGACGGTAATCGCGTGCGGGTGGGGTCGCGCGGGATGAGCGCGGATGGCTGCGGTAGGCTGCATGGGCGACAGCGCCGGAGAACCGCGATGGGCTCCATCCTGGGGTGGAAGGACGAACGGCGCGCCCTCGGCGTGTTGGTGGCGCTCGGTGGGGCGGCGATCGTCAGCTGCCTCACGTTCGCCGTCGCGCATCCCCCGATCAGCATCCCCGCCCTGCTCTACCTGCTGCCGGTCGCTCTGGCCACCGTCGTCGGCGGCAGGGTCGCCGGACTCGGCGGACTGATCCCCGCCACGTTGGCGCTCGGGTGGCTCTTCCTACCGCCCGTTCGGAGCTGGAGGGTGGCCACATTCGCGACGGTGGGTGGCGGCCGCATCAGCGGCTGGGTGATCATCGCGGTGTTCCTGGCCGTCGGCGCGGCGGCCGTCGAGGTGATCGCTCGGGAGCGGGACGCGCGGCGGCGGGCGAGCGCGGCCGAATCACGGCTCTCGCTGCTGCTCGAGGCCAGCGGGGTGCTCGGCCAGTCGTTCGACTACGACAAGGCGCTCACCTCGGTGGCGCGATTCACGGCTGCGTCGTTCGAGGGGTCATGCCTCATCTGGCTCCCGGCCGAAGGCGCCCGGGAGGAACGGATCATTGCTGCCCACGTCGATGCCTCGCTCGACGCACGCCTCCAGGAGCTGACCCCGCCGCTCTTCCTGGGATCGGTGGAAGAGATGGTGTCGGCGGCCGCGCCTGCGCGCAGCTCGGTGGTGGCCACCACCGAGCGGTTCCTGCGGACCGTCGCCGGCAGCGATGCGAACCTGGCCGTGCTCACGGCACTGGGCACGTCGCAGTGGATCGTGTCGCCGCTGGTCGCCCGGGACCGCGTGCTGGGCGCGTTCGCCGCGGCGACGACCCGCCCGGGCGATCTCGGCGAGGCCGACGTGGAGGCCGTCGAGGACCTGGCCGGCCGCACGGCGCTGGCGGTGTCCGGCGCGCTGCTGTTCGGCAAGGAAGAGCGAGCCCGCAAGGAAGCGGTGGCGGCGGCCGGGCGCACGGCGAGGCTGCAGGCCGTAACGGGCGCCCTCGCCTCATGGAGCTCCCCCGATGAGGCCAGGTCCCTGGTCGCCAGCGAGAGCAGGGACGCCCTGGGCGCCGCCCGATCGGCCGTATACGAGCTCGTCCCGGCCGAAGGACGCGAACGCGTCGTCGCGTCGACGGGATTCGACGACGCGAGCCTCGACCCCTTCCGGGAGATCGGGATCGACGACGAGCGTCCTCTGCCTCCGTCGATCGCGTTGCGGGGCATCGTCGTCGCCGCTCCGGCGACGCACGCCGCGGACGCGCGGTCGCTCGTCGCGGACGACCGGTTCCCTGCGGACCGCGCGGCGATCGTCGCCCCCCTGCGGCTGAAGGGCCGCCTGACGGGCCACCTCTATCTCGGCTTCGACCAACCGCACGTGATCGACGTGGGCGACGTCGAGATGCTGGGCGCGCTCGCAGGGCTGTGCGCGCAGGTGCTCGATCGCGCCCTGCTCGTCGAGCAGGAGCAGGCGGCGCGCACGGCCGCGGAGCAGTCGGCCATGCGTCTGTCGATCGTCTCGCGGGCCAGCGCGCTGCTCGCCGTGGAGCTGGACTATCCGCGCGCGTACGCGCGCCTGGCCGACCTGCTCGTCGAACAGATCGCCGACCTCTGCCTCATCGACGTGACCGACGGCGGCACGATTCGGCGGGTGGCGGCGTCCCATGCCGACCCGGCGCGTCGACCCGAGGTCGAGGCGCTCCGCGACCGCTACCCGCCGTCCTCGCAGGGGAAGCACCCGGTCGCGCGTGTCCTCCGCACCGGGCAACCCGAGATCTCCGCCTACATGACGGACGCGTTCATCCGTGAGACGACGCGGGACGACGAGCACCTCCGGATCATCCAGGAACTGCACTTCCAGTCGTTCATGTGTGTCCCGCTCGCCGCGCGTGGACGCATCCTGGGCACGATCACGCTCGTCTCGACGAACCCGCGCCGGCGCTACGGCGACGCCGATCTGACGGTGGCGCAGGAAGTCGCCCGCCGCGCGGCCGTCCGCATCGACAACGCGCGCCTGTACGCCGCCGAGCAGGACGCGCGGCGCGGCGCCGAGGCGGCCGCGTCGCTCAGCTCCGCGCTCTCCGAGGCCGTGTCGCTGGAGGAGGTGCTCGACGTCGTGTCGGAGGGAATGCGCGACGCTCTGGGCGCGGCGAACAGCACCGTGGCACTGCTCGACGGCAGCGGCGAGTACCTGGAGGTCGTTCGCCGCCTGGGAACGTACGCCATCAGGTCCGACGAGTGGACGAGCTTCCGGGTGGACGCCGACCTGCCCCTCTCCGAGGCCGTCCGGACGGCGCAGCCGGTGCTGATCGCCTCGGAGGACGAGCGGAAGCAGCGCTATCCCCTGCTCGCGCAGCTCGATTCGCCGTTCGATCACTCGTTGATCTGCCTTCCGCTCCAGGTGGAAGGCCGGCCCATCGGCGGCATCGCACTCGGCTATCCGGACGTTCGCGGCGTGTCCCCCGGCGACACCCTCGTTGCGATGACGCTGGCCGAACAGGCGGCGCAGGCGCTTCGCCGGGCGCGCCTGTACGAGAACGAGCAGGGCTCGAGGCTCGAGGCCGAGCGGGCCCGAGAGCGCCTCTCGTTCCTTGCCGACGCCAGCCGCCTTCTGTCGTCATCGCTCGACTGGAACCTGACGCTCAGCCGCGTGGCGCACCTGGCCGTGCCGAACATCGCCGACTGGTGCGCGGTCGACGTCGTCGACGAGACCTCCCACATCAGGCGCCTCGTCGTCGCGCACGCCGACCCGCAGAAAACCGCCGCCGCCCGGCAGATGGAATCGCTGTATCCGGCCGACCCCGAGGGACCCACCAGCGCCGCGCGCGTGATCCGCGGCGGCACGTCCGAGCTGGTCGCCGACACGGCCGCACGCCCCTTCGACGAGACGCGCGACCCGAAGGTGCAGGAGCTCCTTCGCGAGCTCGGGCTCTCCTCCGTCATGGTCGTTCCGCTCCCGGCACGCGGGAAGATCGTCGGCGCCATCACCTTCGCGCTCGGCGGAGACACGCGTCGGTTCGGAGACGAGGACCTCAAGCTGGCCGAGGACCTGGCTCGGCGCGCCGGCGTCGCGGTCGACAACGCGCGCCTGTATCAGGAACGGGATCGCGTTGCGCACACGCTGCAGCAGAGCCTCCTGCCCCAGCGCATCCCATCGTTCCCGGAATGGAGTTCGACGGGCGGTACCACGCGGTCGGCGCCGGGAACGAGGTCGGCGGGGACTTCTACGACGTGTTCGACACCGGCGACGGCGCTGGGGCGTCGCGATCGGCGACGTGTGCGGCAAGGGCCCGGAGGCGGCGGCCGTCATGGGACTGGCCCGGTACACGCTCCGCGCCGCCGCCATGCACGAACGCCGCCCGCAGCCGGATCCTCGACACCCTGAACGAGGCCGCTGCGTCAGACCACGGACGGGCGGTTCTGCACGGTCGCGTACGTCCGCATCCGGCCCGACTCGCGGTCGGTCCGCCTGACCGTGTCCTGCGGCGGGCACCCGCTCCCCACCATCGTGCTCGGCCGACGGACCGGGTCGAGCCGCCGGGCAACCCGGCACCCTGCTGGGCTGTTCCCCGACCCGGAGCTCTCGGACGAGACCGTGGACCTCGGCCCGGGCGACGCGATGGTCGTGTTCACCGACGGCGTCACCGACGAGCGGCGGGGGATGGAGATCGACGGCGAGGCGGGGCTGATGCGCGCGCTGGAGGGACTTCGCGGCGCGACGGCCGCCGACATCGCGATCGCGCTCGACCGGCTGATCACCGACCCCCAGTGGGGGCCGGCCCGCGATGACGCCGCCATTCTGGTTGCACGCGTGATCCCGGAGGCGGACGACGTGATAGCGTCCGCGCCATGACCGATCGCGAGCAGCGCCTGGCCGAGAACGAGGCCTCGTTCCGGGACGTGAACGAGAGCCTTCGGTATGTCGCCGCGCAAGGGACGTCCACCGTCCAGACCATGCGGCTCGTCTGCGAGTGCGGCGACGCCGGTTGCTCCGAGTTCGTCGAGGTGACCCTCACGGAGTACGAGGGCGTCCGCGCGGTGCCCACGCACTTCATCGTCCGGCTGGGACACGTCGCGCCGGACATCGAGCTGCTCGTCCTGCAGAACGAACGGTTCGCCGTCGTCGAGAAGCGGCGGGGCGACCCCGCCGAGATCGCCCGCGCCACCGACCCACGGAGCGACTGAACCGCCCCTGACCTGCGGGTTCGGATTCTTCCAGCGGCGAGTTTGCCCCGCCTGGGACGCGGGTAGGCCCCCTCTCGAAATCTCCAGAATCGTGCCGGTGGGCTCACCCCCCGCCCGACGGCACGGCCGTGCGTGCCGGGCGGTCCCGCGCCTGCGGGCGCCGCCCGGCCAGGCGGCGCTACTTGAGGAGCCCGGCCACCACGTTGATCGTCAGCGCGATCACCGCGAAGCCGAACACGTACGCCAGGAGCGAGTGCCGCAGGACGGCCATGCGGATCTCGTGGGACGACACGTCGGTGTCGGAGACCTGACACGTCATCCCGATCGTCAGACTCATATAGGCGAAGTCGCCGTAGCCCGGAGTGGTGGTGCCGGGAAAGTCGACGCCGCCGCCACCCATGTAGAACAGGTGCGCGTACCGCAGCGTGTAGACCGTGTGCACGACCGTCCACGAAAGCGTCACGCTCAGCAACGCGACGCCGATGAGCAACGGGCGCACCCCGCCGGTCGCGTGCGAGGCCTTCAGCAACACGAAGACCACGCCGACCAGGCTCGCCACGCAGGCGCCGAGCAGCAGCAGGTCGGCTTCCGTCCGCGAGTCGTCCTCGCGGGTCGCGTAGTCGGCGGTCTCGGCGCTGCCCATGCGGCCGATGTTGATCCACACCCAGAATGCGAACGTCGCCGCCGTCGCGTCCCAGCCGCACAGGGCGGCGATCTGCCACGGCGAGATCAGCCAGACCACTCCGAACACGACGACTCCCGCCGCCAGCGAGCCGATCGCCCGTGTGCGAGCGTTGGCCATTCTTGCGTCCACGCTCGGCCTAGGCCACGCGTTCCGCGGCGAGCGCGTGCAGTCGGACGACCACCCCGTCGTCGAGCGACCGCAGCTGGACCAGGTCGCACAGCTGGTTGACCAACCACAACCCCCGCTGCCCGTCGGCCAGCGGCTCCGGGACCATCCTGCCGACGAGCGGATCGTCGATGTGGCCGCGGTCGCGGACCTCGCAGACGAACGCGCCGGGTGTGTGCCACATCATCAACGTGCCGCGACCGCCCCCGTGCCGGATGCTGTTTGCGGCCACCTCGGACACCGCGAGGGCCATGTCCCCCGCACGATCCCGGCTGAGTCCCGCCTCGAGCGCGAGCGCCGTCACCGCGGCGCGCAGACCGGCGAGGGCGCCGGCGGATTCGAACGCGATCTCGTCGTGCGGGTGGGGCACCTCAGCAAGCGGCGCGCGGAAGCGCTCGGGGACGCCCTGCAATCTAGCCGGATCGGCGGTGGCCGGGAACCCCGGCACGGAGGGGTGTGTGTCGAAGGCGGTGCGGATCTCGCCCTCGGACAGGTGCGCGACGTCATAGGGACACACGAGTCGCCACGCGGGACCGCCCGAGAACGCGACGTTGAGCAGCGACTCGTGGAGCTCGCATTCCTCGAGCTCATCCGCGCTCCGTCCCGGCCAGACCGGCTCGCCGACGCCCAGCGCGCCCCTGCCGGGGCCGGCATGCCTGGCGACGAACGACTGCCATACCGGGATGATCCGTGCCGGGTTCCGCCCGACATCGCGCATGTCGACCAACCGCACGAGCGACGAGTCGTCACCGAGGTCCGCGCCCAGGCGCGCTGCCTTGGCCTCATCGACCGCCACCAGGACCGAGTCTCCCGCGTCGATCCCGCTCCGGATGATCGGGAGCAGGACCCCGCCCAACTCGTCGGGCCCACGGTACAGGAGCGCCTCGTGACGAAAGCCCGTCACGGTCTCCTGCGACTTGCCGGTCGTGCTCACGTCGACTCCCCGTCTCCCCGCGAATCTCCCATCCTATTCGGCCGCTGCGTACCCCGAGCGGTGTTTGGCCGGTCGCGGGAGCGGGAACAACATGTCGGCACACCCGATCTCAAGGGGGTCCAACCAATGAACAGGAACACGGGTGCAGGGCTGCTCGGCTTCGGGATCGCCCTGGTGATCATCGGCGCGATCCTGGAGTTCGCGGTGACCGCGCAGGCGAAGGGCTTCAGCGTGCACACCGTCGGCATGATCCTGTTGATCGTGGGCGGCGTCGCGTTCCTGCTGGGGCTCGTCTTCATGATCTCCGGCGGTTCCCGACGCACGACGATCACGCAGGACGTGCGCAACACGCCCGATGGCGGACAGCAGCGCGTCCTGGAGGAGCGGGACAGCATGGCGCCGTAGCGCGTCATTCGACCGCGCCGTCCGCACCGCGGACGGCGTCGGCCGCCAGGATGTGCGACAGGTGCGAGAAACCCTGGGGGAAGTTGCCGAGCATCCGCTTCCCCCGGGGGTCGTACTCCTCCGCGAACAGCCCGAGATCGTTGGCCGTGGCCGCCGCACGGTCGAAGACCGTTCGCGCCTCGCCAGCCCGTCCCTGCCGCGCGAGGCACTCGGCGAGCCAGAACGTCGCCGCGACGAACGTTCCCTCCTGCCGGGCGGGGTCCTCGTCCGGACGGAAGCGGTACAGGAGGCCGTCCACCTCCAGGTCCTCGCGGACCGCGTCCACGGTGCGGACCATGCGCTCGTCCCGCCAATCGACGAACCCGGTGCGCGGGAGGAGCAGCAGCGCCGCGTCCATCTCCGATCCGGAGAAGGCTCGCACGAAGACGCCACGTCGCGAACGGTAGCCGTGCTCCTCGACGGCGCTCCTGATCTCGTCCCGCGTCCGGCGCCACCGGCGCACGGGGGCACGCCGGTCGCACTCCTCAGCAAGACGGAGGCCGCGATCGAGCGCGGTCCAGCACATCACCTTCGAGTGGACGAAGTGCTGCGGCCGCGAACGAACCTCCCACAGCCCGCGGTCCGGCTCGCTCCAGCGGCGCGACGCCTGCTCCACCACCTCGACCAGGAACTCCCAGTGGTCGTCGTGCGGCGAATGGCCGCGCCGGTGCCACTCCCACGCGAGGTCCAGCACCTGGCCGAACATGTCGTGCTGCTCCTGGCGGTGCGCTTCGTTGCCGACGCGGACGGGCGACGCGCCTCGGTAGCCTCCCATCGTGTCGACGGTGGACTCGGCGAGTCTTCGTTCACCGCCGACGCCGAACATGACCTGCAGCTCCTCCGCGCTGCCGGAGCTGCGTTCGACGAACCGCCGGAAGCCGTCGGCCTCCACGTGATGCCCCACCGACGTGAGCGCGCGGGCGGCGAGCGCCGAGTCCCGGATCCAGCTGAACCGGTAGTCCCAGTTGCGGTCGCCGCCGGCGACCTCCGGCAGCGACGTCGTCGGTGCCGCGACCATCGCGCCGGTGGGCGCGTGCGTCAGCGCCTTCAGCGTCACCGCGGAACGGAGCACGCCCTTGGGATCGGGACCCTCGTACTCGCCGTGTGACCGCCAGCGGCGCCACCACCCGACGGTCTCGTCGAGCCGCCGGTCGAGCTCCAGGCCGCTGGCCTCCTCGTCCCCGCCCTCCACGTCCTCCGCCCGGAGGTAGCGGAGGGACAAACCGATCCGCTCGCCCTCCCGGACGGGAACGGTCGCCACCAGATCGTGTCTGCGCTCGATCGAGAGCGCGGCGTCGGACGCGACCACCAATCCGTCGCGCCCACCGATGGCCGCGAACGTGCGCTCGCCGATTCTCCGCATCCACGGACGCACCTCCCCGTAGTCGAAGCGCGGCGCGACCTCGATACGGACGTCCACCCGGCCGCGGACGCCCTCCACGATCCGGACGATCTGCCGTCGCGGGCGCTCGCGGCCGCCCTCCCGCATCGCGAAGAAGTCGATCAGCTTCGCCTGGCCGGCCGGTGTTCGGAACGACGTCTCCAAGACCAGGGTGCCGTCCACGTACGAGCGGGTCGACGTCGTGCGCGAGTCCCTCGGGGAGACCGTGCAGTGACCGCCACCCTTCCAATCCATCAGCCGTCCAAAGCAGCTTCCCGAGTCGAAGCGCGGGAGGCAGCACCAGTCGATCGAACCGGTCCGGGAGACCAGCGCGGCCGAGTGGCAGTCGCCGATGAGCCCGTAGTCGGCGATCGGCGGGTACCGATCGCTCACGCGGCCTCCGCGGTGGGTCCGGGCACCCGTCGCGCTCAGCAGCGCCGGGCGATCGCGAGTCCCGCTGCCGCCGCGGCCGCGAATCCGGCCAGAAGCACCCGTCGGTGCCGGCCGAGGCCGGATTCCAGGCTCCGTGCGTGCGACCTGCGGTCGAACCGGCCGTGGGCGCCGGGGTCGCCGGGGAGCGGCGCCCAGAGGTTACCCGGCGAGTCCTCCGCGGGCTCGTCGGTCTGCTGCGCGTCGAAGCCGGTCCGCGCGAGGTACCGGTCGAGCAGGCCGGGCGCCACGCGGTTGGCCAAGACGGTCGCCGCCGTCGTGCCGCCCACCCACAGCTCGCGGCGGGGGTGCTCCGCCGCCCAGACGATGGCATCGGCCGCGACCTCGGGCTGGTAGATCGGCGGGACGGGCTGCGGGCGCCTTCGGCATGTGCGACCGGCACCGGTCGAACTGCGGCGTGTTGACGGCCGGCAGGTGGACCATCGGTGAGCCGCACGCCGCTCCGGTCGTGGAGCAGCTCGGTGCGGACGGATTGCGTGAACCCGTGCACGGCGTGCTTCGCGCCGCAGTAGGCGGACTGGAGCGGGATGCTGCGGAAGGCGAGCGCGGAGCCGACCTGGACGATCACGCCGCGGTCGCGCGGCACCATGCGCCGGAGCGCGGCCATCGTGCCGTGCACCGCGCCGAGGTAGGTCACCTCGGTGACGCGCCGGAACTCGTCGGCCTCCATCCACCGGAACGGCGAGAACACCGACGTCATCGCGTCGTTGACCCAGACGTCGATCGGTCCGAGCCGGGCCTCGGCCTGCTCGGCCGCGCTCTCGACCTCCTCGGCCGACGACACGTCGGTCGCGATGGGCAGCGGCGTCCCCCCGTGGGCCTCGACGTCCTTGGCCGCCGCTTCCAGCCCGTCGGCGCCGCGGGCGAGCAGCGCGACGCGCCAACCGCGCTCCGCGAAGGCAAGTGCCGTGGCCCGCCCCACCCCCGAGGTGGCGCCGGTGATGACCACGACCTTGCCCGGTCCGTGTGCTCCGTTCGCGTCCATGTCGTCCTCCCCGGAAACGGTGTCGGTGTCCGTGATCCGATGTTCGGGCCGGCTCATCGCTCGAAGCGCCGGGCGTCCGAGTGCTTCAGGTCGAGCCCGGCACCCGGACGTGACGCATCGGGCCGCAGCACGCCCCCGTCGGGCTCGAGCACCCCGTCGAACAGCAGCCGGTCCACCCGTGCGTGGTCATGGAAGTACTCCAGGTGGCGGAGGTTGGGAACCGCGCAGGCTGGATGCGCGTGCAGCGACTGGGCGCAGTGGCCCGACATCTCGAGTCCGTGGGCAGCGGCGACCGCCGCGGCGCGCATCCATTCCGTGATTCCCGCACAGCGCGAGACGTCGACCTGCAGGACGTCTACCGCCCTCGCCGCGCACATCGTCTCGAAATACGCGAGGTCGTACCCGTACTCGCCGGCGGCCACGTCGATGGGAATCGACTCGCGGACGGTGCGAAGCCCGGTCAGGTCGTCGGACGACACGGGCTCCTCGAACCATCGCACGTCGGACTCCTCCAGCTCGCGCGCCACCCGGACGGCCTGCTTCGCTCCGTAGCCGCCGTTGGCGTCCACGAACAGCTCGATACCGTCGCCGATCACGCCACGGGCGAACTCCACCCGCCGGAGGTCTCGGTCCACGCGGGCCCCGTCGTCCTGCCCGATCTTGATCTTGACCCGCTCGAAGCCGCGAGCCTTCCAGTCCGACAGCTGTTCGTGGAGCCGTGCTTCCGTGTAGCTCGTGAACCCTCCGCTCCCGTACAGCGGGACCGTGTCGCGGACCCTGCCGAGCAGGGTCGCGAGGGGGAGTTCCAGCAGGCGGGCTTTGAGATCCCACAATGCGGTGTCCATCGCCGCGACCGCCATCGAGGCGACGCCGGGACGGCCGGTGTTCCGGATGCCACGGACCATGCACAGCCACGCGCCGGGGACGTCCATCGCATCGGCTCCCTGCACCGCGGGGACCAGCAGCTCCCGAAGCATCGTTGCGCAGGCCTCGGGACCGTAGGTGAAGCCCAGTCCGGTGGTGCCGCCGGCACTCGGCTCGGCAACCACCACCGTCGTCGAATCCCACTGGAACGTGCCGTCGGCCTCGGGTTGATCGGTGGGGATGGTGAACGCCGACACGGAGACAGAGTCGATCGTCGTGTCGTACCGCGTCGCCGCACGCGTCGCCATCGCCCTAGCTCCCCGCCGCCGCGCGCTGGGCGAGGCGGATCACCTCGGCGAAATGCATCGCCCGACGTCCCGTGCCGTGCTCGATCTGCGTGCGGCAGCTGAAGCCGTCGGCGACCACGATCGTGTCGTCGGGGTCCTCCCGAACCGCCGGCAGCAGTGCCTGCTCGCCGACCGCCATGGAGACGTGTACTTCCTCCCAGCCTCGAAGCCGAAGCTCCCGGCGAGGCCGCAGCAGCCGGGGTTCGGGAACGAGAGGTCGAGCCCGATCTTGCGGAGCAGCTCCTCCTCGGCGTCGAACCCCATGACCGCGCCGTGGTGGCAGTGTCGCTGTACCAGCGCCTTCCGCTCGAGCTGCGGCGGCTCCCACGACGGCACCCGATCCGCGAGGAACTCGCTCAGCATGAGGGTCTGCTTCGGGAGGCGTTCGGCGTCGAGGTCATCGGGCAGGAGCTCGGTGAGCTCGTCGCGGAAGACGGCCACGCAGCTCGGCTCCATGCCGACGAGCGGCGTCCCCGCGCGGATGTGCGGCCGCAGCGTCTCGATCGTGCGTGCGCAGCAGCCGCTCCGCGGTGTCGAGCATTCCGTAGTCGTAGAGGGGGCGGCCGCAGCAGAGGACCCGCTGGGGGAGCACCACGTGGAAGCCGGCCGTCCTCCAGCACCTCGACGTGCGCCTTCCCGGTCTCCGGACGGAGGTAGTTGGTGAACGTGTCCGGCCACAGCAAGCACCTGCGGGCCGTCCCGCGTTCCGGACGGGTCGCGCCTCGAACCAGCTCCGGAACGTCTGAGTGCGCGAACCGCGGGGCTCGGCGCTGCGGCGCGACACCGCCCAGACGCTTCAGCAGCGCGCCGAGCAGCGGCGCGTGCGTCACCGCATTGACGAGCCGCGGGGCCCGGGAGGCGAGCCGCGCCCACCAGTGGATCAGGCCGATGCGCGTACGCGGCCGGGGCCGCAGCCTGCCGCGGTAGTGATGCGAGAGGAACTCGGCCTTGTACGTGGCCATGTCGACGTTGACCGGGCATTCGGTCTTGCAGCCCTTGCACGACAGGCACAGGTCGAGCGCCTCGAGGACCTCGTCGGCTCTTCCACAGCTCGATCTCGTCGCCGCGCATCATCTCGAAGAGCAGGCGCGCCCGGCCGCGCGTCGAGTGCTTCTCTTCGCGGGTCGACCATGAAGCTCGGGCACATCGTGCCCGCCTTCCGTGTCGGCGGCACTCGCCGACGCCGACGCACCGGGTGGCGGCGTGCGCGAAGCTCCCGCCGTCCCGTCGTAGGAGAAGTGGGTGCGGGACCGGCGGCGGCGCGTAGTCCGTGCCCGAGACGGAGGTTGGAGACGATCGGGTTCGGGTCGACGACCTTGCCGGGATTCATGCGTCCCGTCCGGGTCCCAGATCGCCTTGAACTCGCGGAACGCCTGGACGAGCTCCGTCGCCGTACATCTTCGGGAGCAGCTCGCCGCGGGACTGGCCGTCGCCGTGCTCGCCCGACAGCGACCCGCCGTAGGACAGCGACGAGGTCGGACGCCTCGTCGAGGAATCGCCGCCACGTCGCGGACGCCGTGCGCCGTGTGCGGGTCCCAGTCGATCCGCGTGTGGACGCACCCCTGCCCGAAGTGCCCGTAGAGCGAGCACCGCGTAGCCGTACCGGTCGAAGCAGGCCGCGCAGATCCGCAGGTACGCGAGCGAGGTGCTCGGGAGGCACGGCCGAGTCCTCCCACCCCTCGAAGGTGTCGGCCTTGCCGGGGACGTAGGCGGTGGCGCCCAGCCCGGACTCGCGGACCTCCCAGATCTTGCGTCTCTGCGGCGCGGGTCGTCGTACAGCCTCCCGCGCGCGATGGCCGGGCCGGCGGCGCATGTCGTCCATGAACGCCCGGGCCTTGTCGTCGGACTCGCTCTTGTCGTCGCCACCGAACTCGGCCATCAGCCAGCCGCGACCGTCGGGCAGCATGCGGAGCTCGTCCTCGTGGATGCCGAGCGTGATGTTGTCCTGGATCAGCACCTCGTCGAAGCCCTCGAGCGCGAGCGGCCGGTGCTCGCGCGCCGCGACGATCTGGGCCGCGGCCGCGTAGAGGTCCTCGAAGCCCGACGACGACGAGCGAGCGCGCCGGCGGGCTGTCGACCAGGTGGAGCGTCGCCTCGAGGAACGTGACGCACGTGCCCTCGGTGCCGGTGAGCGCGTACGCGAGGTCGAAGCCGTTCTCCGGCAGCAGGCCGTCGAGGTTGTAGCCCGACACGCGCCGCGGGAACGACGGGAAGCGTTCGCGGATGAGCTCGGCGTACCGGTCGCGCAGGGTCGCGGAGGTCGCGGTAGATCTCGGCCGCGCCGGCCGCCGGCCGGCGACGATCCGATCGATCTCGTCCTCCGTCGTGGGCCCGACGCGCATCCGCAGCCCGTCGTAGGTGAGCACCTCCAGCTCGGCCACGTTGTGCGCCATCCGCGGACCCGCCCCGTAGAACTCCGACATGATCGAGTAGTTGCCGCACGAGTTGTTGCCGACCATGCCGCCGATCGTGCAGTGGTCGTGCGTCGACGGCGTCGGGCCGAACGTGACGCGCGGCGGCCCCCGCCTCGCCGCGATCGCGGAGGTGGTCGAGGATCAGGCCGGGCTGCACGCGGGCGAGCCGCCGCTCCCGGTCCAGGTCGAGGATGCCGGTTCAGGTACTTCGAGAAGTCGAGGACCACGGCGACGTTGCAGCACTGCCCGGCCAGGCTCGTGCCGCCGCCACGCGGGAGCACGGGAACGTCGTGGCGCCTGCACACCTCCACCGCCGCCACCACGTCGTCCACCGTCCTCGGGATCACGACGCCGATGGGCACCTGCCGGTAGCTCGACGAGTCGGTCGAATACATCGCCCGGTCGCCGTCGGAGAACCGGACCTCGCCCGACCACGGCATCGCGGAGGTCCTCGACCAGCGATCGCTGGTTCGGCCGGATCGAGGCCGACGCTTCCGTCGCCGCGGCGGGAGGCTCCTGTCGGTCGGCCGGGTGGGTGGAGCGCACGCTCAGCCCTTCAACTGGTCGAGCTTGTCGCGGAAGAGCGTCGTGGCAATCGGCCGCTTTCGCGGCTGTCCGCGCAGGAACGCCTGGGCGAACTTCGTGGCCTGCTCGCGGGTCACCCGCGGAGGCATCGGCGGCTCGTCCGGGTTGACGGCCACGTCCACCAGCGCCGCGCCCTCGAAGGCGAACGCCTCCTTGATGGCTCCCTCGACGTCGCCCGGCTCGTCGACCGGCATGCCGAGGCCGCCGCACGCGCGCGCCCAGTCCGCGAAGCGCATCGGCCGGCGACGCCGCACGCCGTACTCGGGGTAGCCCAGCACCATCTGCTCCCACAGGATCTGTCCGAGCGAGCCGTTGTTCACGACGACGACCTTGATGGGGAGCTTGTGCTCCACCGCGGTCATGAACTCCGCCCATCAACATGGCGAACCCGCCGTCGCCGACGAACGCGATGCATTGGCGACCGGGGTACGCGACCTGCGACGCGATCGCGTACGGAACGGCGGGCGCCATGCTCGCGAGGTTTCCGCTGAGCATGAACTTCCGGTCGCCGCGGATGTCGAAGTGGCGCGCCGCCCACGTCGCGATCGTCCCCGAGTCTGAGGAGAGGATCGCGTCGTCGTCGGCGAGGCGGTCGATGACGCGCATCAGGTACTGCGGCTGGATGGGAGTCGCGTTCCGAGTCCTCGAGCGCCTCCATGTCCGACCGCCACGCCTCCATGTCCTTCTGGGCCTTCTCCAGGAACCCGCGATCGGTCGCTGCGCGCGCAGCATCGGGATCAGCGCCCGGAGCGTCGCGCCCGCGTCGCCGACCAACGCCACCTCGGTGGGGAGGCGATTGCCGGCCCGGACCGGGTCGGCGTCGATCTGCACGACGCGCGCCTTGCCCGGCTCGGGGAGGTGCTTCGTGTACGGGAAGTTCGTCCCGACCATGAACAGGGTGTCGCACCCTCCATCGCGTCCGCGGACGGGCGCGTGCCCAGCAGGCCGACGCCGCCGGTGACCAGCGGATGACGATCGGGGACGGCGGCCTTGCCGGACAGGCTCTTGACCACCGGGCTGCCCGAGCAGCTCGGCGGCTTCCAGGACCTCGGTCGCCGGCGCCGATCGCCCCGGCGCCGACCAGCATCACCACGGCGCTCGCCCTCGTCGAGCACCGCGCGGCCCGCGGCAGGTCCTCGCGCGGCGCGACCAGGGGCAGCGCGGGGAAGACCGGCGCGGTCGACGGCGTTCGCGCCGGAGCGGGGCCAGAGAACGGGCATGGCGTCCGCGTCGGCGATCTGGACGTCGTTTGGGAACGTCAGGTGCGAGACGGTGCGGTGCGCGAGCGACGTCTTGACGGCTCGGTCGACGAGCGCCGGGATCTCGACCGGGACGAGCGCCATCTCGTTGTACCGCGCGACGTCCATGTAGAGCTTCTCGAGGTGCACCTCCTGCTGGTAGCCGGTGCCCAGCAGCTCCGTCTCCTGCATCCCGGTGATCGCGAGCACCGGCTGGTGGTCCAGCTTCGCGTCGTAGAGGCCGTTGAGCAGGTGGATGCCGCCGGGGCCGGACGTTGCCAGGCACACGCCGAGCCTGCCGGTGGACTTCGCGTAGCCGCACGCCATGAAGGCGGCGGCTTCCTCGTGCGTCACGAGGACGAACCGGATCCGGTCCTCGTTGCCGGCGGAGCGCCTCCATGATCCCGTTGATGCCGTCGCCCGGGAGGCCGAAGACCGTGTCGACGCCCCAATCGATCAGTCGCTCCACGAGCAGCTCGGAGGCGATCTTGCTCATCTCCAGTCTCCTTCTCGATCGTTGGCAGTCACCGGCGTGCAAGCCCGATCGCCGAGCCGGGAGCGCTGCCGCGCTGCGACGCATGGGTCGTCGGCGCTCTTGTGCGTGCTACCCGGAACCGGGCACGTGCAAACGGGTGTGCGGGCGGCGGTCCCGGGGAACGACGAAGGCATGGCAGTTCGCGACGCACATGAACAGCCGCGGGATGGAGAGGTGGATGTCGACAAGCAGGATGACAGCGCCGAGCCGGGCCTCCCCCACGTCCACCGCCGCAGAGGTGGGGAGAGCGCACGCCTGCTGGCGAACGAGGCGCGCGCACCCGCTCCGCGCCCGAGGCCTGACCGACACCGACATCGATCGCCCGGCCGGGGCGTTCATCGCGAGCGATCTCGGAACCGCCGTGGAGGACTTCGTTTCCTGGGCGGCATCCACCGGACACCATATCTCGACGGTCACCGTTCGCTCGCCTCGTCGGAACGTTCCCCCCGGGGGGCTGGTCTTTCGATGCGGGGCTT
>CAVYRK010000010.1:0-92695 GCA_963770955.1 uncultured Actinomycetota bacterium
GGCTCGGGCGTCCCGGTCCCGGGCGCCGAACCCGGATCCACCACGTCGATGTCGAACGACAGGAACATGTGGTCCCAGGACGTCCGGCGATCGCGCGACGACCTCGTCGATCACGGGCTCCATCCCGCGCAGGCCGACCTCGTCCATCAGCCACCAGCGGAACCCCTGCTCGCCGAGCCCACTCGAAGTCCTCCGGGTCGCGGCCAGTAGCCGCGCAGGCCGATCTGCAGGATGTTCTCGCCCTTCAGCGAGCCGTCCTCCACCAGGCGGCGCAGCGGCGTCCCGTGCGAGAGCGCGACGCCCGCACGTAGTCCGCGTTGTCGGCGTGCGCGTCGAAGTGGATCAGCCCGAGCGTCTCGCCGTCGGCGAGCGTGCTCCGCGACCGCGCCGACGTCGGGATGTGCGATCGAGTGGTCGCCGCCCAGCACGATCGGGATCGACGCCGGCGGCGCACGATCTCGCGCGACCATCCGCCGGATCGCGGCGTGGCTGCGGTCCTTGTCCGCGGGTACCACCTCGGACGTCGCCGTGGTCCACCACGGTCAGCACCTCGAACGGGTCGACGCCGACGTCCATGTTCGGCATCGACGGCGGCGAGCCGCCGCCGATCGGTCGGCGCGCGCGGATGGCGCGTGGGCCGAACCGCGCCCCCGGCCGGTAGGAGACCGTCTCGTCGATCGGCGCGCCGACGATCGCGACGTCGACGCCGTGCCAGGTCGGCCGGGTCCAGGACCAGCGGCAGCTTCGCGAACGGTCGTCGATGCCCGCGTACGCGGGCTCCTCGTGCGGTGCATCCGGATCGTCGGGCAACCGCATCCGCCCTCGGCGGTCAGCCCTTGCGCTGCAGGTGCGACTGCACGACCGTGGTCGCCGGTCGCCTTCGCCACCAGGACCGGCTCGTCCAGGAAGTCGACGGCCGACTCCTCGAGGTCGGGACGCGCGTCGATCACCGCCACGCCTCGGCCTCGAACGTCCGCGACGTGTTGCCCTCGCGGACGAGCGTGGCCCGGCATTCCAGGAAGTCGCCCGGCCGCACCGGCGCCAGGAACTCGACCTTCTCGTACGCGCGCAGCAGCCCCTCGTCGCCGTCGCGGCGGACGGTGATCTCGGTCGCGAGGTCGCCGAAGATCTTCATGACGTACGCGCCCGCGGCGATGGAGCCGTAGTGCGCGTCCTCCGAGCCCACCCGGATCCGGATGGACGCGGTGATCGGTGTCGGTCATCGACTGCCTCCTTCCGCCGGCCGGTGCCGGCAATCGTGAGCTCGCATTCGACGATTCCGCCTCCGCCAGCACGACCAGCGCGTCCGCGGCCGCGGTCCCGACCGTCCGCGACGAAGATCGGGTTGACGTCCACCTCGCGCGACCTCCGGGTGATCCAGTCGCGAGCCGGGCGAGCCCGGCGACCGTGGCCAGGAGCACCGCTCGGGTCCGCGCCCGTCCGCGCCAGCAGCCGGCCGACCGCACATTCATCGAGCATCTCGTCCAGGTCCTCCTTCGAAGGAGGCACCAGCCGGACCGACACGTCCTTCAGGACCTCGGTGAGCGTCCCGCCGACGCCGAGCAGCACGACCGGGCCGAACACGGGGTCGTGCCGCATTCCGCAGATGACCTCCACGCCGGAAGCGGTCGACTCGACCAGCACGCCGCGGGCCGGCGTCCCGTTCGCGTCCGCGCGCGCGACGAGCCGGTCGAACGTCTCCCGCACGGCGTCGGGCCCGGCGATGCCCACCGCCACGATGCCCGCCGCCGACTTGTGCGCGACTCCCGGCGCGTCGGCCTTCATCACCACCGGGTATCCGAGCCGCTCGGCCAGCTGCGACGGCCTCGCCGGCGGTCGCGGCGACGTCCGCGTCGACCATCGGCACACCGTACGCGGCCAGGATCCGCCGGCTCGATGCCTCCGACAGGACCGGCCCCGGCTCGTCGGGAGCAAACGGCACGGCCTCGCCGGCGCGGGCCTCCGGCGGCGTCCGCGGCGGCCACGCGTGCCACCAGGACGCCCGTCGAAGGGCGACCAGCGACGGGCGCAGGCCGTGGAGCAGCGGGACGCGCGCGGCCCGGAGCTCCTCGCGGACCGCGGGGTGTGCCGGGCCCATGCCGTGCAGCGTGAAGTACACGCCGAACTTTCCCGTTCGCTTCACGGCCTCGATCAGCGACCGGGCGCCGGCGGCCCCGAGGTCGATCTCGTGGTCGCCCATCCAGGAGGTGATCTTGTCCAGCGCGACGGCGACGATGTCGACGTCCTCGTCGGCCATCGCCTGGAGGATCTCGTCGTACAGCGGCGGGAAGTCGGCGTCGACGCCCCACGGATCGACGGGGTTTCCGATGTAGGAGAAGTGCGGCCAGCGCGCCTGCAGCCGCGCCCGCATCGCCTCGCTCGGCTCGGGCAGCTCGAACCCGAGCGCGCGGGCATGGTCCGCCACCAGTTGCGCCTCCCCGCCCGAGTCGCCCACCGCGATCATGCGCCGGCCCTCCGGCAGCCGGCCGCCGGCGAACAGCTCCGCCGCCTCGATGAGCTCGTCCAGATCGTCAAGCCCGATCGCGCCGAGCTGGTGGAGCAGCCCGGTCACCACCTCGTCGGACCCGGCCAGCGTTCCCGAGTGCGCGGCGATCGCGGCCGCGGCCTCCGCCGACCGGCCGGCCTGCAGCACCGCCAGCGGCTTCCCGGCCAGTCGCATCGCCTTCGCGCCGCCGATGAATGCCTCCGGGTCGCGGAACCCCTCGAGGAACACGCACACGGCACTGGTCGCCGGATCGGATGCGAAGTACGACAGGTACTCGCCGCACGAGGTGGCGACCTCGGTTCCCGAGGACACCAGGGCGGAGAACCCGACGCGCGGGCCCATGTTCACCATCGCCTCGATCACCGAGCCGCTCTGCGAGACGACGGCCACGGTTCCGGTCAGCAGGTGCTCCGGGATCGTCCCGATGTAGAGCGCCGCGCGTCCCGGGGCGATGACGCCCATGCAGTTCGGCCCGGCGACCGCCATCCCGAACTCGGGCGCGACCTCGGCGATCTCGGCCTGGGCGACCCGGGCCGCGTCCCCGGTCTCCGAGTACCCGCCGCCCGGCACGATCGCCGCACGCACGCCGCGGGCGCCGGCCGACCGCAAGACCCCGGGGACGAGGTCGATCCGGACCGCCGCCGCGACGGCCTCGGGTGTCTCGGGGACGTCCTCGATCGACGGGTAGCACGGGAGGCCCAGGACCTCGTCGTACCGCGGGTTCACCGGGTAGATCGGTCCCTCGAACCCCAGGGCCAGGAGGTTCTCGATCACCACCCTGCCGACGTAGGACTTCGGCGACGCCCCCACGATCGCGACCGACCGGGGAGCGAGCAGGCAATCGATGGCCGAGCGCTCTTCGAGCATGGGCCGCCATTCTGGCCGGAACCCGCCGGGGCCCTCAATCCGCGACGAGGACAAGGGCCGGCGGGGTGAGCATCCAACGCGGCACCGTGGTGTCGCATTCGACCGGCCTGCGACTCCATTAGGATGCGTGCGCATGACCGAGCCAACACGAAGAGTCCTGGTGATCGGATGGGACGGCGCCGACTGGCGCATCCTCGATCCGCTGATGGAGGCGGGCGCCCTGCCCAACCTGGCCGCGCTGATCGGCCGGGGCGCGCGGGCCGTCCTGACCTCGACGATCCCGACGCACTCCTGGTCGGCGTGGCCGTCCTTCCTGACGGGCGTCGACCCGGTCGACCACGGGGTGTTCGACATCCTGGAGAACCGGCGCGGCTCCAGCCAGAAGCCGGTGAGCTTCACGTCGATCCGCGAGCGGACGTTCCTGCACGACCTCACGCGGGCCGGGGTCGAGACCCTGAGCATCAACGTCCCCCTGACCTCGCCTCCGCCGGCGATCAGCGGCAAGTTGATCGGGGGTGGCGTGCTGCCGACCGGGCGACCGTTCACGCATCCGACGTCGCTGGCCGACGACCTGGAGAAGGCCGGCGTTCCGTTCCCCATCAACGGCATGTCGTGGACGACCTACCGGCACAAGCCGGTGCCGTTCCTGGAGGAGGCACTGCAGGTGACCCGCGCGCGGCAGCGCGCGACCGAGCACCTGATGGACACCACCGACTGGCGCGTGGCCGTCGCGGTGTTCGTCGCGCCGGACCGGGTGCAGCACTGCCTGAACGAATACGTGTCGCCCGACCATCCCGACTACGCGGAAGCGCTCGAAGGAGCCGCTCGCCGAGAAGGTACGCGACGTCTACCGGCTGCTGGACGAGGGGATCGGGCGGCTGGTGGACCGCACCGCCCCGGAGGACCTGGTCATCTTCATGAGCGACCACGGGATGCGAGCGTGCACGGGCACGGTGAACGTCGACCGCCTGCTGGAGCACGTGGACCTGCTGAAGTTCTCGGCGTCGAACGCCGTCTTCGGTCCCATGCAATGGGGGCCCGTCCGGACGATCGCGCGCAAGGTGTACGACACGCTCGGGCTGCACGGCAAGGTGTCGCTCCCGCAGGCGGTGAACTGGTCGAAGACGCAGGCGTACACCAGCATCCGTTCGACGGGGGAAGGCGTGAACGTCAACCTCGCCGGCCGCGAGGCAGGCGGGATCGTCGATCCCGGCGACTTCGCGCGCGTGCGGGACGAGGTGTCGGCGCGCCTCACCGGCTTTCGGGACCCGCGCACGGGCGAGGCGCCGGTCGAGTCGGTGGCCCTCCGCGAGGAGGTGCTGAAGGGCAAGTACGAGGAGGAAGCTCCGGACCTGTTGCTCGCAGCCGCGGGACCTCTACATGCTCACGCACGCCCGCCACGCGGTCGAGCCGGCCGACTGGAGCTCGGGCGACCATCGCATCGAGGGCGTGCTCGCCGCCGCCGGGCCATCGGTCGACGCCGCCGCGCTCCCCGACGCGGTGCACCTGATCGACCTGGCGCCGACCATCCTCGCCGCCGCCGACGCGCCGGCGTCCATCCGCGCAACGGGCCGCGTGCTGCACGAGTTGGTGGGCCACGGCGCGGTCGAGCCGGCCGAGGGCGCCGCCGCGCATGGAGGAATCCGAGGCGTCCGGGCTCGAGGAGTCCGAGGTCGTCGAGATCGAGGACCACCTTCGCGGCCTCGGCTACCTCGAGTAGCCGGCGCAACGAACACACCACATCGGTTTCGGCGGCGGTGGCCTAGACTGGCCGCATGATCTGGTTGCTGCTCCTGCTCATCGTTTTGATCGCGACCGGCGCGTTCTGGCTCGTCCTCAAGATCGCGCTCGGAGTCGCGCTCGGTGTCTTCCTTGGCATCCTGGCGATCACCGCCTTCGTCATGTGGCGCGTCCGGAAGGCCATGACGCCGCCGAAGGGCTCCACGGGCCAGAGCGGTTCCTCCCAGATCACGATCGACTACCGTCCCGTCGACCACCCCGACTGACCGGACGCGTGCCGTTCCCACCCGTGAGCCGGGACCGCCGCCGGCCATGACCGAGGGCCGCATGGGGCTCGTGCTCCGCGATCCGCTTCCCTGGAACGACGCGCTGCGCCTCGTCCGGACCGCCGAGGCCTCGGGGTACGAGGCCGTCTTCGTCCCCGAGATCCATGCGCGCGAGGCGTTCTCGACGCTGACCGGATTCGGTGCGGCGACCGAGCGCCTGCGGCTGGGGACCGGAGTGGTCACGCTGCAGTCGCGAACGCCGGCCCTCACGGCGATGGCCGCGGCGACGGTTCACGACGTATCGGGCGGGCGGTTCGTCCTGGGGGTCGGCGCAGGGTCGGGCCGGGAAGCGGCCGGCCTCCGGCCCGGCGGCGAGTCGCTCCGTCCCCTGGCCCTCACCGAGGAGTACACACGCATCGTCCGCGGCGCCCTGCGCGGCGAGCGGGTGACGTCCGAGGCGTTCGGGCTCGGCGGGTTCAGGCTCGGCCTGTCGTTCACCGCCGATCCCGCGCCGCCGCCGGTGTGGCTCGCCGCGCTGGGCGACCGGATGGTGGCGCTCGCCGGGCGCGCCGCCGACGGCATCCTGCTGAACTGGTGCACGCCCGAGCGCGTGTCGGCGGCGCGTCGCACGATGGCCGACGCGGCCGAGGCCGCAGGCCGCGATCCGGCCTCGCTCACGATCGCCGTGTACGTCCGCGCCGCGCTCGAGGTGGACGAGGGCGCCGCGCTGGGATCCCTTCGCGAGATGACCGGGCTGTATGCGTCGTTCCCGGCCTACCGGGCGCAGATGGCGTCGATCGGGTTCCCGGCGGAGGCGGAGGCGGCCGCCGCGGCGCACGCGGCGGGCCGCGCGGGCGACGTCCCCGAGTCCCTCGTCCGCGCGCTCATCGTCCTGGGCGACCGCGGGGACGCTCTCGGCAGGTTCCGCGCGTACCACGAGGCCGGCGCCGACCTGGTCCTCTGCTATCCGGTCGTGGCGGGGGACCACGCGCTGTCGTCCGTGGTGGGAACCGCTGTCGCCGCCGCGCCGGCACCCGCCCTCGACCGGTAGTCCGGTTTCGGGTGCCTCCCGGCAGGTCAAGGTCTCCCCACAGCGGGCCGATGAGCCAGGGTGGTTGCCGCCTTCCAGGGCGGGAGTACACTACCGATTTGCACGGTCCCCACCGTGGAAAAGGGAAGAACCCGGCCCACCGGGATGAGACGAAGGAGAGCTTGATGGCTTACGTGATCGCGGAGCCTTGCATCGACGTGAAGGACCGCACCTGCGTCGACGAGTGTCCGGTGGACTGCATCTACGAGGGCGGGCGCAAGCTGTACATCCAGCCCGACGAGTGCGTGGACTGCGGCGCCTGCGAGCCCGTGTGCCCCGTGACGGCCATCTTCTACGAGGACGACGTCCCGCCGGAGTGGAAGTCCTACATCGCGATCGACGCGGAGTTCTTCAACGACAACGTCTCGGGGATCGGATCGCCCGGTGGCGCCGCGCAGGTGGGTGCCGTCGAGGCCGACCATCCGACGGTGACGGCCTTCCAGGCTCCGGAGTAAGGCCCTTTCGCTAGGCCGAGGGTGCCGGCGGCTTCACGGCCGCCTCGCCGTTCGGCTGCCCGTTGACCGCGACGATCGGCAGCAGGCCAGGACCCAGGTTCGCCTCGGGTACGTCCGCCGGCCAGCGCTTCCGCGACTTCGCCGCGAGCTTCTCCATCAGCGCGAGCGCCGCGGGGTCCTCCGACCCGGGCCTCGACTCGACCACGCCGTCGGCCAGCGCCTCGTTCCAGATCTGCTCGCCCTGCTCGGTGCGGATGATCGTGAGCGACCAGCCGCCCTCCTGGCCGAGGCCGCCGAACGAGATGTCCGCGTGCTCGGCGGTGAAGTCGGGGCAGTGGTTGCAGCCGGGCCGCGTCCACTGGTGCGACTCCTTCAGGGAGATGTCGACGACGTCGCCGTCCTTCTTGTAGACGATCACTTTGCCCTTGACGTTGATCCGCGCGATGTCGTCCCACTCGACGCCGAGCTCGTCGTGGATCTTGCCCTGCATCAGGCCCTCGTACGTGAACGTCTTCGAGCAGAGCAGCCCGAACGTCCACGACACCTTCTTGCGCCACTTGTTGACCCCGCGGGCCGACAGCGCGCCGGTGATGCTCGACTGGCACGACATGCCGACCAGCGCCATCTTCGACAGTCCCATCTCGGCGCCCTTCACCAGCGCGAGCGGGTTGGCCGAGTACGTGTAGCGCGAACCGGCGGAGGAGAGGACCTCCTCGGCCGTCGTGACGATGGTCGGCTCGACGTCCCAGGGGCGCTCCTCGGAGAGCTTCGAGGTCGCCGCGCCGTCGATGTGGCCCTTCTCCAGGCCCCAGATGAGCAGGGCCGAGACGACCCCGCCGTCCTGGCCCGCCGCCAGCACGCGCGGGTCGGCCGCCCGCGCCAGGACGATGTCCTTGTGGACCCCGATGAGCTCGTCGGGGAGCCGGGTCCGGCCGAACAGCGTCTCGTCGACCTGGTCCTCCCAGTTGCGGAACCGGGGGCACGCGCGGGTGCAGATGTCGCAGCCCTTGTCGCCGTGGACGCAGATGCCCGGCCCTTCCGGCTGCAGTTGGACGGGCTTCATGTCCTCGTAACCGAGGACGTGGAAGGGGCAGACGACGATGCAGGCCGAGCAACCGGTGCAGAGGCCGGAGGTCACGACCTCCTCGTAGAGGTCGCTCCATTGGGTCTTGGTGTCGAACGGCGTAGCCATGTGCGGGGACCGAGTATAGGTCCCGCAGGGCGCCCGGGTGGGTAGCCGTTCGGGCACACGAATGCGTCGATTTCGGGACCGACCGGACCTGCCCCGGAGCGCCCTCGCGGGGCGCTCCGACCTGCTGTTAGGCTGCACCCCGTGCCGGGGCCGGGGGGACTGCCAACCAGTGGACGCTGACGTTCTCCGCGCCGCGCTCTTCGCGGCGGCGGGCGAGACGCAGGCCGTGGTGAACCAGTTCGGCCTGGCCTCCCGGGCCGGGCCCGGCTCCAAGGTGGCGGCAGACGGCGACTTCCGAGCGGCGTTGCGCCGTGCGCTCCAGATGGGGCGTGCCGAGTCCGTGTCGATGCAGACGGGCCTGGGCGGTCACGGCGTCCTGGCCGAGCCCTGCGACGTGGTCGTCGCCGGGCGGACGCGGACGCCGCAGCTCGCGATCCAGATCGCCTGGCACCCGCGCGGCGAGGACCACGCCGGCTACGTGCTGGATGCGATGCGCGCGCTGCTGAAGATGAGTCTGGCCCGGGCACACCAGTCCGCGGAGCAGTGCGCCGTGGTGCTGGCCGCGCCCGCGCGGTTCTGGCGGTGGCTTCCCGGCTACGCGGCCGAACAGGCAGGCCTGGACGTGCTCGACCCAGACCCGGAGACGCCGGCGAGCGTGACCCTGGAATTCCTCGCGGGTCCGGCCTGGGACCCCCTGTTCCACGGGGGTCTCGACGTCGAGCTGCCGGATCGACTGTGGTCCGGGGCGATCGCGTCCGTCCCTGTGGCGTCGCCGTGGGTCGACATCGAGATGCACCTGCTCGAGGTGAAGGGCCTGGGCGCGGTCAAGCCGGTCCGCTAGTGCCCGAGAAGGACTACTCGGGGACGCCGCTCCCGAAGAAGCTGGGCATCCGGGAGGGAAGCCGCGTCGCCATCGTCGATGCGCCCGAGGCGTTCGTCGCGACGCTGACGCCGATGCCGAACGGTGTCGAGATGGCATCGCGCGTGAGTGGACGGCTCGACGTCGTGGTCGTGTTCGCGACGCGGCTCGCCGCGCTCGAGCGCCGGTTCGAGCCGGCCTTCAAGGCCCTGGAGTTCGACGGCGGCCTGTGGGTCTGCTGGCCGAAGAAGGCATCGAAGGTCGAGACGGACCTGACGTTCGACATCGTGCAGGGCATGGGTCTCGAGGCCGGTCTCGTGGACAACAAGACCGCATCGGTCAGCGACGTGTACCAGGGGATGCGCTTCGTCTACCGGTTGAAGGACCGGCCGGGCGCACAACGCCGAGGATAGAGCTCCTTCTCGCTGGCCCCCGGGGCCGGTCTCAGCTCCAGATCCGGAGGAGGGCGGCGAGCACCTCGGGCCAGTGCCCGTCGATGACGTCCAGGTGGGTGTCATCGGCCGACATGACCAGCTCGGCGCCCTGGATCCGGACGCTCGCAGGAGCCGGGTCACCGGCGTGCCCGGATGCACGATCATCGCGCGCCCGTCCGGGTCGCCGCCCTCCCAGTACTCGAGCACACGTCCGTCGGGGAGCACGAAACTCGCATCACGCCCGAGGTGCGCCACAGCCGCAGGCTACATCGGTAAGGGAGCCTTCGATGACCCTGTGCAGCTGCGGCCTAGCTGTGGCAGGACCTTCGGCCCTGGACCTCTGGACAGCTTGGTTCGAACCTGGATTCGGGGTGAGCCTCGTGACCCCATTGGATGTCCAACCGAGGTCCGGCACCGATCGGAAAGCGGTCGGGTCGTCCGAGAGAATCCGTGGCTCTGGACGAAGGAGTGGGGCAGGCACCGCGGACTCGTTTCGCATACCTGGACAATCTGAAGGCGCTGATGATCGCCGGGATCATTGCCGCGCACGCAGTGATGGGGTATTCGACCTTCGGCAGCTGGACCTACCAGGACGTCCAGGAAACGACGCTCTCGCCGGTCGTCGAGATCGTCTTCGTGGCCGCTGTCATGATCGGCGGTGGCCTGTTCCTCATGGCCCTGTTCTTCCTCATCTCCGGCCTGCTGACCGAGGACTCCCTGGCAAGGAAGGGCCCCTCCCGCTTCGTGTCCGATCGCCTGGTGCGCCTCGGTATTCCCTTCGCCGTGTACACGCTGGCCGTGTGGCCCCTCCTCGAGTACGGCCTCCACCGGCCCCTGCTGCACACTGGCTCGTACTGGATGTCGTTCACGAACACGGACCCCATCCTGGACACCGGTCCGATGTGGTTCGTGGGTGTTCTGCTCTGGGTACTCGCTGGCGCTCGTGGCGTGGAGACGAACGTTCCCGCATCCCATGCACGCGACCGGTGAGCTCCGGTGGCGCAGCGTGCTCCTGCTTGGGGCTGCCGTGGGCGTGTGCACGTTTCTGGTGCGGATCGCCCTCTTCGCCGACTCGAACCAGCCGCTGAATTCACACCTGTGGGCCTGGCCGGAGTACGTGGCTCTCTTCGGCCTCGGGGTTGCGGCGGCCCGACGGGATTGGCTGCGCCCAGTTCCCAGGGAGCTCGCGCGTCGCTGCGGGATCGCGACCATCGTCGGAGCGCTGTGCTCCGGCGCTGCCGTGCTGTCCGCCCAGCCGCTCGGGTTGCCGGACGACGCTTACTTCGGTGGGCTTCGTGTGACCGCGCTGATCGCGGCAGCGACGGAGGGAATGATCGCGGTGACCGGGCCGATCTGGGATCCTGGCGTTCGCACAGCGGCATCTGAACCGATCGGGACCTCTGCGCCGGGCCATGGCCCGAAGCTCCTACCTGGCGTTCATGCTCCAGGGCCCGGTGATCGTCGCGCTCGAGCTGGCGCTTCGCCCCCGGCCCTCTCCGGAGATGTCAAAGCACTTGGCGTCGCCACTCTGGCGATCATCGGTTCGTTCGGGCTGGCGTGGCCGCTCGTCACGAGGACCCCTCTTGGACGCGTCGTGTAAGCGGCCTGCTGGTCGTCTCTCGCCGGCGGCGCCGCATTTCAGGGGACCCGCTCATCGAGGCGGAGCACGACGAACTCATCTTCGGGTCCCTCCCGGAGGAACCTCCCTCCTCGTGAAACCCCAAGGCGACACACATGCGCTGCGCCCGCCGATTGAAGCCCGCGATCGTCACCCGGAGCGAGCGCGGTGAGAAGGTGCTTTCGGCGAACTCGAGCACCGCGCGCGTGAAGCCGATGCCCAGCCCCGCGCCCCACCAGGTCGGGCGGCATTCCGAGGCCGACGTCGAGAGCGTCGTCCGCATACTCGTAGCCGGGCACCCGCGCGTCCTCGCCGAACGAGCAGAACCCGACCAGCTCGCCGCGTTCGTCTCGGGCGGCGTGCACCCTGTACTCTCGCTCCAGCAGTGTCTCGAACCCCTCCGGATCGCCGTCGTAGAGCGCGTACGGCCCTTCGTATCGCCACGCGGCGATCTCCTTCGCCTCCTGCCGTTCGATCGGCGTGAACGTGTTTCGCATCCCGCTCGTGCTCCCACCCCCGGCTCCGGAGATGGAATGATCGGCGCGTGCGCCCGCCAGACGAGCCCTACTACCGCCGAGACCTCGCGCGGATCCACCACCTCGGGTTCGGGTTCCACGCGGACGACACCGCGCCGGGCGTGCTCGCGCTCCTTGCCCCGGTGAAGGAACGTGGCGGGCTGGTGGTCGAGATCGGCTGCGGCAGCGGCCTGCTCACGCGATACCTCATCGATGCCGGTCATCGTGTCATCGCGACCGACGCGTCGCCCGCGATGCTCGACCTCGCCCGAGAGACCGTGCCGGATGCGGACGACATCCGCCGCCTGACGCTGCCCGGCGACCCCATTCCCGAGGCCGACGCGATCGTCGGCGTCGGCCACGCCCTCAACTACCTGCCGGACGAGGCCTCGATCGACCGCTCGCTGGTGGCGATCGCCGAGGCGCTGCGCCCGGGCGGTCTCCTCGCCATCGACCTCTGCGACCTCGAGTGGGGCAGGGCACGCACGGACGAGCCTGCGCGTGGCTGGGTCGGCGAGGACTGGGCGCTGGTGACGCGGTTCTCGACGCCGGCGCCCGATCGCTACGTCCGCGAGATGGCGATGTTCACCCGGAACGACGACGGCTCGTGGCGCCGCGACGACGAGCGCCACGACAACGTGCTGATCGACACGTCGCGGATCCCCGCGTTGCTCGCCGAGCACGGTGTGGACGCAACGGTTCGCGATTCGTTCGGAGACGAGGAACTTTCGGCGGGACTGCGGGCGATCGTCGGGAGAAAGCGCGGGTAGCGCAGCTACCAGGTCGTGATCTCGGACTCGGATTGCGGGCCCGGCTCCCAGTCGCGCAGGCGCTCGCCCAGGGCGACCAGCAGCGCGGCGCCGCCCAGCACCTCGACGATCCGGAGTACCGGATAGCGGCGCAGGCCCGGCAGCCGGAAGATCAGCGGGCTCCCGAGGATCAGCACCGTGCCGAGCGTCCGCCGCATCCGCCGCCCCGAGGTGGAGGCCGCATACGCCCGAACGGACTCGGCCCCGCCGGCGATGCGCTCGAACACTCCGCTTCCCTTCTGCATCAGACCGAGAACGATTCGCCGCAGGAGCACTCGCTGACGGCCTGCGGGTTGTTCACCTTGAACCCGCCGCCGAGCATCGCGTCCACGAACTCGATGGTCGAGCCCGCGATGATCGGCGCCGAGGCCGGGTCGACCAGGACGCGCAGCCCGGCATGTTCGGTGACCAGGTCGTCGTCCGCGGGGCCGTCTTCGAACGAGAGACGGTAGGAGAACCCGGAGCACCCGCCGGCCAGCACCCGGAGGCGCAGGCAGACGTCCTCTCCGTGGCCCTCCTTCACGCCGAGCTGCAGCGCCTTCTGCGCCGCTCGGTCGGTGACGTCCACGGGTGCGATCTGTGTGGCCATGTTCCCCCATGATATCGGCGGTCGGCGCCGGTGGGCTCCGACTACCGGCCCGCGGCCTTCCGCATGGCGGCCCCGACGGTCTGTGACCTGGTCGGATAGGGGTGGATCGCGCGTCCGACGACCGCGGCCGGCACCCGCCCCGCCATCGTCGCGACGATCTCGCCGAGCAGCTCGCCGGCCGCCTCGCCCACGATGTGCCCGCCCAGCACCTCGCCCTCCTCGTCGGCGACGACCTTGACGTGCCAGGCAGACTCGCCCTCCAGGAACGACCGCGAGCCATCGGCGAACGGAACGAGCCCGGCGCGAACGATGCCGCCTGTCTCCCGCGCCTGTTCCTCCGTCAGGCCGACGCTCGCCACCTCGGGCTCGCAGAACGTCACGCGCGGGACGACCCGGTAGTCCGCCGGGAAGGGATGCCCCAGGATGTCGGCGACGATCACGCTCGCTTCGTAGTCGCCGACGTGGGTGAACAGCCGGTCGCCCGTCGCGTCGCCGCCGGCCCAGATGGTCGGCGTGGTCGTGCGAAGGGTCTCGGTGAGCACGGGTCTGCCTCGGTCGTCCAACTCGACGCCGGCCGGGGCCAGGTCGTGTCCGTCCAGCACCGGGCGCCGGCCGGTGGCGACCAACAGGCGATCGGCCGAGACCGCCGGCGCGCCCGCCACCGCCAGCCGCCACCCTCCGCCGGGCGTTCGCTCCACGCGCTCGCAGTGCGCGCCGGTGACGAACTCGATCCCCTCCATGCGCAGGGCCATCTCGATCGCGGCCGAGGAGTCGCGATCCTCGAGGGGCAGGACCCGGTCGAGGGCCTCGACCACGGTCACGCGCGACCCGAACCGCGCGTAGATCTGCGCGAACTCCACGCCGATCGCGCCCGCCCCGAGGATGGCCAGTGAACGCGGCACGTCCTCGCCGTGCCAGATCGCCTCGCGGTTGGTCCAGTACCCGCCGTCCTCGAGTCCGTCGATCCCCGGCGCGCTCGCCTCCGATCCCGTCGTCAGGACGACGCGGTCCGCCTCCCACGCGGTGCCGTCCGCGGTCTCGACGCGGTGCGGACCGGTGAGTCGCGCCTCCTGCATGAGCACGCGAGCGCCGCGCTCCTCATAGGGCCGGGCGCCGGCCGACGTCTCCTCGTCGATCAACGCGCGCACGCGCCGCATGACGGCGGGAAGGTCCACCTCGACGCCGTGGACGCGTATCCCGAACTCGCCGGCGCGTCGCGCCATCGCCGCGACCCGGGCAGCCTTCAACATCGCCTTCGAGGGGTCGCAGCCGAAGTGGGCGCACTCGCCGCCCAGGGCCTCGCGCTCGGCCATGACGACGTTCATTCCGGCTCCCGCAAGCGCGTAGGTGACGTCGGACCCGGTGCCGCCGCCGCCGATGACGAACACGTCGACTCGTTCCATGCGCATTCCCCTCGTGTCGCGGGCGCGCCCGGCGTTTCGCTGGGCGCGGCTACGATGGTGGTCCAATGTACTCGGCCGACGAGATCCGATCGCGGCTGGCCGGCGTGCTGGATCCGGCGGGGACGTATCCCGATGCGGGCAGCGAACGTGTTGCGGCCGTGCTGGTTCCGGTGATCACCGACGGAGAGGCCCGCGTCGTGTTCACGCGGCGAACGGACACCCTGTCGCGGCACGCCGGCGAGATCTCGTTCCCCGGCGGCCTCGCCGATCCGGGGGAGACGCCGACGATGACCGCGCTTCGCGAGACGCAGGAGGAGCTCGGTTTGTCCCCCGACCTCGTCGAGGTGCTGGGCGCGTTCGGGACGTTCCACACGCGCGTGCTGGGGACCCTCATCGTTCCCGTCGTCGGCCTGCTCGCGTCCGAGCCGGCGTTCGTGCCGAACGCCGCCGAGATCGAGCGCGTCCTGATCGAGCCGCTGTCGGCGCTCGGCCCGCTTGGGCACGACTCGGAATGGGAGTGGGAGGGGAGAACGTTCCCGACGTATGTGTTCGACACGCCCGGCCAGGTGATCTGGGGCGCGACCGCGCGCATCCTGCGAGGGTTCCTCGACGCGCTGGAATCGCCGGCGGCGCGGGCGGGTTGACCGGAGGTGCCATGAGCGAGCCGCAGGCGGTGCTGCCGAACGACGAGGAGCTGCGCTCGATCCTGGGCTCGGCCCACACCATCGCCGTCGTCGGGCTGTCGTCGAAGCCCTGGCGGCATTCGTACGAGGTGGCTGCGTACCTGCAGCGCAAGGGATACCGCGTCGTCCCGGTGAACCCGAACGAGACCGAGGTGCTCGGCGAGCGCGCCTACCCCACGCTGCTCGACGTGGACGTGCCGATCGACGCGGTGGACGTCTTCCGGCGCGCAGAGCACACGCCCGAGATCGCCCGCCACGCCGTGCAGATCGGCGCGAAGGTGCTGTGGCTGCAGGACGGGATCCTGAACGAGGAGGCATTCCGGATCGGGACCGAGGGCGGCCTCGATGTCGTGATGGGCGCCTGTATGATGCGCGAGCGCACGCGCTTGGAGGAGTGAACGATGCAGACGTGGGAGTATTTCGTGGCGCCGCTGCTGCCGCACAATCCCGGCGAGATCCTCAACGGGTTCGGCGCCGACGGCTGGGAGCTCGTCGCGGTGCTGCAGCAGGAGACGCCGGCCGGCGGAGTGTCGCTGGTCGCCTACCTCAAGCGGCCGAAGCAGTAGCCGGGGACAACCTGGGCGCGACCGCGATCAGCGCGACGGCGGCGGCCAGCGCCAGGGCGAACGCGCCGGTGAGGCCCGCGACCAGGCTCGCGTTCAGCGACTCCGAGATCGCCAGCGCCGCGCCCCCCAGCCCCGTCCCCATGGCCGACCCCAGCGTGTCGATGAGCAGCAGCAGCGCGACGGTGGTGGCCTCGGCGCCCTCGCCGGCGCGGTCCATCGTCACCAGGTACACGGTCGGATAGGCGATGCCCATGCCGATGCCGGCGATCGTCCAGCCCGCGTAGGGGATCACGAGCGGCGCGTCGTACGTGCCTGCCGCGACGCAGAGCGTTCCCACCAGTACGGCCGCGACGGAGCCGCCCACGAGCTTCCCCGCGGAGATGGAGTTCGCGACGCGCGACTGCCACCAGCTCCCGGCAGACCAGCCGAGCGTGGCGAGCGTGATGACGATGCTCGCTTCCCCGATCGACAGGTGCCGCACGCGCGTGAGCATCAACGGCACGAAGCCATCCGTCGCGAAGAACGTGAACGTCAGCAGGAACCCCGCAACCAGCGCCCACACGAGCCCCGGCTTCGACCCCGCGGCGTCGTCGCGCACCAGGTGCACGATGCCCGGCACCAGCAGTAGGAGCCCGGCGACCGCGAGCGGAACCGTCCACGGGGAAAGGGCGTTGATTCCGCCCACCAGGGCCGCCGCCCCCAGCGCCGTCTGGATCGGCCAGCGGATCGAGGAGGGGCGCGCGGGTCCTTCCCCGACGCTCGCGACGCCCGCGAGCCCGGGGAACACCAGGGCCGCCGCGATCCCGATCAGCGGCAGCAACGCGAAGAACGCCCAGCGCCATCCGACGGTGGTCGCCATGAGGGCGCCGAACGACGGCCCGATCAACCCGGGAACCACCCAGGCGGCCGCCAGCAGGGCCAGCACGCGCGGCCGCAGCTCGTCGGGATAGGTCTTGGCCACCGTGCCGATCGAGACGGCGAACTGCGCGCCGGCGCCGAGTCCCTGCAGGAACCTGCCCAGGACGAACACCGGCATGGTCGGCGCAGCGCCCGCCACCGCCGTGCCCAGGGCGAAGACGATCAGCATGATCGCCAACGGCCGGATGGGCCCCACCCGATCCACGGCGCGGCCGGTGAGCGGGATGGCGATGACGGTCGCCAGGCCGGCCGCGCTGAACGCGATGCCGTAGAGCCGGAGCCCGCCCAGGTCGCGAACCACACGCGGCATCACGGTGGTGACGACGAGGATCTCGACGGCGCCGACGACCTCGAGCAGGAAGAGGCCCGAGGTCAGCCTGCCGAGCTTCCCGCTGAAGACCTCGCGCCAGCGCGCGGGTCCGGGTGGTGCTTCGCTCATGCGGCGGCGGCCGCGTCCAGGGCCTGCCGCAGATCCTCGATCAGGTCGTCCACGTGCTCGATGCCCACCGACAGCCGGACCAGGGTCGGCGACACGGCGAGCGCCGACCCTGCGACGCTCAGATGCGTCATCCGGCCGGGGTGCTCGATCAGCGACTCGACGCCGCCGAGCGACTCGGCGAGCGTGAACAGCTCGGTGCGGCGGCACACGGTCAGCGCCTGTTCCTCCGTGGCCATCTCGAACGACACCATGCCGCCGAAGCCCGACATCTGCCGGGTCGCCACGTCGTGGCCGGGGTGCGAGGGGAGCCCGGGGTAGAACACGCGCTCCACATGCGGGTGGTCGCGAAGCATCTCGGCCACCGCCTGCGCGTTGCGGCTGTGTGCCTCCATGCGGATCGCGAGCGTCTTGATGCCGCGGAGCGTCAGGAAGCAGTCGAGGGGACCGGGCACCGCCCCGGCCGCGTTCTGCAGGAAGGCGAGCCGCTCGTGCAGCTCGTCGTCGGCCGTGACGACCGCACCGCCGATGACGTCGGAGTGCCCGCCCAGGTACTTCGTGGCGGAATGGACCACCAGGTCGGCACCCAGCTCGAGCGGCCGCTGCAGGTAGGGGGACGCGAACGTGTTGTCGACCAGGCAGCGGGCACCGGCGTCGTGCGCGACGCCGGCGACGGCCGCGATGTCGATGATCTTCATCGTGGGGTTCGTGGGCGTCTCGACCCAGACCAGTCGCGTCTCGTCGCGAATGGCGCCCGACACGGCGTCGAGGTCGGTCAGGTCGACGACGTCGATCTCGAGGCCCCACTGCCCGAAGACCTTGTCCAGCAATCGATACGTGCCTCCGTAGACGTCGTCGGCAAGCACGACGTGGTCGCCCGGCTTCAGCGTCGACAGCACCGTCGTCTCGGCCGCGAGGCCCGACGCGAAGCACAGGGCGCGGCCGCCCTCCAGCGCGCCGAGCGCGTCCTCCAGCGCCGTGCGGGTCGGGTTCCCGGTCCGCGCGTACTCGTACGTGCGCGGCTTGCCGGCCTCCTCCTGCGCGTACGTGGAGGTCTGGTAGATCGGCACGTTGACCGCGCCGTGGGCCGGCTCGGGTTCCTGTCCCGCGTGGATCGCCTTCGTCTCGAACCTCATCCGTCCTCCTCCAGGAATCGGAGCCACCCAAGTCGCTCCAGCTCGGCGCGCGCCGCCGCGCCGGCCCGCGCCTCGGCCAGCAGGCGCGCCCGCAGCCGGGCGGCGTGCCCGGGGACGAACCGCCTGCGCACCGGGGTCCCGCAGCCGCACTCGCACAGGCGCGGCCCCGGCGCGGGCCGGGCCTCGTGCACGCCCGCCGCTCCTCCCGCTTCCGGAGGAGCACATCGATGGTAGGCATCCCGGAGCGATGCGACCGGCAGCACGATGACGCCCTCGCGGGGGTCGCCCAGCCACGAGCCCGCCGCCGTCCAGGTACCGCCCGGCCGTGAGCGCGGCGCACGCCGCGTCGACCGTATCGATGGTCGCCTCACCGGGAAGTCCCTCCAGGCCGGCCTCGGCCATCACCGCCTTGCGCCAGCGCCAGGCGCCAGCGGCGGCCGGGGGAGAGGCATCCGGACAGCGCCACGTACGAGGCGTAGGGGAAGACCTCGAACGCGCGGCCGCGGGCGCTTCCCTCACCCAGGAACAGCTCGTACCCGGCCGCGCCCGCGGCCGCGAAGGCCCCGAACCCCGCCGTCATCCACGAGAACAGCCGCGATTCGTCGCGCGGCGTCTGGTGTGAGCCGATGCCGCGTCGCGACAGCTCGTACTCGGCGACGCGCCGGTCCACGTGGCGACCCGACGCCGGCGGGACAGGAAGCCGTGCCCGCTCGGCCTCGTCGTGCAGCAGCCCCAGTCCCGGCCGCGGCGGCGCGTCGATCCCGACGGCCTCCGGACGGCGCTCGACCAGGATGTCCTTGAGGCCCTCCGTCCCCACGCGCGCCCACGTCTCGACGACGCGGACGCCGTCCAGCAGGGCCACGTCCAGCCCCCTCCCCAGCGAGACGTCCACGCCGAGCGCCAGCGTCACGCCCGAAGCCTATCCGAGGCCGGAGAGAGGGCGAGATCTCGGGTGCCTCAACGCGGAGCGTTGAACAGGTACCGCAATGAGCGGGAAAGGTTCAGCGGCGGCGACGTGTGGTGGTACTCGTCCGGCAGAACCTCGAACCCGATCTCGATGCTGGGGTACGAGCGTCCACGCAACGCCGCGACCATGCGCTCGGCATCGGCGACCATGTCGAACATCGGCTCGTTCCTCGCCTCCTCCTCCGCCTTCGCGCGCTTCTCGGGCGGGAGCTGTTCTCGCCATCGCGCGTCACCCTCGAGGGTCTCCAACGCGCCTACGGAGAAGAACACCTTCGCCGCGAGGTCGTCGTGTGCCCGCGCGTACACCTCCTCCTGCTCGAACATGCTCCCGTTGTCCCAGTAGAGCGCTGGGCTCCCGATGCCGTAGCGCCGGAACACGATTGGTTCCTTCAGGAGCACGTGCGTCGCGAACAACCCGCCCAGCGAGTCGCCGAAGAACGCGGAGTCGTCCGGATCGGCATCGAACCGTTCCTTCACCCACGGCTTGAGCTCGTCCCGCAGGAAGGCCAGGAACCGATCCGCGCCGCCCATCGTGGCCGGATCCGAATACCCGCTCGTGGGGTCGACGGTTGGGGTGAAGTCGCGAGACCGCAGGGTGAAGTTCTCTTCGATCGTCGCGACGCGGTAGCCGGCGGCGACGACAAGGAGCGACTCGACGTCCCCCGCCAGGCACAGCAGCCGGATGGTCTCCACGGCGGTCCCGAAGTTGGCCCACGCGTCGCCCATGAACAACACCGGCGACGGCCCCGATTCCGACGAGCCGCAGTGACCGACGAGGATCTTGAACTCGTCACCCACGTGCTCCGAGCGGAGATAGTGCACCTCGGTCCCGGGCAGCGGCGAATCGTCGTTGTCGATCATTCAGCGGCCCCAAGGACAGTCTCGAGGCGGTCGAGGAACGGGACCTGCGCGTCTTTCAGCTTGCGCCGGGCCTCGTCCATCCCGAACCACTCGACGCGGTCGATCTCGGGGAACTCCGCGGTTCGGCCCGACCCCGGGGGCCACTCCATCTCGTACGTGTTGCTCACCGCCGCCGCGGGATCGAGGTCGCCCTCGGCCGCCCATCCCAAAACCACCTTGCCCGACTTCTGCTTGATCTCGCCGAGCTCGACCAACGGAACGTCGGGCATCTCGTGGCCGGTCTCCTCGAAGAACTCGCGACGTGCGACGTCGGTGAGCTGCTCACCCTCCTCGACCTCGCCCTTGGGGATCGTCCAGTGGCCGAGGTCCTTCTTCGCCCAGTACGGCCCGCCCATGTGGGCCAGGAGCACCTCCACCTCGGCGTCGCGCCTTCGCCACAGCAGGATGCCGGCGCTCGTCCTTCCCGTCTTGTGCCCGGTCATGGCCGTGCCGCGGCCGCCTACGCGCCGGACTCGCGGCGGTGCGCGAGGAACTCCAGCAGGTCCGACCGCGTCAGCACGCCGAGCGCCTCGCCGGCCTTCGTCACGACGACGGCCGGGCTGCCCTGCAGTTCGCCGAACGCGGTCTCGACCGGCATGTCGAACTCGACCATCGGGAACGGCGGCGCCATCACCTCGGCCACGTCGGACTGCAACGAGTCGGGGTCGCGGAATAGCCGGTCGAGCAGCGTCCCCTCGCGGATCGAGCCGACGAACGACGACACCGCCATCGACGCGTCGCGCACGACCGGCGCTTGGGAGATGTCGTGCTCGTGCAGCGCGTCGATGGCCTGGCGCACCTTCTGGTGGGCGTCGATCGTGATGATGGGCGGGATGTCGCTGTGCTCCCCGCCCTCGCCGTGCCCTCCGTGCTTGGCGGCCAGGACCTCGTCCACGCGCACCTGCTGCGTCGATTCGAGGAACCCGTACTGCAGCATCCACGAGTCGGAGTACAGCTTCGACAGGTAGTTGCGGCCGGTGTCGGGAAGGATGACGACGACGACCGCCTCGGCCGGCAGGTCGCGCGCGACGGTCAGCGCCGCGAACACCGCGGTTCCCGCCGACCCGCCGACCAGGATGCCTTCCTGGCGGGTGACCGCCCGGGCCGTCATGAACGCGTCGCGGTCGCTCACGCGCACCCACCGGTCCACGACCGACGGGTCGAACGTTTCCGGGACAGAAGTCCTCGCCGATGCCCTCCGTCAGGTACGGGCGCGCGGTGTCACCGGACAGGAGACGAGCCCTCGGGGTCGGCGCCCACCACCGTGATCGACGGCTTCTGTTCCTTCAGGTACCGCGCCGTGCCGGTGATGGTGCCGCCCGTCCCGACGCCGACCACCAGCACGTCGATCTGTCCCTCGGTGTCGCGCCAGATCTCCGGACCCGTCGTCTCGTAGTGCGCCTTCGGGTTCTCCTGGTTGAAGTACTGGTTGGGCTGGAAGGCGCCGGGGATCTCCTCGGTCAGCCGGTCGGCCACGCGGTAGTACGACTCGGGCGACTCCGGCGGCACCGCGGTCGGCGTGATGACGACCTCCGCGCCGTATGCGCGCAGCAGCGACACCTTCTCCGGCGCTCATCTTGTCGGGCATGACGAAGATGCAGCGATAGCCCCTGATGGCCGCGGCGATGGCGAGCCCGTGCCCGGTGTTGCCCGAGGTCGGCTCCACGATCGTGCCGCCCGGCTTCAACAGCGCCCGAGCGCTCGGCGGCCTCGATCATCCGGATCCCGATGCGGTCCTTGACGCTCCCCCCCGGGTTCAGCATCTCGAGCTTCGCGAGCACGGTGGGGCGAACGCCTCGGGCCACGCGCGACAGCCTGACCAGGGGCGTGTCGCCCACTGCGTCCAGGAAGGATTCGTAGACCCGCATGCGCGGGATTGTACTTAGGCCGCGACCAGCACGTAGATGCCGTTCGGGTCGCTGAAGTAGAGGCGGTCGTTGTGGGGATTCCGCTCCATCGACAGGATGCCCGCCGGGCGCGTGACCACGATCTGGGGCCACCCGGGCAGGACCTTCCGGCGGTCCGAGCTGAACCTGAGCTCGCGGATCCTGTTGTCGTTCCACGAGCCGAAGAACGCGTTGTCGAGGTGCTGCCCCGGAAGCCCGCAGTCGAACGCGCAGAAGACGATGCCGGTCGGCGCGATCGTCGGCGTGAACCACCGCTGCGGAAACCGCCTGGGCGTGGGGCCGCTGTTGTTCGTGTCCTCGGGCGAGGTGCCGTTGCAGTTCTCGTTCGGCCCCCACCCGCCGTTCATCCCGTTCTGGAACTGGTTGACCTCGTCGTTGCACTCCGGCCCGTTCTCCGTCTCCCACAGCCGGCCCGAGACGGGATCGAACGTGAACCCGTAGCCATTGCGCATGCCCCGCACGAAGATGCGGCCGCCGAGCTTGTTGTCGCCGGGCGCCGTCCCGTCGGAGTTCATCCGGAGGATCTTGCCCGCGTCGGTGCCCAGGTCCTGCGCGTTCGAGCTGTCGTGCGCCTCGCCCACCTGCGCGTAGAGCTTGCCGTCCGGGCCGAACGTGATGTGGCCGCCGTCGTGGTATTGCCCGGCCGTGGTCTGGCTCGTCCAGATCACCGACGCGCTGTCGCCATGGTTCGCGGTGACGTGGATCTTCAGGATCTCGTTCTTGAGCCCGCCGACGTTGCGGGTGGCGTACGCGTACAGGTACGGCGTGGTCGGCCAGTCGGGGTCGATCGTCAGGCCGAGGAGGCCCTGCTCGCCGACGGTCGAGAGGTTGGTGACCCGGTAGACCAGGTGCGTGGTGCCGTCCTTCTCCAGCACACGGACCTGGCCGCTGAAGCGGTTGGCGTAGTAGAGGGTGCCGTCCGGCGCGAACGTGAAGGCTCCCGCGAAGCCACTGTCCTTGAGCACCAGCCGGATGCCGATCCCGGAGGGCTGGACGGAATGTCCGACGGCGGCGCCTGCCGGCACCGCCGGCAGCACCAGGACGATTGCCGCCAGCGAAAGGACGGCGACCGACAGGGCGCGCTTCATCGTTGCTTCCTCCTCAACAGTGGGCTCGGGACGGATTCGGAGCGTGTCGTTCCCAGGGTATCGGCTTCCCTAGGGGGACGGCGCAGCCAGCGAGAGGCCACCCTCGGGCAGTGGGCCGGGCCTCGCCAGGAAGTAGCCCTGGCCGAAGACCACGCCGAGGCCTCGCAGCGCCTCGAGCTCGCCTTCCGTCTCGATCCCCTCGGCGACGATCGCGGCGTCGATTTCGGCGGCGAACGAGATGAGCCCCGCAGCCAGGGCGCGCTTGGCCCGGTCCGCGTCGATGCCCCGCGTGAGGCTCATGTCCAGCTTGATGAGGTCCGGCTCCAGCTTGAGGATGTGGCGGAGGCTGGCGAACCCCGCGCCGGCGTCGTCGACCGCCAGCCGGACCCCCCGAGACCGAAGGTCCCGGAGGGCCTCGCCGAGCTCGGCGTAGTCCTCGACCCGTGCGTGCTCGGTCACCTCGACCACGATGCGGCCGGGTCCGTGCCTGCCGGCCAGCTCGCGGAACTGGGGCGAGACCGCCGTGCCCGGCGACATGTTGAGCGAGAGGTAGGCGTCTTCAGGAATCCGGGCCAGGTCGGCCAGGGCCGCGTGGATCGAGGTGAGCTCCAGCTCGAGCGCGAGGCCGGCGGCGGTGGCCTCGCCGAACCAGACGTCGGGCGGGCGCTCGGGTTCGTCGTGGAACCGCGCGAGCGCCTCGACGCCGGCCAGGCCGCCGACGCGGAGGTCGACGATGGGCTGGTAGACCACGTGCAGCCGCGACGGCTCGTCCAGGACCGTCTGGATCCGGTCCGCCTCCCGGCGGCGCAGCGACGAATCGCGCTCCTGGCGTTCGAGCTGACCGGCGAGCTCCTGGACGACGTAGCCGGTGACGTGCGCCGACAGGCTCGCCTGACCGAGCACCGACCGGCGGACGGTTTCGAGGATCTCCTCGGCAGCGGCGCCCTTGACGACGTAGCCGACGACCCCGGCACGCAGCATCTCCAGCACGCTCGACCGGTCCTCGTGCGCGGAGAGCGCGACGATGCGCGTGTGCGGCGCAGTCCCGAGGATACTCGCGCGCGGCCCGGGGGCCGCCGCCGCCGGGCATCTTCACGTCCAGCAGCGCGACGTCGGGCATCGTCTCCCGCGCCGCCTCGATGGCCTCGTCGGTGTCGGTGGCGACGGCGACGAGCTCCAGCGTCTCCTCGCTGGCCAGCAGGTCGGCGAGCGCTTCCCGGATCGCGGGCTCGTCGTCGGCGATCAGCACGCGTATGCGCCGCGGTTCCGGGCGCTCCAGCGGCGCGGGCACTACCGGGCCGACGGAAGACTCGCTCATGCGACGGCCTCCAGCCGCGGGATCCAGAAGCGCACCGTGGTGCCCTTCCCCTGCTCGCTCTCGATGCGGCACCAGCCCCCGCTCATCCGGCAGCGCTCGCGGATGGCCGAGAGCCCGATGTGGCCGTCCTTCGATCCCTGCTCGGAGCCGGCCACGTCGAAGCCGACCCCGTCGTCCTGCACCTCGATCAGGACCCCGCCGTCCGCGGATTCCATGGTGACCACGACGTTGCTTGCCTCCGCGTGCTTGCGGACGTTCGACAGGGCCTCCGCGCAGATTCGGTACAGCATCACGCGCTCGTCCTCCGGCGGCTCCTCCTTCAGGTGGTCGATCACGCGGAACTGGAATCCCGAATCCGGGGACGCTTGCGAGAGCCAGCTCTCCACCGCGGTGGCCAGGCCGTCGCGCTCGAGGGCGGGCGGACGGAGATCGAACATCAGCCGGCGCAGCCGAGCCACGGCGTCGGTGACGGTCTGGTCCAGCCGGTCGAGCAGCGCGACCTGCTCCGGCTCCCTCAGCTGGCGGCGCAGCGCGTGCAGCCGCAGCCCGACCGCCGTGATCACCTGGACCGAGTCGTCGTGGATGTCGGAGGCGATCTGCGCGCCGCTCGCGTTCCTGCGCGTCCACCAGCCGGGCGAGCAGCAGGCGCCGCTCCTCGCTGATGCGCTCGAGGCGCATGAGGCTGTCGGTCAGCTCCTCCTGCGTGCGTTTCAGCGCCGTCTCGTCCACCATCACTCCCTGCCAGTAGCGCGGCTCCCCCTGCTCGTCGCGCACCAGGACGCACGAGTCCTGCACCCACAGCATCCGGCCGTCCTTGGTGTGCAGCCGGTACTCCACGTTGAAGGGCTCGCCGGTCTCGTACGTCATGCGGTCCTTCGCGAGCGACCCACTCCAGGTCGTCGGATGGATGCGGCCCGTCCAGATCGTCACGTCGCCCATCCGCTCCTCGGCCGTGTAGCCGAACAGCGCCTCGTACTGCGGGCTGAGGTAGGTGATGTTTCCCTCGAGGTCCTGCGTGTAGATCACGGCCGGCACCCGCTCGACGATCTGCCGGTACTTGTCCTCCGCGGCGCGGAGCGCGATCTCGATCTCCTTGCGCTCCGTCACGTCGATCATCACGCCGCGCCAGAATCGCTGGTTCCCGTCGTCGTCGAGGACCAGCACCGCCTCGTCGCGGACCCAGACGGTGCGGCCGTCCTTCGCGATCATCCGGTACTCCTTGTGCCACGGATCGCCGGTCCGCTCCGCTTCCTTGTCGGCGGCGGCCACGGCGTCTGCGTCGTCCGGATGCACCATCGAGTCCCACAGATCCGGCGTCGCCACGATCTCCTCCGGCGTGACGCCGAGCAGGTCGGCGATGCGCGGGCTGCTGTAGATGAGGTGGCCGTCGACGCCCTCAAGGTAGATGACGGCGGGGACCTGCTCGACCAGCGCCCGGTACTTCTCCTCCGCCTCCGCGAGCCGCCCTTCCGCCGCCTTTCGCTCCGTGACGTCGCGAAGGAAGACCGACAGTCCCCGGTCGGACGGATAGGCCGTGACCTCGAACCAGCGCCCGGTCGGCGAATACGAGTCCTCGGCGTCCACGGCGACGCGTTCCCGCATGGCACGGCGCACGGCGTCGCGGAACGACGGCGAGAGCGTCTTCGGGAAGACGTCGAACGCGTCGGTGCCGATCAGATCGGAGAGCGGCCGTCCGAGCAGGGCCTCGCCGCGGGCGTTCGCGTATGCGATGTGGAACCGCTCGTCCAGCGAGAGGAACGCGACCGGCATGTGCTGGAGCAGGTCGCCCGCCTGCCGCTGCCACATCTCCAGCTCTTGCTTGAGGCGCTCCTCCTCGGGGCTCGGATCGGATCGAGGCTGGAGGTGCACCAGGATCGCCTCCGTGTCACCCAGCCACACCCGTCCGGACGAGAGCCGGCACAAGACACGATGGCCCGACTTGTTCCGGATGGAGACCTCAGGGTCGTGGAAGACGCCCTTCTCGGCGCAGCCCCATGATGTAGGCCTGCCGGAGCGCCGCGGTGGCGAACACGCCCAACTCCACCGAGGTTCGCCCGATCAGCTCCTCGCGGGGGTACCCGTACAGGTTGAGGTAGGCGTCGTCGGCCGCCAGGTGCTCGCCCGTCTCCATCAGCGAGACGCACAGGCACTCGGCGCCGGTACGCAGCGCCTCGGCGAGCAGGTCCTCAGCGGCCTGCCGGGTGGGGTCGTTGGTTTCCAGGGAAGCGACCGTCCGCTTCAAACGGTACCGGATTCCATTCGCCGAAGCCCGGAAGGCCTGGCCGCCGAAGCCCGGAGGCTCGGCGGGCCGGAGCGGCCCGGTTGCCGAGTCGCCGGGGGGCCGGTCATGCTGGTCGGGTGAGCGGATCCGAGCGCGCCGGAAGCGGTCCCCGGGAGGTGCGGGCACCCCGCGGACGGTCCCTCTCGGCCAGGGGCTGGCCGCAGGAGGCCGCGCTGCGCATGCTCATGAACAACCTCGACCCCGACGTGGCCGAGCGCCCCGAGGACCTGGTCGTCTACGGCGGGACCGGCCGGGCGGCGCGATCGTGGGATGCCTTCGACGCGATCGTGCGCACCCTCCGCTCGCTGGCCGACGACGAGACGCTGCTGATCCAGTCCGGGAAGCCGGTCGGCGTGTTCCGCACGCAGCCGTCGGTTCCCCGTGTGCTCATCTCGAACTCCATGCTGGTGCCGAAGTGGGCGGACTGGGACACGTTCCGCCGGCTCGAGGCCGAGGGCCTGACGATGTACGGCCAGATGACGGCCGGATCGTGGATCTACATCGGGACGCAGGGCATCCTGCAGGGTACCTACGAGACGCTCGCGGAGTGCGGCCACCAGAAGTTCGACGGCACGCTGAAGGGAACCGTGACGCTGACGGCCGGCCTCGGCGGCATGGGCGGCGCGCAGCCACTGGCGGTCACCATGAACGATGGCGTGGCGCTGTGCGTCGAGGTCGACCCCGCGCGGATCGAGCGGCGGGTGAAGACGCGATACCTCGACCGCGAGACGGCCGATCTCGAGGAGGCGGTCCGGTGGGCGGAGGAGGCCCGCGCCGCCGGCGAGGCGGTGTCGATCGGCCTGGTCGGCAACGCGGCCGAGGTGTTCCCCGAGCTGCTGCGCCGCGGGTTCCGGGCCGACGTCGTCACCGACCAGACCAGCGCGCACGATCCGCTCGGCGGGTACGTCCCTGCCGGGCTGTCGCTCGAGGACGCCGCGGACCTGCGCGCGAGCGACCCGGCCGAGTATCAACGCCGGGCGTTCGCGTCGATGGCCGAGCACGTCGAGGCGATGGTCGGCTACCTGGAAAAGGGCGCCGTGGTCTTCGACTACGGCAACAACCTGCGCGCCGGCGCCGAGCAGGGCGGCCTGGCGCGCGACCGCGCGTACTCCTATCCGGGGTTCGTGCCGGCGTTCATCCGTCCGCTGTTCTGCGAAGGGAAAGGTCCCTTCAGGTGGGTCGCGCTGTCCGGCGACCCGGCCGACATCATCGCGACCGACCGGGCGGTGGCGAGCCTGTTCCCGGAGAACGAGCGGCTGCAGCGCTGGATCCGGTTGGCGGAGGAGCGCGTCGCGTTCCAGGGCCTGCCGGCACGCATCTGCTGGCTGGGCTACGGCGAACGCGACCAGGCGGGGCTCGCGTTCAACGAGCTGGTCGCGTCCGGCGAGGTCTCGGCGCCCATCGTGATCGGGCGTGACCACCTGGACAGCGGCAGCGTGGCGTCGCCGTACCGGGAGACGGAGGGCATGAAGGACGGCTCGGACGCCATCGCCGACTGGCCGATCCTGAACGCGCTGGTGAACACGGCGGCCGGCGCCCACTGGGTCAGCGTCCACCACGGCGGCGGCGTGGGGATCGGGTACTCGATCCACGCCGGCATGGTCGTCGTCGCCGACGGGACCGACGACTCGGCCGAACGCCTGGAGCGGGTGCTCACCACGGACCCAGGCATGGGCGTGATCCGCCACGCGGATGCCGGCTACGACCGCGCGCTGGAGGTCGCCGCCGAGCGCGGTGTCCGTCTGCCGTGGCGGGAGTGATCCGGCCGTTCGCACTGCGCTACTCCTGGGCCATCCGGTGGCTCCTCTCGCCGATCGGGCTGGGTCCGGCCCGCTCGGGCGCCGACGTCTACCACGGCTTCGTGCGCGTGCGGATGGGGTGGGCGTTCCATTCCGACATCCCACGGACGTCGATCACCACGGCGCGGATCTACCCGGGCGTCATCCGGTGGACGGCCGGCGCGCACACGGACCTCCGCGGCCGCTGGCTGGTGAACGGCGCCGGGTCCGGCATCGTGGAGTTGACGATGGATCCGCCCTCCGAGGGGTGGACGTCCGGCTTCCCCATCCACGTCCGGTCGCTGCTGATCGGCCTGGAGGATCCCGACGGCTTCCTCCGCGCGCTCGCCGACGGCGCGCCGGCGGGGGGCTCGACACCATCCGCATCCGGCGACGGGGCCCCCGAGGCGGCCGCGTCGTGACCGGCCTGGTGCGATCCACCGTCCGGCCGGCAACCGAGGCCGACCAGGCCGAGGTCCGGGCAATCTCCGCGGCCTACGACAACCTCCGTCCGTGGCCCGAGCGGCCCGACTTCCTCGACCACGAGTTCCGCGAGGGCCGGATGGCCGTCGCCGAGTGGAACGGCGAGGTGGTCGCCTTCGGCGGAACGTTCGACCGCGGCGACGTCGTGTACCTGGCGGACCTCTTCGTTCGCCCGGACTTCGTGGGACACGGCGCCGGCTCGGGAATCCTGGAGGCGCTGTTCGATCGCGGGGAGGTACGGCTGACGGCGGCATCCGGCGACCCACGCGCGCTGCCGCTGTACGCGCGGTTCGGGATGCGGCCGCTGATGCCGGCGCTCTACCTGCACGGGGATGCCGGCGCGACCGCCTCTCTCGACGCTCCCACGGAGGCACTGGCACCGGCGGCCCCGGAGGTCATCGCGCGGATCGATGCCGAGGTGTCCGGCCGGCCGCGGCCGCAGGATCACGCGTTCCTCGACTCCTGTCCGGGTGTGAAGGGCTTCGCGCTGTACGGCACGGGCGACCCGGTCGCGTACGGCTGGATCCGGACCGTGTCGATCGACGCCGGGACCGGTCCGGAGCGCCACGCCTTCGTCGGCCCGATCGGCGGCCGGACGGAGCACGCCATGGATCAGGTGACGCGGGCGCTTGCGATCCGTGCCGCGGCCGGCGCCCCCCACGTGCACCTGCTGCTCCTCGGTCCCCACCCGAGCCTGGCCCCGCTGCTCGCCGCGGGTTTCCGCCTGGTCGACCGCGACACGTGGATGTGCAGCCGGCTCGACCTCGTCGACGGCCGCCGCTACGCTCCCTCCCCGGAGCTGGGCTGACCGAGGCGGGGCGAAACCATGGGCGGGGGCGACGGCACGAGGAATCCGCGGGCGATCGTCGGCGTCGTGCCCAACTTCAGTGAGGGACGGCGCAGGGACGTGATCGACGAGATCGTGGCCGCGCTCCAGGTGGAGGGCGCGTTGCTGGTCAACGTGCAATGGGACGCCGAGCACAACCGGCTGGACGCGACGCTCCTGGGCTCTCCGGACGCGGTGCGCGCGAGCGCCATCCGGGGCGCGGCAACGGCGGTGCGGCTGATCGACATGGACCGGCATCACGGCGGCCATCCCCGCATGGGCGCGGTGGACGTCATTCCATTCATGCCCGTTCGCGGCGTGACCATGGACGAGTGCGTCGCCCTCGCGCGCGACGTCGGCCGCGAGCTCGCCGAGACGCTCGGACTGCCCGTGTACCTGTACGACCGGGCGGCGCTCGTTCCGGAGCGGGCCAGCCTGGCAGTCGTGCGCAAGGGGGAGTACGAGGGTCTGCGCGAGGCCGTGGCCGCTGGGGAACGGCTCCCCGACTTCGGCCCACACGAGATCGGCCGCGCGGGCGCGGTCGCGGTCGGCGCGCGCAAGCCCCTCGTCGCGTTCAACGTCTACCTGTCGGGTCGCGACGAGGCCGCTGCGAAGGAGGTCGCCCGAACCGTGCGGGAGTCCTCCGGCGGCCTCCCGGCCGTACGAGCGATCGGGTTCGACGTGCCCGAACGCGACTGCGTCACGGTGTCGATGAACCTGGTCGACCACGACGTCACGGGCCCGCGGCGGGCGTTCGACGCCGTGTCGGCCGAGGCGGCGAAACGTGGGATGGAGGTCCTCTCCAGCGAGATCGTCGGCCTCGTGCCCGCCTCGGCGCTCGGGCCGGACGACGTGGAGCACCTGAAGCTGGAAGGATTCCAACCCGGCGAGCAGATCCTGGAGAACCTGATGAAGCGGTACGAGGAGCGAATGGCATGAGCACGGGGGAATTCGGCGCGAAGCGCCTCACGACGTTCCTGAAGGCACTGGCCTCGTCCGATTCGACGCCCGGCGGGGGGACCGCCGCCGCCGTGGTCGCCGCGGAGGGGGCCGCTCTGGTGGCGATGGTCGGCCGCCTGACGGAGGGGAAGGAAGGGTACGAGCAGGCCTGGGACCTGATGCACCGGCTCGTCGAGACGGCGGACGAGGCCCGGGAACGGTTCCTGCAGCTCGCCGACCGCGACACGGAGGCGTTCGACGCGGTGATGACGGCGTTCAAGCTGCCCAGGAAGACGGAGCGGCAGAAGGTGATCCGGTCGGAGAAGATCCAGCGGGCGTACCGGGAGGCGGCCGAGGTGCCGGCCGAGGTCGCGCGCCGTGCCGTCGAGTTGATGCGGGGCGCCGTCGAGGCCATCGAGTCGGGGAACAGCAATGCGGCGTCGGACGGCGTGGCGGCCGCCAACCTGCTGTTCGCCGCGACCCAGGCGGGGCTCGCGAACGTGGCGATCAACGCCGAGGCGATCCGCGACCAGGAGGTTGCCGAGAAGCTCCGGTTCGAGGCGGAATCGCTCGACGCGCGCAGCCGCGAGCGGCTGCGCGCCGCGGACGACGCCTTCCGCAGGGCGCTGAAGCCGGTCTGACGACCGATAGGATCCCGGCGCCATGGGAGACGTCCTTCGCGTCGGCATGCTGGGCTGCGGCAACGTCGGCGCGGCCGTCGTCCGGCTGCTGCGCGACCACGCGGCCGACGTCGAGCGGCGCGCCGGCGCGCGCATCGAGATCGTGCGTGTCGCCGTCCGTGATCCGGACAAGCAGCGCGACGCGTCGCCGCTCCCGAATCTGGTCAAGGAACCTGACGAAGTCGCGACGGCCGGCGACGTCGACGTGGTGCTCGAGCTGATCGGCGGGATCGAGCCGGCGCGCACGCTCGTCCTCCGCGCGATGGAATCGGGGAAGTCGGTGGTGACGGCCAACAAGGCGCTGCTGGCCGAGCACGGCCCCGAGCTGTTCGACGAGGCCGTTCGCCGCGGCGTGGACCTGCTGTACGAGGCGGCCGTGGGGGGCGGCATCCCGGTCATCCGCTCGATCCGTGAGCATCTTGCCGGGGACCGCGTCACGCGGCTGACGGCAATCCTGAACGGGACGACCAACTTCATCCTGACCCGGATGACGGAGGAGGGCTCGACGCTGGAGGACGCCGTACGGGAGGCGCAGGCGCTGGGCTACGCCGAGGCGGACCCGAGCGCGGACGTCGGCGGGCACGATGCCGCGGCCAAGGTCGCGATCCTGGCCACGATCGCGTTCGACACCTCCGTGCCGGGGTCGTCGGTGTTCCGGCAGGGCATCGAGCGTGTCTCGGCCGACGACATCGCGTTCGCCGCGCGACTCGGCTACGTGGTCAAGCTGCTGGCCGTGGCCGAACGCACCGGCGATGCCGTCTCGGTGCGGGTCCAGCCGGCGATGCTGCCGAGCGCGCACCCCCTTGCGTCGGTGCGCGAGAGCTTCAACGCCGTGCTGGTCGAGGGCGAGCGCGTCGGGCCACTCATGCTCTACGGCCGCGGCGCCGGCGGCGACCCGACGGCGACCTCGGTCGTCGGCGACCTGATCGAGTTGGCGCGGGGCCGCGCGTCGGCCGGGTCGATCACCAGCGCGGGCCACGGCGCGCACGGCGCGGGCGGCCACGCGGCGCACCTCATTCCGATCGACGACGTGGAGGGCGAGCACTACCTGCTGCTCGAGGTCGCCGATCGCCCCGGCGTGCTCGCGGCGATCGCGCACGCGTTCGCGCATCACCAGGTCTCGATTCGGCAGGTGTGGCAGGAGGGCCACGGCGACGAGGCGATGCTGGTGATCATCACGCACCGCGCGCTCGAGCGGACGTTCCGCGAGTGCGTGCGGACGCTCGAGGCGCTGGGGAGCGTGAAGGACGTCCGCTCGGTGATCCGCGTCGAGGCCTGGGAGGGCTAGGCCCAGTCCTCCCGGCGGTTCGTCCAGGGGAACGGCTCGTCCGGGACGGGCAGCCCCAGCGCGTCGCAGATGGGGTTCCAGCCATCGCCCGGACGCCATGGCACCAGGCGGTCGCTCGGGGCCGTCCGCCGCACGTGGTCGTTGTGCCGTTCGTACGCGGCGATCAGCACCTCGGGCGAAACCCAGTCTTCCCTTCCCGCGAAGCGCTCCATCAACGTGAGCGCGTCGCGTCCCTGGGTCCACTCGGGATCGCGGGGCGCGGCGCACGCGGGGGCGACGGTGGCGGCGACGCTGGCGTACCACGTCGCCGCCGAATCCCGCTGCGACAGCAGGATGACGGCCTCGGGGTTCGCCGCGCTCAGGGGCTCCCAGAACATCGACGCAGGCCAGTCCACGCTCGCCACGTACCCGTCCAGCAGCCGGTCCCAATCGGGTGTGCCGCCCTCGAGCGCCGTCCGCCAGCCGGGCCCGAGGTCGTACGGGTGATTGGGGATCACGGACATGTGGTAGCACGGGCCACCGAGGAGCTTCTCGAGCGCATCTTTCAGCGAGTGCGTGCCGGTGCGGGGAAGGCCCGCGCCGACGACGCGCAGGCGTGGACGTTCGCTCATGACGGCCTCCTCGTACGCGCCCGGAGCCAGCCCGCCGCGCCGAGGACCAGCGCGCCGCCGAGCCCCAGCAGGAAGACCCACGCGCTCGGCGAGGACCAGTCGACGACGTGGGGGTAGCGGATCAGCGCGATGACCTGCAGGAAGAACAGCGCCACGGACGGGCCGAGCGCCGGTCGGACGCGGTCCCAGTCGTTCTCCACGATCATCGTGAGCAGGACGCCGCCGTAGCCGATCAGCCACGCGGCCACGGCCTGCGCGGTGAGCGGCGTCAACGGCCAAGGCCACAGGTGTGTCGCGGAGGACGGTGCGACGAACAGGCAGACGCCGACCACGACCGCGGTGGCCCCCTCGACGCCGAGTAGTCCGCGGTACCACGGCGGCAGGAAACGGGTCCGCGGCCGGTCGGTCCCGGGAGCGCGCACCTGCAGGATCCACAGGGTCGTGAGCGCGATCGGATCAGCGATGTAGATGACGAGCCAGGCCCATGCGGCGGCGCGCGCGGTCGCCGGTCCCGCGTGCAGGTGGAACAGGTCGAGATGCAGCACTGTGGCAAGGAGCGTCAGCCACAGGAAGGCCGCGACGCCGGGGACGCCGACGCGCGCGTGCGACCATTCGCGTTGCCGCGCGCTGAGGACGGCCATGCCCAGCGCCGTCAGGTAGAAGCCGCCCAGGAACGCCGCCGTCAGCGGCAGCTTGATCGTCCAGGCGAAGTAGCGATCGGTCTGCGACGACAGGAGGTACTCGTTGAGGCCCGCGACCGCGACGAAGCCGGCACCGATCCACAGGATCGCGCGCATGCCGGTCGTCGTTCGTCGGTAGCCTCCCTCCGGCGGACCGCTCATCGGGTGGGGCGATCGTCGCGGCGCAGTTCGTACCGCACACCCGACCACTTCACGCCGTCGTCCTCGCCCTCGAACCGCTCCATGAGCGTCAGGCCGGACTTCTCGACGACGCGGTGCGAGGGGACGTTCTCGGCGCTCGCATAGGCGCGAACCAGGTTGGCGCCGAGCGTGTCGAAGGCATAGGACACGAGCGCGCGCACGGCTTCGGTCGCGTACCCCCTGCCCTGGAAGTCCGGGTCGATCGTGTACCCGACCTCGATCACGTCCGGCTCGGCGTCGTCCCGCGAGATGCCCACGTCGCCGACCAGCCCGCCGCCGTCGCGTTCCAGGGCGGTGAACTGCACCCACCCGCCGGGCTCGCCCGGCAAGCGGTCGGCCATCTCCTCGATCTGCCGGCGCACGGTCGCGGCGTCGGTCTGACCCCAGCCCTGATACCGGCGGACCATCGGGTCGCTGCGGTAGCGGGCGATCTCGCCGGCGTCCTCCGGAATCGAACGGCGCAGCGTCAAGCGCTCGGTGACGATCGGCTCGAAGGCGGTGTCGGGCTGCATCTCGCGGCACAGGCTAGCGGGCGGCAACCCACGCCACTGTCATTTGCGGTCCGCCGGTCACCCGGTGGCACGCGCGGTTGCCTCCCGGAGCGGCGGGTCGTAGCCTCCGGGCCGTGACGGTCGATGTCGGCGGCGAGCTCACGATCGACGGCGTGCTGGCGGCGGCGCGCGGCGAGCCGGTCGCGCTGGCGCCGCAGGCGCGCGAGCGCATGCTCGCCGCGCGCCTCGTCGTCGACGACCTGGTGGCGGCGAACGAAACCGTCTACGGCGTCACGACCGGCTTCGGCGCGCTCGCCGATGTGCACCTCACGCCCGACCAGGCGCACCGGTTGCAGCACTCGCTGCTCCGCACCCACGCGGTGGGCGTCGGCGAGCCGCTGAACGAGTGGGAGGTGCGGGCCATGCTCGTTCTTCGCGCGCACGTCCTGGCCCTCGGGCACTCCGGCGTCCGGCCGGTCGTCGTCGAGCGGCTCCTCCAGTTCTTGGAGCGGAGCGTCCTTCCCATCGTCCCCGAGCAGGGCTCGCTTGGGGCGTCGGGCGACCTGGCGCCCCTCGCGCACCTGGCGTTGCCGCTGATCGGCGAAGGGGACGTCGCGTTCGAGGGCCAGCGCATGCCTGCCGCCGACGCGCTGAAGCGGCTCGGCGTCGAGCCGCTCGAGCTGGAGGCGAAGGAGGGGCTCGCGCTCATCAACGGGACCCAGGCGATGCTGTCCGTCGGCATCCTCGCGTTGGAGCGAAGTCTCGCCCTCGCCAAGGCCGCGGACGTCGCCGCCGCCATGACGGTGGAGGGGATCCTGGGGACCGACCGCGCGTTCGACGAGCGGCTGCAGCGGCTCCGGCCGCATCCGGGGTCGGTCGATTCTGCCTCCAACCTCCGCCACCTGCTGCGGGGCAGCGCGATCGTGGCCTCGCACCGCGAGAGCGAGCACTTGGTGCAGGATGCGTACTCGCTCCGCTGCGTTCCCCACGTGCACGGTGCGTTCCGCGAGGTCATGTCCTTCGCGCGAACCCTGCTGGAGCGCGAGGTCGGGTCGGTCACCGACAACCCGATCGTCCTGCCGGACGACGGCGAGATCGTGTCCGGGGGGAACTTCCACGGCCAGCCGGTGGCGGTCGCCATGGATGCGCTGGCGGCGGCGACGGTGGGCGTGGCGTCGATGTCCGAGCGGCGGCTCTACCGGCTGCTCGACCCCCACACGAGCAACGGCTTGCCGCCGTTCCTCGTGGCCGACTCGGGCCTCAACTCCGGCTTCATGATCGTGCAGTACACCGCCGCGTCGCTGGTGTCGGAGTCGAAGTCGCTTGCGCATCCCGCCTCGGTCGACTCGATCCCGTCGTCCGCGGGGCAGGAGGACCACGTCAGCATGGGCATGACGGCGGCCCGGCACGCGCGGGACATCATCGCCGACGCCGAGGTCGTGGTCGCCCTCGAGGCGCTCGCAGCCGCGCAGGCCCTCGACCTTCGCGCGCCGCTCGCACCGGCGGCCGCGACCGCGGCGGCGCGCGCCGCCATCCGCGAAGTGGTCGACTTCCTCGATGCCGACCGCGTGCTGAAGCCCGACGTGGACGCCGTCGTGGAGCTGGTGCAGTCGGGGGCGTTGGTCGAGTCGGTGGAACGCGCGGTTGGATCGCTCAACTAGAGAACGGATAGACTGCGCCGGAGCGGGAAAGGGGACCCATTGGAGCACTCCGATCGCTTGCTGGAGGCCATGACCAACCTCGAGGCGGTGGCCGACGAAGTGACCGCCGAAGAGGCGGCGCAGACCTTCGACGCCACGACGCTGCAGGTGTTCTGGCGCGACTGGAACCGCGTCAGCTCGTGGGCCGGCCAGCTCTGGCGCCGCTTGAACGAGGACATGGAAGCCCCCGGCACGCCCGTTCGCGACGCCGATCTCGACGAGGTCGGCGGCGAGGGCGGCGGCTAGGAGCCGTCGTGCCGACGCTTGGGGAGATCATGACGAAGGACCCGTTCTCGGTCGCGCCCACCGCGACCGTGTCCGAGGTCGCCTCGGCGATGGACAAGGGACGCGTCGGGTCCGCGATCGTCATGGACGGCTCGTGGCTCTCGGGGATCTTCACCGAGCGCGACGTCCTGCGCGCTGCGGGCTCGGGCAAGGACCTCACCGCGGCCCGCGTCAGCGATTGGATGACGCCCGATCCGATGACCGCGGAGGCCGGCATGGAGGCCGAGGATGCGGCCCAGGTCATGATGTCACGCGGGTTCCGCCATCTGCCGGTCGTCGACGGGAGCACGGTGATCGGGATCGTCAGCCTGCGCGACGTGCTGTCGACCCGCGTCCGCCGTCCCGGCTAGCAGTCCCCTTCGCCGGCGCCGCCGGGGCTACGCGACGCGCGTTCCCGCCAGCCACACCTCGGCGACCGGGTTGTGCCCCGGCCGGTACGCGATCATCGCCGCATCGTCGGCGTCCAGCACCAGGAAGTCGGCCCGTTTCCCGGCCTCCAACGAGCCGTGCCGCTCGTGCAGCCCGAGCACCCATGCCGCGTTCAGCGTCGCGGCGGTGAGGCTCTGCGCCGGCGTCAGCCGGTAGAGGGACGCGGCCGCCGCAACGACCTCCGGGATCGACAGGCACGGCGACGTGCCCGGGTTGAAGTCGGTGGCGAGCGCCACCGCCGCGCCGGCGGCCACCAGCGCGGCCGCCGGCGCCGGATCAGCCCCGATGAACGCCGTCGAGGACGGCAGCAGCACCGCGGCCGTGTCCTCGGCGGCGCCCAACGCGGCGACTCCCGCCTCGCTCGCGTGGTTCAGGTGGTCCGCGTCGCGCGCCCCCAACGCGACGGCCGCCTGCGCGGCGCCGCTCGCACCGAGCTGGTCCGCGTGCACCCGGAGCGCCAGTCCCGCCGCGCCGGCGGCGTCGGCCACGCGGCGCAGGTCCTCGACCGTGAACGCGATGTCCTCGACGTAGACGTCCACGGCGTCCACCAGCCCGTCGGCCGCGGCGGCCGGGATGATCGTCCGGCACACCTCCTCCACCCACCCGGCACGGTCGTACTCCTCCGGGACGGCATGGCACGAGAGCAAGGTCACGCTGGTCGTCTGCGGGATCTCGGCCGCCAACCGGCGCGCCAGCCGCGCCTGGCGGAGCTCGCCGTCGACCGAGAGCCCGTAGCCGGTCTTCAGCTCGAGCGCCGTCGTCCCCAGCCTGAGCATCTCCTCGGCCAGCGGCACGCAGAAGTCGAGCACCTGCTCGTCGGAGGCCTCCGCCAGGAGCCGCCGGCTTCGGAAGATGCCGCCCCCCCGGCCCTGCACGTCGCGATACGTCTCGCCGGACAGCCGCGCCTCGAACTCGTCGGCGCGCCAGCCGATGAACGGAAGGTGTGTGTGGCAGTCGACGAACCCGGGGACCACGGCGCCCGTCACACGCCGCCGCCGGGACTCGTCGCCGGAGCCGAGCGAGGCAGGGAGTCCGTGTGCCGGACCGGCGTACGCGATCATGCCGTCCCGCCAGGCGATGGCGGCATCCCGGACCACCGGGAGCGAAGAGAGCGCCGGGCCGCGCACGGGGGCAGGCCCAGACGGAGTGACGAGCGCAGGCGTGAACACGACGTCCTCGGTCACCCGCCGCGCCCCCGAGAGGGCGACCCTGCCGCCGCTACACTCGCGTCCATGCCGCTCGCCGCCATGCACCGAACCGTAGCAAGCGCGGGGGGTTCCGGGTAATGGCGGAAGCGGCCGCGCAGGGGCGCGGCGGCATGCGGGAGATCGTCGGCGACCGACGGGTCCAGGTGGTGCTGGCCACCATCCTGGTGACGATGATGGGGTTCGGGATCGTCGCCCCCATCCTGCCGCTGTTCGCGCAGAGCTTCGGCGTGGGCTACGGGGACGTGGGCGTCCTGGTTGCCTCGTTCGCCTTCACGCGGCTGGCCTTCGACCTGGTGGCCGGCCCGCTGGTGGACCGGTACGGCGAGCGCTCGATGCTCACGATCGGGATGGCGTTCCTGGCGGGCACGACCGTCCTGCTGGCGCGCGCGCCGACGTTCGCATGGGCCGTGGTGTTCCGCGGCGCCGGCGGCGCCGGCTCGGCTCTGTTGTTCGCCGCCCTCTATTCCTCGTACCTGAAGATCGTCCCCCACGACCGCCTCGGCCGCGCGTTCGGCATCTTCTACGGGATGTTCAACGTCGGGATGATCGCCGGCCAGGTGGTCGGCGCGCTCATCGTCGGCGTGTCCGGGAGCCTCACGCTTCCCCTGTACGCGTACGCGGCAGCGTGCGTCCTGGCGGGAGTGCTCTTCCTCTCGTTCGCCGGACAGCTCCCCCGCTCGGAGACCGTCGATCGCGTCGGCCTCCGTGGCCTGCGCACGCTGGTCAAGGAGCGCGCGTTCGTCACCGCGATCGTCGCGAACCTGGCCGGGTTCTGGATCATCGGCGGCGTGTGGAGCACGCTGATCCCTCTGTTCGGCCACGACGTCCTCGGCATGCCGGCCGCCGCCATCGGCTCGGTGCTCTCGATCGCGATCGCCGCGGAGTTCGTGACGCTGTATCCCTTCGGCGCGGTCGCCGACCGGTACGGGCGGAGGCTGCTGCTCATCACCTCGCTGGTCGCCTACGCGATCGCGGTCGTGGCCCTCGGGTACGCCACCACCGTGCTCTCGTTCACGTTGCTGCTCGTCGTCCTGGGCGTGGCGAGCGGCGCCGGTTCCACCGCCCCGACGGCGATCCTGGCCGACGTCACCCCGAAGGACCTCTCGGGGACGGCCGTCGGCGCGTTCCGGTTCTTCGGCGACCTCGGCTTCGTGTTCGGTCCCGCGGTCGCCGGCTGGGCGGCCACCGCGTTCGGGTTCAGCGCGGCGTTCGCGCTGTCGGCCGTTCCACTGCTGGTCGCGTTCGCGCTCGCGCTGCGCACGCCCGAGACGCATCGCGAGATCGTCGCCGCGGCCAACCGGGCGGCGTGAAGCTCCACGTCGAGCGCGTGCTCCATGCGGCGCCGGAGCGGGTGTGGGACGTGCTCTCGGACTGGGAGCGGCAGGCCGAGTGGATGCCCGACGTCGCCTGGATGCGCGTGGAAGGAACCGAGCGGGCGGCAGGCGCCCGCATCCTCGCGAGGACCCGGATCCTCGGCGTCCCGGCGACCACGGACGTCCTCGAGGTCCTCGCTTGGGAGCCGCCGCGGCGTCTCCGGGTGGCCCATCGCGGCCTGGTGACGGGATGGGGGGAGTGGCGCCTCGAGCCCGCCGATGGCGCCACGACGCGGTTCGCGTGGGACGAGCACCTGCGCCTCCCCCTCGGCGCGCTCGGCGAGGCGGCGCTGCGGGTCTACGGGCCCGTGCAGCGCGCGATGCTCCGTCGCTCGCTCGGGAACCTGGCCGGCCTGGTGGAGCCCGCCTGACGTTCCGGCCGGCTCGTGGCATCCTCTCGGCAATGGCTCGGTCGCGGGGTCGCAGGGGAGTCCGGCGGGTGGAGCGCTGGGTGCTCGGCATCGGCATGACGATGGCCGCGTGGGTCATCGAGCGCCGGCTGCTGAAGGCCATCCGCGACGGCGGCTCTCGGCCACCCGCGGATCCGGCGCGGAGCTCCGGTCGTGTCTCCGTGGCGCGGGCATCGGCCGACGACGACGCCTGACCCGATCGGCCCGCCGCCTCGCTCTCGCAGTTCTTGACTGCGATGGTGAACTCGTCGTTAATCGTGCTGGCTCAATTGCCGATGTACCTATCTGTGAGGTTCCCTCTGGAGGACTTCCCGCTTCGAGTGGACGCGGACGCGCCGGCGCCGGCCGGGGCAGCCGGGCCCGTCCCCGCCCGGTCCGAGGTCGCGGCCGAAGAGGAGCTGCGGCGCCGGATCCTCTCCGACATCCACGACGACACCCTGCAGGTGCTGGCCGAGGTGGCCATCCGACTGGACATGCTGCGGACGAACCACCCGGAGCTCAACCAGGAGGAGGCGTTCGGCGAGCTCGGCGCGAGCGTGCGGGACGCCATGGAACGCCTGCGGACCCTCATGTTCAACCTGGGGCCGGCGGACCTGGACTCCCGTGGCCTCGGGTCGACGCTTCGCCGGCTGGTGGACGTGATGCAGGGGCGGGACGAGCAGATCGAGTTCCGCCTGGAGGACGCCCTGGACACGGAGCCGGCCGGCGAGATCCGCATCGCGCTGTACCGCATCGCCCAGGAGGCGTTGACGAACGTGCGAAAGCACGCCTACGCCCATAGCGTCGAGATCGTGCTGGACGACGCGGACGGCGGCGTGCTGATGCGCATCTCGGACGACGGGAGAGGCTTCCGGGCGACCGATCCAGCTCCGAGCCACTACGGCCTCGCGATGATGCGGGAGCGGGCCGAGGCGGAGGGCGGCTGGCTGCGCGTGCTGAGCGCGCCCGGCGCGGGGGCGTGCATCGAATGCTGGCTCCCCGCCGAGCCGGGGGAGTGAGACGCGGTGGGTGAGGTGGGGAGGAGCCGGCTGGAAGGGCCCTGCCTCCCTTCCGTCAGCCCGGCGACCGCTGGGATGGCCGCGTGACTGGAACCGACTCCTCCCGCGCCTCGGGGGGGCGTTGCCGGTGGTGCTATTTCCCCCAGGGGAAGCTGGCGGACGCCGCCCACACCTCAGTCATGAGGATGAGCAGGACAGAGGCTGCGACGAGAAACTTCTTCATTGGCTCCTCCCTGTTCGCCGTCCAAGCAGCCCCGGGGGTGACGGGGGTATGGTACTCATCGGCTAAACCACGAGTCAACTGGAGAGTTAACCCATGCGACCGATCAGGGTGATCCCCGGGAGGATTGCGTGACCGCGAAGACCGAGCAGGTGACCACCGAGGAGCTGGCCGACCGGTTTCGCCAGCTGCGGGAACGGGCGGGGCTGACCAAGACCAGCCTGGCCCGGCCTCGCTACACGGTGAGCTACGTCAGCCAGATCGAGCACGGCCGCCGCCGCCCCTCGGCCGAGGCGCTGTCCTTCTTCGCCGACCGGCTGGGCGTCACCGCGGAGTTCCTCGGAACCGGCTTGCCCGAAGGGCTGGAGGACATCCTGCGGTATCGCCTGGACGAGGCGGTGCAGCGGATGCGGGCCGGCGACGCGGCCGAGGCCGCCGGCGAGCTGCAGGAGCTGCTCGAGGAGGCGACCGCCCGCGGCATGCGGCCGCTGCGTGCCGAGATCCTGGTGGCGCTCGGCGACGCACGTGTCCGTCTGGGACGGGTCAACGAAGGGATCGATACCTACGAAGAAGCCCTGGAGGCCGGGCCGGCCTCCGCGCGCGTCGCGGCTGCCGCCGTCGAGGGGCTGGCAACGGCCTATCGCTCCGTGGGAGATCTCACCTACGCGGCGAACCGCGTGGAGTCGTTCCTGGCGGCCGTGAGCGACGACGCCCCGCTCGACCCCGCCAGCATGAGCCGTCTGCAGATGGCGCTGGTCTCCATCTATTTCGAGCGAGGGGACATGACGCAGGCCGAACGGTGCGCACAGCGCGGGCTGGCCTCGGCCGACACCGGTGCGCCGATGGACATCCGCGCGCTCGCCTACTGGAACGCGAGCCGTGTCTACGCGGAGCGCCGCCGCTGGAACGAGGCACTCGAGCTCGCCACGCGCGCCAGGGTGCTCATGGAGGAGCTGGACGACCGCCGGAGCGTCGCTCGGCTGCAGAACGCGCTGGCGTTCATCTGCCTGGAGGCCGATCCACCGCGCGTCGACCAGGCCGAGGAGCACCTCGACGCCGCGGAGGCGACGCTCCGCGAAGTCGGCTCACCCGCCGACCAGGCGTACGTGCTGACCGAGCGGGCCCGCCTGGCGCTGCTGCGCGGGAGGCCGGCCGACGCGGTCGTCCATGCCGACGCGGCCCTCGCGTCCGCCAGCGAGGACGACCTGGAGGTCGCGCGCTGCCTGTTTCTCAAGGGACGCGCGCTGTCGGCGCTCGACCGTCGCGACGAGGCCCGCACGGCACTGGGCGACGCGGCTGAGACGTTCCGGCGCCACGGCGCGCGGCAGCAGGAAGCCGCGTGCTGGCGCGAGATCGGGGAGATGGACCTCGCCGCCGGTGACGGCGAGTCGGCGCTGCGGGCGCTCCGCGAGGGACTCGAGGCGCTGGACCCGCAACGGTCCCGCGCGTGAGCCGGCGACCGAGCCCGCGACGGCTCAGGTTCCCCGGCGCAGGAGGTCGGCGACCAGACCGAGGGTGAGCACCGCGCCCATCACGCCCAGCGTGGTGGGCACCCACGAGGCGACGTGCGTCGAGGTCGCGGTGATCGCGCAGGCGAGCAGCGATCCCGCCGCCGTGAGGGCGAGCGACAGACGGCGGCCGGCCCGGCGCATGTTCGCCTCGAGCCCCTCGATGCCGCGGAACTGGATCTGCAGCTTCGGGCCGGGGCGCGCTCCCGTCACCCGCTCGACGGCCTCGACCATGCGCATCAGCCGGATCCGGAACTTCTGCGTCTCGTAGAAGATGCGCCGCGGGTCGGTCGATTCGCCGATGCGCGACATCAGGCTCCGCGCGAGGAACGAGCCGGCGACCGCGAACGGGTCGAGGTCTGGGTCCAGCTCGGCCGTCGCGAGCTGCATCTGGGCGAGCGCCTTCGCCGTCAGCGCCATCGACGCCGGCAGCGGGACGTCGTGGCGGATCGCGATCTCCGTGACCTCCTGCAGGATCGGGCCGAGCTGGATGTCCTTCAACGACGAGTGGCGCGCCTTGGTCATCACCTCGCCGACCTCCTGCTGGAACTTCGTGAGGTCGATGTCCGCGCGCTGGTCCTCGCCGGTCAGCATCAGCGTGACGTCGGTGAGGAACGTGACGTCCTCCTGCCAGAACGCAAGCAGCAGAAGCATGAGGTGCTGGCGGATCTGCGGGCCGACCTCGCCGATCATCCCGAAGTCGAGGAAGTAGATCTTGTCGTTCCACCACATCAGGTTGCCCGGGTGCGGATCGGCGTGGAAGAAGCCGTCGATCATGATCTGGCGGTAGTACGACTCGAGCATCTGGCGCGCGGCCTCCTTGCGCGCCGGCCCCTCCGGAGCCTCGCGGATCGGGCCGCCCTGGATCTCCTGCATGACGAGCTGGCGCTCGGTCGTGTAGTCGGCGTACACATCGGGGACGTCCAGCCGCGGGTAGGGCTCGAGGACGCCGCGCATCCGTTCGATGTTCGAGGCCTCCTGGCGAAAATCGAGCTCGCGCCGGAGCGACGCGGACAGGTGCTCGACGATCGCGCCCATGTCGACGACCTGCTTGAACGCCGGGCGCTTGGCCGTCCGCTCGGCGAAGAGCTCGAGCAGCCCGAGGTCGCGCATGATCTCGTCGCGGGCGCCGGGCCGCTGGACCTTGACGACGACGCGCGAACCGTCGGCGAGCGTCGCGCGGTGCACCTCGGCGATGGTGCCCGGCGGCGAGCGGCTTCGGGTCGATCGACTCGAAGACGTCCTCCCACGGGACGCCCAGCTCCTCCTCCATGACTTGGACGACCTGCTGCTCGGTGAGCGGCGGCACGTTGTCCTGCAGCGTGGCCAGCTCCTCGATGAACTCCGGCGGCACCAGGTCGGGTCGCGTCGAGAGGATCTGGCCGAGCTTGCAGAACGTCGGCCCCAGCTCCTCCATCGCCGCGCGAAGCCGGCGCGCCCGCGCGCGCATCGGCTCCTCGCCGGGGCCGGGCTTCCCGAAGAGCTCCTTGAGCCCATGCTTCGCCATGACCGCCCCGATGCGGGTGGCGCGTCCCATCAGGGGCGGTTCCTCGTCTTCTTCCTGATCGGTGACGGCGGACGGCCTCGGCATCGCCCGCGCGATCGTCGTGGTGCCGGTCTTCCCGTCCGTTGCGGTGTTCACGATCACGACCGTGCAGCGGGCGTTGTGCGAGATGCGGTTGGGGACGTTGCCCAGCAGGAACTCCTTGCGTCCGCTCATGCCGGCGTTGCCCACCACCAGGACGTCGGCGCCGGCCTCCTCTGCCTCGCGCACGATCGACATGGCCGGGTCGTCGTCGACGATGACGCGCGCGGAGCCGCGCGTGCCGGCGAGCTCCTGCGCGCGGGCGGTCAGCTCCGCCGCCGCGAAGGAGGCTCGAGTCGCCTCCGCCTGGCCCGCCTCGGTGCCGGGCTCGTTCTGGGGGAGCAGCACCTGGATGACCAGCAGGTCGGCGCCGTAGCGATCGGCCATTGCCGCTGCCCAGTCCTCGGCGCGCTTGGCAGTTTCAGATCGATCGGTCGCCACCGCCACCCGCTGCATCGGCCCTCCTTGGCTCAACCCGCCCCACTCGACGTCGACCGTCCCAAAACCCGCAGGAAGCGGCCATAGGTTAGCGCCCGACCAGTGCGGCCGCGCTCAAGGGGTGATGATGACGTGGCCTACTGCACGAAGCCAATAGAGTTTGTTGACGGCGTGGCACGTGAGATGTAGCGTGCCGCGCGTGGACCACGTCACGCATTCGGCGCTGCTATGGATCCTCGTCGGGTCGGCGGTCCTGGCGATGTTCTTGTGGCTCGGGATCCTCAGCTCCAGCGAGGGGCGGCAGCGCAACGACGAGCTCGACCGCTTGCTGTCTATCGGTGCGGCGGCCGCCGAGGTCGAGGACGACACCGAGGCCCGCATCCGTTCGGTGGCAGGCCCGGCGCCGGAGCCGGACCGGTTCCGGCTGCTCGGCGATCCCGAGTACGGACTGTTCCTGGACGAGTCCGGCGCGCCGGCCGCTCCGGTGTCCGCCGCCTGAGGGCGGCGGTCAGTCCTCCAGCGAGTCGACGTACGCCTCGAGGTCGGGCAGGTGCGCGAACGCATGGCCGAACGGCCGCTTCGACGCGCCGGTGATCGCCCCGAGGAGGTGGCCGAGCGTCGTTCGGCGCTCGGTCTCATAGAACGCCTTCGCCGTCCACTCCTCGTCGCCCATGTGCGACAGCTCGTCGACCAGCTCGCGATGCGTGTCGGCGGCCTGGATGCGCACCTCGTCGAGCGAGAGGGCGCGCTTCGCCTGCACGCGTTCGGCGTTCAGTGCGTCGATGCCGTCGGCTCCCTTCGCGAAGACCTCCTCGATGGCGGGTCTGGTGGCGTTACGCCACTCCGCGAGTGACTGCAGCGCAAGCGCTTCCCAGACCTCCAGGTGTGCCATCAGGTCTCGCGCCGCCCAGTCGCCGTCGCCGATCGTCGACCCTCGTTCCAATTGGTCGTCGGTCAACCGCGCGAGCAGCTCCGTCGTCGCCCGATTCCCCTCCTCGAGCGTCCGGACGGCCTCGCTGGGTGTTGGCTGCGCCACGTCCGGAGCATATCGCGGCGAAGGGGCCGGGCGGTTTCCCGCCCGGCCCCCTCGGCCGATCACCGAACGTTCGCCTACGAGCTGGCGATGTCGCCCGAGTTGCCGGTGTCGGCGTTGACCCAGTGGCCGAAGACGAGGCCCTGGCCGCTTGCGTTGTACGTGAAGTGGAAGTGGCCGACGGTGTAGGTCGCATTACTGCCGAAGAACCCCGTCACCCAGCCGGCGGTGTCGCACTGCATCCAGCCGTCGTACGAGGTCTTGTCGCAGGAGCCGCCGGGGTTGAATGCGCCGCCGGCCGGGTCCACGCTCATGGTGAACGTGCCGTTGAACGTGCCGCTGATTCCCTCGTTCACGTGCGTGAAGCCGCTGCCGCAGCCGTTGCCGGGGCTGAATCCATCGAAGGTCGAGAAGTGTCCCTTCTGGAACTTCTCGGTCACCGTGTAGATGCCGCCGACGGGCGGCAGGTGCACCACGAAGTTCCGGACGAACAGGTCCTGAGCCCAGTTGTTCCCCTGGCAGCCCGAGTCGGGAGTGGTCGCCGTGTAGGGGCCATCCCTGAAGCTCCCCCCCGATGCGGTCGACGCGTTGCCGACGCCCGCGATGCCGAAGACGGCGAAGCCGGCGGACAGCAGAACGATCAGATTGCGCTTCATTCCTTTCATTCCTTGCCTCCTCTGGTGGGAGTGGCCCCCCACGATGGTCGTGCGTGCCGCGGTCGGGCAGGCGTCACCGAACGCGGTCGAACGTGCTTCCCCTCACCTCCCCCGCGACGGGCCGGGTGTGCCCGGTCGTCCCGCCGCCGGCGCACTCCCAACCTGCCTGCGCCGTCTGCATTGCCCCCGTGCACGGCTCTCGTCACGTGCAGGGCTCTGGGCACGTTGCATTGCTGGGCCCGAGCATCAGATCCTTCCCTCGATCCTGACGTGACTGTCAAACGGAGAAGGGATCGTGAGAGGATCCATCCGCCAGGATCGGACAACTGTTGCTGGGCCATCGATCCGACTGCCCACGCCTCGGCCCGATCGGGGTCTCGACCCCGAATCCCGATTTCCCCGCGGGTACCATGGGAAGCCGAAGGGAGTTGGGCGAATGACCTATCAGGACCGCGTGAACGCCTTCCGGGCCAGGATCGACGCCGGGGAGAAGATCGAGGCCGGCGACTGGATGCCCGACGAGTACCGCCAGGCCGCGCTGAAGTTCATCGAGATGCACGCGAACTCCGAGGTCATGGGAGCGCTGCCCGAGCGGGAGTGGATTCCCCGCGCGCCCACCCTGCGCCGCAAGCTGTCCCTGACCGCGAAGGTCCAGGACGAGGTCGGCCACGGCCAGATCCTGTACCGGGTCGCCGAGGACCTCGGGAAGAGCCGCGAGCGATGTTCGACGACCTGGTGAACGGCCGGACGAAGTTCCACAACGTCTTCCACTACCCGACCGAGACGTGGGGCGACGTCGCCCTGATCGGCTGGCTGATCGACGGCGCGGCGCTCGTCACGCAGAAGGCGCTGCTCGACTCGTCCTACGCGCCGTACGTGCGCGCGATGCGCCGCATCTGCGCCGAGGAGTCGCTGCACCTTCGCCACGGCGAGGACATGGCGCTCGAGCTGGTCGCGGGCACGGCCGCGCAGCGCGAGATGTTCCAGGACGCGGTGAACCGGTGGTGGGAGCCGATCATGCACTTCTTCGGCCCGCCGTCGAAGGCGCGGGACGTGCTGCTGGAGTGGGGCATCAAGACGCGGACGAACGAGGACCTGCGGCAGGAGTTCTTCTCGACGTACGTCCCGAAGCTGTGGGACCTGGGGATCACCGTTCCCGATCCCGAGCTCCGGTGGGACGAGGCCGCCGGCGAATGGATCTGGTCACGAGCCGAACTGGGACGGGTTCTGGCAGGTCGTTCGCGGGAACGGGCCGATGACCGCGACGCGGCTCGCGCTACCGCAAGGCCATGTGGGACACCCACGCCTGGATCCGGGAGACCTTCGCCGGCATCCCGCCGAAGGCCGCCTGACGGCGGCGGTCGCGCGGCCGTGGACGTGTGGGACGTGCTCGGCAAGCGGACGGCCGCGGACGAGTGGACCCTGGTCGGGCGGCGTGAAGGCGCCCGACGCCGACATGGCGCTGCTGCTGGCGCGCGAGACGCACTTCCGTCACAAGGAGGGGGTCGCGTACGCGGTGCGCCGGCGCGGCGACGCGGCGGACGCGCTGGTCCCGGGCACGTGGCCGGCCGAGACGCTCGGCGGCGTGACCGACCGGTCCTACCGCCGGCAGGAGGCGTACGCGGGCGTCGGCGCGCAAGCTGAAGCGGGTCGCCGCCGAGCTGGCCGAGCGCGGGCTGCGCATCGACCGGCCGCGGCCGCCGGGGTCGGGCTCGTGACCGGCGAGGCGCACGGCGGAACTTCGGCGGCCCGGAACGCACGGGAGGCGCGGCTGGAGCTGCTCCTCGCCCTCGCCGACGACGAGCTGATCATCGGGCACCGCCACAGCGAGTGGACCGGCTGGGTCCCGCACCTGGAGGAGGACCTCGCGTTCTCGTCGATCGCGCAGGACGAGATGGCGCACGCGCGCCTGCTGTACGGGCTGGCGCTGCCGCTGCTGGGCGAGGGGTGGAGCGAGGACCGTGCCGCCCTCGGCCGTGAGCCGCACGAGTACCGCAACGCCGTCCTGTGCGAACGGCCGAACCGGGACTGGGGCTACTCGCTCGCCCGTCAGTTCCTGTACGACGCCGCGGACGACGTCCGGACGGAGGCGCTGACCGGGTCGTCGTGGCGCGAGCTCGCGGACGTCATGACGCTGGTGCGGATGGAGGAGGCCTACCACCTGGAGCACGCCCGGGAGTGGTTCGGGCGACTCGCGGGCGGCCCGGTGGCCGCCCGTGAGCACCTGGCTGCCGGCCTGGAGGCGGCGCTCCCCGATGCCATCGGCGCTGTTCGAGCCGCTGCCGTCCGAGGAGGCGGTGCTGGACGACGAGACGCTTCCGAAGGCGAGCGAGGCGATGCTCGCCGAGTGGCTCGCGCGCGTAGGAGCGGAGCTGGAGCGCGTGTCGCTCGACTACGTCCTGGAGCGGCACACGCCGGTGGGCGACCTGGTGCCGACCTCGTCGGGCGAGATCGAGGGAGACGAGGTCCTCGGCGTCCCGGGAATCGTCCGGCGCGACGGCCGGTGGGAGCATCAGGGGGGTTTCTCCGGCGCCGGCGGGCGTCGCGGCCGTCACTCGGAGGACTTCACCGGCCTGTGGGAGGATCTGACCGGACTGTACCGGGCATACCCGGGCGCGACATGGTAAAGCGGCCTGACGATTCCGCGCCGGAGCACGACGAGACGCTGACGACCTCGGTCTGGAACGCGCTGGGGCGCGTGCACGACCCGGAGATCCCGCCGGTGGCGATCACCGACCTCGGCATCGTCGAAGACGTTCGCACGCCGCTCGGCGCCGTCGAGGTGGACCTGCTGCCGACGTTCGCGGGTTGTCCGGCGCTGGACGTCATTCGCGAGGACGTGGTGGCGGCGGTGTCCCCCGTCGCGGGGGAGCGCGCGGTGCGGGTGCGGTTCGTCAGCGCGCCGCCGTGGACCAGCGACCGCATCACGCCGGCGGGACGTGAGGCGATGCGCTCGTACGGATTGACGCCGCCGCCGGGACCGACCGGGGCGGTGCTGCTGCCCGTGATCCCGCTGACCCCCACATGCCCGTTCTGCGGGAGCCGCGACACGGTGCGGGAGAGCGCGTTCGGGCCGACGCTCTGCCGGTCGACGCACTACTGCCGCTCCTGCCGGAACCCGTTCGAGTCGTTCAAGCCCAAGATGGCGGGACCGGCTCCACGGGGAGCGACCCCGATGCGAACCGACGGCTCTGCCGGACCAACCCCCTAGCGCCCGCGAAACTCCGGCGCCCGCTTGTCGAGGAACGCGAGCACGCCCTCGCGGTGGTCCTCCGTCTGTGTCGCCGCGTCCTGCACCCGGCTCTCCAGGGCGAGGGCCTCGTCCAGCGAGAGCGACGCCGCGTCGCGAAGCAGCCGCTTCGTGAGCCCGATCGCCTGCGTCGGGAGCGCCGCGAGCTCCGCCGCCAGGGCCGCGGCATCGCCCTGCAGGGCGTCGGCGGAGGCGACGCGGGAGACGAGCCCCATGCGGAGGGCGCGTTCGGCGTCGATGCGCTCGCCGGTGATGGACAGCTCGAGCGCGGCCGCCGCGCCGACGATCCGTGGCAGGAAGTACGAGGCTCCCGAATCCGGGACGAGGCCGATGCGCACGAACGCCATGCTGAAGGTGGCCGCCTCGCTCGCGATGCGCAGGTCGCACGCCAGGGCCAGCGAGAGCCCCGCACCGGCCGCCACGCCGTTCACCGCGGCAATGACCGGCTTGGGCGCCCCGACCAGGAGGCGGACGACCTTCGCGTAGCCCTCGTCCAGCAGGTCCGAGGGTCGCGCCCGCCCGCCTCCGCGGTACTCGTCGGCCATGCCGCCCAGGTCGGCGCCCGAGCAGAACCCCCGCCCCTCGCCCGTGAGCACGATCGCCCGGACGCCCGGGTCGGCCGCCAGGTCCTCGAGGGCGTCGATCAGCTCGCGGGTCATCGTCTCCGACAGGGCGTTGAGCTTGGCCGGATTGTTCAGCCGAACCGTGGCGACGGCGCCGTCGCGGTCGACGATGAGCTGCTCGTAGGGCAGGGCGTCCTCCCCGATCGCGGGGTCTGGATGGAGTTTGGCCGACCCGAACTCAGGCCCGGGTCCGAACTCGCCGAGGATATTAGGACGACGACGTTGCGATGTCCTCGAGGGGATAGGTACGCCCGTGAGAACGATTGCCCGCCATTTCCAGCATCCATCCGGGAGTGACCGGACATGCCATTGATCCACGGCATGGTTGCGGCCGTCGCCGTGGGCGGCGGGGGCCTCAGTCACGTGTCCTCGAGCAGCGCCGGCGACATGCTGATCATCGGCATCTTGCTGGGCCTCGCTCCCGGCCTCGTGTTCGGCATGCTGTTGAGCCGGACGCCGAACCGCGACGGCGGCAAGGGCAACCGGGGCTGGTGGCGCTTCTGGAAGCCCGGCCCGAAGCGGCCCGGGCCGCTCCCCACGGGAGGCGAGCCCACGCCCATCTCCCGTCCGAGCTTCAGCGGCCCCTCGTCCGTTCCCGACACGGTCCCGGTGGAGTGGGCGGAGGAGTACCTTCCGTCGAGCTCCCCCCGCGCGTCCGAGGACTGACACAGGTCACGGCGGTTCTCCGTCGGCCGCGTTCCCGACTCGGATCCCAGCGGCTCGATTAGGCTCTGCTCGTACGGTCGTTTCCTCTTCTCGTGCGTCGCCGTTCCGCGCGCCGCCGGAGGGCAGAGCGATGGCGTCGGTCACCGAACGCCTCGAACGCACGCTTGAACGCGAGGCCCCGGTCTGGGGCGTCGACCCGGTGCCGCCCGCGCACCGTCACCTGTCGGGGTTCGACATCGCGGTCCTGTGGGGAGACCTGTCGGTCGGCCTGCTCGTCCTGCTGACCGGCGCCCTGCTGGTGCCGGCGCTCAGCCTTCCGCACGCGCTCGCGGCGATCCTGATCGGAACCGCGCTCGGGTGCATTCCGCTCGCGCTGGTCGGGCTGGCGGGAGCGCGCGAGGGCGTTCCCGGGATGGTCCTGTTCCGCCCGGTGCTGGGGCTCCGCGGCTCGTACGTGCCCTCGGTCCTGAACATCCTGCAGCTCGCCGGGTGGACCGGCTTCGAGCTGTGGGCGATGAGCCAGGTCGCCGACCGGATGTCGGAACGGCTGTGGGGGTTCTCCGCGCCGGGGCTGTGGCTGGCGGTGATGGCGATCCTCTGCACGCTGCTCGCGCTGGGCGGCCCGATCGTCGTGGTGCGGCGCTGGCTGGAGCGGTTCGGCGCGTGGGTGGTCGCGGCGGTGGGCCTGTGGATCACCGTCCGCGTCCTGACCGTCTCGGATCTCGGCGCGCTGTGGAGCCGGCCCGGCACCGGCGGGCTCCCCTTCTGGCTCGCCGTGGACCTGGTGATCGCGCAGCCCGTGTCGTGGCTGCCGCTCGTCGCGGACTACACCAGGTTCGCCCGAACGCGGTCGGGCGCGGCGGTCGGCACCTACGTCGGGTACGCGGTGGGCAACGTGTGGTTCTACGCCCTCGGGGCGCTCCTCGTTCTGGGCGCGGGATTGGCCGACGCGACCCCCGCGGGGCTGGCGCAGGCGATGGCGTCACTGGCCGGCGGGTGGATCGTGCTGCTGACGCTGCTGGTCGGCGAAACCGACGAGGCGTTCGCGGACATCTACTCGGCGGCGGTATCGGCGCAGAATCTCCGGGAACGACTCCGGCAACGCCGCGCCATCCTGGTCGTCGCGGCCGTGGGCGTCGGGCTCGCGGTGTGGCTCAACTCCCGCGGCGCCGACGCGACGTCGTCGTTCGAGCTGTTCCTGTTCCTGCTGGGGTCGGTCTTCGTCCCGCTGTTCGGCGTGTTCGTCGCCGACTACTTCCTGCTGCCGAGGAGGAACCTCGGACCCGTTGCCGCGCGGTCCCTTCGTCCCGCGGCGTTCGTCGCGTGGGCCGTCGGGTTCCTGGTGTACCAGTGGAGTGTGCCGACGGGACCGGCGGGGTGGCAGTCGGCGATGCAGACCGTGTTGCACGACTGGCTCCGGCTCCCGTTCCCGCTGGCGGGCTCGGCGGCGGGGGCGAGCCTGCCCAGCTTCGCGACGGCGCTGGTCCTGTACGTGGTGCTGCGGCGGCTCGGCGCGGGAAGGCGCCCTGCCTAGCCGGGGACCTCGCGAGCCGCCGGGGGCGGAGCGGTGACGACCATCAGCACCAGCGGTTCGGTGGATGCGTTGGTCACGGTGACCTCCACGCCCGCGGGGACGAGCACGGCCCGCCACTGCTTGAGCCGCTGGCGATCCCGGCCGACCACGAAGACGGCCTCGCCGGCCACGATCGTGAAGATCGCATCCGAATCCTCGTCGGAGATAGGCCCCAGGGTTTGGTTGCGGTCGAGGCAGGCGACCTCCGACCAGAGACGATCCGTCTCGAAGAGCGTCTCGTGGGTCACGACCTCCGGGTCGAACCCGACGGAATCGCGCATGTCCCGCGCCTCCACGGAGCGGAAGCCTACGGGTCGGCGAGAGGGTCCGGCAAAAGCCCGCGTTCGGTGAGCGCACGGCCATCCCGTCCCGTTTGGTCTCTCCGCTACACTCTCCACCGGTTTGCCCCCCGGCCGACCGGCCACCGGGGGGTCGCGAACAGGTTGACGAGAGGGAGGAGCCCTGCCGTGCCCACGTTCGAAGCGTCGCCGGCATCCGTTGCCGACGTATCGGCGGACCTGCTGATCATTCCGTTCTTCCGCGGCCGGGAACCCGGTCCCGGTTTCGCGGACGCCGCGAAGGCGCTCGGTCTGGATCTCGCGGGGGTCCTCGAGCAGAACCACGTCACGGGCAAGGTCGGCGATTCGTTCACCCTGCCGACGTTCGGCCGCATCAAGGCGGCGAACCTGATGCTCGTCGGTCTCGGATCGAAGGACGATGCGGGGCACAACGAGATCCGGCGTGCCGCGTTGAAGGTGGGGAGGCGAGCGGGACAGTCCGGCGTCGTGGCGACGACGCTGCATCGCGTGGGGCGCTCGGGCGAGGAGTCGGCGCGCGCGCTCGCGGAGGGACTGACGCTCGGCGCGTACCGGTTCGATCGGTACAAGGAGCGGCCGATCGACGAGGAGGCGAAGGAGCGCCCGGCGCTGAAGCGCGTCGTGGCGCTCGGGGGCCGTGACCAGAAGGCCGTCGAGCGCGGATTGCGGCGGGGGCAGATCTACGGCGAGTCGGCGAACTTCGCCCGCGACCTGGTGAACACGCCTGCACTCGACGCGACGCCCGATTACCTTGCGGCGCAGGCGCAGAAGATGGCCAAGGAGGTCGGGCTGGAGTGCAAGGCCTGGACTCGCGCGCAGCTCGAGAAGGGCGGGTTCGGCGGTGTGCTCGGCGTCGGCGCGGGGAGCGTGAACGCGCCGCGCATGGTGGAGCTGACGTACTCGGGGGGCCGCGCGTCCGCCAAGCCGCTGGCGATCACGGGCAAGGGGATCACGTTCGACTCGGGCGGTCTGTCGATCAAGGACTCGCACGGCATGGAGACGATGAAGATCGACATGAGCGGCGCGGCGGCGGCGCTGGCGGCGATGCGCGCCGTGGCGCTCCTGAAGCCGAAGGCGAACGTCGTCGCGGCGATCGCGTTCGCCGAGAACATGCCGAGCGGTTCGGCCATCCGGCCGGGCGACGTGCTTCGGCACCGCGGCGGGAAGACGTCGGAGGTGCTGAACACGGACGCGGAGGGACGGGTGCTGCTGGCGGACGTGCTGGCGTACCTGTCCGAGAAGAAGCCGGCAGCGATCATCGACTCGGCGACGCTGACGGGCGCGGCGATGGTCGCGCTGGGCCTGGACGTGTACGCGGTGTTCGGCAATGACGACGACGTGATCAAGGGAATCCTGCGGGCAGGCGAGGAGAGCGGCGAACCGGGCTGGGAGCTGCCGCTGTGGCTCGGATACCGGAGGAACATCGAGTCGACGATCGCCGACGTGAAGAACATCGGCCCGCGCTACGGCGGTGCCATCACCGCCGCCCTGTTCCTGAACGAGTTCGTGAACGGGGTTCCGTGGGCGCACCTGGACGTCGCGTCGACGGCGTTCGTCGAGGGCGGCAACGAATACTGGCCGAAGGGCGCGACGGGCTCGCCGGCGAGGACGCTCATCCGGTATGTCGAGCGGTGGGCCGAGTCGCAGAACGCAGGAGGGCGACGGCGCCGTTGAGCGACACGGTCCTTGCCGTCTTCACGCATCCGGACGATTGCGAGATCGCGTCCGGCGGGACGCTGGCGAAGTGGTCGGCGGAAGGAAGGTCGGTCGTGCTGGCGGTGCTCACCGACGGCCGGCGCGGCTCGCAGGATCCGAGCGAGGACATCGAGGGGCTGATCCTCACGCGCCGACGCGAATCGGAGGCAGGCGCGGCGCGGATGGGGTTCAAGGACGTGCGCTTCTTCGACTCACAGGACGGTGAGCTGGAGAACACGCGCGAGGTCCGGCGCGATGTGGTGCGGTTGATCCGTGAGCTCCATCCGAACCTGGTCGTGACGGTGGACCCATCCGCGTGGTTCTTCGGCGACGAGAAGTTCGCGTACTACAACCATCGCGATCATCGGATGACGGGAGAGATCGTGCTGGATGCCATCGCTCCCGCGGCCGGGAACCCGCATTTCTTCCCCGAGCATCTGTCCGAGGGGTTGAAGGTCTGGGACGTGCCCGAGGTGTGGTTGGCGCATACGTTGGAGCCGAACCACACCGAGGACATCAGCGGGTTCATCGACGTGAAGGTGGCCGCGTTGGAGGAGCATCGCAGCCAGCTCACCGACGACCAGCTCGCGTTCTTCAAGGATTGGATGCCGAAGATGGCGGCGGAGTCCGGCAAGAAGATCGGCGCCGAGGCCGGCGAGGAGTACCGCGTCCTCCGGTTCGGCGAGTAGCTTCCATCTGGCGTTGCCGTTCTTCTCGTGTCAGCGGGCGACGTGCCCCGGCGGTCCCGGTCCCGCACGGTACCGCCGTCCGTCCGGACGGTAGAACCGAACGGTGTTGTCCGGTTTCAGCGTCAGGCTCCACCCCAGCTCGTGCACACACCTGTGGTGGAAGCTGCACAGCAGCACCAGGTTGTCCATGTCGGTCGGACCGAGCCTTCCCCACCACCGGATGTGGTGGGCCTTGGTGAAGGCCATCGTGCCGCATCCCGGGAACCGGCACCCCCCGTCTCGTCTTCTGAGGGCACGCACCATCCGGGGTGAGGGATCCCTCGAGCTCCGTCCCAGGCCCTTCACCCAGCCGTTGGGACCCACCAGCACGGTCTCGACCCGTGCGTCACAGGCCAGGCGCCGTGCCGTGTCGGAGGAGATGACCCCTCCGCCCTCCAGGGCACAGCCCGGGTCGCCTTCTTCCGGCTCTGGCGATCGTCCAGTCCCTTCCCCCATCAGGACCTTCAAAGGCACGTGGACGACGACCGTGGCCCGGTCGGGGTCGGGATCGGCGGCCACCTTGGCCGAGCAGATCCCCACCAGGGCGTCGGCCCGGCGCTGCTCCGGGACTCGGGGACTCCTCGGCAGGTACCTGGCGGGAGCTTCCGCATCATGCGCTCGACGGCGTTCACCACCACCTGGCCCTCCGCGGACGGCAGGCGTCCCTCGAACAGCAGCTGCCGCCCGTCGGGGTCGTGCCACCAGTCGAAGCTCCGGTCGGCCTCGAGATCGACCGCCTCCGAGGCCGAGATTCGCGCGAGCTCGTTGCCCTTCTCCTTGATGGTGCCGGGCGCCACCCGCTCGGCCCAGGGAAGCAGACCCTCCTCGGTCTCGGGGTGGCGAACCGGGTCAGCTCCACCACCTTGTCCACCCCGAGCCGGCCGGAGCCGAAGGCCTCCGAGATCTTTGGCAGTGACTCCAGGGCGTGGGCGGCTGCGATCCATCTCCTCGCCTTCCAGTCCGACATACCGTAGCGCATCTTCAGCCAGTGGGCCATGTCGTGGGCTCCGTCTGTACTCCCACACCGACCTACGGTCGGCTTCGGCGATCAGGGAGAAGAACCGTCGCTCCGCACGGCAGACGGCTTCATTGCTCGCGTCCAACCGGGCAACGAACTCGGCGTTGTCGTGGAACGGGGTACCGGCACCGCCGGGTTGCTCGAGGTTGCCGGCGTTGGTTGAAACGACAATACGCATGGACGAGCGCTCTCCTTCGTTCGCGCCGCATCCAGGCGTCTTCTCTTCAACTGCAACGTTCACCCGGGACCTCCGGTGCTCAAGGAAAGGAAGTCTCGGGGGGAGGACCTGCACACTACCAAACTGGCGTTCGGGTGTCAAGGCTTTGAACAGGAATTGTTCGAAGAAGATTCGCCGACTTTCTCGCCCGGACGCGGGGCGATACGGTGGTCCGACGATGGCCACCAGGTCACGCTGCAAGCTGCTCGAAGTGCAGATGCTCGAGGCATACGAGCCACTCAGGCAACGCCTCGACGGCCTCACCGACGACGAGTTCTACTGGGAGGCCGTTCCCGGCGCGTGGACGATCCGGCAATTGCCCGACGGCCGATGGGACGCCGACTACGCCGAGCCCGATCCGCAGCCACCGCCCTTCACCACCATCGGCTGGCGGCTCGTGCACGTCGCAACGTGCAAGGTGATCTACCACGACCACGCGTTCGGACCCGGCGAGATGAGCTGGGCGACCCTCGACCAACCGCACACCGCGGACGGGGCGATCGGAATGTTGGAGGACGGCCACCGCCTGCTCACCGAGGACCTCGCGAACCTCGACGACGCCGGCCTCGACGCCGCCGTCGCCACCAACTGGGGCGAGCAGTGGCCCGCCTGGCGCATCTTCTGGACGATGATCGACCACGACTCGCATCACGGGGGAGAGATCGGCGCGTTGCGCGACCTCTACCGGCTGCGTGGCCAAGACGAGCGGACCTGAGCGAGCCCGCTTACGACGGCTTCTTCCCCACCGCCATCACGACGTCGCGGAAGTCGTTGAACCGTTCCGGGAACCGCTCCCGGAACACCTCGCGCACGCGCCCGCGGAACCGCTCCCACATCTCGTCGCCGACCATCTCGCGGAGGAACCGCCCCGTCGCCGTCGCCTCCCGGCCGTCGAGGTAGTCGTCGATCGACATCGTGAAGTGATATTCGCGCGGCTCGACGCGGATCTCCCGCAACCCCGCCTCGTGCAGGCGGTCGCGGGTGTTTCCCTTGTCGGCGAAGTGGTCGTGCCAGGGCATCGCCCGGTCGCGCGCGTCCTGCAGCATCTCGCGCTCTGCGAACTCCTCGGCCACCGAGTCCCACGCCTGCGAGAACGCGTCCAGTCCCGGCCCCCACGAGGCGACGCCCATCCGGCCGCCGGGGGACAGCACGCGCATCATGTCGAACAGCGCCGTCTCGTACCGCCTGAAGTGCGACAGCACGAAGCACGCGGACACGAACCCGAACGCGCCGTCGCGGAACGGGAGGTCGATGGCCTCCGCGGCCGCGTACCGCGGCGCCGGCTCGCCCCGGCCCGCCGCCTGCGCGAGCATCGCCGGCGCGGCGTCCACCCCGACCACGACCCCGCTGGGCCCAGCGGCAGCGGCGGCGGCCCTCGCGGCCACCCCCGTGCCGGTCCCCACGTCGAGGACCCGCGCCCCCGGAGGAATCCCCATCAGGTCCACCAGGTCGCTCGCCGGGAGGGCGGTGCGGGGTTCGAGGACCCGCCGGTAGTCCCCTGCGACCGAGTCGTATGCGCGCCAGTCCCCAAGCATGGCCGACCAGCCTAGCGGAAGCGCGTCCGCTCGCTACGCTATGGGGCCGTGAACCACCCACCACGAGGAGCGCGATGAAGGGCCCCACCGGTGTCATGGCACTGGTGCTCGCCGAGACGACGGCGGGCGGGACCCTGTTCCTGTTCGTCACGCCCCTCTGGAATGAGGTCCGTGTGGGGTTCTTCTACCTGACGGGGGCCATCATCCTGGCCATGGCGCTGGCCACCGCCGGGACGACCGCCGCGGCGCAGACCCCCGGCGACGCCGACGCCCACGTCGCCGTCGTCCTGTCGCTCGTCACCGCCGGAGCCACGCTTGCCTGGATGCTCCTGGCGATGGCGAAGCGAACCACCTTCAGCCGGATCGTCGGCGTGGCGACGGTTCCGTTGTCGGTCGCGATGCTGTACGCGTTCGCCCGCACCGGCGACGAGTCGACGCTGCTGTCGTTCTTCCAGCTGCTCGCCGGCGCGGTCTTCATCGGGGCGGTGCTCGACGGGCTGCTCCTCGGCCACTGGTACCTGACCGAGCGGAAGCTGCCGCGCAAGCCGATCCTGCGGATGACCTGGAGCCTGATCGGGGCCGTCGTCCTGGAGGCCGTCGCCGTCGCGATGGGCGGGTTCGGCGCGCCGCCCGACTCGAGCGTGACGCAGGCCATCAGCCCGATCCTCACCGTGGCCGGCGTCGCGTCCTGGATCGCGATCGGCATGGTCGGCCTGACCGGGCTCATCGCCGTCTTCATCCGCATCACGCTGCAGGGGGATCGGCCCGCGGCCGTACAGTCCGCAACCGGCTTCTTCTACCTGGCCGTGATCACCGCGTTCACGGCCGAGGTGGCGGCCAAGGTCCACTTCTTGCCGTGAGCGCGCTGCGCGAGGCGGGGCGCGCCGGGCGGCCGGCCCCATGACCGCTCTGCCCGCGGCCGCCAGGCGCGCCCTGGAGACGGCGACCCTCTGCCACGTCGCCGCCCGGACGCCGGCGGGGCCGCACCTGACGCCGGTCGTCTTCATCCTGGACGGCGGCGCTCTCTGGATGACCACCTCCCGCACGGCCGTGAAGGCGCGCGCCTGGCGGCGTGACCCGGTCGTGTCCGGCGTCGCGCGGACCGACGACGCGGCGGTCGTCTTTCGAGGGCGGGTCCGGATCCACGACCCGATCGATCCTCGCAGCTGGCCGGACATTACGGCGGGACCGTCCGTCGCGCGCGCGACCGCCCGGTTCGCGCTTCGCAACGCGCGGTTCTTCGCCGGCTACGCCGTGGACGCCCCGAAGGTGCCGCTGGCGTGGGGGCCGGCGGGTCGGCAGTTCGTCCGGCTCTCGCTCGACGACGGCCTGGTCGTCGATCCGGACACCGACGAGCGCATCGCCACGTGGGGAACGTGGCCGGCGCGGGGGTCCGCCGCCTTCCTGCCGTCCTACGCCGCGGCCCCCCACGCGAGGTCGCTCGACCTACGCGCGCCCGCCGACGTCCGCCGCGCGGTGGGAACCCACGGCGTCGGCGCCCTGGCCGTCGAGGGCCGCGACGGCCCCCTCGTGCTGCCCGTTCGCTGGCGCCGCCGGGCGGCGGAGGGTGCCTACGAGGCGACCCTGCCGGTGGGGCTGCTCCGGCTGGCTCGTTCGCCGGAGCGGCCCAGGGTGGGACTCACCGTCGACCGGCCGGGGGAGTGGCGGGCCGCCGAGATGACGGGCATGCTCCTGCGGGGCGACGCGGAGGCGTTCAGCCCGCGTGCGGCGCGCGGTGGGGCCGACGCACTGCGGGAGCGGGTCGCGGACGGACGCGCGCTCCTGCGGCTGCGGCCTTCGAGTCTGGTCTGGTGGCGGGGCTGGGCCAGCGGTACGGTGGCCGCCTCATGACCGTCGTCGAGGCCTCGACCGTGGTCGACGCGCCGCCCGCGGCGGTTTGGAAGGTCGTGTCCGACCCTCGCAACCTCCCGCGCTGGGATCACCGCATCGGGCGCGTGCACGGGGCCGAGCCCGGCCCGTTCCACACGGGAAGCGAGTACGAGACGGAGATCCAGTTCATGGGCGTCCATACCCGCGTGCCGGTCGTCGCGGAGGAGGTCAACGAGCCCGAATACGCGCGCATCCACCTGGGTGGGCTGATCTCTGCCACGGTCGAGACCTGGCTCCAGGAGCTGCCGAAGGGAGGGACCCGGCTGAGCCATCGGGTGGACTACCGGTTCCGCGGCGGCCTCATCGGCGAGCTGGCGGCGCAGACGGTCGGCATCATCGGCGCCTCGACGCTCCTGCGGCGCGGGATCGAGGCGCAGCGCCGGCAGATCGAGGACGACCAGCTCCGCGGCTAGCGCGCCGGCGGGGCGCCGCCGTCCTTCTTCTTCGATGCCTTTCCCTCGTGGCCGGGGCGACCGAGCACGTAGCCCAGCACACCCCCGAGCACCGCGCACGTGACCATGATCCAGATGAGGCGCGGGTGCGCCTTGAAGAAGAGGAAGTTCACCTCGACCGGCTGCGAGTTGGCCACGATGAACAGCACGAGCACGATGAAGATCACCAGCGCGCCGACGGCCTTCAGCGTGCGGCGGCGGCGGGCCCTGGCGACCTCGCCCAGGGAGTGCTCGGGTTCGGCTCGGGCGCCGGATGCCGGCTCGCCGGCCCCGGTCGCAGAAGGCCCGGGCGCCCTCGCGGCCGGCGGCTCCGGGGAGGTTCCCGACCTGCCGGTGGAACCCGCGTTCGCCTCGCCCTCCGGCTCGTTGCCGGCCACCGCCACCTCCGATCTCGCCCTCGCGGCTCCCGGGAATCCTATCCGGCGGGACGTCCCGGCCCGCGGCGCTTGTGTAGCCTGCTGGGGCGATGGGCTCGGGGAGACGGGGATGGTGGATCGGCGCCGCCGCGGCGGCGGCGGGGGCGGCCGCGGTCGCCTCCTATTCCGCGCGCGACCCCGGGCGCTCGCTCGACCGCGACCTGTTCGCGCGGCTGAACGCCGACCGCGGCCCGGCGGCGGACCGGTTCTTCCGCGGGGTCACCGAGTTCGGCTCGATCGCGGCGTCCATCGGGGGGTGCGCGGCGCTGATCGCGCGCGGCCGGGCGCGGGTGGGGCTCGACGCGCTGGGGGCGGCCGCGGCCGCCTGGGTCCTGGGGCAGTGGCTGAAAGGGAAACACCTGCGCGACCGCCCGTACCAGTCCTCCGAGCACCCGACCCGCCTGCTGATCGGCGAGCCGCCGGGCACGTCCTGGCCCAGCAGCCATCCGGCCGTCATCCTCGCCTTCGTCACGGTCGCGGCGCGTGATCTCGGGCTCGGCCCATCGAAGCGTGGCGCGCTGTCGGGCCTGGCGGGGCTCGTCGGGCTCTCCCGCATCTACAACGGTGTGCACTACCCTTCGGACGTGGCCGGCGGCCTGCTGATGGGACGGGCGACCGCAGACGTCTGGTCCGGTGTGATCAGCAGGTTCCTGGCCCGCTCGCGGGTCGCCGCCGGTACAGTGTCCGGATGAAGGCGCTCGCCGTCTTCGGCTCCGACCTCCACCTGCTCGCCGTCATCGGCTGGAAGGTCCTCGACCGGTTCCACGTCGGCGGCGCGTTCGCCATCTCGCCGCACGGCGTGGGGATCGCCATCGGCTACCTGTGCGGATCGCTCATCTTCATGTACGAGGGGCCCAAGCGCGGGGTCTCCGAGGAACAGGTCAGCTCGCTGGTGCTCTGGGGCCTGATCGGCTCGATCGTCGGCGCGCGCGTGGGCTACGTCCTGGCGCATATGAATCAGTACAACAGCGTGGTGGGCGTGCTGGAGGTGTATAAGGGCGGCATCAGCCTGGTCGGCGGCATCATCGGTTGGCTGGTCGCCTCGATCCCCGTCGTGCGCCGCGGGCACATCAGGGCGGCGGACGCGTTCGACGCGGCGGCGATGCCGCTGGCCGTCGGCATCGTGATCGGCCGGGTGGGCGACCTGATCATCGGCGATCACCTCGGGAAGCCGACCGACTGGCTGCTCGCCTGGCAGTACCACGGCGGGAACCTGGCGGGGTACGACTGCTCGTCGGGCGCGCAGGGATGCCTGGCACCGCTCTACGGCGGACACCAGCAGGTGATCACGACGCGCGCGGCGACGTTGTTCGGGCCGGACGGCAGCGTGCTCGGGCGCGGCGTTGGCGTGCACCAGACTGCCCTATACGACTTCCTGCTGACGATGGGCCTGGTGCTGTTCCTGCTGTGGCTCATGCGATCGCGCCATCACCCGGGCGTGCTCGCGTGCGTGTTCGGCATCTGGTACGCGGCCGGCCGCGAGTGGACGGACTTCCTCCGCGTCGAGCGCCGTTTCTACGGGCTGACCGGGAGCCAGTGGGCGTGCCTGGCCGCCATCGTCGTGTGCGTGTTCCTGCTGGTCCGGTGGCGGATCCAGGATGGCCGCGGCTCGCCCCAGCCGGAGGCGCCGCCCGATGCGCTCGAGGGTGAAGCCGCAAGCGATGCCGGCGCGGCCGCCCCTCCGCAGGTCACGCCACCCGACCCGGCCTGAACGCTCCGGCCGGTCTCCGTCAGTGCTCGTGCTGCGCGGGCTCGTGGTGCTCGTGCGCGTGCTGGTGACCCTCGTGGCCGTTCCCTGCGTGGCCGTTGCCGGCCTCCGCGCCCTGCGTAGCCATCAGCTTGAGGGGCTTGCGGACCCGCGTCCGGCTGATCGTGGCCAGGGCGCTCGCCGTGTCCAGGAGCGCCCGCCCGGCGGCCGAGTCCGGATGCGACACCACGATCGGCGTGCCGGTGTCCCCACCCTCGCGAAGCTCGGGCATCAGCGGGATCTCGCCGAGCAGCGGGACGCCCAACGTGTCGGCGGCGAGCTTCCCGCCCCCCTCGCCGAAGACGTTCGTGCGCTCGCCGCAGTGGGGGCACGCGAAGTACGACATGTTCTCGACGACGCCGACCACGGTCTGCCGGACCTGGCCGGCCATCTTGCCGGCGCGCTCGGCCACCTTCCGCGCGGCCTCCTGCGGCGTCGTGACGACCAGCATCTGCGCGCCCGGCAGGAACCCCGCGACCGAGATGGAGACGTCGCCCGTCCCCGGCGGCAGGTCGGCCAGCAGGAAGTCGAGCTCTCCCCAGTAGACGTCGCCCAGGAACTGCTGCACGGCCTTGTGGAGCATCGGCCCGCGCCAGATGACCGGGGTCTCCTCTTCGACGACGAACCCCATCGAGATGAGCTTCACGCCGTGCGACTGCACCGGGTAGGCGATGCTGTCGTAGCCGGTGAGCTTCTGGCCGGACACCCCCATCATCCGCGGAACCGAGAACCCCCAGACGTCCACGTCGAGCACGCCGACGCGGTGCCCCTGCGCGGCGAGCGCGCAGGCGAGGTTCACGGTGACGCTGGACTTGCCGACGCCGCCCTTGCCCGACGCGACCGCGATGACGGTCGTCTTCCCGTCGGTGAAGAACTCGGGCTGCTCCGGCCGCCCGCCGCGGAGCTTGGAGACCAGCGCGCCGCGCTCGTCCTCGCTCATGGTGCCCAGCACGACCTGCACGTGGCCGACGCCGGGGAGCGGGGCGACGGCCGCGGTCACGTCTGTCTCGATGCGCTCCCGGAGCGGGCATCCCTCGATCGTCAGCAGGACGGTAACGGTCACCGTGTCGCCTTCGACCCGGATGTCCTTCAGCATGCCGACGTCCTCGATCGGCTTGCCGATCTCGGGGTCCATCACGTTTCGGAGCGCCGCGCGGACTTCTTCGGTGGTGGGCATGGGCCTCTTCTCTCGAAAGCGGTTGTCTGTGGATCGGCGGCCGATCCGACGGTGTGGCCGCTCGCTCCTCGATGATACTGCCGGGTCGCCGGCCGGGGCCGTGAACCGGGAATCCGGCCGTGCCCAGGCATAATGGGTCGGCCATGGCCGCCGCGCGATCTCCAGAGATCCACAAGGCGCTCGCCGACGACACGCGGTTCCGCCTATACCGGTACATCCGCCTTGCCGCGCGACCGGTGTCGGTGCCGGAGATGTCGGCCCGGCTTTCGCTGCACCCGAACACGATCCGTCCTCACCTCCGGCGCCTCGAGGAGGCGGGCCTGGTCACACACGAGATCCCGGAAGGGCGGAACCGCGGGCCGCCCCCGGACCATGTATCTGGTCAGCGAACCCGCCGACGAGGAGTCGCGCGACTACCGCCTGCTGGCCGAGATGCTCTGCGGCCTGGTGACCGGGAAGCGGGCGATGCAGCGCGCCCAGGACATCGCCCGCGAATGGGGGGCGTACCTGATCGCCCAGGGCAAGCCGAGGCCCGGGTCGCGGCCCCCGGCCGGGGTCAACCTGGCCCCGCTCCAGGAGGCCATGGCCCGCGCCGGGTTCGATCCTCGATTCCGCAGGACCGGGGGGAAGGCGGTCGAGATCACGCTGCGGGCCTGCCCCTTCCGGGATCTGGCCGACGACCACCGCGAGCTCGTGTGCACCCTCCACCGCGGGCTGCTCGAGGGGATCGTCGCCGGCGTGACGCCGGCGCTCGCCATCCGCTCGTTCAAGCCCTTCGTGGAACGGAACCGCTGCCTGGTGAGCGCGAGCTAGACGGCATGACCGGGATCGAGGTCCGCCCGCTCGGGGAGGACGATCGCGACTGGGCGAGCGGCTTCCTCCGCGCGCGCGGGAGCGAGGTCGTCGCCGCCCACGCGGAGCTGTTTGCCCCGCTCGATCTGCCGGGGCTCGTGGCCTGGGCGGGCGGGAACCGCGTCGGCCTCCTGACGTATCTGCTGGAGCCGGAGGGGTGCGAGGTGGTGTCGCTGCACAGCGATCGCGAGGGCGCGGGCGCGGGCACCGCGCTGCTGGACGAGGCCGCCCGAGTGGCGCGCGCCGCCGGCCGGAGCCGGCTGTGGCTCATCACGACCAACGACAACGCGCACGCGCTGCGGTTCTACCAGCGGCGCGGCTTCCGTCTCACGGCGCTGCGGCCGGGCGCGGTGGACGAGGCGCGCCGCACGTTGAAGCCGTCCATCCCGGAGACGGGGAACGACGGCATCCCGATCCGGGACGAACTGGAATTGGAGCTCCGGCTGGAGGAGTAAGTGGGACGTGGCGCCGGCCTCAGGCCGGCGCCACGTCTGCCTCGGTGGCGGCCGCGATGTCGGGGGCCGCGACCTCGGTCTCCGCCGCCATGGCGGCCTCGGCAGCGGCGCCCATGGGCTCCGCCGCGCCGCGCCGGGGTCCCCACAACGCCGGGAACAGGATCGCGCCGCCGATCAGCGATGAGATGCCGGCGGCCGCGTACGCCCCGCGAGGCCCCACGGCCGCGACGAACGGTCCGGCCGCCACGAACGACAGCGCGAGGCCGCCGGTGACCAGCGCGTCGATCGCGCCCATCACGCGGCTGCGAACCGCGTCCGGAGTCCGTCGCTGCGCGATGTTCTGGAACGCCACCGACGACACCGCGTCGGTCCCGCCGGCGAACCCGACGCTCCCCAGGATCGCGCCGAACCACGGCAGGACGCTTACCAGGCCAAAGCCCACCGCGGGCCCGACCGTTCCGAGAAACAGCGCCGAGCGCTCCTGTCGCTCACGCATGCGCGTGGCCAGCAACGTCCCGATCACGGCGCCGACGCCCCACGAGGTGGCCAGCAGCCCGTAGCCGGTGGCGCCCAGCCCGAACGACTGGGCCAGTGGCAGTTCGGCCACGATGACGGTGCCCACGCCGAGCAGCAGGACCATCCATGCGAGCGTGACGGCCCGCAGGATGCGGTCGTGGGCGACGTAGACGAACCCCGCCCGCAGACCGACGTGCTCGCTCTCGGCGGTCCGTGCCTCGGAGAACCGGCCGCGAACGGTCCAGACAAGGATGGCCGACAGCGCGAACGACGCGGCGTTCACCCAGAAGACGAGCCCCGGGCCGGACAGGGCGACCAGCGCGCCGCCGAGCACCGGTCCGACCATCGACCCCATGTTCCGTCCGAACCCGATCATGCCGTTGGCCCACGCGAGCTGCTCCTCGCCGGCAAGGTTCGGCACCGCGGCCTCGATCGCCGGGAACGACGGCGACGCCACCACCTCGCCGACGAAGATCAGCGCGATCATCAACCCGGGCTGGTGCACGAAGGCCAGCACGCCGAACGTGACGGCCCCGAGCGCGTCGGACAGGATCAGCACCCTGCGCCGGTCGAACCGGTCGCCCAGCGCGCCCCCGAACGGCAGCGAGATGCCGGCCCCCGCGAAGGTCGCGACCATGGCGAACGAGACCCACGTCGTCGAGCCCGTCTGGTGGTACACGGCGTAGATCAGCGCGATGAACGCCGCGTGCGTGCCCACGAGCGAGATCAGGCGTGAGAACGCCAGGCGGCGGACCGCGGGACGAGGCTGTGAGGTGATGAGGGTCATGATGCTTGCTCCGGTGGGACTCGAGGAAACCGACGGTGACGCGAAGAAGCACCCGCGGGCGCGGGCGGTTGGTCTTCTTCTTCGCTACCGGATGGCAAACATCAGGCGGGGAGTGTAGCACGAGCACGGACCCGGCCGCGAAACGCGGCCGGGCCCGCTGTCGGACGGGATCAGGTCAGCCCGACGCCTTGCCGTTCCCCGCGCTCGAGCCGTTCCCGAATGCCCGGTTCCCCTGGCTCACGATCGAGGACAGCAGGTTCGTGAACTCCATCGGGATCACGAACTTCGTCGAGGCGGACGCGCCGATCTGCTTGAGCGCGTCGAGGTACTGGAGGCTCATCGTGTTCGCGTCGACCGTCTGCGCCGATCTCGAAGATCTTCGCGAGCGCCAGCGAGAAGCCCTCGGCGCGCAGGATCGCGGCCTGCCGGTCGCCCTCGGCCTGGAGGATGTTCGCCTGCTTGCTGCCCTCGGCGACCGTGATCGCGGCCTGCTTCGAGCCGTCGGCCTCGGTGACGACCGCGCGCCGGGTCCGCTCGGCCGACATCTGCCGGGTCATGGCCTCCTGCACGGCCGGCGGCGGGGTGATCTCGCGCACCTCGACGTTCGTCACCTTCACGCCCCAGCGCTCGGTGACCTCGTCGAGCTTGGTCTGCAGCAGCTGGTTCATCTCCTCGCGCTTGGAGAGCACGTCGTCGAGCGACATGTCGCCGACCACGCTGCGCAGCGTCGTCGCGGCGATGTTCTGGGCCGCGCCGGCGAAGTTCTGCACCTGCCAGCACCGACAGCTGCGCGTCGACGACCTTGTGGAAGATGATGAAGTCGATCGAGATCGGCGCGTTGTCCTCCGTGATCGCGGTCTGGTGCGGGATCTCCAGGTAGGGCTCGCGCAGGTCGACCCGCACCACGCGGTCGATGATCGGGATGATGAGCACGAACCCCGGCCCCCGGATGCCCGACGCACCGACCCAGCCGGAACATCACGATCCGCTGGTACTCCGGCACGATCTTGATCGCGTTCGGCAGGATCACCAGAATCAGCGCCAGGAAGATGCCGAGCACGATCAGTGACTTGATCATTCTGTTCCTCCCCTTTCCTGACCGGCGGAGCCGGCCACCCCCGCCGGTTGCTCGGAGGCGGGCTCCACGAGCAACAGCAATCCCTTGACGTCGACGATCCGCACCTGCGAGCGGGCCGGGATCGGGTCACCGGTCGACGAGGCGCTCCAGTTCTCCCGCTCGATGCGCACCCGTCCGTGCGGCTCCAGCAGATCCAGCGCGGTGCCCACTTTTCCGATCAGGTCCTGCTTCGGCACGTCCGTCTTCGGCATGCGCCGTGCCTCCATGACGCCCTTCACCACGAAGCCGAAGAACAGCACGAGCGCGCCGGCCACCAGCGCGATGAGCCACGGCGAGACCTCGGCGTTCGGCACCGACCCGCTGTACAGGAACAGGGCGCCGAAGATCAGGAACACGACGCCGCCGACGGTGGGCAGGCCCAGGCCCGGGTGCTTCAGCTCCAGCAGGAAGCAGACGGCGGACGCGATGAGCAGCACGACCCCCACCAGGTTGACCGGCAGCAGCCCGAACGACACGAACGACGTCACGAGCATCAGCGTTCCGACGATCCCCGGGACCGAGACGCCGGGGTGCAGCAGCTCGACGACGATGAGCGCCAGGCCGAAGAAGAAGAAGAGGAACGCGAGGTCGGGGTCGATCAGCGCGTGCAGGAAGCTGCGGAACGGGCCCATCGACTCTTCGGTGATCGGGGCCCCGCACAGCCCCGGCAGGGTTCCGCGCTGGGCGAGGAGCCCGGTCGTGACCGAGGGCGCCTGACCGCCGCACCCGCCGGCCGCGTTCAGCAGATCGCGGACGTTGGGCTCGATCAGGTCGACGACGTGCTTCGAGAGCGCCTCATCGTTGGAGATGCTCACGGAGTTCCGGACGGCGTCCTCGGCCCAGTCCGCGTTGCGGTTCCATCGTTCGGCGAGCGAACGGATGTATGCGGCCGCGTCGTTGGTGACCTTCTCCTCCTCGATCGCGCCGGCCACGCCGACGGGGTGCGCCGCGCCGATGTTCGTCCCCGGCGCCATGGCGGCGACCGGGCAGCCCACCATGATGAACGTCCCCGCAGAGGCCGCCCGGGCCCCGGACGGGGCCGTGTAGCACAGGACCGGGACCTTCGAGTTCAGGATCGACTGGATGATCTGGCGCATCGACGAGTCCAGGCCGCCCGGGGTGTCGATGGTGATGACCACGGCCGGCGCGCCCGCGGACTGCGCGTCCTCCAGCTGTCCGGTGATGTAGGAGGCCACCAGTGGATCCACCACGCCCGTGAGCTTGAGCTGCACGACGGACGGAGACGAGGAGGCGGCTGCTGCCGCCTGGATCAATCCCGCGCACAGGACGGCCGCGATTGCGATGACCAGGACCAGTCCCCGTCTCCGGGGAGCGGACCCATGCGCGTCCATACCCAAATAGTCTCACCGGCCGTCACTCTTGCCCATGAGGGATAATTCGGGAACCGAAGGGGAAAACTCGCAGCCGCGAGGATCGCGTATACACAGGAGGACGGACGTGGCCGCAGGGCCGAATGGCCCCCTCTCTCCCGAACAGGAGCACGATCTGATGGGTCGACTCGTCGCCGGCGACGCCGACGCGATCCGGACGCTGTATTCGCGCTTTGGACCGCCCATCTATTCGTTGGGCATTCGCATGCTGGGCAGCTCCGAGTCGGCAGAGGAGCTCACCCAGGACGTGTTCGTGACGGCGTGGCGGAAGGGCCGGGCATTCGACGCGACCCGTGGGCGGCTGTCGACCTGGCTCATGGCCATCGCCCACAACATCGCGGTGGACAGGCTGCGGCACGAGCGGGGCCGGTCGAGGCCGCCGATGGTGCTGATGGAGGAGCTCCCCGAGCCGCCGCCCACGTACGAGGAGGACAGCCTGGTCGAGCGCGAGACGGCGCGCCGGGTGTTGATGGACCTCTCGCTGCAGGACCGGGCCCTCTTGGTGCGGACCTACTTCCAGGGATGGACCGCACGCGAGATCGCCGACGCGGACGGCATCCCGCTGGGCACGGTCAAGACGAGGCTTCGCGCGGCCCTGATCCGGCTGCGGAAGCTGCAGGACGAGCAGGCCCGCAGGGCCACGCGGCTCACCGGGGGTGCCGAATGAACTGCCTGGAGACCCGGGACCTGCTGGCCGAGTACGCGGTCGGCGCGCTGTCGCCGATGGAGCGGCGCCGGATCGAGCGCCACATCGAGTCGTGCCCCGGCTGCGCGAAGGAGGCCGGCGAGCTGGTCGCGGCGGCGAGCGCCGCGGCGTTCGAGCTGCCGCCGGTGGCGCCCGGCGCGGCGCTCGAGGGGCGCGTGGTCGAGCGCGTGACCGCCGAGGCTCGCCGTGGGAAGGTCCGCAAGCGCCGTGCCGCGCGGGCGCTGTGGGTCGCGGCCGCGTGCGCGGCCCTGCTGGCGGCCGGCGCGTTGGGCGGCGCCTTCGCCATGCGCGGCCAGGTTGCCGATCTGAAGCAACAGGTGCAGTCCACCAGCATCTCGATGAACCAGCTGCGAGAGCTCATCCACTCGCTGTCGGCGAGCGGCCACGCGAGCCAGGTGCAGCTCGTGCCGCTCGACCGCAGGACCGGCGGGGGCGGGACCGGCATCATCTTCAGCTCGCAGGAGGCGCTCGACTGGATGTTCATGCAGGCGACGATCCCGCACTCGGCGGCCGGGCCCTACCAGGTCGTGCTCGCCACCAGGGGTGGACGAACGATCGACGGCGGGACGCTCACCGCGCTGGGCAAGGACCAGTACGTGATGGCCGAGCCGGGCGGGCCGCGCGTGTTCACGCAGAACCTCTCCCAGGTCGCGGTCGTGATCGTCCTGGCTCCCGACGGGCCGGCCGGTGCTGCGCGGAGTCGTCCGCCCGAGCGCCGGGTCCTGAGCTCCGCTCGTTCTCCGTCCGGAACCACCGGCTCCCATCCGGTGTAGCACTCCCGGAGAAACCGGACCACACTCCCTGCAGTGGAGGGCCGACCACTGGAGGACACCGAGCTCGTCGACCGTGCGAGTCGGGGTGACGTGAGCGCCTACGAGGAACTGGTGCGGCGGCATCAGCGTGTGGCGGTGCGCGTCGCCTTTCTGGCGGGCGGCTCGGCCGCCGAAGCGGAGGACGCCGCGCAGGAGGCCTTCGTCAAGGCGTTCCGAGCCCTGCCGCGGTTCCGCGCGGGCGCGGCCTTTCGACCCTGGCTGCTCGCCATCGTGGCGAACGAGGCCCGGAACCGGCGGCGTGCGGCCGGCCGGCGCGACCGGCTCGCCGCGCGGTTCGCGGCGGTGCAGGGCGAGGACCGCCCCCAGGGTGATGCGGCCCCATCGCCCGAGGAGGCGGTCCTTGCCGGTGAGGACCGGGAGGCGCTCCTGCGGGCCCTGTCGACCTTGCGGCCGGAGGACCGATTGGTGATCGCGTACCGCTACTTCATGGATCTTCCGGAGGCCGAGACCGCGGCGGCGCTCGGATGGCCGCGCGGGACCGTGAAGTCGCGGCTGTCGCGGGCCCTCGCCCGCCTCCGCGACGCCCTGCGGACGGCCGAGACGTCGGAGGTGGAGGGAGCCGGCCGTGGCTAGTCGTCTGGCGCGGGGACCGGACGAGGACCTCGAGCGCGCGCTGCGCGAGCTCGGGGGCGTCCGTCCCGTTCCCCGTCGAACGGGACCTGGCCGGTCCCGTCGGCGCGCGGCTGCGGGCGGAAGGGCCCTCACGACCCGGCGTGGTCCGGCTGCCGGTGGGGCTGCGGCCCGCGCGGACGCTGCGACGCGCGGTGGTGCTCGCGGCCGCGTTGCTGGTGCTCGCGGCGGGGATCGCCGTCGCCGGACGCCTCGGGCTGCCCGGCGTTCGCGTCATCTTCTCCAAGACGCCGCCGACGATCGCGCCCACCTCGCCGCCCCCGACTCAGGGAAGCCCGACGCCCTCGGTCCCGGGTTCGGCGCTCGGCCTGGGCGATCGGGTCACGTTGCAGGAGGCGCGCGGGTCCGTTTCGTTCCCGGTGCGCGTGCCCTCGCTGGCGGGCCTCGGCGCGCCCGATTTCGTCTACCGCGCGTTCGACGTGCCGGATGGTCGTGTATCGCTCGTGTACACGCCTCGGCCGGGCTTCCCGACGTCGGTCGACGGGGTGGGAATCCTGGTGACGCAGTTCCGGGGCCAGGCCGAGCGGGACCTGCTGGTCAAGGTCGCCGGGCCGGGGACCCGCGTCCAGCACGTCCGGGTCCACGGCTACCCGGGGCTCTGGATCACCGGGGCGCCGCACGAGTTCTACTACCTCGGGCCCGGCGGCGCGGTCGAGCAGGACACCGTCCGGCTGAGCACCGACGTGCTCATCTGGCAGGAGGGCGGAGTCATCCTTCGACTGGAGGGCGCGCAGAGCCTCGCCCGGGCCCTCCGCGTCGCCGATTCGATGGGCTGACCGGCGGAACGGGCCGGGCCCGCGCGGTGTAACACTGATACCCGGAGGATCGAAGGAGAAGACGATGCGGCGGAGCATGCGGCGAGTGGGAACGATCGTTACGGTGGCGTGTGCGGCAGGGTTCGCGACGGTGCTGCCGGCGTTCGCGAAGGGCGAGGTGATCGCCGTCCATGTCACGGCCTCCGTCACTGGCCCGGGCCTCGCGACGCCCGTCGCCATCCGCTGGGGCGGCGACTGCCCGTTCCCGGAATACTGCGGCTCCAACGGAAGCGCGAAGGGTCTGGACGGCTTCTCGTTCCTGAACAGCACGGGCGTGCTCGGCCGGGCGACCCCCTCGTACTTCGGTCCCGCGCGATCGCTGCTGGGGCCGAAGTACGAGATCACCTACCGGGTGGTCTCCCGCGGCGTGGTCATGACGGCGCATCAGGACCTGTACCCCTTCGGTCCCGGGACGTCCCAGTACGACCCGCAGCGCCCGTGGCTGTACGCGCAGCCGGGGCAGCGGCTCTTCACCGGGATGCTCCCGGGCGGGTGGATCCTGGCGCCCACGAGCCTGGTGTCCATCCTTCGCGACCACGGGTTCCACGTCCCCGCCCCGCCGTCGACGGGGTTCCCGACGGCTCCGCATCCGCAGACCGTCGCGAAGGCGCCGTCGCCGCAGCCGGACGGCCCGGCGCTATGGGCTCTCGGGCTCGGCGCGCTCGCGCTGGCGGGCATGGTGGTCGCCGGGGCGATCGTCGGGCGACGTCGTTCCCCGAAGCGGGCGATGCGACCCGCGGCCACACACTGAGGCAACGGCCGGCCGCCTGCTGCTAGCCTTCCCGTGGCCATCCGAGCCACTGGAGGTTCGCATCGATGCAGGTGAAGGACGAGAGAGCCCGCGACGAATCGTCGGACTGGACCCCGAAGCCGACCCTGTCCGGCGCCGACTACACCTCGGACGAGGTCTACGACCAGGAGCGTGAGCGCGTCTGGTGGGGCGACTGGGTCTGCGTCGGCAGGGCCGAGGACGTGCCGAACCCCGGCGACTACCTCGTGCGCGACCTGGCCGGGGAGTCGGTCTTCATCACGCGGAACGAGGCGGGTGAGCTGCGCGGGTTCTACAACGTCTGTAGCCACCGCGGCACGCGGTTCCTGGACGGGCCGGATGGCCACGCCCGGAAGGTCTTCGTGTGCCCGTACCACGCGTGGAGCTACGACCTGAACGGGTGCCTGGTGGGCTCGCCGAACGTCCAGGAGGACGAGACGTTCGACCGCTCGAACTACCCGCTCCCTCCGATCGCCGTCGACGCATACGGGGGGTTCCTCTTCGCGAACCTCGCCGAGCAGCCCCGGCCGCTGCTGGAGCAGCTGACATCGGGGCCGGAGACGATCACCGCGTTCGAGCGCTTCAAGATGGACGAGCTGCGCGTCGGCGTGCGCATCGTGTACGAGGTGGCCGCGAACTGGAAGATCGTGGTCGAGAACTACAACGAGTGCCTGCACTGCCCGAACATCCACCCCGAGCTGGTGAAGGTCGTGCCGCTGTTCCGCTTCGGCGAGGTGTGGGACGAGCAGATCCCCGACGACGGCAACCGGATGGTCGAGGGCGCGACGAGCTTCACGATGAGCGGGTCATCGGAGCTGCCGAAGTTCCCCGGCCTGCTGCCGGACGACTACGACATGTACTACGGGATGTACTCCTTCCCGAACCTGATGCTGAACCTGCACCCGGACTGCGCGATGTACTACATCGCGTACCCGAATGGCCCGCGGCCACACGACGGTGGTGTCGGAGTACCTGTTCCGGCCGGAGACCATCGCGGGTCCGGACTTCAAGCCGGAGCCGGTGGTCGAGTTCTGGGACCTGATCAGCAAGCAGGACTGGGAGGTGTGCCGGCGGGCGCAGACGGGCGTCGGGTCACGCGCCTTCACGACGGGCATCTACCCGCGGCAGGACCGGTTCCTGTACTGGTTCAACGAGCAGTACCGCGGCGCTGATGGGGCGACCGAAGCTCGGCTGACTACTCGCCCCCCGGGGGGCCACGTGTTTGACCGGTTTGGCCTTCTGTGCCAGGGTGTCCGGGGTAGGGAGGCGCCGGGGGTGGAGTCCATGCGTCGTTCCGTTTCCCTCTCGAGCGCCGGCGTGGCGCTTGTCGCGATGATCGTCCTGGTGACGCCGGCGACCGCGTCGACAGAGGCGCAACACACGATGGTCGTCGTCAGCGACACCAGTGGCACGTGGGTCGATCACTTCGGGACCAGGACGGGTGCTACCGTGCTGACCTACGGCAACACCGGCTGCCACGAAGTGGACGCGAACGGCTTTTGCACGAGCGGCGTCTGGCCGAGGATCCCGGGAGCGCACTGGGTGTCCAACCGCCGCAACGTCACGAAGAGACATGCTCAGATCGGCACCCGGTCGATGGGATTCACGTGGACGTTCTCACTGCCGGCCGACGCGACCAACATTGCCGGCAAACTGCGGATCACCGTCGACGACGCCTACCGGCTGTTCCTGAACGGCGCTCCGATCGGGCATGACGGGGTGCTCAAGCGGAAGGCACCCAACGGGGGCCTGTCCTCAATCGAGCGGTACCACATCACGCCGGTCGCCGGCGTCAACACCATCGTGATTCGAACGGTGAACGACCGGTTCACGGGCGACGGAACGCCCTACGTCAACCCGGCCGGCATCATCTACCGCGCCGACATCATCTACGACGAATAGCTGTTACGCAGAGAGCTTCTCTGCCAGGTACTTCAGGCTGATCGGGTAGCGGTACTCGATGCCCATGTGCGTCGCGTCGAACAGCTCGAAGAAGTACCCGGTGATCCCGAGCGAGTCGAGTTCTCGCTTGAACGCCTCGGCGCCGAGGTCGAGGTAGAACTCGTCCTTCTTCCCGGCGTCGATGTAGATGGCGCGCATCGACCGCAGGGCGTCGGCGTACCTCGGCGCCATGCGGACCGGGTCGCGCTCGAGCCACCGGGCCCACACGTCGAGCTTCAGCTCGCCCGTCGCGATGTCGTACGGCAGCGTCACCGTTCCGTCGGGCTCGGCCGAGTAGCACGCCGCCATGCAGTAGTCGTTGAGCAGGACGCCGTCCGACGGCTTCGCGAACGGCGGCCGGCTGCGGAAGTCCTCCCAGAACCGATCGTAGGACCCCTCGTAGTCGTCGCGGAGCGCACGCGCCGACTCGCGGAACTCCGGCTGGTAGCACACCTCGAACAGGGCGTCGCCGGCGTGCGTCGCCAGCCCGCCGAACACGTCCGGCCGGAGCATCGGCACGACCATGGCCCCGTAGCCGCCGCTCGACTTCCCCTGGATCCCGCGGTGGTCGCGGTCCGCGATCGTGCGGTAGCGCTCGTCGACCCACGGCACGACCTCGTCGCACAGGAAGGTCAGGTACTTGCCGGTGCCCGGCGAGTCCAGGAACTGGCTTCCGCCCAGCTTCGTCCAGCAGTCCACCCACACGACCACGCACGGCGGCGCGTCGCCCGACGCGAACAGGTCGTCGGCCAGCTCGGGGAAGTTCTTGCGAAACGGCGTGCGGTTCCGCCACATGTCCAGCTGGCCGGTGAGCCCCTGGATCAGGTACACGCTCGGATACCGCTTCCCCGGGTCGTCGTCGTAGCCGGGCGGCAGGTACACCCAGACCGGCCGCTCGTGCGGGTCGCCAAGGACGTTGCCGCGAAGGGCCGAGCTGTCGATGACGTCCTCCTCGAACCGTCCGCGCAGGTCGAAGGACCAGGGATCCATCGGCGTTCTCCTCCCGAATCGGATGGCAGGCTTCGGGCGGATGCTAGCAGCGGCGCCCGGACCGGAGGCTGGACCCCCGCCGTATCATCAGGGCAGATGAACGGCGCTGCCGACGTGGTGGGAATCGGGCTCGCGGGAGGCAGCGGTGTCCGCGCCCGGCCGCTGACCCTGAAGGCCCCCGGCTACCTGCGATCGAAGGCCGCGATGTCGTTCCTGGGACGCCGCCTGATCCGGTGGGTCATCCAGGTGCTCTCCACCGAGGGCATCAAGCAGTACTTCGTCATCGCCCACGGCAAGGAGAACCGCTACCAGATCAAGGTCATGCTCGGGTACGGCGAGGAGTTCGGCGTCGACGTCATGTACTCGCCGGTGAAGTACGACTCGCTGTCCATGGGGAGCGCCGACTCGACGCTGCGCATGCTCGAGTACTGGGACATCGGCGGCTCCGCGCTGGTGTTCCCGACCGACTCGATCATCGACTTCGACCTCGAGCCGATGATCGAGGCCCACCGGGCGTCGGGCGCCGCCGTGACGATCGCGGCGATGACGCGCGCGCCGGAGGACGTGGCGGAGAAGTACGGCGTGATGCTCACCCATCCGGACGGGCGCGTCTTCGAGTTCGTCGAGAAGCCCTCGCTCGGCGAGATCCGCGAGCACTTCCAGGTGCACGACGAGCGCGAGTTCGAGAACCTGCCGCTGCTGACCAACGCGGGCTTCTACCTGGTGGACGCGTCGGCGCTGCGCGGCATCGCCGAGCACCCGCAGATCGCGGAGCTTCGCCGCAGGCGCCTCGACTTCGGGAAGGACCTGCTGCCGTGGATGGTGGGGCACGGGCACCCGGTGTTCGCGCACCCGGTCCGGCGCATCGGCGACCTGGGCAACGTCCGCGACTACATCGACACGATGGTCGACGCGCTGCACGGGAACTTCGAGTCGCTGGCGCGCCTGATGGGGCCGCCGTACGATCCCGACCGCCAGGTGTGGATCGCGCCCGAGTCCCTGCAGCACCGCGACGACGAGACCGGCCTGACGCTGGAGGAGAAGATCGCGCAGGGGGTCGTGACGATCGGGCCGGCGGTCCGGATCGGGCGGTACTGCGAGATCGGGCCGGGCGTGACGATCAGCGAGTCGAACCTGGACGACGACGTCGACGTTCGCTCGGGGGCGGTCATCCAGCGCTCCGAGATCCGCGACGGCGCGATCATCGGCATGGGGGCGCAGGTGCGCGATGCGTTCGTCGGGTCGATGAGCGAGATTCGCAGCTCGCCCCGCTTCCCGACCACGGTGGAGGAATACGTGGCCCTCGGGGACGAGGTCGTCGTGTACTCGGGCGTGAGCCTGAAGGGCGACATCTCGATCTACCCGCGGCTGAAGATCCCGGGGGGCATCGTGGTGCCGCCCGGCGCAGAGATCACCGGCCCCGCCGACGTGCTCCGGTACCTGTAGATGCGCATCGGGCTGGCCCTGCCGCACTACGACTTCTCGTTCCCCGACGGCGAGCCCGTCACGTGGGAGCGGATCCTCGCGGCGGCGCAGCGGGCCGAGTCGTTCGGGTTCGACTCGGCGTGGGTCTCCGACCACTTCTTCCTGGACACGGCCCGGTACGGCGGCACCGACGACCTCGCCGGCAGCATGGAGCCGTTCACCGTGATCGCGGCGCTGGCCGCCCGGACGCGAGCGGCTCAGCCTGGGGACGCTCGTGGCCGGCGCGCCCTTCCGCCACCCGGCACACGTGGCGAAGACCGCGACCGCCCTCGACCTGGCGAGCGGCGGCCGCTTCGACCTCGGGCTCGGGGCGGGGTGGTACGAGCGCGAGTTCGAGGCGTTCGCATACGACTTCGGCTCGGTGGGGGACCGGTTCGCGCTGCTGGAGGAGAGCGTGGCGGCCATCGCCGCGCTGTTCGGCGACGAGCCGGTCGACTTCGACGGGCCGCACTACCGGTTCCAGCGGGCGTACAACCATCCCCGGCCGGCGACGCCGGGCGGGCCGCCCATCTGGATCGGTGGCAAGGGGGGCCCGAGGCTGCTCCGGCTGATCGCCCGCCACGCGTCGGGGTGGAACGTCGTGTGGAAGGCGACGCCGGAGTGGCACGCCGAGCGCGCGGACGCCCTGCGGCGCACCGCAGAGCAGGTGGGCCGGGACCCCGCGACCGTACGTCTCTCGATCGGGCTGTACACCCTGGTCGGCGAGGACGAGAAGGACCTGTCGGAGCGCTACGAGCGCCTGCGCGCGTGGACGCCCGGCGGCGCGCTCGACGAGGTGTCGCTGGAGGAGTTCGCAGCAGGACACGCTGGTGGGGACCGTCGAGCGATGCGTCGATCGCCTCGGCGCGTTCGCGGCCTCCGGCGTCGAGGAGGTCATCGTGTGCCCCGCGACGCTCCCGTTCGCCGTCCATGACTGGTCGGCGCTGGACCTCATCGGCGAGCGCCTGGTCCCCGCCGTGCACGCGATCGAGGCATAGCGGTGGAGTTCCTGGAGGCCGCCGTGACCGTCCTGCGGGACGAGGGAAAGCCGTTGCACTGGACGGTGATCCAGGACCTGGCCCTGAAGCGCGGCTACCTCAATCCGTTCACCCAGAAGGACATCCGCAAGCACCTGCTGTCCGCGCTGGCCGCCGGAGCGAAGGACGGAACGCTGACGCGGCCGTCGATCGGCGTGTTCGCGCTGGCCGATCAGTCCCCGTCGCCCGGCCGGTAGGCGATCCGGCTGATCGTGTCGAGCTTCTCGAACTGGTGCGTGGCCTGGATGCGCCGAACGGTGCCCGACCGCGAGCGCATGACGATCGACTCGGTGACCGCGCTGCCCTCGTCGTAGCGCACGCCGCGCAGCAGCGACCCGGTCGTGACGCCGGTCGCCGCGACGAACACGTCGTTCCCGGAGACCAGGTCGTTCAGGCCGAGCACGCGGTCGATGTCGTAGCCGGCGTCGACCAGGCGCTGCCGCTCGTCGTCGTTTCGCGGCCACAGCTTGCCCTGCATCGTGCCGCCGAGGCACTTCAGCGCGGAGGCGGAGATGACGCCCTCGGGGGTCCCGCCGACGCCCATCAGCAGGTCCACGCCGGAGTCCTCGCGCGCTGCCGCGATCGAGGGCGCGACGTCGCCGTCGGTGATGAGCATGACGCGCGCGCCGACCTCCCGGAGCCCGGCGATCAGGTCGCCGTGCCGGTCCCGGTCCAGGACCACCACGGAGATCTCGCCGGGACGGACGCCCTTGGCCTTCGCCACGCGGCGGACGTTCTCCTGCGGCGGCGCCTCGATGTCGATCGCGTCGCTCCAGGCCGGCGCCGGCGGCGATCTTGTCCATGTAGAGCGCCGCGCCCGGGAAGAACATCGTGCCGCGCTCGGCCACCGCCACGACCGCGATGGCGTTCGGCTGCCCGCTCGCCGTCAGCCGCGTTCCCTCCAGCGGGTCGACGGCCACGTCCACCTCCGGGCCCTGCCCGTTGCCGACGCGCTCGCCGTTGAACAGCATCGGCGCCTTGTCCTTCTCGCCCTCGCCGATGACGACGACGCCGTCCATCGACACCGTGTCCAGCAGCAGGCGCATCGCGTCGACCGCCGCCTGGTCGGCGCTCTCCTTCTCGCCGTGGCCGATCCACCTTCCCGCCGCCAGTGCCGCGGCCTCGGTGACGCGAACGAGCTCGAGCGCGAGGTTCCGGTCGGGGGCGTCGGCGGGGGCGGGGAGGAGGCCCTCCGCGCCCGGGGTCGTGTCGCTCATGCGTTCATCCTTTCGGGCAGCGTCAGCAGGGAGGCGGCCGGTTCGCCCTCGAAGAGCACGCGGCACACCTGGGCGTGGAACGGCAGGTCGACCCCGGCCCGCAGCGCCAGGGCCGTGACGTCGCGGGCGGACTCGACGCCTTCGACGGTCATGCCCCTGGCCATCAGGTCGTCCAGGGCGGTCTGCGGCTCGGCGCCCTCGCCGACGAGCTCGCCGTAGAGACGGTTGCGGCCGCCCAGCGAGGTCACCAGCGTGTCGCCCAGGCCGGCGAGGCCCGTCGCCGTCTCCGGCCGCCCGCCCGAGCGCGACGATCAGGTCGACGAGCTCGGTCAGGGCGCAGCGAGAACAGGGCGGCGCGCGCGTTCCGGTACGAGAAGCCGGCCCCCTTGCCCAGACCGTCGAGCATGCCGAGGCCGATCGCGGCGACGTTCTTCGCCACCGTGCAGTACTCGACGCCGGGCACGTCGTCGGTGACCGAGATGCGGACGTGCTCGGAGCGGAACAGGTCCGCGGCCGTCGTCGCGAACGCCACGTCGTCGGCCGCGAACACGGCCGCCGACGGCAGGCCCTGTGCGAGCTCGCCGGCCAGGCACGGCCCGCCCATGGCCACCACACGGTCGTGGCCCATCTCCTCGCGGTGGACCTCGGACATGCGCAGGCCCGTCTCGGGCTCCAAGCCCTTGGCGACCCCGAGCACCAGCGGGGGCGCCCCGCAGCCCTCGCGGACCATCCGGGCCAGGCTGCGCGCCCCTCGGGAGTTCGCGGCCATGACCGCCAGGTCGAGGTCCTCCCCGGCCTCCGCGATCTGGGCCGGACCCAGGACCGAGAGCGACTCGGGCAGGTGCTCGGGCAGCGCGGGATGCCGGCGCTCGGCGTTGAGCACCTCCAGGACGCGCAGGTCGAACTCGCTGCCCCACAGGGCCGTGTCCTGCCCGGCGCGCGCCAGGTGCATGGCGATGGCAGTGCCCATCGCGCCGGCGCCGAACACGGTGACCCGTCCCACGCGGGGAGGATAGCCGAGCGGTCACAATGGGGCCATGCCGCCGCGGAGCGCCGTGCTGCTGGTCGTGGGCGTCGTTGCCGTCGGGTTCGCGGCGATCTTCATCCGCGCCGCGGACGCGCCGAGCCTGTCGATCGCCTTCTATCGGAACGCCATCGCTGCCGCCATCGTCCTTCCGCTGGCGATCGTCCGGCACCCGGGCGAGCTTCGCGGGCTGTCCCGGCGGCAGGTCGCCCTCATGCTCTTGTCGGGGGCCTTCCTGGCGCTCCACTTCGCCACCTGGATCTCCTCGCTGGCGCTGACGACCGTTGCGGCCAGCGTGGTGCTGGTGACCTCGGCGCCGATCTTCACGGTCGCCGCCGAGCGGGTGCTCTACGGCACGCGGGTCAGCCGGCGGGTGATGACCGGGATCCTGCTGGCCCTGTTGGGAACGCTGATCATCTCGGGCGGCGCGCTCGCCGTGTCGGGCCGCGCCGCGCTGGGCGACCTGCTGGCGCTCGCCGGCGCCGTGGCCGGCGCCGGTTACTTCCTGGCCGGGCAGCGACTGCGCCCGGCCGTCTCGCTGCTGACGTACGTGGGCGTCGTGTACACGATCTGCGCCGGGCTGCTGCTGGTGACGGTCCTGATCGCCGGCGACCCGCTCGCCGGTTTCGACGCGAAGACGTGGTGGATGTTGCTGCTGCTGGCGCTGGTGCCGCAGATCCTGGGGCACGGAACGTTCAACTACCTGCTGGGCGATCTGGGCGCGACCGTCGTCGCCGTGGCGGTGATGGGCGAGCCCGTCGTGTCGGGGCTCCTCGCGGTGGCGTTCTTCGGCGAGATACCGTCGTGGGCGACGATCGTCGGCGGCGTCGTGCTGCTCGCCGGCATCTACGTGGCGCTGACCGCCCGGTCGCGTGCCACGGCTCCGGCGCCGGGCTAGGATGCCCGGCGTGCCCGAGCAAGCCCCCGTCAACCTCGACGAGTACGAGGTCCTCGCGCGGGAACGGCTGCCGCAGATGGTGTTCGACTTCTTCGCCGGCGGCGCCTGGGACGAGTGGACGCTCGATGAGAACCGGCGCGCGTACGACCGCTGGGCCGTGCGGCCACGGATCCTGATGGATGTGTCGCGCGTCGACACCTCCCTGACGCTCGTCGGGCAGGCGATGACGTCGCCCATCCTGGTCGCCCCCACGGCCTACCAGCGACTCGCGCACCCGGACGGTGAGCTGGCGATGGGCCGGGGGGCGGCGGAGGCAGACGTCACGATGGTGGTCTCGACCGTTGCCACCTGCACGCTCGAGGAGATCGCCGCGACGGGCGTCGCGCGCTGGTTCCAGCTCTACTTCCAACGGGATCGCGCGGTCAACGAGGAGCTGGTCCGCCGCGCCGAGGCGGCCGGGTACGCGGTGCTGATGCTGACCGTGGACGCGCCGGTCCTCGGCCGCCGGGAGCGCGACGAGCGCAACGGTCTGGTGTTCCCGCCGGACATCAGGATGGTGAACCTGCCCGAGCCGGAGGTCCCGGTCGCGGAATCGGGGTCGAGCCAGCAGCTCCAGTTCAAGGAGATGAAGACCGTCGAGACATGGGACGACGTGGAGTGGCTCCGGTCGATCACGTCTCTACCGCTGGTGCTGAAGGGCGTCATGAACGGGCCCGACGCGGTGCGCGCCGCGGAGGCCGGCGCTGCGGGCGTGGTCGTCTCGAACCACGGCGGCCGCCAGCTCGACGGCGCGCCCGCGACCCTCGACGCGCTGCCCGAGGTTGTTGACGCGGCGGGTGACCGGCTGGAGGTGCTGGTGGACGGCGGCATCCGCCGCGGGGTGCACGTCCTGAAGGCGCTGTCCCTCGGGGCGCGGGCCGTCATGGTCGGGCGGCCTCCTCTGTGGGGCCTCGCCGTCGACGGCTCGGCCGGAGTAGCCCGCGTCCTGCAGACGCTCCGGGAGGAGCTGCAGCGCGCCATGGCGCTCGCCGGGGTCCCGTCGCTGGATGCCATCGACCGCTCCGTGGTGGTGCCCTCGGGACGGCCCCGGGCCTAGTCCCCGCCGCGCCGGGGCCGAGTCCTCGCCCCCGCCGCCCCCGCGAATGGTCCGTTTGACCGATGGGGCACCGCCCCGCGTGTGGCAACATAGCCAGCCATGCCCGGCATCGATCTGCACGTCCATTCCCTGTTCTCCGACGGCACGTTCACGCCGCGCGAGGCCGTCTCGCTCGCGAAGGAGCGCGGCCTGTCCACGATGGCGCTGACCGACCACGACACGGTGAACGGGCTGGACGAGGCGTTCTCGGCCGGCGACGAGCTCGGGGTCGAGATCGTGCCCGGCATCGAGTTCTCGACCGTCTACGAGGGGAACGGCGTCCACGTCCTCTGCTACTTCATGGACGCCGAGAATCCCGAGCTGGCGGCGGAGCTGCAGCGGCTGCAGGACGACCGCTACCGCCGCGGCGAGAAGATGGTCGAGAAGCTCCAGGAGCTGGGCTACCCGATCACGTTCGACCGCGTCCGCGAGATCGCCGAGGGCGGGAACATCGTCCGCCCGCACGTCGCGCAGGCGCTGGTCGAGGCCGGCGTGATCGCAACGACCAAGGACGCGTTCACCGAGGAGTTCATCGGCTCGAACGGCCGCGCGTACGTCGAGAAGCACGCGCTGCATCCGCTGGAGGCACTTCGGCTCATCCACTCCGCGGGCGGTGCGTGCGTCCTGGCCCACCCCGGCACGTTCCGCGAGACGAGGCCGGTGCCGCCGACGCTCATCGACGAGCTGGCAGCGGCCGGACTGGACGGCATCGAGGTGTCGCACCCCGAGCACACGCCGGAGGTCGAGGCCGAGTACCTGCAGGCGGCCCACCGGCTGGGCCTGATCTGGACGGGCTCGTCCGACTGCCACGGGACGCGGTACGACCCCGTCCGGCTCGGCATGCGGACCACCGCGCCCGAGCAGCTGGAGCGACTGCGCGCCCGTGCCGGCGAGCTCCGCGCGGCCGCAAGCGCCTAGCCGGGCACGGCGTGAGCGCCTAGTCCTCGTCCCGCTCGAACTGTTCCAGCTCGGTCGAGCCCTCGAGCGCGAGCGTCGAGGCTTCGCCGCCGGAGATCGTCTCGGCCACCAGGTCGAAGTAGCCGGTCCCGACCTCGCGCTGGTGCCGCGTGGCCGTGTACCCCTGGGGCTCCATCGCGAACTCGCGCTCCTGCAGCTCGACGTAGGCGGTCATCCCCGTGCGCGCGTACCCGTGCGCCAGCTCGAACATCGACTCGTTCAGCGCGTGGAACCCCGCCAGCGTGATGAACTGGAACGCGTAGCCCATCTCGCCGAGCTCGCGCTGGAACCGCGCGATCGCGTCGTCGTCCAGGTGCTTGCGCCAGTTGAACGACGGCGAGCAGTTGTACGCCAGCATCTTGCCGGGGTGCTCGGCGTGCACCGCCTCCGCGAACTTGCGGGCGTCGTCCATCTCCGGCGTCGACGTCTCGAACCACAACAGGTCGGCATAGGGCGCGTAGGCCAGCCCGCGGGCGATCGCCTGGTCGAGCCCCGCGCGAACGCGGAAGAAGCCCTCGCTGGTCCGCTCGCCGGTCAGGAACGCGTGGTCGCGCTCGTCCACGTCTGTGGTCAGCAGCTCGGCCGACAGCGCGTCGGTGCGCGCGACCAGGATCGTCGGCACGCCGCAGACGTCGGCCGCGAGCCGCGCCGCGGTCAGTGTCCGGATGAACTGCGACGTCGCCACCAGGACCTTGCCGCCCAGGTGGCCGCACTTCTTCTCGCTGGCCAGCTGGTCCTCGAAGTGCACGCCGGCCGCGCCGGCCTCGATCATGCCCCTCATCAGCTCGAAGGCGTTGAGGCTGCCGCCGAAGCCGGCCTCGGCGTCGGCGACGATCGGCGCCAGCCAGTGGACGTCGGAGCGCCCCTCGGACCAGTCGATCTGGTCGGCCCGCTGCAGCGCGGCGTTGAGGCGGCGAACGACCGCCGGGACGCTGTTCGCCGGGTAGAGGCTCTGGTCGGGGTAGACCTGGCCGGACAGGTTCGCGTCGGCGGCGACCTGCCAGCCCGACAGGTAGATCGCCTTGAGGCCCGCCTTGACCATCTCGACGGCTTGGCCGCCGGTCAGCGCGCCGAGCGCGGGGACGTATGGCTCCGTGTGCAGCAGCTCCCAGAGGCGCTCCGATCCCTGCCGCGCCAGCGTGTGCTCGACGCGGACCGAGCCGCGCAGCCGGACGACCTGCTCGGCGGTGTAGGCCCGGGTCACGCCGGCCCACCGGGCGCTCGCCCATTCGTCCTGCAGCGCAGCGACCTCGCGCTGCCGAGCCCCGTTCTTCGTCTCGCCGTTCGTCTCCATGGAGGTGATGCTCCCTTCAGTCGATCCGTTCGAGCGCGGGAATGGTCAGGAACTCGACGAACTCCCGGGACAGCGCCACCCGCTCGAACAGATCACGTGCCTCGGGGATGCGCGCGGTCTCGAATCCGTCGCCCAGGACCGCGCGCAGGCCGTCCGTCTCCTCCTTCAGGATGGCAGCCGCCAGGTCGGCCGTCACCTGCCGTCCGTCGTCCATCCGCACGCCGTGGTGGATCCACTGCCACACCTGCGATCGCGAGATCTCCGCGGTTGCGGCGTCCTCCATCAGGTTGTCGATGGCCGCGGCGCCGGTCCCCGTGAGCCACGACGCGATGTAGCGAACGCCGACGCTCACGTTCGTCCGGATGCCGGCCTCGGTGACCGAGCCGCCCGTCGACGCCACGTCGAGCAGGTCGGCCTCGGTGACGGAGACGTCCTCGCGCGTCACGCCGAGCTGGTTCGGGCGGTCGCCCAGGGTCGCGTCGAAGATCTCGGTCGCCACGGGTACCAGGTCGGGGTGCGCGACCCACGTGCCGTCGAAGCCGTCGCCGGCCTCGCGTTCCTTGTCCTCCCGTACCTTGGCCAGCGCGCGCACGGTCACCTCGGGGTCGCGTCGGTTCGGGATGAACGCGGCCATGCCGCCGATCGCGTGCGCGCCCCGCCGATGGCAGACCTGCACCAGCCGCTGCGTGTATGCGCGCATGAACGGCACGGCCATCGTCACCTCGGCGCGGTCGGGCAGGACGAACTCGGAGCGGTCGTGGAACTTCTTGATGATGCTGAAGATGTAGTCCCAGCGGCCGGCGTTCAGCCCGGTCGCGTGCTCGCCGAGCGCGTACAGGATCTCGTCCATCTCGAACGCGGCCAGGATCGTCTCGATCAGCACCGTCGTCCGCACCGTCCCGCGCGGCAGGGCGAGCATGTCCTCGCACGCGCCCAGGACGTCGTGCCAAAGGGCGGCCTCGGCGCGCCCCTCGAGCTTCGGCAGATAGAGGTACGGCCCGCTGCCTCGGGCGACCAGCTCGGCGGCGTTGTGGAACAGGTACAGGCCCGCGTCGAACAGCGACCCCGACATCGGCTCGCCGTCCACCGTCGCGTGCCGCTCGACCAGGTGCCAGCCGCGCGGCCGCACCAGCAGTGTGGCGACGCGGTCGTTCAGGCGGTACTCCTTGTCGGGGGTGGTGAGCGAGATGGTGCGGCGGACCGCGTCCTTCATGTTCGCCTGGCCGTCGACCAGGTTCGACCACGTCGGCGAACACGAGTCCTCGAAGTCGGCCATGAACATCCGCGCGCCGGAGTTCAGCGCGTTGATCGTCATCTTGCGGTCGACCGGCCCGGTGATCTCGACGCGCCGGTCGGCCAGGTCGGCCGGTGCCGGCGGCACCCGCCAGTCGCCGTCGCGGATCTCCGCCGTCTCGGCGGGGAAGGCGGGCAGCTCGCCGCGGTCGAAGGCAGCCTGCCGCTCGGCGCGCGCTGCCAGCAGCGCGCGACGCGTGGGTCCGAACCGCCCGTGCAGCTCGGCCAGGAAGGCGCGCGCGGAGCCGGACAGGATCTCTTCGTACCGGTCGGAGTCCAGCGGGGCGGCGACGAGGCCGGTGCCGGGGGCGCCTGCGGCTTCCATCGCGTCAGGCGCGGACGGAAAGGGAACGGAACGAGTCGTTCTCCACGGTCCGCCGAGTGTGACCGGGGGCCGACGCGGGCGTCAAGACGGCCCTTCGTCCCAGCCTGAAGGACCGCGTGGTGCGTAGTCTCGAAGACGTGGCAGCCACCCGTCCAAGGATCCTGATCGTGGGCGGCGGCCAGGTCGGCCTGTTCGCGGCGCTCGGCCTGAGCCGCCGGCTCCGCGGCGTCCGGGCCGACGTGGTCCTGGTCAATCCAGAGAGCTTCATGGTGTACCAGTCGTTCCTTCCCGAGGCGGCCTCGGGAAGCATCGAACCCCGCCATGTCGTGGTACCCCTCCGGCCGGTCCTCAAGCGCGTCCGCCTGATCACCGGCGAGGTCACCGCCCTGGATCACGAGCGGCGCGTCGCCACCGTGGCGCCCACCGCCGGCTCGCCGTTCGACCTTCCGTACGACCACGTCGTGCTTGCGCTCGGCTCGGTGTCCCGCGTCCTTCCGATTCCCGGGCTGCAGGACGCGGCCGTGGGGTTCAAGACCGTGACCGAGGCCATCTACCTCCGCAATCAGCTCCTGTCGCGGATGGACATGGCCGACTCGTCGGACGACCCCGCGCTGCGCGCCCGGGCGCTCACGTTCGTCTTCGTGGGCGGCGGCTACGCCGGCGTCGAGGCGATGGCGGAGCTGGAGGACCTGGCCCGCTTCGCCTGCCGCTACTACCCCCGCGTCCGCCGCGAGGACATGCGGTGGGTGCTGGTGGAGGCCGCGCCGCGCATCCTGCCGGAGATCGGCGAAGGCCTGGGCGAGTACGCGCTGCAGAACCTCCGCGGACGGGACATCGAGGTGTTCCTCTCGACGACGCTCGAGTCGGCGGAGGGGGGGGTCACCCTCTCGTCGGGTGAGCGGTTCGCGGCCGACACCCTGGTCTGGACGGCCGGCGTGCGGCCCGCGCCGGTCGTGTCGCGCCTCGGCATGCCCGTGGACGACCGGGGAAGGATCGAGGTGGACGAGTTCCTCCGCGTGAAGGGCGTCGAGGGCGCGTGGGCGGCGGGCGACTGCGCGGCCGTCCCCGACCTGATCACCGGGGGCCTCGCGCCGCCGACCGCCCAGCACGCGCTGCGCGAGGCGAAGCAACTGGCGCGCAACGTCTCGGCGATGGTGCGGGGGCGTTCACCCGCGCCGTTTCGATACCGGTCGCTGGGCGGGCTCGCGTCGCTGGGCCTGTACAAGGGCGTTGCCCGAATCCCGGGCGTCCGGCTCCGCGGCTTTCCGGCCTGGTTCCTGCACCGCAGCTACCACGTGCTGCGGGTGCCGACCATGAACCGGAAGGCGCGCATCGTCGCCGACTGGACGGTCGCGCTTTTCTTCCGGCGGGACGTGGTGCAGCTGGGCTCTCTGCGGGCGCCGCACGCGCCGTTCGAGGAGGCGTTCCAGACGGCCACGCCGCCTGGACGTGCCGCCCGGGAGGGCTAGAACCCGCCCAGGCCGTTCGGCGTTCCGATGCCGGTCGGCAGGTCGTACCCGGAGCCCGCGTTGCACCAGGCGGCCACTGGGCAGGACCCATTGTCGTTGTCCCCGGTGGTCACGTCGTGCAGGCTGCCGGGCGAGTCGTAGACGCTCTGGGCCGGGTAGCTCCAAGTGGAGGCGTTGCCCGCCAGGGCGTACACGGACGCGATCAGCGGCGACGACAGGCTGGTGCCGCCCACCTGGACCCAGCCGCCGGCGCCGTACGAGTCGAGGATCGCCGCCCCGGTCGTTGGGGTCGGCGTCGGCCGACACGTCGTTCATGCCGCGCCCGCTGCAGGCCATGCCGGGCCAGTTCGCGTTGCCCGACTGCCACGACTGGGCCGTGTTCGCGGTCGAGCACCCCGACCCCGACCCGGTCCACACGGTCTCGGAGCTGTAGGAGTTGTCCCCATTCAGGGCGAGGCTCGTCCCGCCCACCGAGATCACCGTGTTCATGCTGGCGGGGCACGCGACGCCGTAGCCGCTGTCGCCGGCCGAGACCGTGATCGCGATGCCGGGATGGTTGTACGAGGCCTGGTTGGCGCAATCGTAGGGCGCGCCGTAGCTGTTCGAGATGGCCTTGGCGCCACGGTCGGCCGCGGTGTTCACGGCGACCCTGAGGTCGTGGAAGCTCGCCGAGTCGGCCTCGAAGAGCTCGATCCGGCAGTTCTGGCAGATCGCGCGCGCGATCTCCACGTCGAGGGCGATCTCGGTCGACCAGCCCGAGTTGGCCGGCGGCAGCGGCGACGTCCGTCCACGCTCGTTCATCACGAACAGGCAGTTGCCCTGCGTCCTCGTCTTGCACTTGTGGAACGTGGAGACGTGGAATCGCTCCTGGTACCGCTGCAGGTCGCTGTAGATGGTTGGGCTTGCGTACGCGTCCACGATTGCGATCGTGGGCTTGCCGGTCACGGTCGTCGGCAGGTTGTACGCCGTGTGGAACTGGGCCGGCGTCATGCCGGCTGCCACGGCCGGGGTGACCATCGGGGTCCCGGCCTTGTCGGTCTTCACCCACGCCATGCACGAGGCGTACTTCGGCGAGGTCGACACGGAGCAGACCGGCCTGGCGTACGAAGTGACCTTCACGTGCGATCCGGGCTTTGAGGCGAACGCGGACGTGGCGGGGAAGACCCCGAGCACGGCGAGCACTCCCACACACACGATGAGCCGACGCGACATGGTCCGGTCCTCTCTCAGCGAGACTGCAGCGCCCAACGCGCTGCTTGCAAGGATCATCGGCCCAACGGCCGTCTTCTCCATACGGCCTTCGGACCCGACCTGGTTCCCCGGATGGGGGAGGACGAACGGAAGGGGGCCCGAAGGCCCCCTTCCGAGGTGCTGCGAGAACGAACCGGGTGCTTAGAAGCCGCCCAGCCCGTTCGGCGTTCCGATGCCGGTCGGCAGGTCGTAGCCGACGCCGGCGTGGCACTGCAGCGGGTGCGCGCGCGCACGACCCGTTGCTGCCCGTCGTGACGTCGTGCAGGCTGCCCGGCGAGTCGGTACACGCTCTGCGCCGGGTAGTTCCAGGTGGCGACGTTGTCCGGCCAGCGCGTACACGCCCGCGATGAGCGGCGAAGAGAGGCTCGTTCCGCCGACCGAGTAGCCAGCCGGACCCTGCCGTAGCTGTCGTAGACGGCGGCGCCGGTGGCCGGGTCGGCGACGGCCGAGACGTCGTCCATGCCGCGCTTCGTGCCGCAGCCGATGGCGGCCCAGTTGGTGGCCGACGTCTGCCACGACTGCGCGGTGATGACGCGTCGAGCAGCCCGAGCCCGCCGCCGCTCCAGACGGTCTCGGAGACGTAGCTGCCGCTCCCGTTCAGGTGCAGCGTGGTGCCGCCGACCGCGACGACCGTGTTCTGGTTGGCCGGGCAGGCGATGCCGAACCCGCTGTCGCCGGTCGAGACCGTGACGGCCGATCTTCGGGTGGTTGTAGGCCGGACTGCGTGCTGCAGTCGCTGCCGAAGGACGCCGTAGCTGTTCGAGATGAGCGTCGCGCGAGCCGTGGCCGCGGCCGTGTTCACCGCCGGCCGCGAGGTTGGCGAACGAGTTGCTGTTCGTCTCGTACAGGTTGATGCGGCAGTTCTGGCAGATCGCGTGGGCCATCTGGACGTCCAGCGCGATCTCCAGGCCCCAGCCGATGTCGCCGGGCGGAAGCGGGCTCGTCTGGCCGTTCTGGTTGAGGACCGCGAGGCAGTTGGTCTGCTTCGGCTTCGTGCACTTCTTCATCGCCGGCAGACCGAAGTGTGCGTTGTAGGTGTTCAGGTCGCTGAGCACGTTCGGGTTGCTGAACGCGTCGACGATGGCGATCGTGTGCTTGCCCGACCACCGTCGTCGGCAGGTTGTAGCCGGCGTGGAGGTCGGCGGGACCAAAGGGCGGAGTGCCCAGGTCCGGGTGAACGGCCATCGGCCGGCCCTTCGCGTCGGTCACGACCCGGGCGAAACACTGCGCGCGCGTGCTGGAGTACGAGATGCCGCATACGCGCTTGCTGTGGACGACGCCGGGCTTGGCCCCCGCCTGCGCCATCGAAAACGCCCCGAGCAGACTGACCACGCTCAAGGCAATGACAAACCTTCGAAGCATGCGTTTCCCCCTTCTCTCCCCGGGAAGGACGTCTGGTGGGCTCGGACTCTGAGCGGGAGACGCCCTCCCAAGCGCTACCCCTGGCGGGCAGGCCGGGCGGAAGTGTACGTCAGCGCAACCCCCGTTGCCATCCTCCAATTGGATGGGTTCGATCGGGGCAACGACCGGGCGCCTGTCCCGTAGCGGCCGCCGCGCTGCCTCACAAGGGAGGGGGGCCCGAAGGCCCCCCTCCCAGGATCTGCCGCCCCGTCCGAACCGGTGCTCAGAAGCCGCCCAGCCCGTTCGGCGTTCCGATGCCGGTCGGCAGGTCGTAGCCGACGCCCGCGGTGCACTGGAGCGGGTGGGTCGGGCACGAACCATTGGCGCCGGTCGTCACGTCGTGCAGGCTTCCGGGGGAGTCGTAGGCGCTCTGCGCCGGGTAGCTCCAGTTGCCGGCGTTGTTGGCCAGCGCGTAGACGCCGGCGATGAGCGGCGCCGAGAGGCTCGTCCCGCCGACCTGCCCCCAGCCGCCGAAGCCGTACGTGTCGTATACGGCGGCCCCGGTGGCCGGATTCGCGTCGGCCGACACGTCCGTGATGCCTCGCTTCGACCTGCACCCGATCGCGGCCCAGTTGCTGGCGTGCCGCTGCCACGGCTGGGCCGTGGTCCGCTTCGAGCAGCCGGAACCGGTGCCCGCCCACACGCTCTCGGACGCGTAGCCGCCGCTGCCGTCCAGGTGGAGCGTCGTGCCTCCGACGGCGATGACGGTGCTGAGCGACGCGGGGCACTGCACGCCGAAGCCGGAGTCACCCGAGGACACCGTGATGGCGATGTTCGGGTGGTTGTACGCGGCCTGTGGCCCGCACGCACCGTGGCCTCCGTAGCTGTTCGAGATGGCGACCACTCGCTTCGTGGCGGCGGCCGTGTTCACGGCGGTCTTGAGGCTTGGGAAGGAGTTGTCGTTCGCCTCGTACAGGTTGATGCGGCAGTTCTGGCAGATCGCGTGCGCGACCTCGACGTCCAGTGAGATCTCGACACCCCAGCCCGCGTTGCCGGGGGGCAGGGGGCTCGTCTGACCATCCTGGTTCAGGATCGCCAGGCAGCTGGTCTGTTTCGCCGTGGTGCACTCGTCCGTGGCAGGCAGGCCGAACTGCGCGTTGTACACGTTCAGGTCGCTCAGGATGTTCGGCTGGCTGAACGCGTCCACGATCGCGATGGTGTGCTTGCCCGCCACCGTCAACGGAAGGTTGTAGCCGGAGTGGAACTGCGACGGGCCGTAGCCCGACACGTTCGGGTTGACGACCATCGGCCGGCCCCTGGCGTCGGTCACGACCCGTGCCATGCAGGCGACCCGGCCCGAGCCGGCGATGGCGTCCTTGCAGACGCGCTTGGAATGGACCGGACCGGGCGCAGCCCCTGCCTGCGCCACCGATACGGCCCCGAGCACACCGACCACGCTCAGGGCAACGACGACCTTGCGGAGCATGCGATTCCCCCTTCTCTCCCCGAAAGGGGCGCCATGACGCTCGGATGTGAGCGGAGACACCCCTGCAAGCACTACCCGGCGGGCAGGCCGCCGGAAGTGTATGTCAGGGCGTCCGTGGCTTCCATACGTCCAACGGACGTTCCGACGGCCCGGAAACGACCACGCCGACGAAGACCGTCAGGCGACCGGGTCCGCCTTGACCGCCGCGTGCAGCGCCGCCGAGCTCCGCTCGATGTCGGCGAGCTCGTGCCCGCCGGTCAGCTCCTCGACGGCCCAGGTCATCAGGTCGCGGATGGAGATGATCCCGACCAGCCCGCCCCGGTCGAGGACCGGCAGGTGGCGGATGCGCCGCTGGGCCATCAGTCGCGCGGCGTCCGCGATGTCGGTCTTGGGGTCGGCCGTGGCCAGGTCGGTCGTCATGTGCTGTCCGACGCGCACGGACGCCGGATTCGAGCCTTCGGCGACCACGTTGACCACGTCGCGCTCGGTCACGATTCCCGCCGGCCGGTCGCCGTCCAGGACGACGACCGACGAGATGCGGTGCTCCTTCAGCACGCCGGCGGCGTGCGCGAACGTGTCCTCGGTCGAAACGGTCACCACGTCCCGGTGCATGATGTCGGAGACCTGCATGGTGCGTTCCTCTCTGTCGCTCCGGCGCCGGTCCCGCGGGGGATGCGGCCGCCGGGGCTCGCCGATGGGGAACGGTAGGGGTACCGCCCGGGTGACCCCCCTGCCCAGGGGACGTTCGGCCGTTTCTAGAAGTGGATGGCCGCCAGCGCCCAGATCACTGCGGCCGCGACCGCCAGCGCTCCGGCGACCCGGCCCGCCCGGCCACGGGCCGTGAATGCGACAGCCAGAGGAGCGTAGACACCGGCCAGGCCCACCGCCGCGAACGCCGCCGGGCCGTCTGCGACGAGCGGGTGGACGAGCGCGGCCAGCCCGAGCGTCCCGGCGGCCAGCGAGGCGATGCTGCAGAAGGCGTTGCCGGCCGCGACGGTCGCGGCCGCCTCGCTCGCGTCGTCGGTGCCCGCCACCG
>CAVYRK010000011.1:0-993683 GCA_963770955.1 uncultured Actinomycetota bacterium
GCGGCGCGATCCGCCGGTAGGTCTCGTACATCGGCGTCTGCTTCATCGGTTCCGCGATGGCGGGCCCCATCTGGTTGATCCCGGCGAGCATCTCCGGGTACCAGCCGGCTCGCTTGAACGGCGTCGACACCAAGACCAGTCGGTCCACCACCTCGGGATGCTGGATGCCGGTTCGCAGGGCGGTCCCGCCGCCCAACGAGAACCCCATGATCGCGGCGCGCTCGAGGCCGAGGACGCGGATCAGCTCCGCGATGTCGTCGGCCATCGTCTCGAACGCATCGGCCGGTCCACCGCGGGAGACCGGCCGTGCGATTGGAGGTCGACGCCGATCACCTGGCGGCCCGCCGCGAGGAGCTCGATGTTCGGTCCGAACATCTCGACCGAGCCGAAGCCGCCGTGGAGCAGGATCAAGGGGTTGCCCGCGCCGTGGATCTCGTAGCCGAGCTCGATGCCGTTGACCTGCACGAGCTTGCTTTCGCTCGCGGTCATTCGCATCGCCTCCCGTTCACCGTGCCGCTCGCGACGACGCGGTACTTCAGGTGGGTGACGCCGGGCGCCTCGACGACGCGCACCTCTTCGAGCCGGAGGTCGCCGACGTCGTCGAACAACCGCTCGCCGCCGCCGACCAGGATCGGGACGACGTGCAGCTCGAACTCGTCGATCGGCCCCGCCGCCAGGTACTACCGGACGGTGCTCGCCGCCGCCGATGCGCACGTCCTGGTCGCCGGCGGCCTCCTCCGCCTGCCGCAGCGCGGACTCGATCCCGTCGGTCACGAAGACGAACGGTGGTGCCGCCCTTCATCTCCACCGGGTCGCGCGCGTGATGCGTCAGCACGTACACGGGAGTGTGGAACGGCGGGTCGTCGCCCCACCACCCGTTCCACTCGGAGTCGTTCCATGGACCGCGGATGGGGCCGAACATGTTGCGGCCCATGATCGTCGCGCCGACGTTCGCCTGTGACTCCTCGATGACCGGCGTGCTGGCGTTGACGTCTCCGCCCTCCATGCCCTGCGACCGCCGCCACGCCTCCAGGTCGAAGACCCACTCGTGCAGTCGCATTCCGCCGACCCCGAGCGGGCTCTCCTCGCGCTGGTCGGGGCCGGCGACGTAGCCGTCCAGTGAGATCGCGACGTGGAATCTGAGCATCGAACCTCCTTCGTCGAAGGGATCGAGTCTCACTCTTCCGGCGCGTCTAGCGCGTTCTCGAGCCCGGGTGCCGTGGCGCCCAGCGCGTGGAGGGTGTGCCGAAGTCCGTCGGCGAACACGTCCAGGTCCGGGAGAGCGTCCGCGTCGGCCACCGCGTCGAGGTACAGCCCGCCCGCGTAGGAGAGCGCGCCGACGTTCAGCCGGACGTTCCCCTGGACCGGGCCGATCTGGAAGAACTCCTCCACGCGCGCGCCGGCGAAGTACCACGGCGATGCCGGGCCGGGGAGGTTGCTCGTGAACAGGTTGACGAAGCGCTGGTGATGCATCGCCGCGGTCAGGAGCGACGGGAAGCGCGACCACACCTCGATCGGCCGGCGCTTCCGCTCGGCCGTGACGCGGGCGATCGACTCGAGCCGGCGAACCGGGTCGGACTCGTCGACCGGCAGCGGCACGACGATGATGGCGACGCGATTGCCGCCCTCGCCGCCGTCGTCGGCCGGCGCGCGCTGCGAGACGGGCACCATGGCGCGAAGGGCGGCGCGCGGGGGCCGTCCCTGGTGGTGCGCCAACAGGTCCCGCGCGCCGCCCGCGACGGCCGCAAGGACCACGTCGTTCACCTTCGCGCCGTGCGCATGCGCCGCGGCTCTGGTCCGCTCCAGGTCGGCCCGGACCAGCGCGAGGCGGCGATGCGCGCCGATCGGTCCGTTCAGGATGCTTCGCGGCGCCGGCCCGTCCTTCAGCATCTGGAGCATCGGGCCGACGGTCGACGTGGACTGCTCCCACCACCGGTCGGGCCGCCGGAGCCACGACGCCGCGTCGGCGAAGGGCGCTGCGCGCCGGTGCAGCGAGTCGGTGAGCAGTTGGTCGTTCGGCGGGACCGGTCCCGGGGTCCAGTCGGGCGGGATCGGCGGCGGCGTGTCGGGGGCCGGATCGAAGAGCGGGCCGATCAGCGCGAGGGCGGCGACACCGTCGGCGACGACGTGATGCAGGCGGATGAGGAGGCCCAACCGCCCATTCGCCAGGCCGGTCAGGAACCGGAGCTCCCACAGCGGCCGCGATCGGTCGAGTGGGGGCTCGTTGAGCTCGGCGACTTTCGCGAGCAGGGCGGTTTCGTCGCCCGGCTCGGAAACGGGGTCCGACCGCACGTGGCGTCGGATGTCGAAGCTTCGTGCGTCCACCCACACCGGCGATCCCAGGCCCGCCGGCGGGCGATGCAGCACCTGTCGGAGCCGGGGCATCAGGTGAAGGCGGCGTTCCACGTGCGTCCGAATGTCCGCCAGCCGAAGGTCGCCGTGGGTGTCCACGAGCGGCTCGCCGGCGAGCAGGGCGAGTCCCGCCACGTGCATGGTCGCCCCGCGGTCCTCCGTTCGAAGGTTGGTGGCGTCCTGCGGGGTCAGCCGGTCGAGCATGCCCGTTAGGCTACGGCCCCCGCTCCCGGCGCGCGCGGCGGATGCCGGGGGCCTGGCGTAGCATCTCGCCGTGGCCTACGACGAGGATCTCGCGAACCGCATCCGGGAGCTGCTCGGCGGGCAGCCCGGCGTCACCGAGATGAAGATGTTCGGCGGGCTTGCGTTCCTGATCGGCGGCAACATGGCGGTCGCGGCGAGCGGCCAGGGCGGGGTGCTGGTCCACGTCGATCCCGACGAAGGGGGTTCGCTGATCGCGAAGACGTCCGCCCGGCCGATGGAGATGCGCGGCAAGGAGATGGCAGGATGGCTGCGCGTCGACGCCGGCGACGTCAAGACGAAGCGGCAGCTGACGAAGTGGGTCGACGTCGGTACGGCGTACGCGCGCTCGCTGCCCGCGAAGAAACCCGCCAAGAAGAAGAGGTAGCGGCCACCGTCGGGGTCGGGAGCGTTCCACGACACGTCCACCGTCGTGGAGGCCGAGCCGGGGGCGCGCTTCGGGTTCAACACTGAGTCGACGCTCATCCGGAAGCACGTCGAGACCTGGCACGTGCGCTTCACGCACCGGTACTCGCTCGTGTCGACGCCGGAGGGGACCGAGATCGGACTACACGACGCGAGGTGCGGCCGCAGAACTACGTCCCGTGGTGGCTCCGACCGGGGATGCGGACGATGACCCGCCGCCAGGTGCCGCGCATGATGGGGAAGCACCTCGCGAACCTGGCGGCCATGGCGACGCGGACGCCGCACGCGGATCGGTGCGCTGACTGCCGAACCGGCCCGGCTTCTCGCCCGCCGGTTGGCGGCCGTTCGGCCCGCCCGATGCGGGACCTGCGTCCCTTCGCCGGCCGGCGGTCCGGGGCTAGCCTCGGAGTGGCGCGACAGAGGAGGGATGCCATGACCGGCAAGGTGGGTGACCGGATCATCGTCGAATCGGAACGGCCCGGCCACGCCCCCCGCGAGGGGGAGATACTCGCGGTCGACGCCGGCCCGTACGGTCCGCACTACCGCGTGCGCTGGGCGGACGGCCACCAGAGCGTCTTCACCCCGGGGGCGGGCGCCGCCCGGATCATCCCCCCGGACCCGAGAGGTCTGGCGTGAGGCCGCGATGGCTGACGTCATCGTCGCCGAGGCGCTGACAAAGTCCTACGGGCACGAGCGCGGGGTGGTGGACCTGGACTTCTCGGTCCGGCCCGGTGAGGTCTTCGGCTATCTCGGGCCGAACGGAGCCGGCAAAACCACGACCATCCGGACGCTGCTGGACTTCATCAGGCCCACTGCCGGCCGCGTCTGGGTGTTCGGCCTCGATTCGAAGCTGGACAGCGTGGAGATACACCGGCGCACCGGCTACCTGCCCGGTGAGCGGGCCTTGTACCAGCGCCTGACGGCGGGGGAGCTGCTCGCGCACTTCGCGAGCCTCCGCGGAGAGGTCGACTGGCGGTTTGTGCGCGAGCTCGCCGAGCGCTTCGACTGCCGGCTCGACCAGCACATCCGGTCGCTCTCCCATGGAAACAAGCAGAAGGTGGCCCTCGTCCAGGCGTTCATGCACCGGCCGGAGCTGCTGGTGCTGGACGAACCGACCCAGGGCCTCGACCCGCTGGTCCAACAGGAGTTCTACCGGCTCGTGGAGGAGAGCCGGCTGGACGGCCGCACGGTCTTCCTCTCGTCGCACGTGATGCCCGAGGTGGAGCGGCTGTGCGACCGGGTGGGGATCATCCGCGAGGGACGGATCGTCGCGGTCGAGGACGTCGGCGACCTGAAGGCGCGTGCGCTCCGCACGCTGGAGATCCACTTCGAGCGGCCGGTGCCGGCCGAGGCGTTCGCGGGGCTCCCCGGGGTGCGAGCGGCGCAGGCGCAGGGGGACGCGATCCGGCTCACGGTGAACGGGCCGCTCGACCCGGTGGTGAAGGCCGCCGCGCATTTCGAGGTCGTGGGTCTGACCAGCCACGAGCCCAGCCTGGAGGACATCTTCCTCGACTTCTACGGAGGCGGTGAGCACGATGCAGCGTGAGGCGCCCCCTCGGATCGAGGCGGTCCCACACGCCCGGATGCTGGGTTCGGTCTTCACGAAGAACGTCCGTGACGGGCATCGGGCGTTGCTGCTCTGGTCGCTTGGCGTGTTGCTGATGGTCTTCATCTACGCGGCTTTCTGGCCGAGCGCGAGCACCAACGCGGATCAGCTCCGCCAGTACATCGAGAAGTTGCCGGAGCTCATCCGCAACATGGTGGGCAATGCGGACTACGGCACGCCGGTGGGGTACGTGCAGACCGAGATCTTCAGCTTCATGATGCCGATCCTGCTGCTCGTGTACGCGATCGGCGCCGGGGCCCGGGCGATCGCGGGGGAGGAGGAGGTCGGCACGCTCGATCTCCTGCTCTCCACGCCCATCTCGCGTCGCCGGGTGCTCCTGGACAAGGTGTGGGCGATGATGGCCGGGACGCTGGCACTCGCCACGGTCGTGTGGCTCTCGCTCGTCGTGCTGGGGCCTCTGTACGACCTGCACGTCCCCCTGTCGGGCCTGACGGCGGCGACGCTTAACCTGTTCCTGCTCGGAACGGCGTTCGGCATGCTCGCGTTGCTGGCCGGGGTCGTGTCGGGGAGCAGGGGTGCCGCGATCGGAGCATCGAGCGGCCTTGCGGTGGGGATGTTCGTCCTCAACACGCTCGCCCCGTCGGTCGACGCACTCCGCCCCGTCCGGTTCCTGTCGGCGTTCCACTACTACTCCGGGCACGCCCCCCTCACCTCCGGGTTCGGCGTCGGGGACGTTCTGGTGCTGGGCAGCGCCGCGGTCGTGTTCCTGGTCGCCGCCTTGGTGGCGTTCCAGCGCCGCGACCTGAGCTCCTAGCCCGCCGTTCCTTTCACCTCGATCACCGGGGCGTCTGCGCGTCGGTGGGGCTTGTCACAGGAAGGATCGGACGGTCACGAAGGAGTAGCCCCGAGCGCGGAGCGCTTCGATGACACGGAGGAGCGCGTCGGCGTCCAGGGTGGAGTGATCCTGCGGATTCGCGCCGACATGCATGAGGACGATCTCGCCTGGCCGGAGCGACCCGATGACGGATCGCACGATCTCGCGGACGGTGATGCCGCCCGACGTGCCCATCCATCCCCGCGTGTCGACGGTCCACGCGATGCCGCCGAATCCGGCCGCGTTGGCGATGGAGATCACCCGGCGATCGGCGGCACCGTAGGGGAACCGGAACAGGGGACGCGGATCGTGCCCCGTCACCCGGAGCAGCGACGCGCGCCCGCGCACGATCTGGGCGCGAGCGGCGGACGTCGACAGCTTCGTGAGGTCGAGGTGCGCGTATGTGTGGTTCCCGATCGGGAATGCGGCGGCGATGCGTCGAGCCTGCGCAGGGAAGACCTCGACCCATCGTCCGGTGACGAAGAACGTGGCCGGCACGTGCTGCGCGGACAGGGTGGCCAGGATGCGGTCCACGCCCGCGTCGTTCCCTCCGGCGTCGAACGTCAACGCCACCACCCTGCGTGCCGTCGGCAGCCGGTACCACTGCTTCCCGATCAGCGACGCCGGCAGGTCGGTCCCCGAGCCTGATGGGGAGGACGCGGGAGACCTCGGCGATGGTCGGGACGCCGGTGGTGAACTCGGGGCCGAGGACGTGGCGGTCGGCGGGGTCGAGGTCCTGCCGGAGGGGCCCGCGCCGAAGGACCCCGGACGCTGTACGCAACTCGAGGCGATAAGCCCGAGCACGCCCGCCATCACGACCAGCCGTCTCATGGCTCCTCCTTTCGAGTACAGCAGGCGCCGGTTCCTTCGGTCGGCGAGAAGAGTCCCGGAACCTGTAGGTCGTTCGGGTCCGCTTTCCAGTCCTTGAAGTACCGAGCCGTTCGGCCCTACCGGTCGCACGCTTCAGCGTCGACCGTGTCGGCAGGACGTGCGGAGCCACCGAGGACGAAGAGGGGGGAGACCGATGACCGACATCATTGCGGACGGCAAGCGGGCAGACCTTGCCGGTCCGGGGATCGGGACCTACGAGGACGTGGAGCGGGTGCTTCCGATCGACTACCGGTCGCTGCTCTCGGCCCGGGACACGCAACGCGCCATCTTCTCGCTGCGGCGCTTCTTCGAAGACGAGCTGTGCCGCCGCCTGCATCTGGAGATGGTGCAGGTGCCCCTGATCGTCGACGCGGACTCGGGTGTCAACGACATGCTCGACCGCGATGCCTCGCGCACGCCGGTGCAGTTCCGGATCGAGAACGACCACGGGCTGCATCCGATCGAGGCGCAGGTCGTGCAGGCGGCCACCAAGTGGAAGCGCCTCGCCCTGCGGCAGTTCGGGATGGGGGTCGGCGAGGGCCTGTGCACCGACATGCGGGCGGTGCGGAAGGACTACTTCCTGGACCACGACCACAGCGCCTACGTGGACCAGTGGGACTGGGAGAAGGTCGTCACGCCCGAACAGCGGACGCTCGACTACCTGAAGGCCACCGTCCGCACGATCTGGTCCGTGCTCCGGGACGCGGAGGCATACGCGCAGGAGTCGTTCCCGGCGCTCCGCGATCCGAGGTACCCCGGTCTCCCCGAGGAGATCGAGTTCCTGCACGCGGAGGACCTCCTGGCCCGCTATCCGGACCTGCCGCGCAAGCAGCGGGAGACGATGGTCCTCCAGGACCACCCCGCCGTCTTCATCATCGGCATCGGATGGACGCTCGCCGACGGGTACCCCCACGAGCTGCGGGCCGCCGACTACGACGACTGGGCGACGCCCACCATGTCCGAGGACGGCCGGCCCATGCACGGGCTGAACGGCGACATCCTGGTGTGGAACCACGTGACGAGGCGGCGGCACGAGCTCACGTCGATGGGGATCCGTGTCGATGCCGAGTCGCTTCGCCGGCAGCTGGAGATCACCGGCCAGCTCGACTGGCTGCGGCTCCCGTACCACCGCGGCATCACCTCCGGCGAGCTGCCCCTGTCCATCGGCGGCGGGATCGGCCAGTCGCGCGTCCTGATGCTGCTGCTCCGGAAGGCGCACCTGGGCGAGGTCAGCGTGACGGTCTGGCCGGACGTGCTGAAGGAGATGTGCGCGCGGCGGGGCATCCACGTCATCGAGTGAGCGGCGTCGCCCGCGAGCTGCGGCGGTCCGGCTTGCCGGGGCGTCTGGGGTAGACTCCGCCAGAGACCGGTGCCGGAGGTGCCGCATGACCACGATCGATTTCATGGTGAACGGCCGGCCGGCGAGCGTCGACGTGGCGGGGGACGAGACGCTCCTCGAGGTACTCCGCGAGCACCTCGGCTTCACCTCGATGAAGGACGGCTGCGCCCCGGAGGGGTCGTGCGGCGCCTGCACGGTGATCATGGACGGGCGGGCCTGCGTGAGCTGCGCCCAGCGCGCGACGCATGCCGCGAACAAGGAGATCACCACCCTCGAGGGACTGCCGCCCGAGCGCCGCGACCTGTGGGCCCGGGCATTCGTCGCGGCCGGCGCATCGCAGTGCGGCTTCTGCTCGCCGGGGATCGTCATGAAGGCCGAAGCCACGCTTCGGCGTACCCCCGATCCGTCCCGGGATGAGGTCGCGCGCGCCCTCGCCGGGAACCTGTGCCGGTGCACCGGGTACGTGAAGATCGTCGATGCCGTCCGGCTCGTCGCCGGAGCCGGCCGGGGCGAGCCGCTTCCCGATGAGGACGCGAGCGGCCGGGTCGGGTCCCGTTCGCCCCGGTACCAGGGCCACGAGATCGCCCTGGGCGCCAAGCCCTACGTGAACGACCTGTCGGCGCCCGGGATGCTGCACGGCGCGGTCCGGTTGTCCGATCATCCGCGGGCTCGCGTCCTGCGCATCGACACGTCGAAGGCGCTCACGCATCCCGGCGTCGCGGCGATCGTCACGGCGGCCGATGTGCCGGGACAGAACTATCAGGGAGACATCCGCCCCGACTGGCCGCAGTTCACCGGCGAGGGCGAGATCACGCGCTACGTCGGCGACATCCTGGCCGCGGTGGCCGCGGACAGCCGCCGCGCGGCCCGGGCGGCTGCCGCCCTCATCGAGGTCGACTACGAGGTGCTGGAGCCGTTGACGGATCCCTTCGAGGCCATGCGCCCGGACGCTCCGGTGCTCCACCCGGAGATCGAGACGCACGACGGCAACATCCTGGCCCTCCACAGGATCGACCGCGGCGACGCCGACGGGGCGCTGGCGGCCGCGGCCCATGTCGTGCACGAGACGTTCCGGACGCAGTTCATCGAGCACGCCTTCCTGGAGCCGGAGGCGGCGCTCGCCGTTCCCGAGGACGGCGTGACGCGCGTCTACTCCCAGGGACAGGGCGTCTGGCACGACCGCGAGCAGATCGCGTCGTTCCTCGGCCTGTCGGAGGACGAGGTCCTCGTGACACAGGTGAGCAACGGGGGCGCGTTCGGGGCCAAGGAGGACCTGAGCGTGCAGTGCCATGCGGCGCTCCTGGCCCGCACCACTGGCCGGCCGGTGCGCATCGCGATGTCCCGCGGCGAGAGCCTGCGGTTCCACTCGAAGCGCCACCCGCTGACGATGGAGTACTGGGTCGGGTGCGACGCCGACGGCCGGCTGCTCGCCGTCAAGGCACGGATCGTGGGCGACACCGGCGCGTACGCCAGCGTCGGCGAGGCCGTGCTGCAACGCGCGACGGGCCACTCGTGCAGCGTCTACGAGGTCGACAACGTCGACGTGGAGGGCCGCGCCGTCTACACGAACAACCCGCCTTGCGGGGCGATGCGCGGCTTCGGCTCGAACCAGGCCAACTTCGCCATCGAGGGCTGCCTGGATCGCCTGGCGGAGATGGCCGGCATCGACGCCTGGGAGATCCGCATGCGCAACGCGGTCGAGGCCGGGGACCGGTTCGGGACCGGCCAGATCCTGGGGCCCGGCGTCGGGGTGAAGCGCACGCTGGAGGCCGTCAGGCCCTACTGGGACGAGGCGCGGGCGGCCGGGAAGGCCGTGGGCGTGGCGTGCGCGGCGAAGAACACCGGCGTGGGGAACGGGATCCCGGAGAGCGGCAAGGCCGTGATCCGTGTGGACGACGACGGGGGGGTCACCGTGTTCCACCCCTGGACCGAGATGGGACAGGGCGTGCACACGGTCATGCGACAGGTCGCGTGCACGGAGCTCGACCTGCCGATCGACCGTGTCCGCATCCAGGTCGACACCACGCACGAGCTGGACGGCGGGCAGACCACCGCGTCGCGGGGTTCGGTGCTTGGCGGGGTGGCGATCATCGAGGCGGCCCGCCACCTGAAGGCCGCGCTGAACGGTGGCAGCCTCGCCGGTCTCGCCGGCCGGGAGTTCTTCGGCGAGGTGCACATGCCCCGCACCTACCGGCCGGAGGACGCCCCGGACGGAGCGCCGACGCACTTCGCGTACGGGTGGGCGACCCAGCTGTGCGTCCTGGACGAGGCGGGTCGAATCGAGCGCTTCGTTGCCGCGCACGACGTGGGGAAGGCCCTGAACCCGACGCTGCTGGAGGGGCAGATCGAGGGCGCGGTCCACATGGGCCTCGGCCACGCGCTGTCGGAGGAGTTCGTCGTCGAGGACGGCTACGTCAAGACCGACACGCTGAAGTCGCTGCACATCATCCCGCCGCTCGGGATGCCGCCGGTCACGTGCATCTTCGTCGAGGAGCCGCAGCCCGAGGGGCCGTACGGGGCCAAGGGCGTCGGCGAGATCGCCCTCGTCCCGACGGCGGCGGCGACCGCGGCGGCGCTGCACGCCCACGACGGGGTCTGGCGCGATCGCCTCCCCATGAAGGACTCCGCCGCCGCGCGCGCGGCGGTCCCGAGGCTCGCGGCGTCCCGCGGGGCCGCGCGGACGGAGGCGGCCGGGGACGTGGAGGGGTAGCGCGGCCGGTCCGGGCCGTTCGACCCCAACCGCACGGACCGAACGTCCCTCAGGCCGCGCCGGGCGGCGGCCTAGGGTGACGGTGAATGGCCCCGCCGGCCCGTGTCGGAGGGGGTCCGGCGGCCGATGAGGCCGACCGGAGGAAGGAGGAGGAGTCCCATGAAGCGAGCAACGATCATGCTGGTGGCAGCCGCCACGCTGGTGGCCATTGCCCTGCCGGCATGCAGCTCGAACAAGACGCCGTCGGGTAGCCAGGGGAGCCCGAGCAGCACCAAGCCCGTGGTGGCCGGGTGGATCTACGTCGGCTCGGCGAACGATGCCGGCTGGACACAGCAGCACGACATGGGACGGCAGGCCGTCCAGCAGGCCTACGGGGACAAGGTCAAGACGATCTTCAAGGAGAACGTCCCCGAGGGGCCGCAGGTCACCCAGGTGATCAACGAGCTGATCAACGAAGGCGCGAACGTCATCTACGCGACGTCGTTCGGGTTCCAGCCCGCGATGGTCGAGGGCGCGAAGCAACACCCGAACGTCTTCTTCGCGCAGGCGACCGGCACGGCCATGGACAAGAACCTCTCCGAGTACTTCGGAGCGGGCGAGGACGGCGACTACCTCGCCGGCATGGCCGCGGGCTACGCGACCAAGAACGGGAAGATCGGCTACGTGGCGCCGTACGCGATCCCGGAGGTCATCCGGGAGATCGACGCGTACACCATGGGAGCGCGGTTTGCGCACCCCGGCGCGACGGTCCAGGTGGTCTGGACGAACTCGTGGTTCGATCCGGCCAAGGAACGGCAGGCCGCGCAGAGCCTGGTGGGCTCCGGCGTCGACGTGCTCGGTGACGGCGTGGACGACCCGACGGTCGGGCAGGTGGCGCAGTCGAACGGGTTGAAGTGGACGGGTTACGACTCGGACCAGAACTCGTTCGCGCCGAAGGCGTTCCTGACCGCGACGGTCTACAACTGGGGTCCGTACTACGTGAAGTCGGTGAAGTCCGTGATGGACGGGACCTGGAAGAGCGACTTCTACTACGGGAGCATGGCCGACGGGATGATCACGATGGCTCCGTTCGGTTCGTCGGTGACCGACCAGGCGAAGGCCCAGATCCAATCCCGCGAGGCCGAGATCAAGGCCGGGACGTTCAACCCGTTCACCGGACCGATCACGAAGCAGGATGGGACGATCGGGTTGCCGGCGGGTCAGACGCTGCCCGTCTGGGACCAGGCCAACCCCTCGACGCTCAGCAAGTACACGCTGAACTGGTTCGTGCAAGGTGTCATTGGAAGCGCGAAGGGCTGATCGGCCTCGATGGACGAAGAGGCCGTGACCGTGGGCTCGCAGCCGGCGGTCCCCCCCGGGGGACCGCCGGCTCCTTCCGATCCACCCGTGCCGGCGGTCGCGGCCCGCGAGGTCACCAAGCGCTTCCCCGGGATCGTGGCCAACGACGGCGTGACGCTGGAGGTGCGGCCGGGCGAGGTCCACGCGCTCCTCGGTGAGAACGGGGCCGGGGAAGACGACGCTCTGCAACGTGCTGATGGGTCTGTACCGGCCCGACGAGGGGCAGGTGGAGGTCCGCGGCCGGCCGGCGTGGTTCCGCTCGCCGCGGGACGCGCACGAGGCGGGATCTTCATGGTGCACCAGCACTTCCGGCTGGTGCAGCCGCTGACGGTCGCCGAGAACGTGCTGCTCGGGTGGTCGGGCCGGCACGATGGCGTGTGGTTCACGCCGCGCCGTGTCGAGCCCGAGGTGGCGAGCATCGCCGAACGTTTCGCGATGCCGATCGACCCCCACGCCAGGATCTGGCAGCTCTCCGTCGGCGAGCAGCAGCGCGTCGAGATTCTCAAGGCCCTGTACCGGGACGCCACGCATCCTCATCCTCGACGAGCCGACGACGGTGCTCACGCCGCAGGAGGTCGAGCAGCTCTTCGCCACCCTGCGCGAGATGACCGCCGGCGGCGCGACCGTGGTGTTCATCTCGCACAAGCTGCCCGAGGTGCTCGCCGTCTCCGACCGCGTCACGGTGCTCCGCGGCGGCAAGGTCGTGGGGACCGTGCAGACCGCGGACTCGGACGCGCGCTCCCTCGCGCACATGATGGTGGGGCGCGACATCGTGCTGACCCGGAAGGGCGCCACGGGACGCGCGATCGGCGACATCGTTCTGGAGCTGAAGGGCGTCTCCGCGCACGAGCGACCTCGGAACGCCCGCGCTCGACGACGTGTCGCTCGCGGTCGCGCGCCGGCGAGATCCTGGGCGTCGCCGGCGTCGCCGGGAACGGCCAGCGGGAGCTGGCCGAGGTCATCGCCGGGGAGCGCCCGCGCGACCGTCGGGGACGGTCGCGATCGCGGGGCCGCGACCAGCGCGGGACGCCGTGGGAGGCGATCGAGGCCGGCCTCGGCTACGTGCCCGAGGAGCGGATGGGCGTCGGCGTCGCCCCCGGGCTCTCGATCGCGGACAACCTGATCCTGAAGTCGTACCGGGCGGAGGGGAGCGGGCCCATGCTGCACGCGAAGCAGACTCAGCCGCAACGCCACGGACCTGATCGAGCGGTTCGACATCCGCGCGCCGGGCCCGAAGACCCTCGCCCGCGAGCTGTCGGGCGGCAACATCCAGCGGCTGCTGCTGGCGCGCGAGCTGTCCCGGGCACCCCAGGGTGCTGGTCGCCGCCTCGCCGACGCGCGGGCCTGGACGTCGCCGCGACGGAGAGCGTGCGCCGGCTGCTGGTGGAGTCGGCCGCGCGCGGCGTTGGGGTGCTGCTGATCAGCGAGGACCTGGACGAGATCCTCGACCTTTCCGACCGCATCGCCGGTGATGTACCGCGGGCCGGGTCGCGGGCATCGTCGACCGGGACGACGCCGACGTCGACCGGATCGGCCTGATGATGTCGGGAGCGGCGTCGTGATCCGGTTCGAGTCCCGGGGCGAGCGTCCCGCGCTGGGTCACCGTCGTGGTGCCGCTGGCGTCGATCGTGCTCGCCATGGTCGTCGCCGGCATCGTGCTGGCGGCGACCGGCCACAACCCGCTCACGACGTACCAACAGATCGTCCAGGCGAGCATCACCCAGCCGGGCGCCTTCCAGCAGACGCTCGTGACCATGACGCCGTTGCTGTTCACGGGGCTGGCCGCCGCGGTCGCGTTCCGCATGCGGGTCTGGAACATCGGCGGAGAGGGCCAGCTGTACCTCGGGCGCCGTCGCGGCCGCTGGGGTCGGCCTGTGCGCTGCAGCGACCTGCCCGGGCCGGTCGTGATCCTGGCGATGGTCGTCGCCGGGATGCTCGCGGGATCGCTGTGGGCCGCGATCCCGGGCGCCCTCCGCGCCTACCTCAACACGAACGAGATCCTCACCTCGCTGATGCTCAACTACGTCGCCGGCTACCTCATCTACTACCTGATCTACGACAGCTCGTCGTACTGGCGGGACCTCACGTCTCCGTCGGCGAAGGTGTTCCCGCAGGGGAAGTTCCTCGCCGCATCCGGCACGCTGGCCGCCGCTGCACATCGGGAACATCCTGGTGCCGCTCGGGCTGCTCATCGGGGTCGGGGCTCGCCGTGGCGCTGTGGGAGCATGATCCGCGCCACCCGGTACGGGTTCGAGATGCGCGTCATGGGCGACTCGCCCGCGGACCGCGAGCTACGCCGGGCATGCGAACGCGGCGGAAGATCCTGTCGCTGATGATGCTCTCGGGGGCCCTCGCCGGGCTGGCCGGGGCGAGCCAGGTCGGCGACTTCGGCCACGCCCTCGACCCGCGGGGCCTGCAGCAGGCGGGGTTCGGCTACGCGGGGATCGTGGTGGCCGCGCTGGCGCGCTACAACCCGCTGGCCGTCGTGCTGACCGTCCTTCTTCCTGGGAGCGCTGACGAACGCCGGGTTCGCCCTGCAGGGCCCCGGGTTCCCGACGGGGCTCACGGGAACCATCGAGGGCATCCTGCTCTTCTGCGTGCTCGGCGCCGAGCTGTTCACCCGCTACCGCATCCGGTTCCAGCGGGCGGGCACCGGCGTCTCGGCACCGGCCGCCGGCGCGCCGGTGCCGGTGCCCGCGACGTCGCTCGCGTCCACCGGCGCGGACCCGGGGGAGGCGCCGTGAGCCACCTGAACGACAACCTCGGGATCACGATCCTGATGTCGGCCATCCTGTTCGGCACCCCCCTCGTGTTCGCCGGGATCGGCGAGCTGCTCGCGGAGCGGTCGGGGGTCCTGAACCTCGGCGTCGAGGGCATGATGCTGATGGGCGCGGTCACGGCGTTCTGGACCTCGCAGGCGATGGGCGGCCCCGAATGGCTCGTGCTGCTGGTCGCCGTGCTGGTGGCGGCGCTGGCGGGCGTGATCATGGCCCTCATCCACGCGTTCGTCACGATCACGCTGCGCGCCAACCAGATCGTCTCGGGGCTGACCCTCACGATCTTCGCCGGCGTCATCGGCCTGTCGTCGTATCTCGGCGACATCGGCCACCTGGGCGCCAAGGCCGGCAAGCACTCGTTCACCGACATGAACCTGTTCGGGCTGGCGCACCTCCCGATCATCGGCCCGGTCCTGTTCCACCAGAGCCCGATGGTGTACGCGTCGTGGCTCCTCGTGATCCTGACCGTCCTGTACCTGTACCGCACCCGCTTCGGGCTGCACCTCCGATCGGTCGGCGAGTCGCCGCAGGCGGCCGACGCCATGGGCGTGAACGTGGTTCGGTACCGGTACGCGCACACGCTGATGGGCGGCTTCCTCGCCGGTGTGGCGGGCTCGTTCTTCACCCTGCAGATCGCCACCAACTGGATCCCGGGGATGACGGCAGGCGCCGGCTGGATCGCCATCGCGCTGGTGATCTTCTCGTTCTGGCGGCCCGAGCTGCTGATCATCGGCGCCTACCTGTTCGGCGCGTTCTCCGGCATCGGGTTCGACCTGCAGGCGCGCGGCGTGGTGGCGATCCCGTCCGAGTTCTGGTCGGCCCTGCCGTACATCATGACGGTCGTCGCGCTGGTGCTTGTCTCGGCGAGTCCGATCCGGCGCCGGCTGGGGAGCCCGGGGGCACTGGGCGTCCCGTACGTGCGGGAGGAGTCATGAGCGCGGGTCGGGACGGCGCGCCCTCCGTCGACGAGCTCGCGCACCGGACGGCGGTCGCGCGCGGCGACGCCCCACCCGATCTGGTGCTGAAGGGCGGCCGGGTCCTGTCCGTCTTCACGGGAGAGGTGTTCGCGGGCGACGTCGCCATCGCGGGCGAGCACGTCGCCGGGATCGGCTCGTATCACGGGCCCGAGGAGGTCGACGTCGGCGGGCAGGTCCTCGTTCCCGGGCTGCTCGACGCGCACATGCATCTCGAGTCGACCAAGCTGATGGTGGACGAGTTCGCCCGCGCGGTGCTCCCGCACGGGACCACGACGGTCGTCATCGATCCGCACGAGGTCGCGAACGTCTTCGGGCTGCGGGGGGTTCGCGGCCTGCTCGACGCCGCGGACGAGGTGCCCCTCGACTACTACGTCATGGTCCCGTCGTGCGTCCCGGCCAGCCGCTTCGAGTCGAGCGGCGCGACGGTGACGGCGGAGGACGTGGACGCGTTCCTCCGCGAGCGGCCCGACGTCATCGGGCTCGCGGAGGTGATGGACTTCCCCGGCGTCGTGGCCGGCGAGCCGGCGGTGCTGGCCAAGCTCAGCGCGACGCTCCGGGACGGGGGCCATCTCGACGGGCACGCGCCGGGTCTGACCGGCCCGGCCCTCTGCGCGTACCTGTCGACCGGGATCGGCAGCGACCACGAGTGCACCGACCTCGACGAGGCGCGGGAGAAGCGGCGTCTCGGCATGTCGATCATGATCCGCGAGGGGTCGGCGGCGAAGAACCTCGAGGCGCTGCTGCCGCTGGTCCTCGAGCACGGGCCGCGCAACACCATGCTCTGCACCGACGATCGCGAACCGGACCACCTGCTGCAGGACGGCCACATGGACGACGTCGTCCGGAAGGCCATCGTCCTCGGGTGCGATCCCGTCGACGCCGTCGTGATGGCCACGCTCAACACCGCCCGGTGGCATCGCCGTCGCGAGCTGGGGGCGGTCGCTCCCGGCTACGTCGCCGACATCGTGGCCGTGCCGGACCTCGCGTCCTTCCGGCCCACGATGGTGTGGAAGCGTGGACGCCTGGTTGCGCGCGACGGGGCGGCGGTCGCGATCCCGAAGGTCCGCGCTCCGGAGTGGATGCACGACAGCGTGCGCATCCCGGCGCTGTCGGCCGCCGATTTCCGCGTGCCGGCCGGCGGCCGCGTCCGTGTGATCGGCGTCCTGCCGGACAGCCTCACCACCCGCGGGCTGGTCGCCGAGCCCGGGCGCTCGAACGGCGAGGCGACCGCCGACCCCGACCGCGACCTGGCGAAGGTCGCCGTCATCGAGCGCCATCGCGGGACCGGCCGGATCGGGCTCGGGTTCGTGTCGGGCTTCGGGTTGCGGAGGGGCGCCATCGCGTCGACGCACGCGCACGACGCTCACAACCTCGGCGTGGTCGGCGTGGACGACGCCGACATGGCCGCCGCCGCCAACCGGCTGCGTGAGATCGGCGGCGGACAGGTCGCGGTGCTGGATGGGCACGGTCGTGGCCGAGCTGCCCTGCCCGGTGGCCGGGCTCCTGTCCGAGCTTCCCTTCGAGCAGGTCGCGGCCGACGCCGGCCGCCTGGCCGACGCCGCGCGTGAACAGCTCGGCGCCACGTACCCCGCTCCCTTCATGGCGATGTCGTTCCTGGCCCTCAGCGTGCTTCCGGAGCTTCGCATCACCGACCACGGGCTGGTCGACACCTCGCGGTTCGAGCTGGTCCCGCTCTCGGTCTAGCCTGGGCTCGCTCGGCCGGCCCTCAGCCCGCGACCAGGTGCGTCCCCGTCTCCCCGGCCAGGGCCCGCTCGACGTTGTCGGGGTCGGTGATGATCGCCTCGGTCCCGCCCCGCTCGAGGTAGCCGACCACCGCCTCGATCTTCGGCCGCATGCTGCCGGCGGCGAAGTGGCGGCCCTCGGCCAGGTGCTCCTTCGCCTCCGCGAGCGTCAGGCGGTCGACCCACCGCTGCTCCGGCGTGCCGAAGTCGCAGGGCCACCTTCTCCACCGCCGTGCTGATCACGAACAGCTCGGCGCCGAGCGCGGTCGCCAGGAGCGAGGACGCCAGGTCCTTGTCGATGACGGCCGGAACGCCGCTGAGGTTGCCCGTCCTCGTCCCGGACCACCGGGATGCCGCCGCCGCCGGTGGAGATCACCACGACGCCGGCGTCGATCAGCGACGAGATGGCGTCGATCTCGACGATCCGCACGGGCGTCGGCGACGCGACGACGCGCCGCCAGCCGCGCCCGGCGTCCTCGCGCACCGCCCAGCCGTCCTCCCGTTCGCGCTGCCGGGCCGTCCCTTCGTCCATGAACGAGCCGACGGGCTTGGAGGGCGCGCCGAACGCCGGGTCGTCGGCGGCCACCTCGGTCTGCGTCACGACCGTCACGGCTTGCCGCTCGCATCCCGAGCCGCTGGAAGTCGTTGTACAGGTTCTGCTGCAGCGCATATCCGATCGCGCCCTGCGTGTCGGCGCCGATGGCGTCGAGCGGGACCTCGTGCAGCTCGTGCGCGGCGATCTCGGATCGCCGCAGCAGGAATCCCACCTGCGGGCCGTTTCCGTGCGTGATCGCGACTCGCCATCCGGCCTTGATCATCGAGGCGATGTGCCAGCACGTCTCGCCGGCCGCGACGTACTGGTCGCGAACGCTCTGATGCAGCCGGTCCTTGATCAGCGAGTTCCCGCCGATCGCGACGACCGCCGTGCGCCCGGCCACTCGAGGGTCACTCCGCCCGGCCGAGGACCAGCGACAGCAGGGCCATGCGCATCACGACGCCGTTGAACGCCTCCTGCCAGTACCGCGCGTGGCGCGTGGAGTCGACGTCCTCGGGCAGCTCGTCCATGCGCGGCAGCGAGTGCAGGACGATCGCGTCGGCCTTCCCGTGGTCCCGCAGGAGCTCGCGCGTGACCCGGTACGCCTCCGGCGTGGTGGGCAGCTCGCCGCCCTCGCGCTCGTCGCGGCCCTTCGTGTAGTCGGCCTGCACGACCGGTTCCATGTAGATCACGTCGGCCTCGCCGATGACCTTGTCCACCGATTCCACGGGCTCGTACTGCACGCTCCGCTCGTCGAGCTCCGACGTGAACTCCGGGAGCAGCGACATCTCCGGCGGGGCGACCACGTACGACTTCACGTCGAACTGCGAGAAGGCATACAGGATCGAGTGCATGGTCCGCATGCGCATGTCGCCCACCAGCAGGAACGTCAGGCCGTCGATGTGCCCCTTCTCGCGCTGCGTGGTGTAGAGGTCGGTGAGCACCTGCGTCGGGTGCTCGCCCCAGCCGTCGCCGCAGTTGATGATCGGCACGCTCGCCCAGCGCGCGGCCTCGGCGGGCGCGCCCTGCAGGAAGTGCCGATCGCGATGACGTCGCCGTAGTACTCCAGCATGTGGAACGTGTCCTTGATCGACTCCTGGTAGAAGTCGCCGGCACGCGTCATCTTCGCGTCGGAGAACCCGAGGACGTGCCCGCCCAGGCGGTGCATCGCCGCTTCGGTCGCCAGCCGGGTCCGGGTGCTCGGCTGGTAGAAGGCGGTGACCAGCGACTTGTCGGCGAGCAGGTCGGAGTTCCGGCGCTCCTCGGCGATCGGCCGCAGCCGGTCCGCGACCGCGAAGACGCGGGTGAACTCGTCTCGTTCGAAGTCCTTCAGCGACAGGATGTCCCGGCCCTGGAAGCTCCGCATGGTCCCTCACCTCCCGCGGCGCGTGGCGCCGCCTATCGCTGGACGCCCGTGAACAGCACGGCGGCCCGGTCGTCCTCTCCGATGATTCCCCCGCGGCGGAGGGCCATCAGGCCGGCCAGCCCGGACGACCCGGTGGGGTCCACCGGGATGTCCGTGGCCGCGACCGCCACGTCGTTCGCCTCGGCGAGCAGGTCCTCGTCCACCACCACCGGCCGTCCTCCGGTGGCGAGCATGCCGTGCACGACGGCACGCCAATCGTACGTCTCGTCGTCGAGGATCCCCGTGGCGATGCTCTTCGGCTCCTCCTCCCACGGCCACATGTAATCGGACCGGTGGGCGGCCGCGTCGCGCATCGCCGCCTCGAGACCCTCGCCGCCGTCCACCCGGGCCTGCGACCGCGCGGTAGGCGCGCTCCAGCGGATGCGCCCCCCGCGTCTGGACCGTGTGGACCCGTGGCATCGTCGCAAGGGCGCCGAGCGTGTGCGCCTCGCGAAGGCCCTGGATCACGGCGCTGGCCAGCGCGCCGCCGCCGACCTGGACCACGACGTCGTCGAGGCGCTCGCCGCCGAGGGCGTCCGCGATCTCGTACGCCAGCGTGTGGCCGCCCTCGATCGCCAGGCCGTTCAGGTTCCCCTGGCACGTGAACGGCAGCGCGCCCCCGGCCACGGCCTCCCGCAGTCGCAGGTACGTGGGGTCGCCCTCCTCACCGGCCCGGCGCGGACAGACCTCGACGCCGGCCCCGAGCTCCTCCAGGCGCCGCACGATCGCGGGATCGGCGTCCACCGGGACGAACACGCGCAGCGGCCGGCGGCCCGCGGCCGCGACCACCGCCGCTGCCAGCGCCGCGTTGCCGCAGCTGGCGATCGCCAGGGAGGGCCGCGTCGCGGCGTCGGCGAGGCCCAGCCGCTCGACAGTCTCCAGGTGCAGCAGCACTCCCATCAGGTGCCGCCCCTTGTGCGAGCCCGACACGTTCCCGGTCTCGTCCTTCACCCACACGCCGCCGCCGGCCATGCCGAGGGCGCCGCTCAGGGCGGCCGAGGCGGCGAACGGCGTGACGCGGAAGCCGCGTCCGTCGACCCGGGCGACCTCGTCGTCAAGCTCGCGAACCATCGACGCAGGGTCCAGGCCGCCCTGCGCGGCCAGGTGCGTCCAGTGGAACAGGTCCCCGTAGCGGAGGAACGGGTTCCGCTCACCGGTCGCGGCCGGCCACCGAACGCGCGACGCGTCGAGCTCGCGCGCCATCAGGTGGTCGGCGTCGTCGGCGCCGGCGTTCGGGCAGCGGAACGGGATACGGGTCGCGCGGGTCGGCCGCCGCCCCGCACGCGGAGCAGGCGATCCGGTACGGGAGGGCGCTCACAGCGCCTCGAGGACGCCGGTCCGCGCGTTGCACTCGGCGATCATCTCGTCCCAGACCGGAATGAGGTCCCGGAGGCCCCGCCAGAACGACTGGTCGCGGCGCCGCGTGAAGTCCTCGATGGACACGCCCTGCTGCTCGACCCACGTGTAGTAGCCGAGGTTGAAGATCCGCTCCCGGTCGCGCAGGCTCGTCTCCAGGAGGTTGTCCGTGCTCGCCCCGAGCATCCACCGGCCGAACGCCTCGCCCGCCGCCACGTCGTCGAACCCGCCGGGGAAGTCGCGCGCGGCAGCGCGGTCGCGCTCGCTCGCGTACATCGCCGCGCCGTCGGTCGCGACGGTCGCGATCACGTCGTCGGGTCCGAGCCGCAGGTACTTCGCCGTCTTCACCGCGGCGAGCACGTTGCAGATGCTGGACAGGCCGAACGAGGGGAGCCCGTCGATCGTGGCCTCGGGCACGAGCCGGCGCCGGCGCAGGTACTCGAGCCCCGCCGGGGAGCCGAACAGCAGCCCGAGGTGATCGGTCGCGCGGTCGGAGACCCCGACCACCAGGTCGGTGTTCATCACGTTGTGGATCAGGGGGATGTGCTTGTCCCCGATCCCCTGGATGTTGTGCTCTCCGAAGCCGTTCCACAGCATCGTCGGGCATTCGAGCGCCTCCACCGCGACGATCTTGGCCCCGAGCCGCTCCTTCAGGTAGTCGCCGGCGCCGATCGTGCCGGCCGAGCCCGTGGCCGAGACGAACGCGCGCAGGCGAAGGGACGGGTCCGCGGCACGCATCGACTCGAAGACCGTCTCCAGCGCCGAGCCCGTGCACAGGTAGTGGGCGAGGTGGTTCCCGAACTCCGAGAACTGGTTGAAGATGACGTTCTCGGGGTCGTGGTCGAGCTCGGCGCACTTGTCGTAGATCTCCTTCACGTTGCTCTCGGTGCCGGGCGTCTGGATGATGTCCTCGGCAGGGTCGACGACCCACTGCTCGAGCCAGTCGAACCGCTCGCGGCTCATCCCCTCCGGCAGGATGGCCACGCCCCGGCAGCGCATCAGCCGCGAGATGGCCACGCCGCCCCGGCAGTAGTTGCCGGTCGACGGCCAGATCGCCCGGTGCACGGTGGGGTCGAACTGGCCCGTGACCACCCTGGGCGCCAGGCACGCGTAGGCGGCCAGGACCTTGTGCGTGCCGATCATCGGGAACCGGTCGCCGAGGGCGACGACGATCTTCGCATCGACACCGGTCAGCTCGGGGCCCAGCACGACGTGCGACGGCACCGCGACCGGATGGACGCGGTCGTCGCCGTTGAACCAGTGGACGCGGAACAGGTTGAGCGGGTGGGCGTCGTCCGGCCCGACTCCGTCGAGCGCGTCGCGCACCCGGCCCGGGATCCGGCTCGGGTCGGCCAGCTCCGCGAAGGTCGGCAGGGCGACGCGCGCGTCCCGGAGCCGGCCCACCGTCCGGTCGTAGGCCCCGGCGTCGACCAGGGTGCGCTCCAAGCCGAGGGTCGACATGTCGGGGCCTAGTATGCCCCGTCGCCCCGGGCTCCCCCTCGGCCCGATCGTCCCACCCCCCGGGGGCCGGTCGTCCCCTTTGCGGAGGCCGCCCCGAGTCGTAGCGTAGCGGCGGACGGCCCCGGGACCCGGGGCCCACGTTCGCGAGGGGGAGATGCGGGTGGCGCCCAGCCTGACGCTCCGCGGGGGCCGGGTCGTGACGTCCCTGCGTCCCTCCGTCGTGGTGGACGCCGACGTGTCGGTGGCGGACGGCAGGGTGGTGGCCGTGGGCCGGGCCGAGGGCGGCGGGACCGCCATCGACTGCACGGGCTGCCTGGTCATCCCGGGGAACGTCTGCGCGCACACGCACGTGTATTCGGCGCTCGCGCGCGGCATGCCCTTCGCGCTGGCGCCGCCCACGAACTTCGTCGAGATCCTGCAGCGGGTGTGGTGGCGGCTCGACCGCGCGCTCGACGCGGAATCCGTCCGGATGTCCGCGCTGGTCGGCGCGATGGAGGCGCTGCTCGCGGGGACGACCACGCTCGTCGACCACCACGCGTCGCCGAACGCGATCGACGGGTCGCTCGGCGTGATCGCGGACGCGTTCGAGTCGGTGGGACTTCGCTCGGTCCTCTGCTACGAGGTGACCGACCGCGACGGCCCGGAGCGCGCCGCCGCGGGCGTGGAGGAGAGCCGGCGGTTCCTCGCCGGCGATCCGCGCCCCCTGACGCGCGGGATGGTCGGCGCGCACGCCTCCTTCACGCTTTCGGACGAGACGCTCGCGGCCTGCGTCGACCTGGCGCGCGACACGGGGGCCGGGATCCACGTGCACGCAGCGGAGGACGCCGCCGACGAGCGCGACGCCGAAGCACGGTTCGGCGTTCGGGTGGCCGAGCGACTGGCCGGCGCCGGGGCGCTGGATGCGCGCACCATTCTCGCGCACTGCGTCCACCTGGACGCGCGCGAGTGCGAGCTGGTTCGCGACTCGGGGGCCGTCGTCGCGCACAACCCGCGGTCGAACATGAACAACGGCGTGGGGCGGACGCCGCTCGCCCGGCTGGGCGAGCGCGTCGCGCTGGGGACGGACGGCATCGGGGCCGACATGTTCGAGGAGTCGCGGTCGGGGTTCTTCCGGCTGCGCGAGGACACCCTCGAGGCGCCGTTCGACTGGCCCCTGGCGCAGCTGGCCGAGGGGGCGCGCGCCGCGGGGCAGCGGTTCGGCGAGCCCCTGCTGGGATCCGTCGCGCCCGGCGCGCCGGCGGATCTCGTGGTCCTGGACGCCGGTGTCCCCGCGCCGCTGTCCGGCGACAATCTGGCGGGGCACTGGGTGTTCGGGACGTCGTCGCGCGGTGTGCGAGACGCGGTGGTGGCCGGCGAGGTCGTGGTGCGGGACCGGCGGCTGACGAAGCTCGACCAGGACGAGATCGCCGCCAAGGCGGCGGTCGAGGCCGGGCGAATGTGGGAACGGATGAGCGACATGGGTCCCCATCCGTTCGAACCGAAGGGGTGAGGTGACGTGACCGTGACCAGCGAGGGACGGGTGGCGCTCTACCTCCAGGACGCCCACCCGATCCGGGACGGGATGGAGTACGCGAAGCTCGCGGAGGAGAACGGGTTCGAGGCCGTCTGGCAGGCCGAGAGCAGGCTGGTGCGCGAGGCCACCGTGCCGATGGCGGCGTTCGCCGCCGTGACCGAGCGGATCGTCGTCGGGTCGGGCGTGGTGAACAACTGGACGCGGAACGTGGGACTGCTGGCGGCCACGTTCTCCACGCTGGACGACCTGGCGCCCGGCCGGGTGATCCTCGGCATCGGCGCCTGGTGGGACCCGCTGGCCCAGAAGGTGGGCATCCATCGTCACCACGAGCTGCGGGCGATGCGCGAGACGGTGGAGGCGACCCGCCGGCTGCTGCACATGGAACGGGTCTCGTTCGACGGCGAGTTCGTGCACCTGGACGACGTGGAGATCGACATCGTGCACGGGGACCGATCGCCCAAGCACGTGCCGATCTACGTCGGCGCGACCGGCATGAAGATGATGGCCCTGGCTGGTGAGATCGGCGACGGGGTCGTCCTGAACTACCTGGTGGGACCGACGTACAACGCGCGGGCCATGGAGGCGCTCGCCGAGGGGGCCGACCGCGCCGGCCGCACCGTCGGCGACGTCGACCGGCCGCAGCTGGTCGTCTGCTCGATGGACGACGACCGCGCCGTCGCGCTCGACCGCGCGCGGGAGCTGGTGACCCAGTACCTCGGGCAGCAGCCCCATATCGGGAAGGCGAGCGGCGTCGACCAGTCGCTGCTGGACGCCGTCGGCCGCGAGCTGACCTGGCCGGCGGGGCCGGAGGAGATCCGGCGGGCGATGAAGCTCGTGCCCGACGACGTCGTGCAGCTGCTCACGGCGTCCGGGACGGCCGACGAGTGCCGGGCGAAGGTGCGCGAGTACGTCGAGGCCGGCTGCACCTGTCCGATCCTGTATCCGCTCGGCCCCGACGTCGGGGCCATGATCCGGGCGTTCGCCGGAGGCGCCTTCTAGATGGACGCGCTGGTTCCCCGGACCCTGGAGGAGGCGCTGGAACAGAAGGCGCGCCGGCCCGAGGCCCTTCCGATCGCCGGCGGGACCGACGTGATGGTCGGGGTGAACTTCGGCCGACCTGCGCCCGGAGGCGTTCCTGGACGTGAGCGCGCTGCCCGAGCTGCAGCGGGCGACCAGGGCGAACGGCGACGTCTTCCTCGGAGCCGGGGTCACGTACGACCGGATCGTGCGCGAGCTCGGCGAGCTCACGCCGCTGGTGCAGGCGTCGCGGTCGGTCGGGTCGCCGCAGATCCGCCGCCGCGGCACCGTCGGCGGCAACCTGGGCACCGCCTCGCCGGCGGGTGACGCCCTGCCGGTGCTCGCCGTGTACGACGCCGAGATCGTCGTCGGCCGGGCCGGCGGCGAGACGCGGGACGGTGCCCTGGCGCGACTTCCTGATCGGCGTGAAGCGCACCGACCTGCGGCCCGGCGAGCTGATCCTGGGCGCCCGCTGGCGGACGCCCCGCGGCGCCCGGATCGTTCTCGAAGGTCGGGACCCGCAACGCCATGGTCATCGCCGTCGCCGCCCTGTGCCTGGTCGTCGACGAGGACGAGCGCGCGGTGCGGGTCGCGCTGGGGTCGGTGGGGCCGACGGTCCTGCGGGCGCCGGACGCCGAGGCGTTCGCGGCCCAGGCCGTCGCCGAGGCCGGCGCGTGGGACGAGCCCGCGGCGCCCCTCGGCGAGGCGGCGGTCCGCCAGTTCGCCGCGCTGGTCGGCGCGGCCGCGCGCCCGATCGACGACGTGCGCGGGACCGCCGCGTACCGCCGCCGCGCGTGCGAGGTCATGGCCGCGCGGGCGCTTCGTTGGGCGATGGACGATCGGCGCGCGCTCGAGCGCGCCGCGGGGTGAGCCGGATGCTGGTCGGAGCCAGGGTCAACGGCGAGTGGCGGGAGGCCGACGTGTGGGCGGGCGCGAGCCTGCTCGCGTACCTGCGCGACGGCCTGCACCTGTTCGGCACGAAGAACGCGTGCGAGCAGGGGGAGTGCGGCTCGTGCTCGGTGTGGCTGGACGGCGAGGTGGTCTGCTCCTGCCTGGTGCTGGCCGCGCAGGCGCAGGGGCGCGACGTCCGCACGGTCGAGTCGCTCGGCGATACGTCGTCGCCCGGGCCCGTGCAGCGCGCGTTCGTCGACGCGGGCGCGGTGCAGTGCGGCTTCTGTACCCCGGGGCTCATCGTCGCCGTGACCGACCTGCTGGACAACGACCCCGCCCCGTCGGATGAGGCCGTGCGCGAGGCGCTGGCCGGGAACCTGTGCCGGTGCACCGGCTACCAGAAGATCCTCGACGCCGTGCACCTGGCCGCGCGCCGAGCGTCCGGAGTCGAGGGGTCGCCGTGAGGATGCTGATCCACGACTGCGAGGTCGTCGTCACGATGGACGACGCCGGCACGGAGATCGCGGGAGGGTCGATCCTGATCGAGGACGGCGCCGATCGCCTGGGTGGGAACCGGGGCGGTGCCGTCGCCGGGGCTGGAGGATGTCGAGGAGGTCGACGGCCGCGGCCTGGTGGCCACCCCCGGCCTCGTCAACACGCACCACCACCTGTACCAGACGATGACGCGCGGTTTCGCGCCGCAGTCGGGCCTGTTCGACTGGCTGACGCGCGCTGTATCCGGTGTGGGCGGGCCTGGACGCCGAGTGGGTGCGGGCCGGCGCGATGGTCGGGCTGGCCGAGCTGGCCCTCTCGGGCTGCTCGACCATCGACCGATCACCACTACCTGTTCCCGCGCGGCTCGGGCGACCTGCTGGCCGCCGAGATCGATGCCGCGCCGCCGATCGGGCTGCGCTTCCACCCGTGCCGCGGCTCCATGGACGTCGGGCAGTCGTCGGGAGGGCTGCCGCCCGACGACGTCGTCGAGGACGCCGACGCCGTCCTCGCCGACACCGAGGAGGCCGTCGGGCGCCATCATGACCCGGCCGACGGCGGCATGGTGCGGATCGCCGTCGGGCCGTGCTCGCCGTTCTCCGTCAGCGACAGGCTGATGCGCGAGTCGGCGTCGCTGGCGCGCAGGCTCGGGCGTCCGGCTGCACACGCACATCGCAGAGACGCGGGACGAGGAGGCCTACTGCCACGAGCGGTTCGGCATGCGCCCGGTCGAGCTGCTGGACGACCTGGGGTTCCTGGGCGGGGACGTGTGGCTCGCGCACTGCGTGCACCTGTCGGGACGGGGACATCGCCAGGCTCGCCGCGACGGGCACCGGGGTCGCCCAGTGCCCCACCTCGAACCTCCGCCTGGGGTCGGGCATCGCGCCGCGTCCGAGCGCTGCTGGACGCGGGGGCTCCGCGTCGGGCTGGGCGTCGACGGATCGGCGTCGAACGACTCGGACGATCTGCTGGCGGAGGCCCGGCAGGCGATGCTGGTGGCGCGCGCCGGCGGCGACCCCGCCGCCCTGACCGCGCGGGACGCGCTCCGCGTCGCGACGCGCGGCGGCGCGGCATGTCCTCGGCCGCGCACGAGATCTGGCTCGATCGAGCCGGGAAAGCGGGCCGACGTGGCGCTGTTCGACGTGTCGGGGTTGCGCCGGCGGGCGCCGACGCCGACCCGGTCGGCGCGCTCCTGTTCAGCCCGCCCCGCGGCGTCCGGCGACCTCTTCGTGGAGGGACGGATGGTCGTGCACGGCGGACACCTCACGGGCGCCGACGAGAACGGCCGTCGCGGCCGAAGGCCATCGCATCGGCCGCCGGGTCGCGGAACGGGCGGGCGAGCGCGTGACGGGGAGCGCGGTATGAGCACGACCGTGGACACGAGGCCGGTCGCGGGCGCGGTGTGGCGAGTCGCTCGCTCGCGTCGACGGGATCCCCAAGCGGCCGGCGCGTTCGAGTACGCGAGCGACCTGTGGGCCGAGGGCATGCTGCACGGCGCGACGACGCGAAGCCCGCACGCGTCGGCCCGCATCCGCTCCATCGATCCCGGCCCGGCGCTGGCGTTCCCGGGCGTGCGCGCCGTGCTGACGGCGGCGGACGTTCCCGGGCAAGCGGACGTTCGGGCTCGAGTTCGCCGACGAGCCGGTGCTGGCCGACGACGTCGTCCGGTTCGCCGGCGAGCCGGTGGCGATCGTCGCGGCGGCGGACCCCGAGACCGCGCGGCGCGCGGCCGCCGCGGTCGCCGTCGAGTACGAGGTCCTGCCGGCGGTCACCGACATGGCGGAAGCGCTTCGCGCCGACGCGCCGCAGCTGCACGACTTCGGGAACGTGCTCCGCCACGTCCACATCGAGCACGGCGACCCGGACGCGGCCGCGGACGTCTGGGTCGAGGGCTACTACGAGACGGCGATGCAGGACAACGCGCCGCTCGGGCCCGAGGCGGGGCTCGCGTACCCGTCGCCCGACGGGGGCGTCGACCTGCACGTGAACACGCAGTGGCTCCACGTCGACCTCCATCAGATGGCGGCCTGCCTGGACCTTCCGGAGGAGAAGGTCCGCATCACCCTGGCCGGCATGGGCGGCGCGTTCGGGGCCCGCGAGGACATCCACCTGCAGGTCCACGCGTGCATGCTCGCGCTGCGGACCGGGCGGCCGGTCAAGATCGAGTACGGCCGCGAGGAGTCCTTCCTCGGGCACAAGCAGCGCCATCCGTCGCGGCTGTGGATGCGCCACGGCGCGACCCGCGACGGCCGCCTGGTGAGCGTCCGCGCGCGGCTGCTGATCGACGGCGGCGCCTACGCATCGTCGTCGCCCGCCGTCGTCGCGAACGCCTCGACGTTCGCGGCACGGTCCCTACGAGGTGCCGAACGTCGTCGTCGACGGGACCGTGGTGTACACGAACAACCCGCCGTGCGGCGCGATGCGTGGGTTCGGCGCGCCGCAGGTGTGCTTCGGGCACGAGGCGCAGATGGACAAGCTGGCGGCGGCGGTCGGAGTCTCGCCGCTCGAGCTCCGGCTCCGCAACGTCGTCGGCACCGGGTCGATCCTTCCGACGGGCCGGCCGATCCGGGGCTCGGCGCCCGGCCGCGAGCTGCTGGAGCGGCTCGAGGCGATGCCGCTGCCGCAGGACGCGCCGACGGAGGGACGGGACGCCATCGCCTACCCGGGGGGCGCGGGCAACGTCGAGCCGCGGCGAGAGCCTCAGCCGGGGCGTCGGCTACGCGTTCGGCTACAAGAACGTGGGCTACAGCGAGGGGTTCGACGACTCGGCCGCGGCGCGCGTCACGCTTCATGCGCGGGATGGACGGCCCCGTGGCCGAGATCCACACGGCCGCGGTGGAATGCGGGCAGGGGCTGCTCACGGTGTTGACGCAGATCGCGCGCACCGAGCTGGGCGCGTGCGACGTCCGGTTCCTGCCGCACGACACCGGCGTCGGGTCCGCGGGGTCCACGTCGGCGTCGCGCCAGACCATGATGGCGGGCGGCGCCGTGCAGATGGCCTGCCGGGCGGTGCTCGACGAGCTCTCGCGAAGAGCCGGGCGGCGCGTGGAGCCGGGCGGCGACCCGCTGGATGAATGGCTGGTCGAGCCCGCCGGTCGGGGGACGCCGTCTACCACCACCGCCGCACGACGAACTTCGACGAGAACGGCCAGGGCGACATCCACGTGAGCCTGGTGTTCGGCGTCGAGCGCGCGGTCGTGGAGGTCGACACGGGACCTCGGGCTGGTGCGCGTCGTGCAGATCGACGCGGTCCAGGACGTCGGGCGGATGATCAACCCGATGGGGGTCGCCGGACAGATCGAGGGCGGGACGGCCATGGGCCTGGGCCTCGCCGTGATGGAGGAGGTGCGGCTGGACGAGGGCCGCATCGCCAACGCATCGTTCACCGACTACCTGATCCCCACGATCCTGGACGCGCCGCCGGTCCGGTTCGAGGTGGTCGAGGATCCCGAGCCGGACGTGCCGTACGGGGTGAAGGGCATCGGCGAGTCGGCCACCATCGTCGCCACGGCCGCCGTGGTCGCCGCGATCCGCGACGCGACCGGCCTCGAGCTGAACCGCGCGCCGGTGACGACGGACGACCTGGTCGGCCTGCGGCCCCCGGCGGGAGGAGGGCCCTGGGCGCCGAATCCCGGCGGGCCGTGGCAGACGCCGGTCCCGGAGGTCGCGGGACTTCGCGTCGGGCAGCAGACAGCTGATGACCGGTCGGAGAGAAGGGAAGTGAGGACGGTGGACCGGAAAGCGCTCACGGGGCGTGACTACATCGAGACGCTCGACTGGACGACCGAGGAGATCGACGAGGCGATCGCCGTCGCCGGGGACCTGAAGACGAAGTTCAAGGCACGGCGAGCCGCACCGCCTGCTGCCCGACAAGACGCTGTTCATGCTGTTCCTGGACAAGTCGACCCGCACGCGCAACGCGTTCGAGGCCGGCATGACCCAGCTCGGCGGGCACGCGCACTTCCTGGACGCCGACAAGACGCAGGTCGCCCACGGCGAGAGCCCGAAGGACATGGGCATCATCCTGTCGCGGTACGGCCACGGCCTGGCCATCCGCCACGACCTGGTGCCCTACGAGGGGAACGCGTACATGCGCGAGGTCGCGCGATGGGCCGACATCCCGGTCATCAACCTGCAGTGCGACATCGACCACCCGACGCAGACGCTCGCCGACCTCATGACGCTCCGCGAGCAGCGGGGCGAGGACCTCCGCGGGCTGCGGGTCGCGGTCTCGTGGGCGTTCGCGCCTTCGTACGCGAAGCCGCTGTCGGTCGCCGCAGGGGCTGATCTCGCTGCTGCCGCGGTTCGGGATCGACGTCGTCCTCGCACACCCTCCGGGCTGGGAGCTGATGCCCGAGGTCGCGCGAGCAGGCGAAGGCGGCCGCCGCGGACGGCGGAGGCTCCATCACCTACACGAACGACATGGACGAGGCCTTCGACCGGGGCCGACGTCGTCTACCCGAAGTCGTGGGGGCGGCTCGACGCGTTCTCCGACGAGTCGGCGGCCGCGGCGACCCCCGTTCCGGGACTGGATCTGCGACGCGCGCCGGATGTCCCTGGCGGCGAAGGACGCGCTGTACATGCACTGCCTGCCCGCCGACCGCGGCAACGAGGTGACCGACGAGGTGATCGACGGGCCGCAGTCCGTCGTCTACGACGAGGCCGAGAACCGCATGCACACGGGAAAGGCGCTGATGGCCCTGACCATGGGCGGCTACTCGGAGTCCTAGTTGCTGCTCGTTCGCGGCGGCACCGTCGTCGACGCCGGCGGCGCCCGCCGGGCCGACGTCCTGATCGACGGCGAACGGATCGCGGAGGTCGGTGCGTCGCTCGAGGCGCCGGGCGCAGAGGTCGTCGACGCCGGCGGCGCGCTGGTCGTCCCGGGGGGGATCGACGTGCACACGCACTTCGCCCTGCCCGTGGGCGCGGTGACCTCGGCCGACGACTTCACGTCGGGCACGGTCGCGGCCGCGTGCGGGGGAACGACCTGCGTCGTCGACTTCGCCGGCGCCGGGCGGGAGCCGTGGGACGAGGCGCTCGCGACATGGCACCAGCGCGCCGACGGGCGCGCGATCGTCGACTACGGGTTCCACCTGACCGTGACGGACCTCCCGGACGATCCGGCCGCCGGGCGCGACCGCTTCCGCGCGTTCGCGGATCGCGGCGTGACCAGCGTGAAGCTCTACATGGCGTATCCCGAACGGCTGATGGTGGATGACGGCACGCTGGCGCGGGCCTTTGCCGCGTCGCGGGAGTCCGGGGTCCGCGTCTGCGTGCACGCCGAGGACGGCGCGGCCATCGAGTCGCTGACGGCCGCCGCCCTATCCGAGGGGCGGACCGGTCCCGAGGCCATTCCGTCGGTGCGTCCCCCGTCCGCCGAGGCGGAGGCCGTCGGCCGGGCCGCCCGGCTGGCCGGCGACGCGGGCGCCTGGCTGCACGTGGTGCACCTGTCGAGCGAGGAGGGGCTGCGGGCGCTGCTGGCCGCGCGGGCCCGGGGGGTCGACGTCCACGCGGAGACGTGCCCGCAGTATCTCTATCTGGACGAGTCGCGGCTCGCGGCCGGGGATCAGGACGTCGTGTGCGCTCCGCCGGTTCGCGGGGAATCCGATCGCGCGGCCCTGTGGTCGGCGCTCGCGAGCGGCGAGATCGAGCTGGTGGCCACCGACCACTGCCCGTTCACGCGCGCCGACCGGGGGCGGGGAACCGACCCGGACGCGGCCGCCTGGACGGACTTCACCCGGATCCCGGGGGGCCTCCCCGGCGTGGAGACGCGGGTGAGCCTGGTCTATCAGGGCGTGCGATCGGGGGTCCTCAGCCCGAAACGCTGGGTCGACCTGGTGGCGGGCGCGCCCGCCCGTCAGTTCGGGCTGGACTCGGTCAAGGGCGCGATCCGGCCGGGCCTGGACGCCGACGTCGTGGTGTTCGACCCGGAGGCCCGCCGGCGGCTGCGGGCCGCCGCCCTGCACTCGCGGTCGGACCACAGCCCCTACGAGGATCTCGAGGTCGTGGGGTGGCCGGCCATCACGATCAGCCGGGGGCGAGTGGTGGCCTCGGGCGGCGAGCCGACGGGCGTCGAGCCGGGGTGGGGCCGGTTCGTTCCCCGGACGCCGCTGCGCGCGTGAGTCGCGCCGGCTCCCTAGCCTGCGTGGGTGAGGGCCCGCGCGGCCTGCGGGGCTTCGTACCCGGGAGAAGCGCGAACGAGTTCGACGCCGCGACCGAACGCCGCCTCGTTCAGCGGGATCATCGCTTCCTTCGCGCGCAGCGCTTCGCGGATGGCCGTGAGGAACGTCTCCTCCGGGAACAGCCCCGTGGCGGCCTGGAGCGCGCCGAGGGCGACGACGTTCTTCACCAGCACGTTCCCGAGGTCGCGGGCGGCGCTCGGCGAAGGGAACCCCGATCGTTTGCACGCCCGGTGGGAGGCCGGGCGGCAGTTCTGCGATGAGCGAGCTGTCGTAGAGGATGGTCCCGCCGGGCCGAACGAGGGGTCCGAACTTCGCCAGGCTCGGGGCGTTGAACGCCACGAGCACGTGCGGCTGCGGTGACGCGGGTGAGAGCACCTCGCGCTCCGCGACGTGGACGTCCGCGTACGAGGTGCCTCCGCGGGACTGGGGCCCGTAGCTCGGGATGTGCGTCGAGTCGAACCCCTCGTTGATCGCGCACCGTGTGACGAGCATGGCGGCCGTCTGCGCTCCGTCGCCCCCGGCGCCGGCGAGCTTGAGGCTGACGTCCTCCCGATCGATGTGGGCCGGGAATCCCGCGGCGAAACGCGGCGCGCGCTCCGTCGGTCGCGCGTGACGGCGTCCAGCAGCGATTCCGGCTCGAACGTGGGCGACGGGATGGGCGGGTACGCCGGGACGTCCGCGTCGCTTCTGACGTCCTTCTTCACCCCGAGGGGGAAGACGGGCTCCATCTGGTCGCGGACCCAGTCCTCCGCCGCATCGGGATCGAGGCCGAGGTGCAGCGGGCACTCGGAGAGGACCTCGACGAAGGCGAAGCCGGTGCCCTGGACCTGGGCCTCGAGCGCGTTCCGGATGGCCCGCCTGGCGCGCGTGCGCCGCTTGTTGTCGTACAGGGCGACCCGCTCGACGTAGACGGGTCCATCGAGCCCGGCGATCAACTCGGCCATCTTCAGCGGCCGGCCGGCCGACGCAGGCCGGCCGTCGGGGGTGGTGGTGGTGCGCTGGCCGAGCAGGGTGGTCGGCGCCATCTGCCCGCCCGTCATTCCGTAGATGGCGTTGTTCACGAACACGACCGTGATCGGGATGCCGAGCTGGGCCGTGCTGATGATCTCGGCCAGGCCGATGGAGGCCAGGTCGCCGTCCCCCTGGTAGGAGATCACGATCGAGTCGGGGTTCGAGGTCTTGTGGCCGATGGCCACCGCGGGCGCGCGGCCGTGCGCCGCCTGCGTGTTCCCGACGTCGAAGTAGTAGTACATGAAGACCGCGCAGCCTACCGGCGAGATCAGGACGGTGCGGTCCTGGACGCCCAGCTCGTCGATGGCCTCGGCCAGGTACTTGTGGACCAGGCCGTGTCCGCACCCCGCGCAGTACGTGGTCGAGTGGGCCATGATCCCTTCGCCGTGCTCGTGTCGCTCGAACGAGCGGTAGAAGACGGAGGTCGGCATCAGTCCTCCTCTCCGAGGTCCATGACGTGCTCGACGATCTCGCGTTGCGACGGAAGGATGCCGCCCTGGCGTCGAACGTGGCTGATCGGAGGCGGCGCATGCACGCCGGCGTGGCTGAGCGCCAGGCGCACCTCGTCCTCCAGCTGTCCGGCGCTCGCCTCCACGACGACGAGATGCCTCGTTCGGGCGAGCAGAGGAAGAAGCGCGTCGATCGGGAAGGGCCAGACGGTGATCGGCCGGAAGAGCCCCACCGCGTGACCGTTCTCGCGCAGCTCCATGATCGCTCCCTTCGCCAGCTGCGCCGGCGTGTTGCACGCCACGAGCAGGACGTCCGCGTCCTCGCATCGGTAGACGTCGGCGCGCTGTTCCTCCGCGTGCATTCGTTCGTACTTCTCGTTCAGGTGGACGTTGTGGCTCTCGAGGTCCGGCTCGGACAGCGAGATCGAGCAGATCAGGTTGCCACGGTGGGAGCGATCGCCGAAGACCGCCCACTCGGGGAGGCCGGGCACCACCATGTGGCGTGGCAGACGCACCTTCCCGGTGGTCTGGCCCAGGTACCCGTCTCCGAGGATCACCACCGGGTTGCGGTACGTGAACGCCAGATCGAATGCGAGCATCGTGAGGTCGAGCATCTCCTGCGGCGTGGACGGAGCCAGCACGATCGCGTGGGTGTTTCCGTGTCCGAGACCACGACACGCGAGCTTGATGTCGGACTGCTCGGGCCCGATGTTGCCGAGGCCGGGCCCGCCGCGCATCACGTCGACGAACACGGCGGGGACCTCGGAGCCGATCATGTACGAGATGCCCTCGAGCATCAGGCTGAAGCCCGGGGAGCTCGTGAACGTCATGCAACGCCTTCCCGCGCCCCCGGCCCCGTACATCATGTTGACGGTCGCGACCTCGCTGACGGCCTGCACGAACACGCCGCCCAGATGGGGCAGCACCTTCGCCATGAGCTCCGTGCCCTCGGTCGACGGCGTGATCGGGTACCCGTAGACGTGGCGGCAGCCGGCGAGCAGCGCGCCGACGGCTGCCGAGTACGTTCCCTTGATGACGAGCGGCTCGCGCTCGGGCAGCGGAGCGGTGACGTCCGGACGTGGCTCCGGCCGCGGGGCCTCGAAGGGCCGCGGTCCCAGGACCTTCGCCGGGTCCGGCGGAAGGAGGTCGGTCTCTTCGCCCTGGGGCATGAGGCCGAACGGCTCGGGGCAGGCACCGATGCACAGCCCGCATCCGTTGCACGAGCGTGAGGTCGAGCACGACGGGAACGAGGCCGGTGAGCGGGTTGACCTCGACTCCCATCGTGATGCAGTCCTTGGGGCACGAGCCGATGCAGCGGCCGCAGCCCTTGCAGAACTCGGGGATCAGGACCGGCCTCGGACGCTCGGCGACCGCGGTCACGGCGTCACCCGCTCCTCAGTCCCGGTTCCGTGATCCGCCCGAGGGACCCGCGCCATCCTGCCGAGAGGCATCTCGCATGCCACCTTTCACTTCTCGCCGGCAGCATGGGTTGAGGAGCCCCGTTCCACAGGGGCCCACGGTCCGCCCCTTTCCGGGCCGAAGGTCCCCCTCTTCGGGTCAGCCCTTGCCGGTCGCCCGAACGCGGTAGAGCGTGATCGGCTCGGCGATGCCCTTCAGCGTCGAGCGTTCCACCTCGTCGAAGCGGAACCCGTCGTCGACCAGCTCCTTGACCGCCTCGGACGCCAGGACCTCGCCCGGCTCGGCTCGGTCGGCGAGGCGCGAGGCCACGTTCACGGTGTGGCCGAACACGTCCATGTCGCGCTGGATGACCGGCCCCGCGTCGATGCCGGCGTGGGCGGGCAGGTGGTCCTCCTCGGTCAGCCGGCGAACGACGTCCACCACCGCCGACGCGGCGCCGGCCGGATCGCGGAACAGAAGCATGGCGCCGTCCCCGAGCAGCTTCACCAGCCGGCCGTCGCCCGCGACTGCGATCGCCTCGGCCCGTTCCTGGAGGACGCCGCTCGCTCGCACCGCCGCTTCGTCGCCCAACTGCTCGGTGAGGCGCGTGTAGCCGGAGATGTCGACGAACGCGACGGCAGGGGGCGGCCCGGGGCTTGGTGGCCGGGTGAGGCCGCGCCACGCGAGGAACTCCTCGAACCGCTCGACGATGCCGGCGACGATCAGCTGCTCGGCGTAGCGGTCCGCGAGCCAGGTCATCAGCTCGGGCAGGAGGCGGTGCATGCGGATCGACGCGTCCTTCGCGTCCTCAGGGAACGAGTCCAGCTCACCGCGCAGCATCCGCTCCCGCGCGGGGCCGGCGATCTGCTCGTCGAACAGCTCGGACCAGCCGATGGCGATGTGCCTGATTCCGTCGGCCGCGATCCGCGCGGCGCGAGCGAGAGTTCGTTCGTCCGAAGCGAGGTCCCACGTCTCCACGAGTTGCCGCAGGAGGTGCTCTTCGACCACCGGCAGGTGCGCACGGGGTTCCGGCTCCGCGAGGCCGAGGATCGGGTAGAGGGCGGGGAGCGACGTGCCCCCGTCGCCGGCCTCCCGGACGAAGTCCTCGAACGAACGGTCGGACTGCTCCTGGGCGTCGACCAGCATGTAGTTGTCGACGTGGCGGAGGTCGAGGGTGTGCTGCCGCGCCGCGAGCTCGATCAGTTCGGTCGAGAGGCCGCTGCGAACGAGCGCATCGACCATCCTTGCGCGAAAGCCGTCGCCAGGAACGAACCGGCCGGGTTCCGCGGGAACGATCAGGCCGATCTCGGTGAGCCACTCGATCCGCTCGGTTGACACGCCGGTCCGCGCGGAGAGCTCTTCGAGCGAGAGCGTGCCGGGCACGCAGCCATTCTATGAACCGGGCCACATGCGAGTTCGGGTGGCGACTCAGGGAGCTCGATGAGCCGCGTGCAGGCGCAGCGCGCCGGACACACCCCGCAACTCGACGGGCCCGACCGCGCTGAAGCTCACCGGCATTGCTCCGGCATCGTCGACGACCTCCTGGGTCACCAGCACCTCGCCGGGCCTGGCGTACTCGGCGATCCTGGCCGCGATGTTCACGGTCCGGCCGAAGTAGTCGCCCTCCTGGAAGATCACCGGCCCGGCGTGGATGCCGACGTGGGCCGGCGGCAGCGCCTGGGTTGCCACCCCATCCACCATGTCGAGTGCCGCGACGACACTCTGGCCGGGATCGTCGAAGTAGAACATCACGCCGTCACCGAGCCACTTGACCGGCCGCCCCTCGTGCTCCTGGGAACACCGCCGAACGATGGCGGACAGCCTCCCGGCCAGGTCCGCCGCGGCCTCGTCTCCGCGTTCTTCGGTCAGCCGGGTGTATCCCGTGAGATCCAGGAAGCACACCGCCGGTGGACGGTGGAGCCGATTGAGCAGACCAGCCCGTTCCAACGTTGCCTCGACGTCCTCGAGCGCGCTCTTGCTCCATGCGTGTTCCTGCTGGCCGTGGTAGATGGCGAGGATCACCTGCTCCAGGAACGGGGCAATCCGGGATCCGAAATCGGCTTGCGTCTCGAGCATCTGGGCGGTCGACACCCCTAAAGTGCGAGGTCAGAGGCCCTATTACTACCCCCAACCCTTGCCTAAGACGACTTTTCGGGATAAGAGGCTCCGCGTCGGGGGGAGCAGCGTCCTAGCGGGTGCACCGCGTCCCGGCCGTTCAAAAGGGGCGGTGACTCAGCTGTGAGGGTCGAAGAGTTCTGGACTCGCGTCGCTGTTCGTGGGCCGGATGACTGCTGGCCATGGCTGGGCTCGAGGCGTCCTTCGGGATACGGCACCGTTCGTATGGGCAAACGCGTGCTGAGCGCACATCGGGTGGCCTACCAGCTGGGCCACGGCCGGCCGCTCGGCAACCTCATGGTGCTGCACTCATGCGACTTCCCTCCGTGCTGCAACCCTGCACACCTACGAGCAGGCACAGCAGCGGAGAACTACGCCGATGGCGTGAGCAAGGGTCGCATTACGTGGCGGGGGTACCGATGACCCAAGGGGGGCCGGGGTCTCGTTCCGCGTCATCTACATCCTCACGTAGCACCGCACCTCTTCGCGGGCGCCAAGTCAAAAGACGGCCTTCGAGGGCTGTGCCGCAACGAGAAACGCGGGAGGAGCTCATCTCGCTGCTCTGGACTGCAGCTCGGAAGGGCAACGTGCCGGCAATGAGGCTGCTGCTCGAGGAGGTTCGCCGCGAGCACGGCGACACGAAGCCCGAGAGGCTGAGCGCCATTGAGGAGCTTGCGCGGCGGCCGTCGTGAGCGACCCCCCTGGGACGGAGAATCGCCCTAGCGGCGGCGCGCGGATCACGCTTGAGCTGCGAGGTTCGGCTTCATCCACGCGCAGGGAATCGGCGACGCGGAATCCCTGAGCCGAATCGCGCCAGGAGTCTAATTCCGCCTATGGCCTTCGTTCCGAGGGCGGGACGGCGCCCTATCTCGGCTACAGTCGGATGCCGCCATGCTGCGCGGAGCGAAGAGCGGATCAAGGTGGACGGTGGTATCCACGTCACGTTGCGGACGTTGGTGTCTGGCCGGTCTGGTCGTCGCGTACCTCGCCCTGGCCGTCCTGGCGGGCGTCCCACGGTCTCCGATCACCGTGCCTCTCCCGGCCGGAGCCACGCCCCCTGCATGGGCCGGCCGCTTCGCCGATCTGCTGGGCCTCGCCCACATCGGTCGACCAGCGGTGACCGCGACCAGCGTCCTGGTCATGGCGGCGGCGCTCGTCGCCTTCGGGCTCCTGCTCAAGGAGTCCCTCGCGGGCAGGGTCGCGGTCGGCGCCGTGCTGGCGACGACAGGCGTGAGTGTCCTCATCGCGGTGACCTCCCCTCTTCTCCTGTCCCGCGATGCGATCAGCTACGTCGCATATGGACGGCTCGTGGCACTTCATCACGCCAACCCATACGCGACGTTGCTGTCCTCGTTTCCCACGGATTCGTTCGTCCGCGTCACATCGAGGCAGTGGGTGAAGATCGAATCCCCGTACGGACCCGCCGTCATGCTCCTGGGCGCTGGCGTCGCACGAGCGTGGGCGTCCGCGCCGGGCGCCGCCATCGCGGCGTTCAAGGTGCTGGCGGGACTCGGTGTGGCGTGTGCAGCGGTCTGCACGTGCCTCGCGGCCAAGGCGCTCCGGCCTGAGCGTGCTGCCCTCGCGGCCGCGATCGTCGGCCTGAATCCGGTCCTCATCCTGCACACCGTGGGAGGCGGTCACATCGACGGAGTGCTGGCCGGCCTGCTTGCCGGCGCACTCGCGCTGGCAGTCACCACGCCGTTTCCGAACGCTATATCGAACTGGGGATCCATGACGGGCGGCCCGGCAAACAGCGACCAGGAGGCTGCGTCGGCCGGTCGAGTGGTGGGGAGATGGGTTGGCGTCACGCTCCTGCTTAGTCTCGCGGTCTTTATGAGATTGGCGCTTCTTCCCGCCCTGCTGGTGTGGTTGTGGTGGGTCGTGCGCGCTCTATCGCCTGGTCGCCGCCTTCGGTTAGGAGTTCTCCTGATCGGCATCGTGGCAGGGGTCGGGTTGATTCTCTTCTTGCCGTTTCTTGGAGAGTGGCGATCCTCGCCGGTCCCCCTTCTCTTGGGTGGGGTGGAGTATTGGGCGAGCCCCGTTCACCTGGTCGCAACCGCTTTTGAGTCAGCAGTGCGCGGTCTCGTGGGAGCCGGTACGGCGTCCGTCGCCTCCAGCGCTGTCACCTTCGGGTTCCTGATCGTGTTCATCGTCATTGCGATCCTCGTGGGGCGCGAATACGGGCGCGTTCCCGGGACGAGCTCCCTGCCGGACTGGTGGGGGAGCACGATCCTGCTGTTGGCGCTGGCCTGGCCATATCTCCTCCCCTGGTACTCGGCGTGGTTCCTCCCCTATCTCGGGCTGATGACGGACGACGTCCTGATGTGGATCGGGGTCGGCGTTGCTGCGGCCCTATCCTTGACGCTGATCCCCGCGGATCCGCCGAACGGGCTCACGGCGTGGGGCGTCATGGACACCGCGCATTACGTCGTTGCTCCGATCTTGCTCACCGCCTTCGTCCTGGTGGCGGTCCGAATCGCGCGGACGGGCGATGCTCGGCGGGCGCTCGGTGCGCAACCGCTGCCTCCCGCAGGGCCGCGAGCGGGGTCTGAGGCCGCAGCTCAGGGAGCGGTTTCTCCGCGGAGGTCGCCGTGCTAAGGTCCCGACGATCGAGCGATTCCTCCGACTGCCACCTTGCGACTGGACCGGACGCAGGTGCCACGGCGATCACCGCGAGGAGGCCAGCCCGTGAGCCTGAAATCGCAGAGGGGGGCAGCCTCGACCTCTGGCACGGAGGACATCCCCGCGCCCCTATCTCGTCAGCCCGTTCCTAGATCGGTTCGTATCGGCGTCTACGGCTTCCTCGCTGTGTTCTTTCTCTCCGGCATCTTCGAGATCCAGGCGTGGCCCTTTCCCGGATGGCGGCTCTTCAGCCAGCCACGCCCGGACGAAAGCCTGATGTTCAGCGCGGTTGCGGTGGAGCGCGGGGACGGGAGTACCCCCTGTCGCACGCCAGCACGAGCACGTTCCGGAACCTCTTCTTCATCGTCGACCGATTCGCAAGTCTCTCGGAGCGCGCGAAGCAGGCTGCCTGCCGAGCCTGGCTCGACTCGCTGCGCTCCACCATCCCGTCACTGACTGCACTGCGCTTCTATCGAGTGACACAGGAGCTGGTGCCTCGGTCCCGCGGGCGGCCGTCTTCGCCGCCCGTCAAGACGTTTGCCTTCTCCTGTGGAGGGGCGAGCCGTCCATGAATAGCGCGCTCGGCACCATCGATCAGTGGCTTTTCCGGCCCGGTGACGCGCGGCGCCTGGCCGGCCTTCGGGTGGGAATTTGCTCGATCCTGCTCGTGCGATTGTGCAGAGGCGTGTACGTGCAATGGGCCGGCGAGCCCGATGCGTTGTACCGACCAATCTCCTTTATGCACTTGATGCCCCACGTACCCCCCCGGCCTCTGATCTCGGCCGTGCAGCTCCTGTCCATCCTCGCCGCGTCCTCCGCGATCGTGGGATATCGCACACGGCTCAGTCTGATCGTTGCCTGGGCGGGATCGTTGTTCCTGATCGGGATGGTTGCGAGCTTCGGACGCGACGGGCAGAACGAGACGCTAATGTTGCTCGCCATGGCGCCGCTCGTGCCCTCCTCGTGCGGGGACCGTTGGTCTCTGGACGCGCTGCGAGTGAGGGCGCCTCGGGCGGAGTGCGAGACAGTCTCCGTCCGGTACGGGTGGCCGGTTCACTCCGCCATGGTGGTCGTCGCCTTCGGTTACTGGTTCACGGCGGTCGCGAAGCTCGTGTGGTCAGGCCCCTCCTGGATCTTCGGCAGCAACCTTCGATGGATCCTGTACACGGCTAGCGACGCGCAGCGCGTGCCCAACGCGATGGGCCTGTTCATCGCGGATCACCCGGTGCTCTCGCACCTCGTAGCCGCCGCAACCTTGACGATCGAGCTGCTTTTTCCAGTGGTCCTTTGGCGACCGCGAGCAGCCTGGATCTTCGTTCCCGGGGTGGTATTCGTCCACACGGCGATCTGGTTGACCATCGGGCTCAATTACTTCGCGTGGGCCGCGACAGCCTGTGTCGTGTTCATCGACTGGAACCAGCTTGTCGCGAGGGCCCAGGCGCATGCACGGACCCGAGGGCGGCCTGTCGCACGCTCCCTCGCGGGGGCACGGTGGCTCGGCGGGCGGGCGCGTGCGTGAGAGGGGGTCGGTCCACGGAGGGCTGGTCGAGTTCATCATGCTGAGCGAGGAGCAAGACCACCGTTCTCCGACCACGACCGACCCGGGGGTCGGCCAGAGTACATCACCGACGGAACGGCTACGCGGGTTCTGCGGTGCGGCCGCGCGCCTTCCGACCCGGCTGCCGGGGGTGGCCTGGCAGCGACACCTTGTTGCCCTGCTGGTCCTCACGATCGCCTTCGTCGGGATGCTCCTCCCCAAGCTGCTACCGGTGGGGTCTGGCCGGATACTGGCGAACAGCCCAGCAGACGGTTCGATCTTCCTGTGGTCGATCGGCTGGTGGCCGCACGCGGTCGCCAGTGGCGATTTGCTCCCATACAGTCACGCCGTCTTCGCGCCCGGCGGCGTCAACCTCGCGTGGACGACAAGCATCCCGGTTCCCAGCCTCATGGTGATGCCCGTCACGCATACCTTTGGCATCTTCGCGGCGTTCAATCTGCTGTCGATCGCCGCGCCGATCACTGCCGGTTGGACGACCTACCTCCTGGTGCACCGACTGACGGGCCGCTGGGCGGCGTCACTCGTTGCAGGGTCGATGTTCGCGATGGCTCCGCTGGAGACCACCGAAGTGGCGATCGGGCACCTGAACCTGAGCCTCGTGGCGCTGGTGCCGATGGCCGCGTATCTGGTGGTCCGGCAGCTCGAGGGCTCGATCACCCCGTGGGTCTTCGTCGCTGCTCTGGGAGTCGTCCTCGCTGCCCAAGCCGGCATCTCCACCGAGATCCTGGTGACCACGACCCTCTTCGGCGCGGTGGCCATGGCGCTCGCGTACGTCATCTGCTCGGCTGATCGGGCTGCGATCGGCCGGTGCGCGGCGCTCATGGGGCTGGCTTATGCGACGGCCGGGGTGCTCCTGAGTCCCTTTCTGATCACAGCGATCGCGATGCCCCATCCAACGGGGGGACCGGCGATCGGGCGCGGCATCTCGTCGGTGGCCGGGTGGACGCAGCCGCCTCGTCTTAGGACGGCACCCCGACCGGCGCAGCACTCTGTTTCACATGTCGGGTTGCTCACTGCCCTTCTCCTCCTGCCGTGGATGGCCGTTCTGTCCCACCTGGTGTGGACGCGTCGAGGGAGCCGGCCGCTGCGGGCCCTGGCGGTGACGGCGCTGCTCGCGATGGCCTGCTCGGCGGGAGCCGTCGCTGTAGGCTCGCATCTGGTTCCCACACCGTGGGCCCTCGTCAGAAGCATGCCGGTGCTTCGGTTCGCGAGCCCGCAGCGCTGCAGCCTCTTCGCGTGGCTCATCGCCGCCACGGGCGTGGGCCTGTGGCTCGCCGACCCGCGTACGAACCCCGGCCGCTGGCTGGCCAGCTTGGTGATCGTCGCGGCACTCGCCGCGCAGATCATCTGGGTCGGTTCGTGGACATCATTCATTAGTACCCCCCCCTCCACCATCGTGCGTACGTACATCTCGTCGGGCACCAACGTGGCGGTGGTCGCGGGACCCGGCGGGTCACGATCGCATCAACTGGACGACCTGGCGATCCCTACCGTCTGGCAGGCAGAATCGGGATTCTCATTTCGGCTTGCGGATGCCTATGTGGGGAGTCTCCCTCCCGGTCTGCCGTCCGTGGCGCGACTATTCATGCTCGATCGCCTTCCTGCCGACCGCGATTCCGAGCTCCGCGCGTGGCTCCGGGCGGCAGACGTGCGATGGGTACTGGTAATGCATCCGAGCGATGTCGAGGGGGCGGCGATCTCGCGACTCCTGCACGCTGCCCCCCTTCGGGTGGAGGGCGTCCTCTACTTCCGGGTTGCGGCCTCATCGGCAATTGGCACGCAGCCGGGTACTTGAGCCGGTCCCGGTCGTTTGAGTCCGTGGGGATCTCGTCCCCGGAGCGCAATCAGTTCACGACGAACCACGCCACCTTTGCTGTGGCCGGCGACAGCGGCGCCTTGTTCAGCACGATCTGGAAGGTGTCGACGCCCGGGTTCGGGACGGCCGCCTTCACTATCACCCCGCCGGCGAGGCTTGCCGGCCCGCCCGGGAACGGACGTGATGGCGGCGTGCCTGGGCTCAGGACTTCAGCAGCTGCTGCAGCTGTGCGGCCAGGCTTCGTCGAAGCTCCTGATACTGGGGGAGGGCGGCGAGGTTGTTCAGCTCGTACGGATCGGTCTTGAGGTCGTACAGCTCCTCCGACCCATTCGGATAGGGAGCCGGCGGACCTCGCGGTGACAGATGGAGCAGTCCGTACTGGACGTAGAGGTATCGGAGGGTGCGGATGCCTTCGAACGGGGCGACGTAGTCGCTCCCGGTTCCCCCGGGCCCGAGGTACTCGACGACAAACGATTTCCGCCACCGGGGGTGCTGGTCATCGAGGAGGGGCACCAGGCTCCTCCCATCCTGTGGTAGTCCCGGGCGCACACCCGCGAGCTGGGCAATGGTGGGGGCGAGGTCGATGTTCAGCGCGAAGTCCCCGTTCCGCCGGCCAGGATTCGTGACATCGGCGCCGGCGATCACGAGCGGTACCCGGATCGACTCCTCGTACGGCCAGATCTTCACGATGCCCATGCGATGCTCCCCGAGCAGCAGCCCGTTGTCGGTCGTGAAGATGAACACGGTGTTGCTCAACTGACCGTCGGCCCGGAGCGCATTGACGAACTGCCCGACGGACCGGTCCACCTGCTGGAGTGAGGCGAGCGCACGATCCCAGTACGCCTGCATCACGCCCTGGTTCGGGAGGCTCTGGAACTGTGGGATGCCCGACCACGGCTTGTCCGAGACATCTGCCTCGTTGAAGTTGGGGCCGTGGGGCAATGGGAAGTGCTTGAATCGGTCGAGATCCTGGGGGGCGGGAATGGCGGGCGCGTGCGGAGCGATCGGGCAGAATTCCAGGAAGAACGGCGACTGCGCCGAAGCGATGAATCGAAGCCCGATCTTCCCAAGGACGGTGTCCACGTAGTCGCTGGGAGAATTGCCGTACCGCACCATGTGGCCGTCCTGGTTGAGCGTGTAGTCGTAGAAGTGGAGCGCCGGGAACCGACTCGCGATCGCGTCCCACTGTGACCACCCGGGCGGTTCGTGATGTGCCATCAGGTTGTAGTTGTTCAGGTACTTCCCGACGAGCGCCGTCTGGTATCCGGCGCCGTGGAGCCATGTTGCCAGAGTCGAGGTGTCGGTGAACGCGGGCGCGCCTCCGTGGAGTCCCGCGTCCTTGTAGACGCCGGTGTGACGGGAGTACTGACCGGTCAGGATGCTTGCGCGCGAGGGGCAGCAGAGCGAGGTCGTCACGAACGCGTTGGTGAAGGTCACGCCGTGAGCAACCAGGTCGCGATTGACCTCGGGCATTGCCCACAGCGTGTTCCAGCGCTGGTCGTCGGTCACGATCAGGACGACGTTCGGGTGGGTTCGCGCGTGACCTGCGTGTCCGGCGGTGACCGGAGCGGCGCCGTTCGAGCCCGTCACCGCGGAGTAGGCGATGTATGCGGCGGAGGAAGCGACGAGCACGACCAGCGAAACGGTGACAGCGAGCTTCGCCCGAGGAGAGCCTCGCCGCCCTTTAGGCTCCATGAGCTTGGGATTCTGTCACCTCAGAAAAGCTGACGCAGGGGATCGCGTCGGACCGGCGTGCTCTTCCTAGCTCAAGTGTGCTCTTGTCCGGCCCTGGGCCGCATCCGCGGCACGGCCGCCTCCGGTCCCGCTCCCCACCAGGGCGACGCACCGTAGCCTCGGGACGGTGTGTTCGCGCTGCCGAGCCTTTCCCTGGCCGGCACGCAGGAGCGGGCAGACCGCCGACGCCTGATAGGCCGAGCCAGCCCCTGAGATGACCAGATGAAGGACCCGTTCCACTCCCTCAGAAATCGAGTTGGGGATAGGAGAGGGCGCGGCCCCCAAAGTGGGACACCCCCGCTGGCTGCCCCACCGACCCACCGCCCGACTGGGGAGTTAGGCGGGGCAATGTCAGCACGAATCCATGCGCCGCAGAAGGGTTATCCGGATGACCCGAGTTCGTGAGGACCCGTCAGAACTAACAGCGCGATCGCGATCGACACACCGCCCACGATGATCGGGTAGGCGTGATTGTCAAGAAGTGGAGTCGATGCCACCGTCACTAGGCCAGCGAGGAATGTCGCCCATACAAGAATTCGGAAGCGCCTTGCTCGTTCAAAGGTTCCGGCAGCCCTTCGCCCAACCATTGATGTGGGTCGATAGCGCAACCGCGCGATTCTGTTTACGTGAGGGTCGGTATACGGAGAGCCGAATATGAATCTTGTTAGGGCCTGACTCCTCGGCCGGTCGGTCGGTGGGGTAGCTGGCTGTGAGGTGTCCGGGGCGGCAGGGTCAGTCGCCGCCCCTGCCACCCCGGACACGTCGGCGTTGAGGCCCTGGGCTCGGGTGGCGACGGCGTCTACGGCCTGACCCAGGCTGAGGGTCACAACGGCGTCTTCGGGCAGGCCAACAAATTCCGGCGGCAGCGGCGTCTACGGACAGAACAACGGTACCGGTTACGGCGTGGCCGGGCGGGCCTGGAGTACTAGCGGGGGAACCGGGGTGCTGGGCGACGCGCCGAACAGCGCCAATGGGAATAGGCGTGGAGGCTGAGAGCGCCAGCGGGACCGCCCTTGAAGTCAACGGCAACGCCGTGTTCAGCACCGCCGGGAAAGCGGTGATCGCCTCCGGCAAGAAGAGCGTGACCGTTAGCCTCGCCGGGGTGACGGCCAGTGACATTGTGGTGGCCACGGTCCGGGGGGCTTCTATGTGAAGAACGCAGTGGCATGGTCGGGGCAGTTCACCATCTACATCAACAAGGCTCTCGCGTCGCCGACGACCGTGAAAGTGGGGTACTTCGTGCTGAACTGACTACCTGTTTCCCATCGTCGGGGCGATCACTCCACGCGCACCCGACCCCCTCTAGCCTCCACACCCCGACCCCGGGACGGGAGGGGACGAGCCCCACCGACCCACCCAACCCCCGGCCCAAGTGGGACCATTGCTGATACGTGCCCAACCTCTCTTACCTCGACCAAGAGGCCAGGCGCGGAGCGGCCGCAACTGCCTTACGGATAGCGTCGACCGACCCGCGGCCTTTCAAGTAGTGCTCCAGAAACGCAACCGTTGTCTTTACCACAATTGATTCCCAACCTGATCTCATCGTGTAGGGCGTGAGATGACCTGCGCCCCGCAACCAAACCAAGAACTTGGGGTGGCGAGCATCAGCGAAGAACTCCTTCGTGTATATCGGCGGATTCACGATGTCCGCGGTCCCCTGGAAGGCCAGCAACGGGGGGCCGGGCTTTGAGAAATAGGTTCCTGGAATCACGCGTTGGCCGGACATCACGACAACTGCTCTGACGCGCCGGTCCCTACAGCACGAGTCGTACGCGGATGCGAGGACGGTGTCTCCGCCGTCGGACTGGCCTGCGATCGCCACCAGGGAGGGGTCGACAAGCCCGTACAGGAAGCTGCTGGGGCGGCGGCTATCCCTCAGCAGACCGCTCACCACGAATTTGATGTCTTCTGGTTGATTGACCATGTCGGGCTCGTACGGTCCGCCTGAGGTTTCGGGATTGGTGAGGGGGAACGTCGGGGCCGCGACCACGAATCCCTTACGAGCGATTCCTCGCATGATCGGACTGTAGGCGCGAGCGAAGAGGTCGAATCCAGGAGCGAAGACCAGCAGTGGGAATGGCCCTGTGCTGGATTCCTGCCCGCTCATATTCGCGCCGACCGTTCTGTTGACCTCGGGCAGCCACAGCTGGGTCCTTAGGACGCGAGGCTCACGCCGGCCGCTCTTCGTGTGTGGAGGTTCGATCGACCGCGACGTGTCCACGAACGTGATCTGCCGCAGGCCGATGGCATAGGGCGCCTGAGGAACCACCGACGAGGACGTCGGTGCTGCTGAGGGCCGGCCCGCAGAGGCGTCCGGCCCCAGCACGCCCCTCGCGGAGGGCTTGGGCGCCTGCAGCAGCGCCACGGCGACGAGCGAGCCAATGATCGCTAGAGCCAAGAGAACGACTGCGGAACGAACGAGGTGAAATCTAACGTTTCCGATCACGGCGAGACGTTAGCCGGAACCGAGAGACTTGATCCCCCATGCGATCCCACTCTCAGATCCAATCTGCCGTCCATTCACCTTGAGGAAGGCCGCCTCACGCAGCGCGCGCGTCCAAAAGGCAAGGTCTGCGGGGTACTCGCCGCGCCCGGCCACCAACCGGATCCCGTTCTTCGCGATGCGCCAGTATCCGGGGACGCCCTTCGCAGCAATCGAACGAAGCCTCCGTGTGAGAGCCGCGCTCTGGCCGGGTCGAAAGGTGAGGGCCACCATGAGGTCGGACACGACGATGCGCCCGCCCGGTCGAAGCCAGTCGTTGCAACGGCGGAGAAGTTCCTTCTTGGCCGAGTGGCGAAGGTGATGCAGCGCGTAGTTCGACACGATGACGTCGACTTGTTCGGACGGGGTGAAGGCAAGCAGTTCCTGAGCGACGAGCTCGACCGCCGCCTCGGAGCCGTCCAGTTTGAGACGAAGTTGGTCCAACATACGAGGGGACTTGTCGACCGCAACCACTCTCGCCGCCCGTTCCGCAAGCGGGAGCGTGAGGAAGCCGCTTCCGGCCCCAAGGTCGATCGCCACATCACGATCCCCCAGGTCGCCGGCGTGAAGAACTGCGTCCAGTAGCGTCGAGAAGAGTTCCGATGCAGGCAGATGCTGATCCCAGGCCTCAGCGCGATGGTCCCAGAGCGGGCGCATGCACGAAACCTACCCGTGTCGGCAGGCAGGCGGGTCCCTCACAACACAACCGACACGAGACCCCAACGAAGAAGCATGTGCCCGCCTGCGATTCTTCATCTAACTCCAATGCGAGCCGCATCCGTTTCCCGAGTGGGGCGCCTACGATTTCCAATCGGAGCGCAGGATCGAGGCGCGGGCCGTCGGCAGAACGCTGCAAGAGGACGACGATGTGGGTGGCGGACACGGAGCATTGAACGGACGGGGCGGCGTGTCTTCGGTCGCCGAGCATGATGGCCCGGACCCCACCCCCTCGAGAATGGAGCGGCTGCACGACAAGCCGAACTCCGGCAAGCATCGGCGCTCGCGTCGCCGCGTTCGGATGCGCTGGGTGGCATTGGCCGTACTCATGCTGCTGTTGCCGGTCGGCTATTCGTACGGAACGACCATGCTTCAGCCCTCCAGCCTGCCGCTTCGCGTGCGCAGCGTCGAGTGGGTGAGAGACCACCACGGAAACTGGTTGGTCGACGAGGTGGAGCACATCTACTACAGCTGGAAGGCGCCCGCGAGGGGCGGCCCCCAGCTGCAGACCCTGCCCTCCTTAGGCGTCCCCGCCGCGGGGGTTTCGCCGAGTGTGCGGGGACCTGGCGAGACACACGCGACTGCATGGCCACCTCCGATCGAGCCGGTCTTCTCCCGCCCACTGCCCGGCGAGGGGATCTGGAGGCCGACGGGTCCGCGGGTCGACGGGCACCCGCCGGTCCTCGTCACGACCTTCAGGACCGAGCGCGACTATCCGCGCATCGTCGCCTACGTCGCCTGGTTCGACCACAATCTGACATCCCTGGCCTTCTATCCGGGCCGCTACGAGCCGCCGAACGCGCCGGTCCGCGGCCCCATGAAAGTTCCCAACGACCAGCGCGGGCGCCTCTTGGCCACATTCAACAGCGGCTTCACGTACGTCGACGGTCACAACGGCTCGTCGATCAATGGCCACACGTATGAGCCGCTCAGGGACGGGCTTGCCACATTGATCGGAAACCGCGATGGCAGCCTCGACGTACGGACGTGGACGGGCGGTCCCAACGCGGGCCCCGATGTCGCCTTCGCCCGCCAGAGCCTGCCCCTGATCATCCAGAACGGACGGCTCAACCCGGCCTTGAACAACAGCTCGCAGTGGGGCTACACGCTGGGGAACGCAGTGCGCGTCTGGCGCACCGGCGTTGGCATCGACCGCCGTGGCAACGTGATCTATGCGGCGGCGAACGATCAGACGGTGACCACGTTGGCTCGCATCCTCCAGCGAGCCGGCGCGGTTCGAGCCATGCAGTTCGACATCAACCCGGAGTGGCCGAGTCTCATCACATACAGCCATCGCGGGGGCCTCGGTGCAACCAAGATCGTGCCCAACGTCATGCAACCCGTGAGGCGCTATCTGGTTCCGGATGACCGCGACTTCTTCGCCGTCTACGGACGCCTGCCCGGCCCCGTCTCGGTGCCGTTCGGTTAGGTCGGGCGGTGCGCCAGCGTGAGATCGGGACTCTGTCTCTGCCCAACTCGCCGGTGACCTAGGATGAAGCTCACAATGAAGCCCGTCCGCTTGCTCGTGCTCGGCGTCGCTTCCATTCTTGTCGCGAGTTGCAACAACCAGACCTCCAATCCCCCTCACACATCGTCGCTGAGTCCAAGCGCGATTGCGTCGATCCCGGCGACCTCCCCGTCGACCGCCCCTGCCTCCTCCGGCCGCTGGCTGCCCGGAATGCCAGCAGTCACCGACCCGAAGAACATCTACGCGGCAGCCGGGGCCAACGATCTCTCCCCAGCCGCGCGGGCGGCTCGCCCGCTTGTCTATGTCCCGAACAGCGTGAGCAACACCCTGGACGAGATCGACCCGACTTCGTTCCGCGTGGTGAGGCATTTCCCGGTGGGGGCGCTTCCCCAGCATGTCGTTCCCTCGTGGGACATGAAGACCCTCTACGTCACCAACGACGCCGGGAACAGTCTCACCGCGATCGACCCCGTTACCGGGCGGGTTGAAAGAACGATCCCGGTCGAAGACCCGTACAACATGTACTTCACACCCGACGGACGGTACGCGATCGTTGTGGCCGAGCGTCTCCATCGACTGGAGTTCTACAACGCTCACACATTTCGGCTGGTGCACAGCCTCGACGTGCCCCAATGTGCCGGGGTGGATCACATGGACTTCTCCGCCGACGGGCGATATCTGATTGCGAGTTGCGAGTTCGCCGGCCGTCTGATCAAGGTCGGGGTGACGAGTCAGCGGCTGATGGGCACGCTTCGTCTCCCGTCCGGAGCGATGCCCCAAGACGTGAAGACGAGCCCCGACGGCTCGATCTTCTACGTCGCGGACCTGGCGCGGGCCGGCGTGTACGAGATCGCCGGAACAACCTTCACCAACGTCGGGTTCCTCCACACCGGGGCGGGGGCCCATGGCCTGTATCCGAGCCGAAACGCCCGCGACCTGTACGTCTCGAACCGGACCGCGGGATCGATCTCGGTCATCTCCTTCGCCAAGCACGAGGTAGTGAAGACGTGGTTCATCCCGGGAGGCGGAAGCCCGGACATGGGTGGGGTGAGTGCGAACGGGCGCGTCCTGTGGCTCTCAGGACGGTACAACGGGGTCGTCTACGCCATCGATGTGAGGCATTGGAGGCTGCTGGCAAAGATCCCTGTCGGGGTCGGCCCGCACGGTGTCTGTGTCTGGCCACAACCCGGGCGGTACTCCCTTGGCCACACGGGCGTGACGCGCTGACGCACTAGGTTCACGCGTCCCTATCCTCCACAGAGCAGTCCTCGACGAAGGTGACCGAGGTCAAGGGCGTGGAGCACTTCGTGTACGCGGGCGAGGGGCTCCCGCCCAACCACCCGGTGGTCAAGGCACGGCCCGAGCTGTTCGAGCCCGAAGTCGAGGCCGCGGCCATCCGGAAGGCACGTTGCTAGGTAAGGCCTTACAGGGGAGGCGGAGGGTTAGGCCGGCAGTCTGCCGACTTTGACGGGGTCGCATCATGGCAGTCCCCATCTTGCCAGGGCATTCGTCCCTGTGAGCAGCGCAGCTCGCCGCTCAGACTCGAAGGGAGGAGGTGGGGAAATGTGGAGAGAGATCGCAACGGTCGTTGTCGGCTTGGCGCTCGTGCTCGTGGCGATGGGGGTCATGTTCTACGTCGGGATGCGGACGGGATCGCCTCTCGTGCGCAATGTGGTTCGCCGGTTCAACCGGGCCTTCATGAACCCGCACCAGATGAAGACGGCCGGGACGCCGGGCGCATATGCCTCCGTCATCCGACACGTCGGCCGGACGACGGGCCGATCCTACGAAACGCCGATGGTTCCCTTCGCGACCGAAGATGGGTTCGTGATCGCGCTGCCATACGGGTCGGGTACCGATTGGCTCAAGAACGTAATGGCGAGCGGGTCCGCCACCATCGCCCATGAAGGGGACACGTACCTGGTCGACCAGCCGGAGCTCGTTCCCGTAGCCATCGGCGCGCCCTACATGCCGGCCAAGGAGCAGCGGGACCTTCGCCGGTTCGCCATCGACCAATGCCTCCGGGTTCGCCGCGTGGACCCGGGACGAGGCATCAGGGCACAGGAGGATCCGATGAAAGCCCTACTCCGAGACGCGTAGGCGTCAAGGAACATAGTGAGTCCCTGTCAACTGGCCGTAGGTATATCCACGCACGCTGGCGTCCAACGGCGTGCTCCCGCCCAACCACCCGGTGGTGAAGGCACGGCCCGAGCTGTTCGAGCGCGAGGTCGCGACGTCGAAGTCGCGGCGACGGCCGGCGAAGTAGATTTCCGCGCCGGGTCCTCCAGCTTGGGGGCCGTCCAGCCATCTCGTGGGTTCGACCGGAGAGTCAGACTGGGTTCAGGTGGAATTCTCTGGTGAAGTCTGGAGGTGAATATCGATGGCAGAGCCTCGGCAAAGAAGTCTCGGGCTCGCGCTCGTGGCCGTCGGCATAGCCACCGTGGTTCTCGCGGTGCTCCTGTTCGAGCCTACGACTGCGAGCGGGGCGGTCGACTGGGTGAGTGTAGTTACGGCCGTTGGTGGGTTCATCGTGGCGGCCGAGGGCTTCTTCCTTACCTTCCACACGCCGATCCATCAGTGAAGGCTGAGCCAAGCCAACTGCGCCAATCGGCGTGGTCGAAGCGAATGTGTGGATCCTCCGGCGGGCGGCAGCGAGGTGCTAGCGCGAACACCTACCGCTCGGCGACGGCCACCGCTCCACGATCAGCAGTCCGGCTCGGGGCAGACGAGCTTGCGCCCAGGGCGACCTTCTCGCTCACATGATGTGCTGCACCCAACTCGGACGCAGCAGCGCCAAGGTGATCAACGCGATGTCGAGGACGAGGCCGAACACCAGATGGATGTCCCAGAACATGACGAGCAAAACCAGCGAGACGACCGAGGCCACGATCGCGATCGCCGGCCATGCATCCGACAGCACCGGGACGCCCCACACCGCCAACCCGAGCAGCACGAAGCCCACGACGGTGGCGGCCATCAGGAGGTTGCCAATCGGTTGGCTGGCCGATCCGGAGACGAGCCACGAGTCCTCCAGCGTGAACTCCTTGACGTCGGGCACCAGGAACAACAGATGGACCAGGCCGTGCGCGATCAGTAGGAGCCCTACGACTACACGAATGAATGTTTCCATCCATCCTCCTCTCGAACGCTTCTCCCCTACCTGGCTCTGATCAGGTCTGAGTACACCGCGGGTGCACCGGACCGCGTGTCAAGTGGCACCGCCTGCGAGGGCGGGCGAACGCCTGAGACGCCGTGGAAATCGAAACCCCTGGCGATGAGCCACACCGCCAGCACGATCTCCTGCACCGCGAGCGGAGCGAAGAGGACCCCGGCGGAGAAGCCGAAGAGGCTCAGCAGCGGAACGGCGAGGTAGGCGAGAGCGCCGGCGAGCCCCCAGATGGACAGCCACCGGGGGATGAGTCGCGACTGATAGAAGAGGTAGGCGAACATCAGGGCGCCGAGGGAGAAGACGATCGAGGTCATGTCGGCGGAGATCGATCCCTGGGCCCTGAGGAGGAGTCCACCGAGAGTGCCGAACTGCGGCGCGTCGGGAGACCCCGCCTTCACGTAGTCCCGGCTCAGGGCGACCAATAGCAACCAGCTGGTCGCCAGAGCAATGTAGGTGAGAGTTTCGAGCGCCCCCCTGAAGACGACGTAGCCCATGGCCATCGCTTCGTTGTACTTGCGGAAGATGGGATACATCGCCAGGGGGACCGCGGCAAGCAAGAACCCACCCGCGAGGACGCAGAGCGCCCCGATCACGAGCCGGTTCTGCTGTGCGGCGACCTGAGCGAGGTAGTCGGGCCCATCGAGGAGACCTGACGTGAAGACGCGGCTCAGGACGAGGGCGATGTCTGCGGCGATGAAAAGCGCTCCGACGACGATGGCGGTCTTTCTGTGCTGGGACATGCCGGCCTCCCCCTGTTTGGTCTGTCTGATCGAGTGGGACATCCCGAACACCCCCTTACGGCCCCCGAGAACGCGGCCAGTGGGGCTCCCCCTCCGCGCATTCGCTCAGGGGCCCTCGACCTGAGGCTAGGAGCGAAGCCGCTGGCGCGACGCGGCGAAGGCCCTCCGATTGGTAGGACCTTGTCGAGCATCGTGAGGGCGGCGCTGAAGGCCTACCTGAGGGCGGGCGCAAGGCTCGCTAGAGAGCGGATAACGCAGTTCGCCCGCGCGTGACCACTACCGGGCACCGCCAGAACCCCTCACGCTGAATCAGCGAGGTCATGGTGAACGGGCCGACGACGTCTACGTGGAGCGGAAGGGGTGGATCGAGGAGGCACGGTGTCGGAAGTGGGACACCCCACAGCCGGCCCACCAACCGACCGACCGACTGGCCCGACCAGGAGTTAGCAGAGCGTGGGCACCGAAACCATGCGGCTAGTTGTTCCCGACTCCGCCGGTGACGGTCCTCCCGATCGGGGTCCAGTTGCCCCCCGGCTTGGAGCGTGGCCGCATCTACTGTTTGTAAGAACTCCCGAGGGGAGGCAGTCATGCGTCTTTCATTCCACTCTCGTCTTGCTGGTCTCGTGGCGGCGCTCGTCCTGGCCGCGTTCGCCGTTCAGGGCTTGGGGACCGAACCCGCCGGCGCCACGTCGCCGGGCGCAAATGGCCCGATCACCTTCGCCCGTTCCTTCCCGCAGACGAACGCGGCTCTGTACTCGATCCGCGCCAACGGAACGGGCCTCAAGAAGCTGATTTCCCCCGCCTGGGATCCCGCTTGGTCTCCGGACGGCACGCTGCTGGCCTTCGTGGGCTACCCGAGCGGGACCAACGCGATCTGGATCATGAACGCCGATGGCACGGGGCTTCATCGAATCTTCCCCCCCGATCAGCGAGAGGAAATGGTCTATGGACCGACCTGGTCCCCCGACGGATCGAGGCTCGCGTTCACTCGGAGCAGTGGGGGCGGTCTGACCAACAACATCTGGATCATGAATGCCGACGGCACCGGTCTGCGGCAACTCACGACCGACGGAACAAGCCTGGCGGGCGAGTGGGCTCCCAGTGGTGACCGGATCGCGTACACGGAGTACGGGCCGCGCCACAGCTACCCAACGAGCGTCTGGGTGATCAGGGCCGACGGAACGGGGGCACACCAGATCACCCCGGGATCGCTGTCCGCCCAAGCCCCCTCCTGGTCCCCGGATGGCGGGTCGATCGCCTTTGAAACGTACACCGGTCACCACAACGAGTCCGGTGACGACGTTTGGGTGATCGGGGCCGACGGCACGGGGCTTCGCCAGCTCACTCACAAGCCGCGCTTCGACGGGGACCCTGCGTGGTCTCCCGACGGAAGGTTGATCGCCTTCTCCAGCGATCGCTCCGGCTCGTACAAGATCTGGGCGATCGCGGCGGACGGCACCGGTGCCCACCAGGTGACCAAGAAGATCGCCAGCGGGGACGGCCAGCCGAACTGGCGGCCGATTCCCCGGTAACGGACGGAACGCCAAGGAAGCCCAGCTCGATCGGCCTGCCAATCGAGGGCCATTGGACTTCGCCGCTCAACAGCCGGCTGATCCAGGATTGCAGTTGGACGAAGAAAGGAGGTTGGGATGCGCCATTCATTGCGCTTTCGCCTCTTGGGGATGGTTGCCAGTATCGCCATAGCCGCGTTCGCGAGCCAAGGATTCGGAGTCTCACCGGCGAGCGCAACATCGCCCGGGTCCAACGGCCGGATCGCATTCACCCGCCTGGTGCCTGGGACCGCCATCTACTCGGTCAGTGCCAACGGCACCGGCATCAAGAAGTTGATCACCAAGTCGTGGGATCCCTCGTGGTCGCCCGACGGCAGCAGGCTCGCATTCGCCAGCTACCGCTCCGCGGACGGCGCCAACGCCATCTGGGTCATGAACGCCGATGGGTCCGGGCTTCGCCAGCTTACCCACCCCGTCCAGGATCAGTACGTCGATGGACAGCCAACCTGGTCTCCAGACGGGTCTCAAATCGCATTCAGCCGCGACAATGGCTATGGGAAGCAGTCCAACATCTGGATCGTGAACGCCGACGGAACCGGGCTCCGCCAGCTCACGACCGACAATCTGTCCAGTGACCCGGCCTGGGCTCCAAGCGGAATCCAAATCGCCTTCACGGTCTATTCGGTCGGTAGCTCCAACCTCGCGGTCATCAACGCGGACGGAACGGGGCTTCACATAATCGGCGGCCCCAGCATGGACTACTGGGGGCCTTGGGAACCTTCCTGGTCTCCGAACGGATCGTGGATTGCGTTCGTCTTGACCCACCGAGGGGAAGGGACTGGTGATATTTGGATCATGAAGGTGGACGGAACGAGGATGCACCGGCTGACTCACAGGTTGAGCGCTGATGACACTTCCCCATCCTGGTCACCCGACGGAAGGCTAATCGCCTTCTCCAGCGATCGGTCCGGCTCGTACAAGATCTGGACGATCCGGGTGGACGGCACCGGTGCCTACCAAGTGACCTGGCTCTCAACCGTCACCGACTTGGCACCGAACTGGCGGCCAATATCTCGCTAGGCGGCTCCTTCCCCCTCCTGTCCTGGGACAGGGGGGCCACATCGACCATCACGTCTGACGAATCCCGTGGTGGGGGTGCCTATCAGATCATTCCTTCACGACGAACTGGGCGACGGGCCGCCCGAGCTGGCCTCTGCGGGGGTCGACCCGCTCGAGCTTGGGAAGGGAAGCCCTCCGACTGCTCGGTCAGATGCGCCTGCAAGGCGCCAACCAACTAGCGATGCGGGCGCAGGTGGGAAGAACTGGTGCGACAGTTGGCGTGGGGACCGGAGTGAACCTCGCGCCGTGCTGCAGCAGCGTGCCGGCGTCCCCGGAGCTCGAGGCGAACCGACCCCGCTTCCGTCTTGTGTGTCAGGCCGGGCATCAACCCGTTGATGCCCGAGGACACGGCCGAGGCGCTGCGAAGGCGCCGAGCGGCTGAAGGTCGCTGGTCGTCTGTCCTGCTCAAAGCGGGCCGCATGACCCATCGGCTCCGCCTTCCCCTCAGGGTGCTCGACTCGAGCGAAAGGAGGTGGAGACGATGCTAGGGATCGGGCTTGCCCCTAACGCGCCGGCGCCCCTCACTTGGACGACGCCGGACTGGGTTTCCCTCGTTGTCATCGTTGCGCTTGTGGCCGCCACGGTCTACGGCTTCTTCGTGTTTCGGTGGAGGGGTCGCACAGTTGCACCTCCGGCCGAGCGCCACGACGAGCTGCCTAAGGCAGCGTGAGGATGCGGTTGGATCGCGGAGCCGTACCGCCTCCCGGGCGCATGGTCCCGGGAGGCTCCGGCTTGGCAGGGAGAAGCAGTGTGCACTCGTTGTCTACGAGTCGGCATTCTGCAACACCAAATGGAGCGCCGAGGACCGGCGCGATGTCGAGCATTGTGAGGGCGGCGCTGAAGGCCTACATGGAGGGCGCCCGCAAGGGCCGCTGATCCTCTCCGCTCGGGGAAATTCGCGAACGTTCGCGTCGCACGGTGTGTGGTTCCTCGACCACACCACGGAGCTTGGCCGCGATCACAGGCGCCTATGGAAAGTCACCTGCTGAGTGAGGCGATCGGCCCGCCCACTTGGCCCTCTCCGGGAGCACAATCGACCTAGAAAGGAGGTGGCGTCGGTGTCCCTTTCTACAGTTCCTGTTCGGCCTCACCCTCGAGCCGACTCAAGCGGCTCGAGCGGTCGTTCGTTCGGGATCTGGTCGCTGTGGATGGTGCCGATGCTCATCGTCAGCTTCATGCTCTCGTTCGCCACGCAGGTGTGGATTCTCGGCCTGAAGGGTCTCGAGGGTTCGGAGCCGATGTCCCAGCAGGGCGCGATCGGGTGGGTGTCCTTTGCGGTCGGCATGACGATCTTCCTCACGCCCCTGCTGATGGGGGTGTACCTGGGGGTCAAAGCGCGAAGGCTCGGGGCTCAGCGACTGGGGTTGGCCGGCATCCTTGTGAACGGGTCGATCTGCCTTGCGTTGTTCATCCTCCTGTTCATCAGCACGCTCACTCAATAGATCAACGTCCGCGGGCGGGCGCTGAAGGCCCTCATGGAGGGCGGGCGCAAGGCCCGCTGATCTAGAAGGGCAGGCGCGTCGGGGCGGCCTCGGTGCCCAGGATCAGACCCGGCTCACACACAAACAGTTCCCCCCGAGGACAGCGCCCCGGAGGGACCGTTTATGCCACGTGTCCGAGGAAAGACCTAGATTGCCGCGGTGGCCCGACAAACCTCACCGGTGGTGAGGTTGTTTGACCTGGCCACGATGTGGTCCGTCCCCAGCGCGTTCGGAGCAAAGCGCGTCACGCTGAAGGAACCGTCCGGCTTCGTCACCTTGTTCCCGGCGGCGAACCGGGTGCCGTTGTCCTTCATGACGTAATGCCACATCTGCCCTGCGGCCGGCGTCTGCACCTCGAGGTCGGACTCAATGCGACCTGCGTCGTGCTTCAGCGTCAGCTTCCACGTGCTCGGGCCAGTGCAGCGTCCCGTCCGGACCACATTCGGGCTTGGTGCCGCCGTGCGAGCGGAGGCGGCGGTCGCCCCAATCAGGGTGAGCCCCATCGCACCCACCACCACCAATCCGATGAACTTCCTCATGTCGGCCCCCTTTCCTTGCGGTATCTGGCTCGACGCAAAGACGGTAGAAGGCGAGATGCGTGCCCCTCGGTCATCTGCCATTCCCTAACTCTTCCGTGACCGAAGTTGGTCCGAGACCTCAGTCCTATCGAACGGAGCCGAGGATCGCTCGGTCTCGAGCATCGTGAGGGCGGCGCTGAAGGCCTACGTGGAGGGCGGGCGCAAGGCTCGCTGACGCACAATTCGTGATTAGGTGCACGATGGTGCACGGGGGCCGTGCACCCGTCGGCGGCGCCCATCGACTCCCAAGTCAAAACCGCAGGTAGCGGAGGCGGACGGGAATCGAACCCGCCAACCGACTCTCGCCGGTCCACCGGTTTTGAAGACCGGGAGGGACACCAGCCCCCATTCGCCTCCGCTCCGTACCCTACCGGGCGGTCATCGAACGGCAGTCACCCCGCGGCCTCGGCCTCCTCCGCCGCGCCGCGCGTCGTGGTTCCGAAGGAGTTCCCTCAACACGGCTCCCGACCGTTTCCGACCCGGCGTTTCGGAGAAGATAGAGCACATGCCGACAGGAGAGGAGCTCGTGGCGCTGCTGGGCCGAACGCTCGACCAGACCGGCGCGGTCATCGCCGAGGTGAAGCTCGACCAGGCCGACCTGCCGACGCCGTGCGCGTCGTTCGATCTGCGCTCGCTGGTCAACCACATCGTCTACGACGCGCGGATGTTCGCCGACACCATGCAGGGGAAGCCGCGCCCGCCGGCCGATGAGGACCTGATCGGCGACGACTGGTCCGGCGCGTACGACGCCGCGGCGGCCGCGCTGCTGGCGGTCTGGCAACAGCCCGGCGCGACCGAGGGAACGATCGCCATCCCGCAGGGCGAGCTGCCGAAGACGTGGCGCCTCGGCCAGCAGATCGCCGACTTCGCAGTGCATTCGTGGGACGTCGCGAAGGCGACCGGCCAGCCGACCGAGCTCGATCCGGACGTGGGCCAGTTCGCCCTCGACTGGGGACGGGAGAACATCAAGCCGGAGTACCGGGGCGACGAGGACAGCGGCAAGACCTTCGGTCCCGAGGTCGCCGTCCCGGACGAAGCGATGCTCTACGACCGCCTGGCCGGCTTCTTCGGGCGCATCCCCGACGCGTGAACGCGCGGGCCGGTCCCTGGATCAGGCGGTCACGCTCGTAGACCTCGAACGCCCCGTTACCGCCACGACGCGCGTTCCGGAGTCCTCCACCGCCGCTATCGGGCGAGGAGCCTCCGCCCTTCGGCAGGGTCCCAAACCGCGGCGGCCCGCTCCGACTTCTCGGCGCCCGCGAGCCCTCGCACGGCGGCGGGAAGGCACTCGAGGACGGGTGCGATCCCGGACAGGTGGAGGTTCAGCACCACCGCGTCCACCACCTCGTCCCGCGTCGCCCCCTCCCGAGCGGCCATCAGCGCGTGCCACTCGACGCCGGTGGGATTCCGGTTGGCCGTCTGGATGGCGATGTTGATCAGCTGCCTCGTCTTGGCGTCGAGTCCCGGCAGCGCGCGCTGCGTCTCCACGAGCTCGTCGAACCTGGAGGCGAGCTCCGGACACTCCTGCCTCAGGACCTCCATCGGGTTCGCCGTCACCGTGTTCATGGACCTCACCCTCTCCCGCGTCGAAGACTCGTCCGCCTCGGCTCTTCCCCTATGAAACCGCGCGGACGGCCGTCGCTCGCGGGCCGTTCGCCTCCGGACGCGCGGGACCGACTACCCGTCCGGCTGCACCGACAGGACGGCGGCTCCGCGGATTCCGCCAGAGCGGAGCCGGTCCAGGGCCTCGCCCGCCTCCTCGAGCGGGAAGACCTGGACCACGGTGCGGACGGGGATCTGCGGCGCCAGGCGCAGGAACTCCAGCCCGTCCGCCCGGGTGAGGTTCGCCACCGAACGCACGACGCGCTCGCCCCACAGGATGTCGTACGGGAAGGACGGGATGTCGGTCATGTGGATCCCGCCGCAGACCACCGTTCCCGCCTTCCGGACGGCGCGCAGCGCGACGGGGATCAGCTCGCCGGCGGGGGCGAAGACGATCGCGGCGTCCAGCTCCTCGGGGGGCTCGTCGCCCGACGCCCCGGTCCACTCCGCGCCGACATCCCGGGCGAGGTCGGCGGCGGCGTGGTCGCCGGCCCGCGTGAACGCGAACACCCGCTGGCCGCGGTGCCGTGCGACCTGGGTGACGATGTGGGCCGCCGCCCCGAACCCGTAGATGCCCAGGCGCTCGACGCCCTCGTCCGGCGCGCCCGCCATGCGCAGGCAGCGATACCCGATGAGGCCGGCGCATAGCAGCGGAGCCGCCTGCAGGTCGGGGAAGCCGCCGGGGACGGGGAAGCAGAACCGCGCATCGGCCACGGTGAGCTCGGCGTAGCCTCCGTCGATCGTGTAACCGGTGAAGCGGGCCCGGTCACAGAGGTTCTCCCTGTTCGATCGGCAGAAGCGGCACTCGCCGCACGTCCAGCCCAGCCAGGGAACGCCGACGCGGTCGCCGGGCGTGAGCCCGTCGACCGCGCCGCCGACGGCCTCGACCGTGCCCACGATCTGGTGGCCCAGGACGAGCGGCAGCGTCGGGTCGGGGAGCTCGCCGTCCAGCACGTGCAGGTCGGTGCGGCACACGGCGCAGGCGCGCACGCGGATGAGCACCTGACCGGGTCCGGGCGTCGGCGTCTCGACCTCGGCCTCCCCAAGCGGCCCGCCCGGCGCATCCAGGACCATCGCCCTCATGACGGCCCCAGGCTACTGGCCTACTGGCGGGAGGTGACCGACGGCGTCGTGTACCACTCGCAGTCCGAGACGGGGCATCTCGTGCTCGGGCTGGGGACGGACACGTCGGCGCACATCGAGGTCGTCTGGCCGGACGGAACGAAGGACTGCCTCTCCGCGGACGCCGGCCGGACGGTCGCCGCCGCCATCGGACGATCGCCGTGCCCCGGTCCGTCGTGACGGGCCACCGCGGCGAGCGCGACCCGGGTTTGCCCCGTCCGTTCGTCCGTGCGAACCTCGGGCCCCGAGCGGCGGCGACCGAGGGGGACGGTGGTTCGAAGAGGCTTCCTGGCTGTGTCGTTCGCCGTCGTCCTGTCCCCGGTCCTGACCGGCTGCGGAGGGGAGATCATCGGTACTCCGGCGAGCGTCACCACGCCGGTGCAGGTCCCCTCGTTCACCCGTCTGGACGTCGGCTCGGCCTTCGTCGTGAACCTGTCGGCCGGCCCCACCAAGGTCACGCTCGACGTCAGCAAGAACCTGCTGGAACACGTCGACGTCCACGTGTCGGGCGGCACGCTGCACATCGGCCTCGAGCCGGGGACGACGGTGGTCGGGACGGCCAGCCTCCGGGCGACGGTGTCGGCGCCGCGTCTGACGGCAATCACTGTGGCCGGCGCTTCCGTGCTGTCCTGGAGTGATTCTCTGCAGGCCGCGTCCCTGACCGTGTCCGTGTCGGGCGCCTCGTCCATCCAGGGGCCCATCGAGGCCGACCAGACGCGCGTCGACCTGTCCGGCGCATCGCACCTCGGTCTGCAAGGGGAGACGCACGCGATGGACGCGGTGGTGTCGGGTGCGAGCGTGGCCTCCACCCTGAGTCTGACGGTGACGAACCTGACCGTGGAGCTCTCCGGCGCATCGCACATGGAGGCCACGGTGATCGAGACCATCTCCGCCGACGTCTCCGGGGCGTCCTCGCTCGTGTATGCCCCCACCGGCGGGGAGCCGACGTTCACCCGCAAGGACGTCTCCGGCGGATCGTCCATCCAGGCCGGCCCGTAGAGCGGGAGCGCCGGGCCCGCGCGGGGGGATACTGACGCTCGATGGACGTGGCCGCCTTCCTGGAGAAGCATCCGCCGTTCGACTCGCTCGCTCCGCAGCAGCTCGAACGCATCGGCAGCGGGGTGCGGATCGAGTTCTTTCCCGAGGACGCGGTCATCATCCAGTCGGCCGGGGAGCCGGCGCACTTCCTCTATGTCATCCGGCGCGGGGCGGTGGAGCTGCTGGAAGAGGAGCACGTCCTGGACGTGCTCGGCGAGGGGGAGGCGTTCGGCTATCTCTCGCTGCTGTCCGGGCTGAGCCCCGTCTCGACCGTCCGCGCGGCCGAGGACACCATCTGCTACCTGATCGACGCGAGCGTCGCGGAGCAGGTGCTGGGGACCCGGCGCGGGCTCGCATTCGTCAGCTCCAGCCTGCGCCGCCAGCTGCTCCAGGTCGAACGGTCGACGCGCGGCGACCGGGCCGATCCCCGGCTGGTCTCAGTGGCCTCGCTCGTGCGGCGACGGCCGGTGACCTGCGAGCCGAACGACACGATCCGCGCGGCGGCGGAGACGATGGCGGAACAGCGCGTGTCCTCGCTGCTGGTGCAGGGACGCGACGGCATGGGGATCGTCACCGACCGCGACCTGCGGACCAGGGTTCTCGCGGCCGGCGTCAGCCCCGACACGCCTGTCGCGGACGTCATGACGCACCCGGCCGTCACCGTCGACGCCGACACGACCGCGGCCGAGGTGCTCTCGCAGATGCTCGAGCGGGAGTTCCATCACTTCCCCGTGGTGGACGACGGCCGGCTCGTCGGGGTCATCACCGACACGGACCTGATGCGGCTCGAGCGCTACTCGCCGTTCGCCCTGAAGAGCGCGATCCGCCGCGCGGAGAACGTCGACGGCGTCGTGCTCGTGGGGAAGGATCTGCCGCGCACGGTGAACGCGCTCGTGGAGGCGCATGCGGACCCCGTGGACGTCGGCCATGTGGTCGGAGTGACCATCGACGCGCTCACGACGCGGCTCATCGACCTGACCCTGCGCGAGATCGAGATGCCGCCCGTTCCCTGGGCCTGGATGGCGCTGGGCAGCGCCGCCCGCCACGAGCAGGCGCTCTCGACCGACCAGGACCACGCCCTGGCCTACGAGCCGCAGGACGTCCCGCCGGACGATGCCGACGCCGCATTCGCCGACCTGGCCACGCGCGTCACCGACGGGCTGGAGGCCGTCGGCATCCCCCGGTGCAACGGCGGCGCGATGGCCGAGCGCAAGGAGTTTCGGCGGTCCACGCAGGACTGGGTCGATGCGTTCCGGAGATGGATGTCCGACCCGGGGACCACGGGCAGCATCTTCTCGTCGATCGTGTTCGACTACCGGCGCGTGACGGGCGCGCTCGGCATCGAGACCGTGCTCGACGACCTCATCCGCGCCGGCAGCACCGACCAGGTGTTCCTGCGGCACCTGGCGCGGCGGGCGCTCGACCGAAAGCCGCCGACCGGCTTCCGCGGCAACCTCGTCGTCGAGGGCAGGGGCGAGCACGCGGGGACGCTCGACGTGAAGCACGGCGGCATCACGCTGATCACGAACATCGCGCGCGTCCTCGGCATCGGGTCGGGCCTGACCGAGCGGAGCACGGTCAAGCGGCTCCGCGGCGCGGCGGCCGCCGGACGCATCGACACGGAGCTGCAGGAGGGATTGGAGGAGGCGTTCGGCGTGCTGTGGCGCGTCCGCCTCGACCATCACGTGCGCTGCTGGCAAGCCGGGCGGCCGCTGGACGACTTCGTGGACCCCGCGACGCTCGGGCCCTTGACGCGGCGCGCGCTGAAGGAATCCTTCGGGATCATCGCGCGCGCGCAGGACGCGCTGGCGGCCGAGTTCGGCGTGCTGCGGCGTTGAGCGCGAACCGGCCGGGGCGGCCGTCGCGGTGGTTCCTGCACCAGCCGTGGACCCGCGCGCCGCTGGTCGCGCTCGACTTCGAGACGACGGGCCTGGACCTGAGCCGCGACGCCGTCATCTCGTTCGGCGCCGTTCCCATCTCCTCGGGCCGGATCGAGCTGGGGAGCGCCGTGTACCGGGAGGTGCATCCGGACGTCACGCCGTCGGCCGAGTCGATCGCCGTCCACCACCTGCGGCCGGTGGACCTCCGCGACGCCCCGACGATGGCCGAGGCCCGGAACGAGCTCCGCGCCATCCTGGAACAGCGGTACATCGTGACCTGGGTGGCGCAGGTGGAGGCGAACTTCCTCGCGACGGTGTTCGGCGGCGGCAGCATGTCCTGGCTGCGACGGACGATCGACGCGTACCGGATGGTGCGTGCGCTCGAACGCCTGCGGGACGGCCAGCCGGAGGTCGGGACGCTCGAGCAGACCGCCGAACGGTACGGGGTGCCGGTCGAGGAGGCCCACCAGGCCCTGGACGACGCGGTGATGACGGCCGAGCTGTTCCTTGTGGCCGCGACGAAGCTGGCCGCGGCTCGTGGGGACGACCGGCTGCGGGCGCTGCGCCGCGCCGCGGCGAGCGCGTAGTTTCCCGCGCGCTCGGCTATGGTGAGGCTCCGCGAATGTCGACGACCAGGGCCAAGGCCAACACGAAGACAGAGCCGGGGGCCGACGGACGGTTCGCTCCGTCGTGGCGCCGCCGGCACCTCACGCTGGAGGAGCGTCTCGCGCGCGGGAAGGCGGCGCGCGCGGCGGTGCCGAGGTCGAGCCACGGCCGGTGGGAGCCCGCCGCCGACCGAGCCGACCCCGTGGCGCTCCTGGAGGAGCAGTCGCGGACGCGGGTCCCGGAGCTGCTCCCGATCCGGCGCGGTCGGATGCTCGTCTCGCCGTTCACGTTCTTCCGCGGGGCGGCGGCGCTGATGGCGGCCGACCTGGCTGCGTCGCCGGTGTCGGGGGTGACGGTGCAGCTGTGCGGCGACGCGCACCTGTCGAATTTCGGCCTGTTCGGCTCGCCCGAGCGGCAGATGCTGTTCGACATCAACGATTTCGACGAGACGCTTCCCGGCCCGTGGGAGTGGGACGTCAAGCGCCTCGCGGCGAGCTTCGAGGTCCTGGGACGGGAGCGCGGCTTCTCTCCGGCGGACCGGCGTTCCGTCGTCGGCGCCGGCGTCCGTGAGTACCGGAACCGCATGCGCGAGGCGTCCGGCATGGGCACCCTGGACGCGTGGTACGACCAGCTCGACGCCGGCATGCTCCTGCAGCTGGCCCGCGACGAGGTGCGGGTGAAGCGCATCAGCAAGGAAGAAGAGAAGGCGGCGCGGCGAGCGGTCGCGAAGGCGAGGACGCGCGACAGCGCGCGCGTCTTCGCGAAGCGCGCCGGCGAGATCGAGGGCGAGCTGCGCATCGTCGCCGACCCTCCGCTGATCGTCCCGATCGACGACGTCGTGATGGAGGGGACGGAGTGGGAGAACCCCACGCCCCTGATCAAGAAGCTGCTCGCGTCGTACGTGCGAACGCTGGGCCGCCACCACCACCCGCTGGAGGAGTATCGGTACGTCCACGTGGCGCGCAAGATCGTGGGGGTCGGGAGCGTCGGGACGCGCTGCTATATCCTGTTGCTGCTGGGCCGCGACCAGAACGACCCGCTGTTCCTGCAGGTGAAGGAGGCGCAGGCCTCGGTCCTGGAGCGCTACCTCGGGGCGAGCCCATACTCGCACCACGGCGAGCGCGTCGTCGCCGGGCAGCGGCTCATGCAGGCGGCGACGGACATCTTCCTGGGCTGGCAGCGGATCAAGGGGCTCGACGGCGTCACGCGCGACTACTACGTTCGCCAGTTCCAGGACTGGAAGGGCGGCCCCGACGTCGACGTGCTCCTGGTGCCGGGCGCCGCGTTCTACGCGCGCATCTGCGGCGCGACGCTGGCGCGGGCGCACGCGCGCTGGGGCGACCGGATCGCGATCGCCTCCTACCTGGGCAGGGGCGAGGCGTTCGATCGGGCGATCGTCGGGTTCGCGTCGGCCTACGCCGACCAGAACGAGCGCGACTATTCGGCCTTCGCCGAGGCCGTTCGCTCGGGGCGCCTCGAGGCGCACTCCGACCTGTAGGCCGGCTCAGGCCGTGCGGATCGCCTCGAGGAGTTCGTCGATGAGGGCGCGGGTCAGCGGTTCGCCGGTGAATTCGTCACCGATCGAGGCGGCGCGGACGCGGGCGTCCTCGGTCTGGGCGTCGAGCCACAGCCTGCAGGCGCGCTCGCCGATGTGGTTGAGCTGCGCGATGGGCATCGTGAAGTCGCTCGGTCCGCGGACCCGGGCGGGGCCGCCGCCCTCGACGTACGCGGCGTAAAGCTGCTTCGCCCGGGCCGGGCTGTCGCGGCAGAACTCGAACAGCACGAGCGCGACCTCACCGGCCGGGTCGCCGAGGCCGGCGTTGTCCCAGTCGATCAGGCACAGCCGGCCTTCCGGCGTCGCGCGAAGGTTGTCGGCCCACAGGTCGCGGTGGCACGTGCGCAGCGTGCCGGGTTGCGCGATCAGCGCTTCGATGGCAACGAGCTCGTCGCGGTAGTCCGCCAGCCGTTCGGCGAACGGGGCGCGGCGCGCTCGCAACTCCGCCATCAGCTCGTCCCAGCGGTCCTCCCCGATGGGGTCGGTGTACCACGGGTCGCTCGGCTCCCGTCCGTCGAACGGCACGCGGTGCAGCGCCGCCAGCAGCGAGCCGACGGCTGCCGCGTCGATTCCGGTGTCTCGTTCCCGGACGTCGACCCACCCGTAGACGGCGGTCGTCGTCCCTTCGAGGTCCAGCAGCAGCGAACCGTCCGGGCGGCGCTGGACGGGCGGGCAGGGGACGCCGTTCGCGGACGCCGCGTCCTGGAACGCGGCGCCCTCCTCCAGCTCGTTCCAGGGGAACTCCTCGAGCCATTCCTTGACCGCGAACACGCCGAGCGACGACTCCAGCCGCCAGATCTGCCCGAGCTCGCCGCGGGCGACGGGCCCGGACATGGCTGCCCCGGTCCCCAGCGCGTATTCGTCCGCAACCCGCGCCGCGTCTCCGCCCGTCAGCATCGCGCGAGTCTATGGGGCCGAAGATCAAATGAGTCTCATTTTGGATCTTCGGCCCCCACGACAGGTCACGTCGGAGGCGGGGGCGGCCGCCCTTGCGGGTAGCATCTGAGCCGTGGACCGGACTCGGGTCGTCGTCGTCGGGGCGGGCGTGATGGGCTCCGCGGCTGCGCGGGCGCTCGGGGAGCGCGGCGTGGACACGGTGCTGCTCGAGCAGTTCCGGGTGGGGCACGCCCGAGGCTCGTCGCACGGCGCGGGGCGCATCTTCCGGTTCTCGTACCAGGAACCCGACTACGTCCGCCTGGCGGTGCGGGCGCACGACGTCTGGCGCGCGCTCGAGGAACGCGCCGGCGAGGAGCTGCTGGTCGAGACGGGCGGCATCGACAGCGGGCCGGGCGCCGAGGAGTGCGCCGCCGCGCTCGAGGCGTGCGGCGTGCCGGGGGAGTGGTGGAGCGCGCGCGAGGCAGAGGAGCGGTTCCCGGGCATCTCGCTCCAAGGGCAGGAACGAGTGCTGTGGCATCCGCGCACGGGCGTGTGCCTGGCCGACCGGACGGTGGCAGCGCAGGTGCGGGTGGCGCGGGAGTCGGGCGTGGACGTCCGCGAGGAGACCGCGGTCACGGGAATCGAGCCCGACGGCGACGGCGTGCTCGTGCGGACGGATGGCGACGGGATCCGCGCCGACACGGTGGTGCTCGCCGGAGGCGGGTGGAACCGGTGGCTCCTTGCGGGGGCTCTGCCGGCGTTCGCGAATGCGGATCGGGCGCTGCCCATGTCGACCGTCCCGGAGATGATCGCCACGGTCCAGCAGGTGAGCTACTTCGCGCCGGCCGACCCGGCGATGGCGTGGCCGGTGATGATCGAGTGGGGCCTGCAGGACTGGTACCTGGTGCCACCGATCGGCGGCGCCGCCGGTGTCAAGATCGGGTTGCACGTGCCGGGCCGGCCGGTCGATCCGTCGGAGGGGCCGTTCCCCGTCGACCCCGAGTTGGAACGCACGTACGCGGACCACATGCGCATGCACGTGCCGGGAGTCGATCCGACTCCCGTGAAGACCGAGACCTGTCTGTACACGATGACGTCCGACGAGGACTTCGTGATCGACCGCGTCGGCCCGCTGGTGCTGTTCGGGGGCTGCAGCGGCCACGGGTTCAAGTTCGGCCCGCTGATCGGCGAGATACTCGCCGACCTCGCGACGGACCGCGACCCGGGAATCCCGAAGGAGCGGTTCTCCTCGCTCCGCCCCGCGCTGCAACGCGCCTTTGCCGTCTGAACGTCGCTGAGGCGACCCGGCACGACGGGTCGTGTCAGCCGAACGTGAAGCAGAAGGCTTCCACGCCGCGATCCAGGAACTCGATCTCGAACAGGCGGTCCTGGATCGGTCCGCGTTGCCGGATCAACTGGTACATCCGTTGGTAGTCCGCAACGCCGGAACCGTGGGCGTCGACGTCGCTCCCGTTCGCATCGTCCAGAGCGCGACCGTCGAGGAGCACCCGGAACGTCACGGGCGGCGCCCCGGCCCGCGGACCCATGACCAGGTGCAGGTCGCGGGCGTGGAACCGGAACGCGATCCGGCCGTTCGGCTCGTTCAGGTGCACGATCCCGGCCGAGACCGTCCAGTCGCCCGACAGCGCCCAGTGGTTGAGCCCCACGTCATCGGGAATGTCGTAGACCTGACGGTCGTCGGGCGCCACGCCCCCCGGCGCGTCGAGGATCTGCGTCCGCTCGTATCCCAGATAGGTCTCCGGGGAATCGAGGTTGTCCCAGTCGGCCTCGGCCTCCGGGCCCTGCCCGTTCACCGAGACCAGGTCCCGCTCGAGGTCGGCCACGCCGGCTTCGGCCAGGAGCTCCTGGATGACGAACTCGGAGCGCTCGTAGTCGCCCTCGCCGAACCGGTGGTGCCGGATGATGCCCTCGGCGTCGATGAAGTAGAGCGCCGGCCAGTAGTGGTTGTCGAAGGCCCCCCAGACCCCGTACTCGTTGTCGATCGCGATCGGATAGGGAACCCGCATCTCGGTGAGCGCCCGGCTCACGTTGTCCAGGTCGCGCTCGAACGGAAACTCGGGTGTGTGCACGCCCAGCACGACCAGCCCATGGCCCGCATACGTCTCCGCCCAGGCGCGCACGTACGGCAGCGTCCGTAGCCAGTTGATACAGGTGTAGGTGCAGAAGTCGACGACCACGACCTTCCCGCGCAGCCCGTCCGTGGTCAGCGGCCGGGTGTTGAGCCAGCCGGTTGCGCCGTCGATCGGGGGCATCCGGCCCTCGGTTGACGACGAGACGCCCATACCTGTGGCGCGTTCCATTCTGGTCCCCCCTTTCGCGCTCGCGGCTTCTGAGTTGGACGATATCCCCGACGAGGAACCCTCGCAGGCGGAGTCGGCGCTGAGCCTCAACAGCGTCCTGATCGGCTTCGGAGGACCCGCAGCCGGGCCGGCTGATCTGGAACATCGAGACCCCGGACGTGAAGGGCGAGTTCGATCGGCTCGCGCAGGCCGGCGCGACCGTGGTGCAGGAGCCCTACAACCCGGGCCCCGACGTCGGGGAGGGGCTCATCTGCACGTTCTCCGACCCGGACGACGACTCCTTCCGGCTCGTGAGCCCGATGGCCTGAGTCCCGTCCAGCTATTGGGCCAGCGCGCTCTTCGCCTTCGCGTTGTCGCTGGTGCCGATGACCACACGGTTCCCTGTGGCGAGGTAGGCAACCGACACGTTCACGCCTGCGTCGGCCACCTTGCGGGCCATTGCCCCCATGGTTCCGGGCTTGTCGACGTCCTTCGGCAGCTCGCCGACGATGACCTCCGACTCGCCCTCGATCTTGATGCCGGCGCCCTCGAGCGCCGTCCGTGCTGCCACGGCATCCTCCACGAGGATGTGGATGATCCCGACTCCCTCATGGGTCACGCCGCACATGCCCTGGATGTTGATGCCCGCTGCCCCCAACGCTTCCCCGAGGTCGGCGAGCCCCCCGGGTTGATCGTCCATGGTCACACGCAGATCGGTCGACATGTCCCCTCCTTTCGGCTCAGGTCTGTGTCCTACGCCTGCGGGCGCAGATGCGTCAAGTCCGGGATGTCATCCGGAAGCGATGCGCAGGAGCGCCGTCGTCGCGGCGAATGCGAGGAGCAGGCCGTCCGCGAGCAGGAACGGTGCTGAATCGCGCACGCGGAGACGAAAGGCCAGCGCGCCCGCCATGAGCAGCGCCAGACCGATGGCCGCCGCAGCGCCCAGCGGCGCGATCGCGAAGCCGGCGAGCAGGCCGAGGGCTGCGGCCGCCTCTGGTGCCCCGATGAGGCGGTAGCGCTGCCACCCGATGCGCAGGCGCTGCGCTGTCTGCACCTGGGACTGCGCACGAAGCAGCTTGCCGACCGCCCCGCCGCCGAACACGAAGATGAGCAGCCCGGACAGCAGGTCGCCTGCGATGAGCATGCGCGCCCTCCTCTTTCGAGTTGCAATCAAGGACGCTGCGGCTGCGAGGAATGTGACATCGCCCGCCTTCCCGCCTCTCGGTCAGGGGACCGGTTCTCTGCTCAAGTCGGATCGTTCGGGTTTGGTGGGTGGGCGGCGATGTAGGCAAGCTCCGAGCGGGGGACGTGGGTCTTCACCATCGGCACACCGGGAAGTGGCGGCTGGGAGTAGTCGAACGAATTCGAGAAGTCGTAGGCGTGCGCGTCGTTGCGGGACAGGGCCGGCACGCCGAACGTGTGCTCCACGTACGCCAGGATCGAGTCGATGCTCCCGATGGAGGGATCGGTGAACCCCGCCTTGGCGTACGGGCTCACGATGACAAAGGGCAGCCGAATGCCCAGCCTGGGCCAAGGACGGGGAACGTGATCGTAGAAGCACCCGCAGTCGTCGTAGGTGATGAAGATCGCGGTCGATCCCCACTCCGGGCCGTTCTCGATCGCCGAGACCACCGACCCGATCCAGTTGTCGCCCCAGGACATTGAGTCGCCGTTGTGCTGCGAGTACCCCCCGCGAGGGGTCACAACGGCCAGGCTGGGAAGCGTGCCCGATTGGGCCGCGGTCAGGATGTCGGTGTCGTCGACGAGCTTGTGGCGCTGCGAGGACCCAAGGCATTCGTAGAAGGTCGGGCAGATTGCCCAGGCCCATCCCGTGGCTCCGTTCACGCTCCCGTGACCCCCGTAGATCCTCCACGTGAGCCCGGCCGCTTGGAGCCGGTCGAAGATTGTCGGGACGTACCTGACGGGAGAAGCCCGGTACGGTCCCCTCCCTCGTTGATCGGGGATGCACGAGGGCACGTTGATCAACGCGTTGCCATGCCACCACTTCGCGTCCCGATAACTGTCACACCCCCAACTCGGTCCCCTGTGCTGCGTGAAGCCGGAGTAGTACGGATTCTCTCCGAGAAACCCGTCCAGGGTCGAGGAGGCCGAGCACTATGTGGCTGCCCCACGAGGAGGTCGGGTAGTCCTCGAAGATGTGATCGGCCACCACGAAGTGCCCGGCCAGATCCCACAGGTTCGGGATCTGGGACTGGAACGACTGCGTGTAGCACCGATAGCGCCTACTGCCCGAGCACCCCGGGATCAGGTTGAAGCCGTCCATCTTCCCGTGGTCCATCGCCACGATCGCCGAGTGACGCGAGTGGCTGACATCGGGTGCGATGTCGGGCTGCGGGCGAAGCGGGATGCGCTTGCCGTTGTGTGCGAGGCCCGATGTGGCGCCATCGCATGGTTGATGGCCGTCCGGAGGCGACACGCAGAACAGTCCCAAGACGTTGTCGAAGCTGTGGTTCTCCTGGAAAAGGATGACGACGTGCGTGATCGGTGATCCGACGGCCCTGGCCGTGTGCGGCGTGGAGACCGCCGTGCCCAGCACCCCGAGAAGCGACGCGACCGCAACGAGGCTGACGATCCTTCGGAGCGATCTATGGGGGCCCGTAACGGCACACTCCCTATGCGAGGAGTCGTCCGATCAACTTCGGACCCATAAATGCACCCCGATGAGTAAAGAGCTGAACCTGGCCGATCTTATGACCGATCAGTCCCGACGGCGAATCGTTGGACGGCGCCTGTGCTCCTAGAGCTTTGCGGCGGCCGGGATCAGTTCCTCGCCGATCAGGCGGACCGCGTTCAGGTCGTCGTGCAGCAGGTGCTGCATCATGATCCGCTCCACACCGGCCTCGGACAGCTCGCCCAGCCGGTCGAGTACCTGCGGCACCGTGCCCACGACATACTCGCCGGCCACGCTCTCGAGCCACGCCTTCGGGTCGCCGGTCTCGCCCTCCAGTTCCATCAATCGCTTCGCGCGCGCGTGCAGTTCTGCCTCGTCGGCGCCGACCAGCGTGCACGTCATGAACGAGAACGTCGGCGGCGCGTCGCGGCCCGCCGCCTCCCACGCCTCGAGCACACGTCCGCGACGCGCCCGGATCTCCTCCACCGAGCAGAAGTTCACGTTGTACTCGTCCGCCCACTTCGCGGCCAGCGCGGCCGACCGCGGCCCGGCGCCGCCGCCGAAGATCAGCGGCGGGTGCGGCTGCTGCACCGGCTTGGGCAGCGCCCGGCACTCTTCCAGCGTGTAGTGCGACCCGTGGAAGGTGACCTCCGCCTCGTTCGGGTCCCACAGCCGGTGCACGATCTCGACCTGCTCGGCCAGCACGTCGACGCGCTCGCTCGCCGGCGCGAACGGGAACCCGAACTCCCGGTGCTCCAGCTCGAACCATCCCGCGCCCATGCCCAGCTCGACGCGCCCGCCGGTCACGTGGTCGGCGGTCACCACCGACTTGGCCAGCACCGACGGGTGGCGGAACGTGGCCGGGGACACCAGCGTGCCCAGCCGCAGCGTCGTCGTCCGCGCACCGATCGCCGCCAGCGTGGTCCACGCGTCGAGCGCCCCGCGGCCCCCGTCGGGGATCCCGGCGTAGTGGTCCGAGCGGAACAGCGCGTCGAACCCCAGCTCCTCGCAGGCGTCGGCCAGCGCCATCCACTGGTCCCAGGTCACGCCCTCCTGGCCCTCGATCATCAGACAGATGCGCACTTCGGCTCCCCTCGGCTCGTCCGGCTCCCGGTCCCGTCACGAACGGGACATCTCCGCCTCCCCGGCCGTGACGCACACACGATCTACCATGAAAGGCATGGAGGCCGCGTTCTTCGACCTGGATAAGACGGTCATCTCGCGCTCCAGCGCGCTCGCGCTGTCGCGGCCGATGTACCGGGCCGGCCTGGTCAGCAAGTCCGCGCTCATCAAGGGCGTCTACGCCCAGATCATCTACCTGCTGCTCGGCGCGGACGAGAAGAAGCTCGACCGGCTGAAGAACGGGATGCTCGCCCTCTCGCAGGGCTGGGAGCGCGAGCAGGTCGAGGCCGTGGTGCGCGAGGCGCTGGTCGAGCTCATCGACCCGTTCATCTATCAGGAGGCCCTCGACCTGATGGACCTCCACCGGGCCAGCGGACGGCGCGTCTACATCGTGTCGTCCTCGCCCGAAGAAGTCGTCCGCCCGCTGGCCGAGCACTTCGGCGACGTCCGCGTCATCGCGACCCGGGCCAAGATCGAGGACGGCAAGTACACGGGCGAGCTCGAGTTCTACTGCGCGGGCGAGGGGAAGGCCGAGGCCATCCGCGAGGTCGCGGCCACCGAGGGTGTCGACCTCTCGGAGTCGTTCGCCTACTCGGACTCCATCAGCGACATCCCGATGCTGGAGACGGTCGGGCACCCCGTCGCCGTGAATCCCGACCGGGACCTTCGGAAGGTCGCGGCCGAGCGCGGCTGGCAGGTCCGCGACTTCCGCCGGCCCGTCCGGCTCCGCGAACGCATCGGCGCGGTCCCGAAGCCGCCGCCCAGGATCTCCGCGGCCGTCGTGGCCGCCGCGGCGGGCGTCATCGTCGGATGGCTGCTGATCCGGCCGCGGCTGCACCGGCTGGCTCGTGAGACATCGCGCGGCTGATCCCCGCAGCCGCCTCTGCGCTCACCCCCCTTGCGCGACCAGCCGGTCGCACAGCCGCTCGGCCCGGTCGGCCGCCTGGTCGAGCCGGCCCATCGCCAGCTCGCCCACGATGGTGAGCATGTCGCGCTCGACGTCCGGCGCGAGCCGGTCGCGATCGTCGTCGGGCCGGACGAGGAAGTCGAGACGGTCGACGGCGCGCTGCAGGCGGGAGCAGTCGCCGTCGTGCGAGAGCCTCGTCAGCCTCGAACCGTCGCCCGGCTGGGGGGTCGGAACCTCCCGCGCCAGGCGACGGCCCGGGTCGCGCCGCTGCGCGCGCCATTCGTCGAGTGAGATCACCACGGCCATGACGTCATGGTAGGGGCGGCTTCTGACACCCTCTGACCTGCGGCGACGCACCCCGCGCGGCCTCGGCGAACGTCCCGGCCCGTAGAATCGAACGCGGCATGGTGCAGGGAGACACGACCGACGGGACCGTGGTGGCCGAGGTCATCGCGGCCATCGCCTACGGCGAGCGGCTGGGCGCGAAGCGCGCGCAGGACGCCGTGCGCCTGGCACCCGACGCCCGGTCGGCCTCGCTCCAGCAGCACATCGCCGACCGCGAGCGGCAGAACTCCGACCTGGTCGCCGCCCGCCTCGGCGAGGTGCGCGGCGAGGCCATGATCGACCGCTACCAGCCCTACTTCGACGCGTTCTTCGAGCACACGGAGCCCGAGGACTGGATCCAGGCGCAGACCTTCCATTACGTCGGGGACGCGCTCGTCTCCGACTTCGCGGACGCGCTCATCCCCCTGCTGGACGCCGTCTCCGGGGAGATCCTCCGCCGCGCGCTCGGCAACCGGGAGGACCAGGAGGAGTTCGCGCTCGAGGAGCTGACCCGCGCCATGGCCAACGATGCCGGCGTGGCCGACGCCATCCGGCACTATTCGCGGCGGATCATGGGCGAGGCGTTCACCCAGACGAGCCGCGCGCTGGAGCAGAGCGAGGGACTGAAGGCGCTGTTCGGTCGCGACCAGGACGGCGGGAAGCAGTTCATCCTGACGCTGCTGGAGCGCCACCGGCAGCGACTGGACCGCCTCGGGATCGAGCCGCTCGAGGACGACTGACGGGCGCCCGCCGTCCGTCCCTGAATCTCCCTTGACAGGCGTGCCGTCTCCCCCGCAGGCTGTTCGGCGTCAGCCCCAGCGGATCGCGCACGCGCCCAGGGTGTGGGTATCGCCGGCGCCGATGCCGGTGGAGTGCCCCTTCTGGACGAAGCAGAACGCGTGCCCGCTCTTGCTGCGCGTGACCAGCAGCAGGTCGTCTCCGCTCGCGACGCGGATGCTGACCACGCCCCAGGCGGCCCGGGACGCCCGGTCGAACTTCGTGAGCACCAGGCGGCCTTCACCCGGGAGCATCATCTCGACGCCGCTCACCCGAAGCAGCCGCACCGCGGCCGCAGGCGTCAGCCCGCTGTACGACTCGTGATGCGTGCGGGCGAATTCGGTCGCGGCCAGCCACGCGTAGCGCAGCCGCATGCGGGCGTTCCCGTCCTGGACGGACGGCGACACCTGCTGCTGCTGCGAGCCGCCCCCGTTGCCACCCGCGGCCTTGCCGCCCGCGCCCTTGTCCGGCGTCGTCGTCGGGAGCACCAGCTTGGGAGTCTGCGAAGCGTGCGGTGGGTGAAGCGCGAACCAGGCAAGGCCGCACACCATCAGGACGAGCACGCCGGCCAGTGCCAACGTGACGGGCGGGGTGGCGAACCCCGCTTGCCCGCGAACTCCCCTCGACCTGGTCATGGCGTCATCGCCGGGCGACGGACCCGGGTCCTCTGGGGGTATCGGGAGGGGGGCGAAGGCGCTTGAGATGGGCCGGTTCGCCCGGTTTCCCTCGCTGCGGAGCGGGTACCTGGCTGAAAGAGCATCCCCCGACCCGAGGAGGCCCACATGCCGCAGCAGGCGTGGAGCGACAAGCGCGAACGGCAGTACGAGCACATCAAGGAAGGGCTGCGCAAGCGCGGCCGCAGCGAGGACACCGCCGAGGAGATCGCGGCGCGGACCGTCAACAAGGAGCGCGCCCGGTCGGGCGAAGCACGGCAGCGGAGCCGAACGTCGACCCGGGACGTCTCGTCCGGCCGCCGGGGGGGCCTGCGGTCCCACAGCGGCTCGCGGGGTCGAACCTACGACCAGCTCTACAACGAGGCGCGGGAGCGCGGCATCCCGGGCCGATCCACGATGAACAAGCGCGAGCTGGAGCGGGCGGTCGACCGGAAGAGCGGCCGCAGGGGCTGAGCCTGCGACCGCCTACCGATCAGGACGGCGGGGCGAAGAACTCGAGCGCGATGCCGTCCGGGTCGCGGAAGCTGACGCCGGAGCCGTAGGAGGCGTCCTTGATGCCCCCGTGCTCGATGCCCAGCTCGTCGAGCCGCCCGGCCCACCGCTCCAGCTCGGACCGGTCCGCACAACCGAACGAAACGTGGTCGAGGCCGAGGTTGAATTCGCTGAACGGTGCGGCGTCGGCGGGCGTCCCATGCTGGTGCAACCCGAAGAGCATGCCGCCCCCGACGAGATAGACGGTGTGATGGAAGTCGGGGTCGGTGTCCTCGTCGAGCGCCGGCTTGGCGTCGAGGAGCGCCTCGTACCAGGGAACGCTGACCGAGAGGTCGCGCACCGTGAGGGCGACGTGCGTGATCGGCGGAAAGGCGGTCATTTCGCGGCTCCTTTCAGGGGCCCGGTGGTCGCGGGCAGTATCCCCTAGACCTCCCGGCCGGCGTCAAGCGACCGCTCCTCGTTCGCAGCATGGATGCCTTCCAGCGAATATCTGCCATGATCGACTGCCATGGCGGACGCTGCGATTCGCGTGGAGGGGCTGAAGAAACACTTCGGCACGCTCGCGGCGCTCGACGGCGTCGACTTCGCGGTCACGCCGGCGACCGTGTTCGGGCTGCTGGGTCCCAACGGCGCCGGAAAGACGACCGCGGTACGCGTGCTGGCCACGATCCTTGCTCCGGACGGGGGCCGCGCCGAGGTGCTCGGCTACGACGTGGTGAAGCATCCCTCCGACGTGCGGCTCCGGATCGGTCTGGCCGGGCAGTCCGCGGCCGTCGATGCAAACCTCACCGGGTTCGAGAACCTCCGGATGGTCGGCAAGCTCGGCCAGCTTCCGCGCCCGATCATCGCGCCCCGCGCCCGCGAGCTGCTCGAGCGCTTCGACCTCACCGATGCCGGCGACCGCCCCGTCAAGACCTACTCCGGGGGCATGCGGCGGCGGCTCGACGTTGCCGCGTCGCTGATGCAGCGGCCCCCGGTGCTGTTCCTGGACGAGCCCACGACGGGGCTCGACCTCCAGAGCCGCGAGGCGCTGTGGGACATGATCCGTGAGCTGGTGAGCGAGGGAACGACGGTCCTGCTGACGACGCAGTACCTGGAGGAGGCCGACCGGCTCGCCGACCGTGTCGCCGTCGTCGCGGGCGGCAAGGTCATCGCCAACGACACCCCGACGCGGCTCAAGGAGCGGCTGGGGCACACGGTGATCGAGGTCGGGCTCGAGAACGAAGGTCAGGCGCGGAGCGCCGCGAACCTGTTGTCGCCGCTGATCGAGGGCGACCCCGAGGTCGAGGGCACGCTGGTGAGGCTCTCGTCGCCGGACGCCGCGCACATCCTGATCAACGCGCTGCGCGCGCTGGACGGCGCCGACATGTCGCCGGCCAGCCTGACCGTGCGCGATCCGAGCCTGGACGACGTCTTCCTCTCGCTCACCGGCAAGCACGCGGAACAGGATGGACAGGCCGAGGCTCCAGAGGCGACGGGCGGAAGGAGAAGGAGATGAGCGTCCGAGAGATGGACCGAAGCGCCACGTCCATCGAGCACCACGGGCTCGGTCGGTTCGCGGCGGGCATCGCCGACATGATGGCGATCGCCGAGCGGAACCTCATCGCCTACGTGCGCGTGCCGCAGCTGCTCGTCTTCACGACGATCCAGCCGATCATGTTCGTGCTGCTGTTCCGGTACGTGTTCGGGGGCGCGGTCCAGTCGTCGCTTCCTCCCGGAGTTCCCTACGTCGAGTACTTGATGCCGGGCGTGTTCGTGCAGACGGCGACCTTCGGCGCGCTCGGCTCGGCGATCGGGCTGGCGACCGACGTGAAGAGCGGCCTGCTGGAGCGCTTCCGGTCGCTGCCGATGGCCCGGTCCGCGGTCCTCACTGGCAGGACCATGGCGGACCTGGGGCGCAACGTGTTCGTGACGATCCTGATGTTGATCGTGGGATTCCTGGTCGGTTTCCGGATCCTCACGCCCGCGTGGGAAGCCACGTGTGGCGTCCTGCTGCTGCTCTTCTTCGGATACATGCTGTCGTGGATATTCGCGACGGTCGGACTCTGGACGGGAGACCCGGAGACGGCGCAGGCCGCGGCGTTCCCCATCCTGGCGCCGCTCGTGTTCGCGTCGTCGGCGTTCGTCCCCGTCAGCTCGATGCCGAGCTGGCTGCAGGGCTTCGCCGAGCACCAGCCGGTCTCGGTGACGGCGAGCGCAGTGCGCGGGCTTCTGATCGGCCAGATTCCGGGTGTCGAGGCCACGAGTTGGTACGTCATCCAGTCGCTCATTTGGTGCGTCGGCCTGGTCGCGGTGTTCGCGCCGCTCGCCGTGCGCCGCTACCGCAGAGCGGTCTGAGGAGCCGACGCCGCCCGCGAGACGGGCGCGAACGCGGGCGCCACTTCGCCGGCGAACATCGTCGCCCAGCGCGTGCGCGCCTCGAGCGGGACGCCCGGCGTTCCGAAGTGCAGGATGAAGTGGTTGAACCCGGCCGCGGCGAACAGCTTCGTCTTCTCCACGACCGTGTCGGGTGAGCCGATCAGCTGCCACTGCGTCCACGGCGGGATGTTCTCCGGATTCGTCCGCGATGCCGTCCCGTCGAAGATGCGCCTCCACGCCTCGTAGCTCTTCAGGTTCTCCCACGGCGTGACGTCGACCTGATAGTGGTCGACCTGCGCCTGCATGTAGCGCGGCATGAACTCCTTGGCGTCCTCGACCGCCCGCTCGTCGGAGTCGGCGACGATGCAGTTCACCAGGATCGGGAGCGTGACGTGCTCGGTGTCCATGCCGCTCTCGGCGGCGGCCGCCTTCCAGTTCTGGATCGTCGCGGCCTGCATCTCCATGTTCCCGATCGAGGTGCAGATGGGCGGCAGTCCGAGCCGGCCCATGATCTCGGCGCTGGACGGGCTCCCGATCGCGCCGTAGAAGCGCACGCGGTCGCGCGCCGGGCGCGGCCGAACGCGGACCTCCCTGGGCACCTGGTACAGGTCGCCCTTGTACGAGAAGGGCTCGCCGGTCAACGCCAGCTGGAGGATCTCCCAGCTCTCCTGGAACCGCTGCCGGCTCTCCTCCATGTCCAGGTCGAACGCGTCGAACTCGAACTTGGCCGTACCGCGTCCCAGGCCGAGGTGCAACGGACCGTCGCCCAGCACGGAGAGCATCGCGATCTGCTCGGCCAGGCGGAGCGGGTTGTGCCACGGGGTCACGATCACCGCAGTCCCGAGGCCCATGTCGGGGAAGCGCGGGGCCAGGTTCGCCAGCAGCAGCAGGATGTCGGGGGTGGGGAAGTAGTCGCTGAAGTGATGCTCCAGTGCCCACGCGGTGGTGAACCCGAGCGAACGGTTCCGCTCGCATTCCGCGAGCAGCGACTGGTACAGCTCCGCGTCCGAGGCGCCGGGCGCGTCCACCGCGGTGGCGGCGAACCCGAACTCGATCGGGCCGGTCATGCGCGCCGGCCCTTCGGTGCCGGGCGGTCGCCGACGCCCGCGGCCCGCCGCAGGTCGTGGCGCACGACCTCCAGGTGGGCCACCGCCGCGCGTTCGGCCGCCCGCGGGTTCTGGTCGCGGATCGCCGTGAGGATCCGCTCGTGGTGCCGGTGGGCGCTGGGGAAGACCTTCTCGATCCGGTCGTCGATGGGCATCCACATCGCGGCGCGCGCCTCCTCGATGGCCCGCAGCATCAACCGGTTGCGCGCTGCGGCCGCCACCGACATGTGGAAGGTCGAGTCCGCGGCGCGGAAGCGCTCGGTCTCCAGCCCGCGGGCCATGCTGTTGAAGGCCGCGGTCAGCGTCCTGAGGTCCGACGCAGTCCGGCGCTCGGCCGCCAGCCGCGCCGCGGCGCCCTCGATCGCCTCGCGCAGGTCCAGGAGCTCCTCGAACTCGTCGAGCCGCTCCTGCACCACGGGCCGCATCCGTTCCTCGTCGATTCCCTGGTCCAGCACGACCAGCCCGCCGTGCGCGCCCCGGCGGCTCTCGACGTAGCCCTCGGCGCGGAGCACGCCGAGCGCCTCGCGGAGCGTCGCGCGCGAGACGCCGAGCTGCTCGGCCAGGGCGCGCTCGGCCGGGAGGTGGTCGCCGGGAACGTAGAGGCCCATGTGGATCGCGCGCCGGATCTCCTCGACAACCAGCTCGTGCGTCGCCGCCGCCTCCACGCGCTGCAACGTCAGGTTCCCCACCGCTTTCGTCTCCTCCCGAGGCCTTGGCGGTGCCGCGGGCAAAGGCCTGCGTTCCAGACCTTAGCCCAGGGCGGGCTCGGAGAAAAGGGCCACCGGCGGCGGTTCCGGGACGCCGCGGCCGCGTTCGAGCGGACCTACGGGGCTTCCTCGGTGCCGAGCCCCCGGTAGTTCCCGCGGTAGAACAGCAGCGGCGCGCGGCCGGTGTGGCCGGGTCCCATCGCGACCACGCGGCCGACGCAGAGCAGGTGGTCGCCGCCGGGGTGGAACGCCTGCGTGTCGCACACCAGCCACGCGACGGTGCCGTCGATGATCGGGACGCCGTGGACCGGCTCGTAGCCGACGCCGGCGAACTTCTGCCGCTCGGGCAGCTTGCTGGCGAACAGCCGGCTCAGATCCTGCTGGTCGCGCGACAGCACGTTGACGGCGAAGCGTCCGGACTCGCGCACCACGGCCAGGGTTCGGCTCTTCAGGCCGAACCCGACCATCACCAGGATGGGATCGAGCGACAGCGAGGCGATCGCGTTCACGGTCATCCCCGCCGGACCGCGCTCGCCCATGCAGGTGACGATCGTGACGCCGGTGGGGTACAGGCCCATCAGGGCTCGGTACTCGTCGATGCTGGGCGGGTCGCCCTCGGTGGGCCGGTGCGGCGGCGGCGCGCTGGCCTCGGGTGTCACGTCCGGCTCGCCTCGTGCGCGGCCGGCGCGCCCGACAGGGCCTCCGCGACGTCGCCGATCGCCTCCCGCGCGCCGTCCAGGTAGCGCGTCATGGCCAGGAACCCGTGCGGCATCTCCCCGTACCGCGTGGCCGTCACGGTGACGCCGGCCACCCGCAGCCGCTCGGCGAACGCCTCGCCCTCGTCGCGCAGCACGTCGTGCTCGGCCAGGATCACCATAGTCTGCGGAAGGCCGGCCAGATCGTGGACGCGGGCCGGAGCCGCCAGCGGATCGCGCGCGTCGCCGTCCGGCCCCAGGTACTGCTCCCAGTACCACTCCATCTCGGCGCGCGAGAGGAAGTCGTCGTCGGCGAACGTCCGGTACGAGTCGCTCGACATCGACGCGTCGAGCGCCGGGTAGGCGAGCACCAGGAGCCGGGGGAGCGGGTCGCCGTGATCCCGTGCGCGGAGCAAGGCTCCCAACGCCACGGTCGCCCCGGAGCTGTCGCCGACGAGGGCCAGGCGGCCGGGATCCAAGCCGAGGTCCGCGCCGTGCTCGCGGACCCAGCCGAGCACGGCGGAGGCGTCGTCCACTGCCGCCGGGAACGGATGCTCGGGCGCGAGTCGATACTCCACGAACGCGACGGCCGTCCCGCTCGCCGCCGCCAGCAGCCGGCACGTCCCGTCGTAGGCCCGGCGGCCGCCGAAGACCCAGCCGCCGCCGTGGAAGAACAGCGTGATCGGTCGAGGCGGGGCACCGGCCGCATCGTACACATGCAGCGGGACGTCTCCGCCCGGGCCCGGCACGGAGACGGTGCGGAGGGCGACCGAGGCATCGGTGTCGGACAGCGAGGCGAACAGGTCATCGAAGTTGCGCCGGCCGTCCGGGAGGGGAAGCGTCCTGCTCGAGGGCCGGCCGGCCGCGATCAGGTCGTTCAACAGCGCCGTGACCTGCGGATTCATGGTCTGATCCTTAGACCTTTGGGCACGGGTGTCAAGGCACGCGCTGGGTCGCCGCGGCTTGGGGGTGCCGCGCCGCCGAGCTCGCCGCCGTCAGATCGTGAACCGGGCGAACCCTCCGACCTTCCTGGTCGCTGACCGACGTCATGTAGCCGCCGACCCACAGCGCGTCGCCGACGACGGTCATGTCCCAGGCGCCGGTGTAGTTCGGCGGTGCCATGCCCGACCCGGGCGCGTTCTGTGCCGCCGAACGGCTGGATCGTCGGGGATCCAGTCGCAGTAGGAAGTGTGCCGTCGGCAGGGTTCACGCTGATCATGCCGTGCACCCACGCGCCGCCGCACTGGTTCAGCTGGAAGTCGAGCCTGCGCCGTGCCGAAGTGACCGCCGGCGAACAGCCGCGTCCCGTCCGGCGACAGCGCCACCGACTCGACGTTGCCGACCATACTGGTCCTTCCACAGGCGTGTCCCCGAGGCTCCGTGGTCGAGATGGAACGACTGCAGGTAGTTCGGGATGCGTCCGAACCCGACGTAGAGGCTCGCGTGTCGGTCACCACCATCGTCCACGCATTGTTCGGCCCAGGCTTGTGGTCCTGTCGGGTCGCCGACGATGTCGCCGAACGGCACGGCCCACCCGTCGAGCGACCCGTCGGTCGCGCTCGACGCGCGAGAGGCAGTTCCGCGGCTGGCCGTTGACGTAGTAGTAGGAACCCCCGACGTAGATCTGGCTGTGGTCCGGAGAGAAGACGAGCGAGCGGACCGTCCCGTTCCCGCCGTCGCTGCAGTGCTGCGGATCGTGGTACGGCGGCGGACAGTCGCCGCCCTCGGTGTAGGGCCGCCACGCTGTCGCTGAGCGTCCCGTCGTAGCGAGACCGCGGCCAGGTGCCGGCGCCGCTTCCCGGCGACGTGCGAGAACGAGCCGCCCAGTAGAGGAGGTCCGGTCCCGGCGAGCAGCGCATCCACGTCGCCGCCGGGGTCGGGGCGAACCCGGCGTCGACCTGCCCGGTAGCGAGGTCGATCGCGGCGAGGTTCTTCACGACGGTGCCGTTGATCGAGTCGAAGTCGCCGCCCGCGTACAGCGTCGTGCCGTCGGGTGAGATGGCCAGTGCGCGTGACCTTGAGGTGGAGGTCGCCGCCGACGATCGGCAGGAACGACGGGTCCCAGTCGCCGGTGGCCAGGTCGAACGCCGCGATGCTGCCGGCCGGGATGCCGGTCGCCGTTCTGTCGATGCACCTTGGTGAAGCGGCCGGCCAGGTACATCAGGTTCCCCTGTCGTGGCCTGGGCGTAGACCTTCCCGTTGACCCGTGACGTGATCGGGTCGGGGTTGCTCGACAGGGCCTGGGCCGGCGGCGCGCCGATCGCGGCGGTGGAAGCGGAGAGGACGAGAACGAGAAGCGAGCGACCAGGCGATCCTGTGATTCATTGCGACCCCCTCTGCGGTCACCGGCCCCCAGACCGGATGCCGGACGACATCCGGTGCTCAAGTCCCGCGTCCCAACTCACGCAAGGCAGAACAACCGCATGGTACTCCCAACGCCGCCAAAAGGGAGGCACCTATTTCTGTGCCGCGCAAGCGCACGGACAGGCAGGTCACGCATCCCTCGAGCTTCTGGAACTCGCCGATGTCGACGGTCAGCGGCCGGTAGCCCATGCGCGACGAATTGGTCCACGCGTCCGCGGACAGTCCGCCGACATGAGCAGCACGCCGTCCCCCAGCAGCACGACATGCGAGCCCGACTCCTCGGTCACGGGCAGGAAGCGCGGAAACGCCGAGATGTCGTCCACCAGCGGCGGATAGCCGATCACCGTCCCGTCGGGGAGCGCCGTGACCGCCGACTTCAGGTGCAGCACTTTCGTCACGGGGACCGTCACGACGGTGGCGCCTTCCGGTTCCAGGACCTCGCGGAGCCTGCGAACGCCCTCCTCGTTGGTGCGGCCGCCCTGGCGCACGTAGATCGTGTCGCCGACCTTCAGCACGTCGCCCCCGTCCAGCGTGCCCGGGGGCTCGATCCGGCGGATGGAGTAGCCGAGTCCGGCCACGGCCTCCTCGGCGGCCCTCACCTCGTCCCGGCGGACCTCCGCCCCGGGCCGCGCGATGACCGCCACGTTCCCGTAGACGACCATCGTGTCCTCGATGAAGACGCCGTCCGGGAAGTCCTCGCCGCCGGGCACCTCGATGGTCTCCCAGCCGGCCGCCTCCATCGCGCGGACGTAGCCGTCCCACTGCCGGAGGGCGAGGCCCGCGTCGAGCGGTTGACGCTCGAGGTGCGTCACGATGCCCTCTTGGATGCGCGGGCTCGGCCTGCGGATCAGCGCCTTCCTCGTCACGGCCAAGACGATAGCCCCCCCTGACAACCCCGTTCCCAGCCGTCATCATTGAAGGCCTGGGGGTTGGAGAGTTCACGATGGACAGCGCCGACACACCCACGAAAGCTGGAAAGCAGTGGCCGCTCGGACTCGATCGGCTGCGGTTGCGGTTCCGCGACCCGTCCCTCGAGGCGGCGTTTCGAGAGGACCGGTTCCGCCACAACATCATGAACATCCGCTTCGCGTTCGTGGCGGGGATCTCCTTCTGGGTCGCGTGGGGCGTCATCCTGCGGCCGCACATCCTCTCGGGGGACGATCTCCGGCTCGACGCGGTCATTCGCTACGGCGTCTTCACCCCGATGCTGCTCGTCGGCTTGGGGCTGACGTTCACCCCGATGTTCCGGCGGATCTGGCAGGGGATGTCGGTCGTCGTGGCCATCACCACCATCCTGGTGTGGGTCTATTACGTCTCGCACGTCTTGACGCTGCCGGCCGAGTACGGCTACGTCGGCATCATCCTGATCACTGCGTTCACGTACACGCTCGCCCGGCTTCGGTTCATCCTGGTGGTTCTGGTCACGGTGGTCGGCATCGCCGCGTACCTCCCGTACGCGTACACGACGACCTCCATCATCGACGTGACCCGGGTGCTGGCCACGCTCTTCCTGCTCTCGTTCGGGGTGCTCGGCGCGCTGGCGGCCTATCGACTGGAACGGTTCTCGCGACAGGTCTTCCTGCGAGAGCGCCAGGTCGAGCAGGAGCGGGAGCGGTCCGACGGTTTGCTGCTGAACATCCTGCCGCAGGCCATCGTCGAGCAGCTCAAGACGACCCCCGACGGGCGCATCGCCCAGGCGTTCGACCAGGTGACGGTGCTCATCGCCGACGCGGTCGGATCCACGGAGCAGGGCGCCCGGTCCTCCGCCGAGGACTTCGCGAACACGCTGGACGAGCTCTTCCGACGGTTCGACCAGGTCGCCGACCGGCACGGGCTGGAGAAGATCAAGACCATCGGGGACGCGTACATGGCGGTGGCCGGCGCTCCCGTTCCGATGGAGCACCACGCCGAGGCGGCCGCCTCGATGGCCCTCGAGATGCTCGTTGAGGCGCAGCAGGTCCGGTGGCCCTCCGGTGACCTCGTGCGGATCCGGGTCGGCGTCGCCACCGGGCCGGCCGCCGCCGGCATCATCGGGTATCGGAAGTTCGCCTACGACCTGTGGGGCGACACGGTGAACCTCGCCAGCCGGCTCCAGGAGAGCGCCGAGCCCGGCCGTGCCCTGGTCTCGGAGCCGACGGCAGAGCAGCTGGGCGACGGCTACGAGTTCGGCCCGCCCCAGGTCGTCGAGCTCAAGGGCAAGGGACCCACGCCGGCTCGCGTCCTGCTGGGCCGCCCCGCGGATGATCCGGTCACTGTGCCGTCTCACTGAGGCGAGGATGACCGGATGAGGAAGCTCCTCCTCCTGGCGGTGTGCGTGACGATGGCAGCATGCACCTCGCCGGGACCGAGCCGCCTACCGGCAGGCCCCGGCGGAGCAGAAGGAGCTGATCGTCGTCGGCGTGTCCGGCGCGTTCACCGAGAACCAGCTCGTTGCGGAGATGTACGCGCAGGTCCTGCAGCGGGCCGGCTACCGCGTCGAGCGGCAGTTCGACCTCCCGTCCCGGGAGATCTCCCAGAACGCCCTGGAGTCGGGCCAGATCGACCTGAAGCCCGAGTACTTGTCGTCGCTGCTCCTGTTCGCTCGGATCCGAACGCGCGGGCGTCGAACGATCCCGCCGTCGTCGCCGCGCAGGACCGTGCGCTCCTGCGGCCGAGAGGGATCACGGTGCTCGACGCCGTCCCCGGCCGACGACACGAACGAGTTCGTGGCGAACGCGCAGACTGCTCGGCGGTTCCATCTGACGACGATGAGCTCCCTGGCTCCGGTCGCCGGCCAACTGTTGTTCGGTGGGCCGCCCGAATGTCCGCTCCGGCCCCTCTGTCTCCTGGGGCTGCACCGGGTCTACGGGATCCTCTTCGAGGACTTCACCGCCGCTGGACGCTGGGGGCCCGAAGACCGTCGCCGCGCTCAAGAGCAATGAGGTGCAGATCGGCCTGCTCTTCTCCACGGACCCGAGCATCGGGGAGAACGGCTTCGTCCCGCTCGTCGACGACAAGCACCTCCAGAACGCGGAGAACATCACGCCCGTGATCCGCGCGGACAAGCTGAACGGCGAGGTTCGGGGATTGCTCGACGCGGTGAGCGCCCGGCTCTCCACGGAGAACGTGACCGAGCTGATCGGGCGGGTGGTCAACGACAAGCAGAGTGTGGCCACCGTGGCCAGGCAGTTCCTGGCCGCGAACGGCCTGTTGTTACCGCCGCAGTTCCCACGGGCGGCTGCGCTCATCGAGCCGGCCTGGGATGACTAGGCTGCGACCCGGTACAGGCGCCAGCGGTCGGGGACGCCCTTCAGATCGTGCTCGCCGCGGTCCTCGAACGTGAACCCCGACCCGGCAACGAGGTCCTTCACCGTCTGGGTGACCAGGACGGTGGACGCGCCAGCCTGCGCGGCGACCCGGGCGCCGATCGTCACGGTCAGCCCCGCGCGCTTGCCGTCCACGATCTCGCACTCGCCGACGTGGATGCCGGCGCGGACTTCGATCCCGAGCGCGCGGACCTGCTCCGCGACCTCCTGCGCGCAGCGGATGGCGCGGGCGGGCCCGTCGAACGTCGCGTAGAACCCGTCGCCGGCCGTGTCGTTCTCCAGGCCCCGCCAGCGTCCGAGGGCGTCGCGCACGATGGCGTGATGACGCTCGACCAGGTCCTTCCAACCCCGATCGCCGATCGAGGCCTGTTTTTCGGTCGAGCCGACGATGTCGGTGAACAGGACCGCGGACAGGACGGTCTCGAGCTCGGCTGCCGACCGCGAAACGCCCGCGAACCGACGGACGAGCTCGGCGCTGGCGCGCATGTCCTCTTCCGACCACCCTTCGGTTGGGTACTCCAGAAACTCGGCCCCGGGGATCATCGAGGCGACGTGGCGGCCCAGATCCCCGTGTGGACCGGCGCTGGGCGTGGCGACGATCAAGGTGGGTACCTGAATGGCGGGGAGGACGGCACGAACGTCCGACTCGAACCAGATCTCGGCGAGTGCCCGAGCCACGTCCGGCGTGCACGCGTTGCGGCTGGCTCGCATCATCCAGGGAACCACTGCCTCCGGCCACGGATTCTCCCGCGTGGCCGCGTCCTCGACGAAGCTCCGCCCGTATTCCATGGTGCCCCATTGCTCGATGTCGACAAGCTCCTGCGCCAGGTCCTCGGAGGTTCGGCCCCAGGGGTAATCGGGAGCCCAGGCGAACCGAGGCAAGGGTTCGAACCACACCATGGAGTGAACCCGTTCGGGTCGCGTCGCCGCGAGCAGTGCGTTGGGCGAGCCCGACTCGAACTCCCCCGACAGCAGGGCCCGCTCCGACCCAACGGCGTCGAGCACCAGGAGCAGGTCCGCGACCCGCGTCTCGAGGTTGGGGAGCGCGACGTTGCGACTGGACAGCCCGATGCCCCTGCGGTCGTGGCGGATCACCCGCGCGAACTTGACCAGCTCATCGAGGTAGGCGCGGAAGAGCGGGTCCTCCAGCTCGAAGTCGATGTTGCCCGGCCAATCGGTCTGGGAAGCGATATCGATCGGGCCCTCGCCGATGACCTGGTAGGCGATGTACGCGCCGTCGGGTGCCCTCGCGTAGTGGGTGTCCGGGTAGTCCACGTCGCCAATCCTCACGCGTGGGGCGGCCCCCGGCAAGCCGCGCCGCCGGTCGGATCCAGGATCCGTGAGATAGTCGCCGATGTGGCTCTTTCGGACCGCGACCGTGCGTTCGTTGCAGACAATCGCTCGGCCGTCATGGTCACGCTCAAGGCCGACGGCACACCGCACGTCGCCCGGGTGGGTGTGGGGTTGGTCGACGGGAAGCTGTGGAGCAGCGGGACTCAGGGCCGGCTCCGCACGAAGCACCTGCGGCGCGACCCGCGGTCGACGCTGTTCGTGTTCTCCGATCGCAACAGACAAGAGTGGCTCGGGATGGAGACGACCGTCACGATCCTGGACGGGCCGGACGCGCCGGAGCTCAACCTGAAGCTGTACCGCGTGCTGGCCGGTGAGCCCGACGACGTCGACGAGTACCTGCGCGCGATGGCCGATGAGCGGCGGCTGATCTACGAGTTCGAGGTCGGGCACACGTACGGCCAGGTGTGACCGTCATCGCATCGGCCGGACGGGGTCGATGCGCATCGGCCGGTCGGTGTCCGCGATCTCTCCCGAACGACCGATTGTCCGCGTGTGCGACGCCGGCGTAACCTGAGCGCGCTCGAACGGTCAACGGATCGACGGTCCCCGACCGCAAGGGCCCTTCCCGGGCCTTCCCCGAACCTCCCTCCCTTCCCGCTTTCCCCATGCCTTCCCCGCCCATGGCATGGAGGTGCCGCGTGTTGCGACTGCGAGCAGGAAGAGGAAGGGAACGAGGCGAGCGAGTGGCGGCCCCGGTGACGGCGGGCCCGCATCCAGCGCCGTCGCCGGCGCCGCCCTCGCCCGACACCACGCCGGCGCTGTTGCACCCGAGCCTCGCCCGGGTGGTGGTGGCGATCCGGGACATGCCGCTGCACCAGGAGGTGCTCGACTTCGCCGTACGGGACGGGCGGATCGACGTCGTGGCATCGACGGCGGACGTGGAGCCGCTCACCGAGGCGCTCCGCGGCGGCGCGGTGGACGCCGTCGTCTGCTGCCCGGAGATCGCGGCCGCTTTGGCGGACGAGGGGATGACCGGCGCGTCGCGAAGGAGCGTCGAACGCGCTCGGTTCTGCGTGGTCGCACCCGAATTGACCGTGCCGATGCTTCGGCGGGCGATCGCTCTGGGGGCGGAGGGGGCGTTTCGCTGGCCCGAGGAGCGGCAGGCGCTGGTAGACCGCGTTCGCCGCCGCCGCCGCGACGGGCGCTCCGTGGGTTCGACCGCCGGGTCGGTGATCGCGGTGCACGGGGCTCGCGGCGGAGCGGGTGCCACCTTCGTGGCCTGTCAGCTGGCGGCGAGCGTCGCCGCCTCGGGAGTCCCGACCGCGCTCCTGGACGGAAGCCTGACCTTCTCCGACGTGACGGCAGCGCTGGGCATCCCGGGAGACGAGGCGGCCCGAACGATCACCGATCTGATTCCCGTGCTCGACGAACTGTCGCCCGAGCACCTGTCGAAAGTCTTGCACCCGCACCCGGCCGGCTTCAGCGCTCTGCTCGGACCCGACGCGGACGCCCCCGAGGGGCCGGCACCCGGTCTGATCCGGGCTGCGATCGCATCGCTCCGGGAATCGTTCCGCGTGGTCGTGGTCCACACGCCTCGTTCGACGGACGCCGCGACGCTCGCCGCGCTGGACGCCGCCGATGTGGTCCTGCTGGTGACGACGCTCGACCTGTTCTCTCTGTACGGAGGCAAGCGGGCACTGCAGAGGATCGCACGACCGGATCCGCGGCGGGCGCGCGTCGTCGTGAACAAGGCGACGCGAGGGAGCATCCGGATGAGCGACGTCGAGCGCGTGCTGGGCGTCGCCCCGACCGCAAGCGTCCGGCTCGACCCCGCGGTGCCGCGTGCGCAGGAGCGCGGAGAGTTGCTCGCCCCCCACTCCGGACGGGCCGCACGCGACGTCGAGCGACTCGCGTCGCTCGTCCTCGAGGATCTCCAGCCCGATACGGCGGAGGTGAGCTGACGTGCTCGCACCGCGCGTGGACATGGAGCACATCAGGGGCCTGGTGAGGGGGCGCCTTCTCGCGGGGCAGGGTCCGGGGCAGGGTCCGGGAGCGTTGGAACGTCTTTCAGGGCCGGCCAGGCGGATGCGCGTGCGCGAACACGCGCTGGCCGTGCTGCGCGACGAGCGGACCATTCTCTCGTCGTCGGTCCTGACCGAGTTGGTGAATCAGGTGTCCGACGAAGTCGTCGGCCTCGGACCCATCGAGCGGCTGCTCAGGGACCCGGAGGTCAGTGAGGTCATGGTGAACGGGGCCGACGACGTCTACGTGGAGCGGAAGGGGCGGATCGAGAGGGCGGAGGGCCTGTTGTTTGAGGGGGAGGAACAGGTCCTTCATCTGATCGAGCGCATCGTGGCCCCGCTCGGACTGCGAGTCGATGAGTCGTCACCGTATGTGGACGCCCGGCTCCAGGACGGGTCGCGGGTGAACGCGATCATTCCGCCCCTTTCGCTCTGCGGCCCGGTCATGACCATCCGCAAGTTCTCCCTTCGTCCCTTCTCGCCGGACGACCTCGTCCGGTCCGGCTCCGTGCCGCGCCCGGCCATGGATCTGCTGGCCGACTGCGTTCGCGCGCGCATGAACATCGTCGTGTCCGGCGGCACCGGTTCGGGGAAGACCACCTTGCTCAACGTCCTGTCGTCGTTCGCGCTGCCCTCAGAACGGCTGATCACCATCGAGGATGCGGCCGAGCTTCGACTGTCGCAGCCGCACGTGATCGCGTTGGAATCGAGGCCTCCGAACGTGGAAGGCCGGGGCGAGGTGACGATCCGGGCCCTCGTGCGCAACGCGCTTCGAATGCGGCCCGACCGCATCATCGTGGGCGAGGTCCGAGGCGGCGAGGCGCTGGACATGCTGCAGGCTATGAACACGGGACACGAGGGCTCCATGTCCACCGCGCACGCGAACTCGCCCGAGGACGCGCTGGGGCGCCTCGAAACGATGGCGCTCATGTCCGACGTCGATCTGCCTGCCGCGCACGTGCGGGAGCAGATCGCGGCGGCGATCGATCTGATCGTGCACACGAGTCGGCGCCCCGACGGCGCGCGCGTCGTGTCCCACGTGGCGGCGCTCGACGGCCTGTCCGGCAGGAACGTCCGCCTGGTCGAGCTGATGTCGGGGGCGCAGGTCGACGCGACCCGGCTGCACCGCGACGCACGACGGCTCCAGGCGCGTCTCGCCGAACGAGGTGATCCGGGCTCGCCGTCAAGGGTCCTGCCCCGATTCGGGGCGCCGGAGCTTGCCCAGATGGCGGGGGATTGCGGCCGGTGGACCGGCAGCCTCCGACGGCTGGGGGACGTCCTCGAATGAGTCCGATCCATGAACCGACCACGGCCTTGACCGCGCTGGTCATGACGGTCGCCGCTCTGGTGTTCGGGAGACGCGCCCGGCGCCTTCGGCTGGAGGTGCATCGCGACCTGATCCTCGGCCCGACGAACGAGGCCCTCGGCGGCCGGGGCATCCTCCCCGCACTCCGGGCGGCGGGACCGGGTGCGTCCTGGCCGGTCGTCGCCGGAGTGGCGATGTGCGCATGGGCCGGGTGGCTCCTCGGCGGAGGGCCAACGGCGGTCGCGGCCGGAGTCGGAGCGGCCGTTGCGTTCCGCGCGTTTCGACGACGGCGGGCGCGTCCCGGGCGGGAGGCGATGGACCGGCGCGTGCAGGAGTTCGCGGATGGAATCGCCTCGGCCGTTCGCGGCGGCCAATCGATCGCGCAAGCCGTCGAGTTCGCGGCGGCAGAGACCAGGCCTCCCCTCGAGGACGCGGCTCAGGAGTTCCTGTCCATCCGAGCGGTGGGCGCGCCGTTCCAGCCGGCGCTCGAACGGTTCGCCGAGCGGATCGGCACGGACGAGAGCCGCCTGCTCGCGCTGGTGCTCGGCATCCACCACCGAGCTGGAGGGGACGTCGCCGCCGCGCTCGACGAAGTGTCGGGAACCATCCGGCATCGCCTGGGCCTGCGGCGGGAGCTTCGTGCGCTCACAGCTCAGGGCAGGATCTCCGGGTTGGTCCTCGGCGTGCTGCCGGTGGGGTTCTTCCTCGTCATGGCGCTGACGTCACGGGGACAGATGCAACCGGTTCTCCGTTCGATGTCCGGCACGGTGATGGTGACGACCGGGTTGCTCCTGGACGGCCTGGCGCTGCTCTGGATCCGTCGATTGCTGCGGATCGAGGCGTGATGGGAATGACGTGGATCCCGGCCGCGCTCGCAGCCTGCTCGGTGGCCCTTGCGGCCGCGTCGTTCGGGGCTCGATCCGATCGGCGCATCGACGAACGTCTCGCGATGCTCGCCGGAGCACCGGCCGGGTGGGAACCGTCCCCGAGCCTCTTCGCCACGCTCGGGCGTTCCCGGCTGGGAGCCCGTCTTGGGTCCGACCCATCCGTGACCGAATTCCTGGAGAGAAGCGCGGGCCCCTGGACGCCGGACGACGTGGCGGGGATGAAGACGCTCACGCTGCTCGTCAGCGCCGGCTTCGCAGCGGCCCTCATCCTGCTCTGGCCGCCCGCCGCGGTGATCGCCATGTGTGCGCTCCCGGTGGCGTTGCGACTCCCCGCGATGGTGCTCCGCAAACGTGAGGCCGCCCGGCGTGCGGCGATCGACCGGCACGTCCTCGAGCTGGTGGAGCTGCTTCTGGCCGCGATCGAGGCGGGGCTCCCTCCCGCGACCGCGGTCGAGCGCTCGGCGGGCCTCCTGCACGGCCCTTTGGGCGCTGAGATCGACCGTGTGGGAAAGGAGATCTCGCTCGGTCTCGACTGGCGCTCCGCACTGGAACAGTCGGCCGCTCGAACGAAGTCCGAGAGCATGGCGACGCTGGCCTCGGCACTCGGGCGTGCACATCGCCTGGGAACGTCACCACGGGCGACGCTCCGCGGCATCGCGACTGACCTTCGTGCGGAACGACGAGCGCGCGCGGAGGAGCTGGCCCGGCGCGCACCCGTCAAGATGCTCTTCCCGCTCGTTCTCCTCATCCTTCCCGCCTTCCTCCTCCTCACGGTGGGTCCGGTCCTGCTGGCAACGGTCCGGTCCCTCCACTGACAACCGGACGGGAATGGAAAGGAGGTGAGCATGCTTCGCGTGTGCGTTTGGGTGGGGCTGGTCCTCCAGGACGGAGTCCGCGCTGTTTCTGCGGCAGTGGCCGCCGGCGGCGGTCGGGGGAGCGACGAGCGGGGGCAGACGACGGCTGAGTACGCCCTGGTGATCCTCGCGGCGGCGGCCATCGCGATCGTCCTGATCGCGTGGGCGCGGTCGTCGGGAAAGCTGCCGGCGTTCTTCGACCACATCATCGATCAGCTCACGAACAGCGTCTCGTAGCGGCGTACCACGATGAAGAGTGGGTGGCGTTCCAACACGCGTGGCTCGGCCAGTGTCGAGTTCGCGCTCGTGCTCCCGCTCGTGCTGGTGGTCGGCCTCGCTCTGCTGCAGGTCGCCCTCTTCGCGAAGGATCAGCTGATCCTTCAGGAGGCGGCTCGCGCCGGAGCGAGGCAGGCCGCCGTGAGCCGGGACGACGGGAGCGTCCGCGACGCGGCGACCGCCGCTGCCGCGACGTTGGATCGTTCGCGCATCCGGGTCGCGATCGAGCGCGCCCCTGCGTCGAATGGCCCGGTCACGGTGATGGTCACCTACGACGCCCCGATCGTGGTGCCGGTCGTCAGGTGGCTCTTTCCGTCGCAGGTGCGGTTGTCCGCCCGCGCGACCATGCGGCAGGAGGAGGCGGGCCCATGAGGCCGGGGGAGCGTCGCCGGGAACGTGGGTCCGTGTCGGTGGTCGTTGCAGCACTCCTGCTCATGACGATGGTGCTCGCACTCGGCTGCGTCGACGTTCTCCGGGTCCTCTCCGCGAGGGATGGCGCGCAGACGGCGGCGGACGCTGCCGCACTGGCCGCGGCCCAGGAACTGGTGGTGCCATCCGAGGCGTCGCCCGCCGAGTACGCTGCCGAGTACGCGGCCGACAACGGCGCGAAGCTCCTCGCGTGCCGGTGCGCTGCGGGCTCGACCGACGCGGTGGTCACCGTTGAGCGCATCGTGTCGCTCCCGTTCCTGGGAGAACGCAGGGCCGTTCGCGCAACCGCGCGGGCGGTCGTCGAGCAGGGTTGAAACGCAACCGCGCGGGCGGTCGCTCAGGGCAGCTCGATGCGCGTCACCAGGCCGCTGTCGTACTGCGCCACCCAGACCGCGCCCGCTCCGACCGTCATGTGCGCGGGAGAGATGCCGACGGGGACCGGGGTGCCGACGACCCGGTTCGTGGCGGGGTCGATGGCCACGACCGTGGCGGGCTTCTTCGGGTCGGGCAGGTAGATGGAGTTGGACCTCGATCCGGTCTGGGTCAGCACCCAGACCGCGCCGAGTCCGGCGGCGACCTGGTCCACGTTGCCGGCATCCACCGTCGCGACCGTCGAGCCGTTCTCCGGATCGATCCGCGCCGCGCCGTGCGCGGCCGTCCAGAGCGCCCCGTCCGCCGACGTCTCCGGCAGCTCCCGTTCGCGCTCGGCACTCACCTGCCCGGTGGCCGTGTCGATGCTCGCCACGCGGCGCTCGCCGCTGGTCGACCCCACCCACAGGGTTCCGTCGACGAACGACGAGCTGTCCCATCTCGGGATCCAGTGACCAGTTCGCGGTGATCCGGTTCGTGGTGGGGTCGATCGTCAGCACCCGCACGTCTCCGCCGGACGCGTCGTACACGCCGACCCACAGGACCCGGTGGCCGGCCGCGACGTCCGCGGGCGGCCCGCCGAGGGGAATGCTCGCGATCGCGCGGTTGGTGAGCGGATCGATCCGCGTCAGGACCCCGGACTCCTGCGTCGCCCACACGCTCCCCCCGGCCCAGGCGAGGCGCCCGCCGTCGCCGACATGGGGGAGCGGGATGGTGGTCACCACCGAGTTCGTTGCCGGGTCGATGCGCTGCACGCCGGCCGAGGACGCCGCCCAGACGCTCCCGTCCGCGGCCAGGATGTCGGTCACTCCCCGTGGCAGCTGGATCGTCGCCCGGGCGGCCGGCGCCCCCGTCAGCGAGCGAGGCGCCCTTGGTCGCCGGCGACCCCTGTGCGGCCGGCGTGCCCATGGAGCGGCCGCGGTCGAGCAGCACGAGACGCCCGGCCGTTCCCGCCACCAGCAGGACGGCCAGACCGAGGAGGAGCACCTTCCTCCGCGCGACGAACGCTGTGATCGGCACCGGTCGTTCCACGGTAGGCGACGTGCTCCGATTGCGTCCCTCGTGTCACGGATCCTCCACAACCTCGGCGCGTTTCCTTCAACCGTGGCGCGTTCGCGGGGGAGGTCTCCGGGTATCGTCGGAGCCACGGTTATCTCCCGGCACCCCATCCGTCTGCTCGTCGTGACGGCGCTCGCGCCGCTGCTCCTGTTGGCCGCCTGCACCTCGAGCGGGAAGCCGGAGTCGGCGCCCCCCTCGCCGAAGCGGTCGATGCTGAGCGCGTCGCCCCATCCCGGCCACGTCTGGTGGGGCCTGGGCGGCGACGACATGCCGTCGGTCATCCCTCGCCTCGAGAGCGAGGTCGGCCGCCCGTTCGCCATCGTGCGGAAGTACTCGCTGTGGGACCGCCACATCCCCGGCGCGCTGGTGGTGACCGCCGCCACGCACGGCGCCATTCCCTACGTCTCCTGGGAGCTGTACCGCACGCGCGGCCGGCAGCTCACCTTTGCGGACGTTGCCGACGGCTCGCAGGACCCCTGGATCCGCAAGCAGGCGCGCTCCATCCGCGACTCCGGCATCCGGATGTTCTTCACGTTCCACCACGAGCCCGAGATCGCGCAGGGGCAGGGGCGCAAGCCGCAGCTCGGCTCGGCCTCCGAGTACGTCGCCGCCTTCGAGCGTGTCCACCGCATCTTCCAGCAGTTGAAGGTGACGAACGTCGTCTGGGTCCTGACGCTGATCGACCGCACGTACCTGGGCGTGCACGGCGGCCCGAGCGCGTGGCTGCCGCCGACGAGCGACTACAGCTACCTCGGCGTCGACGGCTACCTGAAGTGGCCGTGCGAGAAGCAGCTGGGCGAGCGGACCTTCCAGCAGATATTCGCCCCCGCGGAGCGGCTCTCGAAGCAGCTCGGCAAGCCGCTGTTCATCGGCGAGGTCGGCGTCCAGGAGTTCACCGCGTGCGGCAACCCGACCGGGACACCGCAGGACAAGGCGAACTGGATCACCGCGTCCGCGGCCACCGCCAGGACGTGGCCCAACCTCCAGGCCATCTGCTGGACGTACGCCCGCAACTACCAGGTGCAGGACCACGTGACGCTCGTCTGGAACGAGGATTCCAGCCCGCAGGCCCTGGCCGCGTTCCGAAAGGCCGGCCTGGATCCGTACTTCGGCCGGATCGGATGGACCGGTTCCTGACCCGTCCCGTTCCTCCAGATTTCAGGCCCCCTGCGGAGACCCCGAGGGTAGAATGACCGTCCCATGTCGGAGCGGGAACGGAAGGGCCCGAAGGCCGGGCCGACGAAGCTGGGAGAGGCGCCGAGGAAGCGGCTCACGCGGCGCACGCCGTCTCGACGGAGCCACGGCACCGTCGACTACACCCTGGCCAAGCGGGCGCTGCTCCGCGACCTGCGCACCGGCATGCTCTCGCGCCTCGAAGTGTGCGACGCCCATCCGGATCTGCTGCGGGCCGCCCGCTCCCTGGGCATGGAGGCCACCCGCCCCTGCCCGGTCTGCGACCAGCGCGACCTCCGGCTCCTGGCCTACGTCTTCGCCGACACCCTGAAGCACGACAACGGCCGCCCCTGGGCCGTCAAGGACGCCCTCCGGCTGGCCGCGCGCGTGCAGGGGAGCGCGTGCTACGTCGTCGAGGTCTGCACCGGCTGCTCGTGGAACCACCTGTCCGAGGCCTACCTGGCCCGGCACGCGGTCTGACCGGTCCCGTCACACCTTCTCCACCCGCCGAGCACGCCTTTCCGACGGTTGCGCTCCGGCCCCCGGGTAGAATCTGTCGGTCTTGGCCGTCCGCACCCGCACCGGCGAGCGCGGAGGGAAGAAACGCCCCTCCTCCTCTTCTTCCTGGACCGCTGGCAAGCCCCGCCGCGGTTTCTTCCGGCGTTTCTGGTGGGTGTTCCTGGCGGTGCCGGCGGCCCTGTTCGTCGTCCTGCTGGGCGTCTTCTTCTATCTCTACTCCCAGACGAAGATCCCGAGCGCGCCGCCGCTGGCGCAGACGACCTACGTCTACGACCGCCACGGGAAGGTCCTGACGACGCTGCACTCCGAGGTGAACCGGACGGAGATCCCCCTGTCGCAGATGCCGCTGCCGCTCCGGCAGGCCGTCGTTGCGATCGAGGACAAGAACTTCTACCACGAGGGCGGCGTCAGCTTCTCCGGCATCGCCCGCGCGGCGCTCGCCAACCTCCGGCACCGGCAGCTCGAGCAGGGCGGGTCCACGATCACGCAGCAGTACGTGAAGCTCGTCTACACGGGCAGCCAGCGGACGGTCTCGCGCAAGATCACCGAGGCGATCATCGCCATGAAGATCGACAAGCAGTACTCGAAGGACGAGATCCTCCAGCGCTACTTGAACACCGTGTACTTCGGGCAGGGCGCCTACGGCGTGCAGGCCGCCGCCGAGACGTACTGGGGGATCCCCGCCAGGCAGCTGAGCGTGGTGCAGTCGGCGACGCTCGCCGGGCTGATCCAGGCGCCCTCGACGTACGACCCGGTGCACCATCCCACGGAGGCCGTGGCGCGCCGCAACGTGGTGCTGCAGGACATGGCGACACAGGGCTACATCAGCCAGTCCGACGCAATCGACCTGTCGGCCCGGCCGGTGAAGGTGCGGAAGAACCATCCGCTCGCGGTCAACTCCGCCGCTCCCTACTTCACGGACTACGTCTACCAGCAACTGCTGAGTCAGTACGGCAAGGACGAGACGCTCGGAGGCGGCCTGAAGATCACGACCTCGCTCGACCTGAACATGCAGCGCGACGCCGAGAGCGCCGTCTACAAGTACCTGAACAGCCCCTCTCAGCCGGCGGCGGCGCTCGTGGCCATCGACCCGCGCAACGGCCAGATCCGGGCCATGGTCGGCGGCCTGCCGCCGAAGAAGCGGCTGGTGAGCAACTGGGCCGTCGACGCGCACCGGCAGGCGGGAAGCTCGTTCAAGCCGTTCACCCTGATCGCCACGCTCGAGGACCGCATCAGCCTGCTCTCGACCTGGTACGGGCCGCCGTCGATCACGATCAACAACCCGAAGTGCGACACGAACGGCGCCCCCTGGCAGCCGCACAACTACGCGGACGAGGCCGCCGGGACCATGAACCTGGTGAGCGCGACGGCGCACTCCGTGAACACCATCTTCGCGCAGCTGGTCGCCCAGGTCGGGCCCGAAACACGTGGTCGACGTGGCGCACCGCATGGGCATCACCAGCACCCTCCAGCCGGTGTGCTCGATCGCGCTCGGATCGCAGTCGGTGACCCCCCTGGAGATGACCGACGCGTACGCAACGCTCGCCGCGAACGGCGTCCATCACCCGGTGCAGCCGATCGTCCAGGTGAAGAACCTCAGCGGCAACCCGCTGTTCACGGCACGGTCCAAGCCGAAGGGGGCGCAGGTGCTCAACCCGAACGACGCCGCGCTGGCCACGTACGCGATGCAGCACGTCGTCACGGAGGGCACCGGGACCGCGGCGGCGCTCGGCACCCGCCCCGTGGCCGGCAAGACGGGAACGGCCGAGAACTTCGTCGACGCCTGGTTCTGCGGCTACACGCCCCAGCTCGCCGCGTGCGTGTGGATGGGCTACCCGAAGAACGAGACGACCGGGATGCACAACATCGACGGCTTCGGCGACATCGTGGGGGGCTCGATCCCCGCGGCCATCTGGCACGAGTTCATGGCGAAGGCCACGGCGGGGACGCCGGTGCAGGGCTTCCCGCCTCCTGACTTCTCCGGCTACAACACGCACCCCAGGGGCGGGGTGCCGTCGCCGTCACCGAGTCCCTCGCCGTCTCCGACCCCTTCCCCGTCACCCAGCCCGAGCCCCTCGCCGAGCCCGTCCCCGACCCCGACCCCGAGCGAATCGCCCAGCGGGTTGCTGCGGCGCCGCTAGCCGGGGAGGCCGAGGCCGCCGGCCAGGTCGTGCGGCCGCGGGTGTGTCTTCGTCGGGTCGAGGACCTCGTACGGCAGCGACGCGGTCACGGTCGTTCCCCGTCCCGGCTGGCTTCGCACGGTGAAAGTGCCGCCGCCCAGTTCGGTCCGCTCGCGCATGGATGCGAGGCCGACCTTGCCCTTGCGCAGGAAGTCGCGAGCCTTGGTCGGGTCGAACCCCGATCCGTCGTCGCCCACCTCGATGTCCAGGATGCCGCCCGAGCACCGGATGCGGACCTCGACCGTCGAGGCGTGCGCATGCTTGCCCACGTTCGACAGCGCCTCCTGCACGACGCGATAGGCGAGGACCTCCACCTCTTCCGGGACGGCCTGATCGGCGGCGCCGTCGACAGAGACGGCGAAGCCGAGGTCCTTCTCCGCCCGGAGCGACAGCTCACGGACCGCGGGGATGAGGCCGCGCTCGTCCAGCAGCGGCGGACGCAGGTTGCTCATCAGCCGGCGAAGGCTCTCGGCCTCGTCCGACAGCTCGGTGCGCACCTCGGCGAGCATGGCCTCGGCCTTGTCGGTCTCGCCTGCGGTGAGCAGCATCTTGACCGCCTCCAGCGACAGCGAGGCGGCCGAGATTCCCTGGATCGGGCCGTCGTGGATGTCGCGCGCGATGCGGTTGCGCTCCGCCTCGATCGTCGAGTCGTTCCGCCGCAGCAGCCGCGTGCGGTCCTCGTCGCGGTCCTGCAGGAACTGGAACAGCGTGCGGATGGTCTGGTCGGCCACGCGGGTCGCGGTCACGTCGCGGATGAACAGCAGCATTCCCGGCGGGTCGCCGGGGAGTTGGGATGACCGTGACTCGACATAGACCGTGCGCCCCTCGACCGTGAGCTCTCCCTGCCCCGTTGCCGGCAGGTCCGTCATCGGCGCCTCGGTCTCGTTCTCCGAGACGGGCGCATGACCGGTCACGTCGCGCCACTGCCGCCCGAGCACCTGGTCGATCCCGAGCTGCATCATCTGGCAGAAGGCGTCGTTGGCGCGGAGGATGCGGCCGGTGCCGTCCAGCTCGACCACTCCGTCGGCCGCCGCGTCGAAGAGCAGTCGCAGGCGCGACTCGGAGGCGGCCGCCTCGGCGCCCGCACGGCGGACCGATTCGAGCGCGTCCTCGCGCTCCTCCAGCGCGCGGCCGAGCTGCGTGGTCGCCTTGCTGGTCGCGCCCTGGCTCATGAACGAGCGGATCGCCACCAGGACCGCGACGACGCCGAGCAGCAGGCCCGCCTGGAGCCGGCTGGCGCTCTGGACGCTGTGGCTCGTCAGGGCGAAGCCCAGTGTGAGGCACGCTCCGCCCAGGCAGACGGTCAAGAGACTCGGTCGCAGCCACCACTGCTCGCGCGTCGAGGACGGGCGCGACTTCCGGAGCGCCGGAGCCGCCGCCATGAGCGCGGTCAGGCCGAGGACGGCGAACGAGCAGACCAGCGCCGGTCCCTGCGGCCCGGCATGGAACAGTTGCGTCCGGTCCGCGTCCAGCCAGAGCGCGCCGATGGCCAGCGCCCATGCCGTGGCCGCCAGCCCGTAGTGCAGCGGGGATCGCACCCACAGGACCAGGACGCACCAGCCGGAGAGCACCAGCACGGCCGCGAGCGCCACGATCGCCGACAGGGCCGAGCTGTTGCCGAGGGTCCGATGCATCGATGGCGCCCCCAGCGCCAGGTAGGCGATGCCGCCCAGCAGGGCGGCGACCAGGGCGACGTCGGAGATCACGTCGGCGCGCCGGTTGCGCAGGTGGTCCTCGAAGTCGATCACGACCACGCCCAGCATCACGGCGAGCAGCGTTGCGGCCGCCGCGGCGGTGGCATTGGCGTGGACGGGACCGCCGGTTCCGATCGCGAGGACCCACACGACCGTCTGGAAGATGGCGGAGAGCATCATGCCCCAGGCCATGAGCCGCGTTCCGCGCCAGCCCTCGGGACGGCGCGCGAGGACCGCCAGGAGTCCCGCGGCCACGGCGGTGGACAGCAGGAGCGCGGTCTGCCCGGCGCGCGCCTGGGAGCCGACGCCGGTGCCCATCGGCCGAAGCGCGATGACGGTCGCGGCGGCTCCCCCCGCGATCACCACCCATATCTGGCGGCGAAACGTGAGAAGCGGAGATTGCGCCGGGGTGATCGACAATCGGGCGGGCTCGTCGCTCGCGGTTCGTGTCCCGATCATCCCGTCAGCATGACCGGCCGAGACTGTGTCTGGCATGACGTCTCTTGGGGATTTATCGCGTGGGCCGAATGGGGGATACGGACCCCCAGGCTACTACTCGATGAGACGCCGGCGGAGGGCCTCCGCGACCGCGGCGGTGCGGTCGGAGGTGCCCAGCTTCTCGAAGATGTGCTCGAGGTGGGTCTTGACGGTGTCGGGCGAGATGTAGAGCTGCTCGGCGATGTCCTTGTTCGTGTGCCCGAACGCCAGGAGTTGCAGGACCTCGACCTCTCGAGCCGTCAGCGTCTCGGCCTTGCGGTCGCGCTCCTTCGCGTCGGTCAGCTCCTCGGCCAGCGCGACCACCAGCTGCGGATCGATCACCATGTTGCCGCCGGCCACCAGGCGGACCGTCTGGATCAGGTGCTCGGCGTCACGCGCCTTCAGGACGTAGCCGCGCGCCCCAGCCCGGACGGCCTCCACCACGAACTGGCGGTCGTCGTAGGCGGTCAGCATGATCACGCCCACGTCGGGGTGCTGCTGCCGGATGCGGCGGGCGGCCTCCAGGCCGTCCATCTCGGGCATCCGGATGTCCAGGAGCGCCACGTCGGGGACGCCCGCGCCGTTCTCCATCAGCTTCAGCACCTCGAAGCCGTTGGAGGCCTCGCCCACGACGTCGATGTCCCCCGCCATCTCCAGGTACCGGCGGAGGCCCTGTCGGACCAGCGAGTGGTCGTCCGCGATGATGACCTTGATCGGCATACCTATGTCCCATCGGCCGGAGGCTCCGGAATCTGTAGGCCTCGGGGACAGAATCTTAGGCCGGTTGGGGGGTGAAAGAAATGAGCCCGGCCGACGTTCCTGGAAGGCCCCGGCGGGGGCCGAAGGGCTAGAAGACGTAGTACCAGTTCACGAACAGCAGGAGCATGACCCCCAGGAGCAGGGACGAGGCCACCAGGTAGACCTCGTGCCGGAGGGGGTGCTTCCGGGTCCAGACGGCCGCCGCCCAGTACAGGGGGAACAGCGGCAGGAGGAACCGCGGCAGCGACATGAGCGGCCGGCCCGAGAAGACCAGCAGGAGGGGCGGGATCAGGCTGGCCCACACGAAGACGGCGAACGCGGGCCGGAACCGGACGGTCGCATAGACCGCCAGGGCGAGCGCGGGGGCGACCACGAGCAGGTCGAGCTGGTGGTAGCCGCCCGGATAGACCCCGGTGAAGTGGAACGCGTCGAGCGTCCCCTGCCAGAGGGCGCTGAGGGGGCTCGTCAGCCGCCGGTCCCAGCCCGCCTGCTGGTGGACCGGCGCCAGCCAGTCCCCGGCGCGCCGCTGCCAGTACAGGAAGTAGAGGGCCGTCCCTGCGGGTGGCCCGAGCGTGGCGAGCAGCCCACGGACCGGGACCCGTTCCCGCCCGGATTCCATCCATCGCTGGATGGCCTCGACCGCGAGGGGAAGCGCGAGGACGATGCCGACGTTGCGCGTGAGCGCCGCTCCCGCGCCGGCGGCCGCCGCCGCTCCCCACCGTTCACGCCGCGCCGCCCAGAGACACACCACGACCAGCAGGAGGTACGTCGACTCGCTGTAGGGCGCCAGGAAGAAGAAGGACGTGGGGAAGACCGCGGCATAGAGGACGGCGCGCCGGGCCGTCGGCTCCGACAGCTCGGTCCGCGTCAGGACGTACAGCACGCACAGCGCCCCGAGCAGCGCCAGGTTCGAGACCAGGATGCCGGCCGCCAGGGGATGGCCGCCCATCGCGAAGGAGAACCCGCGGACCAGGAGCGGATACAGCGGGAAGAAGGCCGCGCTCCCGTCGCCGTTCGCGTAGCCACCCGTGGCGATGCGCAGGAACCACAGCGCGTCTTCGCGCTCCCACGCCGTCCACAGGTTGTGCCACCCGGGCGTGACGGCGTGCGCGGGCCAGCCCGGCACGCTCACCGGCCCGGGGATGTGCGCGGCGTTCCGCACCCCTTCGGACAGGAGGCCGGCGTTCGTCAGCAACGCGATCGACACGAGCGCGAGGAGCGACAGGACGATTCGCATCGAGACGAAGACGGCCAGGCAGTACAGGAGGCCCTGCCGAAAGCTCCGTCGTTCCTCGGCGCGATCCAGACCGGAGTCGCGCGGGTCGGTCTCGGCCGGAGCGGCGCCGCCGGCGCGCGTCCTCACGACTGCCACCCAAGGGTCGCCCGTTCCCGGTGCCATGGAAGCGATTCGACCATCGAGAGGGTCGGTGGGTCGCGGAGGACCCAGGCGACCACGCAGCCGATCAGGATGGCCGCCCGGACGACGATCGCGAACTCGAAGGCGCTGATGGGGACGCGCCGGGTAGCCGGCGAACGCCGCGTCGCCGCTGTGCGCCGCCAGGCGGCCGAACCACGTGAAGCGCGTCACGAACACGCGCGACGTCGGCGACCTCGAAAGCGACGAACCACCGGACGTTCGGCAGGGCGAGCGCGAACCACGGAAGCAGCCACAGCCCGTACTGCGGTGAGTAGACCTTGTCCGTCAGCAGGAACAGCGCGATCAGCGGAAACCCCAGGGTCCACGCCGGCGTCTCGCGGAGCCGGTGGCGCCGGAGCGTCCAGACCAGCAGCGCCAGGACGACGAACAGCGCGGCCGACGCGACGTTGATGCCCCGCGCCGACCAGGCGCACGTTCCGCCGTTCGCGCCCAGCCGGTCACAGGCCGCGAACCACAGGCTGTCCCAGTCGACGCGCCCGCGCCGCGTTGAATCGGAAGAACGTCCCCCAGGCGTGCCCGGCCGCCAGGGCGAAGGGGAGGTTCACGACCGCCCAGGCCGCCACGGCCGCGCCCACCAGCAGGGCGGCGTCTCGCCGGCGACCCTGCCGCAGCCGGTCGTAGGCGAACGGGATCACCAGCAGCACCGGGTACGATCTTGGCGGCGGCGCCCAGTCCGAGGAGGGCGCCGGACCAGCCGTCGCGTTCTCGAAAGAAGGCCAGCGTGGCGAGCCGTGGCGAGCGCGACGGCGAGCAGGTCCCAGTTCATGAAGGCGTAGATGAGCAACGTGGGGGCGAGCGAGAAGAACAGGGCTCGCCGGCCGACCATGCGGTACAGGGCCCACGACGATCAGCAGCGCCAACAGGGCCAGGAGGACCGCGTTGGCCTGGAAGAACGCTCCGTAGCTGGAGTCGACCGGCGCCGCGACCCACGCGGCCGTTCGCATGAAGTACATCGTGAGGACCGGGTACTCGTCGCACCGGCCGTCGGCCTCGTCGTGCACGCGTCCAGGTACGGAAGGCGGCTCCCCTGGAGCTGCTCGGTGCCGAACAGCGGGCACGATGTCCGAGTAGCACAGGTGCTTGTACTGGCGTCCGTCGCTCCAATCGCCCGCGGCGCACGGCGCCTTGAGCGCGTACCCCAGCGCAGAGCGTCACGACGGTGGCCAGGAGCACGGTGACGAGCGAAACGCCCGCCCCGGCGCGGCGCGCCAGCTCCCGGTTCATCCGACGATTATGGTCCCCCGGCGCCGGGGCGGGGCTCAGTGGTAGGAGTGCTCCTCGTCGGGGAACGCCCCTCGCGCACGTCGTCCGCGGAACGCCTTCACGGCGCGGCGATCTCGCCGCGCAGGTCCGCGTACGCCTTCGCGAACTTCGGTGCCGCTCTCGGTCCCCAGACCCAGGAGGTCGGTGATCACCAGGACCTGGCCGTCGCAGTCGCGGCCCGGCGCCGATCCCGATCGTCGGGATCTCGACGCTCTCCGTGATCCGCTTCGCCGACCTCGGCCGGCATTCCCTCGAGGACGAGGGCGAAGGCGCCGGCCTTCGCCAGCGTGTCGGCGTGCTCCAGGAGCCGCTGCACGTCCTCGTCGGTGCGGCCCTGGACGCGGTAGCCGCCCATGGCGTTCACCGACTGGGGCGTCAGTCCGAGGTGCCCCATGACCGGGATGCCGCGGTCGACGAGCGCGGCGGTCAGCTCGATGACGCCGCCCTCGACCTTGACCGCGTGGGCGCCGCCCTCCTTGAGGAATCGGCCGGCGTTCCGGATCCCGTCCTCCAGGCACGCCTGGTAGGACATGAACGGCATGTCGCCGACGATCAGCGCGTTGGTCGCCCCACGGGAGACTGCCCGCGTGTGGTGCAGCATCTCCTCGATGGTCACCGGGATGGTGTTCGGGTAGCCGAGCTCGTTGTCGGCCACCGAGTCGCCCACCAGCAACAGGGGGATGCCGGCCTCGTCGAGGATCGTGGCGGTGGGGAAGTCGTACGCGGTGAGCATCACGAACCGCTCACCGCGTTCCTTGAAGGCCCGCACGTCGCGGACGGTCACGCTCATGGCTCGCGCCTCCTGTCGAAAGAAGTGCACGGCGTCTGTCGGGCCAAGTCTACGCCGGGTGAGGGGTCCGGCCGGGCGTGTCGGTGGCTGCGGATACCATCGCCGGGATCGACCGGAGGGGTGCCCCGAAAGGCCAGTCCGGGCTGCTGGTAGGATTGGGCTCCAACTCCTGCTCCCCCTGGGGGCCGCTCAGTCCAGAGGAGGTGGTACGTGAGGAACTACGAGATCATGCTCATCCTGCCCGCGGAGGCCGACGATCAGGCCGTCTCGGGGGTGATCGACCGGGTCAAAGGGGTCATCGGCGCCACCGGCGGCGACGTGACCAAGGTCGATCAGTGGGGTCGTCGCCGGCTCGCCTTCGAGATCGACAAGCGATCTGAAGGGTTCTACGTTGTGGCGGAGATGAACGCCGACCCGGCGTCGATCAAGGAGCTGGACAGGGTCCTCTCCCTGGCCGACGACGTGGTCCGGTTCAAGGTGGTTGTTCGCGCGGCGTGAGCCGCGTGGGCGTCTCGCACGAGCGAGCGCCCGGTTCTTCCCCCCTCTCGGAGGCGGCCATCGGCCCGGGAGGCGGTTCGACGAAGGTGGTGACGGTGATGGCGAGTGAGAACCAGGTGACGATCGTGGGCAACCTGACCCGCGATCCCGAGCTGCGCTACACCCCCAACGGGGCGGCGGTCGTGAAGCTCGGTGTGGCGGTCAGCCGCCGCGTCCGCGACGAGTCGGGCCAGTGGAAGGACGCCGACACGTCGTTCTTCGACGTGACCGCCTGGCGGTCGCTGGCGGAGAACATCGCCGAGTCGCTCACCCAGGGAACCCGGGTGGTCGTGGTCGGACGGCTCCGCACGAACTCGTGGGAGACGGCCGAGGGCGAGCGCAGGAGCAAGGTCGAGATCGAGGCCGACGAGGTCGCACCCAGCTTGCGGTGGGCGACCGCGAAGCCCGAGCGGCAGGGCCGCTCCGGCGGAGCCTCCGACTGGTCGGAGAACGTGAGCGTCGGCGTGGGCGGACCGCAAGAGGAGACGCCACTGGATGCCTAGAGCACCGCAGAAGGGACCGCGAAAGCGCAAGGAGAAGGACGACAAGGCCTGGCAGAAGAAGCAGAAGAAGAAGTTCTGCGTGTTCTGCAAGGACAAGGTTGCCTACGTCGACTACAAGGACGTCGGCAGCCTCCGCAAGTTCGTGTCCGACCGGGGCAAGATCAGGGCCCGGCGGGTCACGGGGACCTGCACTCAGCACCAGCGCGATGTCGCCGCGGCGGTCAAGAACGCCCGCGAGATGGCGCTGCTGCCCTACAGCGCCCGGTAGGCCGGCCATGAAGATCGTCCTGCAGAAGGAAGTCGAGAAGCTGGGCGTGCCCGGCGATGTCGTATCCGTCGCCGACGGCTACGCGCGCAACTACCTCATTCCCAAGGGATTCGCGGCGCCCGCGACCAAGGGGTCGGCCAAGAACGCCGAGCGGCTCCGCCGGACGCACCATCAGAAGGTGCAGAAGGCGGTGCTCGAGGCGCAAGAGGTGGCTTCGAAGCTGACCGCGGCGCCCCTGACGGTGACGGCGAAGGCCGGCGAGGAGGGCAAGCTGTTCGGCAGCGTGACCGCGGCCGACATCGCGAAGGAGCTCGAGGCCCGGACCGGCGCGACGGTTGACCGGCGGACGGTGCACCTGGCCGAGCCGATCCGGACCATCGGCACCCACGAGGTGACGATCCGCCTGCACCCCGAGGTCGAGGCCGCGGTCACGGTCGAGGTCGTCGCGGAGTAACGGGCTGCATTTCGGCAGGTCGGAGGGTGTCAGACCCTCTGCCTAGCCTTGGTCCGTGAAAACTCTTCGCCATTTGTCGGAGCAGTTCATCGAGCGTTCGTGCAGGCCAGTTCGTTATCAGCCGAATTCCACTCCCATTCCACAGGTCCTGAGCGTTGTTCCTCACATGTCTTCTCCTGGACACTGCTGGTTCGTCGGAGGGGGATGAGTGGCGGTCGCAGACGAAGTTCGGGCGCGCCCGGTTACCGACCGGGTGCCGCCGCACAACCTGGAAGCCGAGGAGTCGGTCCTCGGGTCGATGATGCTGTCGCCCGAGGCGATCGCCTCGGTGATCGAGACGCTGAAGGCGCCGGACTTCTACCGACCGGTGCACCAGAAGATCTTCCAGGCGATCCTCGCGATGTACGCGCGGGGCGAGCCGGTGGACGCGATCACCATCGTCGAGGAGCTGACGAGGCGCGGCGAGCTGGAGGCGACCGGCGGAGCGCTCTACATCTACAACCTCGTCGAGTCCGTGCCGACGCCCGGGAGCGCCGCGTACTACGCCAAGATCGTCTCCGATCACGCGCTGCTGCGCCGGCTGATCGACGCCGCCTCGCAGATCATGTCGCGCGCGTACTCGATCCCCGAGGACCCGCGGCGTGCGGCCGACGAGGCCGAGGGACTCGTCTATGCGGTCGCCCGCGAGGACGAGAAGGAAGAGCTGGTCTCCGTCCGCACGCTGGTCGACGAGAGCATGCTCCAGCTCGAGCACATCCACCAGCGCGAGTCGGCGTTCGCCGGCGTCCCCACCGGGTTCATCGACCTCGACAACCTCCTGTCGGGACTCCAGCCGGGCAACCTCATCGTCGTGGCGGCCCGGCCGGGCGTCGGCAAGTCGTCCTTCGTGACGAACCTCGCGCGCAACGTCGGCGTGGGGGAGGGGACCCACGACGCCACCGGTTCCCCGGTCCTGATGTTCTCCCTGGAGATGAGCCGCTGGGAGATCGGCATGCGGCTGCTGTGCGGCGAGGCACGCGTGCCGTGGGACAAGGTCCGCGCGGGGCGGCTGCAGACAGAGGAATGGACCCGGGTGGTGGAGGCGGCGGAGAACCTGCACGACGCGCCGATGTTCATCGTCGACTCGGGCAACGTCACGATCGTCGACATCCGCGCGAAGGCGCGGCGGCTGAAGTCGAGCCGGCACGGCCTGGGGCTGATCATCGTCGACTATCTGCAGCTGATGTCGGGCCACCGTCGCTACGACAACCGCCAGCAGGAGATCGCGGAAATCAGCCGGTCGCTCAAGCTCCTCGGCAAGGAGCTCGAGGTGCCGGTGATCGCGGTCTCACAGCTCAACCGCAACCCGGAGAGCCGCGCGGACAAGCGGCCCCAGCTCTCGGACCTGCGCGAATCGGGCGCCATAGAACAGGACGCAGACATCGTCATGTTCATTCACAGAGACGACTCGGACACCGATCCGGCGCAGAAGGGCCGGGCCGATCTCATCGTGGCCAAGCACCGCAACGGCCCCACCGACACGATCCCGCTCACGTTCCTGCCGCACCTCACCCTGTTCCGCAACTTCGCGCGCGGCTGACGCCGCCCACGATCGCGGGGCCGTCGGATAGGCTGCCGCGGTTGGCCACCTCGAGCAGAACCCGCGGAACGACAGCGCCCAAGTCGAAGGCCGGCGCGGCCGGCGGCCGGCCGGCTCGTCCCAGGGCCGGGAAGGCGCCGTCACCGGCCACGGTCCGTGAGATCCACCAGCGGCTCGCGAAGCGCTTCGGGCCCCTCGACCCGCCCAGGACCTGGGACCCCGTCGAGGAGCTGGTGCTGACGGTCCTCTCGCAGAACACCAGCGACCTCAACAGCGGCCGCGCCTTCGAGGAGCTCCGCCGCCGGTATCCGACGTGGGAGGCGCTCGCGGCCGCCCCACCCTCGAAAGTGGCGGACGCGATCCGCTCCGGGGGGCTGGCCAACGTCAAGGCGCCCCGCATCCTGGCGATCCTCCGGGAGATCGCCGACCGGCAGGACGGCCGCATCGACCTGGAATGGATGCGCGAGGCGCCGACGCCGGAGGTTCGCGACTACCTGCTGTCGCTCCCCGGCGTCGGGCCGAAGACGGCCGCCTGCGTCCTGGCGTTCTCGCTGGAACGTCCGGCGCTGCCGGTCGACACCCACGTCTTCCGCGCGGCGCGCCGTCTGGGCTTCCTGCCCGACAAGGTCGACGCCGCGAAGGCACACGACGTCATGGAGGAGCTGGTGCCGCCGAGGCTCCGGGTCGGCATGCACGTCGGGCTGATTCGGCTGGGGCGGGAGATCTGCAAGGCGGGGCGGCCGCGCTGCGAGGTCTGCCCGCTGGCCGAGCTGTGCCCGACGGCGCCGACCGTGATCCGGGGGCGCCGATGATCCCCGGCGGCTTCTTCGCCGAGGTGGTATTCGCCCTGGGTCTCGCCCTTGCCGGCGCGAACGTCGTTGCGCTGGTCCGCCCCTGGTGGCTCAAGCGCCGGGGTCAGAGAAACGTCCAGGAGGTTGGCTCGAAGACGCGGTCGTACATGAACATCGCGATCGGGCTCGTCGTAGCGGTCTGGGGCCTCGCCAGCATGATCCACGGCTGAAGCGCGCTATCCCTTGCGCGATCCACGGCGGCGTCGCAAGGTGGAAGCGAACGAATCACCCTGAGGAGGGTCATGGCGACCGAGAACGAGGACCTGGTCAGGCGCGCCTACGGGGCCTATACCGCCGGAGACATCGCCGCGATGATGCGGTTCGTGGATGGGGACCTGGAGTGGACCTACCTCGATCCGGCGTTCGAAGACCCCCAGCCCCAGGTGTGCCACGGCAGCCAGGAACTGCGGGTCGCCTTGCAGCGCCAGGCGCGGCGCGGGCTCAAGAGTCGCCTCGAGGAGGTCCATGCGAACGGCGATCTGGTGATGGTTTCGGTGCACACTCCCGGACTCGACGCGGTTCGCGCGCGGCATGGAAACGACCGCAACTACGACGTGCTCACCATCCGGGACGGGCGAATCGTCGCGATGCGCGCGTGCAGGAATCGTGGGGAAGCGCTGGACGCTGTCGGTCGGAGCGGGTGAGGGGAATCGAACCCCCGTCTCAAGCTTGGGAAGCTTACGTTCTGCCATTGAACCACACCCGCGTGGCGCGCCCGATTCTAGCAATCGCGCCCGTGGGGGCAGAAACCTAGGCCAGGCGGCGGTCGGCAGGCTTCGGCGGTTCCTGCGGCGGCCGGGGCGGAACCATCGGCGGCATGATCGGTCCGAGGCCCATCGACACCGCCATCATCGCGGCCTGCGTCCGGTTGTTGACTCCCAGCTTCCGGAAGACCGTGGCCAGGTGGGCCTTCACCGTCTTCTCCGACAGGAAGAGCCGCTTCGAGATCTCCCGGTTGCTGTGGCCCGCGGCCAGCAGCTCCAGGATCTCCGTCTCGCGCCGGGTCAGCCGCGCCTCGCTGGCAGGCCGGTACCCGTTCGCTTCGTGCGAGCCCGCGATCTCCTGCGGCCGGTTCTCGTCGAACAGGTTGCTGATCGCGCGGGCCGACATCACGTTGCCGGCGCCAGTCATCGCGACCGTGATCGCCTGGGACAGGTCGGCAGGCGTCGAGTCCTTCAGCAGGTACCCGGCTGCTCCGGCCGCCATCGCGCTCTTCACGTACTCCGGGTGGTCGTAGTTCGTCAGCATGATGACGGGCAGCTTCGGCCAGGCGCGGCGCACCTCCTGCAGCAGCTCCAGGCCGCTCTGCCCGGGCAGCCGGATGTCCACCAGCGCGACGTCGTGCGGTTCCTTGCCCAGGATCTGGGCGGCCTCCTCGGCGCTTCCCGCCTCGGTGACCTCCGCGCCCTCGACGCAGATCTTGATCAGTTGTACGAGTCCGTTCCGGACCAGCGTGTGGTCGTCGACCAGCAGGATCTTCATGAAGCCACCTCGTCGATGGGGAGCCGGGCCACGATCTTCGTTCCCTTTCCAGGGCTCGTCTCCACCTGGAGCGTCCCTCCGTACTCGCGAATCCTTCGCTGCAGGATGTCCAGCCCGAGGTGATGCTCCCGGGTCGCGCGCCGACGATCCTCCGTCGTGAACCCCCGTCCCCGGTCGGCCACGCTCACGACCAGGTCGGCGTCCGTGACCGCCACACGCACCGCCACGTCGCCGGAGGCGGCGTGCTTCGCGACGTTCACCAGAGCCTCGCGGATCACGGCTCCGGCCAGCATCGCGGCGGTCGGCGGGATGCGCTGCAGGTCACCTTCCACGACCACGCGCGTGGAGAGGCCCCACTGCGCGATCACGTTCTCGATGTAGGTCGGCAAGCTTTCGGGTGTCGTCTCGGCGGAGTCGGTGGGCGACCGGCCCTCCGACAACGCAGCGACGACCTCGCGGATGTCCGCCACCGAACGGCGCAGCGCCTCACGCGTCGTCGCGATCGCCTGCTTGCCGCCCGCGGGTATCCCGTCCGTGTGCGCCAGGGCCTCCAGCTCGATCACGGCGCTGGTGACCGACTGCAGCAGGTCGTCGTGCAACCGCTCGCCCAGCCGGGTGCGCTCCCTCTGGAGAAAAGCCGCCCCGTTGGCCGGGTGCGTTCGGAGCGCCGCCCGCGTCATCGCGACGACCTCCGCCGCCACCAGCATCGTGTCCGCCGACGCGATCTCCGCGCCGCGCTCCCACGTCGCGATCAGGAGCTCGTCGCGGTCGTCGTCGCGGACGAAGCCGGTTGCCCAATCCGTCGACCCGATGCCCAGCGCCATGGCGATGTGGCGCATCGAGGCGGCCTCGGGCCCGGCCGGGCCCCACGCCGACGCCTCGGCCGACAGGTGCGCCGGAAGGCTGTGCATCGCCTGCCGGACCGGGAACGCCGTCACCTCGATGCCGGCGCCGCAGACCTCGGAACGGGCGCACAGGATGAAGAGGTCCTGAGCGCCCAGCGAATCGCGGACCGCCGACATGACTTCGGCCAGGGTGGGCTCTCGATCCGACATCGCGGAACGGGCCGCGGACAGGATCGTCGAGACCGGCGACACTGCGTCGGGCAGCGTCGCGATCGCTCCGCCCCCGGACGCCACGAGCTTCGGCCGGCCGGCAACGGCAGTCACCTTGTGCGCGGAATCGTCGGACGCCGTACGGCGCCGACCCCGACCACGCCGATCGAGGAGGTCGTCACGGGTGTGCACAGATTGGATATCGGATGGTTGGCGGGGGCCCTTGAACCATCGGCCCAGGATCGGGGAGGGACGAAAGGCCCGGTGAGGGGCGAAGGGCCTAGCGGGATCGTGGGGGCGCCCCGGGCCCTATGGGTCCCCTGTTTCCACTGGTTGCTCCAATGACGCAGCAACCACTTGTGCAACATCCACCACTTTGAGCTCTCCACCCCTCACCTTTGCCCCGTCGTCCAGCATGATCAGGCAATACGGACAGGCGACACCCAGGGTTTCCGCGCCGGTGGCGGCGACCTCGTCCGTGCGCTCGACGTTGATCCGGCGCCCGGCCCGCTCCTCCATCCACATGCGAGCGCCGCCGGCCCCGCAGCACAGGCCGCGTTCCTTGTGCCGGGGGAGCTCCACGGTCCGGAGGCCCGGCACGCGCTGCAAGACGTCGCGCGGCTCGTCGTACACCTGGTTGTGCCGGCCCAGGTAGCAGGGATCGTGGTAGGCGAGCAGCTCGTCGACGGCCGTGGTGGGCGTGAGCTTCCCCTCGCGGACCAGCCGGGACAGCAGCTCCGTGTGGTGGACGACCTCGTACGTCCCGCCGTAGTCGGGATACTCGTTCTTCAGCGTGTTGAAGCAGTGGGGGCAGTTCGTGACGATGGTCCGCACCTTCGCCTCGCCGAGCGTCTCGACGTTCTGCTCGGCCAGGGTCTGGAACAGGTACTCGTTGCCGATCCGGCGGGCCGGGTCGCCCGTGCACAGCTCGCGCGGGCCGAGGATGGCGAACTCCACGCCGGCCGCCCGGAGGAGCGTGGCCACGGCACGGCTGATCTTCTTCGCCCGGTCGTCGAAGGACCCCGCGCAGCCCACCCAGTAGAGGACATCGGGAGCCGGTTCGCCCGGCGCCAGCACACGGACGTCCAGCCCCTCCGCCCACTCGGCCCGCTGCGACTGCGACTGGCCCCACGGGTTGGACGAGTTCTCCAGGTTCCGCAGCAGCAGTCCCGGCCTCCTGCGGGAACCGCGACTCGGCCATGACCAGGTTCCGCCGCATGTCGACGATGTGGTCGATGTGCTCGATGTCGACCGGGCACTCCTGCATGCAGGCCCCGCACGTCGTGCACGCCCAGACGACCTCGTCGTCCACGACGTTCGGATTCAACGGGACGGGCTCGTGATCGCCGCCGCCCGCCTGCGCCTGCAGGAGCTTCGTTCCCTCCTCGAAGACGTGGTCCCGCAGGTTCATGATCAGCAGCTTCGGAGAGAGGGGCTTGCCGGTGTTCCACGCGGGACAGGCGTTCTGGCAGCGACCGCACTCGGTGCACGAGTACGTGTCCAGGATCTCCTTCCACGTCGAGGTCCTTCAGCGTGGCCGCTCCAAGGCTGGCCTCGCCCTCCTCCAGCGCCTCGAGGTCGATCTTCAGGGGCTCCAGGCGGCCGCGCTCCTTCGTGCTGGCGAAGTACACGTTGAACTCGGACACCAGGATGTGCAGGTGCTTGGAGTGCGGGATGTAGGCAAGGAACCCGAGGATCAGCACGATGTGCGTCCAGACGAAGGCGCGCTCCAGGAACCCGAGCGTCGCGGCGCTCAGCCCGGTGAACAGGCCCGACAGCGCGTTCGACGCCGGCGTCCAGGCGGCCGGCGACTCGTTCACGCCCATGGCGATGCGGACGGCGTTCAGAAGCCAGAGCGACAGCATGATCGCGATGATCCACAGCAGGATGTAGTCCGCCTCGCGCAGGTGGCTGCCCCGGAACCGCTCGGGCCGCAGCACCTTGCGGATGAAGAACGCCATCCCCACGCCGACGATCACGAGCACCATGAACAGGTCCTGCAGGAAGCCGAGCCAGGCGGTGTGTCCGATCAACGGGATGGCGAACGAGGTCGAGAAGACGTCGCCCGAACGCCTCCAGGATCGTGGTCAGGAGGACCAGGAACCCCCAGAAGATGAAGGCGTGCATCACGCCCGGACCGGGACGCTGCAACAGCTTCCGCTGGCCGAGCACCACGGTCGTCTCGGCCTTCACGCGCTCGCCGACGTCGTCGGTCCGCGCGACCGGGCGCCCGAGCTTCACCAGGCGGAAGAGGAGGCTCGTGCGGCGGGCGAAGATCCAGGCCGCCAGGGCCACGACGCCGACGAGAATCACGGGGCCGGCCACCGACCCTGCCGAGAGCAGCACGGCGCCAGCCGATTCGCCCGTCACGGTCGGCCAGTCTATGGTCGGGGCGGAAGGTGAGGCAACGAAGGGGCCTCAGGCTCCGACGGAGGTGCATCGGCCATGGAGGTTCGCCGGGGAATCCATCGACTGACCCGCGGCGTCGTCAACTTCTACCTGTTGGAGGAGGGCGACCGGCTGACGCTGGTGGATGCCGGTGCGGGCGGGGACTGGGACGTCTTCACCGACGGGCTCTCCGCGATCGGCCGGACCGCCGACGACCTGGAGGCGGTGCTCGTCACGCACGCGCACAGCGACCACACCGGCTTCGCCGAGCGCGCCCGCGGCGGGGGCGCGACGGTCTGGATCCACGAGGCGGACGCCGCGGCCGCCGGGGGGGCGAAGCCGCCCAAGAACGAGGCGGGCGCCGGGCGGTACCTGCTGCGCCCCGAGTTCTACCGGACCCTCACCCATCTCCTGCGCCACGGGGGAGCGAGGATCGTGCCGATCCTGCAGCTCTCGACCTTCAAGGACGGCGAGCGCGTGGACGTGCCGGGCCACCCCCACGTGATCCACGTGCCGGGCCACACGCCGGGGATGTCGGCCGTCCTCCTCGAGGACCGGCGCGCGCTCCTGACCGGGGATGCCATGGTGACCAGGAACCCGCTGACCGGACGGCGGGGCCCGCAGATCATGCCGTCGGGGCTGAACAGGGATTCCCGGCAGGCCCTCCGATCGCTCGACGCGCTGTCCGGGACGGCAGCGGACCTGCTCCTCCCGGGGCACGGCGACCCCTGGGAGGGGGACGTCTCCGAGGCGGTCCGCGTGGCCCGTGAGCAGGGCGTTTCCTGACCGCCCGCCCTCTGGGATTACGTGCCGGCGCCGGGGAACAATCTCCGTGGCATGAAAGTTGACAGTCTCAGACTCAAGATTCCATACTGAGTCAGACGTTTTCGGGGCCCGAGCACCGGGTCCTCGGGACATCGGGGCCCGAACGGGTCCCCCGAGACAGAAGGAGCAGTGCATGCCGAAGGCTGTTGGAATCGACCTGGGGACGACGAACTCGGTCATCTCCGTCGCTGGAGGGCGGGCGAGCCCGTCGTCGATCCCCAACGCGGAGGGGTCGCGGACCACTCCGTCCGTCGTCGGCTTCTCCAAGACCGGCGAGATCCTGGTCGGCGAGGTCGCGAAGCGGCAGGCCATCACGAACCCGGACCGCACGGTCCGGTCGATCAAGCGGGAGATGGGCGCGAGGACTGGTCGATCGACATCGACGGCAAGAAGTGGACGCCCCAGGAGATCTCCGCGCAGATCCTCGGCAAGCTGAAGCGCGACGCCGAGGCCTACCTCGGCGACAAGGTCACGCAGGCCGTCGTCACGGTCCCCGCGTACTTCGACGACGCGCAGCGGCAGGCCACCAAGGAGGCCGGCCAGATCGCCGGCCTCGAGGTCCTGCGCATCATCAACGAGCCGACGGCGGCGGCGCTCGCCTACGGGCTGGACAAGGCCGAGCACGACCAGACCGTCCTGGTGTTCGACCTGGGCGGCGGCACGTTCGACGTGTCGCTGCTGGAGATCGGCGAGGGCGTGTTCGAGGTCAAGGCGACCCACGGCGACACGCAGCTGGGCGGCGACGACTGGGACCAGCGGATCATCGACTGGCTGGTCACGGAGTTCAAGAACGCGCACGGCGTCGACCTGTCGAAGGACCGCATGGCGCATGCAGCGGCTGAAGGAGGCTGCGGAGAAGGCCAAGATCGAGCTGTCGCAGGTGACCGAGACCACGATCAACCTGCCGTTCGTCACCGCGACGCCCGAGGGTCCGCTGCACCTGGAGATGAAGCTGACGCGGTCGGAGTTCGAGCGCATGACCGACGACCTGCGTCGCAGCGCTGCAAGGGTCCGTTCGAGCAGGCGGTCAAGGACTGGGGCAAGGACGCCGAGCGCGATCGACCACGTGATCCTGGTCGGCGGCTCGACCCGCATGCCGATGATCCAGGACCTGGTCAAGACGCCTCACCGGCGGCAAGGAGCCCCACAAGGGCGTCAACCCCGACGAGGTCGTGGCCATCGGCGCGGCGGTCCAGGCCGGCGTGCTGAAGGGCGACGTCAAGGACATCCTGCTCCTGGACGTCACGCCCGCTGTCGCTCGGCGTCGAGACGCAGGGCGGCATCGTGCAGCGGATGATCGAGCGCAACACGACGATCCCGACCCGCAAGCAGCGAGATCTTCACGACCGCGGCCGACAACCAGACGCACGGTCGAGATCAACGTGCTCCAGGGCGAGGCCGAGACGACGTTCTCGCCGGGCGATCCGTTCGCTCGGGCAAGTTCCAGCTGATGGGCATCCCGCCGGCGCCGCGGAACGTGCCGCAGATCGAGGTGGCGTTCGACATCGACGCGAACGGCATCGTGAACGTCTCGCGCGAAGGACCTCGCCACCGGCAAGGAGCAGCAGATGACGATCACGGGCGGCACGGCGCTGTCGAAGGACGAGATCGACCGGATGCAGAAGGAGGCCGAGGCGTTCGCCGCCGAGGACCACAAGCGGCGCGAGGCGGCCGAGGCACGCAACCACGGCGGACAGCCTCACCTACCAGGTCGACAAGGCGCTCGACCGAGTACGGCGACAAGGTGCCGGCCGAGCGAGCAGCGAGGCCGTGCGAGAAGGCGAACGACGACGTGAAGGAGGCGCTGAAGGGCGACGACGTCGACCGGATCAAGCGGCGACGGAGTCGCTACGGCCAGGCCTTCCAGCGGATCGGCCAGGCGATGTACGCGCAGCAGCAGGCGCAGGCTGCCGCCGCGGGCGGCGCGGCGCCGGCCGAGCCGTCGGCCGGCCCCGAGACGCGCCGTCCGCCGACTCGCCGGCGACGGCGACGTCGTCGAGGGCGAGATCGTCGACGAGGGTGGGGCATGACCGAGCACGACCGACCCGCGAAACGGCGAGCGACGACGAGGAGACCCGGCGCGTCAAGGTGACCGACAAGCGCCGGGTCCGACCGCGACCCGCCTGAGGAGACGGGCTCGTCCGCGAGCGCAGCGCGGTGCCGACGGAGCGAGGCGCCGCCTGCCGGCACGGACGCCGGGCGACGCGCCTGACCGAGGCCGCAAGCCGAGGCGGCGGAGTACCGCGACCACCTCCAGCGCCTGCCAGGCGGAGTTCGACAACTACCGCAAGCGCATGCTGAAGGAGCAGACGCGCGCGGTCGGACGTGGCGGCCGAGCCGCTGGTCCGCAAGCTGCTCGAGGTGCTGGACGAGTTCGACCTGGCGCTGATGCACGCGCGAGCAGCAGCCGGAGTTCGACCGGTTCCTGCACGGCGTCGAGCTCGTGTACGCCAAGCTCAACGAGATCCTCCGCGGCGGAGGGCCTGGAGCGCATCGAGGCGCAGGGCAAGCCGTTCGACCCCGAGCGCGCACGAGGCGTTGCTGATGCAGAGCGGGCGACGGCGACGGCGAGCCGGTCGTCGTCGACGTGCTCCGGCCCGGGCTACACGCTTCGCGGGCAGGTCATCCGTCCCGCGGGCGTGAAGGTCGCCCGGAGGTGAGCCCGAGGGGGCCACGATGAACGGCGACATCCGACGGGAGTGGTTCGAGAAGGACTACTACCAGGTACTCGGCGTGCCCAAGAACGCGCCCGCCGCCGAGATCAAGAAGGCGTACCGCAAGCTCGCGCAGCAGCACCACCCCGACGCGAACCCGGGGAACAAGGACGCCGAGGAGCGGTTCAAGGAGGTCTCCGCGGCGTACGACGTGCTGGGCGACGAGGAGAAGCGCAAGCAGTACGACCAGGTCCGCGAGATGGCCGCGTCCGGCTACGGGGGCGGCTTCCGGCGCCGGCGGGCCGGGCGGCCCCGGCGGCCGCGTCCACGTCGAGGGCTTCCCGTACGGCCAGGGTGTCGACGTGCGGCGACCTGGGCGACCTGTTCGGCGGTCTGTTCGGCGGCGCGCGGCGGGCGCGCCGAGGCGCGAGCCGGCGCGCGGGCGCCGACCTCGAGACCGAGGTTCGCATCTCGTTCGAGGACGCGATGAACGGCGCGACCGTGCCCGTGCAGATCAAGGGGCCCGCGCCGTGCGGCACGTGCCACGGCTCGGGCGCCGAGCCCGGCACCACGCCCGATCACCTGCCCGCAGTGCGGCGGGTCCGGGGCGGTCGCCGTGAACCAGGGGCTGTTCTCGTTCGTCGCGCCCGTGTCCGCGACTGCGGCGGGTCGGGCCGCGTCGTCGAGCACCCGTGCCACGACGTGCCACGGCTCGGGCAACGTCCGCCGGACGCGGAAGTTCTCCGTGAAGATCCCGGCGGGCGTGCGCGACGGCGCGCGCATCAAGCTGACCGGCCGCGGCGAGCCGGGGCCGGCCGGGCGCGCCGCCGGGGGACCTGTACGTGTGGTGCGCGTCGCCGCATCACCGGCTGTTCGGCCGCAAGGGCGCCGACCTCACGCTCGACGGTGCCGGTGACGTATCACCGAGGCGGCGCTCGGCGCGAACGTGAAGGTGCCTACGCTGAACGGACCGGTGACGCTCAAGGTGCCGGCCGGCACGCCGTCGGGCAAGACGTTCCGGCTGCGCGGCAAGGGCGCGCCGAAGCCGAAGGGCGGCCACGGCGACCTGCTGGTGACGGTGGACGTCGACGTGCCGTCGAAGCTGACCACGAAGGAGAAGGAGCTGCTGGAGCGGCTGCGCGACGCGGGCGGCGACTCGCCGCGGGTGCGCCTGGGCATGGAACCGTGATGCAGCGATGAGCGACACAGGGACGACGCGAACGAGCCGCGAGCCGACGAGAGCGCAGCCGAGCAGGACGACCGGGCCGTGTACGTGATCAGCGTGGCGGCCGAGCTGGCCGGCGTGCACCCGCAGACCCTGCGCATCTACGAGCGCAAGGGGCTGGTCCAGCCTACGCGCACGCCCGGGCAACACGCCGGCGCTATTCGGACGCGCGACATCGCACGTCTGCGCATGATCCAGCGGCTCACGCAGGAGGAGGGCATGAACCTCGCCGGCGTCCGCATGATGCTCGAGATGGAGACCGAGCTCGACCGGATGCGCCGGCGCGCCGAGCGGCTGGCGACGGAGCTGGCGCGCCAACGCGAGCGAGTGCAGGACGAACTGGAGCGCATGCAGCAGCGGAACCCCCCGAGCGCGATGCTGCCGCTCCACGCGACGCGGCGAATCAGGCTGCGCGTGACGGAGACGGCAGCGCGCGACGACCGGCAGCCGATCGAGCTCGGCCCCGGCGAGGGCGATGGCCCGCAGGGAACGACCACCCCGAGCGAATGAGGAAGAGACGACACGCATGGACCTGAACAAGCTGACCCTGAAGTCACAGGCAGGCGCTGCAGGCCGCGCAGCAGCAGGCGGCCGCGCGGAACAACGCGCAGATCGAGCCGGCGCACCTGCTGTTCGCGCTGCTCGCCGACCCGGAGGGCGTGATCTACCGCGCTGCTGCACCAGCTCGGGCAGTCGCCGCGGACGCCTCCGCGACCGCGTCGAGGAGCTGCTGGACCGCCTGCCCAAGGTCTACGGCGGGCGGGAGAGTCGGCCTCTCCGGCCGCCGCGCAGCAGGTGCTGGAGCGCGCCTTCACCGAGGCGGCGAGCCTGACCGACGAGTACGTCTCCACCGAGCATCTGTTCCTGGCCCTGATGGACGGCGGCACGGCACGTCGGACGCCTGCTGACGGAGACGGGCCTCACGCGCGACGCAGGTGCTCGCCGCGCTCGCCGAGGTCCGCGGCCGCCAGCGCGTCACCGACCAGAACCCCGAGGAGAAGTACCAGGCGCTGGAGCGGTACGGCCGCGACCTGACCGACGCTGGCGCGCCGGGGCAAGCTCGACCCCGTGATCGGCCGCGACGACGAGATCCGGCGCGTGATCCAGGTCCTCTCGCGCCGCACGAAGAACAACCCCGTCCTGATCGGCGAGCCCGGCGTCGGCAAGACGGCCATCGTCGAAGGGCTCGCCCAGCGCATCGTCGCCGGCGACGTCCCCGAGTCGCTCAAGGACAAGCGGGTCGTCGCGCTCGACCTCGGCGCGATGGTGGCCGGCTCGAAGTACCGCGGCGAGTTCGAGGAGCGGCTCAAGGCCGTCCTGCGGGAGATCGCCGAGAGCGAGGGCGAGATCGTCACCTTCATCGACGAGCTGCACACGATCGTCGGCGCCGGCGCCGCCGAGGGCGCGATGGACGCCGGCAACATGCTGAAGCCGATGCTGGCACGCGGCGAGCTGCGCGCCATCGGCGCGACCACGCTCGACGAGTACCGCAAGCACATCGAGAAGGACCCGGCGCTGGAGCGGCGGTTCCAGCCGGTGCTGGTCGAGCCGCCCTCGGTCGAGGACACCATCGCGATCCTCCGCGGGCTGAAGGAGCGCTACGAGGTCCACCACGGCGTGCGCATCCAGGACTCGGCGCTGGTCGGCGGCGGCCGTGCTGTCCGACCGCTACGTCACCGGCCGGTTCCTGCCCGACAAGGCGATCGACCTGATCGACGAGGCCGGCCAGTCGCCTGCGCATCGAGATCGACTCGATGCCGGTCGAGATCGACGAGGTCGAACGGCGCGTCAAGCAGCTCGAGATCGAGCGCGCCGCGCTGAAGAAGGAGACCGACGACGCCTCGAAGGAGCGCCTGGAGAAGCTCGAGCAGGAGCTGGCCGACCTGCAGGAGCGCGGCGCCGGCATGAAGGCGCACTGGCAGCGCGAGAAGGAGCACATCGACGCGATCCGCGCGCTGAAGTCCGAGATCGAGGACGGCACGGAGCGGAGGCCGAGCCGCGCGGAGCGCGACGGCGACCTGGAGCGGGCGGCCGAGCTCCGGTACGGGCGCGCTCGTCGAGCTCGAGCAGCAGCTGGAGGAGGAGAACGAGGCGCTCGCGACGCTCCAGGCCGACCGGAAGATGCTGAAGGAGGAGGTCGACGAGGAGGACGTCGCCGAGGTCGTCTCGCAAGTGGACCGGCATCCCGGTCGCCGCGGCTGATGGAGGGCGAGATGGCAGAAGCTCCTCCACATGGAGGACGCGCTGCACGAGCGGGTCGTCGGCCAGGACGAGGCGGTCGGCGCCGTCGCCAACGCGATCCGCCGCTCCCGCGCGGGTCTGTCCGACCCCAACCGGCCGATCGGCTCGTTCCTCTTCCTCGGGCCGACCGGCGTCGGCAAGACCGAGCTGGCGCGGGCGCTCGCCGAGTTCCTGTTCGACGACGAGCGCGCGATGATCCGCATCGACATGAGCGAGTACCAGGAGCGGCACACGGTGTCGCGCCTGATCGGCGCGCCGCCGGGCTACGTCGGCTACGAGGAGGGCGGCCAGCTGACCGAGGCGGTGCGCCGCCGCCCGTACTCCGTGTGCTGCTCGACGAGATCGAGAAGGCGCACCCGGACGTGTTCAACATCCTGCTGCAGCTGCTCGACGACGGGCGCCTGACCGACGGGCAGGGCCGGACGGTCGACTTCCGCAACACGATCGTGATCATGACGTCGAACCTCGGCGGCGCAGGTGTTCATCGAACCCTGGCCTCGACCGCCGAGGCCAGCAGCGAGAAGGTCCTGGCGGAGGTCCGCGCGCACGTTCCGGCCGGAGTTCGTCAACCGCGTCGACGAGATCGTCGTGTTCGAGCCGCTCGGCGCGCGGAGCGAGATCGCGCGAGATCGTCGACATCCAGCTCCGCGTGCTGGAGGCGCGGCTGGCCGAGCGCAAGCTGACGCTTCGCGCTGACGGACGAGGCGCGGGCGTACCTGGCGAACGAAGGGCTACGACCCCGCCTACGGCGCGCGGCCGCTGAAGCGGCTCGATCCAGCGCGAGATCCAGGACCCGCTGGCCGTCAAGCTGCTGTCGGGCGAGATCGGCGAGGGCGACCAGGTGAGCGTCGACCGGGAGCGGCGACGGGCTCGTCTTCCTCGTCGGCTCGGCCGCGGCCACTCCTTCGTGACGTTCATCACCACCCGAGCACGATCGATTCCGATCAACGCGCTCCCGTAACCGGCGGGCCCTCGGTTCTTCCGGGGAACGGGGCTACGCGCTGCCGTCCACCACGGTGCGGCCGCCGAGCGGCGACGACAGGCTCACCCGCACCGCCTGGAGCATCGCGATGTCGGGACATGGCGTTCCCACGATCGACGGCGGCGTGCCCCGATACAGGGTCACCGTCACCGTGCCGGGCGCCTCGCTCACGGTCACGTGGTCGATGCCCATGCACGGGCCGCCCCAGAACGTCACCGTCAGGGTCCTGCCGTCGGACGACGGGATCGCCTCGAGCCAGGTCAGGGGAGTGACGTCCCGCAGCCCCGGCTCCGGGGTGACGATCTTCGGCTTCTGAACGACGGGAGGGCCGCCCGACACCGGCGGGAGCGAGGTGGACACGGGTCTATCGGGTCCGCCGCCGCCCGACACGGTGGTCGAGGCGCAGCCGGCCGCCGCGAGGGCGGCCACCAGCAACAGGGGGAGGGTTCGCGTGGTCATGGGGCCTTGGACGGGCCGCCGGCGGGTCCGGTTCCGGGCGTTCCGGCCATGATGGCGGCTGCTTTATCGGGCGCCCGCGTCCGCCCGATACTGCCTGTATGCAGGGGCTCCTGTTCGTGCTGTTCGTCGTGGTGGCCATCGCCGCCGGCGGCGTGAGCTACTACCTGAAGCTGCGGCGGCGGGACGAGCTCGCCCTGTTCGCCCAGCAGCACGGCTTGGAGTACGCGGTCAACGACCCCTTCGGGATGGTCGACATGAGCTTCGCCTTCTTCTCCAGGGGTGACGGCCGGGGTTCGGAGAACGTGGTCTGGGGGAAGTGGCAGGGCCTCCCGATCGCCGTGTGCGACTTCTGGTACTACGACGAGAGCACCGACTCCAAGGGCGCCCGGACCCGGACCTACCACCGATTCACGGTGGCCGAGGTGCAGGTGGCGGCCTGGATGCCGAACGTGACGATCGGCCGGGAGAACCTGCTGACCTTCGCCGCCGAGCACGCGGGGTTCCACGACATCGACTTCGAGTCGGAGGACTTCAACCGCGCCTTCCACGTCAAGAGCCCCGATCGCGAGTTCGCCTTCAAACTGATCGACGCGCGCATGATGCGGTGGCTGCTGTCGGTGCCGGGCGGGTTCGGCGTCGAGGTCAACGGCCCCAAGTACATCGTGTACAGCCGGAAGCTGGCGCCGATCGACCTGATCCCGCTGTTCGGCACCGCGCAGGGGTTCCACCAGCACATTCCTCGGCTCGTCTGGACCGAGTACGGTATGCAGTCGGGGCAGGAAGCGGCCGTCCAGGCCGCCGTCTCCCCGCCGGTTCCGCCTCCAGTGGGGGGACCGGAGGCAGCGGCAGGAGGTGCGTCGTGATCGCTCTGTGGATCGTGCTCGGCATCATCGTGGTGATCGGGATCGCCCTGGTGATGTCCTACAACCGGTTCGTCAGCCAGCGGAACCTGATCCGGAACTCGTGGGCCAACATCGACACCGAGCTGCGCCGTCGGTACGACCTGATCCCCAACCTGGTGGAGACGGTGAAGGGCTACGCGGCCCACGAGCGCGAGGTGTTCGAGGAGGTCGCCCGCACGCGGTCTGCGGCGGCGCAGGCGACCGGCACGCCCGCCGAACAGGCCGCGGCGGAGGGCCCGTTCGTCGCCGCCCTGGGCCGGCTGTTCGCCGTCGCCGAGAACTACCCCGAGCTGAAGGCGAACCAGAACTTCCTTGCCCTGCAGCAGGAACTGTCCAACACGGAGGACCGCATCCAGGCGTCGCGGCGCTTCTACAACGCGAACGTGCAGGACTTCAACCGCCGCGTGCAGTCGTTCCCGTCGAACGTCATCGCCGGGATGTTCGGGTTCAAGGAGGAGCAGTTCTTCGAGATCCCCGAGGCCCAGCGCGCCGTGGTGGCCGAGGCGCCCCATGTCGACTTCGGCTCGGCGGCGGCAGCGCCTAGCGTTCCGGCTCCATCCGCGGCGCCCCCGGCCGCTCCTCCGGCTGCCGCACCGCCCGTCGCTCCTCCGCCCGTCGCTCCTCCGCCTCCGCCGGCTCCACCGGAAGGCGGGCCACCCTCCGCGTAGCGATCGTCCACACGATCGCGAACAGAAGCTCGACGGCGGCCAGCCCCACCATCACGTACTCGACGCGCACGTACTCGGCCGCCCATCCGGCCAGCAACGACGACACCGCCAGCGTGAACGTGATCAGCGCGTCGTCGAAGGCGAGCACACGCCCGCGGATGCGATCGGGCACGATGAGCTGGAGACCGTACGTCGACAACGTCCACTGCCCGCCGCCCCCCAGGTGCGCGAGCATCACGAACACGCCGGCGAGCCAGATCGTCGGCATCCACGGCACGACCCCGTAGAAGATGCCGTAGACGGCCAGGCACACCGAGATCGCGGCGAACAGCGATCGCAGGTCGCGGTCCCGGATGAACGGGCGCGCGAGGAACGGCCCCATGAGCGCCCCGAGGCCGCGGAACCCGTAGAGGATGCCGCTGCCGCGGTCGCCCATGTGGTAGACGGTGAACGACAGGATGGGGAGCAGGCCGATCAGCCCGGTCCCGGTGCCGAACCCGGCCTTCACGGCGATGAGCGACCCCACCCGCCTGTCGCGACGCGCGTACGAGAAGGTCTCCCGGGTGGCCTCGATCAGCCCGGGGTGCACCGCGTTCTCGCGTGCCTCCGCGAAGCGGCCGTGAATGCGCACGATCAGCGCCGCGGACACCAGGAACGACGAAGCGTCGCCGATGTAGCCGGCACCGCGTCCGAACGCGGCGACGACCACGCCTCCCAGGGCGGCTCCGACGGCCAGCATCGTTCCCCACAGCGACCCCGTGAGCACGTTCGCGACCGGCAGGTCCTCCGGCGCCACCAGGTTCGGCACGGCGGCCGAGGCGGCCGGTTCGAAGAAGGCGCCCAGCGCCTGGATCAACCCGACGAGCACGAACGCCAGCCACACGGTCGACGACGTGACGAAGAAGAAGCCGAACGCCAGGAGGCCGCGGACGACGTCGGCCGCCACCATCATGCGCCGCCGGTCGAAACGGTCCGCCAGCGGGCCGCCCACGAACGTCATCAGCGCGTATGGCACCGACATCGTCGCGATCAGCGCCGACACCAGCGCCGGCGAGCCGGTGAACTCGAAGACCAGTCCGAACAAGGCGACCGACAGGAACCAGTCGCCGCCCAGCGAGATGAGCTGCGCGACGAACATCAGCCGGAAGTCGCGGTTTCGGCGCAACAGGTCGAGGGCTTCCGCGGTCCGGCTGCGCGGCGCGCGCGGACGCGGTTCCGGTTCCGGCGCAGGCATGCGGCCGAGGCTAGCAGCCCCGCCTCGCGCAGCGGCCGCATTCTTCCACAGGGATCGCGGTAGTCTCCGCTCCGACGGAAGACGAGGAGAGGAGGCCGGCATGCTGGACGGGTTCACCTGGTACAAGCAGTCCGCCTACAGGTGGCAGGGCGACGGGCTGACCGTCTTCATCGATCCGTGGGAGGTGGACACATCGGAGCCCGCGGACGTCATCTTCATCACGCACGCGCATGACGACCACTTCCAGCCCGACGAGATCGAGAAACTGCGGAAGGACGGCACCAAGCTCGTCGCGCCGCACGACATTGCCGCCGGCCTTTCGGGCGATGTGACCGCGGTGCGCCCCGGCGACTCGATCGAGGTGGGGGGCATCAAGGTCCAGGCCGTGCCCGCGTACAACACCGCCGAGGAGCGCCTGGAGATGCACCCCAAGTCGAACGGGTGGGTCGGCTACATCCTGACGCTCGGCGGTCACACCTACTACCACGCGGGCGACACGGACCACGCGCCCGAGCTGTCCGACGTACGTGCCGACGTCGCGATGCTGCCGATCGGCGGCTATTACACGATGGAGGTCGTCGAGGCGGCAGGCATGGCGAAGGCCATCTCGCCCCAGATCGCGGTCCCCATGCACTACGGCTTCGTCGTGGGAAGCCCGTCGGACGGCGAGCGGTTCGCGAAGGAGGCCGACCCCGTCCGAGTCGAGCTCCTGACGCCGGTCCGGCCCTTCGAGCTCCAGTAGTAGCCTCGACGCCGTGGACGAGCTTCGCTCCGCCTCGCGGCGGGAACTGCACACAGATCAGGGCGACGTGGGCTTCCATGCCCTGGCGGCCGTGCCCCATGCGGCGTCGCGGCTGGCGGAGCTGCCGCACACGCTGAAGATCCTCCTCGAGAACCTTCTCCGCCGCGCGGGCGGCCGGGACGTGTCGGATGTCGACGTCTCCGCGCTCGCGGCGTGGCCGGCGGCGACGCAAGGGTCGCGCGTGGCGTTCATGCCGGCCCGGGTCCTGATGCAGGACTTCACCGGCGTCCCGGCCGTCGTCGATCTGGCCGCCATCCGGAGCGCGGTGGCGCGGGCCGGTGGCGACGCGGCCGGGGTCAACCCCCACGTGCCGGTCGACCTGATCATCGACCACTCCGTGCAGGTGGACCTGTTCGGGACCCGAGCCGCCTACGAGGGAAACATCGAGTGGGAGTACCGGCGTAACGGCGAGCGGTACGCCCTGCTGCGGTGGGCCCAGCAGGCGTTCGACGGCTTCCGGGTGGTGCCGCCCGGGATGGGCATCTGCCACCAGGTCAACCTGGAGCACCTCGGCCGCGTTGTGCAGGTGCAGGGCGGTGTCGCGCTGCCGGACACGCTGCTCGGCACCGACTCGCACACCACGATGGTGAACGGGCTGTCCGTGCTCGGCTGGGGCGTCGGCGGGATCGAGGCAGAAGCGGCGATGCTCGGCCAGCCGATGTTCCTGCCCATGCCCGTGGTGGTCGGTGTCCGGACGGCGGGCGAACTGCCGCCGGGGACGACGGCCACCGATCTGGTGCTCACGTTGACGCAGATGCTCCGCGCCCACGGCGTCGTGGGGAAGTTCGTCGAGTTCTTCGGCACCGGGCTCTCGTCGCTGCGCGTCGAGGACCGCGCCACGCTCTCCAACATGTGCCCGGAGTACGGGGCGACCGCGTCTTTCTTCCCGTGCGACGCGCAGACGCTGCGGTACCTCCGGGACACCGGCCGCGGCGACGTGGTCGACTTGGTCGAGCGGTACACCAAGGAGCAGGCCTTGTTCCGGACCGACGACGACCCCGAGCCGGTCTTCAGCGAGACGCTCGACCTCGACCTGTCGTCGGTCGAGCCGTCGGTCGCCGGGCCGCGCCGCCCGCAGGACCGCGTTCCGCTGTCGGAGGTTCCCCGCTCGTTCACCGAGGCGTTCAAGGAACGCCTGGATGTCGACGCCATCGAGGCGAAGCGGCAGGACGAGTACGAGGGCTTCGGGACGAGCGCGGCCGACTCGCGGCTGGAGAGCGAGCGCGAGGCCGGCATCGTGAAGCCCGAGAACGGCGCCAAGGTCGGCAACGGCTCCGTCGTCATCGCCGCCATCACCTCGTGCACGAACACGTCGAACCCGTCGGTGATGATCGCGGCCGGCTTGCTCGCCCGGAAAGCGGTCGACGCGGGCCTCGCCTCGCAGCCCTGGGTGAAGACGTCGCTCGCCCCCGGATCGCGCGTGGTCACCGACTATCTCGACCGGGCCGGGCTCGCTCCGTACCTGGACAAACTTGGGTTCTCGCTCGTCGGCTATGGGTGCACGACGTGCATCGGGAACTCGGGCCCGCTGCCCGACGAGGTGGCGAAGGCCGTGGACGCCGGCGACCTGACCGTCGTGGCGGTCCTGTCCGGCAACCGCAACTTCGAGGGACGCATCCACCCGCAGGTGCGCGCGTCCTACCTGGCCTCCCCGCCACTGTGCGTCGCGTACGCGCTGGCCGGGCGCGTCGACATTGACCTCACGAGGGAGCCGCTTGGGACGGACGCGGGCGGCGCGCCGGTCTTCCTGCGCGACGTCTGGCCCTCACCCGGCGAGGTCCGCGACGCGATGAACGCGGCGATCGAGCCCGAGCAGTTCGAGCGGGAGTACGGGCGCATCTTCGACGGCGACGACCACTGGCGGCAGATGCGGGCGCCCGTCGGCTCGATGTACGACTGGGACGCCACGTCGACGTACGTGCGCGAGCCCCCGTTCTTCCAGGACATGGGCGACGAGCCGCCGCCGGTGGCCGACGTCGAGGGCGCGCGGGTGCTGGTGAAGGTCGCCGACTCGGTGACCACGGACCACATCTCGCCGGCCGGCTCGATCAAGGCGGACTCGCCGGCCGGCCGCTGGCTGCAGGAGCAGGGCGTCCAGCCCGGCGACTTCAACTCGTACGGCTCGCGGCGCGGCAACCACGAGGTGATGATGCGCGGCACGTTCGCGAACATCCGGCTGCGGAACGAGCTGGCGCCCGGGGCCGAGGGCCCGTGGACGACGCACCTGCCGTCCGGCGATCGGATGACGATCTACGACGCGTCGGTCCGGTACCGCGACGAGGGGGTCCCGCTGGCCGTCCTGGCGGGGAAGGAGTACGGGTCGGGCTCGTCACGCGACTGGGCGGCCAAGGGGCCGGCCCTGCTGGGCGTGCGGTTCGCGATCGCCGAAAGCTACGAGCGCATCCACCGGTCGAACCTGGTCGGCATGGGCATCCTGCCGCTGCAGTACCGCGACGGCGAGTCGGCCGCGTCGCTGGGCCTGACCGGCGAGGAGACGCTCTCGGTGCGGGGGCTGTCCGGCGGGATCACGCCGCGCCAGGAGGCCACCGTCGAGGTGGTTCGGACCGACGGGTCGCGCTCGGAGTTCACCGCGATCGTGCGCATCGACGGTCCCGCCGAGGTCGACTACTACCGGCAGGGCGGCATCCTGCAGATGGTGCTGCGACAGCTGCTCGCCGGCGCGTCCGGCTAAGCGGCCGTCCGCAGGTCCTCCTGCCGAACCTCGACCGGCGCCGGCTCGGGCTCGGACTCGCGCAACACCCAGGCGTACACCAGCCAGCTGGCCGCCGCCAGTCCACCGAGCAGCACCGTCAGCAGCAACCAATCCGCGATCGTTCCTGCGTGCACCATCGTCCCCACTCCCTTCGGCCGTGTCCCATTCAGTGTCCGGGTGACCGTATTCGGGCGAGCTGAAGGCCCCGACAGAGCGGGCTGAGATCCCGGTAAGGATTCGGTGATGCCGGAGCGGAGCAGGGGGCACGGTCGCGGTCGGTAGAATCCGACCGTGCCGGTCACGATCCTGGTCGGAATCCAGTGGGGCGACGAGGGCAAGGGGAAGGCAACCGATCTCCTGGCCCGGGCCTCCGACCTCGTCGTTCGCTGTCAGGGCGGCAACAACGCGGGACACACGATCATGGCCGGCGAGACGCTGCTGAAGCTCCGCCTCGTTCCGTCCGGCATCCTCTACCGGGACGTGGTGCCGGTGATCGGCGACGGCGTGGTCGTCGATCCGAAGATCCTCCTCGAGGAGCTCGACGCGCTGGCGACTCAGGGGATCGACACGTCCCGGCTGATCGTGTCCGGCAACGCCCACCTGACCATGCCGTACCACCGCGAGCTCGACCGGGTCACGGAGCGGTGGCTGGGAAAGGCCCAGCTCGGCACCACGAAGCGGGGGATCGGGCCGACCTACGCGGACAAGGCCGCGCGCATCGGCCTGCGAGTCCAGGACCTGACCGACCCGAAGATCTTCCGCCAGAAGCTCGAGGTGGCGCTGAAGGAGAAGAACCTGGTCCTGACCAAGGTCTACAACCGCCTGCCGATGGACCCCGTGACCATCGCCGACGAGTACCTGTCGATGGGCGAGCGCCTGGCGCCGCACATCGCCGACGCCAGCGCGGTGCTGCACCGGGCGGTCCGGGACGGGAAGCGCCTGCTGCTGGAGGGCGCGCAGGGCACGCTGCTGGACATCGACCACGGCACCTACCCGTTCGTGACGTCGTCGAGCACCGTGGCCGGCGGGATCCTCGCGGGGGCCGGCCTCGGGCCGAAGGACGTCGACCGCGTCATCGGGGTGGCCAAGGCGTACGTCACCCGCGTCGGCGCCGGGCCGTTCCCGACCGAGGACACGGCCGAGGCCGGCCGGCACATGGGCGAGGTCGGCCACGAGTTCGGCACGGTCACCGGGCGCCCGCGCCGGTGCGGCTGGTTCGACGCGGTCCTGTTGCGATACGCGATCCGCCTGAACAGCCTGACGGAGCTGTTCGTCACGAAGCTCGACGTGCTGTCGGGGCTGCCGGAGCTGCGGATCTGCACGGCCTACCGGCTGGACGGCGAGACGTTCGAGGACTTCCCCCCGCACCAGTCCATCGTGCACAAGGCCGAGCCGGTGTACGAGGACGTGGAAGGATGGGACGGCGACATCACGGGGGCGTCGCGGCCCGGGGACCTGCCCGCGGCCGCGCTGAAGTATCTGGATCGGCTGGCCGACCTGGCCGGGGTGCCCGTCAACTGGGCCTCGATCGGGCCCGACCGCGACCAGACCCTGGAGCTGGCGGGGTGAAGGGAAAGAAGGAGCGAGCGTGAGGGTCCTGGTCGTGGGCGCGGGGGCGCGCGAGCACGCGCTGTGCTCCGCACTGGCGCGCAACCCGGTCGTGGATCGGATCTACGCAGCGCCCGGGGAACGCCGGCATGCGCGAGTACGCGACGCTGGAGCACCTGTCGGTCGGCGACATCCCCGGGATCGCGGAGTTCTGCGAGCGGGAGTCGATCGACCTCACCGTGGTCGGGCCGGAGATGCCGCTGGTCGCCGGGCTGGCCGACGAGCTGCTCGACCGTGGGCTCCCGGTGTTCGGTCCCACACGGGACGCCGCCATGATCGAGGGATCGAAGACCTGGGCTCGCGAGCTGTGCCTGCGCCACGGCATCCCCGGCCCGCTCTTCGGCGCCTTCACCGACCCGTCCGAAGCGCTGGAGTTCCTCGACCGGTTGGAGGCGCCCTTCGTGGTGAAGGCCGACGGCCTCGCGGCCGGCAAGGGCGTCACGATCGCGGAGACCCGTGCCGAGGCGGAGCGGGCGATCGAGGACTGCCTGGTCGCGCGCGTCTTCGGCGACGCCGGCGCCCGGGTCGTGCTGGAGGAGCACCTGACCGGCATCGAGGTCTCCGCGTTCGCGCATGACCGACGGCAAGACGGTCCTGCCGCTGACCATGGCGCAGGACTACAAGCGGGCACTCGACGGCGACCGGGGGCCGAACACCGGAGGGATGGGCGCGTACAGCCCGCTGCCGTTCGTGGACGACGCGCTCGCGCAGCGCGATCGATGCGGACGTGCTGCGCGCCACGGTCGCCGCGATGGAGGAGGAGGGCATCCGCTACCAGGGCGTCCTGTACGCCGGGCTGATGCTGACCGCCGACGGGCCGAAGGTCCTGGAGTTCAACGCCCGGTTCGGCGACCCCGAGACGCAGGTGGTCGTGCCCCGGCTGGAGTCGAACCTGGGCGAGTTGATGCTCGCCTGCGTGGAGGGAAACCTGGCTCCGTACCGGATCACGTGGAAGCCGGAGGCCTGGGTCGGCGTCGTGATGGCGTCGGGCGGCTACCCCGGGCGGCACGAGAACGGGAAGCCCGATCTCCGGGCTGGCCGAGGCGGGGGCGCTGCCCGACGTCGAGGTGTTCCATTCGGGAACGGCCGCTCCGTGAGGGTAGAGTGGTGACGGCAGGGGGGCGCGTGCTCACGGTCAGCGCGGGAGGACCGACGCTGGACGAGGCCCGCGGTCGCGCCTACGAGGCGGTCGAGCGATCGCGCTTCGACGGGGCCGCGTACCGGACGGACATCGCGGCGGAGGATCCGCGGGGCGATGAGCGACGTGAGCGCGAATCTCGATGGACGGGCAGCCGGTGGTCGGCATCCTGGTCGGCTCAGCGTCCGACCTTCCGGTGATGCAGCAGGCCGGCGCGATCCTCGAGCGCTTCGACATCCCGTACGAGCTGCAGGTCATGTCGCCGCACCGCAACCCCGACCTGGTGGACGAGTACGCGCGGACCGCGGAGAGCGCGGCATGCCTGGCGATCATCTGCGGCGCGCGGGGTCGGGGCCGGCGCACCTGGCCGGCGCCGTCGCGGCCCGAACGGCGCTGCCGGTGATCGGCGTGCCGATCCGTCGGAGACGCTCGACGGGGTGGACGCGCTGCTAGTCGACGGTGCAGATGCCGCGCGGTGTGCCGGTGGCGACCATGGCCATCGACGGGGCGGTGAACGCCGCGGTCCTGGCGGCACAGATCGTCGCGCGTCGGGAACCCGGAGGTCCGGGCCCGGCTGCACGAGTTCAAGGAATCGCTCGACGAAGGAATGCGCGCGTGATGCCGGCGTGATCCCCCGGTACACACTCCCAGAGATGGCCGTCGGTCTGGTCCGAGGAGACGAAGCTCGCGCACTGGCTCCGCATCGAGGTCCTGGCCGTCGAGGGCTGGGCGCGCATCGGGCAGATCCCCGAAGAGGACGCGCGCGCGATCCGCGAACGGCGCCGGTCGCGCCGACGCCGGAGCGCGTCGCGGAGATCGAGGCGGTCACGCACCACGACGTGGCGGCGTTCGTGCAGGCGGTGGCCGAGCCGATCGGGGACGAGGCCGGCAGGTGGCTGCACTTCGGGCTCACCTCCAGCGACCTGCTGGACACGGCCCTGGCGCTGCAGATGCGCGACGCCGCCGACGTCATGCTGCGGCGGCTCGAGCGCGCTGCTGGCCGTGGTGCGTCGGCCGGGCGCTCGAGCACCGGGACACGATCTGCATCGGGCGCACGCACGGCGTCCACGCCGAACCAACGACGTTCGGCCACAAGCTGGCGCTGTGGGCGTTCGAGCTGGACCGCGACCGCGACCGCCTGCGACGGGCGCGCGAGGCCGTCGTCGGTCGGCAAGCTGTCGGGCGTGGTCGGGACGTACTCGCAGGTCGATCCCCGTGTCGAGGAGTTCGTCTGCGGCGAGCTCGGCCTGCGGCCGGCCGAGGCCGCCAGCCAGGTCGTGCAGCGCGACGTGCACGCGGAGTTCGTGCTGGGCGCTGGCGCTGACCGCCGCGACGCTCGAGAAGATCGCGACGGAGATCCGCCACCTCGCCCGCACGGAGGTCCGCGAGGTGGAGGAGCCGTTCGTCGGCGGGACAGAAGGGCTCGTCCGCCATGCCGCACAAGCGCAATCCGATCCTGTGCGAGCGCATCTGCGGGCTGGCCCGGGTGGTGCGGGCGAACCAGCAGGCCGCGCTGGAGGACGTGGCGCTGTGGCACGAGCGGGACATCTCGCACTCCTCGCGTGGAGCGCGTGATCCTGCCCGACTCGACGATCGCGGTCGACTACATGCTGTCGCTCGTCGAGCGGGTCGTCGACGGGCTGCGTGTGTTCCCGGACCGCATGCGCGAGAACCTGGACGCGACCGGCGGGCTGATCTTCTCGCAGGGCGTGCTGCTGGCGCTGGTCGAGCGCGGGCTCCCGCGCGACGAGGCCTACGCGATCGTGCAGGATGCGGCCGCGCGCGGCGTGGGACGCGGGCGAGCCGTTCCGGGACGTGCTCTGGGCCGAGGTCGAGCCGCGCGGCGCTGCTGTCGCGGGAGGAGTTCGAGGCGCTGTTCGACCCGGCGCCGTTCGTCCGGCACCTGGACGGCGTGTTCGCGAGGCTGGAGAAGCTTCCCCTGACACCGGAGCCGGAGACATAAGGGAAGAAGGAGGAAGCCCATGGCGCTCGCGGAGCTGCTTCGCGCAGGGGAAGGTCCGCGACATCTACGAGGCCGGCGACGACCTGCTGCTGGTCGCCACCGACCGGATCTCGGCGTTCGACGTGGTGCTGCCCACGCCGATCCCGGACAAGGGCCGCGTCCTGACGGGGCTGTCGCTGTACTGGTTCGAGCTGCACGAAGGACATCGTGCCGAACCACCTGCTGTCGGCCGACGCGACGCGTTCCCGGCGCCGTATCGCGCCGAGGCCGCCGAGCTGGCCGGCCGGTCGATGCTGGTGCGGCGGGCCGAGGTGATCAAGGTCGAGTGCGTCGCGCGCGGCTACATCACGGGGTCGGGCTGGAAGGACTACCAGAAGACCGGCGCGGTCTGCGGCATCGAGCTGCCCGCCGGGCTGGTCGAGTCGCAGCAGCTGCCCGAGCCGATCTTCACGCCGACGACCAAGGCCGACACCGGCCACGACCTGCCGCTGACGTTCGAGGAGACGGTCGACCTGGTCGGGACGGGACTGGCCGAGCGGCTGAAGGAGCTGACGCTCGTCGCTGTACGAGGCGCGGCGCGGCACACGCCCGGGAGCGCGGCATCATCCTGGCCGACACGAAGTTCGAGTTCGGCTTCGCCGGCGGCGAGCTGATCCTGATCGACGAGGTGCTGACGCCGGACTCGTCGCGCTTCTGGCCGGAGGACACGTACGAGCCGGGGCGCGGGCAGCCGTCGTTCGACAAGCAGTACGTGCGCGACTGGCTCGACGAGAGCGGCTGGGACCACGAGCCGCCGCCGCCCGAGCTTCCCGCCGAGGTGGTCGAGCAGACGGCCGCCCGGTACCGCGAGGCGTACGAGCGCATCACCGGCGAGCCGTTCAAGGTGCTACCTCGACCGGATGGGGGTGACGTCGGCGCCGTGAGGTTCCGCGTGCAGGTGGTGGTCGACGCTGAAGGACGGGCTGCTCGACCCGCAGGGCAAGACCGTCGAGGGCGCGCTCCCGACGCTCGGGTGGGACGAACGTCTCCGACGTCCGGGTCGGCAAGGACATCGAGCTGGTGGTCGAGGCTCGCCGACGACGCGGCCGCGCGGGCGCAGGTCGCGGAGATGGCCGAGCGGTTCCTGTCGAACCCGGTGATCGAGGACTACCGGATCGTCGCCGTCGAGGCGCCGGCCGCCGCGGGGGAGGGCCGGTGAGCGAGCGGCGCCCGCGCGTCGCCGTGGTGACGTTCCCGGGGTCGCTCGACGACCGCGACGCGCTGCGGGCGGTGGCGACGATGGGCGGCGAGCCGGTCGCCGTCTGGCACGGCGACACCGACCTGCACGGCGCCGACGCGGCGATCCTGCCCGGCGGATTCTCGTACGGCGACTACCTGCGGACCGGCGCGATCGCGCGGTTCGCGCCGGTGATGCGGGCGGTCCGCGACTTCGCCGACGCGGGCGGGCCGGTGCTCGGCATCTGCAACGGGTTCCAGATCCTGTGCGAGGCCGGGCTGCTGCCGGGCGCCCTGATCCGGAACCGCTCGCTGTCGTTCGTCTGCCGGTGGGTCAACGTGCGCGTGGAGGGCGAGGCGGCCGACGGCGAGATCGGCCGGGGCGGCGAGGTGCTCCCGATCCCGATCAAGCACGGCGAGGGCCAGTTCGTGGCGTCGGCCCGGGAGCTGGATCGCCTCGAACGGCGACGGCCAGGTCGCGCTGCGCTACTGCTCGCCGGCCGGCGAGGTCGACGACGCGTACAACCCGAACGGCGCCGCCCGCAGCATCGCCGGCGTCTGGAACGCGGGCGGCAACGTGCTCGGGACTCATGCCGCACCCCGAGCACGCGGTCGACCCCGACCTGGGCCCGACCGGCGGGCAGCGCGATCCTCGGCTGGCTGCTGTCGGCCGGCCCGACGCAGTCGCGGTCCGCCGGCATGACCGAGCCGCTGCACCGGTCGCTCGGGCCTGACCGACGACGAGTTCGAGGCGATCGTCAAGCGGCTGGGGCGCGAGCCGAACCGCGCCGAGCTGGCCATGTTCTCGGTGATGTGGACCGAGCACTGCTCGTACAAGTCCAGCAAGATGCACCTGCGGACGCTCCCCACCGAGGGACCGCAGGTACTGGTGGGACCCGGTCAGGACGCGGGCGTCGTCGACGTCGGGGACGGCGTCGCGTGCGTGTTCAAGATGGAATCGCACTCGCACCCGTCGGCGATCGAGCCGTACCAGGGCGCCGCGACCGGCGTCGGCGGCATCGTACGCGACGTGCTGTCGATGGGAGCGCGCCCGGCCGCGCTGCTCGACCCACTCCGGTTCGGGCCGCTGGACGATGCCCGCAACCGGTTCCTGTTCGGCGGCGTCGTGGCCGGCATCGGCGGCTACGGCAACTGCATCGGCGTGCCGACCGTCGGCGGCGAGGTGCGGTTCGCCGCGTGTCACAGCGGCGAACCCGACCGTGAACGTGATGTGCGTCGGGTTCGTGCCCGCCGACGAGCTGGTGCAGAGCCGGGCCGGCGGACCGGGGAGCGTGCTGGTGCTGATCGGCGCGGCGACGGGACGCGACGGCATCGGCGGCGTGTCGGTGCTGGCGTCGCGGACGATCGAGGACGACGCCCATGCGTCGCGGCCGAGCGTGCAGATCGGCGACCCGTTCCTGGAGAAGCTGCTGATCGAGGCCTGCCTGGAATTGAAGGAGGCCGGGCTGCTGGAGGGGTTGAAGGACCTCGGCGGCGCCGGCCTGACGTGCGCGGTGTCCGAGGCGGCGGCCGGCGTGCGGCTCGGCGCCGACCTCGACCTCGACGTGGTGCCGCTCCGCGAGGCCGGGATGGAGCCCTTCGAGATACTCACCTCCGAGTCGCAGGAACGGATGCTCGCGATCGTCCGGCCGGAGGACGTCGAGGCTGCCCGGGACGGTCTGCCGGAAGTGGGGACTGGAGGCGTCCGCGGTGGCGACCTTCACCGAGGGAGAGACGCTCACGGTGCGTCGCGGCGGCGAGGTCGTGGCCTCGATCCCCGCGCCGAGCCTGGCCGACGAGGGGCCCGAGTACGACCGGGCGGCGCGGCGGCCGGACTGGCTGGACGCGGTCGCGAGCCGACGACCCGGCCGCCGCGCCGCCCCCGAGCCACCTGGAGGAGGCGTTCCTCGGCGTGCTGGGTTCGCCCAACGTGGCCGCGAAGCGGTGGGCGTTCGAGCAGTACGACTCGCTGGTGCAGGGCCAGACGGTGGTCGGCCCCGGCGCCGACGCCGCGGTCATCCGCATCGAGGGAACGCTCCGGGCGGTCGCGGTGTCCTCGGACGGCAACGGCCGCTACGGCCGCCTCGACCCCTACCTCGGCGCCGCCCACGCGGTCGCCGAGTCCGCCCGCAACGTCGCGTGCGTCGGCGCGCGGCCGCTCGCCATCACCAACTGCCTGAACTTCGGCAACCCGGAGCGTCCCGAGGTCATGTGGCAGTTCGCGGAGAGCGATCCGCGGTCTCGGCGACGCGTGCCGGGCGCTCGGCACGCCGGTCACCGGCGGCAACGTGTCGTTCTACAACGAGTCCGGCGGGTCGGGCATCGACCCGACGCCGGTCGTCGGGATGCTCGGGATGCTGGACGACTACCGGCTCCTGGTGCGGAGCGGCTTCCCGGCGGAGGGGCTCGCGATCTACGCGCTGGGCGCGACACTCCCCGAGCTCGGTGCGAGCGAGTACGCGGAGGCGGTGCTGGGCGCGGCGACGGGGGTCCCCCCAGCGCTCGACCTGGAGGCGGAGGCGCGGCTGCACCGGCTGCTGGCCGCTTCGGCGCGCGCCGACGTGCTCGCCTCAGCGCACGACTGCTCGGGCGGAGGGCTCGCGGTCGCGCTCGCCGAGGCATCGATCGACGGCGGCGTCGGCTTCGAGCTGACGGCCGGGCCGGCCGCGCTCGCGCCGCACGTGTGGCTGTTCTCCGAGTCGGCGTCCCGAGCCGTCGTCTCCGCGGCCGCAGGCCGGGAGCGCGCCTTCGAGGAGCTCGCGTCTGCCCACGGCGTCCCCTGCGAGCGGATCGGCGTCACCGGCGGCGACGCGCTGCGGTTCATCGGGATGTTCGAGGTGTCGGTCGCCGACGCCGTCGTGGTCCACGAAGGCACGATCCCGCGGCTGATGTCGGCGAAGCGCGTCGCCGTCTAGTTCGCGAGGGTTCGGGTCTCGACGAGGAGAACCTCGGCGCCGTTCGCGCCGCCCCGGATGGTGAGCTCGTCCTCACCGGTCACCGCCGCGGCGCCGCCCTCGTCGAGCTCCCCACCGTCCTCCTTCCCGGCCAGCGACGCGTTTCCGTGGACGACGAACGCGTAGCCGCCGAAGCCCTCACGGAACCGGTGGGTCACCGAGTCGCCCGGGTCGAGCAGGCCTGCGTACACCGACGCGTCCTGGTGGACGGTGGCGGCCGCAGGGTCGGCCGGCGCGTCCGGGCCGCCGTAGCCCTCCGCAGGCACGAGCACCGGCGCGAGCCGCCCGCGCCGCTGGTCCTCCGTGAACTGTCGCTGGTCCATCGACGGCTCCAGGCCGCGCCGCGCAGGGAGGATCCACATCTGGATGAACCGCATCGGCTCGGTCTTCGAGTGGTTGCGCTCCGAGTGCTCCATCCCCGAGCCCAGGGTCACCCGCTGCACCGATCCCGGCGGCAGCACGCCACCGCCGCCGCGGCTGTCGGCGTGCTCGAACATGCCCTCGGCGACGTACGTGATGCCCTCGATGTCCCGATGTGGGTGCATCGGCCAGATCGCGCCGGGGATCAGCCGGTCGTCGTTGAACACCCGCAGGTCCCCGAACGAGACCCACTCCGGATCGCGGTACGTGTCGAAGCTGAAGTGCCAGTTGGCGCTGAACCAGCCGCCCTCCGCGTGATGCAGCGATGCGCTGGGGCGTAACCTGACCACGGTCCCGAGTCTAGTGCCCCGTCGCGGGTGAGGAAGAGCCGGCGGACCTAGGCGGAGAGGCGGCGGCGCGGCCCGAAGCCGGGCTGGGCCGGCGCGTCGTTGACCGAGGCGGTGACCAGGCGCCCGTATTCCTTCGTGTGGCGCTTGACGAGCGTCTCCACGGCGCCGACGCGCCCGAATCGGACCTCCAGTCGCCGGTACTCGTCCGGGTGCTTGGTGCGCAGTGCCCGCTCCGCCCGGAGCCGGGCGAGGCCGTGCCCGCCGGACGACCGGGGGTCGAACGCCGGCTGGACGCGCACCTGCGGTTGGAACGTGCGGGGCATGGCCCCATCAGGATCAACGCATTTTCTGGGAAAGGGAAGGGGTCCGGCGCGAAATCACCCGTTTTTCCCCCGCGAATCCACCGCTGGGCGACGACACGGTCGGCCGACCGGGGCATGGCCCCTCTCCATTCAGGGAGGTGCGACAGAACGCAAGTGCTCGCGTCCGCTTCGTCATCCCGCCTTGGTACGATCGACCGCGAGTGGGCGACGACGCGCGCGGGCCGGGGCAGAGCGAGGGGCCGAAGGAGGCCTGCGGGCTCTTCGGCGTGTGGGCCCCCGGCGAGGACGTCGCCCGCATCACCTTCTTCGGGCTCTACGCCCTGCAGCACCGCGGCCAGGAGTCGGCCGGCATGGCCGTCTCCGACGGCGGGAACATCCTGGTCTATCGCGAGCTCGGGCTGGTGTCCCAGGTCTTCAACGAGGGAACGCTGGCCACGCTCCAGGGAGACCTGTGCATCGGGCACACGCGGTACTCGACCACGGGGTCGACGACCTGGGAGAACGCGCAGCCCACGTTCAAGGAGAGCGGCGGGCGGGGCCTGGCGCTGGGCCACAACGGGAACCTGGTGAACACGGCCGAGCTTGCCGAGCGCGTGGGGAACCGAGGCCGCGCGACGACCGACACGGACCTGGTCTCGACGCTCCTCGCCCGCGAGCTGGAGCACGGCCTCGAGGAGGCGGCGCTGCGCGTCCTGCCGACTCTCCGGGGCGCGTTCTCGTTCGTCCTGATGGACGAGCGGACGGTGTACGCCGCGCGTGACCCCTACGGGATCCGGCCCCTCGGGCTGGGGCGGCTTCCGGGCGGCGGCTGGGTGGTGGCGTCCGAGACGGCCGCCCTGGACGTGGTCGGCGCGACGTTCGTTCGCGAGGTCGAACCGGGCGAGCTGGTCGCCATCGACGAGCGCGGCGTGCGGTCGCTCAAGTACGCCGAGTCGCCGCGGCCGGCGCTCTGCCTGTTCGAGTTCGTGTACCTCGGCCGGGCCGACTCCCGGATGTACGGGCGCAGCCTGCACGAGGCGCGAAAGGAGGCCGGCCGCCGGCTGGCCGGCGAGGCGGCGGTCCCGGCCGACCTGGTGATGCCCGTGCCGGACACGGCGGTGTCGGCCGCGCAGGGCTACGCGGAGGCGTCCGGCATCCCGTACGGCGAGGGGCTCATCAAGAACCGCTACATCGGCCGGACGTTCATCGAGCCGACGCCGCTGCTGCGCCAGCGCGGCGTGCGGCTGAAGCTGAATCCGCTCCCGGACACCCTCCGGGCCAAGCGGCTGGTGGTGGTCGACGATTCCATCGTCCGCGGCACCACCACGCGCCAGCTCGTGCAGCTGTTGCGCGACGCCGGCGCGATCGAGGTGCACCTGCGCATCACCAGCCCGCCGATCAAGTGGCCGTGCTTCTACGGCATCGACATGTCGACGCGCGAGGAGCTGGTCGCGGCGACGCGCGACCTGGAGGAGGTCCGGCAGTTCGTCGGCGCCGACTCGCTGGCCCACCTGTCGCTGGATGCGCTGGTCGAGGCGACCGAGGCACCGGCGAGCGCGCTCTGCCGCGCGTGCTTCGACGGCGAGTACCCGGTCCCGGTGGGGGACCGGGAGCCCACCAAGTTCGCGCTCGAGTCCTCCTGATGCCGGCTCCGCCCCCGGCGGATCAGTCCGGCGGCGCCGGCGCATATCGCAGCGCGGGGGTCGACCTCGACGCGAGCGCGCGCGCTGTGGAGTTGATCCGTGCCCTGGCCGCCGGGGCAGGCCGTCCCGAGGTGTCGTCGGGGATCGGGGGGTTCTCGGGCCTCTTCTCGCTGGGCGACGGGCGGTACCTGTCAGCGGCCACCGACGGCGTGGGCACGAAGATCGAGGTCGCTCGGCTGGCGGACCGGTTCGACACCGTGGGCATCGACCTGGTCGCCATGAGCGCGAACGACGTGATCTGCACCGGCGCCGAGCCGCTGCTGTTCCTGGACTACGTCGTGGTGGAGAAGCTCGTACCCGAGCAGGTGGCGCAGATCGTCGCCGGCGTCGCGGAGGGATGCCGGCGTGCCGGATGCGCGTTGCTGGGCGGCGAGACCGCGGAGCACCCCGGCACGATGCCGCTCGGGTCGTTCGACCTGGCCGGGTTCTGCGTAGGCATCGTGCGGGAGGAGCAGGTGCTGTCGCCGGCTCGCGTGCGCGCCGGCGACGTGCTCCTCGGGTTCCGGTCGAGCGGCCTGCACTCCAACGGCTACAGCCTGGTGCGGCGGGTGCTGCTGAGCGGCGATCGCGATCCGTTCGCGGCCGTGCCCGGCCTGGGCCGGCCGCTGGTGGACGAGCTGCTCGAGCCGACGGCGATCTACGTGCGGCCGCTGCTGGCGCTCCGCGACGCGGGGCTGGTGAAGAGCGCCGCGCACATCACCGGTGGCGGGTTCCACGAGAACGTTCCCCGGGCCCTGCCGGACGATCTCGGCGCGGACATCACCCCGTCCTGGGATCCGCCGCCGATCTTCTCGGTGGTCGCCTCAGCGGCCGGCGTCACCGTCGCGCAGCTCGCGTCGGTGCTGAACGTGGGCGTGGGCATGGTGGTGGTGGTCGCCCCCGAGCACGCGTCCCGCGCGGTCGAGGTCTCGAAGGAGCACGGCGTGGACGCCGTGTGGGCCGGGATCGTGACCGACGAGCCGGGCGTCCGGTTCCGCGCGAGCTAGAGCACGCCGCGTCGGGCGGCCAGCCCGACGGCCGCCGTCCGGGAGGTCACGCCGAGCTTCGTCATGATGTTCGCCACGTGCCGGTGCACCGTGTGCGGCGAGAGCACCAGGCGCTTCGCGATCTGCGGGTTCGACAGGCCGTCGCCGACGAGCTTCAGGATCTCGATCTCGCGGACGCTCAGGGGGAAGTCGTGCATCGGCTCGTCGATCGCCTCGATGGGCGAGCCGCCTGTCAGGTCGCCGCGCGCAGCGCCGATGGCGGCCCAGCCCTCACGGACGCCGAGGCGCGCGGCGACCGAGCCGAACAGCTTGACGGCCGACAGCGCCTCCTGCTCGGCGGCGGCCCGATCGCCCTTCGCCAGGAGCGTCCGGCTGAGCCACAGGCGTGCCCGCGCCGTCGCGTAGACGTCGCCGGCGGCGAGCGATCGGCGCACCGAGCCCTGGAGCATCCTGCGTGCCGTGTCCAGATCGTGGTGGTCGAACGCGATGACCCCGTCGACGAACGCGGCCGAGGCGGCCAGCTCGTCGGCTGTGCTCGATTCGGCGAGGGCGCGCAGTTCCGTCGCGGCGCTCCGCGCGAGCTCGAGATCCTCGTTCGCGGCAGCGGCCATCGCCAGGACCTCCAGCCCGCCGGCGCGCGTGACTCGATCCGAGGGGGGGAGGCTGCGCAGGAGCCGTCCCGCCAGCGCGGCCGCCGCGGCCGCGTCGCCGCGGTCGAACGTCATCGCCGCCTCGACCAGACGTGCGGAGGGCAGGTCGCCCGCCTGATTCAGCAGGCGCCGCGCCTCCGGGAACCGTCCCTGCCGCCGGCGGAATTCGGCGAGGTGCGCCGCGGCCTCCGCGAGGCGTTCCCGGGGTGGCCTCGGAGCGGGCACCGATCGACCGGCCGCCGCCGCGGCGGACGCGGCATACGTCCCATCCATACCCCGAACATCGACCGCGCGGAGGCGGTTCTCAACGAACGCGCCCCCGCGCGGTGTGGGTGGTGTTGCGTGTGTCGCCTAGGCGGGCTGCAGTTGCGGTTCGGGGGCCGGTTCCTCGTCGCCCTCGGTCTCCAGCGCGATGTGGGGGAGGACCCGATCGAGCCATCTCGGCATCCACCAGTTCCAGTCGCCCATCAGCTTCATCGCGGCCGGGACCAGGATGGTCCGCACGATCGTCGCGTCGATCAGGACCGCGGCGGCCAGCCCGAAGCCCATCTCCTTGAAGGGCAGCAGCCGGCTGGTGGCGAACGCGGCGAACACCGTCACCATGATCAGGGCGGCCGATGTGATCGCCCGCGCGCTCGACTCGAGACCGTGCGCCACCGCCAGCTCGTTCGATCCCGTCTTGTGGTACTCCTCTCGGATCCGGGTCATCAGGAAGACCTCGTAGTCCATCGAGAGGCCGAACAGGATGCAGAACAGGAACATCGGGATGAACGTCGAGATGTTCCCCTCCGACGTGAAGCCGAGCAGGCGCTGCCCCCAGCCCCACTGGAACACGGCGGTCATCAGCCCGTAGGCGGCGCCGACCGACAGCAGGTTCATGACGATCGCCTTCAGCGGCAGGAGCAGCGACCGGAAGGCCATCATCAGCAGCAGGAACGACAGCACCAGCACCGTGAGGATCACGACCGCCAGGCGGCTCGACATCGACCGCTCCAGGTCGATGTTGAACGCGGTCTCGCCGCCGACCATCGCCTTGCCCGAGAGTCCGGCGGCGGGAACGATGTGGTCGCGGATACGGTCGATCAGCGCCTCGGCCGACCGCGTCTCCGGCGAGTCCTTGCTCACCACCGTGATCAGCGACAGATCGGCGCCGCTCTTCCAGTCCGCGAGGCGCCCGGCCGCTGCCGCGGCCCCGGCGGGCAGTCCCGACAGACCGTTCGCGTACAGCGCCTGAGAGGCCGCCAGCGACTGCCCGGGAACGAGCGTCGTCAGGCTGGTCACGCTGTCCACCCGCGGGTCGGCGGCGAGCGCGGTGCTCAGCCGGTCGATCACTGCCAGGTTCTGGGGAGTGTTGGCTCCTCCGGGCGTCGGGACGACGACTTCGATCGGACCCGTGATGCCGGCGCCGAAGCCGGAGGCGAGCATCTCGTTCGCGAGGCGAGGGCCCTCGCCGGCCGGCAGCGTGCGCGGGCCCGACTGGCCCATGCGCATGGAGAGCAGGGGCGCGGCCATCGCCAGCAGCACGATCACGCTCAGGGTCGCGTACATGACCGGGCGCCTCATCACCGACAGCGCCCACCGGTGCCAGAAGCCCTGTCCGGGCTCGGGCTCCTTCGCCAGGAACGGGATGTGCAGCTTGTTGATGCGCTGCCCGAGCAGGCTCAGGATCGCCGGGATCAGCGTGATGGCGCCGAGGACGGCGACCGCGACGACGGTCATCGACCCGATGGCCATCGAGCGGAAGGCCTGGATGTTCACCAGAAACATGCCGAACAGCGCCACGATGACGGTCATGCCGGAGAGCGTCACGGACCGTCCCGACGTGGCGAGCGTCCGGGGGATCGCGTCGGACACGGACTTGCCGCGGCGCAGTTCCTCGCGGAACCGGGTCACGACGAACAGCGCGTAGTCGATGCCCACGCCGATGCCGATCACCGACGCGGTGTTCGTGACGTACACGCTCATGTTCGTGACGCCCGACAGGAAGTACAGCAGGCCCAGGGTGATGACCAGGCTCACGATGGCCAGCACCAGCGGCAGGCCGGCCGCGACGATCGTCGCGAACGCGATCGCCAGCACCGCGAGCGTGATGGGGAACGAGATCTTCTCCGCGCGCTCGAGGTCGGTTTTCGAGATGTCGTTGAAGCGGTTGTAGAACGCGGACGCGCCGCCGGTCTCCACCTGGAAGCCGGCGGGCACGGCCTTCGACGCGGCCACCGCCACGGCCCGGCCGGCGAGCAGCTGGTGGTTCTGGTCGCCGGACAGCCCCGCGACCAGGAAGGTGGTGTGGCCGTCGGGAGAGACGAAGGACCGGTTGTTCGCCCACTCGACGCCGCTCACCCGCGGCACGGCCTTCACGCGCGAGGAAACGCCGGCGATCACCGCCTGATACCCGGAATCCGACACCGTCTGCGAGGCGCTGTGGATCGCGACGATCGCCGTCGCCGGCTGCTCGCCGAACTTCTGCTGGATCTGGTGCTGCACCTGGAGTGAGTCGGACCCCGGCACCTCCCAGCCGCCCTGGCCGAGCCGGTCCTGGAGCCCTTTGGCGAACGTGCCCATGACCACGAACACGACGGACCACACGATGATGATGGGCACGCGCCGGCGGACGGCGAACCGCCCGAGTCGAGAGAACGCGCTTCGATCGTTCCCGGCGTCGTCGGGCCTCCCTCGCTTCAAAGCGACCGGTCGGTCGGTTTCCTGGCCTCGTGAGTTGCCGTTGCGCGCCATTGGACTCCTTTCCGGTCGGGTCAGCGCGTGCTGATCGCGTCGAGCAAGAACGGAACGAACGCTTCGATGCGCCTGCGGAAGTCCTCGCCGGCGCTCAGGCAGTTGGCCATCTCCTGCACCCCCACCACGCCCGCGACCGCGACCTCGGCCACGGTGTCCGGATCGAGCTCGGCACGGACGTCGCCCTCGGACTGCGCGCGGCGGATCAGCTCGCTCGTCAGGCGCACCCATGCGGTCATGGCCGGGCGGACCTGGGGAGCGAGCTCGGGGAAGTTCTCCATGAGCTCCATGGAGAGCTTGCCGACGCAGTGGAACGCCGGGTCCTGGTCGTAGACGTCGCAGAGGGTGTACGGGATGCTGGACAGTTGGTCGATGGCGCGCTCGTGCTGCATGGCCGCAGCCATGACCTTGCCGATCCACTGCTCCTGCCGGTCCTGCAGGCAGGCCAGGGCCAGGGCCTCCTTCGAGGCGAAGTGGAAGTAGAAGCCGCCCTTCGCGAGCCCCGTCTCCTTGATGAGCTCGTTCAGCGACGTTCCCAGGTAGCCTCGCTCGGCGAACACACCGGCGGCGGTGTCGAGGATGCGGCGGCGGGTCTCGAGCCCCCGTTCGGACTGCGAGGGGGCGCCTCCGGGCGTGCCGGCGGGGCGGGTGTTGTCGATCGCGCCGGTTCGTGCCACGGGCGACACCCTACCGACCGACCGGTCGGTTTGTCAACCCCCAGGGGGTCTCTTCCTCAACCGGATGAAGCCCGGGCCTCGTGGATCTCGGGGAATCGCAGGGTGAACCGCGCCCCGCCGCCGTCCGCATTCTCGGCCGTCACGGAGCCTCCGTGCGACTCGGCCACTTGCCGGACGATCGCGAGTCCCAGCCCCGACCCCGGCATGCTGCGGCCGGCCGCCGAGCGGTAGAAGCGGTCGAAGACGAAGGGCAGGTCCTCGGCCGGGATGCCGGACCCGTGGTCGCGAACGACGACCGTGCCGTCCGCGACGGACAGCTCCACGACCGAGCCGGACGGGCTCCACTTCGCGGCGTTGTCGAGGAGGTTGCCGATGGCCCGGTCGAGACGCGCCGCCGTGCCGCGCACGACGGAGGGATTGAGGTCGGTTCGGTAGTCGAGCTCGGGGGCACGGCGGCGCGCCCGCTCCAGCGCCCGCTCGGCCACCTCGTCGAGGCGGACGTCCTCGGGCGTCTCGTCCACCGAGCTGCCGCGGGCCAGCTCGGTGAGGTCGCCGACCAGCACGGAGAGGTCCTCCAGCTCGGCGACGACGTCGCGCAGCAGGTGCTCGCGCTCCGCGGCGGACAGTCCCTCTCCGCGGGCGAGCACTTCCAGGTTCGTGCGCAAGCTGGTGAGCGGCGTGCGCAGCTCGTGAGACGCGTCGGCAACGAGCTGCCGCTGCGCGGACTGCAGCGCCTGGATCGAGTCGAGCATCTCGTCGAACCGCGCGGACAGGCGGCCGAGCTCGTCGTCGCTCGTCACGTCGATGCGTTGCGAGAGGTCTCCGGTGGCCGTGATCTGCTCGACCGTGTCGGTCAGGCGACGGACCGGCGCCAGGCCCGCGCGCGCCACCACGAGGCCGGCGACGGCCGCGAGGCCGGTGCCCAGCAGCGTGATGAGCATCAGCAGGAGCCGGAGGTGGCGGAGCGACGTGTCGACCTCGGTCAGCGGCCGGGCGAACTGGATGGCGACGGACTGCCCGGTCTCGCCGTTGCGCCCCGGCGCGGTCAGGATGCGGACGTGGACGCCGCGGACGGTGGTGTTCGAGAAATACGTCGTCCGGTCGCCGCGCGCGACGGCGAGCGTCTCGGGGGAGACCGGCAGGTGGAATTGCTCGCCGCTCGACAGCTCCATCGTCCCGTCGGGATAGGTCACCTGGACGTACCCGGGGAAGCCGAAAGCCGGCGGCTCACCCGGCCTCGGCGGGCCGCTGGGCTCGAAGTGGACGCCCGCGGCGAGCTGCTCCTCCAGCGACTGGTCGAGCTGCCGGATCAGCTGCGTGCGGACGATGACGTACGCGCCGACCGACGCGACGGCCACCGCCAGCGCGACCGCGACCGCGGAGACGATCGTGAGGCGGATCCCCAGGCTCAGCGAGCTGAAGCGCCGTCGCTTCGGGGCCGCAACCGGGCCGGGCGGGGCCGTCCCGCCGGTCGCCGGCTTCGGCTCGTCGCCCCCCTGCCGGCCGCCCATCACTCCGCCCGCGATTCTCCCGTGCCCTCACGGAGCACGTAGCCCACGCCGCGGACGGTGTGGATCAAGCGTGATTCGCCGTCCGCCTCGGTCTTGCGTCGCAGGTAGCCGACGTACACCTCCAGCGAGTTCGACGATGGCCCGAAGTCGTAGCCCCACACGCGGTCGAAGATGACGTCGCGCGTGAGCACCTGGCGCGGATGCCGCAGGAACAGCTCGAGCAGCCGGAACTCGGTCCGGGTCATCTCGATGGCGCGACCTCCGCGGGAGACCTCGTACGAGAGGGGATCGAGCGTCAGGTCGGCGAACCGAAGCGGCTCGCCCTCCTCGTCGGCCGTGCGGCGGAGCAACGCCCGCACCCGGGCGAGCAGCTCCGCGAGCGCGAACGGCTTGACCAGGTAGTCGTCGGCCCCCGCGTCCAGGCCTTCGACGCGGTCCTCGACCGCGTCCCTCGCGGTCAGCATCAGGATGGGCGTGCGGTCGCCGGCCTGCCGCAGCGACCGGGCCACCTGCAACCCGTTCGGCGGCGGCATGAGCACGTCGAGGACGACGGCGTCGGGCGGATGTTCCTCCATCTGCTGCAGTGCCTGGTCGCCGTTGTCGGCAGCCTCGACCTCATAGCCCTCCTGCTTCAGGGCGCGCCCGACGGCCTCACGGACGGCGCGGTCGTCGTCCACCACCAGGATTCGCATGCTCCGATGATGGCGGTCCAACCTGAAGGAGGGCTGAGACACCGGAACCCCATCCTGGCCGGCCATGGGTGCCCGCCGGGCTCAGGTCGAGACGACCTTGCCGAAGCGCACGCCGTGCGCGGGTACGCGCACCATGTCGCCGTGGCGGTTGCGGACCATGAAGGTCTCCGCCGCCTCGTCCCACTGCTCGAGGACACCAACGACCTCACCGACGTATCCGTTCGGCAGCTCGTACTGGAAGGACACGCGGCTTCCCACGTCCTGAGGGCGGACCAGGTTCTGACGCGCGCTCACGGGACACACCGTAGTCGCGCGCGGGCCCGCCCCACAAATGGTATTGACGCTGGACCTTACGGCCGGGGAGGTACTAGATTGCCGCGAAAGCGGCGGACGAAGCGTTCCGAGCCGCGGAACAGGTCGCCACCGAAGCGATGCGTGCGAGAGGAGAGACGGAGCGCGTGAACGCGATGACCCCCGCCGAACAGATGGCTCGGGCCGCCAAGGCCCGGGAGCTCGCCGAGACGCTGCCGGCCCGAGGCATCCGGTCGGTCGCCCTCACGATGGTGGACAACTGCGGCGTGACGCGTGTCAAGACGGTCCCGGTCTCGCTGCTCGAGCGCACGGTCCGCGCCGGCATCGGGCTGTCGCCCGTCTTCGACGTGTTCCTGGTGAACGATCACATCACCGCCAGTGACGAGGTCGGCGGACCCACCGGCGATCACCGGTTGATGGTGGACCCGAACGCCATTCGCGTGCTGGCCGCCCAGCCCGGCTGGGCATGGGGCCCGTGCGACCGGCTCACGCAGGAGGGCGAGGTCGCGCCGATCTGCCAGCGGTCGTTCCTGCGCCGCATGGTCGACCGCGCGGCAGGCAAGGGGATGTCCCTGTCGGTCGGGTGCGAGATCGAGTGGTTCCTCGGGCGCGAGGAGGCGGATGGCTCCCTGGTCGCGGCGCACTACGGTCCCGCCTACAGCGCCATCGTGCTGGCGCAGCTCTCCGATTTCGTCTCCGATCTGGTCGAGGCGTTCGAGGAGGAGGGCGTCGGCGTCGACCAGTTCCACCCCGAGTACTCGAACGGACAGCTGGAGATCTCGCTTCGCCACCGCGACCCGGTTGCGGCGGCGGACCTGATGGTGCTGGCGCGCCAGACGATCCGCGGCGTGAGCGAGCGTCACGGGTGGCGGTCGTCGTTCTCGCCGGTGGTCGTCCCCGGCGAGGTGGGCAACGGCGGCCACTGGCACTTCAGCACGTGGCGGGACGGGCAGAACCAGTTCGCCGTCGGCGACGGGCCTCACGGGATGACGGAGGAGGCGCAGTCGTTCGTGGCCGGCATCCTGGCCGAGCTGCCGGCGCTGCTGGCGATCGGCTCGCCGTCCGTCGCGAGCTACCTCCGGCTGGTCCCGTCGCATTGGGCCGGCGTCTACCAGGTGTGGGGGCGCGAGAACCGCGAGGCGGCCGTGCGCATCGTGACCGGCATCGTGGGCACCCGCGACTCGGCGTCGAACTGCGAGGTGAAGACGTTCGACCTCAGCGCGAACCCGTACCTGGCGATCGGCGCCCTGATCGCGGCGGGCCTCAACGGGGTCGAGCAGGGGTTGAAGCTCCCGCCGGAGTTCACCGACGACCCGGCGGACCACCCGGCGGAGGAGCTGGAGGAGCTGGGCGTTCGGCGGCTTCCGGCGTCGCTCAGCGAGTCCGTCGCGCACCTGGAGAAGTCGGACGTGTTGCGCGAGGCCATGGGCAGCACCCTGTTCGGCGCGTTCGTGGCGGTGCGCCGCGCCGAGATCGAGGCGTTCGAGAACCTCGAGCCGGACGCCATCGCCGCGGCGCACCGCTGGCGCTACTAGACGACGACAGAGGAGGGATCGCCGCGTGCCCGCCACGCAGGTGCTCGAGTCGCTTCCGCTGGTCGACGACCACTGCCACGGCGTGGTCCGTGAGATCGCGGACCGCGCCGCGTTCGAGAGCCACATCAATGAGGGATTCGACGCCCCGCCCGAGGGAGCCAGCCACTTCGACACCCCGATCGGGCTGGCCGTGCGGCGCTGGTGCCCGCCGGTGCTCGACCTCGAGCCGCATGCCTCAGCGGACGCCTACCTGGCGCGGCGCGCCGAGCTCGGGTCGCAGGAGGCCAACCGGCGGCTGATGGCGGCGGCCGGCATCGGGACGCTCCTCGTCGATACGGGCTACCGGTCCACCGAGATACTCGACGTCGAGGAGATGGGGAAGCTTGCCGGCGTCCCCGCGCGCGAGGTCGTGCGCATCGAGAGCGTCGCCGAGGAGGTGGCGGCGGAGGAGCCGACGGCAGCGAGCTTCGCGGACGCGTTCGCCACACGGCTGGCCGAGCGCGCGCGCGCGGCCGTCGGGTTCAAGACCGTGGTCGCCTACCGGGGCGGGTTCGGCATCGACCCGACCCGTCCGCCGGAGGCCGACGTCATGGCCGCGGCCGGACGGTGGCTGTCCGGCATCGCGGCCGGCGACACCGGCGGGCGCATCCGTGTCGAGGACCCCGTTCTGCTGCGGCTCGGGCTTTGGGCCGCCGTCGACATCGCCCGCGAGCGGCGTATGCCGATCCAGGCGCACTCGGGTTTCGGGGACCCGGACCTCGACATCCACCTGGCGAACCCCGCCCTGCTGACCGGGTTCCTCCGCCTGCTCGACCCGCTCGACGTCAACGTCGTGTTCCTGCACTGCTGGCCGTACCACCGGGAGGCCGGCTACCTGGCCGCGATCTACCGCAACGCGTACTTCGATCTGGGCGCCGCCCTCCACTACGCCGGGCCGCAGGCCATCACCGTGATGGCCGATGCGCTGGAGGTGACCCCGTTCACCAAGCACCTGTTCTCCAGCGACGCGTTCGGTCTGGCCGAGCTGTACGTGGCCGGCGCCGCGCAGTTCCGGGACACGCTCGGCACGATGCTGGATGCCTGGATCGCCGACGACCGGTGCAGCGCCGACGACGCGGAGCGCATCGCCCGCATGATCGGCCACGACAACGCGTTGCGGATCTACCCGGTGCACTAAAGCGGAGGCGCGATGGGCCTGTTCGAGCGCGACGCCAAGGTCATCGCCGACATCGAACGGATCCGGTTCTTCCCGCTGGAGGTCGTGGGCGGCGAGGGCTCGTACCTGATCGCGGAGGACGGGCGCCGCCTGCTGGACCTGTCCGCGACGTGGGGCGCGGCGGGGCTGGGGTACGGCCACCCCGCGGTGGTGGAGGCCGTGACGGCGGCGACGCGGTCGATGGCCGGCGCCGGGATCCTGTCGGCCGTCAACGAGCCGGCCGTGGCGCTGGCGGAGGACCTGCTGCGGATCGTTCCCGGCGAGGGCGAGCGGCGCGTGTGGTTCGGCCACTCGGGGTCGGACGCGAACGAGGCGGCCGTGCGAGCGATCATCGCCTCGACCGGGCGGTCGCGCGTCCTGTCGTTCGTCGGTGCGTATCACGGCGGCACGGCCGGATCGATGGCCATCTCCGGCCACACCGCGCAGGAGGGCGTGGAGAAGCTCTCCGGGCTCGAGCTGCTCCCGTATCCGGATCCGTACCGGCCGCCCGGCGGCGGCGACGCCGGCGAGGCGGTCCTGTCGCGGTTGGACGAGGTGTTCTCCACGAGATGTCCGCCCGAGGACGTCGCCGCGCTGTTCGTCGAACCCATCCAGTCCGACGGCGGGATGATCGTGCCGGCGCCGGGCGTCCTGCGCGAGCTGCAGGACCGGTGCCGGGCGCACGGCATCCTGCTCGTCTGCGACGAGGTCAAGGTCGGGCTCGGCCGTCCGGGCGTCCTGCACGCGTTTCAGGCCGAGGGGCTGTCACCCGACGTCGTCACCTTCGGCAAGGGGCTCGGCGGCGGCCTGCCGGTGTCGGCGGTGGTCGGGCCGTCGTCGGTGATGGACGTGGCGCCGGCCTTCGCCATCCAGACGATGGCCGGCAACCCGGTGTCGGCGAGCGCCGCTCGCGCCGTCCTGCGGACGGTGGAGGAGGAGAACCTGCCGGCGCGCGCCGGCGCGGCGGGCGAGCGGCTGATGAGCGGGCTGCGACGGCTGGCCGAGTCGCACCCGCTCATCGGCGACGTGCGGGGCCGAGGGCTCGCGATCGGCGTCGACCTGGTTCGCGACCGCGACACGCGCGAGCCCGCGACCTCCGAGGCGGCTCGGGTCGTGTACCGCGCGTTCGAGCTCGGCGTCGTCGTCTTCTACGTGGGGATGCACTCGAACGTCCTGGAGCTGACGCCCAGCCTGCTGCTGTCCGACGAGGAGATCGATCAGGCGCTCGACGTCCTCGATCGCGCGATCGACGACGTGGAGGAGAAGCGGGTCCCCGACGACATCGCCTCGCGGTTCGCCGGCTGGTAGCTCGAGTCAGCGCGGCGGCGCGACGCGCGCGATGCGGTCGGCGGCGGGCTGGGGGAACGCCTCGGGATGGATCGCCCAGGCCAGGATCTCGAGGCCGTCGACGATCCGCGGACCGGGCCGGGAGAAATACGACGTCGCGTCCACCGCGAAGACGTCGCCGCCGCGGGCGGCCGGCGTCTCGGCGAACGCCGGATGCCCGTACAGCGACGAGGCCTCCTCCTCGGCCTCCTGGAGGTAGTAGCCGCAGGGCATGAACACGATCACCTCGGGCGCCGCGCCGGCGATCTGGTCCCAGGTCACGCGCGGCGCCGGCGCGCCGGGTTCGGAGAGCAGGTTGCTTCCGCCGGCGGCCTGCACCATCCCCGGCACCCAGTGGCCGCCCGCAAACGGCGGGTCGCTCCATTCGAGCGCAAGGGTTTGGATCGACGGCAGACCGGAGGCCCGCCGCCGAACCGCCTCCACCCGCTCGCGGAGCCCCGCGGTGATCTCCGCCGCCGCTCGGTCCGTCCCGGTCGCCCGTCCGACGACTTCGATCCCGTCCAGGATGTCCTCGATGGTGTTCGGGTCGAGCGAGATCACCTCCGAGCTGCACCCCAGGTCGTCGAGCGCCTCCTGCACGTGGCCGCTCGGCACCGCGCACACGCGGCACAGGTCCTGCGCCAGGATCAGGTCGGGCTGGATGCGGCGGATGAGGTCCTTGTCCAGCACGTAGATCGGATCGCCGCCATCCATGAACTCGCGCACGTGGCGGTCGACCTCGGCGGGCGTCAGCGGGTGGTCCTGGGGGAGTGCGGTGTCGGACACGATGGGCTTGGTCCGGGCGTCCGCCGGGTGGTCGCACTCGAACGTCACGCCTTCGAGCGAGTCGCCCAGTCCCAGGGCATAGACGATCTCCGTGGCCGACGGCAGCAGCGAGACGATCTTCACGCGCCGACTCTAGCGGGGGAGCGACTCCAGCCGCGCGGGCTGCTGGAGCAGGTCGCGCAGGTCGCGGAGCGCGCGGCCGGCCTGCGCGCCGTCCATGAGCCGGTGGTCGAAGGTGAGCGCCAGCGTGCAGGCCGGCCGCGCCTCGACCGACCCGTTCACCACCAGCGCCCGAGGCTCGATGAGCCCGAGCGCCAGGATCGCGCCCTGGGGCGGGTCGATGATGGGCGTGCCCGATTCGGAGCCGAATGTGCCGACGTTCGTCACCGTCACCGTGCCGCCCGTCAGCCGGTCGGGCCCGATGCTGCCGTCGCGGGCGGCCGACACGAGCCCCGCGATCTCGTGGGCGATCTGCGCGATGCCCTGCGCCTGCACGTCGCGCACCACGGGGACCAGCAGGCCGCGCTCGGTATCGGCGGCCACGCCCACGTGCACCGAGCGATGCACCAGGATCTCGGAACGCTCCGCCGAGAAGGACGCGTTCAGCAGCGGGTGGGCGCGGCAGGTCTCCGCCAGCGCACGGACCACGATCGGAAGCGGGCTCATGCGCGCATCGCCGGAGGCGAACGAGTCTCGGAACGCGAGGAGCGCGGTGGCGTCGAGCGTGATGAACGTCGTCACCTGAGGGATGTCGCGGACCGATCGGGTGAGGCGCTCCGCGATGATCCGCCGGATGCCCTGCACCGGTATGACTTCCGCGTCCTCGGGGGAGCGCGCGGGCACGGCCGGGCCCACGGCCGCGCGCTCGACGTCCTCGCGGGTGATCCGCCCGCCGGGCCCGGAGCCGGCAACCGTCGACAGGTCGATGCCGCGTTCCTTCGCGAGCCGGCGCACCGCGGGCGTGGCGGCGAGGGTCGGCCCGCCGTCATCGCCGGTCGACGGGGCCACGAACGCGGCCGGCGATTCCTCCGATTCGTCCACGCCGTAGCCGACCAGGACCGGTCGCCGGCCGGCCGGCGCCGCCTCGGCTCCGTCGTCGACGCGCACCGAGACCAGCGGGCTCGCCGACCGCGACGACGTCGCCTGCCGCGGCGTGCAGGCGTTCGACGGTGCCCGCCCACGGCGAGGGGATCTCCACCGTGGCCTTCGCGGTGTTCACCTCGACCAGCGGCTGGTTCAACTCGATCCGGTCGCCCTGCGCCACCAGCCACTGCAGGACCTCCGCGTCCTCCAGCCCCTCGCCCAGGTCGGGCAGCAGGAAGTCGCGGGTCGCCATCAGTACCCGACCACGCGGTCGATCGCCGCCGCGATCCGCTCCGGAGACGGCACGTGGACGCGTTCGATGGTCGCCGGCGGATACGGGATGTCGTGCCCGGTCACGCGAAGGATCGGGTGCCTCGAGATGGTCGAAGCAGTCCTCCACGAGCCGCGCCACGACCTCCGCGCCGACGCCGAGCGTGCGAGGCGCCTCGTGGACGACCACCGCGCGGCCGGTGCGCGCGGACCGACGCGGCGAGCGTCTCCTGGTCCAGCGGCACGAGCGATCGCAGGTCGATGACCTCCACCTGGGCGCCCCGCGCGGCGGCCAGCTCCGCCGCCGCGAGCGACCGCGCGACCATGGCGCCGTACGCGATCACGGTGCAGTCCGATCCGCGGCGAACGATCCGCGCGCGCGCCGATCGGCGCCCCGCCGTCGTCCAGCTCCCCGTCCTCCTTGGACCAGTAGCGAGCCTTGGGCTCCAGGAACACGACCGGGTCGGGGTCAGCGATCGCCTTGCGCAGCAACCCGTATGCGTCCAGGGCGGACGAGGGCGCCACGACCTTCAGCCCGGCGGTGTGCGCGTAGTACGTCTCCGGCGAGTCGGAGTGGTCTTCCGCGGCGCCGATCGCGCCGCCGAACGGGATGCGGATCACGATCGGCATGCCCAGGCGCCCGCGCGACCGGTTCCGGTACTTCGCCACGTGGCTGATCACCTGGTTCAGCGACGGGTAGGAGAACGCGTCGAACTGCATCTCCGACGACCGGCTTCCACCCCGCGATGGCCAGGCCGACGGAGATGCCGGCGATGCCGGACTCGGCCAGGGGCGTGTCGAACACGCGGCGCTCGCCGAACTCGTCCTGCAGGCCGTCGGTGATGCGGAAGACGCCGCCGAGCTTCCCGACGTCCTCGCCGAACACGAGCATCCGGTCGTCCTCGGCGAGCGACCGCCGCAGCGCCTCGTTCAGCGCCTTCGCCATCGTGACCTCAGGCATCGCGCTCCACCTGCTCGAGTTGCCGCGCGAGGTCCGGCGGGAGGTCGGCGTAGACCCACGAGAACAGCTCGCGCGCCGGCCGAGGCTCCAGGGCCAGGACCCCCTCGCGGGTCCGCGCGGCCAGCGTCCGGGCCTCCCGTTCCACCTCGTCCAGGAACGACTGGTCCGCCACACCGTCCGGGCGAAGCACGCCCAGCCATCGTTCCAGTGGGTCGTTCCCGCGCCAGGTCTGCACCTCGGCCTCCGGCTGGTACCGCGAGGCGTCGTCCGCGGTCGAGTGGGCCGCCATCCGGTAGGTGACGGCCTCGATCAGCGTCGGCCCGCCGCCGTCCGCGCGCGCGTTCCGCCGCTTCGTGCACCGCCGCGTAGACGGCCACCACGTCGTTCCCGTCGACCTGCACGCCGGGGAATCCGTACGCCTCGGCCTTGCGGTGGATCGGCGCCGCCGTCTGCTTGGCGAGCGGCACGCGAGATCGCCCACTGGTTGTTCTGGCAGAAGAAGATCACCGGGGCGCGGAAGACGCCCGCGAAGTTGCACGCCTCGTGGAAGTCGCCCTGGCTCGTCGCGCCGTCGCCGAAGTAGGCGAGCGCGCATTCCGTGCGGCCGTCGAGCCGCGCGCCCATCGCGTATCCGACGGCGTGCAGCAGCTGGCTGGCGACGGGCACGCTCACCATCGCGAACCGGTGTCGCATCGGATCCCACATGCCCCCGTGCCAGGTCGCCCGGTAGAAGGCGAGGTACTCGACCATGTCGATGCCGCGGACCAGCGCCGCGCCGAGCTCGCGGTAGGAGGGAAAGATCCAGTCGTCCGCGCCCAGGGCGGCAGCGCTCCCGACCTGCGCGGCCTCCTGCCCCACCAGCTGCGGGTAGACGGCCAGCTCGCCCTGGCGCTGCAGCGATGTCGCCTCCTGGTCCACGACGCGGGTGAGCGCCATCAGCCGGTACAGCTCGCGGGCGCCGTCGCGCGTGACGCTGAGCGAGGGTCCGGCCGGGTTCGATACCGGCGGTTCGGCGCGCGCCTCGCTCACTGCGCCGCTGCCTCCAGCCGCCGGCCGCGACCTGCACGGAGTCGCTCCTCGGCCATGCGATCGGCCGCCGCCGCCGGGGTCAGGTTCTGCTCGCGGGCCATCCGGAAGACCGTCGTCAGCGTGTCGCCGATGCGCGCCACGGACCGGCGTGCCCGCTCCGGCTCGTAGCCGGCCGGAACGAACTCCTCGGAGATGTTGATGATCCCGCCGGCGTTCACCACGTAGTCGGGCGCGTAGACGATGCCCCGCGCTGCGATCGCCGCGGCGTGCTCCGGGCGATCGAGCTGGTTGTTGGCCGCGCCGCACACCACCCCGCAGCGCAGCTCCGGGATCGTTCGATCGTTCAGCGGGCCGCCCAGCGCGCACGGCGACAGCACGTCGCACTCGGTCGCGAGGATCGCGTCCGGATCGACGACGTCGACCCCCGACTCCTCCGCCAGGCGAGCCGCCGCGTTCGCGTCGACGTCCGCGACGACGACCGATGCGCCGGCATCCAGGAGGTGGAGCGCGAGCTCCGACCCGACCTTGCCCACTCCCTGGATCGCGACGCGCCTGCCCGCCAGGGACGCGTCGCCCCATGCCTCGAGGGCGGCGGCGCGCATCCCCGCGAACAACCCGAACGCCGTCAGGATCGACGGGTCGCCCGAGCCGCCCAGCGACTGGGAGGCGCCGCCGGCGTGGCGCGTCTCGCGCCGGATCACGTCCATGTCGGCGAGCGTGGTTCCCACGTCCTCCGCGGTGATGTACCGGCCGCCGAGGTCTTCGATGAAGCGGCCGTAGGTCCGCAGCAACGCCTCCGTCTTCACCGTTCGCGGATCGCCGATGATCACCGCCTTGCCCCCGCCCAGTTCCAGCCCCGCGGCGGCGGCCTTGTAGGTCATCGCGCGCGACAGGCGCAGCACATCGGCCAGGGCTTCGTCGTCGGAGGGGAATGGATAGCAGCGCGTCCCTCCGAGGGCGGGCCCCAGCACCGTGGAATGGACGGCGACGATCGCCCGGAGGCCGGTCGGCGGGTCGTGAAGGAAGACGACCTCCTCGAACTCCCCGCCCAGCTGCTCGAAGACGGACACCAGTGGGAGCATACCCGCACCGGGCGGGACGATACTTCGCCTCCCAAGGCACGCGCGCCCTTTGCTTCATGCGCGAGGCGTTCCTATGATGCGAGCGATGGTGCCTTCCGCATACCTGCGCGTGTTCCAGTCGCTGGATGCTCTGCCGGACCCGGAGCGTGAGCGATGGGAGCGCTACATCGTGGCGGGGGACGGCCCGTCGCCCAGCCGGAAGCGCTATCGGCAGGTCCCCGCCGGGCCGCGCACCCCCTATCCCTTCCTGGAGTGCATCGACGGCGACCACGCGGACGTCCGGCGCGAGGACGGGAAGCTGTATGTGTGCCCCCGCAGCTCGCACGTGGAGGCGCTCGCGAGCCTGGTGGCGCCCCGCGAGCCCGGGGGAGAGGACGCGGGCGAGCCGCTCGTGTCCGATACGGACGCTCGGCGTGCAGCCCGGGAGCTCGCGCGGCTCCGCCGCCAGGACCCGAGGCTCGTTCCCTCGATGGCGCAGTCCGCGTGGCACGTCCCCGTTCGCTGGTTCATCCTGTTCGAGGACACCGAGCGCCGGCTGCAGGAGATCGGTCCCGGCGAGTGGGTCATCCGGTACTGGGCCCCCATCGGTGCGGCGGCCGGCCGCGCATCGCGCGCCGCGTCGCTGCTGCGCCGCGCCGGAATGCATCCGATCGCCCGGCTGGTCCGCGACCTGCACGACTGGCTGTCCGGCTACGACCAGCGATCGGCCGTCGAGCTCGACTACGGCGAGGTCGCCGGCATGTTCACGTGGGACGAGCTGGACGACGACCACAGCGTCGCCAGCGTGCGCGCCGCGGTGGACGCGCTGGCCGCAGACGGGCCCGAGGCCGCGTCGGAGCTCTACCGGAGCGTGGCGGCCCGGTGGGCGGAGACGCGCTCCCGGGAGACGTTCAACTAGGCCTGGTCTGCCCGGACCGCCTCTGTTTGCCCGGGCCATCCCACCGTCCCGGAGTTGTCCGATTTGTCGAATGCGGTGACCGGCCGGTTCACGCGATCATCCGCAGGACTCTGGGGGAGCCGCATATGGGACCGCAAGTGAAGAATCGACCCGAGGTCGAACGGTTGCTCACACCCGCCGAGGTGGCGGCCCTGTTCCGCGTCGATCCGAAGACCGTGACCCGCTGGGCGAAGGCCGGGAAGCTCTCGGCGATCCGCACATTGGGCGGCCATCGGCGCTACCGCGAGGCGGAGATCATGGCCCTCCTGGCGCAGTCGGGCGGCGGGACCGCAGGCTGAGCCGAGCGAGCCGTCGTTCACGCTGCCGGGCCCCTCACGTGGTGGCGAGGGGCAGAATCGAACTGCCGACACCGCGGTTTTCAGCCGCGTGCTCTGCCAACTGAGCTACCTCGCCCGGGTGGGCAGTATCCCAGCTTCTCTCGGACGCGACCGGTCAGGCGGCGCCGGGAAGGCGCGTCCATGCGCCGACCTCCGAGTGTCCGACGATCACGCTGCCGGCTGCTTCGGCCTCGGCCAGCATCCGCTGGTGCAACGTCTCCAGGTCGATCTCCGCGTCGCTCGCCACGCCGAGCCGGACCATCTCCGGCGCCAGGGTTCGAACCAGGTCGCTGACCCGGCGGAGAGTCGTCGCGGTCCCGAGCTCCCCCGACCAGGGCCTCCATGCGCATCGTTGGCGGTCGCAGTCCCGCGTCCACGAAGGCTCGCTCGAGCTTCACGCCCATGTGCCGCTCGGTTCGCGTCCGCCCGAGTGTCTCGAGGCACCAGGCGGTGCTCGTTTCGTGCAGGGGGACGGGCGGGAACGATCGAACGCCCGTCCAGTCCAGCTCGTGGAAGACGATGACCCCTCCAGGCACGGCCTTCGTGACGAGAGCTCGGAGCATCGCCGCCGGGTCCGATTGGAACTGCAACACGTACCGGCCCACGCCCGCGTCGAAGGTCGGTCGAACGAGAGGGTGGCCGGATCGCCGTGCACGAACGAAACCATGGGGAGCGAACGCTCCCTGGCTCTCGCCCGGGCGGTGTCGATGGCTACCGCGGATCGATCCACCCCGACCACCTCGCCGGCCTCGCCGACCAGGGCGGCTGCGAGGAACGCGACGTCGCCGGCACCTGTTCCCACATCGAGCACCCGCATGCCGGGGGCGATTCCAGCGTCCCGGAAGAATCGGCTGGTGATCGGGTCCTTGACGCGAGCCTGTCTGGCCAGCCGTTCGAGCTCGTGATCGGTATGTCCGAGCACGTACGGCAGAACCGGGCGGTCATCGCGCGCCTCGGGCTCGCTCATCCCGTCGCTTCTCCCAGAACCGATGACGATTACGCCGGCCCGTCGAGGCTGCTGCCTGCGACGACGTGCCATGCCGCAGGTCACACTGGGTCGGCATGATGCCATCTTCGCCGGGCTCTGACACTGCCCGCCGGTCACGGGCAGACCCTCCCGGACGTCTGGACACGCGCGGGACACATCGCCGCTGGACCCTTCAGCGATTCGCCCGTTACAGTCTCTCGAGCCGGATCGTTCGGGCCCTGCTGACGGAGCGAGAGTTGGCCAAAGAGTTCGTCGACTCCGAGAACGCGCTCGTATGAACGTTGCCGAGGCGATCGGCGCGGCGCTCGCGGATCTCGGCGTCCGGGACGCATTTGGCCTCATCGGGAGCGGCAACTTCGCGGTCACGAACGCCATGGTGGGGCGGGGGGTCCGGTTCGTCGGGGCCCGGCATGAGTGCGCCGCAGTGAGCATGGCAGACGCCTACGGGCGGGTCAGCGGACGCGTGGGCGTGGCCACACTGCATCAGGGACCCGGTCTCACCAACGCGACGACGGCGCTCACCGAGGCCGCCAAGGCCCGGACGCCTCTGGTGGTACTGGCCGCGGACACCTCGGCGGGAGCGGTCCGATCAAACTTCCGCGTCGACCAAGCTGGGCTCGCCGCGGCGGTCGGAGCGGTGGCCGAGCGCGCCCACTCTCCCGCATCGGCTGTCGACGACCTCGCCCGAGCATGGGGGCGAGCCGTCGGAGAGCGGCGTGCCGTGCTCTTCAGCCTCCCCCTCGACATCCAGGCGGCCGAGGCGCCCAAGGTGGAGCTCACCCCACCGGAGTCGCGGACGCCTCCCGCCCCCGACCCGGGACAGGTGCGTCGGGTCGCGGACCTGCTCGCGGAGGCCCAGGCCCCTGTCGTCCTGGCCGGCCGGGGCGCAGTCCTGTCAGAGGCGGGGCCGGCGCTGGAGAGCCTGGGACAGCGAGTCGGAGCGCTGATGGCAACCTCGGCCAACGGCCACGGCCTGTTTGCCGGGAACCCCTGGAGCCTGGGCATCTCTGGGGGATTCGCCTCGCCGACCGCAGCGGGGCTGCTTCGACAGGCCGACCTCGTCCTCGCGTTCGGAGCCTCGCTCAACATGTGGACCACGCGGCACGACGAGCTGATCGGGGCGGACGCCCACGTCGTCCAGGTCGACATCGACGCCGGCGCGATCGGCACGCATCGCCCGGTGGACGTCGGCCTGGTCGCCGATGCCCGCTTGGCGGCGGAGGCCCTGACCGCGGACCTCGACCGACGAGGTCACGCCGGCGCGGGCCGGAGGAGTGAGGAGGTGGCCCGAACCATCGCCGCCGGAACATGGGGCAACGTTCCCCATGAGGACGCATCGGAACGGGACCGCATCGACCCTCGCACGTTCTCGAAAGCGCTCGAGGCCCTGCTCCCGGCACGGCGCCTCGTCGCGGTCGACTCGGGGCACTTCATGGGATGGCCGCCGATGTATCTCTCGGTCCCCGATGCAGCCGGGTTCGTCTTCACGCAGTCGTTCCAATCGATCGGCCTGGGACTGTCGTCGGCGATCGGCGCCGCCGTGGCCCGCCCCGACCGGCTCACCGTCGCCTGCCTGGGAGACGGCGGAGCGCTGATGGCTGCTGGCGAGTTCGAGACCCTTGTGCGGCTGCGACTGCCGTTGCTGGTGGTTGTGTACAACGACGCCGCGTACGGAGCCGAGGTGCATCACTTCGGTCCCCAGGGTCATCCGGTGGACCTGGTGCGATACGCGGACCCGGACCTGGCGGGACTTGCCCGAGGCCTGGGGGCGGAGGCGGCCACGGTTCGGTCACTTGGTGATCTGGGGACGCTCGAGAAGTGGCTCGAGCGCCGGGAGGAGCCGTTCGTGCTCGACGTGAAGGTCGTTCCCGACGTGGTGGCGGAGTGGCTCGAGGAGGCCTTCCGCGCCCACTGATTGCGAGGAGGTGGAGAGGACGTGGGTACGCTCATATCGCTGATCCAGGGTCTCGCCGATGGCTCGATCGCGGTGGTGGACCTGACGCAGCCGCTGTCGGAGGACACACCGCTGATCCGGCTCCCAGAGCCATTCGTCAACACGCCCGGATGGAAGCTTCGCGAGCTGAGCCACTACGACGACCGAGGCCCGGCGTGGTACTGGAACGCGATCGAGGCGGGCGAGCACGTGGGCACCCACTTCGACGCTCCGATCCACTGGGCCACTGGCAAGGACCGAGAGGACGTATCGCAGGTGCCGGCTCGCAAGCTGGTGGGGCCGGCCGTGGTGATCGACAAGTCCACACAGGCCGCCTCCGATCCGGACTTCCTGCTCACCGTCGACCACGTTCGGGAGTTCGAGAAGGAGCATGGCCCTCTCCCCGAGGGCGGGTGGCTCCTGTACCGAACCGGGTGGGACGCCCGAGCCCACGACCAGAACGCGTTCCTGAACGCCGACGACACGGGACCACACACGCCGGGGATCGAGGTGGAGTGCTCCCGGTGGCTCGCCGAGGAGACGCCCCTCGTGGGGATCGGGGTCGAGACGGTTGGGACCGACGCGGGCCGGGCGCATTCCTTCGACCCACCCTTCCCATGCCACAGCTACATGCTCGGGGCAGGGAAGTACGGCCTGACGCAGCTGGCAAACCTGGCCCAGCTCCCGTCCACGGGGAGCGTGATCCTGGTGGCGCCTCTGAAGATCGTGGGCGGATCGGGGAGCCCCTGCAGGGCGCTTGCGTTCGTGCCCCGAAGCTGAATGCGACACGATGCGGCAGTGGCCCAGATCGAATCTACGACCCTGGCCGGCGCCCTTCTCTTGCGGTCCCGACGGGATTCGAACCCGCGACCTCCACCTTGACAGGGTGGCGAGCACGGCCAGGCTGCTCCACGGGACCCTTTGTCCTTCGTACCCCCAACGGGATTCGAACCCGTGTCTCCGCCTTGAAAGGGCGAGATCCTAGGCCGCTAGACGATGGGGGCGCGGCCCCACCCGGGGGCAGCCGAGAGTATACGCGCCCGGTCGCGCGGTCTTCCGTGCCGGATCGCGTCCGGCTCGGGCGCTCCGTCCCCGTTTGCGCCCCGGCCGTTCGCGGTAGAAGGTTGGTGACGCGGATGCGGGGGCCGCGGCCCTCATCTCGGGGTGCCTTCGATGGAAGGAGGTGGCCGCCCACACGTCCCTCGCCCGTGACGGGCAACCCGATCAGAGGAGGGGTGTGATGAAGCGACTCCTGGCGATGGCGGTCGTCGTTTCGCTCGCGTTCCTAGCGTTCCAGGTCCCGGCCGGCGCGGCGGGCAGCAAGCGGTTCTTCGACGGCACGACCGGGCAAGGGCTGGAGAACTTCTTCGTCGTGGAGAACATCGGAGGAGTGCCGAACTTCGAGCCGTTCTTCACGAACTTCACCATCACGTGCAACGGCAACACCTTCAACTACGGCTGGTTCTTCATCGGCTTCCAGATCCCGCTCGGGGCGGACGGCTACTTCGACATCAACCTGCCGAGCGACTCGACGCCGTTCGACTGGAACGGGAATGTCGTCGGTCTGAAGTCGAAGGGCGTCCAGTCGCAGGGCTACGCCGCGTACGACTCGGCCGGAGGACTGGTGGACTGCGGCACCGGACCGGTCCGGTGGAAGGCCGCCGGCGTGCGGGGTGCCAAGACGCAGGCACCGAAGCAGGGTGGGTCCTGGGTCGTGACCGTCACCAAGCACTCCAACGGGAAGATCACGGAAACCATCACGCACGGTTGATCCGTCGCTGATCGTCGTGACGAGAGGGCCGCCGGCCGAGGAGGCCGGCGGCCCTTCGCGTTCCCCCTTCTTGACACCGGTTCGTCGCGCGGGCGATAAGGAACACCCGCGCGACGAGGAGGTTCGGATGGGTTCGTACGAGGAAGCGGTCGACACGCTCGAGGCGGAGCTCGCGCAGGTCCAGTCGGTGTTCGACGGTCTGACGGACGACGAGTGGGCGATGCGCACGAAGTTGGAGCCGCTCGATCCGACGCAGCCGCATTGGACGGTCTTCGAGCTGGCCGGCCACTTCGACATCTCGATCGGGCTCACCCACATGCTCATCGACAGCGCGCAGCAGGGCCAGCCGGGACGCGACCGCGTCAGCTTCTTCATCTTCCCGCGCTCGGAGGTCGCGCCGGTCGTCTACGACTACGCGTACACGATGGTCGAGGGGAAGAAGCCGGGCGACATGCCCGGAGTCCTGCGCGAGACGTTCACCAAGACGATCGAGGGATCCCGGGCGACGCCGCCCGCGACGATCGGCAACGGGTACTACGCGCTGATGGAGCTCGGCGAGTTCGTGCCGAGCCGGGTGGTGGAGGCCGTGGTGCACGGCTTCGACCTGACCGACGCGCTCGGGCGCGACACGATCGCGACGCCACGGGGCACGGCGCTCGCGGCCGGGATCCTCGACGAACTGCTTGCGCGCAGGACGGTGGCCGGGCGCCCGAGCGACCTGTCCGACGATCTGGCCTGGGTGCGTGCAGCCGCGGGACGGGCGCCCCACGACGACCCGAGGCTGCCCCTCATCGGCTGACCGCGCGTCACACGGCCGCCGCGCCCGGTCAGTTGATCTGCGAGTACGGCAGCTTCGTGAGGTGGTGCGGCGGCTTGATGCCCAGCCGTTTCATCAGCCCGATCGCGACACGGTCGCCGCTCTCGACGCCGCCGTTCAGGAAGCCCTGGCTGTAGGTCGAGGTGTGCTCACCCGCGATGTAGACGCCGCCCTCGGTCTTGCCGACGCCCTTCCAGAAGCGGGTCATCTGCCCCGGAAGGAAGGCGGCGTACGAGCCGAGCGTCCACGGGTCGCCGGTCCACCAGTCCGACCACGCGTTGCCGTTGAAGTGCTCCTTCGTTCCCGGCACCGCCTGGTCGATCCAGCCGAGCGTCTGGCGCAGCAGCGGCTGCGGGCACGGCCCGTGGACGATCCCCGGCGACGAGAACGTGGATGCGCCTGCGCGGCCGCCCGAGTACAGGGTGAGCAGCCCTGAGGGGCCGCGCTGCAGCACCGAGCTCTCCCACGTGTCGAACGCCGGCGGCGTGAACTCGAGGCCGCCGCTCCACGGGCCGAACGGCGTCTGGAAGTGCTGGAAGCGGCGGTCGTACTGGACCAGCACCTTGCTGTCGGTTCCCATCCCCAGCTGCTGGATGCCGTCGACGGTGTGCCGGCCGAATCCGGCGTCCGCGTAGTCCACCGAGCGCATCGTCGTGTAGGGGAGCGTGAGCACCACGAAGTCGAACACCTGTGGCTTGGCGACGCCGGTGAACCGCAGCTCGTACGTGCCGTCGTGCCGGCGCCGGATGGCCTCGAGCGGCGTCTCCGCGTGCAGCGTCCCCTTCGTAAGCCGCCGGACCATTCCGTCGGTCACCTGATCGTTGCCACCGTGGACGTGCCAGCGCTCGTCGCCGCCGGGAGCGGGGATCAGGAAGTAGTCGATCCAGTCGATTGCCGACAGCCCGTCCATGTCCAGGCCGTACCAGCCGCACATGCTCTCGTTCAGCCAGTCGCCGACGGGGGTCCCGAGCACGCCCGGGACGTGACGGTCGAGCCACTCCGACATGCTGTGCCGGTCCATCGCGATGGCGCCGGGGGTCGCCGTCTTGTACGAGTACGCGACGTCGCTCGCCGGCTGGTGGGGGAGCTTCGCCCCGATATGCGCGGGCGCGCCCGCGTGACGGCCTGGATGACCGGGTCGAGCTGTGACCGCAGGTCCTTCCCGCGGTACAGGGTGCCGTCGACGGAGATCGGCCACACGCCCGAGTAGCCCCTTCCACAGGTCGGTCAGGTGCAGGTCCAGTTCTTTGGCCAGCTGGATCAGGTGGACGTGGCGCGTGTCGATGAACTCGCCGCCGTGCTCCGCCGTCTGGCCGTCGGCGAACCCCCGCGCGGTCCAGCAGCGGCCGCCGACGCGGTCCCGGGCCTCGTACAGCCGGACGTGCAGGCCCTGCTGCGACAGTTGGTAGGCGGCGGTGAGGCCCGCGAGGCCGGCGCCGATCACCGCGATGCGCGCGTCGTGCGGAGTCGTGCGCCGCGAGGAGAGCGGCCGGTCGGGCGCCGTCGTCCGCGCCTTCAGCCACGGCGCGACGGCGATCGCGCCACCGACGACCCCGCCCCGCTTCAGCAGGTCCCGCCGGGAGAGCGAGCCGCTCTCGACGGCGCGGACCGCATCCTCCCAGGCGTCTTCGGTCGGCGCGCGACCCGATGCGACGACCTGCGCGTACTCGCGCGCGGCCCTGGCGAGTGGCTGCAGTCGGCCTCCGGGCATGCTTCGCTCCTTCGTGTGTTCGGGCTCCCCGAGGCCCGAGCGGACGTCGTTCACGGCATCGTACGCAGCCGGGCGCACGCACCGATAGGTGCCAGTCGAGTCCAATGTGGGGGTCGCCGCCCTGACGAATCGGCTCAGCCGTGCGTTGCAGGAGGCGCGACTAGTTCTGCTTGTTGTCCTGGAGGTACTTCTTCAGCCCGAGGAACGGCAGGATGAACGCCGCCAGCAGTGAGGCGATCCACACGATGACGGCCGCTGCGACCCAGGTTCCGACGCCGCTGATGTTCAGCCCGTCGGAGATGACGTCCGCGACGATCAGCGCGATCAGCGACGCGATCAGTGCCACGCCGCCGAGCAAGGCCCCCGCCCGCCGGCGCGCCTGCACGGCCAGGAACGGCTGCATGAGCGCGAACACGACCGTGTAGATGACCGTGGCCCAGAGGAGACCTTCCCAGTTCAAGCTCATGCCGTCGAGGAGGGAGGCCGCCACGATCAGGCCGACCGCGTTGGCCACCAGCATGACGGCGGTCCGGACGATGAGGCGGATCACGGCCGGAGCGTAACACCGGACTCCGCCAGGGGAAAACGCATCCCGAACGGCAGGAGAATGCCTGCATGATCGCCTCCCCGCGCACGCCCGCCGTTTGGGCCAACACAGCGGGGCGGCCGCGGCCGCCGCGTCGCCGGCCCTTCCGGCCGGGGGCGACCCAGGCGAGGTCCTGTGTGGGTATAAAGGCGTGCGATGTCGTTTCGAAGGAACGCGCGTCTCGATCCCTCCCAGATCGAGGACCGGCGTGGCATGGGAGGCCGCCGGGTAGCCATCGGCGGAGGCGGGCTCGGGCTCGTCGGCCTGGTCGTCGCGGTCGTGATCGCGTTGGCGGGCGGCGGCGGCGGCGGGTCCGGCGGATCGACGGTGACGGACATCCTGAACCAGCTGAGCCGCCTGGACCAGGTCGAGACGAGCGGCGGCGCGCCCTCGGGCACGGCACTCGAGAAATGCCGGACGGGCGCCGACGCCGAGCGAACCGAGGACTGCCGGATCGTCGGCTACGTCAACAGCATCCAGCAGTACTGGAACAAGGCCCTGAACGGCTACACCATCGTGCCGACGGTCTTCTTCAGCGGATCGACCCAGAGCGGATGCGGGCAGGCCACCACCGAGGTCGGGCCGTTCTACTGCCCGGCCGACAAGAAGGTCTACATCGACCTCGGGTTCTTCCAGGAGCTGCGCGACCGGTTCGGCGCGACGGGTGGGCCGTTCGCGCAGGCCTACGTCCTGGCGCACGAGTACGGTCACCACGTGCAAGATCTGCTGGGCATCCTCGACCGCATCGGCAACGACCGTCAGGGGCCGCAGAGCAACGCCGTCAAGTCCGAGCTGCAGGCGGACTGCTTCGCGGGCGTGTGGGCGAGCAACGCGGTCTCGACCGGGTACCTGACGGAGGTTTCCGACGCGGACATCGCGGACGCGCTGAACGCCGCCGCCGCGGTCGGCGACGACCGCATTCAGCGGGAGACGCAAGGCCAGGTGAACCGCGAGACCTGGACGCACGGCTCGTCCGCGGAACGCCAGCATTGGTTCACGGTCGGCTATCGGAGCAGCGACGGAAACGCGTGTACGACGTTCAACGGTTCGATCAAGCCATAGGGAGAGAAGACATGCCGGAACGCGCCGACGAGCAGCCGCGAATCGTCGAATTGGGCGCCCGTCCGACGATCTCCGTCCGCGTGCACGGAACGGCGGATCAGATCGCGGCGATGTTCAGCGACAACCTGCCCAGGGTGTTCGCGAAGGCGTCGGCGCTGGGGGCGACGCTCGCAAGCCCGGCGTTCGGCCGGTACCACCGGTACAGCGAGAAGGACGTCGACGTCGAGATCGGGGTCGGTGTGGACGCGACGCCGGAGGGACTCGCGCCGCTCGCGGACTGCGAGCCCGGCGAGGTCGGTGCGTCGGAACTTCCCGGTGGGACGGCCGCGGTCGCGACGCATCTCGGTGCGTACGACACCTTGAGCCAGACGTACGACCGGCTGCGCGAGTGGATCCATCAGCAGGGGCGAGAAGAGGGTCCCGGCCCGTGGGAGTCCTACGTGGACGACCCCGCGGTCGTGCGCGACCACTCGCTGCTGCGCACCGAGGTCGTCTGGCCGCTGGCCTGAGGGGAGGCGCGATGGACTATTCGATCGGGACCGGCACGGAGGTGCTTCGCGGGACTCCGGGCGCGCTCCGCGGGCTGCTGTCGGGCCTCTCGGAGGGCTGGCTCGAGGGCGACGAGGGGCCGGACACTTGGTCGCCCTGCATGGTCGTCGGGCACCTCACGCACATCGAGGAATCGGACTGGATCGACCGGACGAAGGTCATCCTCGAGCACGGCACCGGCCGCCCGTTCGATCCCGTCGATCGCGAGGCGGGGTTCGCGAAGTTCAAGGGGTGGAGCATCACGGAGCTGCTCGACCGGTTCGCGTCGGTGCGCGCGTCGAACCTCGAGGAGCTCGACGACCTGGTCGCGGCCGGGGATCTGGATCGTCGCGGCCTCCATCCGGCCTTCGGCGAGGTCACACTCGCTCAATTGCTGGCAACGTGGGTCGTGCACGACCTGAACCACACGGGTCAGATCGTCAAGACGATGTCGAAGCAGTACCGCGACGCGATTGGTCCTTGGAGGGAGTTCCTCCCGATCGTCGACGTACCCTGAAGATCGTCACCTCCCTGCAACCCAGAGCGCGCGGTCGACGTCGCGGAGGCTCATCCGGCAGGTCCTCGCGAGATCACGGCACGCGTGCAGGTAGCCGAGCCAGTCCTTCATGCGGAACGTCGGCGGGCCGGGTGGCATTCGGTCGAGCGTCCTGAGCGCGTGGAGCGCGTTCGTGTCGGCGACCGTGAACAGGTCGAGGGCGGCAGGCGGCGAGGATCGTGCTCCCCATGGCCGGGCCGAACCGGTGGATGCCCTCCGGGCCCGCGATCAGGTGCAGGGCCTCGAAGTCGTCGTCGTCGGCGAGCGCCCGACGGATCTTGGCGCGCGCGCCGGCCGTGCCGTTCCAGCCCACGTGGGCCAGGCCGTCGAGCGCCCGCGCCCGCCGATGGGGCATGCTCGAGAACTTCCAGCCGATGAGCTCCTTGACCTGGGAGAGCGTCAATGCGTCGAGGCCGGAGAACCTCGCGAGCTGCGCATCCTCCGCAGCGCGCGCGGCCGCGTTCTCCTCCGCCGTCGCCGACGGATTCGGATACTGCCTGCACCACACGGCGAGCTGCGAGCGAAGCGATGCCGTAGCCATGTTCGGAGCGTAGAGCACGGGTCCGACGCGACGGTGGGCCGTGTAGGGATCGAACCTACGACACGAGGGTTAAAAGCCCCCTGCTCTGCCACTGAGCTAACGGCCCTGGCCGGAATTCTAGCGAGCGGTCCCGGGCGGTCCGTTCCCCCGAGCGGTCATTGGTCGTTAGCGCTCCCGGGCCAGTCTCGGTCCACGCCCTTGTACTCCTGGATCGTGTTTCCGCCATCGACCACGAACGCCTGTCCCGTGACGTAGCTCGCGGCGTCCGACGCAAGGAAGGCGATGACCTCCGCCACCTCCTCGGGCATTCCGGACCGCCCGAGCGGCGTGTGCACTCCCGCGAGCCGCTCGGCCTCGCTGGACGAGCCCGTGTCGATCCATCCTGGAGCAACCGAATTGACCGTCACCCCATGCTGGCCCACCTCCAGCGCAAGCTCCCGGGTGAACCCGTCCACAGCAGCCTTCGCCGTGCCGTAGGCGCTGCTACCCGGAATCGCCACGAGCGGGCCCGTCACCGAGGAGACGTTGACCACCCGCCCGGCGCCGCGCTCGACCATCTCGGCCAGGACCGCCCGGGTCACGTTCACCGTGGTGGCGAGGTTCAGCGCGATCCCGCGGTCCCACGCAGCGGGGTCGAGACGCACGAAGACGGCCGGGCTGTCCTCGACGCCCGTCTGCACCATGCCCGCGTTGTTGACCAAAGCGTCCACCCGGCCGAACCGCTCCCGTACCGCCCGGACGAGGTCGTCGGCCTGCGCCGGAACCGTGAGATCCGCCACGAAGGCGGCTGCGTCGACGGACTCCGCGGCTAGCTCGCGCTGCCGCTCGAGGATACGGTCGGTCGTGGAGGTCACGGCTACGGAGGCACCACGGAGACCCAGCAGCCGGGCCGTGGCGAAGCCGATGCCGTCGGGGCTTCCGGCTCCGGTCACCAGCGCGACCTTGCCCCGCATCGAAACCCTGTCCTCCACGCCGCTCCCCTTCGATCGGCCGGGCGAGTGTACCCACCCGGTCGTTCCGATTCGCCTTTCGTTCCCGGGACGGGGATCGGTTGTGGCCTACGAGGTGAGCCAGGCGGCCAGGGCGCGGGCGCTCAGGTGCGCGGTGGCCTCGATCGAGATCATCGGGTTCACGCCGGGCGCGGACGGGAACACGGAACCGTCGGCCACAACGAGGCCTTCCGTGTTCCACACCTGCCCTTCGGGATCGCAGACCGACGTGGCGGCCGAGCCTCCCATCCGCGCCGTGCCCATGATGTGGAACGAGAAGAACACGCATCGTCCTGCGCCCCAGCCCCATGCGTCGGCCTCCCGCAGGAACCCGTCGACGCCGCCGGCCGCGCCGGGCCGGTACTCGAGCGCTCCGGTGTGCGCGGACATGATCCTTCGCGCGCCGGCCGCTTCCAGGATGCGCGCCGCGCCCGTGAACCCGCGCCGGACGTGCCGGAGGTCGAACGGCGACAGGCGGTATCTCGCCACCGGCTCGCCGTCGCGGCCGACGTGGACCTCGCCGCCGTCGCGGTCGCGAAGCAGGATGCCGATGCCGGCCACGTGCGGCAGCTGCCGCATCAGGTCGAGGCTCTGCGCCGCGCTCGTCCACGGCAGGAAGCCGGCGGCCAGCCCCGGGTGCACCGGCGCCGTCTCGAACTTCACCCCGTACCCGTCGTGCAGGTCGCGCAGCTCGTCGGAGTAGAGCGCCTGCATCGTCCCCTCCCACGGCCGGATGTCCTCGTCGAACACGCCGAACACGGCCGTCACCGGGTGCAGGCGCAGGTGCCGCCCGACGTGGTCGTTCGACACCCCCGAGCGCCGCAGCAGCGCCGGCGTCTGCAGCGCGCCCCCCGCGACGACCACGGCGCGGGCCCGCACGTGCACCTCGTGGCCGTCGTGCGTCCGGGCCTCGACGCCGGTCACGCGGCCGTCGCGAATCGCCACGCGCTCGGCCCGGGTTCGCACCAGGATGCGGGCACCGTGCGCCTGCGCGTCGGCAAGCCACGTCCGGACCGCCGAGCGCTTCGCGCCCAGGCGACACCCGAGACCGCACGACCCGCACACGACGCCCTGGTCGCAGCCGACCACGTTGCGCGGCATGGCCTCGACGTGCCAGCCGAGCGCCTCCAGCCCGCGGCGCATGACCACCTCGCGCGACGACGGGCGGTTGTGGTCGACGTTCACGTCGAGGCGCCGCCACACCGCGTCCAGGCTCGCATCGAACTCCGGCGAAGCGAACGACGTCGCGCCGGCCCGCGCCCATTCGGCGCGCACCTCGTCGGGCGTGCGGAACGACGTCGTGTAGTTGACGACCGTCCCGCCGCCCAGGCACACACCCGCGAGGAGTCCGACGCTCTGGTCCTCCGTCGCCGCGGCCGCGTTCCCGGCGTACATCCGGCGGAAGGCGGTCGCCTCCGAGCCGTCGAAGTCGGCTTCCTCCAGATGCTCGCCCGCCTCGAGCACGACGACGTCGAGCCCGGCCGCCGCCAGCACCGCCGCCGCCGTCCCGCCGCCGGCGCCTGAGCCCACGACGCAGACGTCGCAGTCGACGCTGGTCTCGTCGTCTGGGGTGGTGGCCGACACCGCGGGCGGCGGTGGCGACGCAGGCGGACCGAGCGGTCCCGGGTAGCCGACGTCGGCCCACCGCGGGTTCGCACCCTGCGGCCCCGGCAGCGTGTACGCCAGGACCATCACGGCCTTCCGCAGCGCCTGGAAGGCCGCGCGCCGCTGTCCCAGCCGGCTGTCGGACCAGGCGAGCAGCACGCGCACGCGCTCGTCCAGCGGGAGCGTCGCGAATCGGCGGAACCCCGCGCCGCCGAGGGCGCCGAGCGCGGCGCTGTCCCAGGCCGCGAGCAGCGCGGCCACCTGCCCTCGCTCGGCCTTCCGGGGGTTTGCCTCGACCGCGTCCAGGAGCGCGTCGGGGACGCCGAGCTCCGTCGCCGACGGGAGGCCGTCGTGCGCCGGGACGAACGTGTCGCAGATGGCCTCGAGCGCGCGGCGCTGCCGGCCGGAGAGCCTCACCGGGCTACGAGCGGGTCGAGCCGGGGCCTTCCGGCTCCGTCCTCGCCGGTGCGCGCCGGTATCGGTTGGTGATCGGGAGGCGGCGGTCGCGGCCGAACGCCTTCGGCGTGATCTTTACGCCCGGCGGCGCCTGCCGGCGCTTGTACTCGGCGGCGTCCACCATCCGCGCGACACGCGCGACGGTCTCCGCGTCCATCCCGGCCGCGATCAGGTCCTCTTCGGAACGGTCGTCCTCGACGTAGCCCTCCAGGATCGGATCGAGCACCTCGTACGGAGGGAGCGAGTCCGTGTCCTTCTGGTTGGGGCGAAGCTCGGCCGTCGGCGCCTTGGTCATCACCGCGTCGGGGATCGGCGGCGTCTCGCCGCGCCGCGCGGCGTCCTCGTTCCGCCACCGGCACAGCTCGTACACGAGCGTCTTCGGCACGTCCTTGATCGGCGCGAAGCCGCCGGCCATGTCGCCGTACAGGGTCGCGTAGCCGACCGAGTACTCGCTCTTGTTCCCGGTGGCGAGGACCAGCGATCCGAACTTGTTGGACAGCGCCATCAGCAGGTTGCCGCGGATGCGCGACTGGAGGTTCTCCTCCGCGACGTTCTCCTCCGTTCCGCGGAACGGGTCCTCCAGGGCGGACAGGTACGCCTTGAAGACGTCGTCGATGCGGAGCTCCTCGAACCGCACGCCCAGACGCCGCGCGACCTCGCGCGCGTCCTCGGTGCTCTCGGCGGACGAGTAGGGCGACGGCATGGCGACCGTCTGGACCGCCGCCGGACCGAGCGCGTCGGCGGCCAGCGCCGCCACCAGCGCCGAGTCGATGCCGCCCGACAGGCCCAGCGCGACCTCGCGGAAGCCGTTCTTGCGCACGTAGTCGCCGAGGCCGAGCCGCAGGGCCCGGTACACCTCCTCCGCACCCTCCGGCCAGGGCGGCCGCGTCGCGTCGGGCGCGGCCTGCTTCGTCGCGGCCGGGACGTCCGGCCCCGGGTAGCCGTCCGGCGCCGCCGGCGTGTCGATGTCGACCACCAGGAGGTCCTCGTCGAACATGGCCGCGTGCCACGCCAGCTCGCCGTCCGGGGACGACCACCATCGAGCCGCCGTCGAAGACGAGCTCGTCCTGCCCGCCGACCAGGTTCACGTACACGATCCAGGCGCCGGTCTCCCGGGCGCGGGCACGGCAGACCTCCAGCCGCTCGGCGATCTTGTGACGGTGGTAGGGCGACCCGTTGATGTTCGGGATCACCGCGGTGTGGTCGCGCGCGTACCCGGTCCACGGCTCGCCCGGCATCCAGGCGTCCTCGCACACGGAGATGCCCGAGCGCCGACGATGCCACGCGGACGGGACAGCCGGCCTCGCCCGGGACGAAGTACCGCTGCTCGTCGAACACCCCGTAGTTGGGCAGCTGCACCTTGTGGTAGCGGGCGACTACGCTCCCGCCCGACAGCAGCCCGGCGGCGTTGTGCAGGCCCCGGTCGGTCCGGTCCACGAACCCGGTCAGGACGGCGCATCCGCCGGCGGTCCTCGCGGCCAGGTCGTCGAGCGCGGCGAGGTTGTCGTCGACGAACGTCCGGCGGAGCACCAGGTCCTCCGGCGGGTACCCGGTGACGGCCAGCTCGGGGAAGCAGACCAGGTCGGCGCCCGCGACGGTCGCGTCGGCGGCCACCGCGACCATCCGATCGACGTTACCGGCCAGGTCGCCGACCGTGGTGTTGATCTGTCCGAGCGCGATGCGGACCATCTGCTTGAAGCCTATCGCGGCCGTTGCTCCCACTCGTCACGCAGGATGCCCATGAGTATCGCGTCGCGGTGTTCGCCGTCGTGCCAGTAGTGCGCGCGCATGCGGCCCTCCTCGACGAACCCCGACTTACGGTACGAGGCGATCGCCCGCGGGTTGTCGGCAAGGACGTCCAGCCAGACGCGCCGCACCGCGAGATCGCGGAACGCGTAGCCGACCAGCAGGTTCACGGCCTCGGTGCCGAGCCCACGGTCCTGCTGGTCGCGCGCGATCGCGATGCCCATCCGCATGGTCCCACCGACGGTGTCGTGGTCGAAGAGGACGCACCGCCCGATCACCGCCCCGTCCACCTCGACGGCGAACCAGATGTCGTCGCGCTCGTGCGCCGGCTTCGCCTCGGCCGCGTCGTACTGGGATTCGAGCTCGGCGAGCGAGTGGGGGAGCGGGGCCGCGAAGACGCGGCCCTCGACCTCGGGATCGTTGCGGAAGGCATGGATGGCGGGCAGGTCGGACCGTTCAACCGCCCGCAACGTCACCCGTTCGCCCCGCAGCACGTGCGAAGCGTACAGGCAGGCGCCCTGCGTGGGACGGCTACAGGACGGCCCTACAGAACCGGAAGGTAGCGCTCAAGCTCGTACGGCGTGACGTAGGACTTGTACGCGTCCCATTCCTCACGCTTGTTGCGGATCAGGTACTCGAAGACGTGGTCGCCGAGGACCTCGCGGACCAGCTCCGACCGCTCGGCCGCGGCGATGGCCTCGTGCAGGTCCTCGGGGAGCGACTCGATGCCCGCGGCCCGCCGCTCGGCCTCGCTCATCTCGTAGATGTTGTCGCTGGCCTCGGGCGGCAGCTCGTACTCCTCCTCGATGCCCTTCAGGCCGGCCGCCAGCATGACGGCGAACGCCAGGTACGGGTTGCACGCCGGGTCGGGCGAGCGGAACTCGATGCGCGTGGCCTGTCTCCTTGCCGGGCTTGTACATCGGGACCCGGACCAGGGCGCTGCGGTTGCGGCGCGCCCAGCAGATGTAGACCGGCGCCTCGTAGCCGGGGACCAGGCGCTTGTACGAGTTCACCCACTGGTTGACGACCAGCGTCATCTCGCGGGCGTGGCGGAGGATGCCGGCGATGTAGCTCTTGCCGGTCTTCGACAGGTGGCACTCGTCGGTCGCGTCGAAGAACGCGTTGCGGTCGCCCTCGAACAGCGACTGGTGGGTGTGCATGCCGTTGCCGTTCACGCCTCCGACCGGCTTCGGCATGAACGTCGCGTACACGCCGAACTCCTGCGCGGCCTCCTTCACCGTCAGGCGGTACGTCATGACGCTGTCGGCCATGGTGAGCGCGTCGGCGTAGCGGAGGTCGATCTCGTGCTGGCTGGGGCGCGACCTCGTGGTGGACGTACTCGACGGGGATGCCCATGCCCTCCAGGTACTCGACGGTCCGCTTGCGATAGTCGGTGGCGACGTCGAGCGGCGTCAGGTCGAAGTAGCCGCCGCGGTCCAGGAACTCGGTGCCCTCGCTGTTGCGGAAGTAGAAGTACTCCAGCTCGGGGCCGACGTAGAAGGTGAAGCCGAGGTCGGACGCGCGCTGCAGCTGCCGCTTGAGCACCTGGCGCGGATCGCCGTCGAACGGTGTGCCGTCGGGCTCGTACGACGTCGCAGAACATGCGGGCGACGCCGGCTTCGCTCGCGTAGGGGATCATCTGGAACGTGGAGGGGTCGGGGAGCGCGACCATGTCGGATTCCTCGATGCGGCTGAAGCCCTCGATCGACGAGCCGTCGAAGCCCATGCCCTCGGCCAGCGCGCCCTCCAGCTCCTGCGGGGTGATCGCGAAGGACTTCAGCACGCCCAGGACGTCGGTGAACCACAGGCGGATGAACTTGATGCCGCGTTCCTCGACGGTCCGCAGGACGTAGTCGGCTTCGTTGGACATGCCGGTCATGGGGTCGTGCCTCCACTCGTCGTCGGGGAAGTCGAGCCTATGGCCGGTCCGTCGCGCCCCGGTTACCCGCGTGTTAAATCCGTGTTCCCACTCCCGATGGTTCAGGTTGGCCTGCCTGGGTCTCCTGAGTTCATCCCCGCAGGTCAGGGCCGGAATGACAAGACCCCCGGGCCGGCGACCTGGGGGTCTTCTTTGGGGGCGCGGGTTAGCGAACGGGTTCGCAGCTATACGCCGAGCGCTTCCCCGAGCCGTTGCGCCGCGCGGCCGCGTTTCCTGAGCCCGCCGGAGTCCTGTCCTCCGGCGAAACGATCTAAGCGAAGCCTCTCCCGTCGGCGTTCATGCTTGAGATGCGTCGTCCAGGGAAGGGGTTCGAAATGCGCAGAAGGAGTTGGTTGCTCGTGGCCATGGGCGTTCTCGCCCCGCTCATTGCGTCGGTTCCGTCCGACGCCGCGCATGCGGCGGCCGCGAACTGCAAGGGCAACATCGTGTTCACGAGTGACCGTGCCGGCCCGCAACCAGACCTGTACGTCATGGATGCGCGCGGAGGCAACCCGACGCAGATCACCACGACCGGCGCCCATGCGCCCGATTGGTCGCCGGATGGCAGCAAGATCGTGTTCGACAGCTTCACCCAGGAGGGTGCGCACGACATCTTCACGGTGAACGCCGACGGCTCGGACCTCACCGACCTGACCAACCTGGCACCCGGAACCGATCAATACGATGCGGCGTGGTCGCCCGATGGGACGCAGATCGCCTTCGTCGCGGAACCTCACGGTTCGCGCCATGCGGCTCTGTATGCGATCAACGCCGACGGCTCTGGCCGTCGCCAGGTGACCAACGTCGTGGGGGCGGAGGAGGAGCGCCCGAGTTGGTCGCCGGACGGGAGGCACATCGTGTTCGACGCCTTCCCGAGCGCCGGTCCGGATCACCTCTATGTGGTGCGCTCCGACGGGACGCACCGGCAGACGCTGACCTCCGACGCGCTCGATGCGTGGGGGCCGTCCTGGTCTCCCAGCGGGGACCTGATCGCCTTCTCCGACGGCGCTTCCGGGCTGGTCAGCGACTTGATGACGATCCGTCCGGACGGATCCGACGTGACGCAGCTGACGCACCTGAAGACAGGGGCCACCGCCGGGTTCCCGTCGTTCTCACCGGCCGGCCGGGCGATCACCTACTCACTGTTTCTCCCGCACCGGCTGCCGGACGTGTTCCGGATGTCGATATCGGGAACGGATGTGCACAACCTGACGGGGGACGTGGTCGCCTTCGACTACTGGTCGGACTGGGGACCGTGCCCTGCATGAGAGGCGGAGTCGCGATGGCGAGCCGGAGCAGTCCGGCTCGCCATCCTTCCGTTCCCGGACATTGTGGGCGACCGGGTCGCGGACCATGATCGAGCCCGGCTCGGAGAGCCACGGGGCAACCTTGGAGGCGGATACGGGACAGGAGGATGCGCGTGCACAAGATGCGGCGCCCGACGCTCTTCCGGCCGTTCCGCCTCCGTCCGTCGCGTCGAGCTTCGAGGCGTTCTTCGAGGTCGAGCACGACGGGCTCTACGGGGCGCTGATCCTGGTGACCGGAAGCCGCCATGAGGCCGACGAGCTGATGCAGGACGCGTTCCTGCGCGTATGGCAGCGCTGGCACATGGTGCAGTCGCTGGCGAACCCAACCGGGTATCTCTACCGTACGGCCATGAACCTGGCCCACTCGCGATGGCGGCGCGCCCGGGTCGCGGCGCGGCGCGCGTTCGAGGCCCCGTCGCGCCGAGATGCGTTCGAGGACGTGGAGATGCGTGAGGACCTCCGGCGGGCCATGGCCCTGCTCACCCCGCGGCAGCGCGTGGCGATCGTCTTGACCGAGCTGCTGGGCTACCCGTCGGCAGAAGCGGCGGAAACCATGGGCGTCCGAGCCTCGACCGTCCGCGCGCTGACCACCCAGGCCAGAGCGACCTTGCGGGAGCAGATGAGGGGCGGCGACCCGTGAGCGATCTCCGCAACATGATGGATGAGGTCAGGCGGCGCAATCCGGCGCCCGACGGTGGATTCGATCGCCTGGCGCGGCGACGGGCTCGCCGGCTGCGGAACGAGAGACTGCTGGCAGGCGCTGTCGCCCTTGCGGTGGCCATCGTCGCCGTCTGGGGGTTGTCGCGGGCGTTCTTGCATTCGCCGTCGGTGCGCCCCGCCGATCGCCTGAGCCCGCAATCCACTCGAACGCTCCGGCACGCCTGGACCTCCGTGCTGCCCTCGATTGCTTTCAACATCCCTGTGGCGGCCGAAGGCCGGCTGTTCGAAAGCGACGTGAACCAGGTGCACGCCCTCGATCCGGCGACCGGTCGCCTGCTCTTCTCCGGGGACGTCGGCCGGCAGGCAACCCGACCCGCGGTGAGTGGCGGCACGGTCTACGTCGCATCGGGATCCTCGCTGGTGGCTTTTTCGGTCGCGTGCGCCGGCCAGTGTCCGGCCACGTGGCAGGCCACCTTGACCGGCGGCCCCGTCGCGGCGCTGGTGGGCGCTCCGGGGGTCCAGACACTGGTCACGGTAGGGACGGACGGCTCGCTCCGCGCGTACGCGACCGACTGTGGCGAGGCGGGAGGCGATTGCGCGCCGCTCTGGACCGCAAGCGAGGGAACGTTCACCGCAACGGCGCCTCCGGAGGTCGACGCCACCGGCGTCTCGGCGATCACGACGGACGGGGCGATCCTGCGATTCCCGCTCGACTGCGCCGGCAGCACTTCGTGTCCGCCCACCTGGCGCGGTCGTGGCCCTTCCGGTTCACCGACGGGGGTTACGGTGAGCACGGGCCTGGTCGTGGCGGCTACGTCCGGGGGCGTGATGGCGTTCGCCGCTGACTGCGCCCACGGAGGGGGCTCGTGTGACCCCCTCTGGCAAGCCACCGTCCCGAGCGGCGTCACCAGCCCACCGGCGGCGGGGGCGGGTATCGTCGTGGTGGGTTCGGGCAACGGGGCCGTGTACGGCTTCAGGTTGCGATGCCTGGCGGCGCCGGGTGGCTGCCGGCCATCGTGGCGATCGACGGACAGTCTGCACCTGACCGGGGCACCCGTCATCGCCGGGAGCGTTGCCTTCCTGACCACGGTGGACGGCCGCCTCGTCGGGTTCTCTTCGCGGTGCGCCGAGGAATGCCATCCGCTGTGGTCTTCGACCATGCAGCAGGGTCGCGTCCCGGCTGGGGGCCCAGTCGTGTCCGGGACCACCGTGGTCGGCGTCGTGGGTGACCATGTGTTCGGGTTCACTCCGGGGGGCCGATGATCGACCGCGTTCGCTGGGGAGCGCTCGCAGCGATATCGGTTCTCGCGCTGACCTCCTGCCACGGCGCGGTGAGCCGCCCGGCCCACCCGCCGAAGCGGAGCAGCCCGGCGACGCCGCCCGCGGCCCCCGCGCTGCACGTCCAGCGGACGATCCACCTGGGGGGCACCCCGTCGGGCATCGCGGCTGCCGACGGCTCGTTGTGGGTGGCGAACGCAGACGACAACACCGTCTGGCGCGTCGATCCGCAAACGGGATCGATCATCGCGACGATGGGCGAAGCGAACTACGGATCGCCGACCTACGGTCCACAGGACTACGTGGCCGCGGGGCTCGGCGCCGTATGGGTGACCAGCGATGTCAGCAACGATGTCCGGGAGATCGATCCGCGAACCAACCGGGTGGTCGGGGCGACCAGCTTGCTGACCGACGCCGGAACCACTCTCGGCGTTGCGGTCGGGGACGATTCGGTGTGGGTGACGGACTTCCCCGACAACCGCCTGCTCCGCATCGATCCAGCTACGGGCCGGGTGGTGGCCACCGTGCGGAGCAACGGTCCGACCGACGTCGCGGTCGCCCCGAAGGGCGTCTGGCTCGTCAACCATCGCGGGGCGAGCGTCTCCCGCATCGATCCGGACACCGGTCGCGGTGCAGTCGTCTCCCGAAACGTCGGAAGCACGCCGGAGCGAATCACCCTCGGCTTCGGCAGCGCGTGGGTCAGCGATCCTCGGGCGTCGTCGGTATTCCGTTTGGATCAGCGAACCGGTTCCCTGCAGGCCTCCGTTCGTTTGCCCCAGGGGCTGCCCGTGTACGCGCTGGCCGCAGGCGGGGACACGGTGTGGGTCGGGGCGGGGCCGATGTTGTTCGCGGTCGATCCGGCGACGAACGCGGTGGCAGGATCCGTTGAGATCGGCTCATCCGACGAAGGCGGGCAGGGGATCTGGGTCTGGCCGCGGCCCGAGACGGCGTGTGGGTCACGTCCGCGCAGGGAGACGTGTACCTGGTGACCCTCCCCCAAACGTAACCTCGCGTGCCGCTTCGGTCGGGTCTTCCCAGGATGGGTCACAGTCCTCGCGGTCGGTCCCGTTGGCCACCTGCACGTCCTGGCCGACAGCTGTCCGCTTCGGTTAGGTCTTCGTAACCGCCCGCGAGAAGAACGCCGTTTCCTCTGGTGTCCTCGCGTCCGTTGGTCAGGCCTCGAAGCATCTGATGCGGCGCTACAGGTGAAGCGCGGCTAACAAGTAGCCGCTCCTCACTGGCCTCTGTTCGATTCTCCAGGCTGTGCCAATCGGGGGTCGACCCTATCGTCGCAACTGTGGTCTCTGCGTCGCTCGATCGCCACCGCCCGACGTGCATGACGTCGCTGCGAGAGCGGCCACCAGAATGAGGCTGGCTCGACTGAGACCTGACACGCGAGTCCTTCTTCGGCCTCCACTCTCGCGTCCCATAGTGTGCGGGCGTGAGGGCCTACACGGGCCGCAAAGGCGGTTGACACGTTGCCGCGGGACCGGGGTCAGCACTTGGGTTAGCGAAGCGCGTGACACCGCAGGTCAGCCATTGGTGGCGGTTGATTCCCTGTTTCGCCGGGCCGTTGGTGGAGTCCGGTGTGGGCGGGACGTTCGCATACGATCCTCCTCGTGACACGCGCCGCCGAGCCCGCCGATCCCGAGCTGGCCCGGATCGCGCTGTCCCGCCTCCGGGAGCGTCCGGCCGCCGCCGAACTGCTGGCCCGCGAGGACATACGGCAGCCCCTCCTGCTCCTGCTGGGGTTCTCGACGGCGGCGGCCGACTTCTTCGTGGCGCATCCCGAGGAGTTGAAAGCGCTCGCCGAGGCCGGTCCGCGCTGGAAGGAGGCGCTCTCGTCGGAGGCCGCTGGTGACATGGCCGCCCTGGGCGCAGCGGACGGGCTCCGGCGCTTTCGCAGGCGCGCAGGCTACCGGGTTGCGACGCGCGACCTGGCCGGCGCGCAGGTCGAGGAGACGATGGCCGAGCTCACGGCCATCGCGCGAGGTCTGCCTGGAGGCCGCCGTTGCGACCGTCCAGGATGGCCCGGAGCTCGCGGTCATCGGCATGGGGAAGCTCGGCGGCCGGGAGCTGAACTACGCGTCCGACGTCGACGTCATCTTCGTCCACCGCGAGGCGGGCGCGCCGGCGATGCAGCGGGCCGGGCGCGCGGCCGCGGCCGTGATCGACCTGCTCTCCGCGCCCGGCCCGGAGGGCATCGCGCTCCGCGTCGACCCCGACCTCCGGCCCGAGGGCCGCGCCGGCACGCTGTCTCGTTCGTTGGAGGGGATGGCCGACTACTACGAGCAGCACGCGGCGACGTGGGAGCGGCAGGCGCTGCTGAAGGCGCGGTACGTCGCCGGCGACGCGGCGGTCGGCGCCGCATTCCTCGAGCGCGTGACCCCGCTCGTCTTTCCCTCGGTCCTGCCGGCCGGTGCCGTCGAGGACGTGCGCGCCTCGAAGGCCCGCATCGAGGAGCACGTCCGGGCGGCCGGGAAGGAGGACGTCGAGCTGAAGCGCGGGCGTGGCGGCATCCGCGACGTGGAGTTCGCCGTGCAGCTCCTGCAGCTGGTCCACGGCGGACGCGACGAGCGCCTGCGCGAGCCCAACACGCTGCGCGCGCTCACGGCCCTCGCGGACGAAGGGTTCGTCCGCCGTGCCGACGCCGACGTCCTGGCCGACTCGTACCGGTTCCTGCGCCGCCTCGAGCACCGCCTGCAGATGGTGCGCGACCTGCAGACGCACGAGCTGCCGCGCGACCCCGCCGCGCAGCTGACGCTGGCGCGCTCGATGGGTCTGCCCGACGCCGCGGCGCTGCTCGACGAATACGCGAAGACGACCGACGTCGTGCGGGGGCTGCACGAGCGGCTGTTCTACCGTCCGCTGGTCGAGGCCCTCGCGACGGCCGCACCATCGCCGGGTGTCGACCGCGCGTCGACGGAAGAGTTGCTCGCAGCCCTCGGGTTCGCCGACCCGGCCGCTGCGTACGCGCTCCTGACGCGGGTGGCCGACCCGGCAACCCGATTGGGAAAGGTCATCGACACGCTGTTCCCCGTGATCGGCCCGGCCCTGGCCGCGGCGACGCCCGACGCCGCGCTGGTGCGGTTCGCGCGCGTCGCCGAGCAGCACCGCGACGACGACGACGTGGCGGACGCGCTCGCGGAACGTCCGGACGCGGCTCGCCGGCTGGCCGCCTTGACCGGCGCCAGCTCGGCGTTCTCGGACTCCCTGGTGGCGCGCCCCGCGCTCGTCAGGTCGCTCTACCACCCGCCGCTGCCGGAGCACCCGCTGTTCCTCGACGATCCCGACGGCGAGCTGCTCCGCGTCGCGGGCGCGTACGCCGCGGGCGAGGTGGCGATCGCCGATCTGGGCGGTCTGCTGGCGGGCGTCGCGGAGGGCGTGATCGAACGCGCCGTCTCGGAGTCGGCGAGCGAGGTCCCCCTCGCGGTGATCGGCATGGGAAGGCTCGGCGCCGAGGAGCTGTCGTTCGCGCTCCGACCTCGACGTGCAGTTCGTCTACGACGGCGAGGGTGCGGATGCCTTCCACGAGGCCGGCCGCGCGGCCGAGCGCGTCATGGAATCGGTCCGCGCGCGGGGCTGGTCGATCGACGCCGACCTCCGGCCCGAGGGGAAGGCTGGCCCGCTGGCGCGCTCGCTCGTCTCGCTCCTCGAGTACTGGGAACGCTGGGCGCAGACGTGGGAGTTCCAGTCGCTGCTCCGCGCGCGGTTCGTCGGCGGCGACGAGGCGCTCGGCCGGCGGTTCGTCGCGAACGCGCGCGACTTCGCGTACCCCGAGGTGCTGACCCGCGACCAGATCGTCGCGATCCGGCGGATGCGCGTGCGCATGGAAGAGGAACGCGTGCGCCCCAAGGGAGCCGGCCGGTATCACTTCAAGCTCGGGTACGGCGGCCTGGCCGACGTGCAGTTCGCCGTCGAGCTCGCGCTCATGCGCGATGGCGCGGCCCACCCGGACGTCCGGCGCACGAAGACGGTTGAGGCCATCGAGGCGCTGGCGGCCGAGCGGCTGCATCGAGGACAGCGTCGCGCTGTCGCTGTCGGAGGCGTTCGAGTTCCTGACCGCGATCAAGGCCACGCTCGAGCTGGAGCGGCGCGTCCGGGCCGAGATATTGCCTCCGTCGCCCGAGGGACAGGCCGCGCTCGCGACCCGCCTCGGCTACGGGGAGCGGGGCCGGCACCGATTCCTGCAGGACTACCGGCGCGTGACGCGGCGGGCGCGGCTCGCGATGGAGCGCGTCTTCTATCGTGAGGAACCGTGACCCAACGCGCCGCTGCCGAGACGCCGCCCCTCCCGGAGTACGGAACCGGCTCGCTGGCCGAGGTGATCCCGTCGATCCTGGCAGCGCTCGGCGAGGGGGGGTTCGAGGATTCGTTCGGCCTCGGCGAGCTGTCGGCGGCCTGTCTGTTCCTGGTGGACGGGCTCGGGTGGGAGCCGCTCGTGCGCGGCGTCCCGGAGGCGCCGTTCCTCAGCGGTGAGGCCGCGCGCGCGCCGGTCGATCACGACCGGCTTCCCGTCGACGACCGTCTCGAGCTTCGGCTCGCTCGGCACCGGGTTGCCGCCGGGGCGGCACGGCCTGGTTGGGTACACGCTGGCGGTGTCCGGCTACGACCGGCCGATGAACGTCCTGCGCTGGACGCTGTCGGGCGGGGGGCCCGGCGTGGACCTCCGAAACGAGCTGCCCCCCGAGGAGTTCCAGCCCGAGCAGACGCTGTTCGAGCGCGCGGCCAGCCACGGGCTGGAGACGGTGATGCTCGGCGACCCCGAGACACGCCCGGTCGGGCCTCACGCGCGCGACGCTGCGCGGCGCGACGTTCATGCCGTCGTACTCGCCGGGCGACGTGGCCGCCGCGGCGGGAGGAGCTCCGCGCGGGGACGCCGTTCGTCTGCGCGTACTACCCGGGGCTCGACTTCACCGGCCACCTGCGCGGGCCGAACTCGGACGCGTGGGCCCTCGAGCTCGGACACGTGGACCGCATCGCCTCCGACATCGCCGACCGCCTGCCGCCGGATGCGGCGATGATCGTCACCGGCGACCACGGGATGGTCGAGGTGCTCGAGGAGCAGAAGGTGAACCTGGGCGGCCACTCGGAACTCATGGAGGGCGTGCGCCTGATTGCGGGTGAGCCACGAGCGCGCTACGTCTACGCGCGGCCCGGTGCGGAGAAGGACGTGCTCGCTGCGTGGGAAGGCGTGCTCGGCGACCGGATGTGGGTCGTGTCGCGCGACCAGGCGATCGCGGACGGGTGGTTCGGCCCCGGGGTGCCCGACCGCGTCCGACCACGCATCGGCGACGTCATCGCGGCAGCGCGAAAGCCGGTCGCCGTCGTGCAGCGCGACAGCGATGGATTGATGGCAGCGCTCATCGGCCACCACGGCTCGCTGACGCCGGCGGAACAGCTGGTCCCGCTGGTCGTCGTCCGCCGCTAGCTCGCTCGGCGGCGCGGCGGGGTCTCGGGCGTCCGATCGGGCTGGTCGAGTCGCTTCCGGTACGCGCGCAGGACGTCGACGTGTGTCAGCCATCCGACGACCACGGGAGAATCGGGGGCGACGACCGGGAGCCCGGACGGCTCGTCGACGAGCACCGAGAGCGCTTCCTCCAATGTCTGGTCCGGCTGGAGGGGCGGGAGCCAGCGCGCAAGGGTGCCGGCCGTGTCGGCCGTGCCGGCCTTGAGCGCGGACTCGAGTTCGCGCCGCGTGACGACTCCCACCTGTGCGCCGGCCTCGTCCACGACCGGCAGCGCTTCCGTCCGTCCATCCGAGAGCCGATCGATCAGCCCCGCGATGGAGGTGTCGGGCGACACCGGAGCCGGGACCTGCTGCATCGCGTCACGTACGCGCAGGACCTGCATGATGCCGTGGCGCGCGGTGGAGAGGTCGATGCCGCGGCGACTGAGCTTGAGCGTGTAGATCGTGTCGCGGGAGAGCCGTCTGCTGATCTCTGTCGCCACCACGATCGCGAACGCGACCGGCAGGATGATGCGGTAGTCGCCGGTGAGCTCGAAGATGATGAGCACGGCGGTGATCGGCGCCCGGGCCGCGCCGGCGAAGACCGCCCCCATGCCCACCAGTCCGTAGGCGCCCGCCGGGGCCGTCATCCCGGGGGCGACGAGGTGCATCACCATCCCGTAAGCCGTCCCGAGCATCGCCCCCATGAACAACGACGGCGCGAACACACCGCCCGAGCCGCCGATGCCGATCGTCAGGCTGGTCGCTGCGATCTTGCCCACGAGCAGGATCAGCAGGAACCACAGCACGTACCGGCCGTGGATCGCCGCGGCCAGAACCGGGTAGCCGACGCCGTACATCTGTGGCAACGCCAGCAGCAGCAGACCGAGCAGGATGCCGCCGACGGCCGGCCGCAGCCACTCGGGACGAGACCCCCAGAGCCGGTCCGCGACGTCCTCGGTTCCGTAGAGCACCCGGATGAACGCGACGCCGACGAACGCCGCCAGCACGCCGAGTCCGAGATACATCGGGTACTCCCACAGCGACACGAGCCGGAACGCGGGCAGGGCGAGGAAGGGCTGCCCCCCGAAGGCCGCCCGCCCCACGACGTTGGCGGCGATGGACGCAAGTACGACGAGGCCGAAGTACTCGGCTTCGAAGCTGCGGAGGATCAGCTCCAGCGCGAAGAAGACGCCGGCGATCGGCGCGTTGAACGTCGCGGAGATCCCGCCCGCGGCTCCGCAGGCGACGAGCAGCCGGAGCCTGCTCTCCGGCAGTCCGAAGAGCTGCCCGCCGGACGACCCGAGGGCCGACCCGACCTGCACGATCGGCCCCTCGCGGCCGACCGAGCCCCCCGAGCCGATGCACAGCGCCGAGGCCAGGGACTTGACCAGGGCGACCTGCGGCCGGATGCGTCCGCCCTGCTCGCTCACGGCATACATGACCTCCGGCACTCCGTGGCCCCGCGCCTCCGGCGCGAACCGCTGCACCAGCGGGCCGTAGATCAATCCGCCGACGATGGGCGCGAACAGGAGGAACCAGCGGCCCAGGCCCGGAACGAAATGGTTCGCCGCATGCCCGGCCGAGCTGTAGTCGTGGTGCCCGGTGAACAGGATCGTGAACCACAGGATCAGGTAGCGGAACACCACCGCGCCCAGACCGGAGCCGAGACCCACCAGAACGGCAAGCGCCCCGAGCGCGCCGGGGCCCGTTCGCATCGCTCCGGTGAGACGCGACCAAGCGGTACGGCGCAGGCGGACGAACCCGGCGACTCGTGCCATCAGGCGCCCTCGCCCAAGGCGAATCCCCTGAGCAGCGCGCCAAGGATCCTCGGCCGCGCCACCATCTCGGGAAGCACGCGCCGCTGCTGGGCGAGTCCGTCCATGGCGGCCACCAGCACCGCCGCACTCCCGCGAGGGTACGGGTTGCCCAGCGCGGTGAAGAGCGTGGCCAGGCGTTCGATGACCTCGCCGTAGAGGGCCTCGAGTCGTGGGGCCGTCGCGGCCCGCAGCGCGGGCGTGGAGGCAACCTGCGTGAGGAGAGCCGCCGTTTCGGCTGCCGCGGGTCCCGGGTTCACCGAAACCTGAATGACCCTGCGGACGGCGGCCTCCGGGTCGTCGCCCTCCATCGCCCGGAGGAGGGGCCGGAACAGGTCGTCAAGTGTCGCCTCGAAACTCGATCGGAACAGGTCCTCGCGCGTGGGGAAGTAGCGGAAGACCAGTCCCTTTGACACCCCCGCGCGGGCCGCGACCTCATCGGTCGTCGTCCCCAGGAAGCCGCGCTCCGCGAACTCGGAACGCGCGGCGGCAAGGATCTCCTCGCGCCGGGCTTCACGGATCGCGCGGTTCGCTTCGGCACTGCGAGGGCTCATGGCCGACGGAGGGGGCCGGTCTGTGACATCCGGCGAGCATAACAGGATAGTTGACCGATTAGTCAGTCATCCGCACGGAGAACGATGGCGCGTGGGATCGCGGACGCGCATGACGAGGGGACCTGTGCGCCCTCAGGCGCGCAGGTCTCGCCGCCCGAACAGCACCATGCCGATGAACACGGACGCAACGCAGACGGCGACCAGGACCACCGACTCCTTCCAGCCGAACCCGGAGCTCAGAGGGTCGTTGAGCTGCGCCCACCGCCAGATGGTGAGCGGTCGCAGGTGTGCCAGCCAGTCGACGGTGCCGCTGAGCCCGTACACGATGTAGGCGACGACGGCGTAGGCGCTCACGGCCGCGAGACCCACGGCCCGCCGGCCCGTCCACGCCGCGATGGCCTGGGCCGCCAGCGCCAGGCCGAGGCACATCAGGCCCACCTGGAGACACGCCGCCGTCAGGTTCGCCGTTGGAAGGTCGAACTCCACCGGTCCGTTGAGCGCGACCAGCGGCAGCCAGCCCGCGACGCTGAGGGCGGCGAGGCCCACCGAGAGCGCAATCGACTTCTGCGCGTACGCCGAGGCGCGGCTCACCGGCTGGGCCAGCAGGAGGTCGAGCGTCCGCTCCTCCTCCTCGCCCGCAAGGGACGACGCGCCTCTGCCGAGGCCGAAGATCAGCAGCGCGACCGGGAGCACGAAGGCGAACAGCTGGGTGTTCAGGTACCCGACCGGCGAGGTCAGGTTCGAGCCGCCCAGGAGCGCCTGCATCGAGGGGCTGAGTCCCGCGTAGAGGTCGTTGAGCGACGCGTTGTCCCGCACGTCCGGGTAGAACGCGACGATGAGCAGCACCAGCGCTGCGATCCCCAGGACCCAGACGACCAGGGAGATCCACCGCAGCCGGAGCTCCGAGACGAGCAGCCTCATGCGTCCGGCCCCGCTCCGGGGGGATCGTCGTAGGCGGAGAAGAAGGCGTCCTCCAGGTCGGCGTGCGCGACGTCCAACGAGCGCAGCGGCCAGGCCGCGAGCGCCTTGATCACGTCGTCCATGTCTCCGGCGCATGCGAACCGGACGGCGCCGTCGTCGATCTCGACGGAGGACACGCTCTCCACCCGCTCCAGGGCCGCCGTGAGGCCCGGGAGGTCGTCGGCCGACCTGGGCGTCGCCCGGCCGCGCCGCCTCGCGCGCACGGTGATCGCCGTGATGTCGTCGACCACCTGCACCCGCCCCTCGCGCATCAGCGCGACGCGCGACGCGATCTGCTCCACCTCTGCCATCACGTGGCTGGACAGCAGCACGGTGGCGCCGTCGTCGACTCGCTCCTTCAACATTTCCCCGAACTCGCGCTGGAGCAGGGGGTCCAGGCCCGACGTGGGCTCGTCCAGGACCAGCAGCCGTGCCCGGGGTGCGAACGCGAGCACCAGGCCGACCTTCTGCTTGTTGCCCTTCGACAGATCGACGACCTTTCGCGACAGGTCGAGGTCGAGACGGTCGGCCAGCCTCTCGACTCGGGCCCGTTCCAGGCCCTTGCGCGCGAACGCGAAGCGCGCGAGCGTCTCCCAGCCGTTCAGCCCCCGTGGGATGACCAGCTCGCCCGGCAGGTAGGTCGTCACCTCCCGCACGTGCACGGAGTCGCGCACGCTGTCGAAGCCGAACACCGACACCCGGCCGGACGTGGGCCGGATGAAGTCGAGCAGGCTCCGCATGAACGTCGTCTTGCCGGCACCGTTGGCGCCGACCAACCCCAGAATCTGGCCCTCATCGACCCGGAGGTCGACGTCCACGATCCCCCGGCTGCTGCCGTATGACTTGGTCAGCCGCTGGCTGATCACCGCGGACACGGGGTCTCCTCGAGAGCGCGTGGATGCTGCACAGCCGAAACCACGCTATACGACTGGCCGGCATCGCTCGAAAAGCCCTGCCGGGGGGCGACGGAGGCTCCGCACCCGCGTCGCGGCCCCGAGGGCTCAGATGTCGTAGTACAGGGAGAACTCGTACGGGTGCGGGCGCAGGCGCACCGCGTCCAGTTCGTGCTTCCGCTTGTACTCGAGCCACGTCTCGATCACGTCGGGCGTGAACACGCCGCCCTCCAGCAGGAACTGGTGGTCGGCCTCCAGCGCGTCCAGGACCTCCTCGAGCGACCCCGGCACCTGCTTGACGCCGGACGCCTCCTCGGGCGGCAGGTCGTACAGGTCCTTGTCGATCGGGTCCGGCGGCTCGATCTTGTTCTTCACGCCGTCCAGCCCGGCCATCAGCATCGCGCTGAACGCCAGGTACGGGTTGCACGCCGGGTCCGGCGTCGCGGAACTCCAGGCGCTTCGCCGCCGGGTTCTTGAAGAACACCGGGATGCGCACGCACGCCGACCGGTTGCGCTGCGAGTACACGAGGTTGATCGGCGCCTCGTAGCCCGGCACCAGCCGGCGGTACGAGTTCGTCGTCGGGTTCGTGAACGCGAGCAGCGCCGGCGCGTGCGCGATCAGGCCGCCGATGTAGTAGCCGCGCCATGTCGCGAGATCTGCGCGTAGCCCATCTCGTCGAAGAACAGGTTCTCGCCGCCCGACCACAGGCTCTGGTGGGTGTGCATGCCCGAGCCGTTGTCCTGGAAGATCGGCTTCGGCATGAACGTCACCGTCTTGCCGGCCTGCCGCGCCGTCTGCTTGACGACGTACTTGTACTTCATGACGTTGTCGGCGGTCGCCAGCAGCGTGCCCGTAGCGGATGTCGATCTCGGCCTGACCGGCGGTGCCGACCTCGTGGTGGTGCACCTCGACCTCGATGCCGACCTTCTGCAGGTTCAGCACCATGTCGGTCCGCAGGTCCTGGTAGTGGTCCATCGGCGGCAGCGGGAAGTAGCCCTCCTTGTGCCGCGGCTTGTACCCGAGGTTGTGGCCGCCCTCCTCGGCGCCGGAGTTCCAGATGCCCGCCATCGGAGTCGATGTGGTAGTAGCCCTCGTGCGCGTTCTGGTCGAACCGGATCGAGTCGAAGATGTAGAACTCGCACTCCGGGCCCCAGTAGCTCGTCTCGCGCGATGCCCGTCTGCGTCAGGTGCAGCTCGGCCTTGCGCGCGATGCCGCGCGGGTCGCGCGAGTACATCTCGCCGGTCACCGGGTCCTTCACGAAGCAGTTGACGACCAGCGTCGGGACCTGTGAGGAACGGGTCGATGAACGCGCCGCTCGGGTCGGGCACCAGGAGCATGTCGGACTCCTGGATCTCCTGGAACCCGCGGATCGACGAGCCGTCGAAGCCGAAGCCGTCCTCGAACGCCTCCTCGTCGAGCTCGCCGATCGGGACCGAGAAGTGCTGCATCAGGCCGGGCAGGTCGCAGAAGCGGAGGTCGACGATCTGCGCGCCGGCCTCGGTCGCCAGCGCCAGCACGTCCTGTACGGATTCGGTGCGTTCGGCCATACCCTTCCCCCTCGACGATCGATCCGATGAACTTGAGGGGAGCGTATCCCCGGCCTGTTGTTTCGCCGTTTCCGCGCCGTTAACTCTTCGTTACGCGCCCCGCCACGGATGCCGCCGCACGCCGCTACGATGACGCGGTTCCCTCCGGCCGCGCGCCGCGGGGACACTTCGACCCGACGAGAGGAGACGACCATGCCGAGCATCCGCGCGAACGACGGGCGCGAGCTGATGTACGAGGAGTGGGGAGACCCGGCGGGCGTACCCGTCTTCGTGTTGCACGGGACGCCGGGCTGCCGCCTGGGCCGTCCGCCGGAGGAAGAGAAGGTGCGCGACGCAGGCATTCGCCTGGTCACGTACGACCGGCCGGGGTACGGCGGCTCGGATCGCCACCACGGTCGGCAGGTCGTCGACTGCGTGCGGGACGTCGAGGCGCTGGCCGACTCGCTCGGCATCGAGCGGTTCGCGGTGACGGGCGGTTCCGGCGGAGGACCGCACGCCCTGGCCGTGGGGGCGCGGCTCCCGGATCGCGTCGCCGCGGTGCACTGCGTCGTCGGGTGCGTCCCCTACGACGCGGAGGGGATCGACTTCTTCGAGGGCATGGATCCGGAGAACATCAAGGAGTTCGGCTGGGCCCTCGAGAGCGAGGACCGGCTCACGACGGAGCTGACCACGCTGGCCGCCGAGGTGCAGGCCCGCGTCGCCGAGGACCCAACGAAGGTCCTGGAGGGCTTCGAGCTCAGCGAGGCGGACACGGCGGTCCTGGCCGATCCGCGCGTCCAGAAGGTCATGCGCGAGTCGGTGGCCGAGGAGTGCCGCCGGGGAGTCGGCGGCTGGGTCGACGACGATCTCGCGTTCATCACGCCCTGGGGCTTCGACGTGAAGGAGATCCGCGTGCCGGTCGAGGTGCGCTACGGGGCCACCGACGTGCTGGTGCCGGCGGCCCACGGCGACTGGCTCGCCGCGCACGTCCCCGGCGCCACCGTGCAGAAGGACACGCGGCGTGGCCACATGACGAGCCCCGACGAGTCGATCGAGCATCTGACCCGCCTCGCGAGCAACGTCTGAGGGCGGAACTTGACGATAGAACCCGATGGCGGAACGGGAGGGAGCCCTCAGGAAGGGGAGATGGTCGCCCACCCAGTGCCGCCGGCAACGGCCGCGGCCTCTTTCCGGGAAACGCTGCGCGGTCCGTGCGGGGGGTCACCCCGTCGGTGCTCGCATACGCCCGTAATCCCCTTCCTCAGGGCTCCGTCGTCCCTCCTTCAGCCTCGGTCGTCGAACACGTTGCGCAGTGTGCCGTTCTTGCGCACGAAGTATCTGTTCCACCTCTTCTGCGAGATGGGCTGCGTGAGGATTCGGCAGTTGCACCCCCGGTGCGCGCGGAGCACGTGGCGCGTCCGGAAGTACTTGTGCGCGCCGGTGCCCTTGCAGGCCTGGCACACGTCCATGCCGCGCGTCGACAATCGGTAGATCATGACCTTCTTGGACCGCTGCTCTCGGGCGGCCGCCGACGCCAGGCGGGGGAAGCTGCCCGCGAGAGCCGTGCCCACGCCGACCGTCCCCACGCCCCGCAGGAACCGCCGGCGGTCGACGATCGTTCCGGCCGGGCTGTCCCCTCTCAAGGGTCTGCCGATCCCCACGAAACGGACTCGTATCACGTCGCAACGTCCCAGGTCAAGGCGGGTGCAACCGTCCCGAGGGCGGAGTCGGGTGTGAGGGCCGCCGGCTTCGGGTAGGTTTGTCCGCAAGAACGGGGTTGCCATATCCCCCAGCCGGGTCATGGCATGGTTGTCGCATCGGGTGGACAATCCAAGGCCGGAGCCTGAACGTTCGCGTACTCTGGGCACCGAAATCCCATGAAGCGACGAGGGAACCTCCGGAAGACACTCCCCCTGCTCCTCGCGAGAGGCGCGGTCGTGCTCACCATCGGGTGGGTGATCTTCCTCGGCGTCGCCGCGGCGGCGGGCCTGACGCGCATCCTCCCCATCGGCTCGCACAAGACCCACGTCGCGGCCACCCACCCCTCCGCGTCCGCATCGGCCTCCGCGAGCGCCGCAACCGCACAGCACGTGCGGGACGGAGACAGCGGCCGCTCCCAGCCCACGAGGGGTGCCTCGGGATTCGGCGGCAACTCCGGGAAGCTACCGATCCACGGCTCCCCGGTCCCGCCGCACACTCCTCCGTTCTCCCCGTCCCCCTCGCCGTCTCCCTCCCCCTCGCCTTCGCCCTCCCAGTCGCCGACGGATCCGCCGGGCGGCGGCGAGAGCAGCCCTCCGTAGCTACGCGTCGCGGTCGCGGGGGAGCGGCTCTGCCGCGCGGTACCCGACGCCACGAACGGTCTGGATCAGCGTCTCGTGCTCCGGCCCGAGCTTCGCCCGCAGCCGGCGGACGTGGACGTCCACGGTCCGGGTTCCTCCGTAGAAGTCAAAGCCCCACACCTCGCGAAGGAGCGCGCTCCGCGTGAAGACCCGGCCGGGCGAACGCACCAGGAAGCGGAGGAGCTCGAACTCCTTGTACGTGAGGTCCAGCAGCCGCCCGGCCAGCGCCACCTGGTACGTGTCGACGTTCACGGTCAGCGGGCCGAGCCGGATCACCGCGTCGCCGCCGTCACCGGCCCTGCGAGCCAGCAGGTCGAGCCGGAGCCTGATCTCCGCCGCCGACGCCTCCGGAAGGAGGACGTCGTCGGCGACCTCGCTCCACGGGTACCGGTCGAGGTCTCCCCGCGCGACGACCGGCACGATGGAGGGCGGCGGCCGCCAGGTGCGGGCGGCGCGGGCCACGGTGAGCGCCTTCTCGGGGTCCGCGACGGCGTCGATCAGCAGCGCCAGGGCCGACAGCTCCAGGAGGTGGCGGGAGGCTTCCGACGTCAGCGGCTCGACCTTGACGTCGTGTCCGCTCGCCGACAGTGCGGGGAGCACGTCGGGGAGGGATCGGTCGGTCAGCAGGACGAGCGGGGCCACCGCCGGTCGAGCGTAACAGACGGGCTTTCCGCTTGCGCCGCTGGACGGCCCACACATACATTGCGCCCACCATGCTGGAGGGCGAGGACGAGCTCGAGCTCCCGGGTGTTGGGCGGGCGCAGGCGAACGGTGGGGCGCTTCCGATCGCGTCCCTTCTCGATCGCGCGAGCGCAGGCGCCGGAGGACCCGATCTGGCCGCGCTGATCCTCGACCGCGTCGATCCCGGTTCGCTCCGGCCTCGCTTGGCGGATGACCTCGAGCGGAAGACCTTCCCCCAACGCTGGGGACCGTCGTACGTGATGCTCGCCAATCCGCGGATTTCCTGCACCTGCGCCTCGACCCCGAGTCGGCCGCGCAGACCGAGCTGATGGACGGCACACGGACCGTGAAGGACATCCTGGTGGAGCGCCTGGAGGCCGCGGGCGGCATCGAGCTGGATGACCTGCTAGACCTCGTCGACGAGCTTCGCCTGAACGGTTTCCTCGACCGGCGCTTCGTGGACGTCTCGGCCGGCGTCGCTCGTCGGCTGCATCCGGAGGGCGGGCGCGCCCGCGCGTGGCGCATCCTGCGGACGCTGCGAGTGGAATGGATGGGGGCGGATCGCGCGGTTCGATGGCTGCACCGCCGCGGCCTGCGCTGGTTCCTCCAGCCGATCTCGGTGTGGGCCGGAGTGGCCGTCGCCCTCGCCGGGATCGGCTTCTTCCTCTCGACGGTCTCCCAGCACCGTTTCGGGCTCTCGGGTGGAAACCTCGCCTACGGCTTCATCCTGCTGCTGCTACTGAATCTGACGCTGACGGTTGTGCACGAGCTCGGGCACGCGGTGACGCTGGTGCACTTCGGGCGCCGCATCAAGTCCGCCGGGGCCATGATCTACTTCGGGTCCCCAGCGTTCTTCATCGAATCCTCCGACGGCCTCATGCTCGACCGCTGGCAGCGCATCGGCCAGGCGTTTGCAGGCCCGTGGGCGGAGACGGTCGTGGCCGGCGGTGTCTCGATCGTGGTCGGTCTGTGGCCGGGGTGGTTCCTGTCTCCGCTGCTGTACAAGTTCGCGGTCCTCAACTACCTGGTCATCACCATGAACCTGATCCCGCTGCTCGAGCTGGACGGGTACTGGATCTTCGCCGACCTCGTCCAGGTTCCCGACCTCCGGCCGGCATCGCTGGCCTTCGTGCGCAGGGACCTCTGGCGCAAGCTTCGGAGGAGGGCGCGATTCACCGGACAGGACGTCGCGCTCACCGTCTACGGGACCCTGGGCGTTGCCTTCGCGATCTTCAGCCTGCTCACCGCCTTCTTCTTCTGGCGGGAGGTCTTCGGGAACTTCGTCTCGGACATGTGGCACGGCGGCGCCCTGACTCGGATCCTCTTATTGGTGCTCGGCGTCATCGTGCTCGGCCCGCTGCTCCAGGGGCTCGTCCACGCGGGCCGGGTCCTCGCCGTCCGGGTGCGGGCGGCGTGGCGCGCCGCAACGTTCCGGTTGCAGCGCTCGTGGAGGATCGAGGCTGCGACCATGATCGACGACCTACCCCTGTTCGCGGACCTCCCCGAGGACCTTCTGTCGGATCTCGCCGGTCACGTGCGGCTGCGCCCGCTCGCGCGCCGCCAGGCGGCCTTCCGACAGGGCGATCGGCCGACGGGGTTCTTCGTCGTTCGTCGCGGAACCGTCGAGATCGTCGAGGAGGACCCGGCGAGCGGAACGGAGCGGGTGCTGCGGACCATCCCGAGGGGGGGCTCGTTCGGCGAACTCGGTCTGCTCGACGGCGGCCCACGGTCCGCCACTGCCCGCGCCGTCGGCTCGGTCGAGCTGTTCGAGGTCGGGAAGGGCGTTTTCGATTCGCTGCTCGCGGATGCCGCGACCGCCGAACGGTTCGCCCCGACCGCGGCCCAGGCCCGTGAGCTGCGCGAGTTGCCGTGCTTCTCGGCGCTGTCGGACGATCAACTGGTGACCGTGCTCGAAGAGGGCGCATGGGTGAACCTGGCTCCCGGCGGCGAACTGATGCGCCAAGGGGAGGCGGGCGATGCGTTCTGGGCGATCGGCTCGGGCCAGGTCCGCGTGCGGATCGGGGACCGGGACGTGCGTACCCTCGGCGCGGGGAGCCACGTGGGGGAGAAGGCACTGCTGAACGACGCTCCGCGCACCGGGACGGTTGAGGCCGTCACTCCCGTGCGTGCCTTCCGCCTGCCGCGGGCCGGCTTCGACCGCGTCGTGGCGGGCGCGTTTCGCTCCGGAGCTGTTCGGGAACACGTGGACGCGTCCGGCGAGCACCTCGGCGGGGACACGGTGACGTAGCCGTGGATTGCTGGCACTGCAAACGGGCGGCGGTCGGAGTCTGTCGGTTCTGTGGACGCGGTCTCTGCGAGGATCACGCCAAGACCCAGCCGTACATCATGGAGGTCTTCAAGACGACCGACGTGAGCCGCGTTCTGGTCGTCGAGGACGCGCTCTTCTGCGGGGTCTGCAGGCCGCGTCCCGACCCGCTGGAGGTCCCAGAGCTCGACCAGCCCCCCGAGTGACACGGCGAGGCGTGTCCAACGTCACGCGGAGTTTGTGACGATCGTCACACACCCTTTGCCTCGTGCGGTGGCACACTCCGGCCCGACAGCCGGCAGAGGAGGAGGTGACCAGAGTGGCTGAGAAGAAGAAGGTGCAGCCGAAGGCTCCGACCGCGAAGCCCAAGGCGAAGTCTGGGGCAGAGCCTGCCACGCGGGTGACCAAGAAGAAGGTGCAGCGCCGCGCGATGCTCCGCAAGGAAGGGTAAATCGTTCGCCAATGAGCGAATCGAGGGACGGCCGGTGAGCTCCACCACCGACCGTCCCTTTCCTTTTCTCCTTGTGTTGGAGGCGGGTCGGTGACTAGCATCCGCACGATGAACGTGGTCTCGAAGGCAGACGTCGTCGAGATCGCCATGCGAAGCAGCCCCATCCTGGCGAACGTGCGGGAGGAGGCGGTGGGTGAGCTCGCTGCTCGGGGCACCCGTCGCACCTACCGCCGTGGTACCTACCTGTTCTTCCAGGGCGAGCCCGCCGACGACGTGCACTTCCTCGTCGAGGGTCGTCTGGAGGTCACATCCACTTCGTTCACCGGTCACCGCCAGCTCCACACGACGCTCGACACGCCGCAGTTCGTCGGCGAGATCGGCGTGTTGGGCCGCCTTCCGCGCAGTGCGACCGTCCTCGCACTGAGCGACTCGCAGTGCTGGGCGACGCCGAGCGCAGAGTTCGTCGGCTTCCTCTCGCGCCACTTCGAGGCGACGCACGCGCTCCTGTCGGCGATGGCAAGCCACATCCAGGCGCAGGACGCCTTCGTGGAGGACCTGCTGTTCCTGGACCTCCGGGGAAGGGTTGCCAAGCGGCTCCTGCAGCTGGTCAGCCCCCGGCTCGACGAACCGCCCCCGGACGGCACGCCGCTGCCCTCCGTGGTCACGCACGCGGACCTGGCGAGCCTGTGCGGCGGGAGCCGCGAGAACATCAGCCGCATCCTGTCCGACCTGCAGCGGCGAGGCTTCGTCGAGCGCAAGGATCGCCGCTACATCCTTCAGGACGTGCAGGGACTCCGCCGCCTCGCCGGCGTCTAGGCTTGCCGCATGCGGGACGGTGGGTCTGGGTGAGGGTTCGCTTGTTCGCCGCCCTGCGCGAGCTGGCCGGGGCCTCCTGGCTCGAGGACGAGCGGGCACCCGATGTCGACGCCTTGGTGCGGTCGCTGGGAGAGCGCTTCGGCCCGGAGTTCGAGCGCGTCGCGCGGGCGGGAACCGCGGTCGTGAACGGTGAGCCCGTGCAGCCGGGAACGACCCTGCATCACGACGACGAGGTGACCCTGCTGCCTCCGGTCTCCGGAGGGGCTCGCTAGTCGCCCTTGACCGGCCGGTTCGGACGCTCCAGGTCGACGACGACCGCGTTTCCCTGCTGCGCGGCCTCGGGAACGTGGATGCCGCACTCGACCTTCTGCGACCCCGCCCACCGCCCGGCCCGCTCGTCCTCACCCGGGAAGACGATCCGCGTGCACGGCGCGCAGCCGATGGACGCGTACCCCAGGTCGTAGAGCGGGTGGCGCGGCAGGTCGTACTGCTTCAGGTAGGCCCAGACGTCGCGCCGCGTCCAGTTCGCCATCGGGTTGACCTTGACCACGTGCCGGCCGGGCTCGACCTCCTGCTGAGACACGATCGGGGTGTCGGCGCGGGTCCACGCGGAGTCGCGTCGCATGGAGGTGACCCATCCGTCCAGCTGCGCCAGCGCCCTGCGCCAGGGGACGACCTTGTTCAGCTCGCAGCACAGGTGCGGGTCGCGCTCGTACAGGCGCGCGCCGAACTCCTCCTCCTGCGAGTCGACGGTGTGGTCGCCGACGAGGTCGACGACGTTCAGCTCGAGCATCTCCGTGAGCTTCTGCTTGAACGCGAGCGTCTCGGCGAAGTGGAACCCCGTCTCGAGGAACAGGATCGGCACGCCCGGACGGATGCCGACGGCCATGTGGATGACGGCCGTTCCTTCGGCCTGGAACGACGAGGCGATGCCGACGCGGGGCAGCCCGGAGTCGAGGAGGGCCCAGCGCAAGATGTCGCTCGGTTGGCTCGTCTCGAAGCGGGCGTTCAGTTCCCGAACCATCGGCTCTGAGAGGAGAGTTTGCAATTGACGCTCCTTCGAGAAACAGGTTGCCGAGGTCGAGGGGGTGTACCCGGAGTAGGGCCGGAGTATACCCGAGTCCGATTCAACGATGCCAGACGCTCGAACAGGTTTTCGGGTTCCCTGGAGGCGACGGAAATGGCGCCGGCGGCCCTCTCTAGGCCGATCGGCCCCTCCCCGCCGCTCCCTTCCCCAAGTATGCTGATGGACTCCATGGGGATTGCGGGCCGATCGTCCGCCTATCCTGCCCGTCACGCACGGAAGTGAGGAAACGAGCATGACCAACGCTGAAACCATTCCTCCCCACGGGGGAAAGCTGATCGACCTCGTCCTCTCCCCGGAGGAAGCGGCCCGGGAGTCCGAGGAGGCGGCCAACCTCGCCAAGGTCGACGTCGGCGACCGCGAGCTCTCCGACCTGGAGATGCTGGCGGTGGGGGCGCTCTCGCCGCTCACCGGCTTCCTCGGGGAGCCCGACTACCGCTCGGTCCTGGAGACCATGCATCTGGAGAACGGGCTGCCGTGGACCATCCCGGTGACCCTCTCGGTGGACGCCGACGGCGCCAAGCGCATCGGGGGCGCCTCGAAGATCGCCCTGATGTCGCAGGGACGGCCCGTGGCCACCATGGACGTCGATCAGGTCTTCGCGCGCGACCGGGAGAAGGAGGCGCTAGTCGGTCTTCGGCACCACCGACACCGAGCACCCCGGGGTCGCGGCGCTGCACGCGGCGGGCGACTTCGTCGTCGCGGGGCCGATCCACGTCATCGAGCTGCCGAAGCACGACACGTTCACCCAGTACCGGCTGACACCGGCGCAGACGCGCCAGGCCCACGCCGACCGCGGCTGGAAGCGCGTGGTCGGGTTCCAGACCCGCAACCCCGTCCACCGCGCGCACGAGTACCTGCAGAAGTGCGCCATGGAGATCGTCGACGGCCTGATGCTGCACCCGCTGGTGGGCGCGACGAAGTCCGACGACGTGCCGGCCGACGTGCGGATGCAGTGCTACGAGGTGCTGTTCGAGAACTACTACCCGAAGGACCGCGCGATGATCGCGGTGTTCCCGGCGGCGATGCGCTACGCCGGGCCGAAGGAAGCGATCTGGCACGCCATCGCGCGCAAGAACTACGGGTGCACGCACTTCATCGTCGGGCGCGACCACGCGGGAGTCGGGAACTACTACGGCACCTACGACGCGCAGAAGATCTTCGACGAATTCGACCCCGACGAGCTGGGCATCACGCCGCTGTTCTTCGAGCACTCCTTCTGGTGCAACAAGTGCGAGGGCATGGGCTCGCCCAAGACGTGCCCGCACGGCGAGGAGGACCGCGTGTCGCTGTCCGGCACCAAGGTGCGCGAGATGCTGCGTGCCGGGACCAAGCCGCCCCAGGAGTTCTCGCGGCCCGAGGTGGCGCAGATCCTGATCGACGCCATGCGGGGGCAGACCGACTGACCTGCCGGAACGCAGGGCGCTCCGCGATCGCCTGAGGGTTGGGTACCATTCGCTCTGCATGAGCGCATCCGACGTCAAGCCGGCGGCGATACGGTCCGCGCTCGGGAAGGCGCCGATCCTTCGGGCGGCGCCGGGGGAGGCGCTGGACGCCCTCGCGAAGGCCGGGACCGTGAGGTTCTTCGGGCGCGGGACGTACCTGTTCCACCAGGGCGACCCTCCCGACCACATCCTGTGCCTGATCGACGGCCGCCTCGAGGTCAGCTCCGTGGCGCCGTCGGGACACCGGAAGCTCCACGCCCTGGTCGACGTCCCGCAGCTGATCGGCGAGTTCGGCGTCCTCGGGGGGACGCCGCGGACCGCCACCGTGCTGGCCGTCGACGAGTCGGTGGTCTGGGTCGCGCCGGCGGAAGCCTTCCTGGACTTCCTGGCCGGTGCCTTCGACGCCACCCGCGAGCTCCTCCGCGTGCTCTCGTCGCAGGTCCAGTCCCACGAGGCGTTCGCCGAGGACCTCCTGCACCTCGACCTGAAGGGGCGGGTGGCGAAGCGCCTGCTGCAGCTCGCCGGCGCCGGCAACGCCGGGCTGCCCGAGGACGGCACGATGGTGCCCATCTCCATGACGCACGGAGACCTCGCGAGCCTCTGCGGCGGCAGCCGGGAGAACGTCACCCGGACGCTCTCCGAGCTCGAGCGCCGCGGCCTGGTCGAGCGGGACGGCCGTCGCTACCGCCTTCTCGACGTCCGCGCGCTCGGCCGCCTGGCCGGCCTCTAGCCCTCTCCTCCCGCGTGACCGAGAGCACCCCCGGTTGGTGACGCGCGTCACCGACCCACAGGGGTCGCCGCGCATACCGTGCGATCACGAACTGAAGGACACCTGCTCGAGAGGAGGTTCCCATGCTGCCAAGTGGTACGAGCGGATACCGCATCGACGAGATGGTCCGGCGCTCCGATGCACGGCGGCGCGATGGCGGATACGAGCGGGAGCGGCGCGGAACGCGCCGCCAGGGGATGAAGCGCATGGCATCGGTCATCGCCGCCGCGGCGTTGTGGCCACTTCGCCACTGACACCAGGACTTGCGGGAAGGGGGATGCTCTCCTCCCGCTGCGGGGGGCCGGAAACCGGCCCCGGCTCCCCGCGACCCTTCCCCACCAGAGGGGGGTGCGGCCGGGCGGCTTCCCACCGCAGCCGCCCGGCCGATCTACCTGTTCGCTTCCAGGAGCTCGTCGGCGAGCAGGCCCATGACCACGACGTCCACGTGGCGCCCGTCGGCGAACTGGTCGCCTCGGAGCCGGCCCTCCTGCCGGAACCCGACCCTCTCGTAGGCCTTGATCCCTCGTTCGTTGAAGTCGTAGACGTGCAGCTCGATCCGGCGGAGGTTCATCTCGCGGAACCCGAACCGGCAGAGCGTCCGGACCGCGTCCGTGCCGAGCCCCTCGTTCCAACGCTGCTCGTCGATCCAGATGCCGAGCGACGCGGTCCGGGCGCGTGCTTCGATCCCGTCCAGGCTGCAGGCGCCGGCCCGTTCGCCCGCCCGGGTCTCGATCAGGAAGACGAACGACGTGGTGGATGCGCGCGAGCTCGACAGGAACGCCTCGGTGCCGGCCCGGGACTCGGGCCACACCGCCTCCAGGAACCGCGTCACGTTCGGGTTCCAGAAGTGCGCGTTGACCCACCCGACGTCGGAGTGTTCCACCGCCCGCAGCCGGACCACTTCGCCCTCGAAAGGTGAGCGGGCCGTTCCCGGCTCAGCCCGTTCCGTCGTCATCGTCCGAGCATAGGCCCGGTTCAGACCAGGCCGAGCGTCGGGGACAGGTCGGCATGGGTGGCCAGCACGTGGTGAGCGGGGGGCCCTTCGTCTTCGTCGTCGTAGACGCCGGTGTACCGGACCGCGATCATGCCCATGCCGAGCGCGCCTGCCACGTCCGTCCGCGTGCGGTCGCCCACGTGCGCGACGCGGCCGGGATCGGGCGATCCGAGGCCGGCGAGCGCGTGGCGGAAGATCGCGGGGTCCGGCTTGTAGACGCCGACCTCGTCGGAGAACGACCAGTGGTCGAAGAAGGGCAGCAGGCCGCGCGCGTCGAGCAGCCCGATGAGCGACGGCGATGGCGTCATCCCGACGTCGCAGACGATGCCGACCCGAACCCCCGCCGACCGCAACGCGCGCAGGGAGTCCTCGATGCCGTCGGTCAGGTGCAGGTCCGCGCCGTCGGCGGCGCCCGGAAAGCTCCCGGCCAGCGCCGTGACGACGTCGTCGTCCGGCGTGACGCCGATCGCGCGAACGATGTCCGCCACCGCCTCGTCGTGCAGGTACTGGCGGTTGTCGAACCAGGCGCGCTCGTACTCGGCCCAGGAGTCGTCGAACGCCTGCTCCAGCCGCTCGGGCGACACGCGGATCCCGGCGTCCTCGAGGATGGCCTTCCACGACTGGAGGCGGATCCCGCGGAGCTGCCCGCGATCTTCGTAGACGAGGGTGTTCCAGTAGTCGAACGTGACGGCATCGATCGGCGCGGGCACGGGGCAAGGGTAGCGAACGACGGTGTCAGAACTCCGGCTCGGGATGATCCCGGTGACACTCCAGCTCGAGCGTCGCGTGATCGATGCCGAAGCGATCGGCCAACATTCCCTTGACGCTGTCCCCGCGCACCTGCGCGTCGTGCAGCGACATCTCGCCCGCCAGCACCACGTGCGCCGACAGCGCGGGCACGTCCGACGCCAGCGACCACAGATGCAGATGGTGCACGCCCTCGACGCCGTCGTGATCGACGATGGCGCGCTCGACGCCCGCGGGATCGAGCCCCTCGGGGGTTCCCTCCAGGAGAACGTGCGTGGTGTCGACCAGGAGCCGCCATGCCGCCCACAGCACCAGCGCTCCGATCAGGAGCGACGCGATCGGGTCCGCTCGGGGAACGTCCCAGAGCACGATCGCGATGCCGGCGACCAGCGCGGCCAGCGATCCGGCCGCGTCGAGGGCCACGTGCAGGAACGCCCCCCGCATGTTGAGGCTCTTGCCTGCGACCTCGTGGAGCAGGCGCGCGCAGCTGAGGTTCACCACCAGGCCCGCCGCGGCCACGATCGCGAGTCCGGCGCCCGACACGTCCACGGGGGTGACCAGCCGGCGGGCGGCCTCCACCGCGATCAGGATCGTGACGGCGATGAGGATGAACGCGTTCGCCTGGGCGGCCAGCACCTCCGCGCGCTGCAGTCCGAACGTGTGCCGCTCCGTGATCGGCCGTGCCTGCAGCCTGATCGCGAGGAGCGCGATGGCCAGGCCGGACACGTCGGTCAGCAGATGGACCGCATCCGTGAGGAGCGCCAGCGAACGGAAGGCGAATCCACCGGCGATCTCGGCGGCCATCAGCGCGGCGTTGGCCGCGAGCGCAATCCAGAGGGCGCCGCGCCGCTTCGATCGAGCGTCCATCGCCGGGCACTCTAGCGCCCAGATCGCTCCGATTGACCCCTCCGCGAGGCGACTGCTAGGGTCCCAGGCATCCACCCATGCGCATGCGACGAATCGGTCTCGCGCTGGTCGCCTCCCTGCTGCTTGCGGCTCTCTGCTCCGGAGTCTCCGCTGCCGACACGTCGGGCGACCTGAAGGCCGTACTACGCGCACATGGAGGGCTACGCGGGCGTCGGCAACGGCGCGACGGTCTCCGCGGGCGCCGTCATCGGCTACGTGGGCAACACCGGGGACGCCCAGGGCGGCCCGCCCCATCTGCACTTCGAATACCACCCCGGCGGAGGTGGGGCGGTCGACCCGTATTCCTACCTGGTCGCCCTGTGCTGATCGGCCTGCGGGAGACGATAATGCACACGGACATGGAGACATCGAGATGAGCGCGGCGCGCTCCACACGCTCCGAACGAACCGACCGGATCGTCGATCCCGGGTTCATCGACGGGCTCGCGGACCTGTCCACGGACGATATCCGGGCGCGGCGCGACGAGGCCCGGGCCGAGCTGGAATCCCTTTCCTACCTGCGGCGCCACATCCAGTCCTGGCAGGACATGCTGCAGGCCGAACGGTCCGATCGGGGCAAGCCGGGGAACTTCCGCCAGCCGCTGGCCGAGGTCCTGTCCGGGCACGGACAGGTCGCGAGCCGAGGCGAGGCCGTCCGCCTGCAGCCGCCTGAGGAGGACATCGCCGCGGCCGAGGCGCTGGTCGACGACCTGCTGGGCGGCGCCGCGTTCGCGCGGCTCAAGGACCTCGACGAGGAATCCCTGGACCGCGGGATCGAGACGCTGGATGGCGAAGAGCGGCGGGTCTCGTCCGACCGGGCCGCCGTCATCCGCGTGCACGACCGCCTGCAAGAGGAACTGAAGCGCCGCTACCGGGACGACCCCTCCCAGATCCCCAAGGAGGTCTGAGCCCGCTCCATGCCGGGGGAGGGCGTGGTCCGGGTGGTCCGAAGCGGGCTGGAGGAATCCGTCCACCTCGTCGACGTCGCCGTCGTGAACGCCGAGAGACGGCCCGTGGCCACCGCGGGCGACGCCGACCGCGTGGTCTTCGCGCGATCGTCGATGAAGCCGCTGCAGGCGACCGTCTCGCTGTCGCGGGCACCGTTCGACTTCACCGACGCCGAGGTCTCGGTCATGTGTGCGTCCCACAACGCGGAGCCCGTGCACGTGGCCGCCGTGCGGGGCATCCTGGCTCGCGCGGGGGTGGAGGAGTCGGCGCTCCAATGCCCGAGCATGCGGCCGTGGGACGAGGAATCGGCCCTGGCCGCGCCGGAGCGGTTGCCGATCAACTCGGATTGCTCCGGCAAGCACTCGGGCATGCTCGCGGCCTGCGTCGCGCAGGGCTGGCCGCTGGAGACCTACCGCGACCGCGGGCACCCGCTGCAGGCGGAGATCCTGGACGGCGTCCTGCGCGCGAGCCGCCGGTCGGAGGTGCACGTCGGCGTGGACGGCTGCGGCGTCGCGGTCCACGGCATGCCGCTGCGGTCGTTGGCCACCCTGTACGCGTCGCTGACGCGGCCGGAGTCGCTGGGGCCGCTCGCCTCCTCACGCGGCCCGCGCCGTGGCCGCCATGGGCGCCGAGCCCTACCTGGTGGCGGGGCGCAACCGGGTGGACACCGCGGTCATGGAGCGAACAGGAGGGCGCGTCATCGTGAAGGCCGGCGCCGAGGCGTTGATGTGCGCCGGCGCGCTCGAGCCCGGCTACGGCATCGCGCTGAAGGTCCGGGACGGGACCCCGCGAGCGTGTGGGCCCGCGCTGGTGGCCGTCCTGCGGGCGCTCGACCTGCTGGACGACGGCGACGTGGAGGCGCTCGGCCCGCATGCCTCGCCGGAGGTGCTGGGAGGCGGGAAGCCGGTCGGGGCCCTGGAGACGTCGGTCGAGCTGACGAGGCTCACCTGAACCAGGAACGTCCGGCGGTTCGGGCTGCGGAATACCGGGGACGGTCGGAGGGTTGAGGGCGGCTGAATGCGTTCGAATGGGCACATCAAGGGCGGGTCGGTGACCGATCCGGCGATGGGCGGGGACGGCAACGGGCATTTCCGTCCCCGGATCGCGATCATCAGCCTGCACACGTCGCCCCGGGACCAGCCCGGCACGGGCGACTCCGGCGGGATGAACGTGTACATCCTCGAGGTGGCCGACCGGCTCGCGAAGCAGGGCGTCGTGGTCGACATCTTCACCCGCCACCAGGGAGTCGGACCAGACGTCGAGCACCTGGCGGCCGGAGCCCGGCTGCTCCAGGTGCCGGCGGGCCCCCGCGGCCCGGTGCCGAAGGAGGAGCTCCCGTCGGTGCTGCCGCAGTTCCTGGACGGCGTGCTGTCGAGGGCCGTCGCCGACCCGGCCGGGCCGCTCGGGAACCGGCGCGCCCCGTACGACGTGGTGCACAGCCACTACTGGCTCTCCGGCTGGGTGGGCGAGCGCGCCAAGGAGATCTGGAGGGCGCCGCTCGTGGCCTCGTTCCACACGCTGGGCAAGGTGAAGAACTTCACGCTCGCCCTCGACGACCGTCCCGAGCCGGCCTCGCGACTGCACGGCGAGGAGCAGGTGATCCGCGGCGCCGACCGCATCCTGGCGCCGACGCCCGTGGAGGCGGCCCACCTCGTGGGCCTGTACGGAGCCGACCCCGAGCGCATCTCGATCGTTCCGCCGGGCGTCGACCGCTCGGTGTTCCACGCCCACCCCCGCGCGGAAGCGAAGGCGCGCCTGCACCTCGCCGACGAGCGCCTGCTGCTGTTCGTCGGCCGCCTGCAGCCACTGAAGGGACCCGACATCGCCATCAGGTCGATGGCCGAGGCCGTCGCCCGGGCGCCGGAGCTCATGCGCGACGTCGTGCTCGCGGTGGTCGGCGGCCCCACGGGGAACGCCTCCGCGCAGGACGAGGTCGCCCGGCTGATCAACCTGGCGGCGACCGCCGGCGTGGGAGACCGGGTCGTCTTCTTCCCTCCCCAGCCGCACGAGCGCCTCGCCGACTTCTACTCGGCGGCGGATGCGGTGCTGGTCCCGTCGCGGTCCGAGTCCTTCGGGCTGGTCGCCCTCGAGGCGCAGGCGTGCGGGACGCCGGTGATCGCGTCGGCGGTCGGCGGCCTTCGCTACTGCGTCCAGGACGGCGTGGGCGGCCTGCACGTCCGCGGCCACGATCCGCGGGCCTTCGCCGACCGCATGATCGAGCTGCTGGGCGATCCGGGGCTCGCCGAGCGCCTGTCCGCCGGCGCGTACGCCCACGCGGCGCAGTTCTCCTGGGAGGCCACGGCCGCCGAGATCGGCCGCGTCTACTCCGAGCTGGCCGAGGCCCCCGCCGCCTGACAGCTGCGGCGGCGCGCCGTCCCGGCGCATAATCTCCGGCATGATCCGCGGCGACCGCATCGTGCTCCGTTCGGTCGAGGATGCCGACGTATCGCACATCCACCGCTGGATGAACCTCCCCGACGTCTGGCGGAACATGGACTACGAACGTCCCTTCTCCATGGAAGACGTCCGGGAGGACGTCGCCCGGTCGCGCGCCGAGGGCGTCCCGTTCACGATCGAGGTCGACGGCCGGCCGATCGGGCGGATCGGGTTGAATCAGTTCCGGCGCAGGGACCGGATCGCGGCGATGTACCTGTACATCGGGGAGTTGGACGCCGCCGGTCACGGCTACGCGATCGAGGCCATCGACGTCCTGCTCGGATTCGCCTTCGAGCGGTTCGACCTCTGGCAGGTCGAGCTGTGGACGCTGGCCGACAACGAGAAGGCGATCCACGTGTACACGAAGTGCGGGTTCGTCGAGGAGGCGACCCTGCGCGAACGTTCGTGGAAGGAAGGCCGCTGGGTCGACCGCATGGTGATGAGCGTCAACCGCGACGAGTTCGAGAAGGCCCGGAGCGCGCGGAGCGGGCCGTGACCCAGGGGGCGCTGCCGGATCGCGTGGCCGCGCTGCTCGGCGACCACCTGCGCGCCGAGGCGGACGAGGGCCGGATCACAATGCTCGGGTCCACCGGTTGGGCGTTCGACGTCCTGGTGCCGTCGGACTGGAAGGAGACGGTCGCCGCGACGCTCGAGGTGGGCGAGCGCTCGTTGCGCGCGGAGGCGTTCTTCCTGCGGGCGCCCGAGGAGGCCGACGGCGCCGCGTACCGGGTGCTCCTGGAGCGGAACCTGCGGCCGGGTCCGTGGCGGTTCGCCGCGTCGGACACCGGCGACGTGTGGCTGGTCGCGGAGGTGCCGCTGGAGGCCGTCGACGACGGAGGCGGTCGACCGGTTGCTCGGCGGGCTGGCGACGCTCACCGACGAGACGTACAAGCCGTACTTCCGCCGGGCGTTCGCCACGTCGCTGGCCGAGCAGGTCGCGCGCGGAGGCCCGGGGCTCGACGCGCTCCCCCCGTGGGCGCGAGACTCGACCACGATGCAGGAGGGCCGCTGAGCGCGAAACGCTTTTGTCACTTCGAATTCGCAGGCGTCTCCACGGCGCTGACCTGCGAAAATGACTGCCCACCAGGACTTTTGTCGCCTTGACTGGTCAGGCGGCCTGCGTAGGATACGCGTTGCTCCGAGCAGTCGGAGCGGCTGAGTCAGGGAACCGAATGGAGCCCCCTGGGAAAGCCGTAAGGCCAACTGGGCGCACCTGCTCGTACGGTTGGGAAGGCCAACTAGCTGTGCGGGTGGGGAGGCTCGGGAGGCCCCAAAGCCCAACGAAAGGGGCGATCATAAGGAAACCGAGACAGCCGTGAGAGGTTGCTCGGGGCGCTTGGCCCGAGGGGTCGAAGGTGGCAGCCGGCTTCGGTCGGCGGCGAGCCGGAGGTCCCTCGGGCCTCTATTTTTCCGGCGTCGTCTCCCGCGTTCGGCCGTCGGTTCTCGTCTCCACCTGACGCTGCCATACTCCCGTTCGTGATCGAACCCGACGGGGGATCGAACTCGCCATGAGGGTGCTTGCACGGGCACTCGTGCTGTGGCTGACCGAGCGCTCGCTGGTGCGCCGCATCGTGCAGCGCTCCGCCCCAGGCCGGGTGTTCGCCGGGCGCTTCGTGGCCGGCGACGCGCTGCAGGACGGCCTCCACGCGGCAGAGGACCTGGCCGGGCGAGGGATCGCCACGATGCTCGATCACCTCGGCGAGAACGTCGACTCCGCCGAGCAGGCCGCGGCGGCCGCCGACGCCTACATCCTGGCGCTGAAGCAGTCCCGCGAGCGGCCGGACCTCGACTGCAACATCTCGGTGAAGCTGACGCAGCTCGGCCTGGACGCGGGCGTCGACGTGTGCCGCGAGAACGTCGAGCGGGTGCTGCAGGTCGCCGCCGAGACCTCACCGTCGACTCTGGTCATGATCGACATGGAGGCCCACGAGTACGTGGACCGCACGCTCGACCTGTACCTGTCCCTCCGCGAACGGTACCCCGCGATGGGCGTCTGCCTCCAGGCGTGCCTGCGGCGCACGGTCGCCGACGCCGAGCGGATCGGCGGCCCGGCCGCCATCGTGCGGATGACCAAGGGCGCCTACCTCGAACCGCCGGACATCGCCTACCAGCGACGCTCCCAGGTGGACCACAGCTTCGTCGAGGTCGCGAGCCGGCTCTTCGAGAGCGGCGCGACGATCCACCTGGCGACGCACGACGAACGGCTGGTTCGTGGCGCCATCGACTACCTGGACCGGACCGAGGTCCCGAAGGAGCGGTACGAGTTCCAGATGCTGTTCGGCATCCGACGCGACCTCCAGTCGCAGCTCGTCGGGAGCGGCCAGCCGGTCCGGGTGTACGTTCCCTACGGAACGCAGTGGTATCCGTATCTGACCAGGCGCATGGCCGAACGGCCGGCCAACGTGTGGTTCTTCGTGTCGAACGCGCTCCGGTGGCGGAGCTGAGGGCGGAGGTCGGGATGACGCAGGGAAAGGAGGAACGCCGGGTCGCGTTCCTCGGCGGCGGTCGCATGGGCGAGGCGCTCGCCTCGGGCCTGGTTCGGTCGAAGGCGCGTTCGAAGTCCGAGCTGATCGTGACGTGCCGCCGCGAGCAGCGGGCGGCCGAGATCGCGAAGCGGCTGGGCGTGCAGACGACGCTCTCCAACAAGGACGCGGTTGCCTGGGCGCGCACGGTCGTCCTGACGGTCAAGCCGCAGGACATGGAGGCGCTCCTCGGGCAGATCGCCGGCTCCGTCACGCCCGAGCACCTGGTCGTGTCGTTCGCGGCCGGCATCAGGAGCTCCTACATCGAGCGCTACCTCGTTCCCGGCGTCCCGGTCGTGCGGACGATGTCCAACGTCCCCGTGCTCGTGGACGAGGCGATGTCGGTCGTCAGCGCCGGCTCGGCGGCCGGCGACAAGCATCTCGCGGTGGCCGAGGAGCTGCTGTCGGCGGTGGGCCGCGTCATCCGGCTGCCCGAGAAGCACCAGGACGCCGTCACGGCGACGAGCGGATCGGGCCCCGCGTACTTCTTCCTGCTGGCCGAGGCGATGATCGAGGCGTGCATCCTGCTCGGGCTCGCGCGCGACGTGGCCACCGAGCTGATCATCCAGACGATGCTGGGGTCTGCGAAGATGCTCCGGGATACCGGCAAGCATCCGGTGGAGCTGCGCGAGATGGTGACGTCGCCGGGCGGGACCACGATCGCGGCGATCCGTATCCTGGAAGAGGCCGGTGTGCGCGCGGCGTTCCTGAACGCCATCGACGCGGCCTGCAAGCGAGGCGCCGAGCTGGCGATCGGACACGACCCCGACGAGGTCTGACAGGGAGGTACCACCGTGGCGCGAGGAGATCGGAACAAGGTCCGCTGGGCACACGACCGGACGCGCAAGAAGAAGGAGCGCGAGGTCCGGAAGGCCAAGGAGCGGGGCAAGGCCCGGAAGCTCCTGATCACGTCCCCCGCCGGCGGCCTCGGAGCGGCGCCGCCGGTGAGGCCCGGGCGCCGGGGTCCCGCGATTGCGGGCCGGGCGGCCCCGGGGACCGTTCGGGACCGGGTCGATAGTGGCTCCGTGGCTCGAACGGCAACGACGCTCGCACCGTCCGCGTCCCTGACGGGGCCGCCCTCGCCGCGCCCCTGGATGCTCTGGACGTCCACGGCCGCCCGCTTGGTGCTGGGTGCCGTCTGGGCGTGGGCCGCGATCGCCAAGATCGCAGGCCCCGAGCAGGCCGCCATCGCCGTCCGTGCCTACCGCATCCTTCCCGAGGCACTGGTCAAGCCGGTGGCGTGGGGCCTTCCCTTCCTGGAGCTCGCGATCGCGGTGCTCCTGCTCACCGGCATCCGCACGCGGCTGGCGGCGTTCCTGTCGCTCGGCCTGCTCGCCGTGTTCGTGGCCGGCGTCGCGTCCGCGTGGGCGCGCGGCCTGTCGATCGACTGCGGCTGCTTCGGTGGGGGCGGCAATGCGCCCGGCGTCCACGCGAGCTCCTACGTCCTGGAGATCGCGCGGGACGCCGGGCTGATGGTCCTGTCGGGTTGGCTCGCATGGCGGCCCGCGAGCCGGCTGTCACTTGGAGAGGGGTACCGATGAGCACATCGAAGACGAAGGTCCGGTCGCGCCAGGGGCGCGCCTCCCAAGTGAAGTCCACCCGGGGGAAGCCGGCCACGGCCGGGACGACGCACGGCCACGGGACGGCGCACGGTCACGGGGGGTCGCGGGGAATGAACCGCGCCGCCCGGCGGCGCGGCCAGAAGCAGCCCTGGTGGCAACGGCCGCAGGCGATCGTGGCGCTGATCGCGGTCGTCGTGGTGGCGGGGATCGCGTTCCAGGCCCTGCGCTCCTCGAGCGGGAACAGCGGAACGGTCGTTCGACCGCCCGGGGTCGCGGCGGACGGCGGCGTGTCCACGGGGCCCGCGGCGGCGAAGGTGTCGGTCGTCGAGTACGGCGACTTCCAGTGCCCGACGTGCGCGCACCTGCAGACGACCGTCGGGCCGACGATCGACCAGCTGGTCGCGGACGGCACGATCCGGTTCACCTACGTCCCGATGGCGTTCATCGGTTCGGAGTCCGAGCTCGCCTCCAACGCCGCCTATTGCGCGGGGGACCAGGGGAAGTTCGCCGAGTACCACGACTACCTGTTCGCGCACCAGGCCGCGGAGAACTCGGGCTCGCTCACCACGACGTCGCTCACCTCGTACGGCAACGCGGCCGGGGTGACCGGCGATGCGTTCGCGACGTGCGTAAAGAACGGCACCTACCTTCCGTTCGTGCGGCACGTGACCGACCTCGCGTCACAGCGCGGCGTCACCCAGACGCCCACCCTGTTCATCAACGGCTCGCCGGCGCCGTCGTCCGCGTACACGGCCGCAGGGTTCGCGGCCGCGGTGAAGGCGGCCGCGGCGGCATGACCGCCTGCTACTGAAGCAGCGCCAGCTTGGGAGTGCCGGCCGCGCGCGCGAGCTTCGTTCGCGCGCGCGGGGCCTTCCGCCGGACGCGCGTGCGGAGCACGCCGATGCCCTCGCCCTCGATCTCGACGACCTGACCGGGCTCGATCCGCCGGCCGAGGTCGGTGGCGCAGCCACCACCGAACGTCCCCGACCCGTACACGTCGCCCGGCAGCACGTCCTCGCCCGCCGACACGTGGGCGATCATCTCCGGGAACGTCCAGTGCGCGTCTCGCAGGTTGCCGGCCGACCACACGGCGCCGTCCACGCGGGCGATGAGCGGCAGGGTCGACGGATCGACCTCGTCCGGGGTCACGACGCACGGCCCCAGTGAGGTCGCGAAGTCCCGGCTCTTCGCCGGACCCATGCCGGTGGCGATCTCGTCGCGCTCGACGTCGCGCGCCGTCCAGTCGTTCACCAGCGTGTAGCCGAAGATCACGTCGTCCGCGTCCGCGGGCCGCAGATCGCGGCCCCGTCGGCCGATCACGCATGCCACGCCGACCTCGTAGTCGAGCTCGTGCGTGAAAGCCGGCCACACGACGTCCTCTTCCGGCCCGAGCACGCTGCGATGGTTCCCTTTGAAGTAGACGGGGACGTCCTGCCACGCGTCGGTCGTCGCGCCGCCGCCGGCCACGGCCTGCTGGCCCCGTCCGCGGAACGCCTGGAACCCGCGGAGCGAGGACGGAAGCAGCGGCACCAGCAGCCGGGCTCGCGCAACCACGCACGCGCGGACGTTTTCCTCGTCGGACAACGCCTCATGTGCCGCATCGAGCGTCGTGCCGCCGTTCCGGGCGACGAGGGCCTCCAGAGTGGTGGGGAAGGCGGGGTGACCGACCGCGTCGGGCAGGTCGACGACACCTCCCGCCACCCACGCTCCGAGGCGCCGCGCGCCCCCTCGGTCGTAGGTAACGAGCTTCATGGCATAGGGGGACCGGATGATACGTCCGCCCCTCGGCCGAGTGGTGGAGGCGGCGCAAAGAACAGCCCTGGAATTAGGATGCCGTCACGATGAAGGCGATCATCCACGAGACCTACGGCTCACCCGACGTCCTCGAGCTGGGCGACGTGGAGACGCCGGTCGCATCGAACGGGCAGGTGCTGGTGCGCGTCCGGGCGGCCTCCGCGAATCCCCTCGACTGGCACTTCCTTCGGGGCGAGCCGTACGTCATGCGGGCCCAATTCGGGCTGCGCCTTCCGAAGAGGACCAACGTGGGGAACGACGTGGCGGGTGTCGTCGAGGCCGTGGGCAAGGACGTGTCTCGCTTCAAGCCCGGCGACGAGGTGTTCGGCGACGTCAACGGAAGCTTCGCCGAGTACGTGGCCGCGCCGGAAGAGCTCCTGGAGTCGAAGCCTGCGAACCTGACCTTCGAGCAGGCCGCCGCCGTGCCCGTGGCCGCGTTGACGGCGCTGCAGGGGCTGCGCGACAAGGGAGGGATCCGGGCCGGGTGGCGAGTGCTCATCATCGGGGCATCGGGCGGAGTCGGCACGTTCGCCGTCCAGATCGCCAAGACGTTCGACGCGCACGTGACCGGCGTCTGCAGCACGAGGAACGTGGACATGGTCCGGTCTCTCGGCGCCGACGACGTCGTCGACTACACGAAAGAGGACTTCACGAAGCGGGGCGAGCCCTACGACGTGATCTTCCAGCTGGCGGGGACAGCCTCGCCGCTGGCGTGCAGGCGAGCGCTCACGCCCAAGGGGACGCTGCTGCTGAGCAGCGGCGAGTCGAGTGGCCGCTGGATAGGGCCGATCACCCGGATCCTCGCGGCGCTCGTCGAGTCGCCGTTCGTGGGGCAGCGGCTGGTCCCGTTCATCGCGAAGCGGAGCGCGGACGACCTGCGGGTGGTAAAAGGGCTCATCGAGTCCGGGAAGGTCACACCGGTGATCGACCGGACGTACCCGCTGCGCGACGCCGCGGAGGCCATCCGGTACGTGGAAGCGGGCCACACGCAGGGAAAGGTCGTCGTCACCGTGGCCGACTCGTGAGCACCGCCGAACCGCCGCCGCCTCGGCCGGACGTCGACGACCGGCTGCTCGGCCCCGATCGCATCGAGGCCGAAGACGAGGTGACGTGGTCCTGGTGGGAGGCCCCGGTGGTCTACCTGGTGGCGATGGTCATCGCGGCGGTGCCGATCCTGATCGCGGCGGTCGTGAGTGGCAGCGACGCCTCGGCCGTCGACTCCGGCCCGACCTACATCCTGGCGTTGGTCGCGACCGAGCTCGCGTTCTTCGGCACGGTGCTCTTCTGGGTCGCGATCGTGCACCGGACCCGCCTGTCGATCCTGTGGCCCCCAAAGGAGCCGCTGCGGGACCTGGCGGTGGGGTATCCCGGCGGGGCTGGGGCTGTACGTCGTCGGGATCGCGGTCAGCCTCCTCACGGATCAGGTGTACCAGTGGATCGCCGGGCACGGGCCGCCGTCCCCGGACCAGGTCCCGACGGGCGTGACCGGGGCGTGGCTGGTGTTGACCGGCATCGGGGTGGTGTTCCTGGCGCCGCTCGGTGAGGAGACGCTGTTCCGGGGATTCCTGTACCGGGGACTTCGCCGGCCGTTCCGATACGGCGACGGGCGGCGGCGGCTCCCCGTGTGGGCGGCCGCGGTGATCTCCGGAGGGCTCTTCGGCCTGGGGCACCTCCAGGGCTGGTCGTTCCTCGTCCTGGTGCCGCCGCTGTGGGCCGTCGGGATCGGCCTGGCGCTCGTCTACCAGCGGCGGCGGAGCCTGCTCGCGTCCATGGCCGCGCACGGCACGTTCAACGTGATCGGCTTCCTCTTCCTGTTCGCGAGCCGCCGGTGAGGGCCGTCGTCTTCCGGGCCGTCGGCGAGGTGGGCGTCGACGACCTGCCGGACCCGTCGATCGAGGAGCCGGGCGACGCCGTCGTGGACGTGACGCTCACGGCCGTCTGTGGTTCGGACCTGCACGCCTACCACGGCAAGCTGCCGATGGTCTCCGGCGAATCGCTCGGGCACGAGGGCGTCGGGGTGGTGCGCGAGGTCGGCCAGTCCGTCCGCTCGTTCGCGCCGGGTGACCGGGTGGTGCTGCCGTTCGGCATCTGCTGCGGCGAGTGCTGGTACTGCCGGTCGGGCGCGACGTCGCTGTGCGCGCGGTGGCGCTACCTCGGGTTCGGCGACTACGGGGGCGGGCTCGCGGGCACGCAGGCCGAGTGCGTGCGCGTGCCGCTGGCCGACGCGAACCTGCTGCGGATCCCGGACGACGTGGACGACGAACGGGCGCTGTTCGCCGGCGACGTCGCGACGACAGGCCACTACGGCGCGCGGCTGGTCGAGCCGAGACCGGACGAGGCGGTGGCCGTCGTCGGCTCGGGGCCGGTGGGGTTCTTCGCGGCACAGGCGCTGCGGTCGATGGGCGTGCGGACGGTGCTGCTGCTCGACCGCGAGGAGTCCCGGCTCGCGCTGGCGAAGCACGCCGGCGCGATCCCGGTGCGCGTCGGCGACGATGTGGACGTGTCGAAGGCGGTCAAGGAGCACACCGAGGGGAGGGGAGCGGACGCCGCCATCGACGCGGTGGGGCTGGTCCCCGCCTACCAGACGACGCTGCGGGCGACGCGGCGCGGGGGGCGCGTGTGCGTCCTCGGCGTGTACGGGCCCGACGAGCGCATCGAGGTGCAGATGGGTGCGTACTGGGTGCGGCAGCTTCGGCTGGTGTTCGCCGGCGTGTGCCCGGTGCAGTCCTCGTGGCAGGCGACCATGGACCTGCTGCGCTCGGGGGAGCTCGACCCGGGACCGCTCGTGAGCCACCGCATGCCGCTGGAGGAGGCAGCCACGGCGTACGATCTGTTCGCCCGCCGCGAGGCGACGAAGGTGCTGCTGCGGCCCTAGCTATTCCTTGTAGACGGCCCAGAGCTTGCGCACCGGCGACAGGGCCTTCCAGGTCGCCTTCGAGTCCTTCGGGGTGATGAGCACGTCGCCCGGTCCCGCCCGGAGCACTGTTCCGTCCTGGGTGGTGATCTCGACCTCGCCCTCCAGGATCAGCGCGATCTCGTGATAGGGCGGCTCCATCGGGCCCTCTTCGGGGACGCGCCGCCAGAAGCCGACGCTGAACCGCGCGTCGCCCGATCGGAAGACGACGACCTCCTCGCCCGGCGGGTTGGTGTCGCCATCGGGACGCGGCACCTCCTCCCAGGCGAGGTCGTCGTCCGCCCTGATGAGTCGAATCCCGTCCTCCGGCCCGATCCCCATGTCCGCTCCTCTTCCGTGTGCGCGCCAGCCTATCGACCCCATGACGCCGGTAGGCCCGGGTACGCTTGCGACCGTGGCCGTACGGGAACTGATCGACGGAGTGCTGGCGGGGGACCGCCGCGCCGTCGCGCGCGCCATCTCCATGGTCGAAGACGGTGGCGACGACCTCCCCGCGCTGTCGGCCGGTCTCTTTCCGAAGACGGGACGCGCGTACACGATCGGGCTCACGGGCTCGCCGGGCGTGGGGAAGTCGAGCCTGGCCGCCGCCCTGGTCGGGTGGCGCTCGCGGCCGTGACGAGACGGTCGCCGTGCTGGCGATCGACCCGACGTCGCCGTTCACCGGCGGCGCGCTGCTCGGCGACCGCGTCCGCATGCAGGAGCACGCCACCGACCCCGGCGTGTTCATCCGCTCGATGGCGACGCGCGGGCATCTCGGCGGGCATGGCCCTGGCCGCGCCGGAGGCGATCCGGATCCTCGACGCGTCCGGCAAGGACCTCGTGATCGTCGAGACCGTCGGCGTCGGCCAGGCCGAGGTGGAGGTCGCCGGCGCCACCGACACGACGCTCGGTGGTCGTGGCGCCCGGCTGGGGCGACGCCGTGCAGGTGGCGAAGGCCGGGATCCTGGAGGTCGCCGACGTGTTCGTGGTGAACAAGGCCGACCGCGACGGCGTCGACGACGCCGTCCGCGATCTGAACGCATGATGCTGCGGACCGGCGAGCACGGGGCGTGGACGCCGCCGGTCGTCCGGACGTCGACCGTGACCGGCGAGGGCGTCGACGAGCTGTGGGAGGCGATCGAGAAGCACCGCGCGCACCTGGAGTCGACCGGCACGGCTGGCCGCAGCGCCGGCGCGACCGCGTCCTGGCGGAGGTCGAGACCATGGTCGCCGCCGAGCTCCGTGCGCGAGCGGCCGACCTGCTCTCCGGAGGCGACGCCGAGGACCTGGCGGCGGACCTCGCACAGGGCCGGACGGACCCCTACCGGGCGGCCGCGGAGGTCCTCCGTCGGCTGGCCGAGCACGCCTCGTGAGCCGCTGTTTGGGGCCTCCCATCGGCGGAGTTGTCCCTTATCCATCCGAATGCCGAGAATGGCGGGTGACATGAGCGAGCCCGCGCCCTCCCGGTACCCGACGACCCCTCCGGCCTCGCCGGCGATCCCGCCGACGGCGAGGCCGGTCGTTGGGAAGAGCACTACCGGCGGGCGGGCGAGCGCGACGCCGACTTCGAGACGCTCTCCGGCGAGCCGCTGAAGCCGATCTACACGCCGGAGGACGTCGCCGAGCTCGACTACCGGCGCGACCTCGGGTACCCGGGCCACTTCCCCATGACGCGCGGCGTGTACCACACGATGTACCGCGGCCGCCTGTGGACGATGCGGCAGTTCGCCGGGTTCGGCTCGCCGGAGGAGACGAACGCGCGCTACAAGTTCCTGCTCGCGCAGGGCCAGGGAGGGCTGTCGGTCGCGTTCGACATGCCGACGCTGATGGGCCGCGACTCGGACGACCCGCGCAGCGAGGGCGAGGTCGGCCGGTGCGGCGTGGCGACCGACTCGCTGGCCGACTTCGAGGCGCTCTTCGACGGCATCCCGCTCGGCGGCATCACGACGTCGATGACGATCAACGGGCCCGCCACGATCCTGTTCGCGTTCTTCCTGGCCACCGCCGAACGCCAGGGCGTCGCGTGGAGCACGCTGGACGGCACGCTGCAGACCGACATCCTCAAGGAGTACATCGCGCAGAAGGAGTGGCTGTTCCCGCCGCGGCCGCACCTGCGGCTGATCGGCGACCTCATCGAGTTCTGCGAGCGCGAGGTGCCGAAGTTCCATCCGATCAGCGTGTCCGGCTACCACATCCGCGAGGCGGGCTCGACCGCCGCCCAGGAGCTGGCGTTCACGCTCGCCGACGGGTTCGCCTACGTCGAGCTCGGCCAGCAGCGCGGGCTCGACGTCGACGCGTTCCGCCAGGGACTGTCGTTCTTCTTCAACGCGCACATCGACTTCTTCGAGGAGATCGCGAAGTTCCGCGCCGCGCGCCGCATCTGGGCCCGCTGGCTGCGCGACGTCTACGGCGCCGAGGACGAAGAGGCGCTCCGCATGCGGTTCCACACGCAGACGGCGGGGTGCTCGCTGACGGCGCAGCAGCCCGAGAACAACATCGTCCGCACCGCGATCGAGGCGCTGGCCGCCGTCCTGGGCGGCACGCAGTCGCTGCACACGAACGCGCTGGACGAGGTGCTCGCGCTGCCCGACCGAGAAGGCCGCGCGAGATCGCGCTGCGCACCCAGCAGGTCATCGCGCACGAGACCGGCGTGGCGAACGTGATCGACCCGCTGGGCGGGTCGTACTTCGTCGAGGCGCTCACCGAACCGCCTGGAGGACGCCGGCCGAGGCGTACTTCGACATGCATCAAGGACATGGGCGGCGGCTCGATGCTCGAGGGCATGCTGGCCGGGATCGAGCGCGGCTACTTCCAGTCGGAGATCGCGGAGGCGGCGTTCCGCGAACAGTCGCTGTTCGAGAAGGGCCGGCTGATCAGGGTCGGGGTGAACGAGTTCGTGAACGAGAACGACGAGGAGATCGACACCCTGATCTTCGCCCCGGAGATGGAGGAGCGGCAGGTCGCTGCCGTGCGGGATGTCCGTTCCCGCCGCGACGACGCCGCCGCGAATCGGGCCTTAAGCCGGTTGACCGATGCGGCCGCGGGCACGGAGAATCTGATGCCCGCCCTCGTGGACTGTGCTCGCGCGTATTGCACCGAGGGCGAGATCGTGTCGGCCTTGCAGGGGGTATTCGGTGGCTATCAGGAGACGCCCAGGTTCTAGACGGAACCGAGGACATCGCGTCTCCACGCTCCTGATCGCCGCAACACTGGTCGCAGGGTGCGCATCGCAGGCATCGGCCGCGCCCCGGCGTGTGAGCGTCCCGCAGTTCAGCCGCGTCGTCGTGATCGTCATGGAGAACAAGGGCTACGACCAGATCGTCGGGAGCCCCGACGCGCCCTACCTCAACGGGCTGATCGCCCAGTACGGCCTGGCCAGCCAGTTCTACGCGACGCGCCATCCGTCCCTGCCGAACTACCTGGCGCTGATCGGGCGGCTCGACGTTCAAGTTCAAGAACGACTGCGCCACGTGCACGGTCGGGAAGAAGCGGAACCTGGTGGACCAGTTGGAGCAGGCGGGCGTCTCGTGGAAGGCCTACATGAGCTCCATGCCGTCCCGCTGCTACTCCGGGCCCGGACACCGACCTCTACGTTCGGCGCCACGACCCGTTCCTGTACTTCGACGACATCGCCAAAGACTCGGCGCGGTGCAACCGCGTCGTGCCCATGGACGAGATGGAGGGCGACATCCAGAACGGCGACGCTGCCCACGTTCGTCTGGATCACGCCGAACCTGTGCGAGGACATGCACGACTGCCCGGTCTCCTCAGGCGACGAGTTCCTGTCGCAGCAGGTCCCGACGCTGATCGACCAGCTGGGGCCGGACGGCGCCCTGTTCATCACGTTCGACGAGGGCGTGAACGGCGACCAGGAGCGGCTGCTGCGACAAGGCGAAGGGCGGCCATATCCCGACGATCGTGGCCGGGCCGAAGGTCGTCCCCGGCAGGGTGGTGGGCACCCCGATGGACCACTACTCGATCCTGCAGACGATCGAGGACGGCCTCGGTCTCCCGCGGCTCCGCGCCGCGAGCTGCTCCTGCACGCCTTCGATGGACGCGTTCTTCACGCCCTGAGTCGCCCGCACGGCGCGGCTCGCCCGTCGCATCGGTCAGGGCGTGACGCGGAACGGCACCGAGGTCTCCACCGGCGGGTTGAACGGCGCGTGATCCACGGCGACGAACGCGGCCATGAGCGTGTGGTCGCCCGGCGCCACCCACACCCTCTGGGAGAGCCCGTACGTCATCGACACGAGCCGCCCGTCGATGAACAGGTGGATGTGCCCCTCGTCGGGGCGCAGGTCGGTGGACGTGAACGTCACGATGTGCGCCCCCGTCAGGCGCAACGTGATGGGGACCCGGGCGGGATCGCCTTGGAACGTCTGCCCGGGGTGGGGCGTGAGGATCGTGAGGTGCGCCGTCGACGACGGGCGCACCGACGCCGGCGTCGGCTGCAGGGCCGACGGCAGGATGAAGATCAGCACGAGGCACGTCACCGCCAGGGCGGCGGACACCCAGGCGCCCAACCGCGGGATGCGGGGGAAGCCCTTGTTCAGGAGCCGGCGGACGGCCACCCACCCGGCCGCGAACGCACCGACGGCCAGCAGGCTGGTCACGGTCGAACCGATCGACCCGGGACCGTCGGCGAGCAGTGCGAGGATGGTCACGCCCCGGCCTTCTCCCGGCGGCGCGTCCGAACGATGTAGAGGACCCCGGCGAGGACGAAGAGCACGAGCGCGACCAGGATGATGATGGCCAGCAGGCGCACGCGCGACGTCGTCGTTGAGGTCGCGGTCAGAGGCGGCGTCGCGACGACGAAGTACCCGATGTGCCTGGTCGAAGCTGCAGCCTGCAGGCCGGCGTGCGAGTCCTGCGTCGCGATGGGCTGCCAGGTCCGTCCGTCCTTCGACCACATGATCGTCCGCGGCGGAGGCGTCACGCCGGCGCTCGCAACCGGCGGATAGATCAGGGTGACCGTGACGAGTGCCCCGAATTGGTCGATCGACGCGCCGGAGGGCTGGAAGGTGGCCGTGACACGGTACGCGTTGCCGCTGGCCTGCTTGCCGGGCGGGAGGGCGCCCAGCGTCGCGGGGTCGAGCGGCTGGATCTTCATCACCACGCCCGTCTGCCCCCGGGCGGCGGGCAGCGCGCGGAACGTGCGGTTTCCCATGATCACGGCGGCCTGGCCGTCCGGTGTGAACACGTATCCGGATCCGCCGGCCTGGGCCAGGTCGACCGTTTTCGTGACCGACGAAGGCTGCTGGTTGGAGGAGGCCTGAGCCGGGGGCGGGCTCACCCACCGATAGGGCTGGAGGGTCCCGGTGCCGTCCAGCAGGGGGTGCCGTGCCAGGGGGCTCAGGCGAGCCGACAGCAGCGCCGACACGAGGTACGCGAGCACCACCGCCGCGCCGAGGCCGGCGCGAACCAGGCGGCCGGCCGGCGGCCGGAACCGGATCGCCCGCATCAGTCGGCGATCTTCAGGACGGTCGGGCGCCACGTCGCGAACCGGGGCGGCCAGACCACGACCCGATGGTCCACGCTCACCCACTCCCAGATGACGCTGGCGGCGCGAAGGTTCTGCCCGGGCTGTCGTCGTTCCCGGCGCGCCGAACTCGATGCCGCTGCCGTTCGGCAGACCGCCCATCGGGACGTGCAGCGTCATGGCGGCGGCGCCGACCGCCGCCGGCGAGAGCGACGAGGCCTTCGGCATCGCCCACCGGAACAGCGCCCACGCCGCCGAGAACCCCGCGAGCGCCGGCGCGTCCATCGACGCGTGGAACCGGGCACGGTACCGGTCGTTCGCGCGTGACAGGAGCAGCCGGGCGGTGTCGTCGAGCGAGGCCGGGTCGAGGACGCCGGCGTCGGGCTTGTCCGACGCGAAGAGCCCCACCGCGTCCGCCCCGAGCCGGCGTCCGAACGCCGGCATGCAGTAGCTGGACGACGACCCGATCGCGGCCAGCAGGTGCACGTGCTGGCGGACCAGCGCGCGCCGGACGGCGACGCCGTCGTCCACGTAGGCGGACGCGAACAGCACGTCGGGGTGCACGGCAGCGATCTTCCGCGCCAGCGCGTCGGGGTTCAGCGTGTGCTCGTCGTACGGGAAGCGGCCCACCAGGTCCATGTGCCTGCGGCGCAGCTCCGCGACGGCCCCGTCCGCCACCTCGTTCCCGTACAGGTCGTTCACGTTCGTCACCGCGAAGCGAAGCGTCCGCGGGTCGCGGTGCAGCCGCGCGGCGACCACCGTCGCGATGAAGGAGATCGGCGGCCTTCCCGAGCGTGACGCCGCTCGGCGCGACGCGGAACACCAGGCTCCCGCGGTCGGGCGCGGCCATCATGCCGACCGCCCCGGTCTCCCAGAAGAGCATGCCGTCGCGCGCCGCCGCCGTGGCCGCCGGCTCGGAGATGGTGCTCCCGTAGCTGCCCACCACGAAGCGGACGCCCTGCTGGCGGAGGAGGTCGACGGCCGGCGCGGCGGCCGTCGAGCGGGCACGTCCACCGGCACCAGCCGGATCGGCGTGCCGTCCACGCCGCCGGCGGCGTTCACCATGTCGGCGGCGAGTCTGCACGCCGTGGAACTCGTCCAGTCCGCCCGGGCCCTGCGAGCCGCTCAGCGGATAGATCGCGCCGACGCGGATCGCGTCCCCGGACGCCGCGGGGTGCCCGGTGCACGAGGCCAGGAGCGACGCCAGGCCAGCGCGGCGCCGAGCAGTGTTCGAAGCGGTCTTCATCGCATCACCGCCAGCAGGTTGGCCGCGGCGTGGGTGGCCGCGGGAACGGACCAGCGCCCGGTCGACCAGGCGCTGCCAGGAGAAGAGCAGCCCCGCCCCGAGGTCGACCGGGAACGCCGGCCAACCGTAGGAGGGGACGTGGACCAGTGCGAACAGCGACCGCCGACGCGACGGCGGCCAGCGCGACACCGCGGGGCTCGAGCAGGCGGAACACGCCGCCGCGGAAGAGCGCCTCCTCGGCGACGGCGGCCAGCACGCTCAGCGCCGCCGAGACCTCGGTCGTCATCAGTGGCGGGAGCGGGCGCGACCAGCGACCGCGCGAGCGCGACCGCGGCCAGCCCGATCACCAGGCAGAGCCACCGAGGAACGCGCGCCGGCGCGTTCGTCCGGCGACGTCGCGGTCGTCCACCGGAGGACACGAGCGCTCCCGCCGCCAGGATCAGGACGTAGGACAGCGCGAGCGCCGGCGTCGTCCGGAACGAGGCGAACGACGGCGCCGGCCGCAGCGCGAGCCATGCCGACCGCCGCGGCCATCGCGACGCCGCCGGCCCAGCGGAACAGGCGCTCGTCCCGTTCGGCCGTCCGTGAGCGCGCCGCGACCGGCGTCCGGACGCTCACCGCTTCACCGTGAACGTCACCCCGGTGATGACTCTCGGATCGAACGGAAGGTGGTCGGCGGCGACGAACTCGATCTTCAGCACGTGCTGCCCGGGCGGCACGTTCGGGAAGCGTCTGGGTCGCCTGGTAGTTCATCGAGATCAGCTGGCCATCCAGGGACAGGTGCAGGTGCCCGGTGGTCGGCGTGATCGCCTTGGTGGTCTGCGGGACGATCGTGGCGCCGACGATGTTGACGCGCACCAGGACCGATGGACCGCGGACGACCGACCCCTCCTTCGGGGAGACGATGGTGATCTGGGCTGGGCTGCTCGGCCGCGCGCTCGGGGTCGGCGGGCGCGGGGACGGCGGCGGCCCCGCGCTGCCGCCGCAGGCCGTCAGGAGCAGCGCGGCGGCAATCGCGATCGCCCGTCGGCCGCGTGTCGACTCCTCATGCCGGATCCTCCTCAGGTCCTGCTCATTGTCCGATGGTCTGCGCGAAGTAGGCGGACAGGTGCTGCCCGCCCGTTCGTCGTCGCGTCGATGAAGAACGTCCAGCGGCCGGCCGTGAGGGTCACGTTCGCGGCGAAGTGGCCCTGGTCGAAGCGGATCAGCTTCGTGTCGACCTGCGCCCCGGACGGGCGACTCGGCGCGGGCGGTGGCCTGCGAGATCGGCTGCTCGTTCGCGCCGTTGAAGAACGTGTAGTGGACGGTGTTCGGCCCGCGTCGTCCCGCGGGTCGACGTACGTCTGCAGCGGTCGAGGCTCCCGCCGCAGCGCGATGGTGTAGATCGTCGGCTGGCCCGGGCGCCGACTGGCTCGTGATCTGCTCCGGGGGCAGCCGGGTCCGCAGGTGCAGTTGGACGTCGGTCGACGCCGTCGGCTCCTGGATGAGGACGTCGATGTTCCAGACGCCGTCGATGGCCAACTGGGTTCCCGAGCCGGTCCACGTGCCGGCCGAGGCACGTCGCAGGTCGAGCGACGACCCCACGTTCGGGTTGCCGGGGAATGAGAACTGCAGCTCGACGCTGCTCGCGTCCACGGGCTTGCCGGAGTCGTACTCCGTGACCCGCGCGTCATACGTGTTTGTGCCCGACCGTGCCGGGTGAGACCGTCAGCGTCACCCGCACGGTGGTGGCGAAGTCACTCCCACGGACGACGATGCGTTGCGCCGATGCGGGCTTCGCCGTGGCGACGACGTAGGAGGACGGGGCAAGCCCGCTCAGGACGCCCGTGACCGCCAAGACCAGCGAGGCGACGACGACCTCGCCCGTCACCGACCGGCGGAGCGACGTGGCGTCGCCGACGCCCTCGCCGCGCATCCGAGGCACCAGCCGGAAGTGGTTGCGTGCGCCGAGGGCCACCAGGACCAGAACCAGGCCGCTCTTGATCAGCAATGTCCAGCCGAAGCTCGTGTGGAACAGCCCCTGGATGCTGCCGACCTCGACCACCGCCCGCAGAATCCCCGTGATCAGCACCACCGCGACCCCGTAGGTGGCGACGACGGCGAAACGGCTCGCCCGGGCCGTCCGGGCTGCCGGGTCGACGTCGCGCAGGCCGAGGAGCAGCCACGGCAGGCCGCCGATCCACACGCCAACCCCCAACAGGTGCGCCCACTGATCGAGGAGGTTCAGGGCCCGCACCGACGACTGGGCGTCGGCGTGGCCTGCCTGGGCATGGACGAACATCGCCGCGGCTGCCGCCGCCACGAGGACGATGAGTGACGAGCGTCCCGGGCGCGCCAGGACCCAGATCGTCGCCGCGGCGCAGACGGCCACGACGACGGCCCTTGCGACGAGCTGATGCCCGGTCGGGGAGGACAGCAGCGTCCCCAGCGGCAGGCCGATTGTCGCTCGCTCGGCGGCCGTCAGGAGCACCACGCCGACCCCCGCAGCGACCCAAGCGGCCGCGAAGAGCGTCCGCCCGCCGCGCGGCACCGTCCATCCGAAGAGGACGGCGCACGCGACGGCCCCGCCCAGAAGGAGTGCGAGACCCCAATAGAAGAACCACCGGGCGGCGACCGACAGCGGCGAGGGCGCGGGTGTGGAAGGCCCCGTCCCGACGCCGGGCTTCGTCGCGGTGGCGGGGACCCCGACGCCGAACGAGATCGACCCGGCGGTCACGTGGCCGTCGGTCTTGGACACCGTCCGCCAGGTGACCGTGTAGACGCCGTTCGACAGCGACCCCGGACGGACGGGAACCACCAGCTCGTTCGAGCCCCCCGGCGGTGCCTGCGGACGACCGACCCCCCCAACCGCGTGGCCGGAGGAATCGAGGATGCCCACCACGGAAAGCGCGGGCTCGGGAGGCTCGGTGAAGAAGAGCTGGATCGTCTTCGGTGCCTGCTGCACCGTCGAGCCGTTCGCCGGAACGGAGCTCTTCAGCAGCGCGTGCGCCTGCGCCGGGGTGGCCGCAAGCAGCGCGGCCGCCCCGGCGAGCAGCAGGACGACGCCGAGGCGCCGCAGTCTCATGTCAGGCGCGCTTCCGGGTCAGGGCGACGATGGCCGTGATCAGCCCCAGGGCCCCCACGATCACACCCACCCACGCGACGGTCTTGGCGGTCGAGGCCGCCGAGTTTGCGTTGGACTGGGCGGTCGCGATCTCCGCGTGCAGCCGCGGGACCTCTTGCTGCACTCGCTGCGAGACCTGGCTGAGGGTGGGGACCTTGTTGGGGAACTCGACCGACGTGGGGTCCTCGACCTCCGAGAACGTGTCGGGCCCCGAGGTGAAGCTCACGTCCACCTTCTGGCCCTTGATGGAGCCGGTGAAATGGAACGTGTACTTCCCGACGGCAGTTGGGAAGAAGTACGCGTCGTACTCGCCGACGGTTCCGAGGCCGCTGTCGGGGTCGAACGACGGCTCGAGGGGGAGGTTGATGCTCTTCCCACCTGCTTCGACCGCCACCTTGAGCGAATCGCCCAGGTCGGCGACGGGCTTGCCGTTCGCGTCGTGCAGGAACATCTGGACGAAGTTCTTCTCGCCCAGGTAGGCAGGTTCCGAACCGAACCCCACGAGCATGTCGTAGGCCCCGACCTTCTTCAATTCATGTGCCGACGCAGGGGCCGCCGCCAGGGCGACGAACAGCGCGGGAAGGGCGACCGCCAGCGCGATCGCCATCGAGATTCTCTTGGACACGGAACTCTCCTCGCTCGAAACCGGCTCACCGGCCCGGTCGAGACTGACTCGACGCCGGGCGGCCGACAGTGTGTGCGGGTCTAGCGAGGGGGAGCGCGGCTGCCGCCGCCGGCGATGACCAGGCGGGACGGCAACAACGGCGAACGCCAGGCAGGGCTGTCCCGAACGGCTGAGGGAGAGCGCGGCGGGACGGGCGAAGGCGCGGCCGGCCGCGGCCGACGCGCACGCCAGCAGGAAGAGCGCGACGGCCAGCGCCGTCGCGACCAGGACCTGGATCAGGACGCCAACCGACAGCAACCGCCACGTTTGGACGTTCCCGAGGGAAGCGCCGGCGTCGAGGCGCTCCAGGATCTCCTGCAGCAGGAAGATCGACACCTGCAGGGCGGCCAGGCGCCTGGCGAGGCGAGGCACGCCGTCCGCGCCCATGGTCCGCTCGCCTCGGAACCCGCCCCGGAACTGGCGGACGATCACCGCGAGCGCCGAGGCCAGGCCCAACACCAGGGCGACCGCGACCGCCGCCGCCCAGTAGTTGTGGCCCGTCGAGGCAAGCAGCGCGTCCCGGGCCGCCGCCTGCGGCACGGTCAGCAGGTAGGTCAGCGTGTGGCCGGCGACCGCGCCGGCCCAGGCCGCGCCCAGCAGGAGCAGCGCCGGGGGGGTCCTGCGTCGATACATAGCTTCACAGCATACGGTCGTCGCCGCCCCGCGGATGGCCCGCTACCATATGAGGTCCTCATGGCCAAGAAGTCCCGTTCCCAAACCGCCCCGCCCGCCACGCCCAAGGTGGCCGTGGCGCCCGCCACCCCCGATGGGCCCAACCGGAAGGTCCGCAAGGAGGACGCCCGCCGCCAGCGGGAAGCCCTGCAGCGGAAGGCGGCCCGGCGAAAGTTCTACCGCTGGGGGGTGGCCGGCGTGATCGTGGTCGCCGTGGCCATCGCCGGGACGGCCGTCGCGCTCAACCAGAAGTCCTCACCCACCCCCACCCCGTCGGGGTCCGTCGCCCTGGAGGGCATGCAGCACACCGAGGCGCCGTGGACGAACGGCAACCTGGGCCTCAAGCAGCGACTCCAGGCAATGGGGCTGCCGGTCCTGTCGCAGGAGGCCCTCGCCTTCCACATCCACATGCTCCTGCAGGTCTACGTCGACGGAAATCCCGTGCAGGTCCCGCAGTTCATCGGGATCAACGAAGTGGGAGCGCAGAGCGACAGATTCATCACGGTCCTGCACACGCACGACCCCACGGGGATCATCCACGTCGAGTCCGCGACTCAGACCCAGTACACGCTGGGCGAGTTCTTCGACGTCTGGGGGGTCCCGTTCTCCTCCACCCAGCTCGGCGCCTACGCGAACGCCGGCAACAGGCAGGTCCGGGTGTTCCTGAACGGAAAACCGTACAACGGCGACCCGCGCGGACTGCTCCTGAAGCAGCACGAGGACATCGTCGTGACGTTCGGGACGCAGAAGAAGCTCCCCAGCCCGATTCCGTCGACGTACTCCGGCACGATCTCGACCAGCTGCGCCCCCGGCTGCTAGGGCGGCTTTTCCGCCGTCGTCCGTCCGCGCCGGCCCGCACCGCATCCACCCGCTCGCTCTCTCAGGGTCGCATCGCACTGCCTCTCTGGCGCAGTCTGTTGGAGTTGCAGCACGTTGCATTTGTAGTAGCGTGGGCGTCTGGCCGGGGAAGGAGGTCGTCCGGGTGGCTGTGCAGCAGAGCGTGGGCCGGGGGAGGGTGACCGCAACGCGCCGCTTCTCGTTCACCCCCGCCGAGTGGGGACGCCTCGGGGGGATGTACGGGTTCATCCTGCTCCTGCACGTGATCGGCTGGGGATTCTTCCTGCACTACCGCAACTCCTTCGGCCTGGCCTACGCGGGCGCGGGAACGCTCGCCTACACGTTCGGCCTCCGGCACGCCTTCGACGCCGACCACATCGCCGCCGTCGACGACACCACTCGCTATCTGATGCAGCGCGGCAAGAAGCCGCTGGGCGTCGGGTTCTTCTTCTCGCTGGGCCACTCGACGATCGTGTTCCTGCTGTCGTTCGCGCTCGCGCTGGCGGCGAAGTACGTCGCGCGGCACTACCAGGCGTGGCACGACATCGGCGGCGTCATCGGGGCGTCCGTGTCGGCCACGTTCCTGTGGGTGGTCGGCATCCTCAACCTGATCGTGCTGATCGGCATCGTGAGGGTCTACCGCCGCGCCAAGCAGGGCGACTACGACAAGCAGCAGCTCGAGGACCTGCTGGTGCAGCGCGGCTTCATGAACCGGATCCTGGGCAGCCGGTTCAGGAACTGGCTGTCGTCCAGCTGGCAGATGTACCCGGTGGGCGTGCTCTTCGGCCTGGGTTTCGACACCGCCAGCGAGGTCGCGCTGCTGGCGATCACGGCCGGCGCGGCCACGGCGACCAGCTCGACCGGCGGCCAGCTTCCGTTCTGGGGCATCGTCGCGCTGCCGGTGCTGTTCGCGGCCGGCATGTCGCTCATGGACACGACCGACGGCGTGATGATGTCGAAGGCGTACAGCTGGGCCTTCGATCACCCGCTCCGGAAGATGTACTACAACATGACGACGACCGGCCTCTCGGTCTTCGTCGCGCTGCTGGTCGGCACGGTCGAGTACCTGCAGGTGATCGGCAGCCGCCTGGGCTGGGACCAGGGCGGGTTCTTCTACTGGCTGAACAACACGCTCGACTTCGAGACGCTCGGGTACGTCATCGTGGCGACGTTCCTGGTCGCGTGGCTCGGGTCTGTTGCCTGGTACAAGTGGCGCCGGATCGAGCAGCGGTGGGCCCACATGATCCCCGACGAGCCGGAGATCAGCGCCGGCGCGCGGTAGGACGCGAGGTCTTCAGGAGGCCTGGTCCCGCGACCTCGGCTGGCAGTCCTCACACAGCCCCGAGATCGCGAAGTGCGTGAAGTCCGGCTGGAACCCGCTGTGCCGCGAGATGACGCCCTTCAGGCGGTCGGCCTCGCTCATCGAGAGCGCGTCGGCGGCGCCGCAGTTGGAACAGATGAGGTGGACGTGCTGCGCCTCGGACCGGTGATGGTATTCGGCGCCGGACTCGAGGTGCGCGTGGGAGAGGATGCCCAGCCCCTCCAGCAGGTCGAGCGTGCGGTAGATCGTGGAGGGGTTCACCCCGGGCACGCGCTCGCGAACGCGGCGCGCGACGTCCGGAGGGCTGATATGGCCGTTCGTCGACATGATCTCCCGCACGATCGCGCGGCGCTGCGGGGTCATGCGGAGCCCGCGCTCGCGGAGCGCCTCCAGGACCTGGTCTGCGGACGAGGTGGACATGCCGAACGCGAGTGTAGCCCCACGGCGTTGCACCTGCAACGGTCTGCCAGAGAGAGGTCGCAGGTGGGAGGGCCCCCTGCCGTTTCCTCGATGGGTCCATGCTGCGGTACAGTCGTCGCGCCATGCGGAACGATGGGACCGAATCGGGCAGGACCGTCGTGCAGTCTCTGGACCGGGCGCTGTCGCTTCTGGACCTGGTGTCGTTCTCGGACCATGAGCTGAGCCTGGGCGAGATCTCGGCGCGGAGCGGGCTGGCCAAGTCGACCGCCCACCGGCTGCTTCGGACGCTGGAGCTGCGGGGGTTCGTGGCCCGCAATCCGACCAGCGGCAGCTACCGCCCCGGCCTCAAGAACTTCCGCGGGTTCCACGGCGGTCCCCTGGTGCATCGCGCGCTGTCGGACCTGGCCGAGCGATCCGGCGAGACCGCCAACCTCGGCGCGCTGGTCGGGTTCCATGGTCCTCTACGTGGACCGGGCGGATTCGCCGCAGGCGCTGCGCTGGCAGCTGGGCGTGGGCGAGCGCGTCCCCGCGTACTGCTCGGGACTCGGGAAGGCCATCCTGGCCAACGTCCACCGCGACGCGGTCGAGCGCGTCCTGCCCGAGCACCTCGAGGCGCTCACGCCCCACACGATCACCGACCGGCGCGCGTTCCTGGCCCATCTGGCCGAGGTCCGGCGTCGCGGCTACGCGCTGGACGACGAGGAGTTCATGGAGGGCGTCCGGTGCGTCGCCGTGCCGATCATGGGTCCGGGCGGCGAGGCCGTGGCGGCCGTGTCCATCTCCGGACCGGCATTCCGCATCACCGACGACGTCGTCCGGTCGGGGACGGCGCTGCTGCGCGACGCCACGGGGGCGATCGGACGGCAGCTCGGATTCGAGCAACCGGAGGAGGGCATCGAGCCCGGCCGCGCGGGCGTGCGCGTCGCGGACGGGGCCGGAAGGGGAGGGAGCGCGGGATGAGCCAGGATTCCACCGGCGGGGAGCAGAGCGGCTACTTCTTCACCGACCCGGACGCGCAGATCGACCCGAGCGTCGAGCCACGCTACGTGTTGGTGGAACGCGACGTGCTGGGTCTGCACCCGATCAAGGAATCTCCCGGACTGACGCTTCGCCCCGTGTTCGGCCAGAACCTGACGATGAGCTTCGTGTACATGGAGCCGCACAGCGTCGCGCCGGTGCACCAGCACGCGGAGGAACAGGTCGGCACGATCATCGAAGGGGAATACGAGTTCGACCTGAACGGCGACAAACGCGTGGTGCGCAAGGGCGACGTCTACGTCGTGCCCCCCTGGGTCCCGCACGGCGCCGTCACGCACGACACGTCGGTGATCGCCCTGGACGTGTTCTCCCCGCCGCGGGCGGGGTTCGCGGAGCTGATGGAGGAGGCGCTGCGCGAGGCGGGCCGCGCCTAGATCCATAGGATCACCTTCCGCCGTCGCGTTCAACCGCCCGTTCGTCCAGCGGCGCGCAAGGGCGCGCCACGCAGACCGTGGCTGAGGTTGTGCGGCGCCGATAACGTTCGACCTGGAATCGATCCATGAGCTGAGCAGAACGCCGACAAGCGAAACGAGGAGCAGCGCGCCGGACGGCTTCGACCCGCGCCTTCTCCGGCTCGCCGCGCGGGAGTGGCGGGCGATGCTCGCGTCGGTCCTCCTCGGCCTGCTCATCAGCGTGGCGCGGATCGCCACCGGGGTCACGCTGGCCATCGCCATCTCGCGCGTGTTCGCGGGCGAAGCGCTCGGCCGCGTCCTTCCCCTGCTCGGCCTCGCGCTGCTCCTGGTGGCGGTGCGCGGCGTCAGCACCGCGCTGCAGGGCGGGGCGATGGCCGGGCGTCCGTCCGGATCATGAGCCACCTGCGGATACGGCTGGTGCGCGCCGCCCTGCGGCTGGGGCCCGGCTGGGCCGGGCGCGAACGCTCGGGCGAGCTGTCGGCGGTCCTGGTCGACGGCGTCGAGAAGATGGACGCCTACTTCCGGCTGTTCCTGGCGCAGATCATCGTCGCGACGATCACCGCGGTCGGCGTGATCGCCGTGATCTTCTTCCTCGACCCCGTGGTCGGCGCCGTGGTGGCGGTCTTCGCGGTGGCGACGGTGGCGACCGCGCCGCTCGAGTACCGGGCGCTGGGGCCGCGCATGTTCTTCTGGTCGAACAGCTACCGGCCGCTGGCCGCCGAGTTCGTCGACGACCTGCAGGGCATGGGCACGCTGAAGTCCTTCGGCGCCGCGCGCCGCCGGGGGCGGGAGCTGTTCGCCCGCGCCGACGACGTCCGGGACGCTGCCATCAGGATCACCAACCTGTCGGGTGTCTTCTGGGGCCTGATGGCGTTCGCGGCCGCAGCGGGCGTGGGGCTGTCGCTGGCCGTGGGCGCGATCCGCGTCGCCGATGGTGACATGACCGGCCAGCAGCTGCTGCTGACGCTGCTGCTGGCGGGGGAGTGCTTCCTGCCGGTGCGGCAGATCCACGACGCGATCCATCAGGCCGTGTGGGGCCTGGCGCGCTGCGAGCGGGTGTTCGGCCTCCTGGCCGCGCCGCCGATCGTGCGCCGGCCCGCCGAGCCGCGCCACGTCGAGGCGTCGCTTCCCGCCATCCGGTTCGAGGACGTCCGCTTCCGGTACCGGCCGGGCGACCGGCCGGCGCTCGACGGGCTGTCGCTCGAGGTCGCGCCGGGGGAGACCGTCGCGATCGTCGGGCCGTCGGGGGCGGGGAAGACGACCCTGACGTCCCTGCTGCTGCGGTTCTTCGACCCGACCGAGGGCCGGATCCTGCTCGGGGACATCCCGCTGTCGGACATCGAGCCGGAGGATGCGCAGTCGCTCTTCGCGCTGGTGCCGCAGGACACGTTCCTGTTCCACGACACCGTGCGCTCGAACCTGGCGCTGGCCCGCCCGGACGCGGACGAGGGCCGGCTCGAGGCGGCGGCGCGGGCGGCGGGGGCGCAGGGGTTCATCTCCCGGCTGCCCGAGGGCTACGACACGGTGGTCGGTGAGCGCGGCATGAAGCTCTCGGGCGGCGAGCGCCAGCGCGTCGCGATCGCGCGCGCCGTGCTCCGCGACGCTCCGATCCTGATCCTGGACGAGGCGACCTCGAGCGTCGACGTCGCGGCGGAGGCGGGCATCCAGGCGTCCCTGGACGACCTGTCCGAAGGCAGGACCACGCTGGTCATCGCGCACCGCCTGTCCACCGTGCGGAACGCCGACCGGATCGTCGTGCTCGAGCGAGGGCGCATCGTGGAGTCGGGGACGCACGCGGAACTGGTCGATGCCCGGGGGACGTACGCCCGGCTGGTCGCGGCGCAGGAGGTGTCGGCGTGAGCGCGATCGCGGAGGGCGCCGCCTCGCGGACCCCCGGGGCGCCGGCCCCATCGGCCGGCTGCTCGCCAGCCTTCGTCCGATCCGCCGGCTTCTTGGCCCCTACCGCCGTCTGCTGGTCGGTGGCGTGCTGATGAACCTGGGCGTGGCCCTGGCCACGCTGGGCGCCGCGCTCACCGGCGCCTACCTGGTCGGCCGCGCGCTGACGGGCGCGACGTCGTCGGAGCTCGTCCCGTTCATCTGGCTGGTGGTCGCGCTGGTGATCCCGATCGCCGTCTTCGGCTGGATGGAGGAGGTCCTGATCCACGTCCTGTCCTTCCGGATGCTGGACGATCTCCGCCGCGAGCTGTTCGACCGCTTTCGGGAGCTGGCGCCCGCGTACTTCCTGCAGCGGCGGTCGGGCGACGTCACCGTCGCGGCCATGTCGGACGTCGAGCTGATCGAGGTCTACACGTCGCACCTCCTTCCGCCGTTCATCGTGGCGCTGGTGGTGCCGGTGCTCGCGCTGATCGGGCTGTTCCTCATGCACTGGGCGCTGGGGCTGGTCGTCCTGCCGTGCGTGCTGCTCGTGGCGAGCGTCCCGTCGTGGCTGCTGCGGCGCGCGCAGGCGCAGGGCGAGGCGATGCGGCACGAGCTGGGCGAGCTCGGCGCCAACGTCGTGGACGTGGTGCAGGGCGTGCGCGAGGTGGCCACGACCGGTTCGGGGCCGCGCTTCCTGGAGCTGATCGGGAAGCAGCACGAGCGGCTGGCGCGCGTCAGCGTCGCCCACGGCCGGCGTTCCGGCCTCGAGCAGGGCGCGACCGACGCCCTGACCGCGGTGGCGATGATCGCCACGCTCGCGGTCGGTGCCGTGCTGGTCACCCACGGGTCCCTGCCGAAGCAGTGGTTCCCCGTGGCGATCATCCTGGCCGGCGGCGCGTTCGCCCCGATCGTGGCCGTGACCGGGGTCGCGCGCGAGATGAGCCAGGTGTCGGCCGCCTCGGAGCGCATCAACGCGCTGCTGGAGGCACGGCCGGTCGTGGCCGACGTCGTGGACCGGTCGCCACAGGGCCCGTTCGAGCCGAGCATCGAGTTCCGCGACGTCCGCTTCCGCTACGGGCCGGACCTGCCCGACGTCCTGCACGGCGTGTCGTTCGCGGTCGGCGTCCACGAGACGGTGGCGCTGGTCGGGCACTCGGGCGCGGGCAAGTCCACGTGCGCGAACCTGCTGCTGCGCCTCTGGGACCCCCGCGAGGGCTCGATCTCGGTGGGTGGACACGATCTGCGCTCGTTCGTGCAGCACGACCTGCGCGCGCGCATCGCCGTGGTGCCCCAGGACACCTACCTGTTCCACACGACGGTTCGCGAGAACGTGCGGCTGGGCCGCGAGGACGCCACCGACGCGGAGTTGGAGGAGGCGGCCCGCAATGCGCAGGCGCTGGAGTTCATCGAGGCGCTCCCGGACGGCTGGGACACCGTGCTCGGCGAGCGCGGGATGACCCTGTCGGCCGGGCAGCGCCAGCGCATCGCCATCGCCCGCGCGCTGCTGAAGGATGCGCCGATCCTGCTGATGGACGAGGCCGTCTCGAACCTGGACGCCGGCTCGGAGGCCGAGCTGCACCGGGCGCTCCGGGAGGCGACCGCGCGCCGGACCACGCTGCTCATCGCGCACCGGCCGTCCACGATCCGCCTGGCCGATCGCGTGCTGGTGATGGACGCCGGCCGGATCGTCGAGACGGGGACGTTCGACGAGCTGGCCTCGGCGGGCGGGACGTTCGCGCGGCTGCTGCGCACGCCGTCGGGTCTGGGCGAAGCGGTCTGAACCGTCAGGACAGATCGGCGGCCGCGAGGAACCGCTCTGCCAGCGCGCGGTCCCCGGAGACCGTGACCGCGTCCGGCGGCAGCCGCCGCCACAACACGAGCACCAGATCGGACGCGCCGCCCTCGATGGTGGCGGCCGCGCCGTCCGCGCCGGCGGCTTCGATCGTCGCGCCGCCCGGTCCAGCCACGACCGTCCACGCGCCGGGCGCATCGGACGTCCGGATGCCCACGGCCTCGCCGCCGCCGGTGAGCTCCGCCGCGTCCTCCGCGAAGTGCACCGCCAGGAACTCGTCGACCCCGTCGGCGGCCAGGGCGGTCGCGATCGGGCGGGTGGCGCCGGCCGCTCCCTCGGCGTCGTAGCGGTGCACGGCCGTCTCGTGCGCCATGCGCCGCGGCCAGAACGCCGCCGTGTCCGGCCAGATGGACGACCAGTTCCAGACGTGCGCGCTGGGGTCGGTGGCGGCCAGCACCTCCACCAGGTCGTCCAGGCCCTCGCGGTACCAGGGCAGGACCGCGTCGCCCTCCGGGACGACCGGCCGCTCCACGTCGTCCTCGCCGCGGGACCCGCGACGGACGCGGTCGCCGATCAGCCGGTGCACCCGTCCGGTGTGCGCCACGACGTCGTGTCCGGTCCAGCCGGGACACCAGGGGACCGGATTCGACATCGCGCACTGGGCAGCGTCGGCGAGCGCGTCGCCGTCGGCGCGGATGCTTCGCACGTAGTCGTCGCGGTTCACGCGCCAACCCTACGCGGTCACCCGGTCCGGCGAACGGCGTCCGCGCTCAGCCGCGGCTCAGTGGTGCCAGACCCACCCGGGCGGCGGCGGGTCGCACAGCGTGTGCGCCTTGGCGCGCTCCGCGACCAGTGCGCCGTGGAACGCGGGGTTCGAGGCCTGGTTCTGCAGCTGGTACGGGTCGTAGCGCGGATTGGCGGGGTCGAGGGCGTAGAGCTCCTCCTCGCCGTCCGCGTACTGCGTGTACATCCAGTAAGTGATCCCGCACGCCGCAGAAGTCGGGCACGTCGTCCTTCAACGCGTGGTGCTCGATGACGAAGCCGTTCCGCGGGAGCGTGGCCGTCGGGTCGGCCACCAGCGGCATCAGGCTCACGCCGTCCTGCGGGAGGCCGGGCGTGACGCCGGCGACGTCGGACAGCGTCGATGCGTAGTCGAGGTTCACGACCTGCTCGTTCGCGGTGTCGCCGGCGACGGCGTGGGTCAGGGGGTCGTACCGAATGATCAGCGGCACCCGGATCGACTCCTCGTACGGCACCGCCTTGCCGAGCACGCGGTGCTCGCCGTAGGACAGGCCGTTGTCGGAGGCGAACAGGATGAAGGTGTCGTTCAGCCGACCGGTCGACCGGAGGTGGTCGATGATGGTGCCGACGGCGTCGTCGATCGACCGGAGCGTCGCGCAGGCGTCTTGCCAATCCTTCATCTTCTTGTCGATCTTCGACTGATCGAGCAGCGGGAGCTTCCTGATGTACCTCGGCTTGTCCGACACGTCCTGCTCGTTGAACGAGGGCGGCTGCGGCATCTGCTTGCTGCTGCAGGTTCCCTTGTACTTCTTCGTCCGGCTGCGTCGGGCCGTGCGGCGCGTGCGGCGTGAAGTACAGGAACAGCGGCTTGTTGCTCGGGACGCTGTCGATGAAGTCGCCCGCCTGCTGGGCGAAGACGGTGGTCGAGTAGTCGGCGGCGGTCTTCCCGTGGAAGGCCAGGCTGCGTCCCATCGAACGAACACCAGTTGTAGTAGCCGCCGTCGTCGCAGTCGGGAGGGTGCCGGCCGGTGCCCTCGACCCACGAGTACCAGGAGTCCCAGCCGGGCGGCACGTAGCCCTGGTGCCCGACGACCCTCTTGTAGTTCCTCAAGTTGTAGCCGTTGAGGTACTTGCCCACGAGCCCCGTCTCGTAGCCGGCGTCGTGCAGCCATACGGCGATCGTCTGCGAATCCTTGGGCGGCAGGAACGCGGGGAAGCCTCCGTAGGGGTCACGCGGCGTGCTCCACCAGACGCCGGTGTGTCCGCTCGTCTCTCCGGTCAGCAGCGTCACGCGGCTGGGGCAGCAGAGCGGGATTCGACACGTAGCTGTTCGCGAACGTGACGCCCTTTGCGAGTGAGCTGTCTGTTGACGATCGGCATCTTGGCGAACTCATCCCAGCGCTGATCGTCCGTGAGGATGACGACGATGTTCGGCCTGCCGCGGGCGGGCGCCCTCTCGGGCCGGGCGCCGGCCGGCGCGACCACGGGGACGGCGGCCAGGAGGCAGAGCGCGACCACGAGCCCCAAGCGGGCGGTGATCGTTGTGCGCAGCGACACGCCGACTCCCCTTGGTTGCCGTCGAGACCGGACACGAGCCCCACCCCCCGCGGCGCTCGAGTTCAGGAGTCTGGGACAAAGCCCCAGGACCGTCAATAGACCGAAAGTCTTGGCGTCGAACCGGAGGCCTATCCGTCGCCGCCCCGGCCGTCCGTGTAGACCGGGAGGCGCCACTCGGGGAAGTCCTCGCTGATGCCCCGAACGATGGCCAGGTAGAACTCCTGCAGCTCCATGGTGACGGCCCCCGGCTTGCCCGAGCCGATCTGGCGGCCGTCGATGTTGGTGACGGGCGCGATCTGGACCCCGGTGCCGCACAGGAACACCTCGTCGGCGGAGAACAGCTCGCTGCGGTCCACCCGCCGCTCGGTCACCGGGACGCCGCGCCGCTGGGCGATGCGAAGCACCGAGTCGCGCGTCACCCCGATGAGGATGTCGTCGCCGGCTTCCGGGGTGATGAGCTCGCCGCCCACCACCAGGAAGAGGTTGGCCGAGGACGCCTCGGCGACGTGGCCGTCCGAGGTGAGCATGACGGCCTCGTCGATCCCGCGCTGACGGGCCTCGTCGGATGCCATCGCCGCGTTGATGTAGGCGCCGGTGGGCTTCGCCCGAGCCGGGATCGCGTTGTCCTCGATCCGCCTCCAGCCCGACACCGTCAGGGTGAGTCCGCGGTCGATGTCCAGGTACGCGCCCATGGGGATCGCGTACATGCAGAAGGCGGTCGCCAGGCCCGTGAGGGCCACCTTGATCGTCTCCTCGGCCTTGTAGACGATGGGGCGCAGGTAGGCGTCCTCTCGGAAGTCGTTGCGGGCCAGCAGCTCTCGAGCCACCTCGACCAGCTCCTCGACCTCCATTCCGAAATCGAGCTTCAGGATGCGGGCGCTGTTCACCAGTCGCTTCATGTGGTCCGCCAGGCGGAGCACGTACAGCTGCTCGTGCTCGGGGTTCCAGTAGGCGCGGATGCCCTCGAAGCACCCCGTGCCGTAGTTGAACGCGTGGGTCGTGATCGGCACCCTGGCGTCGGCCAGGGGAACGAACTTCCCACCGAAGTGCGCGATGTCTCCTTGCGTCACGTGAGCTCCTTTGCAGGGCCGGAAGGCCGGTCAGACATACTTGCCCATGCCGCCGGCGACGTCGATGGAAGCGCCGGTGATGTACCCCGCGCGCCGGCCAGCCAGGAAGGCCACGAGCCCGGCGACCTCGTCGGGGCGGCCGAATCGCCCCAGGGGCACCTCCCGCTCGGCCCACTGCCGGAAGAATTCCTCCTCCGGCAGCTCGGGCGCTCGCTTGGCGTGGATGTGCTTCCACTGCGGCGTGACCACGAACCCGATGTTGACGCCGTTCACCAGGATGGCATCGGCCGCAAGCTCCATGGCCAGGACCTTGGTCAGGTTCTGTCCGGCCGCCCGGTTGACGGACGTCGCGAAGAACGCCGGGTCCGGGTACTTGCCGTACACGGCGTTGATGTTGACGATCCGGCCGCCGCCGCGCGCGCGCATGTGGGGGACGGCCGCGCGCGTGCACCGCATGATCGAGAAGACCTTCACGTCGTAGTCGCCGGCCATCTGCTCGTCGGTGATCGTGGCGAAGGTCCCCGGCGTCGCGCGGCCGGCGTTGTTCACCAGGATGTCGAGCCCGCCGAGCTCGGCCGCCGCGGCGTCGACGAAGCCCGTGATCTGGTCCGCGTCGGTGACGTCGCACACCTCCGCCACCACCTTCCGGCCCGTCTCGCCGGCGATGGCCTCGGCCGCCTCCTTGACCTCGGCGTCGTTGCGCGAGCAGATCGCGAGGTCCGCGCCCTCCCGCGCCAGCTCCAGCGCGATGGCCTGGCCCAGGCCCTTCGACCCGCCGGTGACGATGGCGGCCTTGCCGCCGAGCCCCAGGTCCACGCCGGCGCCCCGCTCAGCCCCGGAAGAGCTCGCCGAGGCGCCGGGCGCCCTCCGCGCTCTCCTCGTCCTCGATCCTGCTGAACGACAGCCGGACGTTGGCGCCGCCGCGGCCGTCCGGGAAGAACGGCTCGCCCGGCACGAACGCCACACCCTGCTCGCGCATGGCGCGCTCGGCCAGCGCCGCGCCGTCGGCGCCCCCGGGGAGGGTGAGCCAGGTGAAGAACCCGCCGCGCGGCTTCGTCCACGCGACGCCCGGAGGCATGTGCTCCTCGAGGCCGGCGGACAGCACTTCCCAGCGATGCTGGTACAGCGCGCGCGAGGCGGCGACGCCCCGGTCGAGCAGCCCGCGCCGTCCGTACTCCTCCAGCAGCCGCTGCCCGAGCGCCCCGGAGCACTGGTCGGTGTTCTGCTTGGCGCGCGTCATCTGCGCGACGACCTCTGCCGGCCCGGCGGCCCAGCCCAGGCGGACACCCGGGAAGAACGTCTTGGAGAACGTCCCGACCTGCACACAGACGTCGGGCGCCATCGACCACAGGCTGGGGAGCCGTTCCGTGCCCTCGAACCCGAGCTCCCGGTACGCCACGTCCTCCACCAGCAGGACGCCGTGTCGGCGCGCGAGGTCGACCAGGGCGCGGCGCCGTTCGGCGGACAGGCTCACGCCGGCGGGATTCTGGTGGTCCGGGATGGTGTACAGCAGCTTGACCCGCCGGTCCGCCCGGCCCTGCGGGTGCTCCAGCGCGTCCGCCGCGGCGTCCACCATCAGGCCGTCGGCGTCCATCGGGACGCCGGTCACCTCGGCCTGGAAGCTCTGGAACGCCATGATCGCGCCGAGGTACGTCGGGGCCTCGACGACGGTCCGGTCGCCGGGGTCGAGGAACGTCTTGCCGAGCAGCTCGAGCGCCTCGACCCCGCCGCTCGTGACCAGTAGCTCGTCGTCGGCCGGGCGGCGGCCCTCGAGGGTCTCCAGCCGGCCGATCAGGTAGTCGCGCAGCCCCGGAAGCCCGCGGGTCGGCCCGTACTGCAGGAGGGAGGCGTCCCCGGAACGGAGCAGCTCGCGCAGCAGGTCGGCGAGCTCCTCGCCGGGGAACGTGGCCGGGTCGGGAAAGCCGCCGGAGAAGGAGATGACGTCGCGCGCGTTGGCGAGCGCGAGGATCGCGGCCAGCGCGTCGCTCTCTTCCTGCCGAGTCCGCGCGGCGAACATCTCGACCCACGGGCTCACGTCCTGCGCGACGGCCACGATCGTCGCCTCCTCTTCCGTCGTCCGCTTGTGCCTTCCGGGGGAGCAAGGTTAGAACATCGCTGCGCGGCACACCATGCGGGACCACCGTGCCGCGTCGTGGAACGAGCTTTCGCGGCGGAGGAGCGCGTGTGTGTGAACTGCTTGCGGTGGCATGGGAGGAGCCCCGGCCGTTCGACCGGGTGCTCCCGTGGGCGTCCGAGCTGGAACGGCTCGGCGTGGCGGGATTCGGGTGGGGCGTGGCGTGGCTCGACGACGGCGGGACCGTCCAGGGCTACCGGCGACCGACGAGCCTGCGAGACGATGAGGCGGGCCGGGACGGCCTGGACGGCGTGACCTCGAAACGCTTCCTGGTGCACCTGCGGCGGCCGAGCAGGCTCTCGACCGTGCAGTTGGCCGACACGCAGCCGTTCCTGGCTGAGGACGGCCGGTTCGCCTTCTGCCACAACGGGATGCTCGAACGACACGAGGATCACCGCGACCGGCTGGGCGCATCCCTGTCGGGGAAAGCCGACAGCGAGATCGGCTTCCGCATGGCGGAGGAGGCGCTGACGGCCGGGGCGACGCCGGCCGGCGCGCTCGCGGACGTCTACGGGCGACTGGGCGGCCGGGCGAACTTCGGGTACCTGGATGCGGGGGGGACGCTGGCCGTGTACGCGGCGAACGCGACCAACCACATGTGGTCGTTCGAGCTGGACGGGGCGCGCATGGCCACGACGGCGCTGCACTCCGACGACCGTTCGGTCTTCGGCATGCTCTTCGACCGAGCGGTCGACCCGGTCCGCGTTGAGGGCGGGGCGGTGGTCGCCGAAGGCGCCCACGGCGCGAGGACGGCGGGATGACGAGTGGCGAGGGAGAGGTTGGGCGCCGGGCGCGGTTCGAGGGCGGCTCGTCCGCTCAGAGCCCGAACGCGTACAGGTTCGACCCGGTCGTCTCGTAGAGGTGGCCGTTGATCACGACGGGCTCCGTCTGAGCCGAGCTCGAGAAGGTGTTCCCCGAGCTCCACAGCTTCTTGCGCGTTCGTTCGTCCACCGCGATGAGCCGATGCCCACCCCCGTCGCCGAAGTACAGGACCCCGTTCGCGGACACGGGTGATGCGCTCAGGCCGCCCGTCGCGAGGATGCGCTGCCACCTGAGGTGGAGCTTGCAGTCGGTGCCGACGCCGAACGCGAGCAGCCCGTGCCGCACGGAGCCATCCGGCGAGTCCGTCTGGTTCCCGACGAAGATGCGTCGGGTGGAGGGGTCGTATCCGGCGACGCCGATCATCCCGGACTTGGAGACCAACACGCGCGAGAGGGGCCCCGCCGCCAGATCGTCGCGATCGTAGGACAGGATCTCACCGTCCTTGTTCTCCACGATGAGCTGGGGCCCGCATCCGTGGGCCGCGTCGTAGAGCACCGGGGTCGTACCGAAGTCGACGTCCTTTCCATTCAGCCCCGGGTAATTGGAGGAGATGACGCCGAGGTCGGCGGTTAGCCGCACGACGCTCTCCGCGTAGAGGAAGTGCTCGTAGGGATCCAGGGGATAGCCGTTCGCCGTGGCGATGAACACGTCTCCATCGGCGGCGTCGACGGAGGCTCCGCCCCAGCCCCACACGCCGCCGCCGCTGACACCGGTGTTCGGACCGTCCGTCACGTAGAACGCCGCGGTCTGCACGGCGGTCGCGATGTCCACCCGGGCCACGCGTCCGTAGTCGGTCCCGAACCGGTCGCACCGGCTCGCAATCGGAACGAACAGTTGGTCGCCGACCATGTTGATCGCCCCCCACACGTACTCGTTGTCGAACTCGGTGACCTGCAGCGGCCACCCCGCCACATCCGCGCCCGAGCCGAGGTCGAGGGCGTAGAGGCGTCCGTCGGGCCCGGCGACGTAGAGCGCGTTCCGCGAGCGGTCGATCACTGCGGTGTCGGTCACACCCAGCACGCCGCCGCAGGCGGTGACGGGGTCGCCGAGATCCCTCGACCACACCTCCTGACCCGTCGAGGCGTCCACCGCATGGAACGCGCCCGAGCGGTCGCCCGCATAGACCAGGTCGGTGGCCGTTCCGTTCACGTCGACCCCGGCCGCGAAGACCGGGGCGTTGTCGGACTGCCCGGCGAACGGAAACGACCACAGGAGGTGGAGCCCGCCGACCGTCGACGGGCTGAGGACGGTCTCGTTGGGGTTGTGGCCGGTCCGCGCGACGTCGTAGCCCCATGTCGGCCAGTCGAGGTCGGGCGCGGGGGCGGCCGTGAGACCCGCGCCTGGACCCGGCGTGAGATCGACTGCGCTGCCGGCCGGCCTGCCGGCGAAGGCGGGCTCGACGCCGATGCAGAGCACCGCAATCGCCGTCAAGACCACACCGACATGAGAGTTTGCCCGCCGGCGCTTCATCCGAACCCCCCTCGTCGTCTGGGCCGGGCGGGCTTACGTGGCCCGCGGATCAGTGTGTGAAATGGAACCCGGGTGGCAGCGGGTCGCAGAGCTTGTGCGCGATCCCCCGCATCCTTTGCAAGGCGTTCTGGTAACCGCTGAACGAGGCGACGTTCGTCATCTGGTAGGGGTCGCGGAGGTCGTACAGTTCCTCAAAGCCGCGATTCCAGTATTGAGCGTACGAGAAGTTCAGCGACCGCACGCCGCACCACACGGTGCCGAACGCGTTGCCGTTCCGGACCGGTCCACCGTGCTCGGTCAGGAAGGTCGTTCGCCAAGGATCTCCGGGGTCACCGGCGAGTGAGGCGAAGTCCAGCCCATCCGTCGAGCCCATCGACGTCCCCGCGACTTCGGCGAAGGTGGTCGCGAAGTCGGTGTCGACCATGAGATGGTCGTCGGTGCGGCTTGCCTCGGGGAAGTTCGCCGCATCCCAGCGGACGATCCACGGGACACGAATGGATTCCTCGTACGGGGTCGCCTTGCCTGTCCAGCGGTGCTCGCCCAGCATGAAGCCGTTGTCGGACGTGAACACGATCAGCGTGTTGTCGAGGCGCCCCGCTTCCCGGAGCGCGTTGACGATGTTTCCGACCCAGCGATCAACGTCGATCAGGGATTCGTACATCTTTTCACGCACTGCATCCCAGTGCTTTTGTTTGGCCGCGTCCCACAATCCGACTTTTTGGATGAACCATGGCTTATCGCTGACGTCCTGCTCGTTGTAGTTGGGCGGCCGCCAGGGTTGGAGCTGTCCCTTCAGCGTCCCAACGTCCTTCTTCAGCGGGGTGGCGGGGAGATGCGGGGCATGCGGGGCCCAGTACAGGAACAGCGGCTGTTCGGGCGGCGCGCTTCGTATGAAGTCGACCGCCTGCTGGCCGAGGATGTCTGTCTGATACTCGGAGTCGGGGAAGTGGACCGTTTGCCCTTGCACCGACTCGGTCGGTCCATAGTAGGAGAACCCGGTCAGCGCGTTCCAGACGTCCCAGCCGGGCGGCACCCATGATGGGGCTTGCTCGTACTCGTTCAGGTACTTGCCCACCAGGCCCGTGTAGTAACCGGCGCCGTGGAGCACCGTCGCAACCGTGTGGTTCTCGTCGCCGAGGTCGTGGAAGGTCTTCCATCCCCCCGACCACTTCTGTTTGTTCGACCAGACGCCGTTGTGCCCCGAGTACAAGCCCGTCAGGATGGTTGCCCGGGTGGGGCAGCACACGGGGTTGGAGACGAAACCGTTGGTGAAGGTGATGCCTCGAGCCTGTAGCTCATCTTGCAGGGACGGCATGTATTGCAATTCGTCCCATCGCTGATCGTCGGTCAGGATGAAGACGATGTTCGGTCTGGTCGGAAGTTGTCTCGACGCGGACCTGGCCGCCAGATGTGACGGTCTGGTCACGACGGTGGCCCCCACTACGAGCACTGCGAGAGCGAGGTGTCGCGACACGACGCGAGCGGTCACTGTTTTCCCGCCCCTCCCAGACAGGCTTACCGAACCCGTTCAAGAGATTCATGCCGTCTAATAGGGCGTGTCAAGCGCTCCTGCACTTTTTCTCTTGCAGCCCATCAAAGACAAGGGTACGAACCGACGCGAAATGGGCGTTTCTTCTTTTTGGGGTGCGGCGGATAGGCATGAGTTGCTGCTCAGGCGGGCCGGCTCGAGCATTGCCGGGCTCGTGTGCGACTGCGCTGTGCAGGAGGTCAGTGCGTGAAGTGATATCCGGGCGGCATCGCGTTGCAAAGCTGATGTGTTCGATCCCGCTCGATGTTCAGCACAGAGTTGTACTGCCCGAACGGAGCCACGTTTTGCAGCTCGTTCGAGTCGCCGTTGATGTCGTAGAGCTCCTCGAACCCGTTCCAATACTGCGCGTACATGAAGTTCTCCGTTCGCACGCCGCAGTAGGTGATCCCGGTCGCGGAGCCCCCCGACGTCTGGCCGCCGTGTTCGATCAGGAAGTACGTTCGCCAGTCGCCGTCGTTCCATGGTTGTGCGGCCAGGTCGGCGAAGTTCGAGCCGTCCGTGGATCCCATCGACGTCCCCGCGACCTCGGCGAACGTCGTCGCGAAGTCGGTGTTCGCCATCAGGTGGTTGTCCGTGTCGCCTGCCTTGGGGAAGTCTGCGGCGTCCCACCGGACGATCCACGGGACGCGGATCGACTCGTCGTAGGGGACCACCTTGCCGGACCACCGGTGCTCGCCCAGGAGGTAGCCGTTGTCGGAGGTGAACACCAGCAGGGTGTTGTCCAGCCGCCCCGTCTGCTGCAGCGCGTCGACGATCTGCCCGAGCCACCGGTCGACGTCGATCAGCGACTCGAGCATGTTCTCCCGGACCGCGTCCCACTTGGACTGCTTCTGCGAGTCCCAGGGCGCGATCTGCTGGATGTACCACGGCTTGTCCCGCACGTCCGACTCGTTGTAGGCGGCAGGGCGCCAGGGACTGAGCTGGTCCCGAAGCGAGCCCTGGTCCTGCTTGAGCGGCGTGGACGGCAGGTGCGGCGCGTGGGGTGCCCAGTACAGGAAGAGCGGCTGACCGCTGGGGGCGTTGTCGATGAAGTCCACGGCCTGCTGCCCGATGATGTCGGTCTGGTAATGGCCTTTCGGGAAACTGACGAGGTCGCCGTTCACCGATTCCGAGGGACCGTAGTACTCCAGGCTGGTCAAGGCGTTCCACGTGTCCCAGCCGGGCGGGACCCACGAGGCTCGCCTATCGCTGTAGCCGTTCATGTACTTGCCGACGAGCCCCGTGTGGTACCCCGCCGAGTGCAGGACGGTCGCGATGGTGTGGTTCTCCTCGCCCAGGTTGTGGAACGTGATCCACCCGCCGTGCTGATTGGGCACGTTTGACCAGACGCCGTTGTGGCCGGAATACAGGCCCGTCAGGATCGTGGCCCGGGCCGGGCAGCAGAGCGGGTTGGAGACGAACCCGTTCCGGAACTCGATACCGCGGTCGAGGAGCTCGTTCTGCAGGTTCGGCATGTACAGGGACGACAGCTCGTCCCAGCGCTGGTCGTCGGTGAGGATGAAGACGATGTTCGGCCGGCTCGGAAGGTTGGGGGAGGCGGCCCCGGCCAGCTGCGTGGTCCCGGCGATGACTGCGGTCGCGACGACTGCCAATGGGAGTGCAGTGCGCCACGAAGCCCGCCGGCGATGAGCCATGTCGTTCCCCCTCACTCGAGTTACCCCCCCTGAACGCGCCATAGACTCGACCGGCGCATGCACCGCTGTCAACCCCTCGTGCAGGCCAATTCGCGCGCGGGCCGTGCGCCGAACGAGAAGGTGCGAGACTGCGGACGCACTGCCGGACGCATCCCGGAGGAGGCTGACGAATGGGTGAGCTGGTTGCGCTGACGGTGAGCGATGGAGTGGCCACCATCCGGATCGACCGCCCGCCGATGAACGCGATCGACCTCCAGGTGATGGAGGAGCTCCACGCGGCGGCGCGGGAAGCCGGCGAGCGCGAGGACGTCGGCGCCGTCGTGCTGTGGGGCGGGGAGCGCGTCTTCGCGGCCGGCGCCGACGTCAAGATGCTGGCGCGGCTGGGTCCCGACGAGGTGCGCTCGATGATCGCCGCCATGCAGGAGGCCTACGACGCGGTGGAGGCCATCCCGAAGGCGGTGGTCGCCGCCGTGAACGGCTTCGCCCTGGGCGGCGGGTGCGAGCTCGCGATGTGCGCCGACTTCCGGTTCGCGGCCGAGAACGCTCGTCTCGGCCAACCGGAGATCCTGCTGGGGGTGATCCCGGGAGCCGGCGGTACCCAGCGGCTGCCGCGTCTGGTCGGGGTGTCCCGGGCCAAGGACCTCGTGTACAGCGGTCGCCAGGTGGACGCCGAGGAGGCCCTCCGGATCGGGCTGGTGGATGCGGTCCTGCCCCCCGGCGACGTCTACGCCGGGGCCGTCGAGGCCGCCTCCGGGTACGCGAAGGGACCCCGGGAGGCGCTTGCCGCGGCGAAGGCGGCCGTCGACGGGGGCCTCAGGGCGGGGCTCACGGAGGGGTTGGTCCTGGAGCGGGACCTGTTCGCGGGCCTGTTCGGCAGCCCCGACCAGGAAGAGGGGATGCGTGCCTTCTTCGAGAAGCGCCGGCCAACGTTCGGAGAACGAACGGGCGGGGAATGATCCGGGGCGCCGGGGAGTTCGTACTCCCCAGAACGAGTGCCCTGTCCGGCTCCGGGCCGGGAGGGCAGAAAGGGTCGCCACGGATGATGGAGGATTCCCTCACCCTTCGAGGGGCGCCGGTCAGGCCGCTTCCCCGTCCGAGCCGGACCTGGACCAGGGGCCGGGTGTGCACGGCGGATGGGTGCCCCACGCAGCTTTCGATCTACAACAAGTCCCCGTTCTGCTGGGTGCACGAACCCGTGAAGTTCCACCTGGCTCGCGGAAAGCGCCGGAGCAAGAAGGAGCGCCAGGCCGCGGCCTAGGGGGCGCCGGGCCTCAGCCCAGCAGCCCGCCCGGGTCGGCGGCGTCCGGCGGGATGCCGTCCGCCCGAAGGATGTCGTCCGCGATCCGCTTCGCCTCGTCCAGGCGCTTCCGGTCCACGAACAGCCGGACGCCCTTCTCCCACAGGCCCGACAGGTACCCGGGGTCCTTGTACCACCAGACGATGTCCCGTTCCTCGAGCTTCTCGGCGATCTCGTTCGCGTGCTCCCGCGTGTAGCGGCCGAGGTGGACCGTGGTGATGTGGGGGTCGGCGGGACGGCGCATGACGGTCCTTCCAGCATACGTCGGTCGCGCGACTGGCGGTAACGTGGGCGTCGTGGGCGGAGCCGGCATCGCGGGGACGGACTCGGGGCAGCTCCTGGCCGGAGCGCGATGGGAGGTGCGCACCCTGCTGGGACGCTACCCCGCGATCGCGCTTCCGCTTCTGCGGGCACGGGGAGGCGACGGGTTCCTCGCGCCGATCCGGGACGAGACCGAGGTCGTCGTCGAGGGATTCCCACGGTCGGGGAACACGTTCGCCGTGGCCGCGTTCCACTACGCCCAGCGGCCTCGGGACGTGAAGATCGCCCACCACGCCCACGTGCCGGCGCAGCTCCTGTCCGCGGTGCGGCTCGGCCTGCCCGCCGTGGTCCTGGTGCGGGACCCGGAGGAGTGCGTCCTGTCGCTGGTCGTGCGCGAGCCCGGGTTGCGGGTCGGTGGGGGCCTGCGAGGCTGGGTCCGCTTCCACGAGCCTCTCGTCGGCGTGCGCGAGCGCCTCGTCGTGGCGACGTTCGAGGAGGCGACGACCGACGTCGCGGCGATCGTGCGCCGCGTCAACGAGCGGTTCGGCACGCGATTTCGGGAGTTCGATCCGACGCCGGAGAACGTGGCGGCGGTCCGCGAGCTGATCGCGCGCGGCGACCGCAACACGTTCGGCACGGACGAAGGGGTGCGCCGCGGCGGCGGCCTCCCCGGTGAGGGCCGCGAGGAGCTGAAGGACGAGCTCCGGTCCGTCTACCGGGGGGCGGGACTGGCGCGGCTTCGATCGAGGGCCGAGGACCTGTTCCGCGTGCTCACCGCGCCGGCCTCAACGTGAGTCTCATGTTGGTCGTGTTGCCCTGCAGGTGAACACGTCGGTCCGGTAGGGAAGCGGGAACGTCTCGCGGCCCGCCAGCGCCGGGTCGGTCTCGGCCAGCCGGCGCAGGCGCTTCGCCACGTCCGCCTGTTCGGATTCGGGGAGCGAGGCCATGAAGCTGACGGACAGGATGCGGTCGATCAGCCGCTCGACGGTCATCTCCTGCTCGTATCGGAACTCGGACCGCTCGAGCGAGGTGAAGAGGTCGCCCTCGTCGAGGCCTCGCCGCCACCGCCCCGTCCGGTAGCCGGGCGTCTCGCCGCGGTACGGCGCCATGAGCTCGGTCAGGCGGGCGACCCAGGGCACGGTGTCATCCCGGTCGTTCCACATGAGGCCGAGTGCCCCGTCGGGGCGCAGTGTGCGATGGATCTCGCGCGGCGCCGCGACGGGATCGAACCAGTGGAACGCCTGGGACGCCACCACTGCGTCGACCGACCCGTCGGGGAACGGGAGGTCCTCGGCCGTCCCGGACAGGACCGGCACCTCCGGCAGGCGTTCGGCGAACACCCGCCGCATCCCCTCGACCGGATCGACGGCGACCAGGTCGGCGCCGAAGGGCAGCAGTTGTCGCGTGAGCTTCCCCGTTCCCGCCGCCAGGTCCACCACGCGGCGGCCGGGTTCGATCCGGCACTCGCGAGCAAGCGCCTCGATCGCCTCCGGCGGGAACCCCGGCCGGCTGCGTTCGTACGCGTCCGCCGAGGCCTGGAAGCCAACCGCGGCCGACCGGTGCACGCCGGATCGCGCGCCCTCCGGCCCGCTCATGCCGGCCCGCACCCCGCTCCGAGGAACACCCGCAGGGCGAGCAGGTTCGTCCCCGCCAGCAGCGCCTCGGTGCAGGCGGTCTGGCCCGCGGACACCTGCGCCGCCGGGGCAAGCTTCGCCCACGCGCCGTTCGAGACCCGGAAGAAAGCGGTCGTCCCCGCCGCGAGCCGCTGCATGGTCACATCCTGCCCCGACGTCTCGCGAACGTCGATGCGCCCGTCCGTCACGTCGGCCAGGGTGCCCGAGATCCACACGCGCGGTGGCTCGCTGGGCGCGGCCGACCCCGTCTCCGGGGGCGCCGGCGGGATGCGTGGAGGCCCCTCCGCTGGGGGCGGGTTCGTGCAGGCGCCCGCCAGGGCGATCGCCGCCACCGCGGCCGCGAGGGCCCACGTTTGACGCTTTCGAAGCGAGGGCATCAGAATCGGCGGGCCGCCGACGCGCGGCCGCTCATCGTGGAGGACTCGTGAACATCGTCGTGTGCGTCAAACGAGTGCCGGATACGGCCGCGGACAAGATCCTCGATCCACAGGACTTTACCCTCGACCGCGAGTCGATCGACAGCATCATCAACCCGGTCGACGAGTATGCGGTCGAGGAAGCGCTGCGCCTCAAGGAACAACACGGCGGCGAGGTCGCGGTGCTGACCATGGGGCCCGAGGGCGCGGAGAAGAACGCGGTCCGCAAGGCGCTGGCGCTCGGCGCCGACCGCGGTGTCCTGGTGAGCGACGCGAGCCTGCACGGGTCCGACGCGATGGCCACGGCGCAGGTCCTGGCGAAGGCGCTCGGCGGCATGGAGTTCGACCTGGTGCTGATGGGGTCCGAGTCGACCGACGCGAGGACGTCGCTCGTTCCCCAGGCGGTCGCGCAGCACCTGCGGCTGCCGGGCCTGACGAACGCCAAGAAGGTGGACGTCGACGGTTCGTCGATCACCATCCACCGAGAGGAAGAGGGTGGCTACGCCGTCGTGGAGTGCCCCCTGCCGGCCGTCGTGTCGGTGGTCAAGGGGATCAACGAGCCGCGCTACCCGTCGCTGAAGGGGATCATGGGCGCGAAACAGAAGCCGGTGGACACGAAGTCGGCGAGCGACGTCGGCGTGGACGGCGGCGCGGTCGGGCTGCAGGGCTCGAAGACCGAGGTGCTGTCCGCGGAGCCGCGGCCGCCCAAGGAGAAGGGCACGATCGTCATCGACCAGGGCGGCGACGGCGCGGCCAAGCTGGCCGACTTCCTGCAGGCGCAGAAGTTCATCTAGAGGAGCGAGATGGCAGAGCTGTGGGTGGTCGTCGACCACGACGCGGGGGAGGTCCGCAAGGTCACGCTGCAGGCGCTGGCCGGCGGCCGCCGCGTCGCCGGCGACCTGGGCCTGGACGTGGCGGCCGTCTTCGTCGGGGGCGGCTTCGACAAGGCGCGCGACCGGTTGGCCGCGGCCGGAGCGGGAACCGCGTACGTGGCCGCGAGCGACGAGCTGGACGGCTACCTGCTGCAGCCGCAGATCGAGACGCTCGCCTCGCTGATCGAGGAGAAACAGCCGGCGGTCGTCCTGTTCGGCAGCGACGCGCTCGGCAAGGACCTTGCGTCCGGCGTGGCCGCCCGTATCGGCGCCGGCGTGCTGGCCGACGTCGTCGACCTGACGGTGGACGGCGGCGAGCTGACCGCCACGATGTCGGTGTTCGGCGGCGCCACGGTCACGAAGTGTCGGGTGCGCGGAACGCCGCAGATCGTGTGCGTGAAGCCGAACGCGTTCGTCGCCGAGGAGGCACCGGGCGAGCTCACCGAGGTGCCGGTCCCCGTCACCGTGTCGGATGGCGCGAAGCGGGCGCGAATCGTCGACCGCGTCCAGCAGGAGGCCGGCGGGCGGCCGGCGGTCGAGGAGGCGGCGTTCATCGTGTCCGGCGGCCGCGGGCTCGGCGGGCCAGAGCACTTCGCGCTGGTCGAGGCCCTGGCCGACGCGCTCGGCGCCGCGGTCGGCGCCTCGCGCGCCGCCGTCGACGCGGGCTGGTACCCGCATCAGCACCAGGTGGGGCAGACGGGCAAGACCGTGTCGCCCCAGCTCTACGTCGCGGTCGGCATCTCCGGCGCCATCCAGCACCGCGCCGGCATGCAGACGTCGAAGACGATCGTGGCCATCAACAAGGACGCCGACGCTCCGATGTTCCAGCTGGCCGACTTCGGCGTCGTCGGTGACCTGTTCACGATCGTCCCGGCTCTCACCGAGGAGATCCGGCGCCGCAAGGGCGCCTGACCCGAACCTCCTCCTCCCGGCTCGCCCGACGGCATACCCCCATGGGGGTATATGCTGGAAGGGCAGTCGTTCCCCCTCGAGAGGAGGTCCGTATGGCCACCGCGATCGACCCGGTCTGCGACATGGAGGTCGACGTCGACGACCCGCCCGGCGGGACGTTCGAGCACGACGGCACGACGTACTTCTTCTGCTCTCCGGGCTGCCGCGAGGACTTCGCGGCCGACCCGGCGTCGTTCCTGGAGCGGTCCTGATGTACGGCTACACGATGAAGAAGAAGGAGCTGCAGCAGCGCCTGCGGCGCATCGAGGGGCAGGTGCGTGGCCTCCAGCGCCTGGTCGACGAGGACACGTACTGCATCGACATCCTGACGCAGCTGAACTCGGTGACGGCCGCGCTGAAGGCGGTCGGGCTGGGTCTCATCGACGATCACGTGCGCCACTGCGTCCGCGAGAGCCTCGAGCGCGGGGAGGGGGACGCGAAGGTCGAGGAGCTGGTCTCCGCGGTGGCGCGCTTCGCCAAGTAGCGATGCGAACGACGCCGGAGCGGACGGACGAGCGAGACACGGGCGAGCGGACGCTGACGCTCGACGTGCAGGGGATGACGTGCGCTTCGTGCGTCCTGCGCGTCCAGAAGGCGCTCGAGACGCAGCCCGGCGTGTCCGGGGCCAGCGTGAACCTTGCCACCAACCGGGCGAGCGTGACGGTCGGGGGCGACGCGGTTTCGTTCGAGGCGCTTCGCGACGCCGTGCGACGGCGCGGCTACGACGTGACGCCGCACGACGAGTCCGCGGCGGAGACGAACGACGCCGGCGATCGGGAGCGGCGCGCGCTGCTCGTCCGGCTGCTGGTGTCGTGGCCGCTCGCGATCGTCGTGATGGTCCTGTCGATGGGGTTCATGGAACAGAACTGGGCGCGGTGGGCGGCGTTCGCGCTCACGATCCCGGTGCAGTTCTGGGCGGGCTGGCCGTTCCTGCGGGGAGCGGCGATCCGGGCACGCCGGCGGTCCACGAACATGGACACGCTGATCGCGGTCGGGACGCTGGCGGCGTTCTCGTACTCGGTCTGGTCGCTGTTCCGCGGTGGCGACCTCTACTTCGACACGTCTGCGCTGATCATCTCGTTCCTGCTCCTGGGCAGGTACCTGGAAGCGCGGGCGAAAGGAAGTGCCTCGCAAGCGATCCGGAAGCTGCTGGAGATGGGAGCGCGGGACGCCCGCGTGGTGCGGGAGGGCGCCGAGGTCGTGGTGCCGGCCGGCGAGGTCGTCGTGGGGGACCTGCTGCGGGTCCGGCCCGGCGAGCGGATCGCGGCCGACGGCGAGGTCACGGAGGGCGCCTCCGCGGTCGACGAGTCGATGCTGAGCGGCGAGTCCGTGCCGGCGGAGAAGGAACCCGGCGACCGCGTGGCCGGCGGCACGATCGTCGCCGACGGCGTGCTGCTGGTCCGCGCGACGGCGGTCGGCGCGGACACGGCGCTGGCGCAGATCGCCCGGCTGGTGGCGCGGGCACAGGAGAGCCGGGCCCCCGTCCAGCGGCTCGCCGACCGCATCGCGGGGATATTCACGCCGGTCGTCCTCGCCATGGCGGCGGTCACGGCGATCGGCTGGCTGGTCGCGACGGGGGACGGGGCCAAGGCACTCGCGGCCGCGGTGGCGGTCCTGATCATCTCCTGCCCGTGCGCGATGGGGCTCGCGACGCCGGCGGCCATCATGGTCGGCACGGGACGCGGCGCGCAGCTGGGGATGCTCATCCGCGGGGGCGAGGTCCTGGAGCGCTCCCGGCGGATCGACACGGTGGCGTTCGACAAGACGGGGACGGTGACCGAGGGCCGGATGCGTCTGGTCGGGGTCGCCGGCGACCCGAGGACGCTCGAGCGGGCGGCCGCCGCCGAGGTGGGAAGCGAGCACCCCATCGCGCGGGCGGTGGTGGACGGAGCACGCGACCGCGGGGTGGCGCTCCCGGCGGCGCGGGAGTTTCGCGCGCACCCCGGGAGCGGGGTCCGCGCGACGGTGGGCGACACCGCCGTCGCCGTCGGGCGGCGGAGTCTTCTCGAGGCGCTGGGGCACTCGATGCCGGCGCCGCTGGCCGCGGAGGCGGACCGGTTCCAGTCGGAGGGGCGCACCGTGTTCTGGGTGGGGTGGGACGGCGAAGCCCGCGGCGTCCTGGCCGTCGCCGACGAGTTGCGGCCGCATGCCGCCGACGTCGTCCGGCGGCTGCGGGAACAGGGCGTGAGCGTGGTGCTGATCACGGGAGACAACGCGGCGACGGCCGCCGCCGTCGGTCGCAGGGCGGGCTTCGATCGTGTGGAGGCGGGAGTCCTGCCGGGCCAGAAGGCGGCGGAGATCGAGCGGCTGCAGGACGGGGGCCACGTGGTGGCGATGGTGGGCGACGGCGTCAACGACGGCCCCGCGCTTGCCCAGTCGGATCTGGGGATCGCGCTCGGGACGGGCACGGACGTGGCCATCGAGGCCTCCGACATCACGCTGATTCGCAGCGACCTGGAGGGCGTGCCCGCCTCGATCGACCTGGCCCGGCGCACGTACCGCGTGATCGTCCAGAACCTGGTGTGGGCGTTCGGCTACAACGCCGCCGCCATCCCGCTGGCCGCGTTCGGGCTGCTCAACCCGATCGTCGCCGGGGCGGCGATGGCCTTCTCGTCGGTATCGGTGGTCGCCAACGCGCTGCGGCTCCGGCGCTTCGGCCGCTGAGGCGCGGCCGCCTCGCCCGTTCGCGGTCCCTGTTTCAGGCGGTGCGGGCCTCGTCCGGGAACGGCCCGATGTAGTCCACCGTCGGGCGGATCAACCGGTTGTCCGTCGCCTGCTCGACGATGTGCGCGGCCCAGCCCACGACCCGGCTGACCGTGAATGTGGTCGTGAACAGGTCGTGCGGGATCCCGCAGCCGTCCAGTGTGATCGCCGCCCAGAACTCCACGTTGGTCCGCAGCGGACGACCGGGCTTCATCTCGGCCAGGACCTCCAGTGCCGCCTCCTCGACCGCGGACGCCAGCTCGGCGCGGCCCAGTCCGCTCTCGATCGCCGTGCGCCGCAGCGACATCGCGCGCGGGTCGTCGGTGCGGTAGATGCGGTGGCCGAACCCCATGATTCGGTGGCCCTCGCGGATCCGCCGCACGATCCAGTCGCGCGCGCGCTCGGGGCGTCCGATCTCGTCGAGCATGTCGAGGACGGGACCCGGGGCACCCCCGTGCAGCGGCCCGGAGAGCGCGCCGAGCGCCGCCACCACGGCGGCGCCGGGGTCGGCGCCGGTCGAGGTGACCACGCGCGCCACGAACGTGGAGGCGTTCATGCCGTGGTCCGCGGTGAGGGACAGGTATCGGTCGAGCGCGCGGACGGCGGCGGGATCGGGGCCGTTCCCCGTCAGCCCGTGCAGGTAGCGCTCGGCGTGCGAGTCGCCCTCCGGCGGCGGCACGTCGCGTCCGCGGAGGGCCGCGGCCGCCCCGACGACGACGTCGGCGGTCGCCGCGGCCAGTGACAGGACCTCGTTGCCGAGCTCGTCGAGGGGCCGCTCGAGCCACGGCTCGAACCCGCGCCGGGCCGCCACGGCCGAAAGCCCGGAGCGGACCGCCGCGGCGGGCGACGCCGCGCCACGCCCGACCGAGGCCTCGGCCGCGGCCCGCACGGCAGCCGGCTCGCCGTCGTCCAGGGCCCCGACCTCGCGGACTCGCCGCCGGAAGCGATCCGCCTCGGCGGCATCCGGCATGGTTCCGTTGGCCAGCAGATACCAGACGGACTCGAACGATCCGGATTCCGCAAGGGCGACGGCATCGTGGCCGCGGTAGATCAAACGGCCCCGCGCGCCGTCGACGTGACTGATCGACGTGGTTCCGACGACGACGTTCTCCAGGCCGCCCCTTGGGCGGTCGCCGGGGTCAGCCCCGGCGGGCGGCTGCTCGGTCATGGGTGCTCCTCTCGAGAGGGGAATGCGGGTGCGGCGCGCGCACATCGGGCGACGTCCTCCGGCGCCGGTAGGCCGCGACCTTGTGCCGGTTCCCGCAGGTGGCCATCGAGCACCACCGGCGGCGACCGGCCCGCGACGTGTCGAGGAAGAGGCTCGAGCAGTCGGGCGCCGAGCATTCGCGGATGCGGCTCGCGTCCCGGCCGCCGAACAGGTCGGCCGCATCCCGCGCCAGCGTGGCCAGGGCGGCGCTCACGGTCGCGGGGCCCGACGGGCGCACCCCGCCGCCGATCCGATCGAACACCGGGGCGAGATCAGGGCGCGACGCCCACGCGTTCACTGTCCGGACGTCGGCCTTCGGCGCAGGCCTGCCGTCGATCGCGGCCCGCGCCACCCGGAAGATGGCCTCGCGGAGCTCGCGCGCGTCGGCCAGGTCGGTCGGGGACACGGGCGGGGGAGTCCGGCCCAGGCCGGCCTCGGACAGCCACCGCGCGAGGTCGTCGGTCGATCGCAGCCGCTCGAACGAGCGGCGCCAGCGTTCGCCGACGGTGATCACCAGGTCGAGGCACGGCCGCCCGGCGTCGAAGCGGAACCGCAGCTCGCCGGGCTCGGCGAGCGGGTGAACGCTGTCGGTGACGGGTTGGACCAGCGCTCGGGCCATGACACCACACTAACAGGTGTCACGAAGGCTGTTAGCCTCGCTTCCGCCATGACCCGCACCCCGTCCGTCCTGGTCGCCATGAGCGGCGGCGTCGACTCCTCGGTCTCTGCCGCGCTCCTCCACGAGCGGGGGTTCCGCGTCCTCGGCTCGCACATGCGACTGGTCGACAGCGGTGGGCTCGAGCACGGGTGCTGCGGCCCGCAGGCGGAGGCCGACGCCGCCGAGGTCGCGCGCGTCGCCGGCTTCGACTTCGAGGTCGCCGATCTGGGCGCCGCCTTCGAGCGGACCGTCCTCGCCGATTTCTTCGGCGAGCATCGTGCCGGCCGGACGCCGAACCCCTGCGTCCGCTGCAACCAGCACATCAAGTTCGGCGCGTTCCTGGAGCGCGCCGACGCCCTCGGCTTCGACTTCGTGGCCACCGGCCACTACGTGCGCACGTGGAAGACCGGCGACGGGCGCTGGCACCTGGGACGCGGGCTCGACCCCCACAAGGATCAGTCCTACATGCTCCACGTCCTGGGCCAGGAGCAGCTCGCGCGCTCGATGTTCCCGGTCGGTGAGCAGACCAAGGCCGAGACGCGCACGCACGCGGCCCGCCTCGGTCTCCCGGTGGCGCAGAAGCCCGATTCGCAGGAGGTCTGTTTCGTGCCGGGCGCCGACCACGCCGCGTATCTGGCAGAGCACGCCCCGGACCTGGTGCGCGCGGGCGCCGTCGTGGACGCGGCCAGCGGCGCCGACCTGGGGGAGCACCGCGGAACCTTCCGGTACACGATCGGGCAGCGGCGCGGCCTCGGCGTCTCCACCGGCGAGCGCTCGTACGTGGTCGACATCGACCGCGAAGCCGGGCGCGTCCTGGTCGGGCCCGCCGAGCTGCTGGCGCGTCGCGGGCTGGTCGCGGACGGCGTCACCTGGGTGGCCGGGCCGCCTCCGGGTGGCCCGATCGAGGCCACCGTCCGCATCCGGTACCGGGGGGAGGACGCGCCCGGGGTCGTCACGCCGGTCGGCGGGGGCGCGGTCCGGGTCGAGTTCCGCTCGCCCCAGCACGCCGTCGCCCCCGGCCAGAGCGTCGTCTTCTACGCCGGCGACGAGGTCCTGGGCGGCGGCCGAATCGTCGAGGCTCTTCGCTAGACCTCCACACGACCTTCCTCAAGGGCCCTTCGAGCCGGGTCGATGACCCCAACGAGATGCTTGCCCGTTCCCGTCGCGTCGGGACGCTGAACGATGAGTCCGAATCGGCCGAGGTCGTCGCGTCCGACCCCCATCCCTGGCGCCTCGCGCTGCTGCTGACCCTGCTCACCATCGGGCTCGGCCTGCTCGCGTCGATGGTGCTGGTTCCCCTGGTGTCCGGCTACCACGGGTGGATTGCCCCCGAGGACGCCTGGCCGTCGATCCTGGCCGGGCAGTACGTGTCGAACGGCGCCATCGGGTTCGTGTACTCGTCGAGTCCCTTCTACGTGGTCACCCCGCTGCTGGCCCTGCTGCTGGCCCCGGCGACGCTCCTGGCCGACCACCTGAACCTCCTGTACGACTACCCGTACAAGGTCCCACACCCCACGGTGTGGCTCGTCGTCGGCCCGTACGCGATGGCGCTGTGCTTCCCGCTGTACGTCGCCGCCCGCAGGCTCGCGCGGCAGGTGGGTCTCGCCGCGCAGGCCGCCATCGTGCAGTGGGCCGCGCTGATCCTTGCAGCGATCCCGATGGCGGTGCTGTACGGCCATTTCGAGGATGCGCTCGGCCTGGCTGCGCTGATGTTCGCGGTCGTGCTGCTGCTCCAGGAGCGCTACCGCCCCGCGGCGATCGCGCTCGGCGTGGCCATCGCGTGCAAGCAGTCCGCCCTGCTCGGCCTCCCACTGCTGATCGCACTGGCTCCGAAGGAGCAGCGGATGGGCATGGTCGTCCGCAGCCTGGCCATCCCGGCTGCCTTCGTCGCGCTGCCGCTGATCCGCGACTGGCACAACGCGGCGGCCGCGCTGTTCGCGGCGAAGTCGTATCCGCACCCCATCTCCCACACCGCGCTCTGGGTCGCGCCGAGCCAGATCGTCACGGGCACGCCCGGGCGCCTGGTGGCCGTGCTCTTCGCCGCGGCGGTCGGGTGGTGGATGCGGGACCGGCGCGAGGACGTGCCGCTGATCATGGCGGCGCTCGGGCTCGTGCTGCTGTCGCGGATGATCTTCGAGCCGCGCGTGCTCTTCTACTACCTGGGGCCGGGACTCATGTTCCTGCTGCTGCACGAGCGCCTGAGCACCGGGCACTGGTGGCGGACGAGCGCCGCCGGGTGCCTGCTGATGGCCTACTTCCACCTGCACCTGGCCCCGATCGCCTGGTGGCCGGCCGCATTCGCCGCGCTGGCGGTCATCGCGTGGCCGGCAGCCCGCGACGTCATCCGGCGCTCCTGCGAGCCCCGCGCGAAGAAGAAGAAGACCGCGCTGGTCGCCGCCTAGCGCCGCCGCCCGGCGCCCGCCGGGCCGTCACCCCCGCCGTGTAGCCTGTTGGGCCCCGGGACCGACCGGGACCGAACGTGCGGGAGGGACATGCCGCTGCGTGTCAGGAAGAAGAGCAACTTCTTCGAGGTCCTGATCCAGGACATCGTCCTTCGTGTCGCCGGTCCCGAGGAGCTGTACGAGCAGGCGCGCGCGTCCGGCATGCAGTTCTGGGAACAGCTGCAGTCCTACTCGATCCGCAATCCCGCGTTCCGCACCAGCAAGCGCCCGCTCCGGCTTCCGGTGGACGCGCCCGTGTCCCTGCGGCGCATGGCCGACGTCGCCGCCCGCGCGGGCGTCGGGCCGATGTTCACCTTTCAGGGCGCGCTGACCGAGTTCGTCGGGGCCGCCCTCGCCCGGACGCAGGACGAGATCCTGGTGTCCTCCGGCGGCGACCACTTCGTCATCGCGAAGCGGCGCGCGCGCCTGCACGTGCATCCCGGGGTCGGCGGGGCGCCCATCTCGGTGGTCGTGAAGCCCGAGCTGGGCCCCCAGGGGATCTACACGACCACGGGCCGCCAGTTCCTCCCGACCGACACCGGCGACGGGGTGGTGATCGTGGCCGCATCGAGCATCCTCGCGGACGCCGCCGCGGCCGGCGCGCTGGCCATCCTCACCAAGCCGAAATCGATGCGGGCGGCCCTGACGTATCTGCGGAACCTGACCGGGGTCCACGGCGCCATGCTCGTCCGCGGCGACCGGGTCGGCCTGGCCGGCAACCTCGAGCTTGCGGCATAGGGCGGCCGGGGTGCGCGTTCTTCAGGACACATGAGCCCGAGGCGTCGAGGAGCCACCGAGGAGCCGCAGCGGCGGCGGCCGGAGGAGCGCCGGCTGTCCGACGCCCGCAAGCGGGTCGAGGAGCTCCATGAGCAGGTCAACCACCACTCGTACCGCTATCACGTGCTCGACGACCCCGAGGTCTCCGACTTCGACTACGACCAGATGGTCAAGGAGCTCCAGGGCTTGGAGGCCGAGTTCCCCGAGCTGATCACGCCGGACAGCCCGACGCAGCGGGTGGGAGGCGCGCCGGCCGACCTGTTCGCTCCGGTCACGCACCGCGCTCAGATGCTCTCGCTGGACAACGCGTTCTCCTGGGAGGAGCTGGAGGCCTGGGGCAAGCGGGTCGAGCGTGGCATCGGCGCCGCCGCTCGCTTCGTCTGCGAGCTGAAGATCGACGGGCTTGCGGTCGTCGTCTCGTACGAGGGTGGTGCGTTCTTGCGCGGGGCGACGCGCGGCGACGGCATGACCGGCGAGGACGTGACCGCGAACATCCGCACGATCCGCCAGGTCCCCATGAAGCTCCGGGGCACGGGCCACCCGTCGGTGCTGGACGTCCGAGGCGAGGTCTACTTCCCGATCAAGGGCTTCGAGCGGCTGAACGACGAGCTGCTCGAGCGCGGCGAGCGGGCGTTCTCCAACCCGCGCAACGCCGCGGCCGGGTCGCTCCGGCAGAAGGACCCGCAGGTGAGCGCGGCACGGCCCCTCCGCTTGTGGTGCCACGGGGTCCTGTACGCCGAGGGACGCCGGTACCGGGCCCACTCGGAGGCGCTGGACGACCTGCGCGACGCCGGCCTGCCGGTGAACCCCGCGACCGAGGTCGTCGGGTCCCTGGAAGAGGTGTTCGCCTACTGCGAACGCTGGCAGCGGGACCGCCACACCATCGACTACGAGATCGACGGCGTCGTCGTGAAGGTCGACTCGATCGACCAGCAGGAGGAGCTGGGCGCCACGTCCCACGCGCCGCGGTGGGCGATCGCGTACAAGTTCCCGCCGGAGGAGCGCACGACCCTGCTGCGCGAGATCGGCGTGCACACGGGACGGACCGGCATGGTCACGCCGTTCGCGTTCATGGAGCCGGTGTTCGTCGGCGGCGTGACGATCAGCACGGCGACCCTGCACAACGAGGACGAGGTCAAGCGGAAGGACGTCCGCGAGGGCGACACGATCGTCGTCCGCCGGGCCGGCGACGTGATCCCCGAGGTCCTCGGGCCGGTGCTGGCGAAGCGGCCGAAGAACGCGAAGCCGTGGCGGTTCCCGAAGAAGTGCAACTCGTGCGGGACCGCGCTGGTGAAGGACGAGGGCGGCAAGTACTGGCGCTGCCCGAACAAGCGCGGCTGCCCGTCGCAGAACATCGAGTGGCTGTTCTCGTTCGCGTCGCGCGGCGCCATGGACATCGAGAGCCTGGGCTACAAGACCGGCATCCTGCTGCTGGACAACGGCTGGGTCGAGGACCCCGCCGACATCTACTCGTTGACGGCCGATCAGCTGGCGCAGCTGGAGGGGTTCAAGGAGAAGAAGATCACGAACCTGCTGACGGCCATCGAAGGGTCGAAGGACCGGCCGCTGTGGCGGCTGCTGGTCGGGCTGAACATCCGCCACGTCGGCTGGCACGTCGCGCAGGTCGTGACGCGCGCGTTCCCGTCGATCGACCAGCTGAAGAAGGCCGGCGAGGAGGACCTGAACGCCGTCGAGGGCATCGGTCCCGAGATCGCCGGCAGCATCTTCGAGTGGTTCCACGACAAGGAGAACCGGAAGCTGCTGACCAAGCTCGCGAAGGCCGGCGTGCGGGTGAAGGACGACGAGGTCCCGCCGCCGCCCGAGGGGCCGCTGACGGGGTTCGCGATCGTGCTGACCGGCGGCCTCGAGTCGATGAGCCGCGAGCAGGCCGAGCGCGCCGCGACGGAGGCCGGCGCCCGCATCGTGGGGAGCGTGTCGAAGAAGACGAGCTTCGTCGTGGCGGGGGAGAACCCCGGGTCGAAGCTCGACAAGGCGGAGCAGCTCGGCGTCGAGATCATCGACGAGAAGGGATTCCTGAAGCGCCTGGAGGGCTAGGTCGAGAGAGGAAGTGGGAATGCGCGTCGACGTCGACGGCACCGGCATGTACGTGCACGAACACGGCGAGGGCGAGCCGATCCTGATGCTGCCGCCCGGCCCGGGTCTGGACGGCGGCGTGTTCTTTCCCTGGTTCGAGCAGCTCGAGGGGTACCGCCTGCTGGGGGTGGACCTGCCGGGGCACGGGCGGTCCGATCGCGGCGAACCCGAGCGCTGGACGGTCGCGGACTGGGCGGCGGACGTGGCCCGGCTGGCAGAGGCCATGGGCCTCACGGGCTACACGCTGCTCGGGCATTCGTTCGGCGCGCGGATCGCGCTGCAGCACGCGGTGGACCATCCCGGCCGCGCCGCGCGGGTCGTGTGCTCGGGCGGCATCGCCTACGCGGATGCCCTGGCGCATGCCGACGAGACCTTCGAGTCCTTCGGCACGCCCGAGCTGCGGGCGAGCGTCGAGGCGGCGTTCGAGGCCGAAGAGCGCGTCGAGACGCCGGAGGACTGCCACGCCGTGTGGATGGGCGAGATGCCCTTCTTCCTGTCCGACCCGGAGGGTCCGGCGCTTGCCGACATCGACCGGAACTGGCGCGACGTCCGCTACAGCCCGGAGATCCACCGGCACGGCGAGTTCGGCGACTACGACGTCCGTGCGTCGCTGCCCGGCGTGACGGCCCCGGTCCTGGTGATCACCGGCCGCGACGACCGCATCACCAGGCCGCAGGAATCCGAGGAGATCGCGGCGCTGCTGCCGCACGCGACGCTCCGGATCGTCGAGGGCGCCGGCCACTTCCCGTTCGCCGAGCAGCCCGGCGCGTACCTCGGCTCGATCCGGGAGTGGCTGGAGGCCTAGCGAGGTCGTCCGGTAAGGTCGTCACCTCATCCGACCGACCGAGAGCGAGGAGCCACGATGGACGTCGATGCGTTTCTTGCGGACTCGGTGGTCGTCGCCGACGGGAAGCTCTTCGCGCAGGGGGCGGGCTGGAACATGATCAGCGTCCAGGGCCTGCCCGCCCAGCACGACAGGATCGGGATCGGCCTCATCATCGCCGTCCCCTACACCGAGACGAACCAGGAGCACGCGTTCTCGCTGCACCTCGAGACGGAGGACGGCGAGCAGCTGCCGCTGGGAGACGCGCCGCCGGGGATGGACACGCCCGACGGCAGGATGCGGCGCATCGAGGGCGTGTTCAACATGGGCCGTCCTCCGACGCTCGTCGCCGGCGACGAGCAGGTGATCCCCCTGGCGATCAATCTGAACGGCCTGCCGTTCGAGGCCGCCGGCCGGTACACGTTCGTGGTGCAGGTCGACGGCGAAGAGGTCAAACGCCTCCCGTTCCGCGTGCAGCCAGCGCGATTCGGGCCGCCCTAACCCGGGGCGAGCGCCGGCTCCGCGACCGATCGCGCGACGTCCAGATAGAGGTCGCGGCAGCGGATCGGGTCGAGCTCCGTTGCCGCGTAGCGCCGCGCCGCGCGCTCGACGCGTTCTCGGAACGCGGGATCCTCCGCGAGCCGGATCAGGTGCGTCCCAACTTCTTCGGGCTGGTCGCCGTCGATCTCCACCTTGAGCGTGGCCTCGTCCGGGATCTCCGAGAAGGATCCGAGGTCGTTCACGATGGTCGCTCGCCCCTCCGCAAGCGCCCGCGAGACGGTCCCCGACGATTCGCCGGCGCTCGGGTAGCGGAGGTTCACGACCGCGTCGACGGCCTTCAGGAACAGGTAGAAGCGCGTCAGCCCGACGTAGCCGACCGCGCGGACCCGGCCGCGGACCCCGGTGCGCTCGATGACTCGGTCGAGGGCACCTCCGCTGGTGTCGGCGCCGACCATGAGCAGCTGCGCGTCGGATCGCCGCCGCGCCAATCGCGCGAATCCGCCGACGACGGCGGCGGGCTGCTTCGGCCTGGAGACGTACCCGAAGTGGCCGACCAGGAACGCGCCCTGCGGGAGGCCGAGGCGCCGTCTCGCTTCGGCGCGGTCCACGCCGGCGACCTCTGCCGGCGGGCTGCCGGCGTGGTGGGGAACGACCGTCACCGGGACGGCCGGCGCGATCTCCCGCATGCGCTCCGCGGCATCGTGGTTGTGGACGACGATCGCGCGAGCGCCGCGGGCGAGCTCGCCGTTCAGCGGCCACAGGAACCGCTCGAGGTCGGAGTAGACGGAGGCACCGCGGAGCGATGCGAGTCGCTCGCCCAGCTCGGGACCGACCTCGCGCGCGAGTGCCTCGCGGTAGCCGCGAAGGTCCCGCCGGGGCGGCTCCCAGTGCATCCACTCGACCAGATGGTGCATCGTGAAGTCGTGGAACACGGCGATGCCGGGGCGCCGCTTCGCCTCGTCGAACACGAACCGGTGCGCCGGGTTGTTGCCGAGGTGGTAGATCACCGCGTCGTACCGGTCGGCGCGCGCCCGGAACTCCCCGGGGCCCAGGACCGTGAGTCCCCCGGGGGCCGCCGGCGGGTGCTGCCGCCACCGCCTCCCAACCGTGGGGCAGACGACGTCGACGTCCGCCACTTCGGCGATCCGGGGGAGGAGCTCGAAGGAGTAGTCGCTGATGCCCGAGGGCATCGGGGGGAGCGGCGAGAGCCAGGCGAGGCGCACGTCGTGCGGCCGGACGCTAGCCGCCGGCGCGGGCCGTGAGCAGCGCCCGGACCTCGTCCCGCAGCGTGGCCAGCTCCGCTCGGGTGGCCTCCAGGTCCTCGCGAAGCGTGCGCAGCTCGGTTCCGTGCCGGGCCGAGACCCCCTCGATCTTCCTGTCCAGGCCCTGCAGCACGGCGTCGGTCCGCGCGAGGACGTCGCGCGCGAGCTCGTCGTGGAACCCGTTCGGGCGCTCGGCCACGTCGGCCTCGAAGTCGTCGAGCGACAGGCGGACCTGCCGGTCGTACAGCTCCCAGCCGAGCCCGCGGAGATAGAGCAGGGTCGTCCGGTGGCGGCGGTAGGCGTGCACCCATTTCACCGGGATCACGCGTTTGACCTGCGTGCGAAGGTCTGCCATGGCGACGAAGAGCCTAACGCACCAACCCCAGGCGCACGCCGCTTGTTACACTTCGGCCATCGGGCCGCTCACCTGCGGGTTTCGATGCGCCGAGCGCCCGCCGTCGTCCCGGAGGCACCACAGGAAGCACATGGCAACCACGAGCAAGAAGGTCGTCGTCCGCACGTCCGAGCCGCCGCGGCTCCACGTGATCCCCCGCTTCCGCGAGGTCGTGGAGGGCCGGCGCATCCTCTGGAACCTCATCCACAAGGAAGTGAAGGTCAAGTACAAGTCATCCGTGCTCGGCGTGGCCTGGTCGATGCTCAACCCGCTCCTGTACCTGGGGGTGTTCTCGATCATCTTCGGCGTGGTCGTCCCCAACCAGACGCCGCACTTCGCCATCTACCTGCTGAGCGGCCTGCTGGCCTGGAACCTGTTCTCGACCTCCCTCGGCGTCGCCGTGCGGTCGGTGATCGACAACTCGAACCTGGTGACCAAGGTCTATTTCCCCCGCGAGATCCTCCCGCTCGCGTCCGTCGGCACCGCGCTCGTCGACACGGGCTTCCAGGCCACGGTCCTGATCGCGTTCATGATCATCCTGCAGACCTTCGTCTTCGGGCTGAACTGGCTGCTGCTCCCGCTCGCCCTGTTCGCGCTGATGGTCTTCACCTCGGCGATGGCCATGTTCGTGTCGGCGCTGAACGTGCGGTACCGGGACACGCAGTACCTCCTGTCGATCATCCTGCTGGTCTGGTTCTGGATGACCCCGGTCGTGTACCCCAGCTCGAAGATCATCGGCAAGGAACTCTGGGGCATTCCGCTGTACAAGGTCTACATGCTGAACCCGATGGCGGACATCGTGTTCGCCTTCCAGCGGGTCTTCTACGGCACGGCGGACTACACGACGACGACGAACGGCGTGACCCATACCGTGCCCGTCCTCATCCCCGTCAGCGTCGGCTTCCTGGCGGTCCTGATGGTGTGCGTGTCGATCGGGTCGGTCCTGCTGCTGCTGGTCGCGTGGCGAACCTACTTCCTGATGGCCGGCGACTTCGCCGAGGAGCTGTAGTCGCCGATGACCGACGCCGTCACGGTCGACCGCGTGGGGAAGCTCTTCAAGCGCTACAAGGAGAGACCCACGTCGATCAAGGAGCGAATCGTTCGGTTCCGGCTGAACTCGGAGCAGTTCTGGGCCCTGCGGGACGTGTCCTTCGACGTCCCGGAGGGCCAGACGCTCGGGCTGCTCGGTCCCAACGGCTCCGGGAAGACGACCATGCTCAAGATCATCGCGGGCATCCTTCGCGCGAACGAGGGGCAGGTGACCGCGCGCGGGCGCCTCGCGTCGCTGCTCGCCCTGGGTGCGGGCTTCCACCGTGAGCTGACCGGCCGAGAGAACGTGTACCTGAACGCCGCCATCCTGGGCTTGACCAAGGCGGAGACCAAAGCGGCCTTCGACGACATCGTCGAGTTCGCCGAGCTGCGTGAGTTCATCGACAACCAGGTCAAGTTCTATTCCGACGGCATGTACATGCGACTCGGCTTCTCGGTTGCGGTGCACGTCGACCCAGACATCCTGCTGGTGGACGAGGTCCTCGCCGTGGGGGACATCGGCTTCCAGCAGAAGTGCCTCGCGAAGATCCAGGAGTTCCGGGAGGACGGACGGACCATCATTTTCGTCACGCACTCGCCCGAGCAGGTCCTGCGCGTCTGCGACAGCGTGGTCCTGCTCGAGCACGGCCGGCTGGTCGCTCAGGGGAATCCCAGGGACACGGTGCGCGACTTCCGGTCGCTCATGCACCGCGACCAGGTCGCGTACGGCTGGGATCAAGGGAACCGGGAGATCGAGATCATCTCGGCAGAGATCTTCGGGAAGGGCGGCGAGGCCCGCGAGTGGTTCGCTCCCGGTGACGGCCTGGTGATCCAGGTGGACCTCAAGGCGTCCAAGCCGGTGCCCGATCCCGTCGTCTCCTTCGCGATCCACGACGAGGAGAACCGCAAGTTCTACGAGACCAGCACCGATTGGCGCGGCGTGAACTGGCCGGCGTTCGAGGGCAAGCACCGAGTCCAGTTCGTCCTCGAAAGCCTGCCCTTCATCGACGGGCGGTACTTCGTGACGCTCGGCGTGCACTCGCGCGACGCGCGGACCGTGTACCACCTGCACGAGCAGCACTACGCCTTCGACGTCGTGCGCGGCGCCGAGAACCCCGGTCTGGTGTGGATCCCCGTGGAGTGCCGAACCGAGCCGCTGTGACCGGGCGGAGAGCGGCGTGAGGATCCTCGTCGTCTCGTCGTACCCGCCGCGGCACTGCGGCATCGGTGCCTACGCCCGCGACCAGGTGTCGGATCTGCGCGCCGCCGGCCACGAGGTCACGGTCCTGACGGCCCCCGACGGCCAGGGCGAGCTGACGGCGGAACTGCTGGGGGGCAAGGCATTTCGCACGGCTGCCCGCATCGGTGGCCGCTTCGATCGCATCGTGGTCCACTTCCAGCCGGCGCTCTACTACCGGCCGCGGGCGCCGGTGTCGAAGATGATGACGTCCGCGTCGCTCGTGTGGCTGGCGCTGCGCCGGCCGGCGCTGCGTATCGTCGTCCACGAGGCCGATCCGCCGGTCCTCTGGCGCCCCGACTACCTGTTGCTGGCGCTTGCCTTCCGATTGGCCGGGCGCGTGGCGTTCCACACCGAGGCCGAGCGCGCGGCCTTGGAGCGCGCGTACCACGTGCGCGTCCGTGGGGCGCTCATCCCGCACCGTGTGCTGCCGGCCGGCCACGTCCCCGGGCGCGCCGAGGCGCGTGCGGCGCTGGCCATCGACGGTGATGGCCCGGTGCTGCTGTGCGCCGGGTTCGTGCAGCCGTCGAAGGGATTCGACCGAGCCGTCGCGGCCTTCGCGGCTTCCGGCGCGGCGGTCCGGGGCGCACGGCTGTACGTGGTCGGGTCGATTCGCGACCACACGCCGGAGAACGTCGCGTTCCTCGAGGGCCTTCGCCGGATGGCCGGGTCGACGCCGGGCGTGACGCTCCTGGTCCGATTCCCGTCCGACGCCGAGTTCGACGCGTGGATCGCGGCCGCGGACGCCGTCGTCCTCCCGTATCGCCGGACGTGGTCCTCGGGGGTTCTGGCGCGGGCGCAGGCGCTCGGGACCCCTGCCATCGTGACGGCGGAGGGCGGACTCGCCGAGCAGGCCGGACCGGCCGACGCGGTGGTCGAGGACGACGACCGGATGGCCGAGGCCATGGCCGGCGTCCGGCCGGGGCGGCCGGCCATCGCGGGCGGCGCGGGCCATCCGGACCCTGGTGTAGCCTCTCCCCTCGACGGGGCGGAGAGGGGTTCGTCGGCGAACGACGACCGGAAAGGGAAGCTGGTGCTGCTCGGGCTGATTCTCGTGTCGGTGACACTGGCGGCGGTGGCGCAGCTCACCCTGAAGCACGGCATCAACCAGGTGACCCACGACGGCGTCCAGCCGCTGGTGCTGGGGAACCCGGCCGGTACGTTCACCCGCGTCTTCTCCAACGTCGCCGTGTGGTTCGGGCTGGTGATCTTCGCGCTGTCGGCGATCGTGTGGCTGATCGTGCTGTCGCGGGCGTCGCTCTCGTTCGCGTATCCGTTCGCGTCGCTGACCTACGTGATCATCCTGCTGTTCGACCGGTTCGTGCTGGACCAGAGCATCCCTGGGATCCGGTACATCGGCGTCGCGTTCATCATCGCCGGCATCATCCTGATCTCGCGCACCAATGCCTGAGCGGGGCGAGGCCGCGCACCGCCCCGCCGACGTGGCGGTCGTCATCGTCAACTACAACAGCGGCGACGACGTCGCGAGCGCCGCACGGTCGGCGCTGGAGGCCGCGGGCGACGCGCGCGTCGAGGTCGTGGTGGTCGACAACGACTCGCACGACGGCAGCGCCGACCGTGCCGAGGCCGCCGTCCCGGGCCTGCGCGTGATCCGCAACGGCCGCAACGCCGGCTTCGGGTCCGCCGCAAACGTGGGCATGCGCGCCACGCAGACGCCGTGGGTCTTCCTGCTGAACCCGGACGCGCGGATCACGGGCGGGACCCTGGGCGGGCTGCTGAAGGTCGTGGCCGACCGGCCGGAGGCCGGCGCCATCGGCGTGCTCACGCGGAACCCCGACGGGACCGTGTACCCCTCTGCCCGCAGGATCCCCGGCTACGCCGAGGCCACGATGCACGCGTTCGTGTCGCCGTTTCGCCCCCACAACCGCTGGACCCGCGACTACGAGATGCTCGACTGGGACCGACGCAGCGAGCGGTCGGTCGACTGGGTCTCGGGCTCCAGCATGCTGCTGCGGCGCGCCGCCCTCGACCGGATCGGCCTGTTCGACGAGGACTACTTCATGTACGTCGAGGACGTCGACCTGTGCACGCGCCTCCGGGACGCCCGGTGGGACGTGTGGTTCACTCCCGAGCTCGAGGTCACGCACATCGGCGGGACCGCCACGCGCGGCAAGCGCAGCATGACGCTCGAGCACTCGCGGAGCATGTACCGCTACTTCGTGAAGCACCGGTCCCCGGGCGCGCTCGCGGTGCTGCGCCCGCCCGCGTGGGTGGCCCTCCGGGCCCGCGCAGAGCTCGTGTCGCGCAAGCGGAAAGAGACGTAGCCGGTGAACGCGGTCGTGCTGGTGGGGGGCGAGGGGACGCGGATGCGGCCGCTGACCGAGACGGTTCCAAAGCCGCTCCTGCCCATGATCGACCGGCCGTTCCTGGACCACGTTCTGGACCGGCTGGCGGCGTTCGGCATCGAGTTCGTCGCGCTGTCCTCGCCGTACCTGGAGGAGGTGTTCGATCCGTTCCTCCGGTCGCGCGATGGTCGCGCGCCCCGGATCGAGTGGATCACCGAAGAGCGGCCGCTCGGCACCGCCGGAGCGATCGCGAACGCGCTCGACCGCTTCAACGAGACGTTCCTGGTGCTGAACGGCGACATCCTGACCGACCTCGACCTGGACGGGATGGTCGCCTTCCACCGCGCCCGCGGCGCAGTCGCGACCATCTCGCTGGCCGAGGTCGATGACGCGCGGCCCTTCGGGCTGGTGGAGATCGACGCCAACGGCCGCGTGAGCGCATTCCGCGAGAAGCCCACCGATCCGACGAGCGGACGCGTGAACACCGGGACGTACGTGCTCGAGCCGGTCGCGCTTCGCGGCGTGTCCTCGACGCGGTCCGTGTCGATCGAGACGGAGGTCTTCCCGTCGCTCATCGGCTCGAAGGTCCCCGTGTACGGCTTCCTGTCGGACACGTACTGGATGGACCTGGGCACGCCGGAGAAGTACCTGCAGGCGAGCTACGACGTGCTGGAGGGCCGCGTCGGCGGGCTCGACTACCCCGATCCGTACCTCGGCGAGGGCGTCGAGGTGGCGCCGAACGCGAAGATCGAGCCCCGGGTCGTGCTCGGGCCGGGGACCGTGGTGGGGCCCGACGCGGTGATCGGCGACTCGGTGCTGTTCGCCAAGACGAGGGTCGAGGCCCGGGCACGCGTCTTCGGCTCGATCCTGGGGCACGCCGTGCACGTCGGCGCGGACGCCATCGTGTCCCGGTCGGTCCTGGCCGAGGGGGCCGTCGTGCCGCCGGGGGGGAACGCGAAGGACGCGAGGACCCCGCCGTTCACGGTCCTCGAGCGCTGACCATCGCCGACCCGCGGGCTCGCATCGTCGCCGGTCGCCCTCCATATGCTGCCGGGCCTCAGGACCGTGTGCTAGCCTCGGCCTCCCATTCGGACGAACGGGACGGGACCCCCTGACGTGAAACGACTCATTCGCGCTCGCGCTCATCACCCTTTCCGCAACGGCGGGGCTCGTCGCCGTGGGCCCGCAGGCCTCCGCCACGAGCGAGTTCCATTTCTACGGCGGCGGATGGGGGCACGGCGTGGGAATGAGCCAGTACGGGGCGTACGGCATGGCCGTCGCGGGGGCCGGCTACACCGACATCCTTGGCCAGTACTACACCGGCACGTCCGTGCAGACCATCTCGTCGCCGACGAAGATTCGCGTGGGCCTCGTGCAGTCGCGAACCAGCAGCCGGCTCCAGGCGATCGGCGGCCCGATCACGCTTCGGCTCGACAGTCACTCGGGCACCCTGGTCGCGACCATCCCCAGCGGCCAGACGTGGACCATCCAGTACCGGCACGACGGCCACTACTGGGTCCGCCGGCAGAGCGGCACCTACGTCGGCGGGCACGGCTGGGGCAGCGAGGCCCACAACCTGTACGCGCTCTATGCCGGCGCCACGATCGTGAAGGTCCTCGACACAGGCTACCGGTACGACCTCGGGCAGATCGAATTCAACATCTACCGGCCGTGCGGCTCGGGTCATGCGCGTACCGCGGCCGCCTGATCCTCGCGGTGGGGACGAACGACTACGTGCTCGGAATCGCCGAGGTTCCGTCCAGCTGGCCGGGCCCCGCGCTGCGGGCGCAGGCGGTCGCCGCCCGCACGTACGCCGTCTACAAGGCGAACACCTCCGGACAGCACCGGCTCGGCTGCAACTGCGCCGTCTACGCGAACACCAACGACCAGGTCTACATCGGGTACGACAAGGTCGCGGGCTTCGACGGCGCCCGGTGGAAGGCGGCGGCGGACAACACGGCATGGCAGGTGGTGACGTACGGCGGCACGCCCATCGCCGCGTTCTACTCGTCCTCCAGCGGAGGGCACACGGAGAGCAACGACGCGGAGTGGGGCGGGACGCAGCTGCCGTACCTCCAGGAGCGCTGCGACCCGGGCGACTACACGTCGATCAACCCGAATCGCACGTGGACCGTGACCATGAGCGCCGGGGGCGTCGGCAACCGGATCTCCGCCTACATGGGCACCGACATCGGCACCGCGACCGGCATGACCGTGAACAGCCGGTGGGACTCCGGCCGCATCCGCAGCGTCACCGTCCACGGCACGACGAGCGAGCGTGACCCTCACCGGCCCACAGTTCCGGGGGCGCTCGGTCTCAGGTCGTCGCTCGTGTGGATCAACGAGAACCTGCTCGTGACGGGCGAGATCCGGGCGCTGTACGACAGCCTGGACTGTTCGCCGGGGCTGCCCATCGGCCCGGCCACCGAGCCGTCCGGCGGCCAGCGACAGAACTTCGAGAACGGGACGATCTACATCGACGACGTCGGCCACCACTCGGTCTTCCTGAAGATCGGCATGATCCGGGACGAGTACTGGGCGGTCGGCGGCATCGGCGGCTTCCTCGGCTGGCCGATGACGGGCGTAGTCGACGAGCCCTACGGGGCGCTCGCCAGGTTCGTGGTGGGGTCATCTACGACTCGACCGGCACCGGCGCGCACGAGACGCACGGGATCGTGCGCGACGCCTACGTGAAGGCCGGCGGCCCGGCGGGTCCGCTCGGCCTGCCCGTCACCGACGTGCAGGCCTCCGGCGACGACCGGAGCCAGCAGTACGAGCACGGCTCGATCACGTGCAACGTGACGTACCGGCAACTGCACCGTCCAGCTGAGCCGCGCGCGGGCGGGTCGCTACTGCCGATCGGGAACCCGTAGGACTCCGGGATCGGTCCGGCAGCTCGGCGTCCGTCCCGTACGCCACGACGATCTCCTCGTGGGAGAAGAGCTCGAGCGCCGGGGATCGCCCGTGGCCTCGTGGCCGTCGACGAACACGCGCAGCCGGTTGTCGCCGAGACGTGCACAGGCCCGCCGATGCAGTCGCGCGTGAACAGCACGCCCCAGACGTCGAAGAACTCGCCCAGCGAGAAGGCCCGCTCGGTGGGCGACTCCACGTGGATGACGCCGCTGGCGTCGTGGGTGTGGAGCGGCGGCGATGAACTGCCCGGCCGGGTCGATCCCGATCTGGCGGGGACCGTCACCCGCTTGCCGTGGACGAACACGTCGAGGTGCTCGTGCGTGTGCAGCACGGTTCCCTCGGCGCCGAGCGCCGGGAGGCCGAGCGCGCGCAGCCGCTCGCGGAGGCCGTCGTGCCCGGCCGTCCACGGCGGCGGTCCCGTCTGGATGCCGGGCAGCGTCGCCGGGTCGCTCACGGTCAGCGGCGGCAGGTACGTCGGACCCGTGGCCGGCGAGCCCGTCCGGTGGAACTGGTAGAAGGCGGCGAACCCCAGCAGCAGCACGAGGGCGCCGACGAAGATCGGCCATCGCGGGCGGGCGGGCGGCGGGGGAGCGGCGCGGCGGCGCTTGGCGCTCGCGCCGGAGCCCTTCGCCTCGGAGGCCGCGCGGGCCTTCGTTCCGCCGGCCGGTCCGGCCGAGGCCCTCGCCGGCGACGGGCTCCGCGTGCCGGAGGAGCGGCGCTGCGCGCGACGCTTGCTCGCGCGGTTGGAAGGCGCGCCCACGGTCTCCGCTCCTTTCGTCCCGACGGACGGGCCCTCGACCTGTCGCTTGAGCGTCTTCACTCTATCCGCGCACCGGCATCCCGCGGCTGTCCCGTCGCCGCCGTGGCATGGTCCGTCTACTGCATCCGCCGGCTGGTGGTGTAGGCTCATGCCCTCGTTCGCGGTTCCAACGGGGAAGGGTTCCGCGGACTGACGAGGGGCGCCTCTCGGCGCCCCTCGTCCGCGTTTCGAACCCGCCGGCGCGGACGCGTCCCGGCCGGCTCCGCGTTCGTCAGGACGCGGGGAATTCAAGGAAGTCGGCGACGTCCAGCGGCGGGCGATCGGACGGCGTACCGGCAGGCGGCCGGCCGATCGCGATCGACCCGAGTGGGATCCACTCGTCGGGCAGGCCGAGCGCCTCGCGCGTCTCTTCCTTGCAGAACAGGGTGGAGGACACCCAGCACGACGCCAGGCCCTGCGCGTGCAGCCCCAGCATCAGGTTCTGGATGGCCGCGCCGCCCGACAGGAGGAACATCTCGCGCTCGGCGGCGGCGCGCTCCTCGTCGGGGTAGGAGTGGGCAGCCGTGCATCCGGACGCACGGGACGCAGACCACCGGCGCGTGGCCCAGCAGCGCGTCCGACAGGCGGAGCCTGCGGTCCACGACCTCCCGGGCCGTGCCGTCCCCCGCCAGGTCGGCTCGCCACGCCTCGGCCATCGCCGCCAGCAGCCGCTCGCGGACCGGCCCCGGGTCGAGCATGACGAACAGCCAGGGGCGGGTGTGGTGGGGGGCCGGGGCGGTGCAGGCGGCACGGACGGCCTCCGCCAGGGCCTCCCGGGGGACCGGCCCCTCGGCGAACCGCCGGATCGACCGGCGGGCGTGGATCGCCCGCGCCGGCGACTCGCGGAACAGGTCCTCCTCGGGCGGCCGCAGCAGCTCCCGCGCCGGCGTGGGGGGCGCGTCCGCCGCGACGCCGCGGACCACGGCCGCGGGGACGCCGTCGGCCTTGCCCATCACCAGGCCGCTGGCCGCCGCGATCTCGTCGGCGAGCGCGACGATCGTCGCTTCCAGCACCCGCCCGCCCGCGTCCTTCGTCCCGCGGAGGTCCACCATGGACGGGAGGCCCGCCGCCCCGATCGCCACGTTGACCACGCCGCGGCGCCACGCCCGGCCGAACGTGTCGGTCACGACCACGGCGGCCGGGACGCCGAAGCGCGCGGCGAGCGCGGTCCGGAGGCGATCCGCGCTCGCGTCGGGGTCCTCCGGCAGCAACGTCAGAAACCCCTCCGCGACGTTCGATGCGTCGACGCCCGCGTTCGCGCAGACGAACCCGTGCCGGGTCTCCGCGATCACGATGTCGCCGCGTTCCGCCACGATGCGCGCTGCCTCGCGTCGCACGACGGCGGGACGTCCCTCGGGGGGTTCGGGAACGACCCGCCCCTCGGCCTTGCTCACGACCTTCTGCGTGACGACGACGACGTCCCCTTCCCGCGGACGAAGGCCGGCGCGCTCCAGCGCGTCGCCCAGCAGCGCCGCCAGGTCGTCGCCCTCCTCGATCTCCGGGATGCCGGGAACCGGCAGGACCTCGACGGTCATCGGGCGCAGATGCCTCCGGTCACGACAAAGCGAGCTCGAGCGCGGTCCGGGCGAGCGCCTCGGCCGAGGCGTCGTCGGTCATGATCGTGTCCGTCACGGCGACGCGGTCGACCGATGCCCTCGATCCGCGGCGCGAGCCCGCGGTCCGCCTCGTCGATCACCCACCCCGACAGGAGCCCCCGGTAGCAGTCGGCGGCTCCCGCCGCCGACACCTCGACGCCGGCCGCAGGCATGAGCCGGTCCGCCATGCCACGGACCGGCATGCCGCCGACGATGGGGGAGACGCCGGCGACGCGGTCCCGGCGCTCCGCGACCGCCTCACGGATGCCCGGCACCGCCAGTATCGGCCCGATGGACACCACCGGGTTCGACGGGCACAGGATGACGGCGTCGGCCGCGGCGATGGCCCCCAGCACGCCCGGCGCGGGCCGCGCGGCGTCCACGCCATCGAACCGCACCGCCTTGACGTCGCCGGCGCCGCCCCTGCGCACCCAGTACTCCTGGAAGTGGAGGTCCAGCTCGGTGCCGCCGTCGTCCACGACGTCGATGCGGGTCGTCACCGGGTCGTCGGTCATCGGCAGGAGCGTGGTCGCGATGCCGAAGCGGGCGGCCACCGCCGCCGTCGACTCTGCGAGCGTCCGCCCCGCGGCCAGCAGCTGCGATCGGAACACATGGGTCGCCAGGTCCAGGTCGCCCAGGCCGAACCAGGTGCCGTCGGCGCCGAACGCGCGGAGCTCGTCGGTCGCGCGGAACGTCTCCGTGGCGCGCCCCCAGCCGCGCTCGCGGTCCATCACGCCGCCGAGCCAGTAGGTGACGGAGTCGAGGTCGGGGGCGATGTGGAGCCCGTAGAGCTCGATGTCGTCCCCGGTGTTCACCACGCACGGTGACGTCCTCGGGAGCGACGACGCGAACGAGGCCGCGGAGGAACTTTCCCGCGCCGATCCCGCCGGCGAGCGCCACGACCGTCGTCATGACGGCGAGCCTACCGTTTGCCGCATCCGCCGGGTGGCCGTAGATTCGCCGCGATGACCGACGCCGTCCATCTGCAGCGACGGTCCCTGGCGCGGGCCCGCGCCGGGCAAGGCGCTCTCCGTGGACGAGGCCGAGGCGTTGCTGGCCGCGCGCGGGGAGGCGCTGAACGAGCTCCTCGGCATCGCCGCGGACATCCGCGACCGCGGGCACGGACGCACCATCACGTACTCGCGCAAGGTCTTCATCCCGCTCACGATGCTCTGCCGCGACCACTGCCACTACTGCACGTTCGCGAAGCCGCCGGCGAAGCTCGACGCGCCGTTCCTGACGCCGGAGCAGGTGGTCGCCATCGCGGAGGCGGGCCGGCGGCAGGAGTGCAAGGAGGCGCTCTTCACGCTCGGCGACCGCCCGGAGGAGCGGTACCCGGAGGCGCGCGAGTGGCTCGCCGCCCGCGGCTACGCGTCGACGCTCGAGTACGTTCGCGCCACGGCCATCCGCGTCATCGAGGAGACCGGCCTGCTCCCGCACCTGAACCCCGGCGTGATGTCGTGGGAGGACATGGCGCGGCTGAAGCATGTGAGCGCCTCGATGGGGATCATGCTCGAAACCTCGTCCGAGCGGCTGTCGGAGAAGGGCGGCCCGCATTTCGGCTCGCCCGACAAGGTGCCGGCCGTTCGGCTGCGCACGATCGAGGACGCCGGCCGGCTGGCGGTCCCGTTCACGACCGGCATCCTCGTCGGGATCGGCGAGACGCTCCGCGAGCGTGCCGAGTCGCTGCTGGCGATCCGCTCGCTGCACCTGAAGTACCGGCACGTGCAGGAGGTCATCGTCCAGAACTTCCGCGCGAAGCCCGGCACGGCGATGCGCCGCGCGCCCGAGCCGTCCGAGGACGAGTTCCTCGCCGCGGTCGCCGTGGCGCGCGTGCTCTTCGGGTCGCGCATGAACCTGCAGGCGCCGCCCAACCTGTCCGACCCGAATTATCCGCGGCTGATCGACGCCGGCATCAACGACTGGGGCGGCGTGTCGCCGGTGACCATCGACCACGTGAACCCGGAGGCACCGTGGCCGAGGCTCGCCGACCTCGCGCGGCGAACGGCCGAGCGCGGCTACGCGCTGCGCGAGCGGCTGGCCGTCTACCCCGAGTACGCCCTGCGGCCCGACCCGTGGCTCGCGGGCAAGATGCAGGAGCCGGTTCGCCGGCTTACCGGCGAGGACGGCCTGGCCGTCGAGGGCCTCGCTCCCGAGCCGGTCGCCTGGCAGGACCCCGAGGTGGCCTGGAAGCCGAGGACGATCGCTCTCACGTTCGCGAAGGGGCCCGGAGCCGGCCTTCGGGACGACGCCGCCGACGTGTACGGCGAGGTGGACTACCCCGAGGCGACGCGGGCCTGGGAGGCGAGGCCCCGCACGACGCCCGAGCGCCTGGACGCCGAGCTGCGGGAGGCACTCCGGGTGGCGGCGGACGGCCGCCCCGACGACCTCTCGGACGAGGCCGCCGTCGCGCTGTTCCAGGCGGAGGGCCCGGCCCTGGAAGCGCTGTGCGCCGTCGCCGACGACCTCCGCGGGGAGGCCGTCGGCGACGAAGTGACCTACGTCGTCAATCGGAACATCAATTTCACCAACGTCTGCTACACGGGGTGCCGCTTCTGCGCCTTCGCCCAGCGCGAGATCGACCCCGAGTCCTACACCCTGTCGCTGGATGAGGTGGGCGACCGCGCGCAGGAGGCGTGGGACTACGGCGCGACGGAGGTCTGCATCCAGGGCGGGTTGCACCCGAGCCTTCCGGGCGACTTCTACTTCGGCATCCTCGAGACCATTCGGGCGCGCGTGCCGGAGATGCACATCCACGCGTTCAGCCCGATGGAGGTCGTGAACGGCTCGGCTCGGCTCGGCATCTCGTTCGGCGAGTTCCTCCAGGAGTGCCACGCGCGGGGTCTCGGTTCCATCCCCGGCACCGCTGCGGAGATCCTCGACGACGACGTCCGCTGGGTGTTGACGCGCGGCAAGCTCCCCGCGGACACCTGGGAAGAGGTCGTCACGACCGCGCACGGCCTCGGCATCCGCTCGAGCTCGACGATCATGTACGGGCACGTCGACGCGCCGCCGCACTGGGTCGCACACATCCGGCGGCTCGCGCGCATCCAGGACCGGACGGGCGGGTTCACCGAGTTCGTCCCCCTGCCGTTCGTGCACCAGAACTCGCCGATCTACTTGGCGGGCAAGGCACGTCCGGGCCCCACCCTCGACGACAACCGGCGCATGCACGCGGTCGCCCGGGTGTTGCTGCACGGGCGGATTCCGAACGTTCAGGTCAGCTGGGTGAAGATGGGGGTCGAGTACTGCCAGACGATCCTGCGCGGCGGCGCGAACGACTTCGGCGGAACGCTCATGGAGGAGACGATCTCGCGCATGGCCGGCGCGGATTGGGGCATCCGCAAGGAGCCGGACGAGTTCGCCGCCGCGATCCGCGAGATCGGCCGCATTCCCGCCGAGCGAACCACGCTGTACGCGCGCGTCGACCGCTCCTCGCGCCCGTTCGTCGGAACGCGTTCCTGACCTCGCATCCCCCAAACGGCGGTCGGCCAAGGTGCCGGAAGTGCGGCTACGTCAGGTAACTGTACCAATTTGGTCAGGGAGCCTGACGAGCAACTTTTTGGTCGAAAGTGGTTGCGAATTGCGATTTCTCCCGTCAACATTTCATGTTGTGAACGGGGAATCGACGAGCCGCGAAAAAAACGCGGCCCACGGACTTGCCATTTGGCCGCGTTTTCCTTCAGAATTACAAAAATGTAATTCAGGGGGAGGGCGGTGCATCACTTCATCCCATGGCAAGAACGAGCCCGGTGCCGGGAGTACGACCCGGAGGTCTTCTTCCCGGAGAAGGGCGGTTCGTCGCGCGAGGCGAAGCGTATCTGCGCGGAGTGCCCCGTTCGCATCGAGTGCCTCAACTACGCCCTCCGCCGGGACGAGCGGTACGGAGTCTGGGGCGGTATGAGCGAACGCGAACGCAGACGCCTGAAGCGCATGGCGTCTTGATCTTGGAGAGGGGGTGAACGCCCATGCCTGCAGCGAAGAAGTCGACGGCGAAGAGAAGGACTGCCCGTAAGTCGACGGCCAGGAAGAGCACGGCTCGCAAGAGCCCGGCTCGCAAGACCACGGCCAGGAAGTCGACGGCCAGGAAGAGCACGGCTCGCAAGAGCCCCGCTCGCAAGTCCACGGCCAGGAAGTCGACCGCGAGGAAGTCCACGGCCAGGAAGTCGACCGCGCGCAAGAGCACCGCTCGCAAGAGCACCGCTCGCAAGAGCACCGCGCGCAAGTCGACGGCCAGGAAGTCCACGGCCAGGAAGTCGACCGCGCGCAAGAGCACCGCTCGCAAGAGCACCGCTCGGAAGTCCACGGCCAGGAAGTCCACGGCCCGCAAGAGTCCCGCGCGCAAGTCGACGGCAAGGAAGAGCACCGCCAGAAAGTCGGCACGTAAGTCCAGTGCCAAGCGGTAGCCAATCCGTTTCACTGGTCAACACCCCGGAAGGGGGGCGCATGCCCCCCTTCCTCGCTTTCTCGGGCAGTCCGGAGTGTTATGCTCGCGAACGCCCTTCCCCCATGATTTCCTCTGCGGTTCTCGCATGCCGAACGCGTCCACGACACCTGCCCAGTCAAGAATGAGCGAACGGGGCCAGGCGCCCAGCGTCTTCGTCGTCCTGGTGGTTCGCAACGGTGCCACCTGGTTGCGGCAGGGACTCATCGCGCTGTCGCGCCAGACGCATCCGCGGCTCGGCGTCGTCGCGGTCGACAACGGCTCCTCCGACGCGTCCCCCGAGATGCTGGAGTCCACGCTCGGAACGGATCGCGTCATCCGTCTCGGCGAGAACCGTGGCTTCGCGGGGGCGGCCGCCGAGGCGCTCAGTTCCACCGGCGCGGAGCGCGCCGACTACCTCTTGTTGCTGCACGACGACACGGTGCTCGCGCCCGAGGCCGTGGAGCAGCTCGTGGAGACGGCGCAGCGCGTGGACGGCGCCGGCGTCGTCGGCGCGAAGATCCTCGACGCCGACCACGAGGGGGTGCTCCTCGACGTCGGGCAGTCGATCGACCGGTTCGGCTACGGGTACTCGCCCCTGGAGACCGGGGAGATCGACCAGGGACAGTACGACCGCCTCCGCGAGGTGATGGCGGTCTCGTCCAGCGTCATGCTCATCCGTTCCGACCTGGTGGGGAAGATCGGCCTGCCGGACGATCGCTTCCCGACGCGGTTCGCGGACGTCGATTTCTGCTGGCGCGCGCGAGTGGCAGGGGCCCGCGTCCTCATGACGCCTCGTGCGGTCGCCCTGCACCGGTCCGCGGGCGGCCGCGGGCAGCGGACGGCGGCCGGGAAGGCGCACGCCGCCCGGTACGAGCGCGAGCGCGCGGGACTCGCCGGGGTCCTGAAGAACTACCGCTGGATCACTCTGCTGTGGATGCTGCCGTTCTGGCTGGGGCAGGCGGCCGCGCGCACGGTGTACCTGCTGCTCACCCGGCGCTTCGAAGACGCGCTCGAGATGATGCGCGCCGTCTGGTGGAACGTCCGTCACCTCGGTCGCACGTGGACCGTGCGGCGCCGGGGGCAGCGGGCCCGTCGCGCGTCCGACCACGAGATCCGCCGCTTCATGGCGCCGCCCGGCGAGCACACGCGGCGGCTGGCGATCTCGCTCTCCGAATGGGCTCGAACCGGGGAGGGCGAAGCCCTCGACGAGGAGGCGGGCGGGGTTTCCGGCCGGCGGTTGATCGGGCAGTTCGCGGCCGCGCATCCGCTTCTCGTCGCGTGGACGCTCGCCGCGGTGCTCGCGGCCGTGTCCTACCGGCACCTGGTCGGCGTGCAGCTCGCGGGCGGCGCCCTCGCCGCGTTCCCGTCCGCGGCCACCGGTTTCTTCAACGAGCTGGTCTCGGGTGTGCGCACCACTGGACTCGGCGGAACCCAGGCGGCGAGCCCGGCGCTCGGGCTGCTGGGGCTGGGCGGCGCCGCCGCCCTGGGCAACACCGAGCTGTTGCAGAAGGTCCTGCTGTTCGTCCTCCCCGCGGTGGCCGCGGTGGGCGCCGCTGGCGCCACGCGGCGGCTGACCGGGCAGCGCGTTCCCGCCGTGCTGGCCGGGGCCGCCTACGCGCTCGCGCCGGTGACGATGTGGGCGTTCTCGGACGGACGCATCCCCGAGCTCGTCTTCCTGGCGGGCCTCCCGTGGCTCGCGACACGGATCCAGGCGGGGTTCGCCGGACGCACGGGTCGGCGCCGGCTCCGCTGGGCGATCGGCGTCGGCGCCGTCCTCGCCGTCCTCACCTCCTTCTTCCCGGGGACGCTGCTCGCGGCCGCCGTGGTGGCGGTGGTGTGCCTCGTGGCGCCGGGCGGCGGGACCCGCCGGGGCGGTCTGGCCGCGTCGGTCGTGGCGCTCCTGCTGGCCGGGATGCTGACGTTCCCGTTCGCGTGGGCCCTGGTGGACGGCGGCGCGCACGCGGTGTCCGAGTTCGTGGGCGTGCGCTCCTTCGCGGAGGTCGCCCGGCTCTCGCCGGGGAAGGCGCCGGGCGGATGGCTCCCTTCCTTCTACCTGCCGCTCGCGGCGGCCCTCGCGCTGGTCTTCGTTTCCCGGTCGCTGTACCGCCCGGCGCTTCGCGCCGCGTTCACCGCCGTCCTCTGTCTGTACCTGGCGTGGGCGTCGGGGGCCGGGTGGTTGCCGGAGGGGCTGTCGAACATGCCGGCCTACCTGGGCCTCGCGGCGTTCTCCATGGCGCTGCTGGCCGGGATCGGCCTGGCGTCCCTCCTGGCGGGCGTCGGGGAGGTGACCTTCGGACACAGGCAGGTCGGCGCCGCGCTCATGATCCTGGTGGTCGGCGCCGGCCTCTTCCTGCAGGCGACCCAGGCCGCGCTCGGCGCCTGGTCGATCGGGGGGCAGGAGAAGATCCCGGCCGCCTACGCGCTGGTCCAGGCCGGGCCGGAGCCCCCGGGGCGGGTGCTGTGGATCGGCGGTCCCCGCGGAGGGACCCTCGTCGCGCCGGGAGGGACGCCCGAGGGCACTGCGGGCTCGGGATCGGCGGCGGTCCGGTTCGCGGTCGCCTATCCGGAGGGCGTCTCCGCACTCGACTTCGGCAGGCCGTCGGCAGGACCGGGCTACGACGCCCTCACGCGGACGATCGGCGAGGTTCTCTCGGGTGACACGCGGCACGGGGGGGCGCTCCTCGCTCCCTTCGCGGTGCAGTACCTGGTGGCCTCGCCGGCCGACGTGCCGCCGGTGGCTCTCGGGCGCCTGGACGAGCAGGTCGACCTGGTCCGCGAGCAAGCCGGCGGACTGCTGATCTTCGGGAACACGCAGGCGGTGGCTCCGGCGACGTTCACGGACCCCGGCTGGGCCTCGGCGGCGTCGTCGGGCTCTCCGCTCGCAATCGCACGCCTCACGAACGACGGGGCGGCGCCGCTGTCCGGCGGCGGCCAGCGCTACCAAGGGACGCCGGCTGCATCCTCCTTCGTCCTGCTCGGCCAGCAGTTCGACTCGCGCTGGCGGCTGAGCCGTGCTGGCGCGAAGGACGCCGGCCCCGAGCGTCCCTTCGGCTGGGCGGCCGGGTTCACCTCGGTGACGGGCTCGATCACGGTCCACTACACGGCGCAGTGGATTCGGACGCTGGAGATGCTCGCGCTGGCTCTCTTCTGGGCCCTGGCGCTGTGGATCACCCGGAGGCCGGCCGAACGTGGCTGATCGCGCGCCCTCGACGATTCGTCCGGCCGGCGACGAGATCGTGCCGCCGGATTCCCCCGCGGGAATCCGGGTCGGCCGGCGCCTGCTGGCCGTGCTGGTGGTCGTCGGCCTGATCGTGGCGTCCGGATGGTGGCTGACGCAGACGGGCGTCCGTGCAACGGCCGCGTCCGTGACGGGGCCGCCGACGGGCGCGTGGTTCTGCCCTCACGGCGGCGGGAAGGGCTGGCAGGCGTGGATCGCGGTCGCGAACCCCGGCCCGGCCACCTCCACCGTCCGGGTCACGTCCTTCGACCAGTCCGGCTCGATGAGGGCGAGCACGTTCACCGTCCCGGGATCGCGGCAAGCGCTGAGGTCGGTCCCTGCCTCGTCGATGTCGGCCTCGACCGAGGTCGAGTTCTTCGGCGGCTGGGTGGCCGTGAACGCGGTGGTCCAACAGAAGGGCGGAGGCCTGGCCGCCGAGCGCTGTGTGAGCGCGCCCCAGCCGACGTGGCTCGTGTCGGACGCCGCGACGGGGCAGGGGGAAGATTCCTACCTCGTGGTCATGAACCCCTTCGGCGTCAACGCCGAGTTCAACGTGGTCTTCCGGACCGAGAACCGGGCGATCCGGCCGGGCCCGCTGAGCCCGGGCGTCCTCAAGCCGGGGCGGTCGCTGGCCATCCACGTCAACAGCTTCGCGCTGGCCGGCCCCGGGGAGCAGACGGTGACGGCGGAGGTGCGGCCCGTCCTGGGCCGCGTGATCGCCGGCGGCGTCGGCATCGAGGGCAGCGCTCTGCGCGCCGAGGCGGGCCAGCCCGCTGCCGCGAGCCGCCTGGCGATCCCGGCGGCCGGGTATGCGGGCACCAGCCGGCTGTACCTGGCGAACGTCGGCGGGCGCGACGCCACGGCCGACGTGCTGCAACTCGGCCCGAACGGCGCCCGTTCCGTCAGCGGGGTGGGCACCGGACCGCTCTCCGCCGGGCGGGCGGAGACCGTGACCGAATCCGGCTTCGACGACGCCGGGACCGTCGTGACGGCCAAGGAGGCCCAGCTGTCCGCCGCGCTGCGGCTGGAAAGCACCGGCAGCGACCAGGCCACGATCGGCGCCGTGACCGAACCGGCCCCGGAGTGGATCGTCCCCGCGGCACTGCCGCCCTCCGGCGGCACGGAGGAGCTGGTGCTGCTCAACCCCGGCCGGAAACCCGTCGACGTCGAGGTCGAGCCCTTCGGCCAGAGCGGACCCGTCGGGAGCCCGACGACCGTGACGGTGCCGGCGGGCCGGACGCTGATGTTCTCGCTGTCGATCTTCGGCACCGAGCCACTGTCCGCGAGGATCACGGCCACGCAGGGAGCCATCGTGGTGGGCATCTCGTCCACGACGCAGGCCGGGTCGGGGTTTGCCGCGACCACAGGTGTGCCGAGAAACCAAGAGAGTGCGCAGGGCTGAAACCCAACGCGTGCGCGGACCCGTATCATCGGGCGGGGCATCGGCGAGCATTCCGGAGAGGAACGAACGGGTGGAGAAGACGGATCGAGGCGGCGGAAAGCACCGGCATCGGCTGCGGTGGAGATGGATGCCGGTGGTCGGCATCGCCGCCGGCCTCATCGTGGTCGTGCTCGCCGGAGCCGCGTTCGCCGGGTTCAGCTACGAGCGGGCGAAGTCCTCCACGATCCTCCCGGGCGTGACGGTGGAGAGCGTCGACGTCGGCGGCATGAACCGGGCCGAGGCCGCGCACGCGCTCGCACCGGCGATCCAGCGGTTCCTCGCCCACCCCATCGTGATCACGGCCGGAAAGAAGCAGTGGACGATGACGCCGGCCGAGCTCGGCGTGAAGGTCGACGCCCAGGACGCCATCAGCAGGGCTCTCTCCGTGTCGGACACGATCGGTTGGCCGTCCCGGGTGTACCACCGGCTGCTCGGCCGCCCGGTGTCGGCCTCGCTGCGGCTGCCCTACACGGTCGATCCCACCGTCGTCACGCAGTTCGCGCAGCGCATGTCGAAGGAAGTCTTCATGGGCTCCCAGGACGCGAAGATCGACTTCGTCGACGGGCAGCTCGTGCTCCAGCACGCGCAGGTCGGCCGGCAGATCAGCCAGCAGAGGGCCGCGGGAGCGCTCCTGGACGCCCTCAAGAGCGGCTCGGGCACGGTGTCGGTGCCCGTCAAGAAGTCCCGGCCGAAGATCACCGACAAGAACATCGGCCAGGTCATCGTGGTCCGGCTGTCGCAGGAGAAGCTGTACCTGTACAAGCAGATGAAGCTGGAGAAGACGTACTCGGTGGCGACCGGGCAGCCGATCTATCCGACCCCGACCGGGCACTTCGAGATCATCACCAAGGAAGTCAACCCGACGTGGATCAACCCCGCGCGCGACACGTGGGGCAAGGACGAGCCGCCGAAGATCGGCCCGGGACCCGGGAACCCGCTCGGCACGCGCGCGATGGCTCTCAACGCGCCGGGCATCCTCATCCACGGCTCGCCGGAGGACTGGTCCATCGGCCACGCCGCGTCCCACGGCTGCATCCGCATGCACATGTGGGACGTCGAGCAACTGTTCCCCCTCGTGGCGGTGGGAACCCCCGTCATCATCGCCGAGTAGCCCCGCCGGCGTTCGCGAACCTCAGGAAGCGGCCGGCTGCGCTCCCGCGTGGAGTCGCGGCGCCGGCAACACCAGCAGGCCGGGCGTGCCGTCCGGCAGGATCCGGTCCGCGAACGCCGTGACCGTGGGACTTGCGTTCGTGACCAGGACGGCGCTGCCGCCGCTGCTCGCGAGCAGCCGGATGAGGACGCTGAGGCCGAGCGGGTCGATGCCGACGACGCCGGCGAAGTCGAGGGTGAGCCCGATGCCGCAGGAGGCGATGGGCTCCAGGAGAGCCAGGAGCGGCTCGGAGGCCAGGCCTCCCAAGTGCCCGATCAGGCGGAAGCCGCCCGGTTCTCCGGTGGGGAAGACGTCGAGCAGTGGGCCGCACCTCATTGCGCCGCCGAGCATAGGAAGACGGCCTGGCCTGCGTCCAGGGAAGAATGGGTGATCTTCGATCGGACGTTTGGGGAGTCCGAGCCGAAAGGCCGCAGGCATGTGCCGGGCACATCGGGCGAAAGTCGGGGTCGGCCCCGGGCGAAAGTCGGGGTCCTCACCGGGCCCCGAGTCTGCCACCATAGGGGGACTCAGCTCCACGTGAGGGATCGTTTCTCCAACCACCGACGAAGGGGGATGGACATGGGTAAGAGCGCTCTCGTGACCGGTGCCGGCGGCTTCATCGGCCACCACCTGGTCTCCTACCTTGTGGACAAGGGCTATGACGTGCGGGGGGCCGACATCAAAAGGCCCGAGTACGCGCCAACTGCCGGACAGGAGTTCGAAGTCCTCGACCTCCGGCGGTACGAGGACTGCCTGATCGCCGCCCGCGGGGTGGACGAGGTCTACCACCTGGCTGCCGACATGGGCGGCATCGGCTACATCACCCAGAACCACGCGGACGTCGCCCGCAACAACGTCCTGATCGAGTCGAACATGCTCGAGGCCGCCCGGATCCGACGGGGCCAAGCGCTTCTTCTACTCGTCCTCCGCGTGCATCTACCCGATGTACCTGCAGGAGCAGCCCGACGTCACGCCCCTCAAGGAGTCCGACGCCTATCCGGCGGACGCGGAGCCCGGCTACGGGTGGGAGAAGCTCTACGGCGAGCTGCTCTGCCGCTACTACCGGGATGACCACGGCCTGGAGACCCGCGTCGCCCGGTTCCACAACATCTACGGGCCGGAGGGCACGTACGACGGCGGCCGCGAGAAGGCGCCGGCGGCGATCTCCCGGAAGGTGGCGCTGGCGGGCGACGGGGACGAGATCGAGGTGTGGGGCGACGGCGAGCAGACGCGCTCGTTCACGTTCATCTCGGACTGCGTCGAGGGCATCTACCGGATCGCCCAGGGCGACTACCCTGAGCCGCTGAACCTCGGCTCCGACGAGCTGACCACGATCAACAACCTGGTGGACGTCGTGTCCGCCGCCGCCGGCAAGACGCTCATCAAGCGGCACGACCTCACCAAGCCGCAGGGCGTGCGGGGGCGCAACAGCGACAACACCAAGGCCAAGGAGGTCCTGGGCTGGACGCCGGGCGTCAGCATCGCCGACGGGATGGCCGAGACCTACCGGTGGGTCGAGAGCTACATGCGCCGGGTGGGTCAGGTCCCGGAGACCGTCTCGGCCTGACGACCGCGCGCGTCGACCGGCCGAACGGCCCCACCCCGGCGCGTCCGCAGGGACGGCCCGCGGGGAACATCCTTCGGCCGGTCGCTCCCGGCCGATCGGGGAACATAGGCCGGTTGGGCCCGGAGTCCCCCAAGCAGGCGATCGGGGGATGGACTTCCGGGTGAGCTATAAACCGGACGGCCGGGCGATGACGAGCGCGGAGTGGAACGTCGAAAGTAGGTTCATCATGAATCGGCCTCATCCCGAAACCAGCACGTGCCCCACCTGTGGCGCGAACGAGTTGATGAGTGTCCGTCTGGTCGTCGCGGAATCACCGATGGCGTTCACCTCCTGCCAGGCCTGTGAGGGCCGCTGGTGGGAGCGCGACGGCGAGATGCTCACGCTGGACTCCGTCCTCACCATGGTCGGCCGGCACTAGCACCATCCCCCTCGAGCCCCGGTCGCGCGCATGCGCCGGCCGGGGTTCGTCGTTTCCGGGCTCGGCTAGAATCCGCACCGGATGGCGGTCGACCTCTCCCTGATCTTCAAGGCCTACGACGTTCGCGGCGTCTACCCCGAGCAATTCGACGAGGACGCGTCGCGCCGGATCGGGCGCGCCTTCGCCCGGTGGGCCGGGGCGGATCGCATCGTCCTGGGCCGCGACTGCCGGCTCTCGTCGCCCGCGCTCTCCGAGGCGTTCGTGGAGGGAGTGGTCGCCGAGGGGACCGGCGTGGTCGACCTCGGCCTGGCCACCACGGACCTGGTCTACTTCGCCTCCGGGCGCTTCGACCTCCCCGGCGCGATGTTCACGGCCAGCCACAACCCCGCGCAGTACAACGGGCTCAAGCTCTGCCGTCCGGGGGCGGCCCCCGTGGGGGAGGAGACGGGCCTGCTCGCCGTGCGCGACCTGGCCGCCGGGCTGAACGGTGCCGGTGCCACGACCGCCGCCGCCGGCACCGTCGAGCGCCGCGACATCCTGGACGAATACATCGAGCACCTGCTCTCGTTCGCGGACCTGGGGTCCTTCCGGCCGCTGACCGTGGCGGCCGACGCGGCCAACGGCATGGCCGGGCTCGTGGTGCCCCGCCTGTTCGAGCGCCTGCCGGCCACGCTCGTTCCCCTGTACATGGAACTGGACGGGACGTTCCCCAACCACCCCGCGGACCCGCTGCAGCCGGAGAACCAGCGCGACCTCCGCGCGGCGGTGCTGCGGAGCGACGCGGACCTGGGGCTGGCGTTCGACGGCGACGCCGACCGGGTGTTCCTGGTCGACGAGCGTGCCGGCGACGTGAGCGGCTCGCTGGTGACGGCGCTCGTGGCCAAGGCGATGCTGCAACGGTTCCCCGGGTCGAAGATCGTGCACAACCTCATCTGCTCGTGGGCGGTTCCCGAGGTCATCCGCGAGAACGGCGGCATACCGGTGCGCACGCGGGTCGGCCACTCGTTCATCAAGCAGGTCATGGCGGAGACGGGGGCGGTCTTCGGCGGCGAGCACTCGGGCCACTACTACTTCCGCGAGCACTACCGGGCCGACTCCGGGCTGGTGGCCTCGATGGTCGTGATGGACCAGCTCTCGAAGGCGGGTGTTCCGTTGTCGGAACTGCTCGCTCCGTTCGATCGCTACCGGTCCTCGGGCGAGATCAACTCGGAGGTCGTGGACCAGGCGGCGAAGATCGAGGAGATCGCCGCGGCCTTCGCGGGCGGCAAGCAGGACCGACTGGACGGACTGACCGTCGAGTTCGACGACTGGTGGTGCAACGTGCGACCCTCCAACACCGAGCCGCTGCTCCGACTGAACGTCGAGGCGCGCACGAAAGAGCTGCTCGACGAGAAGACCGCGGAGGTCCTGTCGATCATCCGCGACGGGAAGGGAGGCTGAACGTCGTGCCGGTGGACAAGGAGCTGATGGAGATCCTCGCATGCCCCAGCTGCCGCGGGAACGTGGAGCTGCGGCAGGAGGGCGATGCGGAGTGGATCGTGTGCCTGAACTGCGGGCTGCGCTACCCGGTGCGCGACGGCCTCCCCGTGATGCTGGTGGAGGAGGCCAAGAGCTCGTGACCCCGGCCGTGCGGCCGGCGGCGGCGGGGGCTCGTACCTGATGCCGGCGAACCGGATCCTGGACGCCGGCGTCATGGACGATCGTGGGCGCATCACGGCGCTCGATCCGTCCGACGCGCTGGGGCAGGCCGCCGGCCTCGGCCGACAGCTCCGGCGGGGCTACGTCGCCGGGAAGGAGGCGTCCGGGCTTCCCTCGGGGGACGGCTCTTCGCGCCGTCGTCGTCTGCGGTATGGGCGGGTCCGGGGTCGCCGGCGACGTCCTGCACGGCCTGTACGCCGATCGCGTGCCGTTGCCGATCGTGGTGAGCAAGGGCTACGCGCTTCCCGAGTTCGCCGGCCCGCACACCATCGTGGCCGCCGTCTCGTTCTCCGGGAACACCGAGGAGACGCTCGCCGCGTACGGCGAGGCGGTGGCGCGCGGCTGCCGGGTGGTGACGATCAGCGCCGGCGGAGCCGTGGCCGAGCGCGCGGCGGCCGACGGCGTCGCCCACGTCCCGCTGCCAACCGACGTCCCGATGCCGCGCATGGCGGTGGGCGACCTGACGGCGTCGCTCATCGGCGCGCTGGAGGCGGTGGGGGTCGTGCCGACGGCGCAGGACGAGGTCGAGGAAGCCGCGTCACTGCTGGACGACCTCGCCGGCAGGCTGGGTCCGCAGCGGCCGGCGGCGGAGAACCCGGCCAAGGACATCGCCGCATGGATCGGCGCACGCACGCCGGTGGTGTGGGGAAGCGAGGGACTTGCGGAGGCCCCGGCCACCCGCTTCCGCACGCAGGTGAACGAGAACGCGAAGTCGCCGGCCTTCTCGTCGGTGCTCTCCGAGCTGGACCACAACGAGATCGAGGGGTGGTCGGCCGGCTCGGGCGACGGGTACGCGGTGGTGGCGCTGCGGCACTCGCGGGAGCACCCGCGGGTGGGCGACCGCCTCGGCGCGACGCTCGAGGCCATCGGCGGCGCCGGCCTCGACGTCCGCGAGCTCCACGGAGAGGGGCGCTCGGCGATGGACATCCTGTTCTCGCTCCTGATGCTCGGCGACTTCACCGCCACCTACCTGGCCCTGCTGCGGGGCGTCGACCCCACGCCGGTGCCGGTGCTGATGACGTTGAAGGAGCGGCTTGCCCGATGACGGCCGCGCGGACCGCGCCGGAGTCGCGGCCGTCGCCCGGAGGCGACGAGCCGGAGCGCGGGGCCGCATTGGTGGCCGAGCGCACCGCCCTCCGTCCCGAAATCGCCATCGTGCTGGGATCGGGGCTCGGCGATGCGCTCGCGGAGGATCTGGACACCGACGCAGAGTTCGCGTTCGGCGATTTGCCGGGGTTCCCCCCCGCGTCGGTGCCGGGACACGCGGGGCGGCTGCGCCTCGGGACGCTGTACGGCGTGCCGGTGGCGGCGTTCTTCGGCCGCGTGCACTACTACGAGGGCCACGGCATCGCGGCGACCACGCTCATCCCGCGGCTCGCCGCCGCGATGGGCGCGCGGCACGATCGTCCTGACGAACGCGTGCGGCGGGCTCGATCCGACGATGCGGGTCGGCCAGCTCATGGTGATCAGCGACCATCTCAACGAGATGGGGGTCAACCCGCTGTTCGGCTGGCGGCTGCCGGACGGAACGCCGGCGTTCGTGGACATCTCGCACGTGTACGATGCAGCGCTGTTGGAGGCGGCTCGGGCGGCGGCGGAGGAAGCCGGCATCGAGGTGCGCGTCGGCGTGTACGCCGCCGTGTCGGGGCCGTCGTACGAGACGCCGGCGGAGACGACCGCGCTCGCGCGGCCTCGGCGCCGACGCGGTGGGGATGTCCACGGTGCCGGAGGCCGTGGCAGCCGCTGCGCTCGGGCTCCGCGTGCTGGGGATCTCGTGCATCACCGACGTGGCGGGAACCGAGTCGACGCATGAAGAGGTGCTGGCCGCGGCGACGGGCGCCGGTCCGGACCTGCGCGCGATCCTGCGCGGGACGATCCCGGCGGCCGGCGACACGACGAAGGGCTGACGAATGAACGGGGAGGACGGCATGGACTGCGACGTGAAGGACATCGATCTGGCGGAGAAGGGCCGGGCGCGCATCGAGTGGGCGGCGGCCAGGAGATGCGCGTGCTCGGGCTGATCCGTGAACGGTTCGAGAAGGAGAAGCCGCTCGACGGCATCCGCATCGGGGCGTGCCTGCACGTCACCACCGAGACCGCGAACCTGGTGCGGACGCTGGTGGCGGGCGGGGCGGAGGTGTACCTGTGCGCCTCGAACCCGCTCTCGACGCAGGACGACACGGCGGCGGCTCTGTGCGAGGACGACAACGTATGGGTGTACGCGATCAAGGGCGAGGACAACGAGACGTACTACCGCCACCTGAACGCCGTCCTCGACAAGCACCCGCAGATGACCATGGACGACGGGTGCGACCTGGTGTCGACGCTGCACAAGGAGCGCCCCGGGCAGCTCGCCGAGGTGATCGGCGGCACCGAGGAGACGACGACCGGCGTGATCCGGCTGCGCGCGATGGCGCAGGACGGCGTGCTCGCCTACCCGGTGATCGCCGTCAACGACGCCAACACGAAGCACATGTTCGACAACCGGTTCGGCACCGGCCAGTCCACGATCGACGGCATCATCCGCGCGACCAACCTGCTGCTGGCCGGCCGGACGCGTCGTCGTCTGCGGGTACGGGATGTGCGGGCGCGGAGTCGCGTCGCGGGCCCGCGGGCTGGGCGCGCGGGTGATCGTGACCGAGGTGGCGCCGCTGAACGCCCTCGAGGCGGTCATGGAGGGCTTCGAGGTCCTGCCGATCCGGGAGGCCGCGCGCGTCGGCGACATCTTCGTCACGGTCACGGGCGACACCCACGTGCTGGCCCGCGAGCACTTCGAGGTCATGAAAGACGGCGCCGTGGTCGCGAACTCCGGCCACTTCGACGTGGAGATCGACAAGGAGGCGCTGGCCGACATGGCCGTCGAGGTGCGGCGCGTGCGCGATTTCGTCGACGAGCATCGGATGGCCGACGGCCGGCGCATCAACCTGCTGGCCGAGGGTCGCCTGGTGAACCTCGCTGCCGCCGAGGGACACCCCGCGGCCGTCATGGACATGTCGTTCGCGAACCAGGCGCTCGCGGCCGAGCACCTGGTGAAGAACGCTGCGGAACTGGGCGCCGCGGTGCACGGCGTCCCGGCGGAGCTGGACGCGGACGTCGCGCGGCTTGAAGCTCTCCTCGATGGGCGTCGAGATCGACCGGCTCACGTCGGAGCAGGAGCAGTACCTGGCATCGTGGGAGCAGGGGACCTGAGATGACCGACGGGGACGATCGTCAGGCGGTGCTGGTCCAGACCCGGTACGACCGCTTCCCCGCGACGGTGAAGGGCGCCTTCGTGTTGCGCGGGGGGGACGCGAACCCGCACCTCGTCCGCGTGGTCCGCGCAAGCATCGACTCGGTCTCGGGCGGCACCGCCAAGGACATCGCGATGGGAAACGTGGACGTGGACGTCGCGCCGGGGCGCGACCTGTTCGTTCCCTTCGAGACGGGGATCACCGAGCTGGAACCCGGCTGGTACGTGATCGCGACCGAGCTGCTGATCGACGGGGGCACCTCCGAGCGGAGCGCGAGCCGCCCGTTCTCGGTCGCGTGGCCTCGGGCGCAGGTGCGGACGGGCACGGTGCAGCTCGGGGAGTCGGTTCGCGTGGGCGAGGCCACGCTGGTCGTCGACCGCGTGGAGCTGAAGAGCGACCGGGTCATCCTGGTGTGGCGCCCGGAGGACGCCGCCGGCGGCGACGACGAATCGATCTCGGACGAGGTCCGCGTGGAGGTCTCCGCGGGCGGGCGGGAGCTGCGTGCGGTCCCGAGCGCGCCCGGGTCCGAAGCCAAGCCCGGCGAGCAGCGCTCGGTCCACTATCCCGCGCCGAACGGCGCCGCGTCGCTGGACCTGGTCTTCGTCTCGAGCGGCGGCGACCGCTCGGAGGTCGTTCGCGCCCCCATCGGCTGAGATCCGCGTCGGTGGCCGGGTCTACCGTGCGCGCGTGGGTCCCTCCGCGGCCGGCGCGCTCCTCGACGTCCTCTTCCCGCGGCGCTGCGCGGGCTGCCGCGGTCCCGGGTGGCCATTCTGCGCCACGTGCCGCGCGGGCGTCGGCGTCCTGTCCGCGCCCGGGTGCGATCGCTGCGGTCGGCCGCTCGAGTGGGACGTCGCGTCGTGCGCAGACTGTCCGCCGCGTCACGTCGACTGGGCCCGTGCCGCGTTCGCCTACGACGAGCCGGTGCGTCGCGGGCTGCTGGCGCTGAAGTTCGGCGGCGCGCGTTCGCTGGTCGACGTCTTCGTCCCGTTCATGCAACGGTGTCTGTCGGAGCGCGTGGGCGGGGACACCGCGACGATCACGTGGGTGCCATTGGGCCGGAGGCGTCGTCGCGGGCGCGGGTACGACCAGGCGGAGCTCCTCGCGAGGGGGCTGGCGCGCGCGTCGGGGCGTCCGTGCCGGCGGCTGCTCGAACGCGTGCGCGAGACCGACCCGCAGGCGCGGCGCGGCCGAGCGGAGCGGCGCCGTGCTCTCTCCGGGGCGTTCCGGGCGGTCGGCCTCCCACCGCCGCGCGTCGTCCTGGTCGACGACGTGCTGACCACGGGCGCCACGGCGGCGGAGTGCGCGCGCGTCCTTCACGCCGCCGGGGCGCTGGAGGTCGGCGTGGTGACCGCGGCCCGGGCAGTCGGCGGGCCGCTTCCGGCCCGGTGCTACACTCCGGCCGTATGGATCTTGTCCTCAGGGGACGAGGGGTTCGCATCACCGACAAGGTCCGTCACGTCGCCGAGCACAAGCTCGCGAAGCTCGGCAGCCGGCGCCGGCCGCTGGTGCAGCGGCTGGAGGTCGAGCTGATCGGCGAGCAGAACCCCCGGATCGGCCAGAGCCACCGCGTCGAGATCGCCTGCGAGACACCCCACCACACGTTCCGCGCGACGGGCGCCGGCCCGGACGTCGAGTCCGCACTGGACAACGTTGTGGACCGCCTCCAGCGGCAGATGGCGACCTACCGCAGCAAGCGCGCATCGAGATCCTCGGCCAGGGGGGTGCCGCCCGAGCTCCGCCCGCATGCCTCCGGCGAGAGCGAGTAGCCGGGGGGCGCTTCGCGTCAGAGGTCGCTCACGACGCGGTCGGGACGGATCTTCAGGATCAGCCGCTGCTCGCCCGGCGTGAAATGGAAGTCGTCGTCGCCGTTGTACTTCCGGTTCAGCCACCGGATGTGATCGTCGGCGCCCTCGCGCGTCGACTCGACGACGGCGCCGCGCACCTGCACCCACCGGTAGGGATCGGTGGCGTCCCAGACCGTCACCGCGATGCGCGGGTCCCGTTCCAGGTTGGCCGGCTTCTGGCGGGGTGTCGCGGTGTTCAGCCAGACGAGCCCGTCCCGGTAGTCCACCCACAGAATCGTCACATGGGGGGAGCCGTCGGGCATCGAGGTCCCCACGGCTCCGAAGTTCCTGTCCAGGAACAATCGTTCCTGCTCGAGAGTTAGCTCCATGGTCGCTCCATCCTCCTCGGGGATGCCGTCCCTATAATCGAGAGCCTGCCCCTCTCTCACAAGCAGGCCGGACGCGGCCGATAGGGGTTTCGGAGGAACACCATGGTCCTGGACAAGCTCGCAACCGTCGGAGACGGCCGGAGGATCCGGCGGCTCCGCGACATCTCCCAGCTCGTCAACACGTTCGAGCCGGAGTTCGAGGAGATCCCCACCGAAGAGCTCCCCGCCAAGTCGGAGGAGTTCCGGCGGCGCCTGGCCGACGGCGAGTCGAGCGACGACGTTCTCCCTGAGGCGTTCGCGCTGGTGCGCGAGGCGTCCAAACGGACCCTGGGACAGCGGCATTACGACGTCCAGGTGATCGGGGCCGCGGTCCTGCACCAGGGCGACATCGCCGAGATGCGGACCGGCGAGGGCAAGACCCTGGTGTCGACGATGCCCGCCTACCTGAACGCCCTGTCGGGCAAGGGCGTCCACATCGTCACCGTGAACGACTACCTCGCGAAGCGCGACTCCGAGTGGATGGGGCCGATCTTCCGGACGCTCGGTGTCTCGGTCGGCCTGATCCAGGCCAACATCTCCGACCCCGCGAAGAAGCGCCTCGCGTACGGGCAGGAGATCACGTACGGCACCAACAACGAGTTCGGGTTCGACTACCTGCGCGACAACATGGCCATGCGGGCCGAGGAGATGGTCCAGCGCGGGCACTTCTACGCGATCGTGGACGAGGTCGACTCGATCCTCATCGACGAGGCGCGCACGCCGCTCATCATCAGCGGCATGGTGCAGGACTCGGCCAAGTGGTACCAGGTGTTCGCGCGCATCGCGCCGCGCCTGCGGCGCGACCAGGACTACGAGGTGGACGAGTCCAAGCACACCGTGGCCGTCATGGAGTCGGGAATCGACCGCGTCGAGGCCGAGCTGGGGCTCGACAACCTGTACGACGAGATCAACACGCCGCTCGTCCACCACCTGCAGAACGCGATCAAGGCCAAGGAGCTGTACAAGCGCGACGACGAATACATCGTCCGCGACGGCGAGGTGCTGATCGTCGACGAGTTCACCGGCCGCGTCCTCGAGGGGCGGCGTTACTCGGAGGGCCTGCACCAGGCGATCGAGGCAAAGGAGGGCGTGCGGGTCAAGGAGGAGAACCAGACCCTGGCCACCGTCACGATCCAGAACTACTTCCGCATGTACGACCGGCTGGCCGGCATGACGGGCACCGCGCGCACCCAGGCCCGTGAGTTCGAAGAGGTCTACAAGCTGTCCGCGATCGAGGTCCCCACCAACCGCCCGATGATCCGCGAGGACGAGCAGGACTCGATCTACAAGACCGAAGAGGCCAAGTGGAAGGCCGTGACCGAAGACATCGCCGAGCGGCACGAGAAGGGCCAGCCGATCCTGGTCGGCACGATCTCGATCGAGAAGTCCGAGCACCTGGCCGGGTTCCTGAACCGCCGCGGCATTCCGCACCACGTGCTGAACGCGAAGAACCACGAGCGCGAGGCGTTCATCGTCGCGCAGGCCGGGCGGATCGGCTCGGTCACGGTGGCCACGAACATGGCCGGCCGCGGCGTCGACATCCTCCTGGGCGGCAACCCCGAGTTCCTCGCCCGGCAGGAGATGGCCGCCGAGGGCTGGGACAACGACCGCTACCTGCTGTTCGAGATGGAGCCCGACGAGCGCGGGGAGTACGAGGCCGCGTACCAGCCGATCTACGACCGGTTCAAGTCCGAGACCGACGCCGAGCACGACAAGGTCGTCGAGCTCGGGGGCCTGTACGTCCTGGGGACCGAGCGCCACGAGTCGCGCCGCATCGACAACCAGCTGCGCGGCCGTTCCGGCCGCCAGGGCGACCCCGGCGAGTCGCGCTTCTACCTGTCGCTGGGCGACGAGCTGATGCGCCTGTTCGCCAGCGACCGCATCGGCCGCATCATGGAGCGCTTCAACTGGCCGGAGGACGAGCCCATCGAGGCCAAGATGGTCACCCGCGCCATCCAGACGGCGCAGAAGAACGTCGAGGAGCAGAACTACGAGATCCGCAAGAACGTCCTGAAGTACGACGAGGTCATGAACACCCAGCGCAAGGTGGTGTACGGCGAGCGCGCGAAGATCCTCGAGGGGCTCGACCTGCACGAGGAGGCGCTGGAGATGGTGCAGGACGTCGTCCTCGAGACCGTGCACCAGTACGTCGGCGAGCAGTCGTTCAGCGAGGAGTGGGACCTCGACGGACTGCTGACCGCGCTGTCGGCGCTCTACCCGACGGGGCTCGACAAGGCGAAGCTCCAGAGCACGGAGAACGTCGTCGAGCTGGAGCAGATCGCGCTGGAGGACGCGCTCGAGGTCTACGAGGAGAAGGAGCGGTCGCTCGGGCCGGACGAGAGCACCGACGAGCCGATCCTGCGCGAGCTCGAGCGCATGGTGCTGCTGTCGATCACCGACAACGAGTGGCGGAACCACCTGTACGAGATGGACTACCTGCAGGAGGGCATCGGGCTCCGGAGCTACGGGCAGAAGGACCCCCTCGTCGAGTTCCAGCGCGAGGGCTATTCCATGTTCGAGTCCATGAAGGAGTCCATCCGCGACGAGTTCGTGCGCTACATCTACCGGATCGAGCTGGTTCGCCAGGACGAGCCCGCCCGACCGCGGCCGCAGCGAGTCACGAGCCAGCACGGAGACGAGCCGGCCGGCGCCGCGCAGTCGTCGAGCGCGGGGGACAAGATCCCGCGCAATGCGCCCTGCCCGTGCGGCTCCGGCCGCAAGTACAAGAAGTGCCACGGCCTGAGCGCGTAGCCTGCCGCCATGAGCGAACACACCGAACGGATCGAGGAGCTCCACAAGCGGGTCGACGCGGCGAAGGAGTACCTTTGACATCGCCGGCAAGCAGGCCCGCGCGGCCGAGCTTCAGCAGCAGCTCGCCGAGCCCGGCGTCTGGGACGACCCCGCAGCCGGCCGCCGCCTGACCACGACCCTCGCCCGGCTGAGCGACGTCATCGGCCGCTACGCCAAGCTCGTCTCGCAGCTCGGGGACGTGGGCGCCGCGGACGAGCTGCTCTCCATGGAGGACGACCCCGAGCTCGCGGCGGAGCTCCGCGCGAAGCTCGATGCGCTCGAGGGCGAGCTGGACCGCGTCGAGCTGGCCAACCTGCTGTCCGGCGAATACGACGGGCACGGCGCGGTGGCGAGCCTTCATGCGGGGGCCGGCGGGGTCGACTCGCAGGACTGGACCGAGATGCTCCTGCGCATGTACCTGCGGTGGGCCGAGCGCGAGGGCCTGCAGGCCGAGCTCGATGAGGCACTCGCGGGGGAGGAGGCCGGCATCAAGAGCGCGACGCTGACGGTCAAGGGCACGAACGCCTACGGGTTGCTGTCGGCGGAGCGCGGGGTCCACCGCCTGGTGCGGCTCTCGCCGTTCGACCAGGCGCATCGCCGGCACACGTCGTTCGCCTCGCTCGACGTCATCCCACTGATGGAGGACGACGAGGAGGAGGAGGTCGAGATCGACCCGAAGGACCTCCGCATCGACATCTTCCGGGCGACGGGGCCGGGGGGACAGGGCGTGAACACGACCGACTCGGCCGTGCGGATCACCCACCTGCCCACGGGCATCACCGCCGTGTGCCAGAACGAGCGGTCGCAGCTGCAGAACCGAGCGGTGGCCATGCGCATCCTCACGTCGCGCCTGGCCGAGCGGGCGCGGCAGGAGCGCGACCAGAAGATGGAGAACCTGCGCGGCGAGCGCCGCGACATCGAGTTCGGCTCGCAGATCCGCTCCTACGTGCTGCACCCGTACCGGCTGGTGAAGGACCATCGCACCGGGGTCGAGGTGGGCAACGTCGACGCCGTCCTGGACGGGTACCTGGAGCCGTTCATCGAAGGCGAGCTGCGCCGCCGAGCGTCCGCGAACGGGAACGGGGGTCCAGGGGGGTAGCGGCAACGAGCGCAGCGAGGCAGCCGCGTGTACCCCCTGGCGCGATGTCGGGCGAAGCCCGGCATCGACGGAGACAGATCGATAGGATGCGGGTCCATGCCCCACGAGGACTGGCACACCGAGGAGTTCCCCCAGTACCGGCAGGCGCCGCCGTGGGTCATGGAGGAGATGATCGCCGCCGAACGCGGCCTGGCGAACCCGATCCTGGGCGACCAGTCCGCGGTGCGGATCGCGTCCAGCCTGGCCGAGGCCGCCGAGCGGGGCGCGCGGCTCGCGACGGTGGGCTGCGGCACCAGCGAGCACGGCGCCATGGCGGTGGCCGAGCAGCTGACCGCGGCCCTGGGCGGACGCGCCGTGGTCCACCCGCGACAGGCGTTCGAGGCCATGCTCGACCCATGGCCGGGCGTCTGCCTGGCCATCTCGCACGACGGCGGGACGGCCGCCACGATCGCGGCGATGGAGAGCGCGCGCCGGGCGGGGGCTGCGGTCGGCCTGGTGACGGCCGTGCGCGACGCAGCGGCGGCCGCGGCGGCCGACCGGGTGTTGGTCACGCCGGTGCGGGACCGCTCGTGGTGCCACACGGTCGGCTACCTGTCGCCGGTCCTCGCCGGGGCGGCGGTGGCCGGTGGGCTCGGCACGGCGTCGGATCCCGGCGCGGCGGAGCGCGTGATCTCGGGCGCGATGGACGCGCGGCCGGCCATCCGTTCGGTCGCCGAGTCGCTGCACGGCGTCGAGCGGTTCCTGACCGTCGGGAGCGGGGCCGACCGGATCGCGGCGCGCGAGCTGGCGCTGAAGATCGAGGAGGGCGTCCGGCTCCCGGCCGCGGCGCGGGACCTCGAGACGATCCTGCACGGCCACTGGGTGGCGGTCGACGAGCGCACGGCGGTGATCCTGCTGCTGACCGACCGTCGCGGCGGCGGGGCCCGCGCGGCCCGCGCCGCGCAGGTGCTGCAGGCGGCTCGGGCCATCGGGGCCCGGACGGCCGTCCTGGTCGTCCCGTCGGCGGCGGAAGGGCTTCCGGTGGACGCGATCTCGGCCGGGAGCGCCGACCTCCCGGAGGCGGACGACCTGCCGGCGCCCACGGCGTCGCTGCTGGCGTCGGCGCCCGCGCTGCAGCTGCTGACGCTCGAGCTGGCGCACCTGGCCGGCGTGAACCCCGACCTCATCCGGCGGGAACAGGCTCCGTATCGCGAGGCGGCTCGGATCGCTGAGGCGAGCTTCCCTCCGCACGGCTGACCTCGCCGCGCGACTCGCGCCGGCGCAGCACGACGAACGCGATCAGCAGGAGCAGCCACGCGATCGCCGAGATCCACAGGCCGGTACCGATCGCCGTGTCCCGGTAGTACAGGTCGATCGTGTGCGTTCCCGAGGGAACGGCCACGCCTTGCATCACGTAGTCGGCGTGAAGCAGCGGCACGGTCTTCCCGTCGACCGCCGCGTTCCAGTTCTCGTCCCAGGGGTTGCGCACCAGCACGACGCCGCCGGTGGGCGTGCTCACGTGGACCTGCGCGTGCTCGTCGGTGACGTCCTGATAGGAGGCGGAGCCGGATGCTCCCACCGGCCCGATCTCCTGGACGGCCGCCGGCACCGGCCGTCCATCCACGGTCGGGACGCGCTCCAGGGTCACCGTGTTCCGTTGGTCGGAGCTCCGGTCGAGCACCGTCCGCAGGGCCTCCGCGGAGGCGACGACGTTCCAGTAGGGAACGAGTGAGGCGCGCGGCGTGGCGTCGGCGATCCGGTACAAGGTCCACGTGCCCTCGGTCGTCACCGCCGTACCGCCGGGCGGGGGCCTCATCTGGGACGACGGCTGGATGACCCACTCGATGCCGAACAGGTCGAGCACGTTCGACGCGTCGGACTGGAAGGTGGCGGAGTTGTAGTAGATCGGCTGCTGCCGGTCGAGCGCCCGCAGGTAGGTCCAGTAGCGCATCAACTGCACGGGGGAGTATCCCTGCACCTCGGAGAGGCCGAAGAGCACGGACCTCCCGCTCGCGTACGCCGGCCAGTTGGGCGGGGCCTGGTGGAACAGGAATCCCTTGTTGGTGAGGGCGATCTTGCGATCGAACGTCAGGTACCGCCCGCCGTCGCCGTGGGCGCGGATGAGGATCCGCCCGATGCGTCCCGGTGTGTCGTACGCGGCGGGCGGGATCCAGGCCGTGTGGTAGTGCCCGAACGAGGGGCCGGCGCCGTTCGAGTTGCCGGTGTTCTGGCTCAGCTCCCGGGCGCCGTTCAACGGCGGTCCGGTCTGACCGGCCAGCGCCGTCACGGTGAGCTCCATCGCCAGCAGGGCGGGAAGCGCCGCCGCCGCCCATGCCGTCCGCCGGGTCACCTGCCAGAGCAGCCAGGCGGTCGGCAGCACCGCGATGAAGAACGGCACGTAGCTGCCCAGGTCGGCCCCGGCAGTCATCGGGGCGATGACGAAGATCACGACCGACGCGCCCACGAGCCACGCCACCGTGCGCCGCGGATCGCCTGCCCGTCGCCCGACCACGCGTCGAGCCACGCCTGCAATCCGTACGCGCCCAGCGCCGCGAACGCGGGGATCAGCAGGTAGCGGAACCGATACGGGTCACGGAGCCACAGCTCTCCGACCGGGGAGTGCAGCAGCAACGTGTGCAGGCTGGACCGGATGAGCCGGTCCAGGTTCAGCCCCCACCCGATGAACCCGCATGCCGCGAACGCCAATGGCGGGAAGCCGCCACCGCCGGGACCAGATCCCGAACGCGATCAACAGGATCGTCGCCGCGCCCACGTACGAGCCGGGGCCGCGCGCGAATCCGGTTCCCCACCACAGGTTGCTGCCCCTGTTGAACAGTGGCGAGAGCTCGTACGCCGTGTCGTGCCGGAAGCCGCCGAGCTGCTTCGTGAGCAGTCCCAGCTGCAGGTAGCCCTGGCCGATCGACGTCCGCGGCAACAGCTTCAAACGCGGGTACAGCACCGCGGCCGACAGCAGCGGCAGCGCGAGCACGGGCACGACCGCGACGACCGCGGCCGACCGGAGTGACCGCTCGCCCGACCGCACCTGGATCGTCAGGCGGGCGAGCGCGTACAGCGCCATCGACCGCGCTTCCCGTCAGCAGCCCGTGGGTCAGGTGCGCGGCGGCGATCTGGCTCCACGCGAGCGCGGTGAGCGCCAGCCAGCCGACCACCGACGACGGTCGCCGCGCATGGAGCATGTGGCTGAGGCCGGCGAGCGCGACCGCCGTCCACCCGAGCGCGCCGGCGAACGGCATCGACAGCGCGACGACGGATCCGGCGATCGTGAGCCCCATCACCGAGCCGCCCAGAGTCGCCGCCGGCCGCGACAGCCGGTCGCCGCGGAAGAACCAGTACATGCCCAGCCCGGCGAGCAGTGGGTTGAGCGTGATCATCAGCCCCAGCGCGCGGGAGCACGACGTCAGGCCGAACAGCAGCATGACCGGGACGTAGGCCCAGCCCGACTGGGGGTCCGAGGCGAAGGGAACGCCGCCGAACTGGTTGGGAAGCCATGTCGGGATGTGACCGCTGAAGACCGCCTTGCCCATCGCGCACCAGCGCGGGAGCCAGAAGGAGAGGAGATCGACATGCTCTCGCGACAAACGGTCCTCAAGCCAGAACCCATGGGTGACGATGAGGACCGATGCCAGGATCAACAGGGGCCCGGCAGCCGGCGAGAGTCGCCGGAGCGTGCCCGTTCCCTGAGGCGTCGGGGCCGGGGGGGCGGCCGCGTCGGCCGAGGAGGGGGTCATGGAGCAGCGGATTCTAACGTCACGAAACTGCGATTTCCCGGGGGACGCCCTCGCGCCCGTGTTGATTTCCCTTCACGAATCGCTCTCACCATGTCTCGGCCTTTGCTAGCATCGTATGGCCTCGGGAGATCCCCGATCCCTTCCCTACTGAGGTTGAACTCTTCGTCATCATGATCAAGCTCGATCACGTCACCAAGGTCTACAAGGACACCGTCGTCGCGCTCGACGACGTGAACGTCGACATCCAGAAGGGCGAGTTCGTCTTCGTCGTCGGCCCGTCCGGCTCGGGGAAGTCCACCCTGATCCGGCTGCTGATCCGCGAGGAAGAGCCCACCCGCGGCGAGATCCACGTCGCCGGGAAGGACATCGCCAAGCTGACCTCCTGGAAGGTTCCCGTACCTGCGCCGCAACGTGGGGACGATCTTCCAGGACTTCAAGCTGCTCTCCGACAAGACCGTGTACGAGAACGTGGCGTTCGCGCTCGACGTGATCGGGAAGCCGAAGCACGTCATCAAGTCGCGCGTGCCGGAGATCATCGAGCTGGTCGGGCTGAAGGACAAGATGAAGCACTACCCGAACGAGCTGTCGGGCGGCGAGCAGCAGCGCGTGTCGATCGCGCGCGCGTTCGTGAACCGGCCGCTGATCCTGCTGGCCGACGAGCCCACCGGGAACCTCGACCCGGCGACGTCGGTCGACATCATGAAGCTGCTCGACCGCATCAATCGAACCGGCACCACCGTGGTGATGGCCACGCACGACAACGCCATCGTCGACGCGATGCGCCGCCGGGTGATCGAGCTCGACCGGCGGGAAGGTGGTCCGCGACCAGGAGCGGGGGGTGTACGGGTATGGTGCGTAGGGTCGAGTACTTCCTCCGGAGACCCTGCAGGCGTTTCGCCGCAACGGGTTCGTCGTCTTCGCGGCCATCTCGACCGCGTTCATCGCGCTGTTCCTGTTGGGCGGCGCGATCCTGGTGCAGCGCGAGGTGAACAAGATCGCGCAGAGCGTCGAGGCGAACGTCGAGGTCTCGGTGTTCCTGGCCGACGACATCAACTCCGCGCAGCAGTCGAACATCCAGAACATCCTGGAGTCGATGCCGCAGACCAAGACCGTCGGCTACGAGTCCAAGGCCGAGGCCTACCAGAAGTTCCTGAAGCTCTTCAAGGACCAGCCCGACCTGATCAACAACGTGTCGCCCGACGCGCTGCCGGCGTCGTTCCGGGTGCAGCTGAAGGACCCGAACCAGTTCGCGGCCATCGCCGAGCGGCTCCAGGGCCAGCCGGGGATCTCGACCATCCGTCGACAACAAGCACATCTACGACCGCCTGTTGAAGGTCACCGCGATCTTCCGCTGGGGCGTCCTGGCCGTCGCCATCATCATGCTGATCGCGTCGGCGGCGCTCATCGGGAACACGGTCCGCATGGCCGTGTTCGCCCGGCGGAAGGAGATCGGCATCATGCGCCTGGTCGGCGCGACCAACGGCACGATCCGCATCCCGTTCCTGCTCGAGGGCGTGATCGAGGGGCTGATCGGCGCCGGAGCGGCGATCGTCGCGCTGCTGATCATGAAGGTCGCGTTCATCGACCCGCTGCGCGGCAACATCGCGTTCCTGCCGCTGGTCGGCACGTCCGGACGTCATCGTCACCGCGATGTGGATCATCCCGGTGTCGGTCGGCGTGGCCGTGCTCGCCGGCTTCTTCGCGACCCGCCGGTACATGGACGTCTAGGCGTCGCCCGGTGCCGGACGGGGGAAAGGCACAGGGGACCGGCGACCGGTCCGGTCGCCACCAACCGCCGGGCGCGCCACGACTACGCAATCGACGAGACCTTCGAGGCGGGGATCGTGCTGACCGGCCCCGAGGTCAAGTCGCTCCGCGGCGGGCGCGCCAGCCTCGCCGATGCGTACGCGCGCGTGCGGGGCGAGGAGGTCTGGATCGAGGGGATGCACATCCCTCCGTATCCGATGGCGGGCCAGCAGCGCACGTACGTGCCCACGCGGCCGCGCAAGCTGCTGCTGCACCGGAAGGAGATCGAGCGCCTGATCGGCAAGACGGCCGAGCGGGGGCTGACGCTCGTCCCGATGAAGATCTACTTCACCCGCGGCCTGGCGAAGATGGAGCTCGGCCTGGGACGCGGAAAGCGGCAGTTCGAGAAGCGCCAGACCATCGCCGAGCGCGAGTCCCGGCGCGAGATGGCCCGCGAGGTGGGCCGGCGCCGGTAAGGGCGATGGTGATCCGCCCCGCCACCGAGGACGACATCGAGCGGATCCTCGCGCTGTGGCTGGACGGGACGTCGGTCGTCAGCCATACGGACAACCCGGAGGGCGTCCGGATCCTGCTGGCACGCGATCCCGACGCGCTGCTCCTGGCGGAGGAGGACGGCCGCCTGATGGGGACGCTGATCGCCTCGTGGGACGGGTGGCGAGCCGCCATGTACCGGCTGGTCGTCTCGCCCCACGCGCGCCGCGGCGGGGTGGCGAGCGCGCTCGTGCGGCACGCCGAGGAGCGGTTCCGCGCCCTGGGCGCGCGGCGAGCGGGCGCGAACGTGATCTTCGACCAGGCCCACGCGGTCGCGTTCTGGGAGGCGATGGGCTACCGGCACGAGTCCTCGATGGGCCGCTTCGTCAAGATGCTTCAGAAGTAGCCGCTGCCCTGCCGATTTCCACCTTGTGGAACGCCCGTGCTAGCCTCCGGTCCCGTGTGGGGGGTCAGAGGCCGGCGTCGGTCCTTCGGGGCCTTGACGATCGCGTTCGCATGCATTGCGGCGCTGCTGCTGGGGGTGGACAACCCGGCGCGCGCCGCCGACCGCAGCTTCGGCATCCGCTTCCAGACGAACGACGAGGGCGACATCACCTCGGCCGCCAACACGGTCATGACGTGCCCGGCGGCCGACCCCCTGTGCGCCCCGGCCCAGGCCGGGGGGACCACCGACAACAACAACTTCCTGATGAGATACGTGGACGTCGATGCCGACGGCACGACGTTCGACTCGAGCACCGCCGACCTGACGATCCCGGCGGGGGGGACGGTGCTGTTCGCCGGCCTCTACTGGGGGGCCGATACCAGCGCCGGCACCGGCGGGGTGGGCGCGCCCGACCCCGCCGCGCTGGGGACGGTCGAGTTCGCCGCGCCCGGCGGGTCGTACGCGTCCGTGACGGCGTCGCAGCTCGACACCGGGACGGCCGCGCCCACGCGGTACCAGGGGTTCGCCGACGTCACGGGCCGGGTCGCGGCCGCGGGAAGCGGCACGTACGCGGTCGCGAACGTCCAGGCCGGCACCGGAAACGACCGGTACGGCGGCTGGGCGCTGATCGTCGTCTACCACGACCAGACACAGCCGGCGCGCAACCTGACCGTCTTCGACGGCTTCCAGCGCGTGTCCGCCGCGAACCCGACCGTCGACATCCCCGTCTCGGGCTTCGTCACGCCGCTCGCCGGACCCGTGCACACGACGCTCGGGTTCGTCGCGTACGAGGGCGACAACGGGATGGTCGGCGACAGCGCCAAGCTGGACGCCACCACCCTGACCGACGCTGTCAACCCGGCGGCCAACTTCTTCAACAGCACGGTGTCGTACCACGGGACCCTGATCACGTCGAAGAATCCCAACTACACGAACCAGCTGGGCTTCGACACCGATCTCATGGACGCGAGCGGCATCCTGGCGAACGGCGCCACGAGCGCGACCATCGAGACGCACACGGGCGGCGAGACCTTCTTCCCGGGGGCCATCACGTTCGCGACCGACCTGTACGCGCCGAAGATCCTCCCGGGCAAGACCGTGACCGACCTGAACGGCGGCGCCGTGGAGCGCGGCGACGTCCTCCAGTACCACGTGACCGGCACGAACACCGGCACGGACGGAGCGGCCGACGTGACGGTCACGGACGCCGTTCCCGCGCACACGACGTACGTCGCCGGCTCGTTGCGCATCGTGAGCAGTCCGGGCGGGATCGCCGGCGCCAAGACCGACGCGTCGGGCGACGACCAGGCGGAGTTCGCCGGAGGGACGGCGACGTTCCGCGTGGGGACGGGCGCCGACGCCTCGAACGGCGGGCTGCTCGCCTCGGGCGAGTCCTTCGACGTCCGGTTCCGGGTGCGGGTCAAGGATTCCACGCCGGGCGGCACCACGATCGTGAACCGGGCCGCGGTCGACCTGCACGGCCAGACGCTTCCCGGCTTGCACCTGCGCGACCGGTCCCCGCCGGTGAGCGTCACGGTGGCACCGGCTGCCGACCTCGCGATCGTGAAGACGCTCTCGCCGAGCACGCCGGTCGCCGGGCGGCCCGTCACGTTCACGCTCGGGGTGTCGAACCTCGGCCCGGACGACGCGACCGGGGTGACGGTCACGGACCCGCTGTCGGCCAAGGTCACCTCACCCGCGGCGACGACGTCCCAGGGCACATGCTCGATCGTCGCGTCCACGCTCACCTGCGACCTCGGCGGGCTCGCGTCGGGCGCGCGGGCCACGATCCGGGTCACCGGGACACTGGCTGCCGGCTCGGCCGGGACGTTCCTCAAGAACACGGCGTCGGTGACCGGCGACCAGCCGGACCCGGACCTCTCGAACAACCAGGACTCGGTGCGCGCGATGATCCGGGCGACGCGGCTGACGCTTTCGAAGACCGCCGACCATCACACGGTGGAGGCCGGCGACACCATCGGCTTCACCCTCGTGCTGCGGGTGCCGGGCCCGGTGGCCGCGGTCAACGTCGTCGTGTGCGACACGCTGCCGGCGCACATGACGTTCTCGTCGGCGCCGGGCGCTTCGTTCGTGGCCGGCAAGGCCTGCTGGACGTTCGCACGCGTGGGCTCGGGCGGGCGGCGAACGATGCGGGTCATCGCGAAGGTCGACGCGGACGCGCCGACGGGGGATGAGCGCAACGTGGCGCGGGCGGCGTCGCGGAACGCGGGAACGGCGCAGGCGGCCGCGGTCGTGCACATCCTTGCCCACACCGGCGGCGGCGTCCCGCCGGTGACGGGGTGATTCGCGTGGGCGGCCGGCGCCGGCGGTGCGCTGCCACCGTGCTGATGGTCGCGGCGATCGCGTCGGCCGCATGCACGTCCCAGGTCGAATCTGGGACCCTGCCGGCGGCATCGCCACAGGCGCCGGGGCTGCCGGCGGTCACTGCGCGAGCGGTCGCATACCGGCCGTTCTACCCCATGACCATCGCGCGGCTGATGACGACTGCTGCGGCGGTGTCGAGGCCCGGGGGGACGCGGGTCGTCGAGTGGTTGTCCACGTCGGTGCGGGCGGGAGGCGGCCCGACGCAGCTGCTGGTGCTCGGGCAGCGGGACGTGAACGGCACAACCTGGCTGCAGGTCCGTCTTCCCGACCGGCCGAACACGGCCGTGGGGTGGATCGACGCGAACGTGGCGCAGCTGTCCACCACGCCGTGGCGCATCGTCGTCTCGACCGAGCGACGGGTCGTGGACGTGTACTGGCAGGGCCAGCACGTGAAGAGCTTCCGAGCGGTGGTGGGGGCGCCGGGGAGCCCGACGCCGCACGGACTCTTCGCCGTGCTGGAGCGGATCCGGACGGGCTCGCCGGACTCGTTCTACGGGAGTTGGGTCCTGTCACTGACGGCGCACTCGAACGTGTACCGGCACTTCGACGGCGGCGACGGCCGGGTCGCCCTCCACGGAAGGGGAGGGGCGAGTCTCGCGGTTCCGCTGGGGAGCGCCGGCTCGCACGGGTGCGTGAGGCTGGACAACGCGGCGATCGACTGGTTGTCGGGGATGGCCGAGCCGGGAACACCCGTCGAGATCGTGTGACGCAACAGGCCCCTATACTCGAAGGCTGACAACTCCATACGGGGGTGAACTGGCTTCGACCCGGACGGATGCCGTCTGGGGGAAGCGGGCCGAGGTCTCCGGATGCCTCGTTAAAAGCCGGAACAAACACAAGTGCCAACGACAACCTGGCGCTCGCTGCCTAAGTACGCTTAGGTAGCCGTCCGCCGCGGGGTGCCTGCCCCTGCGGACGGGCGTCGCGAGCAGGCTCACGACGGCGGTCGTGCCTGAGGGCCGCTGTCGGACATCTCACTCGGGCTGGCCGAGAGGTCCTCCGCCACTGGGAGCCTCGAGGCGAGATCTGATCCGGTGGCTACGCCCGTAGAAGACCCAGATGGTCGGCCGGGGACGGGGGTTCGAATCCCCCCACCTCCACGAACGCTCAGGGCTCGGTCTCTGAGCGCTGTTGGAGGTGCGCACAGTTCGTACCGGGAACGGATACCCGTGCGCGTCGGCAACTCCTTCCGCGGCGGGGTATCGTACGAACTCGGCTTGACGGTCTCGCTGGCATGGGGGGTCCATGGCGGTTTCGGAACGACCGGCAGCCCTCCGGCGGATCGCCGCGGTGGTTGCGATTCTGGGTTTGGTGAGCGCAGTCGCGGCGGTGTTCACTCTGTTCGTCCGGGGCGATGCCTGGAGGCTTTTGGTTGCGGTCGTCGCGGTCGCCGTGGCGGTGGTCGGTCTCTGGTTCGCGGTGACTCGGCGGGCCGCCCCGAGGGTGGTCGGGACAATCCTCGCTCCGGCGGGCCTGATCGTCTTCCTCGTCGTCGCGCTGACGGCGGATCGCAGGTCTCTTCCGCTGATCGCGGTGTTGGCGCTGGTCCTGGCGTCGGCCGCCGCGGCTCGGTACGCGCTCCGTCGAGACCCGCACACGCTTCGCGCGGCCCCAGTGTCGGGGACGCCGGCACCCAGACCGGATCATCCCGTCCTGCTCATGAACCCAAAGTCGGGTGGCGGCAAGGCCGAGCGGTTCCACCTGGTCGACGAGTGTCGCGCGCGAGGGATCGAGCCGATCGTGCTCCAGCGCGGCGATGACCTGCTCGAACTGGCCGAGAACGCCATCGCGCGGGGCGCGGATGTGATCGGCATGGCCGGCGGCGATGGATCCCAGGCCCTCGTCGCCACCGTGGCCTCGAAACACGACATCCCGCACGTGTGCGTACCCGCGGGCACGCGGAACCACTTCGCGCTCGATCTCGGGCTCGATCGGGAGAATGTCGTCGGCGCCCTCGACGCGTTTCACGACGGCGTGGAGCGCCACGTCGACCTGGCTCGAGTCAACGGCAGGGTCTTCGTCAACAACGCCTCGATGGGGCTGTACGCGAAGATCGTGCAATCGCAGGCGTATCGGGACGCGAAGATGAAGACCGCCGCGGACATGCTGCCGGACATGCTCGGACCCAACGCCGAACCGTTCGATCTTCGCTTCACCGGACCCGACGGCTCGGAGTACCCCTCGGCCCACCTGATCCTGGTGTCGAACGATCCGTATCAACTGGACCACCTCAACGGCCGGGGCACGCGAGCGCGGATGGATCTCGGGACTCTCGGCGTGGTGACGGCCCGGATCTCCAGCGCGGCCGACGCGGTCACGTTCGTTGGGCTCGAGGCGGCGGGGAAGATTCGCAGCTTCCCGGGTTGGCTCGAGTGGGAGTCGCCGCGGTTCCAGGTCGACTCGAACGCGCCGGTCGAGATCGGGATCGACGGCGAGGCGATGCTGATGGATCCGCCGCTCGTCTTCGAGTCCATGCCGGGCGTGCTGCGCATACGGCTCCCGAAGCATGCCCCGGGGTTCGCTCCCGCGGCCGCGACAGTGCCGCTCAACACGTCGACCGTCGGCGCGCTCTTGCGGACCGCAGCCGGTCAGCCGGTCGAGGTCGCCTGACGGCATCCTCGCCTCGGGCCCCAGGGCCTAGAGGGCGGCACCGACCCCTTCCACCCGGATGCCGCTTCGCGCGGCAAACCGACCGGCGATCAACACCGCCGCGCCTCCCAACGCGATTCCGATGCCCGCTCCCCCGAGAACGTCGAGCGGATAGTGCACCCCGAGGTACATCCGAGACCACCCGACGAGCACGGCGTACCCGATCGCCATCACGCCGATCGGACGTGGCAGAAACGGCAGGAGCGCGATCGCCACGGCGAAGGCGATCGCGGTATGGCTCGACGGGAAGCTCGTGCCGTGCGCGGGAGATTGTCGGAGGATCGCGTCCGCCACGACCTCGTACGGGCGCGGGCGCTCCGCGACGGCCTTGGCCAGGTTGGCCACCAGCCACGCGCCGCTGCCGGCGCCGGCGGCGACGATGACCGGCAGGGGACTTCGATTCCTGATCCAGGTGTAGGTCGCGGTGAGCACGACGACGACCACGATCGCGATGGGAGAGGCGAGTCGCGAAAGGGGTGTGAGCAGCGAGGACACAGGCGATGGGACCTCATTGAAGAACCGGTAGACACGCGCGTCCCAGGCCGTCGCGCCCACATGCACCGCGAGCGCCGAGCCGGCGAACAGCACGGTGCCCGACGCCACCGCGATCCAGGTGGACTTCGTACTGGGAAAGCGCGCGGGCCGGCTGGGTTGCCACCACGAGGCCGGACGCGACGCTTGGGGTGCCATTCAGGAGTTGGAGCGAAACACCCGCTCAACCGCGCCGCCCACGACCGACCCGACGGCGCCGCCCGCCAGGGAGCCCACGAGGGCGTCCGCGGGGTAGTGAACGCCGCTGTGTACCCGCGAGTACGCGACGGCCGCCGCCAGTGCCCTCAGAGGGAATGCGAGGAGCGGGAGGTCACGGCCCGCGGCGGTCGCGAAGGCGAATCCCGACGCGGAGTGTCCTGACGGAAAGGACGATGAGGAGGGCATCTTCACGTGCCGGGCTTCCACGACGCCCGCCCCAGTCCTGTCGGGACGCCTTCGCGCGTGCATCGACTTCAGGCCCAGGTTCACCAGCACCGACGAGATCGCGACCGCGGCCAGTCCCGCGGCGGCGGCCCGCCGGCCCCGCCGCCCGCCGAATGCGGCGAGGAGGGCGGCGACGGCCAGCCACACGACGGACCGGTTGGCCGCATTCGAAAGACGCCGGAGTGGCTCGTCGAGCGCGGGCGAAGGCGTCGACGCGATCGCCTCGTACACCGCGTGGTCGATGCGGGACAACTCGCGGAGCGCTGTCTCTACGTGGGATCGGAGGGGAGCGGCGGGTCGCGAGGGGAACGACGCGATCGCCTCCTCGAACGGTTCGGGGGGTGGGTCGATGGCCGGCGTCATGATTGAGTATCGTACGCGACGGGGTTCTCACGAAGGAGACGAGCACGTGAGGGCGACGCCGCCCGAGCCGAGGGTTCGTTGATGCAGTTGAGCGTGCCCGGTGTCCGGGTGCTCGCCTCCTACAAGCGCCAGTGGCTTCTCAAGGACGTTGTCGCGGGATTGGTGCTGACGGCGCTCCTCGTCCCTCAGGGGATGGCCTACGCGGAGCTCGCCGGGCTGCCCCCCATCACCGGTCTCTACACGTCCATTCTCTGCCTGATCGGATACGCGCTGTTCGGACCCTCGAGGATCCTCGTGCTGGGCCCGGACTCCTCGCTGGGACCCATGATCGCGGCGACCATCCTCCCGCTGGTGGGGGCGAACGGCGATCCGAAGGTGGCGGTGGCGCTCGCCTCGGTGCTCGCGCTTCTGGTCGGGGCGACGACGGCGCTCGCCGGCATCGCTCGGCTCGGCTTCGTCGCGGACCTGATATCGAAACCCACGATGATCGGGTACATGAACGGACTCGCCCTCACGATCCTGGTGGGCCAGCTACCGAAGCTGTTCGGCTTTTCCGTGGATGCCAACGGCTTCCTCGGAGATGTGGCCGGCTTCGTGAAGGGCGTCGCGAACGGTGAGACGGTGCCGGCTGCCCTGGCCGTGGGCGTGCTGGGCTGCGTCGTCATCATCGCGTTCGAGCGTGTCCTGCCCAAGGTTCCGGGCGTCCTGATCGCCGTCGTGTTGTCGATCATCGCCGCGAGCGTGTTCGACCTCGCGGCCCACGGCGTGTCGCTCGTGGGCGCCCTGCCGCAGGGGTTCCCACCCTTCACCATTCCGCACGTGGGGCTGTCCAACATCGGGCCCCTCGTCGCTGGTGCGCTCGGCATCGCGGTCGTCTCGCTGGCGGACACCATCTCAACGGCATCGGCATTCGCGGCCCGCTCGGGGCAGGAGATCGACGGGAGCAAGGAGATGGTTGGGATCGGCGCCGCCAACCTCGCCGCCGGGCTCTTCCAGGGCTTCCCGGTCAGCACGAGCGGCTCGCGTACCGCAGTGGCGGAGCGGGCCGGCGCCAAGACGCAGGTCACCGGACTGGTCGGCGCCGCGGCGATCACGTTGATCCTCCTGGTGGCGCCGGGCCTGCTCCGCAACCTGCCACAACCGATGCTGGCGGCGGTCGTGATCACGGCCTCGCTGTCGTTGGCAGACATCCCCGCCACGGTGCGGCTCTACCACCAGCGCCGGGTGGAGTTCTCGCTGTCGATCGCCGCCTTCCTGGGCGTCGTGCTGCTCGGCGTGCTCGCCGGGATCGCGATCGCCATCGCCCTTTCCATCGGCAACGTCTTCCGCCGGGCCTGGTGGCCGTACCAAACCGTCCTGGGCCGCGTTCCGGGGGTCCCCGGCTTCCACGATCTCCGCAGCTACCCGACGGCCGAGCAGCTTCCCGGGTGCGTCATCTTCCGGTTCGACGCGCCGCTGTTCTTCGCGAACGCGCGCACGTTCCGCGACCAGATTCGCGCGCTCACGCGGTCCGAGCCTCCCCCGAGATGGATCGTCATCGCCGCCGAGCCCATCACCGACGTCGATACGACCGCGTCCGACATGCTGCACGATCTCGACGTGGCCCTCAACGCGAGAGGGATCAGCGTTGTGTTTGCCGAGATGAAGGACCCCGTTCGCCGAAAGATGGAGCGGTACGAGCTCATGCGAACGATGGATCCGGCTCACTTCTTCCCGACGCTCGACGCCGCGGTCGAGGCGTTCCGCGCCGAAACAGACGCCGAGTGGAGCCGGCCGGCTCCCAAGGTGGTGGACTGACGGCGAACGGCCTGAGCCCGTCAGCCGGCAGCGAGGCTTGTCTGGGCGATCAGCAGCTCGCGGTCGCCGGGAAGGTTCGGATCTCCGAGGCGCATGTGGGTGAGGCTCCGGCTCTTCCGAAAGCCCAGCGAGTTCAGGACGTCCGTGTACGCGCTCTCCATCGGCAGGAGGAGGCGGACGTCTCCGCCGGTCCGGCTCGAGGAGTCCGCGAGGGCGGCGCGAAGCAAGTTCTCGGCGACCACCGGTGACCGGGCGCAGGCGGGTCCCAGCAGGCCGTCGCGCGCGAACAGGTACCCGGCTACGCCGTCCCCGTCGCGAATCGCGTAGAGGCGCGGCGATTCGAGCTCCCGGATCGTCCGCAGGAGCGCGGACCGGTCGCCCCCGAAGGCGGATCGATCGAGAGACAGGAGCTCGTCGACGTCGTCGATCCGCTCCGCCGTCCCGTCGTCCACCGGCAGAGCGGACGTCGGTGCGACCAAGACCACCGTCTCGCCGACCGGCTGGAAGCCGAGGCGCTCGTAGACGGGCCGGCCCTTCTCACTCGCGTCGAGGGCGACGGTCCGGCACCCGCGTTCCTTCGCCCACTCGGCGATGCGCGAGGACAGCCGACTGGCGAAGCCCCGTCGCTCCCAGCCGGGGAGCGTGGCAACCAGGCCGAGCCAGCAGAACGACCCGTACGCGAGCGCGCCGGCCATCGCCACGATCTCGCCGCCATCCTCCACGACGAACCATCCGTCCGGCTGCGTCCGGAGGTAGACCTCGACCTCCCGGCGCCAGGACGACGGCCGGTAGGCCGTCGTCAGCAATCGGTCCGCCTGTGCCAGGTCGGACTCGGAGTCCTGTAGGAGTCGGATGTCCACGCCGGACGACCCTAACCCCCCTGGCGGAGTCAACGCCCCGCCGGTAGAATTCCCCGACCGCGGGCGATGGATCGATCGTCGCACTGCCGTTCGGAGGGGGATCGCGGCGCACGTAGGGGCCACATCATCAGGGAGCGGGGAAAGCCATGCGCACGACACGTCTGATTGCACTCTGCCTTGCGTTCGTCACGATGCTCGCGCTCGGCGTGGAGACGAACGCCGGCGCGGCCGCCGCGCCACACGCGAAGACGCCGACCTTCACGCCGATCGGTCCCGTCGATTCGAACGTGCTCAGCATGTCGTCGGACGGGTCGATCCTCGTCGGCGACGCGATCTTCGGCGGCGGCGCCTTCCGATGGACACGGCAGGGCGGCACCGAGCTCCTCGGTGACGCCGGCGGCCAGGTCTCGGTGTCGCGCGACGGCGCGGCGATCGCGGGGGACGCGCCGCACCATGGGCACCTGACCGCTGCCATCTGGCGTGGCGGAACCACCTGGGAGAGCCTCGGCGGGTACGCCGGATCGCAGGGCTGTCCGGACATCAGCAACGCGTACGCCGTCTCCAACGGTGGGAAGACGGTCGTCGGGCTCGGTTGGGACGGGTGCAACGCCAGCGCGTTCCGGTGGCGGAAGAAGACCGGCATGAAGAGCCTCGGGTCCCTCGACGGGCAGGCCAGCCGTGCCAACGACATCAGCGCCGACGGCAGGGTCATCGTCGGCTGGGACGACTCGCCGGTGGGCGAGCGGCGCGGCGCGATGTGGGTCGACGGCACGGAGCGGCTGCTGTCGCCGTCGGGAACGTTCGTGGGCAGCGCCGAGGCGGTCTCGTCGAACGGCCGGGTCGTCGTCGGCGGAGAGGCGAGCCGGGGGCCTGAGCGCCGGCAGGCGTATCGATGGACCGCGAACAAGGGAGTCACTTTGCTGGGGCGGCTGCGCGGCACCGGAACCGGCCCGCTCGGGATCGCCTCGGCGTTGGGCGTCACGGACAACGGGCGTGTCATCGTGGGGTTCAGCGGCGGCCGCCACCGCGACGCCTTCGTCTGGACGAGGCCGATCGGCATGCTGAAGCTCCAGGACTACCTGAAGGGCCTGGGCGTGACCGGACTGCGCGGCTGGCGGCTCGACACGGCGGTCGCGATCTCGGGCGACGGCACGACGATCGCCGGCTGGGGCTACCGTCCGGACGGCCACGTGCAGAGCTGGATCGTGCGGAACCTGCCGCCGTTCCCGGGGACGCCGGCAGCGTAAGCGGCCACCCCGGGCACCGTGCGAGACTCACGGTGTGCCGGAACTGGCGCTGCCGACCGTCGACGTCCGTGACTCGTTCCTGGAGGCCGCCGCCGACTTGCGCCGCGAGGGCTGGACGCCCGATTTCCCGCTCGAGGACGTCGCCGCCGACTTCGACGCCTACGTCCGGCAGGTCCTCGCGCGGAAGGAAGGCTGGGGCGTTCCGATCTCGACGCTCTGGTACGTCGACGGGTCAACGTACATCGGCACGGTTCTCGTCCGGCACCGCTTGACGCCTGCGCTCACCCGGTGCGGCGGCCACATCGGCTACCACGTCGCGCCGCGACATCGGCGACGCGGGCACGCGACCGCGATGCTCGCCCGCGCGCTCGCCTACTGTCGCGGCGACCTCGGCGTGGACGACGTCCTGGTGACCTGTCCCGACACGAACGTCGCGTCCAGGAAGGTGATCGAGGCGAATGGTGGCGTCCTGGAGAACGTCCTCGAGGGCGAGCGCCGGTACTGGTTTCGCCGTGAGCGGGACGACGCCTCGTGAACGTGCCGCCGCTCGTGGAGCCGGCTCCCCCGAGCTCGTCAAGGCGATCGAGGACAACTGGTACGGCTGGCTGCCGCTGTTGGAACGCTTCGACGGCGGCAGGGTGGAGCGGCGAGACGGGTACGTCCGGTGGCTCTGCTCGATCCCCATGCCGTTCTTCAACGGGATCTGCGGCGTGCCCGCCACGGACGACCTGGACGCCGGTCTCGACGACGCGCTCGCTCCGTTCGACGCCGGCAGCATCCCACTGCTCTGGATCGTCCCGCCGCCCGCCGACATCGACGACCGCCTGGCCGCGCGAGGATTCGCGGTCGAGCACATCCCCGGCATGGCCGTCGACCTGGCCGCGCTGCGCGCTGCGGAGCCGCCGGCCGGCGTGAGCCTCGTCGAGGTCAAGGACGACCCGGACGAGATCGAGGCCTGCGTCCGCGTCACCGAGGTCGCCAACGAGATGCCGGACGAGACCACCCCGCCCATGCTCCGGGCGATCGCACGGCTCCCGGCGCGCGACCACATCCGCGCGTTCATGGCCACCGCGGACGGCGAGCCGGCGGCCAGCGCGGTGCTGCTCGAGTGGGCGGGCGTCGCGGGCCTGTACAACGTGGGAACGCTGCCGGCGTTCCGCGGCAGGGGGCTGGGGACGTTCGTCTCGCTGTCCGCGCTGGAGGCCGGGCGCGCGGACGGCTACCGGTTCGGCGTCCTGCAGGCGACCGCGGTGGGCGAGCGGCTCTACCGCTCGATTGGGTTCGAGGCGCGCTGCCGCTTCACGTTCGCGGTGCGCGCAGGCTGAACCACCGGGTGGCCGCCTGCCGTCATCACGGACGCCCGGGAACGGGGTTCGGGTTGGCGAAATCCACGTGCAGCGGCGTGACGCCGCCCGGAAGGAGCAGGTCGAGCCCGTCCGGGTAGCTCAGCCGTCCGACCCTTCGGCCGGGTAGGTTCTGCTCCCCGTACTGCCAGACGATCCGGTCGGTGGCCGGGTCGATCAGCACGACCCGGTGTCCGTAGTCGTCGCACACCGCAACCAGGCCGTTCGGCAACGGGGCTCCGAGGCTCGGGTGCTGCAGCATGCCCCGCCCCGAGGAGGGCCCGTACGACCACACGACGTGCCCGCTCCGGGTGAACTCGACCACGCGGCCCGGAGTCTGGTAGTCGACCACGAGGAACGTGCCCCGGTTCACCCGCTGTGGATCGGACGGGACCGGCACACCTGCGACGTGGAGCGACCAGCGGACGGCCCCGGTTGGGCCGATGCGCGAGACCGTGCCGCCCATCAGTTCGCTCATCAGCAGGTCGCCGTCGGGCAGCGGCGTGTCGCCGTTCGGGTAGCCGACGCTGCCCGGCATGTGGGGCGTGCAGTCGCCCGTCCGGCCGATCTGCCGGCCCGCGCGCCCACTCGGACCGAAGAACAGGAGGCGGCAATTGAGCGCGTCCGCCACCACGGCGCCCGCCGGGGGATACGGGTAGATGTCGTCGGGTTGGTGGAGGTAGCCCGCCGAATGCCCGGGCACGCCGGCGTGTCCGTACGACCACAGCCACCGGCCGCTCGGGTACGCGATCTCGGCGACGACGTTGTTCTCCTCCTCGTTGATCAGGATCGCGTGCCCGCGGTGCACCCAGAACGCGTCGTCGGGGAAGTAGAAGCGCGAGGGCGGCTGCGGCAGCTTCCGGGAGGGGTAGCGCCACACGATCTGCTTCTGCGCGTTCATCACCAGGAGCCGGTTGTTGCCCCGGTCCGCGATGATCAGAAGCCCCGCGAACGGCCGCGCCTTCGCGTCGGCGCTCGTCGCCGACGGGGTCGCCGATGGCGTCGCCGGCGGAGCGCTCGGCCTCACCGTGGTGGTCACGAGGCGGGCGGCGGACACCCGGGCGAGCGTCGTTCCGTCCCACCCGCCCAGGAGCAGCGACGTGCCACCCATGGTCGCCACGGCCGTGTCGGCGAGCGGACCGGGCAGCCGCCCGGCGGACGCCACCTTCCGGCGGACGGGGTCGACGCTCCAGACGCGTGCCGACGGGCGACCGTTCGAGCCCACGCCCCCCGCCACGAAGAGCCGGCCGCCCAGCACGAACGCGGCGCCCTGCGTGGTGGCGGCGGGAAGCCGCCCGCCCCGGCTCACCTTCCCCGTCGCGGGATCGACCATCCAGACGGCGTCGACGGCGCCCGAGCCCGTCTCGCCGCCGGCGACGACGATCCTGCCGCCGAGCATCGCGACCGCGGGATAGCGAACGCCGGCCGGCAGCGTGGCGACCGTGCGGAAGGAGCGGCCGTTCGTGGTCGCCCACACGGACGCCTGAGGGCTGTGGCCGTCGTAGCCGCCGACCAGGTACACGGTGCGTCCGTCCGACACCGCCTGCAGATCGGCCAGCGGCGTCGGGAGGTGGCCGATGATCGCCGAGCTCCCGGAGTGCAGATCCACCGATTGCACGACGTCCTCGACCGCCGACGCGCCGCCGCCGAAGACGAGCAGGCGTCCCGAGACCACGGCGGCCGCCGCGTCGTGCACGGCATGGGGAAGCGTGCCGACCGAATGGAGCGCGCCCGTCGACGGGTCGAGCTGGAAGACCCCGTTCGCGGAGGACTGGCTCGCCAGGAGGCCGCCCGCCAGATACACCGCGCCGTTCCACACGGTTGCCGTCTCCCGCGAGACTGGGGCCGGGAGCGAGAAGCGGGCGGGGCGGATCCTGAGCCGCTGGACGACCTTCGGCCGCGCCGGCGCCGACGGAGTCGGGGTGGGGTCCGATGAGCCGGTGCAGGACGCCGCGAGCAGCGCGGTCGCCGCGGCGACGCCGATCGCTCGGCGCGAGATCGTCGCGACCCGACGGCCCATGGTCACCCGCGGAGTCTACGGTCGCGCACTGCGCGGCCGCCGTTCATCGTGTGATGGATCCGTGGAGTTGCCCCGCCCACGGCCTAGCGCGATCGTCGCTCCAGCGTCTCGGCGATGGCCAGCACGCCCGACACGGTGAGCCGTTTGAGGCTCGGCTTCCACGCGTCGGGCCACGTCGAGAGCTTCGCCACCACCGTCTGCGACGGCGGATGCACGTAGATGTTCTGTCCGTGGATGCCCGCGCCGTAGTAGAAGGGCACCGACGGGTCGTACACCCACCACTTGTTCCGGTAGTGCGTGTTCTCCGGGTACCACCCCTCGGGACTCCCTCCGCGAACGCCGTCGCGCCGTCGGGCGCGCCGCGGATCGTGTCCTGTATCCACGCGCGCGGAACGATCTGCTGCCGTCCGCGCCGGCCCCACTGCAGGAACAGCTGCCCGAACCGGGCCAGGTCGCGGAGCGTGGCGCAGATCCCCCCGTCCGCCATCGCGTTGCCGTGGCCGTCGACGGTGACCTCGGCGTCGAACTCGGCGCCCATCGGCTGCCACAGCTCCCGCGAGATCAGGTCCGCGAGCCGCGCGCCGCCCGCGCGCTCGACGACCCAGCCGAGGACGTCGGTCAGGATCGAGCGGTACCGGAACGGGCCGCCGTGCTTCCCGTCGTTGCGCAGGGTCTTGAAGTACGCGATCGCGTCCTCCGGGAGCCTTCGTCCGTCGCGCGGCCGCCACAGGTACACCTGCTCGTACAGCCGCACGTCGGCCTTGGGGTCCTCGTACGTCTCGTCGAACCGCGTCCCGGTGCGCATGTCCAGCAGCTGCTGCACGGTCGCGCCTTCGAACGAGGTCCCCGCCAGTTCCGGCACGATCGAGGTCACCGGCGCCGCGACGTCCAGCTCACCGCGGCCGGCGAGGATGCCCGCCACCGTCGACGTCACCGACTTCGACACCGACATCAGCAGGTGCGGTGTGTCGGGCGTCATGCCGTTGAAATAGCGCTCCGTCACGATGCGGCCGCGGTGCAGCACCAGGAACCCGTCGGTCCATGTGCGGTCCAGCAGGTCACCGACTGTCAGGTCCCGGCCGGCGTTCCGGAACCGGATCCGGGACAGGTCGCGCTCGGCGTGGGGGAACCGCCACACTGGCCCGTCGCCGCGGCGGATGCGCGCCGTCGGGACGAGATCGCGAACGTGCTGGAACGCCCAGCGGTTGTAGGGCGCTTCCTGCCAGTTCGCAAGCGTCACTTGAGCCGCGTTCCGGAACGGAGGGGCGCCGGACATCAGCCCAAGGTCGGCGGCAGTACGGTTGCGGGCCATCGTCGTTCTCCTCCCGGGTGGTGGGTCCCGACCATCGACACTGGAGAACGGGATGTCAACTCAAGGCCGCCGGGAGCGTTGTGCGCCTCGCGCACAACCGCTCGCATCGTTGACACCATCGGAGGGCAGCCCTAGCATCGCGCGCGATGGTCGCCCTGCCGCTCGTCGGGGCGACGTGCGCGTCGTCCAGGAGGGTCGAGGGTGTCCGAGGTCCCTGCCGAGCCGTACCCGCGAGATCGCGAGCCCGTCGATCCGCCCTACCTCTATCCCGACTACGTCGGGACCCGCCTCCGCGCGCCGAAGCGGTCGCTGGTGCCGCTGCCGCACAGCCTCACCGAGCTGACGGGCCCGCTCCTGGGGGAGGGGCGGGTGGGCCCGTCCGACCACGACCTGACGTCGCAACACGAGGCCGAGCCGCAGGGACAGCGCATCATCGTCCACGGCCGCGTCCTCGACGGCGACGGCCGCCCCGTGCGGAACACGCTGATCGAGGTGTGGCAGGCGAACGCCGGCGGCCGCTACCACCACGACCGCGACCGCCATCCGTCCCCGCTCGACCCCAACTTCACCGGCGGCGGCCGGTGTCTCACCGAGGACGACGGCCGCTACCGGTTCGTCACCATCAAGCCCGGCGCGTACCCCTGGCCCAACCACGAAAACGCGTGGCGCGCCGCGCACATCCACTTCTCGTTGTTCGGCAACGCGTTCCCGCAGCGCCTCGTGACGCAGATGTATTTCCCGGGAGACCCGTTGTTCTGGCAGGACCCATCTTCAACTCGGTTCCCGACCCCCGCGGAAGGGAGCGGTTGATCTCGCGCTTCGACCTGAACGAGACCGTTCCCGAGTGGGCCCTCGGCTTCGAGTGGGACATCGTCCTGCGCGGCAGGGACGCGACGCCCGTCGAGGACGAGGACGACGACGGGTGAGCCTGCCCCGTTCGCCGTCGCAGACCATCGGCCCCTACCTCTCGCTCGGCATGCCGTGGGCCGACGGGCCGTTCGTGGTGCCGCCGGGAACCCCCGGCTCGGTTTGGATCCGCGGCCGCGTCACGGACGGCGCCGGCGATCCCGTCCCGGACGGAATGGTGGAGACGTGGCAGGCCGACGCCGAGGGTCGGTTCAATCATCCGGACGACCCTCGGGGACCCGGGGACGAGCCGGGCTTCCGGGCGTTCGGCCGGTGCCTCACGGACGAGGCCGGCGAGTACGCCGTCCTCACGGTGAAGCCCGGTCGTGTGCCCGCCGCAACGGGCGACGGGTTGCAGGCGCCGCACGTCGACGTCACGGTGTTCGCTCGGGGCCTGCTGAAGCACCTGGTGACGCGGCTGTACTTCGCGGACGAGGAATCGAACGCGGAGGACCCGGTGCTCGCGCTCGTCGCGGACGCGCACCGGCGCGAGACGCTCGTTGCCGCATGCACGGACGACGGCTACCGATTCGACATCCGGCTGCAGGGGGAAGGTGAAACCGTCTTCTTCGACGTCTGAGCCCCCGTCGGGCGGGCTCTTCGACGAGGTGCTCGCGCGCGGCCGCGTCCGGGCGGAGGTCTCCGACCCCGCGTGGCTGCAGGCCATGCTCGACGTGGAGGCGGCGCTGGCACGCGCCGAGGCCCGCGCTGGCGTGATCTCGTCCGAGGACGCGGAGGCCATCGGCCGCGCGTGCCGAGCCGAGGACTTCGACATCGCCGCGATCGGCGCGGCCGCCGCGGACGGGGGGAACCCGGTGATCCCGCTCGTGAAGGCGTTGACGAACGCGGTCGAGGGAGACGCCGCGGGCCAGGTGCATCGGGGGGCGACCAGCCAGGACGTGACCGACACGGCGGCGATGCTCGTCGCGCGGCGCGCGCTCGACCCCCTGCTCGAGGACGTCGCCGCGGCGTCCGACGCCGCGGCCACGCTGGCCGACGGGCACCGCGGCACGCTCATGGCCGGACGCACGCTGCTGCAGCACGCGCTGCCCATCACGTTCGGCCAGAAGGCCGCCGGCTGGATGGCCGGGCTCGACGAGGCGTCCGCGCGGCTGGACCACGTGCGCTGGACGCGCCTGGCGGTGCAGCTCGGCGGCGCGGCCGGGACGCTCGCCTCGCTGGGCGACGCCGGGACTGCGGTGCTCGCGTACCTGGCGGAGGACCTCGGGCTGGCCGAGCCCGCGATGCCCTGGCACACGGAGCGGACCCGGATCGCGGACCTGGCCGGCGCTCTCGGCTCGGCCGCCGGCGCGATCGCGAAGGCCGCAGGGGACGTGGTGCTGCTCGCGCAGACCGAGGTCGGCGAGGTGCGCGAGGGCGTCGCCGGGCGCGGCGGCTCCTCGACCCTGCCCCACAAGCGCAACCCGGTCGCGGCCGTCCTGGCTCGCGCCGGCGCCGACCAGGCACCCGGCCTCGTCGCGACCCTGCTGGCGAGCATGGCCCAGGAGCACGAGCGGGCGGCGGGCGCCTGGCATGCGGAGTGGCGGCCGCTCTCGGCGCTGCTGCTGTCCACCGGCTCCGCGGCCGCATGGCTCCGCGACTGCCTCGAGCATCTGGAGGTCGACGTCGCACGAATGCGCGCGAACCTCGACCTGACCGACGGGCTCCTGCTCGCGGAGCGCGTGACGACCGCGCTCACGCCCGACCTCGGGCGTCTGACCGCGCACCAGATCGTGGAACGCGCGGCCGCCGAGGTCTCCGCCGGTCGGTCGTTTGCCGATGCGCTCGCCGGCCACCCCGAGCTGAAGGAGCACCTGACGGCCGAGCGGATCGCCGAGCTGCTCGACCCTTCCGGCTACCTGGGGAGCGCGGACACATTCGTCGAGCGGGCGCTCGCCGCGCATGCGCGTCGGAGGCACGGAGGCGGCGCATGACCGCGGTCGAGGTGTCCGCCGTCGAGGAAGGCCAAGCCGGCTCGCCCGCCGTCGTCCTCTCGGGGTCGCTCGGCTCGACGTTCGACATGTGGGATCCGCAGATGGCCGCACTGGCCGAGCGCTTCCGGGTGATCCGGTACGACCACCGGGGTCACGGCGGCTCTCCGGTGCCGCCCGGCCCGTACGACATCGAGGACCTGGCCGGTGACCTCGTGGCGCTGCTCGATCGTCTCGGTGTCGAGCGTGCGCACGTCTGCGGCGCGTCGATGGGGGGTCTCGTCGCGATGTGGCTCGCGGCGCACGAGCCGGCTCGCATCGACCGCACGGTGCTCATCTGCACCACGCCGTGGTTCGGGCCGCCCGATCCCTGGCTCGAGCGCGCCGAGACGGTTCGCGCGAAGGGCACCGATGCCGTCGCCGACGCCGTCGTCGCGCGGTGGTTCACGCCCGAGTTCGCCCGGGCCGAGCCCGCGACCATCCGGCGCATGCGCGACATGATCGCGGCCACCCCCCCGGAGGGGTACGCCGCCTGCTGCGAGGCGGTTGGCACCACCGATCTGCGGCCCGACCTCGGCGCGATCGGCGTCCCGCCCCTGGTCATCGCGGGGGCACAGGACCCCGCCGTCCCGAACGAGCGCGTCCGGCTCCTCGCCGACGGCATCTCCGGCGTGCGCGTCGAGGTCCTCGACCCGGCGGCGCACCTCGCGAACGTGGAGCAGGCCGGCCGCGTGACCGACCTGATCATCGAATATCTGACGAACGAGTCCCCGTGAGGAGGAGACGATGACCGACGCCCGATACGACGAAGGCATGCGCGTGCGACGGGAGGTCCTGGGCGACGACCACGTGGACCGGGCGACCGCAGCCACGACGCCGTTCACCGAGGCGTTCCAGGAGTTCATCGTGCAGTCGGCGTGGGGAACGGTCTGGAACCGCCCCGGGCTCGACCGGCGAACCCGGTCGGCCGTCACGCTCGCGGTGCTCACCGCGTTGCGCGCGGAGAACGAGATCCCGATGCACGTCCGCGCTGCGCTCCGTCACGGGCTGTCGAGCGACGAGATCGCCGAGATCCTGCTCCATACCGCCGTGTACGCGGGCATCCCGGCGGCAAGCGCTGCGTTCGCGCTGGCGCAACAGACGCTCGCGGACGACGGGCTGGACGGTCCGGCCGGCTAAGCCGCCACGTCCGGCAAGGCCCGCCCGGCGATGCGCTCCGGACGGCTCATCCCCACACGTCGCGCGCCACCCCGGCCAGCAGCTCGAGCTTCGCCCGCTGGTCGTCGAACGTCACCAGGTTCCCCGGGAGCGTCGACGCGAACCCGCACTGCGGGCTGAGCGCCAGGCGGTCGAGCGGGATGTGAGCCGATGCCTCCTCGATCCTGCCCTTCAGCTGGCCGGCGTCTTCCAGCTCCGGTTCCTTCGTCGTGATCAGCCCGAGCACGACCGTCTTGTTCTCGGGCACGAAGCGCAGGGGCTCGAACGTCCCGGCGCGCGGCGAGTCGTACTCGGCCAGGATGCGGTCGACGGCGAGGTCGTTGAAGAGCTGCTCGGCGATCGCGTCGTACCCGCCTTCCACCGACCACATGCTGCGGTGGTTCCCGCGACACAGGTGGACGGCGAACGTCACGTCCGGGAACGCGTGGATGAGCGCGTTGTCGATGGCGATCATGTCCGCGAGCCACGTTTCGACGTTCAGCCCGACCTTCTCCAGGTTCGCCCGGCCCTCCTCGCTGACCATGTGCGTGTAGCGCGGCGAGTCGAGCTGCACGTAGTTCGTCCCCGCCGCGACGACCTCGCCCACCACGGCGGTCATCAGCTGCAACGCCTGTGCCAGGTACTCGTCGCGGTCGGGGTAGGCGGTGTCCGAGTACCCCGGCACCCACAGGACGCTCGCGTACGTCATCCCGGCGATGGTCGTCTTGGTCGGCGTGCGCGCGTGCGCGGAGACGAACGTGTACTCCTCCAGCGGGAGGTTGCGGCGCAGGCCCAGCTTGTCGGTCACCGCCGGCAGCATCGGCGGCGGCCCGGACGGCTTCCCGGCCCCCGCGCTGAACGGCACCGGCGCGGGCACCTCCGGGTTGTAGCCCGAGAGGCTCTCGGTGAGGGGATCGAACCAGAAGCGGCGCCGGACCTCGCCGTCGGTGAGCACGTCCACACCGCACGCCTCCTGCAGCGCGATGGCCTCGAGCGCGGCACGGTCCTGCGTCTCGCGGAGCTCGGCCTCGGTGACCTCCCCGCGTTCGAATCCTTCGAACGCGTCCTTCAGGTAGGCGGGACGGAGCAGGCTCCCCACGACCTCGGCGCGGTAGGTGATCGGTGTCTTCGCCATGCGCTCCTCCTCGCTAGATGTTCGCATGCGGCAGGCCGACGTAGTTCTCGGCCAGGCTGCGTGCGGCGGCCTCGCTCCGTGTGACGTATCGCAGCTGCGCCAGCTGGAGCCGGCGCCGAACCCGCCGTCGTCGTCGGGCAGCCGGTGCAGCATCGAGCTCATCGACGACGAGAAGTCCTGCACGCGCCACACGCGCCCGAGGCAGCGTCGCGAGTATCGATCGAGCGCGCTCGCGACCCGCCGCCTCCGTACCATGCGACGAGCCCCTCGGACAGCACGCGGACGTCGCTGACGGCGAGGTTCAGCCCCTTGGCCCCGGTGGCCGGGACGATGTGGGCCGCGTCGCCGGCCAGGAAGAGCCGGCCGTACTGCATCGGCTCGTACGACGAAGCTGCGCATGAGGCGCGATGCTCTTCTCGAGCACCGGACCGTCCCGAAGCGTCCAGCCGTGGCGGTCGCCGAGCCGGATCTGCAGCTCCTCCCACACGCGGTCGTCCGGCCACTCGTCCATGTCCTCGTCGGGGCGCACCTGGAGGTACAGGCGGCTGATCTCCGGCGAGCGCAGGCTGTGCAGCGCGAACCCGCGGTCGTGCGACGCGTAGATCAGCTCGTCGGTCGACGGCGCCACCGCAGCGAGGATGCCCAGCCATGCGAAGGGATAGTCGTGCTCGAACACCGACAGCACGCCGGCGGGGATGGCCTCGCGGGAGACGCCGTGGAAGCCGTCGCACCCGGCGACGAAGTCGCACGTGAGCTTCTGTTCGCTGCCGTCGTGGCGGAATCGGATCGCCGGCGTCTCCGAATCGACGCCCTCGAGCCGAACGTCCTCCACCTCGAACCGGATGTCGCCGCCGGCATCGAGCCGGGCGGCGATCAGGTCCTTCACGATCTCCTGCTGCCCGTAGATCGAGATCGCGCGGCCGGTGAGCTCGGTCAGCGCGATCCGATGGCGCTCGCCGTCGAAGCGCAGCTCGATGCCCTCGTGGACCAGGCTCTCCCGGTTCAGGCGATCGGCGATCCCCGTCTCGCGGAAGAGCGCGACCGTCGCGTGCTCCAGCACGCCGGCGCGGACGCGTTGCTCGACGTACTCGCGCGACCGCGCCTCCAGGACGACCGACTCGATCCCTCGCAGGTGCAGCAGATGCGACAGCAGCAGCCCGGCCGGGCCGGCTCCGACGATGCCGACCTGCGTGCGCACCGCTCTCCGCTGCCGGATCAGAACGGGTAGTCGGGCAGCTCGCCTCGCATCGTCACCCACTGCACGTGGGTGAACGACTCGATGTTCGCCTCGGCGCCGCCGATGCGCGAGGTCCCCGTCGCCTTGACGCCGCCGAACGGGTTCACCACCTCGTCGCCGATGGTCTGGTCGTTGATGTGGACGATCCCGGTCGGGATGCGGTCGGCGATCTCCAGCCCGCGCATGACGTTGCTGGTGAGGACGCCCAGCGAGAGGCCGTGCTCGCTGCCGCCGGCGAGCTTGATCGCGTCGTCGATCGAGTCGAACGGCACCACCGGCGCGACCGGGCCGAAGATCTCGTCCGTGTACGCCGGCGCGTCGGTCGGGACGTTCGCCAGCACGGTCGGCCGGTAGAAGAGCCCGTCGTAGGTCCCGCCGGCCGCCAGCGTCGCCCCTGCCTCCACCGACTCGGTGACGATGCCGTGCACGCGGTCGCGCTGGCGCTCGTCGATGATCGGCCCGAGCGCCACCTGGTCCGTCGCCGGGTCGCCCACCGGGAGGTGGTCGGCGTGCTCGGCGAGCTTCGACGTGTACTCGTCGGCGATCGCCCGCTGGACGAGGTGCCGGCCGGTGGTCATGCAGATCTGGCCCTGGTGCATGAATGAGCCGAATGCGCCGACCGAGACGGCCTTCTCGAGGTCCACGTCGTCGAGGACGATCAGCGCCGAGTTGCCACCGAGCTCCAGGTGGACCTTCTTGAGGTGCTGCCCGGCGAGCGTCGCCACCGCGCGGCCGCCGCGCGTCGAGCCGGTGAACGAGATCATGGGCACGTTCGGGTCGGTCACCAGCGCCTCGCCGACGTCGACGCCGCCCGGCAGGACACTGAAGAGCCCGTCCGGCAGTCCCGCCTCCTCGAAGATCTGCGCCAGGACGACGCCGCCGGCGACCGCCGTGCGCGGGTCGGGCTTGAGGATCACGGCGTTGCCCAGCGCGAGCGCCGGCGCGACGGCGCGGATGGACAGGATCAGCGGGAAGTTGAACGGCGAGATGACCCCGACGACGCCGACGGGTACCCGCCGGGCCATGCTCAGCACGGGGTCGCGGGAGCGGAGCAGCTCGCCGTACGGGAGCGAGGGGAGCGCCGCCGACTCGTAGCAGGTGCTCGCCGCGAACCACGTCTCCAGCTGCGCCTTGGGGGGGATGGCACCGGTCTCGCGGACGATCCAGCCCTGGATCTCGTCGGCGTGCTCGTTGAACAGGTCGCCGGCCCGGCGGAGGATCGCGGCGCGCTCCTGGTAGCCGGTCGCCGCCCACGCGGGTTGCGCCTCAGAGGCCCGCTTCGCGGCGCGCGCCACGTCCTCCGGGCTTGCCGCACCCACGCTGCCGAGCTTGTCCCCGGTCGCAGGCTCGATGACGCTGATCTCGCCGGCGCCGCCCGGCTCCCACCCATCCGAGTAGAGCTTTCCGCTCCAGGTCGCCTCGTCCAGAAGAGTCACGCCGGGCTCCTTTCCCTTGTCGTGTCGGCGTCGCGCCGGACCTCCGAGTTGCCCACGCCCGGCCTGGGACCCGCATGCGGTTCGACATCCGAACATGGAGTCGGAAACCGAACCGACTCTGCCGTAGCCGCGAACGGGTTGTCAAGGGCGCGTTCCATTGACCCGGCCCGGGGCGCTCCTTAGGATGTCCACGTTGAGAACTACTGTTCGTAAGCCGCACCCACGCCCCGCCGTCCGGCGCCGAGGTCCTTCCTCATGAACGAGGCGTCCGGCCGCGACCACGCCGAGCCCGGCCGCGCCGACGCCGGCGAAGCGCGCGAGGGCCGGCGGCGGAGCAACGACTTCGTCCAGTCGCTGGAGCGGGGACTGGCCGTCATCCGGTCCTTCGGGCCCGACCGCACGCGCCTGACGCTCAGCGAGGTGGCGCGAGAGGCGGGGCTGACCCGCGCCGCCGCCAGGCGGTTCCTGCTCACGCTCGTCGAGCTCGGCTATGTGCGGTCGGACGGCCGGGAGTTCTCGCTGCGCCCCCGGGTGCTGGAGCTCGGGTACGCCTACCTCTCGGCCATGAGCCTGCCGGACATCGCCTACCCCCACGTCCAGGAACTGGTCGACACCGTCCGGGAATCCTCGTCGGTGGCGGTGCTGGACGGGGACGAGATCGTGGACATCGCCCGCGTCCCGGCGAAGCGGATCATGACCGTGGCGGTGCCGGTGGGAACCCGCTTCCGCGCACACGCCAGCTCGAAGGGGCGCGTGCTCCTGGCGAACTTGCCCGAGGCCGAGCTGGAGCAGTACCTCGCCACCGTCCACCTCGACCGGCTCACGAACAAGACCGTCACCGACCCCGATCGCCTGCGCGCCGTGCTGGCGGAGGTCCGCGAGCAGGGCTACGCGATCGTCGACCAGGAGGTGGAGGAGGGTATCCGTTCGGTGGCGGCCCCCCTGCGCGACGCCTCGGGCGTGACCATCGCCGCGATCAACGTCTCCGCCTACGCGAGCCGGGCCAGTGTGGAGGCGGTCCGGGACGAGTTCCTGCCCAGCCTGCTCGGGACCGCCAAGCAGATCGAGGCCGACCTGCGCTCCGTGGGCTCGCGCCGCGTTGTGACCCCGCCGCCGCCCCCTCCTTCGTGACCGGATCTCGACACGCCCGTGTGGTCCGGCGCCGGGGAGCGCGCCGAACGGTGATCGTTGACATGTCCCAGGGCGTGTGATTATGTTTCGCTGCTCGTATAGGTGTGCGCTACACGCACACTCAGCGGGGCGGCCGCGGCCGCCGGTCAGATCGGGGGAGAGGGATGGAGGCTCGGACCGAAGGTAGCGGCGCAGAACCGACCAGGGCGAAAGGCGTTCCCCCCTGGGCCGAGCCCGTCTCGAGGCGCTCGGTCCTCAAGGGAATCGGCGCCGGCGCGCTCGCGATGGGCGCGGGTGGGTTCCTCGAGGCGTGCTCGAACTCGATCAAGGGCTCGGGCGGCGGCAGCGCCGGGAAGATCACGATCGGGTTCGTCAGCCCGCAGACCGGCGCGCTCGCCGGCTTCGCGTCGGGCGACAACTTCGTCGTGGACACGATCCGGAAGACCAGCCCGTACAAGGGCGGCTTCAAGGTCGGCGGCAAGACCTACACGGTCGACATCCTGGTCAAGGACTCGCCAGTCGGACCCGAACCGCGCCTCCGAGGTCGCGCGCGAGCTGATCAACACCGATCACGCCGACATCGTGGTCACCAGCTCGACGCCGGAGACGACCAACCCGGTCGCGACCGCGTGCGAGAACGCGGGCGTGCCGTGCGTCTCGACGGTCGTGCCGTGGCAGGCGTGGTACTTCGCGCGGCAGGCCGACCCGAAGAACCCGCAGCCGTTCAAGTACACGACCATGTACTTCTTCGGCGCCGAGGCGTTCGGCGGCTGCTTCATCCCGATGTGGGACCGCATCCCGACGAACAAGGTCGTTGCCGGCCAGTGGCCGAACGACGCCGACGGCAACGCGTTCCGCGCGGCATGGCCGGGCATGGCGAAGGCGGCCGGCTACACGATCGTGGACGGCGGCGCGTATCAGGACGGCACCACCGACTACACGTCGATGATCTCGAAGTTCAAGTCGAAGGACTGCGAGGTCTTCACGAACGCGCCGCTGCCGCCCGACTTCAACACGTTCTGGAAGCAGGCGAGCCAGCAGGGCTTCAAGCCGAAGCTCGCCACGGTCGCCAAGGTGCTCCTGTTCCCGGCGGACACCGAGGCACTGGGCGACCTGGTCAACAACATCGCGACCGACTCGTGGTGGGGCCCGTACATGCCGTACAAGTCCTCGCTCGACGGCATGACGACGCAGCAGCTCACCGACGCCTACCAGACGTCGTCGGGAAAGCAGTGGCTGCAGTCGCTGGGGTCCACGTACTCGCTGTTCGAGGTCGCGCACCAGGCGATGACCGCGGCGTCCGACCCCCACGACAAGGACGCGGTCGCGGCCGAGCTGTTCAAGGTCAACTACACCGGGATGTCGGGGCCGCTCGACTTCACCGTCGGCCCGCACATCGACCCGGCCGACCAGAACAGCCCGACGATTCCCGGCATCGGCATCGTGAATCCCGTCGGCGTCCAGTGGAAGAAGGGCACCAACTTCCCGTGGGAGATGGTGGTGGTCGACAACAGCCTCAACACCGACGTGCAGATCGGTGGGGATTTGGTGGCCACCAACCCATAAGCTGTGGGGGTGCTGCTCGAGCTCGACGAGGTCACCAAGCGGTTCGGGCGGGTCATCGTCGCCGAAGACCTGTCGCTGGAGGTGGACGCAGGCGACGCGGTCGGCATCGTGGGACCGAACGGCGCGGGCAAGACGAGCCTCTTCGGCGTGATCTCCGGCGACCTGTCGCCCGACTCGGGTGAGGTTCGGTTCGACGGGCGGACCGTGACGAAGCTCGATCCGGCCCGGCGCTGCCGCCTCGGGATCGGCCGGACCTATCAGGTGCCGCGGCCGTTCGAGGACATGACCGTGTTCGAGAACGTCCTGATGGCGGCGCAGCAGGGTGGCGGTCAGCGCGGACAGGCCAGCTACGACGCCGCCGCGGCGACCCTCGATCGAAGCGGGACTGCTCGCGGAGTCGAACCGCCTGGCCGGCTCGCTGGGACTGCTGCAGCGCAAGCGCCTGGAGGTGGCGCGGGCGCTGGCCACCGGCCCCCGCCTGCTCCTGCTGGACGAGGTCGCCGGCGGGCTGACCGACCCGGAGATGGTCGCTCTGGTGGACGTCGTGCGTCGCGCCCGCGCCGGCGGCGTCGCGATCATCTGGATCGAGCACGTCGTGCGGGCCCTGATGCAGACCGTGGACCGGCTCATCTGCCTCGCCGGCGGCAAGTTCATCGGCGACGGTGAGCCGGCCGAGGTGCTCGCGAGCCCTGCCGTGAGGGAGGTCTTCCTCGGAACCGAGGCCACGGCGGAGTCGCTGGCGGAGGCGGGCATGCCCGAGGCAGACACGTGAGCGTGACCGACCCGGCGGCGCCGGCGGAGGACGAGGGCAGCGAGGTCCTGCTCGAGGTGCGGGACCTCACGGTGATGCACGGCCAGTTGCGGGCGGTCGCCGACGTGAGCCTGACGGTTCGTGCCGGCGAGGTGTACGCGATCATCGGCGCGAACGGCGCGGGGAAGTCCACGCTGCTGCGCGACGATCGCCGGGTTGCACCGCGCGGCGCACGGGACCATCTCGCTGGAGGGGGTGGACCTGACGACCGTGCCGCCGGAGCGCCGCCTCGCTGCAGGGATCGCCCTGGTACCGGAAGGCCGCAGGCTCTTTCCCTCGCTCACGCTCGAGGAGAACCTGTTGATCGGCTCGTACAACGCCCGGCCGGGGCCGTGGAGCGTCGAGCGCGTGTACGAGCTGTTCCAGTGGATGTGGGACCGCCGGCGCCAGCGCACCGCGCAGATGTCGGGCGGCGAGCAGCAGGCCGTCGCCATCGGGCGCGCCCTGGTGATCGAACCCCCAGGTGCTCCTGCTCGACGAGCTGTCGCTGGGACTCGCGCCCGTGGTCGTCCGGCAGATCTACGCGCTCCTGCCCGAGCTGCGGCGGTCCGGCATGACGGTGCTGCTGGTGGAGCAGGACGTCAGCCAGGCCGTGCGCGTCGCGTCGAGCATCCAGTGCCTCTGGAGGGGCGCACCACGCTGGAGGGCCGTCCCTCGGAGTTCACGCCGGAGCAGATCGAGGCCGCGTACTTCGGACTGTCGAGCGTCGGAGGATCGGCGTGAACTGGGTCAACGCCGTGATCCAGGGCATCCTCCTCGGTGGGCTGCTGGCGCTGTTCGCGTGCGGCCTGTCGTTGCTGTTCGGAACGATGCGGGTCATCAACCTGGCGCACGGCGACCTGGCGATCGTCGCCGCGTTCCTCGCCGTGGAGTTCGCTCCCGCGCTGCACCTGTCGGGGCTGCTGTCGGTGATCTTCGTCGTGCCGATCTTCGTCGCGCTCGGGTACGTCGGCCAGCGGACGCTGATCCAGACCGCTCTGGACCGCGGGCCGTTCACGGTGTTGCTGGTCACGTTCGGCCTGTCGGTCATCATCGAGAACGTCCTGCTGGAGGCGTTCTCCGCCGACAGCCACTCGATCAACATCGGCTCGCTCATCTCCGGCTCCATTCAGGTCACCGATCAGATCTCCATCGCGTACCTCTCGCTCGGCATCTTCGTGCTCGCGGTGGTCGTTCTGCTTGGGCTGCAGTACTTCCTGTCCTATTCGCGCACCGGGCGCATGATCCGCGCCGTCGCCGACGACCCGGAGGCCGCCCAGCTGTCCGGAGTGGGCTACAAGCACGTCTTCGGCGTCGCGGCCGCCGTCGCGTTCGGCACGGTGGCGCTGGCGGGCATCGCCTTCGGGATGTACTCGTCGTTCAACGCCTCGAGCGGCGTGAACTGGCTCCTCTACGCGTTCGAGGCCGTGGTCATCGGCGGCCTCGGCTCGCTGTGGGGAACGCTGCTCGGCGGCATCATCCTGGGGGTCTCGCAGACGGTCGCGCGGCCAGTACGACCCGAGCTTGCAGATCATCGCGGGGCACGTCGTGTTCCTCGCGGTGCTCGCTGTCCGCCCGGAGGGGATCACGGGGCGGCGGGTGACGCTATGAGCGAGGTCACGGAGCGCCCCGTGGCCTCGCCGGAGGCCGAGCCGGTGCGCGTGACGCGGTCGCGCCGGCCGACCCGGTGGACCGCCGCCCTGGCCGTCGTGGTCGTGGTGGCCCTCGCGTCGCTCCCGTACGTCGTGTTCTCCGGGACGACCGACACGCTCGTCAACTTCCTCATCCTGCTGACGGTGGCGAGCATGTGGAACCTGCTGGCCGGGTACGCGGGAATGGTCTCCGTCGGGCAGCAGGCATACATCGGCGTGGGCGCCTACATCGTGCTCTACGTCGGCCTGCACGGGGTCGGAGCCGTTCGCGGCGATCCCGGTGGCGGCCGTGGGATGCGCCCTGCTCGCGGTGCCGGTGTCCCTGCTGCTGTTTCGCCTGCGCGGCGGGTACTTCGCGATCGCGACGTGGGTGGTCGCCGATCTGTTCCGCCTCCTGGTGAGCCGTTCGCAGACGCTCGGCGGCGGCACCGGGGCCGGCGTGAGCGGGTTCCAGGGCGTCAACCCGACGCTGCTCGGCGCGTACACGTACTGGGCGTCGCTGGCGGTGTCGGTCCTGGCGCTCACCGCCGCGTACATGGTCCTTCGGGGCAGGACGGGCCTGGTCATGACCGCCGTGCGCGACAACGAGGTCGGCGCCCGCAGCGCCGGCGCGCGGGTCACGCGGGCCAAGCGGTTCGTCTACCTGATCGCCGGCGCGGGGTGCGGCGCCGCCGGGGCCCTGGTCGCGGTCAGCCAGCAGTTCGTCCAGCCCGCGTCGGTCTTCAGCGTCGAGTGGTCGGCCAAGATGATCTTCGTGACGATCATCGGCGGGATCGGCTCCATCGAAGGCCCGATCGTCGGGTCCATCGTCTATCTGGTGCTGCAGCAGACCCTGTCGCAGTACGGCGCCTGGTACCTCATCCTGCTGGGGGGCGTGGCGGTGGTCGTCGCGATCTGGTTCCCGCAGGGGCTCTGGGGGCTACTGAGCCGGCGGCTGAACATCCGGCTCTTCCCGGTGGGGTACTGGCTGTGGCGCCCGGGCGAGTCTCCCCGGCGAGGGCGATCCAGCGAGAGGACGGCGCCCGGCGACGCCCCCACCACGACTCCGGCCCAGGCATGATGAGCCGTCCCGCCCCTGTCTCCGCAGGCCCTTTACGGAGTAGGATGCCCTTGCCGATGAATCCCGATGTGCGAGAGGTGGTTTGGGACGGCCCCACGGGGCCATTTCGGGTGCTGCTGGACGAGGGCGTGTTCGTTCCCTCCAGCACCAGCCGGGAGCTCGCCGAGGGGCTCGTGGTCAACCCCGGCGAGACCGTCATCGACATCGGCTGCGGCTCCGGCGTCCTCTCGTTCGTGGCGGCCCGCATGGGCGCGGACCGGGTCTACGGGACCGACCCCAACACGGCGGCCATCACCTGCGCGTCCCACAACGCCGCCTTGCTCGGCCTGGGCGACCGGACCGACTTCCGCTGCGGCAGCCTCTTCGAGCCGCTGCAGGGAATCAGCGCGGACGTCGTGATCGGCGACGTGTCCGGCATCCCGGATGACCTCGCGCACCTGTCCGACTGGTTCCCCGGTGGGTTCGCCGGCGGACCGACGGGAGCGGAGGTTCCGGTGGCCATGCTGCGGGCGGCCCGCGAGCACCTTCGTCCGGGCGGGAGGCTGTATCTGCCCACCGGAACCATTCAGGACGAGAACGCGGTCCTGAAGGCAGCCCGGAGCATCTTCGAGGGGCGCATCCGCAACCTCCGCGAGCGGCTGTTCCCGCTGCCGGGCAAGATCGCCGAGACCGCAGTCTTCCGGCGCCTGGCCGACTCCGGTGTGGTGGAGCTCATCCGGCGCGGCAGCCGGTTCCTGTGGCGGCTCCGCATCTGGGAGTGCACCACCCCGCCCGCCTGATCGACGGATCCCCGTACCCGCGAGCTTCCCGCCGCGACATCGCGGAAGAGATCCTGGTCGTCCTGTCCCTGTCGCTCCTGGCGAGCGCCGTCTTCGCGATCATCGACCTGACAACGGCGCCCATCCGCGGCCAGACGCGCCTGATCTATCCGGTCGCCCCGTTCGTCACGCAGCTCGCCTCGATCCTGTTCGGCCTCGCGCCGGTCTGGCTGGTCCTCTACCTGACGCGGCGCGCGGGCGAGCCGGTCTCCGTCCTCGGCCTGCAGACGAATACGATCGGCGCGGACGTCCTGTTCGGAATGGCGCTCGCCGCCGTGGTCGGCGCGGTCGGCATCCTCCTCTACTTGGCGTCGGTGCAGCTGGGGCTGAACCGGTGCGTCATCCCCGCCCCGCCCCTGGGCCACTGGTGGACGATCCCCATCCTGGTCCTCGGGGCGATCCAGGCCGGGCTGCTCGAGGAGATCGTCGACGTCGGGTACCTGATCCCGAAGCTGCAGCAGCTGTCGCTCACCGGCGCGGCGGCCGTGGCCGTCAGCGCGATCCTGCGCGGCTCGTACCACCTGTACCAGGGGTGGGGCGGGTTCATCGGGAACCTGCTCCTGGGCGTGCTGTTCGGCACGATCTTCCTGCGCTGGCGCAGGACGTGGCCGCTGATCGTCGCCCACACGCTGCTGGACCTGGGCGCGGGCCTCGGCTACATCGCGTTCCGGTCGCACCTCCCCGGCTGCTAGGCAGCCGGGGAGGTGCAGCCGGCCCAAGCGTCAGGACTTGGGTTGCTTGATGACCGTCACGCAGTACGTGCTGTCGCGGCCGAAGGGGCCTCCGCACGCCGGCTCGGTCTGGAACTGCGCGGCCTTGCCGAAGTCCCGCTTCGTGCCCGGGAAGTTCACGCCGTACGTGAACCGCTTGCCGTCCCAGGCGAACCACGGGTAGGTGCAGTACGGCTTGCCGTAGATCTTGCAGGTCTGCCGGACCTCGTCGACGCCGCCGTAGTCGCTCACCACGCCCCACGTCGTCGCCTTGCTGTGCGCGAACTGCACCGACACGATCCGCAGCGGCGACGTCGCGGCCCAGTGCGCCGCGTCGTAGGTGCCGCAGGCCGTGTCGCCCGGCAGGCAGAACTTGCCCGGGGGAGATCCGTACAGGTCGGTGTGCCCGATCTCCCAGACGAACGACGCCGGCGTGTCGTGGACGGCGCCCCACTTCAGCGAGTTGCCGACCGTCTGCGTGTCGTACGCGGGGTTGAGCGGCCCGCGCTTCTTGCTGTTCAGGACGATCGAGCCGCTGTGATGGGTGGTGAGGTCCTTCACGTCGACGTGCCACCCGTCCTTGGCCGCGGTCACGGAGTACGCGATCTTCACCGTGTCGCCGCCGTGCATGATCAGCGGCTGGTCGGTGTTCCCGTCGCGGAGCATGTCGTTGAACGCGGCGTTCTCGATGTACTGCCCGTGCCTCTTGATGACCTGCCACACGGGCGAGCACACGGTGAACGCGTTGGGAACGGCGCTGCCGTAGTGGAAGTTCCCATCGGCGGTACACGCGGTCACGACCGTGTCCGGGTAGAACTGCAGCTCCTGGAACGCCTGGTCGAACAGGGCGCCGGGGTCGGTGACCGTGCCGCCCGTCCAGGGGAGCAGCAGCGAGGACACAGGCTGACCACCGTCGGACGGCAGGATGATCGTCCATGTCAGGTTCTGCGCCGAGCCGGGCTCGTCCGAGATCGGGTCGAGCTCGGGCTCGTCATGGCCGGTGCAGCCGTTCGTGTAGTGGATCTCGATGTCCTCCGAGTACTTGAAATGGTGCCCGATGCACGTGGTGTGCTGGCCCGTGGCGGATACCGTCCCGGCGGTGGCCGTGGCGACGTTGGTGGCGCCGGCCAGCCCCAGCGAGCCGGCGGCGAGGGCCAGTGCGCTGGCGATGCGGAGCATCGCTCCTCTCATGCGTTCCCCCTTCCCCCCGAGCCGTCCGGCTCGGACTCGGTGGCCGGAGGGAGGGTCTCCCACCCCGGCCTGGACCCAAACGCTAATGGATACGACGTTTTGGAGCGAGTCGGCTTTTCGAACGGCCCGGCGGGGATACTGGAGGGGTGAGCACCGTCGACGAAGCGCCGGTCCGGCTGACCCGGTTCAGCCACGGGGCCGGCTGCGCCTGCAAGCTGGCGCCGGGCGACCTGGCGGCGGTGATGGGAATGGTCACGCCGTCGACGTACCCGCCCGAGGTGGTCGTGTCCCCGGCGACGGGCGACGACGCGGCCGTCTACCGGCTGCCGTCCGGCGAGCTGCTCGTCCAGACCGTGGACTTCTTCACGCCGATCGTGGACGACCCGTACGACTGGGGGCGGATCGCGGCGACGAACGCGCTGAGCGACGTGTACGCGATGGGGGGCCGTCCGCTGACCGCGCTGAACCTGGTCGCGTGGCCGGTCGAGGACCTGCCGCTCGACCTGCTGGCGCGCGTCCTGGACGGCGGCGCGGCGGTGGCGGCGGAGGCCGGGGTGGCCGTCGTCGGCGGCCACTCGATCCGAGACGCCGAGCCGAAGTACGGCATGGCCGTCACCGGGCTGGTGGCGCCCGACCGGCTGGTGCGCAACTCCGAGATGCGGCCGGGCGACCGGCTGTACCTGACGAAGCCGCTGGGCCTCGGGCTCATCTCGACGGCGATCAAGGCGGGCAAGGCCACCGACGAGCAGGTCCGCGCGGCCGTCGACACCATGACGACACTGAACGCTGCCGCGGCGGAGGCGATGGGCGAGGCCGGCGTCGAAGGCCGCGACCGACGTGACGGGCTTCGGCCTGCTGGGGCACCTGCACATCGCCCTGGAGGCGGGCGGGGTGGCGGCACAGGTGGATGCGGCCGCGATTCCGTTCTTGACCGGCGCGCTCGACCTGGCGCGCGACGGCCTCGCCCCCTCGGGGACGCGCCGGAACCTCGAGTTCCTGGAGGGGCACGTCGGCTGGGACGGCCACCCGGAGTGGGAGCGGCTGGCGCTGGCCGACGCCCAGACCTCCGGCGGCCTGCTCATGGCCATCCCGGAGGAGCGGGCCGGCGCCCTCGAGGCCGCCCTGGAGGCCCGCGGAATAGCTGCCCCTGCGGTGGGGGTTGTCACGGGCGGCGAGGCCGGGCGCATCACGGTGCGCGGTCACCCCGCCGGCTGACGGCCCCGGGGGTCTACCCGGACCGGGATGGGCTTGGTAGATTCGACTGTTGCAATAGAAATTGCACCTGCGACGGCACCCCGGGAGAAGGACCAGCGTGATCGAGATACCCGGCATCATCAGGGATGAGCTCGTGGCCCACGCGATGGGCCAGTTCCCGAACGAGGCCTGCGGGCTGCTGGCCGGCGCGCTGAACGGCTCGCCGGAGACGGCGGCGCGCGCCCAGCGGTTCTTTCCCATGACGAACGCCGACGCCAGCCCGGTCTCCTACCGTCTCGACCCGAAGGAGCAGCTTCGCGTGTTCAACGAGCTGGAGGAGGCCGGGCTCGAGCTGGTGGGCATCTACCACTCGCACACGCACTCGGAGGCGTATCCGTCACCGACCGACCTGCGGCTGGCCTTCTATCCGGAGGCGCACTACCTGCTGGTGTCCTTGGAGGACCGGACCGACCCCGTGCTGCGCGGGTTCACCATCACGGACGGCGAGATCGAGGAACAGGACGTGACGATCACATGACGGGCGAGAACTTCACCGAGGAACAGGTCCTGCGCTACTCGCGGCACATCATCCTTCCCGGCATCGGCGGCGAGGGGCAGCGCAAGCTCCTCGACGCGAAGGTGCTGTGCGTCGGCGCCGGCGGGCTCGGCTCGCCGATCGCGATGTACCTGGCCGCGGCCGGCGTCGGGACGCTCGGCATCGTCGACTTCGACCGCGTGGACCTGACGAACCTCCAGCGCCAGCTGCTGCACGATACCGACGACGTGGGGCGGTCCAAGGTGGAGTCGGCCGTCGACCGGCTGCACGGGCTGAACCCGGGGATCAAGGTGGTGCCGCACGACACGATGCTCACGTCGGACAACGCGTTCGAGATCATGGGGCAGTACGACATCGTGATCGACGGCTCGGACAACTTCCCGGTGCGGTACCTGGTGAACGACGCGTGCCAGATGCTCGGCAAGCCGCTCGTGTACGGGTCGATCTACCAGTTCGAGGGGCAGGCGTCGGTGTTCATGCCCGGGCAGGAGACGCCGTGCTACCGGTGCCTGTTCCCGCAGCCGCCCCCGCCCGGCGCGGTGCCGTCGTGCGCCGAGGCGGGCGTGTTCGGCGTGCTGCCGGGGATCATCGGGTCCATCCAGGCCGTCGAGGCGATCAAGCTGATCATCGGGAAGGGCGACCCGCTGGTCGGACGGCTGCTGCTGTTCGACGCGCTGGACATGGAGTTCACGACGGTGAAGCTGCGGTGGGACCCGGACTGCCCGGTGTGCGGCAAGGAGCCGACCGTGACGGAGCTGATCGACTACGAGCTGTTCTGCGGCCTGCCCTCCCGGGACGAGGCCACGACCATAGTGGAGGCGTGAGATCGCGATGCCCGTGAAGGTGAAGATCCCGACCATGATGCGCGAGCAGTCCGGCGGCGAGCCGGTCGTGGAGGGTGAGGGCCCGACGGTGCGCGAGGTCCTGTCCGACATCGAGGCACGCTACCCGGGGCTGACGCGGCGGATCGTCACCGAGGACGGCACGCTCCACCGGTTCGTGAACCTGTACGTGAACGACGAGGACGTGCGCTACCTCGGCTCGCTCGAAACGGCCGTGGGCGAGGGCGACACGATCTCGGTCCTCCCGGCCGTCGCCGGCGGCTGACGCTTTCACGCTCCCTTCGACGGCGCCTTCGCTGCGCGCGGTATCGTCGACCCACCATGAAGGGAGTCCTGCGACGGACTTCACAGTCTAGATGTGCGAGACCTTGCCAACTACGAGCCCTCACCCCCGGACGAGTTCTCGTGCCTTGTGCAGGCGATGGTGGGACCAAGCGACGGCGCTGGGAAGAGTCATTTGATATTCAGGTTTGTACGCCGAAGTGGTTGCTATCTCGCAGAGTCGTAACTCCCATCGTGCTGGGGCGACACATGTTGATCGTCTTCGAATGGAACTTCGAGCGAGTGGAGGCGTTCATATCGGAGTCCGCCAACGCTTGCATCGGGGAGACTTGGAAGGCCGTGGCAGAGCAGATGAGTCGCCTGGGCCGGTGGGAGTTCGAGGACTACAACTCTCGGGGATAGCCGTTCCGGCCATTTCGGGCCACACAAAAGGGACAGCAAGGGCCGCCGCAGCCCCGCTCGGTCGAGTTACCCTTCTCTCCCGCTGGGGCAATGCCGAAAACAATGGGAGACGATCACGAGCCGGGGGTCAGATGAGTCACTTCGTAGGCACATTGATGGCCGACGTCGAGGCCAGGAATCCGGGGGAGCCTGAGTTCCATCAGGCGGTGCGGGAGGTCGCCGAGTCGGTCGAGCTGGTGCTCGAGCGAAAGCCCCGAGTACCGCGACGCAGAAGATCCTCGAGCGGCATCGTCGAGCCCGAGCGCGTCGATCATGTTCCGCGTCCCGTGGGTCGACGACCACGGCGAGATCCAGATCAACCGCGGGCTACCGCGTCGAGATGAACAGCGCCATCGGCCCCTACAAGGGCGGCCTGCGCTTCCACCCGACCGTCTACCTCGGGCTGCTGAAGTTCCTCGCCTTCGAGCAGGTCTTCAAGAACGCGCTCGACGACGCTGCCGATGGGCGGCGGCAAGGGCGGCTCGAACTTCGACCCGCAACGGCAAGAGCGACGCCGAGGTCATGCGCTTCTGCCAGTCGTTCATGACCGAGCTGCAGCGCCACATCGGCCAGTTCACCGACGTCCCGGCCGGCGACATCGGCGTCGGCGGCCGGGAGATCGGCTTCCTGTTCGGCCAGTACAAGCGGATCACGAACGAGTTCACCGGCGTGCTGACCGGCAAGGGCATCGAGCTGGGGCGGCTCGCTGATCCGCCCCGAGGCGACCGGCTACGGCGCCGTGTACTTCGCGCAGGAGATGCTCGACACGCGCGACGACGCGCTGGAGGGCAAGACGTGCCTGGTCTCCGGGTCCGGCAACGTGGCGCAGTACACCGTCGAGAAGCTGCTCGACCTGGGCGCCAAGCGCCGTCACGCTGTCGGACTCCGGCGGCTTCATCCACGACCCCGCCGGCATCGACAACGAGAAGCTCGACTGGGTCATGGACCTGAAGAACGACCGCCGCGGCCGCATCCACGAGTACGCGGACGCATTTCCCCGGCGCGACGTTCACGCCGCACGACGCGCAGGCCGACTACAACCCGCTGTGGGCCATCCCCGCCGAGTGCGCGTTCCCGAGCGCCACCCAGAACGAGATCAACGCGAAGGACGCCGCGAACCTGCTCGAACGGCGGCGTGTTCGTCGTCTGCGAGGGCGCGAACATGCCGACGATGCCCGACGGCGTCGAGCAGTTCGTGAAGGCCGGCATCCTCTACGGCCCGGGCAAGGCGGCGAACGCCGGCGGCGTCGCGGTCTCCGGCCTGGAGATGACGCAGGACCGCCAGCGGCCTTCCGTGGAAGCGCGAGGAGGTCGACGCCCGGCTGAAGGACATCATGAAGTCGATCCACACGCAGGTGCAGCGAGACGGCCGAGGAGTACGGCACGCCCGGGCAACTACGTCGAACGGCGCGAACATCGCCGGCTTCGTCAAGGTCGCCGACGCGATGCTCGACCAGGGACTCGTCTAAGGGGTCGCCGGTCCCGCCGGGGCAGGGCCGTTCGGGGGTTCGCGGCCCAGGCTCCGCTGGAGTATCGTGGTCCGGGTAGGGATTGAGAGGTGGCACCCACGCCCGGTCGGTCTCGGGAGACCGTACCCCTCTACATGAGGGAACAGGCGACTCGGACGCTTGGTCACCACCTCTCGATCCCTCTCTGTGTTCGGGGGTGCGCGTGGACATCAGCACGGTTCGGATCGAGAAGCCCGACGACCTGAACTTCATCCTCGGGCAATCGCACTTCATCAAGACGGTCGAGGACCTCTACGAGGCACTGGTCGGCTCCGTGCCCGGGTTGAAGTTCGGGCTGGCGTTCTGCGAGGCGTCCGGTCCCTGTCTGGTGCGGTGGGCGGGCAACGACGACGACCTGATCGGGCTCGCGCAGCGCAACGCGGAGGCGATCGGCGCCGGGCATTCGTTCATCGTGTTCCTGGAGGGCGGGTTCCCGATCAACGTGCTGAACGCGGTGAAGATGGTCCCGGAGGTCTGCCGCATCTTCTGCGCGTCCGCGAACCCGGTGGAGGTCGTCGTCGGGCCAGACCGACCAGGGCCGGGCGATCCTGGGGGTCGTGGACGGCTCGAGCCCGATGGGCATCGAGACCGACGCCGACATCGCCGAGCGCAAGGAGCTGCTCCGCCGCTTCGGCTACAAGCTGTAAGTCGGCCTTGTCACTCGCGCTGGGATAATCGACGCCGTGAAGGCGGACGACATCCTCGGCGCGGTGGGCAACACGCCCCTGGTCGGCATCCAGCGGCTGTCGCCGAGGCCGGGCGTGCGGCTGTGGGCCAAGCTCGAGGGCCAGAACCCGACGGGCTCGCTGAAGGACCGGATCGCCCTGCGCATGATCGAGGAGGCCGAGCGCGACGGCCGGCTCGAGCCCGGCGCCACCATCCTGGAGCCGACCTCGGGCAACACCGGCATCGCGCTGGCCATGGTGGCCTCCCGCAAGGGCTACAAGCTGGTGGTGGTCATCCCCGAGAACGCCAGCGAGGAGCGCATCCAGCTGCTGGAGATGTTCGGCGCCGAGATCGTGTTCACCGACGCCGACAAGGGCACGAACGGCTCGATCGAGGTCGCGCGGCGCATGGAGCGGACCCATCGCTACTTCATGCCGTTCCAGTACGGGAACCCGGCGAACCCGGCCGCGCACTACGACGGCACCGGCGCGGAGATCGTCCGAGACCTTCCCGAGGTGACGCACTTCGTGGCCGGGCTGGGGACCGGCGGGACGCTCACCGGCGCCGGACGGCGCCTGAAAGAGCACAACCCCGACGTGAAGGTGATCGCCGCCGAGCCCGAGCTCGGCGAGCTGGTCTACGGGCTGCGCTCGCTGGACGCCGGCTTCATCCCGCCGATCCTGGACGAGACCGTCCTGGACGGGAAGTTCCTGGTGAACTCCTCCGACGCGCTGCACGCCACGCGCGACCTGCTCGAGCAGGAGGGGATCCTGGCCGGATTGTCCGCGGGCGCGGTGATCCACGCCGCCCGCCGGGTTGCCGAGCGGCTCGACGCCGGCGACGTCGTCTGCCTGCTGGCCGACGGCGGCTGGAAGTACCTGTCCACGCACGCCTGGAACAAGGAAGTGGACCAGGCGGAGAAGAACGTGGAACGGACGCTGTGGTGGTGATCGCGCGTGGGTGACGACCGGCCGATCGGCGTCTTCGACTCGGGCCTCGGCGGCCTGACGGTCGCGCGCGCCATCATGGAGGTCCTGCCGCAGGAGTCGGTCGTGTACTTCGGCGACACCGCGCGGTTCCCGTACGGCCCGCGGCCGCTGGAGGAGACCCGCGCGCTTCGCGGTCGAGATCGCCCGGTACCTGGTCGGGCGCGACGTGAAGATCGTCGTCGTCGCCTGCAACACGGCGACGGCGGCGGCGCTCGACGACGTCGCGGCGGCCGTGCGACGTCCCGGTGATCGGCGTGATCGAGCCGGCCGTGCGGGCGGCGATGAAGGCGACCCGCAACGGCCGGGTCGGCCTCATCGGCACGGCAGGCCACCGTGTCGAGCGGCTCGTACGAGCGTGCCCTCGTCGGCGGTCGACCCGGACGGTCGGATCGAGATGATCGCGCAGGCGTGCCCGCAGTTCGTCGAGTTCGTCGAGCGCGGCGACACGACCAGCCCCGAGCTGCAGCGTGGTCGCCGAGTCGTACCTGACGCTGCTGCGCGTCGCGCGCGTCGACACGCTCATCCTGGGGTGCACGCACTACCCGCTGCTCCGCGCGGCCCTTCGCGGCGTGATGGGCGACGACGTCGCGCTCGTGTCGTCGGCCGACGAGACCGCGGTCGCCGTGTACGAGTCGCTGCTGGCGAGCGGCGCGCTCCGCGAGGACCCGTCGCCGCCACAGCACGCGTACGAGTCGTCGGGGGAGACCTCGACGTTCGCCTCGCTGCTGACGCTGTTCTCGCGGCCCGAGTTCCACGACGTGCGGGCGGTGCCCCTCGGATCGAGGCCGGCGGACTGACGTGGAGCTGACCGTCCTCGGATCCGACGGCACGTGGCCGCGCGCCGGCGGCGCGGCGAGCGGCTACCTGCTCCGGCAGGACGGCTTCGCGCTCTGGGTGGACGCGGGAACGGGAACGCTCGCGAACCTGCAGCGGACGGTGGAGATCGGCGAGGTCGACGCGTTGGTGCTCACCCACGCGCACCTCGATCACTTCCTGGACCTGTATCCCTTCTTCTACGCGCGGTGGTTCGGCCCGTCCGACCAGCCGCGGACGCCGGTCTTCGCGCCGCCCGGTCTGCTCGACCGGGCGCTCGATCTGCTGCCACCGGAGGCGAAAGAGCGCGTGCCGTCGGTGTTCGACATCCACGAGGTCGAGCCGGGGGAGACGTTCGATCCCGGGCCGTTCACCGTGCACACCGCGTTGATGCGCCACTACGTGCCCACGCTCGGCATGCGCATCGAGGCGGGCGGGGCATCGATCGCGTACAGCGCCGACACGGCGCCAACCCAGTCGCTGGTGGCGCTCGCGGCCGGAGCCGACGTGCTGGTGGCCGAGGCGACGCTCGCCGCGCGGGACGGCGCCGAGACGCTCCACCTGTCGGCGGTCGAGGCCGGCGAGCACGCCGCCGGGGCCGATGCGGGTAGGCTCGTGCTCTCGCATCTGCGGGCCGAGCGGGACCGCGCCGCCGAGCGCGCGGCCGCCGCGTTCCGTGGGGACATCTCGGTGGCGGAGGAGGGAATGGTGGTGACCGCGTGACGAAGCAGCGAGTGGACGGCCGGGGGCCCCTGGACCTGCGGCCGGTGAAGGCCGAGATGGGCTACCTCGAGTGGGCGGAGGGGTCCTGCCTGCTGGAGATGGGCAAGACGCGCGTGCTGGTGAGCGCGTCGTACGAGCCGAAGGCCCCGCGGTGGCTGCAGGGGACCGGTTCCGGGTGGGTCACTGCCGAGTACGCGATGCTGCCGAGGGCGACGGCTGTGCGGACGCCGCGCGAGGTGAAGAGCGGCCGGCCGTCGGGACGGACCCAGGAGATCCAGCGGCTGGTCGGGCGGTCGCTGCGCGCCGTGACCGCGCTCGAGAAGATGGGCGAGTGCTCGATCTTGATCGACTGCGACGTCCTGCAGGCGGACGGCGGAACGCGGACGGCGTCGATCACGGCGGGATACCTGGCGCTGGCGCAGGCCGTGTCGCGGCTGTCGGGCGACGGGTCGGTACCGGGGGACGTGCTGACCGACGCGGTGGCGTGCGGTGAGCGCCGGCATCGTGGGCGACGAGCTGCTCCTGGACCTCTGCTACGAGGAGGACGCGCGCGCCGAGGTGGACTTCAACGTCGTGATGACGGGCGCGGGCTCGCTGGTCGAGGTGCAGGGGACGGCCGAGGGGATGCCGTTCTCCCGCGCGCAGCTGGACGAGCTGGTGAACGCGGCCGCATCGGGGATCGAGCGGTTGGTCGAGTTCCAGCGGTCGACGCTCGCGGGGCTGTAGCGCGTTCGATGGCGCTGCCTGTTCGGCTGGCCCTGGCCACGAAGAACCCGGGCAAGATCAGGGAGATCCTCGAGATCTGCGCGGACTGGCCGGTGGAATGGGTCACGGCCGAGGGCGCGGAGTGGCCGGACATCGAGGAGACCGGGACGACCTACCGGGAGAACGCGCTGCTGAAGGCGATGGAGGTCGCGCGCGTCCTGGGCGTCCCGGCGGTGGCCGACGACTCGGGCATCGAGGTGGATGCGCTGGGCGGCGCCCCGGGACCGAGGTCGGCTCGGTTCGCCGGTGAGCACGCGACCGACGCTTCGAACCTGTCGTTGCTGCTGGCGCGCGTCGCGGACGTTCCGGAGGCGGAGCGAACCGCGCGGTACCGCTGCGCCGCGGCGTGCGCGTGGCCCGAGGGGCAGGCGATCGACGTCGAGGAGACGTGCGAGGGGCGGATCACGCTGGAGCCGCGGGGGAGCGGCGGGTTCGGCTACGACCCGGCGTTCGTTCCCTCGGGGTATCGGCAGACGATGGCGGAGCTGCCGCCGCCGGAGAAGAACGCGATCAGTCACCGGGGGAAGGCGCTGCGCGCGTTGGGGGAGGCCCTGCGGAAGGAAGGCTAGGAGCGTTCGTCCTCAGCCCGGACCGACCAGGCGGCCTTCCCGGTCGACGATCACCACGTTCACGGTCCCGCTCTCGAGGGCGACCTGGAGCTGCTCGCCACGGATGTTGGCGAAGACAGCGGTGTCGCCGAGTTCCGCGGGCAGGACGACGACTTCGGCATTGACGTGCTCGGCGTAGCGCATCAGGGGGCCCACGCCCGGGTCGGGCGCGAGCCAGCCCCAGGCGTCGATGCCGCCGTCTCGTGCCTCCTGGACGGCAACCGCCAGGAGCGGGCGGGCGGCGCCGCGGAGTTCCTCGGGGGAGAGCGGCTGGGTGGATGGGGCGCGGTCGCTGTCCGCGTCGGGGATGCGAATGGGCTCGTCGGCCTTTGCGATCGAGTGGTAGAGGATCAGGCGCACGTCGTGCTCGCGCGCGAGTGTGCGCGCCGTGCGAAGAACGTGACCGTAGGTTCCCGCCTCGTCGACGTAGGCGAGGACGGAGCCGTCGGCCGACGGCGTTCCGTTCACTGCGGCATCCGACCGGGACGCTCCGTTCGCTTCGGCGTTTTCCATGGCGCTCCTTCTACCCGCTCCGTGTCCGTCAGGCAACGACCTTCATCGTGCGGCGGGAGGGAGTCGAACCCACACGGCCTCTCGGCCACCGGCTCCTAAGGCCGGCGCGTCTGCCAGTTTCGCCACCGCCGCTCGATACGTCGTTCGGCGCGCCATCGTAGTCACCGCGCCACGGGTCCGCGGTTCTCCCGGTGCCCCGACGTGTCGGGCGTGTCGGAACTTGTCCACGTTTCTCCTGCTCAGGGGGTTGACACCCGCACACCAGTTTGGTAGTGTGCTGGCTCCTCCCCCCGAGACTTCCTTCCCTTGAGCACCGGAGGTCCCGGGACAGATGCAGGTTCTTCAATCGAGTGGTCGCTCTGCGTCCCCCGCCGAGGCCACCACCAACGATGCACGCGCGGGCAGCGCCGACCGTCAGGCAAGGCCGGCCGTGTCGGCAACGCCGCGTTCCTCGCACAGATGGACGCGACCCACGAACAGGCCTGTCGTGCGCAACGACGGTTCTTCACCTTCATCGCCGAGGCCGACCGTCGCGTTGTCTGGAAGGGCGAGGGAGCCCACGACATGGCCCACTGGCTGAAGCTCCGCTACGGCATCGCCGACTGGAAGGCCAGAAGATGGATCGCCTCCGCCCATGCCCTGCACTCACTGCCCCTGACCTCTGAGGCCTTCAGCTCGGGAAGGCTCGGGGTGGACAAGGTGGTGGAGCTCACCCGGTTCGCCACTCCCGAAACCGAGCAGGGACTTCTTCCCTGGGCCGAGCGTGTGGCCTCCGGCACCATCAGGCAGAGGGGCAATGAGCTCGAGCGGAGGTCCCGGGTGCAGGGCCGGGACCTGGATGAGGACCGGAGCTTCGACTTCTGGCACAGCCCCGATGGACGCCAGCTGCTGTTCGAGGGACGCCTGCCCGTCGGTCGCCGAGGGCCGGGTGGTGGCGGACGCCGTGGAGCGCATGATGGCCCGGCTGCCGAAGACGCCGGAGGAAGAGGCTCCCACCCCGGAGCAGCGCCGTGCCGACGCCCTGGTGGCGATCTGCTCGGCCAGAGTCGCCTCCGATCCCGACCCCGACCGTGCCACGGTGGTGGTCCACGTGCCGGTACAGGTGTTGATGGGTGAGGGCTCAGACGCCTCCGAGCCGGGGTGTGCCCTGGAGAGCGGTGGGGTCGTGTCGGTCGACACGGCACGGCGCCTGGCGTGTGACGCCAGGATCGAGACCGTGCTGGTGGGTCCCGAACGGCTGGGTGAAGGGCCTGGGACGGAGCTCGAGGGATCCCTCACCCCGGATGGTGCGGGCCCTGCGAAGACGGGACGGGGGGTGCCGGTTCCCGGGATGCGGCACGATGGCCTTCACCAAGGCGCACCACATCCGGTGGTGGAGCCGCAAGGGTCCGACCGACATGGACAACCTGGTGCTGCTCTGCAGCTTCCACCACAGGTGTGTGCACGAGCTGGGGTGGAGCCTGACGCTGAAACCGGACAACACGGTGCGGTTCTACCGTCCGGACGGACGGCGGTACCGTGCGGGACCGGGACCGCCGGGACACGCAGCCCACTGAGTGCGGACGGAGGCAGGCTGCACTGTCCGGAACATGGCACAACGCAGTCAAGCCGAGTGACGAGGGAGTCCTCGGCGCACCGCGATGCGTCGGGATCGCCGCGATACGTCGGCGCGGCAACGCTTGGGATCGTGGGCCGTGAGGGATTCGAACCCCCGACGCGCAGATTAAGAGTCTGCCGCTCTAACCAAGCTGAGCTAACGGCCCGGAGCACAGAAGTATAAGGAGGAACCGCCGGCCGGTGAATCAGCGGTACACGGTCCGAACGCTTCCTCAATCCGCGAGTGCGGGTGACCGAGGGGACTCGAACCCCCAACCCCCAGGACCACAACCTGGTGCTCTAACCACTTGAGCTACGGCCACCACGAAGGGCAGCGATTCTACCAGCGGCTTCCTGCCACTCTTGGGCGCCGCGGCGCCGGGCTATGATGCGGTTCCTGCGGAACCGAGGGGAGTGCAGATGGCCACCGAGTCCCTGATCATCGGCGGAGAGCGCGTGTCGGCGGCGGAAGGCGCGACGTTCGACGTCATCGAGCCCGCCACCGGCAGCGCCATGGCCGACGTCGCCGAGGCCGGACCGGAAGACGCGCGCCGCGCCGTGGACGTCGCCCACCGCGCGTTCGAGGAAGGGCGATGGCCGCGGACGCCCGCGACGCAGCGCGGCCGCGTGCTCCTCAAGGCATCCACTCTGCTGCGTGAGCGCCTCGAGGACGTCGCCACCCTGGAGGCGCGCAACGCGGGCAAGCCCATCCGCGACGCTCGAGACGAGGTCGGGCTCGTTGCCGACGTCCTCGAGTATTGGGGCGGTGCCGCGAACAAGATCTTCGGCGAGACCGTCCCCGTCCAGGACGACGGCCTTGACATCACCCTCCGCGAGCCGGTCGGCGTCTGCGCTCTCATCACGCCCTGGAACTTCCCCATGGTCATCGCCTCGTGGAAGATCGCTCCCGCTCTTGCCTGCGGGAACACGATCGTGGTGAAGCCGGCCTCCTACACCCCGCTCTCCGTGCTGCGGCTCGCAGACATCCTGCTGGAAGCGGGGCTCCCGTCCGACACGATCTCCGTGCTGCCCGGGCCCGGCGGCGCGGTCGGCAATGCCCTCGTGAACGATCCGCGCGTCGCGAAGGTCGGCTTCACCGGCTCGACCGAGGTCGGAGCCCGCATCATGGCCCAGTGCGCTCAGCACATCACGCGCGTGTCCCTCGAGCTCGGTGGCAAGTCCGCCAACGTCCTCTTCGCCGACGCCGACATGGAGACCGCCGTCGAGCGCTCGGTCTGGGCCGTCTTCGGCAACACCGGGCAGGACTGCTGCGCGCGCTCCCGCGTGTTCGTCGAGCGTCCCGCGTACGACGACGTCGTCGCCGCCATGGCCGCGCGGGCCGACACGCTGGTCGTCGGGCGCCCTCTCGACGAGTCGACCGAGCTCGGACCCATGATCTCGGCGAGCCAGCGGCAGGTCTCGATCGACTACCTGGAGATCGGCCAGAAGGAGGGCGCGCGGCTCGTCACCGGCGGCGACATCCCGGAAGAGCGGGCCGCCGACGGCGGCTTCTACATCCGGCCGGCCGTCCTGGCCGACGTGCGCAACGACATGCGGGTCGCGCAGGAGGAGATCTTCGGGCCGGTCGTGTCGCTGATCCCGTTCGACACCGAGGAAGAGGCCATCCGGCTCGCGAACGACACCGACTACGGCCTCTCGGGGTCGGTGTGGACCCGCGACGTCGGCAGGGCGATCCGCGTCGCACGGGGCATCCGGGCCGGCGTCATCAGCGTGAACTCCTCCCACAGCGTCCACACGGAGGCGCCGTTCGGCGGCTACAAGCGGAGCGGGATCGGCCGCGAGATGGGCATGCACGCCGCCAACCTCTACACCGAGGTCAAGAACGTGTTCTTCGCGCAGGGGTAGGACGGATCGAGCGCGACGCCCGCAGCAGCGGATCGGTCTGCGGAAGCGGAACGACTACAGGTGCACGACCGGGCAGGTGAGCGTCCGGGTGATGCCGATCACGCCCTGAATGCGGGACAGGACCTCCCGGTTGAGCCCGTCGAGGTTCTCGGACTCGGCGAGCACCACCACGTCGTACGGCCCGGTGACGTTGTCGGCCTCGACCACGCCCGAGATCTTGGCGATCTCCTCCGCAACGCTCGAGCCTGCCCTTCCGACCTCGGTCTGGATGAGGATGTACGCGCGGGTCATGGTCACCTCCTGTCGGCCGACGAATGTGCGGCCATCCTAGCGGGTGGGCTCGGATGAGTCAGGTTCGTCCGCCGGGCGCGGGTCTGGGCGTGCCCGCGTCGATGGCCGGGTCGTTGCGTCCTGTCAGCCCCGGTCGAACTGGGGCTTCAGCGCGAAATACACGTCGCGGTACCGCCGGTACGCCTCGTCGTACGCGGCGGCCCGCTCCGGGACCGGCACGTGTTCCTCGGGCCGGTATGCGACGAACGCGTCCACCGCGTCCCGCACCGTCCCGTGCTGACCCGATCCAACCGCGGCAAGGATCGCGGCCCCGGTCGCGGTCGTCTCCACGTTCACGGGCACACGCACGGGCAGCCCCGTCACGTCGGCCTTGATCTGTCGCCACAGGGCGCCCTTCGCGCCGCCCCCGACGATCGAGATGCGACGCACCTCCAGCCCGGCGCCCTTCATCGCCTCCAGGATGTCGCGGAGCGCGAACGCACATCCCTCCAGCACGGCGCGCGTCAGGTGCTGCCGCGTGTGGGCCAGCGTCAGTCCGTAGAAGACTCCCCGAGCCGACCCGTTCCATTCCGGCGCCATCGCCCCCTGGAGGCACGGGAGGAACACCAGGCCCTCGGCGCCCGGCGGAACGTCCGCCGCGTCGCGGGTCAGCAGGTCGTAGGCGTCTCCCTCACCGCGCGACTCGGCCTCCCGCTCGGGAGCCGAGAACTGGTCCCGCCACCACCGGAGGCTCCCACCGGACACGAACCCCGGGTTCTCCAGCAGCCACACGTCGGGATCGGCGTGCGGATGGCACTCGACCAGCATCGTCGGGTCGTCCCGCGGGGCGGCCGACGCGGCGCAGACCGGCTCGGCGGTCCCGACCACGTCGCACACGTCGCCCGGCGCGTACACGCCGGCCCCGAGCGTCGCCGCCATCTCGTCGCCGCAACCCGCCACGACCACCGTGTCGGGCGACAGTCCGGTCGCGTCGGCGAACGCCGCCGTCACCGGACCCACCGGCTGCGTCCCCGCCACCAGCTCGCCGAGCATGCCCGCGTCGAGCTCGGCCACCTCCAGGACCGGCTCGGACCACGTCCGCGTCCGCGGATCGAGGAGCGCCAGCGACGACGCGTTCGAGTAGTCCACCGCCGCCACGCCGGCGACCTTGAGGAGCACATAGGCACCCGGCAGCAGGAGCCATCGCGCGCCCTCGAACGCGTCCGGCTCGTTGTCCCGCACCCACAGCGCCTTGAACGCGGCGTGCGACGAGTCGAGGTTCGCGCCCGACGTGGCCGTAGAAGTCGGCCGGGGACATCCGCTCTGCGACCGCGGCGGCCTGGGCCTCCGACCGCCGGTCCATCCAGATCATCGCCGGCCGCCGCGGTCGGCCGTCCCCATCGCACACCACCATTCCGTCCAGCTGCGACCCGAACGAGATGGCCTTGACCGCCGACGGACCCTCGGGCACCTCCTTCAGCAGCTGCGGGATCGCTGCGTGGAGCGCGCGGACCCAGTCCTCCGGATCCTGCTCGGCCCACGTGGGATGGGGAAGGACAGGTCGTACGCCTCGTACGCCGACGCGACCAGCGTGCCGTCCACGTCGTAGAGGGCTGCGTTCGTCCCCTGGCTGCCGACGTCGCAGCCGATGACATAGGGCCCGGTCAAGGGAGAACGACCGTCTTCAGCCCCGTCGCCGCTCCGGATGGTCTCGAACGCCTCCGCGATCCGGTCCAGCTCGAATCGGTGCGTGACCACCGGCGCCAGGTCGTCCCGCCGCCGGTTCAGGTAGTCCATCGTGATGCGGTACTGCCGGTGCGTGGCGCCGTACGCGCCCAGGATCGCCAGCTCCTTGTAATGCAGCTGGTTCATGTCGAGCGCGCTCACCGGGTCGTGCTTCGGCAGTCCCGCGAAGTACACGACCCGCGCCCGCTTGGCCGCCATCTCCAGCGCGGCCTGCTGCGCCTGCTTCGACGGCGCGGCCACGCTGATGCGGCTCGGGCCAAGCCCCTCGGTGCGGCTCAGCGCGTCCTCGACGCCGTTGTCCTCGCCCGCCACCCATGCGTCGTCGACGAACTTCCCCACGACGCCGAGCGCCAGGTCGAGCCGCTCGCGGTTCACGTCCGACAGGAACACCCGCCGGGCGCCGCGGTCCCTGGCCATGACCGTCTGCCAGCAGCCGATCGGGCCGGACCCCAGGATCAGCACGCTGTCGTCGAGGCCGCACGTCGAGGACCTCGATGCCGTTGAGCGCGCAGGCGAACGGGTCGGCGACCGTGGCGAGGTCCGACGGCAGGTCGTGCGGCAGCGGGATCAGGTTCTTCATCGCGATCGGCGGCACCGGCGCATACGTCGCGTAGGCGCCGGGGAACGGGTCGTAGCCGTACAGCAGGTGGTGCTCGCACAGGTTCTGGTAGCCGTCCAGGCACCAACGGCACTCGCCGCACGTGAGGATGGAGCCGAGGAACACCCGGTCGCCCTGCTTCACCCCCGACGGCAGGTCGGCCTCCGGGCCCACCTGCTCGAGCACGCCGACGGGCTCGTGGCCGAGCACCCACGGCGCGGGCGCCCTCGGGTCGCCGTTGAAGAACGTCCGGGCGTCGGTCCCGCAGATGCCGCACGCCTCGACCCGAAGCGTCGCCCCCCGGGGATCGAGCGCCGGCTCGTCCGTCTCCCGGACCTCGACCTCGTTCACGCCGGTCATGTAGGCGGCCTTCATGCGTCGGCTCCGGTGAGCTCGCGCTGCAGCGACTCGAATGCCTTGTCCGCCGACCACTTCTCGCGGATGACCCGCGAGAGCGCCCGCGTGATCGCCTCCGGCGACCGGTGCATGAAGATGTTGCGGCCCACGGAGCACCCGATGGCGCCGCCGGCCACCGCCTGCTCCATGCGGGTGAGCAGTTCGAGGTCCTCCAGCCGCGACCCGCCGGCCAGGACCACCGGGATGCCGTTCGCCGCGACCACCAGCTTCGCGAACGAATCCCCGTCGCCCGGCCAGTTCGTCTTGACGATGTCGGCGCCGAGCTCGGCGCACAGGCGCACGTTGCGGCTGAGGTAGTCGAAGCCGTACTGCTCCTTGAGCGCCTCGACCGACGCGTACGTGGTGGGGAACTCGGCCTCGGCGATGAACGGCATTCCGGTGGCCGCGCACTCGCGGCCGACCGCCGCGAGCGTCCGGATCATCCCCGCCTCGCGATCGGCCGCCAGCGCCACGAACAGCACGACCGCGTCGGCTCCGAGCCGGAGCGCCTCCTCGACCTCCGCGATCTGCACGATCTCGGGCTGGGACCCGCCGGGGTCCGCCGACGCCGACAGCAGCAGCGCCAGCGACGTGGTGGGGGAGAACGCCGGTTCGGCGATGCGGATCATCCCCTTCGACATCATGATCACGTTGGCGCCGCCGGCGACCGTCTCCGCCGCGCGCGACGTGATGTCGGCGAGCGGCTCCAGGAACGTTGGCGACGTCATGCCGTGGTCCAGCGCGCAGATGATCGAGACTCCCGACGGGTCGATCACCCGCTTCAACCGCATTCGCTTGCCTACCTCTGCCGTCACGTGTACCTCCTCCCGGGACCCCGCCGGACGACCGAGAACTCGAACGCGCCGGCCAGGTGGTATTCGTGCGATGAGAGCACCGGCGAGCCGTCCTCGCCGTAGTCGATCTGCCACAGGTAGAGCAGCATCTCGCCGCGTGGCACGCCCAGCAGGTTCGCCACGGACCGGTCCGCCTTCACCGGGCGGAAGCTCGCGACGCCGTGCTGGATCACGATCCCGAGGTCCCGCTCCAGCACCTCGTAGACCGAGCCGCCGCACATGGCCTGGATGATGTCGTCGCGCCCCTCGACGACCCGTTCGGGCAACACGTCGCGTGACACCACGACCGGCGTGCCGTCGGCAGTCCGGACCCGCTCGATGACCACGACGTCGTGGCCCGGCTCGATCCCGAGCCGCTCGGCCTCGCTCGCCGCCGCAGGCTCGATCCAGTGCCGCCCGCCCTCGGACCCGGCCTCCATGCCGGCCGCGCGGATGGAGTCGGTCACGCCGAAGTTCAGATCGAGGCTGTTCACCAGCCGCGGCGAGTCGGCGACGAACGTCCCCGAGCCCCACATCCGCCGGAGCAGCCCCTCGCCCTCCAGCGACCGCAGCGCCTCGCGCAGCGTCGCCCGCGAGACGCCGAGCTCGGCGGCGAGCTCCGGCTCGGACGGCAGGCGGGCGCCCGCCTGCAGGCGGCCCTCTTCGATCCGCTGCGTCAGCTCCTGACGCACTTCGACGGACCGGAGCGGGGAGCGTCGGCGGGCGGCGTTCGGATTCGAGGGCATCCCGTCAAGAGTATTTGTCAGACAACTTGCCTCCGTCAAGCGGATGCGATGTTCGGCAACGAACGTCGTACGATCCGAACATGGCCGGGATCGTCGGCGCAGCCTGGACCGGGCTTGCCGAGCCGGGGAAGTGGGACTTCTCGCCGCTCGGATGGGCCGCGCTCCTCCTGCTCGCCGCGTGGGCGACCGGCGTCCGGTTGCGCTGGTGGGCCGCACCGGCAGCCTTCGCTGCCGGACTGCCCTGCGCCACGCTCGCCGGCCACTTCGGGGCCCTCACCCTGGGAGCCGTGATCGCGGCCTCCGCGCTCATCCTCCGCCCGGTCATCCGGGCCGCCAGGTCGTAGGCGGGCCGGGCCGGCCTCGAGGGGCCCCTCCCGGTCGCCGGCAAAGCACCGCCCTCCGCCGTCTTGACTCCGCCGGACGGCCCGCCTAGCATTCCGCGACGTGGGAGGCGTCAGACAAATCCGCCGGGAAACAGCCGGTTCGCCGCCTGCGGCGCCGGCAAGGAGGGGGGTAAGGCCTTGAGCGATCAACGCAAGGTCGGCTCGGTCACCTACCGCGAGGTCGGCCAGGACTACTTCGAGAGCCGCAAGCTCCGGCGCCACGCGGGCATGTGGTCGCTGTGGGCGCTGGGGGTCGGCGCGGTCATCTCCGGCGAGTACTACGGCTGGAACTTCGGCCTCGGCACCGGTGGGTTCGGCGGCCTGGCGATCGCCGGAGTCCTCATGGCGATCATGTACTACGGCCTCGTCTACTCGATCGCCGAGATGTCACCGGCGCTCCCGCACACCGGCGGCGCGTACTCCTTCGCCCGTTCGGCGATGGGTCCGTGGGGCGGGTTCCTGACCGGCCTCGCCGAGAACATGGAGTACGTCATCACGCCGGCCGTGGTCGTTGGCGCGATGGGCCTGCTGTGGCAGCAGATCATCGTCGGCCTGTTCAGCGCCGGCGGGCACTTCGACGCGGTGGGCAACGTCGTCGGGGCGACGTGGTGGAACAGCCTCCCCTTCTGGTGGGCGGTCTTCTACATCATCTTCGTCGGGATCAACATCGTCGGGATCGAGGCCACGATGCGCTTCACGGTCTTCATCACGATCTCGTCGATCGCCGTCCTGGCGTTCTTCTTCCTCGCGGCGATCTTCTCCGGCAAGCTCGACTTCTCCGTCTGGACGAACGTCTCGTCCTCCGGGAAGGTGATCCCGGGCGGAGGAGGTCCGTGGCTTCCCTTCGGGATCAGCGGCATCCTCAAGTCGCTGCCGTTCGCGATCTGGTTCTTCCTGGCGATCGAGGAGGTGCCGCTCGCGGCGGAGGAGTCGATGGATCCCCGCAAGGACGTGCCGCGCGGCTCGATCCTGGCGCAGCACACGCTCGTGATCGCGGCGGTGCTCACGCTGATCTTCAACACCGGGCTGCCCGGCGGCGCGGCCCTGTTCGGTCAGTCCGGGTTCCCGCTGCTGGACGGCTTCAAGGCCATCTTCGGGGCGACGGGCAAGACCGCGTACGTCCTCGGCCTGCTGTTCATGATCGGGCTCATCGCGAGCTTCTTCACGATCATCTTCGCCTACGGGCGGAACACGTACTCGCTGTCGCGCGCGGGGTACTTCCCGAACTTCCTGTCGAAGACGCACGGCACGCGGAGGACGCCGCACGTGGCGTTGATCGCCGGCGCCATCGTCGGGTACGCGGTCGCGGTCGTCGTGTTCGTCCTGCAGCAGAAGTCGCTCGGGGCGGGCATCGTGGCCGCGCTGCTGAACATGGCGGTGTTCGCGGCGGTCATCTCCTACATGCTGCAGATGACGTCGTTCGTCATGCTCCGGCGGAATCTGCCGAACATCGACCGTCCCTACAAGAGCAAGTGGGGCGTCCCGGGCGCGGTCATCGCAGGCGTCTTGGCAGCGATGGCGTTCATCACCTGCTTCTTGAACTCCGGCTATCGGAAGGGCGTGTACGGCGTCGCGATCTATTACCTGCTCGGCGTCCTGTACTTCGCCATCGCCGGGCGGCACAAGCTGGTGCTGTCGCCGGAGGAGGAGTTCGCGCTCACGCAGGGCGAGCACGGTGTTCCGGGGCAGGCGGGCTACGAGACCTCGAGCGCGGAGCAGGAGGCCATCCTGGCCGGCAAGTCGAGCCCGACGGTAGACATCACCGAGCCGACCATGACCGGGCAGACGCCCACCGGACCGCAGGAGCCGACGCCGACGGGCTAGCTCCAACCAGTTGGACCAAGACCGAGAGGCGGTGGGCGCGACGCTCACCGCCTCTCGCGTCTCCTGAATGAGGAGGAACCATGGCCGGCAACCTGGACGTGAAGACCCTGGAGGAGATGTCGAAGGCGGGGGAGATCGACACCGTCCTGTGCATGTTCACCGACCTCCAGGGCCGCTACATGGGCAAGCGCGTGATCCCCCAGTTCTTCCTGGAGGAGATCCTCGGCGACGAGGGCCTGCACGCGTGCCTGTACCTGCTGGCCATCGACATGGAGATGGAGCCGCTGCCCGGCTACAAGTACGCGAGCTGGGAGACGGGCTACGGCGACTTCCGGATGGTGCCGGACATCTCCACGCTCCGGCTGGTGCCCTGGCTGGAGAAGACCGCGATGGTCATCTGCGACATCGCCGACGAGGAGACGGGGGAGCCCGTCGAGGTCGCGCCGCGCCAGATCCTCAAGCGGCAGATCGAACGGGCGGAGGCCGCAGGGTTCGTGTCGAAGACGGGATCGGAGCTCGAGTTCTACCTGTTCCGCGACTCGTTCGAAGACCTGGCCGAGCGGTCGTACCGCGAAGCGCGGCCGTCGTCGAGCTACATCATGGACTACCACATGCTGCAGACGACCAAGGACGATTGGATCATCCGGCAGATACGCAACGGGATGCTGGGCGCCGGCATCCCGGTCGAGTTCTCCAAGGGCGAGTTCGGCCGCGGCCAGCACGAGATCAACATCACGTACGCCGACGCGCTGGAGGCAGCCGACAACCACGCCATCTACAAGCACGGCGTGAAGGAGATCGCCGCGGCGAACGGCGTGGCGGCGACGTTCATGGCCAAGTACACGATGGCCGAGGCGGGGTCGTCCTGCCACGTGCACTCGAGCATGTGGAGCGAGGACGGCACGGAGTCCCTCATGTGGGACGCCAACGGGCCCCACCACATGTCGGAGACGTTCAACCACTACCTGGGTGGGCTGATGGGCACCGCGCGCGAGATGTCGGTGATGTTCGCGCCGTTCGTGAACTCGTACAAGAGGTACCAACTGGGATCGTGGGCGCCGACGGCCATCGTGTGGAGCCACGACAACCGCACGTGTGGGTTCCGCGTGGTCGGCGAGGGCAAGGGTAACCGCGTCGAGTCGCGCATCCCCGGCGCCGACGCGAACCCCTACCTGGCGTTCGCCGCGACTATCGCGGGCGGGCTGTACGGGATCCAGAACAAGGTCGAGGCACCGGAGATGTTCCACGGCAACGCGTACGAGGCGACCGACGTGCCGCGGGTCCCGACGTCGCTCCACGAGGCCGTGGACACGTTCGGCAAGAGCGAGGTCGCACGAGAGGCGTTCGGGGACTTCGTGTTCGAGCACCTGCTGAACACGGCGGCGCAGGAGCAGGTCATCTTCGACAACAACTGCGTCACCGACTGGGAGCTGGTCCGGTACTTCGAGCGCGGCTGAATCGCCGCGACCGTTACTTCGGAAGCACGCGGTCGAGCAGGCGGGCCGGCCGCGGCGCGCCCCGTTCGCGGAACACCGCGATGCACACCAGCACGCCGACCACCAGGCACCCGAGGATCAGGCCGGCCTCGGCCAGCGCCGGCGCAGGCGCCGACGCGCACGGCGTCGAGGCGGAGGTCGCCGTCCTGGTGCGCCCGAGGAGATTCCAGGTGATCGAGCCGCTGTTCCACGCGACCGTGAAGGCGCTCGTGACCCTGCCCGGCGGGAACGTGGTCACCTGGCCGCGGTCGGCGGGCGACGGGCTGAACCCGTTGAGCGAGCCGATGGGCGCGACCACCGTGGACGTCCCCGAGTTGTTGAACCCGAAGACCGCGGTCAGGCCGCTGCTCGAGGTCCACACGCAGGTCAGCGTCGGCTCCACCCGGCCGCATGCGGGGTCGCCGGGGGTCTGGCTGCAGTCGACGACGGGCGGGTCGGCTGCGGCTGGGGACGCGGCGAGCAGCGGCGCGATGGCTCCCGCCATCAGCAGGCAGCCGATGAGCAGGGCGCCGGGGCGACCACGCCGCGGTACGGCCCGGCCCACGGCGCCGGCCGACGATCGCGGTTTCGCTGCATGCATCCCAATCAGGTATCGGTCGGCATGGGGTCCCGCCTTGACCAAACCTTGAGAAAGGCGGTCAGCGGCAGGCTTCCCGGGCAGCGTCGAGCTCGAGGTTCTTCTTGAGCGAGTTGAAGTTTGCGGCGTTCGCCTTGGGGCAGAACTTGGACGTCGCGAGGTTGTACTCGACCTCGAAGACCGGCTTGCCGGCAGCGATGAAGGGCAGGAGCTTTCCGCATTCGGCGTACTGGAAGCACTGCTCGTCGAGGGCGAAGTCGAAGTAGGGGAGCAGCGTCTTGACCTGGTCGAGATCGTTCTTCAGCGCCGCCGAAAGGCCCCGGAGGTGGGCCTGGTTGGCGAGCCAGATGTCGTAGTCGACCTGGTCCCGGCCCGTCAGCGGGAACCCCGTCCTGTTCTGGAACCCGTCCACGTTGTCGAACTCGACGCCGTCGAATCCCTTCACCGCGCACTGGTCCAGACGGGCCTGCATGATCGGCTTGAGGATCGCGAGTCTTCGGATGTCCAGCCAGCGTTCGCCGGGCCAGCCGTTCCCCCTGCCCAGTACGGAGGACGGGAACGCGCCGGCGTCGGGCCGCCACTTCTCGTACGTACCGGCGTCCAGGTAGCAGATCGCGAACTTGCTGCTGCCGCCGTTGATCGCGTCGACCTGGCTCGCGCTGGTGTCGAACAGGTCGACGTCGTACATCTGCACGTCGAGGCTGGTGTCGAGCGTGCCCGACAGCTGCCACTGCCAGCTGGTGTTCAGGGCGGGGTGCCAGCACCGCGGGCATTGGATCGGGGCAGCCAGCTTCTTCGGCTTGGCCGCCGGCTCGAGCGAGCCGGGACGGCCGAAAGCAAGTGCCGGCGCCACGGAGGCTGCCGACAGGATCACGACGAGCACGGGCAGGAGAGCTTTCCTGAACACCGATTCAGATGGTAGGGAGGTAGCGGCCCCGCGTGATCACCCTGTCGGGGAATTCTCTCCGAGCGGAGAATGCATTCCTTCGTCCAGGTCGCATCCGACCTTCGGCCTCCCCCGGCCCGGCCCGGTCGCGGGATTTCCGATGGACGGGGCCGTGGACTATCGTGGGTGGTGCTGAGGAAACGTTGCACCGCTCGAGGTCCGTATAGGCAGGTGCTGAGGATCAGCCGAGGAGAGGGCCGAGAGCGGGCTCGAGGGAGATGATCGAGATGAGAACGATCCGACGAGGGAAGCGGGCTTCCCGTGGATACGGACAGGGAAAGGGGGAACGATGAGTTCACCATCCAAGAGGGTGGCAGCAACGACCGCCGTCGTGCTGCTCGGGTTCGGGCTCGCGGCCTGTAGCAGCAATTCACCGAGCAGCAGCAGCCCGCCGTCGCCGTCCGCCTCGGTGCCGGCGGTCGCGGCGGGTGACTTCACGGCCGACTTCTCCGTGATGAAAGAGCTGACCGCCCTGGCCTCGTCGGGCAGCGGGCTGATCGGCGTGTTGCTCCCCGACACCACGAGCTCGACGCGGTACGTGCAGTACGACAAGCCGCTCCTCACGAAGGCATTCGAGGCCGCCGGCCTGTCCGCCGACCAGTTCAAGATCGACAACGCCCAGGGCAGCACGACGACGATGCAGACCCAGGCAGAGGCCGACATCAACGCCGGCGCCTCCGTCCTGCTGATCGACCCACTCGACCCGGCGAGCGGCGCCGCGATCGAGCAGAACGCCGAGTCCAAGGGCGTCAAGGTGATCGACTACGACCGCCTCGTCACCGGTGGGCCCGCGGACCGCTACTACGTCAGCTTCAACAACGTGCAGGTCGGTCAGCTGATAGGGCAGGGTGAAGTCAGCTGCATCACCGACTGGAAGGTGAACAAGCCGAACATCCTCATCATGGATGGCGACCCCAGCGACAACAACGCGAAGCTGTTCGCGCAGGGCTACAACGGGGTCCTGAAGCCGCACTTCGACGACGGCTCGTACGTGAAGGTCGGGGAGCCTGCAGGCACGTGGACGCCCGCAGTGGCGGCCACGAACTTCCAGCAGCAGTACACGGCCCACCCGAACATCAACGCGGTCGTGACGCCGAACGACGACAACGCGAACGCGGTGATAGCCGTGCTGCAGGGCCTGAAGATCCCGGCGAAGACATTCCCGACCACCGGTCAGGACGCGTCGACGTCGGGCCTGCAGAACATCCTGAAGGGCTACCAGTGCGGAACGGTGTACAAGCCGTTCTACGCCGAGGCGCAGGCCGCCGCCGCGCTGGCGATCATCCTGCGTGCGGGACAGACCCCGCCGGCGTCGCTGGTCAACTCCACGACGAAGGATGACACGATCGGGAAGGACATCGCGTCCGTCTATACGGTCCCGATCTGGGTGACGTCGCAGAACATGGCCGACACGGTGGTGGCGGATGACAACGCGATCGGTATCGGGCCGACCGCGAAGGACATCTGCATCCCCGCGATCCAAAGCGCCTGCACGGCCGCAGGCATAAGCTAGGTTCGTAGCCCGCGATCGGGCCTCACCCGCGGTGACGCGGGTGAGGCCCGACCACCTTTGTGACCGAGGGGGTACGCCACGGGAACCGTCACGTCCGACGTCGAATCCGGCCTTCCCGGGCCTTCGGCCGGAGCGGCCGAGGCCCTCCTGCGGCTCCGCGGCGTCACGAAGCGGTTCGGTCCGGTGCATGCCCTGACGTCCGTCGACCTCGACGTCCCCGCCGGGCAGGTCACCGCGCTCGCCGGAGACAACGGCGCGGGCAAGTCCGTTCTGATCAAATGCATCGCCGGCATCCACGCGCCCGAGGAGGGGCAGATCTCCTGGGAGGGGAAGCCGGTGCACATACGGACGCCGCGCGACTCCGCAGCGCTCGGGATCGAGACCGTCTATCAGGACCTCGCGCTGTGCGACAACCTCGATATCGTCCAGAACATGTTCCTCGGCCGCGAACGCACGCGGAGGCGTGTCCTCGACGAGGAGGACATGGAGACCGCGGCGCGTGAGACGCTCTCGAGCCTCCGCGTGACCACGGTCCGCTCGATCCGTCAGCCGGTGGCTTCACTCTCGGGCGGCCAGCGGCAGTCGGTCGCGATCGCGAAGGCGGTCTTGTGGGAGGCGAAGCTCGTGATCATGGACGAGCCCACGGCGGCCTTGGGGGTCACGCAGACGGGGAACGTCCTTGAGCTGGTCCGCCGGCTGGCCGACCGGGGCCACGCCGTCTTGCTCGTCTCGCACAACCTCAACGACGTCTTCCAGGTGGCCGACCGGATCGCGGTCCTCTACCTCGGCCGGATGGTCGCGGTGCGGCCGATTGCCGAGCTCGACCGGCAGATCGTCGTCGATCTGATGACGAGTGGCGCGTCGACGCGATCCGCGCCGTCGGCCGGTGGAGCGGCCTGATGGCCAAGATCGACGAGCCAGCCTCTGGCGTGAGCGCCGGGGGCGAGGACGAAGGCGCCGCGGCTGCTGAGGATCTCTCAGTTCCGCCCGAGCTGGTGTCGAGCTCGGTCTCCGAGTACCTCCGGATGTCGCTCGCAAGGATCCGCGGGGGTGACACGGGCGTCCTGCCTGTGGTCGCCGGGCTGCTGCTGGTGTCGATCATCTTTCAGTCGCAGAACGCGCATTTCCTCACCGCCGCCAACCTCGTGAACCTGCTGGTGCAGGCCGCGTTGATCAGCATGCTGGCGATGGGGGAGGTCTACGCGCTGCTGCTGGGTGAGATCGACTTGTCGATCGGGTTCGTCGCCGGACTCGGCGGCGTGGTGCTGGCCGAGGCGTTGAAGCCGAACGGCTTGGACTGGCCGTGGTGGGCGGCGATCGTCGCCGCACTCGGCGTCTGCGCGCTGATCGGCCTCCTCCAAGGGACCTTCATCACGCGGATCGGCCTGCCCTCGTTCATTGTCACCCTGGCCGGCCTGCTGTTCTGGGAGGGGGTCATGCTGAAGATCCTCGGCAACGGGGGCTCGATCCTGGTCGGTGACAACGTCGTGAACGGCATCACCAGCGGCAACCTGACGCCGCTCGCGAGCTGGATCGTGATGCTCGCGATCGTCGGGGTGTTCGGGGTCATGACGTGGCGGCGCGATGCGCGCCGGCGCGCCTCCGGCCTGGTCGCCCCGCCGCCCGGCCTGACCGCGCTGAAGATCGGGGCGGTGCTCGTAGGCGGCGTCGCGCTCGTGCTGCTCTGCAACGTCGACCGGGGGCGGCTGGTGCCCATCGAGGGCGTTCCCTGGGTCATCCTGCTCGTCTTTGGCGTGCTGGCCGCGTGGACGTTCGTGCTGGGCCGCACGCGGTTCGGGCGATACATCTACGCGATCGGCGGCAACGCCGAGGCGGCGCGCCGCGCCGGCGTGAACCTGCCGCGGATCCGGACGTTTGCCTTCGTGCTCTGTTCGTTCACGGCCGGGATCGCCGGGGTGATCTACGTCTCACGGCTCCGATCGATCTCCACGGCGCTGGACGGCGGCACGCTCGTGCTGTACGCGGTCGCGGCCGCGGTGATCGGCGGTACGAGCCTGTTCGGAGGACGCGGCAAAGCGCTGCACGCGGTGCTTGGCGGTATCGTGATCGCCTCGATCGCCAACGGGATGGGTCTGCTCGGTCTGGACGCCGCCTCGCAGTACATGGTGACCGCGATCGTTCTCTTGGTGGCGGTCACGATCGACGCGGTCGCCCGCCGGGGGCGTACGACGCCGCAGCGCTGAACTCCGCGTCCGCTCCTCGAATGCGCGGTGTGGGCCCCCGGCGGGTTGCCGGATTGCGCCACAGTGATCACTGCTCGGTCGGGCCCTCCAGCGCGAGCCGGAATCCGCTCGGTGTGCGGAGCAGGATGCGGCGATAGGTCCATCCCGGGGCCGGCTCGTTCCGTTCGATCTCGAACTCGAGTCCCGCCGCGCGGCAGACGTCGGCGGCGCGGTCGACGTCGGACACGCCCAGCTGCCACGTGAGCACCGTCGCCGGGTCGCTGTCTACCGACGTGGCCTGGATGCCGAAATCCACGTTCCCGGTGCGGAACGCGATGAAGTCCGGGTACTCGGGGCCCTCGTACGTCACCGGCAGGCCGAGCGATTCGTAGAACGCCCGCTCGGCGGGGAGATCGTTCACGTTGAGGACCGGCGCCATGCCGGTGAACAGTTCCGGGTCGGTCATGCCGTCCCCTTTCTTTTGCCCCCTTGGGGCTCGGACGTGCGCGCCGGGCAGGATTCGAACCTGCGACCCGCGGCTTAGAAGGCCTACCCGGCTAAACGCTATGCTGACCTGCGAAAATGCACGTCACGCGGGAGCGAACCGCGTGCAATTATCCGCTCTCTAACGGGCCTTCCGGCCGCCCTCCAGGTAGGCCTTCAGCGCCGCCCTCACGATCGACGAGACCGAGCGGTCCTCGGCCTAGGGCGCGGCCATCGGTGGGGCTGTCTCGATATGAGTCCCAGCCCGAGCCTTATCAGTGCGGCCAGTCTCCACTTCCAGGCGACGTTCCAGGCGATTTTGAACATCAGCTATCGCGAGCTTGAGCACCCGGTTCGCGTCAAGGGGAGGATAGTGCGCCGCGACCGCTGCCGCGAGGTTCATGAGGTACGGCAAGTGTTCGTCGCTGGGGGCTCGGCCACTTCTGAGGATCGCATCGAGGCGTTCACGAAGACGATGAAGCTCGGGAGGCTCCTTGCTCCTCATCCTGGACTCTCCCCCTCGCCGAAGGGCCACAGGCGACACTCGGTCAGCTCCGCGATCAGGGCGCGACTCAATACTCGGCTCCGACTGCGGTCTCATGTCCCCCGGACGATCTCTCCTCGGCTCCATCGCTGGCCTCCACAAGAGCCCGCCGCCGCGAGACCTGTGCTGCGTCGTTCCGGCGCTTCGCGAGCAGCTCTCGACACGCGCCGCACAGCGGCCGGTCGTCAACGCCGTCTGCAAGACCCGTACACCAGATGCAGATGCGCATACAGAGTCCTTACCCACTGCCTGCTGGGTCATGCGTACTTGGTGAGAGTGTGCAGGGCCCGGCGCCGTGAGGAGAGTGGATCGCCGTTCGAATCACTGGAGGACACGGCCCGTAGCTAAGGCCCGAGCTCGTGGTGTTGGGTGTGTCCGGTGGTGAGCGGGTCGGGCGAACGCTGACGCGTCCGCGGCCTCGCGGCCCTCCACCCCGGTGGCGATCGGCGGTGACGTCACCTCGGCGTAGGCGGCGGACCTCGAAGCAACGCTGCTCGAGGGCGACCCGATCGAGGTGGCGCACCGAAGGAGACGGTTCCGCCTACCCGCCTACGGGGTGTGACCGAGCCAACCCGTTCCTGAGGCTCGCTTCGAGTCCACGAGGCCCTGCGGGAGCGGTGAAGTTCGGTCTCGCGGCAATCGTGACACTCGGCGCGAACGCTTGCTGGTAGGCGCACGTCCAAACGGTGGCATGGAGGTCGCCTGTCGACGTGGTGCTGGCTCCGCCCACGGCGACGCCGGGCTCCCCCTCGTATGCATGGATCGCTGCGTGCGCGTTGCTGCTGTCGGCCTGGTCTCCGGAGAGCGGCAGCATCGTCAGCAGCTTCCCGAGTCCCAGGTGAGTGATGAACACGTGGAGGTAGGGATCGTCGATCGTGTATGTCCCGCCGCCGACGTAGTCACCGGTCTGATCCTGGCCGAACGCGAAGCTGAAGTTCTCGTCCTCGCCGAGCTGGCCGAGTTTGGTGACGGTCCCGCGTCGCCACACGGCAGCCCACAGGCCCAACTGGCCGCCGAAGTCGAGGCCGCCGGCGGCCCACCCGCGATCGTTCACGACGTTTGCCTGGCTGAAACCTTCGGCATATTCCGGCTGGAGCGCGCCATTCGAACCGTCGGGTCGCCATTCCCATGCGACGTCGGCGTTTTCGTTCCAGACGTCGCCGACGACGTCGCCGGCGCCGTTGATGCCCAGTCCTTCCCCGTTCGTGAACCCGTCCGGCATCGGTAGCACTCGGACGTGTGTCAGGCGCTGCCACACGGTCGGGACGGACACCCCATTCGCCGAGTACAGGGCACCCGCGGCATCGTCGCGGGCGTTGATGCGTCGGACGAAACTGCCGTCCGCCCATGCCGGGATCGGCAGGTCGCGGGCGGTGCCACGGGCCCACGCGAATGCCCGGGGGTTCGAGCCATCGACGTCAGTGTTCCCGACCACGACCCCCGCGTTCGTGACGTCCGCAGCCCACCCGTCCGGCTCACCGAGGTCCAGGATCGTGCCGTCATGCCACAGGACCGGACGCCCTTCGCCATTAGGGTTATCCGCGGATCCGACCCAGTCACCCACCCGGTTGGCGCCGTCGATCTCGCTGTTCGCTCCTCCGAGCGTGCCCATGTCGATCACCCGCGGGGGGCATGACGCCGAGGCACGCGCCGTGGACGCGGTCGCTGAGATTAGGGGGAGCGCGATGGCCATTGCGGCGAGCCCGCGGATCAACCTTCGGATTCCGCTCTTCACGAATACCCCCTCCCGTCGGTACCCCGCCAGACGACAAGGAACACCCTGCGCGGTGCGAAGTCTTGAGCGGATCGGACCCCCTGTCAAAGGGGAAGTTGTCTGGCGCCCCCCGGGTGTATCGGTGACGTCTTGCTTCTCTCGTAGGGATACATCACGGACGAGGAGGCCGCCGAGTTGAATGTCGCAGCCGACAACTACGAATGCGTGACCGGCGAAGCACAGGACCTCGCCTCAGCAGCCCAGGCCTGGGGCTTCTTTGAGCAAGGGGACGCCATCATGGACACGAGTATCGAACGCGGCATCTTCACGACCAAGGAAGCCTCCGACTTCAGACGGATGCCGCCGAATCGAGAAGGGGTTCACGCGCCGCTTACCCCTGCTTCTGCAAGGTGGTCTCCTGCACGACCGGATCGATGATCTCACCAGCCATGTCCTCCGCCGCCCTCCGCTCTTGTTCCTTCTTCTGGGCGACTTCCACCCGAGCGGCCTGCCAGGCCGACCAATGGCCCGACACGAGTGCCCACAGCGAGAGCGCGGCAACGTAGGCGACGCTGTTGATCCAGTGAGTTGCGATGGACAACGGGATCATGACGATCCAGAAGACCGTTAACCACCCATTCAGCCGTTGCATGAACACAGGGTCGCCTCGGACGGAGGACCACAGGGACCTCACGAACCCGCTCATGGTCTAGGACCCTTCTTCCAGGTCTTCACGAGGGATTTGATCAGACCAGTTCGCTTTGGCATGCGCACCTCCCTCAGGATGATCCCTGTCACCACCGTTGGTTCGAGGCGGCAGAGACGGAGGACGCCCGCCCCTGCGTGGCGAGGCGGGCCATCCTCCTTCTTGCCGAGACTGCGGTATTTCCCCATCCCTGCAGCCGTAGACTGAAAAGGGTCTGCGCAGGGCGTCGTGTCAAGCTCTCTGATGAGAAGTTGGTTCCCCACAACCTTGCGACTCGCCACTTCCTCGACTCGGTGCCGCTTGGGCGGATGCGTAGGAGAAGGTTCGTGCTGGTACTCGATGTCACGGCCGAGAGAGGTGCGATCTGGGCATTCTTGAATGTTGCCAGTTGGGGGACTTGCTCGACGTTACTTTCGGAGCAGGAGGCCGGCGGTTCGAATCCGCCCACCCCGACCCGCGAGATTTGCGCGCGGTGTGGAACCGCCTACCGGTTCTGGCGCGCGAGGGTGCTTCGGGTCGGTTGCCGCGTCGGTGTGGCCGAGTCGGTTTGTGCCGGCCTGCCGAACCTCAGGAGCCTCCCGCCGGTCGCGATGGCACAGAGGGCGAACCACGCCCACCCGATGGCCAGTCCGGCCACGACGTCGGTGAACCAGTGCACGCCGAGCAGCATGCGCGACATGCCGACGGCCACCGCGATCCCGGCTGCGATGCCGGCCAACATGGCACGGGCGCGCGGGGTGCGGCCGCGGGACACCACCAGCGCCAGGGCCGCATAACAAGCGGCCGAGGCAGCGGTGTGCCCGCTCGGGAAGGACGATCCGGAGAAGGACGCCAAGGGATCGATCGCCGGCCTCGCCCGCGCCACGCCCGCCTTGATGAGGTTGACGACCAGCAGCTCGCCTCCGACCGTGAGCGCGAGGAAGAGCCACAGCGAGCCGCTGCGGATCCGGCGGAACTCGATGAGCCCCACCACGAGGGTCACCCCGACGATGATCGGAGTGGATCCCAGCATGGTGACGGCGCGCATGAGCGACGTGGACGGGCCCGATGCGTGAGCCGCGGCCCAATCTGCGACGGCCGTGTCCACGTCGAGCGTTCCCGAGTGCGCGCGGACCAGGTAGAAGAGAACGCCCGCGACGACGCCGCCGAGCACCACGCACGCGGACGCGGCCGTGAGCGCGAGCCCCGTCGCGGTGCTCGGATCCAGCCGGGCGCGCAGGAAGCCGGCCCGCTTCAGCTCCCGGCTCACGGACTCGCTGACCTCGGCCGCCGGATCCGACGACGGCCAGCCATGCACGGCGAACCCGACGAGCACCGCCCCCGTCGCCGTGGCGACGACCAACACCAGGATCACCATCGCGTTCTCCGACCTCCGACCGGACCTGCGCCGCGCCCGCTCCTGTTCACCGGACGTTTACCCGCGTGTCGACGAGGGAAACCGTCTGGACATGAATCACTCGACGACGAACGAGCATGCCCTGCCGGCGGACGCCGGGGGACAGAGAGGGATCGAGACGCCCCGGCGCGATGCGCTCGATGCGGTGCCCGGTGGTCTCGCGAATCGGATCGCCCATCACGAGAGGGGGCGCCACCCGGCGACGGTCGCCGCGATGGTCGGGATCGTCGGCATGGTGGTCATGGGCGTGATCATCGTGGGGCTCGGTTTGCTCTTGACGCACGTTCTCGTGAACGGAGGCGTCGGTGGATGGGATGAGCGGGTCAACGACTGGTTCGTAACGCAACGCACGACCTCGTTGAACGCGATCACCGCCGTGGGAACCACGATCGGGTCCACCGTGACCGTGCTCGTCGTTGCCGTCGTGGCCGTCGTGGTCCTCGCGGTCAGAAGGCTGTGGAGGGAGATCGGCCTCATCGTGGTCGCGCTGTGCGTGGAGGTCTCCGTGTTTCTCGCCACGGCACTGATCGTCAATAGACCGCGGCCCACGGTGCCGCGCCTGGATCGGTCCCCGCCGACCTCGAGCTTCCCGTCCGGCCACACGGCGGCGGCCATCGTGCTGTGGATCTCTCTGGCGATCGTGATCTCGATGCACGTGCGGAACGCGTTCGTCCGCGCGGTCGTCTGGATCGTGGCGCTGGGCCTGCCCGTGTTCGTGGGTCTGTCCCGCCTGTACCGGGGCATGCATCACCCCACGGACGTGGCGGCGAGCATCCTGTTGGGGGCGGGAGCCCTCGTGACCGCATTGCTCGCCGTCCGGGCCGCCTCCGCGGTCGCCGAACTCCGGCACCGGCCCGAGTCGGCCGGCACGGCCGTGGCACGCAGGCGTGCCGGGGTGGCGTCGTGACGTCCGTCGCGGTGGTCGCACACTCGGCCAAGCGTTTGGGCGGAGGTCTCGGAGAGCTCCGGACCATCCTTGCGCGGGAGGGTGTCGGGGACCCGCTGTGGTCCGAGGTGCCCAAGAGCCGGTTCGCGCCCGCACGCGTCGAGGAGATGCTGGAGCAGGGCGCGGACCTGGTCTTCGTGTGGGGAGGAGACGGCACGGTCCAGCGGTGCATCGACGTGCTGGCCGGTTCCGACGCCACACTGGCGATCCTGCCGGCGGGCACGGCCAACCTGCTCGCCACGAACCTCGGAATCCCCAAGGATCTCGAGGCCGCGGTCCGGATCGGCCTGTACGGGTCCCGGCGCATGCTCGACGTCGGCGTCCTGAACGGCGAGCGATTCGGAGTGATGGCGGGCACCGGCTTCGACGCGCGAATGATCCGCGACGCCGACTTCGGGTTGAAGAACGCCGTGGGTCGGGTGGCGTACCTGTGGACGGGTGCGAAGAACGTCCGCCACGAGCCCGTCAAGACGAGGATCCGGGTGGACGGACACCCGTGGTTCAAGGGTGACGCCAGCTGTGTGCTCGTGGGCAACGTCGCCAACGTGTTCGGCGGTGTGTCGGTCTTCCCGGATGCCCGGCCCGACGACGGCCGTCTGGACGTGGGCGTCGTCACTGCCGACGGCCTGTGGCAGTGGGCGCGGACGTTGGGCCGCACGGCGTTCGGGGACGCGTCCGCTTCCCCGTTCGTGAAGACCACGATGGCTCGGACCATCGAGGTCCGGGCCGAACACAAACTTCCCTACGAGATGGATGGCGGGGAGCGTCCCAAGGCGAAGACGCTCCACATCGAGGTGGAGCCCGGCGCGATCAGCGTCTGCGTTCCCGAGGAGGCGACGCGATGAGCACGGCCAATGCGATCCCAGAGACCTGGGACCTGAACGGTGACGACGCCCGACAGACCTTGAAGAGGACCGGGCGGCTCCAGCTTCTCCGCGACGCGCTCAAGCGTCTGCGTTCGGGGGACGGGTTCAGCCATGCTCGGTCGATCGCCTTCCTGCTGTCGTTGCTCTTCATCGAGGGTGTGATCGCACTGGTTGGGCTGGCCAGCGTCCTCGGCTCGGGAGGGCTGAGCGACGCCATCGTGCGTGGACTTCAGACCGCCGCCCCGGGACCGGCCGGAAGGATACTGACCGATGCCGTGACGCAGGCCCATCGCGTGGGCAGCAGCTCCCGCTACGTCGCGCTCTGGGGTGCGCTGGCAGCGGCGATCGTCACCGGAACCACGCTCCTGGGTCAGTTGGAGCGAGGCATGAACCGGATCTACGGGGTCGAGCAGGACAGGCCCACCCTGCGGAAGTACGGAAACGCGTTCGTACTCCTTTGCTCGGCGGGCGTGCTGGGCAGCCTCGGCTTTCTCTGCCTCGCGCTCGGCAACGTCGTGGCCACGGCCTTCCACAACGATGCATGGGCCACGGTGTGGAACGTCGCTCGCTGGCCGGCCGGGCTGCTCCTGATCACGGCCGCCACGGTCCTCGTCCTTCGACGCGCTCCGAATCGTCATCAGCCGGATTGGTCATGGCTCTCGATGGGCGCGGCCCTCGCGGTCGCGCTCTGGGTCGTTGTGACGGTGGCATTGGGCGTGTTCTTCAGCGTCAGTTCGACGTTCGGCCGGACCTACGGTCCGCTCGCCGGGATCGTCGCGCTGCTCCTGTGGACATATGCCTCCTCGGCGGCAGTCCTCTACGGGGTGGCCGTCGCCGCCCAGCTGGAAGCCATTCGCGCCGGGGTCCCCGAGCCCCAGAGCCAGCAGAAGGCGGCCCCCACGCCCGCTCGCGGGCTGGTGACGGTCGGGGCACTCGAGCGATGAGCTCGCCCGAAGGGGGGGCGACGGCCACGGTGCCCATCGACGACCGGATCGAACGGATCCGTCGGACGTTGGAAGGCGTGATAGGGGTCCCGGCAATCGAGGGGAACCGCCTGGACGTGCTCCGCAACGGCAACGAGATCTTCCCGGCAATGCTGGCGGCCGTCGACGAAGCCGAGCAGACGATCGATCTCCTGACGTTCGTTTACTGGCGGGGCGAGGTCGGGACGCGGTTCGCCGAGGCGCTCGCCGAGCGCGCACGGGACGGCGTCCGGGTTCGCGTCCTCCTCGATGCGTGGGGATCGCGGCCCATCTCGCGCGCACTGACCGCCCTCATGGAGGACGCGGGCGTCCGCGTGCGCTGGTTCCGCCCGTTGCACCGGCTGGAGCCGAGCAAGATGAACCACAGGACCCACCGCAAGGTGATGATCATCGACGAGGCGATCGGCTTCACGGGGGGCGTCGGAATCGCGGATGAGTGGACAGGAGACGCTCGCGACGAGTCGGAGTGGCGCGACACCCATTTCCGGGTCAGGGGCCCGGCGGTGGACGGGCTGAGGGCGGCATTCCTCGACAGCTGGGCCGAGACCGATTCGACCTTGTTCGAAGAGGGCATCGACCGGTTCCCACAGCAGCCGCAACCGGGATCGTCGGTGGTGCAGTGCGTGCGCGGCGAATCCGAGGCCGGCTGGACCGATGTCTCCCTGCTGTTGCTCTCCCTCCTGCAGTTGGCCGAACGGAGAGTGCGCATCGCGACGGCCTACTTCGTGCCGGACGAGGAGCAGACGGAGCGGCTCTGCGCGGCCGCTGCCCGCGGTGTTCAGGTGGAGATCCTTCTGCCCGGGTCCTCACGCGGACAAGCGGTTCGTGCAACTGGGAGCCGAGGCCAGCTATGCCCCGCTCCTCGAGGCGGGCGTTCGTATCTGGAACTTCCAGCCGTCCATGCTTCACGCGAAGGTGATGACGGTGGACGGTCTGGTCGCCAACGTCGGCTCGGCCAACTTCAACGCGCGCTCGACCGAGTTGGACGAAGAGGTGAACCTCGTGGCGCTCGACCCCGATCTGGTTCGCACCCTCGATCGCCAGTTCGAAGAGGACCTCGAGCGGAGCGTGCGAATCGATCCGGGACGGTGGCACGATCGGTCCGTCGGGCAGCGCGTCCTCGAGAAGCTCGTCACACCATTTCGTGGCCAAATCTGACCGTCTACGATGGCGGGGTCGCACCAGGGCTGGCTTGCTCCCGTCTTCGCGCCCTCTGAGCCGGGTGATCTACATGATGGCCGTCCTGTCCGTGCTTGTGGCGGGCTGTGCGAGGGATGGCAGCCTGGGAGCCAGCGAACTCTCCCTCCAGTCGCAGTCGCTGCAATCTCTAGCGGCCGAGGGGGCACTCCTTGCCCAAGACTCCGCTTCCGGCAGGACGACGCGCACCTACGCGAGTGAGCACGCCTCCCAGCTCTACCGGGCCGCCACCGAGGCCGAGACAATGCTCCGCGGAGCCACCACCGAGCCTGGGCTGGAATCAGAGCGGCGCAAGCTGGTGGTCTTCGCCGGACGCGTGAGCGCCGCATTGGGGCGGCTCGCGACTGCCTCCCGAATGGAGGACCGTGTGCTCGCGCGAGAGCTCCATACCATTCAGAGGATCGCCGGTCTTCCGTGAGACTGAAGAACATCCTTGCGGTCGCCCTTGGAATCCTTTCGGCGATCGGCGGGTTCGTCGACATCGGGGATCTGGTGTTCAACACACAGGCGGGCGCGACCTTCGGCTTCCAGCTCCTGTGGGTGGTGGTCATCGGGGTCCTCGGAATCATCGTGTACTCGGAAATGTGCGGGCGTGTGTCCGCGGTGGCGCAGCGCCCCGTCTTCGACCTGGTTCGGGAGCGCACCGGGTTCAGCGCGGGACTGGCGACCCTGATCGCGTCCGAGGTCGTCAACCTCATGACATGCGCAGCCGAGATCGGAGGCGTCGCCATCTGCCTCCAGCTCCTCTCCGGCCTTCCCTACCGCCTCTTGATCGCCCTCGCGGTGGTGGGACTCGTCGTCGTCTGTTGGGTTCTGCCCTTCGAATGGATCGAACGACTCTTCGGCTACCTCGGCCTCTGTCTGCTCGTCTTCGTCGTGGCGGCGATCAAGCTTCACCCCGATTGGGGCGAAGTCGCCCACGGCTTCGTCCCCGGCGCTCATTCCGGCGGCAGCCTGGCGGTCTATCTGTACTTTGTGGTTGGGCTCCTCGGTGCAGCCATGACTCCCTATGAGGTCTACTTCTATTCGTCAGGGGCAGTGGAGGACCGCTGGAGCGGGAAGGACCTGGGGCTGAACGAGGTGACCGCAATCATCGGCTACGCGCTAGGCGGGACCCTCTCCCTCGCGCTGATGATCGTCGCGGCCGTTCTCTTCTTGCCACGTGGCATCTCGCCCGCATTCTTGGGCACGCCGGCGTTGACCGCCGCGCACGTCTTCGGGCAGGTAGGCCTAGTGCTGGCGCTGGTCGGCATCCTCTTCGCCGTCGGCGGCGCGGCGATCGAAACGTCTTTCGCCGGGGCGTACAACCTGGCGCAGTTCTTGGGGTGGAGATGGGGCAAGAAGGAGCGGCCCGCGGGCGCCCCTCGGTTCACCCTCTCGTGGGTGGTGATCTTCGCCGCGGCGCTCGTCGTCGTCATGACCGGCGTCGACCCGGTGAAGCTCACGGAGTACTCCGTCATCTTCTCGGTCGTGGCACTGCCGTTGACATACCTCCCGATCCTCCTGGTCGCGAACGACCGAACCTACATGGGTTCAAAGGTGAACGGACGGCTTGCCAATGTCCTCGGCGTCGCCTATTTCTTTGTCATCCTTCTGATCGCCGTGGCGGCGATCCCCTTGATGGTGATCACGAACGGGGGGCAGGGGTGACCAAGGCAGTCGAGGTTGACATCGCCCTCAGCATCCTCGATCACCAGCTCGTGGACGCTCACGGCAGGAATTGCGGAAAGATCGACGATCTCGAAATCGCCGGTCTGGACGGAGACGCGCCGGAGGTCGTGGAGATCCTCGTCGGTGGCAACGCGTGGCGCTCACGCGGTGTTCTCGGCCGGCTCGCCGCCCGCCTGTCGGGGGACACCGTCCACGTCCCCTGGCCCGAGGTTGACTCCGTGACTTCGGTGGTGACCCTGAAGCGGGCCGCCGAAGAGTTGCGCTTGAACCGTGGCGATGAGCGCTGGGCGCGCCTCGTCGGGAAGGTCCCGGGATCCTGATGCGACTGTCCGAGCTCCTGGATCGAGAGGTCGTGAGCGAGTCCGGCTTGCGGCTGGGCCGTGTCCACGAACTGCGAGGAGAGCTGGCGGATGGACATCTGCGGGTGACCGGCTTGGTGACCGGTAGGCTCGGCATTCTCGAGCGCTACGGCTTAGGAACCCATGGCAGCGGCGGCCCGAGTCAAGCGAAGGTTCGGGGCCACGCCGTCATCCCATGGGAGCGAGTCGTTCGCGTGGGGCCGAAGGTGGTCCTCCGTGACTGATATGCCCGGGTCGAACGTCGACCATTGGTTCCTCGAGGTCGAGGAACGAGACAACGCAGCGTCCGGCATTGACCGACGGAGCGGAGATCGTCGGGGCTGGACCGATGGGAACGCGGTCACGGTCCTGGTACACGGGGCCACGTATTTCCGGCGCCTCCACGAGGAACTGTCGACCTGGGCCCTGGGGATCGGGTCTGGTTCTTCGATTGGCGGGGAGACAGCGATGAGCGGCTCGCCGGTCCGGGGACCGAGGTGGGGTCCGTCCTCGCCGAGGCCGTGCGTCAGGGCGCCGATGTGCGCGGGCTCGTGTGGCGGTCGCACCCGGACAAGGAGGGGTACTCCGAGCAGGAGAACGTCCAGCTCAGCGAGATCGTGAACAACGCGGGCGGAGAGGTGCTGCCCGACGAACGTGTTCGGAGGTTCGGCTCGCACCACCAGAAGCTCGCCCTCATTCGCAGGAGCGCCCGCCCCGGCGACGATGTCGCCTTCGTCGGTGGGATCGACCTGTGCCACGGACGGGGCGACGACGAGCGGCACGAGGGCGACCCCCAGCGGGTCATTTTGGACCGCCGGTACGGGCCGCGGGCCGCCTGGCACGACCTGCAGCTCGAGGTGCGGGGGCCGGCGATCGGGACCTTGGATGTGACGTTCCGCGAGCGCTGGGAGGACCCCACGCCGCTCGATCACCGGAACCCGTGGCGGGCTCGCATCCGACCGCCTCGTCCGACAGCCGCACCGGTCCACTCCGCTGCCGCCCGCGGTGCCTGATCCTCCTCCCGCCGGGAAGATGGCCGTGCAGGTGCTGCGGACGTATCCGGCGAAGCGTCCGCTGTACCCGTTCGCACCGCGCGGTGAGCGGAGCATCGCGCGCACCTACCAAAAGGTACTCCGGCGCGCCCGATCGCTGATCTACATCGAGGACCAGTACCTGTGGTCCACGGACGTCGCTCGGTTCTTCGCCGAAGCGCTCCGTCGCTCGCCGGGACTACGACTGATCGCCGTGGTGCCGCGCTACCCCGACCGTGACGGGACGCTCACGGGGCCGTTGAACCGCATCGGTCAGCAGGAAGCTTTGGCGATGATGCGCAGGGCCGGGGGCGATCGGGTGGCGGTCTACGACCTGGAGAACGAAGCAGGGCGCCCGATCTACGTGCATGGGAAGCTGTGCGTGATCGACGACGTGTGGATGGCCGTCGGGTCCGACAACTTGAACCGGCGCTCCTGGACGCACGACTCCGAGGTCGCCTGCGCGGTCCTGGACCCCGAGCGCGATCCGCGTGATCCGACGGACCCGGCCGGTCTGGGGGATGGGGCGCGTGTGTTGCCTCGAGAGCTTCGCCGCGCCTTGTGGCGCGAACATCTGGGCCCGGAGATCGCGGACGACGAGCTGCTCGATCCCCGTGCCGGCTTCGAGGCGTGGCAACGCGTGGCCGCGGCGCTCGAGGCATGGCACGCGGGAGGGCGCCGGGGACCGCGGCCCGCGGGACGCGCGCGTCGGCACGAGCCCGAGCGGGTTTCCGCGGGGGCGCTCTGGTGGGCCCAGCCCCTGTACCGGCTGGCGGTTGATCCCGACGGGCGCCCGTGGGATCTCAAACGATCCGGCCGTTACTGAGCGGCGCTAGGTCGCTCCCAATGTGTCCGGTTCCCCAAGCAACGCCCAATCGGACCTTTTCTCCCGGGTTGGTGCGGGGTGGTGGACAGACGCTCATCGGTTCGCGATGAAAGGCCCTCCCCCCGGTCCCGACACTCCCCGACACCGCTCTTCTTGCAGCGCAATCTTCTTTTTGGATTGTTCCAACCGCGCGCGCCGTCAAGCCCGGGACGCATTTGCGCAGGTCGTGCGCCGGGCAGGATTCGAACCTGCGACCCGCGGCTTAGAAGGCCGCCGCTCTATCCGGACTGAGCTACCGGCGCCAGGAACCCGATTCTATCGGCGGGAGGTTCGGTTCCCGGGCCGGTCCTCGGGCGCATGTTCGGCCGGCTTGCGTGCCCCTCGCGGGCGGGCATAGGCTCGAACCCTGGTTGGGGGGACGGGAGGGAGGCATCATGCCCGGAGGTCCGCACCGATCCCGCACACGCCACGCAGCCGTCCTCGCGAGCACCGCCGTGCTCGTGGGCGCGCTGCTCGCCGGAGGCGCCGCCGGCGCGGCACCGCAGCACGAAAGTCATCGGCTGAACCACATCTTCGTGATCTTCCTCGAGAACAATTCCCGGAAGCAGGTGATCGGGAATCCGAACGCCCCGTATCTCACCTCGCTCGCGTCGACGTACGGCCAGGCGACCAACTACTGGGGCGTCACGCATCCGAGCCTGCCCAACTACGTGGCCACGATCAGCGGCAGCAACTGGTTCGTGAACGACGACAACCCGCACGACCGCTTCCCCCACATGAACCTCGTCGACCAGCTGGAGGCGCACCACCTGACCTGGGCGGCGTACATGGACGCGATGCCGCGGGCGGGGTTCCTCGGCAGCCAGTGGCCCTCCTACACGGCGCTGTACGCGAACAAGCACAATCCGTTCGTCCTGTTCGGCGACATCCGGCACAATCCCGCCCGCATGGCCAACGTGAAGCCGTACACGGACTTCGCCGGCGACCTGACCGGCTCGCACGCGCCGAACTTCGTGTTCATCTCCCCCGACCAGTGCAACGACATGCACGGGGGCGTGTACTCGGCGGTGCCAGGGCACCCGGAGACGCCGTGCCCCTACCCGAGCTCGAACAAGCGGAACGACCCGGCGCAGGTCCAACTGGTCCGCCAGGGCGACGAGTTCGTGAAGGGCGCGGTCGGCACGATCATGGCCAGCCCCGCATGGCGCCAGGGCTCCGCGATCTTCATCGTCAGTGACGAGGGCAGCTACGACAACGACGGCGACCACCTGAAGAACGACGGGTGGATGTCGGCCAAGGGGTGCTGCGACTCGCCGTTCCTGCCCCCCGGCTACCAGTTCCTCGGCTCCGACGGGAACCCGGACGGCAACGTCTGGCCCGGCGGCACGTACGGGGGCGGCAACGTCCCCGCCGTCGTCGTCACCTCCGACGGCCCGCGCGGCATGACGAGCGACCGGGCCTACAACCACTACTCGCTCCTGCGGACGATCGAGGCGAACTGGGACCTGGGCTACCTGGGCAACGCGTCCGACGCGCTCCAGGTGCACGCCATGACGGACCTGCTGCAGGGCTGACCCCGTTCCGCCGGTTCCCTTGCCAGGTGCTGGGGGAGCGCTAAGCTACCCCCAGCATCTGGAGCGGTCGGCGGAAGCCGGCCCGGCAACCTGGGAAGCGGACTTCCAAGGTGCCTCTCGCCACGGCGAGGATGTGGCCCCCGACGGGCAACCAAACGTCCGACGAGGCCGGAGAGCGCGAGCCACATCGTGCCGCCGGCCGGGGGGTCCTCCGTAGCCGGGCTCGGCGCCGCGGCGTCCGCGCATGGGAGGAACCGTGGGGGACGTGCGAACCGACCTGGAGGCCCTGCTCGCCGCGCGTATCGTGATCCTAGACGGCGCCATGGGCACGGCGGTGCAGGCCCGCCGGCTCACCGAGGAGCAGTTCCGCGGCGAGCGCTTCGCCGGCCACGACCGGGACCTCCGCGGCGACATCGACCTCCTCAACCTCACGCAGCCGGACGTGGTGGCCGACGTCCATCGCGGGTACCTGGACGCCGGTGCCGACGTCGTCTCGACCAACACGTTCACCGCGACGCCCGTTTCGCAGGCCGACTACGGGCTCGCCGAGCACGTCGAGGAGATCAACCGGGTCGGCGCACAGATCGCGAGGCGGGTGGTGGACGAGGTCGTCGCGGAGACGGAGACGCCGCGGTGGGTGGCGGGCTCCGTCGGTCCGACGAACCAGACCCTCTCGATCTCGCCGCACGTGAACGATCCGGCCTACCGGGCGACCACGTTCGACCAGATCCGGGAGGGCTACGCGACGGCGATCCGGGGCCTGATCGAGGGCGGCGTCGACCTCCTGCTCATCGAGACGATCTTCGACACGCTGAACGCGAAGGCGGCGATCGCGGCCGCCCGGGACGTCGCCCCGGAGGTGCCCCTGATGATCTCGGTGACGATCACCGACCAGAGCGGCCGCACGCTCTCCGGCCAAACGCTGGAGGCGTTCTGGATCTCGATCGAGCACGCGCGCCCGTTCAGCGTCGGCACCAACTGCGCGCTGGGCGCCGAGCAGATGCGGCCGTTCCTGGAGGCGCTCGCCGGCATCGCCCCGGTCTACACCTCGTGCTATCCGAACGCGGGGCTGCCGAACGCGTTCGGCGGCTACGACGAGGTCCCCGAAATCACCAGCCGCGTCCTGGGCGAGTTCGCCGAGGCCGGCCTGGCCAACATCCTGGGCGGGTGCTGCGGCACGACGCCCGAACACGTGCGCGCGATCGCCGATCGCGTCGACGGCATGCCCCCCCGCGCCGTTCCCGACCGCTCGCCGCTGGAGGGCCGGCCGCGGTTCAGCGGCCTCGAGCCGTTCGTGATCGGCCCGGACACGGGCTTCGCCGTCGTGGGCGAACGGACGAACGTCACGGGTTCGGCGCGGTTCCGGCGGTTGATCGAGGGCGACCAGTTCGCCGAGGCGGCGAACGTCGCGGTCGACCAGGTGCGGGGCGGGGCCAACATGCTCGACGTCAACATGGACGCCGACCTGCTGGATTCGGAGCAGGCCATGACCAGGTTCCTCAACATGATCGAATCCGACCCCGAGATCGCGCGCCTTCCGATCGTGGTCGACTCGTCGCGGTGGGCGGCCATCGAGGCCGGCCTGAAATGCGTGCAGGGCAAGGGGATCGTGAACTCGATCAGCCTGAAGGAAGGGGAGGACGACTTCCTGGACAAGGCCCGGATGATCCAGCGGTACGGGGCCGGGGTCGTCGTGATGGCCTTCGACGAGAAGGGGCAGGCCGACACGGCGCAGCTGAAGATCGACATCTGCGAGCGGGCCTACCGGCTGCTGACGGAACAGGCCGGCTACGCGCCCGAGAACATCGTGTTCGACCCGAACGTGCTGCCCGTGGCGACCGGGATGGAGGAGCACGACGAGTACGCCAAGGCGACGATCGATGCGATCGCGGAGATCAAGCGGCGGTGTCCCGGGTCGCTGGTCTCGGGCGGCATCTCGAACCTGTCGTTCTCGTTCCGCGGCAACGAGCGCGTGCGCGAGGCCATGCACTCGGTGTTCCTCTACCACGCGATCAAGGCCGGGCTCGACATGGGGATCGTGAACGCGGGGCAGCTCGCCGTGTACACGGACATCTCGCCCGACCTGCTGGAGCACGTCGAGGACGTCGTCCTGAACCGGCGTCCCGACGGCACCGAGCGGATGGTCGAGTTCGCCCAGACGGTGACAGGCGAGGCGATCAAGCGCGAGGTCGATCTCTCCTGGCGGGAGGAGCCGGTCGAGTCCCGCCTCTCCCACGCGCTGGTCCACGGCATCCTCGACTTCATCGAGGAGGACACCGAGGAGGCCCGGCGGAAGTACCCGCGCCCTCTCGACGTGATCGAGGGCCCGCTGATGGACGGCATGAAGGTCGTCGGCGACCTGTTCGGCTCGGGGCAGATGTTCCTGCCGCAGGTGGTCAAGAGCGCGCGGTCCATGAAGAAGGCGGTGGCCTACCTCGAGCCGTTCATGGAACGGGAGAAGGAGGAGCTGCGCGCGCTGGTGTCGCTGAACCGCGGGCCCGTGGCTGCGGAGGATCCGCACGGGTACCACGGGAGGATCGTCATGGCCACCGTGAAGGGCGACGTCCACGACATCGGCAAGAACATCGTGGGGGTGGTCTTGGGCTGCAACAACTACGACGTGATCGACCTGGGGGTCATGGTGCCCGCGGACAGGATCCTGGATACCGCGATCGAGCAGAAGTGCGACGCGGTGGGGCTCTCCGGGCTGATCACCCCGTCGCTGGAGGAAATGGTGAGCGTCGCCAAGGAGATGGAACGCCGCGGCATGACGCTCCCGCTGCTGATCGGCGGCGCCACCACCTCCAAGCAGCACACAGCGGTGAAGATCGCGCCGGTCTTCTCCCAGCCGGTCGTGCACGTCCTCGACGCCTCGCGCGTGGTCAACGTCATGTCCGACCTGCTGGATGCGGACCGGAAGGTCGGATCTCGACGCGCGGAACCGTGAAGATCAGGAACGGCTGCGCGAGGAACACGCGCACCGCATGAACCGGCCGCTGCTGCCGTACGACAAGGCGCTGGCCAACCGCCAGGCGATCGAGTGGCGGCAGGAGGACCTGCCCGCGCCGTCGTTCCTGGGGACCCGGGAGGTGGAGGTCCCGGTGGCCGTGCTGCGCCCCTACATCGACTGGACGTTCTTCTTCACCGCGTGGGAGATGAAGGGCCGCTACCCGCAGATCCTGGACGACCCCCGGCGGGGCGAGGCGGCCCGCGACCTGTTCGACGCCGCCAACGAGCTGCTCGACGACATCGAGGCGCGAGAGCTCCTGGGCGCGCAGGGCGTGTTCGGCTTCTGGCCAGCGCGGGCCGAGGACGATGACGTGGTCGTCGGGACCGACCACGGCGAGCTCGGGTTCCCCATGCTCCGGCAGCAGGCGGCGTTCGACGACGGCCGCGCGAACCGCTCGCTGGCCGACTTCGTGGCGCCGGCGGACGCGGGGCTCCACGACCACATCGGCGCCTTCGCCGTCACGGCCGGCATCGGGGCCGAGGAGCTGGCGCACGAGTTCGAGCAGGACAACGACGACTACCGGGCGATCATGGTGAAGGCCTTGGCCGACCGGCTGGCGGAGGCGTTCGCGGAACACCTGCACCGTGAGGCGCGGCGAGCGTGGGGCTACCAGGTCGAGGACCTGACGCCCGAGGAGCTGACGGCCCAGCGCTACCGGGGCATCCGGCCGGCGTTCGGATATCCGGCGTGCCCTGACCACCGGGAGAAGGGGCGGCTGTTCGACCTGCTGGGCGCGCACGCCGCGGGCATCGGCCTGACCGAGACGTTCGCGATGACGCCGCCCGCGTCGGTCAGCGGTCTGTACCTGGCGCACCCGCAGGCGCGGTACTTCGCGGTCGGGCGGATCGGGCGCGACCAGGTGGAGGACTACGCGAAACGACGCGGCGACACGCCGGAAGAGACGGAGCGGTGGCTCCGGCCCAACCTCGGCTACGAGCCCGTCGACGACTCCTCTCTGTAGCGCGGTCGTGTACCGTCGTGCCGCGGCCGGCTGAGCCCGCCCGCGGTCTCCTCCTCCAGGATGACGACGGACGGTTCCACGCCCGGTACGGTTTGTCCCGTGGACGGCAACCTATTCGACCGCCTGCGCCGGGTGGACCCCCGCATCTGGGACGCGCTGCTCGCCCTGGCGATGATCGGGTGGGGCATCCTCGTCTTCGCCTTCCGGGAGGTGTCGCCGAACGAGCCGCCCGCGGCGTACGGGTATGCGCTGATCGTGGTGGCGGGTGCGTCGCTCGCCTGGCGACGGCGGGCGCCCCTGACCGTGCTGATCGTCGTCGGGGTGGCCGTCTCCGCCGCCTCGCTCGGGGGGTGGTGGACCGAGACTTTCTACATCCTGTGGATCGCGCTCTACACCGCTGCCGCCTATCGCGATCGCGCGCGCCTCCTGCCGGTGCTCGTCCCCGTCGCCGTCGTGGTTGCCGTCTCGAGCGCCATCGGCGAGCACGCGCGAACGCATGGAAGCATGCGGTGGTCGGGAATCGTCGGCGACCTTGCGCTGATCTTCGTTCCGGCTCTGCTCGGGCGGATGACGTTCAACCGGCGACGGCGGCTCGCCCGGGACCGGGAAGTGGCGACCCGGGAGGCCGTCGCGGCCGAGCGGGCCCGAATCGCCCGCGAGCTCCACGACGTGGTCGCGCACCACATGAGCGTGATGGTGGTCCAGGCGGAGGCCGCCCGGGCCGTCGGCGAGCGGGACCCCGCAGCTGCCGCCGAGGCGCTCCGCCAGATCGAGGCCTCTGGCCGCACGGGCCTGACCGAGATGCGGCGCCTTCTCGAGATTCTCAAGGCGCGGGACGGCGGCGACAGCCGGGAGCCGCAGCCCGGGCTGGCTCAGCTCGACGACCTCATCGAAGGGATGGGCGCGACCGGCATGCTCGTGGAGGCGGAGGTCGAGGGGCCGCCGAGGCCGCTCCCGCCCGGCGTCGACCTGTCCGCCTACCGGATCGTGCAGGAGGCGCTGACGAACACGCTCAAGCACGCCGGGGGAGCGAGCGCGCACGTCCTCGTTCGCTACGAGCCGTTCGCCGTCGAGGTGGAGGTCGTCGACGACGGCCCGGGGCCTCCGCCATCTGCCGACGCGAACGGCGCGCCGTCCGGCCACGGGCTGATCGGGATGCGCGAGCGGGTGCAGCTGTTCGGCGGGGAGCTGGATGCGGGGCCGCGCCCGCAGCGGCGGGTTCCGCGTGCTGGGCTCGTCTCCCGGCGGAGACCGTGGCGTGAGCGAGTCGCCCATCCGCGTGCTGGTCGCCGACGATCAGGAGCTCATGCGGACCGGGTTCCGCATGATCCTGAACGCCCAGGACGACCTGGAGGTGGTGGGCGAGGCAATCGACGGCGGCGACGCCATCCGGCAGTACGAACGGTTGATGCCGGATGTGGTCGTGATGGACGTCCGGATGCCGTCGATGGACGGGATCGAGGCGACCCGGCGCCTCACGGCCGGCGATCCGCCCGCCCGCGTCCTCATCCTCACCACGTTCGACCTGGACGAGTACGTCTACGACGCGCTCCGCGCCGGCGCCAGCGGCTTCCTCCTGAAGGACCGCCCGTCGGAGGAGCTGGTCGCGGCCGTCCGGGTCGTGGCCGCGGGCGACGCCCTCCTCGCGCCGTCCGTGACCCGTCGCCTGATCGAGGAGTTCGCGCGGCGGGCACCGGGCGCGCCGCGCAACGCCACGCTCGAGGAGCTCACCGACCGGGAACGCGAGGTCCTGGTGCTCATGGCCCGGGGCCTATCGAATGCCGAGATCGCGAGCGCCCTCTTCGTGGCCGAGACCACCGTGAAGACCCATGTCGGACGCGTCCTGCACAAGCTCCGCCTCCGCGACCGGGCGCAGGCGGTCGTGCTCGCGTACGAGTCGGGCCTCGTCCAGCCCGGCGACTGACCCGGCCCTCCCGGCCGCGGTCATCCCACAGGAGGACCTCCGGATTCGTCCTGTCGGAGGACTTCGCCGGAACCCCTCGCGCATAGCGTCGCTCTCGACGGAACACGAGGAAGGAGAGGGCGATGCAGCACGACGAACGCAGGATCCGCGGGCGATCGATGGAGCGTCCGCCGAGTCCGCCGGCGATCTCCGTCCGGGGCCTGTCGAAGCGCTTCGGGAAGGTCGCCGCGGTGGACGACCTCAGCTTCGAGGTCCGGCCGGGCGCCGTGACCGGCTTCCTGGGCCCGAACGGCGCCGGCAAGAGCACGACGCTCCGGATGGTCCTCGGGTCTGGTCGCGACCGACGGCCGGGTCTGCCACGGTGCTGGGCAGGCCGTACGTCGAGCCTTCCCGCGCCCGGCCCGGTCGGTGGGCGCCGTGCTCGAGACCCAGAGCTTCAACCCGCTGCGCACCGGCCGGAACCACCTCCGCACGCTGGCGTCGGCCGCCGGGCTCCCGCTGCCGGCGCGCCGACGAGGTGCTCGAGCAGGTCGGGCTCGCGGGCGCGGCTCGGCGGACCGCCGGCAAGTACTCCCTCGGGATGCGGCAGCGGCTCGCGCCTCGGGGCGCGCTGCTCGGCGACCCGGAGGTCCTGATCCTGGACGAGCCGGCGAACGGCCTCGATCCGCAGGGCATCCGGTGGCTGCGCGACCTGCTGCGCGGGTTCGCGGCGGCGGGGAACGCCGTCCTGGTGTCCAGCCACGTGCTGACGGAGATGGCCCAGCTCGCCGACGAGGCCATCGTGATCAACAAGGGCCGGCTGGTCCGGCAGGCCTCGGTGGCCGAGCTGACGCACGCCTCCCATGAGTTGCGGGTCGTGTCGCCGGAGCACGAACGGCTCGAGGCGGCATTGCGCGGACGCGGCCTGTCGGTGCGCGCGGATGGCGAGGGCGACCTGCGCGTCACGGGGGCCGAGGCGGCCGTCGTCGGAACGATCGCGTTCGAGGCAGGGCTGCCGCTGTACGGACTGAGCGAAGAGCAGGCATCGCTGGAGGACGTGTTCTTCCAGCTGACGGGAGAGGAGGAGGCGTCATGAGGCACCAGATCGCATCGGAGCTGCGGAAGCTGACCAGCACCAGGAGCGGGTACGCGATGCTCGGCGGGTTGGTCGTCCTGGTCGCGGTCGGAGTGGTGGCCGTGGGCAGCGGCGCCAAGCCCGCGACCCTGCACGTCCCGCTGGAGGAGCAGACGTTCCTGCACATCACGTTGTCGATCGCGCCGGTGTTCGCGCTGCTGCTCGGCCTGCGGTCGTTCACCGACGAGTTCCGGTTCGGCTCGATCGTGCCGACGCTGCTGGTGAACCCGAAGCGGCTGCAGGTGCTGGGCGCGAAGGTGGTGGCCGTGGCGATCGGGGGCATGATCATGTCGCTGGCGGCGCTGGTGGGGTCGATCGTCACGGGCATCGTGCTGCTCGTCGTTCACGGCGTCCCCATTACCTGGTCGACGTCGGCGATGGCCGAGGTGGCCGGCCGGCTGCTGCTCGCGACCGTGCTGTGGACGAGCATCGGCGTCGGGGCCGGATTGGCGGTCAAGCAGCAGGTCGCCGCCATAGCCGGCGGGCTGGTCTGGCTGCTGGCGGGGGAGGGCATCCTGGGGAACGTGATCCCGCACGTCGCGAAGTACTTCCCGGGGTCGGCGGGCTTCGGAGTCGTGGGCGTGGGCTCGGAGCTCCTTGGCCTGGGCGCTGCCGCGCTGGTGCTCGGCTGCTACGCGGTGATCGCGATCACAACGGGTGCGGTGCTCATGGCGCGGCGCGACGTGACCTGATCCGACCCGAACGGCGAGCGATGGAGGATGAGCCCGTTACCGGGACGGGCTCATCCTGATGCTCTGCTGACCTCCACGAGCGTCGACGTCAGACTCCCGTCGTACCAGCTGCCTACGGCCACGCAAAAAGGCCCCCCGCGGTCGACGGCGTTCAGCGAGCTGAGCGTCGCACCGGGTGGATTGGGCGTGGACTCGATTCGCCACGCGGCCCCGTTCCAACGCTCTGCCAGCGTGAAGGACGGAATCCCGTTGAAGCCGTCAGACCAGCTCCCCACGCCGGCGCACCAGGTCGCGCCCCGGCACGAGACCCCGGACAGCTCGGAAACGGCGAACCCGGCCGGGTTGCGGGCGTGTTGGCGAACCCACGAGCTGCCGTCCCAGCGCTCGGCGAGCGCCCTGGTCCGCCCAACGCGGTCGATCCAGTTGCCGACGCCGGTGCAGGCGCCGGAGCCCACGCAGCTCACCGACCCTTCGGATGTGACCTCGGACTGGTTTGGGTTTGGCTGGTGCTGGCGCACCCAGCCTCCGGCCGAGCGCCCGAACGCGATGACGATCTGGTCGACGTCGGCGAACGCGTACTCGCCGACGGCCTCGCAGACGTCCCCGCTCGAGCAGGAGACACCCGTCAATGCGCTCCCGTTCTCGGCACGGGGGTTCGGCACGTGGTCGACGGTCCACGTTCTTCCATTCCAGCGTTCGGCCAGGGGTCGCTCCTGCGCGTCGATCGAGTTCGGGATGTATCCGCCGACGGCGATGCAGTCCCTCGCGTCTGTGCACGAGACGGCGACCAGCTCGGACCACGATGATCTCGGCAGGCGTGGTGTCTTCGACATCCTCCAGCGAGATCCGTCCCAGCGTTCGACGAGTGCCCGCACCCTGGCCGTTGGACGAACGGCGAACCCGACAGCCATGCAGTGGAACACGTCGACGCAGGAGACTCCCGTCAGATCGCTCGCCGACGCGCCCGGTGGCGCGTGCGTGCCGGCGATCGTCCAACCGGCTCCGTTGGTCACCTCCGCCAGCGGCACCAGCGGGCCGGCGGACGAGGAGGAGTCGCCGACCGCCATACAGAAGCGACTGTCCGGGGACGCGCACGACACGGCCCTCAGCCCGGCGCTGACCGCGCCCGGAGGGTTCGGGCTTTGCTGGATCGACCACTTGACATGATCGGTGGCCGCGCTCCCTACGCTCGGGACGAAGGTGAGAACGAAGCCGACAGAGATGGCGGCGAACAGGAGCCCACCCGGTCGCATAGACGTTCCCTCTGGGAGATCGCATCACCCGGCATCGAGTCGTGTGGCTTCTCGAACGGGCCCGAAGAATTATGTGCCCGGGCGGGAGGGCCGAGCAACGTCGTGGTGTCGGCCACCGCAGGGACCGGAGGGGAGCGCGTCGCCTCACCCCGCGGCGGCCGCGCGCCACGCCTCCCGGATGCCCATGCGCGGCCCGATTCGCATGACGGCCCCGGCGTAGATCCGCCCCGCCACGAGAACCATGCCGAAGATCGAGGCAGCCATCAGCGCGATCGACAGGACGAGCTGCCACCAGGGGACGACCCCGTGCGCGATGCGGACGATCATCACCATCGGGGCCGTCGGGGGGAAGAGCGACCCGACGATGGCGGCGTTGCTGTTCGGCGCCTCCACGGCCGCGAACGCCAGGATGTAGGCGACGAACATCGCTCCTGCGAGTGGAAGCGACATGCTCTGCGTCTCCTCCTGGCGCGACACCAGCGAGCCGGCCATCGCGTACAGCACGGAGTAGAACGCGTACGCCAGGACGAACCAGAAGACGATCCACACCATCGTGCTCGGCGTCGTTGCGGGGATCACGGAATTGTCCGACACGGCCAGCGCCACGAGGGCCGCCCCAGCGACCACCCCGAACTGGGCGAGTCCGACGAGCCCGATGCCGATGACCTTCCCCGCGAGCAACTCCGTGGGTCGGAGCCGGGAGAGCAGGACCTCGACCACGCGACTGGACTTCTCCTCGACGACACCGACCAGCACGAAGCTGCAGTAGAAGGCGATCGCCATGAACAGGAGCACCACGGCGATGCGGCCCATGTCTCCTCGCGCGGCTTGCTCGCTGGAGACGGGCGCGAGACTCGTGGAGCGAAGGCCGGGCGGCCGAAGCAGCCGCTGAGCCTGTGCGGGGGTGAGGCCGAGCTCGGCGATCGCCTCCTGCTGCCGGACGGCGCCGACCGAGGAGGTCACGATCGCCTGCAGCTGTTCGTCGACGCCGGCCTTCCAGACGAGCCGACCCTGGTCGACCAGCAACACGGACACGTCGCCCGACCGCAGCGCGGCCAGGCCGGCCGACTCGTCGGCGAATGCGCGGGTGCGCACCTCCAGGTCGAGCTGCCGGCCCGCGGCGTGAAGGAGCGCCGGGAGCTCCGGCGTGTGTTCGCCGACGAGCCCAACCGTCCGGCTCGGCGTGCCGCCGAGAATCTGGGGAACGGCGATGAGCAGCACCACGATGAGCACCGAGATCACCGTCGAGATCCGGAACGCGGCTGTCCGCACCCGTTGGTTCCACTCGCGCCGGGCAACCAGCCACGTGCGACGGGACCCGCCGCTCATACGCCCCCTCCCTCCGATACGGACTCGTGGAAGAGATCGCTGAGCGAGGGCGGCTCGAAGCTGAACTGCGTGACTTCACCTGCACGGCGGGCATCCGCGAGGATCGCCTGGAGGTTCACATCTGCATCGACCAGCACCCGCACGCGGCCGTCCTGCTTCGTCACGGCGACGTCGGGCACGGCGGGGACCCATGGGTTGCCGTCGACCGAGATCTCGAGGGAACGGTGTCGAGCGCCGGCCTTCAGCGTCTCGACGGCACCGGAGAGCACGATCCGGCCGTGGTCGATGATGACGACGTCCTGGCACACGTCCTCGACCAGATCGAGCTGATGGCTCGAGAACAACACGGCAACGCCCGCCGCGGCCGTCTGGGTGAGCATCTCGGCCATCGTCTCCACGCCGATCGGATCGAGCCCGCTGAACGGTTCGTCGAGCACCGCGAGCTCCGGGCTGTGGAGCAGGGCCGTGCAGAGCTGCACTCGCTGCTGGTTCCCGTGGGAGAGTTCCTCGACCATGGCTCCTGCGCGGTCGTCCAGACCGAGGCGGCCGAGCCATTCCATCGCCGCCTCGTGCGCCGCACGCGTGCTCAGCCCGGTGAGCTCCCCGAAGTAGGTGAGCTCGTCGATGACCTTCATCTTGGGATAGAGCCCACGCTCCTCGGGCATGTACCCGAACCGGTTTCGTTCGTCCTGCGTCACCGGAGTGCCCCGCCAGCGGACCTCGCCGCGGTCGGGCCGAACCAGGCCGAAGATCGCCCGCATCGTCGTGGTCTTGCCCGCGCCGTTCGGACCGAGGAACCCGACGATCCGACCCGGCGCCACGCTGAAGGACGCGTCGTCGAGCGCGATCACGTCCCCGTAACGCTTGGTCAGATGACGAGATCCTCGAGCATCGTGTCTTCACCCGTCTCCACCTTCTCCTGTTCGCGGGCCATTGCCTGGCTGAAGGCCGCCAGGGTTTCTGCCGCTCCCACCTTGTTCTCGAGCACTGCACCCCTGAGGACCTGGATCGCTTCCAAGTATCCGAGCGGGTCGCCCCCCAACGGGACGGATTGCACCTTGGTTCGGAGCTTGTTGACGATCAGCCGGCTTGCGAGCGCGCACGCGGCCATGTCGTCGTCGTAGTTGTCGCCCATCTCGATCAGATGGTTCGTGAAGATGGCGAAGAGGTTGTCGCTTGCGGTGAATCCGCCGAGGCTCGTGTACTGGACCGCGACGTCGACGCTGTAGTCGAAATCGCCGTGCCCCGTCAGCTGGAGCACCGTCGGGCTCGTCAACTCGTAGTCGACGGTGGTCGTCTGCATCCCCAAGCTGACGGTGTCCTTTCCCGGGAGGATCTCCCGGCTGTGGGATGGTCGCCGGGACGTCCAGCGAAAGGGTCCCGCTTGAGTCGGGGAGCACGACACCACCGACCGTCCACTCGATGGCCGGGTCGCTGCCCATGAAGTGCGGCGTCGCGTGCAGCGTCAGGACGTCCTCTTGGGTGAACTCGGTGTACGAATAGTCCTTCGGAGGGCACACGACCGATCCCGGATAGTGGTAGACGCCACTGCCCACCTGTTGGCTGTCGATCGGCTCGTCGTTCGTGATCCCCAGCACGACACCGCGCGGATCATGCTCCACCGGCGGCGGGGCGGCCACCGTTCCGTGCAGGGTGAGACGGTCCGGCACGATCTCCACGCTCGCAAGGGAGAAGTCATCGAACCCGACCTGCTCGGTCTGGTTGAGGATCCAGCGGCTTGTGCACGAACTGTGGAGCAAGCACATTCGTCAGGCACTCCCCGACCACGACGAGGAAGATCGTGATCGCAGCGGTGATGGGGGTCACGAAGGCGGCGGCGAAATAGAGAAGGAAGCAGAACCAGCTCACTTCGACGTACGCGTTGATGTTCGGCGGGTCCGGCATGAGCGTCATCGCCACGACGCCGCCCTTGATGCTCATGTAGATGTCCGTGTTGAAGTCGGCGACCGCGCGGAAGCAGAACACGTCGCCCGCCTTCCCTCGGACGGCCTGGCCGGAAAGCTTGATGTGGCCGGTCTCGAAGGTCGGGTCGACGTTGACGAGCTTCAGGCTTCCCGAGATGGGGACGTAGTCGCCCTTTCCGCAGATCGAAGGCATGTTCGCGCTCACCATGTCGGCGTACTGGTCCGCCGTCTGCGTCTTCGGATCGAAGGCGGCCATGAGCGACTGCGCCACGCCGGGGCAGAACACCAGCTGCTGGAAGGTTGCCTGGGACACGCTGACCGCCGCGCCTGACGTGCCGACGATACCGGCTTCCGTTCGGGAGATCGAGGCCGGCGGCGTCGTGTCGAGGAGCGCTACGCAGAACAGACCGATGGTCTGGGCATCGATGTTCTGGACCTGGACCGAACGGAAGCGGAGCCCGAACGTGCCGAGCAGCCCGTTTCGAGTGTCGTCGGTGTTGAACGTGAGACCCGCGCGAGGGGCGTTCTCGTTGATGGTTGCCAGTGTGACCAGGCTCAGGCCACCCTCCATCTGCGATTTCTGCTCGGCGGTCAACGCCGAGAGCGCGTTCTGCGTGCTCGCGCCCGCGTCCCACGAGACGGACACCGCCCTGACGATCAGTCCGATGTCTTGCAGGGTGCTCGTGGGGTCGTTGGGGTCGGCCTGAACCTGGTCGATCTCCCCGACGATGGTCAAGACGCCCTTGAGCGGGTGAACGGCCTGACCACCGAAGTAGACGGTCGAGTCCTCGAACGGGACCGAGATGGTGACGCCATTCGTGCCCACCGACAGGGAGATGCCGATCGGGTCCAGGATGATGAGGTCGGCCCCCTGGGTCGTGTCGCCGACCTGGATCTCGGTCGGAGGGTCGAGGGGGTTTCCGCCGATGGACACCGCGCGCAGCTTGTTCTCGATGATTCCGACACCCAGTTCGACGACCGCATCGAAGCCGGCAAGGATGCTCATTCGTCCTCCTGGTCCGGCGGTACACCGGGTGGTGGCAGCAACCCCTGGATGCGTACCGTCAGCCGCGGATCGGGCTGGGCGAGCTCGCGAAGGGCAGCCGTCCCCGCGGGAAGGCTGGGGAGGGTTCCGACCAGGGTCCTCCATTCTTCGACGGCTTCGGGGGAGAGCTCGATGCCGGCCAGTCCCAGCGCCTCGACGGGGGCCGACAGAAAGAGGACCGCCAGTGCCGGTTGGCCGTTCAGGCGAGCCACGGCGTCCGGCTCGATCCTCCTGAGCTCGCCCAGGCTCGCGACGTGCAGGTCAGGGTCGGTCATGGGCAAGTCTCCAAACAAGCGACCGCGCCCGGTACGGCTGCTGGAACGCTACGCCGGTCCCTTCGGCAGCGCAAATGGACGGAAGGCGAACGATTCGCGGCGCGACCCGGCTGGGGACCGTCGGGAGGCACCCTGGGCCCCGGTCGCGTCGACGTATCCTTGCGCTCCTCGACGCGGACCAGCGCAGGACAGCCCGTCTCGCAACTCAGGGGGAATCGATGAGTGACAAGAACAGAGGAGCGGCAGCGGGCGGAGGGGCGATCTACGCCCTGGGCGTCTTCGGTGCGTGGGTCTGGTTCTTCCAGCAGGCCCACACGTTCTGGGCGTTCATCCTCGCGTTCTTCCAGGGCATCCTCTGGCCGGCCTGGATGGTCTACGACCTCTTCCGGATCGTCAGTCGCTGATCAGGGGCGGAAGCCCCCTCGGTCCCGACCGCTCAGGGTCCGGACGCGTCCCCACCGTCATTGCGTGGTGAGGGCGTCCGCGATTGTTCGGACGCGTGCGCGACTGCGTCGCGCACGATATGGGCGGCGTGAACGCGGTGAGCTCGTAGACGACTTCGCGACCTCGGCGGCGCGCGTCCGGACGAGCCCTGCGCCACGCAGGACGCGGAGATGCTGGCTCACCAATGGCTGTGGCACGCCGATCGCGTCGACCAGCTCATGGACGCAATAGGGGTGATCGGCGAGGAGATCGATGACGGCCAGGCGGATCGGAGCCGTGACGGCGCGGAGGAGAGTGCTCGCGGCGTCGTACCCATCCAGGTCGACCTGCGGCACAGAGAGCTGCGTTCCCGCGTGGTGCTCGTCCGCCATGTCGCTACCTTTCCATGCACATATGCGCCTTAGACAGTATGAGGGTTGGGGCGTTTCCTATAGCGCATGGACACGAGAGCGATGACGCGGAGCGGGTGAGGGGAATCGAACCCCCGTCACCAGCTTGGAAGGCTGGAGCTCTACCATTGAGCTACACCCGCGGGGGCCCTCAATCTAGCATTCGCGCGTTCGCAGCTACGATGGCCCTCATGAGAGTCCCCTTCATCCTTGCCGACGTGTTCACCGACCGGCCGATGGCCGGGAACCAGCTCTGCGTCGTTCCCGACTCCACCGGCATGTCCGACGTGCTCATGCAGGCCATCGCGCACGAGATCAACTTCTCCGAGTCCACCTTCGTCTCCGAGGCCGCGGGCAACCGGTACGCGATGCGCATCTTCACGCCGGGCGGCGAGCTGCCGTTCGCCGGGCACCCGTCGCTCGGGACGATGTTCGTCCTGGCGTCACGGGGCCGTGTCACATCGCCGGCGACGCAGGTGGTCGAGGCCGGCGAGTTCACGATCGAGGCGGATCCCGCCGCGAGGTTCGCCCGCATGCGCCAGCACGCTCCCGACTTCGGCGACCCCTTCGACGACCGAGAGCTGCTCGCGCGCGCGGCCGGCATCGCGGTCGGGGACCTGCATCCGACGCTTGTCGCCCAACCCGTGTCGACGGGCATCCACCACCTGATGGTCCCGGCGGCGAGCCGCGAGGCGGTCGCCAACGCGCAGCAGAGCCCCGTGGCGGTGAAGGAGTCGCTGGAGAAGGCCGGCGGCGATGCCTTCTACCTGTTCGCAGTCGACGACGCCGGCGCCAAGGCCCGCCTGTTCGACGTGAACTACGGGATCGGCGAGGACCCGGCGACCGGCTCCGCGGCCGGGCCGCTCGGCGCCTACGTCGTGCACCACGGCGCGCGCGCGCCGGGTCGGATCGAGATCGAGCAGGGCGTCGAGATCGGCCGGCCCAGCACGCTGATCGTCGACGTCGAGCCCGACGGCGACACGCTGTCGATCCACGTCGGCGGGGGAGTGGCCATCGTCGGCGAGGGCGTGTTCGACGTCCCCGGATAGACCGCGGCCTGCCTCCCTGCCCGGCCGCACGGCCTGGCTAGACTGATCGGCGCGGGGTGTGGCGCAGCTTGGTTAGCGCGCCTGCTTTGGGAGCAGGAGGCCGGCGGTTCGAATCCGCCCACCCCGACTGAGCGCGTTCAATCGGCCTACGGTACGCACGACGTTAGCGAGCCTTGCGGTCGCCCTCCAGGTAGGCCTTCAGCGCCGCCGGACGATGCTAGAGATCGATCGGTCCTCCGCCTCAGGCCGCCTTGAGAAGCGCGGGCTCCTCCTCAACTAGCTGGTCCAGTCTCTTCGAGTATGGCGGCATCCGAAGCCCGCGCACCAGTGCCCCGGTGTGCAAGATGAAGTGACCACCCACCGGAGCGATCGGGCTTTGCGTCAGCAGGTAGGCGAGGCTGAGCATTCCGCACGCGAGAATGGGAAGCATGATCTCGCGAGTCCTGCGGTACTCCTGATACCCGAGGTGGTGCACGTAGATCACGACGGCGCTGGCAACGAGGCAGAGCATCCCCGAGCCGATTGCTCCCGGGATCGTCCCGGTCCACCCGAGCAGTTGGAACGTCTGCCAGGCGGCGAGGACCGGGAGCACCGAGAGAAGCAGCCCTTCAGCGGCCCCGTAGAGCAGGCCTTCCCACAGGATCGCACCTGACATTCGCAGCATGCTTCGCCCGGCGGGCTTCGGGAGCCCTCCTCTGTTCGCGGCTCGCGTGATGGCTGCGGCACCGATGCCTCCGCTCAGAACTGCACCGAGCAGACCCCACGCCCAGTTGTGGCTGATGAAGGCCCATGCGTCGGTACCGCTCCAGAAGAGGTAGCCCCAGGTGAGCGCCCCGGTCACGATCATCAACGCCGTCAAGTACGCCGCTCGGGGCAGCCGGATCAGGTCGGTCAGCCCCCAGGTGACCAGGAAGGAAACCAGGGCGATGACTCCTAGGGCCGACAGTGTCATCCACCAAGAGATGGAAGAATCGGGAACTGGCATCGTCTATCCCTCCTTCTGTGTGATTCAGTCCTCACGCAGCGCGGCGTTCGTCGTGGAGTGAGCGGATAAACACTCGCTCCTCGTGCTTGGCTGCTTCGCGAGCCGCCCACCTCACCCCGAACAGATAGTTGAAGGTCAGCCCGATCCCCCACCCGACCAGCGGGAAGATGAACCACAGGAACTCGGGAACGAACACCAGGTTCACTGTTATGAGCACCGCGTTCACGACCAGGTAGAGCACCGCGTCCACAGCGAACCCTCGCCGACCATCCTGCTGCCTCATCTCCCTTTCGGCCTGCAGGTACGCATCCAAGTCGATGTCCCTGGCTCGGATCATCTCGAACACCTCCCAGGGGCGCTTCTCATCACTCCTGCGCCCACAATTGGAGGGTATCCCGCGGGTCTGAGTCGACCAGGCGCGTTAGCCCCCCCTTCGGACCAGCTTTCGGCAGGGGGTCATTTGGCCGATAGGCCTTGAATCATGCAGGAGGCCTTGTGAGTCACCTCACCTCTCAGGTCCCCACGCCAGCTGACGCAACGAGTTTCCTTCGCCTCGTCGCGCAGCGCCGCGTTTCGGACGTTGCTCGGACCCCTCAGAATCCATCCGGCTGAGAACGGCGAGGATCTCGGCACCGATCTCGAGCGGGTGGACCTCCGGTTTCCGGAGCTCGGCCGGCCGGAGCCTCTCCATTCAGGTGGTGATGGCGCTGGCGCTCCCGATCCCGATCCCACTCTCGCCAGGCACGAGCATGGGCCTTGTACGCGCTGCGCTCTCCCGCTCCTTGTATCGCTCGCCAAGCTCGGCGCCGGTGCAGGCTTCGCAGAATCCGGTCGCCTCAACCGTGGCCTCGCGTCGGAAACGACAGCCCGGCTACGGACGCCCGTGCGGCATCTACATCGCCCGACCTGGGCGTCGAGCGCGGCGTCGCGACCTCGGGCTCGAACAGCTCGGGCCGTGCCTTGACCACCGAGACCTTGAGCTAACGCCGTTTCCTGAGCGATGGGATGAAGCGAGGCGTCCGAGTCGCATACAAGGAGTACTGCGGATACCGCACGCTCAGGCGATCTTCCTCCCACCTTGCCTTGATCGCAAGCCACACCACGAGCGCTATGGCCGCCGCGGCGACAACGATCCTGCCGGAGGGGATCGCCGACCCAATCGCCAACACCATCAGACCGCTGTAGATCGGATGGCGGACATACTGGTAAAGGCCCCTTGAGCGGAACTCCCCGGTGTCCTTCGGGGTTGGAAGCGGTGTCGCCGACCTCCCGAGGTTGATCAACCCGACTCCCACCACGAGCAGACCCAAGATCGAGAGAATGCGCGCGCTTGTTGAAAGCCAGCCGGGTGCGGTCCAGTCGCTTCCCGATGGAATCAGGAGGACGGCGGCGAGCAGCCCCAGTTGAACGAGCACGAATATCCATGCGATGACTCGATCGTGGCCGAGACCCTGGTGGCCGGGAGGCTGCACGGACGATGACCCTATCGTTGTGGTCGCCCCGGACTGTCAGGAGATCCCGAGGTGGCCGGAGTGGTCACGAGGGTCGGTCAGCGGGAAGGAACTGGGGCGGTGGGCCGGTGCCGACGGGTCATTGTCTCGCGCGACCAGACAGCGAATTTGTACAACGGCTGTACCGCGAGCCCACAGAATTGGGAGGTCTAACCAGACTCCAAGGCTCTTCCCGGACGACCCCAACCAGCCGTAGTTCTCTGACCAGGCGTTTTGGATCGGCTTTGGGAGCAGGAGGTCGGCGGTTCGAATCCGCCCACCCCGACCGGCAAGGCTCCTCACCTGTCGGGCCCAGCCTTCTCTCCTGAGGCTCGACGGGCCGCGATGCTGGCGATCGCTTCCATGACAACGCGGTTTGCCAGGGTAGACGTCACCTCGGCATTGTCATACGGCGGGGAGACCTCCACGACATCCATCCCGACAACGCGAACTGCTTTGGCTATCTGCCGGACCGCTCGGAGGATCTCCCGACCAGAGAGGCCACCCGGTTCCGGAGTTCCGGTTCCGGGCGCCACGCCCGGCTCGACGACGTCGATGTCCACCGACAGATAGATGACATCCGTGTCCTCGAGAGCCTCGCTGATTGCCTGCGAGACGATCTCTTCCGACCCACGCTCCTCCACTTCGCTCATGAAGTGCCAGCGCATGCCCTGTTCCTTCATCCATGCGAACACCGAGCCGGGAGGCCAGTATCCTCGGAGACCCACCTGCACGAAGTTGGCCCCGCGGACCGCTCGAGACTCGATCAACCGACGCATCGGCGTGCCGTGCCCCGAGAGATTCACGGGCTGGCCCCAGTTGCTCGGTGCAGTGTCGGCATGGGCGTCGAAGTGGACCACGCCGAGGCGCAGTGGCCATACGGCTTCTGCCACCGCCGTCACTGAAGGCCAGCTGATGGAGTGATCACCGCCGAGCACGATGGGCACCGTGGCCGCGTCGGCCACCTCGCGCACCTTCCGATAGATCATCGCGTGACCTCGCTCATGCCAGGAGGGCACGATGTTGGCATCGCCTGCATCGACGACGTCGAGAATCGACAAGGGCTCGAGAAGGTCATGTTGCAGGGACGGGTAGTCGTCTCCAGTGATGTTGGAAGCGAGCCGGATGGCCCGGGGGCCGAAACGTGCTCCCGCGCGGTGACTCGCGCCATCGTCGAAGGGAGCTCCAACCACCGCGATGTCGGGTCGGCGATCTTGAAGCTCAGGCACGCTTTGGACAAGCGGGCGTTTGAGGAAGGTCGCCGATCCCACGTAGGTCGGAAGCATGTGATCCTCGTAGATGGGGAAATCGTTCATCCAGAGCTGGGGAGCGAACTCGCCGTCACCGCTCGCCATCGTTGCTGTTCCTCTCCCGCTGAGTGGGTGTCGTCCGCGCGGACTTCGTGTTCGGCCGCATGTGAGCGAACAGTACGGGGTCGCCTGTTCGGCGGTCAATCGTCGTCGTTTCGCGAAGCGGCGGGGGACCCGTCTGATGAGATGTCAGTGCCCCCGGGAGTCCAGCCATACCTTTCTCCCTTCACGTACGGTCGAAGTGGTCCGAGCGGGAGGGCGTCGGGCGGTCTCATCGTCCGTGCGGTTGATTTCGTAACTCGTCGGCGTCAGAGGCATCGCGGGCGCCATCCCCATTCCCAAATCAGCGCCGGGAACGAAGCGACCCCCGCGAGGGGCGGGGGTCGGGAAGTCTTGGGAGGCCCTTCAGGCTCTCAGCCATCCGGCTTCACAACCACATTCTACTCCTCCATGAGGTCCTTGCGGCCTCGCAGGCCTGAAGCAGATCTCGAGTTGGTCTCGATGACCCCGTTGATGGAAGCGTCACTCCTCTTCCGGTATCTCGATCCCGGCCGCCCGATACTGTTCGATCATGGTCTTGCGCATCGCGGGGTCCTGCACGTACTGCAGGGCCTGCCGGGCGCTGTCGGCGGCGAGCTTGCGCATCTCGGGCCCCATCGCGCCCGCGAGCGCCGCCCCGCCCTCCGGCGACATGCCACCCCCGGCCGCGTCGCCGCCGGCCTGCGCCAGCGCCTCCTGCCACTGCTCGGTCATGGCTGCCCGGCGCGACTCGGCCAGTGCCATGGAGCTGGCGATCCGGTCCGACACCTGGGACTCGACCGAGGGGACCTCGTCCCAGAGGTATCTCGACATCGTTGGGATCGCTCTGCGAAACGAGCGCCGGATACCCCGCTCCGGTGTAGTCGGTCCGCGACGTGCGCGGAATCTTGAACTTGCGCAGGTAGACGGCATAGGGGGAGCGGCCGGGAACATTGACCGACAGGACCGTGGCGCTGGGGCGCTGAAAGCTCACCTCGTCGCTGCCGATCAGATCGGGACCGCTGGCCCCGGCCATGGCGCCACGCATCGCAACGATCACAACCACGGCGCGAACCTTTCCCGGCGGCGGCGTCCGACGACCTGCCTCCTCGAGCGCCTGCTGGAAATGCTCAGCGCGCGAGCTCCCCGTGTCGGCTTGGGTGTAGCCGAGCACATGAGCGACATTGCGAAGAGCCCCCGCCGGATCCGCGAGCGTCGGATCATTTGCCGCCACACGTTCCTCGATCGTCGGCACCTTGTCCCAGTCGACGTCGAACGCCGTGCGGTCCGGCGAGAGCATCACCTCGATGTCCATGCCGGGCACCAACCATCGCTCATTGTCGAGCCGAATCTCGGCCTCAAGCACCTGCTGGCGTGCTCCCGGGTCCACGACGACCCGCACGCTGCCGGTGCGTGGTCCGCCGCCCTCCGGACGTTGATCAGCTGCCACGACCAGCGCCGTGGCCCGCATGGCGTCACCGTCGGCCACCCGATCACCCCCGCACTTGAAAAGACTCCACCAGTAAGTCCGACTTACACGAGCCTAGTACAGGACCTCGAGGTAGTCGTCGCGTGGTGTCGACCGACCGGGTGATGCCGGAGGCGCGGTCCACGCCCTGTCGATCGCGCGCGCTCGACAGCGCGTTCAACAAGGCCGCGACCTGCCAGAAGATGCAGACCATCTTCTCCCCCTGAGCGTCGACGGCCGGGACCTTCCGCCCCGTAGGATGTGCGGCAGGAAGGGGCATGAGCATGTCGAAGGGCCACCGAGCCGAGCAGGTCGCCGGGGAAGGTTCGAGCGGCGAGCCGCGCCTCAAGCGGAAGGTCTACGAACGCGAGCTCTTCCGGCTCCAGGAAGAGCTCGTCAAGATGAGCCAGTGGGTGAACGACTCCGGCGCCCGGGTGGTCGTGATCTTCGAGGGCCGGGACGCAGCCGGCAAGGGCTCGACCATCAAGCGGATGACCGAGCACGTGAACCCGCGCATCGTCCGCCACGTCGCCCTGCCCAAGCCCACCGAGCGGGAACAGACCGAGTGGTACTTCCAGCGGTACGTGGCCGAGTTGCCGGCCGGTGGCGAGGTGGCTCTGCTCGACCGAAGCTGGTACAACCGCGCCGGGGTGGAGACCGTTCTCGGCTTCTGCACGCCGGAGGAGCACCGCCGGTTCCTGCAGCAGTGCCCCACGTTCGAGCGCCTGCTCATCGACGACGGCATCCTGCTCACCAAGTACTGGTTCTCCGTGAGCGACGAGGAGCAGGCCCACCGGCTGGAGGCGCGCATCGATGATCCGATGCGCCGCTGGAAGCTCTCCCCGACCGACTTCGCCGCGCGGACGAGGTGGGTGGACTACTCGCGCGCGAAGGACGAGATGTTCGTCCACACCGACACCCCGGAGGCTCCATGGTTCGTCGTCCCTGCCGACGACAAGCGCCGGGCGAGGATCAACTGCATCGCCCACCTGCTGACCAGGGTTCCCTACGTCGCCGAGCCGGCCGACCGTCCGGAACTGCCGGCGCGGCAGCCGGACGAGGGTTACGTGCGACCCGATCCGCGCGTGTACACGTACGTGCCCGACCACGCCACCTCGCTGGGGGAATAGGAGTCGACGCAGGCGGTGAACGGCTCTCGTCGTTCCGGAGGGACAACCGAAGGCACCGGCAGCGACCGCCTTGGTAGTGTGATCCCGAGATGAGCGATGCGGCGTCGGACAGGGCGTCGGTTCGCGTGTTGGTGGTCGAGGACGCTCCCGAGTTCCTGGCCGTGGTCGTGTCGCTGCTTCGCCAGGAGGGGTTCGAGGTCGAGCAGGCAACCGACGGCGAGGCGGCCGTCGAGATCGCCCGGACGGTCTCCCCGGAGGTCGTCGTCCTCGACCTGAACCTGCCGAAGCTCGACGGCATCGAGGTCTGCCGCCGGATCCGCACGTTCAGCGACGCGTACGTGATCATGCTGACCGCCAGGAGCGACGAGGTCGACAAGCTGATCGGCCTCTCCGTCGGCGCCGACGACTACGTGACCAAGCCGTTCTCGCCGCGCGAGCTGGTCGCGCGCATCCGGGCGATGCTCCGCCGTCCCCGGGCCGGCGTGCAGGATGGCGAGAGCGTCCGGCGCTTCGGCGACCTGCGCTCGACCCGCTCGCGCGTGAGGGTCCGCGGCGCCGAGCAGGTCGAGCTGACCCGCATCGAGTTCGACCTGCTGGACGTGCTGTCCTCGAATCCGCGAATGGCGTTCAGCCGGGAGAAGCTTCTGGAGCAGGTGTGGGGCCCGGATTGGTTCGGCGACGACCACGTGGTCGACGTGCACGTCTCGAACCTGCGCAAGAAGATCGGCGACGACCCGTCGTCGCCCCACTACATCCGGACGGTCCGCGGCGTCGGGTACCGAATGGGCGGCGGAACGTAGGGCCCCGCGTTGCCCTAGGCCACCGCGTCTCGCGGGTCGAACCCCATGAGATGGAGCGCGCGGCGCACCGCCTCGGCCTCCTCGCGGACGCCATCGATCAGGTCGCCGGCGCGCTGGCTCGTCGGGTCGGAGGACGCAGCCTCGAGGGCTCGGCACCGCTCGGCCAGCGGCGTCGCGCCCAGGGTGGCACTGGTCGACTTCAGCGTGTGCGCCAGGCGCTCCAGCAGCTCGGCGTCGCGATCGGCTCGCGCCCGGCGCATACCGTCCAGGCGGCCGTCCAGCTCGTGGAGATAGATCTCGACGAACTGCGCCGCGAACTCGTTCGCGCCCACCTCTCGCCGGAAGCGGTCGAACGCCTCGAGGTCGATCGCCTCCGTCATGGGAAGGCCGCCGGCGCGCGAGGATCGACGCCGGGGCGGTGACCGGTCGCTCCTCGGTGCGGGTCTCCGCGTCCAGCCACTTCGCGAACACGCGCTCGAGGTCGGCGAGCAGGACCGGCTTGCAGAGGTAGTCGTCCATGCCGGCGTTCAGGCAGGCGATCCGGTCGTCGTCCAGGGCGCCCGCGGTCATCGCCACGATGATCGTGTGCGCGTCCGTGCCCTCCTCCGCCTCCCGGATGGCGCGCGCGGCCGAGATGCCGTCGACCCCGGGCATCCGGCAGTCCATCAGGACCAGGGCGTAGTCGTTCGCCGCGACCGCCCGCACGGCCTCGGCGCCGTCGGCGACGGCATGCGCCTCGTAGCCGAGCCGCTCGAGCTGCGTGAGGGCAAGGAGGCGGTTGGCCTCGTTGTCTTCGGCGATGAGAATCAGGTTCGAGCTCACGACGCGGATGCTCTGTCTATTGGCCGGGATGGGAGTCCGTGGTGCCGTCCTGCTCCACCCGCGCCACGCGGCGGCCGACCTCCTGGGGGAAGGCGTGCCGTTCGTTCGAACGGAGGTCTGCCGCCGCGTGGCTCACCCCGGCGCCGGCGACGAGGGCGGTGCGCTCGGCGCCTTGGGGCGTGGTGGCTTGGGCTCGGGCCGGAGGGCCCGAGGCAGGTTCTGGTGCGATTCCTTCCGCGGCGCCGCGAATCATCCGCAGCGCGGCGCGGACCTCGTGGACGACGGCGAGCGGCACGGGCGCGCCGGGGCCGTCGACCACGTCGGCGTACTCGCCCTGGCGGACGCGCACGGCGCCGGCCATGCCCGCAGCGGCGGGTCCGGCGATGTCCTTCTCCGGCCGGTCGCCGACGTGCACCGCCGCCGACGGGGGCACGTCGAGCGCTTCCAGCGCGATGAGAAACGGCTTCGGGTGGGGCTTGCGAAACTCCCTGCCCAGCTCGTCGGAGATGACCACGGCGTCGAACGCGTCCTCCAGCCGGAGGGCTCGGAGCTTTGCGCGCTGGATCGCCGGGTCGCCGTCGGTCACGCACGCGACCGGCACGAGGCGGCGCAGCTCGGCCAGCGCGGCCGCCGCGCCCGGATAGGGATCCAGCTTGTAGGGCTCGAAGCACCGGAACGTCTCGACCAGCCGGGGAACCAGCTGTGTCCGGCCGCCCACGGTCTCGAGGGCGCGGTCGATGATCCCGCCCCGATCGGAGCCTCGCGCGCACTCGGTCATCAGCGCGTCGTACAGCCGCTGCTCGGGGATTCCGTCGTCGGCCCCGGCCGCGGCGACCGCCGCCCAGGCCCGGGAGAGAAACGCGCTCTGCGGGTAGAGCGTGTCGTCCAGGTCGATCGTGACGGCGCGCAGGGGCTCGGTGAACTTCACGCCGACTCCGCCCAGACGTCCCACCCGGCCGCGTGCACCGCGGTCGGCACCGCGACACCCGGCTCGGCGGGGAAGAGGATCTCCAGCAGCTCGGGCTGGTTGAGCGCGTTGACCACGCGGCCGGCCGTGTCGCCGCTGCCGTACGGGCAGGGGAGCGCGTTCACGCGCTGCAGCTCCTTCGGGGTCGAGAAGACGCGCGCGGCGGCCATCGCGCGCTCGGCGTCGAGGCCGGTCAGGCGCACGGCGCCGTTCTCCACGGATTCCCAGCGCGGCGTCGTCGCCCGCAGGACCACCACGGGCACGCCGAAGTACGACGCTTCCTCCTGCAGGCCGCCCGAGTCGGTGACGACCAGGCGGCTCGTCGCCAGGCGCTCCAGGAGGTCCTCGTAGGGGAGCGGCTCCATCAGCTCGACGCCGGGCGCCGAGGCGATGACCGACAGCAGCCCCGCGTCCTCCAGACGGACCTGCGTCCGCGGATGCACGGGGAAGACGACCGGTCCGAGCTCCGAGCCCAGCTGCCGCACCAAGGTGACCAGCTCGGCCAGCCGGACGGGGTCGTCCACGTTCGTCGCGCGGTGCGCCGTGATGAGGATGCCGCGACGGTCGCTCGACCGGAGCGCGCGGGACGCCGCTCGCCGCCAGCGCGTCGATGACGGGGTTCCCGACGACGCGGATGCGCTCGGGCGCGACGCCCTCCGCGGACAGGAACGACGCGGCCATCTCTGTCGGTGCCAGGTGGACGGTCGCCAGGTCCGCCATCACGCGGCGGTTCAGTTCCTCCATGGAGCGCTCGTTGAACGAGCGCAGTCCCGCCTCCAGGTGGATGACCCCGACGCCGTGCCGCCGCGCCGCCATCGCCGTCAACGGGGCCGTGTAGGTGTCGCCGAGGACCAGCAGGGCGTCGGGCCGATACTGCTCCAGTTCCTGGAAGGCAAGCGCGAGCAGCGTGCCGATGCGCTGTCCCTCCGTGCCGGACAGCTCCCATGTCGCGTCGGGAGGACACCCGATCGCGTCGAACAGGTGGCCGGCCATGCGGGGGTCGGCGTGCTGGCCCGTTGCGATGCAGCGGACCTCGTGCCCGGCGTCGCGGAGCGACCGCACCACCAGCGCGAGCTTGATGACCTCCGGCCGCGTCCCGATCGGAACCGTGATCCTCACGCCGAGAACACTTCCTCGAAGTACCGGCGCATCACGACGCCGGGCTGCGCCACCAGGCGCTCCGGCCGCACGCGCTCTCCCAGGATGGCGCGCAGGTACTCGCCGACCAGGTCGGCGCCGGCGTGCAACGAGAGCGGCAGCCCGCCGGAGAAGCGCGGGTTGATCTCGACGACGACCACGCTGCCGTCGTCGGTGACGAAGCCCTGCACGTTGGCCGGGCCGATCAAGCCGACGGCCTTGAGCGCGTGCATCGCCGCGATCTCCACGTCCGGGTCGGTGAACGTCAGGCCCTTGGTCGAGATGCCGGCCTTCGTCTCCAGCCGCCAGCGCGGCACCATGCCGGCGACGGTCCCGGACCCGTCCACCAGCACGTCCACCGTGAACTCGCGGCCGGAAACCAGGGTCTGCACGATCGGGTCGGGGGTCCAGAGCAGCGCCGCCTTCAGCTGGCTGACGTTGCGCGGCACGTAGACGTCGCGTGAGCCGCGGCCGAACCGCGGCTTGACGATCCACGGGCCGGGAACGCCGTCGGGCGTGCCCAGGCCGGTGGCCGGCGTCGCGACGTCCGCTTCGTCCATGGCCTCGACGAACGCCCACTTGTCCAGGCAACGGTGCACGGCGTCGGCGTCCGGGAGCATGGTTCGCACGCCGGCCGCCTCCAGCGCCGCGGCGTCGATCGCTCGGAACTCCTCGGCCACGGTCGAGATCAGCGCGCGCGCGCCGGCCTCGGAGGCGACCGCGACCAGCTCGTCGGAGAACGCCGGGTCGTCCCACGTCGGGACGACGTGCCCCTCGCTGGCCAGCTCGAAGCCCACAGCCGACGGGTCCGCGTCGACGGCGATCGACGTGATGGCCCCGGCGGCGAAGCTCGCGGATCACGGCGACACCGGCCGGTCCGCCCGCGCCGGTCACGACCACCGTGGTCGCTTCCTCGTCGCCCCGCGGCGGGGCGGGGGCTCCCTTCGAAGCGGCCGTGTAGTGGGCAGCCCAGCGGCGAAGCTCGGCGACCTCGGGCGTCGTGACGGGTTCCCACAGGCGGCTGCCGACGGCTGCCTCGATCGCCTGCAGCACCATCGGGTCCTGCTCGGTGCGCGCCGCCCGCAGCAACAGGCCGGCGCTCCGTTCCAGCCCGAGCGCGGCGGCGGCACGGGCCGTCTCGGCGCGCATCACCGGGTTGGGGTTACGGAGGCATTCCTCCAGGGACTTGGCGGATTCGCGGAGCCGGTGCTGGCGCCAGCCGAACCCGATCATGAGCGCGGCCCCGCCGACCGTGACCCCCACGATGGTGGCGGTGGCCGAGGCTCCGTGGATCGCCGCGATCATCGCGCCACCTCCAGCGCCTGGGCCGTTTCCCCTTCTTTCGGCAGCATCAGGTACAACATGAAGAGGAAGCCGATCAGGGTGTAGGCCAGGGCGAACAGGGTGCCGACCCAGTTGTGGAACAGGACCAGGTCGCCGGCCCCCCAGCGCAGGCCGACCCAGATTGAGGCGGCGATCCGCACGACGTTGCAGGCCACGACCAGGGCCGCCGCCGCCGCGAACGCCACCATCCGGCGACCGAGCGGTCCGTGCAGGATGAATCCGGCGATGCCCCCGAGCGCCAGCACAGCGATCAGCGACGAGCAGTAGGGCGTGACCTGGACGCGGAACGCCAGGCCGGTCTGGGGCAGGGCCTGGATGGCATGCCCGGGGACCGCGGACAGGTGGCTCGCGTCGAAGTGGAGGATCCGAAGCACCAGGGCGATCTCGGCGGTCCGGACCGGGCCGCTCAGGACCACGAAGCCCACGATCGTCACCGAGACGCACAGGGTCAGCGCCCAGAGCGCCCTCGCCTGGATGCGGGTCACGGCGAGGCCTTCTCCAGGACCAGGCCGCTCGCCGAGCGCTGGGTCTTCACCCAGCAGACGGGGCGGCCCAGCAGGCCGTCGAACCACGCCTTGGTGCAGACCACGATCGAGACGGCGAACACCGGAAGCATCCACACCAGCGTCCACACGAGCCCGCGGCGAACGCGGCCGGCCAGGAGGCCCGAAGCGAGCTCGCAGAACGGTCCCGCGAACAGCAGCGCGGACAGCGGCAGCAGCTCGAACATCGTCATCCGGTGCCCGACGCCGGCCAGCCGGAGGAACAGCAGGACGACCCCGAAGAAGCTCGCCACCGGGACGTGGTAGACGAGCAGGAACAACAGCGTCTCCATCTTCTCGGGCCAGCGGAGGTGCTTCGAACGCATGACGTCGCGGTGCAGGCTGCGCCACACCTCCTGGTGCCCGCGCGCCCAGCGGTACCGCTGCGTCCAGAACCGGCGGAGCGTGGTCGGCGCCTGCTCGGTGTCCACGGCGGTCACGTCATAGCGGACGCGCTCGCCGGTCAGGACGACGCGAAGGGTCAGGTCGGTGTCCTCCGTGACGCTGTCGGTGTTCCAGCCGCCCAGCCGCCGGAGCGTGGTTGCCCGGACGGCGCAGTTGGCGCCGCCGTAGGCGGGGAGCTCGAAGAGGGCCTGGCGCCCGTACTCGTTCACCAGGTAGCCGGACAGGTAGTCGACGGCCACGGCCCGGGCCAGCGCCGAGTCATCGGGGTTGCGCACGACGCAGCGGCCCTGGACCGCGCCGACGTCGGGGTCGCGGAAGTGGCGTGCGAGCCGGCGCACCGACTCGGGGTCGGGAACGTGGTCGGCGTCGAACACGACGATGACCTCGCCCGTGGCGAGTTCGAGCGCGGCGTTCAGGGCGCCGGACTTCCCGCCCTCCGCGTCGGGGGGGCGCCGGACCACCCGGATGAACGGATGGTCGGCCGTGAGGTCGCGGAGCAGGACCGTCGTCCCGTCGGTCGAGTTGTCGTCGACGAGCAGGACCTCCAGCCGGTCGCGCGGGTAGTCGAGCGCGGCCAGGCCGGCCACCAGCGAGTGGACGACCAGCTCCTCGTTGTGACAGGCGACCAGCACGCTGACCGGCGGCGCGTACTCGTGCTCCAGGTCCGCGGCCTCGTGCACGTCCACCACGGCGAATCGCGACGCCGAGGCAAAGGCCATGTGCCGCAGCAGGAAGACGATGAACACGATATTGACGCCGACCACGGCGATGGAGACCGCGTTGTCCACGCCGACCAGGCCGATCGTCAGCGCGATGATCGCCACGAAGAACATCAACGACCATGGGCTTCCGGCGGGGACCGCCTCGAGCTCTCGTGTTACCGCCCTCGTTACCATCCGTCTACTCCGATACGGCCAACAGCCTGTTCCTCACAGGGCGCAGCGGGGTGACCGTCGCGTCCTCATGCTCCTCGGGCGCCGACTGCTCATGCGCGGGAGCCCCCAGGTCCCACGCGAAGCGCGGCGTCTCGAACGGTTCCGCGTAGCGCATCCGGGCCCGGTGGCCCCAGAAGCGCCCGCCCGCCTCCACAGCGTCGAGGTCGACCATCTCGCAGTTCTGCACCTGCGATGCGTGGGCGCCCAGCGCGGCGAGCTTCGTGCTGATGGTGTCGTCGATGTCCACGAACAGCGTCGGCTCGAACGTGGTCGTCGAGGGGCCCTGATACAGGAGCACCCTCGGCAGCCGCCGAGCCGCGGCGAGCGACGCCTTCGCCGTTGCGACGTGGTCCTGGTGCGTGTCGTTCGGCGCGTGCGTGTACAGCACGTCCGCGTGCGCCGAGCGCATGACGTCCTCGATCAGGCCGACGACCTCGGGCCCGCTCGGGATCTCGCAGTCGGCGAAGTCGGCCCACAGGAGCTTGGCGCCCAGCACGTGCGCGGCCGCCTCCTGCTCGCGCACCCGCATCTCGACCTTGCCCGGGCCGCGCTCGCCGGTGGTCATCACCAGCAGCGTCACCCGGTGCCCGGCCGCGGCGTGGCGGGCGAGGGCGCCGGCGCATCCCAGCTCGATGTCGTCGGGGTGCGACCCGATGGCAAGGACGTTCATGCGGCACTCCGGAAGACGGTGGGGACGCTCGCAACCAGCCCGCGAACCCGGCGGGTCCGGGCGACGACCAGGAGCAGCGGCATCGCGATCAGGAAGGTGCGGGCCATGACGCCGGCGCTCCCGAGCGCGGGTACCGGCGGGGAGGGGCAGCGCGTCGAGTTGGTTCGGGCCGTGACCACCTTGCCGACCAGGGTCCACGAGACCCCGGTGTTGGGGTTGAGGGGAACGGCGAACGCGTTGGTCACGGTGCCGCGGGGAAAGTAGGTCGGCTGTCCGGCGCCCGGGCCTCCGGGCACCACGAGGTTCAGCACGCCGACGGGAACGGTGATGTCGTACGTGGCGGACGTGTTCCGGTATCCGAAGACGGCCGTCCACGAGTTGCCCGTGCCGTGCCACACGCAGGTGACGGTCGGGGTGAGCGACTGGCACACGGACTGGTTCCAGGTTGCGGAGGAGCACGTGTAGGAGGCGGCCATTGCGGGCTGCGCGGCGAGGATCGGCATGGTCAGCGCGCTCAAGGTGACCGCCGTGACGGCGGCCGCCCTGCGCGCTCGCGCGCGAAGGGTGCTGCGCTGCCGGGGTGCCCTCGTTGCTTCCACGTCCGTGTGGCCTTCCGCTTCATCGATGCGTTGTCTTCGCTTGATGGAATCTTGATCTTTGGATCGGTTCCCCATCTGCGGAACTTGATGGGACCTTGGCCATCCCCCGCTGGGGAGCGCCGTCGGTGCGGGCGGCCTAGGCCGTGGCGATCTGCACTCGCCGCTGCGGTGTTCGCGCTGGTCGGCGGTCCCTCGGCGCCGTTCAGGACGACGACGGGGACGAGCGGTACGCCTCGTCGACCACACGCATGACGACCAGGCCGTCCTGTCCGCCGGGATGCGGCTGCCGGCCCGCCGACACCGCATCCAGAAACGCCGCCATCTGGGCGGAGTACATGGGCTGGGCGCAGTGCTCGTAGCCGGGCGGCCCCTCGGTGAAGTTCCAGATGCGGTCGTAGCCGCCGGTGCCGTAGACCTCGGTGTCGGCCTCCAGGCCCGCCAGGTGCGGCTGCCACCACCCGGACTCCACGATCGAGTTGGTCCCGTCGTCCCAGGTGATGAGCAGGATCCCGTCGTCGTCGACGGCGTAGTCGCCGTAGCGGCGGCCGACCACGGCGCACACGCGCGCGGGCTGCGGGTCGCCCAGCAAGAACCGGGCCGTGTCGATGGCGTGGACCCCCATGTCCAGGAGGGCGCCGCCACCGGCGAGGGCCGGGTCGGTGAACCAGCCCGACGGCCCCCACTTCGCGTGCACGCCGTACCCGCGCGTCTTGACGACCCGCCCGAACTCGCCGGCCGCGATGCGGTCGCGCATGCGGCGGACGTCGTCGTGGAAACGCCAGCAGTGCGCGACCATCAGGAACGCCTCGGACGCACCGGCCACCGCCGCCATCTCCTCCGCCTCGGCCAGCGTCGCCGCCATCGGCTTCTCGACCAGGACGTGCTTCCCGGCGCGAAGGCAGGCGATGGCCTGCGGCGCGTGGAGCGCGTTGGGCGTGCCGACGACCACGGCGTCCACGTCCGGGTCCCCGGCCAGGTCCTCCCAGCGCGTGGTCGTCCGCGGGATGGCGAACTCCTTCGCCAGCGCGGCCAGCGACTCCTCGCGCCAGTTGGCGGCCGCCGCCAGCTCGGACCCCGGGTGCTCGAGCACCGCGCGGGCGTGGAACTTCATGATCCAGCCCGTGCCGAACAGGGCCACCCGCACGGTCAGCCCTTCACGCCGGTGAGCGTCACGCCCTCGATGAACACCCTTTGCGCGAAGAAGAAGATGACGATGACCGGGAGGTGAACAGCACCGACGCCGGCCATCAGGATGTTCCACGGCACGCCGGAGTGCACGTACTGGGCCTGCATCAGCTGCGTGATCGCGACGGCGAGCGTCATCGAGCTCGTGTTGCTGCCCGAGTACACGAGCGGATTGAAGAAGTCGTTCCACGCGTAGAGGAACTGGAACAACGCGATGGCCGCGATCCCGGCCTTGGCGAGGGGAACGACCACCCGGGTCATGATCTGCCACTCGTTGGCGCCGTCCACCCGCGCGGCGTCCGTGAGCTCCTGCGGGGATCGTCAGGAAGAACTGCCGCAGTAGGAAGATCGAGAACGCGTCGCCGAAGAAGGCCGGGATGATCAGCGGCTTCAGCGACCCGATCCAGTGCAGTCGCACGAAGATGACGTACAGCGGCACGATGGTGACCTGCGCAGGAAGCATGAGCGTCGACAGCACCAGCACCAGGGCGACGCCGCGGCCGCGCCAGCGCATCCGCGACGAGGGCGTAGGCGACCGGGATGCTCGACACGACGACGCCGATCGTGGACAGGCCGGCGTAGATCACCGTGTTGGCCGTGAAGCGCGCGACATCGAACAGCTTGAACACGTTGCTGTAGTTGCTCCACTGGAAGCTGCTTCGGCCACAGGTGCGGGTGAGAACACCTGCGACGCGGGCATCAGCGAGTTCAACACCACGAACACGAACGGGATGATGAAGCAGGCGCCGAGCGCGATCGCCAGCGAGTGGTTGGCGACGGAGAGCAGGGCGCGGCGGCGGCGCTCCGGGGGGCCACCGGCCGTTGCGTGACCGGCCCGGTGCGCGCGGGACGTTCCAGCGTGGCGGCTATCGGAAGCCTCCCTGGTAGAAGACCCAACGCCTCGAGGTGCGGATGAGGATCGCCGTGCAGACCAGGATGATCAGGAACAGCACCCAGGCCATCGCCGACGCGTACCCCATGTGGAACGCCTGGAACCCCTGCTGGTACAGCCAGATGGGGTAGAAGAGCAGCGATCCCTGCGGGTCACCCAGGGTGCTCGGGTCTCCGCCCGAGGCGATGTACGCCTCGGTGAAGTACTGGAACCCGTAGATCACCCCGATCACCACGGAGAAGAAGATGACCGGCGAGATCATCGGCAGGGTGACGTACCGGAACTTCTGCAGCGCGTTCGCGCCCTCGATGTCGGCCGCCTCGTACAGCTGCCGTGGCACGTCCAGCAGCGCTGCCAGGAAGATGATCATCGTGTTCCCGACGACCCACATGCCCAGCAGGACGAGCCCGGGCTTGGACCAGTGCGGGTCCTGGAACCACAGCGGCTGGGGGAGATGCAGCAGGCCGAGGATGTGATTGACCGGCCCCGACGGGTTCAGCAGGAAGACGAACCCGAGCGCGGCGGCGACGACCGGGACCATCGTCGGCACGTAGAAGATCGTCCGGTAGACTCCGGCCCCCCGCTTGATCCGTGTGAGCACGACGGCCGCTGCCCAGCGCGAAAGCGATCTGGATCGGGATCGAGATCAGGATGATCCACAGCGTGTTGCGCATCGGCCTGCCAGAAGAACGGGTCGCTGGTGAACATGAACTTGTAGTTGGCGAGCCCCACCCACTGCGGCTGTGAGAACAGGTCGTAGTGCGTGAACGAGTAGTAGAGGCTGGCCAGCATCGGGTACAGGATGAAGGCGAAGAACCCGACGATCCACGGCGACATGAACAGGGCGACCATGCCGTAGTAGCGCAGCCGCCTGCCCAGCGGGCGGCGTCTCGGCGGAAGCGGCGTCCGCCGGCCGGTCTCTGCCGTGGCGACCGCTATGGCCGGCCTCCCCTCATCTCGTCAGCCGAGCTGACTCTGCTTGTCGATCTGGCTCGCGAGCTGCTCGAGCCCTGCCTGGAGGTCCGGAACGTTGCCCGCGTAGTACTTGCTCAGGAACGCGCCCTGCAGGGTGGTGTCGGTCGTCCCGAGCGGGGTGATCTGCTTGTACCCCGAGTTCGGGTCGGCGAAGATCTTGAGGAACGTGGCGAACTGCGGGTCCGCCGTCACGGCCGGGTCCTTGAGCGAGTCGAACGTCGTCGGGACGTTACCGAGCAGGGTGGCGAGCTTGACCTCGGCCTGGGTGTCGAGCGCGAGGTACTTCACCAGCGAGCCACGCGGCTCGCCGCGTTGGGGGCCCCGCGCGGGATGCCGATGATGTCGCCGCCGATCTGGCCCAGGCCGTAGTCGCTCGCCCGGGCGTCCGGCACCGGGAACGGGGCCGTCTGGTAGGGCACGTTCGAGTTGAAGTCCTTGATGAACGCGGTGCGCCACTCGCCGTCCAGCGCCATGGCGACCTTGCCCTTCTGAAGGCCTGCTGCGCGTTCCACTCCGAGTTCGGCGCCGCCGAGCTGCGCGAAGAACTTCGTGAGCTTGTCGTACCCGTAGGCTGTCGATGAACGACTTCTGCCACTGGAAGAGCTGCGCCCACTTCGGATCGCTGGCGAACGCGGACTTGCCGCTGGAGTCGTACCACTGCGCCCCGTCCCAGACGCCGTTGGAAAGCTGCGCCGTCTCGTAGAAGTTGCTCAGCGGCACGAAGCCGGCGACCTTGATCGAACCGTCCGAGTTGTAGACGGTCAGCTTCTTCGCGTCGGCAACGAGCTCCGAGTAGGTCTTCGGCGGGGTCGTGATGCCCTTGGCCTGGAACATCTGCGTGTTGTAGTAGAGGCCGTAGGCGTCGGAGAGCAGCCGGCAGCGAGCACTGCTTGCCCTGATAGCTGGTGTACCGCAGGGCCGCGGGCGGAACCACGCTGGTGATGTTGATGTTGTCGCCCTTGATGTACGGGTTCAGGTCGACCCATGCGTTCGAGCTGCAGTACTTCGCCGAGTCGTCGGGCCCGGCCTCGATCGCCGCGTCGGGCGCCGTCCCGCTGTTGATGGCCTGCTGGATGTTCTGCGGGGTCTTGTTGCCGACGTGCTTCACGGTGATCCACGGGTACTGCTGGTGGAACATGTCCAGCACCTGCTGGTACTTGTCGAACTCGGGATTCGTGTAGAAGCTCCACAGCGTCAGGGTCACCGGCGCGTGCGACGCCGAGGGGTTGATGGTGGAGGGGGCGGACGAGGTCCCGGTGCCCGCCGTGCAGGCCGTCGCCAGCAGCACCACGATCGCGATGCCCGCAAGGGCGGTGTGTCTCCTCATCTCTCCCCACCTCCGCACTGGAGCCGGCCCCGCAGCTCTAAATTGTTAGGAAACCTTCCTGAAAGCGCGCCGAGCGTACGCCCACCATTCCGGAGAAGTCAAGCGACCTCGGCGTGACCTGCCCGCCCGCAGTCGCGCGACGGTCATGCCGTCTGCGTCCGCGCGAACAGGCGGTCGCGCGCGGCGTCCAGGGCCGTCGCGACCGCGCCGTGCAGCACGGCCTCTTCGCCCAGCGCCGACACGACGACCCGCGGGTGGAAGGGGGAGATCGCGGCCAGTTCCCGCTCGATGGGCCCGAGCAGCAGGTCGCCGTTGTGGCCGACGCCGCCACCCAGGATGACGAGCGCCGGGTCGACGACCGGGGCGATCGCCGCGATCCCGAGCGCGAGGCGCGCGGCCTCGATCTCGACGGCGGCGGTCGCGGCCGGGTGTCCGCGGCGCGCCGCATCGAAGACCTTCTTGGGCGTGAGCGGCGTCTGCATCCCGAGCCCCTGCGCGGCGCGAACGATGCCGGCCGCCGCGGCCGCCTCCTCGAACGTCCCCCGCCGCCGGTTCACCGGATCCTTCGGGTCGCCGGGACCCACGGGCAGGTAGCGCGATCTCGCCGGCGGCGCCGTGCGTTCCGCGGTAGAGCTCGCCGTTCAGCACCAGTCCCATGCCGACGCCGGTGCCCACCCACAGGTACACGAAGCTGTCCACGTCGCGCCCGTGGCCTCGGGCACGCTCGCCGATGGCCGCGAGGTTCACGTCGTTCTCGAACGTCAGATTGGTGCCGAGCTCCTTGCGCAGGGCTTCGACCAGCCCCTGGCGGCCCCAGCCGGGGAGGTTCGCGGCGAGCGCGACCGCCCCGCGTTCCGGATCGAGCACCCCCGGGCTTCCGATCGCCGCCTGCGTGACCTGGCGCCAGCGCAGGCCGGCCTCGCCCGCGAGGCTGTGCGCGACCTCGCCGATCTGGTCGATGAGCGACGCGGCGCTGCGAACGCGGGCCCGCTCGTCGCGCCGGGCGACGATCGCGCCGGTGATGTCGGCGATGGCGGCGCGCACGTACTCCCGGCCGACGTCGATGCCGACCACCCAGCCGGCCTGCGGGTTCAGCTCGTAGAGGATCGCGCTGGGGCCCTTGCCGCCCGACGTCCGGCCGACCTCGCGAACCAGGCCGGCGCGCGTGAGCTCGGCCAGCGCGAGCGACACCGTCGGCTTCGAGAGTCCGGTCTCGCGCGCGACCTCGGCGCGCGAGACCGGACCGCCCCGACGGATCGCCTCCAGCGCCGATCGCTCGTTGATCGCGCGAAGCAGGCTCGGCGTCCCGGCGGCGTAGGTCGGTTCGATGGTCTCCCTCCCCGCGAGTCCGTGGCCGGCGCCCGTCCATCCAACGGCGGGCTTGACACGGCTGCAATTGTTAGGAACCCTTCCTGATGGAAGCGGAAGGTACGCCCGGCGCCCCCGCGCGTCAAGCGGTTGCCGATAGGGGAGGGGGAGATGCGCATGTACGGAGCGACAGCGGGGCGACCGCCTCTCATGCGCGTCGCCGTCGCGCTGGCGGTGTCGGTGCTCGCGCCGCTTGCCCTCCCGTCCGTTCCCGCCGGTGCCGGCGCGGCGCCGGCCGAGGTGCGCGTCAACCAGGTCGGGTACGACCTCCACGGGCCGAAGCGCGCGTACCTGATGTCTCCGGTGCCGGAGTCCGGCGCGACGTTCGCCGTCGTCCGCGCCGGACGGGCACGTGGCCTTCGCCGGTTCGGTCGGGCGCAAGCGCCGGCGCGTGGAGCGATGCGTACGGGTTCGTGTACCCGCTCGACTTCGACGATGTCGTTCGCGGCAGGGAAGTACCGCGTCGCGGGTCGACGGCCCGGCGGACGCCACGTCCCCGCTGTTCCGTATCGCGACCGGCGCCGACCTGTACCGCCAAGCCCTCGCGAACGCGCTGCTCTTCTACCAGGCGGAGCGCGACGGCCCGAACTTCGTGCCGTCGGCGCTCCGGTCGGCGCCCGCCCACCTCAACGACCGCAACGCGATGACGTACCGGACGCCGAAGACGGACAGCGATGGCGTCTTCAAGGGCGCCCTGAAGCCGCTCGGCGTGCGCATGAACGCGTCGGGGGGATGGTGGGACGCCGGCGACTATCCGAAGTTCGTCGTGACGACGAGCTACACGGTCGACCTGCTGCTGGCGGGCGTCCGCGACTTCCCGCAGCAGATGGGTCCCGGCGCGAGCGGCAGCGACTTCACGAACGAGGCGCGCTTCGGACTGAACTTCCTGCTGCGCATGTGGAACGACCGCACGCGCACGCTCTACTACCAGGTGGGGATCGGCTCGGGGAGCAACCGGTTCGCCGGCGACCACGACATCTGGCGGCTGCCGCAGCGCGACGACGCCTACCATCCGGGCGATCCGGCGTTCAAGTACATCCGGCACCGGCCGGTGTTCCGGGCGGCGCCGCCGGGCTCGAAGGTCAGCCCGAACCTCGCGGGCCGCGACGCGGCGGCGTTCGCGCTCGGGTACCAGCTGTTCCACGACTCGCAGCCGCGGTTCGCCCGGCGCTGCCTGCTGGCGGCGGAGCACATCTTCGCGCTGGCGAACCGCCACCCGGCGGGCCGGCTGCTCACCGTCGTGCCGTTCGGCTTCTACCCGGAGAAGTCGTGGACCGACGACATGGAGCTCGGTGCCACGGAGCTGTACTTCGCGCTCGCGTCCGGTGGCGCGCCGGCGAACTCGCCGCACCGCGACCCGCTCGTCTACCTCCGCGGCGCGGCGCGGTGGGCGCACGCGTACATGACGGGACCGGGCGACGCGGCGGACACGCTGAACCTGTACGACACGAGCGGCTTCGCGCACTACGACCTGGTGCGGGCCATCCGCGACGCCGGCAACCCAGCGGGCCTCGCGACGACACAGGGCGCGCTGCTGGGCGACATGCGGAAGGAGCTCGATGCGGCCGAGGCCCAGGGCGCCACCGACCCGTTCGGGTTCGGGTTCGGGTGGGCGCACTGGGACACGACGACGCACGGCGCCGGGCTCTCCGTCGAAGCGAGCGAGTACGACGAGCTGACCGGCACACACCGGTACTCGGGCGAAGCGCGGCGCTGGCTGGCGAACATCCTGGGAGCGAACGCGTGGGGGTCGTCGTTCATCGTCGGGGACGGCACGACCTTCCCGCACTGCATGCAACATCAGGTGGCGAACATCGTGGGGTCGCTCGACGGGTCACCGCCGATCCTGGCCGGCGCGGCGGTGGAGGGCCCGAACAGCTACGTGACGTTCGGGCGGCTGCCGCACATGCGCCACTGCCCGGCCGACCGCGTGGATCGCTTCGCGCAGTTCAACGGCTTCAAGGCGGTGTACAAGGACAACGTGCAGTCCTACGACACCGTCGAGCCGGCGATCGACCTGACGGCGTCGAGCCCGCTGGCGTTCGCGCGGCAGTCGCTCGGCCTGTCCTGAAGCCGGTACAGTAGCCGCGGCAGGGCCGGCGGAGCGCACGCCGGCCGAGGACGGCACCCGTCCACGTGCCCCGAGGAGCGTTGGCGCGCAGAGGAGGAGCCATGGCCGAGCTGGCCATCCGGGGCGGCACGCCCGTTCGCCCCCACGGATATCCATCGTGGCCCGTGCACGACGAGACCGACGCCGAGGCCGTCGCGGCCGTGGTGCGGAGCGGAAACTGGGGCGGGTTCCCCGAGCCGGGACCGCACGCCGCCGACGTTCGAGGAACGGTTCGCCGCCTACCAGGGAGCGTCGCACGGCATCCTGATGTCGAACGGCACGATCACCATGGAGGTGGCGCTCAAGGCCCTGGGCATCGGCTGGGGCGACGAGGTCATCATCCCCGCGCTGACGTTCGCGGCGACCGCGTACGCGGTCATCGCCGCCGGCGCGGTGCCCGTGATCGTCGACGTGACGCGCGGGTCCTGGACGATCGACCCCGAGCTGGTCGAGGCGGCGGTCACGCCGCGGACGAAGGCGATCCTGCCGGTGCACCTGGCGCACCAGATGGCCGACATGGACGCGCTGATGGCGATCGCGGAGCGGCACGGTCTGGCGGTCGTGGAGGACTGCGCGCACGCGCCGGGACAGCGCTGGAACGACCGGGGCGCCGGCTGCATCGGCTCGTTCGGCTCGTTCAGCCACCAGTCGTCGAAGATCCTGACGGCGGGCGAGGGCGGGTCGCTGCTGACGAACGACGAGGGGCTCGCGCGGCGCGCGCACTCGATCATCGACTGCGGTCGCCCGAAGGACGCGGCCGAGCGGGAGTACACGTTCGGCGCGAACTACCGACTGGGCGAATTGCACGCCGCGCTGCTGGTGTCGCAGTTCGAGCGGTTCCCCGCGCAGCAGGCCGAGCGCGCGGAGAACGGCGCGTACCTCGAGGAGCTTCTGCCGACCGTGACCGGCGTCCGCCTGCTGGAGCGGGATTCGCGCATCACGAGGTGGAGCTTCTACCGGTACCTGTTCGCGATCGACCCGGACCAGTTCGGCGGCGCGGCGAACGAGCGCGTCGTGGAGGCGCTGGAGGCGGAGGGCATTCCCGCCGAGGTGCAGTACCCGCCGATGAGCCGCTACGAGCTGTTCCAGCCGTCGCTGTCGCGGCTGCCGGTGTGCGTCGAGTTCGCCGAGCGGCTGAACCCGGCCGCGATGTCGTTCCCGGTGGCCGAGGCCGCCGGCCTGCGCGAGTCGGTGTACCTGGCCGAGAGCGTGTTCCGCGCCGGTCGCGAGGGCATCGAGCACGCCGTGGAGGCGATCGCGAAGGTGCAGAAGCACGCGGACGAGCTGGCCGGCTGACGGAGGCCGGCTTCCCGGTGAAGCGGGGCGCGAAGACGCCGACGAGCGTGGAGGGGTACTTCGCCGCGCTTCCGTCCGAGCAGCGCGCGGCTCTGGAGACGCTCCGCGAGACGATCCGGGCCGCGGCGCCGACCGCGACCGAGGCGATCAGCTATCAGATGCCGGCGTTCAAGTACGAGGGACGGGGTCTCGTGTCCTACGCCGCGTTCAAGGACCATTACAGCCTGTTCCCGATGAGCCTCCAGGTGATGGCCGACTATGAGACGGAGCTGCGGTCGTTCGTCTCGGGGAAGGGCACGATCCGCTTCACGGCCGAGAAGCCGCTGCCGGCGGCGCTCGTTCGAAAGATCGTGAAGGCGCGGATGCAGGAGATCGACGCGAAGAAGCGCCGCTAGGCGGCCTCGGCGCGGTCGACGCCGAGGGCGGCGTTCAGTGCGTCGACGACGTCGTGTGCGCCGCGGTCGGCCTCCCGAACGTGCTGGTTGAGGGTGCTTTGGATCGCCCAGATGTGGACGCACCTCCCGTCGCGGAGTCGCATCCTCCCGATGCGCGGGAAGAACCGCCCGGGACCGACGCCGAACCGATCGACGTCCGCGACCGGCACATCGTGGGTTCGCGTCACGTTGACGATATGCACGCGACCGTCCTGGACCGTGACTCCCGCATGCCGCAACCGGAGCCAGTAGGCGACCGGGAGCACAACGGCTGCGACGAACGCGGCGATGCGCGTCAGGTCCGAGCCGATCGGCAGGACGGCGTACGCGGCCAGGAGCACCGGTCCCGGCGACGCACGCGAACCGAACGGCCTTGGCCTGCTGGGGACTGCGATACAGAGTCACGTCCTCATGCACGAGACAGTGATCGGCACAGCAGCGCCCGTCTGGACTGGGATCGCGCGGGCATTCGAGGGCAAGCTGAGCAGCGCGCCTGGGTCAGTCGCGGGGGTGGTATTTCTCCATGACCTCGAGCAGCCGGTCGTGGGGGAGTGCGTAGACCGTCTTGCCGTTGATGCCGGTCATGGTCTCGGCGGCGACCATGGCGTTGAGGATGGCCTCCTCGGTGGCCTCGACGACGGCTTCGAACAGCGCGGTGATGTGGTTGTTCGACAGCATCTTCACCGGCACCGCCAGGGTCGGGTCGTCCATCTTGTAGCTGGAGATGAGGCCCGAGTTCCCCGTGGCGAAACACAGGAAGATGTCGCCGCTCGTGTGACCGCCGAGGCCGCCCATCCGCGCGATGCCCAGGCCCGCGCGCTGCGCCAGGCGGTCGCACTGGGTCGGGATGAGCGGCGCGTCCGTCGCGACCATCGCGATGATCGAGCCGGCCCCCTCGATGGGCTCGTCGGGGAGCACCGGTACTTCCTCGGCCGTGATCTCGCGGCCGACCGGCACGCCGTTCACGGAGAAGCGCGACCGCTCGCCGTAGTTCGCCTGCACCAGCACCCCGACCGTGTAGCCGCCGTCCTCGGACCCGACCACCCGGGACGCCGTTCCGATCCCGCCCTTGAAGTCGTGGCAGATCATGCCGGTGCCGCCGCCGACGCACCCCTCGGCGACGGGCCCGCCTGCCGCGGCGTCGAGCGCGGCCAGCGCGTGCTCGGACTTCACGTGCATCCCGTTGATGTCGTTGAGCGCGCCGTCCCACGTCTCGCCGACCACGGGAAGGCTCCAGTAGACGCCGCCGGCCTCGCGGTCGCGCACCTCGGCCGAGATGATCGCGTCGCGCACCACGCCGACGCTGTGCGTGTTCGTGATCCCGATCGGCGTCGTGAGCATGCCCGACTCGCGGATCCACTCCAGGCCGGTGAGCTCGCCGTTGCCGTTCAGCCGGTGGCAGCCGGCGAACAACGGCTCCTCACCGACGCGCCCGTTGTGCGGAACGATCATCGTCACGCCGGTGCGCACGGGGCCCTGCCCGACGACCAGGTCGCCCGTCGCCCTCGATCAGCGTCGTGTGCCCCACCAGCACGCCCTCCACGTCGGTGATGGCGTTGTTGGGTCCCGGCGTTCCCGTTCCGATCACGATCCCCAGGTCTCGCGCGCGCACCACCGGCCTCACCCCTCAGGGAAGAATCGAGGGAGCTGCTCGCGGTTGCCGTCCAGCAGCGCGCCGAGCAGGTCCCGTGCGACGTCGTACTCACCGACCAGTTGGTTGGCGAGCAATGCCTTGAGCGCGACCTCGCGGTCACCGCTCATCGCTGCGCGAACGGCGAGCCGCTCGTACGCCTTCGCGCCCTGCACCAGTCCGAGCATCTCCGGCGCCAGCGGCGCCACCGGAATGACGTGGGCGCCCTCGCGGTCGACGCGCGCGGGGATCTCGACCACCGCGTCGTCGGGCAGCCCCGGGATCGCGCCGTCGTTCCGCACGTCCACGACGTGCACGTCGCCGGTCCCGGCCTCCAGCGACGCGATCAACTGCGCCGCGGCCTCGCTGTAGAACGCGCCGCCCCGCTGCTCGAGCAGCGCGGGCTTCTCCGCCAGGTTCGGGTCCTTGTACATCTCGATCAGCTCGGCCTCGATCTCCATGACCTCCTGCGCACGGGGCTTGTGGCCGGGCTCGAGCTCGTCGCGCAGGACCTGATCCGTGAAGTAGTAGTAGCGCAGGTAGTAGGAGGGGATCGCGCCGAGCAGCCGCAGCAGCTCGATCGGCATCCCGATCTCGTCGGCCATCTCCGTCGCCCCGCCGGCCAGGAACTCCGGCAGACGATCGACGCCGTCGACCATCACCGCGCGCTCCCACGACAGGTGATTCAGGCCGACGTGCTCGAGTTGCACGCGCTCCGGCTCGACGCCGAACACTCCCGCCAGGATCCGCTGGAACCCGATCGCCACGTTGCACAGGCCGATCGCGTGATGGCCCTCGTCCAACAGCGCCTGCGTCACGATGCCGACCGGGTTCGTGAAGTCCACCACCCACGCGCCGTTCGCACCGCGCGCGGCCGTCTCCTCCGCGATGTCCAGGACCAGCGGCACCGTGCGGAGGGCCTTGGCGAACCCGCCGGGCCCCGTCGTCTCCTGCCCGATGCAGCCGAACCGCAGCGGAATGGTCTCGTCGCGCAGACGGGCGGCCTGGCCCCCGACGCGCAGCTGCACGATGACGTACGACGCGCCGTCGACCGCCGCCGTCCGATCGGAGGTGAGCGTCAGCGTCCCGCCGAACCCGCGGCGGTCGAGCATCCGCCGCGCAAGGCCGCCGACGATCTCCAGCCGCTCGGCGTCGATGTCGTGCAGCACGAGCTCGTCGACGGGGAGGCGGTCGCTGCGGGTGACGAACCCCTCGACCAGCTCGGGCGTGTAGGTACTTGCGCCGCCGATGACGGCGATCTTCACTCCCACGACGGCTCCTCCCCGCGTTGGGGCGCGATGGCGCCCTGGCAGAATTCGGACTCCACGGCGAGCGCATCCTAGGGTAAAGTGCCGCCCGACGTGAAATTGTTAGGAAACCTTCCTGATCCATACCTGGCCGAGATCGCGGGCCAGCCCGAGGCGCTCCGTCGGGCCGCGCGCGGCCTGGCCGCCCGGCAATCCGTCCTCCGCGACGTCGGCGCCCGGGCGACGGGCGCGTCGGTGCTCGTGTTCACCGGCATGGGGAGCTCGTACGACGCGTGCTACGCCCCGGTCACGCACCTGGGCGGCCGCGGGGTGCCGGCGGTGATGGCCGACGCCGCCGAGCTGCTGCACTTCCGGCTGCCGGCGCTCGGCCCCCGCGCGCTCGTGGTCGTCGTCAGCCAGTCGGGGCGAAGCGCCGAGGTCGTCCGACTGGCGGAGGCGCTGCACACGCGCCCGGCGCGACCGTTCGTCGTCGCCGTGACGAACGGGTTGGAGAACCCACTCGCCGGCCTGGCCGATCTTGCGCTCGACACCGAGGCGGGGGAGGAGCACGGACCCTCCACGATGACGTTCGCCGCCTCGCTCGTGACGCTGGCGGGGATCGGTCGTGTCCTGGGCGGGGAGTCGGACATCGGGCGGGTGGTCGCAGCCGTGCAGGACGACGCGGAACGCGCGGCGTCCGCCATCGAGGGACTGCTGGAGGGCGCCGAGGAGCTCGGCGCGCGCCTGTCGGGCTGGCTCGAGGACCGGCCGGTGCTCGCCCTGCTGGGCCGCGGCACCGCCCGGGCCGCGTCGGAGATGGCTGCGCTCACGCTCAAGGAGGCCGCGCGTTTCCCGGCGGAGTCACTGGAGGCCGCGCAGTTCCGCCACGGCCCGCTCGAGCTGGCCGGCGCCGGCACGGCGGTCGCCGTGGTCGCGACCGAGCCGGCCACGCGCGACCTCGACCTCGGCCTGGCCGACGAGCTGGCGGGGTATGGGACCGCCGTGATGGTGGTGTCGGCCGACGGGGCCGGTCCCGATCGCGCCGAGCGCGTCGCCGTGGGCGAGCTCGACCGCCTGATCGCGCCGGCCGCTGCCATCGTTCCCCTGCAGGTGCTCTCGTGGCAGCTCGCGCTCGACCGCGGACGGGACCCCAGCGCGTACGTCGTCGCCTCCAAGGTGACCACCCGTGAGTGAGCTCCGCGTCGCGATGACCTTCGACGCCGAGCACCCGGATCGGGCGCAGTGCCCGCCGGGGACGACGGAGCGCGTGCTGGCGACGGTGCGCGAGCTGGACGTGCGCTCGACGTTCTTCCTGCAGGGCCGGTGGGTGAGCGCGTACCCGGAGACGGCGCGGAGGATCGCCGGGGACGGCCACGTGATCGGGAACCATTCGGACCACCACGCGCACGTCACGGAGTTCTCCGACGACGGCCTGCGGGCGGACGTGCGGGCGGCGGAGGAGACCATCCGGGAGGTCGCCGGCGTGGACCCCCGGCCGCTGTTCCGGTGCCCGTTCGGCGACGGCCACGACGATCCCCGCGTGCTGGGCGTGCTGGACGAGCTCGGCTACCGGAACGTGCACTGGGACGTCGACGGCGAGGATTGGGACGATCGCCGCACGCCCGCCGAGTTGACCCGTCGGATCCTGGACGGGGTGGCCACGCGGGGAGACGGCGCGATCGTGTTGCTGCACACGTGGACCGGACCGACGCCCGAAGCGCTCGAGGCGATCGTCGCGCGGCTTCTCGGCGACGGCGCCACGTTCGTCACCGTCGACGAGGTGCGCGATGGCGGTTGACGGACACCGGCGCCGGACTCCCGTGTCGCTGATGGCGGTGGATGGCGGCGGCTCGAAGGTGGACGCCGTCCTCGTCGGGCGTGACGGCGCGGTCGTGCACGCGCTGCGATTCCGCAACACCGACCACGAGGGCACCAGCAGCGACGCGTACCTCGACGGCGTGGAGATCGCCGTCGACATGCTGCGGGCGAGCGCGGGCGGCCGGCTGCCGCTGGCGAGCCTGGGGATGTACTGCCTGGCGGGCGCGGACCTGCCGGCCGACGACCGCCGGATCGCCCGCTGGCTCTCGGCGCGCGGGTGGACGCGGACAGACGTGGTGCGCAACGACACCTTCGCGGTGCTGCGCGCGGGCACCGACCGGACGTGGGGCGTCGCCGTCGTCTGCGGGTACGGGACCAACTGCTCGGCCGTGGCGCCGGACGGCCGCACGTTTCGCTTCCCGGCCGTCGGCGACATCTCCGGCGACTGGGGAGGCGGGCACGACATCGGTTCGAAGGCGCTGTGGTACGCGCTGCGCGCGCAGGACGGGCGGGGGGAGCGGACCGCCCTCGAGCGCGTCGTCCCCCAGTACTTCGGCCTGCGCCGTCCCCGCCAGGTGATGGAGGCGATGTACTTCGGGCGGCTCCCTTCCGAGCGCGTGGTCGAGCTGCCGCCGGTGGTGTTCCGTGCCGCGAGGGATGGCGACGCCGTCGCCCGCTCCATCGTCGACCTGCAGGCCGACGAGGTCGTCGCCATGGCGGGCGCCGCGATGCGCAAGCTGCGCATGAGGGCGCTCGACGTCGACGTCGTTCTCGGCGGCGGGATCTTCCGCAACGAGGACGACGCTTTCCATGCGCGCATCGAGGAGGGACTGCGGGCCGTTGCGCCCGACGTCCGCATTCGCCGGCTGACCGCGCCACCGGTCCTGGGCGCGGCGCTGCTGGGATTGGATCGTCTGGGCGCCTCGCGGGCGGCGAAGGCGCGGCTCGGCAACATGCTCACGCACGAGCTCATGGACCGGGGGGGCTCGCAATCGACTCCCCCGATGGCGCAGAGTACGCGGACACGCACACGGAAGGCCGCGCGGCGGACCAGCGCCTCGTCCGGCCGCCGGGGGAGCTGAGGAGATGGCCAGGATCGTGCTGGACAGGATCACGCGGACGTTCGGACCGGAGGTGACGGCGGTCGACGACGTCTCACTGGAAATCGAGGACGGCGAGTTCATGGTCCTCGTCGGCCCCTCGGGCTGCGGGAAGACGACGATCCTGCGGATCGTCGCCGGGCTGGAGGAGGTGACCGCCGGCGAGGTCATCGTCGGCGACCGCCAGGTGACGGACCTCCCGCCAAAGGACCGCGACATGGCCATGGTGTTCCAGAACTACGCCCTGTACCCGCACATGACCGTCGAGCAGAACCTGGGGTTCGGCCTCAAGCTGCGCGGCGAGAAGAAGGACGAGATCAAGCGCCGCGTGCACGACGTGGCGCGCACGCTGTACCTCGAGCCGCTGCTGGAGCGGAAACCGGCGGCGTTGTCGGGCGGCCAGCGGCAGCGCGTCGCCATGGGGCGGGCGATGGTCCGCGAGCCCGTCGCGTTCCTGATGGACGAGCCGCTGTCGAACCTCGACGCGAAGCTCCGCGTGGAGATGCGGGCGGAGCTGGCCCGGCTCCGCGACCGCCTCAAGACCACGACGCTGTACGTCACGCACGACCAGGTCGAGGCGATGACGCTCGGGGACCGTGTCGCCGTCCTGAAGGACGGTGTCCTGCAGCAGGTCGACACGCCGCAGCGGTTGTTCAACGAGCCGGCGAACCTGTTCGTCGCGGCGTTCATCGGATCACCGTCGATGAACCTCGCGGACGCGCACATCGAGGACGGCGTCGTGCACTTCGGCCCGTACTCGATCCCGCTGCCGGCGAACCGCGTGCTGAACCAGTACGCGGGCAAGCGACTGGTGCTCGGGATCCGGCCCCACGATTTGGAGGACGCGGACGTGTGGCACCACGACCTGCCGACCATCGAGGTGCGCGCGGACGTGACCGAGGAGCTCGGCTCGGAGGTCCACGTCATCTTCACGGTGGACACGCCCCCCGTCGTCACGGAGGCGACGATGGCGGTCGTGCCTGACCACGAGGACTTCGTCCCGCTGGTGGAGGCGGAGGGAAAGACCTCGTTCACGGCACGTGTGGACCCGCGGACCAAGGCACGTCCCGGTTCGACGGTGCGGCTCTCGGTCGACCCCGAGCGCTTCCACTTCTTCGACCGCGAGACCGGCGAGGCGATCGGCGTCCCGGCCGCGGTGGCGGCCGGCTGAGCGCTACGCCGGGCCCAGCGCGCGCGTCAGGAAGTCGAGCTGCAGGCGGAGCAGGTTCTCCGCGACCGCCGGCCGGACGGCCATGTGGGTGATGCCGGTGAGCGGCAGGACCTCGTGGGGACGGCCGGCCTCCAGCAGCGCTCGCGAGAGCCGGAGCGTGTGGGCGGACACGACGTTGTCGTCGGCGAGCCCGTGGACCAGCAGAAGCGGACGCCTGAGCGACGGCGCGTCCGCGATCAGTGAGTTGCGGTCGTACACGTCCGGGTCCTCGTCGGGGTGGCCGAGGTAGCGTTCCGTGTAGAAGGTGTCGTACAGGCGCCAATCGGTCACCGGCGCGCCCGCGATGGCCGCGTGGATCGCCTCGGGGTGACGCAGGACCGCGAGCGCCGACAGGTAGCCGCCGAACGACCAGCCGCGGATCGCCACGCGTTCCAGGTCCAGGTCGGGGTCGGCCGCGGCGGCCGCCTTGAGCGCGTCCAGTTGGTCCTCCAGGACGACGTCGGCAAGGTCGAGGTGGACGGCCTGCTCCCAGTCGACGCCGCGCCGGGGCGTCCCTCTCCCGTCCGTCACGATGACGGCGAAGCCCTGATCCGCCCACCACTGCGACTCCAGGTACGCGTTGCGCGCCGCCACGACCTTGCCGAAGTGCGGGCCCCCGTACGGATCGAGCAGCACTGGCAGCGAGCGTCCGCGCCGGTGATCGGAGGGTCGCAGGATCGCGGTGCGCAGCTCGCGCGCACCGGCGCGGAGGAACTCCACGCGCGGTTCGAGGACCGGCGTGGCGGCGTGGGACGCGATGGTCGCGACCTCCGTCCCTTCACGGCAAATCGACACCGCCGAACCGAAGCGGTCCATCGTCGCGGACACCACCACCGTGGTGCCGCCGCCGCGGACCCCGCCGTGCACCCCGGGCGCCTGGGTGAGCTTCTCGGCCGTGCCGTCCGCCGACACCTGCCACAGGTGTTCCTCCATCGGCTCGTCCGTGGCGGCGACCAGCAGGTCGTCGCCGGCATCGAGCAGGTCGAGGACGTGCAGCCCCTCGGGCGTGACCGGCTCGCCGTCGATCGCCAGGCGGCGGAGCCCATCGCGGGCGACGGTGGTGAGCAGGTGTCCTTCCTCGGTTCGCCGTGGCACGCCGGGCGGGAACTCGAGCCAGACCTCGTCGTCGTCCTCCCGGAGCAGGCTCGTCTCGCCGGTGTCGGCATCGACCGCAAGTGTCTGCGCATGGCGCTGATCCCGGGACATGACCAGGACGACAGGACCCGGCCCCGCGTCCCATCGCGCCCGCAGCAGGTACGGGAACCGTTCGCGGTCCCAGGGAACCTCGATGGAGCTCCCGTCCAGTCCGAGAACGTGGAGCGTGACGATGGCGTTGTCCGTGCCGGCCGCCGGATAGCGGACGGCCTGTGGGGAGGCCGACGGGTCCGACGGGTCCGCGATGTGCCACACGCGGATGGGACGGTTGTCGACGCGGGCGGCCAGCACCGCCGACCCGTCCGGAGCCCACCAGAGGCCGCGGTAGCGGTCCATCTCCTCTGCCGCGACGAACTCGGCGACGCCCCAGACCACGTCGGGATCGTCGTCGCCTGCAAGGAGGCGGTCGCCGCTGCCGTCGGTCGCGGAGACGCGCAGGTTGCCGCCGGCGACGTACGCGACGGTCGTGCCGGTGGGGTCGAGCGCAGGCTCGCGGGCGGCCTCGTCGGCGGCCAGTTCCTTGGTCGTTCCCGACACGAGGTCCGAAACGAACAGGCGCCCGCCCAGCGTGAAGGCCGCTTGGGTCAGCGACGGGTCCGGCGAATAGCCGACGATGCCACGGGTGATCACCCGGGCGCGTTCCCGCCGGGCGCGCTCCTCGGCGGAGAGGTGCTCGTCCGCGTCTCCCCGGATCGCGGCGGGATCGGCCGCCAGCCGTTCGGTCCCGGGCTCCACGTCCAGGACCCAGAGGGCCGTGACGGGGTCGTCGCCGGCGGCGCTTCGCAGGAACGCGACGCGCGATCCGTCGTCGGCCACGGTGAAGGCCCGCGGGGCACCGTGGGTGAACTTGGCCGTGATGGCTGCCTGCCGGGGGAACGATCGGGTGACGTCGTCGGAGTCGCCGGGCATCGCGAGGGGAGTCTACGGATCGATCGGGCACGTCGCAGCCCCGATTTCCAGTACCCTCGATTCCGCATGCAGACGACAGTGGAGGAGACCGGACGGCACACCGTCCGGTTGCAGGTCGAGGTTCCCCCCGAGGAATTCAAGCGCGATCTCGATCGCGCCTATCGCCACATCGCCGGCGAGGTGAAGATCCCCGGCTTCCGGAAGGGCAAGGCGCCCCGCCCGGTGATCGATCGTGCCGTCGGCCGCGACCACGTCCTGGACCACTTCGTCCGAGAGTCGCTCCCCACCTACTACGTCAACGCGCTGCGCGAGAACGACCTGTCGCCGGTCGCCGATCCCGAGATCGACCTCGACGACCTCGAGGAGGGCAAGCCGCTGCGGTTCACCGCCGTCGTGGTGGTCCGCCCGCGCCTCGAGCTGGAGCCCGAGCAGTACACGGGCGTGAAGGTCACGGCGCCGTCGCCCGAGCCGACCGAGCGAGACATCGACGAGTACCTGGAGCGCCTGCGTGACCGGCAGGCCGAGCTGGACCTGGTGAGCCGTCCCGCGCGGCCGGGCGACTTCGTCCTGGTCGACGTCCACGCGACGGTGCACGGGCAGGAGATCCCGGAGGCGACGCGCGTCGGGTTGCTCGCCGAGGTCGGCCAGGGGGCCGTTCCGCCGGAGCTCGACACGGAGCTGGAGGGCAAGCGCGCCGGCGAGATCGTGAAGGCGAACGCCGTCCTGCCCGAAGGCTCCGGCCCGCACGCCGGGCAGGAGGTCACCCTCACCGCGCTCGTCAAAGAGGTGAAGGCGAAGAAGCTGCCGCCGCTCGACGACGAGTTCGCCAAGGCCGCGTCGGAGTTCGACACGCTGGCGGAGCTGCGCGAGGACCTCCGCGGAAAGCTCGGCGAGCTGAAGGCGGCCGAGGTGCAGCACGTGATCCGTGACCTGGTCCTGGCGAAGCTGGTCGAGGACATTCCGGTCGACCTGCCGGACAAGATGGTCGACGAGGAGACCGAGGACCGGGTCAACCGGTCGGTGCAGCGCCTCGAGCAGGCCGGCGTGACCCTCGACCAGGCGCTCGAGGCGGAGGGCTTCGACGAGCTGCGCTTCCGGTCGGATACCCGCGCCCACGCGACGCGGGCCCTCAAGGCCGACCTCATTCTGGAGGCCGTCGCCCGTCAGGAGGGGATCGAGGTCACGGCCGAGGACCTCGACCGCGAGATCGCGGGCACCGCCCGCCAGCTGGGCCGGGACCCCAAGGAAGTGGCCAAGCTGCTGGAACGGTCCGGTCAAATCGCGACACTGGCCGGTGATATCATCCGCTCCAAGGCCCTCGACTTCCTGGTGGAATCGGCCGATGTGACTTCCGAGGATTCGTCGCCCCGATCCGGCGACGAGGGACAACAGGAGGAAGCGGAGGAGCCGGAAGCGGCGCCCGAGCCCACCCAGAGCCAAGGGGACCAAGAATGAACGAGAAGAACTACCTCGTGCCCATCGTGATCGAGCAGACGAACCGCGGCGAGCGGTCGTTCGACATCTATTCGCGCCTGCTCAAGGACCGCATCGTCTTCCTGGGCACACCCATCGACGACAACGTTGCCAACCTGATCATGGCCCAGCTGCTCCACCTGGAGAGCGAGGACCCCGACAAGGACATCAGCCTCTACATCAACTCGCCCGGCGGCGAGATCACGGGGCTGTTCGCCGTGTACGACACGATGAAGTTCATCAAGTGCGAGGTGTCGACCGTGGTCATGGGCCAGGCGGCCTCGGCCGCGGCCGTCCTGCTGGCGTCCGGCGCCAGGGGCAAGCGCTACGCGCTCCCGCACTCGCGCGTGCTGATCCACCAGCCGCACGGTGGCGCGCAGGGCCAGGCCGTGGACATCGAGATCCAGGCCAAGGAGATCCTCCGCTACCGGCAGCTCCTGGACGAGATCCTCTCCGAGCACACGGGTCAGACGCTGGAGAAGATCAAGCAGGACACCGACCGCGACTTCATCATGACGGCGGAGCAGGCCAAGGAATACGGGATCATCGACGAGATCTTCGCCACGCGAAAGGCCGAGGCGAAGCTGGCGGCGGCCGCGGCGGGTTCGTAGAATCACGCGGTCGGCGACGGTACGGACCTGGGAGGGGTGACGGCAGGGCGTGAGTAGGCTCGGCGATTCCGATCTGCTCAAGTGCTCCTTCTGCGGCAAGTCGCAGAAGCAGGTGAAGAAGCTCATCGCCGGTCCCGGCGTGTACATCTGCGACGAGTGCATCGACCTCTGCAACGAGATCATCGAGGAGGAGCTCGCCGAGACCTCCGAGCTGAAGGTCGAGGAGCTCCCCAAGCCCGTCGAGATCTACGAGTTCCTGAACGACTACGTCGTCGGGCAGGAGCAGGCGAAGAAGGTCCTGTCGGTCGCGGTCTACAACCACTACAAGCGGATCCGGGTCGGCGCCGCCGCGGACGACGTCGAGCTGCAGAAGTCGAACATCGTCCTGATCGGGCCCACCGGCTGCGGCAAGACGCTACCTGGCGCAGACGCTCGCCAAGATGCTGAACGTCCCGTTCGCCATCGCCGACGCGACGGCGCTCACGGAGGCCGGCTACGTCGGCGAGGACGTCGAGAACATCCTGCTGAAGCTGATCCAGGCAGCCGACTACGACGTGAAGAAGGCCGAGACCGGGATCATCTACATCGACGAGGTCGACAAGATCGCCCGCAAGAGCGAGAACCCGTCGATCACCCGGGACGTCTCGGGCGAAGGCGTGCAGCAGGCGCTGCTGAAGATCCTCGAGGGGACGACCGCATCCGTGCCGCCCCAGGGCGGCCGGAAGCACCCGCACCAGGAGTTCATCCAGATCGACACCACGAACATCCTGTTCATCTGCGGCGGGGCGTTCGCCGGCCTGGAGAAGATCATCGAGGCGCGGATCGGCCGCAAGGGCATCGGCTTCGGCGCCGACGTGCGCCGGCTGGAGGAGAAGGACCTCGGCGAGGTCTTCTCCCACGTGCTCCCCGAGGACCTGCTGAAGTACGGCCTGATCCCCGAGTTCGTGGGCCGGCTGCCGGTGATCACCTACGTGCACAACCTGAGCCGCGCACGCCCTGATCGACATCCTGACCAAGCCGAAGAACGCGCTGGTGAAGCAGTACCAGAAGTTCTTCGAGTTCGACGGCGTCGAGCTGGAGTTCGACGAAGACGGCGCTGGGCGCGATCGCCGACCAGGCGATCCTGCGCTCCACCGGCGCCCGCGGGCTGCGCGCCATCCTGGAGGAGGTGCTGCTCAACGTCATGTACGAGCTGCCCTCCAGCAAGGACATCACCAAGTGCGTGATCGACGAGGACGTGGTCCTGAAGAAGGTCAATCCGACCCTGGTCCGCGGACCGAAGCCCACGAAGCAGCCCAAGGAACGCTCGGCCTAGCCGCCGTGCCCGCCCACGGGAACCTTTCCCCGGGTTCGTCCGTCGAAGCCCCCATGAAGCCGGGAGCCTCCCGCCGCACCGTTGCCCTCGCAGCGTCGGCGCTCGCCCTGTGCCTCCTGGCCGCCTGCGCGAGATCGGCGGCCGGCGGCAGCGGGGGGAGCGGCGGGCCCGCCACCGGCGTCACCATCGAGAAGACCTACACGCTGCTGAACGCCTCGCCCTTCAAGATGAGCGCCGGGGCTGACACCGCGAACCAGCTGTACGACGATCTTCAGGCGCTCCAGCCCGACTCGGGGCAGACGGTGTGTCCCGGCGACGTTGGCGTCCACTACACCATCACGATCAGCGCGGGTTCGAAGGAGATCGACAAGGTCACCGCCATCTACGGCGGCTGCCGGCTGGTGTTGATGGGCGGCAAGCCGTACAGCGGGAGCGGCGCAGCCGGCGATCAGTTCTGGAAGGACCTGTTCGCAGCCGTGGGCCCCGCCGGCGCGCCGGGCGAACGCGTGTCGAACTCGCCACCGGCCGCGTAGGAGTTGCCGGGCGTTCTGCGTCGCTGTCGTCAGATGTGCGGGCGCACGTGCAGCGCGACGGCCGGCGCCGCGCCGTCCGAGAGCTGGAAGTCCCTCCGGGTGACACGACAGCTCATGGTCGCGGTGTCTCCGAAGGGCCATGGAAGCGTGACGTCCTCTCCCACCGCCGGCAGCGGCGATCCCTCTGGGAGGCGCAGCGTCATCGCGATCCGGCCGCCGACAATGATGCTCACGGACATGGTGCTCGTCGGCGGCGTCGTGGCGGGGAACTGTTCCTGGACGCGCGAGATCCATTCGTGATGCTGCGCATGCTCGTGTGTCACGGTCATCGCGTCCGGTGGCTGCGGTGCCGGATCGGGCCTCGGTTCCTTGAACAGCCCCTGCATCTGTGCGGCGATCGACGCCCGCGCCCCCCTCAGCTTCTGGATCCGCGCATCCATCCGGTTTGATCCCCCTCTGGCCGTCGGTGTCCGCAGCCTAGCGGCGAAACGGGCCGGTGCCCACGCCGTTCGTCGGGTTCGTGTCCTCTTGTGCGGACGGTAGGAATGGCCCAACATGTCCGTCGCAGGAAGGCGCGGGGGACCACCTGTGCGCCCAGACACACAGGCGAGCACGAGGAGGTTCAGTCCGTGGCCGGAGCGCAGAAGAAGAATCTCGACAGCCCCGATGAGCGACTCGAGTTCGAAGGGGTTGCCGCGAACGTCGTGCAGGTCGCCGACGCCGCCATCTCCAGAAACGTGTTCCAGCCCGGCGCGCACTGCGCGCTCGGAGGGCGGCGGCTCCTCGGGAACCACCGTGCGCAGGAGAGCTGCCAGGCACACCACAGTGGGGTCGTCCTCGAGGGACGGTTGCACATCGAGATGGACGACGGCTCGGTGCTCGATGTGGGTCCGAACGAGGTCTACGACATCCCGCCCGGCCACGATGGATGGACGACGAGCGAGCAGCCGCTCCTCGCGATCAACTGGTCGGGCGTGCGCAGCTGGCTTCCCGAGCCCGAATCGGGCGACCGCGTGCTCGCGACCTTGCTCTTCACCGACATCGTTGGATCCACGGAGCTGGCCGTGCAGCTCGGGGACACGGCGTGGCGGGAGCTTCTGGGGCGACACTATCGGGACGTCCGCAACGTCCTCGACCGCCAGCGTGGACGCGAGGTCACCACGACGGGCGATGGGTTCCTTGCGGTCTTCGACGGGGCTGCCCGCGCCGTGCGGGCCGCCCTGAGCATTCGGGATGGAGCGAACGCGCTCGGGATCGGTGTCAGGACGGGAGTCCACACCGGGGAAGTCGAAGTCGTCGGGGACGATGTGCAGGGGGTCGCCGTGCACGAGGCCGCCCGCATCGCGTCGGCCGCACAGAACGGCGAGATCCTCGTCTCGGCGACGACACGCCAGCTGGCGACCGGGAGCGGGTTCACGTTCGAGGAGCGAGGCGAGCGAGAGTTCAAGGGCCTGGCCGAACCACGATTGCTGTTCGCGGTGTCGGCCTAGGGGTGCCTGTTCGTGCCGGTGCCGTAGTGCCGACGCATCGACGGCAGCATCGTGATCGCGACCATCAGGATTCCGACCGCGATCAGGATGGGTTGCAGCCGATGACGTCCGGAATGATCGCGAACTCGTACAGGATCCATCCGATCAGGACGCAGCCCACGAGAATGGTTCCGGCCCACGACCAATGGAACCCGAGCAACGAATCGATGCGTCCCAGGAGACCGGGGGAGAAACGCCACGCCAGCCCGGCCATCAGGATCGCCGAACCGATCGCATACACCGCGAGGAGGAACAGCCCCGGCAGGAGGTAGTCGCTCACCGGTGTCTGCTCGAGCCACGAGACCTCGACGCCCAATCCTGCTCCGGTGCGATCGACGACGAACGAGATGCCCCCGACGAAGCCACCGACCGACAGGAAGCCCATCACCGCCAACAGCGGCCACAGAGCGATCGGCCGGCGCTCCCGCCCGAGACTGCGCCCGGCGTCGACACGCCTCACAACCGGGCGCTCGTGGAGCCGCATCGCGATCACCTCCGGAGTGGCCTCGTTCCGATCCCAACATGGCATCAGGGGGCCGTTCCGGGCGGGGCCTGAGGTCCCGATGGTTCCCGGACGATCGACCCATGGGCCGGTGCGGGCGGGAGTGTTTCATCGCAACATGAGGCGGACCGGTATGGCAGCGGTGCTCGGCGCCACGGCGGCGCTCGCATGGGGCTGGCTCCATCGGCAGGGCCGCACGTGGGGCTCGACTCCGGAAGAACGCGGTCGACATCTGGCGGGCGATGACCTGGTTCCCGGTGCTCGCGTCGTCACCAACCACGCGACGACGATCCAGGCCCCGGCCGAGGACGTCTGGCCCTGGTTGGTGCAGATGGGATGGCATCGGGGCGGCTGGTACACGTATCGCTGGGTGGACCGGCTGCTGTTCCCGGCGAATTGGGCGAGTGCCGACTCGATTCTGCCCGAGTGGCAGGGGCTGCAGGTGGGTGACCACATCCCCGACGGAGGGCCGGAGACCGGTTGCTTCTTCAACGTCGAGATCCTGGAACCGAACGAGGCACTGGTCCTCCGGTCGTGGACGCACCTGCCCGCGCAGATGCGACGCAGCCCGCGCTATCGCCTGAACTGGACCTGGGCCTTCTATCTCGATCAGGTCGACGAGACGCACACGCGCCTGCTGTTCCGGACCAGGGCGAACCTCACTCCGGTGTGGCTGCGAGCCCTGTATTGGTCCCTCGTGCCCGCCGACTTCGTGATGGGCCGGAGCATGTGTCTCGGCGTGAAACGACGAGCCGAGGGATTCGCGAGGACTCACTCCGAGCCCGCTCTGAGATGAGGCTCCTCGAGACCTTCCTGCGGTCAAGGGTAGGCTGCGAACGCGCGATGGCGAAGGCGTGAAGGGGGAGCGACGATGCCGATCGAGCATCTCGGCCTGGGGGTACCGGACGTCGAGGCTGCGAGGGCGTACTACGACGAGTTCATGCCGCTGGTCGGCTACGAGCCGTGCTTCGGCAACGGGTACTGCCCGAAGGACTGGCAGGGGGCGCAGCTGTTCCTGTACCCGACGCTCGAGAAGGGGTCCTACTCACGACACCGCACCGGGTTCCAACACCTCGCGTTCTCGGTCCCGACGCGAACGGACGTCCACCTCGTGCACGACTGGGTACGCGGCCGGGGCGACGTAGTCATCCACCCACCCAGGGCATTCCCCGAGTACGGGCCGACCTGCTACGCGATGTACTTCCTCGACCCGCACGAGTTCTATCTGGAGGTTGCCTGTTACGCGGAGGAAGGAACCGTCACGGAGAGACCATGTCGGGGTATCCCGTAATGCGGGTCAGCCACCGGGCGTGATCATGTCGCCGCGCTCCAGGTGCACCGCCGCCCAGCAGTACCAGGCGGCAACGCTCCGGTACGGCCGATAGGCCTCACCCAGCGGAAGCAGCTCATTCGGGGTCGGCATCGCGTGCAGCTCGTACGCGATCCGGTAGCCGTTGCGCACGCCGAGGTCGCCCACCGGCCACACGTCCGGGCGACCGAGCTGGAACATGAGGAACATCTCCAGACCGGGGTGCAGGATGTGTCAGGGAGCGCCAATGGAGCGCATCTGAGCACGTCGGGGGGAGTGGCCGACCCCCGATGTACCTCGTTGCGCGCGGGTGGTTTTAGTTCCGTCTTAGTCCCCGACGCCCTGGTTGTCCCAGGGCGCCTTTACCCGGGAGGTGAAGGGCCTGTTCCACTCCCTCACAAATCATGCTGGGGATAGGAGAGGGCGCACCTCCAAAGTGGGACATCCCCATCCAGGGGCCACCCCACCGACCGACCGGCCGACCGGGGAGTTGTCCGGAGGGGGGATCGATGACGTGACTCCTTTCGATCTGTTGGCACATCCTGCCCGCGAACCTGGGCAGGCGTCGATGGGGCGAGCGAGTGCCCTGGCCGCCGGCCTGCTCGTGGCGAATCGAGAGGATCTCCTCCAGCTCCCTCCTGCCGGTTCGAGGGTCAACCCTCGAACCGCCTCTCCCCGACGCTTCAACGAAGCGAAGTGCTGACCACATTGTCGGCTTCGCGCGCGGCCCAGTCCTTGAGTCGGCTGGTCTTCCAGGAGAGGTTCGGTATTGACTACCTGAGAATGCGGTGTAGCATACTGCGTATATAATACAGTTCGGAGGATATGTGAGCGTGCGACATGCGATGTTGGCCCTGTTGAGCGAAGGGCCCAAGTATGGACTGCAGCTTCGGCAGGAATTTGAGGAGCGGACCGGTGAAGTCTGGCCCCTGAACGTCGGTCAGGTGTACACGACGCTGCAGCGCCTCGAGCGGGATGGGTTGGTTGCCTCGGATGGTGCCGGCGAGGACGGTCCGCAGAAAGGGTTTCGGATCACGACGGACGGCGCCGAGGAGCTTCGCGGGTGGCTGAGCACTCCACCCGACCTGTCGGCGCCGCCCCGCGACGAACTGGTCATCAAGGTGTTGATCGCTCTTCGCGTACCAGGCATCGATGTGCATCAGGTGATACAGGCGCACCGGCGGTATCTGGTGGAGCTGATGCAGGAGTGGACGCGCCTCAAGGAGTACGCCGCCGATCGCGATCTCGGGTTCGCCTTGGCGTGGACGCCGAGCTGTTCCGGCTGGAGGCAGTCATCCGGTGGCTCGACGCGGCGGAAGGTCGTATCAAGCGGGCCGCCTTCGACCGGCCCGCGAGCGCAACGTCGGGCCTGCCGAAGCTGCCGAGGAAGGTGGCGGTGCGCCGATGAGGACGCTGGAGCTTCTGGAGGTATGGAAGGTGTACGGCGAAGGGCCGACGGAGGTCGAGGCGATCCGCGACGTTTCGCTGTCGGTCGACGCGGGCGAGCTGGTAGCGGTGATGGGACCGAGCGGGTCGGGAAAGAGCACCCTTCTGACCATCGCCGGCAGCCTTGAGCAACCGACACGCGGCGAAGTGCTCATTCAAGGGGCCGCGCTGTCGGGAATGTCGCGCAACGATGCTGCACGCCTGCGCCGACGGATCGATCGGTTTCGTGTTCCAGGACTTCAACCTGCTGGCGGGGCTCACTGTGGCGGAGAACGTGTCGCTGCCGCTCGAGCTCGACGGGACGCCGGCCAAGACGGCGCGCGGTGCCGCGACGGTGGCCCTCGGAGGAGCTCGGTTTGGCCGACCGTGCATCGCGCTATCCCGACGAGCTGTCCGGCGGCGAACGCCAGCGGGTGGCTATCGCCCGAGCGGTGGTGGGCGAGCGTCAGCTGCTGCTTGCCGACGAGCCGTCCGGAGCGCTCGACTCGGCCAACGGGGAGGCCGTCATGCGCCTCATCCGGGCCGCCTGCCAGCGAGGTGTGGCAGGCGTGGTCGTGACCCACGACGCGCAGCTCGCGTCGTGGGCGGACCGAGTGGTCTTCCTGCGCGACGGCCGCGTCGTCGACCAGACCACGCGCCCCCCCGGCCCCGAGTCACTGCTCGCCCCCAGCCAGAGCCCATGACCATCGCGATTCGCGAACGCGTCGCTTCATCGGCGGCGGGCGACGGGGGCGCTCCGGCGCGCAGGGCGATGACCCGCTGGGCGTGGCGGCTGTTCCGGCGCGAGTGGCGTCGCCAGGCGCTCGTGCTGGCGCTGCTCATCGTGGCCATCGCCGCCACCATCGTCGGGCTCGGCGTGGCGTCCAACGCCTCCAATCTGAAGGCCGATCCGACGTTCGGGACGGCCAACACCATCATCACGCTCCCCGGCTCCGACCCGAAACTCGCAGCGGACATTGCGGCCATCCGGCATCGGTTCGGCGCCGTGGAGGTCATCGCCCACCGGCCCATCCCGATTCCCGGCTCCGTGTCGACCATCGACCTGCGGGCCGAGAACCCGGACGGACCCTTCGGCCACGTGACGCTGCGCCTCGACGCCGGTCGCTATCCGGACCGGGCCCGAGCCAGGTCGCGCTGACCAGCGGAGTGGCGACGGACTTCGGCCTGCAAGTCGGGAGTCTTTGGAACGAAGACGGACGGACGCTGCACGTCGTCGGTCTGGTCGAGAACCCACTCGACCTGCTCGACCAGTTCGCCCTCGTCGCCCCCGGACAGGCCAACCCGGCAACCAGCGTCTCGATCCTTCTCACGCCAGCCAGCAGACCCTCCAGTCGTTCAGGCTTCCCAGCGGCATGGGCGTAACCATCACGAGCCGCGGTCAAGGGTCGAAGGCGGCCCTGGTCAGAGTGGAAGTGTTGGTGCTCGTGCTGAGCACGATAGGACTGCTCTTCGTCGGCCTGTTGGCGGTGGCCGGATTCACGGTGATGGCCCAGCGGCGCCTCCGGGCCTTGGGCATGCTCGGCTCTATCGGCGCCACCGATCGTCACGTCCGACTGGTCATGCTGGCCAGCGGCGCGGCGGTGGGAGCCACCGCCGCGATCGTCGGCACCGTCGTCGGTCTGGCGGGATGGTTCGCGTTCGTGCCGACGCTGCGCTCGATCTCCGAGCACCGGGTCGACCCCTTCGCGCTGCCCTGGTGGGCCATCGCGGCGGCCATGGTCCTCACGTTCGTGACAACCGTCGCGGCGGCCTGGTGGCCGGCGCGAGCCGCGGCCCGGGTCTCAGTCGTGGCCGCCCTGTCTGGCCGTCCGCCGCGCCCGCAACCGGCCCACCGCTTCGCCGCCGTGGGTAGCGTCCTGCTCGGTGGAGGCATCGTCTTGCTCGTCTTCGCCGATCAGCGCCGGCCGGGTTTCATCATCGGCGGAACCGTCGCCACCGCCGTCGGCCTGCTGTTCCTGGCCCCCTTGGCGATCCGGGCCCTTGCCCGGGTCGGCGGACGCTCGAGCATCTCGGTTCGGCTGGCACTGCGCGACCTGGCCAGGTACCAGGCCCGCTCGGGGGCGGCGCTTGGCGCGGTCACGCTCGCCATTGCGATCGCCGCGACGATCGCCGTCAGCGCGTCGGCCGCACAGACTCCCTCTGTCGCGGGCAACCTTCCCGCTGATCAGTTCGTGCTGCACGTCACCCCGGCCGCTGACGACTTCCAGGGGGTGCCCGTCGCTGAGCGCGGTCCAGCAGCAGCGAGGCGACCAGCGGACGTCGAGCAACTGGCGGCGGCCATCCACGCCACCTCGGTCCTGCCCCTCGAGGAGGCGTACGACCCGCGCAGCGCCGTCCTTCCTCCCGCACCGGTCAGACGGGCCAGGAGGGCGTCCAGCCCGGCGCAACGGGTGAGGCAAGCGGCGGACCATCCGACCCCCTCGCTGGCCAAGGTGACCAGGATCGGCTCAGGGAGAGGAGGTGTCCCTGGTCGTCGGCAACCTCTACGCCGCAACGCCGGCCGTGCTCGAGCGCTACGGCATCGCCGCCACCGAGGTGGACCCGACGAGCGACATCATCTCCTCCCGACGCGACCTCACCGGCCTCCAGATCTTCTACCCGGGGGACCGCAGCGAGCTCTCGGGGATCACCGATCCGAAGATCCAGAACGTCGACGGGCTGCCCCTCTATACCTCCGACCCCGGGACGCTCATCACCACCAAGGCCATGCAGACGCTCGGCCTCCAGCCGATTCCGGCCGCCTGGCTGATCCAAACCCGTGGCCCACTCACCACCTGCCCAGATCCAGACCGCTCAGAAGGCGGCCGCCAGCGCCGGCCTTTACGTCGAGACCCGGACGGTGCAGGCGTCGCTGACGCCTGCTGCGCGACTGGTCAACTGCCGCGGGCATCCTCCTGGCCCTCGGCGTGTTGGGCATGACCGTCGGTCTGATCCGGAGCGAGGCCGCGAACGATCTGCGGACCCTGGCTGCCACCGGGGCGAGCAGCACTACACGCCGCTCCATCACGGCGGCCACGGCCGGTGCGCTCGCTCTGCTTGGAGCGGTGCTCGGCACGGCCGGCGCATACGCCGCGCTTCTCGCCTGGCACCGCAGCGATCTCAGCCCACTCGGCCACGTTCCTGTAGTCAACCTCGTCGTCATCCTCGTTGGGCTCCCTCTGATCGCCACTGCCGCCGGCTGGCTTCTCGCCGGCGGCGAACCTTCCGTGATCGCGAGACGACCCTTGGAGTAAGGGCGAAGCGCAACGCCCGGTCTGGCCGGGCAGTTCACGCGAGGGTGGGCCGGTGCCATCCGCGCCAGCCGTAAGGATGGCCGGGCGGTGCAGTGCTCCAAGCTGATTGCGCTGGCGTTCAATGGCACAGGGCGTGTGAGCTGCCGAGCACCGGAGCTTACGCACGACGTGCAGCGTTCCGTAACGCAGCTTAGCCACCGGGCGTGAGCATGTCGCCACGTTCCAGATGTACAGCCGCCCAGCAGTACCAAGCGGCGACGCTCCGGTACGGTCGATAGGCCTCACCCAGCGGAAACAGCTCCTTCGGGGTCGGCATCGCGTCGAGGCCGTGCGCGATGCGGTACCCGTTACGCACGCCGAGGTCGCCCACCGGCCACACGTCCGGGCGACCGAGCTGGAACATGAGGAACATCTCCGCGGTCCACGGGCCGATGCCTCGCACCGACGAGAGCCGCTCCACGATCTCTTCGTCCGAGAATCGCGACAGCCCCCGGAGCGGCACCGTCCCGTCCAGCGACTTCGCTGCCAGGTCGCGGATCGACGCCGTCTTCGCGCCGGAGAGCCCGGCTGAGCGCAGCGTCGGTTCGGGAAGCGCCAGGACGCCCTCCGGGGACAGCCCGCGCCCATCGAAGAGCGCCAGGAACCGCCCGTGGATCGCCGCCGCCGCCCGGCCGGCGAGCTGCTGGTACACGATCGCCCGGACCAGTGCGTCGAAGTGGGAGCGCTGGCGCCGCACGGCCAGCGTGCAGGGGCCGGCCCGCCGGATCAGGCCGGCCATCACCCTGTCCCGACGGCCGAGCGCACGCTCCGCCGCGTCGATCCGTTCCCGTCGCGTCATCGGTCTCGAGGATAAACGCCCAGGCCACCTGGGGCGTGAAACCCGTTTCCCCCTAGACTTGCGCTCCGCCCATGACCGAGGACCCAGCACCCGGAGAAACGTCCACCGAGCCGGCCACGGCGTACGATGCGCACGCGACGGAGGCGCGCTGGTACGCCGAGTGGCTGCGCCGCGGCTACTTCCACGCCGTCCACGGACTCGGACCGGGCGCCCTTCTCCATCGTGATCCCGCCGCCGAACGTCACCGGCGCGCTCCACATCGGCCACGCCCTGGAGCACGTCGCAGCACGACATCGTCGTGCGGCGCAGGCGGATGCAGGGGTTCGAGGCGCTCTGGGTCCCGGGCACCGACCACGCCGGCATCGCGACCCAGGTCGTGGTCGAGCGCGAGCTGGCGAAGGAGGGCCTCGACCGGCGCGAGATCGGACGGGAGGCGTTCATCGAACGCGTGTGGGCGTGGAAGGACGCGGTACGGCGACCGGATCGTCGAGCAGATGCAGGCGCTGGGCGACTCGTGCGACTGGGACCGTCTGCGGTTCACCATGGACGAGGGCCTGGCCCATGCCGTGCGCGTTGCGTTCGTCCGCATGTACGAGGCCGGGCTGATCTACCGCGGCGAGCGCCTGGTCAACTGGTGCCCGAAGGACACCACCGCGTTGTCCGACTCCGAGGTGGAGCACGAGGACGTCGCCGGGGAGCTGGTCACGTTCCGCTACCAGCTCGCCGACGGCTCGGGACACGTCGACGTCGCCACGACCCGCGTCGAGACCATGCTGGGCGACACCGGGCATCGCCGTGCACCCGGACGACGCGCGATACGCCGCGCTGGTGGGGAAGATGGTCCGTCACCCGTTCCGCGGCGACGAGATCCCCGATCGTCGCCGACGCGGCGGTCGACCCCGACGTTCGGGACGGGGGCGGTCAAGGTCACCCCCGCGCACGATCCGACCGACTTCGAGATCGGCCAGCGGCACGGGCTGGCGATGCGCAACATCCTCGACCGCGAGGCCGCACATCTGAACGATTCGGCGCCCGGAGGCCTTCCGCGGCCTCGACCGCGTACGAGGCGCGGGCGAGGGTTCGCGAGGCGCTCGACGCCTGGGCCTGGTCGTCGGCGTCGAGACGCCCGTACGTGCACCCGGTGGGCCACTGCTACCGGTGCCACACGGAGATCGAGCCCTGGCTGTCCGGGCTGCAGTGGTTCGTCACGGTCGAACCACTGAAGGGCCCGGCCATGGAGGCCGCGCGGTCCGGGGCCGATCACGTTCCATCCCGGGAACGCTGGATCCACCAGTACCTGGAGTGGATGGACGGGCTGCGCGACTGGAACATCTCGCGACAGCTGTGGTGGGGGCACCGCATCCCGGTCTGGTACTGCCCCGACGGGCACGAGACGGCGGCGGTCGAGGACCCCGACGCGTGCGCGACATGCGGCTCGACGCGAGATCGAGCAGGACCCCGACGTGCTCGACACGTGGTTCTCGTCGCAGCTCTGGCCGTTCTCGACGCTCGGCTGGCCGGAGGACACGGAGGACCTCGCGATTCTTCCATCCGACGTCGCTGCTGATCACCGGCTACGAGATCCTCTACCTGTGGGTGGCCCGGATGATCATGAGCGGGCTGTTCCTCACCGGCGACGTGCCGTTCCGCGACGTCGTGATCCACGGCCTGGTGCGCGACCCGCAGGGCCGCAAGATGTCGAAGTCGCTCGGCAACGTCATCGACCCGCTCGACGTGATCGAGCGCGTGGGCGCGGACCCGCTGCGGTTCGGCCTGGCGTGGCAGGCCACGGAGGCGCAGAACATCCCGTTCGGCGAGGAGCACATCGACGCCGGCCGCCGGTTCGCCAACAAGGTCTGGAACGCGTCGCGCCTCGTCCTGCCGGCGCGACCCGGGCGGTCCGCCCGAGCTGCCGGAGCTGGCGACGCTGACCCTGCCCGAGCGGTGGCTCCTGTCGCGGCACGAGGCGGTGCCTGACCGAGGTCGACGCGGCGCTGGACGCAGTTCCGGTTCGCCGACGCCGCCCAGGCGGTCCACCGCTTCATCTGGAGCGAGTTCTGCGACTGGGGGCTCGAGATGGCCAAGGGCGCGCTCGCGAGGGAGGGCGACGAGCGCGACCACGCCGGCGCGGTGCTGGCATGGGTGCTGGAGCGCAGCCTGCGGATCCTGCACCCGTTCATGCCGTTCGTGACCGAGGAGATCTGGCAGCGGTTCGACGCGGGGGAGTCCATCGTCGTGGCGCCGTGGCCCGAGCGGCACGAGGAGCACCTGTTCGCCGAGGAGCCGGGCGTGGAGGGCGGCTTCCGCGTGCTGCGCGACGTGATCACGCGGATCCGGCAGGCGCGCAGCGACTACGACATTCCGCACGGGGCGGCGCTTCGGCTGGTGATCTCGCCGGGCCCGCTCCAGCTGCTGGTCGAGGAGTACGCCGAGCCCGTCCGCCGCATGGCCAACCTCTCCGCGCATCGAGACGTCGGCCGGCGGCACGGACCGGCGGCGGCTCGTGCGCCTGCCGGTGGAGGCGTCCGAGGTCCTGCTGGACGCGGGCGCGGCGTTCGACGCGGAGGCCGCGCGGGAGCGCATCCGCCGCAAGCTGGCCGCCGCACGGGCGGAGGGCGAGAAGGCGCGCCAGAAGCTCGGCAATCCTTCGTTCGTGGAGAAGGCCCCGCCGGACGTCCGTGCCAAGGTCGAGGCACAGGCGGAGGAGGCCGACCGGCGCGGGGCGGCGTTCACCGAGCAGCTCGAGGGGCTCGGCTGAGCGCCGGCGGCGACGACGATGGACCTCGCCGCAGCGATCGAGGACCTGGACGGCCGGGCCCCGGAGCACATGCCGGAGCCCGACCTGGAGCGCATCGCTGCGCTCGTGCGACCTGCTCGACCATCCCGAGCTCGCCTTTCCGTCCATCCAGGTGACCGGCACGAACGGCAAGACCACCATCGCCCTGCTGATGACGGCGCTCGGCTGCGCGCACGGCCTCACCACGGGGACGTTCATCTCGCCGCACGTCGTGTCGGTGACGGAGCGCCTCTCCGTGTGCGGCGAGCCGATCGAGGACGAGGAGTTCGCCGAGGAGTACGAGCGCCTGCGCCCGTATCTCGAGCTGGTCGACGAACGCATCGGGCGCGTCACGTACTTCGAGGCGCTGACCGGGCTCGCGTTCCTCTGGTTCGCCGACGCGCCGGTCGGCCTGGGCGTGCTCGAGGTCGGCATGGGGGGGCGCTGGGACGCCACGAACGTCGCCCGCGGCGACGTCGCGGTCATCGGGCCCGTCGGACTGGATCACGTCGGCGTGCTGGGCTCGACGGTCGCCGAGATCGCGGCCGAGAAGGCCGGCATCATCAAGGAGGGGCGCACGGCGGTGATCCGAGAACAGGAGGATCCGGCCGCGCGGGAGGTCATCGAGCGCCGCGCGAAGGAGGTGGGGGCGGCCGTCCTGTGGGAGGGGCCGGACTTCGGCGTGCAGCCCGGGAGCCTTGCGAGAGCCGTTGGGGGGCAAGCGTTCTCGGTGGCCGGCGCGCATGGCGACTACGACGAGCTGTTCCTGCCGCTCCACGGGGACAGCGCCGCGGCCAACGCCGCGGCGTCGATCGTGGCCGTGGAGGCGCTCCTCGGCCGCGCGCTGGACGCGGCGGCGGTCCGCCGCGCGCTGGCCGCGGCCCGGATGCCCGGGCGGATGGAGGTCGCGGGCTCCGCGCCCGCCGTGGTCCTGGACGGCGCGCACAACCCGGAAGCCATGCGGGAGGTCGTTCGTTCGCTCGGCCACGCGTTCCAATGGAACCGGCTCCATCTGGTGATGGCGATGTCCGGCGACAAGGACGTCGAGGCCGTGACGGGGATCGCGGCGAGCCTCGGCGGCGACGGCCGCACGGCATCGGCGTACGTCGCCCGGAACTCCACGGCACGGTCGGCGGCCCCCGAGCGCGTCGCGTCCGGACTGCGGCAGGGCGGCCTGGCCGACGTGTCGACGTTCGACACGGTCGCCCAGGCGGTCGCGGCCGCACGGGACGCGGCCGGGGAGGACGACCTCATCCTGGTGACGGGCTCTTTCTATACTGTGGCCGACGCGCGGCCGCTGTTCGTGGACGCGTGAGACCCCGAGAGAAGCGAGGCGGCGCCGCGTGAGCGAACAGACGACCCTGGTGATCTGCAAGCCGGACGCGGTCCGGCGCGGGCTGGTGGGGGAGATCCTCTCCCGGCTCGAGCGCAAGGGCCTCCGGATCGAGGCCCTCACGATGATGCGCGTGGACCGCGACCTCGCGGAACGCCACTACGGCGAGCACCGGGAGAAGCCGTTCTTCGGCGAGCTGGTCGACTTCATCACGAGCGGCGACGTCGTGGTCGCGCGGGTGTCCGGCCGCGAGGCCGTTTCGGTCGTCCGGACGATGATGGGCTCGACCGACCCTGCCGCCTCCGCGCCGGGGACCATCCGCGGCGATCTGGCCATCACGGTCACGGACAACCTGATCCACGGCAGCGACTCACCGGAGTCGGCGGAACGCGAGATCGCGCTGTTCTTCGGCTGAGTCGCCGTTCGAGCCGGCGCGCGGGCCGCTATGCCTCGAACTTCCGCGCCGCGATCACCGCGTTCTGCCCGCCGAACCCGAACGAGTTCGACAGCGCGAATCGGACCTCGGCCGTGCGCGATTCGTTCGGCACGTAGTCGAGGTCGCACTCGGGGTCGGGCGTGCGGTAGTTGATGGTCGGGGGGATGACCCCGCGACTGATCGCGAGCGCAGATCACCGACGCCTCGACGGCGCCCGCCGCGCCCAGCATGTGGCCGGTCATCGACTTGGTCGACGAGACGGCGACCCGCTAGGCGTGGTCGCCGAGCGCCTTCTTGATGGCCCGGGTCTCCGCGGCGTCGTTCAGCTCGGTGGACGTCCCGTGCGCGTTGATGTAGTCGACGGCGTCGGGCGACTCGCCCGCGTCCTCCAGGCGCGCCGGCCATCGCGCCCGATGGCTCCCAGGCCCTCGGGCTCGGGGGCCGTGATGTGGTGCGCGTCGGCGGTGGCGCCGTACCCGGCGATCTCGGCGTAGATCGTGCGCGCCGCGGGCCTTCGCCCGCTCGGCCTCCTCCAGCACCAGCGCGCACGCGCCCTCGGACAGCACGAAGCCGTCGCGCTCCTTGTCGAACGGCCGCGAGGCGGTCTCGGGGTCCGGGTTCCGTGTGAGCGCCTGCATCTGCGCGAACGCCGGACAGCGTCAGCGGCAGGACCGACGCCTCGGTGCCGCCGGCGATGCACACGTCGGCCAGCCCGTCGCGGATCCACCGGGATGCCCTCGCCGACCGCGTGCCCGCCCGCCGCGCAGGCGGTGGTGATGCACGCGTTCGGGCCGGTGAACCCGAAGGCCATCGCGACGTGGCCGGCGGACGCGTTCGGCATGAGCTGCGGGACCATGAACGGGCTGACCCGGTCGGGTCCCTTCTCCAGGAACGATCTCGTGCTGCTTGAGCAGGCTGCCCAGCCCGCCGATTCCGGTCGAGAACATGACCGCCGGTCCGGGCGGGGTCGACCTGCGGCTCGCCGGCGTCCTCCCAGGCGAGCGCGCGCGGCCGCGACGGCGAAGTGCGCGACGCGGTCGGCGCGCTTCGCCTCCTTGCGGTCCATGTAGGTCTCGGGCTCGAAGTCGTGGACCTCGCCGGCGATCTGCACCGGCAGGCCGGTCGGGTCGAAGTTCTGGATGCGCGTGACGCCGCCCCGGCCCCCGGTGAGGGCCGACCAGAACGCTTCGACGGCCGATGCCGACGGGGGTGACCGGGCCGATGCCCGTCACGACCACCCGCCGGCGGTCCGCCGTTCGTCACGCGCTCGCACCCACCTTCGTCGCGACCAGGTCGACGGCCTGGCCGACGGTCTTGACGCCCTCCATCTCGTCCTCGGGGATGGAGACCCCGAACTCCTCCTCGAGCGCCAGGACGGCCTCGACCAGGTCGAGCGAGTCGGCGTCGAGGTCCTCGGAGAACCGCGCGTCGGGCGTCACCTTGTCGCGATCCACCGCAGCTGGTCGGCGAGGATCGTGCACACCTTGTCCTGCAGCTCCGCCTTGTCCATCCCCATCCTCCCTGTCCTTCGTACGAGGAACCCCCGGCCGCGCCCGCCGCATTCCGCCGCGCGACCGGCGTTACTCTACCCGGCCTCCCAGTCGGGGATTCAACCCCGCTAGGCGGTCAGCCCTCCGTCCACGGGGATCACGGCGCCGTTCACGTAGGAGGCGTCGGTGTCCGCGAGGAAGGCGATCACGGCCGCGATCTCCTCCGGCGTCCCCGCCCGTCCGGTGGGCGTCATCTCCATGTAGCGCTCCTTCACCTCGCCCGTCGTCCCCTCCGTCATGCGCGTCTCGACGAAGCCCGGGCAGATCGCGTTGACGGTGATGCCCCGGCTCCCCACCTCGCGGGCCAGCGACTTCGTGAACCCGAGCAGCCCGGCCTTCGACGCCGAGTAGGCGGTCTGCCCGGCGTTGCCGCGGATCGCGGCGGCCGACGCGACGTTGATCGATCCGGCCCCAGCGCGCCTTCAGCATGCGCAGGGAGCGCGCGGCGGGAGCAGAGGAACGCGCCGTTCAGGTTGATGGCCACCGTGGTGTTCCACGTCTCCGCGGCGTAGCGGACCGCCAGCCCGTCCTTGGTGAACCCGGCGTTGTTCACCAGCACGACCACCGAGCCGAGCTCGGACTCGATGCGGTCGAAGGCCACGGCCACCGAGTCCTCGTCGGTCACGTCGACGCCGACGGCCAGCGCGCGGCCATCGTCCGACGCGATCTTCTGCACGACCTCCTCGGCGCTCTCGGGGTCGGAGCGGTAGCCGATCGCCACGGTGAGGCCGGACCTCGCGAGGCGAAGGGAAGCCGCGCGACCGATGCCGCGGGAGGCCCCGTGATGAACGCGACGCGGGCCTCGGTCATTCGGCGCCCCGTCGGGGCCGCCGGCCGGTCCACCTGATGAGGTTGGCGCCCCAGGCGAGCCCGCCGCCGAAGGCCGTCGTCAGCACGACGTCGCCCGGGTGGAGCAGCCCCCGGCGCCACGCGTGGTCCATCGCGATCGGGATCGAGGCGGAGGACGTGTTCCCGACCTCCGCGACGTCCATGAACAGGCGCTCGTGCGGCACGTTCAGGCGGTTCACGACCGCCAGCATGATGCGCGCGTTGGCCTGGTGGGGGATCACCAACGACACGTCGTCGGCGGTCATGCCGGTCTTCTCCAGCAGGTGCGCGCACGCCTCGGCCATCCCGGTCGCGGCGCGCTTGAAGACGGCCCGCCCGTCGGTCATGCGCAGCGCGTGCCGGCCGTTCCTCACCGTCTCCTCGCTCGCCGGCTCCTCGGACCCCCCGGCGTAGATGGTGAGGAGCTCGGTTGCCGTGCCGTCCAGCTCGAGGGTCGAGTCGACGACGCCCGGCTCGTCGGACCGCTCCAGCAGCACGGCGCCGGCGCCGTCGCCGAACAGGACGCACGTCGTGCGGTCCGTCATGTCGAGCGTTCGCGAGAGCGTCTCCGCGCCGACCACCAGGACGCGGTCGGCGGCGCCCGCGGTGATCTGCGCGGCGCCGACGCTGAGCGCGTAGACGAACCCCGCGCACGCGGCGTTCATGTCGAAGGCGGCGCAGTGCATGCCGAGCCGCTGCTGGATGTAGGCGGCCGTGGAGGGCATCGGCCGCTCGGGCGTGATCGTCGCGACGATCACGAGGTCGACGGCCTCCGGGCCCAGGCCGGCGCTCTCGAGCGCCCGAGCCGACGCCTCGGCGCCGAGCGACGCTGTCGTCTCTCCCTCCGAGGCGAACCGCCGGGAGCGGATGCCGGTCCGTTCCTGGATCCATTCGTCGCTGGTGTCCACCAGCGACTCGAAGAAGGAGTTGGGCACGACCCGCGCGGGAAGGGACGAGCCGACGCCGGAGATGCGCGCGTACCGGTCGGCGCTCATGTCCCGCCCCCTTCCGTGCGCCGTGGGCGGCGGGCCGTCTCGTCCAGCCAGACGAGCGGCTGGCCCTGGCGCCACGGGCTCGCCGTCCCGGACCATGACGCCCGCCACGCGGGCGTCATGCGGCGCGGTCACCGTGTGCACGACCGGGCCGTTCGAGACCTCCGCGATCGCCTGCCCTCCCGTGACCCACTCGTCGCCGTCCTGGAACTCGGACGGCGGCAGCAGGCGCAGCCGCCCCGCCGCGGGGGAGATGACCAGTCGCATGGGGAGGCCGACCGACTCGCCCACCGACGACTGCTGGCCGTCGGCGTGCTCGCCCTCCTGTACCACGATCACCTCCGGGATGGAACGCACGATCGCTCCGGGCGCCGCCGTCCATTCCTCGGCCGGCGCCGTCGCTCCGATGTCAGAAGTCATCCTGCTCCCGCCGAACCTCGTCGGCGACCGCCCGGGCCTCGTCGGGTGAGCCGACGGCGCGGACCACGGCCCCGGGCACCGCCCGCCGCGCAAGCTTAGCAAGCACGTCTCCCGGGTCCGGCTTCGACGAACCAGGTGATGCCGGCGTCCTCCATCGCGCGCATCGTGGCGTCCCACCGGACCGGCGACACGAGGTGCCGCGACAGGCAGTCGCGGAGCGCGCTCGGCTGCGTGGTCGGCGTCGCGCTCACGTTCGGGACGATGGGGAACGTTGGCGGGCGGAACTCGATGCGCGAGAGGACCTCGCGGACGGGGGCGAGCGCAGGCTCCATGAGCGGCGAATGGAATGCGCCCGCGACGGACAGCCGGACCGCCTTCGCGCCGCGGCCCCGGGCGAGCTCCTCGGCGCGCTCGATCGGCGCTGACCGACCCCGAGAGGACCGTCTGCTTGGCGCTGTTCTCGTTCGCGACCGCCAGGACGTCGCCCCGCCCGGCGACCTCGCAGATCTCCGCGGCGTCCTCCGGAGACACCCCGATCAGCGCCGTCATGGCGCCGGGGTTCTCGCGCGACGCCCTGCCCATCGCCTCGGCCCGGGCGCCAGCGCGTCGAGGGCCGGCTCGAGCTCCACCACGCCGGCGGCGACCAGGGCCGCGTACTCGCCCAGCGAATGCCCGGCGGCCATGTCGCACCGCACTCCCTCGGCGGTGAGCACCGCGTGCGCGGCCAGGTCGCAGACGAAGACGGCCAGTTGCACGACCTCGGTCCGCTTCAGCGCCTCCGCGTCACGGGACGTGGCCGCGACGTCCCATCCAAGGACGGCCGAGGAGCGTTCGACGATGTCCTTGCCCGCCGGGTGGTTCAACCAGGGGTCGACCATGCCGGCACCCTGCGAGCCCTGCCCGGGAAAGAGGAAAGCGATCTTCACGCTGCTCAGGCTACCCGCTCGGCGCCCTCGACGCATAGTCGAGGGGGGCCGCGCGTCCCAAGGTGTGGTCGAGGGCGACCGCACGCTGAACTGTCGCTCAGTGCAATGCCTTGAGTACAAGTTGAGGATTTCCACTGTTGCGAAATCAACGTTCCACAAGCAGTCGACCCGAACTAAAGGGTTGGCAATTTTCCTGTGTTTTCCAGCAAAAACGCAGGTCAGAAGGTTGCCAGCATGCTCATTCACCCTGTAGAAACGACCCATGCGTCAGGGCTGGCTCCAGAATTCCTCAGCCAGAGCGAAACCGAAGAACGACGCCTTCACAGGCCTGCTCGGTCGCGACATGGCAATCGACCTCGGAACTGCGAACACACTGGTCTACGTTCGCGGCCGGGGCATTGTGCTCAATGAGCCGTCCGTCGTCGCGGTCAACACGTTGAACGGCGACATCCTCGCGGTCGGCGCCGAGGCCAAGCGCATGATCGGCCGGACCCCTTCCCACATCCGGGCGGTGCGGCCCCTGAAGGACGGCGTCATCGCCGACTTCGACATCACCGAGAAGATGCTTCGCTACTTCATCCAGAAGGTGCATCAGCGCAAGTTCCTGGCGAAGCCCCGCATCGTCGTCTGCGTTCCGTCGGGCATCACCGGCGTCGAGCAGCGGGCCGTCGAGGAGGCGAGCTACTCGGCGGGCGCGCGCGCCGCGTACATCATCGAGGAGCCGATGGCGGCCGCGATCGGCGCGGGTCTCCCGATCCACGAGCCGACCGGCAACATGATCGTCGACATCGGCGGCGGCACGACCGAGGTCGCGGTGATCTCACTCGGCGGCGTCGTCACGGCGACGTCCGTGCGCGTCGGCGGCGACGAGCTCGACGAGTCGATCATCAACCACGTGAAGAAGGAGTACTCGGTGGCGCTCGGCGAGCGCACCGCCGAGGCGATCAAGCTCGCCGTCGGGTCGGCATTCCCGTCTCCGGACGACATGATCGCGGAGATCAAGGGGCGCGACCTGGTGAGCGGCCTGCCGAAGACGATCCACGTCACGTCCGAGGAGGTCCGCAAGGCCATCGAGGAGCCGGTCAACGCGATCGTCGACGCGGTCCGCGACACGCTCGATCGCTGTCCGCCCGAGCTGGCGGCCGACGTGATGGACAAGGGGATCGTGCTCACCGGGGGCGGCGCGCTGCTGCGCGGCCTCGACCAGCGGCTGAAGCACGAGACGGGCATGCCCATCCACGTCGCGGAGAACCCGCTGTCCTGCGTGGCCATCGGGTCGGGGAAGTGTCTCGAGGAGTTCGAGGTCCTCAAGCGGGTGCTGATCTCCTCGAGTCGACGGTAGGGCATGCACATGGCGCTCTCGCGCCGCGTCCGCAGCACGCGTCTCCTGGTGATCACCCTCGTTCTGGCGAGCCTGGTGACGATCACCCTCGACTACCGCGGCGGCCAGTCCGGCCCGCTCGAGCTCGCCGGCCGAGGCGCGCTCAACGTCATCGGGCCGATGCAGCAGGCCGTCGCCAGGGTGGCGCACCCCATCGGCGCGTTCTTCTCCGGCCTCGCCCACATCGCGTCGCTCGAGTCCGAGAACCACCGCCTGAAGGACGAGGTGCAGAGCCTCCGGAACGAAGCGGTCCGGGGCAGTCTGGCGGCGTCTCAGAACAAGGAGCTCCGCGACCTGATGAAGATCCAGGGCCAGCTGGGGCTGCGGGGGATCAACGCGACCGTGATCGGGCAGAGCCCCTCGAACTTCGAGTGGTCGATCGTCATCGACGTCGGGTCGGCGCAGGGCGTCAAGGCGAACCAGCCGGTCGTCTCCGCGGACGGGCTGGTGGGCCACATCAGCGAGGTGGCGCTGCACTGGAGCAAGGTCACGCTGATCATCGACCCGTCATCCAGCGTCGCGGGGCGGCTCGCCTCCAGCGGCGACACCGGGCTCGTCCTCGGCAACCGCAACAAGGACATGATCATGACCATGGTCGCGCCGGGGGCGGACGTGAGCCCGGCGGAGGCCGTGGTCACGGCCGGGTACCAGGGGGGCCTGTACCCGGGCGGCATCCTGATCGGGGTCGTGGCGCACGTCGCACCGGCCCAGGGGTCGCTCTCCAAGATCATCTCGGTCCAGCCGGTGGTCGACTTCGCCTCGCTGGAGTTCGTGACGGTCGTCACCGGGACGAAGCCCATCTCCAACCCCCCGGGCGGCCCGTCCCCGGGCGCGTCGACCAGCCCTTCGGCCAAGGCGTCGTCGGGTGGCTAGGGTCTGGTCGCGCTCGTCGCGGGCGGGGGTCGCTCGCGGGGGGCGGGCACGGCGTGCCTCCGCGGCGCCCGGTCGCTCGCTAGACTCTGCCGGCGTGCGCCGCGTCGTGGTGTGGACCGTCGTCGTGCTGACCGCGCTCTTGCTGCAGACGACGGTCCTGGCGCAAATCCAGCTCGCCGGCGCAAAGCCCGACCTGATCTACCTGGTGACCATCATCCTCGCCTACCTCGAAGGCCCTTCCTCCGGCGCGATCGCCGGGTTCGCCGGCGGCATGGCGGAGGACTTCCTCCTCAACCAGCCGAAGGGCATCACCGCGCTGACGCTCACGCTCGTGGGCTACACGGTCGGCCTCCTTCGCCAGTACATCGTCAGCCCGAGCCCGCTGCTGCCGGTGTTCCTGGTCGGCCTGTCCACGACGGCGGGGTTCCTGTTCTTCGGGCTTGTGCGGTTCTTGCTGAACCAGCCCGTCGGCGGGTTCGGCGAGCTGGTTCGCGTGGCGGTGTTGACGGGCATCTACAACGCGGTCCTGACCCCGATCGTCTTCCCGATCATCCGCCGCGTCGCCGAGGCGTCTCGAACACCGAGGATCTTCAAATGGTGATGCGGGGCCGCCAGGGCGGCGCGGTGCCGCAGGTCCGCACGCGCACCCGGCTGAAGGTGCTCGCGGCACTGGTCGTGTTCATGTTCGCCGCCCTCACGACCAGGCTGTGGTTCCTGCAGGTGCTCGCCGCACCGAGCTTCGAGAAGCAGGCCCAGGAGAATCGGGTCCGGCTCGTCCCGACCACGCCGAACCGGGGGGAGATCCTCGACAGCCAGGGCAAGGTCCTGGTGGGAGAACGCGCGACGAACGTCGTGCTGGTGAACCGCCAGATGCTGGGCGACCAGACCGACGCGACGATGTTCCGGCTGTCGCAGATCCTGCACGTGTCCGCGCAGAAGCTCGTGCGCCGTATGAACAACCCGCAGTACGGGCCCTATCAGGCAGTCCCGATCGCCGAGGACGTGCCGAACGACACGATCTACTACATCGCCGAGCACGCGGACGACTTCCGAGGTGTCTCCACGAAGCAGCAGGCCGTCCGTTCCTACCCGCAGGGCGACATCGCCGCGCAGCTGCTCGGCCACATCGGACCGATCACGGCCGAGGAGGTGAAGGCCGATCCGGCGCTGAAGACGCTGCCTCCGACCACGCTCGTGGGGCAGGCCGGCGTCGAGGACGAGTACGACAAGTACCTGCGCGGCGTCCCGGGGAAGCAGGTCATCGCCGTCAACGCGCGCGGCGACGTGGTCGACGCCGACTCCGCCCTCGGGAAGGTCCCGCCCAAGAACGGCGACAACGTCGTGCTGTCGATCGACGCGAACGTGCAGAAGCTCGCCGAGCAGAGCCTCGCGCAGGGGATCGCCGTGGCGCACAACACGTACGACTCCACGTCGGGGAAGTATCTGCAGGCGACCGGCGGGGCGGCCATCGTGATGGACCCGCGCACCGGCCGGATCGTCGCGATGGCCTCCAATCCCACGTACGACCCGGCGATGTGGATCGGCGGGCTGTCGCAGCGCCAGTACAACCAGATCAAGGGCTCCGGGAGCGCGCCGGGGGCGCTGTTCAACCGCGCGGTCCAGGGTGCGTACCCGCCGGGGTCGACGTTCAAGACGTTCGTCGGCGCCGCCGCCCTCAGTCAGCACTTCATCGGCGAGCACTCCGCGCTGAACTGCCCGGGCGTGTACCAGGTCCCGGGCGACACCTCCCACACGAAGTTCCACAACTGGAACCCCGTCAACACCGGCTATCTGACGCTGACGAGCGCGCTGATCCAGTCGTGCGACACGTTCTTCTATCAGCTCGGCTACAAGTTCTGGCAGGCCTACGTGCACTCGGGCTACAACGTGGACACGGGCAAGGGCGGAACGGAGTTCATGCAGAACGACCTGGCCCGGATGGGCTTCGGCAAGACCACCGGCGTGGACCTTCCGCTCGAGGCCAAGGGCATCATGCCCACCAACGCCTACAAGGAGGCGCTGGAGAAGCAGGCCCCCAAGGTGTACGGGAAGCTTCCCTGGCTGCCGGGCGACGACGTGAACATGGCGATCGGGCAGGGGTTCGTGACCGTCACGCCGATGGAGCTCGCCACGGCATACTCGGCCATCGCGAACGGCGGCAAGCTGTACCAGCCGCGCGTCGCGTGGAAGATCGAATCGCCGGACGGCAAGGTGGTGCGCGTCATCCGGCCCACCCAGGACGGTCGGCTGCCGATCTCGCGCCAGCAGGTCACGTACCTCCGGAACGCGCTGACCGGCGTGACGCGGCCCGGCGGGACCGCCGCGCCGGCCTTCGCCGGGTTCCCGCTCTCGACCATCCCCGTGGCCGGGAAGACCGGCACCGCCGACATCGTCGGCAAGCAGCCGTACTCGTGGTTCGCCGCGATGGCCCCCGCCAACAACCCGAAGTACGTCGTGGTCGTCATGGTCGAGCAGGGCGGCCACGGCGGGACCACCGCGGCGCCGGTTGCCCGCCGGATCCTGCAGGGGCTGTTCAACCTGAACACGGGGTCGGTCATCGCGGGAACGGACAAGTCCACATGAGCGCGCGGAGGGTGGTGTCCTGATGGCCGAGCTGCCCATCGGCCGCCGTCGCGCGTCGTCCGTGATCGGGGAGAGCTTCCCCCTCCGGTACCTCGACCTGCCGCTCATCGGGGCGGCGGTCGGGCTCGCGGTCGTGGGCCTGTTCATGATCTATTCCACGACCCACCGGAGCCTGGCCGAGTTCGGCTCCGACCCCGGCCTCTACCTGAAGAAGCAGGCCTTCTTCCTGGTGCTGGGCGCGGCGGGCATGGCGGTGGCGGCGATCATCGACTACCGGCTGGCGCAGGCCTACGCGCCGTTCGCCTACGTGACCGTGATCATCCTGCTGGTGCTGGTGCGCACGCCCCTGGGGTCCAGCGCCCTGGGCGCGCAGCGCTGGTTCCAGGTGGCCGGGTTCCAGTTCAGCCCGTCGCTCGTCTGCCGGCTCGTCCTCGCCGGCATGCTCGCCGCGATCTTGGCCGACATGCAGGGGGAGATGACGCTGCGCGACGTCGTCCGCGTCGTGACCATCGCGGCCATTCCGATGGTGCTGGTCTTCATCCAGCCCGACATCGGGACCACCATCATCCTCGCGACCATCATGGTCTCGCTGCTCGTCGTGGCCGGGACCCGGGCGCGCTACCTGGTGGTCCTCGCGCTCGTCGCGACCGTGACGATCTTCGGCGCGTTCCAGCTCCACATCATCAAGCAGTACCAGCTGGACCGGCTGTCGAGCTTCCTCGACACGTCTCGAAGCAGCGCGACCGCCACGTACAACCTGAATCAGTCGGAGATCGCCATCGGAGCCGGCGGGCTGACCGGCACCGGCTACCTCAAGGGAACGCAGACGAACCTCGACTTCGTGCCCGAGCAGCACACCGACTTCATCTTCACGGTGGTCGGGGAAGAGCTTGGGTTCGTCGGCGCCGTGGGCCTGCTGCTGCTGTTCGCGGTCCTCTTATGGCGCTCCTTCCGGATCGCGACCCAGGCGGCCGATCCCTTCGGCACCTTCCTGGCGACGGGCATCACGGCCATGTTCGCCATCCAGATGTTCGTCAACGTCGGGATGACGATGGGGATCATGCCGATCACCGGCATTCCCCTTCCGTTCGTCTCCTACGGGGGGAGCGCCCTCATCGTGGATTTCATCGCGGTCGGGCTGTTGCTGAACATCCGCGTCCGGCGCTTCATCTGAGGAGCCCGGGAGGGGGGCTCCCCGCCGGGTCGGCGCGACCATGTATCCTTGTTCCTTGAAACGTGCCCCGCATCTGCAGGAATCGGTCGATCCGGTCTTGGAGAGGCGGCGGAGTCAGGGAAATTGCCACGCGGCAGCGGGCAGCCCGCATCGCATTTGGACGATGCCCGGAGCGCCCGCCGCCGGTGCCCCGACGGCGAAAGAGGTACTTCAGGTGCGACAGCGCGCCGCCCGGACCGAAACGTCCGGGCCTCGGCGAAGCGATCGTTCCCTCACCGGGAACGGTCCGGCGATCAGCGCGACTTCCACGGTTTCACCTCTGCGTCCTCGCGTGCCCGGCGATCCCGGCGTGGCCCGAGAGGAAGGATCGCTTCGTGAGCGAAGCAGGGATGGAATCGGCGGTCGCCCCAGCGCAGGCCGCCGGCAGCACGTCGTCGGAACCGCCGGGAGCTGAAGGGGGCGGCTCGGCCGCTCCCGCCCGCAGACGCCGCCGCCGCGGCGGACGGGGCCGCAGACGTCCCGGAACGGGCACCGCGACGCAGGGCACCGAGACGGAAACGGCGAACGGCGACACGCCCGCCGCAACCCCGGCACGAAAGGACGGCGCCGGAACTCCCGCCACCGACGGTGACGGCCCGAACGGCGCCGCACCGAAGACACCGGCCCGTCGCCGTCGCTCCCGGGCGGGAGGGACGAGCGCCGCCGCGACGTCGAGCGATGCGGCGGCCGACACGGCGAAAGCCACGGACGACGCGGCGAAGCCCGCCGACGCGGGCTCGACCACCAAGCCGCGGACGCGGCGGGCGCCCGCGCCGAAGGAGACCGCCGAGGACGCGGATCGCGACCGACGGCGATGGCACGCCCGAAGGGGAGCCGGGCGCCGCCAAACCCCGCCGCCGCAGGCGGCGAGGGGGCCGCGGCCGAGGCCGTGCCACCCGCGTGGCCGGGTCGGCCGACGCCGACGGCGCCGAGGACGCACCGGGCAAGGAAGCCAAGGACGAGGGAAGCGCGGCGCGCTACCGCGGCGACCGCCGACTCGGCCCCGGATGCCGGAGGCGAGCAGAAGCCTCGCCGCCGCCGGCGGCGGTCGGGCGCAGCCACCGCCGCGGGCGAGGCCGCAGGGGAGGCGGCCGCGAAGGAGCGGCCAACCGGCAAGCCCGCCGGCCGCGCCGCCGCGTCGAGCGCCCCCGCCGCCCCGCCGACCCGCACCCGCCGCCGCCGAGGCGGCGCGGCCGAGGCGGAGAGCGAGCCCGGTGCCACCGAATCGACCCGCACCCGCCGTCGCCGGCTTCCCGGCCGCCGCCGCCGCGAGCCCACGCCGGTCGTGCGCCGCGCCGCGGACAAGTCGATGCTCATCACCGAGCTGGAGGAGCGCGATCAGATCGCGGTGCTCCAGGACCGCATGCTGATCGAGCACTACATCACCCGCTCCGGCGCCCGGTCGATGGTCGGCAACATCTACCTGGGCAAGGTGCAGAACGTCCTGCCCGGCATGGAGGCCGCGTTCATCGACGTCGGCCGCGGGCGCAACGCGGTCCTGTACGCGGGCGAGGTGTCCTACGACGAAGAGGTCGACGGGCAGACGCCACGTCGCATCGAGCAGGTCCTGAAGACCGGGAAGAACGTCATCGTTCAGGTCACCAAGGACCCGATCGGCGGCAAGGGCGCCAGGCTCACGCAGGAGATCAGCCTGCCGGGCCGGTTCCTGGTCTACGTGCCGAACTCGGAGACGTTCGGCATCAGCCGCCGGCTGCCCGACGCGGAGCGCCAACGGCTGAAGGACATTCTGAAGGCGGTCCGGCCCAAGGGCCACGGGCGTCATCGTCCGGACGGCCGCCGACCAGGCGAGCGAGGCCGACCTCCGCGCCGACCTCGACCGGCTGGTGGTCGAGTGGGAGGCGATCGAGAAGAGCGCCAAGCGCGGCAAGGCGCCGCGCGTCCTCTACGAGGAGCCCGAGCTGACCATCCGGGTCGTCCGCGACCTGTTCACCGAGGGCGAGTTCAAAGAGGTCATCACCGACTCGCAGCGCATCTACGACCTGGTGCGCGGGTACCTGTCGCCGGTCGCGCCCGACCTGCTCGACCGAGTCCACCTGCACGAGGGCTCGCTGTCGTTGATGGAGGAGCGCCACGTGACCGAGCAGGTGCACAAGGCGCTCGACCGCAAGGTGTGGCTGCCGTCCGGCGGCTACATCGTCATCGACCGCACGGAGGCGATGACCGTCATCGACGTGAACACCGGCAAGCACGTCTCGGGCGCGAACCTCGAGGAGACGGTGACGAAGACGAACGTCGAGGCGGCCGAGGAGATCGCCCGGCAACTCCGCCTGCGCGACATCGGCGGGATGATCATCATCGACTTCATCGACATGATCCTCGAGACGCAACAAGGACAAGGTCATCCAGACGCTGCAAGACGGCGATGGCCGAGGACAAGACGCGCTCGCAGGTGTTCGACCAGATCAGCCCGTTGGGTCTGGTCGAGGTCACCCGCAAGCGCGTGTCGGCCGGGCTTCTCGAGTCGTTCTCGCACACGTGTCCCGAGTGCGAGGGGCGCGGCATCATCATCGACCACAGGGTGTGACGGAACCCGGCGCCACGGGCGGCCGTCCGGTAGCATGGGGGGCCGTCCGGCCCCGTTCCGGGCGCTTCGGAGGACTCCTATGTATGCGGTGATCAAGGCAGGCGGCAAGCAGCATCGGGTCGCGGTCGGCGACGTGGTCGAGGTCGAGCTGGTGCACGGCGGGGACGACGAATCCGTCACCTTCCATCCGCTGCTGGTCGTGGACGACGACGGCCACACCCACGTGGGCAAGGAGGTCGCCAAGGCCCAGGTGAAGGCCAGGCTGGCGGGGGAGAAGAAGGGCGACAAGGTCAAGGTCTTCAAGTACCGCCCCAAGAGCGGGTACGCGAAGACCCAGGGCCACCGCCAGATGTACACGCTGGTCGAGGTCACCGACATCACCCTGCCGAAGTCGCGGAGCGCCTCGTCGTCGAAGAAGGACGACGCGGCGGAGGCTCCGGCGGCTGAGGCGCCGGCCCCGGAAGCGGAGGCCTCCGAGGCTCCGGCGACCGGCGCCGAATAGCCCACCTGCTACCCTGGTTCGGCCATGGCACACAAGAAGGGCGGCGGCTCGACGCGAAACGGCCGTGACTCCGAGGCCAAGCGGCTCGGAGTGAAGGCCTTCGCCGGCCAGAACGTTCCGGCCGGCTCGATTCTCGTGCGCCAGCGCGGGACCCGGATCCACCCCGGCACGGGCGTGGGCAAGGGCGGCGACGACACGCTCTTCGCCAAGGCCACCGGGACGGTCACGTACCACTCGTCCCGCGGCCGGCGCTTCGTCTCGATCGAGGCGAACGGCTCCTCGGGCGACTCGGGAAGCTAGGTCAGCTTCGCCTTCGCCCTCCGGATCGCATCGACCCAGTCCCTGATCTCGTCCCGCTTCGCCTGGTTCGCCACGCGCAGGGTGAGGATGGCGTGCCGTCGGGCAGTCCGCTTCTTGATTCGCGCCCCGGGCTCCGTGGACAGGGTCGGCGGCCGGATGAAGTAGAAGCCCACCAGCCGGTGCTCGGCCGTGGGCCCCATCTTGACCTCGAGGACGGGCGAGCCGACCACCCGGTGGACCTTCCGGATCTCGCCCAGCGGGAACGAGCGCGGCGCGCCGCCGTCGAGCGGCAGGAACATGACCGCGTCCCCGTCCACCTTGATGACGCCGGCCCATCCCTGCTGTCCGGTCTCGCGGCTGACCATCCAGACCTCGGATGGCTCGAGATCCTCTGCGTCCTCGTACTCGCCGGGAGCAGTGGCGTCCGGAACGTCGTCGGGTTCCCGCTCGGGCTCGTCCACGCGCTGAGGGTACCGCCGCCGGGCGGTTTCGGGACCGCGATAATCGAGCTGTGTTCGTGGACAGAGCGACCCTGCAGGTGCGAGCGGGAGCGGGCGGCGCCGGGAGCGCCCACCTGGCGAGCGAGCCCTTCAAGCCGCGCGCCGGCGCGGACGGCGGCGATGGCGGGCCCGGCGGCGACGTCGTCATCGCCGTGGACCCCGAGCTCTTCGATCTGGCGCGGTACCGGGACCGGCCGCGGCATGCCGCGGAGAAGGGCGGGGCGGGGGGACGGAACCGGCGGACCGGAGCGGCCGGCGCCGACCTGGTGCTCACCGTCCCCGACGGCACGCTGGTGAGCGACGAGCGCGGCGTCATCGCCGACCTGGTCGGCCCGGGCGCGTCCGTGATCGCCGCGCGCGGGGGACGCGGGGGGCGCGGCAGCGCGTCGCTCTCCTCGGGTCGCAACCGCGCGCCGCGCGTCGCCGAGCCGGGCGAGGAAGGGGAGGAGCGCCGCATCGAGCTCGACCTCCGGCTGGTGGCCGACGCGGGCCTGGTGGGGCTCCCGAACGCCGGCAAGTCCACGCTGCTCGCGGCCCTGACGGCGGCCCGGCCCAAGATCGCCGACTACCCGTTCACGACGCTCTCGCCGAATCTGGGCGTCGCGGGGACCGAGCACCGCATGATCGTGGCCGACGTGCCCGGCCTCATCGACGGCGCGCACCAGGGAAAGGGGCTGGGGCTCGACTTCCTGCGGCACGTGTCGCGGTGTCGCGTCCTGGTCTACGTCGTGGACCTCACGGGCGACGATCCCGCCGCCGATCTGGCCGCGGTGCGGGCGGAGGTGTCCGCCTACGACGCGGAGCTGGCGGAGCGACCCAACCTGGTGGTCGGATCGAAGGCCGATCTGCCGCACGCGCCTCCGCCGCCGGAGATCGACCTGGTGGTCTCCGGCGTCTCGGGCGAGGGTCTGGACGGCCTGGGCGCGCGCCTGCAGGACGTGGTGTCCGGGGCGGTCGCCGACGAGCCCGAGCGCACGTCCGTCGTCGTGGTGCGTCCCGGGCGCGATCCGTACACCGTGCGTCGGGAGGGCGTAGGCTTCCGCGTCAGCGGCCGCGGGTCGAGCGCTGGGTGGCCGAGATCGACATGCAGGATCGCGCGCGAGGTCGCGGGGCTCCAGCGCAAGTTGTCCAAGGCCGGAGTGGAGCGCCGGCTCGTCGCCGAGGGGGCGCGACGGGGGGACGAGGTCAGCATCGGGCACACGACGTTCGAGTTCATTCCCGACGAGGACATGGAAGAGGAGGCACCGGGTGGCGACGAAGCGTGAGCTGACGCTGGCGGACGATCGCGGCTGGGCGCTGTTCATCGGGACGGTCGAGTCGCTGAACGACGAGCAGGTCGCCGAGACCGGCTACTACCCCGACCAGGGCTGGTCCGTGAAGGACCTGATGGCGCACATCGGGTTCTGGATGACCGAGGCGGCCAACATGCTGGAGCAGATGCGGTTCGGCACCTACGATCCGGCGGCGGTCGATGCGGAGACCCTGAACAAGCGAGTTCTTCGAGGCCAACCGCGACCTGTCCGCTCCCCGTCATCCGCGCGGAGTGCTTCGCCGCGCACACGCGCATGCTCCAGGAGCTGGATGCCCTGCCCGAGCTGGACGGCGAGGCCGAGGAGTGGTTCACGGAATCCGCCGACCGGCATTACGGCGAGCACCAGCCGCGGCTGGACGAATGGGTGGCGGAGCTCCGGTCTCGGGCGGGGTCGTGAGCGGGAGCCACCCCTAGAATCGCCGCATGGGCGTTGACGGACCGAAGCGGCTGGGCGTGATGGGGGGGACGTTCGATCCCATCCATCACGGGCACCTCGTGACCGCCGAGGCCGCGCTGTGGCAGTTCCACCTGGACGAGGTGGTGTTCGTCCCCACCGGACAGCCGTGGATGAAGGCGGATCGGCACGTGACCTCCGCGGAGGACCGATACCTGATGACCGTCATCGCGACGTCGTCGAACCCGCACTTCACCGTGTCGCGCGTCGAGGTCGACCGCGAGGGGCCGACGTACACGCGCGACACGCTGCGCGCGCTCCGGGACCAGGCCGCCGGTCCGACCGACCTGTTCTTCATCACCGGCGCCGACGCGATGCTGGAGATCTTCCACTGGAAGGATCCGGAGGACGTGTTCGCGCTCGCGCACTTCATCGCGGCGACGCGCCCGGGCTACGAGATCAAGCGCCTGGACGACGAGAACCTGCAGAGCCGTCCGAACGTCTCGGTGATGCACGTGCCGGCGCTCGCCATCTCCTCGACCGACATCCGCCGGCGGGTCCGCGAGGGCGACCCGATCCGGTACCTGGTCCCGGAGGGCGTGCAGACCTACGTCGAGAAGGCCGGCCTGTACCGGGGGAGCGAGTGACGGGCCCGAAGGCCGTGGCGGCCGATTCACGCCGCCTCGCCGCAGCCGCCGCCCGCGCGGCGTCGTCGAAGCAGGCCGAACGGATCACGGTCATCGACGTGCGCGAGCTGATCACCATCACGGACTACTTCGTGATCTGTTCCGGCTCGTCCGGCCGGCAGGTCACCACGATCGCCGACGAGGTCGTCAAGGAGCTGAAGGACCAGGGCGTGCGGCCGGTCCGCCGCGAGGGGGAATCCGGTGCCGGGTGGCACCTCATCGACTTCGTCGACCTGGTGGTGCACGTGTTCGACGAGGAGGCGCGGGACTTCTACCGCCTGGAGACCCTGTGGGCGGACGCTCCCGTCGTGGACTGGGAGCGGGAGCCGGCCGCGTCCTGACCCGGGTCCACCGGACCGTGGCAGGCCGCTGCTAACATCGGACCCTTCCCAATGGGCCCGTAGCTCAGTTGGTAGAGCACTTGGCTGGCAGCCAAGGGGTCAGGGGTTCGAATCCCCTCGGGTCCACCACAGCCGATCGCTCCTCGATCAAGCCCTGCGGGCGAGCATGATCGCGGGGGCGATATGCCCGGGTTCAAGGCTGTCGGCCATTCCGCCGATTCCAGGATCATGCGTCTGATCGCGTCCACACCGACGGACAAAGGGGTGGAGCTCCTCCTCGGCGACTGCACTGCGGACGAGGCCGCCCAGGCGCTGTCGGCCTTCTTCCTGAGCATCGGGTTCTCGCACTCGCGGGGCTCCCTGCGCGAGGGCGTCTACGAGCTCGGCGACGCCGCCGGCCGGCTGTTCGTCGGTGCATTCGTCAAGCGAGCGAAGTTCAGCGTCCGGGTCCAGCCGACGGACCGAGGCGTCAGCGCCTCCGTGATCTCCGGGATGTCCGGCGTGAGCGGCGGGGCGATCGGCGTCGTGCGCGAGGGCAAACAGAGGAAGCAGCTCGCCGCCGACCTGCAAGCGTACTTCGGCGCGCCGAGTGCCTCCGCGGCCCCGGCGCCCGCCGCGGCCGCTCCGGCGCAGCCGTCCGACCCGGGACTCCCGAACCGCCCGTGCCCGCACTGCTCGCAACCCGTTCCCTGCACGGCGCAGCAGTGTCCCGCCTGCGGAGGTCTCTCGCCCGCGTGGCTCCTGCACGAGGGGCGCTGGTGGACGAGTGACGCGGCCGGCGCCCTCTTCTGGCACGACCCCGCGACCAACACCTGGGTCCGGTACGCGGCGCACACCGCCTGATCACGCCGGGGGCTGCCACTCGGCGCCCGTCTCGCGCTGGAACGCGGCGACCGCATCGGCCAGCGTGAGAAAAGTGGTGCGGGTCGATCGTGCGCGGCTGGAACCGACGGGCGGCGCTCAGTAGCATCCGGTCTGTGAGCGGCTACGCAGTGGCGGTGGTGGCCGCGGCCTTCGCCCTGTACGCGCTCGTGTCGAGGCGGCTCGCCACCACTCCCTTCACGGGGCCGATCCTCTTCGTCGGCCTCGGCCTGCTCATCGGACCCAGCGGGCTCGGTGTGCTCACGACCCGCGCCAACCAGCACGTCTACACGAGCGTGTTCGAGGCGACGCTGGTTCTGGTGCTCTTCACCGACGCGATGGCGGTGAACCGGAGCTCCTGGCGTTCCGAGATCGCGCTGCCGACCAGGCTCCTGGGCATCGGTCTGCCGCTCACGATCATGCTCGGCTGGTTGCTCGCCGCCGTGCTGTTCCACGCCCTCAGCATCTGGGAGGCCGCGATCGTCGGGGCGATCCTGGCGCCCACGGACGCGGCCCTCGGGCAGGCCGTCGTGTCGAACCCGCGCGTTCCCGAGCTCATCCGCCAGGCGCTGAACGTCGAGAGCGGCCTGAACGACGGGATCGCGCTCCCCGTGCTGCTGCTCTTCGTCGGGCTCGCCGAGCATTCCTCGGGGGAGACCATCTTCGTCGTCGTCTTCCTGAAGGCGCTCGTGCTGGCGGCGGCGATCGGCGCGGCGGCCGGGTGGTTCGGCGCGAGGGCGGTGCTCCTGTTGGCGAGGCGCGGCTGGATCGGGCCCCCCTGGCAGCAGACCTACGTCCTCGCCGTTGCCGCGCTCTCCTACGGCCTCGCCACCCCCCTTGGCGGCAGCGGCTTCATCGCGGCGTGGGCCGGTGGGTGTGCCATGGGGTTCGGGTTGCGCGACCAGCTCCCGGACCTCCGCGAGCTTCCCGAGAACCTGGCGAGCCTCTTCACGACCCTGAGCTTCCTTCTGTTCGGCGCCATCTACGTCGGGCCCGCGCTCGGGAACCTGTCGTGGACCATCGTGCTGTACGCCGTCCTGAGCCTGACCGTGGTTCGCATCGGGCCCGTGATGGTCGCGGCGGCGCGCACCGGCCTCGCGGGGGCCACCGTCGGCTACCTGGGGTGGTTCGGGCCGCGCGGGCTCGCCTCGATCATCTTCGCCGACCTCATCGTGGAGCACTCACTCCCGCAGGTGGGCCTCATCCGGACCATCGTGAACGTCACGGTCGTCGCGAGCGTGCTGGCGCACGGCGCGACGGCCTGGGAGGGCTCGGAGCGCTACGCGACCTGGTACGAGCGGCGCGTGGAGGCCGACCCGCAGATCCCTGAGGCCGGCAAGGTGCGGCACCTTGCCACCAGGCGCCGAAGCCACCAGCTGCCGTGAGGCCTCCGGGTGTCGCCGGTCCGGCAGATGCCCGGGAAGGAGACGGCCCCGGGCGTTCCGCGCCGAACGACCGATCGACAGAGGGAGGAGCCGCCCCTATGCTGCTGCCGCGGCCGGACGCCGGCCATCCGACCGCGAAGGGGCAGGGGGGACCAGCAGAGGAGAAGGGGAACGCCTTGGCCAGCAACCGTTCTCAGGGACGCCGCCTGCTGCTCGCGGCACTCACCGCGGCGCTGGTGGCGGGACTGACGCTGCCCGGCTCATTCGGAGCCGTGGCCGCGCAGGGTCCCCCGCCGCTGCACAACTACCGGATCGACGGCATCGGCACGCGCGAGCAGCGATCGGCGATCGAGCGCACCGGCGCCTCGATCGAGTTCGTCGGCACGAACTTCGTCCTGATCCGGGGCACCGACCGGAACGTCGCGGCGGTCCGCAGGCTCGGGTTCCGGGCCTCGCCCTTCGTCGAGCCCAACGACTTCCCGCCGGGTGACTCCCAGTATCACAACTACGCCGAGATGGTCCAGGACGTCACCGGCGAGGTCACGGCCCATCCGACGCTGATCAAGGAGTTCTCCATCGGCAAGTCGTACGAGGGCCGGGACATCATCGCCGCGCTCATCACCAAGGGCGCCGATACCTACACGTCGGGCCGGCCGGAGGTCCTCTACGACGGGCTGCACCACGCCCGCGAGCACCTGACGGTCGAGGAGACGCTCGCGATCATGCACCTGTTCGTGGACAAGTACGCGTCAACAACGAAGGTCCGGAAGCTCGTGAACACCCGGGCGATCTGGATCATCTTCGACGTCAACCCCGACGGCGGCGAGTACGACGTCTCCGGTGGCTCGTACCACTTCTGGCGTAAGAACCGGCAGCCGAACCAGGTTGCGACGTCGGCACGGACCTCAACCGCAACTACTCCTACCGGTGGGGGTGCTGCGGCGGCTCGAGCGGAAACGGAGCGGACGAGACCTACCGCGGGCGCGTCGGCGTTCTCCGCTCCGGAGACCCAGGCCATTCGCGACTTCGTGGACAGCCGGGTGATCGGCGGCCGGCAGCGGATCACGGCCAGCATCAGCTTCCACACGTACCAGGAGCTGGTCCTGTGGCCGTACGGATACACGTTCACCGACGTCCCGGGCGACATGACCCAGGCCGACCACGACGTCTTCGTGGCGCTCGGCCAGCACATCGCGAGCACGACCTGCCGGGCGGGAGACTGCTACACGCCGGAGCAGTCCAGCGACCTCTACATCACGGACGGGAGCTCGCATCGACTGGCAGTACGGGGTCCACAAGATCTTCGCCTTCACGATCGAGATGTACCCGAGGAACGACCCGCCCGGCTTCTACCCGCCCGACGAGGACATCAAGGCGCAGACGCAGCGTCTGAAGAACGCGGTCCTGTACCTGGCCAAGAACGCGGCCTGCCCGTACAAGGTGATCGGGCAGAGCTGCTGAGCTGGCAGCGGGCGCGGCGCCGCCGGGGTGCGCACCCCGGCGGCGCCGCAGCCCGGTTACTTGTGCGGGCAGTTCCTGTCCGACGCCGTCTTCGACGAGGATGAGCCCGACGATGACGACGTCGACGACTTCGACGGTGACGGTGAGCTCGAGGCGGCGTGGGCGATCGCCGAGCCGCCTCCGACGAGCGCCCCCGAGACCGCCAGGGCCGTGAGCGCCCGCGTGAGCTGATGCCGCATGGTCATGCACCTCCCTTCTGCCTCTGTCGCAACGGGGGCCAGTCAACAGGCGGCACGTGAGAAACCCCCGTGGGTGGGCGAAGAGATGGATGAGAAAGTCGAGGCTTCGACGGCTGCTGTTCAGGAGCGTCGTCCATAGGCCGTTTGTCCGACCAATGGAGGCGGGAGAGGATTGACACACCCCCTGGATTCGGCAATGTTAACGGTCACTGATGAGCCTGCCGAGATCGGCGAGGGCTGCTCCGCATCGCTGGGGGAGCCGGGGACGCCGGGAAAGGGGGATGCAGGGGGTCGGCGGAACATCGAATCGCCGACACGACCGGCTGGAAGGGATAGCGCTTTGGTGCTGTCCCGGAGAAGAAGGGGATGTGGAATGCGAGTTCGTTTCTTTACTGTTCTCACGGCTCTGGCGTTGGCTGTAGCTGTTGTCGCGGCCTTCGGCACCGGCGCGGGCGCTCGCCCGTCGGCCAAGCCCGCGGCGGCCGCGAAGGCCAAGACCTCGGCCCGTCCGGCGCACGTGCAGGGCACGATCTACAGCCAGCGCGACAACGACAACGGCACCGGCATCGTCTCCCAGAACTTCGAGGCGAGCTTGGACGCGTACGACTCGCAGGGCGCCGACGACTTCAAGATCAAGAACTCCACTGGCGCCACCGTGAAGAGGGTCTTCGTTGACGGCGTCTACTTCAACGGTGCTGGCCCTGCCGCCAACGTCCACGTCACGTTCTACAAGAACGCGAGCGGGCACCCGGGTGCGGTCAAGAAGGACTACCCGACGCAGAGCTACACCGACCTCACGGGGACGGGCACGTTCTCCATCCCGATCCCAGGGTTGAAGCTCGCTAAGGGTACCTACTGGGTCTCGGTCTACGCCAACATGGACTTCAGCGTTGGCGGGGAGTGGGGCTGGAACACCAACAACACCATTCGCAACAAGCCCAGCAACTGGCAGAACCCCGGCAACGGGTTCAGCACGGGCTGCACCACCTGGGGCGTCACGACCACCTGCATTCCGTCGGGTGAGGGTGGCGACTTCTCCTTCTCGCTGGTCGGCCGGGGTCACTAAGACCTGCTGACGGCGCGACTGCGGGACCGTCCGCTCGACGGCCGGACCGCAGGGAGAGCGGAAGAGGGCGGCGCGCATGCGCCGCCCTCTTCGCGTCTCGGGCCCTCGCCGTGCCGCCCCCGCTGAGCCCCCGAGACTGCAAGTCCTGAGCGCTTCCGTGAGGTCGTGTCGTATCGTCATACACCTCCCATTCTGGACCCGCAGCCAGATCGGGAGCGTAAACTCTGGAGCTGCCGGAAAAAGGGGATGTAGGGGCGTCGGCGGACCATCGAACCACTGAGACGACCGGGGCTTCAGGGCGCGGCAGCGCCATCCCGGAGGAGAAGGGGATAGGAATGCGAGTTCGCTTGTTTACGATCGTGACGGTTGTGACCTTGGCTCTCGCCGTTGTCGCGGCCCTTGGTAGCGGTGCGGGCGCTCGCCCGTCGGCCAAGCCAGTGGCAGCTGCGACGGGAAAGGGCACCATCCGGGCCGCTCGCGTCGCTGGGACGATCTACAGCCAGCTCGACAACGACAATGGTGTCGTCATCGTGTCCCAGCATTTCGAGGCGAAGTTCCTATCATTCGACTCCCAGGGGGCAGACGACTTCAAGATCGGAAGGAAGGCCGTCGTCAAGCACGTTGTGGTCGATGGCCTCTACTTCCAGGGAACGGGACCGGCCAACAGCATCCACGTCACGTTCTACGAGGATGCCGCCGGAGCCCCGGGGACCGTCGTCCAGGACGTCCCCCACGCTCCGTATACCGACACCACGGGCACGGGCAGCTTTCTGGTCAAGGTTCCCAAGTTCACGTTGAAGAAAGGCACGTACTGGTTGTCCGTGTTCGTGAACATGCCTTTTCGCCTCGGGGAGTGGGGCTGGAGCACGAACAACACCGTTCGCCACGAGGGTTCCCTGTGGCGGAACCCCGGCGACGGCTTCGGCTTCGGATGTACCTCCTGGGCCAAGACGACCTCGTGCATCTTGGCGGGTGAGGGCGGCGACTTTTCGTTCGCCCTCCTCGGCAAAGGCCACTGAGACAATGCGAAGACCACGAAGTGCGCGGCCCCGGGGCCGGCGATCGGGGCTCCCTCAGGGGGCGAGGAACGAGAACGACACGCGATGTCCGTCGAGCGTTCCGTGCACGACGGCCCGGGGGCGCCGGTCCCAGTCCGACCAGGACATCCGGAGCGAGCCGGCCGCGGCGCCCGAGCCGGAGACCGACACCGTCGCATGGATCAGCCCCGTCGTCCGGTCCCACTCGGCGTGGCCGCCGACCGCGACGTCGTCGACCCAGCGGATGCCGTTCAGGCGGAAGAAGACGTCGCTGTAGCCACGCGTGTGGAACGTGCCGCCGCGGAGGCCGACGCCCTGCCCCGAGTAGTTCCCCCACCAGCGCGCCACGACGTCCGCGACGGTGTCGGCCGCCACCACGGCGGCCCGGCGGCGCGCGCCGCCGATCCCGAGGCCGGCGGCGTGCTCCGCGAACCGGTTCACCAGCCGCACGGGGCTGTACTGCGACGCGCACGACGTGTCGCCGGCCGAAAGCGTCTCGACGAAGCGGCGGACGATCAGCGACGCGCAGCGGTTGTAGTCGGCCAGCGCGGTCACGTGGGTGGAGTTCGCCACGTCGACGAAGGTCGAGTTGGGGAACGCGGCCGCCGTGGCGCGAGCCCCCTCCGGTGACGTGAGCGAGTCCAGGTCGCCGGAGAGCACCAAGACCGGCACGTCCGGGTAGTGGGCGTTGGGGGGCACCGGCGGGTCGACCCGGCTGGGCCGCGGCCACCGGAGACACAGGTCCCAGTAGTGGTCGGGGTAGTGCACCCACTCGTCGACCGTGAACGGCGCGAAGATGTCCGGCTCGTTTCGCTGGAGCTGGTCGATGGCGCGGTGGTACTCGCGCACGCGGGCGTTGTGCGGGTCCGTCATGTCGTAGGCCTGCGGGTAGTCGTTGCAGGACGTCGCGTCGTACAGCCCTTCCGAGTACGCCCGGACCGGACCGCCGCTTCCCCACCACGTGTTCTCGGCCAGCAGCCGGAGCAGGGGAGCGGTGTCGTGCTCGCGGCCGAGCGCCGCCCGGATGGCCGCGTCCAGCTCCCGGTAGACGACCGGGTTCGTGGCGCCGTCGGACATGACCTGCCCCAGCTCGCCGGGCCCGAACGTGAGGTGGTGGCGGTGCCCGTCCCCGTCGTACGCCGTCCCCACGATCGGGTGCCGGCGGAGCGCCGCCAGCATCCGATCGATGCGGCCCATCGGGTCCCCCCGCTCGGCGCAGGTCGGCCACCGCTCGCACGCGTAGCGGAAAGCGTTGTCCATCGCCCGGTTCGTGTCGCTGTACCACGGGTCGGGCCACTGGACGAAGTACGCGGAGTCGAGCACCACGGATCGCAGCAGCTCGGGGTGGCGGACCGCGAAGGTCTGGCTGAAGAACGTCCCGTACGAATCGCCGTAGAGGTCGACGGTGCCGATCCCGAGGGCATGGAGGACGTCGGCGAGGTCGTTCGTGGCCTGGTGCGTGCCGTACAGATCGGCCGCGTCGCCCAGCTGACGCCCGCACTCGCCGACCTCGTGGTTGTAGTTCCCCTTGTAGCGTTGCAGCCGCTTGCAGTCGATGGCGCCGGACTTGCCGGTTCCCCGGTTGTCGACCAGCAGGAGGTCGTGCCGGTCCATGAGCGGCCGGAACAGGTCCCGGTAGTACCAGCGGCTGGCCGTCGTGGAGTACCCCGGCCCTCCCTCCGTCGCCACGATCGGTTCGAGCGGCTGCTGGGAGGTGTCGCGGTGGGGGTAGAGCTCGAAGTAGATCGCGATCTTCCCGAGCGACGGGTCGTGACGGTCGAGCGGGACCTTCACGTACCCGCACCTGGCGTGGACGGGACCGCAGCCGGTCCACCGGATCTGCGGGCGAACCATCGGACGGTCCTGCCGGGGACCGGGAGAGGCCACCGCCGGAGACGCCCCGGACAGGGTTGCGATCAGCAACGCTGCAACCCCGAGCGCAGTCGTCGAAGAGGTCCCCCGCCCCGGCCGGATCATCCCGGGGAATGCTAGCCTGACCGGGCGTGTCGCGGTACCCCCCAACATACTGCAGTTGTCGTAGGTGGATTGACCCAACCCTCCGCGCAGCGAACCGTTGTACGCTCGTCGACGGAGTGCGGACAGGGGGAAGGTGCTGGCGCGCAATGGTTTCCAGCTCTCTTCCGCGCGTCACGGCCCGCACGTGCGGGCCATGACCGAGGCGGGCGAGACTCCGCCCCGCGTCCTGCTGGTCGAGGACAACGCCGACGACCGCCGCCTCGTCCGCGAGCTGCTGGAGACGGAGGGCATCGAGGTCGTCGGCGAGGCTCCGGACGGGGCCGCCGGGGTCACGCTGGCGCTGGAGCTGGAGCCCGACGTGATCCTGATGGACCTCCGCCTGCCGGGCATCAGCGGCCTGGAGGCGACCCGTCAGATCAAGGCGGCCCTGCCTCTCACCCAGGTCATCACGCTGACGGCGTCGGAACAGCTCCTCGCCTGGGACGCCGCGAAGGCGGGCGTCTACGCCTACCTGGACAAGCAGCGGGCCCCGGCAATGCTGACCGAGGTGGTGCTTCAGGCCGGCCGGCTCAAGGTCCGCCTGGAGGCGCAGCCGGACCGTCCCGACGCGGCCGGAGCAGGTGCCGAAGACCCGGCAGGTCGTCCCGAGCACCCCGCAGAACGTCCCGAGGACGACCCGCCTCCCGCCACGTAGCCCTGCATCGGCCCGGGCACGTTCTCCGCGGTACCATCGGGCACTCACCGAGGAGTGCGATGGCAGACAGGCACATCTACGATCCGGGAACGATCGAGCCCAAGTGGCAGGACCACTGGGACCGCGAGGGCGTGTTCAAGGCCGTCGAGGACGACGACGGCCGGCCGCGGTTCTACAACCTGCAGATGTTCCCGTATCCCTCCGGCGACATGCACATGGGCCACGCGGAGGCGTTCGGCATCAGCGAGGCCATCGGCTTGTACCACCGCCTGCGGGGAGAGAACGTCCTGAACCCGATCGGCTGGGACGCCTTCGGGCTCCCGGCCGAGAACGCGGCCATCAAGCGCGGCATCCATCCCAAGGAGTGGACGTACGCGAACATCGCCCAGCAGCGGTCCACCCTGCACCGGTATGGGTGCGCGTTCGACTGGGACCGGCAGTTCAACACGTGCGACCCCGACTACTACAAGTGGACCCAGTGGCTCTTCCTGCAGCTGTTCGACCGAGGGTTGGCCTACCGGAAGCTGGCGCCGGCGAACTGGTGCCCGGTGGACCAGACGGTCCTGGCGAACGAACAGGTCATCGGCGGCAGGTGCGAGCGCTGCGACTCGCTGGTCGTGCGGCGCGACCTGATCCAGTGGTTCTTCAAGATCACCGACTACGCGGACCGCCTGCTGGACGACATGGCGCAGCTCGAGGACGGCTGGACCGACCGCGTGCTGACCCAGCAGCGGAACTGGATCGGCCGCTCGGAGGGCGCCGAGGTCACGTTCCGCATCGACGAGACCGGCGACGAGGTGACCGTGTTCACGACGCGGCCCGACACGCTGTGGGGGGTCACGTTCTTCGTCTTCGCGCCCGAGCACGAGCTGGTCACGTCCCTGGCCGAGCGGGGCGGGACCGCCGCCGAGGTGAAGGAGTTCCTGGACCGGCTGCAGCGGAACCCCACCGCGTCCCACGACCAGGCGGCCTCGCGCGAGGGCCTGCCGCTGGGCGTGAGCGCGGTGAACCCGGTGAACGACGAGCGCATTCCGTGCTTCGTTGCGCCCTACGTGCTGATGGAGTACGGGACCGGCGCCGTGATGGGCGTCCCCGCGCACGACCAGCGCGACTTCGAGTTCGCGCGCGAGCACGGTCTGCCGGTCCGCGTCGTGATCGAGCCCCCGGGCGAGGAGCGCGACGCCGGCGCGATGACCGAGGCGTCCGACCACGAGGGCGTCATGGTTCGCTCCGGCGAGCTGAACGGGACGCCCATCGCCCGAGGGGATCGCGAAGGTCATCGGCTGGCTGGACGAACGCGGCCTGGGACGCGCGGCCGTCTCGTACCGCCTGCGCGACTGGCTCATCTCGCGGCAGCGGTACTGGGGAGCGCCGATCCCGATCATCCACTGCCCGACGTGCGGCGAGGTCGGGGTGCCGGAGGAGGACCTGCCGGTCCTGCTCCCGGACGACGTGGACTTCTCCCCGCACGGCGAGTCGCCGCTCGCCAAGCACGAGGGGTTCGTCAACGTCACCTGCCCGGCGTGCGGTGGCCCGGCCAAGCGCGAGACCGACACGATGGACACGTTCGTCGACTCGTCGTGGTACTTCCTGCGGTTCACCGGGAAGGAGCCGGACCGGGCGTTCTCCGTCGAGGAAGTGGCGAAGTGGATGCCGGTCACGCAGTACACCGGCGGCATCGAGCACGCCATCCTGCACCTGCTGTACAGCCGCTTCATCACCAAGGTGCTGTACGACATCGGGCTGGTGTCGTTCACCGAGCCGTTCACGCGCTGCCTGAACCAGGGCATGGTCATCAACGAGGGCGCGGCGCTGTCGAAGAGCCGCGGGAACGTCGTCGAGCCGCTCCCGCTGATGGAGAGGTGGGGGGCCGACTCGATCCGGACGACCATGCTGTTCGCCGGCCCGGTCGAGGACGACGTCGACTGGGCGACGGTGTCGGCCGCGGGCGCGCACAAGTGGCTGGGCCGCGTGTACCGGGCCGTGTTCGAGGCCGCCGGCCGCGCGGCGGGTGGCGGGGGCGAGGACGGCGATCGCCTGCTGCGGCTGGTGCACCGCACGCGGAAGGAAGTCACGCGCGCGTTCGACCACCACCGGTTCAACGTCGCCATCGCGCGGCTGATGACGCTGACGAACGAGTTGGTGCACGCTCTGGACGCCGGAGGCGGCGGGGCGCCGGTGCGCGCGGCCGCAGAGACGCTGGTGAAGACGGTCGCGCCCTTCGCGCCGCACATCGCCGAGGAGCTGTGGCACGAGGCGCTCGGCAACACCGACACCGTCTTCGCGGGGGGATGGCCGTCCTGGGACGAGGACCTGGCGCGCCCGGACGAGGTCCTGCTGATCGTCCAGGTCGACGGGAAGATCCGCGACCGCATCACCGTCTCCGCCGACGCGAGCGAGGACACGTGCCGCGTGGTGGCGCTGGACTCCGATCGCGTACGGTCCGCCGTCGGCGGGAGGTCCGTTGCGCGCGTGATCGTGCGCGCCCCCAAGCTGGTCAACGTCGTCACCGCCGGCTGAGTGCCGGCACTTTCTCTCCGGATCTGTGACGCCCGTCGCTGACACGTCCTTCGCGTTGGGCTAGCGTCCGGTTTCGCCGTCCGCGGCAACTCCTCCCCGTTCCGCCTGCGGCGTCGCGGGGGAAGAGGACCACGGACGGGATGAGAGAACGCCTGAGCGAGCTGGACCGCCGCGAGCTCATCGGGCTCGTCTGCGTCGGGGCGGTCATCGTGGCCGCCGCCGGCCTGTGGTACGTGCGGTCGCTGCCGAAGGCGGTGCGGATCGAGGCGGCGAGTGGTGGCGCGCCGAGGCCGGGCACCGGCCCGCCCGCCGGCGCGACCCCGTCCCCGGAGACGTCCCCGGTCGTCGTGGACGTCGCCGGCTGGGTCCGGCACCCGGGCGTCTACGAGATGCGCCAGGGCGACCGGGTCATCGACGCGATCCGGGTGGCGGGTGGAGCGAGGCCGGGAGCCGATCTCACGTCACTGAACCTCGCCTCGCTGCTGCAGGACGCGCAGCAGGTCCTGGTGCTGCGCCGGGGGGCCGCGCGGGCCGGAGGCGGCGGCAGCGGCTCGGGCAGCGCGTCGGGCGCCGGCGGCAAGATCAACCTGAACACCGCGACCCTCGACCAGCTCGAGTCGCTGCCGGGGATCGGCGAGGTGCTCGGCCAGCGCATCCTCGACTACCGGCAGGCGCACGGCTCCTTCCATTCCGTCGACGATCTGCTGAACGTGTCGGGCATCGGGCCGTCCCACCTGGCGGACCTGAAGGACCTGGTGACGGTCTAGGTGGGCGGCCGGGGACTGCCCGTCGCAGCGGGCGCGTTCTGGGGCGGCATCCTGCTGGCCGGGCGCCTGGGATCGCCGCGGCTGGCCGTCTGCGCGTGCGTCCTCCTGGCCGGCGCGTCGGGGCTGTGGGTGGCCGCGCTGGTCCCCCGCGATGCGCGGCGCTGGCGCGTGGCGTACCTCGGCGCGGCGTTCGTGCTGCTGGGCGCCGGGTGGGGCGGCGTTCGCGCAGCGACGGTGGCGTCGTCGCCGCTCGCCCGGCTCGCCGGACGGTCGGTCGAGCTGAGCGGCGCCGTCGCGAGCGAGCCGCGAGAGGGCGCACTCGGATGGACGGCGTCCATCGCCGTCGCTCAGGTTGAGCCCGAGCTGCACGGGTGGCCGGCCGTGCTCGCCGTCCACGGGTCGGTATGGGCCGACGGGCGAGGTCCGCCGCCGCGTCTTGACGTCGGGGACCGGGTGGTGGTCACGGGCCTGCTCGAGCAGCCCGTCGGCCCCTTCGAAGCGTTCCTGCATCAGCGCGGCTATCCGGCCGAGCTGTCCGTCAGCACGATCCGCTATCAAGCGCCGCCGGGCAGCCCCGTGCTCCGCGTGGCCGACCGACTCCGGGCGGCGCTCCGCGACTCGTTCGCGCGCGTGTTCCCGGCCCGCGAGGCCGGCCTCCTGATGGGACTCACGCTCGGCGACACGTCCCGTCTGGACCCGGTCGTCGCGGAGCGGTTCAAGGCTACCGGGCTGACGCACCTGCTCGCCGTGTCCGGCGAGAACGTCGCGATGTTCCTCGCACCGATCCTCGGTCTGGCGGGACTCCTCCGGGCTGGGGCGGCGGAGCACGCTGTGCGTCGGCCTGGGGGCGGTCGCGTTCTTCGTCGTGCTGACGCGAGCCGAGCCGTCCGTCCTCAGGGCGGCCGCGATGGCGAGCCTGGCGATGCTGGGCTCGTTTCTGGGCCGGCCCCGGAGTGCGCCGGCACTGATGGGCGGCGCGGTCCTGCTGCTGCTCGCCTTCGATCCCACGCTCGTCTACGCGGTTGGCTTCCAGCTGTCCGTGGCCGCGACCGCGGGCATCGCGGCGCTCGCGGGCCCGCTCGCGAAGCGGATGCGGTGGATGCCGCGATGGCTGGCGATGGCAGCCGGGACGACGCTCGGCGCGCAGGCCGGCGTGACCCCGCTGCTGCTCCACTACTTCGGCGCGGTGCCGACCGTCACGGTGGCGGCGAACCTGCTGGCGGCTCCGGCGGTGGGGCCGGGCATGCTCCTCGGGCTGGCCGCTGCGGCGGTCGGCGTCGCGTGGCACGACGGCGGCGTCGCGATCGCGTGGGCGGCTCGGATGCCGATCGGCTACCTGGAGGGGGTGGCGACGCGGCTCGCGCGGTGGCCGCTGCCGTCCCTGACGTCGTCGGGTGGCCATGTGTGGCAATTGGCGGCGGGCCTCGTCGTCGTGGCGGTGTTGGCCTGGTGGGTCCGGTTTGGCGGGCAGTTGACGCGGCGCGGCGTCGCGGCGATCGGCATCGCGCTGGCGCTGTTCGCGAGCGGCAGCGCGTTCGCCGCGGGCCGGCCGGCCGCGCTCACCGTCACGTTCTTCGACGTCGGCGAGGGGGACGCCGCCCTCGTGCGCTCGCCGGGCGGCGCGTCCATCCTGATCGACGGTGGCCCGGACCCCGAACAGGTCGCCACCAAGCTGGCTGCCGCCGGCGTGCATCGGCTCGACATGGTCGTGGCGACCCACCCGCACCTCGACCACTACGAGGGGCTGGCCGCCGTGCTCGCCAGAGTGCCCACCGGTGTGGTGCTCGACACTGGGTGCCGGCCGGAAGAAAGCGGGTCGCCCCCCTACCTGGCGTTCCTCCAAGCGGTCGGTGCGGCCGGTGTCCCGGAACGCCACGCGGCCGCAGGGGACGAGTTCGTCGTTGGCGACGTCAGGGTCGACGTCCTCAGCCCCGATCGCTGCTGGCACGGGACGAACTCGGACGCCAACAACGATTCTCTCGTCCTGCTGGTGAGGTCCGGGAACGATCGCGTGCTATTCGCCAACGAACCCGAAGCGGCGGCGCAGCAGGCAATGCTGGACGCCGGCGTTCCCATCGTGGCGCCGGTCCTGAACGTTCCCCACCACGGGGCGGCCACCTCGATCGCGCCGTTCCTCCAGGCCGTGCACGCGGTCGTCGCGGTGGTGAGCGTAGGCCCGAACTCCTACGGGCATCCGGCGCCGTCGACCATCGGAGCCCTCCGGGCGGCCGGCGCCCGGGTGTTCCGGACCGACCTGAACGGCGACGTGACCGTCGCGTTTCTTCACGGGGGAGGGGTGTCCGTAGAATCCAGCCACGATGGGTGAGACGACGCGGAGGGCGGGGCGAGCACCCGCCCGTGGCGTTGTTCTGGGGCGAGGACGAGTTCCTGCTGCGTGAGGCCGCGAGCGCCCTCCTCGCGGAGTTCGACGTGCACGCCGACGAGGTCGCGGCGTCCGACTGGCGGGGCGGCGAAACGGGGAATCTGTCGACGCCCTCGCTGTTCGGCGAGCGGCGGGCGCTGCTGGTCACGGGGGTGCAGTCGCTGTCGGAGGGCGCGGCCGACGAGCTCCGCGACTACCTGGCCGCGCCCGTCCCCGACGCGGTCCTCGTCCTGACGGGCGTGTCACGGAGCAAGGGCGGCCCGCCGATCGGGAAGGCCGTCACGGCGGCCGGCGGGAAGGTGCGGCAGATCGCGCTGCGCCGTCAGGACACGGCCGGGTGGGTGGTGGCGCGCGCGAAGGGCGAAGGTGTCGGGCTCTCGGGGCCCGGTGCCGCGGCCCTGATGTCCACCATCGGTGAGTCACCGGCCGAGCTGGCGCGGGCGATCGAGCAGCTGGGGGCGGCGTTTCCCGGCCGGCCGGTCGGGCCGGACGAGGTGCGGGCGCAGTTCCGGGGGCTGGGCGACCAGCAGATCTGGGACCTCTGCGACCACGCGCTCGCCGGCCGTGTGGGTCCGGCGCTCGTGACCCTGCGGGCATTGCTCGAGGATCGCGAGGCGGGCCTCCTGATCCTGGGGGGCGTGGCCTCGCGCGTCCGCGACCTGATCCGGGTGCGGTCGCTTCCCGAGCGGATGCCCCCGGCCGACGCGGCGCGCGCGGCCGGACTCCGGTTCGACTGGCAGGTCAAGCGCTACCGCGAGCAGGCCGGGCGATTCACGGTGGGCGAGCTGAACGACCTCCAGCTCCGTCTGGTCGAGGCGGACCGGGCCATGAAAGGCGGGGTGCCCGACGACGTGGTGCTGCCCGGGCTCGTGGCGGCCATGGCGGGCAAGCCGGACACCGGCCACGTCGAGCTGCCGGAGTCGTTCGGACGCTGAGGCGGGAGGGGCGGCTAGGAGGCCGCGGCGTTCGCGGCCTTGGCCAGGCGGGACTTCCGTCGGGCGGCCGTCCGCTTGTGGATCGAGCCGGCCGACGCGGCGCGGTCCAGGGCCCGGGAGGCCGCCCGCAGCTCGGTCGTCGCCGTCTCGGCGTCGGGAGCAGCGTGCACGCGCTTGGCGTGCGTCTTCAGCTCGGAACGAGTCGCCTTGTTGCGGACGCGGCGCCGCTCGTTCTGCCGGTTGCGCTTGATCTGGGACTTGATATTCGCCACGGCGGACGAGTGTAGCAGGGGGTTCCGAGCGGCCCTTCCCGTGCTCCGCCTCGCCGTCTGCGAGACTGAGGACCGGCCGGCCTTCTCCACCCTCCGCCGGCCGGAGGCAGAGAGCTCGTGCCGATCCAGCCGCTCGACCTGATCCGCAACTTCTGCATCGTGGCGCACATCGACCACGGCAAGTCCACGCTGGCCGACCGGTTCCTGGACCTCACGCACGCGGTGGCGGCCCGCCAGATGCGCGAGCAGTACCTCGACCGGATGGACCTCGAACGCGAGCGGGGGATCACGATCAAGGCCCAGGCGGTTCGGCTGCGCTACTCGCCGGCCGGCAGCGCCGGCGAATTCGAGCTGAACCTGATCGACACTCCCGGCCACGTGGACTTCAGCTACGAGGTCTCGCGGAGCCTGGCCGCCTGCGAGGGCGCCATCCTGCTGGTGGACGCGGCCCAGGGGATCGAGGCGCAGACGCTCGCCAACTTCCACCTGGCCAGAGACGCCGGCCTGGTCATCGTGCCGGCCATCAACAAGATCGACCTCCCGGCGGCCGATCCCGACGAGACCGTTCGCGAGCTGGCCGAGCTGCTCGGGTGCCCCGAGGCCGACGTCCTGCGCGTGTCCGCGAAGTCTGGCGCCGGCGTCGACCGAGCTCCTGGAGGCGGTCATCGCGCGCGTGCCGCCACCGTCGGGCGACCGCGACGCGCCGCTCCGGGCGCTCATCTTCGACTCCACGTACGACGCCTACCGCGGCGTGATCGCCTACCTCCGAGTGGTGGACGGGCGACTTACGGGCCGGGCGAGCATCCGCTACCTGTCGACGGGACACGGGAACGAGGCCGAGGAGGTCGGTGTGTTCGCCCCCGATCCCATCCCGGTGAACGAGCTGGTCGCCGGCGACGTCGGATACCTGGTGACGGGCGTGAAGGACGTTCGCCAGGCCCAGGTAGGCGACACGATCACGACCGCCGACCGGGGGGCGACCGAGCCGCTCCACGGCTACCGCGAGCCGAAGCCGATGGTGTGGAGCGGGCTGTATCCCGCGGAGGGCGGCGACTACTCGCTGCTGCGCGATGCGCTCGACAAGCTGCGGCTGTCCGACGCCTCGCTCGTCTACGAGCCGGAGTCCTCCTTAGCGCTCGGCTTCGGATTCCGATGCGGCTTCCTCGGGCTGCTCCACATGGAGATCGTCAAGGAGCGCCTCGAGCGCGAGTTCGACCTCGAGCTGATCGCCACCGCGCCCAATGTCGAGGTTCGCGTCGTCCGCCAGGGCGGCGAGGTCATCACCGTGCACAACCCGTCCGAGATGCCGGTCCCCGGCACGTACGAGTTCGTCGAGGAGCCGTTCGTCCTCGCGACGGTCATCTCGCCGTCGGCCTACCTCGGGCCCGTCATGGAACTGTGTCAGGCGAGGCGCGGAACGATGGAGGACATGCGGTACCTGTCGCCCGAACGGGCCGAGCTCCACTACCTGCTGCCGCTGGCGGAGATCATCTTCGACTTCTTCGACCAGCTGAAGTCGCGGACGCGCGGGTACGCGTCGCTGGACTACGAGCACTGGGGCTACGAGCAGTCGGACCTGGTGCGGGTCGACATCCTGCTGCAGGGCGAGCCGGTCGACGCGTTCTCGTCGGTCGTGCCGCGCGAGCGGGCGTACCAGTACGGCCGCGCGATGACCGAGCGGCTGCGCGAGCTGATCCCGCGGCAGATGTTCGAGGTCGCCATCCAGGCATCGATCGGCTCGCGCGTCATCGCCCGCGAGTCCGTGCGCGCCAAGCGGAAGGACGTGCTGGCCAAGTGCTACGGCGGCGACATCACGCGCAAGCGGAAGCTGCTGGAGAAGCAGAAAGAGGGCAAGAAGCGCATGCGGCGCGTCGGCCGCGTCGACGTGCCGCAGGAGGCCTTCATCGCCGCATTGCGGGTCGAGACCAGTTCCGGGTCGTCGGCGAAGGACGGGAAGAAGTGAACCGGCCGGAGGGCGGGGGTCGGGAGCTCCGGGCAACGCTTCCCTCGCGCGGGGCGCGCGCACGCGATCGGGCCAGCGTCCCGCTCAGTCCAGATGCTGCCCTCCGCCTCGCCCCCGTCCGCGTCAGTCCAGATGTTGCCCTCTGCCCTCGGCCCACGCCCGAACGCCGCCGGGCTGTACGTGCATGTGCCGTTCTGTCTCACCAGGTGTGGGTACTGCGACTTCAACACGTATGCCGGGCTGGACCACCTGCGGTTGCCGTATGTGGAGGCACTTCGTCGCGAGGCGGAGCTCGCCGCGCCGGAGTGGGCGGGGACGCCGTTCGTGTCGGTGTTTCTCGGCGGAGGGACGCCGACGACGATGCCGATCGAGTCGATGAGCGTCTTGCTCGACGGCCTTCGCGGGGCGTTCGAGGTGGCCGCCGACGCCGAGGTCACGTCGGAGGCGAACCCCGACACGGTCGACGAGGCGTACCTGCGCGGCATGCGCGCGGCCGGCGTCGACCGGCTGTCGCTCGGGCTGCAGTCCTTCGATCCGGCGGTGCTGCGATCGCTCGAGCGGTTGCATTCCGCAGCGTCGGCCGTCGGCGCGTTCCGTGCGTCGCGGCGCGCGGGCTTCGAGGACGTGAACCTGGACCTCATCTACGGCGCGGAGGGGGAGACGCTCGCGTCGTGGCGGTCGACGCTGGAGCGGACGGTCGCCCTCGAGCCGGACCACGTCTCCGCCTACGCGCTGACGATCGAGCCCGCGACTGCCTTGGGGCGCAAGGTGGCCGCGGGGCTCGCGCCCGCACCCGACGGAGACGTGCAGGCCGACATGTACGCGGCCGCGTGTGAGGTCCTCGGCGCCGCCGGCTACGAGCACTACGAGGTGTCGAACTGGGCGATGCCCGGCCATCGCTGCGTGCACAACGCTCGGCTACTGGGAGGGGCGGCCGTACCTCGGGCTCGGCGCGGGCGCGCACTCGTATCGCGCCGGCCGGCGGTGGTGGAACGTCCGTCCGCCCCAGCAGTACCTCGACGACGTGGGCGCCGGCCGGCTGCCGGTCGGGGGAGAGGAGTCGCTGAGCGAAGACGAACGCCGGCTCGAGCGGCTGCTGCTCGGGCTGCGCACGGCCGAGGGCGTCCCCGAGGAGTGGGTCGGGGGCGCGGCGCGCGCCGACGACTTCGTGGCGCAGGGCCTCGCCGCGCGCCGCGCCGGCCGCATCGCGCTCACCGACCGCGGCATGCTGCTCGCCAACGAACTGGTGCTCGAGCTCGGCGGCTGACCGGGCCCGACGCGGCCACTGCCCCCCCAGCCCCGATTGGCAGAGGGAGTGCTAGCACTCGATCCGATAGACTGCTAACCGATTCCGCTGTCTCCAGGGAGCGAGCACACCCCGTGTCCACCAAGCCGTCCAAGCCGAAGCCCGCCGCGTCCGCCGAAGCCGCGTCGGCCGGCCGCCTGTCTGAGCGCAAGGGCCGCATCCTGCGCGCCCTCGTTCACCAGTACGTCCGGACGGGAGAGCCGGTCGGCAGCGAGGCCATCTCGCAGGTCGTCCGGCTGGGTGTCTCGTCCGCCACCATCCGGAACGAGCTGGCGGCGCTCGAGGAGATGGGCTACCTCACGCAGCCCCACACGTCCGCCGGCCGCATCCCGACCGACACCGGCTATCGCTATTTCGTCGACACGCTCCCGGAAACCATCCGCCTGCGCGACCCCGAGCGCCGCGAGATCGTCCATTTCTTCGGCGAGGCCCTGGCCGACGTCGACGAGATCCTGCGCGGGACCACCCATCTGCTCTCGCGGCTGACCCGGTACGCCTCGCTCGCACTGGGCCCCAGCCGCGAAGGGCGCTCCATCGCCCGCCTGGAGCTGGTGAACCTGGGGTCGGTCGCGCTCCTGCTCGTCGTGTTCGACACCGGCCGGGTGGACAAGCGGGTCCTCGAGCTCCCGCCCGAGACCACCGACGAGCACCTCGAGCGCATCTCCCGCGGTCTGTGGGAGCGGTTCCGCGGCTGGACGATCGCCGAGGCGCGCACAGCCGCCGCCGAGCAGGCGCGCGGCGTCTCCGACCCCGACCGCTCGATCCTCACGCGCGTCTCCGAGGAGCTCTCGTCCATCCAGGAATCCGCCACGTCCGCCGACCACGTGTTCCTGGGCGGTGTCGCGAACATCGCCGTCGAGGAGTCGTTCCAGCGGCGCGAGACCCTCCGCGAGATCTTCGAGGCGCTGGAACGCGAGACCGAGGTGCTCGAGCTGCTGCGCGACGCGTCGACCCGCCCGATCGCCGTCACGATCGGGAACGAGAGCCCGATGACCGGCATGTGGGACGCGAGCTTCGTCGCCGCGCCGTTCGGCACGGGCGACCGAGCGCTCGGGACGATCGGCGTGGTCGGGCCGACGCGCATGGACTACGTCGCCGCGATCACCGCCGTTCGGGCAGTCGCCGCACGGCTGTCCGAAGCCGTCGAGGCGCTCTCGCGGTAGAGGAGCCGGGATGTCCTCATCGCTCCCCGATCTGTACGCGGTGCTCGGCGTCCCGCGGGACGCGACCGATGAGGAGATCAAGAGCGCATACCGGAAGCTCGCCCGAGAGCTGCACCCCGACGTCAACGGTGATCCGAGCGCCGAGCACCGCTTCAAGGAGGTCACGGCCGCGTACGAGACGCTCTCCGATCCGGGGCGCCGCCGCCAGTACGACACCTTCGGGCAGACCGGCATGCCGCCGGACCTCTTCCCCTTCGGCGACTTCGGCGACCTGTTCGAGGTGTTCTTCGGAGGGACGCGGGGCGGTGGTTCCCGCCGTCGCTCGCAGCGGCGGACCCGCCGCCAACGGGGACGCGACCTGATCACGGTGCTCGACCTGACGTTCGAGGAGGCCACCTTCGGGGCCACCAGGGACATCGAGGTCGAGGCGCTGATGCACTGCGGCGCATGCAACGGCTACGGGGCCGAGCCAGGCACGTCGCTCTCGGCGTGCACCCGCTGCAGCGGGACGGGGCAGGTGCAGGAGATGGGCAGAAGCCTCTTCGGAACGGTGATGACCATGCATCCGTGCACCACGTGCGAGGGGACCGGCGAGGTCGCCGCGTCGCCCTGCCGCGAGTGCCGGGGCGCCGGCCGTCTGGTCGGCCACCGGTCGATCCCGATCGACGTGCCGGCGGGCGTCGACGACGGCATGCGGTTGAACGTTCCGGACGCCGGGGAGGACGGCCGCGCCGGCGGCCCGCCCGGGAACCTGTCGATCACCATGCGCGTGAGCCCGCATCCGCTGTTCGAGCGTCGCGGCCAGGATCTGGTGTGCGTGCTCGGCGTCCCCATGACCACGGCGGCCCTCGGCGGGAAGATCGACATCGAGACGCTCGACGGGCACGAGACCGTGAAGCTCGACGCCGGCACCCCGTCGGGCGCGGTCGTCCGCCTGAAGGGCAAGGGTGTCCCGAACCTGGGACGACGCGGCCGCGGGGACCTGCTGGTCACGGTCCTGGTGGAGACGCCGAAGCCCGGTTCCCGCGAGGAGAAGAAGCTGCTGCACCAGCTCGCGGAGCTTCGCGGCGAGCCGCAGGACGGGGTCGGCCGGCTGCGGCGCGCGTTCGATTCGTGAGCCCGCGCCGCCGGATCCGGTGAGCGTTCCGCGCTTCTTCGTCGAGGGACTCTCCGAGGGGGTGTCCGTCACCCTCCGGGACGAGGATGCCCATCACGCGCGACGCGCGCTCAGGCTGCGACCCGGAGACGAGGTGTCCCTGGCCGATGGATCGGGCGCGGTCGCTCTCGGGATCCTCTCGGACGACAGGGGCGCGGCGACCGTGCAGGTTCGCGGGGTGCGTCGCGTCGCCCGCCCGGCGCCGCCGGTGCGGGTGGCGCTGGCCCCGCCGAAGGGCGACCGGTTGCCGTGGGCCGTGCAGAAGCTCACGGAGGTCGGCGCGGACGAGATCGCGCTGGTGGACTGCGAGCGCTCCGTGCGGCGCTGGACCGACGACCGGGAGGGGAACGCGCGCCGACGGCTCGAGGCCGTGGCGCGGGAGGCCGCCATGCAGTCCCGGCGGCCGTTCATCCCGGGCATCATCGGGCCGTTGCCGTTCTCGGCCGTCGTCGATGACGAGTCTGCTGCTCGGGTGATCGTGCTCTGGGAACACGCGACGGAGCCGCTCGCCGACGGCCTCGCCGACGGCGCGGAACCGATCCACCTGGTGATCGGACCCGAGGGCGGGCTCACCGACGGCGAGGTGGCGGCGGCGCGTGACGCGGGAGCCACGCTCGCCTCGCTCGGCGAAGGCATCCTCCGCACCGAGACCGCCGCCCTGGCCGCCACGGTGGTTGCGCTCCACCGCCTCGGCCGTCTCGGCTGAGGTACCCGAAACCGCCGCTCAATCTCCGGGGCTCGTACGCCGATTCCCTTACAGAGGTATGCCCATGGATAACTGCCGCCACTGCAACGCGAAGCTCTCGCCGGGGATGGATTGGTGTCCCCAGTGCTACACGCGCATCGGGCCGCCCCAGCCCGGCCTGCCCCAGGCGCCTCCGCCCGGCACGCCGGCCCAGACGACGGCCGTCTCCAGCCCGCTCCTGCCGCGCGAGATGCCCCCGGACATGCTGATCCAGAAGTACTCCCGGACGAAGGCCGGAGAGCTGAGCTTCGGCTGGATGGGCCGCACGATGCTGTCCATCGGCGTCGTCATCCTGGGGGTCATCGGCTACTTCGTGGCCGCGGGGAACCTCGGGTTCGTGCCCGGCTGGTCGTCGTTCGAGATGTACCTCCCGGTGTTCTTCATCGTCGGCGGGGGCATGCTGTGGGTCGTCTGGCGGCCCGCCCGGGTCGACTCGCGCCACCGCTGACCCAGCGCCCGGCCGCCACGTGGTTGCCGTCGGCGACACCGGGTAGATTGCCCGCGTGGCGGCCGACTCCAGCACCTGCCAGTTCTGCCGGATCGTGGCCCGCGAGGCGCCCGCCGACATCGTCCATGCCTCCGATTCGGTGGTCGCCTTCCGCGACATCCACCCGAAGGCGCCGACCCACATCCTCCTGATCTCCCGGGAGCACCTCGAATCGGCGGCCGACCTCGGTCCCGACCAGGCGGGAATGCTCGGGGAGCTGTTCGTGACGGCCGCGCACATCGCCAAGGCCGAGCGGATCGACCGGAGCGGATGGCGGCTGGTGACCAACGTCGGTCCGGGCGCCGGCCAGAGCGTCTTCCACCTGCACTTCCACCTGCTGGGCGGCCGGTCGATGTCGTGGCCTCCCGGGTGAATTCCGCGCTCGAACGGCCGGCGACGGCGGGTATACTCGGACGGAGCGGGGCCGCGACGCGGCCCCGTCTTCCACAAGAGGCCAGGCGAGCGCAGTTGGCGGAAGCCAAGACGAATCCCACCACCACCACAGAGGTCAAGATCCTCGTGCCGGACCACCAGCCGATGGTGGCCCTGGTCGGTCAGGCCGACGAGCTGCTGAAGCTGGTGGAACGCGCGTTCGACGCCAGGATCGTGGTCCGCGGGAACGAGATCACCATCAAGGGCGCCTCCGGCGAGGTCGAGCGCGCCGCGCTCCTGTTCGAGGAGCTGCTCGCGCTGCTCGAGCAGGGCCACGAGCTCTCGACCGACTCGCTCGGGCGGACCATCGACATGATCAAGGACGACGAGGGGCGGCCGACCCAGGTCTTCGGCGACACCCTGCTGACCGTCCGAGGCCGCACGCTGCGGCCGAAGACGTTCGGCCAGAAACGGTACGTCGACGCCATCCGCAAGGCCACGATCTCGTTCGGCATCGGCCCCGCCGGCACCGGCAAGACGTACCTGGCTGTCGCCGCGGCCGTGAAGGCCCTGCAGGAACGCGACGTGATGCGCATCATCCTGACCCGCCCGGCGGTCGAGGCCGGCGAGCGGCTCGGCTTCCTTCCCGGGACCCTCTACGAGAAGATCGACCCATACCTGAAGCCGCTCTACGACGCCCTGTTCGACATGATGGACACGGAGGCGTTCAACCGGCTCATGGAACGTGGCACGATCGAGGTGGCGCCGCTCGCGTACATGCGGGGGCGCACGCTGAACGACTCGTTCATCATCCTGGACGAGGCGCAGAACACCACGCCCGAGCAGATGAAGATGTTCCTGACCCGGCTGGGCTTCGGCTCGAAGGCAGTGGTCACCGGCGACGTGACCCAGATCGACCTGCCGAGCGGCCAGCGCTCCGGGATCGTGGTGGTCGAGGAGATCCTCCAGGGCATCGAAGGGATCGAGTTCGTCCGGCTCGGCGCGCGCGACGTCGTGCGCCACAAGATCGTCCAGGACATCGTGGAGGCGTACCGGGTGTTCGGCGAGCGCCCGGGGAAGGCATGAGCGGGGAGCCCGGGCCGAGACCCGAGGGCGCCGGCCCCGCCGTGCTCGTCTCCGACCGGCAGTCGCACCACCGTCGACACCGACGCGCTCGCCCGCCTCGCGGCCGACGTGCTGACCGCCGAGGGACGCGCCGACGGCAGAGCTGTCGCTGTCCTTCGTCGACGAGGACGAGATGACCGACCTCCACGTCCGGTACATGGACGAGCCGGGCCCGACCGACGTGCTCTCCTTCCCGTTGGACGAGGACGGGCTGGTCGGAGACGTCGTCGTCTGCCCGGCGGTCGCCGTCCGCGCCAACCCGGACCATCCCGACCAGGAGGTCCGCCTGCTGGTCGTGCACGGCGTGCTGCACCTGCTCGGGTACGACCACGAGGAGGACGACGAGCGCGGCCGCGATGTGGGAGCGGCAGGACGCGGTACTCGGGGGTGACGATCCCGTGAACGGCACCGACTGGCTCGAGCTGTTCGGGATCGTCGTGCTGGTGCTGGCGGTGGCCTTCCTGTCGGCGGCCGAGGTGACGATCACCCGGACCGGCCGGGCGCGCGCATACCGCTTGGAAGAGGACCGGCGCCGTGGGGCGAAGTCGCTCGAGCGGATCGTCGAGAACGTCGCGCCCTACCTGAACGTGGTGCTGCTGCTGACGCTGCTCTGCACGATCGGTGGCACGACGCTCGCGACGATCTTCGTCACCCGGCACGTGCACCGCTGGGCCGAGCTCGTTTCGACGGTCGGGATGACGCTCGTCCTGTTCGTCTTCGCCGAGGTGACGCCCAAGACGTTCACCGTGCAGCACACCGACCGCGTGGCGCTGCGGCTGGCGCCGATCATCGTCGCAATGACCACGGCCGTGGGACCGGTCGCCCGCCTGCTGGTGAAGGTGGCCAACGTGCTCATGCCGGGTCGCGGGCTGCCCCAGGGGCCGTTCGCCACCGAGGAGGAGATCCGGGCCATGGCCGAGGTGGCCTCGGAGGAGGACATCGATCGAGGAGGGGGAGAAGGAGCTGATCCACTCCATCTTCGAGTTCGGCGACACCGTGGTCCGCGAAGTCATGGTGCCGCGGCCCGACATGATCACCGCCCCGGTCTCCGCGCGCATGCAGGAAGTGCTCGACCTGATTCTCCGTCACGGCTACTCGCGGATTCCCGTCTACAAGGAGAACGTGGACGACATCGTCGGCGTGGCGTACGCGAAGGACCTGTTGCGGCACCTGCACGCGGGGAAGGCCGACACGCAGCTCGCCAACATCGTGCGCGAGCCGTACTTCGTTCCGGAGTCGAAGAAGGTCTCGGACCTGATGCGCGAGATGCAGCAGCGCGCCGTCCACATCGCCATCGTCATGGACGAGTACGGGTCGACCGCGGGGCTGGTCACCATCGAGGACCTCCTGGAGGAGATCGTCGGCGAGATCGCGGACGAGTACGACCGCGAGGAGCCCGAGATCGAGCCCGTGGGCGAGAACCGCTACCGGGTGAACGGCCGCACTGCCCATCGACGACATCAACGAGCTGCTCGAGGTGGAGCTGCCGCACGACGAATGGGACACCGTGGCCGGGCTGATGTACGGCACTCCTTGGCGCCGTGGCCGACCCAGGGCGAGACGGTCCGCTTCGGCGACCTCGAGTTCACGGCGGAACGTGTGCAGGGGCGGCGGATCGCGACGGTCCTCATCGCGCGACGCCCCGTCGAGCAGTCCACCGCCTCCGCGCGCGACTCGTCCGAGGCGGCGGCGGGGGCCGAATGACCGACGACGCGGCCGTCGACGCGCTGCTCGCGGCTGCGCGCCGTGCCCGCGAGCACGCCTACGCGCCGTACAGCGGCTTCGCCGTCGGCGCCGCCGTCCAGACCGACGCGGGCATGTTCGCCGGCGCCAACGTCGAGAACGCGTCCTATCCGGTGGGGACGTGCGCCGAGCGCACGGCTGCCGCCGCCGCCGTGTCGGCCGGCGCCAGGCGCATCGCCGCCGTCGCGGTGACGACTCGCGCGACGAGGCCGACGCCGCCGTGCGGCATGTGCCGCCAGTTCCTCTATGAGTTCGGCCCGGGTATGGTCGTCGTCTCCGAGGGCGACGGACGGCACGCGGCGCCGCTGGCGGCTCAGCGACCTGCTCCCGGACGCGTTCGGCCCGCATGACCTCGAGGAGGCGCGCGCGGTAGGCTCGGGGGACGGCGCCGGCGCGCCGACCGAAGCCTCGGAGGGGCGGCCATGAACCTCAAGGGAAAGATCGCAGGCACCATCCCGTACGACTTCGAGCGCCCGACGGCCCGCAGGGTCGTCGACACCTGGTGGAACCCGCAGAGCGACGACATCATCGTTCCCCGCGCGTTCGGCATCGGGTGGGCGGTCAATTTCTCCGCGTTGAAGCGGCGCTACCCGCTGGTGTTCTGGGCCGTGGTGGGCCTCGCCGTCGTGACGATCCTGGCGAAGTGGCGTTCCGCGCGGGATTCGTAGCGGTCGTCGGGCGCCCGGGCGTCGGGAAGTCGAGCCTGGTCAACGCTCTGGTCGGGACCAAGGTCTCGATCGTCTCCGACAAGCCGCAGACCACGCGCTTCCTGGTGCGCGGCGTCGCCACGACCGACGAGCACCAGCTGGTGTTCGTGGACACGCCGGGTCTGCACAAGCCGCGAACGCCGCTGGGCGAGCGGTTGAACCGCCGAGTCGCACGAAGGCGCCGACGGCGTGGACGTGCGCCTGCTGGTGGTGGACGGCGCCGGCGGGGTCGGTCGCGGCGACGCGTTCGTCGCGGGCGCCGACGGGCCGGCGGTCGCGAAGACGAACGTCTGCGCGGTGAACAAGATCGACCTGCTGCGGCCGGCCGAGATCGCCGCGCAGCTGGAGCGTGCCGCGGCCCTGGCCGACTTCGATCACCTGGTTCCGGTCTCGGCCCGGTCGGGCGCCGGGCTCGACGACCTGCGCGAGGTCCTGGCCGGGAGCCTGCCCGAGGGCGGGCCGCTGTTCCCGGTGGGCGAGGCGACGGACCTGCCGGTCGAGACCAGGATCACGGAGATCGTCCGCGAGAAGGCGCTCGCCCTGACACGGGAGGAGGTTCCCCACTCCATCGCGGTCCGTCTGGAGGAGATGGAGCAGGACGGGGACCTCCGGCGCGTGTCGTGCTCGATCCTGGTCGAGCGCGAGTCCCAGAAGGGGATCGTGATCGGCAAGGGCGGAGCGATGCTGAAGCAGATCGGGTCGGAGGCGCGGCGCGACATGGAGGAGCTGCTGGGCGGCAAGGTCTTCCTGGACCTCCGCGTCAAGGTCCTGCGCGAGTGGCAGCGGGACCCGACGGCACTCGACCGGCTGGGCCTGTAGCCGGCGCGATGTCGGCCGCGCAGGGGGGGACGCCCCGGCCGGTTTCGCTGCGGACCGTTCGTCGCCTGACGCTCACCAAGCAGGCGCTCGCCGGGCCCCCCCGGCCGGCCACCCGCGACGGGATGATGGCTCTGATCCGCGACTTACGCGCGCTGCAGCTCGACCCCACGGCCGTCGTGGCGCGGAGCCACCTGCTGGTGCTCTGGAGCCGGCTGGGCCCGTACGACCCCGCACTGGTCGACGATCTGCTGTTCGGCGAGCGCGCCTTGTTCGAGTACTGGGCGCACGCCGCGTCCATCGTCCTGACCGAGGACTATCCGCTCCACCGCATCCACATGCGGACCTGGCCGGGGAAGGGAGCGTGGGCGGACCGCATCCACGCGTGGATGGCCGACAACGCGAAGCTCCGGCGCTCCATCCTGACGCGCCTGCGCCGCGAGGGACCGCTCGCATCCCGGGCGTTCGAACGGCTGGCGGCGCGGTCGTGGACCTCGACCGGCTGGACGAACGAGCGCAACGTCGAGCGGATGCTCACGTTCCTGTGGGTGCAGGGCGTGGTGCTGGTGGCCGGTCGTTCTGGCGGATCGCGCCTGTGGGACCTGGCCGAGCGCGTCCTGCCGGACTGGACGCCGCGCGAGCGGCTGGGTGCCCGGCAGGCGTCACGCCGGTCCATCGAGCTGAGCCTGAAGGCGCTGGGGATGGCGCGCCCATCCCACATCAAGTCCCACTTCGTCCCGGGACGCTACGACCGGTTCGCCCAGGCGCTCGACGACCTGGAGCGCGCCGGCCGCGTCGTCCGGCTGGGCGTGTCGGACGACGGCATCAAGGCGGGGCCGTGGTACGTGCACATCGACGACGTGGCGCTGCTCGATGGGATCGAGGCGGGGGCGTGGGAGCCGCGGCGGACGCTGCTGTCGCCGTTCGACAACGTCATCCACAACCGGGACCGCACACTGGAGCTGTTCGACTTCCACTACCGCATCCAGATCTACGTGCCGGCCGCGAAACGTCCGTACGGCTACTACGTGATGCCGGTCCTGGACGGCGAGCGCATCGTGGCCAGGATCGACCCCGCCTTCGATCGCAAGGCCAACCGCCTGGTGGTGAAGTCGGTGCATCCCGAGCCCGGCGTGGGGTCCCGCACGGTCGAGCGCGCGGTGAAGCCGGGCGTGGAAGAGCTGGCGGCCTTCCTGGGAGCTCGGGACGTGGATCGAGAGGACCGCCGCCGCGGGTGAGGCTGCCCCGGCCTCAGGAGCGGTGGCGGCGCGAGCCGTTCGAGCCCTGGCGGGCGAGCGGCCGGGGCGCGTGGGGGACGGGCTTCGGCTTCGGCGAATGGAAGTCCTCTGCGAGCGACCGGAGCTCGGTGATCGCCTCGAAGCACAGCTCGCAGGTGGCTCGGCCGTGCGTCGGTGCCCCGCAGCGCATGCACTCGACGTCTCGCTGCAGCTCGACGTTCGGAATCGCGTTCTTGGCGGACCTGCCCATGTGGCTCTCCCCGTCCATGCTCATTTCGGCCCGATCCTCTTACAACCTGAGTCGGATGGATATCGGGCTTTCGACGTAACCCGGTGCACAGGGGGTGTCGCCGGAACGGGGGACATGGGCCCGTCGGACCCTCGATCGGTGCAGCCGGCGCTTCAGCCGGCCCGCGCACGCGGTCGGAAGTCGAGGACGAAGTTGCCCTCCACCGCTCCCCGGACCAGGGACCACGAGCGACGCGCCTGGATGGAGCAGTAGATGCGCCCCTGATCGCCCAGGATGTACTCGGCGAGGACCGGTACGCGCCCGTCGACGGCGTCGACCGCTGCCAGGACCACCTTCCGGTAGGTGGGCGGGTCGCACTGCTTGAACTCGGCCTGGATGACGACCACCCCGCCGAACCCCGCCGCGTACCCGTCGAGCGACGTGTAGCCGGGCGCCCACACGACCCGCACCTTGTAGTGGGCGGCCTCCGCCGCGAACGCACGGATGTCCGCGCGCGTATCGATGTCGCCGGCCATGACCCACTGGCCCGGCGTCTTGCACCACTTCGGCCACTCGGCACCGGCGCGGAACGAGCAGAGGTTTCGTCCGTCGGCGGTCAGCAACGCGCCCGGCGCCGGCTCGACGAGCACGGAGTAGTTGGTGAAGTCGCGGTGCGGCCTCGTTCGGGAGGCGCCGGCAGGGGAGGCCGACAGGCAGACGACCCCCACCAGGATCGCGGCCACCGGCCGCATCCACGCGCTTCCCCGCGACGGCGCACCGCCCGGGATTCCCTTCGTTCCCCAGCGCCCCAACGGCATCCCCCAGGCGCGAAGCCCTGCCCCCCGGCGATCCTGCCTCGGTCGGGGGAGGCGAGTCCACGAGGCCTGTGGAGATTTGTCGAACCGTTCGTCGTGAGCGCCGGCCCGCGGCGACCCGGGGGTACCATCTGGGCGCATGCCGCTCTACAAGGAACAGGGGATCGTCCTGCGAGCCGCCAAGCTGGGTGAGGCGGACAAGATCGTCACGATCCTGACCCAGGGGTCGGGCAAGGTGCGCGGGGTCGCGAAGGGCATCCGCCGGACCAACAGCAAGTTCGGGGCGCGCCTGGAGCCCTTCACGCACGTCTCTCTGCTGATGTACCGGGGCCGGAACCTCGACACGGTCACTCAGGCCGAGATCGTCAGCCCGTTCCGGACGCTCCGCACCGACCTGTCCCTGATCGCCGCCGGCGAGACCATGTTGGAGGCGGTCGACAAGGTCGCCGAGGAGCACGAGCGAAACGTCCGCCTGTTCCTGCTCCTGCTGTCGGGGGTGCGCGCGCTCGACGAGGCGCCGCCGGACCCGGCCGCCGTCGCCGAGTCCTTCCTGCTGAAGCTGCTGTCGCTGTCCGGCTTCCACCCGAGCCTGAGCGCCTGCGCGGTGTGCGGCGCGCCCGGTCCCCTCGAGCGGTTCTCCGCCGGGCAGGGCGGCGTCGTGTGCGCGGCCGACGCCGAGCACGACGCCGGCCGCGTGTCGTGGCCGGCCGTCCACTGGCTCGACCAAGTGGCGCGTCTCGACCTGGTCCAGGCGGGGCTGGCCACGCCGCCGACGCTCGTCCGCCGGGAGGCCCGCGCGATCCTGTACGGCTTCACCGAGTTCCACCTGGAGCGGCGCATGCGCAGCTTCGCCCTGCTGGCCCGGCAGCCGGATCCCCCGGTCGTGGTCCTGCCGGACACGGTCCCCGCCGCGTCGCCATGAGCTTCCTCGGCGATCTCGACCGCTCGGCGATGCCGCGCCACGTGGCCATCGTGATGGACGGCAACGGCCGCTGGGCGAAGGAGCGGGGCCTGCCGCGCACCGAGGGCCACACCCGCGGCGAGGAGGCGCTGTTCGACGTCATCCAGGGCGCGTTGGAGGCCGGGCTGCAGTACCTCACGGTCTTCGCGTTCTCCACCGAGAACTGGAAGCGGCCGCCCAGCGAGGTCCGTTACCTGATGAACTTCAAGCGCGAGACGCTCCGGCGCCGGACCGACCAGATGCACTCCTGGGACGTGAAGGTGCAGTTCGTCGGGCGCCGGGACTGGCGGCTCCCGCGGGGCGTCCTCAAGGAGATGGAGCGCGCCGAGGAGAAGACGAAGCACAATCGAACGATGACCCTGACGATCGCGCTGAACTACGGCGGCCGGACGGAGATCGTCGACGCGGTCCGCCGGATCCTGGAGGAGCACGACCGCGGGCGCCTGCGGCGGCGAGCGCATCACCCCCGAGTCGATCTCGTCCCGCCTGTACGACCCGAAGGTCCCGGACCCCGACCTGCTGATCCGGACCGGCGGCGAGATGCGCATCTCGAACTTCCTGCTGTGGCAGGCCGCCTACGCCGAACTCTGGTTCACCCCGATCTTCTGGCCCGACTTCGACCGCGAGCACCTGTACGAGGCGATCCGCGACTACCAGAAGCGTGATCGCCGTTTCGGCCGCGTCCCCGACGCCTGAGGTCATCGGTATCCTTGTTGCCACGCCAGCGGCCGGAGCCACCGGCCGGGAGAAGGGAGCAGCGATGCCGGATCTGATGGACGCCATCACGTCCCTGGCCAAGCGCCGGGGATCGTCTTCCCCTCCAGCGAGATCTACGGCGGGCTTCGTTCGTCGCTGGGACTACGGCCCACTGGGCGTCGAGCTGAAGCACAACGTCAAGCGCGCGTGGTGGCGTTCCATGGTGCAGCTGCGCGACGACGTCGTCGGGCTCGACGCCTCCGATGATCATGTCGCCGACGGTCTGGGAGGCCAGCGGCCACCTCGAGGTCTTCACGGACCCGCTGGTCGAGTGCACCAGCTGCCATCAGCGGTTCCGCGCCGACCACCTGCCGGGCGTCCACGCCCCGCAGTCCGGCCACGAGAGGACGACACCACGGTCGACATGACCGCCCGGCCCGCTGCCCGAACGCGGGCGGCACGGAGTTCACCGACCCGCGCAACTTCAACCTGATGTTCCAGACACACATGGGGCCGGTGGCAGGACGAGGCGAACGCCGTCTACCTGCGGCCCGAGACCGCCCAGGCGATGTTCGTCGACTTCGCTTCGATCCAGGCAGACGTCCCGCAAGAAGATCCCGTTCGGGATCGCCCAGATCGGCAAGTCGTTCCGCAACGAGATCACGCCCGGGAACTTCATCTACCGCATGCGCGAGTTCGAGCAGATGGAGCTGGAGTTCTTCGTCAAGCCCGGGACCGACGAGGAGTGGCACGAGTTCTGGATCGCCGAGCGCATGCGCTGGTACACGGACCTCGGGATGAATGCCGAGCACCTGCGCGTGCGGGAGCACGACGCCGACGAGCTGTCGCACTACTCGAAGCGCACGGTCGACATCGAGTATCGGTTCCCGTTCACCGAGTGGGGTGAGCTGGAGGGGGTCGCCAACCGGACCGACTTCGACCTGAAGAAGCACGCAGGAGGCCTCGGGCCAGGACCTGACGTACTTCGACCCCGAGACCGAGGAGCGCTACCTCCCCTACGTCATCGAGCCGGCGGCGGGCGCCGACCGCGCGGTGCTCGCCTTCCTGTGGACGCCTACCGCGAGGAGGAGGCGCCGACCGCGAGCGGGAAGACGGAGAAGCGCACGGTGCTCGGCCTGCACCGCGACCTGGCGCCGATCAAGGCGGCGGTCCTGCCGCTGTCGCGCAACGAGCGCCTGGTGCCGCAGGCCCGCGAGGTGTTCGACCTGGTGAAGACGCGATGGATGTGCGACTACGACGACGCCGGGTCGATCGGCCGCCGCTATCGCCGGCAGGACGAGGCCGGGACGCCGTTCTGCGTCACGGTGGACTTCGACACGCTCGACGACCAACAGGTCACGGTGCGGGAGCGCGACCAGATGACGCAGGACCGGCTGCCGGTCGCCAAGCTGGCCGACTACCTGACCGAGAGACTGTCGTGAGCACCGAGGAGACAGAGGCCGTGGAGGTACCCGAGGACGCGGCGCCGCCGTCCACGCCTGCGAGCAGGAGCGCGCGCCATGAGCGGCCGCGCGGGTCGCGGCGGTCGAGCCGCCGCCGCCCGGGCCCGCTGTTCGTGTTCGCGATCGCGTTCATCCTGCTGTTGGCGGCGGCCGTGTGCGTCCTCGTCGGGAACGTCAAGGCCAACTCGACCCTGCTGCCGGTCATCTCCTTCTATCTGTCCGGAGCGGCCGTGGTGCTGACCGTGGTCGCGCTGCTCATGCCGGCGAAGCGGTCCCCCGTGGAGGAGTCATCGGAACGATGAGCCGGCGAGGGCTGCTCGCGGCCCTGGTGGCGCTGGGCCTGCTGGCGGCGGCGTGCACGTCCGGGACGGGCGCGGCGGAGGGGCCATCCCCGGGGAGCTCGTCCATCGCGCCGACCCCCGGGCCCTCGCTCGGCCCACGCAGCGCGCTCTGCCGGTACCCCAAGCCGCACGAGTCGCCGCCCCCGACCTCGGCCCCGCCGCTGACACCGGCCGTGAAGTCGGTCGCCGACCAGGTGACCCAGGTCCGCGACCTGCAGTGGGACAGCCCCGTGGACCCCGAGGCCGTCTCGCAGCAGCGGCTGGGGGAGATCCTCCAAGGGCTGGTCCGGGAAACGCTCCCGGCGCAGCAGCTCGCCGGCAGGTCGCGCGCCTGGATCACGATGGGCGCGCTGCCGCCGGGCTCCTCGCTTCGCGATGCCTTGCTGGCCTACGACGATTCCGAGGTGGTCGGCTTCTACGACACGCTCAGCCACCGCCTGGTCTATTCGGGAACGAAGGACCCGACGCCGTACCAGCGCTACGTGCTCTCCCACGAGCTGACCCACGCGCTGGACGACCAGCGGTTCAACCTTTCTCGTGAGGACGCGCTGGCCTACCGGTGCGCCGACGAGCCGATGGCGGGGTTCATCGCCCTCACCGAGGGCGACGCCGTCTACTCGTCGAACGCCTGGGCGCGGCGGTTCCTGTCCGGCGACGAGATCACGCGGCTGCAGCAGGAGGCCTCGGCATTCCCGCCCCCGCCGAGCACCATCCCCCCGTTCGTGCAGGCGCTGCAGGTGTTCCCGTACCCGAACGGCGTGGCCTTCGTGCAGGCGCTGGTCGACCGGGGAGGGGAGAAGGCCGTCGATGCCGCCTTCCGGAACCCGCCCGTCTCGACCGAGCAGATCCTCCACCCGGAGAAGTACCCCTCCGATCGTCCCGATCCCGTGACCGTGACGAAGCCGCAGGGGCTCGGTGAGCACTGGACGCTCATCGACCAGATGGAAGTGGGGGAGGCCTGGCTCAAGCTCCTGCTGCAGCTGAAGCTCCCCGAATCGCAGGCGGCCTCGGCGGCGGCCGGCTGGGGTGGCGCCGAGTACGAGGCGTGGTCGGACGGCACGCGCACCGTGGTCCTTCTGAACACCACCTGGGACACGGAGAAGGACGCGACCGAGTTCCAGGCCGCGCTCGAGTCGTTTGCCGGTTCGGCTCCCGCCCGGGTGACGCGGTCGGGATCGAACGTGACGGCGGTCTTCGCGTCGAACGCGGCGTCGCTCGCTGCGGCGACGGGGTCCTAGACCTTCGAGAAGAACGGGTCGTTGGCGAGCGCCTTGAAGGCTGTCTCGGACCGCGAGGACGAGTCGATCCGGTAGGAGCCCTGGTTGAACCCAAAGACGTTGGAGTAGCAGAGCGCCTCGAGCTGCGAGTAGCCGAGCGACGGAGCCGTGTCCCGCATGTACACGAGGGCGTCGGAGTACCACTGCGCCTTCATGCTTCCGGGCGGATTGTCCGGCGGGCCGCCACACGCGGAGCTCTCGACGGTGCCGCATTCGCCGATGAACATCGGGCGCCCGACCGAGGTCGCGAACTGATAGGCGGGGGCGGCCAGGTATTCGAAGTCCCTCCACCCCTTCGAGTGGCACAGGTTGCGGTTGTAGAGGTCGATCCCCATGAGCTGGTCGGCGACCATGCCGGCCGGGGGGTTTCCCGGCCACCAGCGCTCGGGGCCTCCGTGCTTCCCGCGGACCGTGTCGCCCATGTAGGTGACGACCCAGGTGAGCTTCGGGACCCCGTTGACGTTCTCGATGCGGTCGCGGAAGTGCCAGTAGGCGGCCTGGAAATCGTCGGGCGTCCCGCATTTGTTTTCCTCGTTCTCCATCTCGTGGTGGAAGCAGAGGTAGACGGGCGTCTTCGCGGTGATGGAGAGGAGCTCGGCCGCACGGTCGTCGATGTCGTGGTCGTAGACGCCGTTCGCGACGTCCGCCCAGGAGAGCGGGTTGCGGCCCTTGCTGTCCAGGAAGGCATGGATCGAGACGTACGGGCGCGGCGGGGGTCGCGCGCTTCAGGAGGCGTTTGATCGGGGGCGTGAGGATGGACTCTCCCCAGGCGAGGTACGTGCGGTAGACGGCGAACCTGGCGGCCGATGTCGTTCTCGAACGCCACCAGCGAGTCGTAGTAGCCGTGCTCGGGTGGCTGCGGTTCGGAGAAGACGCCGAGGCGGGCGGGAGGCGTCGTCATGGGCGACGCGGTCGTGGCCGCGGCCACCCGTGGGTGCGCTTTGGCCGCGGTCAGCGCAGGAATGGTCAGAAGCCCGACGCCGCCGGCTCCCGCGGTCTTCAGGAACCGCCGTCGTGACCACGTCGAATTCGACATCGCTCCCGCCTCCTGCGCCCCGAACGCACCCCAAACCTGCAAACCGGTCTTGCGCAGGATACCGAAGGGGTTTCGGGGCGTCACTCCCCCTTTCGGCCATTCCTGCGGCCGCCGTCGATCCCGGACTACTCCTCGCGCTTGTCGGCAGGTGATCCGGCTGGGCTGAACACGCCGAGCAGGCGAAGCGTCTCCCGTGTCCCGTTCTCGAGACAGTGCGGCGTCCCGGGAGCCAGGAAGATGCTCGAGCCTCGCTCGAACGGGATGCGGAGTCCCGCGGCGTGAAGCGTCCCCGATCCCCCGAGGATGTGGATCACCTCCTCGTACGTGTGCACGTGCACGGGCGCCCGGCTCTGCTCGATGAACCCCAGGAACTGCGTGACTCCCCGGCACCCCACCGCCGGGTCTACGAGCAGCTTGAAGGTGCGGCTTTCGCCGGCTGGGAGGGGTGGCTGATCCTCCTCGCGGACCGTGACGCAGGCGCCCCCGTCGGGCGCCTCACCGGGCCGTTTCGCCGGGAGGTGGGCACACCACGGAGACGACCGACATCGGGCCGTCGTCGGGCACCAGTCGGTACGACGTGCCCGGGGGGACCAGGAACCCGACCCCGGCTCGAGCCGAAACTCGTTCGAGCCGGCGACGAGGCGGCCCATCCCGGAGACGACGTACCCGACCTCCTCGCTGCCGGGCGACCGCCGGCTGCTCGAAGCCCGGGGGGCGGACGTCGACGCATGCGCTGGACCAGGTTCCGGCAGCCCGTGCGGGAGCCGATCGTGGTTCGAACGCCGCCGGCCGGATCGGGCGGGGCCGGAGGAACAACCGCGACCCCCTCGACGACGTTCATCCGCGCACGAGGCGCGCCACCTCGCGCACGGCGTGCTCCATCTCCTCGTCCAGGGTGAAGCCGTGCGGGCTCAGGCGCACCGCCCGGCCCCGCGGGGACGCCACGATGCCGCGTTCGCGAAGTGCGGCGCCCACGCGGACGCCCTCCTCGGTCGAGCCGGCGTCGAACGCGGCCATGGCCCCGCGCGCCCCCGCCACCTTCGGGCCGAGCACGCGCAGCCCGAGCTCGCCGCCCAGGTCGAGCGCGGCGGCGACCAGGTTCTCCACGTGCGCGCGAATGCGGTCCGGCCCCGCCTCGCGGACCACCTCGATGGCGGTCTCCGCGACCGCGCCGGGGAGGACCGAGGGGGAGCCGAGGTCGAAGCGCGCCGCGGTCGGCGCGTAGTCGAGCGTCGCCGGGTCGAACGCGAAGGGGTCCACCCGGCCGAACCATCCGGTCACGGTCGGCTCGAGTTGCTCGCGCAACCCCGGCCGGACGTAGAGGAACGTGAAGCCCGGCGTCCCGCACAGGTACTTGGCCGCTCCGCTCGCCAGGAAGTCGGCGTCGATCTCGCGGACGTCGATCGGGATGGTTCCGACGGACTGGTAGGCGTCGACGAACACGACCGCGCCGCGCGCGTGGGCGGGGGCGATCACCTCGGACAGCTCGAGCATGGCGCCGCTCTGATACGAGACGTGGGGGACGCACACGATGGCCGTGTCCTCGTCGACGGCGGCGATGACGTCCAGCGGGTCGAGCGGCGCCGCTGCGTCGGCCGCGAGCTGGTCCACCCGCCAGCCGTACGCGCGCGCGCTCAGCCACGCGTGGGCGACGCCGGGGAACTCGCCCAGGCTGGACACGATTCGGCGACGCGGCGCGCGCCGCTCACGGACGTACGCGCTCACGACCGAGGAGACGATCTGCGACATCGACGTCCCGATGGCGATGTCCTCGGGGGCCGCGTTGATGAGCGCCGCGAAGCCCGCCCGGGCGGATTCGACCTGGCGGCCCCACTCCTCCCAGCCCAGGCCGTGCTCGTCCCATCGCCGCACGAACGAGGTGACCGCGTCCTGGACGCGCGTCGACAACGGACCCTGGGAGCAGCTCGCCAGGTACACGGTCGACTCCAGCAGGGGAATCGAGGCGCGGAACGAGGCGAGCTGCGGCGGAAGCTCGGACACGGCGACCCATTCTAGGCCCGGCCTGCTGCGAGGGCGCTACGACGAAAGGGCGTCCAGCACCGTGGCGACCCGCCGGGCGCGGGTCTCGGGCTTCTTTGCGGACTCGATGGAGGCCGCGTGCTCCTTGCGCGCGGTGTAGGACAACGCGTCCCAGGCCTTCCGCATGCCGGCGTTCCGCTTGAAGGCGGCCGCCAGCTCGGTCGGAACCGCCACCTCCCGCGGCGCGCCGTCGTTCTCGACCACGACCTCCAGCGTGTCGCCGACGTCCACCCCGGCCTGCTCCATGACGCCCTTGGTCACCCCGAGCATGGTCACCCCGCCCATCCGCATGATCGAGCCGCGGTACGGCACCCCGTTGAACGTGGCCCGGATGGCGATCCGCCCCTTGGCGCCCAGCTTCTGGATCACGTCCGGGGGGACCTCCACCAGGTGGCCGCCGCCCCTGCCGGTCGAACGAAGTTCCGCCCGGAAACTCGCCTTCGCCACCTCGGTCCCCTCGGGTCGATGGACGGCCCAGCCTAGCGCGGGCGAAGGCTCGATAGACTTTTCCCTTCCGGACGGAATCGATGGAGGCACCTGAATGACCGGCAGCGACGCGACCAAGTTCGTCTACGACTTCTCCGAGGGCAACAAGGAGATGAAGGATCTCCTCGGCGGCAAGGGAGCCAACCTGGCGGAGATGACCGGCATGGGACTGCCCGTCCCGCCGGGCTTCACGATCACCACCCAGGCCTGCCTGACGTACCTGAAGGAGGGCGGCTTCCCCGCCGGCCTGATGGAGGAGAACGAGACGCACCTGCAGGCGCTGGAGGCCGCGATGGGCAAGCACCTCGGCGACGACGCCGACCCCTTGCTGGTATCCGTCCGGTCCGGCGCCAAGTTCTCCATGCCCGGCATGATGGACACCGTCCTCAATCTCGGGCTGAACGACCGCTCCGTGCAGGGGCTCGCCAAGCAGACGTCGAACGAACGATTCGCGTGGGACGCGTACCGGAGATTCGTCCAGATGTTCGGGAAGATCGTCCTGGACATCGACGCGGAGAAGTTCGAGGAGCGCCTCGACCACGCGAAGGAACAGAAGGGCGAGGGCGCGAAGGACACCGACCTCGACGCCGACGACCTGCGCGCGCTCACCGAAGAGTTCAAGGGCATCATCCGCGACGAGACGGGGCGGGACTTCCCGGAGGAGCCGCGCGCGCAGCTCGAGAAGGCGATCGAGGCCGTCTTCCGGTCGTGGAACGGCGCGCGGGCGGTCGCCTACCGGCGCCAGAACAAGATCAGCGACGACCTCGGGACGGCCGTGAACGTCGTGGCGATGGTGTTCGGCAACATGGGCGACGACTCCGGCACCGGCGTGGTCTTCACGCGCAACCCGGCGACGGGGGAGAAGGAGCCGTACGGCGACTACCTGCCGAACGCGCAGGGCGAGGACGTCGTGGCGGGCATCCGCAACACGCTGCCCGTGACCCAGCTGAAGGACCTGGACGCGACGTCGTACGAGCAATTGCTCGCCGGGATGCACACGCTGGAGAACCACTACCGCGACATGTGCGACATCGAGTTCACGATCGAGCGCGGGAAGCTGTGGTTCCTGCAGACGCGCATCGGCAAGCGCACCTCGTTCGGCGAGTGGGTGATGGCCTACGACATGCTCGAGGAGGGCCTCATCACGCAGGACGAGGGGCTGCTGCGCCTCGACCCGAACCGGCTGGAGCAGCTGTTCAAGCCCGTCGTCAAGGAGGGCCAGTCGGAGGCGACAGCCCGCCACCCGGGGACTGAACGCGTCGCCCGGCGCGGCGGTCGGGCGCGCGGTGTTCACGGCGGACGCCGCCGTCGAGTGGGCCGAGCGCGGCGAGCAGGTGATCCTGGTGCGCCGGGAGACCACCCCCGACGACTACCACGGGATGGTGCGCTCGCAGGGCATCCTGACCAGTGCCGGCGGGACGAACTCGCACGCGGCGGTCGTCGCTCGCGGCGAGGGCATCCCGGCGGTGTGCGGCGCCGACCAGATCCGCATCCAGCGGGGCGCCAGCTCGTTCTCGGTGAACGGGCAGGCGGTGAGCGAGGGCGACTGGATCACGATCGACGGCACCGACGGGTCGGTGTACGCTGGCGCGGCTGGAGCTCGTCGACCCGCCGCTCGCGAAGGCGGTGCAGGGCGACGCGGAGGCCCGGCAGGCGCGGATCTGGAAGGCGTTCGAGACGTTCATGGAACGGGCCGACCGGGCCCGACGGCTGCGGGTGCGGGCCAACGCCGACACGCCCGACCAGGCCGCGAACGCGCGGTCGCGCGGGGCGCAGGGGATCGGCCTGTGCCGGACCGAGCACATGTTCCTCGGCGAGGAGCGCGTGGCCGCGGTCCGGAAGATGATCTTCGCCTCGACGCCGAGGAGGACGAGCGGGAGGCCTACGCGGCGCTCGAGCCGCTGCAGCGGAAGGACTTCGTCGGCATCTTCGAGGCGATGGACGGGCTGCCGGTGACGGTCCGGCTGCTCGATCCGCCGCTGCACGAGTTCCTGCCGAACCACGTCGACCTGGCGGTTGCGGTTGCGGTGGCCGAGGAGCGCGGCGACGCCGAGGTGGTCGTCCGGGACGAGAAGTGGCCGATCGACGAGGCGAAGGAGACGCTCCGCAAGGTCGAGGAGCTGCACGAGGACAACCCGATGCTCGGGCTGCGCGGCGTCCGCCTGGGGATCGTGAAGCCCGGCCTGTACGCGATGCAGGTGCGGGCCATCGTGGAGGCGGCGTGCGACCGGAAGGAGGCCGGCGGGGACCCGATCGTGGAGATCATGATCCCGCTGACCGCGACGCGCGAGGAGATGCGTCAGATGCGCGAGGAGCTCGAGCCGGCCGCGGCCGAGGTGCTCTCGCGGCGCGGTGTCGACGTCGACATCGCCTGGGGCACGATGATCGAGCTGCCGCGTGCGGCGGTGACGGCCGGCGAGATCGCCGAGGTCTCCGACTTCTTCTCGTTCGGCACCAACGACCTGACGCAGACGGCGTTCGGGTTCAGCCGCGACGACATCGGCAAGTTCCTCGGGCTGTACGAGGAGCGGAAGCTGCTGCCGGCCAACCCGTTCGTGACGATCGACCGGCCGGGGACCGGGCGGCTGATGCGGATCGCGGTCGAGGAGGGGCGCGCGGCGAACCCGCCACCTGCACCTCGGGATCTGCGGCGAGCACGGCGGCGACCCCGACTCGGTGGTGTTCTGCCACGAGATCGGGCTGGACTACGTGTCCTGCTCGCCGTTCCGCGTCGAGACGGCGCGGCTGGCGGCGGGGCAGGCGGCGCTGGGCGCGTCGGAGTCGGCCTCGAAGTAGCGCGCGGCGTGGCGCACGCGGCGTCGCCACCGCGCGCGCCACGAAATCCCCCGCGGGAGGCGTCTTCCTCACCCATCGGACCGATGTTCGGCCCGGCCGGCTCGACGTAGGCTGCGGTCGCTCCGGCTTCCCCCCTCGAAGCGCTCTGGAGCTCCTTCCCCCGCCCTTCTTGGGGCATGCCTTCCCGGCCTTCCCGCCGTGTCGGCCTTCCCGAGGTCCTTCCCGAGGGGGTGCGTCGAACGTGCGCGCACGAGGAGGGGTAGTGGTGGTCCTTGCGACCGCGATCGGGATCGGGGGTGTGGCCGTCGGCGCTCGCGCGGCCGACGGAGGGACGGATACGCGGCCGCCGGGGCTGCAGGCGTACTACACGGCTCCGGTCCTCGTCCGGTCCGGCGAGCGCGTGGTCATACCGGTGGACGTCGTGTGCGCAACGGCTGCCGGAGATGCGTGCCCGGCGAGGGTGACGCTGGGGGCCGCCGACGCCGGGCGGGGGTTCGTCACCGCGTCGGGAAGGGCTGACCCCACGGTTCGATTCGACCTCACCGCGCCCGCCGGGCGCGCCGCGTCGGGGCCCGGCCCGTCGGGTGTGGTCCGTTACTACCTCCGGGCGTCGTCGTCGGACGGCCGTTCGACTTCCGTGCCGGCTGGGGCTCCGCGGAAGGCGCTGCGCTTCTTCGTCACCGGCGACATGCCGACGGTCCACATGCCCGACATCCCCTTCGGCCGTGTTCGGGAGGGGACGCCGGCGCTGACTCTTCCGTGGGGAAGTGGATCGATGCGCGCCGGGATCGCCCTCGGCAACCAGGCCGCGGTGCTCGGGCCGTCCTCGTTCGACGTCGACCGCCGGGGGAGGATCTTCCTGCTCGACTCCGAGCAGCAGCGGCTGGCGGTCTTCGACGGCGGGCGTCTCGTGCGCTCCACGACGGTCGCGGCCGGGGCGCGATCGGATGTCGCGGTCGCGGCGAACGGCGTCGCCTACGTCCTGTCGCGCGACCGCGGCTCCGACCGTCTGCTGGTGACCGCGGTTCCTCCCGAGGGATCGCCGGAGCCGCCCGTGGGGGTGGGGTCCGGCATCCCCGCGGCCATCCGGACCCACGGCGACGCGGCCTACGTCTACGCGCTGCCGCTGGACGCATGGCTGCCGGTCCCCGGAACGGGGGCGGAGCCCGAGCCCCCGGGGCCGGCGATGGGCCAGCCGATCGGTGGAGGGCGGGAGCTGCTGCGCGTGGTGCGCGAGCACTCGATACGCGTCGGAATCGCGACCGAGACCAAGGTGACCGACGCCGTCGAGGTCCTGTCGCGCCAACTCCTCGGTGCGGTGCCGCTCGTGGCCGTCGACGGCAATGGGGGGTACTGGGCCGTGGCGCACGTCTGGCGGCAGGGATCCCATCCGGCCGATCAGTACCAGGCCGTCCACGTCGCCGGCGGCCGCGTGACGGAGTCCTTCGCGATGCCGCGACGAGCGTTCGCGCAAGGCGACTCGTCGGCCTTCCGGATCGGGGGCGACGGCGCCCTGTACCAGATGCTGACCGGACCCGCCGGGCTGCGGATCGTGCGCTACGGGATCGGAGGTGCGCGATGAGGGCTCGCATGGTGACGGTCGTGTTCCTGTGTGCCGGCCTCCTGACGGGGCCGTGGGCGAAGCCCGGTCACGCCTCATGGGTGAGCGAGCACTGCCGCGACAATTCCCGCCTCGAGTCGTCGCTCAAGCGTGCCGACGCTCGCGCCTACGCCGGGTACGCGGCGCACGAGGGGTACGAATGGGGCGGGGGATGCTGGAACAACGACAACGTGGACGACACGCCCGGCGCTCCGGATTCCGGAGGGGAAGGGCCCGACTGCTCGGGCCTGGTGTTCAAGACCTGGGAGCTGGTGCAAACCTACGGTGCGAACGGGTTTCGCCTGTACTCGCGCCTGATGAACGTCCACGGGCCGTACACGGCGGCCGACTTCCACGGCGCGAGCGGAGGGGGTCCCTTCTTCCTGCTTCCCGACAAGAGGCGGATCACGACGCTGTACATGGATGCGTTCGCCAGCACGGGGCATGTCGCGCTGATCTGGAGCGCCTCGGTCCCGAGCGGCGGTGGCGACTACGTCATCGAGGCGTACGGCGACGCGGTCGGAACGCAGATCGACGTGCGGGATTACCGGGCGGACTCGTCGTTCCGCGCCGTTCGGCGGCGGCAGTGGACCCCGGACTGCTACCCGCGCTGCCGTGGCACGGCGCCCGCCACCGTGTTCGTCTCGTGAGAGGCATTCGATGTGCGGTGACGAGCGTTTCGCTCCTGGCGCTCGTCGCATGCACGGGGCCCGGGCCGGCGACCGCATCCGTGTCGCCGGCCCGGCCCTCACCACCCGCGTCGGTCGCTTCCTCGTCGCCCGCGTCCATGCCGGGTCCCACCGTGCGACGCGCGCTCGTGCTGACGGCCGACCTGAGCGAGCGGCCGACCGTCTGGAAGCGCGTGGCGTTCATCCCGTTCGGCCGGGGCGAGTCGCGTCTCGGGCACGAGATACCTCCGGTCCACACCGACCGGCCCCTGATGCCCCCGTCGTTCGCGGTTGCTCCCGATGGGTCCCTCTGGATCCTCGACGTCGTGAAGCGCCGCATCGCCCATTTCACGTCGGCAGGCTCCTACCTGGGTGCAGTCGGGGGGTTGTTCTTCGACCGGGCGCATCCACAACCGCGGGACATCGCGTCCGCCGGCGGCGGCCCGGTCGTGCTCCAGCAGTTCCACCTGGCCGCGTCCGTGCTGCGGGTGGTGGGCGGCCGGGCCGGGCCGCCGGCCGACGTGACGGACGGGAACGGCGACGCGCTCGCGGCGACGTTCGTCTACCCCGCACCAGGCCCGCCCTTCGTGCTCGTGGAGGGCCGTGCGGACCTCACACGCCTCGGGACGGGCCCGAGTGGGATCGGCCGGGTCTCGTGGGGCGACCCCGCCCTGTTCGAACCCTTGAGCGGACTCCCGGTGGGGCGCGGCGTGTCGGTCGGCCTCGACTCGTTTCACGACCAGGGGTTCGACCTGGTCACCACCGCGCCCGGCGGGCGCGTCGTGGCAGCCCGTCCGGCTCCGCATGATGGCGGGAGGGCCGGCCGGGGCGCACCGGGTGCCGGCCGTCTTTGCCGCCCACGTCCAGGGCGGGGCGGCTGGAGGCCTCGTCGTGTGGTTGATCGGCTCGCCGGCTCGGGCCGGGGATGCGCGCGCGTTCGGTGGGGGCACCTGGTTGCTCCGGTACCCCACCGACAGCGCGCCTCTCGTCTTCGAGCGGCTGCCCGACGCGGCCGGGGACGACACCTTCCAGGTTCGGCACCTCGCACTCGACGGCCGGGGCCGCATCTACCAGATGCTGGCGCTCCGCCGGGGGATGGCCGTCTACCGGAGGTGATGCCCGAGCACGAGCCGGTGTTAGCCTGTGCCCGATCGTGACGGTCGGCGGCAGTCCTCGGCAGCGTTCGGAGCAGATCGAGCGCGAGACGCTCTCGCCCCGGGCCGTGCTCGCGGCGGAGACCAAGGGCCGCGAGCGGGACGAGGAACCGCACCCCCTCCGCACCGCGTTCCAGCGCGATCGCGACCGCATCGTGCACTCGAAGGCGTTCCGCCGCCTGAAGCACAAGACGCAGGTGTTCCTCGCGCCGGAGGGCGACCACTACCGGGTGCGGCTGACCCACACGCTCGAGGTCTCGCAGATCGCCCGAACCGCCGCGCGCGCGCTCCGCCTGAACGAGGACCTCACCGAGGCGATCGCCACTCGGTCACGACCTCGGGCACACGCCGTTCGGCCACCTCGGCGAAGAGGCCCTCTCGCCGTTCCTGCCGGAGCCTTTCCGGCACAACGAGCAGAGCCTGCGCATCGTCGACTACCTCGAGAACGACGGTCGCGGGCTCAACCTGACCTGGGAGGTGCGCGACGGCATCCTCAACCACCCGTGGTCGACGCCGCAGCCCTCGACGCTCGAGGCGCAGATCGTCCGGTTCGCCGACCGCATCGCATACGTGAACCACGACGTCGACGACGCGCTCCGGGCCGGCGTGCTCCAGCCATCCGATCTGCCGGGCGACGTGGTCGCGGTGCTCGGGGAGACGCATTCCGACCGCGTGGACACGCTCGTCGGGGACCTCGTCGCCCAGAGCGCCGACGCCGAGGCGGACGAGATCCGGATGTCCGCTCCCGTGCTGGAGGCGATGAACGCGCTGCGGGAGTTCCTGTTCGAACGCGTCTACCTGCGGGGAGAGGTCCTGCACGAGCACGAGAAGGCCGTCGGCATGGTCAGGACCCTGTTCGCGTACTACCTTGATCACCCGGAGCAGATACCCGCGGAGTACCGTGCCGCGCCCGGCGACGTGGCCACCCACGTCGCCGACTACATCGCCGGCATGACCGACCGGTACGCGCTCCGGATGTACGAGCAGCTGTTCCTTCCCCAGCGGTGGCTGCTGTAGCGGCCAGGGAGAGGAACGTGCCAGGGCGTATCAACCCCGAAGACAAGGACCTCGTCCGCGAGCGCTCCGACATCGTGAAGGTCGTCTCCGGCTACCTCCAGCTGAAGAAGACCGGGCGCGACTCGTTCACCGGCCTCTGCCCGTTCCACCAGGAGAAGACGGCGAGCTTCAACGTCAGCCAGGCCAAGCAGGTCTTCTTCTGCCACGGCTGCGGCGAGGGCGGAGACGTGATCAAGTTCGTGGAGAAGGTCGAGAACCTGACGTTCGCCGAGGCCGTCGAGCGCCTGGCCGAGCAGGCCGGCGTCCGGCTCCGCTACGACGGGCAGAGCGCCGCCGACCGCCGCGTCGCCGGACACCGCCAGGCCCTGTACCGCGCGAACGCCGAGGCCGGTGTCCTGTTCCACACGATGCTGCTGGAGGGCAAGGAGGCGGCCGAGGCCCGCGAGTACCTGGACTCCCGCGGCATCACCGCGGAGAGCGTCGAGAAGTTCGCCGTGGGCTACGCCCCCGGCTATCCGGACTTCCTCCTGCGGCGCCTGTCGGGGTCGTTCGGGCCCGAGCTGCTCGCGGAGGCGGGGCTCGTCGCGCGCGACGGCCAGAACACGCTTCGCGACCGCTTCCGCGGCCGGGTCACGTTCCCCATCCACGACGTCACCGGCAACGCGGTGGGGTTCGGCGGCAGGCTGCTGCAGCCGAAGGACCGCCCGCCGATCCAGGCCGCGAAGTACGTGAACTCCAGCGACTCGCCCGTGTACCACAAGAGCTCGCTCCTCTATAACCTGCATCGCGCCAAGGGCGACATCGGCCGTGACCGCCGCGCGTTCCTGGTGGAGGGCTACACGGACGTCATCGCCCTCGACCAGGCCGGGGTGACCGAGGTCGTCGCCACCAGCGGCACCGCGCTCGGGGAGGAGCACGTCCGGGTCCTGTCCCGGTTCACCGACCGTCTGGTCCTGGCGTTCGACTCCGACGAGGCGGGGGCGCGCGCGGCAGAGCGCGCGTTCGAGTTCCACCAGCAGTTCGCGGTCGACTTCCTGGTGCTGGTGCTGCCGCAGGGCCAGGACCCCGCCGACTTCGTCATGGCGCGCGGCGGGGACGCGGGAGACGCCTTCCGCGGCCTGGCGGCCGGCGCGGTGCCGCTCGTCGAGTACATGGTCGGCCGCCTCCTGTCGGGACGGACGCTGGAGACGCCCGAGGAGCGGTCCCGGGCCGTGCGCGACGGCCTCGCCGTGCTGACGCGCCTGGACGACCCCGTTCGGCGGCAGCAGTACGTCCCACTGGTCGCCGACCTCGCGGGCGTCACGACCGGATCGGTCTCGCTCGAGCTCGAACGGATGACTTCGCCGTCCGCGGGAGCCACGACGTCCCCGCAACGCGCGAGGGCGTCCGAGACGCGCGTGCCGCCGGCCCAGCAGGTCGAGCGGGAGGCCCTGAAGCTGCTCGTCCGCTTCCCCGACATCCGAGCGTCCCGGCTGCCGGCGCTCGATCCCAATCGGTTCTCGACGGCGACGCTCCGGCGGGTCGTCGAGTTCCTGCTGGAGACGCCGGCGTCGGCCGACGTGGCACGGCTCACCGCGATGGCCGAGGAACGGAGCGACTCGCTGGGGTCGGTCGTGTCGTCGCTGGCGCTCGAGCCGCTGAAGGTGGGGGAGACGCCGAGGGGCGACGCGGTGGAGGCCGTCTTCCTGCGCCTGGAGGAGTTCGACCTGAAGCGTCAGGCCGAGCAGTTGCGGAAGGAGATCCAGCCGCTCAACCCGCTGAAGGACCGCGAGACGTACGAAGTCCTGTTCAAGCGGCTGATCGCATTGGAGGGCGAGCGACGCCGGCTGCGCGAGCGAGCGGAGGGTCTCGAGTCCGGGGATTCAGACCTTTGAACTAGACCCCGTGCCCGCCCGCGACGGGGCAAGCCGGACGCCATGTGGGACACTAGGGAACCAGCCGATAACCAGGGGCACACCCTGGATCCGTCCACCGCTCGGTTCGGGGAGGACCACACGCGATGAACAAGGAGGCTTCTGCGTGAGCCAACCGCAGTCCAGCCCGGCGGCCGACGAGGCCGAGGACCGTTCCGATAGCGAAGAAACAGCAGGTCCAGACCTCGCCCCGGTTGGCGCCGCGGCGGACGCCGCCCCCGGCGTGAACATCGACGAAGTCAAGGAAGCGATCACCGCCCGGGGTCGCGAACGCGGATTCGTGACCGCCGAGGAGCTCCTCGAGGGCTTCCCGGTCGAGGACCTCTCCCCCGAGCAGGTCGATGGGCTGCTGACGCAGGTCGAGGAACACCTGCGCCAGGAGGGCATCGAGATCGTCGAGGCCGAGCCGGGCGACCTGGAGCCCGAGCCCGAGGTCGGCTCGATCCGTCTTCCCCGCGACGAGGACCTGCTCAAGGCGCCGACCAACGACCCGGTCCGGATGTATCTGAAGGAGATCGGGAAGGTCCCCCTGCTCACGGCCGCGCAGGAGGTCGACCTGGCCATGCGCATCGAGGCGGGGGAGTTCTCGACCGCGCTGATCCTGTCCGTCGACGAGGCCACCCTGTCGAACGGAGCGGGCGCGAAGGTCGACCAGAAGCAGCTCCGCCTGGTCGTCGAGTCGGTCGTCCGCATCCGCGAGCACCAGCTCGATCCCGAGAAGCGACTGCGTCACGAGGGCATCGCGCGCGAGCGGATTCCACGCTCGTACAAGCCGAAGACGCGCGCCGAGATGATCGATTTCTGCCGGCGCGTCGAGCGCGACGGCCAGCTCGCGAAGAAGCGGCTGATCGAGGCCAACCTGCGGCTGGTCGTGTCGATCGCCAAGCGGTACGTGGGCCGCGGCATGCTCTTCCTCGACCTGATCCAGGAGGGGAACCTCGGCCTGATCCGCGCGGTCGAGAAGTTCGACTACTCGAAGGGCTACAAGTTCTCGACGTACGCGACGTGGTGGATCCGCCAGGCCATCACGCGCGCGATCGCCGACCAGGCGCGCACCATCCGCATCCCCGTGCACATGGTCGAGACGATCAACAAGCTGGTGCGCATCCAGCGCCAGCTGCTGCAGGACCTCGGCCGCGAGCCGTCGCCCGAGGAGATCGGCAAGCAGATGGGCGTCCCGGCCGAGAAGGTCCGCGAGATCCTGAAGGTCTCGCAGGAGCCGGTCTCGCTCGAGACGCCGATCGGCGAGGAGGAGGACTCCCACCTCGGCGACTTCATCGAGGACTCCGACGCCGTCGTCCCGATCGACGCCGCGTCGTTCATCCTGCTGCAGGAGCAGCTCGAGTCGGTCCTGCACACGCTGTCCGAGCGGGAGAAGAAGGTCATCCAGCTGCGGTTCGGCCTGATCGACGGCCACCCGCGCACGCTGGAGGAGGTCGGCCGCGAGTTCGGCGTCACCCGGGAGCGGATCCGGCAGATCGAGTCGAAGACGCTCTCGAAGCTGCGCCACCCGTCCCGGTCGCAGAAGCTCCGCGACTACCTGGAGTAGGAGCGTCCCGCCCACCCGGAGAACCTCCCGAGGGGCCAGAGGCCGCGCGGTAGACTTGCCAGCCGCCGCGACCGGCGGCGCGATCCGGGGTAGCTCAATCGGCAGAGCAGGGGCCTGTTAAGCCCAAGGTTGTGGGTTCGAGTCCCACCCCCGGAGCCACCAGCGCAGGTCGCGAGTCGCCCGTTCACCGTCGAGTGATCGCCGGGGCGAGGAGTTCGTCCCGGCGAAGCGACTTCCTGAGCCCATCGGCTCGGGATGAGGTTCTCGGCAGCCCGACCGTCCCACACACTCTGGGACTCTCGGCCGTGACGAGGAGCTCCGGCCGCTCCGAGAATGTCCGTGAAGCGGGTATCACTTCCCGCTGATCGAAAGGGGGTGTGCGTGATGTCCTCTTCCACGCACCGACCTATTCGTTCATTCCTGGCTTTGGTCACTGCCCTGGGGGTGGTCGTGGCCTTGTCGCTACCGGCCTCCGCACAGTCGCCGGCGATCTTGCTTTCGCCGCGCCACGGTCCGCCCACCCAGAGGATCGTCGTGGCGGGGAGCGGCTTCGGCGCGGCCGAGACGGTGTCCGTGTCCTTTGACGGCGCGGCGATCCGGATCGACCAGACCGATGCGACGGGGTCGTTCCGGACGAAGTTCCGCGTGCCGCAGAGCGCCCTGCCGGGCGATCACCTGGTGTCGGCCACCGGCCAGACGAGCGGGTTGCGCGACCGGGCCCGGTTCGTCGTTCGGACGGACTGGCAGCAGTTCGCCTTCGACGCGGCGCACACCGGCTACAACCCGTTCGAGAACGTGCTCAACGCGTCGAACGTCGGCGGCCTCACCAAGATGTGGGTGCAGCAAGAGATGGGCGATTGGGACGGGCCCTTCGCCGTGTGGGGAGGCCTCCTCCTGTCCGGTGACGCTGCGCTCAACGCGTCCGATGGCGCGGTCGTGTGGGAACGCTCTGGCTCATCAGGTACGCCGGCCATCCGTGGCGGGGTCATGTACTCGGGAGGGGACCGCCTGTATGCCCTGGTGCCTGCCACCGGCCAGGAGATCTGGTCACACGATCTGGGCGCCGGAGTCTGGTCGCCGACGGTCACCGGGGGAGTCGTGTACGTCGCCTCCCGCGACGGCACGTACGCGCTGGCCGCGTCCGACGGGGCCCTTCTGTGGTCGGCGCCCTACGCGGGTTCGGAGCTGGCCGTGTCCGGGGGGGCCGTCTTCGAGTCGGACTTCAACGAGGTTCGGTCGCTGGATGCTGCGACGGGCCGGGTGCGGTGGTCAGTGCCGATGCAGCAGGCCACGGACCCTGTCGCGCATGACGGGCTGGTCTATGTGGTCAACGACGGCAGTCTGGTTGCCCTCGATGCCGGCAGCGGAGCGGTCGTGTGGACGAGCGTATATCTGGGACTGAACGACGCTTCGCCCGCCGTCGCGTACGGGATGGTGTACGTGTCCAACGATGTCGGCCTCTGCGCGTTCGACGCTGCGACGGGCGCCCCGGTGTGGTCGCGAGGGACGCTGTCGATGACGTTCGCCGCTCCGGTCGTGGCGGGCGGCGTCGTCTACGCGGTTGTGGGCCCCAGGCTCTACGTGGTCGACGCGTGGACGGGAACAAGGTTCTTCGTGGACGGCCTGGGCGGATGGGTCCAGGTGTCGCCGTCCGTCGCGAACGGAGTCGTGTACGTCGATTCGGAGCGAGCGCTGTACGCGTTCGGCTTGTGAACGCGGCTCGAATGTGCGTCCGGGACGCTGGAGCTGCTCGGGGCGGGCTGGTATCCGCGCTGCTCGACCAAGCCTGTCGTCCGGCGTGACGTCATGTGACGGTGAACCTCCGCACGGCGATCTGCCCACTGGTCAGCCCAGTTGCTTTGACGCGCTGCCGCCTAGAGTTGCGTTGAGCGGGATCTTTGACCTGGGTGGTGAACGCGCCAGACGTGTCGGCCCGCACCTTGCGAAGGACGATCCTGCCTTGCACGGAGTCCAGGAACGTGAGCTCGACGCTCTCGCCTGCAGCGAAGCCCCACGCTTTGACTTCTACGGAAAGGTCCAGGTGTCGCCGAAGCAGCCGTCCAACGTGGTACCCCCCGAACAGCACGATCTGGTCGCGGGCGGTGTCGTACGCCATCGCCGCGCCCGACCGACGCGAGGGGGAGTGCGCCGGGGAGCGCTTGGTCCAGTCTGCGCCGTTCCAGGTCCACGTGTCACCGAGGTATCCGAGGCCGAGTCCTCCGATGATTGCGACCTGATCTGCTCGCGGCATCGTCTGCAATCCCATAGAACCCTCGAGGCAAGGGCGAGTGGGGTGGGGTGCGCTTGCGTCCAGTCCGCGCCGTCCCAGGTCCAGGTGTCGGCGAAGAAAGGTGACGTCGGTTACCCGCCGAAGAGCACGACTTGCCCACGGGCGGAGTCGTAGGCCATCCCCGCTCCGTACCGCGGGGGAGGCGAACGTGCCGGCGAGCGCTTGGTCCAGTCTGCGCCGTCCCAGGTCCAGGTATCGTCGAAGATGGTGCTGCCGGTCGAACCCCCCGGACAACACGACCTGACCGCGCCCGGAGTCGTAGGCCATCGCAGAGTAGTAGCGCGCAGAGGGTGAATGCGCGGGAGTGTGCTTGGTCCAGTCCGTGCCGTCCCAGGTCCAGGTATCGCGGAAGATGGTGCTGCGGTTGAACCCCCCGAACAGCACCACTTGGCCGCGGGCGGCGTCGTAGGCCATCCCCGAGGCCTCCCGCGGCAAGGGCGCCCCCGTGGCTGCCTCCGACGACGCCGCCGGCATCATTGCCGTCGATGCGCCGACAATCACTGCGAGGGCAAGGAGCCTGCTCATGCTTGATGGGATCATCCGTTCCCATCTTCTGCGGTCAGCGGCAGTATGGATGGCACATTGCCCGAGCCGTTGCGTCGAATCCCATTGTGGTGATGCGTCATGTGACGGTGAACCTCCGCTTGGCAGCCTCACCGCTCAGTAGTCCCTTTGCCTTCACAGTCTGCTTTCCCGGTGTCGCGGTGAGCGGGGATCGTGACGGTTACTGTGAGGGAACCGTCGGCATTAGCCCGCACCCTTTTGAGCAAGCTACTTCCCTGGCTGGAGTTGTTTGCTCATCCCAGATCGGTTCATGGGTTCCCCTTCTTTCAAGGATCGTCGAGGGGCATCACCTCGGCCTCACGCCTCGTACGCGATCGTCAGGAAGTCCCTGTCGCGCGCGTTGTTCTCGCGAGCACCCGTTACGTAGACGGCCGATCCGTCCGGCGCCACGGCCACGGCCTCTGCCCAGGCGCCCGGCACGGGGCCGCCGGGCTTTTTGGACCTGCGGAGCCAGACCTGATCCCCGCCCGCGGCGTCGTAGGCGATCGTGATGAATTCCGGTATGCCCCTGAAGTCGGCCTGTCCGGTCATGTAGACGGTGCTCCCGTCCGGGCTGAACGCATTGGACTGCGCGAAATCGCCACCGCCGCCGGGATCGTCGTACGCCCGCTTCCACACCACCGCGCCCGTGGCCACGTCGTAGACGACCGTTGCCGCGTCGCTGTTGTGCGGAGTGATCGGGCCGGACACGGCGACAGCGTCCCCGGTCGGTGAGACCGCGAGGTCCGCCAGCACGTCGCCCTGGCCCCGGTCCACCGACCTCGCCCATCGTCGCGTCCCGTCCGCAGGGTCGTAGGCGAGCGTCGCCCAGTCGAAGTTCGACGCGGCACCGATCGTCGTCCCGCCGACCAGCAGCGTCGAGTCGTCCGGCGTCACGCCCACGTTGGTCCCGAAGTCCAGCTGGTCGCCCGGGTGCTTGAACGTCTTCGTCCAGTCCGCGTCGCCGGTGGCGGCGTCCAGGGCGGCGACGAGGATGGCCGGCTTGGCTCCCGATTGGCCGGCGGCGTACAGCCGCGACCCGTCGGACGAGACCGCGACGTCTCCGAAGGCATTCTCGGAGCGACCCGGCGTCAGCCGGGACACCCACTTCTGCGCGCCGGTGTTCGAGTCGTACGCGATGGTCGTAGCGGCCGATCGGGTGGCCCCCGCGGACTCACCGACCACGTCGACCGTGTGCCCGTTCGGGCTGACGACCAGCGCGGAGGCCCGATCGTCGCCGCCGGCCGGCCCGTCGTAGCGGTGCCGCCAGAGGACGGCTCCCGTCGCCGTGTCGTACGCGACCGTCCCGAAGTCCTCGTCCGTTGCGTTGCTGATCTCGCCGGTGACGTACACGCGTCCCCCGGCCGGCCCCACCGCGATGTCGGCCGGAAAGGCCTCTCTCGGGAACCGTCCGTACCACGTCGCCGTCCACAGTTGCGCGCCGGTGGCCGCGTCGTAGGCGATGGTCTCGTACGCGTCGCCGAATCGTATGGACCCCGTCACGAACACGCGGGTGCCGTCGGGGCTGACAGCGACTCCGGACGCCTCGTCGTCGTGGCCGGCCGGCGTGCTGAACGTCCTGCTCCACAGCTTGTCGCCCGGCGACGCCTGCGCCGGCGACGGAAGCGCGCCCGCCGCCAGCATGCTGCTCATCAGCAGGCCGAGGGCGCGAAGAACGATGCGACTGCGCATCCGGGTATCCCCCTTCTGCCGCAGTCCTCCCAACCCCGACGCTCCCGCCACGATAGCCCCAACCGTGGACCGCTGCCGAGATCGACGGCGAGCGTTCTCGTCCGGGTCGGCTGTCGTTTCTCGCCGTGAGCAGGAAGGCGCTCATCGGCCGACCGGGGAGTTAGTCGTCGTGCCGGCAGCGAACCGACTCCCTAAAGAGCCTTGGTCGGATTCCAGTCGGGTCAGGTGGCTTCGTCGCCGGCCTCGGGATGGGCCGACACCCATGCCCGTTCCCCGGGCGGTAGGGCGGTTCTCACCATGGGGATCCCGGCCAGGGGAGATTGCGCGAAGTTGAAGGCGTTCGAATAGTCGTACGCGTTCTCGTCGTCGGTGCAGTTCCGGTCCCCCGCCCCGACGGTCGCGCAGGGGTGGAGAGGCGCCAGCCCGAAGGTGTGCTCGACGAAGGCCAGCATGGAGACGAAGGTCGCGCCCTCCGAGTCGGTGTAGCCAGCGCGGGCGTAGGGCGAGATGACGATCATCGGAACCCGAACGCCCCACTCCGGGTTATACCGCTCCGGATTCACGTGGTCGTAGAAGCACCCGCAGTCGTCCCAGGTCAGGAAGATGGCCGTCGAGCTCCAGTCGGGGCTGGACATCACGGCATCCACGATGGAACCGACCCACGTGTCGCCGGCCGACACCGAGGCGGGCTGATGCTCGGAGTTGGCAGAGGTGGGCGTGACGAACGAAACGGCGGGAAGATGGCCCGCCTGGGCGTCATTCAGAATCGAGTCGGCGGGGACCAGATTGTTGCTCTGCGACGATCCCAGGCACTCGTAGAAGGTGGGGCAGATCGTCCAGCCGTACCCCGAGGGACCGTCTGCTCCGGTACTGCCGTAGATCCTCCATGATAGGTGGGCGCCGTCCAGGCGGTCGAAGATCGTCGGGACGTAGGACGCGTGCTGCGCCCGGGCGTAACTGGTGCCGTCCCACAGCGGGCCCATGGATCCACTCTCGTCCGGCACGCACGCGGGAACGAGAGTGGTCTTATGCCCCTTCGCCCCGAGCCACGACTCGAGCTTCCCTGAGTCGCATCCCCAGCCGGGCCCGGGCTTTCGGCCGGAGGGGGTCTTCTTGGGATTCTCGCCCACGAAGCTCTGGAGGGTGGCGGATCCCAGGATCATGTGGCCTGCCCACGAGGGCGTCTGGCGGAACTCGAAGGTACGATCGGAGATCGCGAAGTGCTTGGCGAGGTCCACCGCGTTGGGTATGCAGGTCTGGCTGCCCCCGGCCCCGCAGGTTCCCCTGAGGGCGTCGAACTGGCTCAGGCATCCGTACGCGGGCGACGATGTCGGGCGACACCCCTTGATCTGATCGAAGCCGTCCATCTTTCCGCGGTCGATTGCCGTCGCCTGGGCAGTGACACTGTGGTCGATGTTCAAGCCGAAGTCCGGTTCTGTGGTCAACTGGTACGTCGAGCCCTTGGATAGCATTGCGTTGGCCGCTCCGTCGCAGCCTTGATTGAGCCCGGCTCTGACAATTGTCCCCGCAGCCTGCTCGGTGCAGAACGCGCCCAGGAGGTCGTCGAACGAGTGGTTCTCCTCGTCGATGATGACGACGTGTTGGATAGGTGAGGCCACGCGGGCGGCTGCGTGAGAGCCCAGGAACATGGTCGAGGCGATGAGGCCGACGCTCAGCGCGGGGATCAACTTTTGCATGGAGCACGCTCCTCAGTTCGTTTCGGAGCCGATCGCTGTAGGGGTCAAGCATTCCACCGTCGGGCCACTCGTGACGCCTGTCCATGACAGGGTCACGTCCGACGACCTGTATATCCCCCCGTCTCACGGCCGGTACGGGTCGCATGGATCTCGCGATCGCGTTGGAAGTATCCCGGTTAGCACGAGCCGCTGTCATCGGCCGATCTACGTACGTGCAACTCGGCCGCCCGTTGTCTGGGGGTCAGCAATCTCTGGCGAATCCGGGTCCGGCCGCCCAGAGTCCGTGTAGTGGGGCCGTGGCGAAGGTGCCGCAGCTCGTTCCCACCACCGAGCTCGGCCGGCCGAAGCCTCTCGGTCAGGCGGTGACGGCGCTGGCGCTCACGGTCCCACTCCCGCCATGCGCGGGCTCGGGCCTCGTACTCGATGCGGTCCCGCTCCTGGTACCGCTCCGCGATGTTCGCCGCGTGGCACGGCTCGCAGAAGCCGCTTGACTCACCGTGGCCTCCCGCATGGTGCAGCGGGGGCAGAGCTCCCGAGCCCGGGAGTCGACCCGCTCGAGCTTGGGAAGGAAGCCCTCCGACTGCTCGGTCAGATGCGCCTAGATGGTCCGCGGCAGGCGGGCATCCGCGAGCAGGTGGGGGAACTCGTGCGTCAGTTGGCATGGGGACCGGTGCACTGATCCCATCAGCAGCTCCGGTGACTCCTTACCCGCAAACGGGGAACGGGGCCTCGAAGCAAAGTGGCCGGGAGCATTGCTCCCGGCCGACCTTGCAGCTACGTGCTTTCTTACCCAGCGATCGCTGCGCTCCTTCCCTGCTTCGGCTTCGGAGCAGGGCTCAGCGACCCGTTCGTCAGTCCGTCCAGCCTGGTGAGCGTGATCACCAACGGACGCGATCCCCACGACCACGCGCTGCCGTCATACGTCCCGCATATAGCCTCCATCGCGACCGTTGCCGACGACGGGTTGTGGACGACCGCCACGCCGTTCACGCCCTCGTAAAACCCCGAGTCCGCAGGCGAGTACGTCGTGTCCTGTGCGAACATCCCGTAAACCGCCGACGGGAACACCGCGCACGAGAAGTTCTCACCCGCGACGGGGTAAAAGTTCGCCGTGAACGACACGAGGTAGTTCCCGTTCGGAAGCGCCGGGATCGTGAAGAAGACCTCTCCATTCCCTCCCGCTGAAGCCGTGGTGTAGCTGTGCGCCACGTTCGGCTTGATCGTCGCCGTGGAGTTCGGCGATGCGTGGAGCTTCACCACCCTTGCAGCGTGCCCAGTCGCCGTTCCAGCGTGGGCCACACCACCCAACATCGCGACCGCCAATGCGGCCGCCGCTACTGCGAGCGTGATGCGCTTACGCATCCCCTGCCCCCTCTCTTCTCTGCGCCGCGAGCCCGTTACCCACGGCCTCCCGGACCCTAGTCCGCGAGCCACCGACTTTGCAAGAGTCACGTCGGTCCGAGCAGGGGAGTGCCCCCGCCCGATGGGATGTGCGGGCGGGATGAACACAGCACCGCCGACGCACGTGCAGCGTCCCCTCGTGGAACTCGTCTCACTTCCCAAGCCCGGATCGCCTACGCCTCGCAGTGCGGCCCAGGCCGAGGACCGCTCGGTCTCGAGCATCGTGAGGGCTGCGCTAAAGGCCTACCTGGAGGGCGGCCGCAAGGCTCGCTACCACCATGAATGGGTTGTCGGAGCGCCGCTTCATCAAGGCCCACAACGTGTCTTAGCCCGACGCACGTTTGGGCGCCTCCAACAGATTTGGCGGTCCATTGGGACTTGTGACAAGACCGCACGCGCAATGAGCGATCAGATACCCGAGATACCTGAGCCGCCGCCCCCCGAGCCCGAGAAGAGAGGTTTCTTGAGTCGGGCGACCCAGGCCGCGAAGGGGGTATCGAGAAGACACGGCAAGCGAGCGCAGAACATTCCGCCGCGAAGGCGGCCGATGTTGACGCGCAAGCCGCTGCGGCTGCTGCGGTACGTCGGTCCCTCGCGGACTTAGGCCATCAGTTCATGGAGTACCGGGTCGTGGCGCCGCGACAGACGATGGGTGGAGACAAGATCGACACAGGCAAGCTGCAGGCAACCTTGAACGAATGGGGCAGGCAAGGCTGGCACGTCCGAGCGATCACCGCCGCATCTGTCGGCGAAGGGTCGGTCCCGGCGGCGTCGGTGGTCTCATCGTCACGTTCGAACGTCCCTTGCCTTACTAATGCGTCCATCGGGCGGTGCTGAAGGCCTACCTGGGGCCGGGCCGCAAGGGTCCGTTAGAGAGAGGATAAGTGACATGGATTCGCTCGCGCCCGACCTGCATAATTGCGCGTCAGCACAGCGTTCCGTCGGGTGGGCCTGTTAAGCCCAAGGTTGTGGGTTCGAGTCCCACCCCCGGAGCATCGGGACACGGCGGCGGGCACCGACCGGGCAGGAAGGGGAGACATGCTGGGGGTCCTGTACGACTGGCTGTTGTTCGGTCACGTCCTGATGGCGATCGTCTGGGTGGGCGGCGCCGTCACCATGCAGCTGCTGGCGACGCGCATCCAGCGCGTGGGAACGCGGGCGCAGCTCGTGGAGATGACCGGGCACATCGAGTTCGTCGCGACGCGCCTGTTCATCCCGGCATCGCTGATCCTGCTGCTGCTGGGCATCTGGATGGTCAGCCTGCGCTGGAGCTTCGGCCAGACGTGGGTGATCCTGGGGATCCTGATGTTCCTCTATTCGTTCCTCACGGGCTCGCTCTACCTCAGCCCGCAGATGCGGAAGGTCAAGGCCGTGGTCGCGCGCGAGGGAACCGACTCCGACGAGGTCGTGGTGCTCGCGAACCGCATCTTCCTGGCGTCGCGCGTCGAGCTGGTGTTCCTGATCCTGATCGTCGCCGACATGGTCCTGAAGCCCTTCCAGTAGCTCCCATCGCCGCCGATCGGCGCGGCGGGGCTACCCGCCCGTCTCGCGTGCCGTGCCGTGCCGTCGCAGCTGTCTGGAGAATCGCCGCCCGAGCCATCCCCGCGTGAGGAACGCCGCCGCGAGCGACACGGCAACGCCGACCCCGACCGCCCAGAACCACCGGCTCGAGCCCTCGACGGCCCAGGTGGTCCCCCACCTGATGTGCGTGACGAGGTTCACGATGATGAGGAACACGTACCACTCCATCGATCGCATCCTCGACCGCGCGGGGACCCACCCCCGCCCCGCTCCGGCCCAGGTCCCCCCGGGGCCGAGCGGTCCGAACACCCGCCCCGACGGCGCCACCGCCGAGGCGGGGATGCGCTCTCCGACCGGAACGCTGTACCGGGCGGCGACCGCGTCGGCGCACTCGCCGGCGCCCTCGACGGTGAAGACCTCGGCGATGCGGGCGCGCTCCGCCCGGTAGCCGTGGTCGTGCTCGATCACCTTGCCGGCCAGGTCCACCCGACCCACCACGGTCGCGGCCGCGCCCGGGAGGAACCTGCGCGCGAGGTGCAACGCATAGTTCCGCTCCTTCGCCGCGTACAGCCCGCACGAGCACCCCTCGTGCGGCGCTTGATGGCGTTCGATGGGGCATTGCGCGACCGTCCACTCGCCGGGCTCCCAGGCGCCCCGGTCGTTCAAGGAGTGGAGCCTGCCGTCGGCCTCAGCGATCCACAGGCGGAACGCGGAGATGGGCTCGATCCCATCGGGCACCCGGTCCGGATCGGGCGGTGTCCCGGGCATGCGTCCCTACCGGTCCGGCACCAGTGCGGGATCGTCGACCGGCGTCGGCTCCGCCGGGGCTTCGCGCGGCTCGGATGGGGGAGCGGGTTCCCGAGCGGGCGTCTCGATCGGCTCGATGATGATCGTGCGCCGTTCCTCGCCGATGTTCATGGGGGCCACCTCCCGAAGGGACGTGTCCGGATTCTACCGCCACTCGTGCAAGAGGTGGATCGTCGGCTCGGATGAGCCGGCAACGTCCGCGGGAGGGTGCGGTGTCCGCGGTGAGCGCAGACCTAACGGCGGAGCGCGAGGCCCCTGGCGGGGCCGACGGTCAGGATCGACGGGCGGAACGAGCGACGGCGGCGCCGGAAGCTGCGGAACATGATCGGCTCGATGCTCGCTGTCGGGATCTGATCGCCGACGGGCACGCCGAACCGCTCCGCCAGCGATTCCGTGAGGCGGCTCCGCCCCTCGATGGGCAGGATCTCCACCACGCGGGCATGTTCGGCACGGTACCCGCGATCGTGCTCGATCACCTTGCCGGCCAGCTCCACCTTGCCGACGATCGCCGTGGCCGGCATGGAGTCGCCCGGCGACGTGGAGGTCAGGACGCCGGCGGCCAGGATCAGCGCCAGGTCGATGTCCTTCGCCGCGTACAGGCCGCAGGTGCAGTCCTCGTCCGGCGCGGAGTGCCGGGATCGCGGGCAGTCCGCGCTGGCCCACCGGCCAGGCTCCCACTGGGTCTCGTTGTTGAGGGAGTGCAGGCGCAGGAACAGGTCCCCCCGCCAGACGCGGTAGGCCGTGATCGGCTCGATCCCGTCCGGAACCCGGACGTCCGCGACCACGGCACGCATCCGGCCGGGGCCCCTCGAGGACGGCTCGTCTCTGCCGATCACGCCGCCTACCGTGCCGGGACCGGGGTCGGCTCCTCGACCGGACGAGGCTCCTGCGGGGCTCCCGCGGGCGTGTCGCCCGACGGTTCCGGGGCCGCAGGCTCCTCGATCGGCTCGATGATGATGACCCGGCGCTGTTCGCCAATCTGCATGGCGCCCTCCAAGAGATCGCGTTCGACGCGGTGGGCTCGTCATCTACTTGTACGGTCCCTCGGCCCCGATCGGTTCGCTCGATAAGCTGCCCTCGTGATGGTTCGGTGAGTCAGGTTCGCGCCGTTCGGAGGCGGCTCCTGGCGTTCGCGCTGGGGCTTCCCGAAGCCTATCTGGACCATCCCTGGGGAGAGGACGTGGCCAAGGTCGGGAAGAAGGTGTTCGTCTTCTTCGGCACGGCCGACGGCGACGAGCCCGGAATGAGCGTCAAGCTCCGCGAGTCCCGCGAGCAGGCCCTGTTCTCACCCGGGGCGGAGCCCACCGGCTACGGACTGGGACGGGCCGGATGGGTGAACGTTCCGTTCCGGGGTGCGCCGCCCGCGGCCATCCTCCAGGACTGGGTGGAGGAGAGCTACCGCACCATCGCGCCCAAGCGGCTCGTGGCGGCGCTCCACGAGGCTCAGGGGACGGCCTGAGGGAAACGGCGCCGGCTCCCCCGACCCGCCCGTCGTGGGCAGATCCGGGGAGCCGGCTGTGCAGCTCAGGTCCCGGCGCCGCTCAGACTCCGGTGCCGATGACCTTGACCTTGTAGGCCGTGCCGTTCCAGGTCCCCGTGGCGGTCGCGGTGACCTTGCCCAGCGCGGTTGGGTGGAACCCGTAGACCAGCGTGCAGGACTGGCCGTACTTCAGCGTCTGGCCCTGGCAGTGGTCCTGCACACTGAACGGGGAGCCCAGGTGCCCGCCCGTGCCGTCCATGACCAGGGATCCGATGCTGATGTTCGTGACCGTCACGGTCTGCGTGGGCGCGTCCGCGCCCGTCGTGACGCTGCCGAAGTTCAGCGAGTTCGGAGTGATCAGCAGGGTCGGCGTGACGCCCACGCCCTCCATGTTGATGGCGAACGCCTGGCCGTTCCAGGTGCCGTCCATCTCGAAGGCATCGTGTCCGGTGTCCACCGGCTTGTACCTGAGTGTCATCTTGCACGTCTTGCCGGGGTCGAGCGACTGCCCGGTGCAATTCTGCGTCAGGGAGAACGGCGCGTCGACCGAGATGCCCGTGCCCGCCATGGTCGCCGGCGTCGGGCCCGTGTTCTTGACCGTGACGTTCTGCGCGGTCGAAGTGACGCCAACCAGGGTGTTCCCGAAGTCGATCCTGGTGGGCGAGATCGTGAACGTGGGGGCCACGCCGCTCCCGTCCAGCTTGACCGTGTACTTGACGCCATTCCAGATGCCCGTGGCCGTCGCGATGAAGTCGCCCTCCGACGCCGGCGCGAATGTGTATCTCATCTGGCAGGACTGGCCCGGGTCGATCGTGTTGCCCTGGCAGTTGTCCGCTGCGGTGAACGGCGGAGCCAGCTGGCCGCCGGTGCCGTCCATAGTGACCGGATCGGACCCTTCGTTGGTGACAGAGACGGACTGGGTAGGCGAGGTCGTCCCCGTGATCACCGGGCCGAAGGACAGGCCCGCTGGGGTGATCAGGAGATTCGCCTTGGGTGCGGACGAAGCCACCACAGTCATCAGGGCCAGCGTGGCTGTAGCCGCTCCAATCACAAGGCTGAATAGGGCGATGCGACGAAACCGATGCATGATTCCTCCCAAGAGTCGGGGGCCGGAGCCCGAGTCTGCATCGATGCTAGCCCGGGTCCCCGATAATCCACAAGACCCGAATTATCTAGACGAAACGGAGAGCGCCCCGAAGGGCGCTCTCCGTTCTCTGAGCCGACCGTGGTCAGCCGGCCGTGCAGGGGTTGTTGCCCAGGACTCCCCGGAAGTTCTGGTAGCGCACGCTGACGCTCCCAGGTGGGCCCACCGGGTAGTCGCTGGCGAGTAGCGGTCCGTACTCGCGGATGCCGCCGAAGTCGTTCAGCTTGTGCGGCATGTACGTCCCGCCTTCCGCCCAGTAGCAGACGCCGCCCACGTTGACGGTGCTGAAGGTGGGGTACGCGCGCGACTGTGGCGGTGGCTTCACGCATCCCTTACCGGGATCCGGATCCTGACCCGGGCCGGACACGTGGCGCTGGCAGGTTCGGTTGATGCCGAACGCCGTATCTGCGTCCTCGATCCGAGGCAGGTCCGCTTCGAACGCGACTCTCGAGTACTCCTGTCCTCCATGGAACGTGGGACTGGTGAACATCCACGGGGTCCCGGACAGCATGCGGTCGATCTGAGCGTTCGCCGTCGATCCGGGCCATGAGTGGTTGTCGTACGCCGTCCCGTCGAAGTCGCCGTCCGTGCCCAAGCACCCCTTGACGTTCACGAGGGTGGACTTGAACCCGGTGATCGGCATGCACCCGGCGTCGTCCTGGTCCCCGTTGTGGGTGTCGTAGCCGGCGGGCTTGGCGCACGAGAGGTCGCTCTCGTCGACCTTGTTGCAGTACTCGAAGTGGCCGGTCTCGTCGGCGAAGGCCACGTTGTAGGAGTGCGCCGCCCACGACACGCGCGTGTCGGGACTCGAAGTGGCGTACGCCGGGTGGAACCCGTGCATGTCCACGGTGCAGCTGGCGGCGTTCGGGTCGAAGTGCACAGAGCCGAAGCCGTTCGCCACGCTGGCCGTCATGGAGCCGTGCGCCCCCGTGGTCAGGTCGGTGATGTCGACGACGAATCCGGCCGCCGAGTCGTGCAGCTGCACGTTGACCTGGTCGCCTCCGCCGATGAGCAGCAGGTTCTTCTTCGGCGGCAGGTTGTACCGGCCGGGCTGCAGCGGGTTGGCCGGGACGGTCGCGACGCCGTTCTTGGTGATGTACGCGAAGTTCCCCGGCTCGATGCCGACCGTGTTGAGACACGAGTTGTTGTTCGGGGTCTGCGTGTTCTCGTCGATCGACAGGCTCCAGATGTTGATCGCGGCGCACCACGAGTGCGCGTCACAGCTGGTGCCCAGCGGCCACTTCACCCAGCCCGGAGGGTAGAACTGCATCTCCATGTAGGCCGTTCCCGGGTGCTTCCCGATGTACTTGGCGTTGCTTGCCTTGTCGCTCTTGAAGATGTTCGCGTCGCTGTCCGGCGTGCACGGCACGTTCGGGTAGGCCGTGCCCGACCAATCGGGGTTCGGAGCCGACTGGTCGTCGCACATCGCCATGCCCAGCCACGGAGCGACGCTGCGCTGGAAGGTCGCCGTGCCACCGCTGCCGTCCTGCTTCGGGGGCAGCGTCGGCTCCGTCGGCATGCGCAGGGTGTAGTTGTTGTCGTTGCCGGAGCCGTTCTGCGACGAGTAGAACAGAACCGAGGGCTCGTCGTGGCCGATGTAGTCGTCGATCTTGATGCCCTGCTGCTCGAGCCGCTTGAAGAACGGATACTCCTCCCAGTTCTGGTACGGCTCGGCGCACGTGACGCCGTTGGTGTTGCACCAGTGCGTGACCGGCGCCGTCGGCCCAGTGACCTTGCTGGCCGAAGCCTTCGCGCCTGCATTGCCGAGTGGCCTGGTCGCTCCGGAGGCGTTGTACGCAACAAGCGCCACCATCGCGACCGAGGCCACTACGAGAGCAAGAGCTCTTCGCATCCTTTCCCCCTTCTCTTGTGCGGGCGGGCTCGTTGTCCGATGTAGCACGGTTGTGAAGTGCCGTCAAACCACGGCTATTGCAAATGGAATTTGGTCTGATTTGGTTCGGGCGCACCCTCTTTCCCAAACGCGCGGGGTTCAAACCTTGGTTCGCGAAAGAGGGAACAGCCCTTGCCGCCGTCCTCCGCGTGAACGCGCGCGTTAGAGTCTTCGCGCCGGGGCGGTAGCTCAGTCGGTTAGAGCAGCGGACTCATAATCCGTCGGTCGCAGGTTCGAGGCCTGCCCGCCCCACGAGCGTTGCTGCAGGTCAGATACGGCGTCGCCCCCCCGCCACCGGAAGAAGACATGGCGACGATCCCGCGCTGATCCCGCACGGAGCTCGAAACGTGAGCCTCAAGTCGGCGTGCGACGTCGTCAAGGTCCTCGTCAAACATGTGCCCGTATACGGTGAGAGTGAACGCTGCAGACCGAATCGTGAGCCGTTCGGATCAAGGTCTCGTCCTAGGCGTAGGATTCGATGTCTTCGACGGACGGCGACGCTTGCGTCTCGCGATCTTCCCAATGCGCCCGTCATCGCCTCGCAAGAGGCTGGCGAAGGAATTCACGCTCTTCGATCACGACACGTTGGTCCAGCTTGTTGCGTCCACGGCGGAGCGCTTGGCGGTGAACGCACCCCCTCCACGCATCGACGCTGCGGTCTTGAGGTGTTCGACTTTGGGTGGGCCGCTCGCCTCCCCCTCGATTCGGTCGCTCACTGAGTCCCATCTACCCCCCACACCCCGAGCCCGGGACGGGAGGCAACGGGCCGTCATCGATCTCGATAGTGGCTGTGCCCCCCAGAACGAGGATGACCTCACGGGCGGGGTAGGTCCGGCGAGCAGGTTCGGGCGTGACGCCGGGAACAGATCGCCAGAGTCCGGATGGTCGGAAGGGGTCGGTGCCCGCTCGGACCCAGTCAGTAGATCCGTCCCCGCCGCGTTCGCGGGATGCCAACCACCCTCGATTCCTCGTGCTGGCCACTCAAAAGTGGTGGGAACCGCCCTTTCGTGCGATCGGCCTTGGAGGGAGAATCCCGCCTGACATGAAGGCTCGATCGCTTGGCCGCCCTCAGCTGACCTTGAAGCCGAAGACGGCTGCCCGACTCGCGTGGTTCATCACACTTCTTTCGATCGGTCTGATCCTCGGCGGACTCGGGCTGGCCTTCGTTGATCGCAACGCACGCATTGCGGGCGGCTCGCTGTGGACCGCCTCGTACGTGCTCTCGAACGCCGCGATTCTCGGAATTCCCGTCGTCGGCGGAGTCCTGGCGGCGCGTCGACCCGAGAATCCGATCGGGTGGCTGTTCCTGGCATCCGGCCTTTCGCTCGGGCTCGCGACGTTCGGACAGCCCTACGGCGTCTTCGCTCTGAAGGTGAGCACGACATCGCCGCCCGGAGGAAGGGCATGGGTGTGGATCGGGAACTGGGCATGGGTACTCGCCCTCGTGTCGATGGCGTTCGGCTTGCTTCTGTTCCCGACGGGCCACCTGCCTTCGCGGCGATGGCGTCCGGTGTCATGGTTCGTTGGGTTCGCGTGCGTGCTGCTCACCGCGATCCCGCTACGGGTCGCCACCCAAGCCTGGATGGACCCGTTCAGCGAAGCCGCCTTTGAAGGCGCCGCCTACGGTCTCCTGTTCGTGGCAGCCCTGATGGGGGCGTTCATCCCACCCCTCGCCGCGGTCGTCGTGCGGTTTCGAAGGTCGAGAGGCGACGAGCATCTCCAGATGAAGTGGTTCGTGGCGGGAGCCTTCTTCGTGGTGGCCACCCTCGTCGCGGAGAATCTGTCGGACGCCTTCGTGATATCGGTGCTCTCGAGCCTTGCGCTGCTGTTCTTTCTCGGGTCCATCGCCATTGCCGTGCTGAAGTACCGCCTGTACGAGATTGACATCGTGGTCAGCAAGGCAATTGTCTACGGGGTGCTGACCGCGTTCCTGGTGGCCGTCTACGTGGCTCTGGTCATCGGCATCGGAGCGGCGATCGGATCTGCCCACACCCCATTGCTCACACTCGTGGCAGCCGGGATCATTGCGCTTGCCTTCAACCCGGTGAGGACCAGGACGACGCATCTCGCCAACCGCGTCGTGTACGGGAAGCGAGCCACGCCCTACGAGGTCCTGTCGCACTTCTCGGATGAGATGGCCGGCGCATACTCACTCGAGGACGTGCTGCCACGCACTGCGCAGATGCTTGCCGAAGGAACAGGTGCGAACCGGGCCGACGTCTGGTTGCTCTCGGGATCCGAGCTGGTGGACGAGGTCATGTGGCCGGCCGGCCCGAGGCTCGATCGGGTCGTTGTGACAGACGGCGACGGAATCGATGTCCTGGGCGCGTCGCGGGCCGTCATGGTCCGTCACCAAGGCGACCTGCTGGGAGCCATCTCGATCCACAAGTCCGCCGGCGATCCCGTCTCAGCAGTCGAGGACAAACTGCTGCGCGATGTCGCCTCGCAGGCGGGACTCGTCCTGCGCAACGTCCGCCTGATCGAGGATTTGAAGGCATCCCGCCAGCGCATCGTGGCGGCCCAGGACGAGGAGCGCCGAAAGATTGAACGCAACATCCACGACGGAGCCCAGCAGCAGCTCGTGGCGCTCGCGGTGAAGGCGAACCTCGCGCAATCGATGGCCACGTCCGACCCAAAGGTGGAAGCGTTGCTGGGCCAGTTGAAATCAGAGGCACAAGATGCGCTGGAGAACCTCCGCAATCTCGCTCGCGGCATCTACCCGCCCTTGCTGGCCGATCACGGCCTCGTCGTCGCGCTCGAGGCGCAGGCTAAGAAGTCCGCGGTACCCACGCAGGTGGAACGCGACGGCGTCGGGCGTTACCCGCAGGAGACCGAGGCCGCCATCTATTTCTGTGCGCTGGAGGCACTCCAGAACGTGGCCAAGTACGCCCAGGCATCTCGGGCGATCGTGCGCCTCTCAGGGCTCGACGGTCACCTCGTGTTCGCCGTGCAAGACGATGGGGTGGGGTTCGACGCTGCCGCCAAGGGCCACGGGACCGGTATGCAAGGCATGAGCGATCGTTTGGCCGCCCTCGGTGGGGAGCTTCGTGTGACCTCGACGCGGGGGAACGGGACGCTCGTGGAGGGGAGCGTGCCCGTGGCCCCGACACGGACGATGTAGGTGTCGGTCGCCCAGGTGCCCGGTCTCGAGGGCTCGGGGCCGCTGATGACGCTCGGAGAAGCCGACCGTCTCACGGTGCGGCTGGCGCGCAACGGGAGCACAACTCTGGCGGGATAAGGCGGCCGTCTCCGCAGCATGGCAACAGGCGGAACCAACAGCGATCGCCGTGAGCCCGGATGGTTCGCGCGTGTATGTCACGGGGTATGGCTGCAACGCCGGTTGCAATACGTACTCGGCCATCACGGTCAGCTACGATTCCCAGGGAAACCACCTGTGGACGCAGCTGTTCAAGGATGGACTCGGATTCGCGCTTGCGGTGGGTCCCGACGGGAAGAGGCTCTATGTAGTGGGTGACGTTGGGCCGCCAGGTCCCTTCTCACGTGTCTGCTATCTGGTCATCGACTATGAAACGTCAGACGGGGGAATGCTGTGGAGCAGCGCAAATCGTGATTGCCAGGGTGGCGAATACGCGAGTGCGGTCGCCGCTCCGAACGGCGGGCGCATCTTTGTGACCGGCACAGCCGGATACCTTCGCTATCACCCCGCGTACGGAACGCTGGCTTTTTCGCCTAAGGGACGGTTGATCTGGAACCGGTCGTATTCGGGACGACAAGGAGGTCTTCAGGCGTCCTACTCCATTGCAGTCGGACCCGGCGGTCGGCAGGTCTACGTAACAGGCTTCAGCCAGGGTATTCGAGGGTGGGACTACGCGACCGTCGCATACCGCACCTAAGGACCTGACCGCCGCTCCTGCGTCGAGCTGAGCCGTTTCTCACTGGCCATCGATTCTCGGGTACGCAGCCGCGGCATGGCTGGTCTCGTACCTCCACCTGGGCGACGCACCGGAGCTTCCGCACGACGTGCCCGCGCTTACGAGCCTTCGGCTGGCTGGCGCGCAGGAGTGGGCAGACCGCAGAGGCGTGGTAGGCCGAGCCGCCGGCCCCGGCGATCTCGATTGCGTTCGTCGGGCCGCAGCACCGCCCCACCGACCGACGGGGAAGCTCGCAGGGGTGGGCCGCTGGCTTCTTCCGACTGTATCGCGTATCTTCCTGGCAGCCTCCGATGATCAACATCTGCGAAGACTCGAAGCAGAGCCATGAACACGGCTTCTGAATCAGCTGTCGGGGTGCAGGACCTCGTCAAGACGTTTCCAGTGCGAGGCGGCGCGTCGCTCACCGCCGTCGATCAAGTGTCGTTCTCGGTGCGCCGGGGTGAGGTGTTTGGCTTCCTCGGGCCCAACGGAGCAGGCAAGACCACGACCCTGGAGATCATCGAGGGCTTGCAGTCACCGACCTCCGGCCATGTAACCGTGCTGGGGATGGACGGTGAAAAGGATCGTGAAGAAGTGAAGGAACGCATCGGTGTCCAACTGCAGGCCGGAGCGTACTTCAACTACCTCACGCTTGAGGAAATCCTCGACCTATTTGGCTCCTTCTACTCCAAGCGGGTCTCGCCGAGAGTCTTGCTCGAGAAGGTGGGGCTCCTTCCCAAACGCCGATCACTTGTCCGAGAACTCTCCGGTGGGCAGGCTCAGCGCTTCTCTATCGTCGCGGCGATTGTGAATGACCCCGACGTCCTGTTCTTGGACGAGCCGACCACGGGGCTTGACCCTCAGGCTCGAAGGAACTTGTGGGAACTGATCGCCTCCATCAACAAGGAGGACGGCAAGACCGTTGTCCTCACGACCCACTACATGGAGGAGGCCGAGATCCTCTGCGACCGGGTAGCCATTGTCGATCACGGAAAGATCCAGGCCCTCGACACCACCATCGGGCTGGTGAGCCGCCTTCCAACCGCGTATCGGATCGCGTTCTCCACGCCCGACCGTGTCGAGCCCGACGAACTCAAGGCTCTGCCAGGAGTCCACGAAGTCTCCGCATCGGCGAACGGCGACATGCACTATGAGCTCGGCGTCGCCCGTGCTGCCGAAACCATGCCCCCCTTCGTGGACTGGGTGCGGGCCCGAGGCATCGAAGTCAACGACGTCCGGGTAGCCCCGGCCACCCTCGAGGAGGTGTTCCTCTCACTGACCGGCCGCGATCTCAGGGAGTAGGCCAGGGATGGGCAAGCTCTTCGCCACGAGTTTGAAGATGCTGTATCGAGATGGCCAAGCGTTGTTCTACGCGCTTGCCTTCCCCGTGATCTTTGCCGTCGTCTTCGGCCTTTTCAACTTCGGGAAACTTCCGACCCTTCACTTGGCGGCCATTGCAGCTCAGCCATCGGTGGTGTCGCGAGAGGTGGACGCCGGCCTTTCGAAGGTTCCCTCCGTCAAGCTCCAGCAGTGGAAGAGCCTATCGGCGGCCAGACGGAATCTGTTCGACGGACACCTCGACTCCGTGGTGGTGATCCCCGCGGTGTCATCGGGGAGCAGCACGCTCACCGTGTACTACAACCAGAGCAACATCCAGAACGATCAGGTGGCCCAGCAGGCAATCCAGCGGGTGGTTGATGGGCTTAACTTGCGGCTCTCAGGGGTCAGCAACCCTCCGCTGGTTCTTGAGCAAAGAAGCGTCTCCGGGCATTCCTCCAAGTACTACGACTTCCTGCTGCCTGGACTCGTTGGACTGGGCGTAATGACCTTCTCCATCACGGCTCTGGCGGTGGCCGTATCTCGCTACAGGGAGCAGCGAATCCTCAAGCGCATTCTGGCCACTCCGCTTCCCCCGCGCCGGTTCCTTACTGCTCAGGTCCTGGCGAGGCTTGCTCTGTCGCTCGTTCAGGCAGTTCTTATCGTGGCGGTTGGGGTCGTTCTGTTCCATGCCCACATCTATGGCAACCTGCTCTCGGTTGCGTTCCTCGTGGCCCTCGGAAACCTCGTCTTCTTGAATATCGGGTTCCTGATTGCCGGACGCGCCTCCGGGCCCGACGCGGCCCAGGGGATGGCACAAGCGATCACCCTTCCCATGATGTTTCTCTCTGGGGTCTTCTTCCCGACAACGGCCCTTCCAGCGGTCCTGCAGAGGATCGTTCACTACCTTCCGCTCTCACCCCTGCTCATAGCCCTTCGAAAGGTGATGAACGACGGACAGTCCGTCAGCCAAACGGGACCCCAACTGCTTCTCTTGGTGGCCTGGGGCATCGCCACCTTCTTGCTCGCTTCACGGACGTTTCGGTTCGCTGATGCTTAGCGGTAACAACGGAAAGGATCAGATGACAATGGCCAAAGAGCGATTCAGGCAAGAGACCCTCAAAGGGGAATGCCCGACTCATGGGACGGTCGACGCAACGAAGGACGTGCCGAACTTTCACTGGCCAGCCGTTGTCTATCTGTTCCAACGAGCGCGAAGCACCTTCGAGCCATACGTCTGCCCTCAATGCGGCGAGAAGGTGCGCAAGGTATCCGCTTAGCGTCACCACCGAGCTTCTTGATTCGTGACCCATCGCAAGGGCTTGTCCCTCTGAAGAGACGCCGTCGACTGACCGGATGTTGGCAAAGGTTGAAGTCGACGCGGCGGTCAGCGAAGTAGATCCCGTACCCTGAATCCGGGCTGGGTCCGGACGCGGGGGTTCGACGACCCTCCGTAGCCGGTAATCCGTCGGTCGCAGGTTCGAGGCCTGCCCGCCCCACCGGACGGAGTTCCCGGCAGCGCGCCACACCTCAGGACTTCAGCAGCTGCTGCAGCTGTGCTGCCAGGCTTCGTCGAAGCTCCTGATACTGGGGGAGGGCGGCGAGGTTGTTCAGCTCGTACGGATCGGTCTTGAGGTCGTACAGCTCCTCTGACCCGTTCGGATAGGAGGCAAGCGGACCCCCAAGCGACAGACGCAGCTTTCCGTACTGGATGTAGAGGTATCGGAGCGTGCGGATGCCTTCGAACGGGGCTGGGTAATAGCTCCCAGGCCCTCACGATCAGGACGACGTTCGGGTGGGTTCGCGCGTGACCTGCGTGTCCGGCGGCAGTGACCGGAGCGGGGCCGTTCGAGCCAGTCACCGCGGAGTAGACGATGTCTGCGGCGGAGGAAGCGACGATCACGACCAGCGCAGCGGTGACGGCGAGCTTGGCCCGAGGAGATTGCCAGCCGGGAGGCTGCATGGGGGATTCTGTCACCCCAGAAGATGGTTCCGCAACGGCCGTACATCGCGCATGCCGCGGAAGACCGATGCTTTACAACTCGGATACATCGACGAAGCGTCGCCTCCTCGGCTCTGGGTGGGGGCGTCCGCAGGGCGGCACTGACGGGCCCCGACTGCTCCTCCCATGGCATCCTGAGAGCCGGGAGAGCGATGACTGGAGCCGGAGGGGGTGCGATGAGCGATCACGTCGTCTTCGATTCGCTCGTCCGCACTCGGCTCTCGCCGGGCGCCATGGTGTTGGACTCGGGCGCGGGATCAGGCGCCCGTCACCACCGGTCCTACGGAGAATCCGCGCGTGTCGTCGGTGTGGACGTGGATCCCGGTCTCGCGACGAACCCGAACGTCAGCCACGCCGCGTTCGGCGACCTGGCCCGTCTGCCGTTCAAGGCTGGGACGTTCGACCTCGTCTACGCCCGGTACGTCTTCGAGCACCTGGACCGGCCGCTGACGGTGTTCCGGGAGGCGCGGCGGGTGCTGCGACCCGGCGGCCACTTCGTGTTCCAGACGCCGAACCGCTACCACTACGTGGCGCTCGCGGCGAGGCTCACGCCGCACCGCTTCCACGTGTGGTTCCGGACGCGCCGGAGAAGCCACCTCGGCCTGCCGCCCGACAACACCGGAGCCGAGACGTTCCACACGCACTACCGCGCGAACGACCGGCGGACGCTCCACCGCCTTGCCGCGGCGAGCGGATTCCGGGTCGTGTCGCTCCAGTTGATCGAGCCGCGGCCGACCTACCTCTTCTTCCATCCGCTCGCGTATCGCGCGGGGGAGGCCTACCGGCGGCTCGTCACCCGCACCGACCGGCTGGCAGACCTCCGCTGCGCCATCGTCGGCGACCTGGAGGCCGTCGAGGAGGACGGTCCGCTCCCCGGCCCCGCCCGGTGAATCGAACGGGGTACGATCGTCCCAGGCGCTCTCGCAAAGGACGGATCTTTGGGTCACGACGACGCTTTCGACGAACCGGCGACCTCACGCGACTCGGTGGACCGGTTCTACGATGCCGTCGGGGGGATCACCCGGCTGTCGCTCCGGACGATGGGGCTCGTGGCCGCCGGCATGGAGGGCGTCGGGCGGCGGCTCCGCTCCCGGCATGCACCGGAGCCTGAGCCCGATCCCGGCGCGACTGCGCGGGATCGGGACCAGCGGACGTCCGTCGAGACCACCGAGGTGCTGGCACTCGGAGCCGTCGCGATCGGTGCCGAGGTCGCCCGCCGGGTGTTCGCTGGGGCTGCGTGGGCCGCGTCGCAGGCCGAACAGGGGGCGACGACGCTCATGCAGCACCGGCCGATCCGGCGTCCCGTCCAGCGGTTGACGGACGTCGCGGAGCCCTGGGACCAGCGTGCGCGGAAGGCCGTCGCCGAGGGCGGGCAGGTCGCGACGGAGCGAGGACTCGACCTGGCCGCCGAGATCGCCACCCGGATCGTGGAACGCCTCGACCTCGATGCGATCGTCGATCGTGTGGACATCGATCGCATCCTCGCTCGGGTGGATATCAACGAGGTGGCCGGGCGGCTCGACGTCAATGCCGTCGCCGCCCGCCTCGACGTGGAGCGGGTGATCGGGCGCCTCGACCTGGCGGCCATCGCCGAGGGCGTCATCGATCAGCTCGACCTGACGGCGATCGCGCAACGCGTCATCAACGAGCTCGACCTGACCACCATCGCCGAGGAGGTCATCGATGAGATCGAGCTGAGCGAGATCATTCGTGAGTCCACAGGGACCGTGACGGTGGACGCGGTCGACGCCCTCCGCGTGGGCGGCATGCAAGCCGACCGGCTGGTGACGCGCGTCGTCGACCGCCTCCTCATGCGGCGTGAGGGCCCGGGGCCGGACCAACCATCCTCGGCGGATGCCTCGGATGCCGCCGGAGACGCGACGACCCCATGAGCTCCGGCGTGGGCGAGAACGGCACGAGGGCCATGCAGGGACGCAACGCGGGCTTCGTGACGCGCGCGTCGGCGAACGTCATCGACGGCTTCGTGATCGCGGTCATGTGGGTCGGCGTCCTCGCCTTCTCGGCCCTGATTCGCTACGTGGCCCACCCGCTCCGCGGGTTCCGACTGCCGGCGCTCGAGACGTGGGTGTCGGGCCTGATCGTGTGCGTGATCGCGATCCTGTACTTCACGCTCACCTGGGGCAGCACCGGCCGCAGCACCGGCAAGCGCATGGCGGGGCTGCGGCTGACCGGACGCGACGGGCGGCCCATCGGCGCGGCGCGCGCCTCCCTCCGTGCCACCCTCTGCGTGGTGTTCCCCATCGGGTTCCTGTGGCTGCTGTTCAGCGCGCGGAGCCGGTCCTTGTACGACATCCTCCTGGGGACCGACGTCGTGTACGACTGGGGCCTTCGGCCGTTCGCCTCCGCGGAGAGCGTCGGGACGCCTCGCTGAGCCCGCCCGTAGCGCGCCCGGGCCGTCGACGCGAGCGGGCCGCAGGTATTGGATGGGCTGGTCGAAACGGAGGGAGGGGGTTCGGTGGCCGGCCTTCTGGCGCACCAGGGCAACATCGGCGTGGGCGGCGTGGTCGCCGTCTGCCTGTTCCTGGCGGCGTGGCCGCTCGGCATGGGCGCGTGGTCGCTGCTGAAGCCCGAGAGCGCCGGTCTGCGGCGGGCGGAGGGCTACGGGCTCGGCGTGCTGGCCGCCGGATGCCTGTGCGCCGCGACCATCCTTCCCTTCATCCTGCGGCCGGGCCCGTCGGTCTTCCGCCCGTCCACCCGTGCTCGGATCGAGATCGTGAGCCCGCGCGACGAGGAGGTCGTCCGGTCTTCCGACGTGCAGCTCGTCGTGCGTATCGACGGCGGGAAGCTGGTCCCGTTCACCTCCAAGAAGCTCGTGCCGAACGAGGGGCACCTCCACGTGTGGCTCGACGGCCGACTGGTGTCCATGCTCGCCGGCTCGTCCGACACGATCCCGGTGAAGGCCGGGCGGCACACGCTGCAGGTCGAGTTCGTCGCCGTCGACCACGGCCCGTTCTCACCCCGCGTCCGCGACTCGGTCACGTTCGACGCGGCGCCGCCGGGGAGCGGCTGAGAGCCCGGTCTCAGCCGACGGCGCCATGGACCGGGACCGAGCCGGTGACCGTCGTCCCGGCGCCGGGAGCCGAGCGCACCTCGAACACGCCGCCCAGGGCGCCGAGCCGGTCCGCGATCCCCTGCAGCCCCGTGCCCATGCCGTTCGCGGCAGGCTCGAAGCCGACCCCGTCGTCCTGCACCTCGAACGTCACGCGGCCGTCGCCGTTCGACAGGTGGATCGCGACACGCGACGCGTGCGCGTACTTCGCGACGTTCTGCATCGCCTCCAGGCACGAGAAGTAGACGGCCGCCTCGACGTCCTGGTCGAACCGGCCGATGCCGTCTCCCCGCACCGTGGTCTCCACGGGTGACTTGCGCGCCTGCGCCTCGAGCGCCGCGAGGAGCCCCTTGTCGGCGAGCAGCGGCGGGTAGATGCCACGTGCCAGGTCGCGCAGGTCCTCCAGCGTGTCCGTCGTGTCCGTGCGGAGCTGCTCGAGCAGCGCGCGGGCGGCGGCCGGGTCGCGATCGACCAGCGTGTCGGCCAGCCGCATCTTCACGGCCAGGGCCACCAGCTGCTGCTGCGCGCCGTCGTGGATGTTGCGCTCGAGGCGCCGGCGTTCCCCGTCCTGCGCGGTGACGAGGCGCTTCTGCGCGGCCTGCAGATCCGCGAGCCGTGACTTCAGGTCCTCCGTCAGACGGACGTTGCGGAGCAGCAGGCCGACCTGCGACGCGAGGTCGGCGACGAGTTGCTCCTTGTTCGGGTCCATCGGGTCGTTGGCGGGCATCGACAGCGACAGCGCGCCGAGTTCTTCACCCTGGTGCCGGACCTCGGTGCTGAAGTCATCAGGGAAGCTCTCATCGACGGCCACCGGCCACGTTGCCACCGGCTGGAGCTTCCCGTCCACCCGCAACAGGACGCGGGCGCGACGCGCGCCGACGCCCTCGCCCAGCACGCGCGCCAGGCGCGGCAGCACCTCGTCGGCGTCGTACGTATCGCTGAGCCGTCCGCCGAGCTCGGCGAGGACCTCGTACGGCGTTGCGCGTTTCCCGTACACCACACGGTCGGCGAACCTCCCGGCCCGCGCCCGGACGGGCTGGAAGACGAGCGCCACGATGGCGGCCGCGATCGCCGAGAGGATCGGGCTGCCCTGCGTTCCCACCAGCGTGCCGACGCCGACGACGACCGCGACGTAGACCACGGCGATGAACCCGGCGACGACGGCGAACACGACGGTCTTGCGGATCACGATGTCGATGTCGAACAGGCGATACTTCATCACCGCGATGCCGATCGAGATCGGGATGATCACGAAGCTGACGATGGCCACCGCGCCCACCCAGTTGTTCCACTGGTCCGAGCCCGGCAGCACATTCAGGCTCTCGACGACGAACGCGATCACGTAGAGCACCGCGAGGACGCTCGCGGCCCATGCGACCCATCGCAGCTGCCGCCGTTCCACCGGGTCGGTCGACCGGCGGATCCGGACGATCAACGCCGTTGCGCCGCCGGCGACGAGGATCGGAACCACGAGCGCCAGCAACCCCAGCGCCTCGGGGACCTTGACGAAGAAGGGGTTTCGGAGCTGAGGCAGTCCGTCCGCAGAGAAGGTCGTGGGAAGGACCGCGGTGACGAACAGGCCAATGCCCATCCCGGCCACGCACAGCCGCGTGAACCACCGCCAGCGGGGTGACGGCAGGTGCCCGTCGGGAAAGAGCAGGAGCAGCAGGCCGGTGCAGCCGATGAACGGCACCCACATCGGATCCGCCAAGCCGTTGGCGATCCCCGCGCCGGGGAGGTCGCCGTGCCGGACGAGGACCGCGTATTGCGCGTAGACGTCCCCGGGGAACATGAACGTGATCCCGGCAACGAGCATGAGCCAGCCGAGCGGGTTGCGCGAGCGACGCAGCGCTAGGACGAATCCGACGCCCGCGAAGCCGAGCGGTGCGGCGTACCCGATGATCTCGTAGGCCTGGCTGCTCGCGATGTGGAGGGTGCTGCCGATCAGGAAGAACACCAGCGCGACCGCCAGCAGGAGCCAGGCGACGATCGCCGGCCCGGGCGCGGTGGGTCGTGCGCCGTCTTCGGCCACGGCCGCCGTCCCGGTCACGGCAGGACTCCGACGGTGGCTCTGCTCGCGGCATCGATGGGCAGGCTCCCGCGCACGACCGTGCCGGCGCCCGGCGAGGACGTGACGTCCAGCGTCCCGCCGAGCGCGCCGAGGCGGTCGGAGATCCTCGAGACCCGACCCATGGCCGTTCGCTCGCGGATCGAATCCGACGCCGTCGTCGCGGACCTCGAATCGGAGCGCCCCGTCGCCGTCGAAGACGTCGACCGTTACCGCGGAGGCCTGCGCGTACTTCGCCACGTTCTGCAGAGCCTCCAGGCACGAGAAGTACACCGCCGCCTCGATGTCCTGCCGAACCGCCCGATGCCGTCGCCATGGACCGTCACCGTCACCGGCGATTTCCGGGCCTGCGCCTCCAGGGCGGTGATCAGGCCCTTGTCCGCCAGGAGCGGCGGATAGATCCCTCGGGCCAGGTCGCGGAGATCCTCGAGCGCCCGGCGCGTCTCGTCCTCGATCTGCCCGATCAGCTCGACGGCCTTCGAGGGGTCCCGCTCGGCGAGCTGGCCCGCGAGCCTCGCTTTCACGGCCAGGGCGACGAGCTGCTGCTGGGCGCCGTCGTGGATGTTGCGCTCGAGCTTGCGACGCTCCTCGTCCTGGGCCGTGACCAGGCGCTTCTGCGCGGCCTGAAGCTCCTCGAGCCGTGCACTGCAAGGCGGTGCTCAGCCGGACGTTGCGGAGCACCAGCCCCACCTGCGACGGCGAGGTCGCCGACGAGCCGGGTCTTGGCCGGGTCCATCGGGTCGTTTGGCGGCGTCGTGACCGACAGCGCTCCGAGCAGCTCGCCCTGGTGTTCGACCGGGAAGGAGGCATCGGTGCCCGGGATGTCGGGCAGCGTGTCTCCGGTCATGGCGAGCACCGGAGCGACGCCTCCGTCCGCCGGCAAGCGCGCCGCGACGCGCAGCCGGTCGTCGACCCGAATCCACACGATGGCCTGCGATGCTCCGATGCCGTCGGCGACCACGCGCGCCATGTGCTGCAGGACCTCGTCGTCGGCGTACGTCTCGCCCACGCGCTCGGAGAACTCGGCCAGCACCTCGTACGGCGTGGCGCGCTTGCCGTACACGAAGCGGTCCGCGAACCGCCGTGCCCGCGCGAGCACCGGATGGAGGCCGACGGCGACCAGTGCCGCGGCGACGAAGGACAGGCCGGTCGTCGACGTCGCCCCGACCAGCGCCCCACACCACCCACGACGAGCGCGTAGACAGCCGTGAAGAACGCCGCCAGCACCGCCACGACCAACGCCTTCCGAATCACGACGTCGATGTCCCACAGGCGGTACTTGAGGATCGCGATCCCGATCCCCGCCGGGATCGCGGCGTATGCCCAGGAACACCAGGCCGCCCAAGTCGCCGCCCTGCCCGAGCCCGAGGATGCCGGGGATGAACGACAGCAGGTAGACGCCGAAGAAGACCGCGGCTCCCGTCGCGATCCACCGGAGCTGGTGGCGCTGCTCTGCATCGGCGCGCCGGCGCCGGACGAAGAGCGAAGCGACCGACAGCAGGATGCACACGAGCAGGGCAAGCAGCCCGGCCAGTCCCAGCGCCGCTCCCGGGGTGAACGGCAGCCCGTCCTCCGTGGGCAGGAACGTCCCCGCCAGGGCGATGGACAGGGTCGACCCCCGTGAGACCCATCGCCAGCCCGGCGACGGAAGGTGCCCGTCGGGGAGGCGGAGCAGCAGGTGAGTCCCCATCAGGCCAAAGGGCAGGGTCCAGGCCATCGCCGAGAGGTAGGGAAGGGACGGCGTGGCGCCGGGCAGCGCCGTCAGGCTCCAGCCGATCGCGATGATCAGCATGAGCCAGCCGGCCGGGTTGTCGGGCCGGCGGAGCCCAACCAGGAGCCCGGCGATCGCGAAGGCGAAGGCGGGGGCGATCGCGGACGTCGCGATGGCTCCCAGGATCCACCCGAGGCTGCGACCTTGATCCAGGGCTCCGGGAAGCCGTGCCAGCGTGCCCCCCACGTACAGGCCGGTGGCGGCCACGAACAACCCCCAAGCCATGACGCGCGTGCGCGAGCCCTCGGGCTCGGCAGCCGGCTCAGAGCCGGACACGGAGCACCTCCACCGGTTCCTCTCGGCCCTTCACCGCGCGCGGCCCCATCGGCTCGTATGGGATGCCCGGCGCCGCGGCGGCCGTCGAGGCCGCCACCACGATCTCGCCGGCCTCCGCCTCGGACTGGATGCGCTGCGCGACGTTGACCGCGTCGCCGATGACCGTGTACTCGAGCCGGCCGCCGCCGCCGATGGCGCCCGCGATGACCGTGCCGGTGTTCAACCCGATCCCGACCCCGAGCGACGGAACGGAGTCCACTCCCCAACCCTCGGTGTTCAACTCCGATTGCCGCGCCTGCATGGCCATGGCACAGCGCACCGCCAGGGCGGGATGGTCGGGCAGGGGATCGGGGGCGCCGAAGATCGCCATGACCGCGTCGCCCTGGAACTTGTCGATCGTGCCGCCGTGGGCCGCGATCACTTCGGCCATCGCCGAGAGGTGCCGGCCGACCACGTCGGCGATCTCGCGCGCGCCCAGCCGCTCGGCGATCGTCGAGAACCCGCGGATGTCGCTGAACAGGACGGTGACCTCCACCTCCTGTTGCACCATCGCCCCGCCGGCGAGCTTGTCCGCGACCTGCTGGGGAACGTACGAGCGAAGCGCCTCCGCGGTGCTCGACCGCTCGACCACCGCGGCGTGCATCCGCTTCAGCTCGTCCACCGCCCGCGACGATCCGGCTCCGGACCCGCCCGCGAGCCGGACGAATACGGCCGTGACGCGCCGGTCGATCGCCTCCTGCGTGGTGTCGAGCCGCTCGGCCATCTGCGCGTACCCGAGGCCCTGGGCCATGAGGTCGAGGATCTCGCGGTCCTCGTCGCGGCCCTCCCGGCTCTCGGACAGCCGCGCGGCGATGGTCGGGTCCACCATGGAGCCGCCGGCGTGCACCTCGTGGATCGCCCGGGACAGCTCGTCACCCTCGGCCATCCGGTCCTTCAGCAGATATCCGAGCCCGCTCTCGCCCCCGCCCAGGAGCGCGAGCGCGTACTCCTCGTCGTCGTGGGCGGAGAGCACGACCACCCCGGTGTCGGGATGCCGCGAGCGGATCTCCAATGCGCAGTCGATGCCCTCCAGCCGGAAGTTCGGCGGCATCTTGATGTCGGTGACGACGACGTCCGGCTGGTGTTCGTCGGCGGCGGCGAGGAGCGACGGCGCGTCGGCGGCGACGCCGACGACCTCGATCCCTTCCGAGGCGTTCAGCAGCGCGCGCACGCCCTCGCGAACGAGCACGTTGTCGTCGGCCAGCACCACCCTGATGCTCACGCAACCCCCCTCGAACGCACGTGGATCCGCCCTCCGCGGCATCTCACGAGCGGTCCCGACTGCCGTTGTACCATCCGCGCATGCCGGTGCGCATCGTCTTCGCCGAGGACAACTACCTGGTCCGAGAGGGGACGGCTGCCCTGCTCGCGGAGGCCGGCCAGATCGACCTGGTGGCATCGGTGGGCGACCTCCCCGGCCTGCTGGCCGCGGTGGAGGAGTACGCGCCGGCGGCCGTCCTCACCGACATCCGCATGCCCCCGACGAACACCACGGAGGGAATCGACGCGGCGCGGCGCATCCGGGCCGAGCATCCCGAGATCGGCGTCGTGGTCCTGTCCCAGTACGCGGAGGAGGACTACGCGTACGAGCTGCTGAAGGACGGGGCGGCCGGCCTCGGGTACCTCCTCAAGGAGCGCGTTGCCGACGTCGACGAGCTCGTCCGGGCGCTCACCGAGGTGTCGAAGGGCGGCTCGGTGCTGGACCCGAAGGTCGTGGAGGCGCTGGTGGCCCGCCGCGACCGCATGGCGCGCTCGCCGGTCTCGCAGCTCACCGAGCGCGAGCGGGAGGTCCTGTCCCAGATGGCGCAGGGGAAGAACAACGCCTCGATCGCCGCCTCGCTGTTCCTGACCGAGCGGGCGGTCGAGAAGCACATCAACTCGGTGTTCCACAAGCTCGGGCTCTCGGCCGAGACCGACGTCCACCGCCGGGTCATGGCTGTGCTGGCCTTCCTCCGCGAGGAGGGGCTGCCGGCCGAGGGCTGAATCGGGGCTCACGGGGCGCAGGCTAGCCCGGAGCCGCCCCCTCGGCCCACCCGGGCCGCACCACATCTTCGCGCGAGGGCACGCTGATCAGTGGGGATGCTGGCCCCCGGCAGGGCCTGGGGGTCTCCACCGGGGATCGTTCGGCGGCCACGCTTTCCGGCGGGTCGCGGAGGGGAGACAATTTCGGGCATGACGGCCGGGGTCGACACGGCGGGCGACGTCGTCGGGGCGGAAGGATCCACCGGCGGCGGGAGCCGGGCGCTCGCATACGTCCTCACCGTGGTCGTCGCTGCTCTGTGGGTGCTGGGCGGGCTCCTGCTCTCCCTCAACCGGCACGTCGTCTACGGCAACCAGTGGTTCCTGTGGGGGCTGTTCACCCTCACCGGGATCGCCTATGTCGTGGCCGGGCTCGCCATCGTTCGCCGGCATCCGGGCAACGCCATCTGGTGGCTGTTCTTCCTGATCGCCATCGCGCTGGCCGTCGGGACGGTCATGCCCGAGTACGGGATATACGCGCTCAAGACCTCGCCGGGGTCGCTGCCCGCACCGGCCCTGATCCTGGCCTTGGCCGAGCCCACGCCGATCGTGGCGCTCATCGGGATCGTGCTCGTGCTGCAGCTGTTCCCGGACGGGCGTCCCGTGTCCCGCGCATGGCGCGTCGTGCTGTGGGTGACCGTGGCCGCACTCCTCCTCGGTGTGGCGACCCAGCTCCTGATGGCGCACCACATCGTGGACGTGTGGTCGGACGACCTGGACCACGCCGGCGTCACCGCAAGCGATCCGCTCGGTGTGGAGGCATTCACCGGCGCCGGACACCTCCTCAGCACGATCGCCGCGTTGGCGTTGGCCGTGACCTCGCTGCTCTCGGTGGTGTCCCTGTTCGTGCGGCGGAGGAAGGCCGATCCCGCGCAGCACACACAGCTCCGCTGGCTCGCGTACGTGGTCGGCCTCGCCGCGGCGTGGATCGTCATCGTGTTCCCCCTCGGGCTAGTCGCTGGTGAGAACAGCCCGGTCCTGGGCATCTTCTGGATCGTGGCGACGCCCCTTGTCGCCCTCGGCATTCCGATCTCGGTCGGCATCGCCATCGTCCGGTACCGGCTGTTCGACATCGACGTCGTGATCTCCAAGACGATCGTCTACGGTGCGCTCGCCGCCTTCATCACGGTCGTCTACGTGGGCCTGGTCGTCGGCATCGGCCAGATCGCGGGGTCGGTGTCCACGCCGGCGCTGTCCGCGGTTGCGGCCGCGATCGTCGCGATCGCGTTCCAGCCGTTGCGGCGCCGTGTGCAGCGCGTCGCGAACCGGTTCGTGTACGGGGAACGGGCCACGCCGTACGAGGTGCTCTCTGGGTTCTCCGAGCACCTGGCGGGGATGTACGGCGCCCAGGATCTGCTGGTGCGCATGGCGCAGGTGGTGGCCGAGGGGACCGGTGCCTCGGAGGCCCGCGTCTGGGTCGCCGTGGGGAACGAGCTGCGGGCGTCCGCGAGCTGGCCCGTGGGCGGACCGGCGGGCGAGTCCATGCCGCTTGCCGGCGGAACGCTGCCCGCCATCCCCGAGGTCTCGCGCGCGGTGGAGGTCTCGCAGGGCGGCGAGCTGCTCGGCGCGATCACGGTCTCGAAGCCGCCCTCCGAGCCGCTCACCTCCACCGAGGAGCGGCTCCTGAGCGACCTGGCCGGCCAGGCCGGGCTGGTGCTCCGCAACGTGCGCCTCATCGAGGAGCTGCGCGCCTCCCGCCAGCGCATCGTCGCGGCGCAGGACGAACGCGCCCGCGCCCTGGAGCGCAACATCCACGACGGCGCCCAGCAGCAGCTGGTCGCCTTGGCCGTGAAGCTGCGGCTGGCGCGTTCGTTCGCCGACAAGGATCCGCCGAAGGCGGCGGAGCTGCTGGACGCGCTCCAGGCCGAGGCCGTCGACGCCCTGGAGAACCTGCGCGACCTGGCCCGCGGGATCTATCCGCCGCTGCTGGCCGACCAGGGACTGGCGGCCGCGCTGGGGGCCCAGGCCCGCAAGTCGGCGGTGCCGGTGGCGGTCGAGGCCGACGGCGTGGGTCGGTATCCGCAGGAGGTCGAGGCGGCCGTCTACTTCTGCGCCCTGGAGGCCCTGCAGAACATCGCCAAGTACGCGAGCGCGTCCTCGGCCACGCTGCGGCTCTCCGCGTCGAACGGCGACCTCCGGTTCGAGGTCGTGGACGACGGGACGGGGTTCGACCCCGCCACGACCTCACTCGGCAGCGGCCTGCTGGGGATGGCCGACCGGCTGGACGCCGTCGGCGGGAGCCTGAGCGTGCGGTCGGTGCCGGGCGCGGGGACGACGGTGGTCGGATCGGTTCCCGCCGCCGGGCCCGCAGGCTGAATCAGGCGGCGGAGGCGGCTTCCCAGGCTTCCGACAGCCGCACGGGGTCGAGCTCGGCCTTGGGGATGTACGCGGCCGCCCCGCACTCCGCGGCGCGAGGCGCGTACTCGTCGGCCTCGTACGTGGAGACCAGCAGGACGACCACGCGCTCGGAGCCGGACAGGATCTGCCGGGTCGCCTCCAGGCCGTTGATGCCCGGAAGGTTCACGTCCATCAGCACGAGGTCGGGGTCGAGCTCGCGAGCCTTCTCGACGGAGTCCTCGCCGGTCTCGGACTCTCCCGCGACCTCGAACCCGTCGGTGGCCTCGACCACCATGCGGGCCGCCATTCGGAAGGGCTCCTGATCATCGACGATGAGTACGCGCACCATGTCCTCTTTTCTCCTGCAGCGAGTGTCCCACCGGGGTCCCGTTGCGGCAGGAGTGCCCGCACGACATTTTGCAGGGGGGGCTGGCACCCCGGGCGTCGGCCCGTCCGGGGGACGCCCTTCGCCCGTGTGTCGAACGGCAGTTGGTTAGCTATGCTCACTGTCTTCGATGCGCACCCGATCGAGCTCACGGGGGGGACCGTGACGGCCGGTTCCGCGCGCCCCACCACCACCGCCAACGGCGACGGGCGCCCTTCGGGCGGCCTCCACTACAAGTGGATCGCCCTCTCCAACACGACCCTCGGGATGCTCCTCGCCACGCTGAACGCGTCGAGCCTGATCATCGCCCTGCCGGCCATCTTCCGCGGCATCCACGTCGACCCGCTGGATCCGGCGAACTTCACGTTCCTGCTCTGGGTCCTCATGGGCTACCTCCTGGTCACGGCGGTGCTGGTGGTCACACTCGGCCGGATCGGCGACATCGTGGGGCGCGTCCGCATGTTCAACCTCGGGTTCGCCATCTTCACGCTGGGGGCGATCGCGCTCTCGCTCACGTGGAGCACCGGCGCCGCCGGCGCGATCGAGCTGATCGTGTTCCGGATGGTCCAGGGCGTCGGCGGAGCGATGCTCATGGCCAACTCGGCGGCCATCCTCACCGACGCGTTCCCCACGCACGAGCGAGGGATGGCGCTGGGCGTCAATCAGATCGCGGCCCTGGTGGGCTCGTTCGGGGGCCTGATCCTGGGCGGCGTGCTCGCGGCGGTCGACTGGCGGTTGGTGTTCCTCGTCAACGTGCCCGTCGGCATCCTGGGCACGGTGTGGTCGATGCTGAAGCTCCGCGAGATCGGCGAGCGCAACCCCGCGCGCATCGACTGGTGGGGCAACGTCACGTTCGGCATCGGGCTGACGATGGTGCTCGTCGGCATCACGTACGGGATCAAGCCGTACGGCGACTCGCAGATGGGCTGGGGAAGTCCGTTCGTCCTGTCGATGATCGCCGGCGGTCTGGCACTGCTCGTGGTGTTCCTCTTCGTGGAGCGGCGCGCCGAATCGCCGATGTTCGACCTGGGCCTGTTCCGCATCCGCGCCTTCGCCTTCGGGAACCTGGCCGCGCTGCTCGCCGCGATCAGCCGAGGCGGGCTGCAGTTCCTGCTCATCATGTGGCTGCAGGGCATCTGGCTGCCGCTGCACGGCTACGGGTTCGAGCAGACACCGCTGTGGGCCGGGATCTACATGGTCCCGCTGACCGTCGGGTTCATCTGCGCGGGACCGGCATCCGGCTGGCTGTCGGACCACTACGGCAGCCGGCCGTTCGCGACCGCGGGGATGCTCCTGGCGGCGCTCACGTTCGGGCTGCTGCTCCTGCTGCCGGCGGACTTCTCCTATCCCGCGTTCGCCGCCATCCTGTTCCTGAACGGCGCGGCGTTCGGGCTGTTCGCGGCGCCGAACACGGCGTCGGTGATGAACAGCGTCCCCGGGCGCAACCGCGGCGCCGCGTCCGGCATGCTGGTGACGTTCCAGAACACCGGGTTCCCGCTGTCGATCGGCATCTTCTTCTCGCTGATGATCCTGGGGCTCGCCGCGAGCGTGCCGCACACGATGTTCTCCGGGTTGACGCAGGCCGGTGTGCCGTCCGGCGTCGCGCACTCCGTGTCCCAGATGCCGCCGGTCGGCTACCTGTTCGCCGCCTTCCTCGGGTTCAACCCGCTGAAGGTGCTGCTGGGGCCGAAGGTCCTGGGCGCATTGCCCGCTGCCGGCGCGGCGCACCTCACCAGCCGTGAGTTCTTCCCCGCGCTCATCTCCGACCCGTTCCGGCACGGACTGATCGTCGTGCTCTCGTTCTCGGTCGTGATGTCGCTGGTTGCGGCCGCCGCGTCGTGGCTGCGGGGACCAGAGGAGCCGCGCCGCGCGGCGACGCCCGAGGTTCGGGAAGAGCGCGTCGGAGCCGGGACGGCCTCGCCGGTGGAGTAGCGGGCTAGGCGCCCTCGACCTCGAGGACGGCGTCCTCCCCGCCCGTCGACCGGTCGAGCTCGATGACCGTTGCTTCGTCCCGCCGGCGGTGCGAAGGGAGGAGGACTCCCGCCGCGACCGCCGAGGCCAGGCTGACCAGTCCGGCGATGCCGAATGCCCGGGCGTACCCGTCCGTCAGCGCCGCCGCGGCGTTCGCCGTCCCGGACGACAGGACGGACACCGTGTGGTCCGCCGCGATGGTCGCGAGGGCCGCCAGCCCGATCGATCCACCCACCTGGCGGTTCGTGTTGAGGAGCCCGGAGGCGAGGCCCGCTTCGGCCGGCGAAACGCCGGCGGTCGCGGCGAACGTGCTTGGTGGGAAGGACAACCCCATCCCGAAGGTCGCGACCAGGCTCGGCAGGATCATGTGCAAGAACAGCGACGACTGCGGTGTGATGCCGGTGAGGAACAGCAGTCCGATCGTCGACAGCAGGGGCCCCACGATCAGCAGCGGGCGCACGCCGATCCGGGTCACCAGCCGGGAGCTCACCTGCGCGCCGATCGCGACCATGATCGGCATCGGCAGGAAGATCAGCCCGGCCTTGAGCGGGCTGTAGCCCAGGACGCCCTGGAGGTACAGCGTCTGGAAGTACCACGTGGGGAACATCGCGGCGAAGAACAGCAGGATGAAGACGTTGGCGCCCAGGACGGAGCGCGACTGGAAGATGCGCATCGGGACCAGCGGCGCCTTCGCCACACGGGTCTCGATGTAGAAGAACGCGATCAGCAGGATCGCCGCGACGGTGATCGGGACGAGCACCTGCGGGGAGCTCCAACGGTACGTCTCCGTCCGCACGATGGCCAGGACGAGGGCGACGAGGCCCGCCGTCACCGTGACCGACCCCGCGACGTCCAGGCTCCGGTGACGCACCTCGCCCTTGGTCTCTCCCAGGAACATGACGGCACCCGCGATCACCAGGGCTCCGACGGGGACGTTCACGAACAGGATCCACCGCCAGGACAGCAGGTCGGTGAGGATCCCGCCCAGCAGGACGCCGGCCGCGCCGCCGCCCGCCGCCACCGCGCTCCAGACGCCGAGCGCCCGGGCGCGCGCCGCCGGCTCGCGGAAGCTCGTCGTGAGGATCGTGAGCGTCGCCGGCGCCAGCACGGCGCCGCCGAGGCCCTGCAGGGCGCGGGCAGCGATCAGCATGCCCTCCGTCTGGGCAAGGCCGCCCAGCAGGCTCGCGCCGGTGAACAGGCCGAGGCCGATGATGAAGACCCGCCGGCGCCCGTACAGGTCGGCCGCCCGGCCACCCAGGAGGAGGAACCCGGCGAACGTCAGCGTGTAGGCGTTGATGACCCACTGCAGGTTGGTGGTGCTGAACCCAAGGTCGCGCTGCATCGACGGAAGGGCGACGTTCACGATCGACAGGTCGAGCACGACCATGAACTGCCCCAGGCACACCAGCAGCAACACGAGCCCCGCGGGCACGTTCCTGCCGGATGCGGTGGCGATGGAGCCGCCGTTCGATGCGGACTGCGATTCGCTCAAGGTTCCCCCAGGGAAAAGACGGTATTGGGTATACACAGCGCCCCGGCCTCCGCCGGTATTCCGGCGGAGCGCCGATTTCCTGCCCGATCCTTCAGGTTCCTCTCACCTCCCGGTGCTTTCGTCACCCTGTGAACGCCGCCGACGGCGGCGAAGGTGAAAGGAGAGACGAGAGATGTTCCCGCATGCCGGACCGCCCGTCTACCACCACCCGTTGTGGGGATTCTTCGGAGTCATCCTGCCCATCCTCATGCTCGCCGCCCTGATCGGGCTGGTGATCTGGGCAGTTCTCAGGTTGACGAATCAGGGCGGGGCCCGGCCGGAGGGACAGTCCATCGCCCTGCCGCCGCAGGGCCGCGCGAGCGATCCCGCCCTGGAGCACGCCCGGTACCGCTATGCCCGGGGGGAGATCGACCGCGACCAGTTCCTGCTGATCTCGAACGATCTCGGTGCGCCGGTCTCGCCGCCGCCGCCGCCCGCACCGGCGGCAGCCGGGAAACCGGAGGCCTGAGCCTCCGGTCCGTCGATGGGTCCGGCCGATAGGCTGGACCCATCGACCATTCTGCCCGCGTGCCACGGCGGCTCGAGACCGACCTTCGTGCCGCCCTGCGCGGCGAGGTGCTCTTCACGGACGGCGATCGCGCGCTGTACGCGACCGACTCCTCGAACTACCGGCAGGTCCCGATCGGCGTCGTCGTGCCGCGCGACGTCGAGGATCTGATCGCGGCCGTCGCCGTCTGCCGTGAGCACGACGCGCCGATCCTGCCGCGCGGCGGCGGCACGAGCCTCGCCGGCCAGTGCTGCAACGTCGCGGTCGTCCTCGACTGCTCGAAGCACCTGCGCCGCATCGTGGAGATCGACCCGGCGGCCCGGACGGCGCGCGTCGAACCCGGTGTCGTCCTCGATCAGCTCCGGGCCGCGTCGGAGGTGCACGGGCTGACGTTCGGCCCCGATCCCGCCTCGCACGGCTGGTGCACGCTCGGCGGCATGATCGGGAACAACTCGTGCGGCGTGCACTCGATCATGGCGGGGAAGACCGACGTCAACGTCGAGTCGCTCGAGGTCCTGACCTACGACGGCGTGCGCATGCGTGTGGCCGCGACCTCCGACGACGAGCTGGACCACATCGTGGCCGAGGGAGGCCGCCGGGGCGACGTCCACGGCCGCCTGCGCGATCTGCGCGACCGTCACGCCGAGCGCATCCGCGAACGCTACCCGGACGTCCCGCGTCGCGTGTCCGGCTACAACCTGGACGCGCTGCTGCCCGAGAACGGGTTCCACGTGGCGCGCGCGCTGGTCGGGACCGAGGGAACGTGCGCGACGGTGTTGGAGGCGACGGTACGACTGGTCACCAGCCCGCCGTCGCGGGTGCTGCTGGTCCTGGGCTATCCGGACATCTACGCGGCGGCCGACGCCGTGCCCGACGCGCTGGCCGGAGGCTGCATCGGTCTGGAGGGATTCGACCAGGTGATGGTCGACGCGATGCGCGCCACCGGGCTGCACGCGGGGAACCTGCCGCTGCTCCCGGACGGCGCGGGATGGCTCCTGGTGGAGTTCGGCGGCGATACCCCGGATGAGGCTGCGGCGCAGGCCCATCGGCTGATGAAGACGCTGGGACGCGGCCGGGGGGCGCCGTCGATGCGGCTGTTCGAGGACCGGGCGGAGCAGCGCCTCGTCTGGGAGATCCGCGAGGCGGGCCTGGCCGCGACCGTGAGCGTTCCGGGGCAGCCCAACACCTGGGAGGGCTGGGAGGACGCTGCCGTGCCGGTCGAGAAGCTTGGCGGCTACCTGCGGGACCTGCGAGCGCTCGCCGGCCGTTACGGCTACACCTGCCCGCTGTACGGGCACTTCGGCGACGGCTGCGTGCACAACCGCATGACGTACGACCTGCGGACGACCGAGGGCGTGGCCGCGTATCGGGCGTTCGTCGAGGAGGCGTGCGACCTCGTGCTGGGCTACGGCGGCTCGCTGTCGGGCGAGCACGGGGACGGGCAGAGCCGCGCCGAGCTGCTGCCGAAGATGTTCGGGCCGGAGCTGGTCGACGCGTTCCGCGAGTTCAAGTCGATCTGGGATCCGGACGGGCGGATGAATCCCGGCAAGGTCGTCGACCCGCTCCCGCTCGACCGTGATCTGCGGCTCGGGCCGGAGTACGCGCCGGCCCGGCCGGCCACGGTGTTCGCCTTTCCCGCAGACGGCGGCAGCCTCGGCGCCGCGGCCGAACGGTGCGTCGGCGTGGGCACGTGCCGCCGGACGGAGGGCGGCGTCATGTGCCCCAGCTACATGGCGACGATGGACGAGCGCCACTCGACACGCGGACGCGCGCGCCTCCTGGTCGAGGTGATGCGAGGCGACCCGCTTCGGGACGGATGGCGGGACGAGTCGGTGCGGGACGCGCTCGATCTCTGTCTGTCGTGCAAGGGATGCAAGAGCGACTGCCCGGTGAGCGTGGACGTCGCCACGTACAAGGCCGAGTTCCTGCACCATCACTACGCGGGTCGGCTGCGTCCCCGCGTCTCGTACGCGACCGGCTTGATCCACCGCTGGGCACGCGCCGGCTCGCGCGCGCCGGCGCTCGCGAACGCGATCACGCGGACGCCGGGGGTGTCGGCGATCGTGAAGGCGGCGGCCGGCGTGGCGGGGGAGCGGCGCGTGCCGAAGCTCGCCCGCACGACGTTCCGGTCGTGGTTCGAAGAGCGGCGTCGCGCCGGTGGGTTCGCGTCGCCGGATGTCGTCGTGTGGCCCGACACGTTCACGAACCACTTCCAGCCGTGGATCGGCCGGGCCGCGGTCGAGGTCCTGGAGGCGGGCGGCCGCAGCGTGGGGCTGCCTCCCGACGGGCTGTGCTGCGGCCGACCGCTCTACGACCACGGGATGCTGTCGCGGGCGGGGCGGGAGGGCCGGAGGTCCGTGGACGCGCTGCGGCCCTTCGCCGAGCGGGGTGTCCCGATCGTCGGGCTGGAACCGTCATGCGTCGCCGTGTTCCGCGACGAGCTTCCGAACCTCTGGCCGGAGGACCCGGCCGTCGCGCGCGTGGGGGCGGCGGTGCGCACGCTCGCGGAGTTCGTGGACGACCAGGGGGAGGCGCTGGCGCCGCCCCGATCGCTCGATCGGGAGGCGATCGTCCAGACGCACTGCCATCAGCACGCGATCATGGGCTTCGAGGCGGACCTCCGGGTGATGAGCCGTCTGGGGCTGGACGTTGAGCGCCCCAACCCCGGGTGCTGCGGGATGGCCGGCTCGTTCGGCTTCGAGCGGGGCCGGAAGTACGAGGTCTCGTGCCGCGTCGCCGAGCAGGCGCTACTGCCGGCCCTCCGGGAGGCCCCGGCCGACCGGCTGGTGATGGCCGACGGATTCAGCTGCCGGGAGCAGATCGCCCAGTTGGGCGGACGGCGCGCGGTGCATCTGGCGGAAGCCCTCAGAATGGCCCTATGAGCACCTCGCTCACGCGATCGGCCGCCTGGGGCGGCCTGCGGCGCCACCACGACCAGATCGAAGGCGTCCACCTGCGCGACCTGTTCCGGGACGACGGGCGCCGCGGCGAGCAGCTGACCGCTGAGGCCGCCGGCCTCTACCTGGACTACTCGAAGAACCGGATCACCGACGAGACGATCGGCCTGCTCGTCGCGCTGGCGGAGGAGCGCGGCCTCCGCGGTCGCATCGACGCCATGTTCCGCGGCGATCACATCAACGCGAGCGAGGACCGGCCCGCCCTGCACGTGGCGCTGCGGATGCCCGCCGGCGCGTCGCTGTCGGTGGACGGCTCCGACGTCGTGGGGGAGGTCCACGCGGTGCTCGACCGCATGAGCCGATTCGCCGCGAAGGTCCGGGACGGGATCTGGACGGGCCACACCGGGAAGCCCATACGCGCGGTCGTCAACATCGGGATCGGCGGTTCGGACCTGGGCCCGGTGATGGCCTACGAGGCGCTTCGCCACTACAGCCGCCGCGACATGACGTTCCGGTTCGTGTCGAACGTCGACTCGACGGACCTGGTCGAGGCCACGCGCGACCTGTCGCCGGAGGAAACGTTGTTCATCGTCTCGTCGAAGACGTTCACGACGCTCGAGACGATGACGAACGGGCGCTCGGCCCGGGCGTGGCTGCTGGACGGCCTCGGCGCCGACGCGCCGGCGGTTGCCAGGCACTTCGTCGCCGTCTCGACGAACGCGGACCAGGTCCGGGCGTTCGGCATCGATGCGGACAACATGTTCGGCTTCTGGGACTGGGTCGGCGGCCGGTACTCCATGGACTCGGCCATCGGGCTCTCTACGATGCTCGCCGTCGGGCCGGAGCGCTTCCGTGAGCTGCTCGCCGGGTTCCACGCGATGGACGAACACTTCCGCACGGCGCCGTTCCAGCTCAACCTGCCTGTGCTGCTGGGCCTCCTGGCGGTGTGGTACGGCGATTTCTTCGGCGCGGAGACGTACGGGGTCATGCCGTACGAGCAGTACCTGAAGCGATTCCCCGCGTACCTGCAGCAGCTGACGATGGAGTCGAACGGCAAGCACGTGACGCTGGACGGCGAGGTCGTCGACTACCAGACGGGCGCCGTGTTCTGGGGCGAGCCGGGGACGAATGGCCAGCACTCCTTCTACCAGCTGATCCACCAGGGGACGAAGCTCATCCCGCTGGACCTGATCGGGTTCGCGCGTTCCCTCAACCCACTCGGCCACCACCACGACCTGCTGATGGCGAATGTCTTCGCGCAGGCCGAGGCGCTTGCGTTCGGCAGGAGCGCAGACGAGCTGCGGGCCGAGGAAGTGCCCGAGGAGACGATCCCGCACCGGGTCTGCGAGGGAAACCGCCCGACGAACGTCATCCTGGCCGACGAGCTGACGCCGTTCGCGCTCGGGTCGCTGATCGCCCTGTACGAGCACAGCGTCTTCACGCAGGGCGCGATCTGGGGGATCGATTCCTTCGACCAGTGGGGCGTCGAGCTCGGCAAGGTGCTGGCCACGCGCATCGTGCCGGAGCTCACGGCCCAGGACGAGCCCGGCCTCTCGCACGACTCGTCCACGAACGCGCTGATCCGGCGCTACCGAAGGTCCCGCGACGCCAATCGCTGAGCCCCCAGGTTTGGCCGCCCCGGATGGGGGGAACCACGACCAAAAGGTGGGGCCGGTGACCCGCCCTGTCCGCAGGTCCACCGGCCCCGCCCGCTTTCTTCTCATTCGTCCCGAACACGGCTAGGATGCCGCGATGCCGTCGATCCTGATCGTCCGGCCCACCCTGCGGGACGACCTGAACCTGGCCGACGAGGCCATCCGTTCCCGCTTCGATCTGATTGCGCCGGAGGGGGTTTCGGACGAGAGCGACCCGGCTGCGTATGTCGAGGCCGTGGTCGGCGACCCTGCCGCGTCACGGGCCGGCGGCGTCTTCGGCTCCCGCGACCAGACACAGCACCTGGCCGTGCGGGTGGCCGGCCGGCTGGGCCTGCCGGGACCCTCGCCGCGCGCGTTCATGCGCTGCCACGACAAGCTGGAGGCGCGGCGGTGGCAGAAGCGAACCGTCCCGGAGGCCACGCCTCGCTTCGCGCCGCTCGACCCCGCCGGCCCCGGCGACGGTCCGCCGCTGCCGTTCCCGTTCTTCCTGAAGCCGACCACCGGACACCTGTCGCAGCTGGCGTTCACGGTCGGCGACACCCCCGACCTCAGCTCGGCGCTTGCCCAGACGCGCCGCGAGCTGGACGCCGTCACCCGGTTCGACCGCCGTCTGGAGGACGGCGCGTTCCGGATGATGCTCGCCGAGGAGCTGCTGACGGGACGGCAGGTGACGTTCGAGGGCTACATGCGGGACGGCGAGCTCACGCCGGTGGGCGTGACCGACTCGGTGATGCACGAGAACGGGATCAGCTTCCTGCGCTTCGACTATCCCAGCACGCAGCCGCCGGAGTTGCAGCGGCGCATGGCCGACATCGCGGAGCGGTTCCTGCGCGCGATCGAGTTCGACGGCTCGCTGTTCAACATGGAGTTCTTCGTGCGGCCGGACGGCGACCTCAAGATCATCGAGGTGAACGGGCGCATGGCATCGCAGTTCGGGCCGCTCGTCAAGGCGGTGCACGGCGTGTCGACGTACGAGCTCCAGCTCGATCTGTGCGGCGGCGGCGTGCCGGAGCTGCCGCCGGCGCGCGACGACATCGTGGCGTCCAGCTTCGTGCTCCGGACGTACGAGGACGCGGTGGTCGAGGACGTGCCGGATCCGGCGGCCGTACTGGAGCGGTTCCCGCACGCGCAGGTCGAGCTGCTCGTCAGGCCCGGCCAGCGCCTGTCGGAGAACGACGACGACGTGAAGAGCCACCGCCTCGCGCTGGTGGCCCTGGCGGCGCCGAATCGCGCGGCGCTCACGGACCGCTTCAACGAGGCGAAGCGCCTGCTGCGCTTCGACCTCCGACCGCTGCGGTCGAGCGAGGCGGTCGCGGCGGCTCCAGAGTGAGCTCCGGCCCGTGATACGGTCCGGACTTCGAGGACGAGGGGGACTCCATGGGATCGGACCTGCAGGAGCTGTACCGACGGGCATGTGAGCGCTACGGCGAGCACGTGCACGCGATCACGGACGACCAGTGGACGGGCTCGACGCCGTGCACCGAGTGGGACGTGCGAGCCCTGGTCGGCCACCTCATCACCGAGGTCGCGTGGGTGCCGCCGCTGGTGGGCGGGCGGAGCGTCGCCGAAGTGGGGGACGAGCTGTCCGGCGACCTTCTCGGCGAGGACCCTGCCGCGTCGTGGGACCGCTACGGGCCTGCGTCTGTCGAGGCCGTGGACGAGCCGGGCGCCTTGGAACGAACGGTCCGGCTGACCAAGCGGGAACTGCCTGCGACCGACTACGTCTCCGAGGTCTTCGTCGATCTCCTGATCCACGGGTGGGACCTGGCCAGGGCGATCGGGGCGGACGACACGCTCGACCCGGAGTCGGTCGAGATCGTCTACGAGCGGATGAAGCCGCACGAGTCGGAGCTGAACTCGTCCGGCGTCTTCGGCGCGCACGTCGAGGTGCCGGAGGCCGCCGACCTCCGGACACGGCTCCTGGCGGTCTTCGGCCGCACCGCGTAGCGGTCAGAACGCGCCCGTCTCGCGCGCGGCCTGGAGGTACAGGCCGCTCATCACGCGCGAAGCCGTCGGGAACGCATGGATCGTGTCGGCGAGGATCGCGCAACGGAATCTGCGCCCTGATCGCGAGCGTCGCCTCGTGGATCAACTCGCCGCCGCAGGGGCACGCCGCGAACGCTCCGACCAGCACCTGCAGCTCCCGGTCGACCACGATCGTCAGATGTCCGCGCGCGCCCTCGATCGTCTGGCCCTTGCCGCTGGACGCGAAGTCCTTGGTGAACTCCTCGGCGTCGATGCCCGCCGCCCTCGCCTCGTCCACCGTCATCCCGACGGCTCCCACCTCCGGGTCGGTGAACGTCGACTTGGGCACCGATCGCAGGTCGGCCGGGGCCGTGCCACCGGTCGCCGCCCGGGCCGTCACCAGCCCCTCGTAGTCCGCGAGGTGCGTGAACTGCAGCCCGCCGGCCGCGTCTCCCGCGACGAACAGGCCGTCGGCGGCCCGGAGTTGCTCGTCGACGACGGGCACCCCTCGTTCGTTCAGCGAGGCCCCTGCCTCCTCGGTCCCGAGCTCCCGCAGGTCGGCTCCCCGGCGCCCCACGGCCAGCAGCAGCTCCGCCCCCTCGACGGTGCTGCCGTCGGACAGGTGCACGATGCGCCCGAGACCACCGGCCGACACCGATTCGGCGCGCCCCCCATACCGGATGTCGACCCCCTCCTCGGACAGTTGGTCCGCGACCGCCTTCGACGACAACGGGTGGTCGCGCGGCAGGATGCGGTCGCCCGACTCGACGATCGTGACGGGAACGTCGAACCGCGCGTACACCTGCGCGAGCTCCACGCCGACGGGCCCGCCGCCGAGCACCACCAGGCTGGAGGGGAGCTCGCGGGCCGAGGTCGCCTCCCGATTGGTCCAGTAGCCGGCCTCCGACAGGCCCGGCAGCGGGGGCACGACCGGCGTCGAGCCCGCCGAGACGATGACGTTGCTCGCCTCGAGCGACTCGGTCCCGCCGTCGTTGACCGCGACCTCGACGCGCCCCGGTCCCGCGAGGCGGCCGTTCCCCTTGATCACGCGAGCGCCCGCTGCCTCCAGGTTCCGGACGTGGCCGGCGTCGCTCGGATACGGCGTTCCCTCGCGGGAGATCATCCAGTCCCGGCGGTCCGAGGCATGCTGCCAGGGCACGTCGAGGCCGCCGTGGCGCCGGGCAGCCTGGTTCAGCAGCGTCTTCGAGGGCATGCAGGCCCAGAAGGGACACTCGCCGCCCACCAGGTCGCGCTCGATCACCGTCACTGTGGCCCCCCGCGCTCGTGCCTCGAACGCCGCCGCCTCGCCGGCCGGGCCTCCTCCGATCACGATCACGTCGTCCATGTCACTCCTCGACTCGTGGGTCCCGGAGGTGTCTACCCGGGAACGGCGATACACGATAGGCTCCGGCCGCGATGGACGGCGACGACGCGCTGGCGCTGGCCGACTGGCGGCGACGGGTCTCCGCGATCTATCAGGCCGCGCGCGACGAGGCCGCGCATGATCCCGAGGCCGCGTGGACGGAGTGGCGCCGGTCGCGGGACGAGCTGTTCGCCGCGCACCCGCAGTCACCCGTCCCGCTCGTGAGCCGGCTCGGGTTCGCGGGACTCCCGTACTTCGACTACGACCCGGCCGGCCGAGTGGCCGCGGAGCTCCGTCCGGCCGACCCCGAGTCGATCGCGCTCGAGGTCAGCACCGGCGAACCGGTCGCGTTCAGGCGAGTCGGCGTCTGCGCGTTCCAGCTCGACGGGGAAGAGCACACGCTCGACCTGTACTGGCTCGAGGGGTACGCGGGTGGGCTCTTCCTTCCCTTCCGCGACCGGACGAGCGGTGGCGAGACGTACGGCGCGGGGCGCTACCTGCCCGACTCCGCAAAGGGGGCCGACCTCGGCGCCGATGACCGTGGCCGGTTGATCTCGACTTCAACTTCGCGTACAACCCGTCCTTCGCGTACGACCCCATCTGGTCGTGCCCGCTCGCCCCGCCCGGCAACCGCCTCGACGCCGCGGTCCGGGCGGGGGAGCGGACCCCGTCGCTATGAAGCGGGCTTCGCCAGGTCGCTCATGTTCACCAGGTTGTACTTCGATGCCGTCTGCTTGGTCACCACGAACACGTTCGTGTCGATCGCCGCGGACGGCGTCAGCACGGTGACGTTCTTCGCCTGCAGCAGTCCCGACAGGACCTGGAAGTTGTTCTGCGAGTCGCCGCTGACCGCCGCGTTCGGGTCCTGCGCGCTGGCCTCGCTCGCGAGGTACTCGGGCTTGACGTCGATCTGACCGCTGAACAGCGCCGTGTCCGAGACCTTGCGGTCCTGCAGGCTCAGCTGTCGCTTGACCGTGTAGCCGGCGTTCTCCAGGACCTGGGCGTACATCTCCGCCACGATCTTGCTCTCGCTGAACGCGCCCGACACGCCGACCGTGATCGTCTTGCCGTTCCCGGTGGTGGTCGGCGAGCCGAGCAGGCCCTGCTCGTTGAGGAACGTCTTCGCCACCTCGGCGGCGTCCTGGTGGTCGATGTCCACCATCTTGTTGAGGGACAGCATGATGTCGGTCGTGAGCTTCGCGCTCACGCCGTTCAGCAGCGTCGTGACGTCGGGACTGTCCACGGCCGTTCGGATGACCGGCGTGATGTTGTCCGCGGCCTCCAGGTGCTTGTCGTCCACCAGCACCTGGAAGTCGGGGTCGTAGACCGAGGTGGAGAACAGCTCGCCCACCTGGACCGCGCCGCTCTTCAGCGCCGGCGACGGTCTCCGGGCCGCCGAAGTCGAGCGACTTGAGCTCCTTGAACACGATGCCGTAGGTGCTCTTCAGGCCGACGGCGCAGAACTTGTTGGTCGCACAGTCGGGCGGCGCTCCGAAGACGAACGTGCTGGCGAGCGTCGCCCCTCCACCGGATCCGCTTGGGCTGCTGGATCCTCCACTGCCGCTGCCCCCACCCGACGAGCACGCTGCGGCCGTGAGCGCCGCCGCGAGCACCGCCGCCCCGAGGGCGAGCCTGCGGTGTTTCCGCATGGGTCCTCCTTGATCGTGGGCCCTCCCGGGCCCCGGACAGAAGCGTCAGCGTACACGCGGCCGTTGCTACGTCAACCGAGCTTCGACGTGGTCCGCGGCGTGACCGCCCGCTCCACGAGGTACAGGGCGCCCTCCGTCAGGAGGGCCAGCGCGGAGACGAGGAGCGCGCCGGCGATCAGCATCGGAGTGTTCTGCTGGGCGGACCCGTCGACGATGAAGCGCCCCAGTCCGCCGCCCCCGATCAGCGCCGCGAGCGTCGCCGTCGCGATGACCTGCAGGGCCGCCACGCGCACGCCGGCCATGATGAGCGGCGCCGCCAGCGGCACCTCCAGGCCGAAGCAGGACGTCCCGGTCGCGCATGCCCATGCCGCGGGCCGCCTCCACCGTGTCGGCGTCCACCCCCTGGATGCCGACGTAGGTGTTGACGAGCATGCTCGGGATCGCCAGCAGGACCAGCGCGACGACGGTGGGTCCCGTGCCGAACGCCAGGCTCGGGAGCACGTTCACCATCAGGATGAAGACCAGCACGAGCACGGCGAACGATGGGATCGCGCGGCCCGCGTAGGCGGTGGACACTGCCAGGGATTCGAATCGCCTCCGGTGGCCGACCCACATGCCGACCGGGATCGCCAGCACGGCCGCGATCAGGAGCGCGAGGAACGACATCCACAGGTGCTGCTCGATGCGCGCCGGGATCCCCGAAGGCCCGGACCAGTTCGCCGGGTCGGTGAGCCATCCGAGCACGTTCGTCGCGATCATCGCAGCGCGGCTCCCTCGGCGGCCCGGGGATCGAATCGCATCGGCGCGCCGCGTCGCGGCCGGGACCACGGCGAGAGGAGGCGCTGCCCCCACCGGATGAGCGAGTCGGCGCAGATCGCGAACGCGACCGTCAGGACGACGCCGACGATCATCGGCGTGTAAAAGAAGATCGTGGAGTCCGTCGAAGATCAGGTTCCCGAGCCCGCCCTTGCCGATCCATCCGCCGATCGTCACGAGCCCGATCGTGCTGACCGTGGCAACGCGCACGCCCGCGACGATCGCCGGCATCGCGAGCGGCAGCTCGACGCCCCACAGCAGCTGCCGCGAGCTCGAGTCCCATCCCGCGCGCCGCGTCCTTCGCGTCCTCCGGCACTCCCGCCAGGCCCGCGACGACGTTGCGGACCAGGATCAGCAGCGTGTAGCTCACCAGGGCGATCTCCACGGTCAGGTACGTCAGGTGCGTGATCGGCACCAGGAACGCGAACAGCGCCAGGCTGGGGATCGTGTAGAGGAGGTCCGCGACGACGGTCGTCGGCACCTGGACCCACCGGTGCCGGTGCCCCAGGATCCCTAGCGGCAGCGAGATCGCCAGGCCGACCGTGACGGCGATGACGGTCAGCACGATGTGCTGGACGAGCTGCGCGCCGATGAGGTGCAGGTGGTCGAAGATCCAGCTCCAGAGGATCAGCTCCCCGAGCCGGATCATTTGGCGAGCTCCTTCGTGATGTCCTCGAGGGTGAGCAGGCCGCGGTCGCCGTTCGCGCCGTCCGTCACCCGGACGACTCTGCCGGGCGCGGAGAGGAGCGCGTCGAGCGCCTCGCGAAGCGTCGCGTCGCCCCCGATGGTGGCGGCGGTGTCCGCGGGCGCTTCCCGGTGGTCGAGCTCGAGATCGCGCACGCGGATGAGCGACAGCCGCTTGAGCGAGCGCTCGGTTCCCACGAAGCGAGCCACGAAGTCGTTCGCCGGCAGGCGCAGGACGTCGGCCGGCGGGGCCAGTTGCTCGAGCACGCCGCCGACGTTCAGGATCGCCATCCGGTCGCCCATCTTGATGGCCTCGTCCACGTCGTGCGTGACGAACACGATGGTCTTGCGCAGGCGCCGCTGGATGTCGAGGAGCTGGTCCTGCAGGCGGCCGCGGACGATCGGGTCCACCGCGGCGAACGGTTCGTCCATCAGCATGATGGGCGGGTCGGCCGCCAGAGCCCGGGCGACCCCTACGCGCTGACGCTGCCCGCCGGACAGCTCGCTCGGGTACCGGTGCAGCAGCTCGTCGTCCAGCTCGAACAGCTCGCTGAGCTCGCGAACCCGGGCGTCGATGCGTGCGCGGTCCCATCCCAGGAGGCCGGGCACGGTCGCGATGTTGTGGGCCACGTCCCGGTGCGGCAACAGGCCGACGCTCTGGATCACGTAGCCGATTCCGCGGCGGAGCTCCACCGGATCGACGGTCGCCGTGTCCCTGCCCGCGACCAGGATCTGCCCATCGGTCGGCTCGATGAGCCGGTTGATCATGCGCATCGTGGTGGTCTTGCCGCAGCCCGACGGCCCGACCAGCACCACCGTCTCGCCCTCGGCGACGTCGAAGGTGAGGTCCGCGACGGCGGCCGTGGACGCGTTCGGGAACCGCTTGGTCACCGAACGGAAGGAGATCATCGGCGTGTCGGTCATCGTCGGGCCGGGAGAGAGGATGGGTAGTCTTGTGGCTCGGCCGCCGTGCATCTTCTCATCCGATGTGCGAAGGGGCCACGCGAGGCGAGGGAGGCTCATCGTGGGAGACATGGAGCATCGCATCCAGACGTGGTGGGACGAGGACGCCGGCACCTACGACCGCTCGCCCTCCCACGCCGCGTCGGATCCCGTCGAGGCGGCCGCGTGGCGCACCGCGCTGCTTCGATTGCTGCCGCCCGCTCCGGCCAAGGTGCTCGACGCCGGAGCCGGCACCGGGGCGATGTCCCTGCTCGCCGCCGATCTGGGGTACCGGGTCACGGCTCTCGACCTCTCGCAGGGGATGCTCGATCGCCTGCGTGTCAAGGCGGGCGAGCGCGATCTGAAGATCGAGGTCGTGCAAGGCCCGGCGGACAAGCCGCCGAAAGGGCCGTTCGACGCGGTCGTGGAGCGCCACCTGCTCTGGACCATCCCCGATCCGGGCGGCGTGCTCACCTCCTGGCGCGCCGCGGCCCCAAAGGGCCGGCTGGTGTTGTTCGAAGGCGTCGTCCCGAGCGGGGCGAACGCGCGGCGCGTGCGCTCGTGGCTGGCGGACGCCGTGCGGCGGGCCGCGAAGGTCCCCGGCGACCATCACGGGGAGTACGACCCCGACCTCATCGAGGCGATGCCGCTGGCCAGGCTGTCCTCACCCGAGCCACTGATCCGGGCCGTTCGCGGCGCCGGGTGGCGGCATGTCCGGATCGAGCGGCTGGCCGACGTCGATTGGGCTCGCCACCTGGCCGGTGCCGAGGCGTTCGCGCGTCGCCTCGAGGGCTGGACCCAGTACGCGCTGGTCGCCGACGCCGTTTGACGCGACCGCGATTTCGAGCTACTTCTACAGCGATATAGGGATTCTTCCTATATCGAGCTATCATTTGCTACACCATGGACCCGGTCCTGAATCCGTACTCGCCCGGCGCCGGCCTCCGGCCGCGGGAGCTGGCCGGCAGGGAGGCCGAGATCGACCGGTTCACCGTCCTTCGTGGCAGGGCTGCGCGCGGGCTCACGAGCCGCAGCGTCGCGATGACGGGGCTGCGCGGCGTCGGCAAGACGGTGCTCCTGGGCGAGCTGGCGGGGCAGGCGCGGCTGGACGGCTGGATCGTGGGACGGGTGGAGGCCGACCGGAGCCGGGGAGGGCGTTCGTTCCGGGAACAGGTGTCGCGCACGCTCAACCGGGCACTGCGCGAGGCGACCGGCGCCTCGGAGATGCCGGGCCGGTTGCGGCGGGCGCTCGCCACGTTCAAGGCGTTCTCGCTCCGCACGGACCCCAGCGGCGGTCTGTCCATCGGCATCGAGATCGACCCGGCGCAGGGCCGCGGGGACACCGGCGCGCTGGAGGCCGACCTCGCCGACCTCGGGATCGACCTGGCGGCATCCGCGGCGGAGCTCGGCGCCGGCGTCGCGCTGTTCGTCGACGAGATGCAGGATCTGGCGAAGGAGGAGCTGGCGGCCGTGTGTCAGGCGTGCCACGAGGCCGGCCAGCAGGACGCGCAGTTCTACGTCGTGGGGGCCGGTCTGCCGTCGCTTCCCCGGGCGCTCGCGGACGCGCGATCCTACGCCGAGCGCCTCTTCGACTACTGGTCGATCGGCGCGCTCAGCCCGGAGGACGCGGCGGCGGCGCTGACGAAGCCGGCGCTGGAGGTCGGGGTGGAGTGGGACCCGGCGGCCGTCGGCATGGTCGTGGAGCGGTCCGCCGGCTACCCGTACTTCCTGCAGGAGTACGGAAAGGAGACCTGGGACTTCGCCCCGGGCCCGTCGATCACCGTCGAGGACGCGGAGACGGGCGTGCGCGCGGGGACCGACGGCCTCGACCACGGGTTCTTCCGCATCCGGTGGGAGCGGGCGACGCCGGCCGAGCGCCGCTACATGCGGGCCATGGCCGTCGACGGGGACGGGCCGAGCGAATCCGGCGAGGTCGCTCGCCGGCTCCTGAAGAAGCCGTCCTCGGTCGGGCCGGCGCGCGCGGCGCTCATCGCCAAGGGCCTGGTGTTCGCCCCCGACAACGGCCTGATCGCCTTCACCGTGCCTGGGATGGCCGCGTTCATCACCCGGCAGCCCGACGAGTAGCGAACCCTCCTCGCGACGTGCCGGTGAGCGGGGGTCAGGAACGGTTGTCGTCGGCGAGCGCCTCGAGCGCCATGACGTAGCTCCGCCAGCCGAATCCGGCCACGACGCCGCGGCACGCGCCGGCGACGATGTCCACCTTCCGGAAGTCTTCGCGCGCAGAGGGATTGGAAAGGTGCACCTCGATCGCCGGCAGCCCGACGCCCGCGATCGCGTCGCGGATCGCCACGCTGGTGTGCGAGTAGCCGCCGGGGTTGATCACGATCGCGTCGAATTCGCCGCGCGCTCCCTGGATCAGGTCGATCAGCTCGCCCTCACCGTTGGACTGCGCCGTCTCGACCTCGATGCCGAGCTCCTTCGCGCGGTCGCGGATGCGTGCGTCCACGTCGTCCAGCGTCGTGGTGCCGTAGACCTCCGGCTCGCGCGTGCCGAGGAGGTTCAGGTTCGGGCCGTGCAGCACCAGCACTCTCACGCGCGTACCTCCGTCGCCAGGAACGTCATCAGCTCGGCCGGGTCGACGTCCTCGAGCAACTCGGCTCCGCCGGGCGCGGGCACCACCACGACGGTCCGGCCGCCACGGCGCTTCTTGTCCGATCCCATGGCGGCGACGATGGCGCCCCGGTCCATGCCGGCCGGCGGCGCCGTCGGGAGGCCCAGCCGCGCCAGCAGGGCCTCCAGCCGGGCGGCCGTCCCCTCGGGCGTGACGCCGGCCGATTCGCCGAATCTGCTTTCGGCCACCAGGCCGATGGCCACGGCCTCGCCGTGCGAAACGCTGTACGCGCTCGCCGACTCGACGCCGTGCGCGATCGTATGGCCGAGGTTGAGCGTGTGCCGGAGGCCGGCGTCGGCCGAGTCCACCGCGACGTACGCGGCCTTCATCCGGACCGCCTGTTCGACGATCCAGGGGAGCAGGGCGTCCGGGACCCTAGCCTCGGCGGGCTCGCGGTCACGCGGCGCAACGGACTCCAGGACGTCGAGCACGAGCGGCGAGGCGGTCGTCGCCATCTTCACCACCTCGGCCAGGCCGGCACGAAGGTCGCGCGCAGGAAGCGAACCGAGCGCGGCGGGATCGGTCAGCACGAGTCGCGGATGGTGGAACGCGCCCACCGAGTTCTTCGCGCCGCCGTGGTCGATCGCGGTCTTGCCCCCGACGCTCGCGTCGGCCATCGCGAGCAGTGTCGTGGGAACGTTCACGCAGAGGCACGCCCCGGGCGAACGTCGCCGCGGCGAAGCCGGCGGCGTCGAGCGCCGCGCCGCCGCCGACGGCCACCACCGCCGTCGTTCGGTCGACGCCGAGCTCGACGAAGCGCCGCCACACGCCGGCCAGGACGTCCACATTCTTCGCCGCTTCGCCGGGGGGCAGGGATACCCGCTCGACCCGCAGGCCTTCCGCCGCGAGTGAGCCCGCCACGATCGCCGCCTGGGCGGCCTCGACGGCAGCGTCGGCCACCACGACGGCGACGGCCGCCTCGGGTACCGCCGTCCGAACCTCCGTCCCCGCCGCCGACAGCGCGCCTTCCTCGACGACGATCGTGTAGGGGCCGTCGGGACCCGAGACGCCGATACGGGCGCCCGGTCGGCCGAGCACCGGGGACTCGCGGTAGCGGGCGGCAAGCGCCGCGCCCACCTCGGCAGGGGTGCGGCCGCTGGTGTCGAGGGCAACGCCTGCGCGGGCGTATGCCTCTCGCCGTTCTTCGAGCAACGTCTCGATCAGAGACGGGTCCGCGCCCTGGAGGAGGGGCCTCCCGGAGCTTTCTTCCAGGCGACGGGACAGCTCGTCGGGGTCGCCCGTCAGCACGCCGACGGCCGACCCGTGGCTCAGCCGGGCGAAGCCCTCCGCATCCAGGACCGCGCCGCCGCCCGTGGCGACGACGCTTCCCGAAAGCCGGGCGGCGTCCTGGACGGCGCCTCGTTCGAGCGCGCGGAAGGCGGGCTCGCCCTCCATGGCGAAGATATCGGCGATCGATCGCCCGGCTCGCCGGACGATGACGTCGTCGAGGTCGACGAACGGCAGCCCCAACAACTCGGCGGCCGTCGCGTCCCGACGATGTCTTGCCCGTTCCCATGAAGCCCGTCACGACCAGGTTGGGCGGCCCGCCGGGAGCCGCGGCGCCGGAAGGTGATGCCGGTTCATCCGTCGATCTCCTCTTCGATGGTGGCGTCGGCGCCGGCGCGGCCGGCGGGGGTTCCCCGCGCGTGGTGGAGCGCGGCGGTCTCGGCCTCCGCCACCGCGTCGCGGGCCGCCAGCATCGCGTCCAGCCGGTCGCCGCCGAACCGTTCCACCGAGCGCGTCGGCCAGGACCCACGCCACCATCGCCTCGCCGACGACGGCGGCGGCCGGCACCGCGCACACGTCCGACCGCACGTAGGGCGGATCGGCCACCTCGCCGGTCGCGAAGTCGAAGGAGACGAGCTCGCGCACGTACCGAGGACAGGGGCTTCATCGCGGCGCGCACCACCACGGGCTGTCCGTTGGTCATGCCGGCCTCCAGGCCGCCCGCGAAGTTCGGAGGTGCGAGCAGAGCGCGCCGTCCTCCAGCACGATCGGGTCCTGCACCTGGGTTCCCGGCCGCCGTGCCACGTCGAAGGCCGGCCCCACCTCCGCGCCCTTGACCGCGTGGATCGAGCAGACCGCCTGCGCCAGTCGCCCGTCGAGCTTGCGGTCCCAGTGCACGTGGCGAGCCGAGGCCGATCGGGCACGCCGAGCGCGAACGACGACGAAGGTGCCGCCGAGCGTCTCGCCCGCGGCCTTGGCCTCGTCCACGGCGGCGCGCATGGCGGCCGACGAGGCCGGATCGGGGCAGCGAACGGTCGTCGTCCTCGGCGGCCGCGGCCAGCCGGGCAAGCGACTCGTCGTCCAGCGAGGCGAGCCCGGCATCCAGCGAGACGTCGCCCACGGAGGTGACGAAGCTGCCCAGCCGAACGCCGAACGCGTCCAGGAGCGAGCGGGCCAGCGCGCCCGCCGCCACGCGCGCCGCCGTCTCGCGCGCGCTGGCCCGCTCGCGCACCACGCGGAAGTCCTCGTGGCCGTACTTCCACCGCCCGGCGAGGTCCGCGTGACCCGGGCGCGGCGCCGTGAGCGGCACCGGCGCCGCCGGCTGGTTCGCGAAGTCCTGGTTCACGATGCGCATCGCGACGGGCGCGCCCGTCGTCGTTCCGCCCGCGACGCCGCTGACGATCTCGGCGTGGTCGCGCTCGATCTTCGTCGAGCGGGCGCCGCGCCCGTACCCCTGCTGGCGCCGGACGAGTTGGCGGTCGACGGCGTCGCCGTCGACGGCCACGCCCGCGGGCAGGCCCTCGACGATCACGACCAGCTCGGGCCCGTGCGACTCGCCGGCGGTGAGGAATCGAAGCATCAGCGGCTCTCCGCCGGGGCCACCCGCTCGTTCAGCGCCCGGTAGGCGGCCCCGCGCATGACGTCCCGTGGGGCCGGCGAGGCCGGTCCACAGCTCGAACGAGCGTGCTCCCTGTTCGATCAGCATCTCGATGCCCTCCACGACGGCGCATCCCACGGCCGAGGCCCGTTCCAGGAGCGGCGGTCCTCCTCGGCCAGTAGACGAGGTCGAACACGACCGGGCGCGGGTCCATCGCCCCCAGGGCGACATCATCCGGGATCGGCGACCGACCCGGCATCGACGGGTCGCCGAGCGGCGTCGCGTTCACGATCAGGTCCGCGCGGGGGAGCACCTCGGCCAGCCGGTCGGCGCCGCCGGCGAACGTGACGGGGGTGCCTCCGAAGGACAGGTCGGCGGCCACGGCGCGGCCCGCGGCCTCGTTGCGCCCGACGAGCCGGACCTCCGTGCCTCTTCCGGCCAGCGCGGCCGCGACCGCGCGCGTCGCGCCCCCGGTTCCGAGGATCACTGCCCGGCGGACCGGCTCGGCCCGCACGGCGGCCAGCGCTGCCAGGAACCCGTCGCCGTCGGTGGAGTGGCCGGTGGTCCGGCCCGTCCGTCTAGCACCACGGTGTTCACCGATCCGCAGGCCGCCGCCTCGGGCGCGACGCGGTCCACCAGGCGCGAGCGCCGCTTCCTTGAGCGGGCCGGGTGACGTTCCAGCCGGCGAACCGGTCGCGGATGTCCGCGCCACGCCGCCGCGAGCGTCTCGTCGCGGCACGCGCTCGGCGACGTACGTCGCGTCGAGCCGGGCCGCCGCGAACGCCGCCCGCTGCATCGGCGGCGACACGCTGTGCGCGACCGGGTCGCCGACGACCGCGAACACACGCTGCCCGTCCGTCGCGTTCATCGCACGTCCTCGAGCGCCGTGAGGAATGCCGGGGAACGAGTCCCCGACCGATTCCATCCCGCGCACGCGCACCGGCCCGTCGGCGATCAGCGCCGCCACGGCGAACACCATGGCCATCCGATGGTCGCCGGCCGAGTCCAGGTCACCGCCCGTCAGCGGGGTCGGGCCCGCCACCACGAACCCGTCGGGCAGCTCCTCGACGTCGGCGCCCAGCGCTCGCAGCCCGGCGACGAGCACGGCGATCCGGTCGCTCTCCTTGACGCGCAGCTCGTCCGCTCCTCGGACCTGGCTGATCCCCTCGGCCTGCGTGGCCAGCAAGCCCGAGGAGGGGCAGCTCGTCGACCATGGCGGGGACGTCCGGTGCGCCGATCGATGCGGCGTGCAGGGGCGCGTGCCGGACGCGGACGTCCCCACGCGGCTCGCCACCGTCGGTCCGCTGCCCGCTCCGTCTCGATCGAGGCGCCCATTCGGTGACAACGCGGCGAGCAGGCCGGCCGCGTCGGGTTGAGGCCCACGCCGGCGACGGTGAGGTCCGAGCCGGAGACGAGGGCGGCCGCCGTCACCAAGGGCGCCGCGGACGACACGTCCCCCGGGACGCTGACGGCGACCCCGGAAAGCGAGCCCGGCTCGACCGTGACCGATCGCCCCGTCCCGCGCTCGTCCGTCGTGACGCGCGCGCCCATCGCGGCCAGCAGCCGCTCGGTGTGGTCGCGCGTCGGCACGGGCTCATGAACCGTGGTCGACCCGTCGGCGCCCAGGCCGGCCAGCAGCACCGCCGACTTCACCTGCGCGCTCGCCACCGGCATCGCGTAGTCGATGCCCCGTAGGTCGCCGCCGCGCGAGCTCGGACCGGCGGCCGTCCGCCGGCCGCGGTCGTCACCCGGGCGCCCATCGAACGAAGCGGGGCCGCGACGCGCTCCATGGGCCGGGCGAGGAGTTGCGGGTCGCCGGTGAGCGTCACGTCGACGGCAAACGGAGCGAGCGCGCCGCAGAGCAGGCGCATGGTGGTGCCGGAGCGGCCGCAGTCGACGGGCGCCTCCGCGCCGGCCGGCCCGCGATCGCCCCAGCCCTCGATGCGCACCTCGTCGCCGTCCGAGAGCGCGCGTGCCCCCAGCGAACGGATCGCGGCCAGGGTCGACGCGCAGTCGCCGGCGGGGGAGTAGCCGCGCACGACCGTGGTTCCCGAGGCGAGCGCCCCGAACAGCGCCGCCCGGTGGGAGATCGCCTTGTCGGTGGGGACGTGCACGCGGCCGCGCAGCGGCCGCGTGGCGGGCGGCACCTCGGTCGCGGTCACGTCACGCCACCGCCCGCCGGGCCGCCCGCCCGGCGGCGAGCGCCTCTTCCAGCGGGGCGAGGTCCGAATCCTCCAGCGCCCGGGCCAGGAGCCCGAGCTCGTCGATCAACTCGGCGAGCGCCGCCGAAACTTCCGCGCGGTTTGCGCGAAGGAAAGCCGCGATCATCGTAGGGTCGCCGGCTGCGAGGCGCGTGGCGCCGGCAAAGCCCGTCGAGGCCAGGAGGCGAACCGCGTCGGCATCGCCCGACAGGCGGGCGCCGGCGACCGTCGCCAGGGCGCACGCGGCGAGGTGGGGCAGGTGGCTGGTCCGGGCGATCACGCGGTCGTGCTCATCCGCGTCCATCTCGAGCGGCCTCGCGCCGACGGCCTTCGCGATGGACCGGCCCCGCTGCAGCGCGACGGCGTCCGACCGCACGGGACAGAGGACGAAGGTTGCGCCATCGAGGCGCCGCGGATCGGCGGCCACGGGGCCAGGGAGCTCGGTTCCCGCCACGGGATGCCCGCCCATCGCGTGCGCGTGGTCGGGGATCGTCCTGCGCATGGCCTCCACGACGCCGTACTTCGCGCCCCCCGTGTCCATGACCAGGCGGCCCGGTCCGACGGATGGACCATAGGTGTGCAGCCACTGGACGATTTCGCCGACCGGGATCGCCAGGATGATCGAGTCGGCCGACAGCACGTCGTTCATGTCGGACAGCGCACGCCCGGCCCCCCGCTCCAGGCTCGCCGCCAAGGCCACGGGATCCGAGTCGAACAGGAAGACCTCGTCGACACCGGCCCGCGGGCCGGCCCACGAGAGTGCCATGCCCAGCATCGTCCCGACCTGGCCGGCGCCGACGATGGCGACGCGGCCGGGCCGGGACCCGGCAAAGTCATCCGGGCCGCTCACGCGGCCCGCCGACCGACCGCCTCGGCGATCTTCCGCACGTCCTGCATCATCCGCGCGAAGCCATCCGCGTCCAACGACTGCGCGCCGTCCGACAGCGCCTCGGACGGGTTGGGGTGGACCTCGACCAGGAGGCCGTCCGCACCCGCGGCGATGCCTGCCCGCGCCACCGGCGTGACCAGGTCCGAACGGCCCACGGCGTGGCTGGGATCGACGATCACGGGAAGCGAGCTCATGTGCTTCAACACGGGAACGGCGTTGATGTCCAGCGTGAAACGCGTCGCGTTCTCGAACGTGCGAATGCCGCGCTCACACAGGGCCACGTGCTCGTTGCCCCCCGCCAGGATGTACTCGGCGGCCTGCAGCAGCTCTTCGATCGTGGCGCCGAGGCCGCGCTTCAACAGGACCGGGCGCCCGGCCCCGCCCACCGCGCTCAGCAGCTTGTAGTTCTGCATGTTCCGCGCGCCGATCTGCAGCAGGTCGGCGTGCTCGGCGACCACCGTGACGTCCTCCGGCGTCACGACCTCCGTCACGACCGCCATCTCGTGCTCGTCGGCGACCTCGCGGAGCATGACGAGCGCTTTCTCGCCCAGCCCCTGGAACGAGTAGGGGGACGTTCGGGGCTTGAACGCCCCACCGCGCAGCACGCGAACGCCCTGCGCGGCGACTGCCGCCGCCGCCGCCTCCAGCTGGTCGCGCGTCTCGACGGCGCACGGACCGGCCATGACCGCGATGGCCTCGCCGCCGATCCGCGCTCCGTTGGGGAGCTCGATGACACGGTCGGCGGGGTGGAAGTCGCGGCTCGCCAGCTTGTACGAATGGAGCACGCGCACGACGCGCTCCACGCCCTCCAGGACCTCGAACACCTCGGGGTCGACCGGCCGCTCGTCGCCGATCACCCCGACGATGGTCCGCTCGGACCCCGTCGAGATGTGGGGACGGAAGCCGAGCGCCTCGATGCGGTCCAGGACGAGCTGGAGCTGTACCTGTGTTGCGTGCGCCTGCATGATGATGATCACGGCGTCTCCCTTCCGTGCGAGTTCGTCGAGGTGGGGGTGAGGTCCGGTCGGAGCACCTCCGCGCCGCGGAGGTAGACGTGGCGGATGTCGGCCTGCGAGCGGTCCGTGTTCACGAGCAGCAGCACGCGCAGGCACCGCGCCACGCGGTCGTCGGCGCCGTGCTCGCGCACCATCAGGAGGGGGACCAGCTCCCACCCGGCCGCCCGTGCGGCCGCGGCCGGGTTCGCGCCGGCGAGATCGTCGTCCAGGGTGAAGATCGCGGCGGCCACGTCCTGCACCGAGGCGCCGTTGGACTCGAGCATGCGCTCGAGCAGCTCGATGCACGATGAGTCCGCCGTGCCGGGCGCCGCGTCGAGCGTCGTCGCCCCGCGCACTCCCCGGCAGGCCGTGCCTTCCCGCTCCATGGAACCTCCCGTTCCCGGACACGAAAAAGGCGCGGAGCCCGCTCCGCGCCTTCCGTGTCGTTCGCCTGGTGTGTTGGTGCTACCCGAGGGCGTCGCGCACGGAAGGCGCGCGGAAATACGCCCAAAAATAGAAGCTGGACGCGGTCCGCGGAGCGATTCCGTGCGTTGCCATCAGGTCCACCATCTTGAGGGGGAGTACGCAGGACGTCAAGGGGGAGATCGGATCTCCGCCCTTGGACCTACCGGTCGGGCCTCCGGCTACAGCGTGAAGCGAGCGATCGACTGGGTCTGGACGCACCCCGTCACGCCGTCCTCCTGGCAGATCGACGTGAAGTTCCCGCCCACCCAGAAGTACGTCGAGTCGGCGAGGTCGACCCATCCGGCCGTCACATTGCCACTATCGGGGAGCATGTGCGGCGTCCAGGTGCAGTCGAGCGTCCCGGTGGCCAGGCTGATCCTCGCGAGGCCGTGGAGCGTGTGGGTTCCACACTTCTGGGCCTTGTGGTTCGTTCCGAAGTGGCCGACGATGATCGCGTTCAGCCCATCGGGCAGCAGGGTGATGCCCTGCACGTTCCCGGTCGTGGGCGTCCTCCACACCTGGTCGCCCTGGTCGCCCTGGTCGAGGCGGAAGGCGGCCGCGAAATTCGGCCCCGCCCCGGCGCCGACGTACAGGACGTTCGACGTGGGAGCCATGCGCCAGACCGTCATCGGGTTCGGGATGACTCCGAGAGGAACGGACCACGGGTTGACACTGCCGTCCAGGTTGATGCGGGCGATCGACTGCCGCGGGAAGTTGGAGCCGTTGGCGGTCAGGGCCGTGAACTGCCCGGAGGCGAAGAGCGTGTGGCCGTCGGAAGCCCACTTCAGGTCGCGCACGTTGCCGTTGGCCTGCGCTCCCCATGACGTGTCGAGCGTCCCATCCGGGTTCAGGGCGGCGAGGTTGTTGCGAGGCTTGTTGTTCATGCGGTTGAAGCTGCCGCCGACGATGATGTGGGTCACGTTGCCGCCGCCGTCGGTCTGGAGCGCGACGGTGTTGAGCTGATTCGCGGGCGTCGCCGTGAAGGGCAGGAGGTTCCCGGTCGCCGTGTCGATCGCGGCGATATCCTTGCGCGCCTGGCCGTTCACCAGGTCGAAGTTCCCCACGATGTACAGCGTGCTGTCGTCGGGGGAGAGCGCCATCCCGTAGATGATGCCGGGCTCCAGGCCCGTGGCGTCGGTGACCGTCGGGACGAAGGTCTTGTCGCCCGCGCAGGTGGCCGTGTCGAATCTCGTGAGGCTCGAGGCCGGATAGCTCTTCGAGCCGTCGATCAGGCTCGACCTGGAGAACTTGCCGCCGACGTAGATCGTGGCGTGGTTGGAGGTCTCGGCAAGCGAGTAGACCTTCCCGCGGATGTCGTAGCAGTTCGGGTCAGGCGTGTTGGCGAGCGCGTACGCGGCGGGGGCCGCGAAGGCGATCATGCCGCCGGCCATGACGATGGCGATCGACGCCAAGAGTCGCTTACGAGAATGCATCCCCAACACTCCTTCTGTCTTCAGGCCCCTGAACCAGCGCAGCATACTGGAATCCGGTCAAATCCCGCCCCTGGCGCGGACGGTCGCCATGCATTGTGACCGCTTCACCACATCGTTCGGAACGGGCTTTCGGTCTAATTCAGCATGCGGGGAGTACGGACGAATGCCGTGCAAAGATGTGTGCGCTCCCGGGCGCTTAGCTCAGTGGTAGAGCGCCGCCCTTACAAGGCGGAGGTCGGGGGTTCGAAACCCTCAGCGCCCACATCGTGACACCTCGTCCGGAGACCGAGAGCTCCCCCGGGGTCGTGATCCGCCCCGCGGCGCCCGGTGAGCTCGATGCCCTGTGCGCCGCGTTCCCCGGCCGGGCTCGCGTGCTCCACGAGGAACGCATCCACCACCAGGAGGATGGGCACGGACCGTATCTGATCGCGTGGCTCGACGGCGAGCCGGTGGGGCACGTCCAGCTCCAGCTCCCCGACGAGCGCGACCTGGACTCCATGGTGGAGGGCCGCGGGGCCGCCTGGGCGGAGGATCTGTGGGTGACGCCCGGTGCGCGGGGCCGCTGGGTCGGTCCGGCCTTGATGCGAGCGCTGGAATCGGAGGCGCGGAAGGAGGGGGTCGCGCGATTGACCTTCTTCGCCGGGGTGGGCCCGGCGTACGCGGCGGCCCGGGCCATCTACGCCTGGATGGGCTGGCGCGAGCGCCGGCCGGAGCCGTTCGTCGAGTCGGCCACGCTCCCGCGCGACGACGGCGGCAGCGACACCTACGTCGAGGCGGTGACGATCTGGGAGAAGGAGCTGACGTGAGCGGCCCGCCGGCTCAGAGTCCCGTCAGCGACACCTTCCACATGCCTCGCCCGAACGTCCCCGCGAACAGCTCGTTGGTCGACGAGACCAGCTGGATGTCGTCCACCGGCAGGTTCGGCAGGCCCTTTCCGAGCGTCCGCCAGGTGGTCCCGCCGTCCGAGGTCACGTAGACCCCGACGTCGCTGGCCACCAGCAGCGACGATCCGTCCACCACGATGTCGTTGACCGGCGCCTGAGGCAGGTTCCCGGTGATGTCCGCCCACGACGTGCCCCCGTCGGTGCTCTCGAGCACGTACGGCGTGGGCACGCCCGACCGGAAGCCCGAATACGTCACGTACATCACCTTGGCGTCGGCCGGGTCGATGGCCACCCGCGAGACCCAGTAGCCGGGCAGGTCGGGATCGGACGCCTGTGTCCAGCTCGTGCCCAGGTTCTTCGTGTACCAGAGTCGCCCGTCGTCGGTCCCTACCAGCAGCTCGTCCGGCTTCGTCTTCGAGGCCGCGATCGTGGTGATCGTGCCGAACGGGTAGCTGTCGTGCCCGGGCCCGCCGGTCAGGTCGGGGCTGATCACGGTGAACGACGCGGCGGCGTTCGTGGAACGGTTCAGCCGGTTGCCGCCCGTGTAGACGATCTGCGGGTTGGACGGGTCGAACTGGACCGGGGTGAACCAGTTCCACCGGTCGGAAGTCCGGGCGCCGAAGTTGAGGTTGGTGTTTCCGCCGGTCGTGGAGCGCAGACAGGCGCCGTACTGCGAGCACCCGTAGATGTTGTCCTGGTTCGTGGGGTCGATCAGGGTCTCCTCGCCGTCGCCGCCCACGTACTGGTTCCAGTTCCCGGGCCACGACCGGTTGGCGCCGTTGTCCTGCGCGCCGCCGACGATGCGCGAGTCGTCCTGCTCGCTGACGCCCACGCTGTAGAACTGGGTGTAGGGCTGTACCGAAGACCGGATCCAGGCGCCGCTCCCATTGGTGTCCGACCGGTACACGCCGCCGTCGTTGCCCAGGTACACGCGGCCCGACACCTTCGGGTCCCAGGCCATGGCGTGCTGGTCCGCGTGGACCGCCCCGGTGCCGGTCCAGGTCGCGCCGCCGTCACTCGACAGCTCGAGCGGGACGCCGGCCGCGAACACGCGGTTCTTGTTCGCGGGGTCGACCCAGAGGCGGCCGAACCACCAGCTGTACGTGGATTGCGACCCGGCCAGGCCCGTCGCCGCGACCTGCGTCCACGAGTCCCCGCCGTCGTTCGACTGGTACAGGCCCTGGAAGCCGCCGTCGGTCGTCCCGTAGATGGCGTAGACGCGCTTCGGCGCCGAAGGGCTGACGGCCAGACCGATCCGGCCGATGCCCGCGCCGGCGGGGGGAAGGCCGTTCTTCAGCCGCTTCCACGTGTCGCCACCGTCGATCGAGCGGTAGACGCCCGAGCCGACGCCGCCGTAGATGCGCTCGTCCGGCTTCCGGATGTGGTCCCACATCGCCGCATACAGCACGTCCGGGTTGCTGGGGTCCATCGCCAGGTCGACGGCACCGGTGGTTCCGTTGCTGCCCTTCAGCACGCGCTTCCAGTGGGCGCCGCCGTCGGTGGTGCGATACACGCCGCGTCCGCCGCCCGGGTTGAACAGGTCACCCGTTCCCGCGACGAACACGCGGTTCGGATCCGTGGGGTCGACCACGATACGGCCGACCGTCGGGGAGGGCATGTTCCCCGCCTTCTTCCAGGTGGCGCCGCCGTCGGTCGACCGGTACACGCCCTGGCCGGCGTACGTGATGCTGCCGCCGCCCGGCCCCGCCTCGCCGCCGCCCGCGTAGAGGGTTCCGTCGGAAGCGGCGGCGATCGCGCCGATCGCCTGCGTGTTCTTGGTCGGCCAGTCCCGGAGCATGGTCGCGCCGGCGTCGGTGCTCTTCCACACGCCGCCGGTGGCGGTGGCCACGTAGATCGTGTCGGCCGCGCTCGGGTCGACCGCAATGTCCAGCACGCGCCCGCCGATGTTCGTCGGCCCCGCGAACGACCAGGACGCCGCAGCGACCTTCGGCGCCTGCGCCCGCGTCTGCGCCGCGACGACGATCGCCTGAGCGGCCGCGCGGAGGCGCGCCGACAGGGGAGCGCCGCCCATGACCGTCCGCTCTGCCAGCAGACCGTCCTCCGGCCCCGCTTCGGCGTCCGCCTCTCTCTCGCCGCCGGTGCCGTGATCGGCGCCGCTCTCCTGGGCGTCCCCATCGCCCGAGGCGTGCTCCTCGGCGGCGGAGCCCGCCGGGGCGGCGGTGCGATGACTCACCACTCGCGGTACGACCGCGACGAGCACGAGCGCAAGCACCGCTCCCAGCGCGACGAACAGCAGACGAGTACGGGTCCCCTTCTCCATCGAACGCCCTTCCCCTCGACCGGACGATCGGCCGTCCTGCGGCCGGGCCTCAGTCTCTCACGCAGGATCGGGCGGAGCTTTCGGTCTTTCGGCGGAGCCGAAGCCTTGACCTTCTTGGTACCATGCACACTCGGCCTTGGGGAGGAATCCGGTGGACAAGTGGTCTCGGCGCGACTTCATCAAGCTGACGGGCGCAACTGCCGCCGGCGGCGCGATGCTTCCGTTGTTGTCGCGCAGCGCGTTCGCGGCGGACCGGCCGGCCCACGCAGCAGCCGACGCGGCCGCCAAAGCGCGTCTCGGCGTCTTCTGCGAGCCGGACACGGGTGAGAACTACTTCACGGCGCTCGTCCACTTCCAGGACCTGATCAGCCGCCCGGTCGCCATCTACCGGACGTACCGGAGCTGGGGACAGCCGATCCTCAACGACACGACCACCCAGATCCTCGACCCCAACCAGAACCCGTACAAGCCGCCCACGCTGTACATTTCGTTCCACGCCTTCCTCGACAGCAAGGGCCGCAACTGCCTCGCGTGGGCTGACATCGCCACCGGCAAGTACGACGCCGACATCGACAACTGGTCCAACGAGCTGCTGCAGATCGGCAAACCCGCCTACATCGCCTTCAACCACGAGATGGAGAACGAGGAGGGAACCCCCCCGACCGGGTGTGGGTCCCCGACGGACTTCGTCAACGCATACGTGCACTTCCGCAATCGCATGGCGACCGTGAACGGGGTGCCGAACCTCACGTGGGTCATCACCTACATGCACAACACGTTCGCGCCGTACCTGAAGCACGGCGGTCCGGAACGCTGGTGGCCCACCACCTCTCCGTACCAGGACGAACTGGTGGGCGTGGACATCTACAACCGCAACGTGTGCCACTCCAAGGGCTGGCGAACCTTCGACGACCTGATGAACCCGAAGCTGAAGAGCCAGGTGAAGCAGAAGCTGACGGCCGTCAACTTCACGGCCGCGAAGGGCCGCAGGCTCTTCATCGGCGAGTCCGGATGCGTCGAGGGCAACGACTGTGGCGGCACGGGGCAGTACGGCATCGACAAAGCGCAGTGGTACACGGACGCGCTTGCCCGGATGAAGACGTGGACGAACCTCGAGGCGTTCTGCCACTCGAACGTCTGGGGGTTCAACGACGGCAACTACCGCATCGACACGTCGCCCCAGGCGCTCGCCGCGTTCCAGTCCCTGGCGAGCGACCCGTACTTCAACTAGCGGCCGGCGCGCCCCCGCGAACGAAGGCGCGCCGGCGCTCGTTGTTTACGCCGGGACCTCTCCCGAGGCTTCGGCCTCCAGCAGCATCTCGTGCTCGGACTTTCCACTGCGCGCCGACTGTGAGACCCAGTAGATCGCGATCGCGGCCACGACCGACACGATCGTGATGATCGCCATCCACGTGTTCCACTCGAGCAGCGTCGGGAACCCGGTCGGGTACCAGGACCCCACAAAGATAAAGAGCACCGCGAGGATGTTCGTGATGAAGCCGACCACGCCGCAGACGTACAGCCAGCCGACGGAGATCCGCCGCTCACGCTCGAACAGCTCCGGTTCGGCGTTCTTCGCGAAGAAGATGTCCAGGAACAGCAGCGCCGTCGAGATGCACCAGATGATGGTCACGCCCGCGTACAGCGCGTAGAAGACCTTGTACGGGTCGCTATCGCCTCGCCCGAACACGAAGAAGACCAGGATCGTCAGGATCGTCGAAATGACGGTCTGGAGCGTGACGGCGTTCGCCGGCACCTTGTTCTTGTTGACCCTCCCGAACTGGTGGGGGAGACGCTTCTCCAACCCCGACACGAACAGCAGCCGCGCGAACGAGAGGTTGTAGACGGCCGCCACGGTGAGGAGCACGATCACCATGATCACCGAGAAGAGGAACCCCGCCCAGTTGCCGATCGCCGTCGCGATGGTCTCGGCGCCGCCCGTCGTTCCGTTCGCCCCGCCGGCCTTGATCACGACCATGTTGCCCCACGTGGCCCACAGGTAGGCCGCCATGACGATGATGCAGCCCCAGAGCAGGTAGGTCCTGATCGCCTTCTCGCCGCCCTTGACCTCGACGCCCATGTTCATCGGCGTCTCGATTCCGAGCAGGGCGAGGATGGCGAACGAGAAGAACGTCGAGGTTCGAGGGAATCCCGCAGTGCCAGCTTGTCGGCCCTGGAACGGGTTCCAGCCCGATGAGAAGGACGTCGCCGACGCGTGGCCCTTCAGCAGCCACACGACGCCGGCGAAGCCGATCAGGAAGATCGCGGTCGCGTAGAGGAAGAACTGGACGTTCACGTAGTTCTGCGTGACCCGCATCTGGAGGTAGGACAGCGTGGCGGCGAACGCACATGACGAGCAGGACGACGATGCCCAGCTCCCAGTTCTTGGTCAGGATCGCGCACGGCTTGCCGTTGCAGGTGAAGAACGAGGCGGCCGACTGGGCGAAGTTCGCGACCAGGATGCCCGATGAACACCATCGACGATCGGCCCCGGCCACCAGGCGACGAAGCCGGCGAAGAATCCCCAGAACGGCCCTAGCACCTTGTGCGTCCAGACGTACAGCGATCCCTCCTCGGGGAACATCCGCCCGAGCTGGGCGGTGACGAACGCCCCGGTGATCAGGAAGGTGGCGAACCCCACGATCCAGAAGATGAACACCGACGGGCCCGCGAACTGCAGGCCGGCAGCGTTGTTGATGAACAGGACGATCGCGACGAAGATGACGACGAGGTCGAACGGCCCGAGCGTCCTGGCGACCAGGGCCGGCGCGATTCGTTCGGAGAGCATCTCATCGCCGACGCCGGGCGCGAGCCGTGATCCGTCTGCGGCCATCGTCTACCTCCCCCTCCACGGGGCCGCCCCAAACCGCGACCGGCAGGGTCAGCCCTGATCCTCACCGCGATGTTCGGGGGAATGTAATCCGCCGCGCTCCGGGAGTCCAGTGTCAATCGACCGGATTCCGCAGGTCGGGACGCCCCCCTACGGGATTGCCCAGGCAACTAGCGTGCGGGGCCAGTCGACGCTCTTCCGCGAAGGGAAGGAGCGGGGTCAGGTCTCGGCAAGCAGCAGGACCCGCGTTCGGCCCGGATCGACGGAGTTGAGGTCCACCTCGCTCGCGACCCGTTCCCGGGTGGGGTGCGCGCGAGTCCAGGCGTCGCGGGACTCCCAGATGGACATCAGACAGAGCTCCCCGGCGTCCTCCTCGAGGACCGCCACCTGTCGGAGCCCGTGCTCGGACTTGAGTTGCCTGGCAGTCTCGTGCAGGGCGAGCCGCGTGTCTTCGCTGCGTCCCTCGAGGGGCGCATACAGGTGGAGCTCGATGAACACAGGCTCATCGTAACGGTCGGTGTCCCGGCATGGTCACGGCCTCGGCGCGCTCCCGGACCATGTCGGCCAGGCGCAGCGTGGTCCTCAGGTTCCGCACGGTCATCTCCCGATAGGCCGGCCGGGAGCTGAGCTTCACCATCGTCGTCCGAGTCAGCGTTCGCACCGGGGCCGACCAATAGAGGACGTGGTCGCCGACCTTCAGGGACTCGAGTCCCGCCACGAGCGTCGCGGGATCGACGACGTCGCCGGCGCGGATGCGGTCGGTCAGGAACAGCACGTTGTGGCGCGTCGCCGAGTCCGAGGCATCCCAGGACTTCGGGATTCCTCGGACGATGCGAGCCATCTCGCCCGCGTCGCGGACGACGACCCGGGCGCCGTATCCGAACGCCTCGGACAGGCGGCGTTCGATCGTCGAGGCGGTTCGCGTGCCCTTGGGCCGGCGCGAGCCGACGACCACGTTCCCGCTCTGGATGTACGTCACGGGATCGACGAACCCCATCTGGGCGAATGCGTCCCGCAGGTCGGACATGGCGATCAGCCGGTTGCCTCCGACGTTGATCCCCCGCAGCAGGACCAGGAACGTGTCCACGGACGTGTGCCCGGCTCGCTACTCGCCCGTCTCGCCGTCGACCGACTCACGGATGAGGTCCGCGTGGCCGTTGTGCCGCGCGTACTCCTCGATCATGTGCAGCGAGGATCCAGCGCAGGCTCGGCGCCCGGCCGTCGGGCCACGCCCGGCGGGCGAGCTGGTCGAGCCCGCCCGTGGCCAGTGCCTCCGTGACGGATTCGCGCGAGCGAGTCACCGCGTCCTCGCCAGGTCGCGCGGAGCTCCTCGGGCGAGTCGTCGACCGCGGTGTGCCACTCCCAGTCGGGGTCGGCGTCCCAGTCCACGCCGCCCAGCGAGGCTGATAGTCCCGCCCGTGCAGGCGGTGGGAGAACCAGCTGTCCTCGACGAGCGCGAGGTGCTTGATCATCCCGCCCAGCGTCATGGTCGAGACGCCGACCGTCGCCCGCAGGCCGGCCGCGTCCAGGCCACGGGTCTTCCACTCGAAGGTGGCGCGCTGGTAGTCGAGGAATCCCATGATGCTCGCCGCTTCGTCGGCCGCCGGCGGCGGCTCGGGGCGGCCGTGCTCGTCCACGTCGGTCATGGCGCCCGAGTCTACAGGCGGGCGATGTTGCGACCGGCCGCCCGGAGGCGCGAGGATGGCCCAATGCTCACGTGGTCCGAGTTCGCCGCGCGTGAACCCCAGCTCGCGGCGTCGGGCCGGGCGCTCCTGTATCAGTTCGGGGGCGTCGGCCTCGCGTTCCTCGGAACCGTGCGCGCCGATGGTGGCCCGAGAGTGCACCCGATGTGCCCCATCCTGCACCGCGACGGCCTGTACGCCTTCATCATCCCGGGGCCGAAACGCGACGATCTGCGCCGCGATCCTCGGTACGCGCTGCACTGCTTCCCGCCGGAGGACAACGAGAACGCCTTCTACGTCACCGGCACCGCTCGTCCCGTCGACGACGACGGTATCCGGCGGGAGGTCGCCTCGGCCTATCTCGCCGAGCGATCCTGGTCGAGCCCGCCACCGGGATTCGCCGAACAGGAGCTCTTCGAGTTCCTGGTCGAGCGCGCGTTGCTCACCACGACGACCGGGCACGGCGACCACGACCCGCGCCACCGGGTCTGGAGCAGCACGTAACGGTCGCCGCACGGTGGCCAACGACGAGAAGGCCACCGCCGGAGCGGGGCCTTCTCGGGTGTTGCTTCAGATACTCGTGCATGTCGGCGTTCGCTCATCCGCCACGACACGACGCGAACCGACAAGCAGCTTCATCCGTAAACCACCTCAACGTGACGCCACGAGCCGAAAAGGACTCTTCTGTGAGAAAGGAGTGCGAACATGTCTGCACAACCTCGTTGGGATGACACCCCACCCGCTCCGCGCCCGGCCGTAGTGCCGGCGAGCGAGACGAAGGCGGAGCCGGATCGGAACACGGCACGGATCGTGTCGGTGATCGCCCTGGCGAGCATCGCCGCCGGCGCGATCCACATCGCCGCGGCGGCGACGATCGCGCGCGGCAACGCGCAGATGGAAGCGTTCTTCGGAGCGGTGGCCGCGGCGCAGATCGTCTGGGGGCTTCTGACACTGGTCTGGGCTCCCCGCTGGTGGCTCGTGCTCGGCGCATTGGGCAACGCGGTCGTCGTGGCCACGTGGATCGTCTCCAGGACGGTGGCGCTCCCCTTCGGCCCGTACGCCCACGTCGTGTTGCCCGTCGGGTTCGCCGACGTCGTGGCGACGATTCTCGGAGCGGCGACCGCCGTCGGTGCGGCGGTGCTGGCGGTTCGGGGATCCGGCGCGGGGCGGGCCGCAGCTCGTGTGCGGAGCTTCGCGCTCGCGGCCGCGGTGTTGATCGGAGCGCTCGGGCTCGCCGGGGTCGTGTCGCAGGCAAACGCATCCTCCTCCGGAGGTGGAGGAGGCGGCCAGAACGCTCCGGCCGCGCCCTACGGGGGGAACGGTGGGAACGTCGGAGGCGGAGGTCCGGCCGGCGGCTACGGCTACTGAGGTGCATCGCCGATCGACCGGCAACACTCGCGTGGCGCCCGGCCGTTCTCCGGCCGAGCGCCACGTCGGCGAGATCTCCAGGCCTCAGGCCGCTCGGATCCGCCGGATCCAGAGAGTGCGCTTCCGGTGGAGCTCGACAGCCCGGGTAGCCCGGCCCTACGCGATTGAGGTCGCGTCGGACCCGGATGTCAGGCCCACCGGGCAGGACACGCCGGTGCCGCCGAGCCCGCAGTAGCCGTTCGGGTTCTTCGCCGAGGTACTGCTGGTGGTAGTCCTCGGCGTAGTAGAACTCGGGCGCGTCGCGCGATCTCGGTGGTGATCGCGCCGTAGCCGGCCGCTGCGCAGGCGCCTCCTGGAAGGCAGTCGCGCGACGCCGTCCGCCGCCGTCGCGCTGCGCGTCCGACGTAGGTGTAGATCGGCCGAGCGGTACTGCGTGCCGACGTCGTTGCCCTGCCGCATGCCCTGGGTCGGGTCGTGGCTCTCCCAGAACACCTTCAGCAGCGCGTCGTAGGAGACGACCTTCGGGTCGAACACCACCAGCACCACCTCGGTGTGGCCGGTCCGGCCGGAGCACACCTCCTCGTAGGTCGGGTTCGGGCGTGAGCCCGCCGGCGTAGCCGACCGCGGTCGTGTACACGCCGGGCGTCTGCCAGAACATGCGCTCGGCGCCCCAGAAGCAGCCCATGCCCGAACATCGCCGTCTCCAGGCCCTCGGGGAACGGCGGCGTCGAGCGGGTGGCCGTTGACGAAGTGCGTCTCCGGGACGGGCATCTCCTCGGTCGCGTCCGGGGAGCGCGTCCTCGGGTCGCGGCATCTCTTGTGACCGGCCGGCCTTCAACCACATCACCTGCATCACGCTCCTCGGTACAGAGGGAATCCTGTCGTCTACGGTAACGGACGGGACCGCGTGATGTGTTCCCGGTCTTCCCCGTCGGGCATGGCCAGGACTGCCTCGGAGACGGGGCGTCCGCTCTCCTCGGCCAGGAGCAGCAGGACCAGCTCGCCGCGCTCGAGGTGGACGACGTCCTCGACGCCGGACGGGTCGTTCCCGTCGGGTCCCTCAGCGTGACCCGTGAGGCCGTCCCAGAACGGGAAGCCCGTGTAGGCGACCAGGAGGTCCCGCCGGACGTCCTCGTCCCATCCGCGGGTGGCGTGCGCGAGCGTGTCGAATCCCTGACCCGGCGGGTCGGGGAGCGCCTCCCGCAGGTGGACGCCGACCGCCTCCAGGGCAACACCGAGGGCCTCGCGCGACGCGTGGAGGTGGATCGCGGCCGCGGCGCGACGGTCGCGTTCCGCGCGAACCAGCCCGCGCACGTCCTCCGCCGGAAAGGCCGTGCGAGCGGCACGCCGGGCGCGGCCCGCCGACCCCGGCCCGTCATCCCCCGTCACCATCGCCGCCAGGGCGGCAGTGATGTCCATGCGGAGGTCGTCCAGATCCCGCGCAGCCGCATCGAGGTCCGCGCGCAGCGGGGGAGAGGTGCGGGCGCCCGCGGCGTCGAGTCGCTGGATGACGAAGCCGAGCCGGCGCCGCGGGTACTCCAGGTCGAAGGTCTCCAGGAAATCGTCCCGGCGGCCCGCGGCGTCGTCGAGCATTCCCGTGGCCAGCGCCCAGTGCTCGACCACGTCCTCGACCAGGTCGCCCTCGGGCGAACCCGCCGGGAAGCCGCACATGCCGGCCGCCATCGCGGCGAGCCCCTCCACGGCGGAGTCGGTCCGCATTCGGAGGTACGGCGCGTAGGCGGGGTCGGCGGCAACCAGATCGGCGACGCGGCGGTCGGCGCGGCGAAAGGCTTCCAGGTCGGTCGTGGCAGGGATGGGAGGCCGGCCGGCACCGGCGGACGGCGAGGACCCCACCATTCGTGGATCGTAGGTCAACCGGTTCCGCGATTCGGGATTTCCCCGCTTCGAACCCGTCCCCGGCTCGTCACGGTCGGGTCACCGCCCCGCGTCCTCTTCGGGCGGGGCGTCGGTGTCCGAGCCCAGCACCTCCAGCCACGCCCGGATGGCCTCGACCGTCTGGTCGATGCTGGTCGTCACGACATGGGCGGGGCCACCCGGGACCACGCCGGGTGTCTCGGCCTGGAGGAGACGGGCGCGGAACCCCGGTTCACGCCCTTCCTCCACCCAGGCCCGCACCACCATGACCATGGTTCGATCCGCAGACCGCGCGGGCACGGAAGCAGGATGACGTTGCCGCGTCTCCGAAGTGTCACGAGCGCGTGACGGGGGCCGCGGCGAAGCCGAGCAGGGCGGAGACGTCGGGCGACGGCTCGAGGCCCAGCTCGTCCCGCATGAGCCGCCCGTACAGCGCGAACTGCCGCAGCGCCTCGACCCGGTTTCCCTCCGCCAGGTGGGCGCGAATGAGCGCCCGGTGGGCGCTCTCCCGGAGCGGCTCGGCGGCGACGACCGCGAGCCCCGCCTCGATCGCCTCGGCCGTCCGCCCGGCCGAGGTCAGGAGGTCGCACCGGCGTTCCAGGGCGTGAAGCCGGATCTGGCGGAATCGCTCCCGCTCGAGCAGCGCCCAGTCGTCATCCCAGTCCGGCAGCACGTCGCCGCCGAGCGCCACCTCCGTCAGCGCGTCCAGGTCGGCGCCGGTGGCGGACGCGTCGAGGATGCGCCGCGCGGCCCCGATCGACTCGTGGACGTCGAGGCGGACCGACGGCTCCAGCCGGAGGTACGCCCCGGATGAGGAGACCAGCGGCAGACCCGTCCGGCGGATGCGCCACAGCGTCGAGCGGAGGTTCGCCGCCGCCCGCTCCTCGGCGGCCTCCGGCCACAGCGTGCCCGCGACGGACGAACGCGTGGCCGGACGGGCGTGGAGCGCGAGAAAGGCCAGGAGCCGTTGGGGGCCGAGCGACAGGGTCACGGGGCGTGCGCCGACGCGCAGCTCGAACCCACCCAGGAGCCGCAGCGACGCAGCTCCGGACGGATCAGGCAACACGACAGCCGCCTCGTCCAGAAGCGGCCGGTCGTCGACGCGCATCGACCCCCCTTCACGCCGGCCTCGAAGGATTCGAATCGTAGGTTCACGGGGAGGGCCGCTGCAGTCGCCCGATCGGACGCACCCGATCGTCCTGAAGCCGACGGTTCTCCGATGTCGGACGGCACGTTCGGAAAGACCAGCGTGACACCCCCTTTCCGCGGGATGTTCCCCGTTCGGGGGTGCCCCCGACGGGCTCTTGTCGGAACTCCTTCCGGGGCGTACAAGCATGGAAGACGATGAGCATCAGGGTGGCGCTGGCCGATGATCACCCGCTGGCTCGCCGGGGGCTGCACCAGTACCTCGACGCCGAGGACGACGTCACCGTCGTCGTCGAAGCAGCATCGGGGGAAGAGCTCCTCGAGCTTGCGGAGTCCGAGCAGATCGACGTCGCGCTCGTTGACGTGCGGATGCCCACGATGAGCGGGGTCGAGACGGTGCGCCAGTTGACGCGCGCCTCTCCGGACGTTCGTGTCGTGATGTTGAGTGCCTTCGACGATCTCGACCTGGTGCTGGCGGCCGTCCAGGCCGGCGCGCGAGGCTACCTCTTGAAGTCGAGGGACCCCGGACACATCCTCCGCGCCGTCAGGCTCGCGGCCGAGGGCGACATGGTGTTCGACCCGGATCTGGCGCCCGCGATCGCGGCTGGGCTGTCGCAGGGGCCGGCGGACCCGGGGCCGGTCAAGCTGACGGCGCGGGAGCAGGAGATCCTCCAGATGCTGCCGTCCGGCCGGACGAACCGGGAGATCGCGGTCGCGCTCCGCCGATCACCGGACACGATCAAGGGCCATCTCGAGCGGATCTTCCGCAAGCTCGGAGCGCAGGATCGGACCGCCGCGGTGGCCGAGGCGTTCCGCCGCGGCCTGCTCCACTGACGCGCGCGCTAGACGGCGACCGCGCGGACCGGCGTTTCCCGGGGCAGGTACACCTTGAAGGACGCGCCGCCGCCGGGTCGGTCGTCCACCCATGCGCGCCCGTTGTGCAGGGCCGCGAAGCGTGCCACCAGCGAGAGGCCGATACCGACGCCGGGGGAGTGCTGGATGACCTCCTCGCCCTGGCGGAACGGCTCGAAGATGGCCTTGCGGAGCTCGGCCGACACGCCCGGGCCCGCGTCCTCGACGGTGATCAGTGCGCCTCGCTCGTGGCTTCCCACCCGCACCCACACGGGGGTGCCCGGCGGCGTGTAGCGCACGGCGTTCGTCACGAGGTTCTCGACGATGCGCTCCACCTGCGCCGGGTCGACCTCGGCCGTCAGCTCCTCGGCCTCGATCTGGACCAGGTGATCCTGGAGGTCGCATTCGCCGACCACGCGCTGCACGAGCTCGGCCAGGTCGGTCGGCTTGCGGTTCGGCGTGAGGATGCCGCGCGACAGCCGGTCGAGGTCCAGCAGGTCGGAGAGCATCTTGTTGAGCTTTCGCGCGTTGACGGCGAGGCGGTGCGCCAGGTCCTTCCGCTCGTCCTTGGAGAGCTTCAGCTGATCGTTCTCCAGCGTCAGCGCGCCTGCGAGGATGCTCGTGAGCGGCGTCCGGAGGTCGTGCGACACCGCCTGCAGGAACGAGTTCTTCATCGCGTCCAGCTTTCGCAGGTGCTGGCTGGCTTCGCGCTCGCGGTCGAGCGCCTCGCGCAGCTTGCTCTCCGCGCGCTTCTGCTCGGAGAAGTCGTACATGACGCCCTGCAACAGCATGGTGCCGTTCTCGTCGACGACCTCGGCGTCGTCGCGGATCCACACGACCTCGCCGTCGCGGGCAACCATTCGGTACTCGAATAGGGCGCGCTCGCCGCCGTGGACGTCCCGGTTCTGCTCGCGGAGGACCCGGTCACGGTCGACGGGGTGCAGGCGCTCCTGCCACAGACCCGGTGATTCGATCCACTCGTCGGAGGAGAACCCGAGGATCGATTCGATCTGCGGGCTGACGTACTGCCAGCGTCCCTCCTTCGGGAACTCGGCGATGTAGACGATCGCCGGCGTTCCTTCGACCAGGCTGCGATATTTCGCCTCGGTCTCCCGCAGGAGCGATTCGGTGCGCCGGTACTCGGCGATGTCCACCATCAGGCCGCGGAGCCGGACGATCACCAGGATGAACAGCACCGCCGACGCGGCTGCCACGATCACGGCGTCGCTGTCCTTGCCGCGGATCGCCTGGATGGCCTGAACCGTCGGCGCCATCAACACGACGCTCGCCAGGATCAGCAGCCGGCGCTGGTTGGTGGTCCGCTCCGGCTCCGGGACCCGTTGGCCGAGCGTCGCCATCGACGGGTGCAGCGCGGCCGCGCCCCACAGCAGGAAGAACAACCCCCACCCCGCGTCGAGCCCGCTTCCGCTGCCGTCGTACTGGAAGAACAGCAGCAGCACGTTGTAGAAGCAGTCGGTGACCAGCAGCGCGCCGACCGACAGCATCAACAGCCAGAACGCGGGGGGACGCTTGCCGCCGCCCACCGCCATGCGGACCATGGCCGCCATCAGCAGCAGGTCGCCGAGCGGGTAGGCGATCGACGTCAGCTTCTGGATCACGGTGAGCGAGCTGTCGTGCGCGTTGGGCGCCATGAAGTACACCCACGACAGGACGCCGATGCCGATCGTGATGATCAGTGAGTCGATGAGCGCTGCGCGGTCGCGTCCGGGCGAGCGCCGTCGGGCGAGGATCAGGATGCCGGCCATGAGGACCGGATAGACGAGCACGTAGAAGAGGTCGCCGATGCAGGGGAACGGGGCGTTCGGCAGGTGGAACCAGATGTCCGGGTGATAGGTGACCACATCGCCCGCCAGCTGGAGGCCGAGTCCCGCCGCGAACAGGTACCACGCGTCGCGGTCCTTGGTCCGGTTCATGATGGGGCCGACGATCGCGGCGGTCACCGCCGTGAAGCCGACGAAGTTGAAGGCCCAGCCGCTGCGCGTCGCCTCCGGCCCGACGTAGTAGAGGACGCCGAGGACGAGGCCCACGAACAGGTAGATCTGCCAGGCCCACTTGCGCAGGCCCTCCTGCGCGTACGGGGGCGACCCGCTCATGCCCCCGCTCCTTCCCACGGGCAGCGTGGAGTGAGGCGAAGCACAATCATCGTGGCTTCGATATCGGCGGGTTCGAGGGGCGCCCTTAGGAGCGCCGGCCGCCCGTCCCGATTCGGACGAATGAGTACGATCCGGCATGCCGGGCGGAGGGAGAGGACTCAGCCGCCGACGGCCGACTGCTCGGACTGGGCGTGGATCGAGAAGCGGTCGCACAGCTCCGCCAGGACGTCGTTCAGCAGGTTGATCTGCTCGTCGGTGTTCGCGGCGGTCAACTGGATGCGGAAGCCGACCTCGTTCCGGGGGACCAGCGGGTACGCGGCCAGCGTCACGTAGATGCCGCGGTCGAACATGTACCGGCCGACCTCGTCGATGTCCTCGGGGTTGGCGAGCGGGATCTCGATGATGGGGAAGGCGCTGTTGTTCGGCGTCGTGATGCCCAACGTCTCGACCTGGTCCAGCACCCGTCGCGTCTTCCGGTACAGGTCCGCGCGGATCTCGTCCCCACGTTCCGCGTTGACCTTGAGCCCCATCAACGTGGTGGCGAGCGACGCGACCGGCGACGGTCCCGAGTACAGGTAGGGCGGCGCGACGACCTTGAGTCCGTCCTTGAGCTTGGGCGAGCAGCAGATGAACGCCAGCAGCGACGAATACGACTTCGACAGGCCGCTCACGAAGACGATGTCGTCGTAGGTCTCGTTGTAGTGGCGCACGACCCCGTTGCCGCGCATCCCGTACGGCGACGTCTCCTCGGGAGAGCGCTCGCCGATCACGCCGAATCCGTGCGCGTCGTCGATGTACAGCAGCGCCTCGTGTTCCCGCGCGAGCCGCGCGAACGCCCGGACGTCGGGCGTGTTGCCCGTCATGCTGTTGACGCCGTCCATGCAGATCAGCCGCGGCGTCGAGCTCGGCTGCTGCAGCAGCTCCTCCAGGTGTTCCGGGTCGTTGTGCTGGAAGCGCTTGATGGCCGCACCGTGTGCCTTCGCGATCTGGCAGCCGTCGTAGATGGTCTTGTGCGCCCGGCCGTCCAGGTAGATCGTCCCGGCGCCGGCCAGGACCGGGATCAGCGACATGTGGATCAGCGTGATGGTCGGGAGCGCCAGGGTGTCCTCCGCGTCCAGCAGCTCCGACAGGTCGGCCTCGATCTGCTCGTACAGGATCGGGCTCCCCAGGAGGCGCGACCAGCTCGGGTGCGTTCCCCACGCCTTCACGTACTCGTCGATCGAGCCCATGATCTCGGGGTCGAGGTCGAAGCCCAGGTAGTTGCAGGAGGCGAAATCCGCGAGCCACGTGTCGCCGACGCGGATGTTGCGGCCGTCGATCTCGTCGATGACCGCGTCCAGCATCGGGTGCGACGTCTTGAGGCGCGCAAGGTCGGCGCAGGTGTCGAGCCAGCGCTCGAGCCAGTTGTCGCCCTCGCGACGACGTGGGCCGCCGTCGGCGACGGTCGACAGCAGGGATGCATCCGCGTCCTGCCGGCTCCTTCTGCGATTGGAACGGCCGATGGCAGGCAGATTCCAGCTGGAAGGCATGCCCACCTATCGGCGGGTTTCGGGGTTGCCTTTACCGATCCCCGGCCGGGGGGTCCAGGGCACCGACGGAGCAACGCCTCGGCGGCGCCCTCGGACGTCGGGACGGGAGTTCCGAGCAGGTCGTCGAGCGCTACCTGCACATGGGCGCGGAGGGCCGACGGGTCGGCCGAATCGCGGAGGCCGATCCGGTACTCGGACAGAGCGGCCTCGTCCTGGCCCGCCGCGAGCAGCGCCAGGGCCAGATCGAACCGCACGGCGGTCCGGCCGGGCTCGACCGCCAGCGCGTCGCGATAGAGCGCCATTGCGTCCTCCAGATTCCCCGCCTTGAAGCAGCTCCAGCCGACGATCTCCAGGAGGTCCGGGCCCATCTGGCCAGGCTGCTCGGCTCGCTCGGCGATGGAGCGGTAGATGTCGCGTGCCTCCTCGATGCGGCCGGTCTTCTCGAGCACCGTCGCCAGGCCCACCATCGCCCACGGCTGCCCGGGATCGTGCCGAGCCGCCGTGTGGTACGCCTCCTCGGCCTCCGCGAGCCGCCCGAGGTTCTCGAGTGCCCACCCCATCGCCGTCCAGGCGGGGCCGTCGCCCGCGGCGATCGCGACGGCCTCCCGGGCCGCGCGCAGCCCCTCCGCGTACTGACCACGGTCGTTCAGCGTGTCGGCGAGATCGACCAGCGCCTGGGCCTCGTTCGGCCCTCGTTCCACGTCGGCCATCGACTCAGACCTTGACCCAGGCCTCGTACTCCGCGAGCGACCGCCCGGGACGGAGCTGGACGTCGCGTTCCACGCGCCGCATGCCGGGCAGGAACAACCCAGCGAGCGTGACGAGCCCGCCGAGGACGCCCGCGAGCACCAGGGTCGTCTGCACACCGATGGCCGCCGCGACCGGCCCGGTGAGCGCGAAGGACACCGGGACCAGGCCGATGGAGATGAACCAGTCGAAGCTCGCCACGCGACCGAGCAGCGCCGTGGGCACCAGGCGGTGCTTGGCCGTCGCCCAGACGATGGTGCCGGCGGTCTCCAGCGCGTTGAACGCGAAGCACGCGGCCATGACCTGCCACGACACGGTCGCCAGGCCGTAGCCCGCCACCGCGAAGGTCGCGAGGGCCCAGGCCACGTACATGAACGTGATGAAACGGCGGGGGAGGGAGCGCTGTCCCATCACGAGCGCCGCCCCGATGGCGCCGACGCCTCCCATCGCGAAGACGAACCCGAGCGTCCGGGCGCCGCCGCCCAGCTCGTTCTTGACGACGTAGGGAACCAGCACCTCGGTGGGTCCCATGAACAGCAGGTAGGCGATCGTGGCCGCCGCGAACGTCCCCCACAGCCACACGTGGGCGCGAACGTACGCGAACCCCTCCCGGATCTCCCGCGCCGCCGATTCGCCGGCTTCGCGTTCGATCGGCCGCGCGCCGCATCAACAGAAGAGTGAGGATCGACACGGCGAACGACGCGCCGTCCAGCACGAAGGCCCATCCGACGCCGACCGCAGCGATCAGCGCGCCTCCGACTGCGGGGCCGAGGAGGCGAAGCGCGATCGGCCGCACGAACTGGTCCAGCGAGTTCGCCTCGCCGAGCAGTTCCATGGGCACGATGTCGGGCACGATCGCGTCGAAGGCCGGGCCGAAGAACGCGGTTCCGGCCCCGTACACGGCCGAGAGGGCCATGAGGTGCCAGAGCTCGACGGAGCCGTTGACGGACAGGATGCCCATCGTTCCGATCGCCAGGCCACGGACGACGTCCGCGCCGAGCATCACGCGGCGGCGGTCGATGCGATCGGACACCACGCCCCCCAGCAGCAGGAACAGCACGTGCGGCACGGTCATCGCCAGGCCGACGACGGCCAGCGCGGTGGGCGCGTTGGTCAGTTGGTAGACCTGCCAGGCGATGGCCACCAGGAAGAAGCCGTCTCCCAGGAGAGAGACGGTCATCCCCGTCCACAGCAAGCGGAAGTCGCGCAGCCTGAGCGGCGCGAGCATCTTGAATCGGCGCTCGAGAGCCACGAGGTCCAGTCGGCCTCCCGGGGGATCACCTTGAGAGCGCGCGCGCGGGCGGAAGCGGGCGGGTCGTCCCCCAACGCAAGAACCGCCCCGGGCACGTGGCGTCGGCACGTACCCGGGGCGGCCCGTCTTGATGGTGGTGTTGGTGGTGGTGCAGTCGTTGCCGCGTGTTGCCTGAGGTTCCTGGTGTTACGGTTTCCAGTGCGCGCCCGCCGCCAGGAGCAGCGCTGCGAGCCAACCCATCGATGCAACCAGTCTGCGGAGCCGCACGTGTCCTCCGATACTCGATCCTGGTTCCGTTGGAACAGGTATCGGCATGGTGGGGGAGGATCCTGAAGTTCGGGGGATCCCCGAATACAGGAAGGCGATGGATATGCTCTCAGGGAGTCTCCTGAACACGCCGATGCCTAGTTCGGTGGTGCGCGCATGAGGCTGATCCTCGCCGCGATCGTGCTCGCGATCGCGATTGGGTACGCCATCGGGGGGTCCCTCCGGAACTTCGGCGGCGACCGGCTCCGGTGGCCCCTGCTGGCCGTGGCCGGGCTCGCCCTGCAACTGTGGCCGGTGTCGGCGACAGCGGTCCGCGCTGGGATTCGGGCTGCTGATGGGGTCCTTCGGCCTGCTCTTCGTATTCGGCGTGCTGAACATCCGGAATGCGGGATTCCCGCTCATCCTGATCGGGCTCTGCATGAACGCGCTCGTCATCGGCGTGAACCACGGGATGCCGGTGCAGCGGCAGGCCCTGGTTCGCTCCGGACAGGGTGCGACCCTGGTCCTGCTGGAGAAGGAGGGCGGAGCGAAGCACCACCTGGCAGGTCCCGGCGACCACGTGCTGTTCCTGGGGGACGTGATCCCCGTGCCGAAGCCGGTGGGCCAGGTGGTGAGCCTGGGGGACGTCGCCACGTACGCGGGCGTCATGTGGTTCGTGGTCGCGTCGATGCAGCCCTCGCGCCGGCCTCGGGAGGAGTCGGAGACCCCGGAGGTCGCGGAGCTGGATGACGGCTCCCAACCCGCGGAGATGGACGACGCCGCCGAGACCACGGGGGATACGCCGCCGCGCCAACAGACGGCCTGACCATCCCCCGCAGGGCCTCCGACAAGGGATTTTGGCGTCCTTGTCCCCCAAGTGGGGACTCCCCGGGGGATACGGATTCCACCCAACCGCCGGATACAAGCCCCGCACTCGACCCGGTACGGTTCTGAGCCCTACCCCGGTTGGGAGGTTGCCCGCTCGTGAAGCTTCGTCGAATCGTCGCCTCGGTGGTGTGGCTGGCATCTTTGCTCGCGGCCGCCGGCGCGCACTGGAAGCCCTAACCCCCCGACGCCCACGCCGCCTGCCGGCGCGACGTCTTCCCCCCGCTGACTCGGGCTCGTCTCCCGAGCCGATGCCTCCGTTCGGATCGGAGTGTGGGAAGCTACGTCCCCATGACCGTCGGGCCGCAGGGAATCGATCGTCTCCTCGATCTGCAGGAACTCGACTCGCGCGTCGATCGGCTGACCTCGAGGAAGGCCGCACTCGAGGGCGGCGAGGAGGCCGCTGCTGCGCGGTTCGGGCTCTCCGAGGCCGAACGGAACCTGGGCGAGCTGCGACTCGCCGCCGACGAGGCCGCTCGCGAGCAGCGGAGGCTGGAGAGCGACGCGGACGGGTTCCAGCAGAAGATCACCGGCGAGGAGCGCCGCCTGTTCGACGGCACCGTCGCCAACCCCAAGGAGCTGGAGTCGATCCAGCACGAGATCACGAACCTGCGGAACCGGAAGAGCCGCGTCGAGGACGAGCAGCTCGAGGTCATGGAGCGGCGTGAGGAGCTGGAGTCGCAGGCCGAGGCCGCCGAGAAGGCGGCCGAAGAAGCCCGGACGGCGCTGACCGAGCTGCAGGGGAGCTCCGAGCACGAGCTGGACGAGGTGGGCAAGGAGCTCGCGGCGCTCGAGGCCGACCGCGCGTCCCTGACGCCCGTCTTCGACCCGGAGCTGCTCGAGCTGTACGAGGACCTGCGCCGGCAGAAGAAGGGCATCGGGGCCGCCGCGCTCGTCGACGGCGTGTGCCAGGGGTGTCATCAGCAGCTGTCGGCCGTCGACCTCGACAGGCTGCGCCGCGCGGACGGCATTCGGAGGTGCGTGCACTGCCGGCGGATCCTGGTCTTCTGACCGCCCACTGCGACGGCGCCGCCCGCGGGAACCCCGGCCCGGCCGGGTATCGGCGCCGTGCTGACCGATGAGAGCGGACGCATCGTGGCCGAGATCGCCGAAGGCATCGGCGTGGCCACGAACAACGTCGCCGAGTACCGGGCCGCCATCGCCGCGCTCGAGCGGCGCGCGCGACCTCGGCGCCAGGCGACTGCTGCTGCGCTCCGACAGCCGGCTGTTGATCGAGCAGCTGAAGGGCGAGTGGCGCGTGAAGAACCCGACGCTCATCCGATTGCACACCGAGGCCCGCGCCGCTCGCGCGTTCCCTCGGCGACGTCTGGTACGAGCACGTGCCGCGCGAGCTCAACAAGGACGCCGACCGGCTGGCCAATCGCGGCGTCGACGAGTGGCTGGCGGCACACGCGTACGACGCGCCGGCTCCGGATCCCGATCTGTTCGGCTGAGCCCCCGGCCTATACTCAGGGCGGAGGAGTCGGTCGGGCGGCCGCGGACGCGGGAGCGTTCGAGGAAAGTCCGGACTCCACAGGGCAGGGTGCTGGGTAACGCCCAGGCGGGGCGACCCGCGGACAGTGCCACAGAGAACAGACCGCCCCCGCCGAAGACGGCTCGCCGCCGAGGCGGAGGCAAGGGTGCAACGGTGAGGTAAGAGCTCACCAGCGGCCGGGTGACCGGCCGGCTCGGCAAACCCCACCCGGAGCAAGGCCAAGCAGGGGGCGGGCGGCCCGTCGGATGCCCCCGGGTAGGCTGCACGAGGGTCGCGGCGACGCGGCTCCCAGAGAGATGGTCGCCGCCGCGGGCGCGAGCCGCGCGGCACAGAATCCGGCTTACAGGCCGGCTCCTCCACCACCCGCCGGTTCGGGACCCTCGGACCCCAGTGGGCGGGACCATTGGCTGTGCTTCGATCCATGGCCCAGAATGATGCTGCTACCCAACACCTCGCAGAAGGAGGACGGATGGGGACGTGGATGCTGGAGCGAACGATCGGGGCCGCCGTGAACCTCGACCACCCGGCCAAGTACGTGCACTGGGGATGGTTCCAGATGTCCGTCCCGAACCTGATCGTGATCGTGCTGATGTTGGTGGTGTTCGTGCTCGCCATCGTGGTTCCCTTCCCGGGCGGGAGGAGGTCATGAGCGCGCCGGAAACCCCGACCTGGACCGGACGGCTGCGCGGCGCCGCCGTGCGCACGCTTCCGCCGGAGCAGTTGCTGCCCGATGCGCAGCCCGTGTACGTGTCGTCCTGGATCTACGTCTTCGGCGTGCTCACCATCGCCGCGTTCGCAGTCGTCACCGCCTCGGGATCATCCTGTCGCTGTTCGGACCGGGATGGTGGCACACGTCGAAGATCGGGCTGTTCGTGAACGGCCTCCACCTGTGGAGCGTGGAGCTGTTCTTCTTCTTCATGGTCATCCACCTGTGGGGCAAGTTCTTCATGGCCGCCTGGCGGGGCAACCGGACGCTCACCTGGATCACCGGCGGCGTCGCGTTCGTGACGTCGATCGGCGCCGCGTTCACCGGCTACCTGTCGCAGCAGAACTTCGCCTCGCAGTGGATCGCCTCCGAGGCCAAGGACGGACTGAACTCGGCCGGCATCGGGGCGTTCTTCAACGTCCTGAACTTCGGGCAGATGTTCATGTGGCACATCCTGCTGCTGCCCATCGGGCTGGGCGCGCTGATCCTCCTGCACGTCCTGCTGGTGCGCAAGCACGGCGTGGTTCCTCCGTATCCGGCGCGGGACCAGTCCGAGTTCGACACCGGTCCGGAGGCCACGGCGTCCCGTTCCGGTGCTGGAGGTGGGTCATGAGCACCGCGGCGGCGACACCGAGGCGCGGCCGCAACGCCGGGCACGTCGAGGCCTGGTCCGGCGGCTACCGCCGATACGACCTTGCCAAGGAGTTCGTCATCGCGCTGGTGGTGGTGAGCGTGCTGACGGTCTTCCTGGCGTTGCTGTTCTCCTCGCCCGACGACCAGCCCGTCACGATCGCCCGCTGGTCCCGCTCGGCGGCGGATGACTTCGTCGCCGCGGCCGTCACCGAGCTGGCGGGGACCAGCGAGGTGGCCCAGTACGGCCCCCCGTACACGAACACGCCAGACGCGGCGCAGAAGGTCGGGCCGATCTGCCTGCAGTGCATTCCCGGCGTCCGCATCCCGGTGGACACCGCCAAGGAGTTCGTCCTGGACCCGCTGGCCGCCGAGGCGCCCAACGATCCGGCGCTCTCGTCCGCGATCTCTCAGTGGAAGGGCGCCTCGACGAGCCAGCAGCAGGCGTGGGCATCGGCCTACAGCGACGCGCTCTCCAAGGCGACGATCCAGCAGGGATCGGTGACGATGCCTGCCGGGTGACTACGGACCGGTGCCGGTGCTGATGCAGGGCCTCCTCACCATGGCGCAGAACGGGGGCCTCGACGGGGCGCTCCTGGCGACGGGCCAGTTCTACCAGACCGACTACACCAAGCCGTTGCTGTTCCTGTCCGGCGGATCGTACTTCGAGGACCAGGCAGCGGCCCGGCACCTGACGGGCGAGCAGTGGGGCATGATGAACGAAACCGGGAGCTGGCCGGGTCAGCCGTGGCTGTGGCTGTATACGTTCTGGTATCAGGTCCCGCCGTGGTCGCAGTCCGGCAACGCCGACGCCGAGATCTGGGTGATCATGATGATCCTCACGGCCGCGCTCGTCTTCGTTCCGCTGATTCCCGGCGTGCGGGCCATCCCCAAGAAGCTGGGCGTCTATCGACTCATCTGGAGGAGCTACTACCGGGAGGTGGAGGGCCGAGCCGGCGGTCGCCGCTGATACGCTTCGAACGTGCGGCGGTCGGTCCTGGTCGTGATGGGTGCGGTGCTGCTCGCGTCGACCCTGGTGTCGTGCTCGAGTGGGGGATCGGGCGAGCCGCCGTTGGTGGCGCACGTCTCCGGCCGCCTGCCCATGATCTCGGGCGCGACGCTCACCGGCGGCACGATCACGCCGAGTGACTACCGCGGCAAGGTGGTGGTCCTCACGTTCTGGAACCCGGACTGCCCGCCCTGCAGGAAGGAGCTGCCGGCGCTCCGCGACGAGTGGTCGGCGTTGCGGCCGCTCGGGGTGCAGTTCATCGGCGTCCTGTACGTCGGCGGCGACTGGCCCGACGACCCCGACCAGGCGAAGGAGTACCTCCGGACCGAGGACGTGAGCTACCCAAGCATCGTGGACGAGCACTCCGCCCTCGCCCGAGCGACCCATATCCCCGGCATCCCCGTGACGATCGTTGCCGACTCATCCGGTGAGATGCGGTACCAGATCCTGGGCGGTGTGAAGCCGGGCGAGCTGATCGGTCTGGTGTCGGAGCTGAACGCGGCCTGAGTCAGGCGCTCGCGCGGGCGGCGAGGGCCGGCGCCGCGCGGGAGAACTGCTTCCCCGCGTGGTACGACGAGCGCACCAGGGGACCGGCCTCGACGTGGGCGAATCCGAGCTCCTCCATTCCGAGGCGGGCGTGCTCGGCGAACTCGGCCGGGGTGACCCACCGGTCGACGGGCAGGTGTTGGGCACTCGGCCGCAGGTACTGTCCGATCGTCAGCAGGTCGCAATCCGCCTCGCGGAGGTCGCGCATGGCCTGCGGGACCTCGCCGGGGCGCTCGCCCATCCCGAGGATCAGGTTGGACTTGGTGACCTGTTCGGGCCGAAGGCGCTTCGCGATTCGGAGCACGTCGATCGATCGCTCGTAGCCGAAGGCGGGACGGATGCGGCCGTGCAGACGGCGCACGGTCTCCAGGTTGTGCGCGAACACGTCGGGCTCGGCCGCGATGACGGTCGCGATGTCGGCCTCGCCGCCCTTGAAGTCCGAGGGCAGGATCTCGACGCCGATCCCGGGGACGGCGCCGCGAACGGCCCGGATGGCCGCGGCCCAGATGCGCGCGCCGCCTTCGGGCAAGTCGTCGCGCGCCACGCCGGTCAGCACGACGTAGCGCAACCCCATCGCCTTGACGGTCTCCGCGATCTTCGCCGGCTCGTCCTCGTCCACGGCGTCGGGCTTGCCCGTCCGCACGTCGCAGAATCCGCAACGGCGCGTGCACGTGTCGCCCAGGATGAGGAACGTGGCCTCCTTTGCCTCCCAGCACTCGTAGATGTTGGGGCAGCCGGCCTCCTCGCAGACGGTGTGAAGCCCCTGGCCGCGCATGAGGCCCTTCAGCTCGAGGAAGTTGGGGCCGGTGCGGAGCTTGGTCTTGAGCCACTCCGGCCGGCGACCGGCCGGCTCGGCGGGCGGCTCCGCGCCCGATGTCGACTGCACGATGGGCAGGTAGAGGCGCCGGCCGTGCGGGTTGTGGTCGCTCGCGGGCATCGGGGACCAGTCTAGGACGCGGGCGCCGTTGCGCGGATTCGGCGGCGAGGGACGGGAGCCTGGGTCGCGTTCACCTCGCGAGATCCTCGGTCGTGAGCGCGTAGAGGTTGTGGTCCTCCCAGATGCCGTTGATCTGCAAATAGTTGCGCGCCAGGCCCTCGAAGCGAAAGCCGTTCTTCTCGACCACGCGGATGGACCCGGTGTTGCGCGGCATGACGCCGGCCTGCACCCGATGCAGACCGGCGGCGCCGAGCGCGAACCTGGTGGCCAGGCGCAACGCCTCGGTCGCGTAGCCGCGTCCGTTGCTCGCCTCGTCCACGTAGTAGCCGACCGTGCAGTTCTGCCACGCGGCCCGCACGATGTTCGACAGTGCGATGCGGCCGCAGAGCGCGCCCGAGTCGGCCTCGAAGATGCCGAACGCGTACGCCAGACCCGCCTGGCGCTGGCGGATCGACCACTCGAGGTCCGCGCGCTGGCTCGCCGGGCTGAGGAAGCCGTCCGGCCGGAGCGGCTCCAGGGGGCGCAGGAACTCCTGGTTGCGCCGCCGCATGTCCAGCAGCGCGCCGGCGTCGTCGATGGTGAGCTCACGGAGGACGACCAGATGGCCCCCCAGCGGCTCCGGTGCCTCTCCCTCGGCTAGAACTTCGCGAGCTCCTTCATCCGCTCGTAGATGCGCTGAGGATCGGGCATGAAGACGTGCTCGAGGTGGCTCGAGAAGGGCATCGCGGGAATGTCGGGACCACCCATCCGCACGAGCGGACCGTCCAGGTCGAACAGCAGCTCCTCGGCGATCGTCGCCGAGATCTCGGCGCCCGCACCGTACGTGCGGTTGTCCTCGTACACCACCATCGCCTTGCCGGTCTTGCGCACCGAGTCGAGGATCGTCTTCCTGTCGAGCGGGGCGATCGTCCGCACGTCGACGACCTCTGCCGAGATGCCCTCCTCCGACTGCAGTCGCTCGGCCGCCTCCAGGCAGTAGTGCAGCATCAGCCCGTACGCGATCACGCTGAGCCGGTTCCCCTCGCGCTTCACGTCGGCGATGCCGATCGGCACCTCGTACGGCTCGTCGGGCACGTCGCCCTTGATGAGGCGATACGTCTTCTTGTGCTCCAGGAACAGCACCGGATCGGGGTCGCGAATGGCCGCGCGCAGCATCCCCTTGACGTCGTAGGGCGTCGCCGGCACGACCACCTTCAGGCCGGGCACGTGGCCGTAGAACGCCTCGATCGACTGGGAGTGGTACAGCGCGCCGTGCACGCCTCCGCCGTACGGGGTGCGGACGACCATCGGCACGTTCCAGTCGCCGTTCGAGCGGTAGCGGATGCGCGCGGCCTCGCTCACCAACTGGTCGAACGCCGGATGGATGAAGTCGGCGAACTGGATCTCGGCGACCGGCACCATGCCGTTCATCGACATGCCGATGGCGACGCCGACGATCGACGACTCGGCCAGCGGCGTGTCGATCACGCGCGCCTCGCCGAACTCCTCCAGGAAGTTCGCGGTGGCGCGGAAGACGCCGCCCCGCGCCCCCACGTCCTCGCCCATGACCACGACGCGCTCGTCGGCCTTCATCTCGTCCCAGAGCGTGTCGTGGACGGTCTGGATGACGTTCTTCTCGGTCATCGCTCTCCTCCGGACGCCGGCCGGATCGGACTCATCGTACCGGCTCGGGAAGGTGTCACCGCATCGTGGCCTCTGGGACCCCCCGAAAACACCTACAGTGGTCAGGGAGATCGATGTGAGAGCACCGGCCGGAGGGAGCAAAAGCGCCCTCCTCGGGTCGCCCCCTCGACCCGTCCGACGCATGCGCGTCGGGCTTGCGGTGGCAGGCGTTCTCATCGGGCAACTCATGGTGTCGTCGCCCGCTCGCGCGGTCTCCGGGCGCCCTGCTTTCGAGGCGAGTTTCTTGCCGCCCGGCATCCTCCTTCCGGGGGAGCCGGTCACGCAGATCGTCGACGTGGAGACGCCGACGTTCAATGATCCGCCCCCGAGGGGGGCGCTCTACGTCCGTGGTGGCGGGAAGACCGGTTTCACGGCCGTTCCGTTCACCTGGAGCGCCGGCGACGGAAACCTGTCTGCTCGTATCCCCGCGTCGGCGCTCGCGGGCGACGTCCTCGACGAGTACGCGGTCGTTCGCGACCCGGGAAGCGGGGCCTCGCTGACCGTCCCGTCGGCCGGCGCCGATCGCCCGTACCGAAGCTGGATCGTGGCACGAGCGCGGGTGGTGACGCTCCCGAAGCACCGATTCGGACACACGCGAGGACCCGACGCCATCGTGGCCCGGGCGAGAGCGGGGGACGGGGCCGGCAACGTCGGCTTTTCCCAGCCGGGCGAGGACTTCGTGGAGGGGCCCACCTCGTTCGGCATCGCCCCCGACGGGACCGTGTGGGTCCTCGACGAGGTTCACGAGCGATTGCTCGGGTGGGACCCTGGTCGCCCGGGCCATCCGAGCCGAATCGTGCCCCTCGACTTCGGGGCGGGGGACCTTGCGGTGGGTCCGGACGGCACCATCTACGTCTCGGGATCGAAAGTCGGCGACGACAATCTCCACATGCGCCTGTACGCGTTCACTCCCGCGGGGCACCTGCTCTGGATGGGGCGGCTCCTCACGGACATCTTCAATGCCCAGGTGCGCGTCGGACCGGACGGCATCGTGTACGCCGTGGACACGTCGTGGGTGCCGGCCACCGACTCGAGCGGCGCGCCCCTTCGGGTCGCCGATCAGGTGCCGCTCGCATGGCCGTATCAACCACTCGCGGGGAGGGAGCAGATGGTCTTGGTCAGCACACCTGCCACGTGTCGGCCCTGTCCCGGGACGCCGGCCGAGGCCCGCGTGGGGCTGGTGCATCCATCGGGCAGCGTCGATCGAGTGTGGCGGGTGCTCAGCGGCAACAACTCGGACGAGTTCGACATCGAGGCCCTGCAAACCAAGCCCGCGGTCATCGACGGCGATCCGGTGATCGTGTTCGCGGTCTACGACTTCGATCGGCACCTCATGGAGCACCAGATCGTGGTCCTGTCGCCCTCGGGAATCGCGCAGCGCTTCTCCCTCGATCGTGGCTGGTGGCGTGGCTCGGAGGTCGTCACCGGCATCGTCGTCGGACCGGACGGCTCTCTCTATCAGCTGCAGACCGACCCCTCGTTCGGGCTTCGCATCGCGCGATACTCCCTGGAGGCCGCGTCCTCGCCGAGCCCATCACCCACGGCCACACCCTCCACGGGTCCGTCGCCAACCCACTCGTCGGGCGCAGCGACCGCTTCGTCGCAGGGCGGCGGGCCGACATCGCTCCTCTGGCTCACGCTGGGCGTCGCGGGAGCGGCCCTGGTGGGAGTGCCGGCGTTCATTCTCTTTCGGCGGCGCGTATCGCGCCCTGCGCCGAGCGGGGGCGCGGGCTGACCGATCGCGTCAGGTCCGCGTCTTCAACTCGAACGTCGCGTCGACCGGGACGCCGGAGCGGAGCGTGCTGAGCACCACGCAGTACTTCTCCGCGCTGCGCAGCAGTCGCTCGCCGCGATCGCCCGTACCGTCGTCCTTGACGACGACGCTCGTGTGGCAGCGAACGGCCTTCAGCCCGACCGGCGCGTCGCCTCCCATCGCGAGCGTGCCTCGAGCGTCCCAGTCGGCCTCCGCCGTCACGGTCAGCGATTCGAGCTCGACGCCCATGTTGGCGGCGACCATGCGGAGGGTGACCTCCTGACATGCTGCCAGTGCTCCGAGCAGCAGGTCGGTCGAGCACGGCACGTCCCCGGCGCCGCCCACCGCCTCGTGCGCGCCGGAGCGCCAGACGACCTCCGGTGCCACCTCGGGGGTCACGGCGCAGTGCAGCGGATCATCGAGGTCGCTGGGCGCGCTCGACACGCGGATCACGATCTGGGCTGCGTCCGGGTCCCTCGTATACCGCTCACGCAGCGGGCGCTGCCGTTCGCCGACGTCGACCTGCGTCACGGGGCCGGGTCGGCTGAGCCGAACACGTTGTCGAACGCGCTCTCGGGATCGGGGTCGGCCGCGTTCCACGCCTCGTCGACTGCGCGTTCGATCTCGGCCTTGACCTCGGCCTCGATGCGCTCGACCGCCTCGTCGTTCAGCAGGCCGTTGTCCTTCATGTAGGCGGCGAACTGGATGAGCGGATCGTTGGCCTTCGCGTGCTCGACCTCCTCCCGCGAGCGGTACGTCCGGTCGTCGTCGTCGGACGTGTGCGGGCGGAAGCGGTAGGTCTTGAACTCGACGAGCGTCGGACCCTCGCCCGCGCGGGCTCGGTCGACGGCGGTCTTCGACGCCTCGAAGCAGGAGAGGACGTCGTTCCCGTCCGCGACCAGCCCGGCGAACCCGTAGGCCTGGGCGCGAATGGCGACGTCCTTGACCGCCATCTGCTTGGAGACCGGGACGCTGATCGCGTACTGGTTGTTCTCGCAGAAGAACACGACCGGCAGCCGGTGGATGCCGGCGAAGTTCAGCGCCTCGTGCCAGTCGCCCTCGCTCGTGGCCCCCTCTCCGAACCACGTTCCAGTCACCGCGTCCTCGCCCCGGTACTTCGACGCGTATGCCACCCCGACGGCGTGCGGGATCTGCGTCGCGATGGGGGAGGAGTGTGTGATGATCCGAAGCCGGCGGGAGCCCCAGTGCGCCGGCATCTGGCGACCGCCGGTCGACGGGTCGTCGCGCTTGCCGAACACGCCGAGGAACACGTCGCGCGGGGTGAACCCCATCACCAGACAGAGCGCCATGTCGCGGTAGTAGGGGACGATCCAGTCCTTGCTGCGGTCGAAGGCCCACGCGGATCCGACCTGGCAACCCTCGTGTCCGGAAACCGGGACGACGAACGGCGCCTTGCCCTGCCGGTTGAGTCGGAACTGCGCCTCGTCGCACTGGCGGGCGGTGACCATGAACCGGTACATCGCCCGAACGTCCTGGTCGGTGAGCCCGAGCGCCCGGTGGCGGACGGCCTCCTGCTGTACCTCTGTGCCCAATCGGCTGCCTCCTCATCGGGCCCGGACGCCAGACGGGGGCGATTGTACCCAATGGGTACAGTGCAACACATGGGTTCGAGAGTGTCCGACGGGCTCGGACGGTTCCAGGCGCCGTCGAAGATCGTCTCCGCCTGGTTCTTCCGGTGGTGGTTCGGCCTGCGCGTGTCGGGCGTGGCGAACGTGCCGCCCGCCGGCCCGGTGATCCTGGCAGCGAACCACCGCTCGATGCTCGACGTGCCGCTCCTGGTCGTGGCGAGCCCGCGCCCGGTCACGTTCATGGCGCATCGGGGTCTGTTCGGGGATCGATTCCGCACCTGGTTCTTCCACCGGTTCGGCGGCTTCCCCGTGGAGTCGGGCACCTCGGACGCGGCCGCGTTGCGCGCGGGCCTCGGTGTGCTGACGGCGGGCGACCTGCTCGGGATGTTCTCGGAGGGGACGCGGAGCCGCGATCGCCCGATGGGCCCGTTCCTACACGGCGTGGCCTGGCTCTCGTTGCGGTCCGGGGCGCCGATCGTCCCCTGTGCCATCACCGGAACCCGGCCGCCGGCCGGGACCGGCTGGCTGCGGTGGCTCCGGCCGCGCACGGTCCGGATCTCGTTCGGGCCGCCGATGCGCGGGGGCGAGGACGGCATGGGCCGCCGGGAGGCCGTCGCGGCCCTCACGGAATCCGTCCGTTCGGCGGTAGCGCAGCTGCAGGATCGCTGATAGGCTCGCCACCTCATGGGCTCCGCGCGCACCACGGACCGCAGCACCCACGGCCGCCCGGCCGCGTCCGTCGCGCACGCCCATGGCCGCTTCCATCGGCATCCCTAGCCCGGACGCCCTCTCCACCATCCCGCGCAGGCGGGACCGCGGGCGCGCCGGGACCACCGGTCCGACATTCCTCGACCGCACCTGGGATCGCCGCACATGGATCGACAACCCTTCGACCAACTGCAGAGGCTCCGCCCGGATCTGCTGACGTTCGAGCCGTATTCGACGCCGGCGCGCGAGGCCGAGGTCCGGCTCGCCTCCAACGAGAGCCCCGTCGCGCCGTCCCCCGAGCTGGGGCGTGAGCTCGCGGCGGAGGTCGAACGGCTTGCGCTGCACCGGTACCCGGACCGGGAAGCGCGCGGATTGCGGGAGGTCCTGGCCGCGCGGTGCGGCGTCGGAGCGGAGCACGTCTGGGTCGCGAACGGGTCGAACGAGATCCTGCAGCAGCTCTTCCTGGCGTTCGGCGGCCCCGATCGCGCGGTCCTGACGTTCCCGCCCACGTACTCCATGTACGCGCAGATCGGGCGGGTGACGGGCACGGCGATGCGCGGCGTCCCGCTGCCGCCGCCGTTCGAGATCGGCGTGTTCGAGGCCCAGGCGGCCGCGGCGCAGCGGCCGGATCTGGTGATCGTCTGCTCGCCGAACAACCCGACGGGGAACGCCCAGCTTCCGTGGGTCGGGCCCGCGCTGGCCGAGGCGACCGGGGCCCTGGTGATCGTGGACGAGGCGTACGCGGAGTTCGCGGGGCCGGCCGGCTCCGCCGAGGGATGCGGAACGGGAGGTGTCGTCTCCGTTCGGACACTGTCGAAGGCGTTCGCGATGGCCGGCGCGCGGCTGGGCTACTGCGTTGCCGACCCGGGCGTAATCGACGGCCTTCGGCGCGTCTCGCTCCCGTATCACCTGTCCGGCCTGGCGCAGGCGGCCGGCCTCGTGGCCCTGCGGCACGCCGACGAGATGCAGCGTTCGGCCGCGGCCGTCGCCGCGGAACGCGACCGCCTGTCGCGACTGCTATCGGCCCTGCCGGACGTGGCCGTCCTGCCGTCGGCGGCGAACTTCGTGACGTTCCTTCCGCCGGTCGACACGGGGGCGGTGTGGCGGGGCCTGCTCGACCGGGGCGTGCTGGTGCGCGACGTGTCCGCGGTGCTCCCGGGCTTCCTTCGCGTGACGGCCGGGACGCGGGCGGAGGGCGACCGGTTCATCGAAGCGCTCCGGGAGGTGATCGCGTGAACAGATCGGCGGAGGCCGCGCGGAAGACGTCGGAGACGGACGTGCGCGTGTCGATCGAGCTGGACGGCTCGGGGATCACCACGGCGGAGACGGGGATCGGGTTCTTCGACCACATGGTGGCGCAATTCGGCCGCCACTCCGGGTTCGACCTGGAGGTGCGCGCGACGGGCGATCTCGACGTGGACGGCCACCACACCGTCGAGGACGTCGGGTTGGTGCTGGGAAGAGCGCTCTCGGATGCGCTCGGCGACCGCGCGGGCATCCGCCGGTTCGGCTGGGCCTCGGTGCCGATGGACGAGGCGCTGGTCGAGGTGTCGCTCGACGTGTCCGGCCGCCCCTACACCGTCCACGAGGTCGAGTTGCCGCCGGGCTCGCTCGGGGCGTTCGACCCCGGTCTCGTGGAGGACTTCGTGCGCGCCTTGGCGACATCGGGCGGCCTGACCGTGCACGTTCGGTCGCGTGCGGGTCGCAGCATCCACCACGTGGTGGAGGCGGAGTTCAAGGCGCTCGCCCGGGCGCTCGGCGACGCGTGCGCGCGGGCGGGAACCGACGGCGTTCCGTCCACCAAGGGCCGGATCGGGGAGACGGCGTGAAGCCGGCGATCGCCGTCCTCGACTACGACTCGGGCAACCTTCGGTCGGTCGCCACCGCGGTGCGCGCGGTGGGCGGCGACCCGGTGATCACGCCCGACCCCGTCGAAGCGCTGCGATGCTCCGCGCTGATCGTGCCGGGCGTGGGGGCGTTCGGTTCATGCGTGCGGGCGCTTCGCGCCCGGGGGCTGGACGGCGCCATCGTCCGGGCGGCGATCTCCGGACGTCCGGTGCTCGGCGTCTGCGTCGGGATGCAGATCCTGTTCGAGCGGAGCGAGGAGTCGCCCGACGCCGCCGGCCTCGGGTTGTTCCCGGGGTTCATCCGGCGGCTTCCCGGCGGCGTGAAGGTGCCGCACGTCGGGTGGAACGAGGTGCGCTGGACGACCGGGCACCCGCTCCGGGACGGGCTCCCCGACGACGTTCCGTTCTACTTCGTCCACTCGTACGCCGCCGATGCGTCGATGCCCGCGCCCCAGTCGCTCCTCGGCTCGTGCGAGCACGGGCGCACGTTCGCGGCGGCCGTCTCGGTCGGAAGCGTGACCGCGGTCCAGTTCCACCCGGAGCGGTCCGGCGACGCCGGTCTGTCGCTGTACGAGGCCTTCGTCGGGAGCGCGCAATGATCACCATCCCGGCCATCGACCTCATGGGCGGCCGCGTCGTGCGTCTGGTGAGGGGCGACCCGGGGCGGGCCCGCGCCTACTCGGCGGATCCCGTCGGCGTCGCGGAGGGGTTCGCCGGCGCCGGAGCGCGGTGGCTGCACGTCGTCGACCTGGATGCGGCGCTCGGCGCCGGATCGAACCGCGCAATCGTCGAGGCCATCTGCCGGGCCGTGGACGTCCCGGTCCAGGTGGGCGGCGGGCTACGCGACCGGCGGGCGGTCGCTGCGGCACTCGACGCCGGAGCGGGCCGCGCGGTGCTCGGCACGCTCGCCGTCGAGGAGCCGGACGTGTTCACGTCGCTCGCGGCGTCGTTCGGCGACCGGCTGGTGGTCGCGCTCGACGTCCGGGGCGACGTCGTCTCGCTGGACGGGTGGCGCCGCGACGCGGGGCCGATCGCGCGGGCGCTGCCGGCGCTCGCGGCTGCCGGCGCGGCGCGCTTCCTGGTGACGGCCGTCGACGCCGACGGGACGCTCGCCGGCCCCGACGTCGACCTCTACGGGCGCGTCGCCGCGCTGACCGACCTGCCGGTCATCGCCAGTGGCGGCGTGCGTTCCGAAGCCGACCTCCGCGCGCTTGCGGACGCGGGCGTCGAGGCGGCCGTGGTGGGGACGGCGGTGTACGAGGGCCGAGTCCAGCTTCGTGCGGTGGCGGAGGTGCCGGCATGACGCTCGCCACTCGCGTCATCCCGTGCCTGGACGTCGACGAGGGCCGCGTCGTGAAGGGCGTCCGGTTCGAGGGGCTCCGCGACATGGGTGACCCCGCGGAGCTCGCGGCCCGGTATGCGCGCGAGGGCGCGGACGAGATCGTGTTCCTGGATGTCACCGCGACCGCGAAGGGCAGGGTGGCGACGCTCGACGTCGTGTCGAGAACGGCCGAGACGGTGTTCGTCCCACTGACCGTCGGCGGCGGCGTGCGGAGCGAGGCCGACGTGCGCGCCCTGCTGCGCGCCGGCGCCGACCGTGTGGTGTTGAACACGGCGGCGGTCGCCGATCCGCGGCTGCTGGCGCGCTGCGCGGATCGGTTCGGGTCGCAGTGCGTGGTGGTCGCGATCGACGCGCGGCGCTGCGGCTCGGGCTGGGAGGTCATGGTGGACGCCGGGAAGACGCCGACCGGCCTCGGGGCCGTGCAGTGGGCACGGACCGCCGAGCGGGAGGGGGCCGGCGAGATCGTGCTGACGTCGATCGATCGCGACGGCACGGGCGAGGGCTACGACCTCCACGTGCTGCGCGCGGTGACCGCCGCGGTCGACGTGCCGGTCGTCGCGTCCGGCGGTGCCGGCACCCTCGAGCACTTCGTGCGTGCCGTCGTCGACGGAGGAGCGGATGCGGTGCTCGCCGCGTCGCGGTGGCACGCCGGGCGATTCACGATCGACGACGTCAAGGCGGCCCTGGCCCGCGCGGGTGTCACGGTCCGCCGCACGCGGGCCGCCCCGGCCGCCACCGCAGGGATCGACGGGGCGTCCCCCGACCTGCGGTTCGACGAGCGGGGGTTGATCCCTGCCGTGATGCAGGACGCCGCGACGGACGAGGTGCTCATGGTGGCGTGGATGGACCGGGAGGCGCTCCGGCGCACGCTGGCCGACGGCAGAACGTGGTTCTGGAGCCGCTCGCGCGACGAGCTGTGGGCCAAGGGCGAGACCTCCGGGCACGTGCAGCGCGTGGTCGAGGTGCGAGCGGACTGCGACGGCGACACGCTGCTGGTGCGAGTGGAGCAGACCGGCGTGGCGTGCCACACGGGCACGCGTTCCTGTTTCTCACGAACGATCGAGGAGGACCGATGCTGAGACTTGCGCTTCCGAAGGGATCACTGGAGGAGCAGACGCTCCGTCTGTTCGAGGCCGCCGACCTCCCGGTCCGGCGCGGTTCCTCGCGCGCGTACCACGGCGCGATCGACGACGCGCGCATCGAGCGAGTCTCGCTGATGCGCCCCCAGGAGATCCCCGTGTACGTCCAGGAGGGGTTCTTCGACCTCGGGGTCACCGGCCGCGACTGGCTCGAGGAGACGCAAGCCGACGTCGAGATCGTCGCCTGCCTCGAGTACGCGAAGAGCGGCATCGGCCGGGGCGTTCGGATCGTCCTGGCCGTGGCGGCAGACGATCCGGCGAGGGCAGCCGCCGAGCTTTCGCCCGGGTCGCGCATCTCCACGGAGTACCCGGGGCTGACCGCGCGCTACTTCGAGCGTCTGGGTGTCCCGGTGCGCGTGTTCCCGTCGTTCGGCGCCACGGAGGCGAAGGTTCCGGAGATCGTCGATGCGATCGTTGACGTCGCCGAGACGGGCTCGACGCTCCGAGCGCACGGCATGAAGGTGATCGAGACGCTGCTCGAGTCGGAGGTGGTGCTCATCGCGTCGCGCGAGGCGGCGGCCGACCCTGCCCGCCGCAACGCCGTGGACGACCTGTGCACGCTGCTGATCGGCGCCCTGATGGCGCAGGAGCGGGTGCTCATCAAGCTGAACGTCGAGGCCGACCGCGTGGACGGCGTCCTGGCCGTCCTGCCGTCCATGAAGTCGCCGACCGTGTCTCGCCACGCCGACGACCGGGGCCATGCAGTCGAGACCGTGGTGGAGCGGACGTGCGTGAACACGCTGATCCCGCGGTTGAAGGCCCTGGGGGCGAGCGACATCCTGGAGCTGCCGATCTCCAAGATCATTCCGTAGGCGGGAACAACCGTCCCGGGCCGTATCGTTGCTACCCTGGTGACCATGACCGGCCCGAACGTCGTCGAGATCACCGACCAGAACTTCATGGAGACGGTGGTCGAGGAATCCAAGCGCCGCCCCGTCGTCGTCGACTTCTGGGCCGAGTGGTGTGCCCCCTGCCGGATGATCGGCCCCGTGCTCGAGCGGCTGGCCGCCGAGCACGACGGCGCCTTCGTCCTCGGCAAGCTCGATGTCGACGCCAATCCGCAGGCCTCGATGGCGTTCCGCATCCAGGGCATTCCCGCCGTCAAGGCGTTCGTGAACGGGCAGATCGCCAACGAGTTCGTCGGGGCCATCCCCGAGTCCGCGATCCGGCAGTTCCTCGACTCCGTCCTGCCATCCGAGGCCGACAGCCTTGCGCTGCAGGGAATCGAGGAGCTCCGTGCCGGTCGCGAGCCCGAGGCCGAGGGATTGTTCCGCCGGGCGAACGAGGCCGCGCCCGGGCACCCGCTCGCGGCGCTGGGCCTGGCGGAGATCGCGGCCGGCAGGGGCGACGCCGACGAGGCCCGCCGGCTGCTGGAGCCGCTGCGGCCGCACCCCGAGGCCGAGCGCATCCTGGCCGGGCTCGAGGTCTCCTCGTGGGCATCGGCGGACGGAAACGGCTCCGGCCCGCTCGCGGACGCGGAACGGGCCGCCGCCGAGGGGCGATATGCAGAGGCCCTGGAGGGGCTCCTGGCACAGGTCAGGTCCTCCGATGAGCGCGATGCGGCCCGGGAGGCCATGCTGAAGCTCTTCTCGGTCCTCGGCGACGACGACCCCCTGGTCGCCGAGTACCGCCCCAAGCTCGCCGCCGCGCTGTACTGACGTGGCGGACGACCCGCGCGTCGTCCACATCCCTGACGCCGTCCGAGCGCTGCCGGGTCCCTGGAAGCCGCAGGATCTGACGCTGGCGAACGACGCGGTCGTCCGGGTCGCGCGGCTGGAAGGTGAGTTCCCGTGGCACCACCACGACGAGGACGAGCTGTTCCTGTGCTGGGACGGCTCGTTCCGGATCGAGCTGGAGGGTGAGGAGCCCGTCACGCTCTCGGCCGGAGACCTGTTCGTCGTGCCCGCCGGGTCGCGGCACCGTCCCGTCGCGGACGCCACGGCCCATGCCCTGATGCTCGAGCGCCCCGAGACACGGCAGTACGGGAACTGACGCTCGCCGGTCGCCTGCTACGCGTGGGCGGCGGAGGCCGCAACGATGCGGCCGAACACCTCGGCGAACCGGGCGGCGACCAGCGGCCGCATCTCCTCGACGGTGATCTCGCGGCCAGACAGCAGCGACAGCGACGTGACGCCCTCGTCGGTGAGCCCGCACGGGACGATCGCGTCGTACCAGGAGAGGTCGGTCGTGCAGTTGAGCGCGAAGCCGTGGAGCGTCCAGCGCATGCGCTGCACGCGCACGCCGATGGCGCACACCTTGCGGTCGCCGGCCCACACGCCGCTGTTCACCGGGTTGCGTCCCAACTCGCCGACGCCGGCGTCGGCGCATGCCCGGATCACGACCTCCTCGAGCGCGCGCACGTACGCCATGACGTCGGGACGCTGCCCGAGGTCGAGGATCGGGTAGCCGACCAGCTGTCCGGGGCCGTGGAACGTCACGCTGCCGCCGCGGTCGATGAAGCGTAGGTCCGCGCCGGCTTCCTGCATGCGGCTCTCGGCCCACACCAGGTGCTCGGGCCTCCACCGCCGCCCGGCCGTGTACACGGGCGGGTGCTCCAGCAGGATCAGCGTGTCGGGGACCTCGCCGCGCGAGCGCTGCGCCGCCAGGTCGTGCATCAACGCGTACGCGTCGTCGTAGGGAACGAGGCCGGGCGGCGTCAGCAGCCGACAGCGGTGACGGGCGGATCGCCGAGCGCCATGCCGCTCGCGTCAGCCACTCGGGGCGAGCCCGAACTCCGGTCCGAAGTCCCAGGTCTCGAGGTTCGACTTCAGCCGGGCCAGGAACTGCGCGGCCGTCGCCCCGTCGATCATCCGGTGGTCCCACGACATCGACAGGTACACCATGTGCCGGATGGCGATCGCGTCGTCGACCACCACGGGCCGCTTCTCGATCGTGTCGAACGCGAGGATGGCGGTGTTCGGCTGGTTGATGATCGGGAACGCTCATGATCGAGCCGTACGGGCCGGGGTTGGTGATGGTGAACGTGCATCCGTGCACGTCGTCGGGCGTGAGCTTCTTGCGTGCGCGCGCGGTCGGCGACGTCGTTGATGGCCGAGGCCAGGCCGACGACGCTCATCCGATCGGCGCCCTTCACGACCGGGACGATCAGGCCGTCCTCGAGCGCGACCGCGATGCCGAGGTTCACGAACCGCTTCAGCACCAGCTGGTCGCCGCGCAGCTCCGCGTTGACGTCGGGGTGAGCGAGCAGCGCGTCGCACACCGCCCGCGCGATGAACGGCATGTACGTCAGCCCGACCCCTTGGCGTTCCTTGAACGCGTCCTTCACCTGGTTGCGGAGGCGAACGATGTTCTCCATGTCGACCTCGACGAGGTTCCACGCCCGGGCGGAGGTCTGCAGCGACGCGACCATGTGCTGCCCGATCGCCTGGCGCATCCGCGACAGGGCGGACGAGTTCCTCGCCCTCGCCGGCCACCGCGGGGGCTGCGACCGCTGCGGCCGGGGCCGCTGCCTCGGCGGCCGCTGCCGGCGCCTCGACCGGGGGCGCCTCGGACCGGCGGGCGCCTGACGGCGGGCCCACGGTGGAGCCTCCGCCGGAGTCGCCTCCGCTGCCTCGGCGGCCGGGCGGCGGCAGTAGGTGCCGGCGCAGCGGCTCGGCCGCAGGAGCGCCGCCGCCGCCTCCGCTCTTGATGTACGTCCTCGATGTCGCGACTTCGTGATGCGACCGCCGGTGCCGGTCCCCGGTCACCTGGGACAGGTCGACGTTGCTGCTCCTCCGCGAGCCGGCGGACGAGCGGCGACAGGATCTGGCTGCGCTCGCCGCCTCCGCTGGCGGGCGCCGCCGCCGGCGGGTGCGGCGCGGCGTCGACCGGTCTCCGCGGCGAGCGCCTGCCCGGCGGCGTCTCGGCGCGGCCGGCATCTCCGCTCGCCGGCGGGCGTTCCTCCGGCGGCTCCTCGGCCGCCGGCTCCGGCGCCTCCGCCGGCGCCTCGGCCGCGCGCTGCCGTCGGCGACACCGCGCCGTCGCTGCCGTCGCCGTCGTCGATCATCGCGAGGCTCGTGCCGACCGAGACCGTCTCGCCCTCCGGCACGATGATCTGCACGAGCGTCCCGGCGACCGGGGACGGGACCTCGGTGTCGACCTTGTCGGTGGAGATCTCGAACAGCGGCTCGTCGCGGTCGATGGTCTCGCCCTCGTACTTCAGCCACTTCGGGATCGTTCCCTCGATGACGGTCTCGCCGAGCTGCGGCATGGTCACGGGGTGCGCCACTGTGGTTCCCCTTCCTCTGCTCGTCCTCGTGTGGTGCGCTCCTACCAGCCGGAGAGCTTCGGCCGCGGCCGCGATGTCGTCGACCTGCGGCAGGAACGCGTCCTCGAGCGGCGGGAGAACGGAACCGGCGTGGTTCGGCGGCGCGAGCCGCATGATCGGCGCGTCCAGGTGCTCGAACGCCTTCTCGCCGATGACCGCGGCGACCTCCGAGCCGATCCCGAGGAACTCGCAGCGACTCGTACACGCACCAGCGCGCGGCACGTCTTCGCGATCGACGCGCATGATCGTCTCCTCGTCCAGCGGGTACACGGTCCGCAGGTCCACGACCTCCGCCGACACGCCCTCGTGCGACTAGGTCCTCGGCCGCCTCCAGCGCCTTGTGGACCATCGCGCCGTACGTCACGATCGACACGTCGGTGCCCTCGCGCTTGACGTCCGCCTTGCCGATGGGGACCAGGAAGTCGGGGTCCTCGGGGACCTGTCTCCCGGATCCGCCGGTAGATCCACTTGTGCTCCAGGAACACGCACGGGTTGTCGTCGCGGATCGCGGACTTCAGCAGGCCCTTCGCGTCGGACGGGAACGCCGGGCAGATCACCTTCAACCCCGGCGACTGCGCGAACCACGGCTCGGGGTTTGTCGAGTGGAAGTTCGAGGCGCGCACCCCGCCGCCCGACGGCCCGCGGAGCACGATCGGCAGCGGCACGCCGCGTCCGGTAGTGGTAGCGCGCCCAGCGTGGTCGTCGATCTCGTCGAACCCGCTCGACATGAAGTCGGCGTACTGGAACTCGGCGACCGGCCGGAATCCCTCCATGGCGGCGCCGATGGCCATGCCGACGATCGTGTCCTCAGCGATCGGCGTGTCCATGACCCGGTCCGGGCCGAACTTGTCGATGAACCCCTCGGTGACCTTGAACGCGCCGCCGTACACCCCGATGTCCTCGCCGAGCATGAAGACGCGCTCGTCGCGCTCCATCTCCTCCCAGAGCGCCTCGGCGATCGCGACCAGGTACGTCGCCTCGCCCTGGTCGGTGCGCTTGCCGCGTGGCTCGGCGCCGTGACCGGCGGCGCCCCGGACTCGACCGTGCTCGCCGTCATCCGGTGCCTCCTCCACGCGGCGCCTCGCCTTCCCAGTAGCCGTCGCCGGCCCACAGGCCGCGCTCGACGTCGCCGGCGTTCGGGGAGCGGCGAGGCCTGGGCGTACTCGTACGCCTCGTTGAACGTCTTCTCCAGGCCGCTCGTCGGAGGGCGGCGAGGCCCTTGTCGTCGATGACGTGCATCGCCTTGCAGACCTCCTCGAAGCGGCGCCACCGGGTCCTTGTACGGTCATGTACTCCTCGAGCAGCTCCTTGGGGACGTACTTGGCCGGGTCGTGGCCGGCGTGGCCGCTCCACCGGAGCGAGACGCTCTCGATCAGCGTGGGTCCGTTGCCCGCGCGGGCGAGCTCGATCGCCTCGCGCGCGGCGTGCGACGACCTCGAGGACGTTCGAGCCGTCCACCCGCACGCCGCGCATGCCGTACGACGCGGCGCGCTCCGCGATCGTCGGGACGGCGAACTCCAACGGGTTCGGCGTCGAGTATGCGAACTGGTTGTTGTTGACCACCCAGACGACCGGAAGCTGGTGGATCGCGGAGACGTTGAGCGACTCGTGCCACCGGCCGTTGGACGTCGCGCCGTCGCCACAGATGGCCAGGGCGACGCGCGGCTCCTTGCGGAGCTTGTACGCCAGTGCCGCGCCCGCCGCCACCGGGTAGGCGATCGGCAGGTGCGAGATCACGGTGAACGTGTGGTTGCCCTTCCAGTCGCCGACGTGGCTGTTGCCGTCGCGGCCGCGCGTGTAGCCGTCGATCCGGCCCCAGAACTGCGCCATGACCCTCTTGAGGTCGAGGCCCTTCGTCAGCTGCGCGCTCAAGTCGCGGTGGGTCGGGAACAGTGAGTCCTGAGGCTGCAGGGGATAGGCAACGCCCACGTGCGTGCCCTCCTGCCCGCGGCCGGAGTAGATCGCGCCCGGCAGCTTGCCCTGGCGGTAGAGCGTCTCCATGCGCTCGTCGAAGTAACGGCAGAGCTTCAGCAGATACAGGAGACGCTTGACGTGATCCCAAGAGAAGCGCATGCGCTCGATCAGCTGCTGCGCCTCCCGGATGGTCTCTTCGGAGAGGGCGGTTTCCGGGGCCTCCTCGGCGGTCTCGGCCGCCTCGGCCTCCGGTACGTCGCCCGCGGATTCCTGCTCGCGCTGGCCGGTCGTCACCCGTTCGTTCCTTCCGTCGTCCCTTCAGGTTCTCGGCCGTCGATCACGGCGAGTGAAGCGGCTTCCCCACCAGGGCCAGCATGGTCTCGCCGATGACCTCGGACAGAGTGGGGTGGGGGTGGATCAGGGCCGCCACGTCGACCGGGACCGCCTCCCAGTTCGTGATGAGCATGGCCTCCGAGATCAGGTCCGTGACGTGCGGTCCGATCAGGTGGACGCCCAGGACCGGGCCGCCGCCGGCGGCCGTCACGACCTTGCACACGCCGCCCTCCCCGACGATGTTGGCCTTGGCCAGCATCTGGAGGTTCAGGCTCTTCGTCTCGACCTCGTGCCCTCGATCGCGCGCCTGGGCCTCCGTGAGCCCGACCGAGGCGACCTCCGGCGTGCTGAACGTGACCCGCGGGATGCCCGCGTAGTCGATCTCCGGCACCGGGTTGCCGGCGATGCGCTCCGCGACGTTCATGCCCTCCAGGAAGGCCGAGTGCGCGAACTGCAGGGGCGTCGCCGCGGCGTCGCCGACCGCCCACACGTGCGGGACGGAGGTCTGCAGCGACGCGTCGACCTTGACGTACCCGCGGTCGAGCTGGACGCCGGCTTCCTCCAGCCCGATCCCATCCGTCACCGGCCCGCGGCCGACGGCCACCAGGCACAGCTCGGCCGAGACCGTGGAGGCCTGCCCGTTCGCGTCGGTGTACGTCACCTCGGCGTGGTCGCCCGCGTCGTTCCACGACTGCACCGAGACGCCGGTGAAGCTGTTGATGCCGCGCCGCCGGAACGCGCGGTCGAGCTGCTTGGAGATGTCCTCGTCCTCCAGCGGCACCATGCGCGGCAACGCTTCGAGGATCGTCACCTCCGCGCCGAAGGAGCGCATCATCGACGCGAACTCGACGCCGACGGCCCCGGCCCCGATGACGATGATCGAGGAGGGAAGCGCCTGGAGGTTCATCGCCTGGTCGCTCGTGCCGATCCGCGCGCCGAGCTCCATGCCCGGCAGGAGCTTCGGGCGCGAGCCCGTGGCGATCACCACGTCGGTCGCGGTCAGCTGCCGGTCGCCGACCTGGACGCCCGGACCGGCCGTCAGCCGCGCCTCGCCCTGGATGATCTCGATGCCGCGGCCCTTCACGAGCCCCGTCAGCCCCTGGATCTTCTTGGAGACGATGCCCTGCTGGAAGGCCATGACGGCGGGCCAGTCAACCTCGCCCGACGCCTTGATTCCCCACTCCTCCGAGCGGTTGACGTGATCCATGACCGAGGCGCTCTCGAGGAACGCCTTGGTCGGCACGCAGCCGCGAATGAGACAGGTGCCGCCGAGCCGGTCGTCGCGCTCGATCAGCGCGACCCGCTTGCCGAGCAGCGCGGCGCGAAGCGCGCAGGCGTAGCCGCCCGAGCCTCCGCCGATCACGATGACGTCGAAGTCAGCCACGCGGAATCACTGGAAGAGCAGGGAGATCGTCCGGAAACGCCACGCAGGCCATACTACTGCCGGACGCGAAGACGACCGGAGATCGGCGACCGAACATGACCGAGGAGCTGAGACGCACGCCCCTGGAGGCGGAGCATGCGGCGCTGGGCGCGAAGCTCGGGCCGTTCGGGGGCTGGCTGCTGCCCATCGAGTACGCGGGGACGCTCGCCGAGCACGCGGCGGTCCGGGAGCGCGTGGGCGCCTTCGACGTCTCGCACCTCGGCAAGGTCGAGGTAGCCGGTCCGGCGGCCCTGGACACGCTGCAGCGCACCCTGACGAACGACCTCTCCCGCGTGGCGGTCGGGGCGGCGCAGTACGGGATGGCCCTGAACGACGAGGGCGGGATCGTGGACGACCTGATCGTGTACCGCGTCGCGGACGACCGGTACCTCGTGGTGCCGAACGCCGCCAACATCGGCCGCGTCCACCAACGGCTCGCGGCGGACGCTCCCCACGGCTGCACGTTCGCGGTCCGGGACGACCTCGCCCTCATCGCCGTCCAGGGGCCACGGTCGCCGGAGGTGGTCTGGGCGCTGTTCCCGGAGGCCGAACCGCTCGCCTACATGCATTGCGCCGATTCGTCCTGGGACGGACGGAACCTGGTGGTCGCGCGCTCCGGATACACGGGAGAACGCGGGTACGAGCTGTTCGTGCCGGCGCCGGTCGCACCGGACGTCTGGCGGCGGGTCCTCGAGCAGGGGGCGGCAGCCGGGCATCCAGCCGTGCGGGCTCGCCGCGCGGGACACGCTTCGGCTCGAGATGGGCTATCCGCTGCACGGCAACGACATCGACCCGGACCACACGCCCGTCGAGGCCGGGCTCACCTGGGCGGTCGCGATGGGCAAGGGCGAGTTCACGGGACGCGCGGCCGTCGAGCGGCAGGCGGCGGAGGGCCCCTCGCGCCGGCTGGTGGGGCTCCGCATGCAGGACCGGCTGATCCCGCGGGCGCACTACGGCGTGTTCGCCGGCGACGAGCGGGTGGGGGAGACCACCAGCGGCACGTTCTCGCCCACCCTTCGCATCGGCATCGCGCTCGCGTACGTGGCGCCCGGACACACGGAACCGGGCACGGTGCTCGAGGTGGACGTCCGCGGGCGGCGGGGGAGCGCGGAGGTCGTCCGGCCCCCGTTCGTGGACAGCTCGCCGCGCTAGCGCCGGCCGGCCAGGTACCCGAGGAACAGCGCCTCGGCCACGATCGAGCGCTCCAGGTCGCCGAGGTCCAGGCTCTCGTTCTCGGAGTGCAGGTTCGACGTCGGATCGCCGGCGCCGGTCAGGAGCAGCGCGGCGTCCGGGTACCGCTCCGCGAACGCGGAGACGAGCGGGATGGTTCCCCCGGCCCCCTGCTCGACGGGCTCGACGCCGTAGGAGTCCACGAAGGCGCGGCGGATCGCGTCGAACGCCGGACCCTTCGCGACGACGCGGCAGGGCCACGCCCCCGCACCGGGGGTCACGGTCACCTCGGCTCCCCACGGCGTGTTCGCGACCAGATGGGCCCGGAGCGCCTCGGCGGCCGGCCCCGGGTCCTGGCCGGGCGCCAGGCGAAGGCTCACCTTCGCGCGGGCCGACGGCACAAGCTGGTTCGTCGCCTCGCCGATCGACGGAGCGTCCACGCCGAGCACCGACACCGCCGGCCGCGTCCAGAGCCGGCCGGTCAGGGTTCCCGTCCCCAGCAGCCCGACCCCGGGGCGGACTCCCGCCGACGCGCGCACCTCGTCCTCGGTGAGGTCGAGCGGGTCGGCGTCCTCGGCGACGAGCCCGGGGACCGCGACGTTCCCCCGCTCGTCGTGGAGCGAGGCGAGCACGCGGGCGAGGGCCGTGATCGCATCCGGCACGGGGCCTCCGTACTGCCCGCTGTGGACCGCGTGGTCCAGGGTGCGCACCTCGACGATGCAGTCGACCAGGCCGCGCAGCGACGTCGTGATCGCCGGCTGGCCGACCCGCCAGTTCGAGGAGTCGGCCAGGATCACGGCATCGGCTCGCAGCAGGTCCGCGTAGGCGTCGAGGAACTCGGTGAGGTGCTCGGACCCGATTTCCTCCTCGCCTTCCGCCAGCACCGCGATGCCGACCGGCGGCTCGTCGTCCCATGCGCGGAGCGCCCCCGTGTGCGTGACGACGCCGGCCTTGTCGTCGGCCGTCCCCCGGCCGTACAGGCGGCCATCCTTCTCGGTCGGGTCGAACGGGTCCGTGGCCCACAGGTCGACCGGGCCGGTGGGTTGGACGTCGTGGTGGGCGTAGAGGAGCACCGTCGGGGCGCCGGGCGGCGCGGGACGGGTACCGAGGACGGCCGGGTGCGCGCCATCCACCTCCAGCAACCTCGTGTCCAGCCCGCGTGCGCGAAGGAGCCCTTCCACGGCCTCCGCGGACCGGCGAACGTTGCCGGGGTCGAATCCCGACGCGCTCACGGAGGGGATGCGAACGAGGTCCTCGAGCTCAGCCCGGACCTCCGGCAGGATCCGCGCGACGGCCGACCGGATGCGATCCGCGTCCGTCATGTGGTCAGACCGCGGGCTGGTGCGCCGCGTCGACGATCTGGTCGATCGACGCGCTGTCGAAGCTGGCGCCCTTCATGAGCTCGGTCAGAATCCGAGCCGATCCGGGTCCGCTCACCTCCGCCACCACGACGTACAGCCCCGAGTTCGGGATGCCGACCTGGCGCACCGGTCCGAATCCCGGGGCGGCCACGACGTAGGCCCAGTGGACGAGCTGTCTGCCGCGCACGCAGGAGCCGGTTGCCGACGCGACGAAGTCGCTCGGGGAGAGCGTTCGGCCCGAGTAGTCGGGCGGGTGGTTCACCAGCACCTGGGGACGCGTCGGACCGCAGGGCTTCGGGCCGGCGAGCTGACCGAACGACGCGTTCCGCGCTGCCAGGTAGTAGTAGTCCGACGGGATGCGGAGCCGGGCCCCGTCGATCCAGAAGGCCTCGATCCCCTGCGAGAACGCCTGCCCGCGCTCCCACTTCGCGAGGTCCGGCGACGCCACGAATCCCTCGCGAGCGAGCTGCGACTTGGGGAGCATCTCGGCCTTCCAGGAGCTGGGGATCAGGCCGCGGACGTGCCCGATGCGGACTTCGAGGAGCGGGGAGGGGGAGGACTGCGAGGGGATGGGGAGGATGGAGATCTCGGTCGAGGGGGGGGCCTGGGCGATCGACGTGCGGGTACAAGCCGTCGCCAGCGCCGCTACCGAAAGGGCCAGAATCTTCCTGCGCACACACTCCCCCAGCTGCGAGTGTATCCCGACACGTCCCCCGGTTCCTAATCGTCCCCTTGCTTCCCCCTTGGCCGGTCCATCCCTAATCGACCAGACCCAGCCGGAACGCGATGTAGACCGCCTGGGCCCGGTCGTTGGCTCCGAGTTTCTCGAAGATGCGCTCGAGATGCGTCTTCACCGTGTGCGGCGAGATGCCGAGCTTTCGCGCGACCTCCTTGGTGGTGTTGCCGTGTGCGACGTACTGGAGGATCTCCGACTCGCGCGTGGACAACGGAGTCTCCGCGCGGGCAGGGCGCAGGCGAGACTCCTCGATGAACGTACGCGTGAGGGCGGGATGGATGACGGCCTTGCCCTCCATTGCTTGGTGCGCAGCGCGAATCAACTCGTCGGGCGTCACGTCCTTCAAGAGGTACCCGGACATGCCGGCCTGCATCGCCTCGGCCACGGCGGCGGTCGACTCCTCGACGGTGAACAGGATCACCTTGGTGTCGGGACGCTCGGCGCGGATCTGCTTCGCCGCCTGGAGCCCGTCCATGCCGGGCATCTGCACGTCCATGAACAGGAGGTCGGGCTCGACCTCCTTCGCCAGGGTGATCGCCTCGTCGCCGCTCCCGGCCTCGCCGACGATCTCGATCTCTGTGGCCGCGGCCAGCGCGGAGCGGAGCCCATCCCGGGTCACCGGGTGGTCGTCGACGATCATCACTCGCATCGACCGATCCCTTTCGCGCCAGGTTGTACGCTCGTATCTGGTGACCGCGCCACTGTAGGCCATTTGGTGGACGGTGGCCATTCCGGAGGGGTGGAAATGGATCAGAGCGGCACGGCGCAGGAACAGACGGATGGCGGCGCGCAGGCGGAGGACCGGGAGGATTCTTCGGAACCGGGTCCGCGAGGCGCTCCGCAACGTCCACGACCCGGAGCTGGGGATCAACATCGTCGACCTCGGCCTGGTCTACGGGGTGGACATCTCAGATAGCACGGTCCACGTCACCTACACGCTGACCACGATGGGGTGCCCGATCGGGCCGCTGATCGAGGCCGAGATCAGGCAGTTCGTCGAGGGGATCGACGGCGTGGACGCGGTGGAGGCCGAGATGGTGGTTCGCCCGCCGTGGAGCCCGGAGATGATGTCCGAGGAGGCCAAGGCCGCCCTCGGGTTCTTCTAGAGAGCGCGCCGACCCCCGGCCGCCGGGGAAACGTGTCCTCGAGGGACGTCCTCGGAATTCGCTCTTGCAATTCCTGGGTCGCTTCTGCAATATTTCGAGCTTCAGCATCGGAATTGGCCGGGAAGAAGGAGGAAGCCGTGGCTGCGTACGCCAACCCGAGCGCGCTCGTCGAGACGGACTGGCTCGAGGAGCACCTGGATGACCCGTCGATCCGCGTCATCGAGGTCGACGAGGACACGAGCGCCTACGAGAAGGGACACGTCCGGGGGTCGGTCGGCTGGAACTGGGCCACGGACCTGCACACGGCGGTCGGCCGCGACTACGTCGATCAGGCCGGTATCTCGGAGCTGCTGTCTGCGGCAGGCGTCGCCGACGGCACCACGGTGATCCTGTACGGCGGCAACAACAACTGGTTTGCCGCGTATGCCTACTGGATCCTGAAGCTGCGCGGCTTCGACAACGTGAAGCTCCTGAACGGCGGCCGAAAGAAGTGGGAGCTGGAGAGCCGCGAGCTGACGACCGATGCGCCGAACGTCACCGCGACGAGCTTCTCGGTGTCCGGGGCGGAGCGCAGCCAAATCCGGGCATTGCGGGACGAGGTGCTGGCCAAGCTCAACGCGGCGGCCTTCGTCGACGTGCGGTCTCCCGAAGAGTACCGGGGGAGAAGCTCGCCCCAGACCACCTGCCGCAGGAGCAGGCGCAGGTGCCCGGTCACATCCCCGGCGCCGCCAACGTGACGTGGATGAAGGCGGCGAACGACGACGGCACGTTCAAGAGCGCCGACGAGTTGCGGGCGCTGTACGAGGGCGAAGGCGTGACCCCCGACAAGGAGGTCATCGCGTACTGCCGCATCGGGGAGCGCTCGTCGCACACGTGGTTCGCGCTGACCGAGCTGCTTGGGTACGAGAACGTGAAGAACTACGACGGGAGCTGGACCGAGTACGGCTCGCTGGTCGGAGCACCGGTCGAGAAGTAGCGCCCGGGAACGCTGATCGGCGAGGGGCCGGCCGGGAGGCCGGCCCCTCGGCGTTCTCCGGGCATCCCCCGAATCCGACCTCCCGGATCGACTTTGCCGGGAGCCCGCAGTAGACTGGGCCCATGGCTGTTTCCCAGGAAGAACACCTTCGCGAACTGACCAAGGGGTACCGCTTCGGCTGGAGCGACCCCGACCATTCCGTGTTCGTGCCCAAGAAGGGCCTGAGCGAGGCGGTGGTCGAGGAGATCTCCTCGCGGAAGTCCGAGCCGGACTGGATGCGCAAGGCCCGCCTGAAGGCGCTTCGCCACTTCCAGGCCCGCCCGATGCCGTGGTGGGGAGCCGACCTCTCGGGGATCGACTTCGACGACATCTACTACTTCATCCGATCGACGGAGAAGCAGGCCCAGAACTGGGAGGACCTGCCCGAGGACATCAAGGGGACCTGGGACAAGCTCGGGATCCCCGAGGCGGAGAAGAAGTACCTGGGTGGGGTCAGCGCGCAGTACGAGTCCGAGGTCGTGTACCACAAGATCCGTGAGGAGCTCGACCAGATCGGCGTCATCTTCACCGACATGGACTCCGCGCTGCGCGACTACCCGGACCTGGTGAAGGAGTACTTCGGCACGATCATCCCGTCCAACGACAACAAGTTCGCCGCGCTGAACACCGCGGTGTGGTCGGGCGGCTCCTTCGTCTACGTGCCCGCGGGCGTGCACGTAGACATCCCGCTGCAGGCGTACTTCCGAATCAACCAGGAGAACATGGGCCAGTTCGAGCGGACGCTGATCATCGCCGAGCCCGGTTCGTACGTGCACTACGTGGAGGGCTGCAGCGCACCCATTTACACGAGCGACTCGCTGCACTCGGCGGTGGTCGAGATCATCGTCAAGCCGGGCGCGCGCGTGCGCTACACGACGATCCAGAACTGGTCGACCAACGTGTACAACCTGGTGACGAAGCGTGCCGTGGCCTACGAGGACGCCGTCATGGAGTGGATCGACGGCAACATCGGCTCGAAGGTCACGATGAAGTACCCGTCGATCTACCTGATGGGCAAGGGCGCGCGCGGCGAGGTGCTGTCGGTCGCGTTCGCCGGCGAGGGGATGCACACCGACGCCGGCGCGAAGGCCATCCACTCGGCGCCGTACACGTCGAGCGTGATCACGTCGAAGTCGGTCAGCAAGGGCGGCGGCCGCACCGGCTACCGCGGCCTGGTTCGCGTCGAGCCGGGAGCGCACCACGCCAAGTCGATCGTGCGTTGCGACGCGCTGATCCTGGACGAGCAGTCGCGGTCCGACACCTACCCGTACGTGGAGGTCGAGGAGGAGACGGCGCAGCTCGGCCACGAGGCGTCGGTGTCGCGCGTCGGCGAGGACCAGCTGTTCTACCTGATGAGCCGCGGACTGACCGAGGCCGAGGCGACCGCGATGGTCGTCAACGGGTTCATCGAGCCGATCACCCGCGAGCTTCCGATGGAGTACGCCGTCGAGCTGAACCGGCTGATCGAGCTCCAGATGGAAGGCGCGATCGGCTGACCGCCTTACCGGCGGTCTTCGGCGCGTCCCGCGTCCGTTCCGGTATCGACCGTTAGACAGCGAGCGGCGGCGCCCGCTCCAGTCCGTCCTCCAGGATCGACCCGTCCGGCCGTCTGAACACCGGCGTGCCGTCCTCCACCGCGAGCCGGAAGCCGCCGCGTGCGTGGCACATCCGGTGGTGGCGGCGGCACAGCAGGATCAGGTTGCACAGGTCCGTCCGGCCCCCGTCCGGCCAGTGCAGGATGTGATGGACGTCGCACCAGGCGGGTGGACGGTCGCATCCCGGGAACCGGCAGCGCCCGTCCCGAAGGAGCACGGCCCGGCGCTGCGCGGGCGAGGGAACCGGTGTCCTCCGTCCCACATCCAGCGGCTCGGAGGACCCCGACAGCACCACCCGCACGATCGAGGCGTTGCAAGCCAACCGCGCGGCCACCTCTGGGGGCAGGGGTCCCGCATGGTCACACTCGGCCGAGCCCTCCAGGTCCCGGAGCGCCTCGAGGCTCACGGTGACCGTTACGTGCGGACGCTCGCCTCCCACCTGGGGCCGGTCCGAGCGATCCAGCCACTGCCGGCACACCTCCCCGAGCGCGCCGGCCCGGCGCTGAGCGGGAGTGCGGAGTCCTCGGCTCCGGATCGCGCTTCCGCGTCCATCACCGCGCGCAGTGCCGTCAGCACCGTCTCCCCGGTCTCGGGATCGAGGTCTCCGTCCACTCGCACCATCCCGCCGAACGTCCGCGACGTGTGGAGGCGGCGCATGTCCCGCAGCGCCTCCTCGCCGTCCGTGCCCCGGTCCCGCTCCACCATCTGCCGCCCTGACGTGGTGACCCGCTGCAGGTCCCTGACCTGATGGACCCGAGCCGCCTCCACCAGCTGTTCCTCGCAGCGTGAGAACACCTCGGGATCGGCCTCGCGGGCCTGCGTGAGCACCTTCGCCGCCGACAGCGAAACCTCGCCGGACTCCAACGCCGCGCGTGTCTCCGGCATCGACTCCAGAGCTCGAGCCGTCCGGACCTCGTTCTTGGCTTGGCCCCACCCGACACGGAAGGAAGTGGCGAGCCACGACGCCGCAGAGAGATGGCCGTCACGCCGGTGCACACCCCGGCGTTCGAGAATCTGCCAACCTGCGCAGCCGCTCGGCCTCCAGCAGTTCAGATGCGCGCTGCAGCTCCGCGAAATTCTCTTCCGCGACGACGCCGGGCAGACACGTCAGGTCCTCGGCCCGAAGTTGCTCGATCGCCGACCGAAGTTCGCTCATCACGAGATCGTCCCCCAACTCCCCGAACCGATGTTCGCAAACGTAGCTGAGGGGTCTGACAAAGCCAAAACGCATTGCGCCGCAGTGTATTTGCAACGGCGGACGTCGCACGTCGCACGTCGAACGTCATCGCGGCGCGACGCCTAAGTGTGTCGCCGCTCACAGTCGCACGTGATGGCCTGACGCCGGCAGCGCGGGCACCGTTCCCAATCGCAACCGGGATGGTGAAACGAGCCCGGCGGCACGGCGCAGTCGTGGCAATCGATCTTGTCGCGGTAGCGGAGTCGTTTCGTGGGCACGCCGTCGGCGAAGTCATCGAACGTCTCCGCGGTGCATCCGACTCGATCCATCATCTCCTGTCCGCACCACGCGCACAGTGCCATCGCGTCCCCCTCTCCCACCGGGAAGGCTTCTCTTCGCCGAGGGGTTGGAGGCGCAGCCTGGCACGCGCGTATGACGCGCACGCTCGGGCGCCGGGCCGACCCGCGTCTTGACACGGATCCGGGGCCGAACCTAGGGTGCCGCCCATGCTTCAGGATGTGAAAGCCGCCCAGCCCTCCGAGCCGCGGCCGCGCACACGCATCCAGTCGGTGTCCCGGGCGATCCGCGTGCTCCGGTTCGTCGCGGAGCGCGACGAGGGACCGGCGACCCTGAGCGAGATCGCGGCCGAGATCGGCACCCCGCTCCCGACCGCGCACCATCTGGTCGCCACGCTCGTCGACGAGGGCATGCTGGTGCGAGACCCGAAGCGCGGGGTATCGCCTCGGCACGACGGTCGGCGTCCTCGGCGACGCGTTCCGGCGCGAGCCCCCCATCCCCGACGGCCTGCTCGTGCCGCTCCACAAGCTCAGCGTGGCGACGGGGGAGAACTCCTTCCTCAGCGGGTGGCAGGAGGGGGAGATCACCCTGCTGCGCCACCAGCAGGGCCGGTTCGGGTTCCGCATTCCGAAGGTGACGCCGGGCTTCACCGCGTTCGCTCACGCGCGCGCGGCGGGGAAGTTGCTGCTGGCGCACCTGCCGAAGCCGGAGCTCCGCCGCTATCTCGACGCTCATCCGCTCCGGCCGCTGACGCCGCGGACGATCGCCGGCCGCAGGGCGTTCGACCGCGAGCTGGCGGCGATCCGCGCCGACGGGTTCGCGGTGGACGACGAGGAGTTCATGGACGGCGTCGCCAGCGTCGCCGCGCCGGCGAACGCCGGGTCCGGGCTGTTCGCCTACGCCGTCGCCGCTCCCGTCGAGCGCTTCCGCGCCAACCGCGAGCGCTTCATCCAGGCAGCCAGGTCGGCCGCGCGGCTCGCCGAGGACGCGCTCGCGGATGCCGCTGAGGGCGAGGACGACTCCGCCTCCTGACCAGGCTCCGTCCCCGCAGCGGTACCGAAGACCCAGTGAATCCGATGCAGTTGATAGGATTCACGTTCGATGGCCCTGTCATCCGCTTTCCAGAAGGATTCGCTCGACCGCGTGTCCGCCGCCGACGGGGGCGGCGCGGCCTCCCTTCGCGAGCAGGCGTTCGAACGGTTCGAGGCCATGCCCCTGCCCTCGCCGGAGACCGAGGAGTGGCGCTACACGGACGTGTCCGAGCTGCTGCTGGACGCCTTCTCGCTGGACGGCGACCAGCCCGCCGCCGAATCGCTCGACCAGGTCGCGCCGGACGTCCAGGAGGCTCTCGGCGAGGTGGGCGACCGGGCCGGGCTGGCCATCCAGCACGACTCGAGCGTGGTCCTGACCCACCTCGATCCCTCGCTGGCCGCCGCAGGCGTGCGCTTGGAGAGCATCGACGCCGCGCTCCGCGACCATCCCGGCCAGATCGAGGGCCGCCTGCATCGCGCCGTCCCGTTCGACCGCACCAAGTTCACGGCACTGCACGCGGCGTTTCGCACCGGCGGCACGTTCGCATACGTGCCGAAGGGCGTGAAGGTCGAGCTGCCGCTCCAAACCCTGACGTACGTGGGCCGCGACGGCCTGGCGGTCTTCCCGCACACCGTCCTGGTGGTGGAAGAAGGCGCCGAGGTGACGTACGTGGACCGGTACGCGTCGTCCGACCTCCAGCGCGCGTTCTCCAACGCGGTCGTCGAGATCTATGCCGGCCCGGGCGCGAAGGTGCGCTACGTCGCGCTCCAGGAATGGGGGAGCGGCGTCACCCACCTCTCGGTCCAGCGCGCCGTCGTCGGGCGTGACGCCGACGTGCGCACCCTTGCCGTGGCGTTCGGCGCGAGCCTGTCCCGGATGGAGGCGGAGAGCGTCCTGGAGGGGGATGGCGGCTCCAGCGAGATGCTCGGCGTCTACTTCGGCGACGGCGACCAGCGGTTCGACTTCCGGTCCATCCAGGACCACGTCGGGAACGAAACGTCGTCCGACCTGCTGTACAAGGGCGCGATGAAGGGACACTCGAGCGCGATCTACTCGGGGACCGTGATCATCCAGCACGGGGCGCACCGCTGCAACGCGTACCAGACGAACCGGAACGTGTTGCTGACGGAGACGTCGAAGGCGTTCTCGATCCCGAACCTGGAGATCCTCACGAACGACCCGGTTCGTTGCGGACACGCGGCGAGCGTCGGGCCGGTGGACGAGGACACGCTGTTCTACATCCAGAGCCGCGGCATCCCGGCGAAGGAGGCCGAGCGGCTGGTGGTGTTCGGCTTCTTCCACGAGGTGCTCGACCGTGTGACGATCCCCGAGGTACGGGAGAGCGTCGAGGCGGCGATCGAGGCGGAGCTCGAGGAGGACGCCTGAGGTGGGCATGGTCGAAGTGGCGCGAACCGGCGACCTGGGGGAGGGCGAGACGATGAAGGTCGTCGTCGAGGGCCACGAGATCGCGCTCGTCAACCTGGGCGGCGGCGAGTTCCGCGCGGTGGACGACATCTGCAGCCACGCGCACTACTTCCTGTCGGAGGGCGAGGTCGACGCCGAGGAGCGCACGATCGAGTGCCCGAAGCACGGGAGCACGTTCGACCTCGACACCGGGGTCCCGAAGACGCTGCCCGCGACGACCCCCGTGGCGACCTTCGCCGTGAAGGTGGAGGGCGACCGCGTGCTGATCGAGGTGGAGGACTGATGGCGACGGAGACGTTGGAGAAGACGATCACGCTGGAGATCCGCGGCCTGCACGCGGCGGTCGAGGGCAAGGAGATCCTCAAGGGCATCGACCTGACGATCCGGCAGGGCGAGGTGCACGCGCTCATGGGGCCGAACGGGTCCGGCAAGTCCACGCTGGCGAACGTCCTGATGGGACGCCCGAGCTACACCGTGACCGCGGGCGAGATCCGGTTCGCGGGCGAGGACGTCACCAAGCTCACCGCCGACAAGCGCGCACAGCTCGGGCTGTTCCTGGCGTTCCAGTACCCCACCGAGATCCCCGGCGTGTCCGTCGTGAACTTCCTCCGGTCCGCGTACAACGCCGTGCACGGCGAGGGGATGTCGGCGCTCGCCTTCAACAAGCTGCTGCGGGAGAAGATGGCGCTCCTCGGTGTCGAGGACGAGATGGTGCGCCGGTACGTGAACCAGGGCTTCTCGGGCGGCGAGAAGAAGAAGAACGAGGTGCTGCAGCTCGCCGTCCTCGAGCCGAAGATCGCGGTCCTCGACGAGACCGACTCGGGCCTCGACATCGACTCGCTCAAATCGGTGGCCGAGGGCGTGGCCCGGCTCATCGGTCCGAGCCTGGGCGTCTTGCTCATCACGCACTACCAGCGCATCCTGAACTACATCAAGCCCGACCACATCCACGTCATGATGGCGGGCCGGATCGTGCTGTCGGGCGGACCCGAGATCGCGCACGACCTGGAGCAGAAGGGCTACGAGGGGCTGCGCGCCGAGCTCGGCGTGGAGCCGGGTGAGGGCGAGGGCACGGACGAATGAGCGGCGCGCTGGACGTCGAACGGATCCGAAAGGACTTCCCGATCCTCGAACGCCGGGTCGGGCCGGACGGCGACCGGCCCATGGTCTACCTGGACAGCGCCAACACCAGCCAGAAGCCGCGCCAGGTCATCGACGCGATCACCGAGTACTACGAGCGCCACAACGCGAACCTGTACCGCGCCGTCTACACGATCGCCGAGGAGGCGACGGCGATGTTCGAAGGCGCGCGGGAGAAGCTGGCGGCGTTCGTCGGCGCGCCCGACCCGGCGACGATCGTGTTCAATCGCGGCACGACCGAGTCGGTGAACCTGGTGGCGCACGGCTACGGCCGGGCCCACCTGCGCGAGGGCGACGAGATCCTGCTGTCCGAGGTGGAGCACCATTCCAACCTGGTGCCGTGGCAGTTCGCCGCCGCGCGGACCGGCGCGGTCCTCCGGTTCATCCCGCTGGGCGAGGACGGCGCGCTCGACCTCTCGGCCCTCGACGGACTGCTGACCGATCGGACGAAGATCGTCGCGGTCACCGGCATGTCGAACGTCCTCGGGACCCTGACCCCGATCCGCGCGCTGGCCGACGCCGCGCACGCGGTCGGCGCCGTCATCCTGGTGGACGGCGCCCAGCTGGTCCCGCACCACCCGGTGGACGTGCAGGAGCTCGACGTCGACTTCCTGACGATCTCCGGGCACAAGATGCTCGGGCCCGACGGCGTCCGGCGGCCTGTACGGGCGCCGCGAGGTGCTGGAGCGGATGGAGCCGTTCCTCGGCGGCGGCGAGATGATCCTGCGAGGTCTATCCCGACCACTCCACCTTCAAGGAGATCCCCTTCAAGTTCGAGGCCGGGACGATGAACATCGCGGAGGAGATCGGGCTGGGCGCGGCCGTCGACTACCTGACCGACCTGGGCATGGACGCCGTCCGCGAGCACGAGCGGGAGCTCACGGCCTACGCGCTCGACGGCGCTCGCCGGCGCCGGCGCGAAGGTCTTCGGGCCGCCGGACGCCGAGCAGCCGTGGCGGCGTGCTCTCGTTCTGGATCGAGGGCGCGCACCCGCACGACGTGGCCCAGGTCCTCGACACGGAGGGCGTGTGCGTGCGGGCCGGCCACCACTGCGCCCAGCCGCTCATGCGGGTGCTGGGCGTGCCGGCGACGACCCGGGCGTCGTTCTCGGTGTACAACTCCACCGAGGACGTGGACGTGCTCGTCGAGGCGCTCGGCAAGGTCCGGGCCATCTTCGGATAGCGAGGGAGGCAGCGTGGCGCTGGAGGACCTGTACAAGGAAGTGATCCTGGATCACTACAAGAACCCCAGGAACAAGCGCGCGCTGCCCGGGGCCGAGCTCTCGTGCTCGAAGAACAACCCGCTCTGCGGCGACGAGATCACGGTGAACGCGCACCTGGAGGACGGGCGCATCGCCGAGGTGACGTTCGAGGGGTCGGGGTGCTCGATCAGCCAGGCCAGCGCCTCGATGCTCACCGAGAAGGTGACGGGGAGCTCCGTCGACGACGCAGAGGCCCTCGCGGCGCGCGTCCGCGGCATGCTCGGCGGCGAGGTCGATCCCACCGAGGAGGAGTTCGGCGACCTGGTGGCGCTCAAGGGCGTGGTCAAGTACCCGGTGCGGATCAAGTGCGCGGTGCTGGCGTGGGACGTGCTCCAGGACGCCCTGTCCGAGCCGGGCGACGGGAGCTCCACCGGCTCGGCGCCGCACACCGTCTCCGGATAGCCGGGCCACCCGACGGGAGCGCGGAGCGCCGTCATGCGCATCGAGCTTGCCGACGACCCCACCTCGTTCCACACCGCCGACTGGACCTCGGCGGTGATGGAGGACCCGAACGGGACCTTCTTCCACACGCCCGCCTACCTGAAGCTGTGGTGGGAGGAGTTCGGAGCCGGGCGGCTGGTGATCGCGACGGCGGTCGAGCAGGGGAGCGCCGCGGCGGCGTGCGTGTTCCAGGTCGAGGACGGACTGCTGACGTTCCTGGGCGGATTCGATGTCACCGACTACATGGGCCCGGTGGCGCGTCCGGGCCTGACCGAGTCGTTCGCGAAGGAGCTGCTGACGGCCGTCGCGGCCGAGGTGGATTGGGACCGGGCCGACCTCCGCGGGCTGCCCGACCGCGCGCCCTGGGCCGACCTGCTGGAGTCGGCGGCGGCCGCACAGGGGCTCCGCACGGAACGGAGCGGCGACGGCGTGTGCCCGCGTCCTCACCCTGCCGGCGACCTACGACGAGTACCTGGCCGCCCTGCCCTCGAAGCTCCGCCACGAGATCCGGCGCAAGGAGCGGCGCCTGAACGCCGACTTCGCCGACGTCACCGTCGAGTTCGCGACCGAGGAGACGCTCCCCGCCATGTACGACCGCTTCATCGAGCTGCACCGCCTGTCCGAGGGACCGAAGGGGAAGTTCATGCACGCGGGGATGGAGATCTTCTTCCGGCGTCTGGGCGAGGAGTTCCTGCCGCCGCACGTGTTCCACCTCGGCTTCGTCCGGCTCGACGGCGACGAGGCGGCCGGCGTCATCGGCTTCGGGTTCAAGGACACGTTCTCGCTGTACAACTCCGCGTTCGAACGCAGGTACTCGAAGTGGAGCCCCGGGATGTTCCTGATCGCCGACACCATCCGCCGGGCGATCGAGGACGGCCGCACGGTCTACGACCTGCTGAAGGGCGACCCGGAGTACAAGTCGCGGTTCGGTCCGACGCCGATGCCCGTGCACCGGCTGGTCGTGGAGCGGTGAGCCGCTACGAGTGGTCGGCCGCGGCCGTTCCCTCGGCGAGCAGGTTCCCGCTCGCGTCCCGCAGCTGCACGTGGTTGAACTTCGAGATGTCCGCGGACGTGACGAGCCATGACGATCCCTCGCCCCGCTCGTCGAAGACGATCGGGAACAGCTTCAGCGGCTTGCTCCCGTCCGGCGCGCTGATCGTCACGAACGCCTTGCCGCCGGCCGACGGCTGCCGCGCGAGCACCAGCACCCAGCTCTGACCGATGTCGCTGTCGTACAGCACGGCCGTGCCGGTGATCGCGCTTCCGGGCTGCGGGGTCAGGGTGGCCGTGCGGACGGCCTTGCCGCCCAGGCTGTGCAGGAACGTCCGGTAGGCGTTCGCGTCGTCCTGGATCGCGGCGACCGTCTTCTGCGCCCGGTTCGCGGAGCGGGTGGCGTTCGCGCCCCACGCCAGGGCGCCGACCAGCAGGGCCAGACAGGCGGCGACCGCGAGCCACGGCGCGAGCTTCGACGGCCGCGGCCGGCGGCTCTCGATGGTCGGCGTGTCCATCCACTCCTCGGCGAGCACCGACATGACCCGCTCTTCCAGCTCCGGCGGCGGCTCGACCTCGTGGGCGGCGCTCGCGAACATGAGCAGGCCCGCGTCGAGGCTCTCCGCGTCCGCCCGGCAGGCGGCGCAGCCACGCAGGTGTGCACGCACCGACGCCGAGTCCTCGTCGGTCAGCGTCCCCAGCGTGTGGTCGGGGAGACGGTCGAGCACCTGCTCACATTTCACGCTTCTACCTCCAACGCCTCTCGAAGTCGGATGAGGGCGGTCCTGATCCGGGTCTTTGCGGTTCCCACGGGGATGCCTTCCAGCTCGGCCACCTCGGTGGAGGTCTTGCCGCCGAAGTAGGCGAGCTCGAGCGCCGCCCGCTGTCCGGCGAGAGAGCGTCTGCATCGCCTGGCGCGCCCGGTCCGTCATGTCCTGGATCTCGGCGTGCTTCTCGGGCTCGGAGCCCTCGGTCGCCTCCTGCGGAGGCTCCTGCTGCGCGGTGACCCGCGCCTCCAGCACGCGCCGGCGGATGGTGTCGATCGCCAGGCTGCGCGCGATCAGCAGCACCCACGTGTCGAGGGCGCCACGGGAGGGCTCGTACGAGCCCGACACCCGCCAGATCTTCACGAACGTGTCCTGCACCAGGTCCTCCGCTCGGGACGCGTCGCCCAGCATCACCTTGCCCAGCCCGAAGATCCGCGGCGCGAACCTCCGGTACAGCTCCTCGGCTGCGCCGGGCTCTCGTTGCGCAAAGCCACGCATGAGGTCGGGGTCGCCTCGTTCCTGCATGCGGGCAAGCGTACGACGCATTCGCACGACCAGGGAATACGCACGAGAAGCCGTTCGGGTTCGAATGAATGCCCAGGGAGCCGGGCGGGCGCCTAGGCAGCCGCCACCCGGAGGTGGTCGAGCACGATCCGGCCCAGCTGGAGGTCCCCGCCGAGCTGGAGCCCTCCGGAGGAGAGGTATTCGGCGGCCGGGATGCGCCCGCTGGCCACCATGGCGAACGGATACCCCCTGCCCTCGACGACCGTGTCGGGGCGGGAGCCGTGCGGCGTCTCGTGGGGGGCGAGGCCGTAGTGCCAGCGTCCCCCTCCGGCGCCCTCCAGGTCCACGCGGATGCTCTTTCCGGGGAACGAGAGCCCCGCCAGCGAGAGCCCGTACGGGATCATCCGGACGGCGAGGTCGTTCACGCAGAAGATCGGGGGGTGCTCCCGGCGGGGCGCCAGGTCGGCGCCGGCGCGGAGGTCCTCGCCGTGCAGCCACCATTCCACGATCCGGCTCTGGAGCAGGTACGGGACGCGCAGGTCGCCGCCGAGCCAGGGCACCTTGCGCGCCGCCCAGTCGTCGTCCGACAGCTCCGAGCACCGGGCGAGCAGGAGGTCGGCGCCGTGCCCCCACTCCGTGGCGACGTCGGTGACCGATTCGCGCCGCCGCCGGCCCACCACGACGGCGTTGAAGCCGTCGACGGTGAATGCCGCGCCGTTCAGGCTCCTCCGGTACTCGTCGATCTCGACCGCCGGGGCGCCACCCACCAGGGCGGCTGCCGCGCCGTCGCCGCCCGCCAGGTGGGCGATCAGGTCCCGATTGAGCCAGCCGGGGAGGACCGAGTCCTTCTCCCAGTATTCGGCTTCCGTGTACTGGACGCTGCGGCCCATCGCGTCCCGCTCACGACGTGCCTGGTCGGTCAGCCATTCGCGTTCCAGCGCCATACGGCGCGCATTGTACCCTCGGGCCCGTGCGCATCCTGGTCGCGCCGGACAAGTTCAAGGGCACGCTGACGGCGCCCGAGGTCGCGGCCGCCCTCGGCCGTGGCTGGCGCCGGACCGACCCGCGAGCGGAGGTCGTGGAGGTTCCGCTGGCCGATGGGGGCGACGGAACCCTCGACGCGCTGGTGACGGCACGGGGTGGCGAGCTTCGCGGGACGGAGGTGACCGGACCGGACGGCTGCCCGGTGGAGGCGGAGTTCGGCCTGCTGGACGAGCCGCCGGGCCGAGTCGGCGTGATCGAGATGGCGCGCGCCAGCGGGCTGGTCCTGATTGCGGCGGACCGGCGCGATCCCCTGACGGCCACCTCCCGCGGGACGGGCGAGCTGATGCTGGCCGCGGTGCGCGCGGGCGCGACGCGGCTGCTGGTGGCGGTCGGCGGCAGCGCGACGAACGACGCCGGCGCCGGCATGGCGCAGGCACTCGGCGTGCGCTTCCTGGATGACGGCGGTCGGGAGCTCGGCCCGGGTGGGGCAGCGCTGCTCCGACTCGAGCGCGTCGAGACCGCGGATCTCGCCGTCGAGGTGCGCGGGGTTCCCGTCGAGGTCCTGATCGACGTGGACAACCCGCTCGTCGGTCCCCACGGGGCGTCGGCGGTCTTCGGTCCACAGAAGGGCGCGTCGCCCGAGGACGTCGTCCTGCTCGACCGCGCGCTCACACGGTTCGCCGACGTGGTGCGGCGGGACACGGGTCGCGACGTGGGCGCTCTTCCCGGGACCGGCGCCGCCGGCGGGATCGGGGCGAGCCTCGTGGCGTTCCTGGGAGCGACCCTCCGGTCCGGGGTCGACGTCGTCATGGATGCGACGGGCTTCGCGCGCGCAGCTCTCGGGCGCCGACGTGGTCGTGACCGGGGAAGGGGCCTTCGACGCCGAGTCGCTTCGCGGGAAGGTCGTCGGCGCCGTGCTCGAGCAGGCGCGAGCGGCCGGCGCCGGCCGCGTCCTGGTCGTCTGCGGCAGCGCCGACGGCGCCGGCGCCCGCGGGCGTGGAGCTGATCGCGCTGGTCGACCGGTTCGGCGTCGACCGGGCCATGGAGCATGGGGCAGCGTTGCTGGAGGACGTGTCGGCGGAGGCCGCGGAGGCGGGGAGGGTACGGACGTGACGGCGCTGGACCGGTTCACGACGGCGGCGGGGGCGCTCGGGATCGAGCCGGAGGTCCGGCGGTTCCCGCAGGGAACGAAGACCGCCGCCGACGCCGCGGCGGCCATCGGATGCGACCTCGGCCAGATCGTGAAGTCGCTGGTGTTCTGGTCGACGGGCGAGCCGGTCCTGGCCCTGACGTCGGGCGTCAACCGGGCCGACGTCGGGCGCGCTCGCCGCGCTGGCCGGCGGCGAGGACGTGCGCCGCGCGACCCCCGAGGAGGCCCGGGCCGCGACCGGATTCGCGTCGGCGGCACGCCGCCGTTCGGGCACCCGGCTCCCGTGCCGCGTGTTCGTCGACCGCGACCTCCTCCAGTACGAGGAGGTGTGGGCGGCGGCGGGAACGCCCGACTCGGTCTTCCCGCTCACGCCCGACGCCCTGATCCGGCTGTCGAACGGGCAGGTCGCGGACCTCAAGGAGTCACCCTGAAGGCGCCTCAAGAAGCCGTCCGATCGGGGCCGATGGGTATACTTACAGGGACGTTCTTCCGGACGAGGAGACCACGATGATCACGCTCACCGAGACTGCGGCCGGCAAGGTCAAGGAGTTGCTCGAAGAAGAGGGCCGTCAGGACATCGCCCTACGTGTGGCGGTGCAGCCTGGCGGGTGCTCCGGCCTCCGCTACGCGATGTACCTGGACGACCAGGTCGGCGACAGACGACCAGGCCGCCGAGCAGTTCGGCGTCCGGGTGGTGGTCGACCGGATGATCGGCGCCGTATCTCTCCGAGGCGAAGATCGACTTCGTCGACTCGCTCGAGGCCTCCGGGTTCACGATCGACAACCCGGTCGCGCAGGGCTCGCTGCGCCTGCGGCAATTCCTTCCACTAAGCGCGACCTTCTGTCGAGACCCCGTCAAGGCTGGGGGTTCGGCTGCCGTCGCTGTCCGGCGATGTGCCGCACCGGTCGTACAGTAGAGGTCAGCGGAGCGAATCACCCTGTCGGGAGATTCAGTGTCGGCGCGCATAGAGCACACCACGGAAGAGAAGGAAGGGGTCGTCATCCGGTTCGCCGGCGACACCGGCGACGGGATGCAGTTGACGGGGGACCGGTTCACCAGCGCGACGGCCGTCCTCGGAAACGACCTGGTCACCCTTCCGGACTTCCCGGCCGAGATCCGGGCCCCGGCCGGAACGCTGGCCGGCGTCTCGGCGTTCCAGATCCACTTCGCGGCCCGCGACATCGTCACCCCGGGCGACGCGCCCAACGTCCTGGTCGCCATGAACCCCGCGGCGCTGCGCGCCAACATCAAGGACCTGCGAGAAGGGCGGCGTGCTGATCGTGAACGAGGACGCGTTCATCGAGCGCAACCTGGAGAAGGCGGGGTACTCCGGCAAACCCGCTCGAGCGACGGACGCGCTCGAGGGCTATCAGGTGTTCCGAGGTGCCCATGACCTCGATGACCCTGCGGGCGACCGAGGCACATGGGCGTCACCAAGAAGGAAGCCGAGCGGGCCAAGAACATGTTCGCGCTGGGGCTGGTGTCGTGGATGTACGGCCGCCCGACCGACGTCACCGTCCAGTGGATCGAGCAGCGCTTCTCGGGCAAGGCCGAGCATCCTGGAGGCGAACGTCTCGGCGTTCAAGGCCGGGCTACAACTTCGGTGAGACCACCGAGCTGTTCGCGCACAACTACTCGGTGCGCCCGGCGCCGGCCGAGCCCGGCACCTACCGGAACATCACCGGCGCCACGGCGCTGGCCTGGGGCCTGATCGCCGCCGGAGCGTGCGCAGCGGGCTGCCCGATCTTCTACGCGAGCTACCCGATCACGCCCGGCCTCCGAGCTGCTGCACGAGCTGTCGAAGCGGAAGAACTTCGGCGTGCGGACGCTGCAGGCCGAGGACGAGATCGCCGCCGCCGGGGCGGCGCTCGGCGCGTCGTTCGGCGGCCATCTGGGTGTCACCGGCACGAGCGGCCCGGGCCTCGACCTCAAGCAGGAGACCATCGGGCTGGCGCTCGCGCTCGAGCTCCCGATGGTCATCGTGGACGTCCAGCGCGCGGGTCCCTCCACCGGCATGCCGACGAAGACCGAGCAGACCGACCTGTTCGCGGCGCTGTACGGGCGCCACGGCGAGTCGCCGATGCCGATCGTCGCCGCCGTACACGCCGGGCTCGTGCTTCGACGACGGCGCATCGAGGCGGTGCGGATCGCGGTGAAGTACCGCACGCCGGTCGCGATCCTGCTGTCGGACACGTACCTGGCGAACTCGTCCGAGCCGTGGCGTGATCCCCGACGTGGACTCGCTGCCGGTGATCGAGCCGCGGTTCGCGACGAGCCCCGAACCACGACGACGGCTTCATGCCCTACGTGCGCGACGAGAACCTCGCGCGCCCGTGGGCGGTTCCCGGGACGCCCGGCCTCGAGCACCGGATCGGCGGCCTGGAGAAGGAGGACGTGACCGGCAACATCTCCTACGACCCCGAGAACCACGAGCGCATGACGCAGCTGCGCCAGGCAGAAGGTGGAACGGATCGCGGACGACATCCCGCCGCTGGACGTCGACGACCCGACCGGCGACGCCGAGCTGCTGGTCCTGGGGTGGGGCTCGACGTACGGGGTGATCCGGACCGCCGCGCGGCGCGCGCGCGACGCGGGCAAGAAGGTGGCGACCGCCCACCTGGTCGCACCTGAACCCCCTGCCCGCGAACACCGGGGAGGTGGTGCGGCGCCTACCGCAAGGTGCTGATCCCGGAGATGAACCTGGGCCAGCTGGCCATGATCATCCGGGCGCGGTTCCTGGTGGACGCGAAGAGCTTCAGCAAGGTCGCAGGGCCAGCCCTCCTCGACCGCACGAGATCTGGAAGACGAGATCCTGAGGAGAGCCGTGACGATGGCGACGCGAGAGCTGCACGAAGAAGGACTTCGCGAGCGACCAGGAGGTCCGCTGGTGCCCGGGGTGCGGCGACTACGCGATCCTGGCCGACGGTCCAGGGCTTCCTGCCGGAGCTGGGCATCCCGCCGCACAAGATCGTGTTCGTCACCGGGATCGGGTGCGCCGGCCGGTTCGTGTACTACATGAACACCTACGGGATCCACTCGATCCACGGGCGCGCTCCGGCCATCGCCACCGGGATCGCGTCGACGCCGGCCCGACCTCGTCGGTGTGGATCGTCACCGGCGACGGCGACGCGCTCTCGATCGGCGGCAACCACCTGATCCACGCGCTGCGCCGCAACGTCAACGTGAAGATCCTGCTGTTCAACAACCAGATCTACGGGCTGACCAAGGGCCAGTACTCGCCGACGTCGGAGGAGGGCAAGGTCACGAAGTCGACGCCGTTCGGCTCGCTCGACCACCCGTTCAACCCGGTCGCGCTGGCGCTCGGCGCCGAGGCGACGTTCGTGGCCCGAACGATCGACATCGACCGGCAGCACCTGACGCGAGCGTGCTGCGGCAGGCCGCGGAGCACCAGGGGACGGCGTTCGTCGAGGTCTACCAGAACTGCAACGTGTTCAACGACGACGCGTTCGTCGCGCTGACCGGCAAGGAGACCCGGGTTCGGCAACCAGATCCGTCTGGAGCAGGACCGGCCGATCCTGTTCGGCGACAACGACGAGAAGTGCGTCGTACATCACCGACGACGGCACGCTCGGCATCGGGGACACGGCCGCCGTGCCGCAGGAGCGGATCTACGTCCACAAGCCGCACCACGAGAAGCCGGGCCGCGTGTTCGCGCTGGCGCACCTGTCGCACGGTCCGACAGACGCCGACGTGCGATCGGGGTCTTCCGCGACGTCGAGCGCCCCGTCTACGGCGAGATGATGGACCGGCAGATCGAGCAGGCCACGGAGAAGCTCGGTGCCGGCGATCTGACGAAGCTCCTGCACGCGGGCGACACCTGGGACGTCGCCTAGATTCCCGCCGGAGGCCCTGCCCTTCCCGCGCGCGCGGCCATCCCGCGCAACCGCTCGACCGCGTCCGGGAGCACGTCCACGACCCGTTCGACGTCCTCGGCGGTCGTGTCTGCCGTGAGCCCGAAGCGGACGACGACGTCGCCCGGACCGACGAGCCCGGCCTTCGCCAGGACGTCGGTCGAGGCCTCGCCGGCCTGAATGCCGCGGTCCTCGAGCGTCATGAACAGCGTCTCGCGATCGACGCCGGACACGGCGACGGAGACGATGTGCGGGACGCGCCAGGTGGGGTGCCCGAGCACGCGGCCGCAGCCCTCCAGGCCCTGCCGGAGCCGTTGTGACAGGCCCCAGAGGCGGCCGGCCAGATCAGCGACGCGCGGACGCATCGCGGTGAGCGCGGCCGCCATCCCTGCGAGGGCCGGGAGGCCGAGGGTCGGAGCGGCGTGCCGGTCCCGGCCGCGGAGCAGGGTGTCGGGGGAGAGCCCACGCCGGGCGAACAGGGCGCCCGCCCCCGAGGGGCCGTAGGCCTTACGGGAGGAGATGCTGAGCAGGTCGACGCCGAGCGCGCGCGCGTCGAGCGGCAGGTGGGCGAGGGACTGGCACGCGTCCGTGTGGAACAGGACGCCGGCTGCCCGCGCCAGTCGCGCGCACTCGGCCACGCTCTGCATGGTCCCCACGTCGGGACCGCCGTGATGCACGCTCGCCATGCGGGTGCCGGGCTGCGCGACCAGTGCGGCGAACCGGTCCATGTCCATCGCCCCCTGTGCGTCGCAGGCGACCTCCACCACCTCGAGCCCCGAGGCGGAGGCGGCCTCCCGCACCGACGAGTGCTCCAGCGACGACGTCACGATCCGGCCGGGTCCGCCGGCCACCATGCCGAGGATGGCGAGCGCGTTGGCGGCCGACCCGCTGGTCGTGAGGATCACCTCGTCGGCATCGGCTCCGATCGCGTCCGCGACGGCGGCGCGGGCGTGCTCGAGCGTCGCGCGGGCCGTCCTGCCGGGTGCGTGCGCCGCGTCGGGGTCGGCGAAGCGCCGGACGGCCTCGGCGACGGCGGCCTCGGCCTCGGGAAGCGGCGGCATGGCTGCCGCGCCGTCGAGATATACGGGTGTGTCCTCGGAAGGGGCCACGGCCCCCACGATACGGCTAGGAGGGCGGTTCTTCCTCGCCGAGCCCGTCCATCCTCTGCTCCGCCGCCCGGGCCTCTACCTCGGCCTCGCCTTCGGGCGACGAGTAGACGACGGAGCCCTCGTCCGCGATCTCGAGGGCATCGTCGCCCTCCTGCGGGCGCAGGAAGAAGAACCAGTAGACCTCGGCGGCGATGACGGCGCCGGCCAGCGGTCCGAGGATGTAGACCCAGAAGTCGGTCCACTTCCAGATGACGAGCGCCGGGCCGAACGACCGTGCCGGGTTCATGCTGGCACCGGTGAGGATGCCGCCCAGCAGGGCGTCGGCGGTCACGATCAAGCCGACGCCCAAGCCGGCGATGGCCTTGAACGTGCCGCGCTCGTCGATGGCCGTGGCGAACACCACCAACACCAGCGCGAACGTCATGATCGCCTCGAGCAGCAGCGCCTTGGGCGTCGAGAAGCCGAACGCCTTCGCCTGGGGGTTGATGAGCGTGGCGCCGAGGTTGCCCGGGCCCCAGATCTTCTTCGACAGACACAGCCGGAGCAGGCCGGCCCCGGCCGCCGCGCCCGCCAGCTGGGCGACGATGTACAGGGGAGCCCGAACGGTGTCGATCTTGCCGGTGACCCACGCGCCGACCGTCACGGCCGGATTGATGTGGCCGCCCGAGATGTGCCCCATCGCGGAGATCATGATGCCCAGGGCCAGGCCGGTCGCGACGGCCACGGGAAGGGTGCCCGCGCCGGTCAGGGATGCGATCGTGGCCGCGCCCGCCGCGACGAAGACGAAGACGAATGTGCCGATGAACTCGGCGGCCAGCTGTTCGTGGAGCGGTCTCACATTTCCCTCCCGGGGCCTCTGGAGCGAACGTCCGGCCCAGCCTACAGGCTGGCGCGCGGGCCTCGTGGGAGCCGCCGGTAGAATGCTCCCCGTGAAGGTGCTGCTGGTGTCGGCCGACCCGGAGGTGCGCACGCAGATGCAGGTCGCGGCTCGTGCCCTGCGGCGCAGGATGGATCCGGCCGACCGGCTCGAGGTCTTCGAGGCGACCGACGGCGACCGGGGAGCCCGGCTCGCCTGGCGCGAGCGGCCGGACGTGGTCCTGGCCGACGAGATCACATCGCGAGCCGGCGCCTTCGCGCTGACCAAGGAGCTCAAGGGAGCCGACCCACCCTTCGCGGGCCGAGTGATCATCCTGCTCGATCGGTCGCAGGACGAGTGGCTGGCGGAGTGGTCGGGCGCCGACGCGTGGTTGGTGAAGCCCGCCGACCCGTTCCGGTTGGCCGACCTGGTGGCCGAGGCGCCCATGGCGAAGGAGGCTGGGTGAAGATCAAGGTCGTGCACGGCGCCTGCGGGCGGGAGGTCCTGGTGCATCAGATCTTGGAATCGCAGGGTCACTGCCCCTGGGACGGGAAGCCGTTCAACAAGGACTACACCGGGGTCCTGGCGGGCGCGCTCGAGGCCGCTGAGCGCTACGGCGGTGCGCTCGAGGCGGCGCTGGAGCGCATTGCCGAGACCGGCGGCGACATGACCATCGAGGAGGACACGATTCTCGGCCCGCTGCGCGAGCAGCTCGAGCGGCTGAACCGCGCGGGCGAGGGCGTGCGTGCGTGATCCGGTGATGGCGGAGCCCGAGAACCACTACGGCGTGCGCGCGGAGCGCGGACCGCACGGGTGGCACGTGCACATCCTCAACCCGGACGGCACGGTCGCCCTCGACCGGCCGTGCGCGGACGAGGAGGAGGCGCGGACGTTCGCGTCCACGGTGCAGCAGCACCTGTACTGGCTGTCGCCCGAGCGCTTCCGGTCGTACTACCGGTTGAACGGCCCCAGCTGAAGGAGGGGAGCGACGCGATGGGGTTCAACCCGATGCAGCCCGGCAGGGTCAGGGGAGGCGACATCGCGATGTTCGTCTTCGGGCTGGTGATGATCGCGGCCGTCCTCATCTGGGTCTTCCACTGATCGCTCCGTGAGCGACTTCTGGCCGCCGGTGCTCTCGCGCCTCCTGGCGGGGGAGGACCTGTCCGTCGACGACGCGGCCGGCGCGATGAGCCGGATCATGTCGGGCGAGGCGACACCCGTGCAGGTGACCGCGTTCGTGGTCGCGCTGCGCGCGAAGGGCGAGACCCCCGACGAGGTTGCGGGCCTGGCGCGGACGATGCTCGCGCTCGCGCCGCGCGTGGAGACGCCGGGTCCGGTCGTGGACACGTGCGGGACCGGCGGCGACCGGGCCGGCACCATCAACGTGTCGACGATCGCGGCCATCGTGGCGGCCGGCGCGGGCGCGGTCGTCGCGAAGCACGGCAACCGCGCCGCGTCCTCGCGGTGCGGGTCTGCCGACCTGCTCGAGGCGCTCGGCGTGCAGGTGGCCCTGCAGCCCGACGACGTCGCGCGGTGCCTGCGCGAGTGCGGAATCGCGTTCATGTTCGCGCCGGTGTTCCACCCGGCGATGGCCCACGCGGCCGTTCCCCGGCGCGAGATGGGCATCCCGACCGTGTTCAACTTCCTGGGCCCACTCACGAACCCGGCCCGCCCGGCGGGGCAGGTGGTCGGCGTCGCCGACCCGCGCATGCTGCCGGTCCTCGCCGGGGTCCTGTCCTCGCGGGGGACGCGCGCGTTCGTCGTCCGTGGCGGGGACGGCATCGACGAGCTGACCACGACCGGGCCGTCCACGGTCTATGAATCCGGCGGCGGGGAGCTGCGCGAGTACACGTTGGACCCGGCCTCCCTGGGGTTGCCGCGGGCTCGTCCCGAGGACCTGGCGGGCGGCGACGCGGCGGCGAACGCGGAGGTCGCGCGCGCAGTCCTGGCCGGGGAACCGGGCGCGCCGCGCGACATCGTGCTGCTGAACGCGGCCGCGGCCCTGGTCGTCGCGGAGAAGGCCGGCGACCTGGCGGAGGGGCTCGCGGCCGCGGCCGCGTCGATCGACGACGGCCGGGCCGCGGCGGTCCTGGACCGGTGGGTCGCCGTCTCCAACGCGCCACCGCCCGATGGAGACGCGGCCGCCGATTAGACTGACCCTCCGTTCCAGTCCGACCGAAGGGTGTGTGGGTGAGCCGATTCTTCGCGTTCACGACCGGACGGCGCGGCAAGTGGGTCGTGCTGACCGTGTGGCTGGTGGTCGCGATCGTCATCGCGCCGTTCGCGGGCAAGCTCGAGTCCGTCGAGAAGAACGAGTCGTCGTCGTTCCTGCCGGGGAACGCGGAGTCGACCAAGGTCCTGGCCGTCACCACGAAGTTCCAGGGCGGCGACATCGCCTCCGCCGTCGTGATCTACCGGCGAGCGGCGGGCCTGACGCCCGCGGACGTGGACCACGCGCGGAAGGACTTCTGCGCGATCGTGGGTCGGAAGCTGCCGGGGGTGCTCCCGGCTCCGGCCGGCATCTGCTCGCCGGGCTCGGCACAGCCCGGCGCGACGCCGCAGGCCGGCGAACAGCAGCAGACGCTGTGGGTCCCCCCCACCTTATCCCCCGACCAGAAGGCGATGATCTACGGCATCCCGATCGACTCGGGCGGCGGCAGCCAACAGGCGGCGCAGCACCTCATCGACGACGTCGACGCGATCCGGGCCCAGGTGGGGGAGGGCCAGGACGGATTGGACGTCAAGGTGACCGGCGGCGCAGGGTTCTCCGCCGACGCCGTGAAGATCTTCAACAACATCGACAGCAAGCTGCTGTACTCGACGCTGCTGATCGTCGCGATCCTGCTGCTGATCACCTACCGCAGCCCGGTGCTGTGGCTGATCCCGCTGATCACCGTGGCGTTCGCGGAACAGTGCTCCCGCGCAGTGGCCTACGCCCTGGCACAGGCAGGGGTGGTGATCAACGGCGAGACGGCCGGTGTGCTGGTCGTGCTGGTGTTCGGCGCCGGCACCGATTACGCGTTGTTGATCATCGCGCGCTACCGGGAGGAGCTGCGGCGCCACGAGGACCGGCACGAGGCGATGGCGTTCGCCATGCGACCGGTCCGCGCCCGCCATCCTCGCGTCCGGCATGACCGTGATCGCCGGCCTGCTCTGCCTGCTGGCCGCGTCGCTGAACAGCAACCGCGGCCTCGGACCCGTCAGCGCCCTCGGCATCGCGATCGGCCTGACGGCCATGCTGACGCTGCTGCCGGCGATCCTGGTGATCACCGGCCGGTGGGTGTTCTGGCCGTTCGTCCCCCACTACGGGTCGCCGCTGCGCGAGGAGTCACGGGCTCTGGGCGCGGATCGGGCGCAACATCGCGCCCCGCCCGCGCATGGTGTGGATCGTCGTGACCATCGTGCTGGGCGGGATGGCGTTCGGGCTGCTCCGGCTCGACACGAACCTCACCCAACTGGAGGGGTTCCGGGGCACCGTCGACTCGGTGCGAGGGGCAGAAGCTCCTGGCGCTGAGCTTCCCGCAGGGCGCCACGGCCCCGACCGACGTGGTGGTCACACCGGCCTCGAACGCGCCGCGCGCGGCGGAAGCCGCGCAGACGGTCCCCGGCGTCGTGCAGGTCCAGCCGCCGGTCGTGCGGGGGAACACCGCGCTCCTCGAGGTGATCCTGAAGCCCGACCCGTACAGCCCGCAGGCGTTCGACGTCGTCGACGCCCTGCGGCAGAAGGTCAAGGCGGCGGCCGGCCCGGGAGCGCTGGTCGGCGGCCAATCCGCCATCCAGCTGGACGCGAATCGCTCGGCGACGCGGGACTTGAAGCTGATCGTGCCGATGATCCTGCTGGTCGTGCTTGTGATCCTCGCCGGGCTGCTGCGCGCGATCCTGGCCCCGGTGCTGCTGATCGCTGACCGTGATCCTGTCGTTCCTGGCGGCGCTGGGCGCGAGCGTGCTGGTCTTCGAGTTCATCTTCGGGTTCGGGGGAATCGACGCCTGGCGTCCCGCTGCTGTCTTCGTGTTCCTGGTGGCGCTCGGCGTGGACTACAACATCTTCCTGATGGCGCGCGTCCGCGAGGAGATCGATCACGCTCGGCACGAGGCGACGGAATGCTGAAGGCGCCTCGCGGTCACCGGCGGGGTGATCACGTCGGCGGGCATCGTGCTGGCCGGCACGTTCTCGGTCCTCGGCGTGCTGCCGCTGGTGGTGCTGACCGAGATCGGGTTCATCGTGGCGTTCGGCGTGCTGCTCGACACGTTGGTCGTGCGGACCATCCTGGTCCCGCGCTGACGCTCTGGACGTCGGCCCGCGGATGTGGTGGCCGAGCGCCATGGCGCGCTCCGATGCGGGCAGGTCCCCGCAGGGCGGCGGGGAGCCGGAGGCCGTCGCCGTGTCGGGCGAGGGCGGCTGAGTCAGCCCTCGCCTCGAAGCCGACCGAGAACAGCGCTTCGAGGTCGTGCCGCGAGTAGACCTGGAACGCGATCAGCGTCTCGGTGCGGGCGACGCCCTCGACCTTGGCGACGCCCTCGGGGATCACGCGCGCGAGCTCCTCGTGCGTCGCTGACGCGGATGATCACGACGAGGTCGTACTCGCCGGCGACCGAGTACACCTCGGAGACGCCGTCGATGTCGGCGATGGCCTGCGGCGGCCTCCGGGATCTCGTCGATCTCGCACTGCGACCAGCACGACCGCGTTGACCATCGCCTCCCCCTCGCTCAGGCCCGTTCGAGGACGACGGCCATGCCCATGCCGCCGCGAGATGCACAGCGTGGCGCAGCGCCGAGCGTGCGGCCGCGTTCGCGCAGCTCGTACGCGCGCGCGTCAGCACGATGCGCGCGCCGGTCATCCCGATCGGGTGGCCGAGCGCGATGGCCGCCGCCGTTGGGGTTCAGCTTGTCGTGGTCGAACTTCAGCTCGCGGTCGCACGCCAGCACCTGCGCGGCGAACGCCTCGTTGAGCTCGATCACGTCGAAGTCCTGCAGCGACAGGCCGGTCTTCTCGAGCACCTTGCGCGTCGCCGGCACCACGCCGATGCCCATGTACGCGGGGTCGACGCCGGCGCTGGCGTACGGCCACGATCGGGCCAGCGGCGTCCGGCCCTCGGCGGCGGCCCGCGACTCGCTCATCAGCACCATCGGCGGCCGCGCCGTCGGTGATGCCGGACGACGTTGCCCGCGGTGACGGTGCCGCCCTCGCCGGAGAACGTCGGCTTCAGCTTCGCCAGGCTCTCCAGCGTGGTGTCGGCGCCGGGGGTGCTCGTCGCGGTCGACGACCGTCGAGCCTCGCCCTTCCGCCCGGCGACCTCGATCGGCGTCGATCTCCTTGCGCGCCGGCGGGCCCAGGTGGCGCCGGCCTTCTGCTGGGAATGGAAGCGCGAACTCGTCCTGCTCCTCGCGCGGGATGCTCGTATCGACGGGCGAGGTTCTCCGCGGTCTCGCCCATGATCAGGCCGCAGAGCGGGTCGACGAACCCGTCCTTGGTACATGCCGTCGTACACCGTGGCGTTCGCCCATCCGGTAGCCGGTGCGCATCCGGTCCAGCAGGAACGGCGTCCGGGTCATGTTCTCCTGGCCGCCGGCGACGACCACCTCGGCGTTGCCCAGCATGATCTGCTCGGCGGCGATGCTGGACGGCCTTCGTGCCGGAGCCGCAGGCCATGTTCACGGTGATGCCGGGCGTCTCCTCGCCGAGGCCGCTGCGGTAGGCGACCTGGCGTGCCGGGTTCGGGCCGTTGCCCGCCTGGCGGGCGTGGCCGAACACGACCTCCTCGACCGTCCCGGGCTCGACGCCGGCGCGGCGGAGCGCGGCCTTGGTGGCGTGGACGCCGAGGTCGACGGCGGGGACGTCCGACAGCGAGCCGAGGAACTTGCCGATCGGCGTGCGGGCGCCCTCGAGGATGACCGCGCGCTCCATCAGGCCACCTGCCGGATCAGGCGGCGGCGATGCTGCTCGGTCGTCCCGCCCCAGACGCCGTAGCGCTCGCCGCTCCGGATCGCCCATGCCAGACAGAGGTCGCGCACGCCGCAGACGCCGCAATGGGCGAGCGCGAGGCCGGCTTCCTCCTCGGTGGTGGGGAAGAAGATCTCAGGATCGATTCCGTAGCAAGCACCCTGGTCCTGCCAGGAATCGGGCGGGGTGACCTCCCGGGGGAGGGTCCGCAGGTCGATGTCGAATGTTCGCACCGCGACCATCGTAGCGACGCCCGCCCCGAGCGCCTATACCCCGATCGAGGTGATCATTCGCCAGGTGGTGACGGTGAGGGCGGGCTGCAGGCCCATGCGCTGCATGTTGCGCTGGCTCGTCGAACCGAACGTCGCCTGGCCGGCGACCAGGCCGCAGCCGGCGTCGGTGGCGTCGGCGATCCGCCGGGCGAGGAGGGCGGTCTGGCAGCCCCGGCCCCGGAACTCCGGGATGGTGGAGGCGTTGGCCAGGTAGCCGATGCCGTCGCCGATCCGGAGGACGGCCGCCGCCGCCGGCTGGTCCTCGACCGTGGCGAGGTAGAGCTTGGTTCCGGGGAGAGCGGGCCAGTGCCGCTGGCTTGCGATGGCGAGTTCGCGTTCCTGTTCGGGGACGCCGTGACCGCGGAGGAGGGCGTCGGAGAACACGTCCACGCGGTCTGCCGTCACGGTTCGGATACTGCATGCCCGCGGGCGGCGTGGACGCGGACACGACGTCGGCGCCGTAGAGGAACGTGGCGTAGGAAACGGGAATGGCCCCCGCTCGGGCGATCGCTCCGGCCACGGTGTCCACGCCCTCCTGCGAAGGAAACACCTCGAACCACGGTCGGAGCCCGGCGTTCGCGTAGAACGCGAGGATGTCCGGCAGGCGGTGTGCGTCCTCCGGCCAGAGATGGTGGACGCGGTTCATGAAATCGAGCTCGGGCGCATTGGCCGCCGCCGCAGCGAATGCCCGGCCGAAGCTCTGGAGCCGCATGCCCCGAGGGTTGCCGGGGAGGGCGGCAACACCCTTGAGCAGGTCGCGGGCGAAGGACGCCGAGACGGCGTCGAGCCGCCGGGCGAGTTCGTCGGTGACGGGCGGCAGGCCGGAGGGCATGGCGGGATGGTACCGGCCGGGCTCGCGGGGCGAAGACCACACAGAGTCTCATGTTGATCGATGTCCCCACCTGCGAGGATGTGGCGCGATGTCCATCGCCGATGTCCCCCGAACGCTGGTCGTCACGAACGACTTTCCGCCCCGCGTCGGCGGCGTCCAGCAGTACGTCGAGCGGCTCGTCGCGGGCCTCCCGTCCGACCGCGTCGCGGTCCTGGCGCCGATGTGGCCCGGCTGGCGCGACCACGACGAGGCGCAGCCCTATCCCGTCGAGCGGTGGCCCGAGCAGTTCGTCTGGCCGACCCACGACCTCGAGCGGCGGGTCGTCGCCCTCGCGGCCGACCATCGCGCCGACGTGGTCCTCTTCGGGCACGGCTTTCCGCTTCCGTGGATGGCGCCCGGGCTCGCGGCGCGCGGCATCCCGTCGGTCGCCCTCACCCACGGGGCCGAGGTGTGGATCGCGCGGACGCCCGGGCTCGCCGCGGCGCAGCGCCGGGGGCTGCGCGCCTGCCGCGCGGTCACCTCGGTCAGCGCGCACACCGGCGATCTGATGCGCGCTGCGCTCGGCGAGCCGCCGCCGCTCACCGTCCTCTATCCCGGCGTGGACGCGTCGCGGTTCACTCCTACCGTCGACGGGCGCCCCGTTCGCGAACGCTTCGGCGTGCGCGATCGACCGCTCGTCGTGTGCGTGTCCCGGCTGGTGCCGCGCAAGGGGCAGGACGTGCTGATCGAGGCGATGCGCTCCGTCAGGGCCCGCATCCCCGACGCGGCCCTCCTGCTTGTGGGTGACGGTCCCGAGCGGGATGCGCTCGCGCGAGCGGCCGCGAGCGAACCCTCCGGCGCCGTCACCCTTGCGGGCGAGGCCACTCCCGAGGACCTCCCCGCCTTCTACGCGGCGGCAGATGTCTTCGCGATGCCGTGCCGGTCGCGGTTCGCCGGCCTCGAGGTCGAGGGGCTCGGCATCGTCTTCCTGGAGGCCGCCGCGTGCGGGAAGCCGGTCGTCGCCGGACGCTCGGGCGGCGCGGACGAGGCGATCGTCGACGAGCAGACCGGGCTGCTGGTGGAGGGCGCGGAGCCGAAGGCCGTCGCGCTCGCGATCGCGCGGCTGCTGCGGGACACGGGCTTGGCGCAGCGCATGGGGGCCGCCGGCCGCGCCAATGTGGAGGCGAAGTTCACGTGGCAGCGTTCGGCCGAGTGCCTGACCGGCATCCTCGCCGGCGCGACCGCCGCCTCGCCGGAGTAAGGTCTTCGCATGGTTGTGGCGATCGTGCTCGTGATCGTCCTGGTGCTGATGATCCTGTGGCAGCGCCGGCGACTCCTCTCGGCCGGCAGGGACTTCGGGGTGAAGGACTTCCAACACGACTACGAGCGCCCCGGCGACGACGCCGACGACCCGAGCAGGCGCTAGAGCTCTCCGCTCCACCCGGCGACGATCGCGGGCAGCTCCCCAAGGCTCCGGACGAGCGCGTCCGGCGCGATGTCCGGGTCCTCTTCCTGACGGAACCGGTGGGTGAGGACGGTTCGCATGCCGGCTCCCCGCGCCCCGACGACGTCGTCCAGCAGCCGGTCCCCGACGAACACCGTCTCCTGCGCGCCCGCTCCCACCCGCTCGAGCGCCGTCTGGAAGATGCGCGGATCGGGCTTCCGGACTCCCGTTTCGCTCGAGAACGTGGTGGCGTCCACCAGCGGCCCGATCCCCAGGCGGTCCAGGTCCTGGCGCATCAGATCGGCGCGCAGCGTCATGTTCGACACGATGCCCAGGCGCAGGCCGCGGCCCCGGAGCTCCCGGAGCGTGTCGAGCGTCTCGTCGTCGACGTGCATCGAGTTCGAATACGCGGAGTGGTCCAGGACCACGATGTGTTGGAGGACGTCGTCCGGCAGGACGAAGCCGATGCCCGCGAGCGATTCACGGAAGAGCTCGGCGATGTCGAGCTCCTCCATGCGCCGCTCGACGTACGAGGCCTCGACCAGCCGGTCGACGCCTCCGGCGACGCGCTCGACCAGGTCGAGCAATTCGTGGACCTCCATGTACGCGACGGCCTCGATGCGCGCCCGGATCTGCTCGTACGCCTCGTGGAGGGCCTCCTCGGTCCGTTGGAAGTCGACCAACGTGTGTCCGAAGTCGAACAGGACGGCGCGGATGGGCATGGCTGATCCTACCCGCGCGCGCCGACTGCCCGCGGTCCGGTGCTAGCCTCCGCCGCGGTGGCGGAGCAGACGGAGGGGTCCACGCGGATACAGGCACCCCCGCACGCGGTGATGGCCGTGATCGCGGACGTCGCTGCCTTCCCGGAATGGACCGAAGGGATCCGCAGCGTCGAGGTCCTGGCGACGGATGCGTCCGGCCGTCCGGAGCGCGCGGCGTTTCGCGTCGGCATGGCCGGCATCGAGGCCGCGTACACGCTGGTCTACGCCTACGCCGCCTCGGACGGCGGCGTCTCGTGGACGACCGAGTCGGCGTCCGGGGCGGTTGCCGACGTGCGCGGCGAGTACCGCCTCGAATCCGACGGCCACGACACGGCCGTCATCTACTCCCTGTCCGTGGAGCCGGCCATCCACCTGCCGGGCTACCTCAGGCGGCACGTCGAGCGGACGATCGTCGACGCCGCGCTGGACGGGCTGAAACGCCGGGTCGAGGGCCGCTGACCAGGCCCGCGCGCGCGCCTCGGCCGACCCGGGTAGGCTAGGCCCCGATGCGGATCCTCTTGTTCACCGGCAAGGGCGGCGTGGGCAAGACGACCGTGGCCGCCGCCACGGCGGTCCGGGCCGCAGCCACGGGTCATCGCACGCTGATCATGAGCACCGACCCCGCGCATTCCTTGGCGGATTCCTTCGACATCCCGCTCGGGCCGAAGACGCGAGCCATCGGCGACGAACCTGTGGGCCGAGCAGATCGACGCGCAGGAGCGCCTGGAGGCCAACTGGCGCGACATCCAGGAGTTCGTCATCGCGTTCCTCAACTGGGCCGGCGTCGACGCGATCGAGGCCGAGGAGCTGTCGGTGATCCCCGGGCTGGACGAGATCTTCAGCCTCACCGACGTGAAGCGCCACGTCGACAGCGGCAGCTACGACCTGCTGGTGGTCGACTGCGCGCCGACCGCCGAGACGCTCCGGCTGCTCTCGCCTTCCCGAGGCGATGAACTGGTACATCGAGCGGATCTTCCCGGTCGAGCGGCGCGTGGTACGCACCGATGCGGCCGCTGCTGACGCGGCTCACGTCGATGCCGATCGCCGACGACCGCATCTTCGCCGCGATCGAGCGGCTCCACCGGAACCTGGACGGCGTGCGCCAGCTGCTGACCAACGACCACATGTCCTCGGTCCGGCTGGTGGTGAACCCGGAGAAGATGGTGATCGCCGAGGCGCGGCGGACCTACACGTACCTGTCGCTGTTCGGCTACCGAGTCGACGCCGTGATCGTGAACCGGATCATCCCGGACGAGGTCGAACGACCCGTACTTCGGGAAGTGGAAGGACATCCAGGCCGAGCACCTGGCGACCATCCACGAGTCGTTCCAGCCCGATCCCGATCCTGACGGCGCGGCTGTTCGACCGGGAGATGGTCGGCATGCCGCTCCTCGCCGACATGGCGTCGGAGGTCTACGGCGAGCGCGACGTCACCGACGATCCTGCACCACGAGGAACCGATCCGGGTGCGCAAGCGGCCCGAGGGATACGTGCTGTCGATCCGGCTTCCCGTTCGTCGAGCGAACGGACCTCGACGTGTTCCGCAAGGCCGACGAGCTGTTCGTGCGGATCGGCTCCTACAAGCGGAACCTGCATCCTGCCCCAGGTCCTCCAGCGCCTCGACGTCCAGGAGGCGTCGTTCGTCGAGGACCGGCTGGAGGTGCGATTCGGAACGCCGGCCGCCCCCGCCGGGGGAGGCTCCAATGAGGAGGGAGAGGAAGCCAGTGGCTGAGCCGCAGAGACGGTCGCCCACGTCCGTGCCCGAGGATTCGCACGCCTCGGGACCCGCCTGCCCCGTCCCGTTGTGCCCGATCTGCACGGCGGCGACGGTGCTCGGCCAGTTCCGGCCCGAGGTGGTGGAACACATCACCAACGCCACCCGTGAGGCGCTGCTCGCGATCCGGGCCGTGATCGACACGCGGCTGGAGGAATCCGACGGCGAGCCCGGGGCGGACCGGGGAAGGGTGCAGCGCATCGAGATCGCCTGAAGGGGGGACCGGCATGGCCGAGTTGGATTCGATCGTCCTTCGCGACCTCGCGGGGTGGGATCCGGACGGCATGCCGGTCAGCAGCCTGTACCTGGACATCGACGGCCGCCGCTGGCCGCGCGAGTCGGAGGTCCGTCGCCGCGCGGGCGAGCTCGCGCATCAGCTGAAGGAGCAGGCGGTCTGGATGGATCGCGCGGAGCGCAAGAGCGTGGTGTGCGACGCCGGCCGGATGCTGCAGTACCTGACCGAGGAGTTCGAGCGCGGACCGGCTCGCGGGGTGGCCCTTTTCTCCAGCAACGGCGCGTCGCTCTGGGCGGAGGTCCGCAGCAGGCGCCCGTTCGCCGATCGGGCGGTCGTCTCGGGCTCGCCGTACCTGCTCGCGCTCGAGGCACTGCTCGAGATCCAACGTTCGTTCTGCGTCGTGCTCGTGGATCGGTCACGGGCGCGCCTGTTCCTGGCCGAGGGGGGCCGCATCGACGAGCGCCCGCCCATCGTCGACGACGTGCCGGGACGGCACGAACAGGGCGGTCGTGCGCAGGCCCGTCTGCAGCGGCACGTCGAGGACCACGTCGGCCGCCATCTGCGCCACGTGGCCGCCGAAGTGCGAAACGTCGGCCGCTCGCTCGGATACGATCACCTGATCGTGGGCGGTCCGGCGGAGGCGCTCGCGGAGTTCGAGCGGGTGCTTCCCGAGGCGCTCCGCCGGCGCATCGTGGAACGCTCGACACTCGCGGCCTCGGCCTCGACCGCGGAGGTGTTGGAGCGCGTCGCGCTGGTCGAGCAGCGGCTCGAGTCGGAGAAAGAGTCGAGGACGCTGGAGCGAATCCGCGCGTCCGAGTCCGCCGGCGGGGCGGTCACGGGTGTCCGGGACACCCTGCGAGCGCTGAACGCGGGCCGGGTCGGCACACTGGTCGTGCCGCTCGGCGCGGCCGAGCCGGGCGTGCGGTGTGTCTCGTGCGGGTATCTGGGGACCGGAGGCGGTCCCTGCCCCCGCTGCCATTCGCGGATGGAACGCGTGCCGGACCTGCTGGACGCTGCCGTCGCGACCGCGCTCCAGCACAGCGTGGAGGTGGAGACGCTCTCGACGCCGGACGCCGGCGAGCCGTTGGTCGGCGCGCTCCTCCGCTTCTGACGCCGGCGGAGTCTGCGCGGGGAGCGGTGGTACGCTCGCCCACCATGCCCGGATCGCTTGCCGTGGGGATCGACGTCGGGGGGACCAAGGTGGCGGCCCTCCTCACGGACGACCGTGGCACTGTGCTGGACCGCAAGGTGGTCCACTCGCCGGCGAACGACGCCGAGGCGACCGTCGCGACCGTCGTCTCCCTGGCGCGCGACCTGGCAGACGCGAACGACGGCGTCATCGCCGTGGGCATCGGCGCGGCGGGGCTCGTGTCTCGCGAAGGCGTCATGCGTTTCGCGCCGAACCTCGCGTGGCGAGAATTCCCGATCGGAGAGCGCGTCGCCGACGGCGTCGGGCTGCCCGTCCTGGTCGACAACGACGCGAACGTGGCCGCGTGGGGAGAGTTCAAGTACGGCGCGGGACGAGGCACGAACCACCTGTTGCTGGTGACCGTCGGCACCGGCATCGGCGGCGGCATCGTCGCCGACGGGTCGCTGTACCGCGGCGCGCATGGGTTCGCGGCCGAGATCGGCCATATCATCGTCGACCCGGGCGGTCCGGTGTGCGGCTGCGGGAACGTCGGGTGCTGGGAGCAGGTCGCGTCGGGGCGCGCCATCGAGCGGTTGGGACGGAAGACCGCGTCCGAGAACCCAGAGTCGGTGCTGGGGCGGGCGGCCGGCGGGAATCCGTTGACGATCGACGGGCAGAGCGTCACGAAGGCGGCCCAGGAGGGCGACCCGATGTCGCTCCGCATCCTGGAGATCGTGGGCATCCGGCTCGGCGAAGGGATCGCCGGCCTGGTGAACGTGCTGGACCCGGACGTGGTGGTCGTCGGCGGGGGAGCGTCGTCGGCGGGCGATCTGCTGCTGGAGCCGGCTCGTCGTGCGTTCGTCGGCGCGGTCGAGGCCCCGGAGCATCGCCCGGAGGTCCCGATCCTGCCCGCGGCGCTGGGCAACGACGCGGGCGCCATCGGCGCGGCCGACCTGGCGCGCGCCGCTGCGCTGGAGCCCGCGGGGTGACCGGCGCCCCGATCAAGGTGGGGCTCATCCTGCCGCTGTTCTCCGGGGACCCGGCCAAGGCGCTTGCCGCGGCGACGGAGGCGGAGCGCCTCGGCTTCGACGGCGTCTTCGGTTTCGACCACTTCTTCCCCCCCGGAGCGCCGTCGGACCGCGCGTCGCTCGAGTTGTTCACCACGCTCGCGGCGGCCGCCACGCTCACCAAGCGGCTGACGATCGGCAGCCTGGTCACGCGGGCCGTCCTGCGGCCGCCGGGGTTGGTGGCCAAGATGGCGGCGACGATCGACGCCGTGGCCGGCGGCGGCCGCATGGTGGTCGGGGTCGGCAGCGGCGACCCGATCGACCTGGCGGAGCACGCGGCGTTCGGATTCCCGAACCTCTCGACCGACGAACGGCGCGCCCATCTGGAGGAGTGGGTGACGGCCCTTCGCGACCTGTTCCGCGGGAGCCCGTTCCCCGGCGGCGAGCACGTCCCGCGGGTGGACGGGCCGCTGCTGCCGCGACCCGACCCGCCGCCGCCCGTCTGGGTGGGTGGTCAGGCCCCGGCGGTGGTGCGCCTGGCGGCGCGGAGCGCCGACGGCTGGAACGGGTGGGGCTCGACCCCGGAGAACTTCCGGGCCAAGGCGACGCTCCTGGGAGAGGAGGCGGCCCGCGCCGGACGGGAGGGCGCCGTCGAGGCGACCTGGGCCGGCATCGTCATGGTGGGGGAGGACGACGCCGAGGCGAAGGCCCTGGCGGCCGCCCGGCAGGAGAAGGGGATCGACGCGCTCGGCTTCCACGGGTCGGCCGAATCGTTCGCGGGGTTCCTCGGGGACCTGGCCGACGCGGGGGCGAGGTGGGCCGTCGTGGTCCTGACCGGCCCGGGCGATCGGAGGACGCTGGTCGGGGAGCGGACCCTGCCGGCCCTCAGGGGATAGGGGCCGGCTACCGGAGCCGGAACTTCTCGGCCATCTCGATCTGGACGACCCGCCCGTCCTGCACCACGAGCGACACCGTCCCGAACCTGATCCGGCGCAGGACGGTGCCGACCCTGGCCAGGACGGCCTGCTCCTCCTCCGAGAAGTCGTTCAGGTCCGGGCCCGCCTCGTCCTCCGGCTCGGGTGCGGCATCCACGGTCACCAATTCTCTACCTTCTCTACTAGCTCCACTATCTTGACTGATTCGCAGGAGAATGATACCGTCCCGCAGTCGCGCTGACCAGACATCTGGAGGCCGCGGATCCCGAAATCAGTCTTTCGGGCCATCCGCGGCCTCTTTTCGTTGAAGGGGTGAAGTGGAATGAGGAAGGGGTTGGTTGCAGGTCTCGCGGGTCTCGCCTTGGTGGCGGCCGCGTGCGGAGGAACGTCGAACGCCAGCAGCAGCGGGCAGCCATGCTCGAGCACGAAGACGCCGGTGGTCACTCTGGCCGCCTACAGCACCGTCTACGACGTCTACGGCAAGCTGATCTCGGCGTTCCAGGACAAGTGGAAGGAAGACCACGACGGCCAGTCGGTCATCTTCCAGACCTCGTTCGGCGGCAGCACCACGCAGGCGCAGAACGTCGCGAACGGTTTCCCGGCCGACATCGTCGCGCTGTCGCTGGATCCGGACGTGGACATCGTGCAGAAGGCGGGGCTCATCACGCACGATTGGCGCAGCGACCCCGATGGCTCGATCGTCGGCACGACGGTGGTCGCCTTCGACGTGCGGCCGGGCAACCCCAAGCACATCGCCGACTGGAACGACCTGACGCAGCCCGGGCTGCAGATCCTGACGCCGGACCCAGCGCAGAGCGGCGGGGCCAAGTGGAACATCGTCGGCGCGTACGGCGCGGCGACGCGGGGCAAGGTCCCCGGTTACTCCACCAGCAGCGCCGACGCCGAGAAGCTGCTCGAGGGCATCTTCAAGAACGTCCACGTCATGGACAAGAGCGCCAACGACTCGTTGAAGAACTTCCAGTCGGGCAACGGCGACGTGGCCATCAGCTACGAGAACCAGATCCTGCTGTCGAAGGCCGCCGGCAAGGACGACACGCTGGTGGTGCCGCCTTCCACGGTCCTGATCCAGAACCCGACCGTGGTCGTGGACAAGAACGCCGAGAAGCACTGCGTCGAGAACGTGGCCAACGCGTTCGTGAGCTACCTGCACACGCCGGACGCACAGGAGATCTTCCAGACGGTCGGGTACTTCCGTCCGGTGGACCCCACGGCCGCGCAGCAGGGCCTCAAGGATCTGGGGCAGGCGCCGGTGCAGGACCTGTTCACCACGGACGACCTCGGTGGCTGGCCGAAGCTGATCAACGACACGGTGTTCGGCCCCGACGGGGCGTTCACCCAGGCTCAGCAGGCTGCGCAGGGTTAGATGAGCGCTCCGACCATCGATCTGACGAAGGAGGCTCCGCGCCCGGCATCGCCGGGCGCGGAGCGCCCTCGCCGCCGGCCCGCGGGGCTCGTGGGGCGGTACGGCCTTCGCAGCATCGCCCTCCTCTACCTCGGGCTCATGGTCGTGCTGCCGCTGTCGGCGGTGGTGGCGAAGGGCTTCGGTGGCGGGCTCGGGTCCCTGCGGGATGCCTTCTCGCAAATCGGCGCCCGGCAGGCCTTGATCCTCACGATCGAGATGGCCGTCGTGGTCGCCATCATCAACGCCGTCTTCGGCACGATCATCGCCTACGTGCTGACGCGGTACCGGTTCTGGGGCCGTCGGTTCCTCTCCACGATGGTGGACATCCCGTTCGCGATACCGACGCTGGTCACCGGCGTCATGCTCCGCGCGCTGTACGGACCGAACTCGCCGGTGGGCGCGTTCCTGCAGGACCACGGTGTCAAGGTGATCTTCGCGCGTCTCGGCATCCTGGTGGCGCTGCTGTTCGTCACTCTCCCCCTGGTCGTGCGGACCGTGCAGCCGATCATGCAGGAGCTCGACCCGGCCGAGGAGGAGGCGTCGCGGGTGCTCGGCGGGGGCCGGTGGGTGACGTTCCGACGCGTCATGCTGCCCCACCTGCGGCCGGGGATCGCAGCAGGATCGCTGCTGGCGTTGGCTCGGGCACTGGGTGAGTTCGGAGCGGTCGTGATCGTGTCGGGCAACATCATCAACAAGACGCTGACGGCGCCGGTCCTGATCTCGCAGCTGATCACCGGCTTCAAGCCCGAGGCCGCGGCTGCGATCGGCACCGTGCTGTTCGGGCTGGCGTTCGTGCTCGTCCTCATCGTCGAGCGCCTCGTATCCCACCCGGAGCGGACGTCGTGAGCGCCCGCGAGATCCGTCACCCGCGGACCACGGAGGCCACGCGACGACGCCTGGTCCACGGCGGCCTGACCGGCATCACGGTGCTCTACATCGGTCTGCTGATCCTGGCGCCGCTCGTCGGGATCGCCGTCGCCGCACTGAAGCCGGGACTGAGCGGATGGACCGACCTGCTGTCGCAGCCCGACGTGCGCCACGCCTTCTTCCTGACCGGCGTCATCACGGCCGAGACCGTGGTCGTGACCTCCGTCTTCGGCGTGGTCGTCGCGATGGTCCTGGCCCGGGACCGGTTCCCGGGGCGCCGGCTGGTGAGCGCGATCGTGGACCTGCCGCTGGCGGTTTCGCCGGTGGTCGTCGGCCTCGCCGCCGTCCTGCTGTTCGGGACCGGCGGCTGGTTCGAGCCGTGGTTCAGCGCCCGTGGCATCCAGATCCTCTTCGCGGTGCCCTCGATGGTGCTGGTGACGATCTTCATCTCGATTCCGTTCGTGATCCGCGAGGTGGCGCCGCTGCTGACGGAGCTGGGGACGGAGGAAGAGGAGGCGGCGCGGACGCTCGGGGCTTCCTGGTTCCAGACCTTCTTCCGGGTCACGCTGCCGAACATCCGGTGGGGCCTGCTGTACGGGATCGCGCTGACCACGGCGCGCGCGGTCGGCGAGATCGGCGCGGTGCTCATCGTCAGCGGCTCGATCGCCGGTCAGACCGAGACCGCGACGCTGTATCGTCCTGCGGGCCTTCGACGAGGGGCAGGACCCCTCGGGCTACATGGTTTCGCTGACCCTCGCGCTGGTCTCGATCGTGCTGCTGGCCGGCATCGAGATCTTCAAGGCACGGCAAGAAAGGGAGCTCACATGAGTGGCGGCATCGTCATCGAGAACCTGACCAAGCGCTTCGGCTGCTTCACCGCCGTCGACGACGTGAGGTTCGAGGCGCGCGACGGCGCCATCACGGCGCTGCTGGGTCCGAGCGGCTCGGGCAAGAGCACGGTGCTGCGGATGATCGCCGGGCTCGAGCAGCCCGACGGTGGCCGCATCTGGGTGGACGGCGAGGAGCACACGAACAAGACACCGCAGGAGCGGCGGGTCGGGTTCGTGTTCCAGCACTACGCGCTGTTCCGCCACATGACGGTGCGGGAGAACGTCGCCTTCGGGCTCCGGGTGCGGCAGGGCGCCGAAGGCCGATCAGCGAACGCGGGTGGACGAGCTGCTGGAGCTCGTCGGGCTGGCGCCGTTCGCCGAACGCCACCCCGATCAGCTCTCCGGCGGGCAGCGCCAGCGGGTCGCGCTGGCCCGCGCGCTGGCGCCCCGCCCGAAGGTCCTGCTGCTGGACGAGCCGTTCGGCGCGCTGGACGCCCGCGTCCGGCAGGACCTGCGGCGCTGGCTGGACGACCTGCACCGCGAGCTGGGCGTGACGAGCCTGCTGGTGACCCACGACCAGGAGGAGGCGCTGGAGCTGGCCCAGACGGTCGTCGTCATGCGGCAGGGGAGCGTCGAGCAGATCGGCGGGTCGGAGGACATCTACAACCGGCCGGCGACGCCGTTCGTCGCGGGTTTCGTCGGCGCGTCGAACGTGGTGAACGGCACGGTGTTCGAGGGCCACGTCCACTTCGGCAGCTCGGCGGTCGCCGGCGCCGACCACCTGGGCGACGGCCGGGCGGCGCAGGCCTACATTCGGCCGCACGACGTGCAGGTCACCCGTCTCCCGGGTCCGATGTCGTTCCCGGTGCACGTCGAGCGCCGGACGAACATGGGCTGGGTGTCGAAGCTGGTCCTGCGGCTGGAGGACGGCCAGACGCTGGTCGCCGAGATCCCGAACGAGGAGCTCGACGGCATCCACGCCGGCGAGGCCGCGAGTGCGAACCTCCGAAACGCCAAGGTGTTCGCGCTCGACGGTGCATCGCCGCCGGCGCCGGAGTCGAGCCTGGTGCCGGCGTGAGCGTGGCGCCGGCCGCCGAGCGTCGCGACCTGCCGATGCGCATCTCCGCTCGAACGGACTACGCGCTGCGAGCCGCGCTGGAGCTGGCCGCCGCCCCGGAGGGCTCGCTGGTCAAGGCGGAGGACATCGCCCACGCTCACGGCATTTCGCTCCGGTTCCTGCTCAACATCCTGATCGAGCTGCGCCACGCCGGGATCGTGGACAGCCAGCGGGGCTCGGTGGGCGGCTACCGGCTCGCCCGGCCGGCGGACACGATCACGCTGGCCGAGGTGGTCCGGGCCCTGAGCTCGACCGAGAGGCACGGGGGACGGGGGAGTGCCAGGCGCCCGCCGTACGCCGGAGCGGCGGCCGGGCTGGAGGACCTGTGGGGTGTCGCCTACTCGTCGCTGGAGACGCTGCTCGAGACGGTGACCCTGGCCGACGTGGTGACCGGAGGGGCGTCCACCAGGGCGTGAGGGCTCAAGCTCAAGTACCCCCGTGGGTCCTTTCGATACAACAAGAGGAATGGAGGAGCCCGAGGTCTGTGAAGGTTGCGGTCGCGCGCTCGATTCGGTCGTGGTGATGGTCCACACGGCCGATGGCTGGCGCGTGTTCCACGCCGAGTGCATCGGGGTCCACGCCGCCTGACCGGCCGCTCCTCGAAAAGGGTCGATTCAGTCTATCCGTTCGTAGCCGACCACCGAGCCTCTGGTCCGTTCCTCGCGAGTTCCCTTCAGCGCGATGCGGAAGTCGTCGCCGCGTGGCACCGCGCCGGCTTCCAGCCGGGCCACGATGGCCCGTAGGGCCTTGTCACGACGTCGGTTGAATTGCAGTGTGCTTTCGCGATGGGTCACCGGTCCGGTGGCGTTGCCCCACCGGAAGTGAAGGAACCGATGTGCGGGTACCCACTCCACACGCACGTGCGGGGCGTGGTCGAGGCGGAGTAACGGGCGTTCGTCGTGTCGTCGTCCCAATGCCCACCGTGAGATCTCGTCCCATCTGATCGCATCTCGGGTCTCGTCGCGAATCGGGCCCGTCCGGTACAGGTAGTCCGAGAAGATGATCCGCCGGTCCGTGACCAGCACGTGGCTTCCGGCTGCGACCACCCTTTCGTCGCTCTCGACATCGGAGTGCAGGGACCGGACCCGGCCCTCGTTCCGTCGCTTGAGGCGCTCGATCGCTTCGTATCGAGCGCGCCGCTTCCGCTTCCGCGTCCACGGCCCCTCGAGCGACATTCGCGGAGTCCTGAGGGCTCGCCCTACGTCCGGGTCATCGACGCGAGCCAGGCGTGCGCCCCCTCGGGAGCGAACGTGACGGTCATGGTGGTGCGCTTCAGGAAATCGATCTTCCAGCCATCCGCGAAGCTCTCGCGCAGCTCGTGCTCGGTGATGCGACGGGGTCCGAACTCGCCCGGCTGCAGATCGCTGAAGCACAGCAGGAACAGGCGCGCGCCGGGCTCGGTAACCGCCTTCAGGCTCTCCACGTACCGCGCGCGGTCCCCGTCGTCGAAGACATGGAACACGCCGGAGTCGATGACGGTGTCGAACGTCTCGTCGAGGGACCCGAGGTCCAAGGCGTCGTGGACCAAGAAGCGAGCGGTGAGGCCGCGCTCGCGCGCCTTCCGCTCGGCCATCGCGACGGCGGTCGGAGCGGCGTCGACACCGGTGGCGTCGAGCCCGAGCGCTGCCGCCATGAGCGTGTGCTCGCCCGTTCCGCAGCCCGAATCGAGGATGCGTCCGTGAAGCTTCCCCGCATCGGCGAAACCCTGCATGGCCGGCTGGGGGCGGCCGATGTCCCACGGCGGCGTGCCCTCCGCGTACAACGTGTCGAACTCGGCCGTCGTTCGCCGCCGGCCGGCGATCCACGGCTCGGGGCGATCAACCGATTCGTCGCTCACGCCGCGGAGTGTATCGGTTGCTCCTTCTGGGCCCGTGACCGGGCCTTCACGATCGACCGGACGACCAGCAGCGCCACGACGCCGACGATCTGACCCCCAAGGGCGATCCGGTTCACGTCGATGGCGGGCTGCCACGTCAGCTTCTCCCCACGAATCAGGAACGCGCCGACCGGCCGCCCGGTGACGCCGAATCCTCCACCGGACCCCTTCCCCTCTTCTTCGGGCGCGACTCCGCCTCCCGCTCCGCCCTGCACCTTCGCGGCCGGGATCACGGTGATGCCGTTCTTCTCGTACGGCTCCCCGAAGACCCGCTTGACGGAGATCTCTTCACCCGCCCGGGCGATGACGTCCTGAACGTTCATGGTGCCCTCCTTCCACGGCCCTACCCTGGACCGTCTTGGCCTTGTCTCCCATCTGCGAGCGTACGCAGGCCGCCTCTGTCCGCCTCCGCCGTTGGACCCCGGATGCTCGGGTCCTCAGGCGAGTGTCGTTCGACCTTTGGAGGCGGGGCCGGCCGTCTCCGGGCGGCCCCGCTCAGGCCTTTGGTTCAGGGCAGCCAGTCCCAGAGGTTCGCCATCGACCAGAAGCCCGCAGCGAAACAGGCCAGCGCGAAGGCCACCCACCAGCGCATGTCCGAGTAGTCCGCGGGTTCCGGATCTCGTGGCATGACTCGATCAAAGTACGGCCGGACGGTGTCCGTCAGGTGTCCACGCCTACTCGCGCCCCCCGAGTGAGCGCGGCCCCGGCAGAGTGCCTAGGATGGTCACGTTGTGCGGCAGGAACACCGGTACCGTTGGCGGCGACGCATCGCCGGAACGGGGGTCTTGGTGGCGGTCGCTGCCATTGCCGCCACGAGCATCGCGTTCGCCGTCGATAGGGACCACTCCGATTCCGATCACCCCTCGGCGTCCGCATCCGGGCGCGCGCCTCCGACGCCGTCGGCGGCGCCGTCCCCGGTGCCCTCCCCGAAGCCAACTCGTTTGAACGTCTACGCCGCGGACACGAAACCGAATGGGTTCGCGCCGGCGGTCGCCGGCGATCCCGAGCGCGTCTACGTCCCGAACACGCTCGACGGGACCATCAGCGTCATCGACCCGAACACGTTCAAGGTCGTCCGCACCATGTACGTGGGGGGGCAGCCACACCACATCACGCCCGCCTGGAACCTTCGCCGCCTGTACGTGGACAACCCGGCCCTCGACCGCCTGAGCGTCATCGATCCGCGAACCACGAAGATCACCGGCTCCATTCCGGTCGCGAGCCCGTACAACCTCTACTTCACGCCGGACGGCACCAAGGCGATCGTGGTCGCCGAGTACGACAACCTCATCGAGTTCCGGAACCCGCACACCTGGAAGGTCATCAAGCGCATCCACATCCCGTTCCGGGGCGTGGACCACATGGACTTCTCCGCGAACGGCCGGTACCTGCTGGTGAGCTGCGAGTACACGGGCGTGGTGTTCCGGATCAGCACGGAGCGGATGAAGATCACCGGCGCGATCCATGTGGGGGGTCTTCCGATCGACGTGAAGGTGTCGCCGGACGGAAAGGTGTTCTACGTCGCGAACCAGGCCCTCAGCGGCGTGTCGGTGATCGACCCGGTGCGCATGCGCCAGATCACGTTCATCAAGACCGGGGTGGGCGCCCACGGGTTCGCCGTGTCACGGGACGCGAAGAGGCTCTACGTCAGCAACCGGATCGCCGGATCGATCTCGGTCATCTCTTTCCGCACCCGGCGGGTGGTGGCGACGTGGCACATCGGCGGCTCGCCGGACATGCTCCAGGTCTCCCCGACCGGGAAGCAGCTCTGGACCTCGAACCGCTTCGGGGACACCGTCACCGTCGTCTCGACTCGAACCGGGCGGGTGATCCACAGGATCACCGTCGGGCACGGGCCGCACGGACTGTGCTTCTTCCCGGAGCCAGGCCGCCACAGCATCGGCCACAACGGCGTGTACCGGTAGCCGGCCCGCCCGGAATTGGTAACGCGTGATACTATTCACGCCGTAACGCTGGCTACGGAAGCGGCCCCTAATGGAGTGGACGGTCGTCACCTACAAGCTCCCCGCTGAGCCCTCGCGGCATCGCGTGGCGGTGTGGCGCGAGTTGCGGAAGGTCGGGGCGGTAGCGTTGCAGCAGGGGACCTGGGCCTTACCGGCTCGCCGCGACTTCGCCGAGTCCATGTCCCGGGTCGTCGACCTGGTGGACGCGGCCGGCGGCGAGGCGTTCGTGTTCGAGGCCGGGCCCAGGGACGAGGCGACGGCCGCTCGGCTCGAGGAGGCATTCAACGCCGACCGGGAGGAGGAGTGGACCGAGTTCCTCGCTGAGTGCGACAAGTTCGATCGGGAGATCGACAAGGAGATCCGGACGCGGAAGTTCACTCCCGCCGAGCTGGACGAGGAGGACCAGAACCTTGAGCGGTTACAGCGCTGGTTCCGGGACCTTCGGCGCCGGGACGTGTTCGGAGCGGCCTCGCAGCAGCGTGCGGAATGGCGCCTCAAGGAGTGCGAAGTCCGACTGGAGGACTTCGCGAATCGCGTGTACTCGCATGGAGGTGAGCTATGAAGGCGAAGACGCAGACGCAGGTACTGCCCGCCGCGCCGGACACCTCGGCCGGTGTGTCCCTCGGCGAACGACTGCGCGTTGTCGCGGCGCAGCGAGCGGAGGAGATCCTGGCCGAGATCGCGCCGACCCTTCGTCATGTGCGGATGTTCATCCTAATGTTGACGATCAGCATTCCGCTGTTCATGGCCGGGCTCGTCGCGGTCCTGTGGCACCTGGCGCACTAGAGGACACCGTGCCGGCGGCCGGAGGGACAGGGGGAGGGCCGTGCGTGCGTGGTTGATCGCCCTGGCGGTGGCCGTCGCGGTGTACGTCGTGGCCATCGCCGCCCTGTATCTCGCGGGCCGGCGGACGGCCGCCAGGGAGTTGGCGACGCTGATCCCGAACCTGCTCGTGCTGTTCAAGGGGCTGGTGACGGACGGGCGCGTCCCTCGCGGCTCCAAGGTGCTCCTACTGCTGGGTGCCGTGTGGCTCGCGTCCCCGATCGATCTGATTCCCGAGTTCGTGCCGGTGCTCGGGCCGCTCGATGACGCGGTCGTGGCCGCGCTGATCCTGCGCCATGTCCTTCGGACCGCCGGCCCGGAAGTGATCGTCGAGCACTGGCGCGGCGACGCGTCCACGCTCGCTCGGATCATCCGGCTCTCGGGACGTCCGAAGGAATGAGTGAGGCAGGCGGTCCGGGGAGGAACCGCCTGCCTACTCTGAGCGACGTGCGCTTCTTACCAGGTGGCTGCGTTCGCGTTCGCGCGGGCGTACGTTCCCGTGCAGTTCGCGGCGGTCGCCGTGGACCCGTACTTGGTGCCGGCCGGGTCGGTGCCGCCGAGGTTGGCCACGTCTCGCAGGAAGTAGCAGGTACCCGAGTTGGCCATGGCGGCCAGCCCGATCTCCTGGTTGGTGGTGGCGCCGTTCGTGCCGATCTCGAAGCTGACGATGGTCGGACCTGTGGAGGCCGCGGCCTGGTACGTCAGGGAGGGCTCGATCGAGTTCAGGTTGGCGACGGAGACGTTGTCGTAGCTGTCGACGTCGGTGTAGGACGTCTTGGCCGCGACGAGGGCGTTGCGGACGCTGGACTGCGCGGCACGCGCCTCCGCCCGCTGACGAGCGCCCAGGAAGGTCGGAAGGGCGATGGCGATCAGGATGCCGATGATGAGCACGACCACCATCAGCTCGATGAGCGTGAAGCCCTCTTCCCCCTGCGGCACGGAGCGCCTGAGCCTCTGAAGCATTGTCACCTCTCTTTGGCTACCCCCCCTGATCCATTGGTTCTACTTATGAATGGATCGGCCGGAACCCACCGGAATCTTGAGGCCGAGGAACCCGCAGATATCCTCGAGGCGCCGCGGGGCGGGATGTCAGGACATCGTGTGCAGGCTCAAGACCGTCGTGATCGCCGACGCGAGCAGGGCCAGCCCGATCACCGCGAGGAGCCCGGCGGCGATCTTCAGCTGGTTCGCGACCGCCGTGTCCCTGAGGCCGCGGAGCCTGTCCCGAATCGAGGTGCTTGCGCTGTAGAGCACGGCCGGGACGATGACTCCCAGCGTCGCGACCAGCCCGAACGTGATGGACGCCACCCAGGCCGTCGTGCCCGACACGTGCATGTCCTTCAAGTGAATCGCGGCCGGCGGAACAAGCCCGTAGGTCGGGAGGAACAACCCGAGGGCGAACGACGCGACGGGCCTGATCCGTTCCATTCGCGCCAGCCACTTCGGCTGACTGGTCTCGCCGTGGGCGGCTCGCTGCTTCCGCCAGACGACCACCGCTGCCACGATCGCCGCCAGGCCGAGGACGGCCGACGCGGCGGAGTTCGTCCCGGACGCCGCTTTGGGAGGCGACGGGCTGGTCACCGCATAGGTGACGACGAAGATCCCGAAGACGGCGGCGAACCACCCCGCGGCGAAGGCCCAGGCGTTGGCGAGAGGCCTCGCGGTGGTGAGCAGGGTGAGGGCGGCCAGGTAGCTCGCGGGACTCGCCGCGATGAGAAGAGCAGTGGGAAGGATCTGGGCGGGCCACCCACTCGTCGCGATCACCGGCACGATTGAGGACCAGCTCTGGGCAGGGCGCTACGAACGACGGGCCTGCAGGGCATCCAGGTCCCGCTCGGCGTACAGACGATGCTCCCATTCCTCGTTGAGGATGACCAGCAGGCATTCGCGCACCGGGAAGCTTCGCGGCGGCGGCCAACCCGGCCCCTCGACCGGCTTGGTCTCGCCGGCGAGCGACTCGTCGGTGAGTCCGTCGACGACAGTACGCATCGTGGACATCCGGTCACGTCGCAGCTCGACGACCTCGTCCAGCGAGGGGCGAGCATCACGGTCGTTGGGCACTCCGGGAGCGTCCTGCATCTCGCTCCACGGCAGGTCCAGGGGGTCCCACGGCGACGGGTCGCCCAGGATGGCCCGCCGGATCCACGCGTCGGTGGCGAACGCCAGGTGCCGCAGGGTCTGGATGAAGGACCATTCGCCGTCGACCGACTCGTACAGCAGCTCGGCCGGCAGCTGCCGAGCCCGGTCCACCGTTCCGGCCCAGAGGCGTTCGACGGTGTCCCAGGCCTCGCGGAATCCGGCGGGATCGGTCGGGCGCATCTTGGCCCGGTCGGGATAGCGCCGGTCGAGCTCGGCGTTCACCAGCGGCCAGACCTCGACGCCGTTGATCGTGACGTTCTCGAACTCGCCGTACATGGAGACGTTGAGCATCTCGATGCCGCGCATCACCACGTTGTGGAAGTCGACGCCGCGGAACTCGGTGCCGCTCAGGCTGGCGGCACGGAACTGGGAGTCGGTGAGGTCGGTCCGCTCGAAGCGGGAGCCGCGGAGATCGGCATCGGTGAAGTCGGTCATCCCGAATGCTAGCGACCGACGCCGACGGGCTATCCGAGCCGTGCCGCCGTCGGGACTACCCCGACCCGAACGTCCCCGTCACGATCGGGCCGGCCGGCTCGTAGGTGCCGATCACGACACCCGTCGTGGAGACCTTCGCTGTCGACCATGGTTAAGGCCCGACGGGATCGTGCCCTCCGCGAACAGGCGCTTGCCCGTTCCGATGACCACCGGGAAGACCCACAGGCGGAACGCGGTCGACCAGCTCGTGGCGCAGCAGCGTTTGGATCGAGGTTCCCGCTGCCGTGCACCTGCAGCTCCGGCCCGTCGTCCTTCTTGAGCGCGGCGATGCCTTCGGCCGCGTCGCCCTCGATCAGGACGGAGTTGCTCCAGGTCAGCTCGAGGTGGCTGTTCGACACGACGTACTTGGTGGCGTCGTTGAGCTGCTTGGCGCCGGGGTCGTCCGTGTGCGGCCAGTGCGCGGCGAAGATGTCGTAGGTCCGGCGCCCGAGCAGGAGGTCGAACGGCGTGCTCATCGCCTCGCCCATGATCTCGCCCATCCGTTCGTCCCAGTAGTTCACCGACCAGCCGCCCTGGGTGAACCCGCCGCTGTCGTCCTCACCGGGTCCGCCGGGTGCCTGCATGACCCCGTCGAGGCTGAGGAATGTGGTCACGAGCAGCGTTCTCATCCCGGACTCCTTCCGTTACGCGACGCGCCGACGGCCGAACACGAAGTACGAAATGGGAAGCACTCCCGCCGAGTTGATGAGCGCGACGCAGGCAGCCCACGCCTTCTTGGACCCGCGAATCCGGCTTGCCGGGCGGCGCCGGATGTCGATGAGGGCTGCAACCCGCAGGGCGCCGTCGATCGCCGCTGTCGCGACGAGCAGGCGCCGCTGGCCTTGGCTCAGATCGCTCCACCGCCGTTTCAGGGCCACGTCGATCACCTTCCACCAGGGACTCCGGCACGCCCTGGAAGGGATGGCGAGAGGATAGGTCTTGACAGGGCGAAGGTGACCGCTGTACCTTTGTCCTATGATGATAGATAAACAGTCCAGCCTCGAGGGCCCCGCGGACGACAACGGTCCGGCAGGGGGAACGTCGAGCCCGGGTTCGCCGATCGAGTTCCGGCTCGATCACGGCTCCGGCGTGCCGACCTACCTGCAGCTGGTCCAGCAGGTCGAGCACGCGCTTCGGCTCGGGTACCTCAAGCCGGGCGACCGGCTGCCCAAGGTCAGGGACGTGGTCGCCTCCCTGGCCATCAACCCAAACACGGTGCTCAAGGCCTACCGCGAGCTGGACACAAAGGGCCTCGCGGCCGGCCGTCCCGGTCAGGGAACGTTCATCGTGGCCACCCTCCGACAGGTGGGCCAGCCCGAGCTGTCCGGGCTTCGCGTCTCCCTTCGCGACTGGCTCGCCACTGCCGACACGGCGGGGCTGGACGAGGACGGGATGGTCGCGCTGTTCACGAGCGTGCTGCGAGATTTCACCGAGGGCAGCGCGGCAACCGGCGAGTCGGAGGGAGTGGCATGAACGTCATCGAGAGCAGTCGTCTGGGCAAGCGCTACGGGCATGCGTGGGCGCTCAAGGACTGCACGCTGGCCATTCCGGAAGGGCACGTGACCGCGTTGGTCGGGCCGAACGGCGCCGGCAAGGTCCGGGCCGGGACGGCCCACGCGGCGTTGGTGTTCGACGGTGACGACTGCGTGGGCTGGTGCCAGTTCGGCGTGCCGGACGAGGTGCCCCGGATCAAGAACCGCGCGGCCTACGAGAAGGGCCAGACGACCACGCCGGATTGGCGGATCGCGTGCTGCTTCGTGGGCAAGGGGCACCGCCGCCAGGGCGTGGCCACCGCGGCGCTCGCCGGCGCGCTCGATCTGATCGCGGGCCTGGGTGGGGGAGAGGTGGAGGGGTACCCGGAGGACGCCGGCTCGGTGCCCGCCGGCTTCCTCTTCCACGGCGCGCTGTCGACGTACGAGCAGCTGGGGTTCGCGCGCCAGCGCAAGATAGGCATGCATCGCTGGGTCGTGACGAAGGTCGTGAAGCCGGCTGTCAGCAGCAGGACATCGCCAGGGTCTTCAACTTCGTGAGGCCGCCGTCGGCGCGGTACTGCGAGCCCACCACGGGGGGAGGGGCGGATCAGCGAGCCAGGACAGCGCTCGAACCGAGAACGAGTCCGAGGATGAGCGCGTAGTGGCACGCGCTCGCGCCGACCACCATCGAGTGCCAGACCTCGTGGTATCCGAACACTCGGGGAGAGGGATTCGGCGACTGACGCTGCAGGACGACGGCGCCGACCGTGTACAGCACGCCTCCGCCGACGATCAAGGCCAGGCCGCCGGGCGAGAGCCCCTCCAGCACGAGGCGCGCGGTCAGAATCGCCAACCACCCGAGCCCGATGTACAGGATCGCGGTCAAGATCCTGAAGCCGTCGACGTTCGTGACTTTGAGCACGATACCGGTGATCGCACCGATCCAGACCGCGGCGAGCACGACGTACGACCACGGAGCGGGCAGGACGAGAAGGCTGAACGGGGTGTAGGTGCCGGCGATGAGGAGAAAGATCATCGAGTGGTCCAGCCGCCTCATGACACTGACGCCTCTGGCCGTCCAGTTCCGACGGTGATAGAGGGCGCTGGTCCCGTACATCGCCACCAGGGTCACCGCGTACACGAGGGCCGAGCCGCGCGCCGTTGAGCCTCGTGCGACGGCCACGAGCACCGCTCCCGCAGGGATCGCGACGAAGAACGCGATCTGGTGCAGCCGTCCCCGCAGGAGCGGTTTCGGCGGTGCGGAAATCCCCACTAGCCCGCGGATGCGCTCTTGACGTTCTGCGCCTGCGGACCCTTGGCCCCGTCCACGACGTCGAACTCCACCCGCTGGCCCTCTTCGAGGTTCCGGCGCCCCGGGTCGCCCCCCGTGATCGCGCTGAAATGCACGAACACGTCCGGCCCGTTCTCCTGCTCGATGAACCCGAACCCCTTGTCGGGGTTGAACCACTTCACTGTGCCCGTTGCCATACCGATGTCACTCCTTCCGCGTCTTCGGTTGCGTCAGCCGGCGCCTCGCGGACTGGTCCCGGCTGGTGTTGGATGGCGCTCGTTCCGCCACGACTCACGGGCTCGATGCGAGGAGGAGCGACGATCTTCCCGGGGCCCGGGCATCGTCTTCTCCTCTCTGCAGGGATTCGCGTGAGGGAAGACGGAGCGCCCAAGCTCGCCCGAATCGTGGGAAACGCCAGTTCATGGTACAGCCTGCGCCGCGGCGCCGTCAGAGCCAGTCGATGCGCTTGAACAACAGGTAGAGGGCGCCGCACGCCGCGAAGATCAAGGTGGTGGAGGTCACGACGCCCCACGTCCTCAGGTAGCCGGGGTAGGGGACGTTCATGCCGTAGTAGCCGGTGATGAACGCCGGCACGGCGATGATGGCCGCCCAGCTGCTGACCTTCTTGACGATCTGGTTCTGCCGGTAGTCGCGCAGGCTGAGATTGGTCTCCACGATGGTGCTGACCAGATCGCGGAGCGAGTCCGAGGACTCCGTGACGCGCAGGATGTGGTCGTACACGTCCTGGAAGTAGGGATAGAGCTCCTCCGCGACGGCGGACTGCTCCGTGCGCATGAGGCTGCTGATCGCCTCCCGCATCGGGACGACGAGGCGATGGAAGCGAACCATGGCTCGGCGCATGTCGAACCAGTGGCGCATCTGGGAGGGATCGAGGGGATGCTCGGCGAAGATGCCTTCACTGACCTCGTCGTAGTACTCGTCGAACGTCTGCACGGCCTCGAAGTAGCTGTCGATCACCACGTCGAGCAGGCCGTAGAGCAAGAAGCTCACCCCGTACTTGGCGAGATCGGGCGAGCGGTCCCATCGCTCGAGCACGGGCTTCATCGAGAACAGGTCGTTCTTGCGGACCGTGATCAGCCACCGGGATTGATGAACGCGTCGATCTCCGTCTCGTCGAGGCCGGGATTCGCGACGTCGACGCGCACCGCGTGGCACGACAAGAACAGATGGGTCTCGTACCGGTCGAGCTTGGGACGCTGGTGCGGCGCTGAGGGCGTCCTCGACCGCGAGCTCGTGCAGGCTGAGCTCGTCGGCGAGTTCGTGGAGCTGCTCCATCGACGGACCGCAGAGGTCAACCCACACCACCGTGTCTGACTGCTCCAGGTAGTCGGAGACGTCGGCGAGCGGGAACCCGTCGGCCTCCAGAACGCCCTCGCGATACACCCTGGTCATGGCCTCGCCCATTGCGGCCCTCCAACGGTCATGCTCGGTTTGACCAAGATGGTCAGTGACGATGGTCTGATTATGCAATGGAGACCTGTGCGACGAGCGACTTCGAGGGACGCTGAACGTGCGATCGGCGAGATCTTTCGGAAGCGTGGCTCGGAGGTAGTCTTGGGCGCGATGGTACCGAGGTCGGGCCGTTGAGGCGATGACCGCTCAGGCGCCCCCCGACCCGAACGGCGGAGCCGGCACGTCGCCGGACGCCCCGGCGACCGACCCAGAGGAACTCGAGCTCTCCACCGTTGCGACCCTCCCCGCGCCTGAGGTGCTCGCCAAGCTCGGCTCATCCGATGCGGGACTCTCAGGCGGCGAGGCGGGCCGGCGTCTGAAGCTCTATGGGCCGAACGTCCTGCTCTCGCGCGGCGTCAGTGCCTGGTCCGTGCTCGCCCGCCAGTTGCGCAGCTGGCTGCTCTTGTTGCTGGTCGTCGCGGCCGTCGTCTCGGCCGTCGTCGGCGACCGGACGGAGGCGTTGATCATCGGCGCGATCATGGCGATGAGCGTCGGCCTGGGCTTCTTCAACGAGTACCGCTCCGAGAAGGCGGTCGAGGAGCTTCATGCCGCGATCCAGCACCTGGCCGCCGTCGATCGCGATGGGTCGACTGCCGAGCTCGACGTCACACAGCTCGTTCCGGGAGATGTCGTGCATCTGCGCGTGGGCGACGTCGTCCCGGCCGATCTGCGATTGATCGAGGTGCACGAGCTCGAGTGCGACGAGTCGGTGCTGACCGGCGAGTCCCGGGCTGCCGACAAGACGGCCGAGGCCCAGCCGCCGGGTGACTCGCCGCTGGACCTGCGCTCGTGCGTGTTCATGGGGACGCTCGTGAGCGGCGGCGGCGGCCGCGGAGTGGTCGTTCGCACGGGCTCGCGCACCGAGTTCGGGGCGATCGCCGTGCACCTGGGCGAGCAACAGGGAGTCACCGCGTTCCAGCAGGGCCTGAAGGAGTTCTCTCGCATGCTCGCGATCGTGACCGGGGTGCTGGCCGGCTCCATCTTCGTGATCAACGCCGTGCTCGGACGCTCGATTCTGCAGTCGGCCCTGTTCGCCCTGTCGATCGCGGTGGGTTTGACGCCGCAGTTGCTGCCGGCGATCGTCACCGTCAGCCTGTCGACGGGCGCCCGCAGGATGGCCAAGAAGCGCGTGATCGTCAAGCGCCTCGTCGCCATCGAGGACCTCGGGAACGTCCAGGTGCTGTTCACCGACAAGACCGGCACCCTGACGCAGGGTCAGATACTCGTTCACGCAGGCGCTCGACGGCGCGGGGACGCCCGACGACCGGGTCCGCGTCCTTGGGCTGGCCTGCAGCGACAAGGCCGGCAACGAGCTCGACCGTGCGCTCTGGGCAGCCCCGAAGGCGGACCAGAGCGACGGCGTCCGGACGACGCTCGATCGCCTGCCCTTCGACCACGAGCGCCAGCTGTCCTCGGTCCTGGTCGAGACCCCGCAGGGGAAGCTGCTCATCTCCAAGGGCGCCCCCGAAGCCGTCCTCGCCCGGTGCGCGACCGTGCCCACCCAGACGAAGGCGATCCTCGACGGGCTCTTCGCGTCCGGCACCCGCGTCGTTGCCGTCGCCAGCCGTGTGTTCACCGGTGACCACTTGGCGCCGGACGACGAGCGGGACCTCTCGCTCCAGGGGTTCCTCTGCTTCACCGACCCGGTCAAGCCCGGCGTCCGCGAGTCGCTCGCCCGCCTCGCAGGTCTCGATATCACCGTCAAGATCGTCACCGGCGACAACGGCCAGGTGGCGGCGCACCTGTGCGGCGAGGTCGGCCTCGACCCCGGAACGGTCGTCACCGGGCAGGAGCTCGCGACGCTCGACGACGCCGCCCTCGTTGCCCTGCTGCCGACGACGACGATCTTCGCCCGCATCACCCCGGAGCAGAAGTCCCGCATCATCCTGGCGCAGCGCACCCTCGGGTCGGACGTCGCCTTCCTGGGCGACGGCGTCAACGACGCGATCGCAATCCACCATGCCGACGTCGGCATCTCGGTCGAATCCGCGGCCGACGTGGCGAAGGACGCGGCCGGCGTGGTCCTGCTCGACAAGGACCTCAGCATCCTCGCCGACGGTGTCGTCGAGGGCCGGCGCATCTTCGCCAACACGATCAAGTACGTCCTGATGGGCACCTCGTCGAACTTCGGGAACATGTTCTCCGCGGCAGGCGCCTCGCTGTTCCTCTCCTTCCTGCCGATGCTGCCGACCCAGATCCTGCTGAACAACCTGCTCTACGACGTCAGTGAGATGACCATCCCCACCGACAACGTCGACGAGGAGCTGCTCGCGCGTCCGGCGAAGTGGGACATCCGCATGATTCGCCGGTTCATGGCCTTCTTCGGCCCGATCTCGAGCATCTACGACTTCCTCACCTTCTTCGTCATGCTGCGGATCTTCCACGCCGGCCCGGTCTTGTTCCGCTCGGGCTGGTTCGTCGAGTCCCTCACCACCCAGACGCTGGTCATCTTCGTCATCCGTACGCGCCGCGTCCCCTTCTACAAGAGCCACCCGAGTCGCCCGCTGCTGCTCACGACCCTCGCCTGCGCCGCGTTCGGCGTCGCCATCCCGTATATCCCGGCGCTCGCCCACCTCTTCGGCTTCCGACCGCTCCCACTCGGGTTCCTGGCAATCCTGGCCGCGATGATCGCCACCTACCTGGTGCTCGCGCAGGTCGGCGTCGGGATCTTCTTCGAGCCGACAGGCGGCCGCTCGCTGGCCCGCATGATCGGCCGCATGGAGCGGACCATCACCCGCCGGGCGGGCCGGTGGAGCAGTTGGCGAACCCCGACGGGCGTCACGACGCCGGCCCGTTCCCGAAGACCGAGGTCGCACCGAGTCTGATTGAGGCCGGCCATGCCGTGTCATGTCATGAACTCTCCCTGAGTTGCACTGAGCCCGACCCTGTCGTCAGGCATCGGGCTCAGTGCGATTCGACCTGTCGTAATGCCAGGGGTTCCCGCGATCACGTCACGGTGAAGGACCGCCCCGCAATCTGTCCGCTCCTCACTCCCTTCGCCTTCACGTGTTGCACGCCCGGGGTGGCCCCGGCCGGGATCGTCACATGCTCTTTGAACGCGCCGGTCGCGTCTGTCTGCACCTTGTCGAGGAGGGTGTTTCCGTTCACGGAGTCGACGAACAGGACGTTGACGCTCTCGCCAGCCAGGAATCCCCAACCTCGGACCAGCGCCCGCGTTCCCGGCGGTCCCGAATGGGCGCTCAAGTGGATCGAACCCGCGGCATGCTGCATCCAATCGGTTCCGTCCCAAGTCCAGGTGTCTCCGTAGGCGAAGTCCCCGTAGATGTCGCCGACGCCACCGAAGAGCACGATGTGGCCACCAGTTGCGTCAAAGGTCGCGCCGGGCCAGGCCCGCGCTGCGGGAACGTGAGCCGGGAAGCGCTGGGTCCAATCGTTTCCGTCCCACGTCCAGGTGTCGTTGAGCCAGCCCTGGCTGCCGAAGCCTCCGAAGAGCAGGATCTGACCAAGTGCGGCGTCGTCGGCCATGCCCTCGGCATATCTCGCCGGCGGCGAGTGCGCGGGATGCTGCTCGGTCCAGTCGGTTCCGTCCCAGGTCCAGGTGTCGTTGCCGCCGACGCTGGTGCCGCCGAAGAGCACGACCTGCCTGAGAGCCGCGTCGTAGGCCATGCCGGGCCAGTATCTCGCCGGCGGCGAGTGCGCGGGATGCCGCTCGGTCCAGTCGGTTCCGTCCCAGGTCCAGGTGTCGTTCAAGGCTTCGTCTTTCGAGCCGCCGAAGAGCACGATCTGTCCATGGGCCGCGTCGTAGGCCACGCCCGCCGCCTTCTCGCGCCGGCGGCGAGTGCGCGGGGTGCTGCTCGGTCCAGTCCGTGCCGTCCCAGGTCCAGGTGTCGTTCCAACCGTAGTAGCCACTGAAGAGGGTGACCTGGCTGTGGGCGCTGTCATAGGCCATGGCCTCGTCGAATCTCGCCGACGGGGCGTGATCGGGGCGAGGGTTCGTCCAACGAGCGCCGTCCCAAGTCCAGGTGTCACCGAACTCGGGGTAACCGAGGCGCGTGCCGCCGAACAGCGCCACCTCGCCGCGGGCGGCGTCGTAGGTCATCCCCACGAAGAATCGGGGTGATGGCGAGCCATGCGCCGAGGCGGTGCCGAACGATGTGCCTGCGGCGGGAAGGGACAGTGCGACCGTTGTCGCCAGCGAAACGACAAGCACCAGCCCAGCCCGAAGCAGCTGATTCATGCGATGGATCATCTCGAACACCCCTTTTCGCGGTCCGTCGGAGGGTTGGTCTGGCGCGTGTCCGCCCGCCGCTCCAAGGGCCTCACTGCGAGGCTAGGCACCAGCGGTCGCGCCTCGTGCAGCCGAAGGACCCGCCACCCTCGGGCCCAGAGCTCGAGGCACGTAGCCAGCGCCATGAGGGCCACATGGCCACTGGACACACGTCCATTTGACTGCGTCATCCGTGACTGGGGCGTCCATCGTTGATGTGGTCCCTTTGAGGGGAGGCAGTCATGCGTCATTCACTCCGTCTTCGGCTTGGTGGTGTTGTCGCGGCGGTGATTCTGGCCGCGTTCACTGCTCAGGTTTTCGCGGCACCCGCGGGCGCCACCTCGCCGGGGAGGAACGGCCGAATCGCGTTCGCTCGGGCACTTCGTTACGGCACCCAGCCCCCCTGGGTCGTGTACTCCATCCGTGCGGATGGAAGCGGCATCAAGAAGCTCGTGTCCGATGCTGTCAGCCCGGCCTGGTCTCCCGACGGCACGCTGCTGGCCTACGTGAACTACCGGTGGGACGGCACCCCCAGGGCCATCTGGGTGATGAACGCCGACGGCTCGGGCCGTCACCAGGTCACGCACCCCGATCCGGAGACACAGCAGGACGGGAGTCCGACCTGGTCACCCGACGGATCCAGGATCGCGTTCATCCGACCGGACGCAGCCGGCCCCGAAATGTGGATGGTGAACGCCGACGGGACGGGATTGATGCAGGTGACGACCGACGGTTTGGCTCAGGACGCGGCATGGGCCCCGAGCGGGAACCGGATCGCCCTCACCAGGTGGAACTCGAGCCGCACCTCCATGGGCGTCTGGGTGATCAACGCCGACGGGACGGGGGCACGGCAGATCACGCCTCCATCGCTGCGTGCGCGCGAGCCCGCCTGGTCCCCGAACGGGCGCTGGATCGCCTTTACGGCCGACAAGGGCAGCGACAACGGAATCCGGTTGGCCGTCTCGGTGATCCGGGCCGACGGATCCGGGCTCCGGCGGCTCACGCCCTATGAGGGCAACGGCGAGCCGTGCTGGTCTCCCGACGGCAGCCGGATCGCGTTCGGCAGCGTCCGCTCCGGCGCGAACAAGATCTGGATCATGCGGACGGACGGCACGGACGTTCACCAGGTGACCTGGCTGGCCAACACATCCGACGCCGGTTGCGACTGGCGGGCGATCCCCAGCTAGCGCCGCTCACGCCCGGGTAGCGGGCGTTCCGTCACACGCCCATCTCACGCTTCCCCAGGAGTCCTCTTCGTAGGAAGACGGCGAATACGACTCTTGCGGAATCTAAGCCTGAAATGCGCGGAAACGAACCCCTGAAATGCTATGGTCCGGGCCAGAAGGGGCGCCCGGGTCGGCGGCTGTCCGTCATTCCCGCAACGAAGACCACACACCCTAAGGGGGGAATCATGCGTACTCGCATTGTCAAGATCTCGGCGATCGTCGCCGTGACTGGTTTGGCGATCCTCGGATCTGCATATGCCAACGCCAAGCCACTACAGGGCACGTCCAAGACGAACGCGTCTGCGACCGGAACCACCTCGACTGCCTCCGGCGCGACCGTGGCGCTCAAGGCGGTGCCGGACGCGGGTCCGGTTCTGAACGTCGCGCACTCGTATTCCACGACGACCCCCGGGTCGGGAGGGGTCATCTATTCCATTCCATCGCTCCCGGCCGGCGTCTACGAGGTCTCCTTCACGGCGAACTTCTTTCCGGCGGGGACCCCGGCGGCTCCCGTCCAGTTCACGTGCGCCATCCTGAACGGCACCGGCGCGATCCTCTACGCGCAGGACACGTCGTCGAGTGAGACCACCAGCGGCTTCTACGTGGGCGTCAACGGCGCCACCTTCCTCAGGAATCCCAGCTCCCTGGGCGTGGAAGCCTACTGTGGAACCGGCGATGGCAGTGCATGGACGTGGGGCACCCGTCCCCTCGTGGTCACCTTGACCAGGCTGGACGGGCTGACCCATGGTTCACTCAGCCCGAGCCCGAACAAGAAGGCCCGGGGCATCGCAGCCCGCTGACCCTACCGTCGAGCGCCCCCAAACCAGGGCACGCCGCGCATGCTGCGGCGTGCCCTGCGTTTTGACCCCGTCGGCCGGCTGTTCGCGCGGCCTTCTCTCGCAGGGTGGGTGCCGGTCAATGACGGGGGGTTGGAGGCAACGACTCCGCCGCGGTGCGATTCAGCAGCTGCTAGTTGATGTCGAACTCATTCCCCTCGGGATCGGCCATGGCGACGGCGTAGTGGTCCAGACCCTCCTCGTCGAGCGCGTCCAGCCGCCGAGCACCGAGAGACACGAGGCGCGTCGCCTCGGCCTCCACCCGCTCGCGCCTGGTGTCGAGGGACGACCCACGGCCACCGCTCGCGTTCACATCGATGTGGATGCGGTTCTTGATCGACTTCTTCTCGGGGACGATCTGAAACCAGATCTGCGGACCCTCACCGTTCGGATCACTGATGCGGTCGGGGCCATTGCCAAGCTCGGCCTCGGGCACGCCGATCGACCGGTAGAAGTCGTCCCACGAGTTGAAGTCGGGCGGCGGAGGTGCGATGACGTAGTGCAACGCCTCGGCCCAGAAATGCGCGAGCAGTTCGGGTGATGTGCAGTCGATCACCAGTTGGTAGGACACGGCCATCCGACACCTCCAGGAGCGTTCGATTCGGATCAGACTCGCACGCCCGACCGACATCCACACGAACCGCCCGCCCACCTCATCACTTGGTTCCGGTTATCAGGCGTTCGCGGTCGAACAGCTTGGACACGAGACGCCAGCCGAGTCCGTCGAGGATCAGCAGCCCCGCCGCGACGGCGAGCGCAAGACCCAGCGTCGCATGGATCACGTTGAACGTGATCAGGTACGCCACCAGGATCGCCGGGAGGCCTGCGAAGGGATCCCGAGCTGCTGAGCGACGCGAACGTCGCTCGTTCGCGTCGAGATCGCCATGCCGACCCAGATGGACCAGCCGGCGAGCAGCGGCGTGAAGAGCACCTGAACGATCAGATACCGCCACTGGAAGACCTCCGAGGCGACGGCCGGCTGGGCCATCAGCGCCGTGCACGCGAGAAAGAAGACGTAGACCCCGTAGGCCACTGCCAGGGTCGGGACGAAGGCCGCAAGGGCCTTGCCGAGCACCAACTCCTCGCGACGGATCGGCGTGGCGAGGACCGGCTCGAGCGTGCCCTGCTGGCGCTCGCCGACCACCGCGTAGGTCGCGACGACGGACGGCACCGAGGGCGGGTATGCCCAGCAGGATCACCAGTGGGTCCCCGTTGCGAAGCGTCCCGGCCATCGACGCGGGCAGAGCGAGGACGTAGAGCAGCGGGAAGATGACGATGCCCAGCGGAATGACGGCCATCGTGGCCACGATGGTCCTGTTGCGCCGGTACTCCCGGAGCTCCTTGCGGTAGATGGCCAGCATACGGACCGCGCCAACGCTCATCTCGCCCCTGCCTCCGCGGACCACGAGGAGGTCTCCGACTTCTCCTGCTGGTCGTGATCTCTGAAGGGAGTATCCGACGAGCAGCCGCGCTGTGCTACCCGGGCAGGATCACGCGGCCGGCAGACCGGGACAGGGGGCATTCCTTGATCGATACACAATCGATCCTCCCCTGCCCGGGTCTGTCGTTGACGCTGAAACCCGGCCATCTACACCGTGTGAATCAGAGGCCGAGAATCTCCTTCTTCTTCGCCGCGAACTCCTCGTCGGTCAGGATCCCTTGGGTGTGGAGATCGCCGAGCTGCTTGAGTTGCCCCATCTGATCTTCCGTCGAAGGTGCGGCGGGAGCCGGTGGAGGCGGGGCCTGCTGGGGTGTCGCCTGCTGGGGTGCGGCGGCCTCCTGCGACCCGGCGACCCTGTTCGCGGTCCTTCGTGACGTGCGACGTGCGACCCTACGCATTGCTGGCATGTCGATCCTCCTTCGTCGTTGTGCCCATCCGAGTTGTCGTGCGCTTCCCCTCGAGCCTTCTCTCAGTCCATCACGAACGCCTCGTAGTTGACGTAGCCGCCTCGCCGTCCCTTTCTGAGGCGCCCACAAGCGTTCTCCCCTCCGGCCGATCGCGTGTCGGCCCTACAGTGGAATCGTCGAAGAACTGCGAGGTAACCTGCCACACGCCATGAAACGGAATCCGGGCCGAGAGTCCTCATGCATTCGGGTCCTATGGCCGGAGGCGTTCGTGACCGGGTCAACGCGCCCCCCCTTCTACCCCCACACCACCCATCCCCCCGGCATTGACCCGGCCTTGAGGGTCGCCGTAAGGTGCTGGCCACACTCTTCTGGGAGAGGGGGCACAATGAAGTTCGTTCAGACCATCGCATACACCACGTCCAAGCCCGACGAGATGCGTGCCCTAGGGGACGAGTTCAACCGGGAGAACCCGACGTCACCTGGCATGGCCACCGTCAAGGTTCTCAAGGACCGTGACCGGGAGGACTCCTACCTGGTCGTTGCAGAATTCGAGACCTACGAGCAGGCCATGGAGAACTCAGAGCGTCCAGAGACCGACGCTTTCGCCAAGCGCATGGCCGAACTGGCCGACGCCGCACCGGTATTCACGAACTACGACGTCATCCAGGAGATGTAGCCACCCGCAGCGACGATCGATCCCGTGGCGGTAAAGGACCGCTACGACCCGACGAACTTCTTCCGGCTGAATGCCAAGATTCCGCCGGGCATCAAACGACCACCTGATCGCTCCCGATTGCAGGTAGGTGCGGTCGGACGCAGCAGGCGGCCCGGGGAAAGGGTGTGTCCCGGAGCACACTGACTGACGGATTCAAGCTCCGCTCTACCACCCCGAGCCCGGGACCGGAGACAAGGAGCCTCACGAACCCCGCCCCGTCGCTCCCGCCCCCCCTTCCCTCGTTTGGCGCCGACTGGGGGGTCGGTGGGGGTGCGTGGGGCTCGTCGCTGCCCTTCCCTGGTTCGGGGTGTTGAGGGGTAGATGGGCAGGATCGTGGGTTCGAGCGACTACGCGGAGCACTGTACGGATCGCCAGCAAGGGCCTCAGCTCAGGTCACGGAAGAAAGCGGTCAGGTCTCCTGCTACCGCCTCCGGTTCCTCAACAGGGGAGAAGTGCCCACCGTGTGGAAAGACCGTCCAGCGCTGGATGTTGTACATGCGTTCCACATACGAACGCGGCGGCTCGCGTGGCGCAACCGTTCCCGCAGATCGTCGAGCACTTCATCCGCGACATGAATTCGAAACGATTCCACTACAACAACTCCCTGTTCGCCACCTCACGAATACTAAGCAAGGTACTCAACCGTCTCCTTTGCCTCGGGCAACTCCGCGGTGCACGGCAACAACCTGACAGGCAAAGGTCAGGGCGTGATCGGATTCGGCGCATCGGGAGTGTATGGACTCGCGACCTCAGGCGGGACCGGCGTCGTCGCCTTCAGAGCCTTCGACGAGACCGGCCTCGCCCTGGATGCGATCGGGCCGACCCAGTTCTCCCTGAGCGGACTCGCGAGCATCGCCGCAGGAGCCAAGTCCAAGGTCGTCACGGACGTGTCCTTGAGATCGACGAGTCTCGTACTCGCGACCGTGCAGAAGCACGCCGGCGTCTCGGTGGCGTATGTCGTGCCGAACGTCTCTCTTTCCAAGGTCACGATCAACCTGGACAAGGTCGTGCCATCGGGGAAGACCGCGAAGGTGGCTTGGTTCGTCATCAACTGATTCCGGACCGCGGCCAGTCAGGCGGTGTAGGCAACGGTCGCGTAGCTCCTCCCACTGATGCCGGTGACGAACACCTTCGACCCGTCCGGGCTGGGGGCAATAGATCGAGCCACATCGCTGTGGTTCCGCCCGCCGTTGTAGCGGCGTACCCAAAGAGGAGTCCCGGTGGAAGCGGCGTAGGCGACCGTGGCGTAGTCAGCGCTGCGAATGCTACCGGTGGTCTGGCTCAAGCCGGTGACGAACACCTTCGACCCGTCCGGGCTCGCAGCCACCGAGGTGGCCTCGTCGCGGTCGTTCCCTGGGCCGTTGTAGCGGCGGAACCAGAGCGTGGTCCCGGTGGAGGCGTCGTAGGCAATGGTGGCATAGTCACGCCGGCTGGTGGTCCCGAAGCTATAGCCGGTGACGTACACCTTGGATCCGTCGGGGCTCGCGGCCACCGAGGTTGCCTCGTCGCTGCGGTTCAGCGGACCGTTGTAGCGGCGGACCCAGAGCCTGTTCCCGGTGGAGGCGTCGTAGGCCACCGTGGCGTAGTCGCTTCGGCGGATGGACCTTGTGCTCGACCCGGTGACGAACACCTTGGACCCGTCGGGGCTCGGGACGATTGAACGGGCCGCATCATCGTCGTTCCGCGGGCCCTTGTAGCGGCGAACCCAGAGCATGGTCCCCGTGGAAGCGTTGTAGGCCTCCGTGGCGTAGTCACTCTCGCCTGCGAATCCGGTGCTCCCGGTGACGAACACCTTGGACCCGTCGGGGCTCGCGGCGACGGAGGCGGCACCGGCTCCGCCGTTCGCCGGGCCGTTGTAGCGGCTGACCCAGAGCTCGGTCCCGGTCTTGGGGGCGTAGGCAATGGTGGTTGCATCCGACCTGCCAGTGATCCCGGTGCTCCCGCCGGTGACGAACACCTTCGACCCGTCCGGACTCACAGCCACGGAGTCAGCCCCGTCGCCGCCATTCGTGGGGCCGTTGTAGCGGCTGACCCAGAGCCTGGTCCCGGTGGCGGCGTCGTAGGCAACCGTTGCGTAGTCGGACCCGCTGGTGCTCCCCTCGCTGCTGCCGGTGACGAACACCTTCGACCCGTCGGGGCTCACCGCTACGGAGAAACCCCAATCCCTGCCGTTCGCCAGGCCGTTGTAGCGGCGGAGCCAGAGCCTGGTCCCGGTGGCGGCCTCGTAGGCCGCGGTGACGTAGTCATAGCTGGTGGTGTTCCCCAGGCTCACGCCGGTGACGAACACCCTGGACCCATCCGGGCTGGCGGCCACGGAGTTGGGCTGATCCCAGAAGTCGTGTGGGGCCCTGTAGCGCTGCGTCCAGAGTCTCGTGCCCCCGGTCGTGGTCGCCCCGGCGCTGGGTCCCACGATCAGCACTATCGCGGCGATCAACCCCAAAGCAGTTCCGCACACCCTAGAAACTCCGCGACAATGCTTCATCTCAAGCCCTTTCGCCTTTGTCCACGACCGAGGAGCCTACGCCGACTCCGGCCTGACTCGGCTTCGCGGCCGTGGAGGGGGTCCTCTCTCCCTCCGCGCCCGGTTTTTGACGGGGTGGGTGCTCCCGTCGCCTCCCGTGCACCGCCGCGTCGCGCGGGCGGGTGGCCAGCCCTTGCTGAAGCGAATCGGCCGAGGAGCTTGACTCTCCCCCTCGGGGAGGCCGCACACTCGATGTGTCGGGCTGTCCGGCTCGACGACGAGGGAGTATGAGACGTGGAAGAAGTCAGCATTGGCGAGTTCGCACGACGGTCGCGTCTGTCGGTCAAGGCACTCCGCCTCTACGACGAGCTCGGCGTGCTGGTTCCCGCGCGTGTCGACGAAGCCTCCGGCTATCGGTACTACGACGTCGCGCAGCTCGAAGCAGCGCGCCTTGTCGCGATGTTGCGCCAGCTCGACTTGCCGCTTGCCGACGATCAGGGAACTGCTCGCATGCGATCCGGTTGATGCCGCAGAGCGGATCGCGGCGCACTGGCGGGAGGTCGAGTCCGTCACACGACGCGCGCCGCGAGCTCGCCGACTACCTCGTCAACCGACTGAGTGGAAAGAGGTCCGTCATGTACGAAGTCGCCACACGAGAGATACCCGAGCGGAGCTTGCTCTGCCTGAAGCGCAATGTCGACGAACAGGGAGCGTGGGCGCTCGGCAAGGAGTTCATCGCGATCCTGCGCGAGCGACCGCTGCCGAAGATGGACGGGCGTGAAGGCGCGATGTTCACCATCTACTGGGGTGAGGTGAGCGCCGACAGCGACGGCCCGGTCGAGTGGTGCAAGCCGGTCCCGGAGCGGACAGGCGAAGGCGCTTGCATCGCACTACCCGGAGTTGAGCTTGCGGACCGAACCCGCACATCGCGAGGCGTACGTCGCGCTACCGAACGACGCGCTACCGGCTGGCCCGGGTGGGAACCCAGGCGTGCAATGGCAGCTCGCGTCGGAGGCTTTGCAGTGCCTGGGCGGACGAGCATGGGATCGACCCTGAAGATCTCGCTCTCAAGCCCGAGGATCTCGGCGTGCGAATCACCTACCTCGCGAGCGAGCCGGTCACCGAGACGAGCGCCCCCTACTGCGACTTCGCCGTGCCGTTCGCCTGAGCCGGAGGGCAGGGGAAACCACCAAGCAGCCAGACAACGGGCTTCCGCGTCACGAACGCTCACCCAATCGTGTAACAGGGGTCGGTGTTGCAGGCAATCGCATTCATGACCCAGTAGCCGGAGTCCCCGACCCGCAGACCCACGAGAAAGTAGAGGAACGCCCCTGGGTGAAGCGACGTGCAGTCGTACCCAGCCGCCTTACTCGGGGGCACGTAACGGGAAGGTACTTCGGCTGCCAGGGTGTAGCGAACAAGCGACGGACGGCTGAAGCGGTGCCGATCGTTCTCCGATCGGGGAAGTACGCCCGCTGCTTCACGTCACACGTGTACGACGCGGTCGTTCGTTAGCGCAGCGGCTCAGGCCGAGAGATCGGCGCGCGCCTCCGCGAACACCTCCCGTTTGTGCCCCGATAGCTCGGGGGGCTGTGGTTAGACTCGGCTCCGCTATGTCCGAGCCATCAAGCCCGTTCAAGAGCGGTGATCTCGTCGAGTACATAGGGCCGAAACTGGACGACCCGTACGAGCCGCAACCGGGCGAGCGTGGAAGCCTCATGGCCTTCGATCACCTCACGATTGAACGGGTGGTCTCCGGGGAGCGGATCACCAGCGTTCACGCGGAAATGTGGCTTCGATTGGTTGGCGCGACTGATACTCCGCCAAGCGGCTGACCTCGTTAGGACGGGCTCGCTCGCGGCAGACTCGTCAACACAATAGCCTGCCCCTTTGCCCTTACGCTTTCCGAGTCATGCGGAGGCCTCCTGGGGGTCGGCTGAGCATTGCGGCTCGACGACTGGCCGTGCTGGCCCTCACGATCCTGCTCACCGCGGCATGTTCGTCCGCGAAGCGAGGCCATGCGGGGCCTCGAGGCCCATCCTCCGGACGCGACGTCCTCCCGTCGCCGGCACTGTCGCAACGATTCGCGGACGGCGGGCGCTGCCCTCCAGATACCGCTCCTGAGTTGCCTTCGGCATCGGGGTGCGTGACCTCCCTGACCGCCGACCTCAGATGGGCAGGGGAGCCCCGATCGTTTCGTCGTGTTCGGCCATCTTGTCAATGAGGACCCCGTCTCGTGGTGGGCCGAGGGGCTCCTCGCCGGCGCTTCCCGGCCCACTCCGCCGTTCCTGCTCCCCGTCGGCCTTGCGGTCGGCGGGGCGGCGACCGTCTACCCCCGCGTGGCTGGGGCGGCGGAGGCGAATGGGGAGCGAGGAGCCGAGGTCTTCGTGCAGCTCTCAGCCGACCTCTACCACAGCGGTGCCCGACCGATCGACGCGATCTTCGACGTGCGGGGAGGCCAGGTGGTCCCGGTTCGCGCCGGAGGAAGGCTGTTCACGTTTCCGACCGACGGCATCTCGAGATTCGGGGATGGCGCAAGGTGCGAGACCGTTGCCGGGCAACCCGCCTTCGCCCTCACGCACGTGGAGATCCTTCCCAACGGGTGGGAGTGGTCGATCCGCCCGTACAGATGGAAAGGGCTAGCGCTGGTTCCTGATGGGGCACGTTCAGGGCGGCTCCCCGCCATCTCGATCGGTGACCCCCGCGTGTACCGCTTCTACCAGTTGATCTGCGGCGGCCTGCGATTCTCTACCGTCACCACCTCGTACCCGCTGCCCTGACGACCGGGGGCTTGGCAGACTCGGGAGGCCGCTCTCCGCAGTGCGAGTGGTGTGGAGCCCCAGCATTTTATTGAGGCGCGGAATAGGCTCATGGAAGCAGTTGGGCGTTGGTTGCAGGTGGTCACTGGTAACGGCGTCACGTGTCATGGTCGGTGAGTTCCTTTCCCTTATGTGCTGAGGCCGTTGGATTCTTCTTCAGGACTACCGGGACGCCTCAACCCGGCCGTCCGCGGCCGGCGTGACCGGCATCCTGGATCCCCGGCGGGACCCGGGCTGCTGCGCTGCCAGCCGGGTTGACCGCCTCAGGTGAGCTGCCAGCCGACGCCGCTGGGTGTGGCGGGCTTCACGGGCCCGCCGCGCCTCACCGGCCTCGGTAATCAGATCCCGGGTGTGCTCAGCGGCGAGCTGCCGCAGGATGTCCGGATGCATGGTGTCCTCCTCGCGGGGGTCGATCTTCGCTAACCGGTATCGAGCTGGCGTACTGGAATCGGGGGTCGGCCCACAATGGAACGGCCATTGGCGATAGCAGGCCCGGTGGGCGGATCGTCCGGGCGGTCGGTAGTGCATACACCGCGGCACTGGGAAACTGGGCGCCCGCGAGCCGCCCAGTTCACGCCGTGGGCGGTGTATATACCGGGCGGAGGCACGACGTGGTGCGGAAGGAAGGAGCGCAGGATGGTGACAGCCGATCTGCTCTCGCGGGCGCGGGCAGGGGATGGAGAGGCGTTCCGGGAGCTGGCCGAGTCCCACCGGCGGGAGCTGCAGGTGCACTGCTACCGGATGCTCGGATCCTTTCAGGAGGCCGAAGACGCCGTCCAGGAGACGATGCTGGCCGCCTGGCAAGGCATCGGCGGGTTCGCTGAGGAGCGCGCGTCGCTGCGCACCTGGCTGTACAAGATCGCCACCAACCGGTGCCTCAACGCGCGCCGCGCGGCGAGCCGGCGCCCGGCCAGGGAGTGGGACATGTCGCAGTTCGAAGCGCCCGTTCCGACGCCGCGCGACGAAGCCGTCTGGCTGCAGCCGTTTCCTGACGCATTCCTCGAGCACGCCGTCGGCCGGCCGCTCGGGCCGGAGGCCCGCTACGAGCAGAGCGAAACCATCTCGCTGGCCTTCGTGGCCGCCCTGCAGTTGCTTCCGCCGCGCCAGGTCGCCGTCCTCATCTTGCGCGACGTCCTGGGATTCCACGCCAGCGAGGTGGCCGAGATGCTGGAGGTGACCGTCCAATCGGTCAACAGCGCCCTCAAACGAGCCCGCGCCAGCCTGCAGCGCCGGCAGCCAGCCGCCGGCCACCAGCCGCCGCCCGCCGCAGGCTCGCCCGCCGAGGATGCGATCGTGGCCATGTTCGCCCGCGCATGGGAGTCGGCCGATCTCGACGCACTGGTGGCCCTGCTGACCGACGATGTCTTCATCGCTATGCCTCCGGAGCCATTCGGATACGAGGGCCGTGACGTCGTGGCCCGCTACTGGGCCCGCCAGTTCGGCGCGGGCCGCAGGTTCGACCTCGTGCCGACCCGAGCCAACGGCCAGCCCGCGTTTGCGGCATACCTGCGCGTCCCGGCCGGAATCCGCCACGCGAGCGGCTTCTACGTGCTCACCCTGGCCGGCGACCGGATCTGCGGCATGACCCGGTTCGACAACAGCGTGCTGCCGTCGTTCGGGCTACCGCGATCGGTCCCGGCCCGGTGATCACCCTTGGAGCAGAGATAGTGAGCAGCAGCGATCCTGGCTGGGGAATGCGCCCTGGAATACCAGAGCCTCAGTAAGATCCCCGGCCCATCCGCCGCGGCGGGCGGCACGCAGGCAGCAGGCGGAGCGGCGGCCACAGGCATTGCCCCAACCCCGCCCTGGACTGGAAGGGCCGACTTTAGGGCCTCGGATCTAAGGAATGGAGACAGAGGCCCCCGAAGCCAGCGGAACTGTTGAGGTGTACAAAGGAGGGGACCCAAACGACTGGAGGAACCATGCAGGAAGCAAAGGCGGGCGACCGGATCCTCGTGACGGCCGCGAAGACGGGAGGAGCCTCCAGGGAGGGCGAGATCGTCGAGGTCATCGAAGGCGATCTTCGTATCCGCTACCGAGTGCAGTGGGCCGACGGCCACGAGAGCATGTACGCACCCGGTCCCGGAGCGGCCGAGCTGCTCCGTGGCAAGACACAGGGCAAGACCCCTGGCGCGAAGAAGCCGGCCGCCAAGAAGCGGGCGGACAAGAAGCCGAGCACCACAAGGGCTAGCGCGAAGAAATCTGGCAGCAAGAAGTCTGGCGCCAAGAAATCGTGACTCGAGGATCTCGGGTCGAAGAGACCAATTACAGCGGGGTGAACTGGCTTAGTCCCAACTTGGAGGAGACGGGCATGAAGAATTTGCAGCTCCCCTGCCAGCCCGCCGATAGGCCTCTTGCGGCTCTGTGCTTAGCTCGAGCCCACGTAGTAGCAGGGGTCCGACTTGCAGGCGAGCGCAGTCAAGAGACACTTAAAGGGACACCGAGAGTAGGCGTCAAGTCGCAGCGGGAGCCCACAGTAATAGAACTGGCTTGTGATTGAGAGGCCGTACCGATACGGGGAGGGATCAGTTGTATGCAATCTCCACCCCAATCGGAGAACTGATAGTCGATTTGGGTCCCTGATAGCTCACTAGCCAGAGCTGGTGCTGACGATTTATCTCTCCAAAAACGAGACCTCCGTTCGTGCAAATGCAATTCACGCGTTTGTTTCCGACTATCAGAGAGGCGCCCTCAACGTATCGGCATCGAGCACCGTTGGTGAGCTGCAACGCCCATGGCAACTGTCCTCGTATGAACGATGGCTCAGGTGGAAGGTTCGAAGGAAGGGCACGATTCAAGCGAACTCCCGTGACCCGGGTATCCGAGGGCCAAGTAGGGCAACTGCTACTCAGATTGATCGATGCATCAGAACAGGAGGCGCACGCGAAGGGTTGGGGGGTTGCGCCTTGGTACTACGAGCAGTTGGCAATCATCTATCACAAGCGGCGGACTACATGGATGAGATCGCGATCCTGGAACGTTTCGCGCAGAAGCCTCATGCGCCAGGGGCTGATCCTCCCAAATTGCTGGCTCGCTTGGAGAAGACCCGCGCTGAGCACCCTGTCGCCTAGCTCGCCCGTCGGTCGGTGCATGAGGGAGGTGTTCGTCCGGACTCGTCCGCGACGACCTCCAGAGCCAATTTCGCCACAAGGTGAAGGCGATCACCAGCGCGAGCCAGGAACCCCCGAGCGCATACCCTCCCAGAACATCGGTCATCCAGTGTGCGCCCAGGTAGATGCGCGACCCACCCACGATGAGCACGATGACGGCTCCAACTCCCCACAGCCAGGCCCGGGCTCGGGTGGATCGCGAGAGGCACAACAGGAACGCGAGCATGCCGTAGAAGGCGGTCGCCTGCGTCGCGTGGCCGGATGGGAAGGCCGACCCCGTGTAGGTGCCGATCCAATACTGTTCCGGAGGCCGAGCCCGGCCGACGATCGGCTTCACGATGTCGTATAGGGCAACTGCCCCGAAGAGCGCCACCGCCAGGAGCACGCTCGGCCGCCACTCCCTTCGGCGCCACCAGAGGATGCCGGCAAAGAGGGCGAGCGCCGGGTACAGCAGAGCGGTCGAACCGAGCCACGTCGCCACCGTGAAGAACGAGGTTGCCGCGTTCGTCCGGTGAGCCACGACCCAGCTCAGCACGTGGGGATCCGCGAGATACGCGTCGTCGTGTGCGACGACGTCCTGGGTGAGTCCCCCGAACCACCAGAGGAACAGCGCCGCCACGGCGAAGGAGAACGTGAGCGCGAACCCCTGGCGGTCCGAGACGTCGAGCCGGCGGCGGAGCCACCCGACCTGAGCGGGGTATCGGCGCCGCAGCCACGCGACCGGTGGACTGTTGGCACCCCGTTCTGCGAGGGCGCGCACGCGTCCCGAGCGAATCTCGAGCTTGCGGATCATGCGGCCACAGACGAGGGCGAGAACGACGAGCCCGAGCAGCACCAATCCGAACTGACCGGCGATCCGCGCGACGTGACGCCAGCTCGCCCCGGCCACGTAGCCGAGGAGGGCGAATCCGGTGCCCCATAGGACGCCGCCGGCGACGTTGTAGGCGAGGAACGTCGGATAGTGCACGTCCGACATGCCCGCGAGGCCGGGAACCAGCACTCGGAGCGCGGTGGTGAAACGTCCGAAGAACACCGCGGCGCCCTGCCTGCGACGGACGTACTCCTGCGCATCGTCGAGGTGCTTGTCGAGGTGGCGCTTGATGAGCGGCAGTCGCCCGATCGTGCCCTGGAGCATGCCGCGGCCCCAGCGGCGACCGATGAAGTACCCGGCGGAATCGCCGATGATCGCGCCGGCGACCGCCGCCACGATCACGGCCCAGAGCGGGACGGTTCCCCGCCAGGCACTGACGCCCCCGAGGAGCACCACGATTTCGCCGGGAAACACGAAGCCGATGAAGGCCGAGGCCTCGAGGGCGGGGAGCAGGAAGACGAGCGTGATGACGAGCCAGCCCGGCAGCGACAGGATGCGGTCGGTGACACTCCCGAGTACCCCGGCGATCCCAAGATGATGCACAGCATGAGCAGGATAGTGCTCAGGCTCCGGGCCAAATGGACTCAGGTGCGAGCGGCTGCCGCAGTAGATTGACCACGTCCGACCTTCGGATGCTTGGGCGACCAACCGCAGGCTCCTTTACAGGGTGCAAGCGCCCCGCTCGGATCCACAGAAGGATGGTGTTGTACGTAACGCCGGCTTCGCGGGCAGCTTGGTGTCGCGTGACGAGCGCGTCTTGATCGCTCATAGGAGTTGACGTCCGAACGCCTCAAAGGGCGGTGCACCCCGGACCGTTCAAGCCAGACCTAGTCACCGCCGCTTTCGTCGCCAGAACCGCTCTGACCGGATGAATGTTCAGAGCTGAAGTCGCCCGACTCGTGATCCCCGGAGTCGGAGCTGTCGTCAGATTCGTGATCGTCGGACTCGTCCGTCGAGCTCTGCTGGAGATCGGACTCCTGATTGTCGGTACTCGACGCCATGGCCGGTGGTGACCACGAACCCACAGACTCCGACTCGTGGTGATGCCCCGTGGACGAAGTCGAGGCAATCGAGGGATTCCGGTGGGACCCGGCGTCAGCATGAGCTGACGTGAGCCCACCTGCCGCATACCCGGTCATCGCCCCGATCGCGAGTCCGGCCAAGATCCCGACAACCGCTTTCGCAGCTCTTCCTTTCATGGGCAAGCCCCTTCCTAACGGTCTCGACACCGTAGGAGGGGGTGCGTAAGAGTTGGGTAACGCGGGGGTTAGAGGCAAGTCTCGGTTCCAGATAGGAGCAGTCCGCTCCACAAGAAGTTGAAAGGGGTGGTCCCGAGGAGGCCGCCTCCAATCAGAGATTGATTAGGGGTGGCCCGCCGCGTGCGGGCCACCCCCCTCCGAGACGCTCCTGCTCGGTTGCCCTAGAAGGCTGCCTTGGCCCTGCAGGTCTCACTCGTGACGAGGTTCTTGGCCCTTACCAGGATGTTGTCGGTCCCCGCCTGGTTGGCAGCGAAGCGCGTCGCGCTCCACGACCCATCGGCAGCAGTGGTCTTCGTGCCGGACCCGAACTTCACCCCGTTGTCGAACATGGCGAAGTGCCACGCCTGTCCCGCCACTGGCGTCTGCACCTCGACGTCGGACTCGATGCGCCCGGCGTCGCGCTTCAGCGTCAGCTTCCACGTGCTCGCGGCGCTGCAGTGCCCGGTCTTGATGACCGCGTTCGGCGCCGCCGTGCGAGCGGAAGCGGCGGTTGCTGCGAACAGGGTCAGCCCCATCGCACCCACTACCACCAACCCGATGACCTTCCTCATGTCGGCCCCCTTTCTCTTGAATTCGGCTCGACCCGCCGAGGCTAGACGCTCGTGGCCGCGGGTCTCCAGCCATCTACCGAGCCCTTACTCGAACGGGGAGGAAACTGATGCGAGTGCTTACCGTGGTTGACGAGACCCCGCCCTACGCTTCTCCCGCCGGGCGATCTCCGCCGCGAGTTCCCCCTTCTCGACAGCGCACGGGATCGCCCGGCATGGGCGCGATTGCCCCCCGCCCATGAGCCGACTGGTTCCTCCCGTGCCTAGCGCCGCGCCCTAAGGCGTCTCGCGACATCCATGCTCCGTTGTTGATGGCCCGCTGAATGGCTCGGGGGCCAGAGATCACGTTCCAGCGGTACTGCCCGGCCCCGATCTAGCCCCCACACCCCGAGCCCGGGACGGGAGGCGACGCACCCCACCGACCCCCCACCCCACCCCACCACACCGCCGCCACCCAACCCCGAGGGGAAGGGACCACCACCCCGACCAGCCCCGAGCGACGCGGCGGCGCACCAGGACCCCGCGCGCACCCACCCCCCGACCGGTTTTTGACGATTTCGGGCGGCGCCCCGTAGTCTCGGCGGGCCCGGACCACGGGCCCTGACCTGCGAGAAAGGCGAGGCACCCTCCATGGCACGACGCGTTCTGATCATGGGCGCCGCCGGGCGCGACTTCCACAACTTCAACGTTGCCTACCGCGACGACCCCGGCTCCGAGGTGGTGGCTTTCACGGCCACCCAGATTCCCTTCATCGACGACCGGCGCTACCCGCCCGAGCTGGCCGGCGATCGATACCCCGACGGCATCCAGATCCATCCCGAGACGCAGCTCGACCACCTGATCCGCGACCTCGAGGTCGAGGACGTCGTCTTCTCCTACTCCGACGTCAGCCACACCTACGTCATGCACATGGCGAGCCGCGTGATGGCCGCCGGCGCCAATTTCGTGCTCCTGGGGCCGAACGACACGATGCTCGGCGCCACCGTCCCGGTCGTGGCCGTCTGCGCCGTCCGCACCGGCTCGGGCAAGAGCCAGACCACCCGCAAGGTCGCCGATACGCTCCGCGCGAACGGCAAGACCCCGGTCGTCGTCCGCCACCCGATGCCGTACGGGAACCTGGTCGCGCAGCGCGTGCAGCGGTTCCAGACCCTGGAAGACCTGGACGCCGCGAATGTCACCATCGAGGAGCGCGAGGAGTACGAGCACCACCTCCGCACCGGCACCGTCGTGTACGCCGGCGTCGACTACGGCGCCATCCTCGAGCAGGCCCAGCAGGAGTGCGACGTCCTGCTGTGGGACGGCGGCAACAACGACACCCCGTTCTACCGGCCCACCGTGCACATGACGGTGGTCGACCCGCTCCGCCCCGGGCACGAGGTCACGTACTTCCCCGGCGAGACGAACCTCCGCATGGCCGACGTGCTGGTGATCAACAAGATCGACTCGGCCACGCCCGAGCAGGTCGCCGCCGTCGAGCGCTCGATCGCCGACACGAACCCCTCCGCCATGGTCATCAAGGCCCGCAGCGAGGTCACGGCCGAGGGCGGCGAGCAGATCGAGGGCAAGCGCGTCCTGGTGATCGAAGACGGTCCGACCCTGACCCACGGCGAGATGCGCTACGGCGCGGGCGTGGTGGCGGCGAAGAAGCACGGCGCGGCCGAGATCGTCGACCCGCGCGACTACGCGGTCGGCACGCTGAAGGACACGTACGCGAAGTACGACATCGGCGACGTCCTCCCGGCGATGGGCTACAGCGACCAGCAGCTGAAGGACATGGAGCAGATGGTGAACAGCGTGCCGGCCGACGTGGTCGTGATCGCGTCGCCGATCGACCTGCGGCACCTGCTGGACATCCAGAAGCCTGCCGTGCGCGTCGTCTACGACCTGGTCGAGGAGCCCGGCTCGCCCACCATCGCGGACGCCCTGAAGAAGGTCCTGTAGGCCACCTGTCATGAAACGCGTGGTCGTGGCCCTTGGCGGCAACGCCCTTCTCCACCGCGACGAAGAGGAGTCGGCGGAGGCGATGCGCACCTCCGCGCGCCACGCCGCCGAGGTGGTCGCCGACATCGCGCAGCTGGGCTGGGAGGTTGTGGTCACCCACGGCAACGGGCCGCAGGTCGGCCTGATCCTGCTGCAGAACGAGGCCGCCCGGCAGTTCGTGGCCCCGATGCCGCTGGACGTCTGCGGGGCCGAGAGCCAGGGCCAGATCGGCTACCTGCTGCAGGCAAACATCGGCGACGTGTTCTACGAGCGCGACATGGAGCGGCCGGTCGTCACGATCCTGACCTTGACGCGCGTGCCGGCGGACGACCCCGCCTTCCGGGATCCGACGAAGCCGATCGGGCCGTACTACAGGGAAGAGGAAGCGAAGCGCCTGATGGAGCAGCGGGGCTACGCCATGAAGCCGGCGCCGACCGGCGACGGCTCGTGGCGGCGCGTCGTCCCGTCGCCGCACCCGTACTCGATCGTCGAGGCGCCGGTGATCCGCGGCCTGGTGGGGGAGGGCGTCATCGTGATCGCCTCCGGCGGCGGCGGCGTGCCGGTGGTCGAGGAGGGGCCGCGACTGGTCGGCGTGGAGGCGGTCGTCGACAAGGACCTGGCGGCCGCCATCCTGGCGAAGGACGTGGAGGCCGACACGCTGCTGATCCTGACCGACGTCGAGGGCGTGTTCGATGGCTACGGCACGGACGGGCAGCGCCTGCTTCCGGAACTGAGCGTGGAGGACGCACGCCGGCGCCTGGAGGCCGGGGAGCTGGGCAGCGGCTCGATGGGGCCGAAGGTCGAGGCGGCCGTCAAGTTCGTCGAGTCCGGCGGGAACCGCGCGATCATCGCGTCGCTGGCCGACGGCGCGAAAGCGGTCGAGGGAGAAGCCGGTACGCGCCTGCCGGCCTAGGGGCCGCCGGCGTCAGTCGGCGATGAACGCCTCCAATCGCTCCGCCTCGTCCTTCACCTCGCGCTGGACGGCGCGCGGCAGCCGCTCGAACGGCTCGACCACGACATGGCCGCCTTCCTCGCTCCAGGTGCCGGCGACGAAGCCGTCGACCAGGAACGTCTGCGCGACGTCGCCGTTCATCTTGATCACGGTCTTCCGGTATCGCTCGGGCAGCACCCGCGTCCGGTCCGCCCACGCCAGCAGCACGTTGTCCCACTTCGGCAGGAAGCGAACGGGCGCCGGCGTTTCGGGATCGGGGAGCTGCGCGCGCGGGACGTCGAGGAGCTCGCGCCCGTGCTCGTCGCGGAAGCGAACCAGCGGTTCCAGCAGCTCGAGCGACCGCGTGATCTCCGGGACGTGCATCATGCTCCACGCCGTCAGGTCCCGCTTCGTCGACGGCCCGAAGGCCGCCAGGTAGCGCCGCAGCATCTCGGCGCGCGCCTCCACCGGGACGAACGTCTCCGTCGGCGGATCGATCGCCATGTATCGCCCGTCCGGGCGCGCGCGCCACATCGCCGATTCCGGGTGCTGCAGGATGTGTGCCCGCACCCGCGCGTAGCGCCACGCGCGGCGCCCGGAGAGGCCGCTGATCCCGTGCTCGCGCTCGATGTAGGCGAGCGCCTCGGACGTCGAGATCTGGCCGTCCACCGCGAGCGCGCGGACCTTCGGCGCCAGGCGCCCCACCTGCGCCGATTCCCACGGGAAGTTGGTCTCGCTCATGGCAGACCGCAACAGCGCGTAGTCGCGCCGGGTGACCAGGTGGAGCGTCTGCCGCATCACGGTCGCCTTCAGGACGGTGCCGCGAACGATCTCGAGCTCGAGCGTCCGACGGCGGAAGCTCGCCGTGCGCGTCCAGATGCCCACGTACGGCGCCGACGGCCACTGCGCCTGCATGCCGACGAGCCGCTCGATCACGGCGGTCGCCGAGAGCCGCTTCGGCTCCAGCAGCAGCTGGCGCGCCAGGGTCGCCCGGTTCAGCTCCCGCCGGGTCAGGACCCGCTCGGCCACCGGCTTCACGCCCTCCATTCCGAGGCGAGCATCGCGAACACCAGCTCGTCTCCCCAGTCGCCCTTGAACATCTCGTTCTGCACGAAGTGCGCTTCCTGCCGCATGCCCAGCCGCCGCATCAGGCCGGCGGAGGCGTCGTTCCGGGCGTCGCACCGCCCGATGATGCGGTGCAGCTCGAAGTGCTCGAACGCGAGGCGGAGCATCTCGGTCGCGGCCTCGCCGGCGAAGCCCTGCCCCTGATGGCCGGGATGGAAGACGAACCCGATCTCGCCCTGCCGGTGCTTCTCGCTCAGCCACGCGAGCATCACGTCGCCGGCGACGGCGCCTGTCTCGCGGACCACCACGGCGAGGTGCAGGCGGTCGCCCTCGCGTTCGAGCGTCCGCGTCCGGATGCGGCGGTCGAGCTCGGGGCCGATCTCTTCGCGCGTGGCCGGTTCCGCGTAGAGGTAGCGCACCACGTCGGGGCGGGACCGGACGTCGTGGAGCGCGTCCAGGTCCTCGGCCACGAACGGGCGCAGGAGCAGGCGCGGCGTCTCGATCGGGTACGTGGGCGTGCGCACGGGAGGCGATCCTACCCAGCGCAAGCCGCGTGGGCGCCTCCGCTACAGTGTCGCCATGCCGGGGGCGCTGGAGGGCGTGCGGATCGCCGACTTCTCGCGGGTGCTCGCCGGCCCGTACTCGACCATGCTGCTCGCGGACCTGGGCGCCGACGTGGTCAAGGTCGAGCGGCCGGGCACCGGCGACGACACGCGCGAGTGGGGGCCGCCGTACGACGCCGACGGCGTGGCGACGTACTTCCTCTCAGTGAACCGGAACAAGCGCTCGGTGGCCATCGACCTGGCGACCGAGGAAGGCAGGGCGGCGGCCCGCGCCCTGGCGCTCGCCTCCGACGTGCTGGTGGAGAACTTCAAGCCGGGAACGCTGGAGCGGATGGGCCTCGGGTTCGACGATCTGCATCCGGAACACCCGGGGCTGGTGCTGTGCTCGATCACGGGTTTCGGCGACGCGGAGGGGCGCGACCTTCCGGGATACGACCTGGTGCTGCAGGCGGTCGGCGGCCTGATGAGCATCACGGGGCCGGAGCCCGGCGCGCCGACGAAGGTCGGCGTCGCCCTGGTCGACGTCATCGCCGGGCTGCACGCCACGGTGGGGATCCTGGCCGCGCTGCGCCACCGCGACCGAACCGGCGAGGGGCAGCGCGTGCAGATATCGCTGCTGTCGAGCCTGCTCTCGGCGCTGGTGAACCAGGCCTCGGGCTACGTCTCGGCCGGCGTGGTGCCGGGCATCCTGGGCAACGCCCACCCGTCGATCGCGCCGTACGAGGTGTATCAGGTGGCCGATGGGCACTTCGTGGTGGCGGTGGGGAACGACCGGCAGTTCGCGGCGCTCTGCGCGGTCATCGAGCGGCCCGACCTGGCCGAGGACCCGCGGTTCCTGACCAACGGCGACCGCGTCCGCAACCGGGCAGCGCTGAACGGGGAGCTGTCGCCCGCCCTGTCGACGCGCGCGGGGTCGCAGTGGTTCGACGCCCTGCGCGCGGTGGGTGTGCCGTGCGGCCCGATCAACGACCTGGCCGGGGCGTTCGCGTTCGCGGAATCGCTGGGACTGGACCCGGTCGTCGAGATCGCTGGCGAAGCGGGGGCGGCGGCGTCGCGGCAGGTGCGCAACCCGATCGGGATGTCGGCGACGCCGCCGGGGTACGCGTCCGGGCCGCCGTCGCTGGGCCGGGACACCGAAGCCCTGCTCCGCGACCTCGGCCTGCCACGCGACGACCCTTCCTGAGCCCGTGCGCATCCGGGTCGTTTCCTACAACCTGCGGTCGCTCCGGGCCGGGATCGGTCCGGCGGTGGAAGCGGTGATCGCCGACGAGCCCGACGTGATGCTGGTGCAGGAGTACGGAGCGCCGTACCGCCTTCGCGCGTTCGGCAAGGCGATGGGCATGGACTGGGCCTCGTCGTATGCCCCGTTCAACCGACTGCGGAACGCCGTCCTGTTCCGATCGCCGTGGCGCCTGGTGCGCTCGGACCCGCACCGGTTCTCCAGGACGCGCGGGCAGTACCGTCGCGGCTTCGTGCTGGCGCAGCTGGAGACGAAGAAAGCGGGCGTCACGGCCGTGTCGGTGCACCTGGGGCTGTCGGCGCGCGAGCGGCCGCACCACGCGGGGGAGCTGCTGCGGGCGCTCCGCGACGTCGACGGGCCGGTCATCGTCGGGGGCGACCTGAACGAGGAGCCTGAGGGCGACGCCGTCGGCGCGCTCACCGCCGAGTTCCGCAGCGGCCGATCGATCGCGGGAGGCGGCCACCCGACGTTCCCCGCGGACGGTCCGACTGCGGCCATCGACGACATCCTGGTCGCCGGCGGCGCCGGAATCGCGTCGTTCCGTGTGGGGGAGACGGAGGCGGCTCGCACGGCCAGCGACCATCGCCCCGTGATCGCCGACCTGGAGTTGCTTCCTCGCCCCGGAAGCGCGGGATAGGCTCGGTCGTGCGGACGATCAGCTGCCGGCTCTCCCCGGAGAGCGGGCGGTGACGAACGCGAGGGTTCGCTCGGTGATCACGTCCGCGTCGTAGTCGAGGGTCGCGACGTGGTAGCTGTTCGTCAGCCGGACCAGTTCCTTCCGCTCGCTGCCGACGCGGTCCATGATCAGCGCGGCGTTCGACGCGTTCACCGTGTGGTCGTCGTCGGAGCGCAGGACCAGGAGCGGTTGCGTGACGGACGGAAGCTGCTGGGCCGCGCGCTTGTGGAGGCGGCGGACCTGCGTGAGCGTCCGGACCGGGATCCGCTCGCTGCACACTTCGTCCTGGCCGGGCTTCTTGATGTCGTTGCCGACGCCCTTGACGCTGCGCACGAACAGCCGCGTGACGCCGGCCAGCGCCAGCCGAGGGTCACGGACGTAGGGATTGATCAGCACCAGGCCGTTCACGCGCTCCGGGTTGCGCGCCGCGAGGTCGAGCGCGAGGCCGGCGCCCATCGACAGGGCGACGACGGTGACGGTGTCGCAGGAGGCAAGGTCGTCGAGGCCCTCGTCGGCGGCGCCGGTCCACGACTCGAGGGTCGCGTCCCCCAGGTCGTTCCAGTCGCTGGTTCCGTGCCCGGGGAGGAGCGGGCCGACGGCGGAGACGCCCTCGCTTCCCAGGAACTCGCCCAGGGGGCGGAGCGACGCGGGGGAGCCCGTGAACCCATGCAGGAGAAGCGCCCCCGTGGAACCGGCGCCGAAGCGAAACGGCTCGGCGCCCGGGCGGACTCTCTGCCCTGCGGACTGCGGCATGCGCCGCTTTCCCCTTCCCGACGAGCGGGTTTCCGTTCCGCCCGAGTGCCCGGATAGTCTATAGACGATGTACTGGTGGCTGATGAAGCACGTCCTGCTGGGGCCGTTCCTGCGGCTCTTCTTCCACCCCGAGGCCGAGGGGTTGGAGAACATCCCCGAAGAGGGCGGGGCCATCCTGGCCGGCAACCACCAGTCCTTCCTGGACAACGTCCTCATGCCCCTGGTGATCCCCGACCGCAAGGTCGTCTTCCTGGGCAAGGCCGAGTACTTCGAGAAGTGGTACATGCGGTGGTTCTTCAAGGGCGCGGCCATGATCCCGATCAAGCGCGGCGGCGGGTCGGCGTCGGAGGCGGCGCTCGACACGGCCGTCGAGGCGCTGCGCGCCGGGAAGCTCATCGGGATCTTCCCGGAGGGCACGCGCTCGCCGGACGGCCGGCTGTACCGGGGGAAGAGCGGCGTCGCGCGCATGGCGCTGGAGGCCGGTGTGCCGGTCATCCCCGTCGGCATCACCGGGACGTTCGAGGCCATGCCGTACCACCGGAAGATCCCTCGCCCGCACCCCGTGATCGTCCGCTTCGGCGCCCCGCTCACGTTCGAGCGGTACCGCGAGATGCCCGGCGACCGGTTCCTGTACCGGGCCGTCACCGACGAGATCGTCTACGAGATCATGATGCTCACCGGGCAGGAGTACTCCGACGAGGACGGCGCCCGCGTGAAGAAGGCACGGGAGCGGGGGAAGCGCAACGAGCCGGAAGCAGCCGAACAGGCTCCCGCCGAGCCGGCTCCCGATGCGGAGGCCCCGCCGTCACCGGCCGACCACGAGCCCGTCGTGATCGAGGAGGTCAACCGCACCGACCTCGCGTAGGTCGGCCGCCGGCCGCCTGGTTCTCACCTGGAGAGGATCGGGTCCTTCTCCTCCGATTCCTCGGGGTGCTTGCTCAAGGGGACCTCGGTGATCGGCTCGTATCGGAACAGTTCCTTCGTGTTGGTTCGCAGCGAACGCAACCGGACGCCCGTGGCGAACAGCACGGTCTCGTGCTGAAACACCTCGGGGTCGACGTAGGTTCGTACGCCGAACAGCGATCCGAGCGGGTGCATTGCCCCGGGCTCGGTGCCGGGGAAGCGCGCCGTGATCTCCTCTTCGGTGGCCAGCCTGGCGTGCGGATCCTCCAGCGCCTTGTGGACCAGGGACATGTCGAGGCGCCGCGAGGCCGGTATCACCAGGATGACGTCCGACCCTTGCGTCTCGACGATCACGGACTTCAGCACCTCGTCGGCCGCCACGCCCAGGGCCAGCGCCTCCTCGATCGAGGTGAACGTCCGCGGGTGCGCGATCACCTCGAACACGCACTTCCGTTTCCTCAGCTCCTCGGTCAGCTCGCGCATGGCTCTCCTTCCTTCGCGCCGGTTCCTCTCGGGTGATCGTCCCGCCGGTCGGCGCCGTCGCCGAGGGCCGAAGGACCCCTTCTTCCCGGTCCCTCTCGCGGCGGCCGCCTCGCGGCCGTGTGGGGGGGCGAAGCTCGGTCAGACGGGGCGGTCCTGACGTCCGGCCAGTGGCATCTCATCCGCGAGGCGTTCAATGATTTGCGCGATGGTCAGCGGGTCGCGGCCGGTGACTGTTCGGTAGTCGTCCGTCACCACGTCGAACTCGCCGCGGCGCAGCGCCTCGAACGTGGTCCGCCCCGCCTCGATGTTCCAGTCGGCCCTGCCCCGCGACCGCCAGCGGCCCTCCCACCAGTCGTCGTCCCGGGGCTCGTAGCGGTAGTCGTCGCCGGTCACGTCGGAGGCGACGATCGCGAGCTCGGCGAGGCTCATCGACTCCGGCGTCGTGATGTCATACACCTTCCCCTCGTGGCCCGGCTCGACCAGGGCGGTCGCGACGACCTCCGCCAGCTCGGGCCGGTACGAGAAGCTCATGCGCCCCGTGCCCCCGGGCGAGCGGTTGACGCCCTCGCCGTCGAACCACCCGGGGATGTCGTCGGCGTACATGCCGTTCCGGATCGAGGTGAACGGGATGCCGGAGTCCTCGAGCATCCGCTCGGTCGCGCCGTGCGAGCGCGCGTGCAGGAAGATGGCGGCGGGTCCCGCCGCCACGAACGAGAGGTAGACGAGGTAGCCGACCTTCGCGCGTCCGGCGGCCTCGATGAACGAGCGGTGCAGGGGTAGCCGCTCGTCCGGGCCGCGGTGCATCGAGACCATGAAGACGCGGTCGCCCTCGTGGAGGGCCCCGGCGAGCGAGTCCGGGTCGCCGTAGTCCGCCGGAACGACCTCGGCCCCGTCGATCTTCGGGGCCGAGTCGAGCGTGTGGACGGCGAGCCGCATGGGGACGCCGCGGCGCTCGAGTTCCCCTGCGACGAGCCCGCCGACGTGTCCCGTCGCCCCGGTCACAACGATCACGGCGCCAGTATCTCGCACCCCGACGCTCACGCGTGTCCGAACGCGCCGGGAGTGACCTCGCCGCGGCGTCCCGGCGAGGTCACTCCGCGCGGTATCTCGCCCGCCCCTTCACGTCCCTCGGTGGGGGGCTACTCGGCCAGCACGCGGCCGTGGGCGGCGAGCGCCCAGATGACCGCCGCGTCGACCGTGATGACGACCAGGGCCCAGATCGGGTAGACGGGAATGAACGTGAAGTTCACGATCAACGAGATGCCCGCGATGATGATCCCCAGGATGCGCGCCCACATGGCCCCCCGAAGCAGGGCGAACCCGGCCAGGCACACGACCACACCAAGGATCAAGTGGGTCCACCCCCACCCCTTCGCGTTGACGCTGATGTAGTAGTTGGGCGGGATGGTGTAGAAGCCGCTCTTGATGATCGCCGACAGTCCCTGGAGCGCGCCCAGGATCCCGCCGATGACCAGCATGATGGCGGCGAAGAACACCCACCCACCACCGGCCTCCGGCTCCTGGTAGGCGGCCGGCCGGGTGCCGGCCTCCGGAACCACGACGGGCGTCTCGCCGTGTGTCTGCTGCGACATGAGCTCCTCCTCTCTCGAAGAGCCACCGCTCTTCGTGTGGGTTCGCTCCTCCGGGGCCCGACCACGATCGTACCCCCGCGAGGCGGCATATGCTTCGAACCGTGATCAATGGAGCGCATGTCATCCTCTACAGCCGTGACGCCGAGGCGGACCGTGCGTTCCTCCGGGACGTGCTCGGGTTCCCGAACGTGGACGCCGGGGACGGCTGGCTGATCTTCGCCCTGCCGCCGTCCGAGCTGGCCGTCCATCCCACGGACGGTGAGCAGATGTTCCAGCTGTACCTGCTGTGCGACGACGTCGAGGGGACGGTCGCGGAGCTGACCGGCAAGGGCGTCGAGACGACCGGGCCCGTGGCCGACCGCGGGTGGGGGCTGCTCACCGGCGTGCAGCTGCCGGGTGGGGGCGAGGTCGGGCTGTACGAGCCCCGCCATCCCACGGCGCACGGCTCCTCTTGATACCGCGACAGGCAAATGCACGGAGAGGAGAGCGCGATGAGCAACGAACAGGCGGCACCCGAGACGAAAGGTGTTACGGCGGAGTTACTTGCAACGGTTGACCTTGGCCCTGAGATCGAGGGCATGGCAGGGCGCCAACTTCGACTGCGTATGGTGACCATCGATCCCGGAGGCGTCTTCGGCCCGATTCACGACCATAAGAGACAGACCAGGCATCGTCTACATACTGCAAGGAACGATCACCGACCATCGAAATGGAGTGCGCTACGGACTATGGGCCGGGAGTGGGCTGGCCCGAGGATAGGAACACCACACACTGGCTCGAGAACAGAGGAACGATTCCCGCGGCAGAGATTTCGGTCGACATCGTCAGGCAGCAGTAAGCTCAGGCCCGGAATCCCCCTGTCACTCGGCGTCAGTCCCCCTGGTCGACGTCCCAGCGCAGGGACCGTTCGACGGCGCGCCGCCAGGTCCGGTACAGGCCGTCCGCACGCTCCGGGTCGGCGGGGGAGAAGCGGGCGCCGCTGATGTCCGGCGCGGAGACGTCGGCGGCAGACCACACGCCCTCCGCCAGTCCGGCCAGTCGCGCGGCCCCCATCGCCGTCGTCTCCAGCACGACGGCGCGCCGGACGGGAGTTCGCAACAGGTCCGCCTGGAACTGGAGCAGCAGGTCCATGACGGCGGCGCCCCCGTCGACACGGAGCTCGGGCACGGCCAACCCCGATTCCTTTCGCATCAGGTCGAGGACGTCGCGGATCTGGAACGCGATGGCCTCGACCGTCGCCCGCGCGAGGTGCGCGCGCGTCGTGCCGCGGGTGAGCCCGATGATCGTCCCGCGGGCATGCGGGTCCCACCACGGCGCGCCGAGGCCGGTGAGGGCGGGGACGAACACGACCCCGCCGCTGTCGGGGACGGACGCCGCGAGCGGACCCGTCTCCGAGGCGTCCCGGATGATCCCCAGGCCGTCGCGCAGCCACTGGATGGCCGAGCCCGAGACGAACACCGAGCCCTCCAGCGCGTAGGCGGGTTCGTCGCCGCGTCGAGCAGGCCATCGTCGTGAGCATCCCGGTCTCGGAGCGCACCGCCTCCGTTCCGGTGTGCATCAGCACGAACGAGCCCGTTCCGTACGTGTTCTTGGTGTCGCCCGCGCGAACGCATGCCTGGCCGAACAGCGACGCCTGCTGGTCGCCGGCGATGCCCGACACGGGGATGGCGGCGCCCAGGAACACGTCGGGGTCCGTGGCGGCGAAGCGGCCGCACGAGGGCAGCACGTCGGGGAGCAGCGCGGCGGGGATGCGCAAGCGGTCGAGCAGGTCCTCGTCCCAGGCGAGCCGGTGGATGTCGTACAGCATCGTGCGCGAGGCGTTGGTGTGGTCGGTGGCGTGGGCGCGGCCGCCGGTCAGCCGCGCCAGGAGGTAGGAGTCGACCGTCCCGAACGCGAGCCGTCCGGCGGCCGCGCCCTCCCGGGCCTCCTCCACGTGATCGAGCAGCCACGCGAGCTTCGTTCCCGAGAAGTAGGGGTCGACGACCAGGCCGGTGCGCTCGCGGATGCGTTCCTCCCAGCCCTCGTCCTTGAGGGTGTCGCACATGCCGGCCGTCCGGCGGTCCTGCCAGACGATCGCGGGGTGGACCGGGCGGAGCGTACTCCCGGTCCCACAGGACGGTGGTCTCGCGCTGGTTCGTGATCCCGACCGCGGCGAGGCCGGGGGCCGCGACGCCGGCGTCGGCCAGCGCCTGCTGGGTCGACTCGAGCAGCGCCCGCCACCAGTCCTCGGGATCGTGCTCGACCCAGCCCGGCCGCGGAAAGGACTGTGGGAACTCGCGATAGGCCCGGGAGGCGACCGAGCCGTCCTCGCGGACGACCATGGCCCGGACGCCGGTGGTTCCCGCATCGATGGTCAGCACCGGGGGCATCGACCCGGAGGGTATCCCAACCGGCCGCCGGGGTGGCTGCCGCGCAATCGCTCACGCGGTGTCACCTAGAATCGGCTCGTCGCGACCGTTTCGAGGGAGGGCCTATGCGCCTGGGAATCCTGTGCGGCGGGGGCCCGGCTCCCGGCATGAACTCCGTGATCTCGGCCGCCACGATCGAGGCGCGCAACTCGGGGTGGGACGTGGTCGGGATCCTGGACGGGTTCTCACACCTGATCGAGGCCGACGCCTCGCACGTCCAGTCGCTCGACATCGGGGACGTGAGCCGCATCCAGCCAGACCGGCGGCTCGATCCTGTTCACCTCCCGGGCGAATCCGACGGTGCGCGACGAGTCGGCCGACGATCCCGACTGGCGGCTGCACAACGCGCTGAAGGCGCTGACCGAGTTGAAGGTCGACGCGCTGGTGACGATCGGCGGCGATGACACCTCCTTCGGTGCCGCCCAGCTGGCGCAGGGCCGCCCGCGCCTCGGGCAACCGGCTGCACGTCGCGCACGTCCCGAAGACGATCGACAACGACCTGCCGCTCCCGGCCGGGATGCCGACCTTCGGGTTCCAGACCGCGCGCCACGTCGGGACCGCGCTGGTCAGCAACCTGATGACCGACGCGATGACCACCAAGCGGTGGTACTTCGTCGTCGCGATGGGCCGCTCGGCGGGACACCTCGCGATCGGCATCGCGAAGGCGGCCGGCACGACCGTCGCGGTCATCGGCGAGGAGTTTCCTCCAGGCGAGATCCGTCTGGCGCACGTGGCCGACATCCTGGAGACGACGCTCCTCAAGCGGATCGCGCACGGCCGCCCGTTCGGAGTGGCGATCATCGCCGAAGGGCTGTCGCTGCGGTTCTCGTCCCAGGACCTGCTGGAGGTGGCGCCGGACGTGGAGCGCGACGAGTACGGGAACGTACGCCTGGGCGAGGTGCACCTGCACCGTGTCCTCGCCGAGGTCGTGACGAAGCGCCTGAAGGAACGCGGTCAGAAGACGAGCATCGTCGCGAAGAACATCGGCTACGAGCTCCGGTGCGCGCCGCCCATTCCGTTCGACATCGCGTACACGCGCGACCTCGGGTTCGGCGCGGTGGAGTACCTGCGCCAGCACGCGGACTCGGACGGCGGAGAGCCCGGCGCCATGATCACGATCCAGGAGGACCACATGGTCCCGCTGCCGTTCGATGCGCTGACCGATCCCGAGACCGGCAAGACGCGCGTGCGGCAGGTGGACCTGTCCAGCAACTCGTACCGCGTCGCGAAGGAGTACATGATCCGGCTGGAGCGGGAGGACCTGGACGACCCGGCGAAGCTCGCGCCGATCGCGGCTGCGGCGAACGTCACGCCAGACGAGTTCCGAGAGCGATTCGGCTACCTGGTGCCCGACGGAGCCTGATCTCGAGGAAGGGCCGGCGTTCTAGCTGGGGAGCTTGTCCACGGCCGCCGCACTGAGCTTGGTGGTCGAGGCATCCAGGCGAAGACCGAACATCGCGATCCGTCCGGGGACCCAGATGCCTTCCTTCAGGACCTCGACCTTGGGTCCGGCCTCGACGGTGTCGGCGATTCGAAAGATCGTCCCCGAACGCGTCTTGTACACGCCCAGGGATGCCATACGGCCATTGTACCCTGCCCGTCCAGCGGGACGAGGCGGAGGCACCCGCCGAACCCCCAAGAAGCTTGCATCGGCCCTGTTCCGGACGCAGACTTCACGGCGCAGGACCCAAGGAGGCACCGTCCGACTCGGGTCCGATCGGCCTTCCCCCATGCAGACCGAAGGAGGATCGCATGCAGCCGATCAACACGGGTGACACCGCGTTCGTGCTCATCTCGGCCGCGCTGGTGGCGGTGATGACCCCCGGCCTCGCCTTCTTCTACGGGGGCCTGGTTCGAAGGAAGAACTTCCTCGCCATCGTGATGCAGAGCTTCGTCTCGATGGGGATCGTGACCGCGATCTGGGTCTCGGTGGGCTACTCGCTCGCCTTCTCCGGCAACATCGGGGGGATCATCGGGAACCTCGACTGGGCGTTCCTGCGAGGCGTCGGCGAGACCCCGGGACCGTGGGCGCCGACGATCCCGGCGCAGGCCCACTTCGTGTTCCAGGAGATGTTCGCGATCATCACCCCGGCGCTCATCACGGGAGCGTTCGCCGACCGGGTTCGGTTCAAGAGCTACCTGAAGTTCCTGGTGGCCTGGAGCCTGCTGGTCTACATCCCGCTGGTCCACTGGATCTGGGGCGGCGGATTCATGGCCAGCTGGGGCGTGGAGGACTTCGCCGGCGGGATGGTCGTGCACGCCAGCGCCGGGTTCGCGGCCCTGGCGTCGGTGTGGGTGGTCGGCGCGCGGAAGTTCGGGCCCGGCGAGAAGGTCCTGCCGCACAACGTCGCGTTCGTCGCCCTCGGAACGGGGCTCCTCTGGTTCGGGTGGTTCGGCTTCAACGGTGGCTCGGCGCTTGCGGCCAACGGCGTTGCCGCGCAGGCGTTCGTCAACACCGACATCGCCGGCTCGATCGCGATGTGCACGTGGCTGTTCATCTCGTGGAAGCGTGACGGGAAGCCGAGCCTGGTGGGCGCGTTCACCGGAGCCGTCGCCGGGCTCGCCTGCATCACGCCGTGTGCCGGGTTCGTGCCCACGTGGTCGTCGTTCATCATCGGGATGGCCGCGGGCGCGATCTGCTACGGCGCCGTGATGTTCCGCGAGCGGAGGAAGTGGGACGACGCCCTCGACGTGTGGGGCGCGCACGGCGTCGGCGGCGTGACGGGCACGATCCTGCTCGGGGTGTTCGCGCTCTCGTCGGTGAACGTGGCCGGGTCCGACGGACTGATCGGCGGCGATGTGAAGTTCTTCGGCCTCCAGGTCGCGGCGGCCGCCATCGTCGCCGTCTACGCGTTCGTCGTGACCTGGCTGATCCTGAAGATCCTGGACCGGTTCGAGCCGGTGCGCGTCCCCGACGAGATCGAGGCGAAGGGGCTCGACTCCGAGATGCAGGAGGAGGAGGCCTACATCCTGGCCTGAGCTGCCGCGGACGAGCCGCCGTACCAGGACTCGCCTACACCCTCGCGCGGGCGGCGAGGGCCGCCTCGTGCAGCGGCAGCAGCGCGTCCAGGATCCTGCGGTTGGCAGGCGTCGGGATGCCGGCCGCCTCGCCGAACCGGACGATGGCCCCGTTCAGCCATGGGACCTCGAGGGGCCGGCCCGCCTCGACGTCGCGGCACATCGAGGCCTTCAACTCGGGCCGCAGCACCTCATCGATGTACTGCAGGACCGTCAGGACCGGTGCCGGCACGGGGAACCTCACCCCGCGGGCATCGGCCACGGCCCGCACCTCGGCGGCAATCGACTCCATCAGCGGCCGCAGGACGGGGTCGGTGCGGCCCTGCCCGATGGGGCATCGGCAGTACGCGGTGATCCCCGCGACGCAGCAGATGCTCATCATCTTGAACCACAACTCGGACTCGATGTCGTCGCTCGCCTCGAACACGACGGGCGTCCCGGCGAAGGCGGCGCCGAGCGCATCTACGGCGGGACGGTCCTCCGCCCGGAACGCGCCCACGACCAGCCGGTTGTTCGGCCCGCGCTGCCGGAAGTCGCCCGGGCCTTCCTTCCAGCCCTCGACCCGCGCGACGCCGCCGAGGATCGCGGCGTGCGGGAACCGCACCCGAAGGAAGTCGACGCTCTCGACCCCGTTCTGCACCGACGTGATCGACGTGCCGCTCGCGACCGACGGGGCGATCCTGTCCGCCATCGCGTCGATGTCGTACATCTTCACGGAGAAGAGCACGGCGTCCACCGGCCCGTCGATCTCGTCCGCGTCCGGGACCGCGCGCACGGGATGCAGGTCGAGGTCGCCGAAATCGCTCCGCAGCAGCAACCCTCGCTCGCGGAGCGCGGAGAGGTTCTCGCCGCGGGCGAGGAACCACACGTCGTTGCCGGCCTGCTGCAACCTGGCCCCGAAGTACCCGCCCAGGCCGCCGGTGCCCGCGATCAGGACCCTCATCGGGCGGCCACTATACTCGCGGCCATGCCCCGCCTCATCGACCTTCGCAGCGACACCGTCACCAGGCCGTCCGATGCCATGCGCGCGGCGATGGCGGCCGCGGACGTCGGCGACGACTGGTACGGCGACGACCCCACGGTCAACCGCCTGCAGGACGCCGCGGCCGAGGCCGTCGGCACGGAGGACGCCCTGTACGTCGCGACCGGCACGATGGGGAACCAGATCGCCATGCACGCGCAGACGCGCGCGGGGCACTTCGTGGTCGCCGAACGGGACTCGCACGTCGCGACGACCGAGGTCTCGACCTCGGCGATCCTGTCCGCCATCGCGTTCCACGGGCTGCCCAGCGCGGACGGCCGGCCGACGTCCGCCCAGGTTCGCGAGGCCCTCGAGCCCGATCCCTTCGACGTCGAGATCGTCGACCTGTTGTCCCTGGAGAACACCCACCAGGCGGCCGGCGGGGTGCCATGGGGCGTCGACGAGTTCCGCGCCGTGACCGACGTCGCGCGCGAGCGCGGCGTGCGAGTCCACCTCGACGGCGCGCGCCTGTTCAACGCGTGCGCGGCCACCGGCGCACAGGCCACCGACTACACGGCCAACGTCGACACCGTCATGTTCTGCCTGTCCAAGGGGCTCGGGGCCCCGATCGGCTCGATGGTGTGCGGGACGAAGGACTTCATCCGCGAAGCGAAGCGGACGCGCATCCTGATCGGCGGCGCGTGGCGCCAGGCCGGGATCATGGCGGCCGCGGGGCTGATCGCGCTGCGCGACGGCCCGCGGAGGCTGCACGAGGATCACGCGAACGCGAGGCGCCTGGCGGAGGGCATCGCGGAGGCGACGCCCGGAGCGATCGACCCGGCAACGGTGCAGACGAACATCCTGTACCTGGACACGGAGGCAGTCGGGATCAGCGGCCTGGAGGTACGCGACCGCCTTCGCGACGCCGGTGTCCTGTCGAACGCGCTCGGCATAAAGGTCCGCCTGGTGACCAACCTGGACGTCAGCACGCAGGACGTCGAGGAGGCCATCACGGTGTGGCGCAAGGTCGCCGAGGATGCGGGATCGGCCGGTCGGTGAGCCTGTTCGGCAACAAGTACCCGCCCGAGGTGGCGGCGCGCGTCCCTCCCGGGCAGCGGCTGGTGAAGACGTGGCCGATCCTGCACTTCGGCGGCGTCCCGCGCTTCGACGAGGCGAAGTGGGACTTCCAGGTGACCGGCCTGGTCGAGAACCCCTACACCCTGTCGTATGCGGAGCTGAAAGCGCTCGGCCCGCAGACCGTCCACGCGGACATGCACTGCGTGACGGGCTGGACGACACTCGACAACGACTGGGAGGGAATCCCGCTCCGCGTCCTGGCGGAGAAGGCGATGCCGAAGCCCGAGGCGCAGTGGGTGATCACGCACTGCGATGGCGGCTACACGTCCGACCTGTCGCTCGAGGCGATGCTGGACGACGACGTGCTGGTCGCGTGGGGCCATGGCGGCGAGCCGCTGGAGCCCGACCACGGGTTCCCCCTCCGGCTCGTCGTCCCGAAGCGCTACGCCTGGAAGAGCGCGAAGTGGCTGCGCGGCCTGGAGTTCAGCGACCGGAACACGCGGGGGTTCTGGGAGGAGCGCGGCTACCACATCCACGCCGACCCCTGGCGCGAGGAGCGGTACTCGTACCAGGAGGAACCGGGCTCGGACACCGAGGCCTGACGCCCTTCACCGTCGGCCCCTCGCGCTGGGCATCGGCGTTCGGTACGATGCGGCCGGTTCGACCGGGGAGGATCGTTGAGCGACTCCACAGTCCCGCAGGCGACGCCGAACGACGTGAAGTTCTGCCCGGCGTGCGCCGAGCAGATCAAGGCCGCGGCTATCGTCTGCCGCTACTGCGGCTACGACTTCCGAACGGGAACCATCGGCGCGGCGGGTGCCCCACTCGGCCCACCGCCCGAGTTTTCACCACAACCGCCCCCCGCCGCTCCCGCGGGTCCGGTCGCCCCCGGGTTCCCGCAGCCCGCGAGCCCGGTCCAGCCCGTGTACGTGCAGGCGACGCCGAGGACCAACGGCCTGTCGATCGCGTCGCTCGTCCTCGGGATCGTCGGGTTGCTGCTGTTCGTCCTGTTCATGATCGTGCCGATCCTGGCCGTGGTCTTCGGAGTCGCGGGGCTCAATCAGATCGGGACCTCCGGCGGGATGCAGACGGGGAAGGGACTGGCGATCGCGGGGATCGTGCTGGGAGCGATCGAGATCGTGTTCTTCCTGCTCGCCGTCTCGACGGGGAACTTCTACTTCCACATGGGCTGACGCCTACTGCAGGATGTACAGCGTGACGTGCTCGCCCGCGTGCACCATCGTCTTGTCCCCCGGGACCTGCCCCACCACGATGTGGTCGCCGTTGCCGGTCACCACCGTGTCGACGATGAGCCCAAGGCCCTCCAGGTACTTCTTGGCCTGATTCACCTTTTGCAGCAGCACGTTCGGCATCGGGAACAGCTTCGGGCCCTTCGACACGACCACGACGACCTGCTTGCCGGGCTGCAGCATGGTGCCCTTCGGGGGCTGCGTCGAGATGACGTATCCCTTCGGGACGTCGTTCGAGAAGTCGTGCGTGACCGTCGTCTTGAAGCCGTCCCCGTGGAGCGTCTTGATGGCGTCCGACTGCTTCACGCCGCTCAGGTCGGGGATCGCGATGGGTTGCGGCCCCCTGCTGATCTGCAGCGTGAGCTCGTCGGTGACGCGTACCTTCGCGCCGGTCTTGGGCAGGGTGCCGACCGCCTGACCCTTGTCGATCGCGTCGCTGTACACGTTCTTCCGCACGATGTTCGTGAACCCCGCCTGGGCGAGCTTCTGGCGCGCGAGCTCCGCGTCCATGCCCCGGACGCTCGGGACCTGCTGGATCGGCGGTCCCGTGGACGGGTAGATGACGACCGTCGAATGGGTCTTCGTCTTCGAGCCGACCGGCGGCGACGTCTTCACGACGTCGCCCACCTTCACGTCGACGGAGTTGACGCCCTCCGATGCCACCTGGACCTTGAAGCCGGCGTTTTCGAGCTTGGTCTGCGCCGCCTGCATCGAGAGCCCCGTCACCTGGGGCACGTTCGCGTAGTGGGGGATCGCGTACGCCCAGGTCGCCCACCCGACGGCGGCCGCGAGGACGAGCGCGAGCAGGGTCCACATCCACCGCCGTCGCGTCCGCCGGCGCCGCGCGCGGGGCGTGTCGGCGCGCGGGATGGTCACTGTGGGCGCGCGCTCGGGGGCCGCCACGGCGGCGACCGGCAGGTCCCGGGCGAGGTCGGCGATCGTCGGCGAGCCGTTCAGGTTCACGCCCGCCCGCGCCACCTCGTCGCGCATCGACCGCGCCGACTGCGGCCGGTCGGTCCGGTCCTTCTCAGTGGCGTGCATGACGGCGCGGTCCAGCACGGGCGGAACGTTGCGCGCGAGCGACGACGGCGGCGGCACCCGGTTCGTCAGGTGCTGGTACGCGATGGCGAGCGACGTCTCGCCGCCGAACGGGGCCCGCCCCGTCAGGCACTCGAACATCACGACGCCGAGCGCGTACAGGTCGGTGCGCGGGTCGGCCGGCTCGCCCTGGATCTGCTCGGGCGCCAGGTACTGCACGGTGCCCGTGACGGTTCCCTCCGCCTGGCTGATGCTGGCCTCGGCGAACGCGCGGGCCAGCCCGAAGTCGGCGACCTTCACCACGCCGTCGCGGGTGACCAGGATGTTCTCGGGCTTGACGTCCCGGTGCACGATGCCGTGCCCGTGCGCGTGGTCGAGGGCGGCCAGCACCTGCGTCGTGACCTCGACGACCTGCGCCGGCGTCCAACCGGCCGTGCTCGACCAGCAGGCTCCGCAGGTTCGTCCCCGGCACGTACTCCATGACCATGAAATAGGTCCCGTCGGTCGAGCCCCAGTCGTAGACGCCGACGATGTTGGGGTGGTTGAGGATCGCCGCAGCGCGGGCCTCGCGGCGGAAGCGCTCGACGAACCCGCGGTCGTGCGCGAACTGCGGGTGCAGGACCTTGATGGCCACCTCGCGAGCAAGGACCGCGTCGTGGGCACGGTAGACCTCGCCCATTCCGCCCGAGGCGATCCGCCCGGCCACGTGGTAGCGGCCAGCGATGGTGGATTGGATTGTTGACGACGACATTCGCGCCTCTCGGGGAAATCGGGTAACGGCGCCTGCAAGGCATTCTAGGGGGCCACCATGCCCTCCGCACGGAAGACGGGCCGGGCGCGGGACGGGTTTCCGCAGGCCTGCGATAGGATCTCCCGACAAGAAGAACGACCGGGGAGCTCGGGACAACCGGGCTGAGAGGCCGGCTGGAGAGGCGCCGGCGACCCGACTGGGACCTGATCCGGGTAATGCCGGCGAAGGGAGACCGCATGGGTTCGAACGGCGAGAGCACCGCCGCGCTCGCCGATCCGCTGGTGATCGCAGGCCGGAGCTTCGGCTCGCGGCTGATCGTGGGGACGGGGAAGTTCGGCTCGTTCGAGGTGATGCGCGACGCCATCGCCGCATCCGACACCGAGATGGTGACGGTGGCCCTCCGGCGTGTCGACCTGGAGGCGACCGGCGGCCCGGACATCCTGGAGTACCTGGACGCCGACCGGTACCTGTTGCTGCCGAACACCTCGGGGGCGGTGGACGCCGAGGAGGCCGTGCGGATCGCCCGTCTCGCGCGGGCAGCCGGGCTGCCGGCATGGATCAAGCTCGAGGTCACGCCCGAGCCCCGCTACCTGCTGCCCGACCCGGTCGAGACGCTCCGCGCGGCCGAGCGGCTGGTCGCCGACGGCTTCACCGTGCTGCCGTACCTGAACGCCGACCCCGTCCTGGCCAAGCGGCTGGAGGAGGCCGGTTGCGCCACGGTGATGCCGCTCGGGTCGTGGATCGGGTCGAACCAGGGCGTGCGGACGCGTGACGCCGTTCGGATCATCGTCGAGCAGGCCACGGTGCCGGTCGTCGTCGACGCCGGGCTCGGCGCGCCGTCGCACGCGGCCGAGGCGATGGAGCTGGGGGCCGACGCGGTGCTGGTGAACACGGCGATCGCCGTCGCGGGCGACCCGGTGGAGATGGCGCGCGCCTTCGCTGCGGGCGTCGTCGCGGGCCGTCGCGGGTTTCTCGCCGGACGGGCACCCGAGCGGATGGAGGCCGAGGCGTCGAGCCCGCTGACCGGGTTCCTGGAGCGAAGCCCGTGACGCGGCGGGCTGGAGCTTCGCGATCACCCCGCCGACCGGCACGGGCGGGGGTTCCTCGATCCGCAGCCGAGGGAGACGTTCGCGGAAGAGCTGGCGCGGGTGCCCGTCGGCGCGCTGCTCGAACGTTCCCGCGGTGCGTCCTCCGGCGAGGTCGATCGAGTCCTCGGCCGCCGGCCGCAGGAGCGGACGCTGGAGGACTTCGCGACGCTGCTGTCGCCGGCAGCGGGGGAACGGCTCGAGGAGATGGCCGTCGCGTCGCGGCGGCTCACCCTGGCGCGGTTCGGGCGGACCATGCACCTGTACGCGCCGCTCTACCTGTCGAACGAGTGCCTGACGACGTGCGTGTACTGCGGGTTCGCCCGCGAGCTGCCGATCGCCCGGAAGACGCTGACGCCGGACGAGACGTTGCAGGAGGCGCGGCACCTGGTGCGTGAGGGGTTCCGGTCGGTGCTGTTGCTCACCGGGGAACACGAGCGTCTGACCGGCGTGGAGTTCCTGGAGGAACGGCTGCGCCTGCTGGCGGACGAGGTGCCGTCGCTGTCGATCGAGGTCCAGGTGTGGAGCGAGGGCGAGTACCGGCGCCTGGCCGAGGCGGGGTGCGAGGGCGTGGTCGTGTACCAGGAGACGTATCACCCGGAGACGTACCGCCGCGTGCACCTGGCCGGTCGCAAGCGCCACTTCGAGTGGAGGCTGCTGGGACCGGAGCGCGCGGCGCGGGCCGGCATGCGGCGGGTGGGTATCGGGGCGTTGCTCGGGTTGCACGGCGACTGGCGGTACGAGGCGATCGCGGTCGCCGCGCACGCGCGATTCCTCATGCGGCACTACTGGCGGTCGCAGGTCGCCGTGAGTGTGCCGCGCCTGCGGCCCTCACCGGCCGGGTGGCAGCCGGAGGACCCGGTGGGCGATCGCGACCTCACCCAGTTGGTGTGCGCGCTGCGGCTCGCGGCGCCCGACGCCGGAATCGTGCTGTCCACCAGGGAATCCGCCGAGCTGCGCGACGGCCTGTTCCGCGTCGGCGTCACCCACGTGAGCGCCGGCTCGCACACCGAGCCGGGCGGGTACGAGCACCCGGAGGAAGCCACCGGGCAGTTCGAGGTGGCGGACCTCCGCTCGCCGGCCGACGTGGCCGCCCGCCTCCGCGCGCTCGGGTACGACCCCGTGTGGGAGGACCCGGCGCTGGTGTCGGCCGGGGCCGAGCGGCGGCTACGGCGCGCAGACGCGGAGTGAGGCGATGCGCGTGACGGCGAACGGCCACGAGTTCGACATCGCGGACGGCACGACCGTGGCCGCCTTCATCCGCCAACGATCGCTCGATCCGCGTTCCGTCGTCGTCGAACGCAACGGTGAGGCCGTCGAGCGTGCCCGGTACGACGACCTGCGTCTGGAGCCCGGCGACCGGCTCGAGCTGGTGCGGGCCGTGGCCGGCGGCAGCGGCGAGGGCGAGACCGTCCTGTCGGAGCCGGCCGCGCCCTCGTCGCTCGGGGAGTGGCGCCGGCGCCGTCTGGCCGCGGCACGCCTGTACGTGGTGACCGATGCCCGGCGGGAGCAGGACGACCTGGCCGAGTTCCTGGAGGAGATCCTCGATGCCGGTGTCGACGTCGTGCAGCTCCGCGAGAAGGACGCAGAGGCCGGCGACCTGCTGGGGTGGGCCGCGATCTTTCGCGAGGCTGCGGAGCGGCATCAGGCACTGTTCTTCGTGAACGATCGCCCGGACGTGGCGCTCGCGTGTGGCGCCGACGGGGTGCACGTCGGGCAGAACGACCTGCCGCCGGCGTTCGTGCGCGGCCTCGTCGGGGAGGACGTCCTGATCGGGCTGTCGACGCACGACGCCGAGCAGTTCGCGAGCGCGGCGCCGGAGGCGGACCACCTGTGCGCCGGACCCGTCCACGCGACGCCGACCAAGCCCGGGCGCCCGGCCACCGGATTGGAGTTCATCTCGTTCGCGGCGGCGCGGGAGGCGGCCGGCGAAGAGCTCCGGCCGTGGTTCGCGATCGGCGGCATCGATCGCGCCACGCTTCCCGATGTCGTCCAGGCCGGAGCGCGGCGGATCGTGGTCGTGCGCGCGGTGACGGAGTCCGACGATCCGACCGGCGCCGTCGAGGCGCTGCGTCGAGGCCTGGCCGCGAGCGACTGACACCAGCGTTTCCGCCGACTACTCGACCCGGGAACGCGGAGCGCGCGCCGAGCTCCACAGCAGCACCGCCCAGGCGGGAACGGCCGCCACGGCAAGCGCGACCCAGCCCCCGGCTCCGGACAGGCGCAGCCCGGCGCCGTCGACGAGGACGGACGCCAGCATCAGAGCGGCGAACCCGAACGCCGGGGCCAGTGCCCAACGGAGGCGTCCGGCGTTCCGGTCGAGCACCAGCGCCGTGAAGGGCCACCCGGCGACCGACGCGATCGCGAGCAGCAGCGCGGATGCCCACACGGGAAGCCACGGCGACTGCGGGCCGGAGCCGACGCCGCTCGCGGACGAGGTCGCCGCGATGGGCGCGGACCCCGGCAACACGACGACGCCGGGCGCGATCCGCTTCGCGTCGGGAACGGAGAGCGCGCGCTGGAAGGAGACCGGATCGAAGGCGCGGACCGCGACGACGAGCGGGCGCGAGCTCAGGTTCCGAATCGTCTCCAACGAGCTGCGCGAGTAGGCGTCGTGCTCGGGTTGTCCGGTGATCGTCGGACGGGAGGCCAGGAAGTCCTCCGGCGTGCCCAGGAACACGTGCACCCGGCCCGCGGCGGCGGGCGGGACCGCACCGCGGAGGTCGTTCATGTACCGGATGAGGCCGATCGTCGGGGTCGAGGTGCGATCGTCCATCACCACGACCAGCGGCGTCCCCGGCGGCGTCCCGGCCAGCGCGACCGCGGCCGCACGGGCATCGGTCAGCACGGCAGGCGAGTCGAGCGGCCGTGCGCCGAGCCACCGCGACCAGGCGAGCACCAGGAAGAGCACGGCGCCGGCGGCGGCAGCGACACGCCACGCGCCCGCGCGCGGCCGTCGCCACATCGCGGCGAGCCCGACGCCTGCCAGCAGGGGCAGTGCCAGACAGGTCGCTGCGAGTCGCTGTCCCGGGACGGAGGTCCCGGCCAGGAGGACCGCCACACCGGCGCCGGCAGCCGCAACCCATGCGATCGCCGCCCCCCAGAGGAAGCGCGCCCGCTCGGTCCGCCAGGCCGCGCCCGCCTCCTTGCGGCCGAGCAGCGGCGTCGCCGCCAACCCGAGCACCACCAGCACGCGGTACCAGGCGAAGTCGTGGGTCAGCTTCCTCGTGTAGGACGAGCGCAGGAGCGAGCTTCGTCCGGCGTTCCGCAGGATCGCGTCGCGGGACGTCACCACCGCGCTGCCGGCGAACCCGCCCGAGAGCGCCAGGCCGCCGGGAACCAGGATCGCTCCGGCGAGGCCGCCCGCGCCGACCCGTGCCGCCCCGGTCGACCGCAAGGGCGCGCCGCGACGAAGCGCCCGGGCGGCGATCGGGAGGAGCGCGACGATGCCGCCGGCGACAACGGCGCCGGCCAGGCCGAGCAGCAGGGGGTGGGCCAATCCGGCGGCCAGGATGAGCGCGGCAGCGCACACGACCGGCGCGTTGGCTCGCCGTGCATCCGGCGCGGCGCCGTCCGCCGACGCATCGGTCGTGGTGAGCGACGACGCCATGCACGCCAACGCGGCGACGAACGCGGTCAGGAACGCGAACGTCGACAGGTAGCCGTCGGCGAGCAACGTCAGGTACGAGCCGGCGAAGACGGCGACCAGGAGGAACCGCGGGCGATCGGCGCCGAGGGCGAGCTCCGACACGGCGCCCGCCGCCAACCCAGTGGCGGCGGCGAGCGCGGGAATCGCGGCGGCGACGACGCCGGCTGCCGGCGCAGTCGTCACTCGGGAGAGCGTGGCCACCAGGCCGACCGATCCCGGGCGGGTGCCCGTGCCGAGCGGTCCCATCCCGAGCGCGCCGCCGACGCGGGCCCACCAGGCGTAGACGGGAGCGTCCGATCCGATGGTCACGTGCAGGCCGAACAGCGGGTAGACGATCACGTAGGCAAGCACCAACGCCGCGCCGACGACGACGGCCGGCCAGGCATCGTTCCAGACGGGCGCGGGAGCCGGCCGCACGGGGGTTCGCTCCGCCAGCCTGGACATGGGGACCACTCTATGTCCCCGCCCGGCGGCTCAGGCCGCGGGGAACGCCTCCCAGCCGTCCCGCCGGAGGCGCCGCGCGGCGAGCAGCCGCGCCCACCACCAGGGGAACGAGGACGGCGGCAGCGCCCCCCGCGCCGCGCAGCCGCATCCCCAGGACGGAGTCGAGCAGCACGCCCGTCAGCAGGATCGCTGCGATGCCGAAGGCCGGCGCGAGCGCCATCGCCTCGAAGCCCCGCGTTCGGGCCGGCAGCAGCGCAGAGGGCCCAGCCGATCCCCGTCAGGAACAGCAGGACGATGGTGCCGACGCCGTACACCACGCCGGCCAGGGGATTGCTGAGATCGGCCGGGATCGCGGTCGCCGCGACGGTCACGCCCGGCTTGCCTCCGCCCAGCGCGATGACGCCCGGCCCGACGACCCACTCGGGGTGCGCGGCGGCGATCCGTGCGTACGCCGGGTTGTATTCCTGCAGGAGCAACGCGATCGGATGCTGCGGCAGCACATCGGCGATGCCGGGCCAGTACGCACCCTCGGCGGAGTCATACGTGGAGTCCTGAGGCCGGTACGTCGGCTTGCCCGCGGCGTAGTTCTCCGGCGTTCCCAGATAGACGTGCACGCTCTGCATCCGATCGGGCGACAGCACCGACCGCATCACGTAGGTCATCTCGGGCAGGTTCGACCGCGGGCTCGCCTTGTCGAAGACGTAGACGACGGGCGCCGTCGCGGGGACGCCGGCGGCATCCAGGTACGCGCTCGCCGTCGCGGAGTCCCGCACCTTCGCGACCGTGAGCCATTCGGCGCCGCGGCGGTGCACGATCTGCACGTACAGATCGAACCCGCCGAGCAACGTGAGAATTGCCACGCCGGCGACGGCCACGGTGAACCCGGTTCGGCGCGACGCCCGTGGGTCGCTGCGAGCCGCACGCCGCTCGGCCAGGCCGGCGATCCCGATCACGCCCACCGCCACCAGGAGGGGGAGCGGGAGGAAAAACGCCAGGAATCGGTGGGCCGGCAGGTTCAAACCGGCCACGAACGCGACGAGCATGACCACGGTCACGGCGCCCCACGCGATCGACACGCGCAGCAGGAACCCCATCGCGACGCGCGTCTCGCGCCGGTCGGGGTCCGCGCCCGCGCCTCGGGCGAGCGGCACGCGCTTCCACCCCGCGGCCGCCGCCGCCCCAATCGCCGCCAGCGGAATCGTGAGCGGGAACCAGTACAGGGAGAGGTCCTCCCGGAGCTTGATCACGAACTGACTCCGGACCTGGTGGGGCGTGTTGGGGGCGGTGCGGAGCAGCCCGAGGATGGTCACGGCGGGAACGGCGACGGCCGCGACCACCACAGTGGCCAGGCGGCCCGTCGGCGTCGCGCCTGCCGTCGTTCGTCCCCGCTCGCCAGGCTCGATACGACTCCGGCGCGTAGGTGAGGGCGACCAGGCCCAGCACACCGACGAACAGCGCGAACAGCGGACCGTGCGCGACGCCCGCGGTGCCGATCAACAGGGCCGCCGCGAGGAACCCGCGCCCATCCCGCAGGTAGGAGAGCGCCGGCAGCAGGCCGGCCGTCACCAGGGCCATCGCCGTCATGCTGTCGCTGTACGTCTCCGGGAGGTAGAGCCGGACGACCATCGCGGAGACGCCGACCACGATGGCGGCCAGGCCGAAGGTCCAGCGGTCGCCGTGCAGGCTCCAGGAGAGGAATGCCCCCGCTGCCAGGGCGATGGCGATGGCGACGCTGGGTGGGACCGTGGCGGCCGTCACGAACGTGGAGGTGTGCAGCGCGCCGGCCAGCGACAGCACCAGGACCGGGAATCCGGCTCTGCTGGCCAGCGTGCTCGAGGGGAAGGGGAGAGAGGTCGGGACGTGGGTCAGCCCTCGCGTCGCGACCAGACCGACCTGGTCGAGGTAGCGGGGCGTGTCCCACCCGACCGGCATGGGGAAGCGCCCGATCGCGTAGATCCCATAGAGGAACAGCGCGATGGCGCCCGACGCCACGACGACGGTCAGGAACCCGGGCACATGTCCGCGCCAGGGAGACCCTTGCTCAGGACGCGCGCGGGCGCCGGCCCGGCGGTCTTGGGTACGCACCAGGGAACGCTACCGCAGCCAGGTCTTGAAGATGGCCTTCGTGAAGTGCCAGGCGTACTTGAGCGTCTTCGGCTTCTTCGACTCGCCGTCCGGCACGGGCCCGGATCGTGATGGGCACCTCGCGGATGCGCAGCCGCATCCGCATGCCCTCGATCAGCAGCTCCGACGCCCAGAACTGGTCCTGGTCCAGCTTCAGCCGGCGCAGCACGTCGGCGCGGATGGCGCGGTAGCCGTTCGACACGTCGGTGATGCGCGACCCGGTCATCAGGGTGACGACCCAAGAGAAGAAGTGCACCCCGACGTGGCGGATGACGCTCTCGCGCTCGAACTCGCCCAGGACGCGCGACCCGTTCACCAGGTCGGCATCGCCCTCCAGGATCGGCTTGACCAGCAGCGGCATCTCGTCGGCCACGTGCTGCCCGTCGGCGTCCATGGTCACCAGGACGACGGCGTTCAGGTGGCGCCCGATCTCGTAGCCCACGCGCAGCGCGAACCCGCCCCCACGGCGGATCAGCAGCCGGGCGACGTATGCGCCGGCCTTCCTGGCCACGTCCGCCGTGCCGTCCTCCGAGCCGTCGTCCACCACGATGGGCACCACCGGATACCCCTCGAGCGTCGACGGCAGCGAGTGGATGACCGCCGAGAGGTTCTCCGCCTCGTTGTGCGCCGGCATGATCACGACCACCGACTCGCCTTCGGGCAGCTGCGCCGACACCCGTTCCCAGTCGAACGCCTGCACCGTCAGCGCCTCGACCAGCGCGCGCACCGACGAGTTCGCGCGGTCGGCCGCGCCCATCGTCTGGACCAGCATGATGAACAGGACGATCGTCGCGAAGATCAGCAGGCCCAGGAGCCGCCGGCCGCCGCCCTGCCGGAAGTGGAAGGCGTCGAACGCGGGGTTGTACACGGCCGGCGAGATGGCCAGGACCATGACGCCGATCGTGACCACGCCCGTGACGATCAGGCTGAGCCGCGAGATGGTGCGGCGCTGATACCGGCGGATCGAGACGACGAACAGGAACAGGGCGGCCAGGCCGCCCACGATTCGCAGCCCGATCATCCGGCCCCCATCCCGATCACGGCTCCAGTCTTACACCGATCGCCGCCCGCGCACGGGAAGCTCAGCCGGAGACCGGCTGGACCCGCCCGCGCCATGTCGTCCTCGGCATGATCGCGTCGGTGATCACCCGGTCCCGGTGCCGCTCGATCACGCCGAACATCGACTCGACCAGCGTCTCGGAGAGTAGGTGCGGCTGGAGGCCCAGCTCCATCAGCTTGGTGTGCGCGGCGTTGTAGTAGTGGTCCTCCAACTCCACTCGCGGGTTCTCGAGGTGCTCGATCGCGACGTCCAGGCCGTGCGCCTTGCCCGCACGCTGGACGATGTCGGCCAGCTCGTTGATCGAGAACTGCTCGGTGAACTGGTTGAAGACCCGGAACTCGCCGGGCGCCGCCGGGTTCAGCGAGGCCAGCTCGACGCAGGCGAGCGTGTCGACGATGTTCAGGTAGCCGCGCGTCTGTCCGCCCTTGCCGTAGGGGGTCAGCGGGTGCCCGATCACGGCCTGCAGGCAGAAGCGGTTGAGCGCCGTCCCGAAGACCTCGTCGTAGTCGAACCGGGTCATCAGGCGCGGGTCGAGCTTCGTCTGCTCGGTCTCGATGCCGTACACGACGCCCTGGTTCAGGTCGGTCGCGCGCAGGCCCCAGATGCGGGTCGCGAAGTGGATGTTGGTCGAGTCGTGGACCTTCGAGCAGTGGTACAGCGAGCCGGGGAGCTTCGGGAAGGGCAGCCGGTCCTTTCGCCCCTTGTGCTCGATCTCGATGTAGCCCTCTTCGATGTCGATGTTCGGCGTGCCGTACTCGCCCATCGTCCCGAGCTTCACCAGGTGCGCGTCGGGCGTGATGTCGCGCATCGCCCACAGCACGTTCAGCGTGTTGATCACGTTGTTCTGCTGCGTGTCGACGGCGTGCTGCCGGTCGATCATCGAGTAGGGGGCCGACGGCTGCTCGCCGTAGTGCACGATCGTCTCGGGCTGGAAGTCGCGGAAGAGCGGTCTCGACGACCTCCCACTCGGTCAGGTCGCCCTCCGTCACGCCGATCTCGCGGCCGGAGACCTCCTTCCAGGCGGCGGCCCGGGCGGGGAGGTTCTCCGCGATCGGGGTCAGCGAGTCGGTGCCCGCCTCCTGGTGCGCGCGGCGGCGCAGGTAGTTGTCCACGACGTGGACCTCGTGTCCGCGGCTCGAGAAGTGCATGGCCGTGGGCCAGCCCAGGTAGCCGTCTCCACCCAAGATCAAGATTCGCATGGTCGCTCCTCGCAGTACGGAAACCGCCCGCGGACTCCCCATCACCGCGGTCGGGGGAAGAAGATACCCTATTGTAGGGCCCGACCTATGGCGATCCAACGTACCGGAGGTCCCCCGAGCGCCCTCACCGTGCGCCGGCGCGCCCAGCCACCGCGGTCATGGACGTCTGCGGGTCTGCTCGTGGCAGCCGCGGGGGTGGGTGCGTACCTGTTCTATGCCCCCGCGTACGTCCTTCACCACTACCCAGAGCCGCTCGGCTTCGACACCTCCTGGTACATCTGGCACGCCCGGTTCGCCGCGGCCCGGGGAATCGGCCCGCTCGACACGGCATCCCGTCCGGGAACGTCGCTGCTCGAGGCCGTGACCGGGTCCGTCACCCGTCAATCCCAGCCGATCCTCTCGGTGGTCGTGCCCATCGTCCTGGTCGCCGTCTTCGCCCTGGCGATGGGGGCGTTCTCGGTCGCGATCTTCCGCCGATCCGAGCGGCGGTTCGCCCTGACGACCGCCGTTGCCATCGTGCTGCTGGGCGCGACCCGCCTGTTGTCGGAGAACGTCGCGACGCTCCTGCTCCTGGCGTTGGCCGTTGCCGCCCTGACCGCGATCGCGCGGCGGGCGGCCGGGGAGCGGGGTTTGGCCGGCAGCATCGTCCTGCTGGCCGCCGGGGGCATCGCCCACTGGTTGTTTCTCGCGGTGCTGCTGGCGGCGCTCGCCGTCGCGGCCGCCCTTCGCCTTCCCGCCGCACTGCGTGGGCGGCGCGATGGAACCCCGTGGCTCCGCACCGACTCGGGTCTGCTCGCAACCGTCGCCGCGTCCGCCGGCGCGATCGTGGCCGCCACCATCGCGCTGATCCTGCGGGTGCCGTTCAGCACCATCGAGATGAGCGAACCTCCGTGGCGGCTGCCCCAGAAGCTGCGGACCGACGTCGCGCGCCTCCGCTTCCCGCTGACGATCCCCGTGGCGGCGATGGGGGCGTTTTCGCTGCTGCGTCCCGACGACCGGCCGCCGGGCCGGGCGACGAAGCCATCGGGCCCTCGATCGATGGGACTGGCCATCCTGTCGGGGTGGACGATCGTCTGCGGTCTCGGGGTGATCTACGGCGTCGTGACGAAGAACCTGCCGCCTCACCGGTTCTTCGAGCTCGCGGTGGCCGTCCCGGGAGTGATCCTGCTCGCGGAGGGGATCGAGTGGGCGGTCACCTGGGTGCAACGCTGGGCGGAGCGGCGGCGGGTAACACACGAACCGTCGGGCGCCTCGCCGAACGGCAACCGGCGGCGCCGGTGGGTCGGCGGAGCGGTCGCCCTGATCGGAGTCGGCCTGCTCGCCTTCCCCGGGTTCGTGACGTGGTACCGGGGCGGTCCGGGGATGTGGATCAAGGAGCCGGCGCTTCAGGAGGCCACGGCGGCGGCGGGCTACGTTCGGTCGCTGCCCGCCGGCCGCCCGTTCGTGTTCCTCGTCTCCCAGCAGGGAATCGCCGGCACGCTTTCCACGACGCTCGACGAACGGACGATCCGCCTGGCCCTCCCTCCCGATCGACAGCAGGGCCTGTACGTGTACGCCGGCGACCTCGCCGATCTCCTCGCGGGGCGACAGACCACGAGCGCCGATCCCTTCATGAACAAGGCGATCCGGCCCTTCTGGGACGGCACGCGCCGAGTGCTTCCGCAGCGCCCGTCGATCCTCATCGTGAAGGCGCTCGCGAACGAGGAGTTCGCCCGAACGCTCGCCTCCGGCGGCAGGCTGGTGGCCCCCGGGGTGGCGATCCTGGTGCGCGGCGCGGATCCGCCCGCGCCCAACGCGTTGCCCGTCCCGCCGCCTCCCCACGACGTCCCGTCCCCGGCGGTCGGTGTGTTGCTGGCGGCCGTCGTCATGGCGCTGCTCGCCGGATGCGGGATCGGATGGAGCATGCTCGCGTTCGGTCGCCGCGCCGACCCACTGATCACCTTCGGGTCAGCGCCCGCAGTGGGCGCCGCCGCCGTGATCCTCGCCGCGCTCGTTCCCGCACGGGCCGGAGTCGGCATCGGCGGCCCGGTGGGCATCGCGATCGTCGCGGTCGTGGCGATCGCGGGATGGGCCCTCGCGTGGCGGGATGCTCGTCGAGGGACGGACGGCGCACCATCCTGACCGCTGGGTCGTTGCGTCGTCGGAGACCCCTCGGGCCCCTTCGGCGCTCGGAGCGATCACGTCACGGTGAACTTCGCCTTCACTTGGACGCGGTCGAGGTGTTCAGGTCTCCCGCGAGCACCGCGCTTCCCTGCGTCGCCTCGGCGGCGGGAGTTCTGGCAAGCGCCTCGACGGCGAGCACTCCGGCCGCCGCTGCGGCGCCCGTGAGCAGTTCGCGCCGGTTTCTGGTGGATGGGCGTCGATCGTTCGGACGTGCCTCGTTGGACATGAGATACACCCCCCCGGCTGCTGCCGGCAGTCGTCGCTCCTCCCGATGAAGAGGATGGCACCGCCCGAATGAGCTGTCGAAGCGAGCCGCGCTTCCGTCGCCGCCCGCTCTTGACAGGTGTCGGTGGCCGGGCGTACAGTCCTGCTCCCATATCGAACATACGTTCGAGTAGAGCAAACGGGGGATGCGGGGCCGCGGGTGGCCGGGAGCGGGGTGGTGGCGGTGAGCAAGCTCTACGAGGACCTGGTGGCGGTGGAGCGCGACGGGGGGATGCCGTCGGCGTTCGTCTGGCGGGGACGCCGCTACGAGGTCCGCGACGTGATCGGGCGGTGGCGCATCGAGGGCCGGTGGTGGGAGGACGGCCGCGAGCGCGAGTACTGGCGGATCGAGGCGCGCGGCGGGATGGTGCTCGACCTGTACGAGGACCGCCGGGCGGGGCGGTGGCACCTGGAGCGGCTGTGGGACTGAGACGGTCAGTCCCCGGCGCGGTCCCAGCCCTGGGGGAGCTCGGGCCTGGGCCACGCCGGGTCGGGCCGCCACGACGACCAGTCTCGGTCGAATGGGGGCGCGCCGCTCGCCAGGTGCTCGATTGCCTGCTCGCCTGCGGCGCGGAACGCCTCCGCGTCGGCGGGGGAGAAGACGCCGCGCTCGACGGCCTCGGCCAGCTCGTCTTCGTCCTTCCACCGCCACGACGAGCGGTCGGGCTCGACAAGGACGTCGAGCAGGTGGTCGGTGAAGTCGAACCCGATCGGCGTCGGCGTCAGCGGCGTCTCGATGTTCACGTACCAGCCGGTGAAGTCACCGCCATCGGCCCTGCGAAACGAGATGCAGGAGTACGCGCGATCGGGCCACGAGAACGACAGCACCCAGCGCGTGTTGCGCCGGTCGCGCAGCGTCCAGTCGTCTTCCGGGATGCGGAGCTCCTCGCCGTCGGGGCCGACCGGCACCATCCACGGCGTGTCGGGCCACACCAACAGGACGCGTTGACCGGGCGCGTCCTCGACCACCGTGACCGGTAGCGCGCCCCACACGCGGCCGCGCCACATCTCGCGGAGCGCGATCGCGTCCCCCGGCCGCCACCGGCGATCGTCAGGGCTTCCGGAAGACGTCATGTGTTCCGCACCGTCGCCAGATGACGTGGGATTCGCCTGCTCGAATCTCGGACCCGAACTCGAACGTGCATCGGCCATCCGGTGCCCAGGTCATCTCGAAGATTCCCCCTGCGGCTTGCACGCCTTTCACACGAAGGCTTGTGCGGAAGGTTCCCTTCCTCAGGTCGGCCACGAACGCCCGTATCGCTTTGCGTACGGCCTTCTTCTGCTGTTCGGTGAGGGAGTCGAAGTCTCGCCTGAAGCGAGCGGTGAGCTCGTAGGTCGGCACGCCGGGTCACTCGAGCGACTTGAGAAACTCGCGGTCGCTCTCGTAGCGCTCGACCCGTCCAGCCTTGATGTCCTCGGTGGCCTTGCGCTCGCCGGCCTGCCAGGAGGGAGTCCAGAACCAAGTCTGTGTGGCGTCGATCGACTTCCTCGGGCGGAGGAGTATGCCGTCGGCGGTCATCTCGACCTGAACAGCGTCGCCCTCCTCCAGGCGGGCGGCTTCCCGGATCTCGGCGGGAATGGTGATCTGACCCTTCCCTCGAACGATGGTGACCTTCGCTGCCACGGACTCCTCCCGGATCTTCCGGTCGGATCATTGTATCGGAATTTCCAATTCTCCGACTTTAGGATTGGCTGAGCCCCGTGATTGCGCGCTCCCCATTCGTGCACCTGAACGTCCGCTCCTACTTCTCGCTGCGCGACGGCGCGTTCTCGCCCGAGGACCTGGTGCGGCAGGCGTCGGCGCTCGGTATGCCGGCGGTGGCGATGACCGACCGCGACGGCCTGTACGGTTCTGCGCGGTTCGCCGCGGCCTGCGCGCGCGAGGGGATGCGCCCGATCTTCGGCGCGACGCTGACGGTGCGCCTGAGAGAAGGAATGGGAACGGCCGACCGGCCGGTGGTCGTCCTGGCGAAGGACGCCCGCGGCTACGGGAACCTCTGCCGCCTGCTCACCGACGCGCACATGAGCGGCGAGCGGGGCGATCCCGCGCTCACCACCGGACAGGTGTGCGAACGGGCCGAGGGGCTCGTCTGCCTGCTGGGGCCCGACTCCGAGCCGGGGGCGCTGGTGGTGCGGGGCCAACCCGACGCGGCGATCGATGCACTGGGGCCGTGGCGGGACGCCTTCGGCCGGGACCTGTTCGTGGAGGTCCGCGACCACCGGGAGCCGGGGACGGCCGACGACGTCCGCAGGCTGGTCAAGCTGATCGATCGCACCGGCCTCCCGGGCGTGGCGACGAATGCCGTGCGCTACCTGGTGCCCGAGGACGCGTTCCTGGCCGACGTCCTCGAATGCATGCGCGACATCGTTCCGCTGGCGCCGAACCACATCAGCCGGAGCAACGACGAGGGCTGGCTGAAGCCGCCGGAGGAGATGCGGCGCCTGTTCGCCGAGCGGCCGGCCCTGTGCGACGCCACGCTCGACGTCGCCGAGCGGTGCGGGTTCGACATCGGCATCGGAGAGGTGCACTTTCCGCAGTTCCCCACGCCTGCGGGGCGGAGCGCCGGCTCGGTGCTGGCCGAGCGCTGCTGGCGCGGGATCGAGGAGCGCGGCATGGAGCCCACGCGCGAGGTCCGCGACCGGCTCGACCACGAGCTGGCCATGATCCAGACGATGGGCTTCGCGGCCTACTTCCTGACCGTGGCCGACATCGTGGACGACATCCGGGCCATGGGCATCCGGTGCGCGTGCCGCGGGTCGGCGGCCGGGTCGCTCGTCTGCTACCTGACCCATATCTCCGACGTGGACCCGGTCCGCCACGGGCTGCTGTTCGAGCGGTTCATCAACCCGCAGCGCGACGAGCTCCCCGACGTCGACATCGACGTGGAGTCGGCCCGGCGCGAGGACGTCTACGACATGATCCTGTCCCGCTACGGCGACGACCGGTGCGCCTGCGTGACGATGGTCGACACGTACCGCGCGCGCGGCGCCATCCGCGAGGTGGGCAAGGCGCTCGGCCTGCCAGAGGGCGAGGTCGACATCGCGGCCAAGGCCTTCCCGCACATCGGCGCGCACCACGTCCGGGAGGCGATGGAGCACCTGCCCGAGCTGGCGGGGCTGAACCTGAACGCGGGCCAGCTCGACCTGCTGTTCCGGGTCGTCGAGCGGCTGAACGGGTTCCCGCGGCACCTCGCGCTGCACCCGTCGGGGATCGTGCTGTCCGGTCACGATCTGCCCGATCGCGTGCCGCTCGAGCGCTCGTTCCAGGGGTACCGGATGATCCAGGCCGACAAGGACGACGTCGAGATCCTCGGCCTGCTGAAGCTCGACGTCCTGGGGATCCGGCTGCTGTCGGCGATGCGGCACTCGCTGGACGAGATCGCGCGCACGCAAGGACAGAAGGTCGACCTGGACGAGGTCCCGCTGCGCGACCCCGCCACGTTCGAGCTGATCCGGTCCTCCGACACGCTCGGCTGTTTCCAGATCGAGTCGCCCGGCCAGCGCGAGCTGCTGCAGAAGTTCCAGCCCACCGAGTGGAGCGACCTGATCATCGACATCTCGCTGTTCCGGCCGGGTCCCGTGAAGTCGGACATGATCACGCCGTTCCTGCGCCGGCGGCATCGGATGGAGCCGGTATCGTTCTCGCATCCGCTGCTGCGGGACGCATTGGGGGAGACGCACGGCGTGATCGTGTATCACGAGCAGGTGATGAAGGTCCTGACGGCCCTGGGCGGCTACGACCTGACCGAGGCCGACCGCATCCGCCGGCACCTGGCCGACGACGGCGAGGTCGAGGCGGTCCGTCCCGAGTTCCTGGCCCGGGCGAAGGTCCGCGGCGTGGACGGGCCCACCGCCGAGCTGGTCTGGAACCAGGTGGCCCAGTTCGCCTCGTTCGGGTTCTGCAAGGCCCACGCCGCCGCGTTCGCCGTCCCCACGTACCAGTCGGCATGGCTGAAGGCCCACTACCCGGCGCACTTCCTGGCCGGGGTGCTCACCCACGAGCCGGGGATGTACCCGCGGCGGCTGATCCTGGAGGACGCGCGGCGCCACGGCATCGCGATCCTGCCGCTGGACGTCAACGTCAGCGAACCCGAGTACACGGTCGAGGTCCTCCCCGGAGAGCCTGGGCGGCGGTACGGGATTCGGCTGGCGTTGAAGGACGTGCACGGGATCGCCGACGCCGAGGTGCGCACGATCCTGGAGGCGCGCGCCGAGCGGCCGTTCACGGACGTGGGCGACTTCCTGCGCCGGGCGGAGGTGTCCCGGCCGGTGGCGGAGTCACTGGCCCACGCCGGCGCGTTCGACGCGCTGCCGGGCGGCTCGCGGCGGGACCGCCTGTTCACGGCCATGACCGCCGAGGCGCCGCGGGAGGGCGAGCAGATCGCGCTGCCCCTCGACGCGGCCGAGGTCCCGCAGATCCTCCCCGAGTACACCGCCGCAGAGAAGGTGAAGGCCGAGCTCGAGGTGGTCGGGATGGACGCGTCGCGCCGGCTGATCTCGTTCTACGAGCCGCTCATGCGCGACCTGGGCGTGACGTGGGCGAAGGACCTGGCCGACGCGCGGGGCGAGACATGGGTGATGGTGGCGGGTGTGAAGGTCGCCTCGCAGACCCCGGCCGTTCGCAGCGGACAGCGGATCATCTTCCTGACCCTCGACGACGGCACTGGCCTGTCCGACGTCACCGTGTTCGAGCGCGTCCAGCCGTGGTGCGCGAAGACGATCTTCCACGGATTCCTGCTGGCGGTGTGGGGCCGGCTGCGCCGGACCGGCGCGCGGGGCGCGAGCGTCGTCGTGGAACGCGTGTGGGACCTGGCGGAGCTGAACCGGGCCCGGCACGACGGACGCCTCGCCGAGGCGCTCGCCGCGTCGCCCGGACCGCCGTCCGGGGAGAGCGACCGTCCCATCCGCAAGATCTGGCACGCCAGCGGGGGATCGGCGGGCCGATGACCCCGGTCCGGACGCCGCCCACCGAGCCGATCCTCCACGTGGACCTCGACGCCTTCTACGCGTCCGTCGAGACGCTGAAGGATCCGTCGCTGGCCGGGAAGCCGGTGGTGGTGGGCGCCTCCGGGTCGCGCGGCGTCGTGATGTCGGCCTCGTACGAGGCGCGCAAGCGCGGCCTCCGCTCCGCGATGCCGTCGGTCCGGGCCAAGCGGCTGTGCCCCGACGCGGTCTTCATCCGGCCCGACTTCGACGCCTACCGCGCGTACTCCAACCGCTTCCGGGAGGTTCTGCTGTCCTTCACCCCGACCGTCGAGCCCATCTCGCTCGACGAGGCGTTCCTGGACGTGTCCGGCGCGACGACACTGTTCGGCCCGTCTCCCGAGATCGCCGCCCGCATCCGCGCGACCGTGCAGGACGAGCTGTCGCTCACCTGCTCGGTGGGCGTGGGGCCGACGAAGCTCGTCGCGAAGCTCGGCTCCACCAAGGCCAAGCCCGACGGCATGATCGTCGTCCGCGCGGGGGAGGTCCTCGACTTCCTGCACCCGCTTCCGGTGCGGGCGCTGTGGGGCGTGGGGGAGAAGACGGCGGAGACCCTCGAGCGGCTCGGCATCCGGCTGATCGGCGACATGGCGCGAACCCCCGCCCCGATCCTCGAACGCGCGCTCGGCGAGGGGCAGGCGGCGGGTCTCCGCGCCCTGGCCAACGGCGAGGACTTCCGCTCCGTCGTGCCCTTCGAGGCGCCCAAGTCGGTGAGCCACGAGGAGACCTACCTGCGCGACCTCGACGATCCCGACGAGATCCGCCGGGAGATCCTCGACCTGTGCCACCGCGTCGCTGCCCGGCTCCGAACGGACGGCTACCGGGCCCGGACCGTGACGTTGAAGCTCCGCCTTCCCAGCTTCTCCACGCTGACCCGTTCGAAGACCATCCCCGACGCGACCGACGTGGGAGCCGACCTCTACCGGGTGGCGGCCGAGCTCCATGCCAAGCTGCCCCCCGGGCGCCGGCGGTTCCGCCTGATCGGGGTGGCCGCGACGGGCCTGGTCCCGGCCGGGGCCCAGCAGATCTCCCTGGTCACGGCCGGTCGGTGGGGCGACGCCGAGCGGGCCGTCGACCGGGTCGGGCGCCGTTTCGGTCCGGGAACAGCCGTTCCCGCCGTGCTGTTGCGACCCTCCGGAGGCTTCACCCCCAGACGGGCCCCGCCGAGAAACTGAGGGATAGCCCCTTTGCGAACCTGTTCCTATAATTGAGACCGTCCGACTGGAAAGGGTGGCCGTGCCGCTCTCGGAGCACGAACAGCGGATTCTCGACGAGATCGAACGCCGTCTGATCGAAGAGGATCCTCGACTGCCCGCGCGGACGTCGCTGACGACGCACTTGCTGCGACGGGTCCGCTGGGGTCTGGTGGCGTTCGCGGTCGGCTTCATTCTGTTGCTCACGTTCGCGTTCAACCTCTGGGTGGCCATCGTCGGATTCGCGCTCATGTTCGGGTCGGCGCTCCTCGTCTACCACTACCTCCGCCGGATGGGCCGCGACCATGTCCGCATCGAGGGCGCCGGTCGGATGTCGATCGCCGCCGCGCTTGCGCGCTTCGCGGAGCGCATGCGGCGCCCACGCGGCACCGACTGACGCCGCGCACGAGAGCGTCATTCACTTTCGCTGTGATCCGTTCGCGTTGTCGCTGCTCGCGGGCTCGCCTTGCATCGGTGCGTCGATAGGACTAGAACATCCGAGTTCTTCCCCTCCGGCGAGCGTCCGCACGGCGCGGCCGGGCCTGTGTGCGAGTAGCGAGCGATCGGAGCGCGCGTTGGAGGGTTTCACGGCTCATCAGTCTTCCCGGCTCACGGGGTGCACGCCGCGGCAACTCCGCTACTGGGACCAGATTGGGCTCGTAGAACCCTCGATCCAGAAGACGGGCGGCCGGCCGGGCGTGCCGCGCATGTATTCGTTCCGGGACCTGGTGGCCCTGCGCGTGGTGAAGTCGCTGCTGGACGGCGGGATGTCCCTGCAGCGCGTCCGTCGCGCGTGGGACTTCCTCAACCGCAGGGCCGGGCTCGACCAGCATCTCGCCGAGGTCAAGCTGGTCACCGACGGGAAGTCGGTCTTCCGCGTGGTGCGCCGCGAAGGAGAGGTCCTCGATGCGCTGCGGGAGGGTCAGATGGCGTTCTTCGTGGCGATCGACGAGGTCACGAAGCAGGTGTCGGGTGACGTCGCCGAGTTCCGACGGGACCGGGACCAGTTCGTCCGCGTCCTCCGCGACGCTACGCGCGAAGTGCAGCTCGGGGTTTGACCCCGTCCTCCGGCGACCGCAGCCATCGGTCGCCGGGATCCCACGACCCCACGCGGTAGAGGCCGACCAGCCGGCGTGATGCGGGCGAGGACTTCCGGATCTCGCGGTAGGCGTCGCGTGACAGCTGCGCCGCCTCCGCGGCCTCCTTCTCCGTGATGCCGTTCATGGCGTACGTCGCGCGAAGCGTGAGGTCGGTGAGGCGGACCAGGGCGTGCGCGCTCGTCGGGGCGATGACGGCCATGCGCCGCTCGTACTCCAGCGGAGTTTCGAACGCCCGGCGCCCCAGCCCGATGTCCGCGGTGCGTTCGCACAGGACCCCGTATGCCGCCGACACGCGCTCCCGCGGGTTCAGGCTGCCCCCGCGCAACGCCATCCACCGCCGGATCTCCTTGAGGGGCGGGGTGACCAGCAGCAGCACCACGAGCAGCGCCAGGCCGAGCAACAGCCCCCAGTGCCGCACGCGATTGACCAGCGGCTGCGGCTTTGGCGCCGGGCTCTTCGCGGGTGCCAACGCTCCTCCGCCCAGCTGCGGGGTCAGGAGCTTCTGGGCGGCTCCGGTGACCTTGCCGGCGTTGGTCGAGCTGCCGCCCGGGATCGACGTGTCGAGGCAGCGGCCGTGCGGGCCGACCTGCTGGCAGCCCTGGATGCCGCCGGTCGTGACGTTCGTGTCGTAGGCCTGGGCGATGGGGTTGTCCCTGGTCGGCGTGGGCTCGAACGCGAGCCAGCCGTACCCGGGGAACTCCACCTCGACCCAGCTGTGCGCGTTCTGGGTGGTCACCTGGTACGAGTGCGTGCCGCTGTTGTACGTGCCGGACGTGAATCCGACGGCGACGCGCGCGGGGATGCCCAGCTCGCGGAGCATGACCGCCATCGTGCCCGCGAACTGCTCGCAGTAGCCGCGGTGTGCCTTGGTCAGGAAGTAGAGGAGGTCGTTGACCCCGGTCGGGGCCTTCACGTGCGTGTCGTAGGTGAAGTCCTTCAGGTAGTCCTGGATCGCCAGGATCTTCGCGTACGGCGTGGTGGCGCCCGCGTCCGCGACGATCTGGTTCGCGATCTGCCCGATCTGCGGGGGGATGTTGTCGGGCAACTGGACGTAGTGCGTCCAGTTGGGGTTCTGGAAGACCTGCAGGCTCGGGATCGCGGACAGCTCCGCCGGCGTCGGGACGACCGCTACGGACACGGCCGAGTACGAGAACCCCTTGAACGAGCCGTTCGGGTACACGATCGCGGAGGTCTCGGGGTCGTACCGGAACTGCTGCCCGGCGAGGCTCGCGCTGATCGGGTCGGGCGCCGCGGGCAGCCACGGCTGCGCCAGCGGACCGAAGGCGAAGTGCTGCGTCAGCCAGTAGACGGTGGGTCCGCTGTCGGGGAAGCCGGCGGGGCACGGTTGGGGGGCGAGCCGGAGGGCCGCCGCGTCGCTCGTCTTCGGGTCCATGCACGGCAGCGACGGGAGGTCCGCGGGCAGCACGTTTCCCTGAGGGGTCGTTCCGCCCGTCAGGCTGTGCGAGCTGGTCCAGTGGCGCCCGCTGAACGAGTCGAGGGTCATGAACCGCCAGTACGACGCGTGCGCGGACTGCGCGGTGAACAGCTGCGTCGCGGGGTTCTGGAGCAATCGGGGCCGGATGTCGACGGTCGGATCGATCGACACCTGCGCGGCCACGCCGCCCCGGACCGAGAGCAGCGCCGTCGACCCGAACCCCGGGAGCACCCAGGGAGCGAAGAGCGCGATCGCCAGGCAGCCGATGGCAACCCGCCACGCGCCGCGGGCGGGCGCTCCGCCGCCGGAGCGAACCGATCGCCGCTCGTGCCAGACGCTGACGGGACCCCAGGCGCTCACCCGGCGCAGCGCGTCGGCGAACAGCACCGCCAGGCCGGCGGCCAGGAACACCAGGACGTAGAGCGGCCGCGCGCCGTCGCCCATCACGATCCCGGCGAACACCAGGAGGGCCGCAGGCGGCGCCGTGGCGAGCAGCGGGCTCCGTGCGCGCACCGCCAGCGCATGCGTCGCGAAGGCGGCGGTCCAGGCCGCGGTGATGCCCGCCAGCAGGAGGGGAGGCAGCGGCGGGGCGGGGGCGACCTCGACGGCCGAGGTCCGCGCGACGGAGGCGAAGGCCGTCAGCGCCTGGTGCAGGGTCGCGAGCGTCGGGAGCCCGGCGGCCGTCGTGTCCGGGAACACGAAGAGGGCGACCGCCATGACCAGCCCGATCGCGCTGACGACCGTGGCCAGCACGAGGCTCCGTCGCTCGAGCAGGATCGCCAGTCCCATGGCCAGCAGCGCGACGAATCCCAGCCGGACGGTCGGCCCGTGTCCCTGATAGACGCGGCCGAACGCCGACGCGGCGACCACCACCAGGGCCGTGAGGCCCGTCAGGAGGACGAGCCGGCCGCCAGGAGCTTCCCGACTCGCTTCAACCGCCATACGTCGGCGAGCCTCCCTTCCGGTTGCACGAGGTACACGTCCCATCCGGCCCGGCTGAGCGACGCCCGGGCCGCCGTCGTCCGGCCCTCCAGCTCGGCCGCCGCGTCCACGCTCAGGGCGGATGGATTGACGGGGTAGACGAAGACGGCGATCTTGCGGCCGAACGTCGCCCCGATGCGCGACAGCAGCCCCACCTCGTTGGCGAGGGGCGGCGCCGTCACCACGGCCAGCGTGCTGTCCGTGGGCGACGAGGCCCGGAGATTGGACATCGACGGCGCGAGCGTCTGCGCGCGGGAGGGGCTGGTCCCCGCCAGCAGCTCGAGCATCTGCTGGTCGGTCATCAACGCCGGGGACTTTTCCACCATCCCCACGTGGAGGGCGAAGCCGGCGACGGACAGCGCGCGGCCCAGCGAGGCGGCCACCGAGACGGCGCGCTCGAAGCCGGGCGACCCGTAGGCGCCGAGCGCCGACTGCCGCGTGTCCAGGAACAGCGTGGCCGAGGAGCGCCGCGTCGACTCGTCCTGACGGATCATCAGGCGGCCCGTGCGCGCGACGCTGGGCCAGTGGATGCGGCGCAGGTCGTCGCCCTCCACGTACTCCCGCATCGTGTAGAACTCGGCCGCCGACCGGTACAGGTGCCGTACGGCCGCCTCGCCGGAACCGGCTCCCTGGGTGACGAGGCCGGCCGCCGAGATGTCCTCGACATCGGGATACACGACCAATTCGCTCCGCGCCAGCGCCTCGACGCGGGTGCGGGACAGGCCGAACGGATCCGTCAGGTAGATCGTCACGGGACCGATGTCGTAGCGGCCTCGCTGCTTGCACACCAGGCTGTAGTGGAGCGTCTGGTGGTTGCGCGGCGGGATGCCGGCGGCCACCAGGCGCGCGGGGCGTCCCAGCCCGGCGGGGACGCCGTCCTCGATCAACAGGAACGAGGTGGTGGTGCGGGCCGAGTTCTCGATCGTGAGGTGCACGTCCACCCGGGAGCCGAGCGAGGCCCTGGCCGTGGACAGGTGGCGGCGAACTTCCAGGCGTGTCGGGGTCCACCGGATCAGGAGCGTGGCGAGCCACGGGAGCACGACCAGACCGACGGCCAGCATGTGGAGGTCGCGGGACGCGACCAGACGGGCCACCACCCAGGTCGCGAGGCCGGCCGCGAAGGCTATCCAGCCCCGCCGGGTCGGCATCAGGCCTTCCCGCGAACCGGTACCGGTACCTCGTTCAGCAGCTCGGCCAGGATGGCCTCGCTGGAACGCCCGCTCATGGCGGCGTCGGCGGAAACGATCAGGCGGTGGATGAGGACCGGCCCCGCGAGCGTCTTGACGTCGTCGGGGATGACGTAGTCGCGGCCCTCGGCGGCCGCCATCGCCCTGCTGGCCCGCAGGAGCGAGATCGAGGCCCGTGGGCTCGCGCCCAGGTACAGCTCGGGGTGCTTCCGGCTCGCCTCCGAGATCGCGACGATGTAGTCGCGGAGCGTGTCGGCGACGTAGACCTCACGGGCCGAGCTCGATCATGTCGGCGATCCCCGGCGCGTCGTTCACGGGCTCGATGTCCTCGAGCGTCGACGCGACGCCGTGCGTCGCCAGGATCGACGACTCCGACTCGAAGTTCGGGTAGCCGATGGACAGCCGCATCATGAACCGGTCGAGCTGCGCCTCGGGCAGGGGATACGTGCCCTCGTGCTCGATGGGGTTCTGCGTGGCGATGACCATGAACGGTGAGCCCAGCTGGTACGTCACGGTGTCGACCGTGACCTGGCGCTCCTCCATGCTCTCCAGCAGCGCCGACTGCGTCTTCGGGCTGGCCCGGTTGATCTCGTCGGCCAGCACGACGTTCGCGAAGACGGCGCCGGGCTTGAACTCGAAGTCACCGCGCTCCTGGTTGTAGACGTTGACGCCGGTGACGTCGGTGGGCAGCAGGTCGGGCGTGAACTGGATGCGACGGAAGGAGCAGTCGATGGAACGGGCGATCGATTTGGCCAGCATGGTCTTGCCGACGCCGGGCACGTCCTCGATCAGGAGGTGACCCTCGGCGATCAGGCACACCAGGGCAAGCCTGACCTCGCGTTCCTTGCCCTGGACGACCCGTTCGATGTTGTCCGCGACCCCGTTGAACGAGGCCGTGAACTGCTCCCAGTCAGCCTGTTCCCTGCGTGCTTCCACCCAGCCTCCGCGAGAGACGCCCGGACTCGTAACGGATCGACCAATGATCCTACCGTTCTAATACGCGTCTCAGCCGTTCCGGGTTTCGGCAGACGGACATCGGGACTGGAGCCCGAGCCTCCGATCGGGGAGGCGGCCCGGGTGCGCCCTCCGTGTCTCGAGGCGCCCCGCGCGGCCCCTATGTGGTTGTGTGCCGAATCCGCGTGTGTGGTACGGATTCGGCGAGGGCGCCCGTCGTCGTCGGGCGACACCCGGTGGGCCGCCTTCCCACCAAGAATTACACGCGTGTAAGTCGCGATCGTCAAGTCCTGTTGACGGTTTTCCTGTTCCCAGTCCGATCAGGGGCTGCCGCTATACTGCCGACCGGGTGAGGCCCAATGCCCAGGTCGCTCGTACTGAATTCGACGCACCAGCCCCTCGCCGTCGTCCCGGCGCGGCGAGCGGTCGTGCTCGTCCTCAAGGAGAAGGCCGTCGTCCTGGCATCGAACGGCGTCGTCTTCCGGTCGGAGCGCTTCGAGTTGCCCGGCGCCGTCCGTCGTGCGCCTGCGCTACTTCGTTCACGTGCCGTTCCGCGCCCACGCGGCGCTCACCCGCCGAGCGGTCTTCGCGCGGGACGAGTGGGCGTGCCAGTACTGCGGCTCGCCGGCCGAGAACGTCGATCATGTCATCCCACGATCGCGCGGCGGCCAGCACACCTGGGACAACGTCGTGGCGGCGTGCAGGCGATGCAACTCACGCAAGGAGAACCGCCTGGCGCGGGACGCGGGCCTGACCTTGAAGCGGCGGCCCGCCGCCCCGAAGGACGTCTTCCGCCTCACGATCGGGCGCATCGAGCCCGAATGGGAACGTTACCTCTGATCCGCTGACGCGTCGCGGCATCGCAGCGCCCGTCCCTTTCGATCCGAAATCCCTCCCTGTAATTCGCTCCACGTCGCTTGACTGAGTGGAGTGCCAGTGGCATAAACGTGGAACGCAGTGGAGGAGGAGGGGAAGGGTGGCGGAGCTGCTCGGTCAGCACCGGTACCAGCTGGACACGAAGGGGCGCATCGCGCTCCCCGCGAAGTTCCGCGAGTCGTTCGCGGACGGCGTGTACCTGACGCTGGGCCAGGACGGGTGTCTCTTCGCCTTTCCCAAGCAGGAGTGGGACGGCCGGAGCCAGGGAGGTGCGCTCGCGGCCGCTCAACGGCCAGCACGCCCGGGCCTACGCGCGGATGTTCTTCGGCAACGCCGAGCGCGTGGACCTGGACAGCCAGGGCCGCCTGGTCATCCCGCAGAAGCTGCGAACGGGAGTCGGCATCGGGCGCGACGTGATCGTCATCGGCGTGTCCGACCGGCTGGAGATCTGGAGCGGCGAGGCCTGGGACCGGTACGAGCAGTCGCAGGCCGGCGCCTACACCAGCGGCTCGCTGGAGCCGGAGAGCTGAGGAGCGGAGGAAGGGATGGGCAAGCCCACGTCGTTGCTGCGCGGAGTTCGGACAGAGCCTCTACCTGATCGGCCTGATGGCGGGCGTGCTGTGCGCCTACCTCGGCCTCGGCCTGCTCGCCGTGCGGTTCCTTGGATAAGGAGGCCGGTCACGTCCCGGTCCTGGTCACGGAGGTGGTCGAGCTGCTCGAAGGGCGATCGGTCGTCGTGGACGCCACGGTGGGCGCCGGCGGCCACGCGGAGGCGCTCCTCGAAGCCGGCGTCGGCGCGGTGGTCGGCCTCGACCGCGACCCCTCGGCGCTGGCCGTCGCCTCGGAGCGGCTGCGCCGCTTCGGTGCCCGGTTCCGCGCGGTGCAGGCCCGGTTCTCGCGCCTGGCGGACGCGGTGCGCGGCACCGGGATCGAGCGCGCCGGTGGCGTGCTGCTCGACCTCGGCCTCTCCTCGATGCAGGTCGACGGCGCCGAGCGCGGCTTCTCCTACCGCCTCGATGGCCCGCTCGACATGCGCATGGGCGCCGACGGGCGCGACGGCGGCCGACGTCGTCAACACCTACCCGGAGGACGAGCTGGTCCGCGTGCTGTTCGAGTACGGGCAGGAGCGCTATGCGCGCCGCATCGCCGCGGCCATCGAGCGCGCGCGCCGGCGGGAGCCCATCCAGACGACTGCGCAGCTCGTCGGCGATCGTGGCCGGCGCCGTCCCGCGCCGTCGCGGCGGGCCGCACCCCGCGCGGCGCACCTTCCAGGCGATTCGCATCGAGGTCAACGAAGAACTCGAGGAGCTCGCCGCCTCCCTTCCCCAGGCGGCGAGTCTCCTCGAGCCCGGCGGCCGGATCGCGGCGATCTCCTACCACTCGCTGGAGGATCGGATCGTCAAGCGATTTCTGATCGGCGCAGACCGGGCTGGCGGTCCTGACCCGCAAGCCGGTGACCCCGTCTTCGCGGGAAGCGGCCGCCAATCCCCGCGCCCGCAGCGCGAAGCTGCGGGCGGCCGAACGGGTCCCGGAGGCGGCGTGAGCGCGAGTCCCGCCACCGTTCCCGCTCGCCGGGCGCCCGCCCCGGCGCGTCGTCGCCCGGCCCCGGCGAAGAAGGCCGCCGGCCGCCCGAAGCCGCATCCGCGCGCAGAGCCGGCGTCCGGCCAAGCGCCCGGTTCGGCTCGTCCGTCCCGCGACCAGGCGCCGCCGCAGGACGGCACCGTTCCTGGTGCTGTCGAGCCTGCTGATCGGGGCGCTCGTGGTCGGCATCGTGTCGCTCCAGGCGCTCGTCTCCCAGACCTCGTTCCGGATGCAGGACCTCCAGGTCCGGGCCAAGGCGCTGCAGCAGCACTACGGCGAGCAGACGCTCACCGTGGCGCGGCTGTCGGCGCCCGAGCGCATCGCGACCGCGGCGCACCGCGCGGGGCTCCAGCTGCCCGATCCCTCGCAGGTCCACACCCTCCACGTCCGCGCCTCGAGCGGTGGGCGGGGTCACGATCAGCCACCGGCGAGCGGGTCGGCGTCCCGCGTTGGCGCCCTGGCCGGCTCCTCTCTGAAGGCGGTCCTCGGAGCGCAACCGTGAGCCGCGACGAGCCGCAGGCGCCGGCGTCGCGCCTCGTGGCGATCTTCGTCGTGTCGGCGCTCGGCCTCGCCGCGATCATGGCCCGCCTCGTCGTGCTCCAGGTGCGCGACGCCGGGGCCCTGGAGTCGCGGGCGCGTCGACCAGCGGGTGCGGGACCTGACGCTGCCGGCGCCACGCGGAACCATCGACGACCGGAACGGCGGGCAGCTCGCGATGTCGCTGCCGGCCAAGGACGTGTACGTGGACCCGCAGCTGGTGACCGACCCCAGCGGCGAGGCACGGACGCTCGGCCGGATGCTCCACCTGAAGGTCAGGCAGATCCGTCCGTTGCTCGAGACGCGCGTGGACAAGGACGGGACGCCGATCCATTTCGTCTACGTCCAGCGCGGCGTCGACCTGTCTATGGCGCGGACGCTCGAGGCGCAGCATCTGCCCGGCATCGGTTTCCTGGGCGACACGCGGCGCTACTACCCGGCGGGAAGCCTCGCGCCGCAGGTCCTCGGGTTCGTCGGCGTCGACGGGACCGGCCTCGCGGGGCTCGAGAAGCAGTATCAGAAGCTGCTCGCGGGACGCGCCGGACACGAGATCGTGCAGGAGGACCCCAGCGGGACCCTGATCCCGCAGGCCGGCACGGTGTCCACGCCGCCCGTCCCCGGCGACGACCTGATGCTGACCATCGACCGGGACATCCAGTACCGCGCTCAGCAGTCGCTGGCCGACGCCGTACGGCGAAACCACGCGTCCGGGGGAACCGTCATCGTGATGAACCCGCAGACGGGAGAGATCCTCGCGATGGCCACATACCCGTGGTTCGACCCCAACAGCTTCGCCGAGGCGAACCCCAACGACCTGCGGAGCCGCGCGGTCACCGACGTGTACGAGCCGGGCTCGGTGAACAAGGTCATCACGGTGTCCGCCGCGCTCCAGGCGGGGACCATCAACCCGCGCACCCGCTTCGTGGTGCCCGACCAGCTCCGGGTGTACGACGCGACGATCCACGACGCGGAGACCCACCCGACCGAGACGATGACGCCGGCCGACATCCTGTCGATCTCCAGCAACATCGGCGCCATCAAGATCGCGAACACGCTGGGGCAGCAGCGCTTCTACCGGTACATGACCCGGTTCGGCTTCGGCCGCACCACCGGCCTCGGGTTCCCCGGCGAATCCGGCGGCATCCTTCCCCCGGTCGACACGTGGTCCGGCGTCAGCCTGGCGACGATGGCGTTCGGCCAGGGGCTCGCCGTCACGCCGCTGCAGATGGCCTCGGTGTACGCGACGATCGCCAACGGCGGCGTGTGGACCGAGCCGCGCCTGGTTCGCGGCACGGTGGATGCGAACGGCGCGCTCCAGCCCGCCCCGCCGCCGGCGAAGCGCCGCGTGGTGTCGGCCGACACCGCCGCCACGGTGACGCGCATGCTCGCATACGCGGTGGAGACCGGCACCGGCGTCCAGGCTCAGATCCCCGGGTACTGGGTCGCCGGCAAGACCGGGACGGCGCGCGTGCCGCGGCAGAGCCGCGCCGGTTACACGCACAAGACCATCGCGTCGTTCATCGGGTTCGCGCCGGCGTCGCGGCCCGCGCTGGTGGTCGCCGCGGTGCTCGACGACCCCTCGACGGTGTACGGCGGGGTGGCTGCCGCCCCGCTGTTCCAAGACGTGGCTCGGTTCGCCCTGGCTCGGCTCCGGATCCCTCCGGCGGCGAAGCCACCCACCCCCCCTCACGCCGTCAGACCGGGCTAGGGTGAACCGGGCCATGCTAAGCTCGCCGCGTTCACGGGCCCCTGAGGCGAGTGCCGGGGGCCCTTCGGCGACACCCTCGAGCGATTCTCCGTCAGTGACGCACACCTCATCGTCGCGGGAGCGGCGCGACGTGCCGCTGTCCCGGCTCATCGACGCGGTCCCGGACGCGCGTCGCGACGACGGCGTCGCGGACGACCCGACGGTCACCGACGTGACGTACCGGTCCGGCGAGGTCCGCCCGGGGTCACTGTTCTTCTGCGTGCCGGGCGACCATGTCGACGGGCACGACTTCGCCGCGGCCGCGGCGGCAGCTGGAGCCGTCGCCGTGGTCGCCGAGCGCCCCGTTGCGGTCGGATGCGCGCAGGTCGTGGTCCCGCGGGTGCGGTGGGCGATGGGTCCGATCTCCGCAGCGTTCTTCGGGCGTCCGTCCCAGGCCTTCCCGCTGGTCGGCGTGACCGGCACCAACGGGAAGACGACGACCACCTTCCTCCTGGAATCGATCTTCCGGGCCGCCGGCCTCGCGCCCGGGGTCGTGGGGACGACCGGCGTGCGCATCGATGGACGCGTCGTGCCGTTCGACCGGACGACGCCCGAGGCGCCGGACCTGCAGCGGCTGTTCGCCCGGATGGCCGCCGAGGGAGTGCGCGCGGCAGCCATGGAGGTGTCCTCGCACGGCCTGGATCAGCACCGGGTCGACGGAACCCGCGTGCGCGTGCGCGGTCTTCACCAACCTGTCGCAGGACCACCTGGACTACCACGGGACCATGGAGGCGTACTTCGACGCGAAGGCGCGCCTCTTCACGCCCGAGCTCTCCGAACGCGGCGTGGTCGACGTCGACACGGAGGAGGGTCGCCGCCTCGCCCAGCGGGCGTCGGTGCCGGTCGTGACCGTCGGCTTCCGCGAGCCCGGCGCCGATATCGTCGCGACCGACGTGGAGATCGGTCCGGGCGGCATCTCGTTCCGGATCAGCGGGCTCACGATCCGCTCGCCGCTGCGGGGGCCGTACAACGTGTCCAACTGCCTGGCGGCGTGCGTGGCGGCACGTCACGTGGGCGTGCCCGACGACGCGCTCGCCGAGGGCATCGCGGCACTCCCGGGGGTGCCCGGACGTCTCGAGCCGGTGGACGCGGGGCAGGCGTTCTCGGTGCTGGTCGACTACGCGCACACGCCCGACAGCCTGGAGAACGTCCTGCGGGCCACGCGCCGGCTCGCCGGGGAACGCAGGCTGATCGTCGTCTTCGGCTGCGGCGGCGATCGCGACCGCGGCAAGCGGCCGTTGATGGGCGAGGCGGCGACGCGCCTCGCCGACCTCACGGTGGTCACCACCGACAATCCGCGCTCCGAGGACCCGCTCGCGATCATCGCCGAGATCGAGCCGGGCGCAGGCCGCGGCGGCGGCTCGTACTCGGTGGAGCCCGATCGACGCCGGGCCATCGCCATGGCGCTTGCCGAGGCGGCGCCCGGCGACGTCGTCGTGATCGCCGGGAAGGGTCACGAGACGGGCCAGCAGTTCGCCGACCGCATGGTGCCCTTCGACGACCGCGTGGTGGCACGAGAGGAGATTGCATCCCTCGCCGCCGGAGGGGGCGAGCGTCCCACAGGTGGGGCGCGGTGAGAGAGCGAAGCGTCGCCCAACTGGCCGTCGACCTCGGCGGCGACCTGCGTCGCGGGGAGGGAGCGGAGCGCCGTGTGCTCCGCGTCGCCACCGACAGCCGTGACGTCGCCGCCGGCGACGCGTTCGTCGCGCTGCGCATGCCGGACTTCGATTCGCACCGGTTCGTCGCCGACGCGGCAACGGCCGGCGCCGCGTGCGCGGTGGTCGAGGCGAACTCCGGCGTCGACGGCGAGCTGCCGTCGGAGTTCGCCGTGATCGATGTGCCGGATCCCCTTGGGCGCTGTCCCTTCTGGCATCGCGGGAACGGGAGGGGCTGAGCGCGACATTCCTCGGCATCACGGGCTCGACCGGCAAGACGTGCACGAAGGACTTCACTGCGGCGGCTCTCGGCGCCACGCTGTCGGTTGCCGCCAGCCCCGAGTCGTTCAACAACGAGATCGGGCTGCCGCTGACGATCCTGTCCGTGCCGCCGGGCACGCAGGCGGTCGTGTGCGAGATGGGCGCGCGCGGCATCGGCCACATCCGCGCGCTCTGCGAGGTCGCCCGGCCGAGCGTCGGGATCGTGACGAACGTCGGGCCGGCTCACCTCGAGCTGTTCGGATCGCTCGAGAACATCGTGATTGCGAAGGGCGAGCTGGTCGAGGCCCTGCCGTCGGACGGGACGGCGGTGCTGAACGGCGACGACCCGCTGCGTCCGTGACTTCGACACGCGGACGGCCGCGTCGGTGCTCCGGTTCGGTCTCGACCGCTCCGCCGACGTTTCCGCCGAGGACGTCGAGGTGGACGGCGAGACGGGGCGGGCGGCGTTCCGCCTGCGGACGCCCTGGGGCGCAGCCGATGTGCGGCTGTCGATTCCCGGCGAGCAGATGGTCCCGGATGCGCTCGCGGCCGCGGCTGCCGCGGGGGCGCTGGGCGTCGAGCCGGAGGCCGCGGCGGCCGCGCTGGGCCACGCGGCGGTGTCGGGCGGGCGGATGCAGGTGGTCCGCACGGCGGAGCGCGTGACAATCGTCAACGACGCCTACAACGCCAATCCCACCTCGATGGCGGCGGCGCTCACGGCGGCGAGCGGGATGGCGGGCGACGGCCGCTGGCTGGCCGTCCTGGGCGAGATGGCGGAGCTCGGCCCGTTCGCGGCCGAGGAGCACGCGCGGATCGGCGCGCGGCTCGCCGCCCTGGGTGTCGACGACCTGGTGGCCGTCGGGCCGTGGGGCGCGGCTATCGGGACGGCCGCGGTGCGTGCCGGCCTGCCGGCCGGCCGCGTGCACCCGGCCGCCGACGCCGGCGAGGCGGAGCGCGTCATCCGGGCGCTGATGCGGCCGGGGGACGTCGTCCTGGTGAAGGCGTCGCGAGTCGTCGGGTTGCGGAGGGTCGGCGAGGCGCTGAGCCGCCCGGCCGACGTCATGGAGGGAAGCGGCGCGTGACCGGGATCCTGCTCGCCGCAGCCGTGGGTTTCTTCGTGTCGCTGCTCGGTTCCCCCTTGGCGATCCGGGCCTTCCGCTCGTGGGGCTGGGGCCAGCGCATCCGGGAGGACGGCCCTCGCGGGCACATGGAGAAGATGGGAACGCCGACGATGGGCGGGCTCGTCATCCTGGCCGGGACCCTGGTCGGCTGGTTGATCGCCCTGGTGGTCACCAAACACGCCACCACGGCCGGCCTCCTGGTGCTCGGCGTGGCCTTTGCGCTCGGCGCGCTCGGCGCGGCCGACGACCTGGTGAAGATCGTCCGGCGGCGGTCGCTCGGGCTGAGCATGGGGGCGAAGCTCGCCGGGCAGGCCGTCATCGGGGTGGTGTTCGCGTGGCTGGCCCTGCACGTCGCGCACGTGAGCCCGGACCTGTCCTTCGTCCGGGACACCGGACTGCGCCTCGGCTTCTTCTTCTATGTATGGGTCTTCATCATGATCGTGGCGTCGTCCAACGCGGTGAACCTCACCGACGGCCTGGACGGCCTGGCATCGGGGTCCTCGGCCCTGGTCCTGTCGGCGTTCGTCGTCATCGCCTTCTGGGAGTTCCGCCACTCCTGCGAGTCCGGGCTCTCGACCCGGTTCTGCTACGACCTGGACGTCGCCCAGACACTCGACCTGGCCATCGTGGCCGCGGCCGCGATGGGTGCCGTCGCGGGGTTCCTCTGGTGGAACGCGGCACCGGCCCGCATCTTCATGGGCGACACCGGATCGCTGGCCATCGGCGGCCTGCTTGCCGGGCTCGCCGTCATGACCGACACGCAGCTGCTGCTGCTGATCCTGGGCGGCCTGTACGCGCTGATCACCACCTCCGTGATCATCCAGGTCGTCGTGTTCCGGCTGACGGGGCGGCGCGTGTTCCGCATGGCCCCGCTCCATCATCACTTCGAGCTGCTGGGCTGGCCCGAGTTCACGGTCATCGTCCGCTTCTGGATCATCGCCGGGCTGGCCGTGGCGTTTGGGCTGGGGCTCTTCTACGCGGACTTCATCGCTCGCGGAGGAACGGGATGAGCCTGCACGCGCGTCCCGGAAAGAAGAAGCGCACCGCGCTGGCCGAGGAGCATCCGTTCGCCGACCGGCTCGTGGTCGTGGTCGGGTACGGCGCCAGCGGCCGGGCCGCCGCGGCGGCGCTGGCCTCGGACGGCGCGCGCGTGCGCGTCACCGAGTCGCGCCCGGGCGGGCATCTGGACGCCTCCGGCGTGCCGCCGGGCGTCGAGCTGCTGGCCGGCGGTCACCACGCCGAGCACCTGGACGACGCGACCCTGGTGGTGGCCAGCCCGGGCGTGCCGCCCGACGCGCCGATCCTGCGATGGGCGAGGGAACGGAAGCTTCCCGATCTGGAGCGAGCTCGAGCTGGGCGCGCGGATGTGCACCGTGCCGTACCTGGCGGTGACCGGGACGAACGGCAAGACGACCACCGCCGTGCTGCTCGCCGCGATGCTGTCGGCGTCGGGGCTGAAGGCGCGCGCCTGCGGCAACGTGGGCCATCCGTTCTCGCTGGCGGCCCGCGAGCCGTGGGACGTCCTGGCCGTGGAGGCCTCGTCGTTCCAGCTGTACCACGTCGACCGGTTCCATCCGCGGGTGTCGGTGTTGCTGAACCTGGCGCCGGACCATCTCGACTGGCACGGATCGATGGATGCGTACGCGACGGCGAAGGCGCGCATCTTCGAGCGGCAGCGGCGCGCGGACACGCACGTTGGCAACGCGGCCGACCCGGCGGCTGCTGCCGTCTCCTCGGAGGCCCGGTGCCGCATCCGCTGGTTCCGCGACGACGCGCCGAAGCAGGGGGAAACCGGCGTCGAGAACGGACTGGTGGTCGTCCGGGACGGCGACGGCGACGCCGACGGGCGGAGGACGTTCCGTGTCCCGGTGGATGCGCCCGGCATCGCGGAGGACGCCGCCGCCGCGGTGACGGCCGCGCTCGCGTTCGGCGTCGATCCGGCTGCCGTGCAGGAGGGCCTCGAAGCGTTCTCTCCGCTCGGCCACCGCGGCGAGGTCGTGGCCGAGACCGAGCGGGTCCGGTTCCTCGACGACTCGAAGGCGACCAACCCGCACGCCGCGCTCGCGGCGCTCGCGGGGCGTCACGACGTCGTGCTGATCGCGGGAGGGCTGGCGAAGGGCGTGGACCTGTCGCCGCTTCGCGCGGCGACCGGCGCGCTGACGGCCGTGGTGGCGATCGGAGAGGCCACCGGTGAGCTGGAGCGCGTGTTCGCCGGCGCGACCCCGGTCCGCCGCGCCACGACGATCGAGGAGGCGGTCGCGCTCGCATTCGTCGAGGCCGCCGGAGGCGGCGACGTCATCCTGGCGCCGGCGTGCGCGAGCCAGGACATGTTCCGCGACTACCGCGACCGGGGCGATCGCTTCGCCGGGGCCGCGCGGGCGCTGGTCGTCGCGCTTGCGAAGACGGACCCGGGGGACGCCGATGCGTGAGCCGGCGACCATGACCGAGGAGCGCCCGCGCCTCCGGCTGGTTCGGCCGGACGAGGTGTCGCCGGCCGTCGCGCGGGCCCGCGCGGCACGCAGCACGCGCAGAACCCTGGCGGCGCTCACCATCAGCGCGGGCGCCCTCACGATCATCGGGCTCGTCATGGTGCTCTCAGCGAGCTCGGTCGCCGCCTACGCGCAGCAGGGGTCGAGCTTCTTCTTCTTCAACCGGCAGCTGGCGTCGGCGGTGGTCGGCTTGGTGGCGTTCTTCATCACCGCGCGCATGCCGTACGGGGTCTGGCGGAAGGCCTGGGGACCGCTGGCCGCCGTCACGCTGGTCCTGCTGGTGCTGGTGTTCCACTCGGCCACCGGGCAGTCGGGCGGTGGATCGGCACGCTGGATCGCGCTCGGCCCCGTGACGCTCCAGCCGTCCGAGCTGGCGAAGTTCGTGGTCGTCCTCGCCTCCGCGGCGATCCTGTCGAAGAACGCCCGCCTGGTCGGGGACCCGATCCGGCTGGTGGCGCCGCTGCTGCTGGTCGTGGGGCCGATGGCTGTCCTGATCATGCTGCAGCCCGACCTGGGCACGACGATGGTCGTCGTCGCGATCGTGTTCCTGGCCGTATACGTGGTGGGCGTCCGGCTGCGGACGCTCGTCATGACGTTCCTGCTGGGAACCGCGGCGGGGCTGGCGCTGATCATGTCGGCCGGCTACCGGAGGACGCGCTTCTTCGCGTTCCTCCATCCCTGGGCCGACCCGCGGAACACCGGCTACCAGATCGTGCAGTCGCTCATGGCGTTCGGGTCGGGCCATCTGGGTCGGCGTCGGGCTCGGCGCCAGCCGGCAGAAGTGGATGTACGTGCCCAACGCGCACACCGACTTCATCTTCTCCATCCTGGGCGAGGAGACCGGTCTGATCGGTGAGGTGGTCGTCATCGCGCTGTTCGCCGTGCTGGTGTTCGCGGGGGTGCGCATCGCGGTGCGCGCGCCGGACCTCTTCGGCCGGCTCCTCGCTGCGGGCATCACGGGCTGGATCGCGTTCCAGGCGGTGGTGAACATGGGATCGGTCACCGGCCTGCTGCCGATCACGGGCATCCCGCTGCCGTTCGTTTCGTATGGTGGGTCGTCCCTGGTCGTCTCCATGGCCGGCATCGGAGTGCTGCTGGCGGTCGGCCGGGCGTCGCTCCGGAGGCGGTCCGCGCGGCGAACGACGCCCGCTCGCACGCGGAAGACGCAGCGCGGCGCCGGCCGGGCGAATGCGGCCGCGGCGGGAGGGTGAGGGGATGGGCGGGCCGATCGTCATCACCGGCGGCGGAACCGGAGGGCACGTCTTCCCGGGCCTCTCGCTCGCGCGTGCGCTGTCGGCGCGGGGGCACCAGGTGGTGTTCGTCGGAACGGAGGAGGGACCCGAGTCGCGCTTGCTCCCCGAGGCCGGGTTCGAGTTCCGTGCCGTGCCGGTCGAGCCGTTCGTGCGACGCCTGTCGCCCGCTGCGCTCCGGGCTCCCGTGTCATCGATGCGGGCGTCCCGCACCTGCCGTCAGTACGTCCGCGGCACGCAGGCCGTGGTCGGGCTCGGCGGATATGCGAGCGTGCCAGCCATCCTCGCCGCCCGCCTGGAACGCATCCCCGTGATCCTGCACGAGCAGAACGCCGTCGCGGGCCTGGCGAACAAGGCACTGGCGCGGCTCGCAGGCGTGGTCGCGCTGGGATTCGCCGACGCGGGGGCGTCCTTCCCTCGCCGCCGGGTCGTCGTGACGGGGAATCCGGTTCGCGAGGAGATCGTCGCGGTGATTGCGAACCGGCCCGCGCTGGCAGAGGAAGCCCGTCGCCGCTTCGACCTCGACGGCGGGCGGTCGACGGTCGTCGTGTTCGGCGGAAGCCAGGGGGCATTGCACCTGGACCGGGCGTTCGTCGGCGCCGCAGCGTTGCTCGCGTCGCGAAGCGACCTCCAGGTGCTGCTCATCACCGGTGCCGCGCACGAGGAGGAGATGCGCCGGGCGCTCGGCGACGCTCCGCGGCAGCGCGGCCGAGAGGGCGACGGCCTTCGCGTGCGCGTGGAGGGCTTCGTGGACCGGATGGACCTCGTCTACGCCGCCGCCGATCTGATCGTCGCGCGGGCCGGCGCGAGCTCCATCGCGGAAGTGTCGGCGTGCGGACTCCCGGCCGTGCTCGTTCCGTACCCGTATGCGACTGCCGGCCATCAGGAGGCGAACGCTCGCGCGATGCAGCGGGCGGGAGGCGCGATCGTGCTGCCTGACGACGAGCTGTCGGCCGACAGCCTGTCCGAGCGGGTCGGGGGGCTCGTCGACCGGCCCGACCGCCTGGAGGCGATGGGGAAGCGCTCGCTGGCGTTCGCCGCGCCGGACGCCGCCGCCCGGCTGGCCGACGTGGTCGAGGACGCGGCCCGATGAGCGCTGCGTCCGAGCCTTTGCCGCCGTTCGATCCTTCGCCGGGAAGCATCCCCACGCTGGACGTCCCCGACCCGAGCGGATGGCGACGGCTGCATCTGGTCGGCGTCGGCGGCGCAGGAATGCGCGGATTGGCGCGGGTGCTGCTGGCTCGTGGGGTCGCGGTGAGCGGTTCGGACCTGAAGGACTCACCGGGCCTGGACGGATTGCGCGCGGCAGGCGCGACCATCTTCGTCGGCCACCGCGCCGAGCAGGTGGACGGGCCGGACGCCGTCGTCATCTCCTCCGCGGTCTCGCCGCGCAACCCAGAGGTTCGCGCGGCCCGCGAGGCCGGTATCCCTGTGCTGATGCGCGCGCAGGTCCTGGCGGCCCTGATGCGGGACCGGCGCGGGGTCGCCATCGCCGGCACCCACGGCAAGACCACGACGACGTCGATGGTCGCGGTGATGCTCTCCCGGCTGGGTCTGGATCCGACGTTCGTCGTCGGGGGAGACCTGAACGAGAGCGGCTCGGGCGCCTCGGCCGGCGAAGGCGATCTGTTCGTCGCCGAGGCGGACGAGAGCGACGGCTCCTTCCTCTTGTTACGCCCCACGGTGGCGGTCGTGACGAACGTGGAGGCGGACCACCTCGATTTCTACGACAGCGAGGATCGCATCGAGCGCGCGTTCGCGGCCTTCTGCCGCGGAGCGGAGACGGTGGTCGCCTGCATGGACGACCCCGCGGTGCGCAGGGTCCTGGTGGGCTGCGCGTCGCGCGTCGTCACGTACGGTGAGAGCGACGACGCCGAGCTGCGCGTCGAGATGTTGCCCTCGACGCCGCCCGGCCTGGAGGCCCGCGTCCGCGTCGAGGGCGAGGGCCGGCCGCTGCACCTGCGTCTCTCGGTCCCGCCGCGGCACAATCTGCTGAATGCGGCGGCGGCCCTCGGGGTCGCTCGCGCGCTCGGCCTCCCGCTGGACGAGGCCGCGGCCGCCATCGGCACGTACGGCGGCGTCCACCGCCGGTTCGAGCGCAAGGGAGAGGCGGGCGGAGCGCGCTTCGTCGACGACTACGCGATCCATCCGACCGAGATCGCGTCCGTCGTGGGGGCGGCGCGTGCCGAGGGCGGCCGCGTCGTCGCCGTCTTCCAGCCGCACCGCTACTCCCGCACCTCGGCCATGTGGCGCGAGCTGGGGGAGAGCCTGGCCGGAGCGGACGTGGCGGTGATCACGGATGTCTACGCGGCGTGGGAGGAACCCATCCCGGGCGTCACCGGCAAGCTCGTGGTCGACGCGCTGGCGGAGGCCGCCCCGGGCAAGCGCATCGTCTACCTGCCGCGGCGAGCCGACGTCGGGCCGTTCCTGGCCTCGTTCGCGCGCGACGGCGACCGCATCGTCACGCTCGGGGCCGGCGACATCACGATGGTGGCCGACGAGACGCTCGGCCTGCTGCGGGAGCGGGTGGGATGACCGCGATCGATCCCGAGACGCTCACGCGGGCAGAGGCCGTGCTCCGTTCGGCCGCCGGGGACCGGGTACGGGCGCGGTTCCCGCTGGCGCCGTTGACGAGCTTCCGGCTGGGCGGCCCCGCGGCGTTGTACCTGGAGGCGAACGACGACGCGGACCTCGAAGCGGCAGCGGCCGCCGTCGCCGAGACCCGCCTGCCGTGGACCGTCATCGGGAAAGGCTCGAACCTCCTGGTGTCGGACGCCGGCTACGCCGGACTGGTGATTCGCCTCGGGAAGGGCTACCGGTGGGCGGCGCGTGACGGCTCGGCCGTCCGCGCCGGGGGAGCGATGCCGCTCCCCGCGCTCTCCGGGGTGGCTCTCTCGCATGGGCTGGCGGGCCTCGAGTTCGCGGTCGCGATCCCGGCGACGCTCGGAGGCGCCGTCCGGATGAACGCCGGCGCGCACAACGGCTCGATGGACCGGGTGGTCCGGTGGGTGGACGTCTTCGAGCCGGAGCGCCGAAGCCGTGTGCGGGTGGACGCCGCGGATGCGGGATTCGTCTACCGGCGGTCGGGGCTGCCGGCGGGCTCGATCGTGGTGGAGGCGATGCTCGATCTCGGCCCGGGCGATCCGGCGGCCATCCGCCGTGAGATGGAGAGCGCCCGCGCCTGGCGGCGTCAGACGCAGCCGCTCGCGGAGCCGAACTGCGGCAGCGTGTTCAAGAATCCAGAGGGCGACCACGCGGCGCGCCTGGTGGAGGCCGCGGGCGCCAAGGGCCGGGCGGTGGGCGGCGCGCGGGTGTCCGAGAAGCACGCGAACTTCGTGGTGGCCTCTCCCGGCGCCACCGCATCGGACGTGTGGGAGCTGATCGGCCAGGTACAGCGCCTGGTCGAGGATCGCTTCGGAGTCTCACTGGAGCGGGAGGTGCAGCTTGTCGGCGAATTCAACGGCTCTGCGGTCTGAGGCAGCGTCTGGCGCGCCGGCGTTGTCGGTCGATCTGCCCCGCCGGGGATGGGTGCTGGCGGTGGTGCTGGCCGTCCTGGTGGCCGGCAGCGTGGCATGGGTCGGGAACTCGCCGGTCTTCCGGATGCGACAGCTGCGCGTGACGGGAGCCCGGCATCTGACCGAGGCCGACGTCGCACGGCTGTCCGGACTCACGTCGAAGACGAACGTGCTCTGGGTGTCCGGCTCGGCAGTGGCGCGGCGACTGGAGGCGAGCCCGTGGATCGCCTCGGCCGTGGTCGCGCGCCACCTTCCCGGCGAGATCGACATCGCCATCAGCGAGCGAACCGCGGTGGCGCGGATCGCGCAGTCCGGCGGCCGGTTCCTGTTGGTGTCGGGGGACGGCGTGGCCCTCGGGATACAGGCCTCTTCCGCCAGCCGGGTGCCGGTCATTCGGCTCGCGCGGTCGGCGGCGGCCGCGGGCGCTCCGGCCGCGACGATCGGCGGCCTGGGGGCGGCCCTGGCCACCGTGACGGCGCTGCCGCCCACCGTTCGCGGTCAGGTGATCACCGCGACGGAGCGGGCGGACGGGACCGTGACCCTGAGGCTGGCTCGTGGCGCGACGGTGGAGTTTGGCGACGCCGCGAGGGCGGCCGAGAAAGGGAGGGTGCTGCGGGCTCTCCTGGAGTGGTCCGCGGCCCACGGGGTGACTCCCCACACCATCGACGTCGAGACTCCAACGGCACCGGCGATCACGCCGGCCTGAAGCCTTCGGTCGCGGTTCGCATCGTCGTGCGGCGCAGCGCGACGTGCACCTCTGGTCGTCATCTCGACCGCGTTCGGCAATCTTCGACCGTGGTTGACTCACCCCCCAGCGCGGGTGTAGTCTCCGGGCCTTGTAGGTCAGGTTTACATAACCATAACCCTGTACTGAAGCCTGAGAGTTCGCACGATCACCGAATGCGCTGTTCAGAGGGCCGACGACAACAGGAGACAGCACAGGACAACGGACGAGCAAGGAAACGGCTCTTCCCCAGGTAGACCCCGGCAGTAGCCGGGCAGTCCGGAGGAGAAGGAAATGCAATCTCCCCAGAACTACCTCGCCGTCATCAAGGTGGTGGGCATCGGAGGCGGCGGCACGAACGCCGTCAACCGGATGATCGAATCGGGTCTGAAGGGCGTCGAGTTCGTCGCGATGAACACCGACGCGCAGGCTCTCCTCATGTCCGAGGCGGACGTGAAGCTCGACATCGGTCGCGAGACCACGCGCGGGCTCGGCGCCGGGTCCAACCCGGACGTCGGCCGGCACGCGGCCGAGGAGCACCAGACCGAGATCGAGGAGATCCTCAAGGGCTCGGACATGGTCTTCATCACGGCCGGCGAGGGCGGCGGGACCGGCACCGGGGGCGCCCCCATCGTCGCCGATGTTGCCCGGGACCTCGGGGCGCTGACGATCGGCGTGGTGACGCGTCCCTTCTCCTTCGAAGGACGCAAGCGCGCCCTCCAGGCAGACATGGGGATCTCGGAGTTGAAGCAGTCGGTGGACACCCTGATCGTGGTGCCGAACGACCGGCTGCTGCAGGTGTCCGATGTCGCAACGCCCGTGATCGACGCATTCCGCATGGCCGACCAGGTCCTGTATCAGGGTGTGGACGGCATCACGTCGCTCATCATGACGCCGGGGCTCATCAACCTCGACTTCGCCGACGTGAAGGCCGTGATGAAGGATGCCGGGTCGGCACTCATGGGCATCGGGCACGGAGCGGGCGACGATCGCGCCGAGGAAGCGGCCAAGGCGGCGATCTCGTCTCCGCTCCTCGAGGCCTCGATCGAGGGCGCGAAGGGCGTCCTGCTGTCGATCGCCGGCCCGAGCGACCTCTCGCTGCACGAGGTCAACCGCGCGGCCGAGCTGATCACCAAGGTCGCGCACCCGGACGCCAACATCATCTTCGGCGCGGTGATCGACGACGCGCTCGGGGACGAGGTGCGGGTGACGGCCATCGCCGCGGGCTTCGACAAGACGAGCCAGGGCGGCCGCGGCCGCATCGCGCGCGTGATCGAAGAAGAGGAGGGTCACGACCGCGAGCCGGTCCCGTCCCTCCTGGAGGACGAGGACGACGAGGAGATCTTCAAGTCCGCGCCGGCGACGGTCACGATCGACGTCGACGAGGACCTGGACATCCCCGACTTCCTGAAGAGCTAGGGACTCCGCCAGGGGTCCCCGCCCGGCCGGGGGCGGAAGCGGCATCGAGGCGCCCTTCCCCCGCCTGCGGAACGACCTTCCGCCCCCGCCGGCACCACCTCCGCCGCCGTATCGGGTAGCGTCTCTCGCGTGCTGGATCGGCGGACCGAACGGGGCGTCACGTTCCTGACCTCCAAGCGCCTGGAGTCGGACGGCTTCTTCGTCGCCTGCACCGAGCGCACGGGTGGCGTCAGCACTGCCTCGTTCGCGTCGCTCAACCTCGGTCTCCGGTCGGGCGACGACGTCGAGGCCGTCGGCGAGAACCGGCGGCAGGTCACCGGCGCCCTGGACATCGAGTCGTTCGCGTGCGTCCGCCAGAAGCACGGGCCGCGCGTCGTGCGCGCAGGCCCCGCGCGGAAGGGCGCCGGCTTCCTGGATCCCGATCAGGCGCTCGGCGACGCCGACGGCATCGTGACCGCGAGCAAGGGCGTGGCCATCGCGGTGCTCACCGCGGACTGCGTCCCGGTCGCGCTGGCCGACCCGGCGACGGGCCGATTGTCGGTCGTGCACGCGGGGTGGCGCGGCGTCGCGGCGGGCATCGTCCGGGTTGCCCTCCACGCGTACGAGAATCCCGGCGACGTCCGCGCCGTGATCGGACCGGCGATCGGCCCCGACCACTACGAGGTGGGGGAGGACGTCGCCCTGGCGGTCTCGGCCGCGACGGAGCGTGGCGCCGTCACGTCCCGCGTCGGATCGTCGCTGCGTCTCGATCTGCCGGCGACCGTGGGGCGCATCCTTCGGGAAGCAGGCGTCACCAAGGTCGAGCGCGCTGAGGAGTGCACGGCGTGCCTTCCGAAGCGGTTCTTCTCGCACCGGCGGGACGGCGAGGGAACGGGGCGGCAGGCGATGATCGCCGTCCGCCGTTCCTGAGGAGGGGGCGACGTTGACCCCCGAGCCGGACGCCGCGGACGCTGTCGCACCGGCCGACGCCCTCGCGGCGGTGCGCGCACGCATCGCCGCCGCAGCACGACGCGCCGGTCGCGCGCCCGGGGAGGTGACGCTCGTCGGCGTGTCCAAGACCGTGCCGCTCGAGCGCGTCGTCGCGATGGCGGAGGCGGGGCTGGAGGACCTTGGCGAGAACCACGCCGTCGAGATGCACCACAAGGCGGAGGCCCTGCCGAACGTGCGCTGGCATTTCCTCGGGAAGCTCCAGCGGGGCACGGTGCGACACGTCGCCGACGTGGCGGCGGTCGTCCACTCGGCCGAGCCGGGTGGTGCGCTCGACGCCCTTGCCCGGCGGGCGGCGGGCGCGGGACGGACCCTCGACGTGCTGGCGCAGGTGGACTTCACGGGACAACGGCAGGGCCTCGATCCGGCCGACCTCGAGGCGTTCGTGGAACGGCTGCACGGGATGGCGGGGGTGCGCCCCGTCGGCCTGATGACCCTGCCGCCGCTGACGCCGGTCTCCGAGGAGGCGCGGCCCTATTTCGCGCGGCTCCGGGGCCTGCGGGACGATCTCGCCGCACGCTGGCCGGGCCTGGTCGAGCTGTCCATGGGAATGTCCGGCGATTACGAGGTTGCCGTAGAGGAAGGCGCTACGATGGTCCGCGTCGGGACTGCCCTGTTCGGCCGACGCCCATGATGCGGGTAGGATTCGGACACGCAGACCGGGACACGGCCCTGGGGGGGTCCCGTTCCGGAGCCCGAGGAGAGGGAACACATGCCCGGCGTGTGGAAGAAGACGATGCAGTACCTCGGCCTCGTCGAGGACGACGAGCTCGAGGACCTCGAAGAGGGCCTCGACCAGCGGACGGTGCGCCAGGAGCCCAGCCCGGTCCGGCGGTACAGCCGCAGCACCGAGGTGGACACGGTCGAGCCCCCTCCCGCCATCGTCCGGACGATGCCCTCCAACAAGCCGCCGCTCGCGTCGATCCACCGCGCCGAGCCCAAGCGCTTCAACGAGGCGCGGGACTTCGGCGAACGGTTCCGCGACGGCGTGCCGGTGATCATGAACCTCCAGGGGACCGAGGACGCCATCGCCCGCCGCCTCGTCGACTTCGCCTCCGGCCTCGTCTTCGGCCTCGACGGGAAGATCGATCGCATCGCCGAGCGCGTGTACCTGCTGACGCCGGCGAACATGGAGGTCTCGGCGGAGGAGCGGGAGAAGATCGTCGAGGGTGGGTTCTACAACCAGTTCTAGGGCCCGCGCCCGACGCCCCGTCCAACCGACCCGGGAGGAAGCTCCGCAGTGAAGTCGATCATCTCCACGGTGCTGCTCCTCTACTCGTTTATCCTGATCGCCCGGCTGCTCTCGTCGTGGTTCCCGCCTCCGTCGCCGGGTCCGATGCGGACGGTGTACAACCTGCTCTACGACGTCACCGAACCGGTGCTGAAGCCCGTGCGCGGGCTCATTCCCCCGGTTCGCATGGGAATGATGGCGCTCGACCTGTCGCCGATTCTGGTATTCATCGTCATCACGGTCATCCGGGCGGCGCTGGCCTGACGCCGGCCACCGGCCGGATTGTGGTTACGGCGCAAACCGGGTAAGAAGAACGGTCGAACCGGATCCATGCGGGGAGGGGAACCGGCAATGCGAAAGAGGAAGGACGAAAGCGACGTGAGCGAGCCTGCGGCCGGTGCTCCACAGGGGCGGCTGACACCGACGGACATCCAGGAGAAGGTGTTTCGGAGCCAGCCCGGACTCCACGGGTACAACGAACGGGAAGTGGACGAATTCCTGGATCGCATCACCGAGGAGCTGGCCCGGGTCCACGCGGAGAACCAACGATTGCGCGAGCAGCTGGGCGGCGGCGGGGGAGCCGGCGCCGCGCCCGTGACGGCGGCGGCTGTGGCCGGCCCGCAGGTCGGCGGCGACTACATCGGGCGCGAGAAGGAGTTCCTCCGCAGCCTCGCGACGCTGATCCAGAACCACGCGGAGGCCGTCCGGCAGGACGTTCGGCGCGCCACCGGCTCCGCGGCCACCGCGCCTGTGGGCGCGACGCCGGCCTCGAAGCACGCGGCGTCTGCCCCCGCGGCGGCTGTGCCTCCCGCAGAGGCGGCGGCGGCGCAGCCGGCCCTGGACACGACCCCGCGCGAGCTCGATCCCGTGCCCGCCGGCGCGGAGGCCGCGCCGCAGGACGAGACGATCCGCGAGCTGTTCTGGGGCGAGGACTGACCCAAGCCCCGAAAGGGCACTGCGCTAGGCCGCGGGCACCTGCTTCTTCGGGTCGAGGAACGGGATCTCCGCGGTCTGCCCGGCGGTCTTCTCGCCGCCCTGCCAGAGGATCTCGATGTCGTTGCCGGGCCCGGCCAGCTCGATCGGCATCCACACGTACCCGATGTTCTTCTCCAGGCGCGGCGACCAGATCAGGTCGGTGACGTGGCCGACCTCCTCGCCCTTGTGCAGGGCGGGGCGGAACTCGGAGATCTCGAACGACAGCGGGTCGCCGGGCACCTCAATGCCGACGAGCTTGCGCGACACGCCCTCCGTGCGGATGCGCTCGAGGGCGGCCTTGCCGACGTAGTCGGCCTCCTGCTGCTCGACCAGGCGCTCCAGGCCCATGACCTCGAACGGGTTGTTCGCCAGCGTGATGTCAGAGTTGTAGTTGAAGATGCCGGCCTCGATGCGCCGCGCCTCGCAGGGGGCGATGGGGCGGATGTTGTGCTCGCGTCCCGCCTCGATGATCGTGTTCCAGAGGTCGGCGCCGCGCGTCGGGTCGGTCAGGTAGACCTCGTAGCCGACCTCGCCGGTCCAGCCGGTGCGGCTGATGACGACGGGGATGCCGTTGATGTCGGCGTCGAGCGTCCAGTAGTACTTCACGTCCAGGATCTCCGGGCCGACGAGCTTGGTCATGACGTCCTTCGACTTCGGGCCCTGCACCTGGACGGGATAGACCTCGGGCAGGGTGACGGTCGCGTTCAGTCCTTTGCCCTCGGCCAGGCCGAGCGCGTACAGGTGCGTGTCGCCGTCCGCCAGGCACAGCCAGAAGGTGTTCTCGTCGCGACGGAGCAGGACGGGGTCGTTGACGATGCCGCCGTCGGGGGCGGTGATGAGGACGTACTTGCCCTGGCCGACTGAGCACTTCGTGAGGTCCCGGCACGTGATCATGTTGGTCAGCTCGAACCCGTCGGGGCCGCTGATCTGCACGACGCGCTCGACGCCCACGTCCCAGATGGTCACGTCGTTCAGGAGCGCCCAGTACTCCTTGACCGGGTCGTCGTAGTACCCCGGCAGGTACATGTGGTTGTAGATGTCGTAGGCGGAGCAGCCGGACTCGAGCGTGGACTCGAAGAACGGCGACTTCCGGTACCAGGGTCCGAAGTAGAGGGTGGAAGAGGCCTCGGTGGCCCGTACCTCGGTCAAAGCGTCCTCCTTTCAGGCCCGGCTCACGCCAGGCCTCCAATCATTGAACGGCGGTTCAAACTTTCAGGCGGCATCATGCCCGACCCGGGCGCTCCCTGGCAAGTGGACGTGGCTACCATCGTTCCGAATCAGTGGGTCCGACGAGGGTGCCAGGGAGGAGAACGCGTGTCGAGGATAATTCGTGCCCCCGGCTTTGAGCCGCCGATGACGCTGGCGGTCGGTGGGCTTCGCCTCGTGCCGCTCGGGCCGGAGCACAACGAGCGTGACTACGCTGCATGGAGCTCGAGCATGGAGCGCGCCCGCGTGCGGAAGAACACCGTCTCGGCGGCTGGGCATCGAGCGGGAGCGCACCGAGCCGTGATCACCATCGAGACGACCAGCCGATCTGGGACGCGTCGCAGTAGGTGCCACGACGTCGGCGGGGATGGCCGTGGGAACTTGACCTCGATCGCGACGGTCGCGAACCGCGTTCATGATCTGGCTCGCGTAGCGCACGCTCGGCGGCCCGAGCAGCCCGAAGAACAGATAGACACCGAGAAGCGCGAGCCATCGACGGGTGCGGGCGAAGCGAAGCCACTCGAGGCGCCAGAGCGTCACGACGTCAGCTCCAGGAAGACCGTCTCGAGGTCGGGGACGGCCGGCTCGATGCTCACGACCCGTGCCCCGGCGCCGGCCAGCGTGCCGGTCAGCCCGGCTTCGGCCTCTCGCAACGACCGCACGCCGACGTGGAGCAGGCCGGGGGACCGCTCGAGGACGTCGGTGACGCACTCCTCGGCCCGCAGTGCCGAAGCGGCGGGCTCGACCGGAGGCCGCACCCGCACGTCGAACGCCGGCTTGACCCGATCGATCAGCAGTTGCTCGATCGCGCCCTGGTAGATGAGGCGTCCCTCTCGAAGCACGCCCACCGCGTCGCTCACGCGCTGAACGTCGTCAGGATGTGACTCGAGAACAGAACCGTGGCTCGGCCCCGAAGGCGCGCCACCAGATCGAGCACATCCCGCCGGCCTGCGGGGTCGAGGGCCGCCGCGGGTTCGTCGAGCATCAGACGGATCCGGCTCGCCGACGATCGTGGCCGCGAGGCCGAGGCGCTGGAGCATCCGCCTGGAGTATCCGCCGACGCGCGGTCCGCGTCGGACTCGAGCCCTGCATCCGCAAGTACATCGCGCACGCGACCGCGAGGAACATCCGGCGCCGAAAGGGTGCGCGCGAGGTCGACGACCTCTGCTCCCGTCAGCCACGGATCGAACTGGGGCGTGTCCGGAAGGACGGCCGTCTTGCGGCGGTCGACTCCAAGGGTGACCGAGCCCGCGGTCGGACGCCGCAACCCGGAGAGGATCGAGATCAGGGTGGTCTTGCCGGCCCCGTTCGGCCCGACCAGCCCATAGACGGCACCGCGCTGGACGGCGAAGTCCACCCCGTCGAGCGCGGTCGCGGAGCCGTACGTCTTTCGCAGCCCGGCCGTGGAGATGGCTGTGTCCCCCGGCGTCACGGGTCCGGCCTCTGCGGCTCGTTCGAACGATCCCTCCCGGCGACGAGGAACACGATCGCCCCGATGGGAATCGACACGAGACAGATGATGATCGCCCACCCCCACTTCGGGAGACCGCGGACGCGCTCCGCGCGAGCCAGATCGATGAGCGCCCACGCCACGATCCCGAGCGACAGGACGATCAACGGCACGACGGCCGCCCACACGGAACTGTTCGACAGCGCGATCGAGGTCATCCGGACTGCATCCGACCACCCGATAGAGCCGCCAGCGGTCCGGGACGCCTGTTCAGCTCGTGCTCGCCGGCGTCCGTCGAACCCGAGGCCGGAGCCGAGCGTGAGGTCCTTGACGGTCTGCGACACGAGCACCTCGCGACGGGCCGGCGCGCGCCGCCACACGTGCGCCGATCGCGACGGCGATGCCGCCGACCTTCGTCGTCGATGAGCTCGACCTCGCCCGTGTGGACACCAACTCGGACTGTCGAGGCCGAGCGGCCGGACGGCGTCGACGATCGCCTGCGCGCAGCGCACCGCGCGGGCCGGCCCGTCGAACGTGGCGAAGAAGCCGTCACCCGCGGTGTCGACCTCGGTTCCCCGGTATCGACCGATCATCGCGCGGATCGGTCGCGTGGTGGCGCTCGACGAGGTCCTTCCAGGCGCGATCGCCGAGTCGCCGCGGCCCGTCGCCGTGGAGCCGACGATGTCGGTGAACAGCACGGTCGTCAAGCACGCGCTCGAACGTCGCCTCCTCGGCGTGAACCGACCGAACGAAGCGCTCGATCTCGCCCAGTAGGGCGTCGATGTCGCCCGCGTACGGCATCCAATCCTCGCCCGGCACGCGGAACGTGCCGCGCACCGGGGATGCGCTCGGCGAGATCGGCGGACCGCGCCGTGGCAGCCTCGCGAGCGCGAGCAGGACGAGGGTCGGCGCCTGCACCGTGTGCAGCACGCTCCGGACGTCGATCGCCTGCTCGAACTCGTCGAAGGCGAGCGCCGCGGCGGGCGAAGCTCCGTGTCGAAGAGATCTTGGCCTCCCACCGAATCCACTCAGGGTCGTCCGCATGCGACGGTGCGACGCTCTGGAGGAACCGCTTCGCCAGTCTCGCTCGGTGCCCCAGTGCTCCTCGATCTCCGCTTCGCCAGTCCGCCAGGTCATCCTGTTCGAGCGTGCCGACCGGGTAGTCCGGCGCCCACGCGGTCCGTGCCCACGAGTTGTAGAGGACGAGCGCAAGGACCCGGTCGGGGTGCATCGCGGCGAAGAACGCGGCGAGGCTCCCTCCTCCGCGGTTCGCCGACGAGCACGGCCCGTTCGGATCCGGCCGCGTCCAGGACGGCACGCAGGTCGTCCGCCCGCATGTCGAAGTCGGGCGCTCCAAGGACGCGGTCGGACAGGCCGGTGCCGCGCTTGTCGAACAGGATGACCCGCGAGAACGTCGCGAGTCGCTCGAGGAATCGAGCCCCCCACGGGCGCCTCGAACTCGATCTCGAAGTTCCCGGCCATCCCGAGCGTGTACACGAGATCGACCGGTCCGTCGCCACGCACCTGGTAGGCGATGTTCACGCCGTCGACGGTCTTGGCGTACGTGATCTGGGTCTCCATCAGCCGACGACGCGATACAGGCGCCAGCGGTCGGGAACGCCCTTCAGCTCGTGCTCTCCCGCGTCTTCGAACGGGAGCCCGCTCCCGGCGACGAGATCCTTCACGGTCTGCGACACCAGGACCTCGGACGGGGCCGCCAGCGCGCCGACGCGAGCGCCGATGTGCACGGCGATGCCCTGAACTTCGTCGCCGGTGGTTCGCTCTCGCCCGTGTGCAGGCCGGCCGGACCTCGAGGCCAGCGGAGGACGGCTTCGGCGATCGCCTGAGCGCCCCTCACGCCTCGAGCGGGTCCGTCGAACTGGCGAGGACGCCGTCGCCCGCGGTGTTGATCTCCTGTCCCCGATAGCGGCGAGCATCGCTCGCACGTTCGATGATGGCGCTCCAGCAGACCACCTCGTCGGGAGGGGCATCTGCTTCAGCAACTGGTCGACGAGTCTCAGGTGGGGGTCGTTTCGCAGGACTTCGGGCCGGGCAAGAACGCCCTTGACTCGCACGGGGCCGACGACTTCACGCTGCCGACGAGGTGCCGGGTGTCAACGGTCGGTATCGACAGCCGGGTCTTCAACGGAGCGGCAACCTCCTTCAACGTGACGTTCTACAAGGACAACGGCGGCTTCCCCGGAAAGGTCGTCGGTCGACCGCGACCTCCGACACAGCGTGCGGCCCTTGCCCGCCCGGGTGGTCGCTGCGACACCGCGATCACGCTGCCGAGGCCCGTGACGCTGAAGAAGGAGAGCCGGCTGGGTGTCGGTGCAGCGCCAACCTGGACTCCGGTGAGGGAGAGTTCGTCTGGGACTCACTGCGCTACGCGCCAGACCGGGGAGCCTGCGGTGTGGGAGAACCCGGGCGATGGGTGGGGAACGGGCTGCACGACGTGGATCCAGCCAAACATGCAGACGCGTCCGGCTGGGGAAACCTGAACGCCGGGCTCCCGGACTTCGAGTTCGGTCCTTCGTCAAGTAGGGCAGCGCCGGTCACTCTCTGCGGACGTGCACAGCAGGCGAGTTGGCCTACGGCTCAAGGCGGCGGAGGACGCAGAACTCGTTGCCCTCCGGGTCGGCCAGGACCGTCCAGGGGACGTCGCCCTGGCCGATGTCGGCCCGCGTGGCTCCCAGGGCGAGCAGGCGCTCGACCTCCTCGGCGGGGTCGCGGTCGATCGGGCTCACGTCGATGTGCATGCGGTTCTTCACCGCCTTGTCGTCGGGCACGGGGACGAACACGATCGTCGGCGGCACCGGACCGCGCTCGACCTCCTCGACGGTGAGTTTCGCGGTGCCGATCTCGACGACACCCTCGTCCTCGTCGAGGATGCCGATAGCCCAGCACCTCGCACCAGAACTCGGCCAGACTCCGCGCGTCGTGGCTGTCGAGGACCAACTCCGTGAACCTGCTGGCCATGGAACCCTCCTTTGGCGGGCTTGACGCCGGCTCCGCACTCCTGACGGCCAGACTATGCTGACCGCTTCGAGGAATCGGCTGAGAGAAAGGAGGCAGCCATGACGAGCAAAGCCGATTTCACCGACGAGGAATGGACCACGGTCCTGCAGGGACCGCCGAGCGCCGGGCTGATCGTGGTGACGGCCCAGCGCGGCGGAAGCTTCCGGGAGACGATCGCCATGGCGAAGTCCTACTCGGAGGCGCGCAAGCTGCACGGCGAGAGTGCCCTTCTCGACGAGATCACCTCGACCAAGCCGCAGACCGACCACACCCACTACCACTCCGAGCAGGAGCTGAAAGAGGGCGGCCTCGCGCACATCCGCGCGGCCATCCAGGTGCTCGGCGCAAAGGCCACGCCGGAGGAAGTCGAGGACTACAAGCACTTCGTCCTGCACCTGGCCGACAACGTGGCGAGCGCGCACCGCGAGGGCGGCGTCGCCGAGAGCCCTGCCGAGAAGGCTGCGATCGACGAGATCGCCGCCGCGATGGGAACGAACGCCTCCTAACGTATCGGGTAGTCGTACGTGATCGCGTCTCGTGCTCGGCCTGCGAGGTGGCGGCGACGCAGTCGGTCAGGGTGAAGACGTTGAAGCCCTTCTCGTACGCGCGAGCGCATCGTCGACTCGACGCAGCAGTTGGTCAGGAACCCGCCGAGCGCGACGTTCTTGATGCCCTTGCTGCGCAGGATGAAGTCGAGGTTCGTGCTGGCGAACGTGTCGAGCCCGCGCTTGCCCTCGATGACGATGTCGTCCGTCGCCGGCGCGACGTCGTCGACGATCTCGGCGCCCCAGGCGCCCTTGACGAAGGCGTTGGTGTCGACGACGCCGGCGAGGATGCCGTACGGGTGGTCGGTGATCTCGTCGTAGCCGGCGGCGAACTGGATCGGCGCGTGGATGATCGTCGCGCCGGCGTCGCGGGCCGTCTTGACGAGCCTCGCGGTGTTGGCGAGCATGCCGGTCGTCTCCATGACCTCGGCACGGCGCCGTGCAGCGCGCCGCCGTCGGAGGTGAAGTCGTTCTGGTACTCGATGAGGACGACGGCGGTGGACTTCGGGTCGGCGGCCATTCCTCGCCTCCTTCTGGACGGGGCTCAGGATAATCCCGGCGACGGATCAGGGACCCGCCAGTCGAGCCCGGCCCGAGGCGTCGAAGGACGCAGAACTCGTTGCCCTCGGGGTCGGCCAGCACCGTCCAGCGCACGTCACCCTGCCTGATGTCCACGCGTGTGCGCCCAGGGCGATCAGTCGCTCGAACTCCTCGGCGGACTCGCGGTCGATCGGGCTGACGTCGATGCGCACCCGGTTCTTCACCGTCTTGTCCTCGGGCACCGGAACGAACACGATCGTCGGCGGCCCGGTTCGCGCACGCCTCGTGGGCGCCGATATGGACGGTACCGATCTCGGACGGCGTCGTCCTATGAATCGAAGCCGACACTTCGCACCTGAACTGTGCACGCCCGCGCGTGTTGTGGTGTCGATGACGATCTCCGGACGGCCTGTGCCGCCGCCAGGGCGCACCGAACGGCGCGAGCCGGACCGTCGAACGTGGCGAAGAACCCGTCTCCGGCCGTGTCCACCTCCCGGCCCCGATGCCGCTCGAGCTGGGCCCTGATCCGGTCGTGATGCTCGGCGACCAGCCCTGCTTCCATGCCGCGTCACCGACCTCAGCGGCCTTCTCGGTCGATTCGACGATGTCGGTGAACAGCACGGTCGCGAGCGCGCGATCGAACTCGGGGACGGGTCGGATCTCCCGTCAGGAATTCACCTCCACCTCGCCCAGCAGGGCCTCGGACTCGCCGACTCCAGGGCGTGCTCGTCTCGTCCCGGGAGCGCGACCGCGCGCGCGCACGGGGATCTCGGGAGACGGCGAGGAAGGGGCCAGTCCTCTGGGGCTATCGCCACTGACGGTCCGACCGGTTGAGGACGAGCGTGGGCGCTTGGATGGCGGGCAGAATCGCCCGCGTATCGGTCAAAGTGTAGCTAGCGATCGGAACTCCGCAAGCCCGCCTCCCGGGCCGATGAGTGCCCCGCATCAGCTTCGCCATGTACTCGCGCTCCCGGCGCGATCACCGGCAAGCGACGGCTCCCACTTGCTGATGTAGCTCCTCGCATGAAACGCGTGGTTCCCGCGTCGTGCCCGTAGAGCTACGCCTCGCGCATGCTCGTCGCGGAGTGCGTTCACTCCGGTCTGGGCGAAGCGTTCGGCTCTCGCGAGCTGCTCGCACGAAAGCGCGGCGAGCGTCAGGCGGAGACCCGTTCGAGAAAGCCGCATGTGCGCGCACAACTGGTACGACTGGTAGCGGCGCGGCGAGATACCTCGACATCGAGCGCCGCGAGCGGGGGAGCACGCGGCCCGACTCCGCGGCGAGGACATCGGAAGCCGCGCGGCGCTACATGGAGGACCTCCGATCGACCAGGATCAGCCGCGAAAACGACGCCAGACGCTCGAGGTAGCGGGCGTGCTGAGGATGCTCCCACTGCCAATCGCAGGTTCGAGAACCACGGCGGCAGGTACATGAGGTCGATCGGACCGTCGCCGACGGTCTCTTCTACGCGATCGCAAACTGCACGTACGGTCCCGTGAACTGCAGTATGGCCGACCGGTCGCCGGCTCGGCGGCATCCCTGAGTCGTCTCCGATCCAAGAGGACGGGCCGACCGTCACCGGCCGGGTTCCCTGGGACGGCGCCCGCGCTGCGGCTGCTAGGAGACCGGGATCTGCTTGTCGGGGTCGACGAACGGCATCTCGACGACGGTTCCGGTCCGCGTTCCCCACTCGCTCTCGATCGTGATCGTCTCGCCCAGGTTGGACTTGGCCGCCGGCAGCCAGGCGTAGCCGATGTTCTTCCTCAGCCTGGGGGAGTAGATCGCCGACGTCACCTTGCCGAGCTCCGAGCCGCCGTCCGTCACCGGCCACTTGACGTTGTTGAGCGCCGGGAACGGGTCGCCGTCGATCTCGACGCCGTTGATCTTGCGGTCGACGCCCTTGTCGCGGATGGCCTTCAGCGCCCGCAGGGAGATGCTCGCGTCGTCGGGCAGGTCCCACGCCACCAGGCGCTCCAGGCCCATCTCGACCGCGTTGTTCTCGTACGTCATGTCGGCGCCCCAGTTGAAGATGGCGCCCTCGATGCGGCGGATGTCGGACGGCCCGGTCGGCTTCACGCCGAACTCCTGCCCGGCCTCCATGATCGCCTCGTACACGTCGGTCCCGCGCGACGAGTCCGTCAGGTAGACCTCGTAGCCGACCTCCGACGTCCAGCCGGTCCGGGTGATCACGACCGGCGCGCCGGCGATCTTCGCCTCGGTCCAGAAGTAGTACTTGAGGTCCAGGATCTCCGGCCCGATCAGCTTGGCCATCAGGTCCTTCGACTTCGGCCCCTGCACCTGCAGCGGGGAGACGTCGGCCTCCTTGATCGTGACGTTGAGGTTCGGGTACGCGTTCTTCAGACCGCGCGCGAACAGCAGCGCGTCCGAGGACGCGAGCGCGAACCAGAACGTGTTCTCGTCCATCCGCGTCAGCACGGGGTCGTTGACGATCCCGCCGTCCGAGTCGCAGATCAGCACGTACTTGCCCTGGCCCACGGCGCACTTGGACAGGTCGCGCGGCGTCAGCAGCTGCGCGAACGTGAACCCGTCCGGGCCGCTGATCTCGAGGCACCGCTCGACGGCGACGTCCCAGACCGTGACGCCGTTCAGGAGCGCGTCGAACTCGTTCTCGAACGTGTCGAAGTTGATGGGGAAGTACATGTGGTTGTAGACGGTGAAGCCCCTCGGGCCGTACCTCTGGGTGGCCTCGTACCAGGCGGTGCGGCGGTTGCGGGCACCCCGCTGGACCAGCCCCATGTCGAACGGACGCGCGTCGGCCACCTCGGACTCCTCTCTCGCAGTCGGTCCACGCCGGGCCTCTCGGAGTCCACAATCAGAATGAGTCTCATCTTGATCGTGGACGTGACCCGGCGTCGGCGTATCGTGCGTCAGCCTAGCCCGGAGGGGCAACCGGCGGATGACCGCAGGTCAGCGGCATGCCGCCGCGGACCGCCGGGCGAAGTCCTCGCCCACGGCATGGAAGGCCTGCTTCGGCTCCCACGTCTGGGACCCGTCGAACCGGAGATCGGACACTGCGACGACCCCGTACGAGGCCATGTCCACGTCTCGCGCGGGGTCGTCCCGGTGGGGGAGGGCGAACCCGGCGAAGCTGAACCAGAAGGCCGCGTCGACTCCCTCCGCGTCGTAGACGTCCATCAGCTCGCGGAAGTACCGGGCCTGCTCGCTCTCGTCCCGCTCGTACGGTCCGTCCAGCCGAGGCTCGTCCTCGGCCTTCGGGTCCAGGATCAGCCAGCCGGTCCCTCCGGCCGCCGACGCCCCCGCATACGTGCAGCAGCCGAACTCCGTGATCGCCACCGGCTTGCCGTATCGGGCGTACCCGCGGACCTGCTCCCGGTACCCGGCCACGTTGCTCGCGTCCCGGTACGCGTCGACGGAGACGATGTCGAACAGGTCCCAGTCGACCTGTTCCCACGCGCCGGCCGCGTAGGTGATCCTGCCCTTGAACGTGGCTCGCGCGGACTCCGCGCTGGAGCGCTGCACCACCTTCGCACGCTCGAACCCTGCGCCCATCTCGGCCAGCCGGTCGGGGGACGACCAGGTCGCGGGATCCGACATCGTCGCGATCCGGTCGCTCAGCTCCGCGCCGGGAACGAATCCCGACGCGAACAGCGACAGCTCGCCGCCGAGGACCGCGACGACCTCGCCGTGCTCGCGCAGTCGCTCTGCGACCGATGCGGATCGCGCCAGGAGGTCCGAGAGCGCGTCGGCATCGAGGTTGTACGGCATCGGCGAGAGCCAGACCTCGAGCCCGGCCTCCAGTGCGAGGCGGCCGGCCACCTCCAGCCGTCCGAGGTCCTCGCCGGACACCCTGATCGCGCTCGCGTGCAGGTCCTGGGCGATCGTTCGGATGTCGCGGCGAACCTCGGCCTCGACGAAGCACCGTCTGGTGCTGCGTCCTTCCACGGTCAACCCGGTGTCGTAGTTGAGGCCGAAGACGCGCATGCGTGCCCTCCCTCCGTGCTGGATCGTGACGGCGGTGCGCCCGCCCTCCCGGTTCGTTACCCGGAGCCGGGAGCGATCATGCCGCCTGAGGTCAGCGGCGGAGCCGCAGAACGATCACCGGCGGCACCTCGTGGAACACGGCCGCCACGGATTCGGGGGGAACGCGCCCGGGCGGCAGGACCGGCTCGTCCAGTTCCTCGATGACGAATCCCGCGGCAAGGAACGGCCTCAGCAGGTCGGTCAGGGACCGGTGGAAGTACCAATGCAGGACGGGTTGCCCCTCCACGGCGATGCCTCTGGAGACGTACGGCCGCGCGTAGCTCGAGACCTTGATGAAGTGCTTCCGCAGCAACCCGTCCTCGTCCTCACTCCGCTCGGTCACGAAGGCGAAGCTCCCGCTGTTGAACGACGGATGGACCGAGGACAGGAGCATCCTGCCGCCGGGTCGGAGCAGGGTCCAGGCGGCCCGGGCCAGCGGCTCGATCTCGCGCATGTCCATCAGCGCCATGTTGCAGACGACCGCGTCGAACGAGCCCGGCTCGCCCAGCGCGGCGAGCGCCGCCTCGTCAGTGGCGTCGGCCTGCCGATATTCGACGTCCCCACCGTGGGCTCCCGCGCGTTCGAGCATCGCCTCGCTGAAGTCGGTGGCCAGCACCGAGGCGCCGAGCTCGGCCATCCGCCGGGCGAACTCGCCGTTCCCGCACGCGACCTCCAGGACCCGCTCGCCCTGCTCTAGGCGCAGCGCGCGCTCGACGGCCGGCTCGATCAGGAACTGCTGCCAGGTGCCGCCGGATTCCATCTGTTCGTCCCAGAACGCCGCGTTGGCGTCCCAGGCTGCCCGCACGTCCTCGGAGCTCGGCGGCTCACTCATCGCACCGACCTCAGGAGCCGACCGCGGCGCCCCGGCCGTGGGTGCCGGCCACGACGGTGATCTCGCCGGCCAGGTACGAGCGGGCGATCATCGCCATGAACTGGTGGACCTCGTCCTCCGACCAGGAGAACGGTCCCTGCCGGAACCCCTGCGAGGCGATCCCGCGGGTCACCGACTCGCACGCCGCCCAGTCCTGGCGGTTGGTGATGTCCCAGAAGTCGGATGCGTAGGAGGGCTCGAAGTCGGGGCGCGCCTCCGCCTCCGGCGGGAACAGCCACGCGCACTCAACGCGCGTTTCGATGGGGGAGAGCGGCTCCATCCGGTGCGTCATCACGTAGTCGGGGTGCAGGCTGATGAGCATGTTCGGCAGCAGGCCGACATAGAGGACCGTGCGCAGCTGGTAGTCGTCCAGGCCGGGGATCGGCACGCCCTTGCTCTGGCCGTCCAGCGACATCGTCTGCGCGAAGTCCTTCAGGTCCATGTCGCCGCCCACCCAGGCGCCGGTGTGCTCGTAGTTGCGGCCGCTGTCGGTTGGGGTCACCTCGCACAGCTCGGGGTGGATGCTCGGGCAGTGGTAGCACTCGTGGTAGTTCTCGGTGATCGTCTTCCAGTTCGCCTGCACGACGTAGTCGTGCCGCGCCGCCTCGAACATGCGGCCGATCTCGTAGTTCGCGAGCAGGCCGTCGAGGTTCCCGACGTGCTCGGCGAGCGGCGGTGCGTCGCCGGAGGCGTTCACGAACACCCAGCCGTGCCACTCATCGACGCGCGCGGGGATCAGTGGGTAGTCCTGCTTGTCGAAGCCGGCCACGTCGCTGAACCGCGGGGCGCCGCGAAGGGCGCCGTCCAGCCCGTACGTCCACGCGTGGTACGGGCACTGGATGACGCGCGCGCTGACGGTCGGGAAGTCGCACGGCAGCAGCTCGTGGCCGCGGTGCCGGCACGCATTGAAGAACCCGCGGAGCACGCCGTCGTCGCCGCGAACCAGCACGACGCCCTGCGTGCCAACGCGAATCGCACGCTGGTCCTGCGGGTTGGGCAGGTCGGTCGCGCGCCCGGCGCACACCCACGACCCGTCGAAGAACACCCGTCGCTCCCACTCCAGCACGTCGGGGGCCGTGTAGGCCCGTGCCGGAAGCGTCACGCTGCGGTCCTGCTCGCGCGCCACCGGATGCAGGAGGGCAGCGTCGATCGGGGCCGGTGTGTGGGTCATGCCCCTCAGGGTAGCCGTCGCCCGATGGGGCGGGCAAGCATCCCGCCGACCGCCGGTCAGGCGCGCCGCAGCAAGATCCGGGCCCTGTTGCCTTCGATGGAAACGTCTTCCCACGAGGTGGCGCCCGCTGGTGAGACGTCCTCAATGGAGGTCGCGAGCACCTCGGACGCGATCCACTCCCGGTGCGCGGCGAGCGCGTCGGCGACCGCGCTGTCTGCCTCGATCCCGAGGACGATCCGATCGGAGACCTCCAGGCCGGCCGACTTTCGCAGCGCCTGCACGTGGTGCACCAGCTCGCGGGCCAGGCCCTCGAGGCGCAGCTCGTCGTCGAGCGTCAGGTCCAGCGCCACCGTCACCGGCCCGTCCGAGGCCATTCCCCAGCCCTCCCGGGTCTGCTGGGCGAGCTCGACGTCGCCGGGCGAGAGCTCGACCGCGCCACCACCGATGTCGACCGTCACGGACTCGCCGGTGGCCAAGCGCGCGGCGAGCGACCCGTCGTCGGCGGCCAGCGCCTTCGCGACCTCCTGCACCCGCGGACCGAGCTTCGGTCCGAGCGCCCGGAAGTTCGGCTTGGCGCGCCACCCCGACAGCTCGTCGGCCGATTCCGCGAACCGCACCGTCCGCACGTTCAGCTCTTCGGCCATGAGGTCCAGCAGCGGCTCCAACCGCGAGCGGTCGCCCGGCACGTGCAGGACCGCGCCGGCCAGGGGCTGGCGGATGCGGACCTTCGTGTCGCTGCGCACGGTGCGGCCGAGCGAGACCGCCGCCCGGACGACGACCATCGCGTCCTCGAGCGCCGGGTCGATGAGCGACCCGTCGGCCTCCGGCCAGTCCGCCATGTGCACCGACTCCTGCGCGCCGGCGCCGGCGAGGTTCCGGTACAGCTCGTCGGCCAGGAACGGCGTGAACGGCGCGAGGAGCGTCGCCAGCGTCACCAGGCACTCGTGGAGCGTGGCGTAGGCCGCCAGCTTGTCGGGCTCGCCGCCGCCCGTGTCGGGCCGTGTCCCAGAAGCGCCGGCGCGACCGACGCACGTACCAGTTCGAGAGGTCGTCGATCGTCTCCTGGATCCGACGACCGGCGGTGGTGGCGTCGAAGCCCTCCATGTCCTCCGTCGTGTCGCGGACCACGCGGTGCAGACGGGAGAGCATCCACCGGTCCAGCGGGCCGCGCTCTGCCGGCGGCGGAGCGGCGCTCAGGTCGGGGTCGTCCACGTTCGCGTACGTGACGAAGAACGCGTACGTGTTCCACAGTGTCAGGACGAACCGACGGACGATGTCCTCGAAGACCTCCATGGAGACGCGCCGCGAAGCCCACGGCGAGCCCGATGCCAGGAAGAACCACCGCATCGGGTCGGCGCCGAACCGCTCGATGACCGACCACGGGTCGACGATGTTGCCCAGCGACTTCGACATCTTGCGACCCTGCCCGTCCACGATGTGCCCCAGACAGACCACGTTGCGGTACGAGTTCTGCCCGAACAGCAGCACGCTCTCGGCCATCAACGAGTAGAACCAGCCACGCGTCTGGTCGATGGCCTCGGAGATGAAGTTCGCGGGAAAGCGCGAACGGAACGTCTCGGCCGCGGGGGAATCCTCGCCCTGGTAGCCCCACTGGGCGTACGGCATCGCGCCCGAGTCGAACCAGGTGTCGATCACCTCGGATACGCGTTTCGCTTCTTGCCCGCACTCGGGACAGGGCAGCGTCACCTCATCGATCGCCGGCCGATGGGGGTCGATCTCGGTGACGTCCCGGCCGGCCAGCTGCGAGAGCTCGGCCAGCGACCCGACCACCGTCCGGTGGTCCTGCGGGCAGATCCACACGGGCAGCGGGGTTCCCCAGTACCGCTCGCGGGACAGCGCCCAGTCGATGTTGTTCTCCAGCCAGTCCCCGTAGCGGCCGTGCTTGATGTGCTCGGGATACCAGTTCGTGTCCTCGTTGGCGCGCAGCAGGTCGTCCTTCCGCGCCGTCGTGCGCACGTACCAGGAGGTCCTGGCCACGTACAGCAGCGGGGTCGAACACCGCCAGCACAGGGGATAGGTGTGCTCGTAGTCCTCTGCGGCGACCAGCAGTCCCCGTGCGTCCAGGTCCTTCACCAGCAGCGGGTCGGCGTCCTTGACGAAGATCCCGCGCACGAACTCCGGACCCTGGTCGGTGAACTTCCCCGCGTCGTCCATCTGTGTGTACGGGGGCCACCCCTCACGCCGACCCGTCGCGAGGTCGTCGGGGCCGAATCCGGGCGCGATGTGGACGATGCCGGTGCCCTCATTCATCGCGACGAAGTCGGTCGCGACGACGCGATGCGTGTTGCCGTCCTCGATGTTCGGATACGGCGCCTCGTAGTGCGCGCCCACCAGGAGCGTCCCGGGGAACTCGTCGCCCGGACGCACGTCGTCGCCGCCGGCCACTCGGCGCAGGTCGTCCAGCCTCGACGCCGCGACGATCAGGTCGCGCTCCCGCCCCGGCGCCGACACGCGGACGTACGTCGCGTCGGCGTCGACCGCCAAGCCCAGGTTCGAGCTGAGCGTCCACGGCGTGGTCGTCCACGCGACGATGGACGCCCCGACCACGCGAGGATCGCCCTCGGTCACGGGGAACTCGACGTAGACGCCGGGGTCGACGACCTGCGTGTACCCGAGCGCCACCTCCGCATCGGAGAGCCCGGTCCCGCAGCGGGGGCAGTAGGCGGCCGTCCGCGCGTCCTGGACCAGCAGCCCCTTGCCGTGCAGTGTCTTCAGGGCCCACCACACGGACTGGACGTACTCGGGGTTCATGGTCCAGTACGCCTCGTCCAGGTCCACCCAGAACGCGATGCGCTCGGTGAGGCGTTCCCAGTCCGCGACGTAGCGCTGGACCGATTCGCGGCACAGCCGGTTGAACTCGGCGACGCCGAACGCCTCGATGTCGCGCTTCGACTTGGTGCCGATCTCCTTCTCCACCTCGAGCTCGACCGGCAGGCCGTGGCAGTCCCAGCCGCCCTTGCGCACGACGGACCTGCCCCGCATCGTCTGAAAGCGCGGGTACACGTCCTTGAACGTGCGGGACTCGACGTGGTGGATGCCGGGCTTCCCGTTGGCCGTGGGCGGGCCCTCGTAGAACACCCACTCGGGCGCGCCCGCGCGCAGATCGGTGACGCGCTGGAAGATGGAGCGCTCGCGCCAGAACTCGAGCACGCGCTCCTCGAGCGCGGGCAGGTCCACCTTCGCGTCCACCGGCCCGTATGTCGTCATCCCGCGGCCTCCCGCCGTCCGTCCTCGAGGGGCAAAAGAAAACGCCCCGTCCCGTTCCCAGGGACGAGGCGCGTGCCCCGCGGTACCACCCTGCTTGGCGGGTCCCTCGCGGGCCCGCCCGCTCACCGGCCGCGCCGGCCCGGGGCCGGACGACCTACCGCTGTCACGGGCGGTGCCCGGCCGCGTCTACTGCGGGCCCGTCGGCCCGGTTCGGGCGGCGGCTCGGGGAGGATGTTCGCCGGATCGGGCCGCCGGGCTCGCACCGTCCCCGGCTCGCTTCGGCCCGGTTGCCCGGGTACTCGTTCCCGTCTACGCCATTGACGCGACATTGTAGCTTCCGGTATCACTGGCCGGTAGCACTGCGTATCGCGCCCCTGTGCGCGGGAACAAGGGGGAACGTGAAGGCGGTTCGGGAGGCACCCGGCGGCTCGCTCATCGAGGTGCGCGTCTGCGCGCGGTCCCGGCCGGCCTTCGAGGTCACCGGCGAGCACATCGTGATCCGGGTGGCCGCCCCGCCCATCGACGGGCGGGCGAACGACGAGGCTCGGCGGGCCTTGGCGGTGGCCCTCCGCGTGCCCCCCACGGCCGTCCGCCTGGTGGCCGGAGCGCGGTCCCGGACCAAGAAGTTCCTGGTCGGAGGCCTCGACGAGCCCCACGCCGTGGCCCAGCTCCATGGCGTTTTCCTCGCCGGCCGCTAGTATGCTGCTGCCCTCCGGTCAGCCCGACCCGGCGCCAGGGGCGGGGGCCGGGGGAATTGCCAAAGGATTGGTGACATGCCAGTCAAATCTCCCTTCACCGCGAAAGAGCTGAAAACCCTCAAAGACGACCTCCAGGCCCACCGCAAGGACGTCGAGAAGCAGCTGGCAGAGATCGCGGAGAGCACCTTCGCCGGCAACCAGACCGACCTGACCGGCGAGATGGGGTTCGACGAGGAGTACGCGGACGCGGGCAGCGCGACGTTCGAGCGCGAGAAGGACCTCTCACTCGTGAACAACCTCCGCGACCTCATGGAGAAGATCGAGAAGGCCATGACCAAGATCGATGAGGGCACCTACGGCCTGTGCGACCGCTGCGGGAAGCCCATCGAGAAGGCTCGCCTGAAGGCGCTGCCCTACGCGAACCTCTGCCTCAAGGACAAGCAGGCCGAAGAGCGGGTTCGCTGAGCCGGCCGTGACTCGGCCGGCTCGCCTCGCCGTGACGCTGTACGCGGTCGCCGCGTGCGCCTACCTCGCCGACCGGGTCAGCAAGCTGCTGGTCGAACAGCACCTCGCCGGCCGTCCGCCGATCACGGTCATCCCGCACGTCGTCGACCTCACGTACACGACGAACTCCGGCGGCGCGTTCAGCCTGTTCCCCGATCATCCCTGGATCTTCTTCACCGCGAGCGCGGTGGTCTGCATCGCGATCGTCATCGGGGCGTGGCGCGTGACCTCGCTGCCGGTGGCGATCGGGCTGGGCCTGATCCTGGGCGGCGCGCTCGGGAACCTCACCGACCGCGTGCTCCACGGAACCGGGGTGTCGGGCGGCGTGGTCGACTTCATCGACTTCCACATCTGGCCGGTGTTCAACGTCGCCGACTCGTGCGTGGTGATCGGCGTGATCATCGTGGTCGCGTCCGGCTTCTTCCAGCGCTCCGAGGCGCCGGCCCTCCCTCCCGCCGCGACGGCCACCCCATGACGCCGTCCTTCACGGCGGTGGAGGGGCGGCTGGACACGGCCGTCGCGCAGGCGCTTGGCATCAGTCGCGGCGACGCGCAGCGCGCCATCGAAGAGGGACGCGTCCTGGTGGACGGCGTGGCGCGCGCGAAGTCCTTCCGCCTGGCGGGCGGCGAGGCTGTCGAGGCCGTCCTCCGCGAGCCGGGCGACCTCCCGGCGGAGCCGGGACCGCTGGACGTGCGGTTCGAGGACGAGAACGTGCTGGTGCTGTCGAAGCCGCCCGGCATGCCGGTGCATCCGACCGCCGCGCGCCGCGAGGGGACGCTGGTGAACCGGCTGCTGGGCAACGGGATCCGGCTGTTCCCCGGTGACGATGCGGACCGTCCGGGCATCGTGCACCGGCTGGACGCCGGGACGTCGGGGCTGATGGTCGTGGCGAAGGACGAGGCCGCGTTCCGGGGACTGGCCGAACAGTTCCGCCGTCATGCGGTGGACCGCCGGTACCTGGCGCTGGTGCGGGGTGCGCTGTCGAATGACCACGTGCTGATCGAGGCCCCGCTGGAACGGCAGGGCGCACGGATCGTCGCGCGCGCGACGACGGGCAAGGCGGCCGTGACCGAGGTGGAGGTGCGCGAGCGCTTCGATCGCGCGACCCTGGTGGAGGCGCGGCCGCGAACGGGCCGCACGCACCAGATCCGCGTGCACCTGTCGTCGGCCGGCCACCCGATCCTGGGCGACCGTCGGTACGGCGGCGGAGGGGACGTCGCGACCCGGCTCGGGCTCGAGCGGCCCTTCCTCCACTCGTGGGTCATCGCGTTCGACCATCCCGTCACCGGCGAGCGCGTCGCGCTGGACGATCCGCTGCCCGACGACCTCGAGCGCGCGCTGACCAGGCTCCGCCGCGCCGGCTGAGCACCCGCCTCGCCGCCGGTGCGCAGGCGATCTAGAGGCGTCTGCCGCTCATCGACGACTTGGAGCTGCTCGACACGCACCCCCCCGCCGGTGGCGAGTAGCTCGAGGACGTGCCCACGAACGCCGTCGCGGTCCAGTGCTCGTGGAGGTACTTCCCCCTGCTGACGTGCAGCGTCATCGTCACCCTCTCCCGATAGTGCGCGCCCTGGCACGTCGCAAGCGTGTCGGTGACCGAACCGCTGTAGGTGCCCCCCTTCAGCGTCAGAACGCCGGGCTTCGCCCCCGGGACGTTGGTGACGAGCACCGTCGAACATGCGCCGGTCGCGCACTTCGGCTTCAGCTTCCACCTCTCGCTGTACTTGTCCCCGACGCTCCGGTTCACGTAGTTCTCTGCCGTGAAGACGAACCGGACGCCGAACGAACCCGAGAGGCGAGCCTTCGAGAGCGGTGGCGGCTTGGGGGTCGTCGCGGTCGTCGTGGGACCGAGCGTGGTGTTGCCACGCGAGTCCTGGATGTTCACCTGGTAGGTGTAGGTCTTCCTCGGCTGGACGCCGGTGTCCTTGTACGTCGTTCCCTCGACCAGGTCGAGGTACTTCCCGTCGCGGTTGACCGTGTAGCCGTAGGGATTGCCTGTCGCGACCCACTGGAGGTCGATCTCGCCGGCGTTCACCGGCGTGGCGGTGAACGAGGTGACCTTCGGCTCGGCCGGTCCTTTCGACGGAGACGGTCCGCCTGCGGCGTGCCGCCGCCGGAGCACGCGGACAGCACGGCGAGACAGACGACCAACGACCCCACACCGGCCCAGACACGCGCTCCCGAGCGTGCGCTGGCGAACATCTTCCCCCCCTCGCCCTGTCCGGCGGGATCATCGCACCGGCCGGGTGCATCTGGCTAGTCCTGTTCGGGCGTTTCCGGCGAGGCTCTGGCCCGTTCAGTCCATGGAGGAGCCGAAGACCTCGTAGTGGTGCAGGATCGTCTCCTCCAGCAAGGGGAGCGCCTCGGCGGGCAGGACGTTCTCGCGCTGCCAGTCCGGCCCGGCGAACCGCTGGAGCGAGTCGAGGTCCTCCCACACGGTCAGGACGCAGAACTCACCGGCGGCGCCCAGCGGGCGGCCGGCAACCCACGAGACGAGGCCGGGCGCGTCCCGGAGCCGGGTCAGGGAGATGGATCGGACCACCTCCTCGAAGTCGTCCGCGGATCCGCTGCGGACGGTGGCCCGGAACACGCGGACGATCACGCTCGCCTCCTCATCGCCGGGTGCGAGCCGGCTCCTTCAGGTACAGGGCGTACTGGGTCCGGACGTCTTCGCGCGACGCGAGCAGCGCATCCTCGACGTCCGGGGGAAGGGAGCGGGACTCGATGAGGTCGGAGAGCTTCTTCGGGTCCACCGAGAGCACGCGGTCCCACAGCCCGAGCGGCTCCAGGATGCGCCGGACGCGGTCGGCGTCGGGCGCCGTCACGTGCTGCGCGCGACGGTCGATGGCCGCGCCCTCCGAGCCGAACAGCCGCTGGTACCCGTGCTCCTCGCAGAACGAGTTGATGAGCGCCTTCAGGTCCTCCAGGCGCCGGTACGTCTCCCAGTCCTGCCGCTTCAGCCCGATCCATTCGTCCACGACGGCGCTCATGTTCGGCGCGGGGTCGCCGCCGGCGCGGTCGTACTTGTGGCGGAACAACGGGCAGCGCGCCTGGAAATCGCACCAGTCGCACAGCGGGTTCTGCCGGGGCTCGAACTTCCCGGCGGCGATGCGCTCGGAGACCGTTGCGATGCGTCGCCGCAGGGCGTCGGCGTCGGCCGTCGTCCGCGTCGTGGTCATGCGCTGGCCCGGCAGCAGGAAGTAGAGCGTCAGCTTCTCCGGCTCGATGCCCCAGATCTCCTTCGCGGCGAGGTAGTAGACGGAGAGCTGCAGGTCCTGGTCGACGCGCGCCTGCGGCGGCAGGCGGCGCCCGGTCTTGTAGTCGATGATCTCGTAGCCGCCGCCGGGGATGCGGTCCATGCGGTCGATGACGCCGGACAGCGCGACGCCCTCGACCTCGATGGTGAAGCGGAACTCGAGGGCCGCGGGGATGCGGAACTGGTCCGCGTTCTCCCGGTGGTAGTCCGCCGAGCACCTGGCGCGCGTGGTCCTTGTAGAGGGACTCCTCGCCCGGGTCGCGGTAGCCCTCGTCCGACCACTCGTCGTCCAGGAACCCGTGGAGCTCCTCGAGGGAGGGTGCCACCGGCACGGGCCGGTCGTGGAACCGGAAGAGCGCCCGGTGGAGCACGTCGCCGAACGTCAGAGCGGGGGAGGAGGCCGTCGGGAGGCGCTCCTCGTACTGGAAGCGGTACTTGGCGGGGCAGGTCTCGTAGGTGTTGATGGAACTGTAGGAGAGTCTCACGCCGCCCCGACCCTTCCCTGTTGCGCCCGGCCGACCCCGAGTGTAGAGTGCCGCCGGGACGAATTACAAGACTGTAAGCTTTTCCAACGTCCTTCCCCAGGGTTTCCACACAGGTCCGGGGCGACCTCCCTCCGCTCTCGGTTCCGTGTCGGCCATGGGGCGGGCGAGGGTTATCGTCTGGCGGCGGGCTGATGGGTAGCGACGGCTTCGTCCATCTGCACAACCACACGGAGTTCTCGCTCCTCGATGGGGCCTCGCGCATCCGCGACCTGGTCGGGCAGGGCGGCCGAGCAGGGGATGTCCGGCCGTCGCCGATCACCGACCACGGGGTCATGTTCGGGGCGCTCGACTTCTACCAGGCCGCGCGCGACGCCGGCGTCAAGCCGATCGTCGGCGTCGAGGCCTACGTCGCCCCGGCGTCGCGGTTCGACCGCGAGCGCGGGGACGAACGACGAGGCGTACCGGCACCTCACCGTGCTGGCCCGCGACGACGTCGGCTACAGGAACCTGCTCCAGGCTCGTCACCGACGCCAGCATCCAGGGCTTCTACCACCGGCCTCGGATCGACAAGGAGTTCCTGGCCGAGCACGCCGCGGGACTGATCGCGCCTCTCGGGCTGCCTCGCCTCCGAGACGGCCCGCCTGCTGCTGGCCGGGAACCACGACCGCGCGCGGCGAGGTGGTCGTCCGACTACCGCGACCTCTTCGGGCCGGGCAACTTCTACCTCGAGCTGCAGGACCACGGCATCCCCGAGCAGCGGCGGCTGAACCCGTTGCTGCTCGAGCTGTCCGCAGAGACCGGCATCCCGGTCGTGGCGACCAACGACATCCATTACATCGAGCGCGACGACGCGCGACCCCACGACGTCCTGCTGTGCATCCAGCAGCAGAAGGTGCAGAGCGACACCGCGCGGCTGAAGTTCGACACCGACGAGTTCTACCTGAAGTCGCCGCAGGAGATGCGGGCGCTGTTCGCCGCAGTGGCCCGAGGCGTGCGACGCGACGCTCGCGATCGCCGAGTCCGTGCGACCTGACCCTGCAGTTCGGCGAGCTCCACCTGCCGCGGTTCGACCCGCCCGACGGCATGTCGCTGGACGCGTACCTGCGCGAGCCTGGTCTACGAGGGGGCGACGGAGCGGTACGGCGACGTCTCCGCCGAGATCCGGCGCGCGCATCGACCAGGAGCTCTCCGTCATCGGCGGGATGGGGTTCGCCGGCTACTTCCTGATCGTCTGGGACCTGATCCGGTTCGCGCGCGAGCGCGGCATCCGGGTCGGGCCGGGCCGGGGCTCGGCGGCAGGCTCCGTGGTCTCGTACTGCCTGCGCATCACCGACCTCGACCCGCTGCGGTACGGGCTGATCTTCGAGCGCTTCCTGAACCCCGATCGCAAGCAGATGCCCGACATCGACATGGACTTCGACGAACGCCGCCGCGACGAGGTCATCCAGTACGTCGCGCGGACGGTACGGCGCCGACCACGTCGCGCAGATCATCACGTTCCAGACGATCAAGGGGAAGCAGGGGATCCGCGACGCGGCGCGAGTTCTGGGCTTCCCGGCCTCGATGGGCGACCGGCTCTGCAAGATGTACCCGCCGGCGGTCCTCGGCCGGGAGTACTCGATCGAGGACGCGCTGAAGCTGTCGCCCGAGCTGCGCGACGCCTACGAGAAGGAACCGGAGGCGCGAGAGATCGTGGACACGGCTCGGGCGCTGGAGGGGCTCCGGCGCGAGGACTCGCGTCCACGCGGCCGGCGTCGTGATCGGCGACGCGCCGCTGGTGAACTACCTGCCGCTCAAGCTCACCAAGGACTCGCGCGACGACTCGCGGCGCGTCGTGACCCAGTTCGACATGCACGGCGTCGAGAAGCTCGGCCTGCTGAAGATGGACTTCCTGGGCCTGCGGAACCTGTCCGTCATCGAGGACACGGTGCGGCTGCTGTCGGAGCGCGGCACGCCCGTCGACATCGACCACCTCCCGCTGGACGACGAGCCGACGTACGAGATGCTGCGCAAGGGGCGACACCGTCGGCGTGTTCCAGCTGGAGGGCGGCGGCATGCGCTCGCTGATCCAGCAGCTCGAGCCCGACCGGTTCGAGGACCTGATGGCCCTGAACGCGCTGTACCGTCCGGGGCCGCTCAGCGCCGGGCATGCACATCGAGTACGCCGAGCGCAAGCACGGCCGGCGGCCGGTGACGTATCCGCATCCGACGACCTGGAGCACATCCTCGCGGATACCTACGGGATCATGGTCTACCAGGAGCAGGTCATGCAGATCGCCGTGCAGATCGCCGGCTACTCGATGGGACAGGCCGACGAGCTGCGACGGGTCATGGCGAAGAAGAAGCGCGAGCTCGTCGGCGCCGAGCGCGAACGGTTCGTCGCCGGGTGCGCCGCGCAGGGACATCCGGAGAAGCTGGGCAAGGATCTGTTCGATCGGATCGAACCCTTCGCCGACTACGGGTTCCCCGCGGCGCACGCGTGCGCGTACGCCCTCATCGGGTACCAGACCGCGTACCTGAAGCGGCACCACCCGCTGGAGTACATGTCGGCGCTGCTGACCAGCGTCGAGGACGACAAGGACAACAAGCCCTTCTACCTGAACGCGGCGCGCCTGATGGGCATCCGGGTCCTGCCGCCGGACGTGAACGAGTCGGTGGAGCACTTCGCGCCTGCCGGCGAGGACGTGCGGTACGGGCTCGCGGCCGTGCGGAACGTCGGGGAGGGCGCCGTCCAGCAGATCATCGTGGCCCGCAAGAACAAGGGAGCCTTCACGAGCGTTCACGGACTTCTGCGAGAAGGTCGAGCCCGGCGTCCTGCACAAGAAGATCCTGGAGAGCCTGATCCTGGCCGGGGCGTTCGACTCGCTCGGCTACACGCGTCGCGGGCTGCTGGAGGGCTACGAGCGCGTCGTGACGCCGATCATCGGGCGCCGCCGCGCCGAGGCGTCCGGCCAGGAGTCGCTGTTCGGCGGCGACGCCGGCGTGCAGCTCGACGAGATCGACGAATCTCGCGTGATCACCGACGTGGAGTTCGACCGTGACGACCTGCTCCGCCAGGAGAAGGAGATGCTCGGGCAGTACGTGACCGACCACCCGCTGCTGGCCGTCAAGGACCACCTGGCGCGCGTGACCTCCATGGAGATCGTCGAGCTCTCCGGACCCGAGGTCGGCGACGGCGACGTGCTGACGCTCGGCGGGATCATCGGGTCGGTCGGCCGCAAGTTCACCAAGCGCGGCGAGCAGTACGCCGTCGTCCGCCTCGAGGACCTGACGGGCGGCGTCGGCGTGGTGGTGTTCCCGTCCCTGTTCGAGCAGACCGCCGGCATGATCGCGCCCGACCGCATCGTGCTGGTCAAGGGGCGGGTGGACCTGCGGGGACGCGAGCTGCAGCTGGTGGCGCTGGAGATCACCGAGCCCGACCTGCGCACGACCTCGGGCGGCGGCCCGGTCGTCCGCATCCCGGAGTCCACGGAGCCGTTCGTGGTCGACATCCCAGTGCAGGTGTGCACGGAGACGCTCATTCGCCGGCTGAAGGACCTGCTGGGATCGTGCGCCGGGAGCCGGCCCGTCACCCTGTGCCTGGTGGACGAACACGGGTCGCAGCGGCTCCGGCTGGGCCAGGAGTTCTCGGTGGACGGCTCGGCGGCGCTGCTGTCCGAGCTGCGCCACCTCCTCGGTCCCGGGGCCGTCCGCGACGGCGCGCACGATCCGGTCCGCGTGTAGTGGCCTTCGAGGTCATCCCTGCGATCGACCTGCAGGGGGGCCGGGTCGCCCGGATGACCCGCGGCGACCGCTCGTCGATCCGGCAGCTCGATCTCGATCCGCTGCGGCTGGTCGCCGAGTGGCGCGACGCCGGCGCCCGGTGGGTGCACGTCGTCGACCTCGACGCGGCGCTCGAAGGGGTGTGGAGGAGCAGCGGCACCCTCGAGGCCGTCGCGGCGCTCGGCGTACGAGTCGAGGCGGGCGGAGGGCTGTCCGAGGAAGGGGTGGGCGACGTGCTCGGCCGCGGGGCCGACAGGGCGGTCCTTGGGAGCGCGGCGTTCCTGCGACCGGACGTCGTCGAACGCGTGGTGGCGAGGCACGGCGAGCGGGTGGCCGTCGGGCTCGACGTCCGGGGCGGCCGGGTCGCGCCTCGGGGGACCGGAGAGGCCGGCCCGCCGGTCGGCGAAGCCCTCGAGCGCGCCGCGGCGGCCGGCGCGGCGATACTCGTCTACACGGACGCCGACCGTGACGGAGCGCTGGCCGGCCCTGACCTGAAGGGCCTCGCCGCCGCGGTGGGGGCAGGGATCCCCGTGCTCGCCTCGGGCGGCGTACGGTCGGCCTCGGACGTCGCCTCCCTGGCGCGGCTGCAACCACCCGTGGCCGGCGTGATCGTCGGGCGGGCCATCCGGGACGGGCTCCTCACGGTGCGGGAAGCACTTGCCGCGGCAAGCATTGACTGACTCTTTTCGCAGGGCCAGAATCCAATTGCCTTGGGCGGCAGCGCGGTGTCGCCGGCAGAGGTCACTGGGTGGTGATGGGGAGGAGGCCCGTGGCGCAACCCGGTCCTGCCCGACGCGCGCTGGGACCCGCTCTCATCGGTGTGGGCGGTGTCCTGACGGTCGTCGGTTCCACGGTGACGTGGGTGCACTACTCGTTCGCGCAGCCGGCCCTCGCCCTGCTGTCCCAGTCTCGGCCGGGCGTTGCCGCGGCGGCCGGCCGCGTCAGCCTCGCGTGCGGCGTGCTGGCGCTGGCGGCAATCCCTCTGATGCTGGTGGTCGATGCCCGGTGGCGGCGCCGGGTGGCCGCCGCCGCGGCGGTGCTGGGCATCGCGGCCGCCGTGATCGCGTCGGTGAACCTCGCGACCAAGGATGCGCAGGTCTACGACGCCATCCGGTCGGCCATCGGTGAGACGACCGGGCATCCGCTGACCGACGGGGAGTTCGCCCTGCTCAAGACCCAACTGCTCGCAACGGGGTTCTCCGTGTCGCTCGGCCCGGGCATCTACGTCGTGATCGGCGGCGGGCTGCTGACGTTGGCCGGCGGCCTGGCCGACATGGCCGACGGGCAGGAACGGGCGCCGGAAGATCCGTTCTCCGAGGATGACGGGTCACCCACGATGATCCCGACGCCGGAAGAGCTGGCCTCGCCCCCCGACGCGCCTGCCTCACAGACCGGTCCGCCCGGCGCACCGATATAGTTCGGGTCCGATGCGCGGGCACTCCGCTTCCCCTGGACCGGCATGGGCTTCCTGACCGACGTCGTCGGGCGAGTCCGCCGCGAGCTGGACCAGCACCCGCTCCCCGAGGGGACGCTGCTCCTCCGGACACAGGCCGCCCCTCCGGCGGTCGACCTCGAGGAGGCGCTCCGCCGCCCCGGGATGGGGCTCATCGCGGAGGTGAAGCGCGCCTCCCCGTCGGCCGGTGAGATCGCTGAGGCCGACCCCGGCGGGCAGGCGGCCCGCTACCAGGAGGGCGGGGCGCGCGCGATCTCGGTGCTGACCGAGGCGCGTCACTTCGGGGGGAGCCTGGCCGACCTGCGCCTGGTGCGCGCGCACTCGGCGCTGCCCGTGCTGCGGAAGGACTTCATCGTGCATCCGGCGCAGGTGCTGGAAGCGCGCGCGAACGGCGCCGACGCCGTCCTGCTGATCGTCGCCGCGCTCAGCGACGCCGAGCTCGCCGGGCTGCTGGCGACCGCCGCGGATCTCGGCATGGGCGCCCTGGTCGAGAGCCACACCGAGCCCGAGGTCGATCGGGCCGTCGCGTCCGGCGCGCCGGTGATCGGGGTGAACTCCCGTGACCTGGAGACGCTCGACGTCGACGTGGAGCGCGGCCTCGCCCTCCTCGGCCGGGTTCCCGCGGACCGCGTGAAGGTGTTCGAGAGCGGCGTGACGTCCCGCGAGGACGTCGCGCGCGCCGGGGAGGCGGGGGCGAACGCGGTGCTGGTCGGCGAGGCGCTGATGCGCGCGCCCGAGCCGGCCGCGCGCATCAGGGAGCTGCTGGCCGGATGAGCGACGTGCTCACCTCCCTCCCGGACGCGCGGGGCCGCTTCGGCGACTTCGGTGGACGGTACGTTCCCGAGGTGCTGATCCCCGCGCTCGAAGAGCTCGAGGCCGCGTGGCGGTCGATGCGGGCCGACGCGGAGTTCCAGCGGGAGTTCCACGCGATCCTGGCCGACTTCGTCGGCAGACCCACGCCGCTCACGTACGCGGCACGGCTCTCGGAGCGGCTGGGCTACCGGATCTGGCTGAAGCGTGAGGACCTGGCGCACACCGGCGCCCACAAGATCAACAACACGGTCGGTCAGGTCCTGCTGGCCAAGCGGCTGGGCAAGCGCCGCATCATCGCAGAGACGGGAGCCGGCCAGCACGGGGTCGCCACCGCGACCGCGTGCGCGCTCTTCGGCCTTCCCTGCGTCGTGTACATGGGCGAGGAGGACACCGTCCGGCAGGCCGTCAACGTCGAGCGTATGAAACTGCTTGGGGCGGAAGTGGTTTCGGTCACGACCGGTTCGCGGACCCTGAAGGACGCCATCAACGAGGCGCTCCGCGACTGGGCCGCGACGGTCGCCGACACGCACTACGTCATCGGATCGGTCGTCGGACCGCATCCGTTCCCGGCGATGGTCCGCGACTTCCAGCGCGTGATCGGTGACGAGGCCAAGGCGCAGTTCGCGTCGGCGGAGGGCGGCGACCCCGACGTGGTCGCCGCGTGCGTCGGCGGCGGGTCGAACGCGATCGGCATGTTCACGGCGTTCGTCCCGACCGGCGCGCGGCTCATCGGCGTGGAGGCCGGCGGGGGAGGCGGCGACCGCCACTGCCGATCGCTGTCGGCCGGCCGGCCCGGCGTCCTGCACGGAGCGCGCATGTACCTGCTCCAGGACGAGCACGGCCAGGTCGCGCCGACCCACTCGATCTCCGCCGGGCTCGACTATCCGGGCGTCGGGCCCGAGCACTCGTGGCTGCAGGACAGCGGCCGGGCCCAGTACACCTCGGCCACCGACCAGGAGGCGATCGCCGGGTTCCTGGCGTTGTCGCGCTCCGAGGGCATCCTTCCGGCGCTGGAGCCCGTCCCACGTCATCGGATGGCTGCTGCGGCGCCCGCTCCCGGCGGGGACCCGCATCGCGGTCTGCCTGTCGGGCCGCGGCGACAAGGACCTGGAGACGGTTCGGGCCTGGCTCGCCGAGCATCCCGGGGACGCGCCGTGACCGAGTCGCTCGCCGACGCGCTCGCGCACGTCCGGGCGGAGGGTGGCAAGTCCTTCGTGCCCTACGCGACCGCGGGGCTCGAGGGCGTCGACGCCGCCCTGTTGACCGGCTTCGAGGAGGCCGGCGCGCACGCGGTCGAGGTGGGCATTCCGTTCTCCGATCCCGTGATGGACGGGCCGGTGATCCAGGAAGCCTCGCGGCGCGCGCTCGAGTCGGGAACGACCCCGTCGGACGCGTTCGCCCTCGTGCGGGACGCCCGCGACGCCGGGCTGTCGATCCCGGTCGCGTTCATGAGCTACCTGAACCCGGTGCTCGCCGAGGGGCTGGAGGGCTTCCTGGACGGGGCGGCGGACTGCGGCGCCTCGGGCATGATCGTGCCCGACCTGCCGGTCGACGAGGCGGACGAGTGGCTCGGCGCCTGCGGCGACCGGGGCGTGGCGCCGGTGCTGCTCGCCGCGCCGAACTCGTCCCCCGAGCGCCTCCGGGCGATCGCCGCGGCGTCGAGAGGCTTCGTCTACTGCGTCGCCACGTTCGGCGTGACCGGCTCGCGCCGGGAGCTGTCGGCCTCCGCCGAGGCCGTGGTCTCGGCGCTCAGGCCCATGACGGAGACGCCGCTGATCGTCGGGGTGGGCATCTCGACGCCCGAGCAGGCCGGCGCCGCCTGCGCGTTCGCGGACGGCGTGGTCGTCGGGTCGGCGCTCGTCGAGCCCCTGCTGTCGGGCGACCGCGCGGAGACGCTGTCGCGCGCGAAGGCGTTCGGGGAACGGCTCAGGAGTACCTGACGCGCGGGTCGAGGTACGCGTAGAGGATGTCGACGACCAGGTTCGCGAACGTCACGAAGAACGCCGCGAAGATCGTCACGTCGAGGACGGCATAGAGGTCGCCGGACGTCACCGATTGCACCGCGTACTGCCCGATGCCCTGCAGGTTGAAGACCGTCTCGGTGATGATGGCGCCGCCGAGCAGCGCGCCCAGGTCCATGCCGAACATGGTCACGATCGGCGTCAGGCTGGACCGGAGCCCGTGCCGCACCACGACGGTGCGCTCGGGGAGTCCCTTGGCGCGGGCGGTGCGGATGTAGTCCTCGCCCATGACCTCGATGAGGTTGCCGCGGGACATTCGGGCATAGAACGCCGCATATAAGAGCGCGAGCACGACCCAGGGCATGATCATGTGGTTGAGCCACCCAAGGAAGCTCTCGGTGATGGGGACGTACCCGGTCCCCGCCGCGATGCCCAGCTTGAACCAGAAGATCCAGAGGAACAGCTGCCCCAGCCAGAAGACCGGCGCCGAGACGCCGAAGAGCGCGAACCCCATCGCGATCCGGTCGAAGGCCGAACGAGGCTTCAGAGCCGAGAGGATCCCGATCGGAATCCCCAGGCACAGCCACACAACGGACGCGCCGATGGCAAGCGACAGGGTGACGAGCATCCTGTCCCAGAGGATCGGCTTCAGCGCCGAGCGCGTGTTGAAGGAGAACCCGAAGCCCGGCCAGCCGTACTGGTCGCCGAGGAAGATGCGCTTGACGAAGAGCGTGTACTGCTCCCACAGCGGCTTGTCGAGGCCGAACTGCTTCTTGACCTCCGCGATGAGCTCGGGCGTCGGCTGCTTGCCGGCGAAGTTGATCGAGGGGTCGGTCGGCGGCATCACGAAGAAGATGATGTACGTGATCGCCGTGATGGCGAGCAGGACGAAGACCACCCAGATCAACCGCCGAATGACGTACCGGCCCATCCCGTCTCCGTCCCTTCCGGTGGGGCCGGGGGCGCGCCTTCCGGCGCGCCCCCGGCTTCCTCAGCCGTGGTGCTTACTCCCGCCCGGTGTCCCTACAGGGACATCGTGGCGTTGTTGTTCACCGCGATGTGGCACAGCGAGATGATCCCGGAGAACTGGTCGAACGTGTAGTTCACGGTGTCCTTGTTCAGCACGGTCAGGGCATTCGCGAACAGGTAGGGCACCCACGGAACCACGTTCTCCATGAGGTCCTGGTCCAGCTTGATCCAGCACTGCGTCCGGGTGTCACCGCTGTCCTTGTTGCACTGGGCGATCTCGCTGTCGACGTTGGGCAACGGACCGGACTTGGTCGCGGCGTTGAACTGCGAGGTGACTCCGCACTCCTTCGCCTGCGCTGCCGACATGCCCATGTTGGCGTAGTTGATGGCGCCCGAGCAGGCAATGCCGCTCGAGTCGAACAGCACGGCGAACGTGGACGGGTCGGCGTAGTCCTTCCCCCATCCGGCGTTGGCCCCGATCGGGATGAGCTTGTTCACGGTGGCGATCGTCGTGTAGGCGGTGCCCGTGTCGAGCTCACGCGCCTTCAGCTGGATGCCGATCTTGGCCAGGTCGGTCGTGAGGATCGGCGTCATGTCCACCTGCGGCGGGCTGCTGCGGTTGACGAACAGGACGTTCTTGCACGCGCTCGCGTCGCAGATCCCGTCACCGTTGGTGTCGTACTGGGTGGCCTGCTTCATCTCGGCCTTGGCCTTGTCCAGATCGCCCGCGTTGCCGGGAGTCGCATACGGGTTGTAGTCGGCGGGGAAACCGGGCAGGACTGTGGGCGGGATGATGTGGCTGGCGATGTCCCCGTGGATGGGACCACCCCAGACCTTCTGGATCGCCGCTTTGTCGACGATGTAGTTGACCGCCTTCCGGACGTGGATGTTGTCGAACGGCGGCGTCAGGAAGTTCATGAAGACGTACCAGGTGCGGTCACCCGGGTCCGAGTGCAGCAGGCCCTTCAGGTCCGGGTTGGTGAGGTACTGCTGTTCCACCGTCGCGGGCGGCGTGCTGGCCAGCGAGCCGTCCAACGCCCCGCTCTGGATCTTGTTGAAGATGTCGTCCGTGTTGGTGTCGATCTCGATGTCGACCCCGTCCACGTAGTTCGAGCGGACGTCGGGGCTGTCCGTCGACGGGTCGTAGTTCGGGTTCCGGACGAACTTCATGAACTTCGTCGGGTCGAACCCGGCGATCGGCTGGATCGTGCTGCACGAGGTGGCGTCGACCTGGTCGGACCCCATGAGCATGTACGGACCGGAGGCGATCACGTCGCGACCGTAGTCGCCGGCCTTGGTGAAGCAGCCGGCAACTTCCTTCGGCTGGGGCGCCGCGGCCGGCATGGCGAGCCGGTACAGGAAGTCACCCGTGGGCTGCGTCAGGTGGAAGATGATCGTCTTGTCGTCCGGGGTCTCGATACCCGAGATCGTCTGGTCGGGCGACTTGGCGGTGCCGGTCATGCCCTCGATCGTGCCGACGTAGTAGAAGCCGTACTGCGCGACCAGCGACTTGGTGTTGATCCGCTGGAACGCGTAGGCGACGTCCGCCGACGTGATCGGCCGGCTGAGCGGCGGCCCCCACTTGATGCCGTCCTTCAGGGTGAAGGTGTAGGTCAGGCCGTCAGAGGACACCGTGCCCGTGGTGGTGGCCAGGTCCGGCACGATGACGTCACCGGCCGCCCCCTCAATGTGCTTGTACGTGACCAGGTTGCGGATCAGCAGCTGCGAGTACAGCCCGAACGCGGTGCCCAGATACTCACCGGTCGGGTCGAACGCGCCCGTGAACCCGAAGTCCTCGATGGCCGTCCGGTAGACGCCACCCTTCTTGGGAGTCGAGCTGTTCGGGCTGCTGGTGCCAGAGTTGTTGTTGTTGCTACAGGCCGCGCCGACGATGGCGAGCACGCTCACCACCGCCACCACGCCCAATACCCTTCTTCTTCCTTTCACGCTGCCTCCTCCTTGCTTCTCACGCCTGTCCCCAAATCTCGTTCTGCAGTTGATGGTTCCTTCGGTACTGGACCCGCCCCCCGTCTCCTCCCTTCTCCTCTCCTGCGCGACCCTCAGGCGCCTCGGCGGCCCCGCGGATCCAGCGCGTCCCGAAGTCCGTCTCCCAACAGGTTGAACGCGAGCGTCAACAAAACGAGGAAGACACCCGGGTAGAGCATCATCCACCAGGCCACCGTGAAGAGCTGTCCGCGCGAGGCGTCGGCCAGCATGCGGCCGAGCGACGGCGTCGACTGGGGAATGCCCACCCCGAGGAAGGACAGCGCCGCCTCGAACAGGATGTTGGCGGGGATGATGAGCGTCGAGTAGACGATGATGGGCGCGGCCAGGTTGGGAAGCATCTCGCGGAACATGATCCGCGCGTTCGTCGCGCCGAGCGCGCGGGATGCCTCCACGAACTCCCGCTCACGGAGCGTGAGGACCTGTCCCCGCACGATACGGCCGATGTAGGTCCAGTTCACCAGCGCGATCACGAAGATCACCAGCGACAGCCCCGGCTGAACGGTGGGGAGCGGGATGACCGCGAAGTGGATGATCGCGAAGAACAGGCCCAGGATGATCAGACCGATGGCGCCCGGTCTGCGCTGCGCCCGCCACACGAGCCCGAGGGCGACGCAGACGATCGCCAACGCCCACCCGATGACGCTCCACGCGCCGGTCGGCCACTGGAGGTGTCCGCCGAGGCACCCCGCGGCGGTGATCCCGCAGGTCGCCGCCAGGCCGATGGCGAACAGCAGGACCGGCAGGGACATCACGAGGTCGACGATGCGCGAGATCACCGTGTCGGCGAACCCGCCGAAGAAGCCTGCGATGGTGCCGAGGACGATCCCGATGAAGACCGAGATGCCGGTGGCGACGATGGCGACGATCAGCGAGGTGCGCACCGCATAGACGGTGCGCACGAAGACGTCACGCCCGACCTGGTCCGCGCCGAACCAGAATTGGCTGTTCGGTCCCTTGGGGAGGCCGATCGCGTCGAGCATGTGGTCGTAGAGGTCGTTCGGGCCGTGGCCGACGAGCTTCGAGAGCAGCGGCGCGCAGAGGGCGACGAAGACGAGCTCGAGGATCATGGTCGCGCCGGCGATCGCGACGCGGTCCTTGCGCAGGCGCGACCAGAAGAGTTGCCACGGAGACCGGCCGACGACGCGCTCGCCGACCTCCGGAGTGGTTTCTACGTGTTCCTCGGCCAGTACCGACGATTGGCCCATTCGTCCCGTCCGGCTCCTCTGCCTAGGCCGCGCGGGCGGATTCTATGCTCGGCGGCTACCCGCCCGCAAACGGGTCCACTCACCTTCTTACGGGTGAGGTGAACCGCGAGGATTGCCCCAGCATTCTCTATCATCCGGGCGCCGAAGGGGAAAGGGCGTCGAAGGGTGTTCGAGAAGGAGATCGAGATCCGCTGGCGCGACCTGGACGGGTACGCCCACGTGAATCACGCGGTCTTCGTCACGTATCTCGAGGAAGCCCGGGACGAGTGGCTGACCCGCACCCTGGGGGATGGTTCGTCCGGATGGGACCACTTCCTGGTCCACCTCGAGATCGACTACCGGCGTCAGCTCACACAAGAGGACGACGTGGTGGTGGCTTCGTGCGCGGCAGCCGAGCTGGGCACGTCGAGCTTGACCACTCGTGAGGAGCTCCGGACGAAGGCCGGCGACCTGGTCGCCGAGGCCAGCGCCGTGGTCGTCCCCTTCGACCCGGCCACTGAGCGGTCCCGGCCTCTCACCGAGGCGGAGCGGGCGCTGCTCCTTCCGTGAGCCGCCCGCGTGGGACCATGGACCCATGCACGAGCACGATTGCGGGTCCCTTCGTGAATGCGCGAGCTGCGGGGCCCTCATGGATTGCGACGGGTCGCGCCGGCCGGTCTGCGAGGTCTGTCGCGAGGTGTCCCGCGCGGGCCGCGCGCCGGCGGGCCGCGTCTGCTCCGCCGACGGCTGCCAGACGGTCCTGAGCGTGTACAACCGCAGGTCCCGGTGCTCGCTGCACTCGCAGGCGGCGGCACTGGCCCGCTAGCCCCGGCGCCATCTCGAAGACGCGCGCACGCGAACACGTTCTCTCTCAGCCGCAGGTGTCGTGGGCTCGTTCGATGAGCGCGGCGAGCCCGAAATCCGACGATTCCCCCACGGTCCACAGGGTCCCGTTGCCGGTCACGCCGATGTCGAGGAGCTCGTTGATCGGTCCGGCGGTATTCGGACTGGACACGATGGTCCACGCCGACCCATCCCAGTGCTCGATGAGCGTTTCGAACGCCTGACCCGTGTCGAAGAACCCGACCGCCCAGGCGTCTTTCGCCGACGTACCGACCACGCCGTCGAGGAAGTTGTTCTGCTGGTTCACGTTCGGGCTCTCGACCACGCTCCACTTCGTGCCGTTCCAGTGCAGCACCGACGTCTGGTTCACCTCGTTGGCGCCGAACACGGCCAGGTGGAATCCGACCGCCCAGACGTCGGTCGCCGAGGTTGCCGACACCCGCGTGAACGTGTTCACGAACGGCCCGACGTTCGGGCTCGAGACCTTGGACCATGTGGTTCCGTTGAAATGCTCGATCAGGCTCACTTGATTGCCGAGCGATTCGCGGTCGCCGACCGCCCAGATGTCGTCGGCGGAGATACCGGAGATGCTCCGCAGCCTGCCGAACTGGCCGGGGTGCGGCGCCGGCACGGCGGTCCACCGCGTGCCGTTCCAGTGCTCCACGAGCGGGCGCGACCCGATCGAGTTGACGTCTGAGGACTCGCCGACGGCCCACACGTCGTTCGGACCGAAGGCAGCCACACCGGTCAGCACGTTGTTCACCGGGTTTCCGGCACCGAAGTTCGGCTGCGGGTTCGGGCTGCGGACGATGGACCACGCTGATCCATCCCAGTGCTCGACCAGCGTGAACTGGCGTGCATCCGGTCCCATCGACGTCGACGACGAACCGACCGCCCAGATGTCGTCGGGGGCCACGGCTGCCACGTCGATCAGCGCGTTGTTCAGCCGCGACGTGTTGGGCGTCGCCACGGCGGTCCACGATGAACCGTCGAAGTGCTCGCTCAGCGTGGCCAACGAGTCGGTGCCCGTTGCCCCCACCGCCCAGACGTCTCGGGCGCTGAGCGTGGCCACCGCGGCCAGCGCCGGGTCGTTCGCGGTGCCATCCGCGGCGGGCACGATGGAGAAGCTGGGCGGGCAGACCGCGGCCGGCGATACGGTGGCGAGCGCCGGGCTCGAGCCAGACACGATCACCGATCCGACCGCGACCATGGTTGCCCAGGCCATCAGGACACGAACAGAAGCGTTTCGCATGCTGGATTCTCCCTCTCCGGCCAAACGGAATTGACAGCCGGATTACGAGGCAAGCCAAGGGGGAGATTGATGTTGGACGACGCGGCCGCCGCATGGCCCAGGTCTTCGGGTGACGCCCACGGCGGAGTGACGTACGCGCTGGCGGCCTTGCGACCTACAGCCTGGGTAGGTCGTCTGGTCCGGGCCCGTCATCGGCGGTGAGGAGACCGAAGATCACCAGACCGATGACCAGCAGCACGGTGACGAGGAGGGTGGCTCCTATCACCTCGTAGTTGTCGGTCGGACCGCAGGCTCCACGGGGTCCCATGCAATCGCCTCCTGCCGCTATGTGTCGCGGCAGCAAGAGGGCGAGGGCCAGGCCGCTCAGCCCAACCCCGAGCGCCGCTATCAGCGGCCATTTCCTCAATCGGCGCCAGAGGCGATTGCCGTTGGCCATAGCCCAATTCTCCGCCCGGCTGTCGTCTTCGGAAGTCTCCGCCGACGAGGTGACAGCAGATTGGCTGAAGGCCCGGTCGGGCGATGCCGCGTCCTGGCGGCGCAGCCGTTCGCCCCGGTCAGTGGGGGGTGCCGGGAGGGGGAGTCGAACCCCCACGCCCTTGCGGGCACCGGATTTTGAGTCCGGCGCGTCTGCCAGTTCCGCCATCCCGGCCTGCGGGCGGAGTATAGGCGGCGCTCACCCGCCCGAATTGTGTGCTTCCGGTGCTCGGAGGGATCGGCAACATCGGGGGCGGCGCCATGCTCGGCGGGCTGCTGCTCGGCCTGATCGAGAACTGGGCGAGCCCGCTGCTTTCCTCCGTACAAGGTTTGTGGTACGACGCACCTGCCACGAAGGGCAATGGAGAAAAGGAGGGTTCTCTTGCATCGCAAATCTACGCTCCGAGTACTGGGCGCGGTCGCGGTCCTCGCGCTGCTCGCAGCCGGGTGCACCAGCAACAACAACAACGGCGGGAGCTCCAGCTCACCGAAGACGACCGTGAAGCTTGCCTTCTTCGGCGCGCTGACCGGATCCGCGGCCGGGCTGGTCGTCCCGGGTTGGCAGGCCGTCCAGCTCGCCGTCGCGAATGCCAACGCGGGGAAGTACGGTGACCTGCCCGTGACGATCGAGGCAGTCCCCGAGGACACGCAGGGGAGCCCGACGGTGATCCCACCCCTCGCCACGAAGGTCGCCAATGACCCGTCGTTCGTCGGCGTCATCGGTCCGAACTTCTCCGGTGAGTCGGCGGCGGGAGGTCCGACGTTCGACAAGGCAGGCATCCCCTTCGTCACCGGGTCGGCGACCAACCCCACGCTGAATGCGAACAGTTGGACCCACTGGTTCCGGGCCCAGGCCAACGACAACACCCAGGCCCCGGACATGGCGAATTACATCGCCAAGGTTCTGAAGCCGAATTGCGCGTTCGTTCTGTCCGACGACACGACGTACGGAAAGGGCCTCGCCCAGATCGGCCAATCGACGCTCAACAGCGATGGGGTCAAGGTGGTGTCCGACCTCGGGGCGGTCCCGAACGGCGGCACCGGCCAGACCAAGGACTTCTCGCCCTACATCACGAAGGCGAAGCAGTCCGGCTGCTCGGCCATGTTCTACGGGGGCTACTCGCCCGAGGCCGGCCCGCTCCGGGCCCAGATGAGCCAGCAGGGGCTGACCAAGATGACCATGGTCGTGGGCGACGGCGCTCGGGATGACACAATGCTGACATCCGCCGGCGCCGCCGGCAATGACACTGTCGCCAGTTGCCCGTGCGGGGACATCACGCAGTCGTCGGATCAGGCAGCGCAGACATTCGTCTCCGAGTTCACGGCGAAATATGGTGCGTCGTCGCCAATCGCTCCGTACGGGGCTGACTACTGGGACATCGCGATGATGTACATCAACGCCTTCAAGGCCGGGAAGACAACACGGGCGGACATCACGACCTACTTCGCCGGCCTCAACTACCAGGGCATCTCGAAGCACATCCAGTTCCAGAGCAACGGCGAGTTGAATGCCGCCGACGCCAAGATCTACATGTGGAAGGACGACAACCAGCAGTGGGCCTACCTGGGCCTCTCCACCGACGTCATCCCCGCCTAGGGGAGTAGCGAAAGCGAAGAGGGCGGGCCCGGTTCTCCGGGCTCGCCCTCTCCCTTAGGTTCCGTCAGGATCGGGGGTCCATGGCCACGACGGAGCGGGTTGCGACAGGACCGCGGTCGCCGTTCAACGGCAAGAACGTGGCATGGGTCGGCGGTCTTGCCGCCGTCGCGATCCTCCTGACACTTGGCATCCGGCAAGGGACGTGCCCATCGAGCGGCTCGATCTGGTTGAGCTACTTCATCTACGGGCTCCGCTCCGGCGCCATCTACGCGATGGTCGCCCTCGGCTACACCATGGTGTACGGGGTGTTGCAGCTGTTGAACTTCGCGCACTCCGAGGTCTTCATGATCGGGACGTTCGCGGCCGTCTACACCATCAAGGGGCTGTTCGGCGTCCAGCCCGATCATCCCCCGACCGGGCTCACCCTCGTGTTGGTTCTCCTCGTGACGATGATCGTCGCGGCCGCGGCGTCGGCGACCACGGCGGTGGTGATGGAGCGCCTGGCATACCGGCCCCTTCGCAGACAGGGAGCGTCGAGGCTCGCCTACCTCATCACGGCGATCGGCGTGTCGCTCGTGCTCTCGAACCTCTTCCTGCTCCTGGACGGTGGGAAGCATCTCGGCCTTCCCTGGAATTGGCCCGCGATCGGCGGCCCCGGCGCGGTCAACTTCCCTCAGACGATCTCGCAGGACAAGTGGTTCTCGATCGGCGGAGTGGCCATTTCCCCGGTCACCGTCCTCGTGATGGCCTCGGCCGTCGTGATGCTGATCGTCCTGGACCAGTTCGTCCGGCGGACCCGGACGGGACAGGGGATCCGGGCGGTGGCCGAGGATCCGGAGACGGCCTCCCTCATGGGTGTGAACGTCGACCGGATCGTCCTTGCCACCTTCCTGGTCGGGGGCCTCATGGCGGGGGGGGCGGCGGCACTCTTCGGCATCACGTTCGGTGCGGCCCAGTACAGCATCGGGTTCTACCCGGGGCTGAAGGCGTTCACCGCCGCGGTCCTCGGCGGCATCGGAAACGTCCGCGGGGCCATGTTGGGGGGTCTGCTCCTGGGGCTGATCGAGCAGTTCGGGATCGCGTGCACGGCGGCACAATGGCAGAACGTCATCGCGTTCGTCGTGTTGGTGGCGGTGCTGATGTTCCGCCCGACCGGCATCCTCGGCGAACAGGTCGGTGGATAGATGAGCCACGAAACCGACGAACAGCTCGAGAGCCAGGCCCGGAAGGCGCAGGAGGCCACGCCGGGGGGCATCAGCGAGCCGGGCGGCCCGTGGCACCATCGCTGGCGCCGCCGCGTCCGCCAGTTCACCGCGCCCATCCGTGGAGGCATGCAGCGGAGCCGCTCGTGGTACGACGGCCTCCCCACATGGGCGAATGCGATCGTCGTCGTCGCCGTCATCACCGTCGCGGCACTCGTGCCGTTCATCATGAACGCCACGCTCGGTGTCGGTGCCGGCTACTGGGAGGCGATCGCCGTGAAGATCGGCATCGCCGCGTTGCTGGCGTTGGGCCTGAACGTCGTGGTGGGGTTCGCGGGCCTCCTCGACCTGGGCTATGTGGCGTTCTTCGCCATCGGGGCCTACACGTACGCCATTGCGAGCGGCGCCGCTCGTTTCGGCATCAACACCTTCGCGAATCCCACTCAACACTTCCCGCTCCCCGAGTGGCACATGTACATGTGGCTCTTCTTCTTCCTCGCTCTCGCGGTGGCCGTCGGCTCCGGAATCCTCCTGGGGGCGCCGACCTTGCGGCTCCGCGGCGACTACCTGGCCATCGTCACCCTCGGGTTCGGCGAGATCGTGCGAATCACGGCGAACAACCTCGACTCGTTCACCAACGGCGCGAAGGGCATCAATCAGATCCCTGCTCCGGCCATCGGCCTCCCGGGCGTCCACTACCAGTTCCAGGGGTCGTTCCAGAGCAACCCGTACTACTGGCTGCTCCTCGGGGTCATCGTGGTGTGGATATTCCTGCTCCGGCGGGTGAACGCCGGTCGGGTTGGTCGAGCGTGGGCGGCCATCCGCGAGGACGAGGTCGCCGCCGCCGCCATGGGCGTCCCCACGGTGCGGATGAAGCTCGGCGCGTTCGCCATGGGCGCGGCGGTGGCCTCGTTCGGGGGCGTCATCTACGCCATGTGGGTCGGGTTCGTCAGCCCCGACTCCTTCACTCTCTTCGGCTCGGAGTTCTCCTCTGTGATCATCCTGGCCATGGTGGTGTTGGGCGGGATGGGTGGCTTCGCCGGTCCCATCGTCGGAGCCGCGCTCGTCGTGTTCCTTCCCGAGCGGTTCCGATCGCTGGGCGACTCGCGATACCTCGTGTTCGGCCTCGTCCTGGTGCTCATGATGATCCTGCGGCCGCAGGGACTCATCCCCAGCAAACGCCGGGCTCGCGAGCTCACCGGCGGCGAGCTCCACGAGCAGACTCTTTACGAGGTCCGCGAGGAGGCCTCCTCGTGACGCCGATCCTGGAGACACGGGGCGTCACGAAGATGTTCGGCGGCCTGCGCGCCCTGAACAACGTCGACCTTCGGATCGAAGAGGGTCAGGTGTTCTCCCTGATCGGCCCGAACGGCGCGGGGAAGACCACGTTCTTCAACATGGTCACCGGGATCTATCCGCCCACCGCCGGCTCCGTCCGGTTCCAAGGTGTCGAGCTGCTGGACAAGGTCCGGGTGCCGTACTTCCCGCTCGCGAAGCGATCCCGCCGGCCGTTCCAGATCACTCGGCTCGGGATCGGGCGGACCTTCCAGAACATCCGTCTCTTTCCGAACATGACGGCGCTCGAGAACGTGATGGTGGGGGTCGACGCCCACAACAAGTCGGGGGTGGGTCGCGCCATGCTGAAGACCCCGTACCAGAGAAGCGAGGAGCGCATCACGGAGAATCGTGCGGCCGAGCTCCTGAAGTTCGTCGGGATCGCCCGCTACGCCAACGAACTGTCCAAGAACCTCGCGTACGGCGATCAGCGCCGTCTCGAGATCGCCCGAGCCCTCGGGACCGAGCCCACATTGCTGCTGCTGGATGAGCCGGCTGCCGGCATGAACCCCTCGGAGAAGGCTTCGTTGATGAAGTTGATCCATTCGGTCCGGGAGGCGGGGATCACGATCTTCCTGATCGAACACGACATGAAGGTGATCATGGGCATCTCCGACCACATCGCGGTGCTCGACTTCGGCGAGAAGATCGCCGATGGGACCCCCGAGCAGGTTCAAGCGAACCCTCGCGTCATCGAGGCGTACCTGGGTCGTGGCGCTGCCGACGCGAGTGGGCGGGCTCTGCACGTGGATCAGGATGACGGGGAGTCCGATGGCGATCCTTGAGCTCACTGGTGTGCACATCCACTACGGCGGCATCGAGGCCGTCAAGGGGATCGCGCTGTCCGTGGACGAGGGCGAGATCGTGACGATGATCGGCGCGAACGGCGCCGGGAAGACCACCACGCTGAAGACGATCTCCGGCCTGAAACGCCTGACGAGCGGCACGATCGTGTTCCGTGGCCAGAGGATCGATGTCCTTCCCGCCCACCGTATCGTGACGCTCGGCATCGGCCAGTCTCCGGAGGGCCGGCGGATCTTCGGGCGGATGAGCGTCAGGGAGAACCTGGAGATGGGCCTGTACGCGGCCAAGAACGGGGGCGACGCGCGGAAGCGGGGTCACGAGTCGATGGAGCGGGTGTTCACACTGTTCCCGGTCCTGAGGGAGCGGTCGTCCCAGGCCGGTGGAACACTCTCGGGGGGTGAGCAACAGATGCTCGCCATCGGCCGGGCCCTGATGACTCAGCCCGACCTGCTCCTGCTCGACGAGCCCTCGCTGGGCTTGGCGCCGTTGATGGTGGAGAAGATCTTCGACATCGTCCGGGAGATCAACGGGCAGGGGACCACCGTGCTCCTGGTGGAGCAGAACGCTCACATGGCGCTCCAGGTGGCCAACCGTGGCTACGTGCTGGAATCGGGCGAGATCGTCCTCCACGACGACGCCGACCGCCTCCTGGGCAACGACCAGGTGCGGAAGGCGTACCTGGGCGAGGAGTGAGGAGATAATGCGGCCGCGAGGACAGAGGAGCTCGATGGGGGAGGGACGAATGCGCAGACGATTCATCGGCGTGGTGGCGCTGGGCGCGGTGGCGGTCCTGGTGCTCGGGGCCTGCGCCAGCAACAACACGCCGAGCGGAGGCGGCGGCGGAAGCTCGAACAGCCCGAGCGCCGCGTCGTTCACCACGCTCACGCCGGGCACGCTGCTGGTCGGATCGTGCCTGGACTACAAGCCGTTCGAGTACTACAAGAGCGGCCAGCTGACCGGGTTCGACGTCGAGATCATGGGCGCGATCGCGCAGAAGCTCGGCCTGAAGCTCGAGTGGAAGAAGGCGAACTTCGACACGATCTTCACCGCGCTCGCGGCCGGCTCGTTCGACGCGGTGGCGGCGGCTTCCACGATCAAGCCCGACCGGCTGCAGGTCGTCGACTTCAGCGACCCGTACTACAACGCGCGGCAGTCGCTGACGGTGAACACGTACGAAGACGCCGGACATCACCACGACCGACCAGTTGCCGTCGGGCTCGGTCATCGGCGTCCAGAAGGGGACGACCGGGAAGGACTGGGCGACGCAGAACCTGGCGCCCAAGGGCATGCAGATCAAGACCTACACGAACGCGCCGGACGCGTTCACCGACCTGGAGGCGGGCAGCATCACGGGCGTCATCAACGACGAGCCGAGCTCGGAGGCCGAGGTGCAGAGCCGGCCGGACCTGAAGGTCGTCGAGCCCATCGACACCGGCGAGCACTACGGCATCGCGATCGCCAAGACGAACCCGAACCTCACGAAGGCGATCAACGGCGCGCTGGCGGCCATCATCGCCGACGGCACGTACAAGACGATCTTCTCGAAGTACTTCCCCGGCGTCCCGGTCCCGCCGGAGTACGGCGGCTAGGAGCCCGAGAGCACGGACGCTGAGCCCGCGTTCCCGGGACCGGGAACGCGGGCTCGCGCGTCGAAGAAGGAAGGAGGGATGGCACCCATGGCCACGGCCCCGGTCCAGGCAGAGACGGTCCCTCGCGGAGACCCCACCCGACACGCAGGGGGCCGACGCGCTCCTCTTCCGGTCACGATCTTCGGACTGGGCATCGCCGCGCTGTCGGCGGCTCTGGCGGGCACGGCGCTCGTCCAGCTCGTGTACGCCCTCGCCGGCGGTCGCCTTGACGCCGGAGTGCATCGCCGAGGGACTCACCCACTACGACCCGAAGTCGGGAAACGGCATCAAGGGCGCCGAGGGCGTCTGCCACATCGTGACTGGGACTGAAGTCCCCGGCGGAGACCATCTTCCTCGGCTTCGGGATCGTTCGCGGGCCTGGCGGCGGCGTCCTGGGATTCGCGATCTATCGGCCGCCAGGACACCGTGCGCAAGCGCGAGCAGTGCGTCGCCGGCGCGGTGCTCGGGATCCAGGGCGTCGTGGTCAGCGCCGTTCCTGCTGTGGTTCCGGTCGACCGGACACCGTCTTCATCTTCGTGCGCAACTTCCTGAACTTCACGGTCCTGCGCCCGTATCTGGGCGGGGTTCGTCACGGGAGCGCAGGAACACGCTCATGCTGGCGCTCGGCGGCGAGATCGGCGGCATCGTCATCGGGCTCACGCTCGCGTTGTTCGCGCTGTCGAGCCGGAAGGTGGTCCGGGCGCCCGCGCGCGTGTACATCAACTTCTTCCGCGGGACGCCGCTCATCTGGCAGCTGTCGTTCTTCTACTTCCTGTTCCTGCTGGGCTTCGGCATCCACATGGGCGTCAACCAGTCCTTCTACACGGCGTTCATCGTGTTCAGCCTGAACACGGGCGCGTACGCGTCGGAGGTGTTCCGCGCCGGCATCCAGTCGATCGAACGGGGCCAGATCGAGGCGGCCCGGGGCCTCGGGTTCTCGTACCTGCAGGCGATGCGGTTCGCGATCGTCCCGCAGGCGGTCCGCCGGGTCATCCCGCCGCTGCTGAACGAGTTCGTCATCCTCATCAAGGACACGGCGCTGATCGTCGTGCTGGGGCTGATCGTGTGGCAGTTCGACCTGTACACGCAGGCGCCAGAACGGCTACTCGGAGACGTTCAGCGCGACGTTCTTCGTCGGGGCGGCCATCGGGTACCTCGTGATCACGCTGCCGGCTGATCGGGCTGGTCAACTACGCGGAGCGCCGCCTGCGCAGCGGGCTGGTCGGCGTGAACGTGGGCAGGCGGGCTAGGCGATGGAACGCGCGCATCCCGCCCCGCCGGTGGACCCGACGCCCCGCGCTGCTGCTGAACGACGACGGGTCGATGGTCCGCGTCGAGGGACTCCACAAGTGGTTCGGGACCAACCACGTCCTGAAGGGCATCGACCTGACGCTGCCCCAGGGCGACGTGCTCGTGGTCATCGGACCGTCCGGGTCGGGGAAGTCGACGCTGCTGCGGTGCGTGAACCTGCTCGAGGTGCCCAGCGAGGGGAACGTGTGGTTCGGGGGCAAGGACATCACCGACATCCGCACGGACCTGAACCAGGTGCGGACCCACATCGGGATCGTGTTCCAGGCCTACAACCTGTTCCCCCACAAGACCGCGTGCCAGAACATCACGATGGCGCTCGAGCGGGTGCTGAAGCTGCCCCACGGCGAGGCGACTGCGCGCGCGATGGAGCAACTGGAGCGCGTCGGCCTGGCCGAGAAGGCCGACGCCTACCCCGGGCAGCTCTCGGGCGGCCAGCAGCAGCGGGTGGCGATCGCGCGCGCGCTCGCCATGAAGCCCCGCGTGATGCTGTTCGACGAGGTCACCTCGGCGCTCGACCCCGAGCTGGTCAAGGAGGTCCTCGACGTCATGACGCAGCTGGCGGAGGAGGGCATGACGATGATGGTCGTCACCCACGAGATGGGGTTCGCCCGCGAGGTCGGGCAAGCGGATGGTGTTCATGGACGACGGCGTGATCCTGGAGGACGGCGACCCGCGGGAGATGTTCGCGAACCCGCAGCACCCGCGGCTGCAGCAGTTCTTCTCGCAGATCCTCTAGCCCTGCTTGGCCGGAGCCACGCTGAACAGCCCGACCATGCCCAGGTAGGCGTGGTACGTGCAGACCACCTGGTACGTGCCGGGCTTCAGGTGGGCGCCGATGTGGGACCAGCGGAAGTGCCCGCCCGGGCGGGATGTCGATGCTGATGGAGGTCCCGATCACCGAGAAGTTGTGCAGGTTGTAGCCCTCGTTCTTCACCTCGAACGGCCGGTTGGCCGCGATGGTGGGCGGGTCGGTCGGGTGGATGTCGTGGAAGTGGTTGTCGACCGCCACCACGACGTAGGGCCCGGTCTGGGAGTTGGGCTCGTTGATGACCACCGGCGGCGAGTAGCTGTAGGACGACGACGGCGACGCGCCCGACGTCGTGGTGCACGCGGCAAGGATCGACAGCGCCGCCTACCGCAAGGCCGATGCGGATCCCGCGCAGCCCTGTTGCCGCAATGTCCATCTCGAGGCCGAGCCTATCCGACCGCGTGGCGATTGGAGCGGGGCTCTCCGCGGGGAACGAAATGAGCGGGCCCGCGGCACCTTTGGAGCCGCTCGCGCCTTCCCCATACGCGAGCGTTATCTACTCGGTGCCGCGGACCCGCCCAAAAGGTGGTCCCAAGCAACCTCTCCGTGACCTCCGGATGCCATCCGGTTTCGCTTCCGACTCCTCGCCCGGGGGGCGGAGGCGAGCCTCCGTTCCTTCGAGCGATTCGCCGGGGCGATCCCGGCTTGCTCCCTTCGGTCCCGGCGGCCGCTTGGGACCGGCGCGAAAACTAGCAAGGCCACCATGGGCTGTCAACTCACCAAACACGTTGCGACACAGGATGGGTCGCGGAACTTCGCAGGTGGGCGCGTGCGCGCGGGGCGGCTCGAAACGAAGTGACAAAGAACGCGCCTCGACGTCACCGGATCTCGCGCACGGCGAGTGTCAGCCGGCCGACGGCGATCAACCGGCCGTCGTCGTCCTGCACGCGCACGTCCCAGACGGCAACCGATCGCCCGGCGTACAGCGGCGTGCCGATGGCGGTGACGTGACCCTGCGTCACGGCGCGCAGGTGGTTCACGTTCAGCTCGATGCCGACGGCCGTGCGATCCGGCGCGGCGGCGAGCGACGCGCCGAGCGATCCGACCGTCTCGCACAGCGCGCCGGTGGCGCCGCCGTGCAGCAACCCGAACGGCTGGCGGTTCCCGTCGACCGGCATGCGCGCCACCACGCGATCGGGTTCCGCCTCCAGGATGCGGATCCCGATCCGGTCGATGAGCGTTCCGTCGAGCGTGCCGCCGAGCGAGGCCATCTGGTCCTGCGTCCGTTGCGCGTCGTCGGCCCCGACGCCGTGCGGGACCCGCTCATCGGCCATCAGCCGGCGCCGCCCGCGGCCCGGACCCACAGGTTGTCGGTGAGCCTGGCGCTCAGGCCGACCTGCTGCCCATCGACCTCCAGGGTGAGGGTCCCGTCGGGCGCCGTGCTCTTGACCTGGATCACGGCGTCCGGCATCAGGCCGCTCTCCTGGAAGTACTCCATGACGTCGGCGTCCAGCTCCAGGTCCTCCGTCATCCGCATCAGGATCACCCGCTGACCCGGCCGGCACCTGCCGAGCGACACGAGGTCGGAGTAGTCGACCGGGTGGGCCGTCCCGGGGATGGGGTTCCCGTGCACGCACGTCGCGGGATCGCCGAGGATCGCCGTGATCCGCTCCTCGACGTCGTCCGAGATGGCGTGCTCCCACACCTCGGCCTCCTCGTGCGCGCGGTGCCAGGGGAGGCCGATCACCTCGACCAGGAACCGCTCGGCCAGCCGGTGGCGGCGGACGAGGTGGCGGGCGAGCTCCTCGCCGGCCGGCGTGAACACCAAGGCGCGCCCGTCCATCTCGACCAGGCCGTCGCGACGCATGCGCTTGACCGCCTCGGACACCGACGCGGGGCTGACCCCCATCCACCGCGCGAGCTCGGCCTGCACGGTGGGGATCGACTCCTCGGCCATCTCGTAGACCGCCGCCACGTAGTCCTGCGACGAGGGTCCGACCCGGGCCGTCATGGGGCGAGTCTACAATCGCCGTTGGTGCCAGCAGATCGCGCGACGTCGACCGAAACGCCTCCCCGGCGCCTCTTCCTGCTCGACGGCCACAGCCTCTCGTATCGCGCCTACTTCGCGCTGCCGCCGACGCTCGCCACCACCAGCGGACAGGTGACGAACGCGGCATTCGGGTTCACCTCCATGCTCATCAAGCTGCTGGGCGAGGAGCATCCGGACCTGATCGCGGTGGCGTTCGACAAGGGCAAGCCGACCGTCCGGCTCGCGCAGTACGCCGAGTACAAGGCCGGCAGGCGCGAGACGCCCGACGACTTCAAGCAGCAGCTCCCGCTGATCCGCGAGGTCGTCGAGACGCTGCGGATCCCGATCGTGGAGGTGGAGGGGCACGAGGCGGACGACGCCATCGCCACGCTGGCCGTCCGCGCGCGCGAACGCGGCATCGAGACGGTGATCGTGACGGCCGACCGCGACTTCTTCCAGCTGGTCCGGCCCGGCATCACGGTGATGTTCAACCGGAAGGGGATCTCCGACATCGTCCGGTACGACGAGGCGGCCGTCACGGAGCGGTTCGGCCTGCCGCCGGAGAAGTACCTCGAGTACGTCGCCCTGAAGGGAGACGCGTCCGACAACATCCCCGGCGTGCCGGGAGTGGGGGAGAAGACCGCGTCGAAACTCGTGCAGGACTTCGGCAGCGTCGAGGCCATCCTCGCCGGCACCGACGCGCTGAAGGGGCGGGTGAAGACCGGGATCGAGGAAGCCGGCGAGGACCTCATCCGCAACCGCGAGCTGGCCCGGCTGCACGTCGATCTCGATCTGCCCCTCGGGCCCGAGGACTGCGTGATGGACGAGTGGGACCTCGACGCGGTGCGGCACCTGTTCAACTCCCTGGAGTTCCGGACGCTGCTCGACCGGCTGGAGGAGGTCGGCCGCCCGACGAAACCGGCGGTCGAGGCGGCCTCCATCGACGTGCGCGCGGGAACGGCCGAGGACCTGGAACGGTCCATCGACGGCGGCGCTCCGATGGCGGTGCACGTCACGGAGCGGAACGGCGCGCTCGCGGAGCTGGCCGTGTCGCCCGGCGGCGGCGAGGCGACGTACGTCGTGCTCGTCCGACGTCCCGGCCACGATCCGTGCGTGGCTGGGCGACGCGTCCGCGCCGAAGTGGGTGCACGACGACAAGCAGCTGCGCGCCACGCTGCTGTCGGCCGGCCTCGACCTGCGGGGCGTCGAGTTCGACACGCTCCTCGCCGGCTACCTGCTGGACCCGGCGGAGGCGAGCTATCCGCTGGACGCGCTCTGCGCCACGTACCTCGGCCTCGACGTCCTGGAGGCCGTCGAGACGGAGGGCGAGGAGGCGGCGGCCGAGGATGGCCCGGCGCAGTTGTTCGACGACGGTGGGCGCGAGGCCGAGCCCGGCCGGCGGACCGGCGCCTCCGCCGCGGCGGTGGGGCTGCTGGCGCCCGTCATGCGCGAGCGCATCGAGCGAGCCTCCCTCGGCGAGCTGCTGGTGGACGTCGAGCTGCCCCTGTCGGGCGTGCTCGCGAAGATGCAGGCGTTCGGCATCGCGTTGGACGTCGAGTACCTCCGCGACATGTCGGAGACCATGGGCGACCGGATGGCGACCCTGGAGGCCGACATCTACCGATACGCGGGCGAGGAGTTCAACCTCAACTCGCCGCCGCAGCTCCGGGTGATCCTGTACGAGAAGCTCGGGCTGTCGCCGGGCAAGCGGACGTCGAAGGGCGCGCTCTCCACCGACGCCGACGTGCTGGAAAAGCTCCGCGACCAGCACCCGATCGTCGAGGCGATCCTGGGATACCGCGAGCTGTCGAAGCTGAAGTCGACGTATCTGGACGCGCTGCCTCCGCTGGTGAGCCCGCGCGACGGCCGCATCCACACGACCTTCAGCCAGGTGGGCGCGGCCACGGGACGGCTGTCGAGCCGCGATCCCAACCTGCAGAACATCCCGATCCGCGGCGATCTCGGCCGCCAGATCCGCCGGGCGTTCATCCCCTCGGCGGCGGGTCGCGAGCTGCTGGTGGCCGACTACTCCCAGATCGAGCTCCGCGTCCTGGCGCACCTGTCCGGCGACGAGGCGCTCCACGAGGCGTTCGCGATCGACGCCGACATCCACGCCGCAACGGCGGCGAAGGTGTTCGGCCTCCCGATCGACCAGGTGGACCCCGAGCTGCGGCGCCGGGCCAAGGTGGTCAACTACGGGCTCGCGTACGGGATGAACGCCTTCGGCCTCGCGTCGCGGATGGGGATCGCCCCCGACGAGGCGCAGGAGTTCATCGACTCGTATTTCGCCGGGTTCCCGCGGATCAAGGAGTTCCTCGACAAGCAGGTGGTGCGCGCCTCGGCCGACGGGTACACGGCCACGATGCTGGGCCGGCGGCGCTACCTCCCCGAGCTGCAGTCGGCGAACCCGAGGATCCGCGACATGGGACGGCGCATGGCGCTCAACGCGCCGATCCAGGGAAGCGCCGCCGACGTGCTGAAGCTCGCGATGATCCGGGTCGACCGTGAGCTGGACGCCTCGGGGCTCGATGCCGTCATGGTCCTCACCGTGCACGACGAGCTGGTCTTCGACGTGGCCGCGGGCGACCGGGAGGCTGCCGCGGTGCTGGTGAAAGGCGCGATGGAGGCGGCCTACCCGCTGACGGTGCCGCTGCGCGCCGACCTCGGCTACGGGGCGACGTGGGCCCAGGCTGCGCCCGCCGGGCACTAGCGCGCGTCGCCGCCTTCCCCGTCACACGGTCCCGGCTGGGCCCGCCGGGGCGAAACGCGCGTTGACGTGGGATTCCGGGCCCCTCTAGACTCGCTCACCTGGGCGGCGCCCGCCGCCGGTCGCGACGCGGAATCCCACTGCACCGAGTCGTCGATGGCGGGCCGTGCCCCCGGAAGGAGTTGTTGGAAGATCGATACGGAAGAGACACAGGTCGCCGAGCCGGATTTCACGCCCGAGGAGCTCGCCAAGGCGATCGAGGAGAGCCTCAAGAGCTTCAAGGACGGTGACCTCGTGGAGGGCGTCGTCGTCAAGGTGGACCGCGACGAGGTCCTGCTGGACATCGGTTACAAGTCGGAGGGGGTCATCCCTTCGAAGGAGCTGTCCATCCGCCACGACGTGGACCCGTCCGAGGTCGTCAAGCTGGGCGACCACATCGAGGCGCTGGTCCTGCAGACGGAGGACAAGGAAGGCCGCCTGATCCTGTCCAAGAAGCGCGCGCAGTACGAGCGCGCGTGGAGCCGCATCGAAGGGGTCATGCGCAGCGGCGAGACCATCAAGGGACCCGTGATCGAGGTGGTGAAGGGCGGCCTGATCCTGGACGTCGGGCTGCGCGGATTCCTGCCCGCGTCGCTCGTCGAGCTGCGCCGCGTGCGCGACCTGCACCCGTACGTGGGGCAGGAGCTCGAGGCGAAGATCATCGAGCTGGACCGCAACCGCAACAACGTCGTGCTGTCGCGGCGCGCGTTCCTCGAGGAGTCGCAGAGCGAGGGCCGGAAGGCGTTCCTGGAGAGCCTGAAGAAGGGCGAGCGGCGCCAGGGGGTCGTCTCGTCGATCGTGAACTTCGGCGTGTTCGTGGACCTCGGCGGCGGCGTCGACGGCCTGGTGCACGTCTCCGAGCTGTCCTGGAAGCACGTGGAGCACCCGAGCGAGGTGGCCACGGTGGGTCAGGAGGTCGAGGTCGAGGTCCTCGACGTCGACCTCGACCGCGAGCGCGTGTCGCTGTCGCTGAAGGCGACCCAGGAAGACCCCTGGCGCGAGTTCGAGCGGAAGAACCAGACCGGCGAGGTGATCACCGGCCAGGTGACGAAGCTGGTGCCCTTCGGCGCGTTCGTGCGCGTCGGCGAGGGCGTCGAGGGGCTGGTGCACATCTCCGAGCTCGCCCGTGAGCACGTCGAGTCTCCCGAGGAGGTCGTGCAGGTCGGCGAGCAGGTCCGCGTGAAGGTCGTCGACGTGGACGTGTCGCGCCGCCGCATCAGCCTGTCGATCAAGCGCGTCGGCGACGAGGTCGCCGCCGAGCCGGAGATCGAGGCCGAGGTCGAGGCCGAGCCCGAGCCCGAGCTCGAGGTGGCGCCGCCCGCCGGCGGCATCGAGGTGCCGCAGGAGGTCGTGGACGCCGTCCCCGACGCGCCCGAGGAGCCCGCGGCAGCGGCGCCCGTCGCCGAGCCGGCAGCAGCGCCCGAGGAGCCCGCCGCGCCGGCCGCGAGCGAGGAGGCCGGGGAGGCCGCTTCGGACGAGGACGTGTCGCTGGAGGCGATCCTCGAGGACCTGAAGCGCCGCGAGGGCCGCTCGGGCTGACGCGGCCCGCCGGATGCTCCTCGTCGCGTTGACCGGAGGCGTCGGGGCGGGCAAGAGCACCGTCGCCGGCCTGCTGGCTGCCCACGGAGCCGTGATCCTGGACGCCGACGACCTCGCGCGCCGCGCGGTCGAGCCGGGCACTCCCGGGTTGGCGAAGCTGGTGGACGAGTTCGGCCCGGACGTCCTGGATGCGTCCGGGGCCCTGGACCGGACCGAGATGGCGCGGCGTGCGTTCAACGACCCCGACGCGCGTCGCCGTCTGGAGGCCGTCGTCCATCCGGAGGTCGCGCGGATGTTCGCCGAGGAGGTCGAGGCGCGGCGCGCCACCGACGACGTGGTCGTCTACTCCGTGCCGCTGCTCGTCGAGCGACGGCTCGCGGACGCGTTCGACGTCGTGGTGACCGTGTCGGCGCCACTGGAGTCGCGCGTCGCCCGGCTGGTGGGCTCGGGCCGGATGACGGAGGAGGACGCGCGCGCGCGTGCCGCGGCGCAGGTGTCGGACGCCGAGCGCGAGGCGGTGGCCGATCGGATCGTGTCGAACACGGGCGACCTCGACGACCTGGCCGCGGAGACGGACCGGCTCTGGGACGAGCTGCGGGCCCGAGCGAACTGACGGGCGGCCGCTATCCTCGACCGATGACGTACCGGGCGGTGTTCTTCGACGCCGGCGAGACGCTCGTCCATCCCCACCCGACGTTCGCGGAGCTGTTCGCACTGGTGCTCCACCGCGAGGGGTACGACGTCGACCCGGCGGTCGTCGCCGACAGCACGCACGTCATCTCCCAGCGCTTCGAGGAGGCCGTCAGCGACATGTGGACCACGTCGCCGGAGCGATCGCGCGCTCTTCTGGCACTCGGTGTACGAGCGCCTGCTGGAGCACCTGGGCGTCCCGAACCCGAACGGCCTGGCCGACGACCTGTACGCGGAGTTCACCGACCTCTCGAACTACGCGCTGTTCCCCGACGTCGTGGACACCATCGCCCGCCTGCGGGCGGCCGGGCTGCTGCTCGGGGTCGTGTCGAACTTCGAGGCGTGGCTCGAGCAGCTCCTCGAGTCGCTGGGCGTCGCGCCGTCGTTCGACGTTCGGGTCATCTCCGGGGTGGAGGGCATGGAGAAGCCCGACCCGGCCATCTTCCGCCTCGCCCTCGAGCGCGCCGGCGTGGAGTCGCAGGAGTCGGTCTACGTGGGGGACAACCCGGCATTCGACACGCGCCCCGCCGAGCTCCTCGGCATGCTGGGCGTGCTGATCGATCGGCGCGGCCGGTTCCCCGACCACGCGGGCGTCCGCATCACCACGCTCGACGATCTCCCATCCGTCATCGGAGCGGAGCGCTGATGGCGGACGAGGAATCGGCGGAGGAGCGGCTGTTCACGGTCGAGGAGGCCGACGGGCTGCTTCCGGAGCTGGCCGCGCCCCTCGAGCGCATTCGAACGTCGCGCCAGATCGTCCTGGAGGGTGGGCGCGCCGTCGCGGACTCGGCCGCGTCGAACGGCGGCGGCGAGCGCGGCAAGGAGTACTGGGAGGCGCTGCGCGCGCTCCGCACGGACGTCGAGGCCGTCCTGGGGCACGGGGTCATCCTGCGCGATCCCGAGACCGGCCTGATAGATTTCCCGGCTCGGAGAGAAGGCCGTGATGTCTTCCTCTGCTGGCGTCTCGGTGAGGAGCGCGTCATGTTCTGGCACTCGCCCGACACGGGTTTCGGGGGGAGGAAGCCTCTGTGAGCGACGGTCTCGCGATCGCAGTCCACGGCCTGCGCAAGTCCTACGGGTCTCTGGAGGCGGTCGGGGGGATCGACATCGAGATCTCGCGCGGCGAGGTGTTCGCGCTGCTCGGCCCGAACGGCGCCGGAAAGACGACGACGGTGGAGATCCTCGAGGGATTCCGCTCGCGCGACGCCGGCGACGTCACCGTGCTGGGATTCGACCCGGCTGCGGGCGACCGGGGCATGAAGGAGCGCGTCGGGATCGTCCTGCAGTCCACCGGCATCGACCCCTACCTGACGGTGGCCGAGACGGTGGCGCTCTACGCCGGGTACTACCCGTCGCCGCGTCCCGTCGACGAGGTGGTGGAGGTCGTCGGGCTGACGGCCAAAGCCGACACGCGCGTGATCAGGCTCTCGGGCGGGCAGCAGCGGCGGCTGGATGTGGCCATCGCGCTCGCCGGCGACCCGGAGCTGCTGTTCCTGGACGAGCCGACCACGGGGTTCGACCCGTCGGCGCGCCGCGGGGCCTGGGAAGTGGTGAAGAACCTGGCGTCGCTCGGCAAGACGGTGCTCCTGACGACGCACTACATGGACGAGGCGCAGTACCTGGCCGACCGCGTGGCCGTCATCGCGGCGGGCGTCATCGTGGCCGAGGGGCCGCCGTCGACCATCGCCGGGCGCGACCGGGCGATGACGCGCATCCGGTTCTCGCTGCCGAGCGGAGTGGCCCCGCCGCCGATCGACGGCGCCGAGCTCACGGGCTCGGACGACACCGTCGAGCTGGTCGCGGACGATCCGACGAAGGCCCTGCACGAGCTGACGGGCTGGGCGATCGAGCGGAACGTCGAGCTCGCGGGGCTCGAGGTCCGCCGGCCGTCCCTGGAGGACATCTACCTCGAGCTGACCGGGGGCCCGACCATCGAGGAGCCGCCGGAGCCGGTCACCAGCCGCAGGGGAAGGAGGGGCCGCTCGTGAGCGTCCAGGTCACGGCGGAGGGCCACCGGCCCGGTGGGGTCGGCCTGATCCTGCGACAGGTTCGGTACACCAACAAGGCGTTCTGGCGCAATCCCGCGTCGGCGTTCTTCACGTTCGCGTTCCCGTTGATGTTCCTGGTGATCTTCACCGCGCTGCTGGGCAACGGCCAGGTGATGCTCAACGGGAAAGAGGTGAGCCAGGCCACGTACTACGTGGCTGCGATGGGCGCCTTCGCGGTCATCACCGCCTGCTACACGAACATCGCGATCAGCGTGACGTTCCAGCGGGACGCCGGCATTCTCAAGCGGGCCCGGGGAACCCCGATGCCGAGCTGGGGGTACCTGGCCGGCCGGGTCGTCCACGCCATGCTCATGGCGATCGTGCTCGTGATCATCACGGCGGCGTTCGGGTGGGCCTTCTACAACGCCTCCATCCCGACGGGCGTGACGCTGGTCCGGTTCGTGGTGGTGCTGCTGGTCGGGTCGGCGAGCTTCTGCGCACTCGGCCTCGCGATCACCGCCGCCATTCCCAACGCGGACGCGGCGCCGGCGGTGGTCAACGCGACGATCCTGCCGCTGCTGTTCCTGTCGGGGGTGTTCGTCCCGCTGGGCGACAACGCGCCGGCGTGGATCGTGTGGATCGGGCGCATCTTCCCCGTGAAGCACTTCGCCGACGGCATGCAGGCCGGGTTCCTCGGGACGCCGTTCGACTGGAAGGACACGCTCGTCGTCGGGCTGTGGGGCATCGCGGGGCTGCTGCTGGCGATCCGGTTCTTCTCGTGGGAGCCCCGCCGCTAGCGGTGGGGGTGTGATAGTCTCCCGCCCTCCGCTGGGGGGAGGGACACGTGCGAAAGTCGCTGCTGGTCGCGTTCGCGTTCGCGCTGCTGTTGTCCGCGTGCTCGAAGAGCACGAACGGGGCAGCGAGCGGAGGCGGGACCCCATCCGCCGGCAGCACTCCCGACTGCACGCCCAGCGCGCTGACCCTGGTGAGCCCCGGGAAGCTGACGGTCGGGACCGACGTCCCCGCCTACCAGCCGTGGTTCGCCGGCACCGGCAAGGACGGTCAGTGGAACGGCGTCCCGGACAACGGGACCGGCAACCCCTACAGCGGCCAGGGCTACGAGAGCGCCGTCACGTACGCCATCGCCCAGAAGCTCGGGTTCACCAAGGACCAGGTCACCTGGGTGCCGGTCAACTTCAACGAGTCGTACAAGCCCGGCCCGAAGAACTTCGACTTCGACATCAACGAGGTGTCGGTGACCCCGGAGCGCGCGACGGCCGTGACGTTCAGCGACGGGTACTTCGACGACAACCAGGCCCTGGTGGTCAACAAGGGAACGCCGATCGCCTCGGCCACGAGCATCGCCGATCTCCAGCAGTACAAGCTCGGGGTGCAGATCGGCACGACGAGCTTCTCGTTCGTGCAGGACCACATCAAGCCGACCACGCAGCCGAACGTGTACGACAACTCCACGGACGTCATCCAGGCGCTGAACAACGGCCAGATCGACGGCTACGTGGTGGACGCCCCCACGGCGTACGTGAACGTCCTGATCGGGCAGGCCAAGAAGGGTGTGGTCGTGGGGCAGTTCGCGAACACGGGCGAGCACTTCGGTCTCGTCATGTCCCTCGGCAGCCCGCTGGTGACGTGCGTCAACCAGGCGATCGCCTCGCTGAAGTCCGACGGGACGCTCGATTCGCTGCGCACGCAGTGGCTGGCGGACCTGAACTACCCGGTCCTGAGCTAGCACCCGGCCGGGCGGGCCCATGAGCGAGGTGCCGCCCGCAGGGAACCCCGCCTGGGACGAGCCCCCTTCCGAGCGGCGGTCGTCGCGCATCCTCGGGTGGGGCAGCGGGACCGAGGGCGCGCGCAGCGTCGTCATCGCGATCGTCAGCACGATCGTCTTCTTCACGGTGCTGGGGCTGGTGGTGGTCAACTCGCCGGGGTGGCCCGAGGTGCACCATCAGTTCCTCAACGGGCAGCAGTTCCGGGAGTCGCTGCCCGAACATCGCGAAGGCGTTCCTGGTCAACGTGAAGCTGTTCTGCATCTCGGAGGTGTTCATCCTGGCCTTTGCGCTGTTCCTGGCCGTGCTGCGGAGCCTGCCGGGACCGATCTTCTTCCCGCTCCGCGCGCTGGCGATCGTCTACACGGACTTCTTCCGCGGCGTGCCGACCATCATGGTCATCTACATCCTCGGGTTCGGCGCGACGGCGCTCGGGCTGCAGGGCGTCCCCAACTCGCCGTTCTTCTGGGCGGTGGTGGCGCTGGTGCTGGTGTACTCGGCCTACGTCGCCGAGGTGTACCGCGCCGGCATCGAATCGGTGCACCCCAGTCAGGTCGCAGCGGCGCGGTCGCTGGGTCTCTCGCGATTGCAGTCGCTGCGGTTCGTCGTGCTCCCGCAGGCCGTCCGCCGCGTGATCCCGCCCCTGCTGAACGACTTCATCGGCCTGCAGAAGGACACCGCGCTGGTCGCGTCGATCGGCGTGATCGAGGCCTTCCGGCAGGCGCAGATCGACAGCGCGGCGACGTTCAACTTCACGCCGTACCTTGCCGCGGCCGTCCTGTTCGTCCTCATCACGATCCCGCTCGCGCGGTTCACCGACTGGTTGATCGCGCGGGAGCGGCGACGGCGCGAGGGGAGCGGCGCTCGGTGAGCGGGTTCCTTGCGATCGACGACCTCCACAAGTCGTTCGGGAAGCTGGAGGTGCTCCGCGGCATCAACCTCGAGGTGCGCGAGCACGAGGTCATCTGTTTGATCGGCGCCTCCGGGTCGGGGAAGTCGACGCTCATGCGATGCGTGAACCTCCTCGAGCCGATCGACTCCGGCCGGATCGTGCTCGATGGCCGGGAGATCATCGGCCCGCGGCGTCGACGTGAACCAGGTCCGGCGCCGCGTCGGCATCGTGTTCCAGTCGTTCAACCTCTTTCCGCACATGACGGTGCTGCGGAACGTGACGCTGGGGCCGCGGCAGGCGCTCGACATGGGCCGCGAGGCCGCCGAGACCCGGGCGGACGAGCTGCTGGAGCGGTTCGGGCTGGCCGACAAGCGCGACGAGTATCCGGACCGGCTGTCCGGCGGGCAGCAGCAGCGCGTGGCGATCGTCCGGGCGCTTGCCATGAAGCCCGACCTGATGCTGCTGGACGAGGTGACCAGCGCCCTCGACCCCGAGCTGGTGGCCGAGGTGCTGGGCGTGATCCGCGACCTGGCGGCCGGAGGCATGACGATGCTGATCGCGACGCACGAGATGGGGTTCGCGCGGGACATCGCCGACCGGGTGTGCTTCCTGGACGGGGGCAGCATCCTGGAGGAGGGGCCGCCCGAGCGGATCTTCAGTGCGCCCGAGAACCCGCGCACCGGGGCGTTCCTGCAGCGGATCATCGACGCCGGGCGGCTATAGCGAGGAAGCCGACATCGCCGTCGGTCTCGCCGCGCGACTCCATGCGACGGCTGAGCTCGCGGCGCAGGGTCGCCTCCGTGCGGTCGCGGCGCGAGGCCCAGACCGTGGCGGAGATCGACGCCATCGACACGGTCGCCGTCCACGGGCTCCAGGCCGACGACGGTGGGCCCGTCCGACAGCAGTTGCTGCAGGGATGGCTCGGCACGCATCGCCTCCACCGCCCGATCGAGCCGCCGCTCCATCTCGCGCAGGGAGCCGGCGCGCGGAACCGTGACGTCCACCGTGACGCGGCCGGTGCCCCGAGAGTGGTTGGCCACCAGGAGGATGTTGCCATTCCCCACCTCGTACAGCGTGCCGTCGGTTCCCCGAACGCTGGTGTAGCGAAGCGTCAGGTCCTCCACCTTGCCCGAGAACGAGTTCCCGGCAATGGTCAGCGTGATCGAGTCACCCACCCGGTACTGGTCTTCGAGGATGACGAAGAACCCGATCAGGAAGTCGCGCACCAGGCTCTGCGCGCCGAACGACAGCGCAACGCCGACGATGCCGGCGCTGGCGAGCAGGGGAGCGAGGTTCACGTTCAACTCGCCGAGGACCATCAGGATGGCAACGGTCCAGACGGCAACCAGGGCGAAGTTGGTCAGGGTGCTGGTGATGGTGGTGATCCGGCGAAGGCTGAGCATCTCTTCGTGGCTGTCGGCCGCCTCGAGCCGCTTGCGGAGCCGACGGACGGCGGCGCGCGCGATCCAGGAGACCACGACGGCGGTGACCAGGATGATCGCGATCCGGACGCCCGACGTTCTCCACCAGGCCGCCGAGAAGGTGCCGTCGGACGCCGCGAACAGGCCGGGGACGGGAGTGGACGACATGGCTCGTCCAACCTACGGAAGCGGGAGTGGCCGGGCAAGCACCGGCGCCGTGGCGCCGCGGGAGAGCTCGGGATAGGATGCGCCTCCCCGACCGGGAAGGAGCCCGATCCGATGCCGTACGAGCGCGCCGACGACCACCCGACGTTCGACCTGGGCGGGACGGCAATCACGAGCTTCATCGGACCCTCCCGTGGTGGCATCGAGTGCGTCCTGTACGGGGCCGACCTGCCGCCCGGCAGCGGCCTGCCGCCGCACCGCCACGATCACCTGGAAACGTTCGCCGTCATGGCCGGCGGGGGGACGTTCCACATCGACGACGAGGCGTTCGAGCTGGGCGTGGGCGACTCGGTCGTCGTGCCGATTGGAGCCCGGCACTTCCTGGAGGCGGGACCCGATGGAGCGAGCCTGATGGTCGCCATGCTGCCGGGAACGGTCATGTTCCGGGACGACGGCTCCGAGGCCGTCCCGCCCTGGCTGTCCTGAGCGCGCCTCGCCCCCTGGGTGGGGTCCCCGACGGCCGACTTGACTGGTGGCCCGTGAGGGCAAACCATGTGGGTTTCCACGTTTCCGCGCGGGTTGCGCGGCCCTAGCCTCGCTCCAAGGGGCACCCAGGGCCGTGCATACAGCAGGGGGGGTCGTCGATGAGGACGGAGACGAGGTCGTGGCATCCGTGGATCGCGTTCGGCACGGTGGCGCTGGTGGTGTTCCTGCTGGTGGTCGGGGCAGGCGCCAGGCATGCGTTCGCGGCGGTCTGTGACGCCCCTACCAAGACCTGGGACGGCGGCGGCGGCAACGATCTGTGGTCCACCGCGAACAACTGGAACCCGAACGGGGTCCCCGGCACCAGTGACGACGTGTGCCTGTCCGGCGCCGGTGTCCGGATCACCACGCCGACGTCCGTTCGCTCGTTCGAGGTGAACTCGGGCACATTGACCGTTGAAAGCACCGGTGGGCTCGGTCTGGCGCAACCCTCTTCGATCGATACCGGAGCGCAGCTCACTTCAATCGGCAACGTCAACGGCAACGGCACCTCGATTCTGTCGAACGACGGCACGATCAACATCACCGGGAACAGCTTGATCAGCACGAAAGTCACGAATCAGGGCGAGATCGATTCGTCCGCTCCTTCGACCGCCATCCTGTCCGCCGGTCTCACCAACGCCACCTCCGGCACGGTCCACGTGCTGTCGGGCATCCTCGACCTGCGGGGCCCCACGACCTCCAACGGGACGATGCAGGTCGATCAGGGGGCGACGCTCAGCCACGACTCCGGCACCACCGAATACCAGGCCGGGTCGATCACCGGCCAGGGGCACATGAGCGTGACCGGCGCGGCCGTGACGCTCGACTCCGGCGTGCAGTACGGCCTCGCCGCCTTCCAGGTGAGCACCGGCACGCTGACCCTGAACGACGACTACACCGTGGACAGCGTGACCATGAACTCGGGCATTCTGACCGGCTCGGGCAACCTCACGATCAGGAACGCGCTCACGATGGCCATCTTCAGCGTGATGAACAGGACCGGCACCAACACGACCACGATCCAGGCCGGTGCGACGGCCACGTTGACGACGGGCAGCGCCGGGCAGAGTGTGAGCCTGGGCCGACCACTGATCATCGATTCCGGCGCCACGCTCACGGTCGCCGGCGACGGTCAGCTCGCCACCGGCGGCGGCGCCGGATCGATCGCCAACTCCGGGACCATGAACGTCACCGGCAACTCCCAGGTCAACGTGCCCGTCACCAACACGGGCGCCCTCACGAAGTCCTCCTCGGGCACGACGTCGATGGGCGGGGGCTTCACCAACGCGGGCACGGTGGACATCCAGTCGGGCACGCTCCAGATCGGCAGCACCACCACCTCCAGCGGGGTGATCCACGTGGCGTCGGGGGCGACGCTCAACCACGCGAGCGGCACCACCACCTACACCAAGGACGCCTCGATCACCGGTGCTGGCCAGATGCTCGTCGGCGGAGCGACGGTGGTCTTCCAGTCCGACGGGACCACCAAGGTGAACTACGGCCTGGACGCCTTCCGGGTGAACTCCGGCACCCTGACGCTCAACGACAACAACGTCCCGTACAGCGTCGACACGGTGATCATGACCGGGGGCATCCTGAACGGCCCGGGCGACCTCACCGTCGCGCAGTCGCTCACCATGGCGAAGTTCACCACGATGGGCGGGACCGGCACCACCACCGTGGAGTCGGGCGCCCCCGCCACGCTCGACACCGGGGCGGCCGGGCAGAACGTGGTGATGGGCCGGCCGCTGGTGATCGATTCCGGCGCCACGCTCACGGTCGCCGGCGACGGGCAGCTCGCCACCGGCAGCGGCCCCGGCGCGATCGCCAACTCCGGGACCATGAACGTCACCGGCAACTCCCAGGTCAACGTGCCCGTCACCAACACGGGCGCCCTCACGAAGTCCTCCTCGGGCACGACGTCGATGGGCGGGGGCTTCACCAACGCGGGCACGGTGGACATCCAGTCGGGCACGCTCCAGATCGGCAGCACCACCACCTCCAGCGGGGTGATCCACGTGGCGTCGGGGGCGACGCTCAACCACGCGAGCGGCACCACCACCTACACCAAGGACGCCTCGATCACCGGTGCTGGCCAGATGCTCGTCGGCGGAGCGACGGTGGTCTTCCAGTCCGACGGGACCACCAAGGTGAACTACGGCCTGGACGCCTTCCGGGTGAACTCCGGCACCCTGACGCTCAACGACAACAACGTCCCGTTCAGCGTCGACACGGTGATCATGACCGGGGGCATCCTCAACGGCCCGGGCAACCTCACCGTCGCGCAGTCGCTCACCATGGCGAAGTTCACCACGATGGGCGGGACCGGCACCACCACCGTGGAGTCGGGCGCGCCCCGCCACGCTCGACACCGGGGCGGCCGGGCAGAGCGTCGGTGATGGGCCGGCCGCTGGTGATCGATTCCGGCGCCACGCTCACGGTCGCCGGCGACGGGCAGCTCGCCACCGGCGGCGGCCCCGGCGCGATCGCCAACTCCGGGACCATGAACGTCACCGGCAACTCCCAGGTCAACGTGCCGGTCACCAACACGGGCCCGCTCACGAAGTCCTCCTCGGACACGACGTCGATGGGCGGGGGCGTTCACCAACGCGGGCACGGTGGAGGTCCAGTCCGGAACCCTCTCGATCGCCACAACGGCCACGTCCGACGGGATGATGCAGGTCGCCCAAGGCGCGACGCTCACCCACTCGAGCGGCACCAGCACGTACCACGGCACCGCCTCGATCACCGGCCAGGGCCAGATGATCGTCGCCGGCGCGGGGCGTCAAGTTCGACGGGTCCAGGCAGGTGACCTACGGCCTGAACGCGTTCCAGGTGAACTCCGGCACGCTGACGCTGAACAGCGACCGTACACCGTGGACAGCGTGACCATGAACGCGGGCATCCTGACCGGCTCGGGCAACCTCACGATCAGGAACGCGCTCACGATGGCGCATCTTCACCGTGATGAACAGGACCGGCACCACCACGGTGCAGTCCGGCGGGACCGCCACGCTCGCGACCGGCGCGCCCGGGCAGACGTGGCGTGGGGCGTCCGCTGAACGTCGATTCGGGCGCCACGCTCACGGTCGCTGGCGACGGGCAGCTCGCCACCGGCGGCGGGCCCGGGGTCGATCGTCGACTCCGGGGCCATGAACGTCACGGGCAACTCGACGATCGGTGCGCCGGTCACCGTCACCGCCAACCCACGGGGGCTCTCACGAAGTCCTCCGCGGGCATCACGACCATGAATGGAGCCCTCACCATCGGCGGGGAGCCTGACCGTCGCGCGCCGGCACGCTCTCGCTGACCGGCACCGTTCACGAACTACAACCAGGCGACCGACGTCCTGACCGGCGGAACGTTCCAGCGTGATCCGGGACGCTGCGGTTCACGGGCGCGGACATCGTGACGAACCAGTCCACGATCGTGCTCAACGGGTCATCCGCTGCTCGTCCAGGACACGTCGGGGAACGACGGGTTCCGGGACTTCACGACGAACCCGCGGGCTCGCTGACCGTGACCGGCGGCAAGACGCTGACGCTGCCGAAGGCGCTCTCGAGCACCGGCACGCTCGTCGTCGGGCCGGGCTCGACCCTTGGCGCGCCGAGCGTGACATTGAATGGCGGAACGCTGTCCGGCACAGGGACCGTGGCGGCTCCGGTCTCGAATCCCGGGCGGGACGGTGTCGCCCGGGTTCTCTCCCGGCGCGCTGGCGATCACCGGCTCGTACACGCAGGGCGCCGGCGGCTCGCTCCCGATCGAGATCGGGGGCACCACGCCCGGAAGCGGGTACGACCAGCTGAACGTGGGACGGGCGCCGCCACACTGAACGGGACGTTGACGCCTGTCGACGGTCGACCCGTTCACCCCCGCAGCCGGACAGACGTTCACGATCATGACGTACGCGTCGCACACCGGGTGCTTCTCGACGATCAACGGTCGGCGACCTGAGCGCGTTCGATCCGGCGATGTTCTACGACGTCGACTGCGGCCCGTCGGCCGCGACGGTGACCGTGAAGCGGCCGGAGGTCTCGATCGACGACGTGACGGTGACCGAGGGCGACACGGGGACGACCCAGGCGACGTTCACGGTGTCGGTCAGCACGCCGCGGCCCGACGCGTCGCTCTCCGTCGACTTCGCGACCACCGACGGGACCGCGGTGGCGCCGGACGACTACGCGTCGAAGTCGGGGACCGTCACGTGGGCGCCGGGGGATGGGACGTCGAAGACCGTGACGGTCGACGTCGCCGGCGACACGCTCGACGAGTTCGACGAGACGTTCACGGTCGACCTGTCGAACCCGACGCGAGTGGCGATCGCGGACGGCTCCGGGGCGGGCACGATCACCGACGACGACCCGCCTCCGACCGTCTCGATCGACGACGTGACGGTGACCGAGGGCGACTCGGGCACGCACCGCGGCGACGTTCACCGTCACGCTGTCGGCCCCGTCGGGCAAGCCGATCACGGTCGACTACGCGACGCAGGACGGCACGGCCACGGCGCCGGCCGACTACGCGACGAAGGCGGGGACGCTGGCGATCCCGGCCATGCAGACGTCGAAGACGGTGACCGTTGACGTGGCCGGCGACGCGCTCGACGAGTTCGACGAGACGTTCACGGTCGATCTCTCGAATCCGACCAACGTCGTGATCGACGATGGGTCGGGGACCGGCACGATCGCCGACGACGACCCGCCTCCGACCGTCTCGATCGACGACGTGACGGTCGACCGAGGGCGACTCGGGGACCGCACAGCGCGACGTTCACCGTGACGCTGTCGGCGCCGTCGGGCAAGCCGATCACGGTCGACTACGCAACGTCGGACGGGACGGCGACGGCGCCGGACGACTACACGTCCACCTCGGGAACCCTGTCGTTCGCCGCCGGGGAAGACGTCCAAGCAGGTGCATCGTCGATGTGAACGGCGACGCGCTGGACGAGTTCGACGAGACGTTCACGGTGGATCTCTCGAACCCGACCAACGTCGTGATCGGCGGACGGGTCGGGCACGGGGACCATCTCGGATGACGACCCCAGGCCGACGGTCTCGATCGACGACGTGACGGTCGCCGAGGGCGACAGCGGGAACGCACGCAGCGACGTTCACCGTGCAGTCTGTCGGCGCCGTCGGGCAAGCCGATCTCGGTCGACTACGCAACGTCGGACGGCACGGCCACGGCGCCGGCCGACTACGCGGCGTCGTGCGGACACCCTGTCGTTCGCTCCGGGGCAGACCTCCAAGCAGATCGGCGTCGACGTCGCCGGCGACAGCCTGGACGAGTCCGATGAGACCTTCAGCGTCGACCTGTCCAACCCGTCGAACGTCGTGATCGCAGACGGGTCGGGAACCGGGACGATCACGGACGATGATCCGCCGCCCGCAGTCTCCATCGGCGACGTGTCCATCGCAGAGGGCGACTCGGGGACCTCGCAGGCAACGTTCACCGTGAGCCTGTCCGCCCCGTCGGGCAAGCCGATCTCGGTCGACTACGCGACCGCGGACGGCACGGCCACGGCGCCGGCCGATTACGCCGCGGCGGCGGGTACCCTCACGTTCGTGCCGGGGGATACCTCGGAACACGTGAAGGTCGACGTCGCAGGGGACACGCTGTTCGAGGGCGACGAGGCGTTCACGATCGACCTGTCGAACCCATCCAACGTGACGGTCTCCGACGGATCGGCAACGGGAGCCATCGGCGACGACGACCCGGCGCCGGTCCTGTCCATCGACGACGTGTCGGTCACGGAGGGCAATGCCGGAACGACTCCGGCGACGTTCACGGTCTCTCTCGTCGGGCCGACCGCCCTGCCGGCCACGGTCGACTTTGCGACGCACGACGGCACCGCGACGGCTCCGGGCGACTACGCCGCGGCATCGGGCACGCTGACGTTCGCCCCCGGGGACACGCTCGAAGCAGGTGGTCGTGGACGTCAAGGGGGACACCACCGTCGAGCCGGATGAGACCTTCACCGTCCAGCTGACCAACGCGGCGGATGCGACCATCGTGGACGCGTCGGGGACGGGGACGATCCGGAACGACGACGCGGCCGGTCCGGTGACGATCTCCATCGACGATCGCTCGCTGGTCGAGGGGGATTCCAGCACCGCTCCCATGACGTTCACCGTGTCCTTGTCGCGCGCCTCGTCGCAGACCGTGACGGTGCACTATGCCACCGCGAACGGCACGGCGGTGTCGGGGTCAGACTACGTCGCGAAGTCCGGCTCCCTGACGTTCGCCGCGGGAGTCACGTCGAAGCCGGTGAGCGTGAGCATCAAGGGCGACCTGGTCGACGAATCAGACGAGACGTTCGCGGTGAACCTGTCCCAACCGGTGAACGCGCAGATCGGCGATGGGTCCGGGACGGGAACCATCCTGGACGACGATCCCAAGGTGCCGGTCATCACCGGCTTCGGATCGACGAGCGCGGTCCAGGGCGGCACGGTCGTCATCAAGGGCACGCATCTCACCGGCGTCACGAAGGTCACCTTCGCGAAGGCCGGGGGAGGGACGGTCGACGCCGTCACGTTCACGGTCGCGAGCGACACGAAGATCACCGCCACGGTGCCGCCCCTCGCCACCACCGGGCGCGTGTCGGTGACGAACGGGGCCGGCTCGGCGACGAGCCCGGCCGACCTGCTGATCAAGCCGGTGGTCCTGAGCTTCTCGCCCGGATCGGGGCCGGTCGGAACGGTCGTGACGATCACCGGGACGGGGTTCACGGGGGCCACCCAGGTGACCTTCCGCGGCCTTGCCGCCCCGGTCTTCACGGTGGACTCGGACACCCAGATCACGGTCACGGTTCCCAGCAAGGCCAGGACCGGGAAGATCGCGGTCATCACTCCAGGCGGAAAGGGGACGAGCGCCACGAGCTTCACCGTCCTGTAGCGGTGGGGTCCGTCCGACTCCACGCGCGGCCGGACCCCTTCCTTGTCGGCGGGCGTCCCTACAATCGGGAGCGTGACCACCGTCAGGCGTGAGGGCGAGTTCCGGCTGTCGGGCGAATTCGCCCCGGCGGGGGACCAGCCCCAGGCCATCGACCGCCTGGCCGAGGGGATCCTCCGCGGCGACCGCCACCAGACGCTGCTGGGCGTGACCGGCACCGGCAAGACGTTCACGATCGCGAACGCGATCGCCCGGGTGAACAAGCCGACGCTGGTGATCGCCCCGAACAAGTCGCTGGGGGCGCAGCTGGCCAACGAGTTCCGGGAGTTCTTCCCCGAGAACGCCGTCGAGTACTTCGTCTCCTACTACGACTACTACCAGCCCGAGGCGTACGTCCCCGCGACCGACACGTACATCGAGAAGGACTCGTCGATCAACGACGAGATCGAGCGGCTGCGCCACTCGGCGACCTCCGCGCTGCTGACGCGGCGGGACGTCGTCATCGTGGCGAGCGTGTCCTGCATCTACGGCCTGGGCTCGCCCGAGGAGTACGAGCAGCAGATCCTGCGCGTGCACAAGGGCGTGCCGTTCGACCGGGACCTCGCGATCCAGCGGCTGGTCGACATCCAGTACGAGCGCAACCAGGCCAACCTGGTCCGCGGGAAGTTCCGGGTCCAGGGCGACACCGCTCGAGGTCATGCCGGCGTACGAGCAGACCGCCGTCCGCATCGAGTGGTGGGGCGACACCGTCGACCGCATCCTCCGGATGGACCCGCTGACCGGCGAGGTCCTGGACGACATGACGGAGATCACGGTCTATCCCGGCGACGCACTACGTCGCCTCGGACGAGCGCCTGAAGATGGCGATCGGCACGATCGAGGAGGAGCTCCAGGAGCGGCTGGCGCTGTTCGAGCGCGAGAACAAGCTCCTCGAGGCGCAGCGGCTGCGGATGCGGACGAACTACGACCTGGAGATGCTGCGGGAGATGGGGTTCTGCTCGGGGATCGAGAACTACTCGCGCCACCTGGACGGCCGGTCCGAGGGCGAGCCGCCGTACACGCTGCTCGACTACTTCCCCGAGGACTGGCTGTGCGTGATCGACGAGAGCCACGTCACGGTGCCGCAGATCCACGGGATGTACGAGGGCGACATGAGCCGCAAGCGGACGCTCGTCGAGTTCGGGTTCCGGCTCCCGTCGGCCTGCGACAACCGCCCGCTGCAGTTCGAGCGAGTTCGACGAGCGGGTGCAGCAGGTCGTGTTCATGTCCGCGACGCCGGGGCCGTACGAGCTCCGCGTGTCCAAGCAGGTGGTGGAGCAGATCGTCCGGCCGACCGGCCTGGTCGACCCGCACCTCGAGGTGCGCCCGACCAAGGGGCAGGTGGACGACCTCATCGAGGAGATCCGGAAGCGGACCGAGAACGAGCAGCGGGTGCTGGTGACGACGCTGACGAAGAAGATGGCCGAGGACCTGACCGACTACCTGACGGAGCTGGGGCTCCGGGTCCGCTACCTGCACTCGGAGATCGACACGGTGCAGCGCATCGAGATCCTTCGCGACCTGCGGCTCGGCGAGTTCGACGTCCTGGTCGGCATCAACCTGCTCCGCGAGGGCCTCGACCTCCCCGAGGTCTCGCTCGTGGCGATCCTCGACGCCGACAAGGAAGGGTTCCTGCGCAGCGAGACGTCGCTGATCCAGACGATCGGCCGCGCCGCGCGCAACGTCGACGGCACGGTGATCATGTACGCGGACACGGTCACCGACTCGATGAAGCACGCCATCTCCGAGACGGAGCGCCGCCGGCGGATCCAGGAGGACTACAACCGCGAACACGGGATCGACCCGCAGACCATCCGCAAGAAGGTCAGCGACATCCTGCTGTCGATGGGGTCCGATCCGACGGAGCGCGGCCGTGCCGGACAAGCGCCGGCGCAAGCGCACGATGGGGGAGGGGCTGCCGCGCGAGGAGCTCGAGCGGCTCATCCGGAGCCTCGAGGACGAGATGCACGAGGCCGCGAAGGACCTCCGGTTCGAATACGCCGCCCGGTTGCGTGACGAGGTCCACGAGCTCCGCCGCGAGCTGAAGGACATGAAGGAAGCAGGCGTCCGCTAGCGCGAAAAGGGTTGCGGGCGCCCCAATCGAGGCGCCCGCAACCGCATGATCGTCAGACGAGGTCGGGACCTAGCTCTCGTACACCTTGAACGCGACGTCGGTGCCGCTGTCGGTCCACGGCGACGACGTCCACTGGGACTCGTCTCCTCCATTGTTCTGGTAGACGAAGTTGCCCCCCGGGTAGACGTCCGCACCCGTCCACGCCCAGGCGACCTCGTAGCCGTTCTTGCACTTCTCGTAGTCCTTGTCGATGCTCACGAAGACGACGTACTGGTGGCCGACCGTCAGCGGGACGCCGCCGGTCTTGAAGGTCTCGTAGTGGAACAGGGAGTCTTGGAAGGAGATGGAGCGGGGCTTGGCCAATTCGTAGAGAGCCGAGCCGGTCGCCTTGGAACCGTCCCACGCGTAGACCTCGCCACGGATCTTCATCGATCCCGGGGCTGTGTAGTTCTGCCACGAGAACGTGTACTTGGTCAGCGTCGCCTTGCCCGCGGTGAAGACCTGTCCGTAGGTCGTGGTGTTCGGGCACCCGAACGGATGGATGAACGTGCTCCCGTCCCAGTTCTTGTATGTGTTGATCGCCGGCTTCGCAACGTTGACCATTGCCGACGCTTGGACCGTTCCCAGTGCCACGATCGCCAGCCCCGCGGCGCAGCCCGTGATTGCGACGCGCCGGGCAAGCGCACGCAGGCGTGATCCGGTCATGGAACCCCCTCTCTGGGCGCGTCCGGACGCCGTGCCTGCGGCTATTCAACGTTGACGATGGGTGAGCATCAAGGGGTAGTCGGCACGCCTGATGGCTGGCCGGCGCCGTCAGGCGCCGTGGCGGTAGAAGTCCACCTTCTCCGGCTCCAGGGGTGTGTTCCCCAGGATGATGTCCGCGGCCTTCTCGGCCACCATCATCACGGGGGCGTAGATGTTCCCGTTCGTGACGTACGGCATGGCCGAGGCGTCGACGACGCGCAGGCCGTCCAGACCGTGCACCCGCATCGTGAGCGGGTCGAGGACCGACCGATCGTCGACCCCCATTCGGCAGGTGCAGGAGGGGTGCAGCGCCGTCTCGCCCTGGCCGCCCACCCAGTCCAGGATCTGCTCGTCGGTCTGGACGTCCGGCCCGGGCGACAGCTCGCCGCCGTTGAACGGCCCCATGGCGGGTTGGCTCAGGATCGCCCGCGCCAGGCGGATCGCCTCCACCCACTCCCGGCGGTCCTCCGGCGTCGAGATGTAGTTGAACCGGATCGCGGGGTGCACGGCCGGATCCGCGGACACGATCTTCACCGAGCCCCGGGAATTGGAGTACATCGGGCCGATGTGGACCTGGTACCCGTGGTCGCCGGCCGGCGCCGACCCGTCGTACCGGACCGCGATCGGCAGGAAGTGAAACATCAGGTTCGGGTACGGCACGTCTTCGTTGCTGCGCGCGAACCCGCCCCCCTCGAAGTGGTTCGTGGCGCCGGGGCCGCCGCGGAAGAACAGCCACCGGAACCCGACCCACGGCCGCCGGCGCCACTTCAGGTACGGGGCCATCGACACGGGCTGGGTGCACGCGTACTGCACGTAGACCTCCAGGTGGTCCTGGAGGTGCTCGCCGACGCCGGGCAGGTCGTGCACGGCGCGGATGCCGAGCGCGCGCAGTTCGTCCGCGTTCCCCACGCCCGACACCTGCAGGGTCTGCGGCGAGTTGAACGCGCCTCCCGCCAGGACGATCTCCCCGCCGTACGCGGTGTGCCGGCGGCCGCGCCAGTCGTACTCGACACCCACTGCGCGCGTGCCCTCGAACAGCACGCGTCGCACGAACGCCCGCGTGCGCACCTGCAGGTTGCGCCGATCCCGGATCGGATGCAGGTACGCACGGGCCGCCGACAGCCGGCGGCCCCGGTGCACGTTGCGGTCGAACGGACCGAAGCCCTCCTGCCGGTAGCCGTTCACGTCCTCGGTCAGGCGCAGCCCGGCCTGCTGGACCGCTTCGAAGAATGCGCCGAACAGGGGATTGTCGGCCGGTCCTCGCTCCAGGATCAGCGGGCCCGAGTGGCCGCGGTAGGGATCGTCCAGCGCGGCCTCCAGGCTGTTCTCCATGCGCTTGAAGTACGGGAGGCAGTGCGCGTAGTCCCACGTCTCCATGCCGCGGTCGGCGCCCCATCGCTCGTAGTCGAGCGGGTTCCCGCGCTGGAAGATCATCCCGTTGATGCTGCTGGATCCTCCGAGCACCTTGCCGCGCGCATGGTAGATGCGGCGGTCGCGCATGTGGGGCTCGGGTTCGGATTCGTACTTCCAGTCGTACCAGCGGCTCCCGATCGGGAACGTCAGCGCCGCCGGCATGTGGATGAAGACGTCCCACGGATAGTCCGGCCGTCCGGCCTCCAGCACGAGCACGCGATTGGAGGGTTCGGCCGTCAGCCGATTGGCCAGCGCGCAGCCGGCGGATCCGCCACCGACGATCACGAAGTCGTGCTGCGACCGAGCCATTGCCGCCCCCCGCCCGTGGCACACCCACGGCGAGGCGATGCTACCCCCCTCGTCTCCCGGTGGCGATAATGCGCCGGTGAGCATCGCGCTGCGCGCGCCCATCGGCTGGCTGGGACCCGGCAGGCTGGTCGAGGAGGTTCTGGTGGTGACCGACGGCGCGACCGTCGAGTTCGCGGGACCGCGCCGCGACTATCCCGGCGAGTACGCGGTCGAGGACGTCGTTCGCGTCGACGGGTTCCTGATGCCCGGCGTCGCCGACCGGCACGTGCACATCGGGCTTGCGGACCCCGGCGCAGTGGTCCGGGGGGGCGTGACCGCGGTGCGGGACCTCGGCTGGAACCCAGATGACGTGTTCCGCGACGCGGAGGCGTCCGAGGGGCCGTTCGATGGGCCGCTCATCCGCGCCGTCGGCCCGATCATCACCTGCCCGGGCGGCTATCCGAGCCGGGCCGCGTGGGCACCGGCCGGGACGGCCCGCGAGGTCAAGGGTCCCGACGAGGCGGCCGCGGCGGTGCGCGAGGTCCTGGGAAGCAGCCAGATCTCGGTGATCAAGGTGGCGCTGAACGACGACGCCGGTCCGACGCTCTCCGACGAGGAGTTGCTGGCGATCTGCGAGACGGCGCACGACCGGGACGCCATCGTCACCGCGCACGTCCAGGGCGCCGGGCAGGCCGTCCGCGCCGCCGGCGCCGGCGTGGACGAGTTCGCGCACTGCCCGTGGAGCGAGCGGCTGCCGGACGAGCTGCTGGCCTCCATCGCCGGCCGCATGCGCATGGTGTCCACGCTCGACATCCATTCCTATGGGAAGGACACGCCGGAGCTGCACACGGCGCTCGACAACCTGAACCGGTTCGTCGCGGCCGGCGGAACCGTGGCCTACGGGACCGACCTCGGCAACGGCCCGATCCCTCCGGGCATCCACGTCGCCGAGATCTGGCACCTGCGCCGGGCCGGCCTGTCGCCCGAGCGGCTGCTCGAGACGGTGACGTTCCGTCCGCTGGACGCCGGCGAGCCCGCCGACGTCGTCGTCCTGGGCGGCAGCCCACTCGAGGACCTGAACGCGTACGGGCACGTGAAGTTCGTCATGCGGGCGGGGCGCCGCGTTCGCTGACCCAGGCTACGTCAGCGGGCGTTCCATCACGATGGGCGGGCGACGGAATCCCACGGCCTCGTAGAACGACGGGCTCTCGCCCGCCGCCCATAGCAGCAGCTGCTCCAGCCCGCGGTCCCGGGCCCGTTCCTCGGCTGCTCGCATCAGCATCCGGCCCACGCCCCGGCCGCGAACGACGGGATCCACCTGGATGGACGTCACGTAACCCCACTCGCGTCCAGACTTCCAGGGCGTCGGCACCATCGGAACCACGTAGAGCGAGAGCGTGCCGCACAGCCGGCGGGCCGGGGCGTCCCGCGACGCCTCAGCCACCCAGACCATCCACGCGTCGTCCGGCTCCGCTCGGGACAGGAAGCGCCGGAACTCCTCTTCGAACGCGCCGCGGTCGGGCGCGCCGTCCGGCGGCCGGTCCCACAGCTCGATGCAATGCTCCCACCGCAGGCGCGCGAGCTCTGCCGCGTCGCCCGGCGCGGCAGGACGAACCCGGACCTCGTTATCCGGTCTCATGAGGGCAGCGTAGACTGCGAACATCCCGCGGCGCGGAAGGAGCGAGGGAATGCAGGAGCAGCAGACGGCCCAGGCCATGCCGGTCACCACGGCCTTCGACTTCCCGGGATGGGAGACGCAGCGGACGCTCGGCACCTGCTTCGGGCTCATCGTGCGCAGCATGGGGTTCGCGAAGGGCATCGGCGCGGGCTTCAAGGCGCTCGCCGGCGGCGAGGTCCAGCAGTACACCGCCCTGCTCGAGGACAGCCGGCGCCACGCAATGGACCGCATGGTCGAGAACGCGCGGCTGATGGGCGCAAACGCGATCGTCGGCATGCGCTTCGACTCGTCGGAGATCGGGCAGGGGCTGACCGAGATCGTCGCGTACGGCACGGCGGCGATCGTCGGCGCGAAGCAGGGGTGACGTGGTGGGCGCGTTCTGGGCGTTCCTGATCATCGGCGGCCTGATCGCGTTCTTCGTCGTCAGCCTGTCGCTCCGGCGCCACGGCGAATCGAACCTCCCGTCCGAGGACTGGCAGCGCACCGACGAGGTCTTCCGCGACCCGACGACGCGGCGGTTCATGCGCGTGTGGGTCGACCCGCGCGACGGCTCGCGGCACTACGTCCCCGAGCCGGGGCCGCCCCCGTCGGTCTGAGGGGCCGATGGCCATCGCGACGGCCGAGGACGTCCGGCGGCGAGCGGCGGCGCTCGACGAGGCCGACGAGCTCGCGGAGTTCCGAAACCGGTTCGACGTGGAGGACCCGTCGATCGTGTACCTGGACGGGAACTCGCTGGGGCGGCTCCCGAAGGAGACGGTCGGCAGGCTGCGGCAGGTCGTGGAGGGGGAGTGGGGCGACCGCCTGATCCGCTCGTGGGACGAGAAGTGGATGACCATGGCCGCGAGCGTGGGCGACCTGATCGGCACCGGTCTGGTGGGCGCGCGGGCCGGCGAGGTGGTGGTCGCCGACTCGACCACGGTGAACCTGTACAAGCTGCTGTGGGCCGCGCTGGAGGCGCGTCCGGATCGCCGCACGATCGTGACCGACCGCGACAACTTCCCGACCGACCGGTACGTGGTCGAAGGGCTGGCGGACGCGCGCGGGCTGGCGATCCGGTGGGTCGAAGCGGACCAGGTCGAGGGACCGCAGCCGTCGGATGTGGCCGCCATGCTGGACGGGGACGTGGCCGTGGTGACGCTCAGCCACGTGTCCTACCGGAGCGCGGCCATCGCGGACATGCCGGCGATCACTGCGCTGGCGCACGATGCGGGCGCCCTGATCTTGTGGGACCTCTGCCATGCGGTCGGGTCCGTGCCGGTCGACCTGGAGGGCGCCGGCGCCGACCTCGCCGTGGGGTGCACGTACAAGTACGTGAACGGCGGTCCGGGCTCGCCCGCGTTCCTCTATGTGAGGACCGAGCACCAGGGCAGCCTCACGCCTCCGATCTGGGGGTGGTTCGGCCGCCGGGATCAGTTCGCGATGGAACAGGGCTGGGACCGCGCGGACGGCATCGCCCCGTTCCTGAGCGGCACCCCACCCATCCTGTCGCTCGCCGCCGTCGAGGTGGGGGCTGCCATCCTGGCCGTGGACGCCGGGATGGATCGGGTGCGGGCGAAGGGGGTGGCCCTCACCGAGTTCGCCGTCGAGCTGTTCGACGAGTGGCTTGTCCCCAAGGGGTTCTCGCTCGCCTCGCCTCGGGACCCGGCTCGCCGGGGATCGCACGTCCTGTTCCGGCATCCCGACGCCCGGGCGCTGTACGAGCGGCTCCTGGAACGCGGCGTGATTCCCGACTACCGGGAGCCGCAGGGCATCCGGATGGGGATGGCCCCGCTGACCACGCGGTTCGCCGATGTGGCGGCCGGGGTGCTGGCCCTGGCCGAGCTCGCGTCCTGAGGGCCCGCGGCTCGTCTGTGAGCTTTGTCACACCTGCCTCCTAGAATGTGCGCGTGGGCGCCGATCGGCTCGTCATTCACGGTGCCCGTGAGCACAACCTGAAGAACGTCACGCTCGACCTTCCCCGTGACAAGCTCGTCGTGTTCACGGGCCTCTCCGGCTCGGGGAAGTCCTCGCTCGCCTTCGACACGATCTACGCCGAGGGCCAGCGGCGCTACGTCGAGTCGCTGTCCTCGTACGCCCGGCAGTTCCTCGGCCAGATGGAGAAGCCGGACGTGGACTTCATCGAGGGCCTGTCGCCGGCCATCTCGATCGACCAGAAGTCCACCTCGCGCAACCCGCGGTCGACGGTCGGCACGATCACCGAGATCTACGACTACCTGCGGGTCCTGTTCGCCCGCGTCGGCCAGCCGCACTGCCCGAAGTGCGGCCGCCCGGTGGGCCGCCAGACCCCCGACCAGATCGTCGACCAGGTCATGGAGCTGCCGGAGGGCACCAGGTTCCAGGTGCTCGCCCCTATCGTTCGGGGCCGCAAGGGCGAGTACGAGCGCCTGCTGGCAGACCTGGCGAAGCGGGGATTCGCCCGGGCGCGCGTGGACGGCGAGACGCGCGACCTGACCGAGAAGATCCGGCTCGACCGGTACTTCAAGCACGACATCGAGATCATCGTGGACCGGCTGGTGGCCAAGTCCGACATCCGCCGCCGCGTCGCCGACTCGGTGGAGACGGCGCTGCAGCTCGCCGAGGGCATGGTGTCGCTCGCCGTGCAGACCGACGACCGGGAAGAGGTCGTCACGTTCAGCCAGAAGCTCGCCTGTCCGTACGACGGCATCTCGTTCGACGAGCTGGCGCCCCGCAACTTCTCGTTCAACTCGCCGTACGGCGCATGCCCGACCTGCGACGGGCTCGGCGTCCGGCTCGAGGTCGACGCCGAGCTGGTGGTGCCCGACCCGACGATGTCGCTCGCCGAGGGCGCGGTCGGCGCGTGGGGCGGCCGCGCCGACGGCTACTGGGCCGGCCTGCTGAAGGCCGTCGCCGAAGCGGGGGGATTCTCCGTCGACACCCCGTGGGGGAAGCTCTCGAAGGCCGCCCGCGAGACCATCCTGTACGGCACCGACGAGTCGATCCGCGTGAACTACCGGAACCGCTACGGGCGGCAGCGCTCGTACACCACGGTGTTCGAGGGCGTCATCACCAACATCGAACGCCGCCACGACGAGGCCGAGTCCGACACCGCGCGCGACCGGTTGGAGCAGTACATGCGCGAGGTGGCCTGCCGCTCGTGCAAGGGCGCGCGGCTGAAGCCCGAGACGCTCGCGGTGACCATCGGGGGAAGCAACATCTGGGAGCTGACGCGCCGGCCGATCGACGAGGAGGTGCGGTTCCTGGACGAGCTCCAGCTCTCCGAGCGCGAGCACATGATCGCCGAGCGGATCCTCCGCGAGATCCGCGTGCGCATGCAGTTCCTGCTGGACGTCGGGCCTCGCGTACCTCACGCTCGACCGCGCGTCCGCCACGCTGGCCGGGGGAGAGGCGCAGCGGATCCGCCTGGCGACCCAGATCGGCAGCGGCCTGGTCGGCGTGCTCTACATCCTGGACGAGCCCTCGATCGGATTGCACCAGAGGGACAATCGCCGGCTGATCGAGACGCTCCTTCGGCTCCGGGACCTGGGCAACACGCTGATCGTGGTCGAGCACGACGAGGCGACGATGGAGGCCGCCGACTGGGTCGTCGACATCGGCCCGGGCGCGGGCGAGCGGGGCGGCGAGATCGTCTACGCGGGCGATTTCAAGGGCATGCTCACGTCGGAGGAGTCGATCACGGGCGCGTACCTGTCGGGTCGGCGGTCGATCCCGACGCCGGAGGTCCGCCGCGCCGCCGGCGACAACTGGCTGAAGCTCTCGGGCGCGCGCCAGCACAACCTGAAGAACATCGACGTGGACATTCCGCTCGGGCGCTTGGTGTGCGTCACGGGCGTCAGTGGATCGGGGAAGTCGACGTTGGTCGAGGAGGTGCTGCTGCGCGCGCTGCAGCAGAAGGTGAACCGCTCGCGCGTCGTCCCGGGGAAGCACCGGCGCCTCACCGGCTGGGAGCAGATCGACAAGGTCATCGACATCGACCAGTCGCCGATCGGCCGCACGCCACGATCGAACCCGGCCACGTACATCGGCGTGTTCGACCACATCCGGACGCTCTTCAGCCAGCTGCCGGAAGCGCGGATCCGCGGCTACAAGCCTGGGCGGTTCTCGTTCAACGTTCGCGGGGGCCGCTGTGAGAACTGCGCGGGCGACGGGCAGATCAAGATCGAGATGCACTTCCTGCCCGACGTGTACGTCACCTGCGAGGTGTGCAAGGGCCGCCGGTACAACCGCGAGACGCTCGAGGTGAAGTACAAGGGCCGGACCATCGCCGACGTCCTGGAGATGAGCGTCGGCGAGGCGCTCGAGTTCTTCGAGAACATCCCCGTCGTCGCGCGGCACCTGCAGACGGTCGCCGACGTCGGACTGGGCTACGTCCGGCTTGGCCAGCCGGCGCCCACCCTGTCGGGCGGCGAGGCCCAGCGCGTCAAGCTCGCCAGCGAGCTGTCGAAGCGAGCGACCGGCCGGACCTTCTACATGCTGGACGAGCCGACCACGGGCCTGCACTTCGACGACATCTCGAAGCTGCTGTCGGTGCTCGAGCGGCTGGTCCAGGCCGGCAACACGGTCGTCGTGATCGAGCACAACCTCGACGTGGTGAAGACCGCGGACTGGGTGATCGACCTCGGTCCCGAGGGCGGAGGCGCGGGGGGCCAGGTCGTGACGGCGGGGACGCCCGAGGAGGTCGCGGCCCACCCGGCGTCACACACGGGGGCGTTCCTCGCCCCGATCCTCGGGATCGAGCGGCCGGCACGGCAGCGCGCCCGCGACCGCGTCCCGGCCAGGGCATAGTTCACCCACCGGATGGCCAATGGGGCGCGTGGCATCTGGTTAGAATGAGGCCCGCCGTGCCCGGAATCCTGAGCGTCAAGAGGGCTGTCAACGTCGCCGTCGCGCTGGTCGCGGCGGCGCTCGTGGGTTCGGCGTGCGCCCCCCAAAGCGCCCCGCCGAACATCCCGGTCAACTTCCAGGGCGCCAGCTACCTGACCCAGGTCGTCGACCAGGCCTACGACGTGGGCCGTTCGCCGTCGGTGACCCTGGACACGGGCGGCAACCCGTCCGCCACCTACCTGCTGCTGGCGCCCCAGCTGAAGAAGGGCGCGATTCCGCCCCCGCTGCTGGCCGAACACGCCACAGCCGCCGTCCGTGGTCATCGCCTCGCAGACCGACGGCATCTGGACGCGGCGGAACGTCACCCCGAACGCCTCAGGCGGCGGCAAGGGCACCGCCACCGAGATCGCCGACAAGGACGGCCTCTACGACGGCCAAGCGACGGTCGCCATGGCCGTCGACCCCAACGGGTTCCATCACGTCGTGTGGAGCACGCCGAGCGGCCTGTACTACGCGCAAGACAGCAAGATCCAGCTGCAGGGGAACCAGACCACCCTGGCCTTCAACGGTGCGCCGACCCAGATCGTGAAGACGGCCGCGTCGGGCGCCTCGATCGCCGTCTCGGACGACGGCACGCCGTGGGTGGCGTTCATCGCCGACGGCAAGGTCGAGGTGGCCAGCCTGAGCGGCTCGACGTGGACCGTGCAGGACGTCGACCAGGCGGCCGGGACACCCAGCCCCGCGAACCGCACGGCGATCACGGTCGTCTCCGGGAACCCGATCGTCGCGTATCCGGGCGCCTCGGGGGTCACGGTGGCGACCAGGCCGAGCACGGCTCCCACCCCCGGCGCCGTCACCACGGGCGGCTGGAGCACGTCGACGGTGCCGTCGTCCTCCGGCGCGCTGGGGCTCTCGATGACGCCAGTCGTCTTCGCAGCCGGTGCTGTCCTTCATCAGCGGCTCCGGGGACGTGGACGTGGCCGCGGCGTCCGGAGGTGCCTGGAAGGTGGCCAAAGCGCGGCAACGTCGGGAAGACACCCACCAGCGAGGACATCTCGGCGTTCACGACCGGCCTGGGGGCGGACGCGAACGGGAATCTGGCGGTGGCCTGGCCCGACCTGGGTGAGCAGTTCGTCGAGGTGGCCCAGGGCACCGTGAGCGACCTGACCTTCACGGCGAAGCCGCTCGCGGAGAGCACCGGCGGCTGGTCGCCCAGCGCTCGCCGTCTCGGCCGACGGGAAGCACGCCGCGGTCGCCTGGTACGACAGCATCAACAAGCACCTGGACGTCGCCACCCTGGTGCAGGGCCAGCCGCAGATCGCCATCCCGTCCCCGCTGTACAGCCAGCTGCCCACCCCGGCGGCGCCGGGCCAGCTGCCGTGCTTCCCGACCGGGTCGACCTCGCTTACGCTGACGGCCCCGAGCGGCGCCGCGGGCACAGGGTTCAGCACGAAGTGCCTGGCGGTCCGGCCCGGCGACCGACTTCACGGTGGCCTTCTCGAACCAGGACCAGGCGCCGCACAACTTCGCGATCTACACGGACTCCCAGGCGACCAAGCTGCTCGGCGGGGCCACGTCGGCGACCGACATCGTGCCACCCGGCGCCGGGACCACGTACCAGGTCAAGGGCCTCCCCGCCGGGACGTACTTCTTCCGGTGCGACGTCCACCCGACGACCATGACGGGGACGTTCGTGGTGACGGCCAAGAAGGCGCTCAATCCGACGCCGACGCCGACGCCCTCGACCTCGCCGTCGGCCTGACGGGGATTCGTCACTCGACCTTCACGAAGCCTGACACCCCGGCTCCTTAGAATCGGGGTCGGCATGACCGTCCCGAAACCCGATTCGGCGCAGATCCCGGACGCGCCCGGCGCGTACCTCTTCCGGGACCGTGACGGACGGGTCATCTACGTGGGCAAGGCCCTCTCGCTTCGAAAGCGGCTGGCGTCCTACTGGGGACGGCCGCTGCATCCGCGCACCCAGACCATGGTGACCGCGGCCACCTCCGTGGAGTGGATCCTGGCCGTCCACCGAGGTCGACGCCCTGATGCTCGAGTACAACCTCATCAAGGCCCACCGGCCCCGCTTCAACGTCCGCTACCGCGACGACAAGTCGTATCCGTACCTGGCGCTGACCGTGGGCGAGCCATGGCCCCGCGCCCGCGTCATGCGCGGCCCGAAGCGGAAGGGCGTGAAGCGCTTCGGTCCGTACGGCCACGCGTACGCCATCCGGGAGACGCTCGACGCCCTGACGCGGGTCTTCCCGGTGCGGACGTGCTCGAACGCCTTCTTCGACCAGCGCCGCCGCGCCCGCCGGCCGTGCCTCTACTACGACATCGGCCGCTGTGCCGGTCCGTGCGTCCCCGAGACCACCGGGATCACCGAGCCCGACTACCGGGCGCTGGTCGACTCCCTGGCCGACTTCCTGGGCGGCAACTACAAGCCGGTCCTGCAGGGCCTCGATCGCGAGATGCGCGACGCGTCGGCCTCGCAGGAGTACGAGCGTGCCGCGGTGCTGCGGGACAAGATCGGCGCGGCGCGGCGGGCGATCGAGAGCCAGGAGATGGTCCTGTCGCGCACGGACGACCTGGACGTGATCGGATTGGAGGAGGACGACCTGGAGGCGGCGTTCCAGGTCTTCTACGTCCGCAGGGGCCGGGTCATGGGCCGACGCGGATGGGTGGTGGACAAGGTCGAGGCGATCGAACGGCCGGCGCTCGTGTCGTCGTTCCTGCGGGAGCTGTACATGGAGGCCGAGGAGGTGCCGAAGCAGGTGCTGGTTCCGGCGTGGCCGGTGGACCGCGACGTGCTGGAGGAGTGGCTGTCCGGCCTCCGGGGGTCGAAGGTGCGCATCTCGCTGCCCGCCCGGGGCGACGGGCGCCGCCTGCTCCAGACCGTGAACCAGAACGCCAAGGAAGCGTTCCTGCGGCACAAGCTGAAGCGCGCCTCCGACTTCGGCGCCCGGTCGCGGGCGCTGGCCGAGCTGGGCGACCAGCTCGGGTTGCCGGTGGCCCCGCTCCGGATCGAGGCCTACGACATCTCGAACCTCGGCCCGACCGACAAGGTGGGCTCCATGGTCGTGTTCGAGGACGGGCTGCCGAAGCGTTCGGATTACCGCAGGTTCGAGATCAAGGGAGTGCCCGGGCAGGACGATTTCGCTTCCATGGAAGAGATGCTCCGCCGGCGCTTCGCCTACCTGGGGGGAGGGAACCAGCAGGGCGCCGCCGAAGCGGAGCCGCCGAAGAAACGGCGGCGGTTCGCGTACCCGCCGTCGCTGATCGTCGTGGACGGTGGCCGGGGGCAGCTGGGGGTCGCCGAGAAGGTGCTCGCCGACCGCGGGCTCGACATCCCCGTGATCGGGCTGGCGAAGCGGCTCGAGGAGGTCTTCATGCCGGGCCAGCCCGAGCCGCTGGACATCCCGCGCGGGTCGGAGGCTCTGTTCGTCCTGCAGCACATCCGCGACGAGGCGCACCGTTTCGCGATCACGTATCACCGGCAGAAGCGCGCGGGCCGTGCGCTGCGGTCGCCGCTGGACGACATCCCCGGCGTGGGCGCCAGCCGGAAGAAGGCGCTGCTGAAGCGATTCGGCTCGCTGACGCGCCTGCGCACGGCCGACGTGGACGAGCTGCGGGCCGTTCCGGGCGTGGGGCCGGCGCTGGCGCGCACCATCCACGACCACCTGCACGGCGCGGCCCCGGCCGCGCGGAAGGCGGGGTGACCGTCGTGGCGACCGCCGCCAGGCGTGGGAAGCCGCCCCGCGCGGAGCCGGCCGACGTCCCCGAGGTCACGATCATCACCGGCCTCTCCGGGGCGGGCCGGTCGGAGGCGGCGAAGAGCTTCGAGGACCTCGGCTGCTTCGTGGTCGACAACCTTCCCCCGGCGCTCATCGGGAAGATGGCAGAGCTGGCGACCACCGCCGGCGGCCCGAGCCGGGTCGCGATCGTCGTGGACGTCCGCGGTGGAGTGTTCTTCGCGGAGCTGTCCCGGGCGCTCGAGGACCTCCGCGACCTGTCGATCCCGTGCCGGATCGTGTTCCTGGAGGCGAGCGACGAGGACCTGGTCCGCCGGTTCGAGGCCACGCGCCGTCGGCACCCCCTGGCGCCGGGCGACCGGGTCATCGAGGGCATCCGCAAGGAGCGATTGATGATGGAGTCGCTCAAGGGCGACGCCGACCTGATCATCGACACCTCCGGGATGTCGCCGCACGAGCTTCGCGACCGCGTGTGGGAGGCCTTCGGGCGGTCGCCGCGCGAGCAGGCCCTGCAGGTGTCCCTCGTCTCGTTCGGGTACAAGCACGGCCTGCCGCGGGACGCGGACATGGTGCTCGACGTGCGCTTCCTGCCCAACCCGCACTGGGTCGAGGCCCTCCGGCCCCGGCCGGGCACCGACCCCAAGGTGAAGGCGTACGTGACCGGGCAGAAGTCGTACGCGGAATTCATGCGACGCCTCCGCATGCTGCTGGACGTGACGGTCCCTGGGTACATCGCGGAGGGCAAGGCCTACCTGACGATCGCCGTGGGCTGCACCGGCGGCCGCCACCGCTCGGTGGTGGTCTCCGAGGAGCTGGCCGACTACTTCCGCAAGCGGGGTCTTCCCGTGAAGATCGACCACCGCGACGTCGAGCACCCCTAGTCCCGTCCGACGCCCGCCCTTCGGCCCGACCGGCCGCCCCGGGCCCTTCCACTAGGATGTTCCTTGCGGCGCGCCGCAGTCGGGCGCGACCCACGACGACTCCACGGGAGGACGGCTATGGCGACCAAGATCGGTATCAACGGCTTCGGGCGGATCGGAAGGAACTTCTTCCGCGCCATGCGGAAGTCGGGCGCGGACCTCGAGGTGGTGGCGGTCAACGACATCACGAGCGCCGCGACCCTGGCGCACCTGCTGAAGTACGACTCGGTGCTCGGACGGTTCGACGGCCAGGTCGAGTCGGCGGACGACGCGATCATCGTCGACGGCGAGAAGCTGCGCGTGCTTGCCGAGCGCGACCCGGCGGCGCTGCCCTGGGGCGACCTGGGCGCCGACATCGTGATCGAGTCGACCGGCCTCTTCACGGACCGGGAGAAGGCGGCGAAGCACCTGGAGGCGGGGGCCCGGAAGGTGATCATCAGCGCGCCGGCCAAGGGCGAGGACGTGACCCTCGTCCTGGGCGTGAATGACGATCAGTACGATCCGGCCGCCCACGACGTCATCTCGAATGCGTCCTGTACCACCAACTGCGTCGCCCCCATGGCGAAGGTGCTGCTGGACTCGTTCGGCATCGAGCGCGGGCTGATGACGACCGTGCACGCGTACACGAACGACCAGCAGATACTCGACCTGCCGCACAAGGACCTCCGGCGGGCGCGCGCTGCGGCTCTCAACATCATCCCTACCTCCACCGGGGCGGCGAAGGCAACGGCTCTGGTGATCCCGGAGCTGAAAGGGAAGCTCGACGGCATGTCGATGCGCGTTCCGGTGCCGGACGGGTCGGTGACCGACCTGGTGTGCATCGTCGAGCGCGAGGCGACGAAGGACGAGGTGAACGAGGCGTTCCGCGCCGCGTCCGAGGGCGGGCCGTTGTCCGGCGGCAAGCTCGTGTACACGGAGGACCCCATCGTCTCGACGGACATCGTGGGGTCGCCGGCGTCGTGCACGTTCGACGCGGGCGCCACCATGGTGATCGGGAACCTCGTCAAGGCCATCGGCTGGTACGACAACGAGTGGGGTTACTCCAACCGCCTGGTCGACCTGGCGAGCCTGGTGGCCTCCAAGCTTTGAGTCGCCTACGCACGCTGGAGGACCTGGGCGCGCCCCGCGGGAAGCGGGTGCTGGTGCGCTGTGACTTCAACGTCCCCATGCAGGACGGGCGGATCACCGAGGACCTGCGCATCCGCGCGGCCGTCCCGACGCTGATGGAGCTCCTCGACGGCGGCGCCTCGGTCGTGGCCTGCAGCCACCTCGGGCGGCCGAAGGGAGAGGTGGTCGAGCGGTACCGGATGGCGCCCGTGGGCGCCCGGCTCGCGGAACTGTTGGATCGGCCCGTGCGCGCGCTCGACGAGATCACGGGACCGTCGGTGGAGGCGGCCGTCGAAGCGGCCGCTCCGGGGTCCGTCACGCTGCTCGAGAACCTCCGCTTCGACCCGCGCGAGGAGCAGAACGACGCCGGGTTCGCCGCGGAGCTGGCGGCGCAGGCCGAGGCCTACGTCGACGACGCGTTCGGCGCGGCGCACCGGGCACATGCGAGCGTCGAGGCGGTCGCGCACCTGCTTCCCTCGGCGGCAGGCCGGCTGATGCAGAAAGAGGTCGAGGCGCTCTCGAAGTTGCGCGAGGACCCCGCCCGTCCCTTCGTCGCGATCCTGGGGGGCGCGAAGATCTCCGACAAGCTGGGAGTGGTGAACGCGCTGATCGATCGCGTGGACGCGCTGCTGATCGGCGGGGCGATGGCCTTCTCCTTCCTGGCGGCCCGGGGGATCGAGGTGGGGGCGTCGCTCGTGGAACCCGATCGGTACGGGGACTGCCTCACGGCGCTCGACCGCGCGAAGGAACGCGGCGTGGACATCGTGCTCCCCTCCGACTTCGTGGTGGCGGCCGAACCGAACGAGACCGCCGACCGACACATCGTGTCCGCCACGACGATCCCGCCCGGGACGATGGGACTCGATGTGGGTCCGAGCACCGCGGACGAGTTCGGCCACATCATCGGAGGGGCGCGGACCCTGTTCTGGAACGGCCCGATGGGAATGTTCGAGCTGGAGCCGTTCGCCGAGGGCACCCGGGCGGTGGCGAACGCCGTCGCCATCTGCCCCGGATTCACGGTGGCGGGCGGCGGGGACTCCATCGCGGCGCTGGCGCGGCTCGGGCTGTCCGACGCCGTGGACCACCTGTCGACCGGCGGGGGGGCGTCCCTGGAGTACGTCGAGGGGCGCGACCTGCCCGGCCTGGCCGTCCTTTCGGAGGACGACTGAACGATGGCGGACCGGCGCCCGATCGTCGCGGCCAACTGGAAGATGCACAAGACGCACCTGGAGGCGATCCAGGCCGTGCAGAAGCTGTCCTACCTGCTGGACGCGGTCGACGCCGAGCGTGTCGAGGTCGTGATCTGCCCCGCCTTCACCGCGCTTCGGTCGGTGCAGACGCTCCTGGAAGCCGACCGTCTGCCGTACGCGCTCGGAGCGCAGGACGTGCACTGGGAGGAGAAGGGCGCGTTCACCGGGGAGGTGTCGCCGGGAATGCTCGCGGCCTTGAAGTGCGCATACGTGATCGTCGGACACTCCGAGCGGCGTCAACTCTTCGGCGAGACCGACGAGCAGGTGGCGAAGAAGGCCCGCGCCGTCTTCGCGTCGGACATGACGCCGATCGTGTGCGTCGGCGAGTCCCTGGAGGACCGCGACGCCGGCCGCACGGAGGAGAAGGTCGTGGGTCAGGTCAAGGCGGCGGTCGGCGGGCTCGACTCCGAACGGGCGGCGGCCGTCGTCATCGCGTACGAGCCGATCTGGGCCATCGGGACCGGACGGAACGCCGGTCCCGAGGACGCCGGCCAGGTGATCCGCCTCATCCGGGAGACCGTGGGGAACGCGGCCGGCGCCGAGGCCGCCGCGGCGGTCCGCATCCAGTACGGGGGCAGCGTCAAGGCCGCGAACATCCGCGAGTTCATGGCCCATCCCGAGATCGACGGCGCCCTGGTGGGCGGCGCGAGCCTCGATCCGGAGGACTTCGCGCTCATCGTGAAGTATCCGTCGTGATGGCCGACGACCGATGAAGCAGCTCGTCTACGTCTGCCTGGACGGCCTCGGCGACGACCCCAACCCCGAGCTCGGCGGGCAGACACCGCTCGAGGCCGCGCGCACGCCGGTCCTGGATCGCCTTGCGGCGCAAGGATCGCAGGGGCTCGTCACGACCGTCGGCCCCGACATCGCGCCGGAATCCGACATCGCCGTGTTCGCCATCCTCGGGTACGACCCACGGCAGCAGCACCCCGGTCGCGGCGTGCTCGAGGCGCTCGGCTCGGGGATGGACTTCCGCGACGGCGACCTCGCTCTTCGCGTGAACTTCGCCACGCAGGAGGATGGCGAGATCGTCGACCGCCGCGTCGGCCGCGACCTGCCGAGCGAGGACTCGCGCGCGCTGGCCGAGGAGGTGAACGAGACGGTCTCGCTGCCGGGGGCCACGTTCGAGCTGCAGGCCACCGTCGAGCACCGGGGCGCGCTGGTGATCCGTTCGCCCGAGGGCCCGCTCTCCGCGGAGGTGAGCAACACCGACCCGGCGTACCGGAAGGAGGGCCCGCTCGGCGTGGCGCTGGAGACCTTCGAGAACCGCGTCGCCGTCGCCGAGCCGCTCGACGACACGGAGCAGGCCCGGCGGTCCGCCGAGCTCGTGAACCGCTTCACGGAGGATTCCGCGCGCGTGCTGGACGCCTCGGAGGTGAACGCCCGCCGCCGCGGCGAGGGCCGCCTGGCCGCGAACCTCATCCTGTCCCGCGACGCCGGCGACCACGTGCCGCACCTCGTGCCGATCAGGGAGCGCTTCGGCCCTGCCTGGGGATGCTTCGTGGAGATGCCGGTGGAACGTGGCATCTCGATGGTCCTCGGGATGTCCCCGGTGGACGCCCCGGCCGGCCTCCCGCGCCGCGAGCAGTACGCGGCCTGGGCCGCCCTCGCCGCGGAGGCGCTCGGCGGCTACGACGCGCTGTACATCCACATCAAGGGGCCCGACATCCCGGCCCACGACGGCCGTGCCTTGGACAAGAGGGACGTCATCGAGGACATCGACGCCGCCTTCTTCGCTGAATTGCTCCCCTTGATCGATCTGGCGGGGGTCGTGCTGGCCGTCACCGCGGACCACTCGACCTCGTGCGTCCGCAAGGCCCACACGGCCGACCCGGTCCCCCTGCTCGTGGTCGGCGGAGGCGCCCCCTCGGACTCGGCCCAGACCTTCAGCGAGCGGGCGGCCGCGGGGGGCCGGTTGGGACATTTGGCCGGCGTGGAAGTGCTCCCGAACGTCGTTTCCCTGCTTCGGGACTGACCGAGACGAATCGGTTTGGGGTTGTTCTTCCGTACTCCCTAGCTAATAAGATGTGTCGGACTTTCTAGGGGGAGGCAGCCAGGCCGATGGCGACGGTGGGAACGGCTCCCACTTCAACCGATAACGCTGACATCCGGGCCGAGGGCCAGGCGGCGATCGTCGGACGAAGCCCATCCGAGATATTCTGGAGCCGCTTCCGACGGGACAAGTTCGCCGTCGGCGGCCTCATCTTCATCATCGTCCTGATCGCCTTGGCGCTGGCCGCGCCGCTCTTCGCCAACTACGTCAACCACCACCACCCGAACCAGTATCTTCGTCTACACGGAGCTCAACTCCTTCGGCCTGCCGAAGGGCCCAGACGCGAAGTTCTGGTTCGGCTCCGACGCGAACGGCCGTGACCTCTTCATCAATATCCTCTACGGGGCGCGGACGACCCTGTTCGTGGCCTTCTTCGCGACGGGGATCGCGATGGTCATCGGCGTCGCGTTGGGTGTCGCGGCCGGCTTCTACCGCGGCAAGGTCGACACGGTCATCTCGCGGCTCATCGACGTGGTCCTGTCGCTGCCGGTGCTGCTGCTGGCGCTGGGGCTGGTCTCCGCGTGCGGCCTGTCGGATACCGGCTGTCTGGGCGGCTTCATCAAACCGGGCCTGCTCCTGGTGGCCTACGTGATCGGCCTGTTCAGCTGGCCGTACATCGCCCGCATCGTCCGCGGCCAGGTCCTCTCCCTGCGCGAGAAGGAGTTCGTCGAGGCGGCGCGCGCGCAGGGCGCCACGAACCTCCGGATCATGTCGAAGGAGGTCCTGCCGAACATCCTCGCCCCGATCATCGTCTACACGACCCTGATCATCCCCAGCAACATCCTGTTCGAAGCCACGCTGTCCTTCCTGGGCATCGGCGTTCCCCCGACGACGCCGTCGTGGGGGGCGCAGATTCTCCGATGCCAGCTCGATCTTCCAGGTCGCCTGGTGGGCCATGCTCTTCCCCGGCCTGTTCCTGTTCGGAACGACCATCGCGTTCAACCTGGTCGGCGACGGGCTTCGGGACGCACTCGATCCGAAGTCGGCCGGGTACTCGTATAAGCAAAAGGACAAGAAGCAGGGGAGGAAGCGGAAGAAAGGGGCACGACAGGAAGACCAGACGGTGGCAGAAGACGTTTCTCTGGCAACCCAACCCTGAAGGGGTGGTTCATGAAGCATGTGAGGAAACTCGTAGTCATGACGGCGGTCGTAGGGCTCGTCGCCGCCGCGTGCGGTGGGAACAGCGGCAGTAGCGGTTCCTCGACCACGCCCGGCGCGACCCCGAAAAAGGGCGGCGTGATGAACATCGCCCAGCTCGGTGACGTCACGGCTGCGTTCGACCCGCAGAAGGAGTACTACCAGGTCTCTTTCCTGTACTACCAGTGCTGTCTGCTGCGCACGCTCCTGAGCTACAACGGCCTGGACTCGGCGCACGGCGGCAACGAGCTGCGACCGGACCTGGCGACCGGGATGCCGACCGTCTCGTCGGACGGCCTGACGTGGACCTTCCACCTGAAGTCGGGGATCCACTACGCGCCGCCCATGCAGGACGTGGAGATCACCTCCGGGGACATCGTCCGGGCACTCGAGCGCGAGCTCACGCCGTCCGTTGCGGCCGGGTACAGCTTCTACTACAACCCCGCCATCGAGGGTTCGGCCGAGTTCGCGTCCGGCAAGGCCAAGACGATCTCCGGCCTGTCGACCCCGGACCCCCAGACGCTCGTGGTCAAGCTGACCCAGCCACAGGGCGACCTCGGCTTCCGCTTCGCCCTTCCGGCGACGGCGCCGATCCCGCCGAGCCCCAGCGATCCGAGCGCCATGCTGGGCGTGGCGACGGGGCACGACGACGACTACGGCCGGTTCCTGGTGGCCTCGGGCCCGTACATGTTCAAGGGCTCGGACGCGCTGGACTTCTCTCAGCCGGCCAGCAAGCAGACGCCGGTGGCGGGCTACGTCCCCAACAAGTCGTACGACCTCGTCCGCAACCCGTCGTGGGACCCGTCGACGGACAGCCTGCGCAAGGCGTACGTGGACGAGATCCAGACGCAGCTCGGCGGTGAGAACGCCGTCCTCGACCAGAAGGTCGAGGCCAACGAGGCCGACTTCGTCCTGGACTCGAGCGCGCCCGACCCGCAGTTCAGCTCAGAAGTTCTCGACCACGCCCGACCTCAAGAGCCGCATCCACGTCGACCAGACCCAGGGCAACTACTACGCGACGATGAACCTGGGCACGCCGCCGTTCGACGACATCCACGTGCGGAAGGCGGTCAACTACGCGATCGACAAGGATGGCTTGCGGCGCATCGGAGGCGGTCCGATCACCGGTGAGATCGCCGGGCACTTCCTGCCCAACAGCCTGATCAACAACCAGCTGGCCGACTACGACCCCTACGCCACGCCCGGCAGCAAGGGCGCGGACGACCCGGCGGGGCTCGACAAGGCCAAGGCGGAGATGAAGCAGGCCACCGAGTACGACACGAACGGTGACGGGGTCTGCGACGCGTCCGCGTGCCAGAACGTGCTGACGGTGTCCAACAACCAGCCGAAGCAGAAGGAAGCGGCCGCGCTGATCCAGCAGAACCTCAAGGCCATCGGCATCTCGCTGGACATCAAGTACTTCACGCAGAGCGCCGCGTACGGCAAGGTTTTCGACCCGAAGAACCACATCGCGTTCACCACGGCGTGGGCCGGCTGGCTGAAGGACTACCCGGACGCGTACACGTTCTTCTACCCGGTGATGTACGGGCCGAACATCCTCGACCAGTACAACACCAACTACTCGATGGTCGGAGCCACGCCGGAGCAGATGAAGAAGTACGGCTACTCCGTGACCAACGTCGCGGGGATGGACCCGCAGGTCGAGAAGTGCTTCCCGCTGTCGGGCAACGAACGCATCACCTGCTGGGCCGACGCGGACAAGTACCTCATGGAGAACGTCGTTCCGATCGTCCCGACGCTGTTCAGCAACTCGGTCTACATCACGTCGGACCGGATCGTGAACTACGTGTACTCCTCGTACAACGACGCGCCCTCGCTGTCGCAGATGGCAGTGACGCAGGGCTCGTAGGAAACGGGAACGAGGCACGAGGCAGAAGGAAGGGGCCGCCCACGGTGGCGGCCCCTTCCGGACGCCGGGAGGTGGACTGAGGAGCGATGGGCCGCTACCTGATCCGCAGGCTGCTGTTCTTCATCCTGGTGCTGTTCATCGTCTCCCTGTTCACCTTCGTCATCTTCGTCAAGCTCCCCTCGGTGGACCCGGCGATCCGCGCGGCCGGACGGCACCCGAGTGCACAGCTGCTCGCGACCATCCGGCACAAGTTCGGGCTGGATCAGCCCCTGTACGTCCAGTACTGGCACTTCGCGCAAGGGCTGGTCCCGTGGCCTGGCCTCTTCCTCAACAAGCAGGTCTACTTCTCCTACCAAAGCCACGTCCCGGTGATGGAGGAGATGAAATCCCGTATCCCCGTCACCCTGATGCTCACCATCGGGGCGTCGGTCCTCTGGCTCGCGATGGGCATCCCGATCGGGATCATCTCGGCCATCAAGCCCCGGACGGCCATCGACCGCGGCGCCACCCTGTTCGCGCTGTTCGGGGTGTCGGCGCCGACGTTCTGGCTGGGCCTGGTCCTGCTCTACGTCTTCTGGTTCAAGCTCGGTTGGCTTCCCTCCAGCGGGATACCCGCCAACGAAACGGTCTTACAGGCGGCCCTGCACGGGACGTTCATCCTGCCCTGGTTCGTCTTAGCCTTGACCACCGCGGCGTTCTACTCGCGGATGGTCCGGGGCAACCTGATGGAGAGCATGACCGAGGACTACATCCGGACCGCACGCGCGAAGGGCATGTCTGAGCGGCGGGTCATCTTCAAGCACGGCCTGCGGAGCGCCCTGACCCCGGTCGTCACGATGTTCGGGATGGACGTCGCCTTCCTCTTGGGCGGCGCGGTCGTGGTCGAGGTGGTTTTCCAGCTCCCGGGACTGGGTCTGTACGCCATCACGGCGCTGACCGTCAATGACTTCCCGCCCGTCATGGCCGTGACCGTCCTGGGAGCCGTGTTCATCGTCATAGCCAACCTCATCGTGGACGTGGTATACGCTTTCTTGGATCCACGCGTGAGGTACACATGACGAACGGCCGCCGCGCGACCTGCACCCGGCCGGCGTAGATCAGGGGAGAACCGACTTGGCAGAGCCTCTTCTCGAGGTCAAGAACCTGAAGGTGCACTTCCCCACGGAGGACGGCCTGGTCAAGGCGGTGGACGGCATCTCCTTCTCGGTCGCCCCCGGAGAGACGCTCGGCGTCGTGGGCGAATCGGGCTCCGGCAAGAGCGTCGGTTTCCTCACGGTGATGGGCCTGGTGACGTCGAAGCAGGCCATCATCGAGGGCGAGGTCATCTTCCAGGGCCAGGACCTCCTGAAGCTCCCCCAGGACGAGATGCGGAACATCCGCGGCTCGAAGATGGGGATGGTCTTCCAGGACCCCATGAGCTCGCTCCATCCCTTCTACCGCGTCGGGCGCCCAGATCGCCGAGGCCGTGCGGACCCACCAGAAGGTGTCCAAGAAGGAAGCCGCGGACATGGCCGTGGACATGCTGAAGCGGGTCGGCATCCCGAGGCCGGAGGAACGCGCGCGGCAGTACCCGCACGAGTACTCGGGCGGCATGCGCCAGCGCGCGATGATCGCGATGTCCCTGGTGCTGAACCCCGACCTGCTGATCGCCGACGAGCCCACCACGGCGCTCGACGTGACGGTGCAGGCGCAGATCCTCGATCTCATCGACCGGCTCCGCGAGGAGTTCAACGCGGCGGTCGTCATCATCACCCACGACCTGGGCGTCGTGGCCGAGCACTGCGACGACATCCAGGTCATGTACGCGGGGCGCATCGTGGAGACGGGCGACGCCCGCGACATCTACTACAAGCGCGCACCACCCGTACACCTGGGGCCTGCTCCAGTCGATCGCGCGCATGGACCAGGAGACCGAGCGGCTGCGGCCGATCAAGGGCCTGCCGCCGTCGCTGATCCAGGTGCCGCCGGGGTGTCCATTCCACCCGCGCTGCCCCTACGTCATGGACATCTGCAAGCGAGAGCGGCCCGAGCTGATCCCGTCGAACGGCCACCACGCCTCGGCGTGCCACCTCACGCTCGCCGAGAAGGAGCGCATCTTCCGCGAGGAGGTCATGCAGGTCACGTGAGCGTCGAGACGTCATCGCCGGCCGTATCGCCTCCTCCGTCCGATGGACGGACTCCGCTCGTCAAGCTGACGGGCGTCAAGAAGTACTTCCCCATCAAGCAGGGCATCATCTTCCAGAAGGCGGTCGGCAACGTCCACGCGGTGGACGGCGTGGACCTCGAGATCTACCCTGGCGAGACGGTGGGCCTGGTGGGGGAGACCGGCTGCGGGAAGTCGACCCTCGCGCGCGTGGTCATGCGCCTGTACGACGCGACCGAGGGCCAGATCTTCTTCGAGGGGCAGGACATCACGCAAGTTGACGGGACGCAAGCTTCGCGACATCCGCCGCGAGGTCCAGATGATCTTCCAGGACCCGTACGCGTCGCTGAACGCGCGCAAGACCGTGGGGTCCATCATCGGCGAGCCGTTCCGCATCCACAAGACGGTCCCCGGCGACAAGATCAAGAGCGAGGTCCAGCAGCTCATGGAGCTGGTCGGGCCTGAACCCCGAGCACTACAACCGGTACCCGCACGAGTTCTCGGGCGGGCAGCGGCAGCGCATCGGGGTCGCGCGGGCTCTCGCGCTGAAGCCGAAGCTGATCGTGTGCGACGAGCCGGTGTCGGCGCTCGACGTGTCGATCCAGGCGCAGATCCTGAACCTGCTCGAGGACCTGCAGACGGAGCTCAACCTGACCTACCTGTTCATCGCGCACGACCTGTCGGTGGTGAAGCACGTGTCCGACCGCGTGGCGGTCATGTACCTGGGCAAGATCGTCGAGATGGCGCCGGGGAACACGCTCTACGAGAACCCGAAGCACCCCTACACGGGCGCCCTGCTGTCGGCGGTGCCGATCCCGGACCCGAACATGGCCGAGCAGAAGCGGCGGATCATCCTGGAGGGCGACGTGCCCTCGCCGATCAACCCGCCGTCGGGCTGCCGATTCCACCCACGGTGCCCGCGCGCCCAGCTCCCGCTCTGCTCCGAGGCCGAGCCCGAGCTGACGCCCCACCACCCGGGCCAGGTGGCCGCCTGCCACTTCCCCCTGGAGGACCGGGCCATCATCGCCAGCTCGGCCGTAGCCGACTCGGGGGAGTAGGCCCCGAAAGTTCGGTACAATCCTCGGACCGTGTTCACCATCTTCGTCCTCGTCATGCAGATCCTCTCGTCCCTCTTCCTGATCGTGTTCGTGCTGTTGCACTCGGGAAAGGGCGGCGGCCTCTCCGACATGTTCGGCGGGGTCAACACGCTCTCCGGGGGGACCTCGATCGAGCGACGGCTGGACCAGATCACCGTCGCAACGGCGATCATCTTCTTCCTCTGCTGCTTCTGGCTCGCCTGGAAGTGGGCCTAGCCCCAGTTCGAGCGGACGGGTACCCCAGCCTATAATCACGCTTGCGTCGGAGTGGCGGAACTTGGTAGACGCGCTAGGTTGAGGGCCTAGTGGGTGCATAACCCGTGGGGGTTCAAATCCCCCCTCCGACACCAAGAGCCTTCCGAATGCACGCCAGCCCGTAGCGCCGACCTCGCCCGAATGTGACGAAGGTCGTGTGACGGATTGGCCGGGACCCCGGCCGCCTTGGCCGATCGTGTAAAGGCCCGGGCCAACGGCAGGTGTCCAGCCGCGGGTGTAGCCTGATGACCTTCATCCCGCGTGTCCGGGGTTAGCGAAAGGGGGGGGATTCTCACGAACGCCCGTCGTGCTCCCGGTTCCCACCGTTGGTCCCCCAAGATGGCGCGACTGCTGACCACCACTGCCGTCGTCGCCGTGCTCTGCACGATCATGCCCGGAGTGCCAGCGCGGGCCGCAGCCCAGGCAGCGCCTCCGCCTCGCGCCGGCATGGGGACGGCCTACGACGCCGCCCGCGAGCAGGTCGTGATGTTCGGCGGATATGGCGGCGGCATTGTTCGCCGCGACACGTGGACCTGGGACGGGACCGAGTGGACGATGCGCAGGCCAGCGCACTCACCCCCGGCGAGGGCGTACATGGGGATGGCCTATGACGCCGCCCGTGAGCAGGTCGTGCTGTTCGGTGGCTGCTGCCGCGGCGCCGACTACCTCGGCGACACGTGGACCTGGGACGGGACCGACTGGACGAAGCGCAGGCCGGCGCACTCGCCCCGGGCTGGGGAATTCATCGGGATGGCCTACGACGCCGCCCGTGGCCAGGTCGTGCTGTACGGCGGCGACACGTGGACCTGGGACGGGACCGACTGGACGAAGGTGATCCCCGCGCACTCGCCCCCCGGGACGCCCTACTGGGGGATGGCCTACGACGCCGCACGTGAGCAGGTCGTGCTGTTCGGTCTCGACCCACCCAACACCTGGACCTGGGACGGGACCGACTGGACCGAGCACGTCCCGGCGCACTCGCCCCCGGCGAGGTACTACATGGGGATGACCTATGACGCCGCCCGTCGGCAGGTCGTGCTGTTCGGCGGGGGCGACCTCCAAGGCTACTTCTACTTCGGCGGCACGTGGACTTGGGACGGCACCGACTGGACGAAGGTGATCCCCGCGCACTCGCCCCCGCCGAGGAACCTCTTGGGGATGGCTTACGATGCCGCCCGGGAGCAGGTCGTGCTGTTCGGCGGCCGCTCCCGCCGCAGCAGCTACGTCGGCGTCGGCGACACGTGGACTTGGGACGGCACCGACTGGACGCCGCACCTCGCCGGTTCGATCTGGCTGGACCGACGATCCGGCTCGCCCGGAGGCGCCATCGAGGTCCGATGTTGGGGGTTCGCGCCGGGGGAGGCCGTGAGGCTCTCCTTCCTCGATTCGATCCAGGGTAGGACCGTATTCGGGCGGGTGAGAACCGATCGCACGGGCGCCTTCAGAACCTACGTCGCGATCCCGGCCACGGCGACGCCCGGGACGCAGCGCGTGAAGGCGAGGGGGCTGACGAGCGGGGAGGTGGCGACGGCGCGGTTCAGGGTGGAGGAATCGGCTCTCCGTGGCTCTTAGGCCGGCCGTTGTGTGACGTGATCCCCTTTGCAGCCAAACAGCAACTCCCCGGCAGCCAAGCGCAACATCAACCCGACGATCGGGGTGGCCGGCATGGAAACGCCGGGGGTCGGGGCCCTAGGCGGGCAGGAGTCCGGGGACCGGAGCGGGCGTGACTGAAGCAAGCTCGCGATGAGCCCTTGGGAGCGTGACGAAGAAGGTCGACCCACCGGTGTGGTGCGAATCGACCCAAATGCGGCCCGCCATGGCCTCAACGAGACGCTTCGTGATGTACAGGCCCAACCCCGTCCCATTGGTTCGTCGAGTGAGTCCGGTCTCGATCCGGTAGAAGCGATCGAAGATCCTGTCCTGCTTGTCGGCCGGAACTCCCTCACCCTGGTCTCGGACGGCGATGAGTGCCTCGTCCTCGTCCGAGCTGAGTGTCACGACGATCGGGGAATCCGCAGGCGAGTACTTCATGGCATTGGACAAGAGGTTCGCCACGACCTGGGCCACCCGAATCGGGTCGGCCTGGACGTTGACGTTGCGCCGAGGCCCCACCATTTGGATCGGCCGGGTGGGCTGACATTGCGCGAACTCACGTATCTGCTGACGAACGACCGCGCCAAGCTCGATGTGGCGGATCTCGACCGATGCCCCCGCGGTCTCCAGCCGGGAGGCCTCCAAGAGGTCTTCGATGAGCCGCTCCAATCGGGTCACCTGGTCGAACATGATGCCGTAGTACTCATCCCGCTCTCGTTCGGAGATGGCCACCGTTCCTCGAAGCAGGGTCAGCAGGAAGCCCTTGAGCGGCGTGAGTGGGGTTCGCAACTCGTGTGAGATCGTGGCCACGAACTCCCGCTTCGCCTGCTCCGCTTCCATCTCCGCCGAGACGTCTCTCGCCACGACCACGTGTGCCTTGACCCCTCCGTCCCTGTCCCGCATGACGTTCTGTGTGTAGCGCACCCAGCGCCGTCCCGGCCCCCGACCGAGGATCATGGCATCGCCGGTCTCTGACGGGAGCCCTGACCCCGCGACGGCACCCTCCGGGACGGCGCGCGCCGCCGCGGGGACCGGGTGGAGGGGGACCACCTGGTTGCCGCCCGGGTCGCCAACCGAGAGCAGCTCGAGCACGGGACGACCGATTGCGTCGGCCGCCGGCACGTTGGACATGTCCTCCATGGCCGGGTTCCAGGAAAGGATCCTCTCGTCCGGAGAGACGATGAAGACGCCGTCCGAGGAGTCGCCGATGATGTCGACCAGACGCGCCTGGTCGAGCGTCTCGACGAAGAGCCGGTGGTTCTCGAGCATGACCGCGAGCTGTGAGGCCAGGGCGTCGAGCACGGAGTGCTCCGCGTCCGTCATCGGCGCGGCACGATGGATGACCAGGAGACCCCGGGCCCCCTCGCGCCCCGCCACGACCTTCACCTGGGCATTCGCGTCCCTGCGCGAGTCCACCGCGGCCCCCAGGTAGGAGCCGAGTGAGATCCTCCCGGCGCCGTCCGACTCGGCTCCCCGCCGAGACGTGTGTCCCGCCGAGTCGTGGACGACGAGCTCGCTCTCGTCCGCCACAACGACCTCGACGAGCGTTGCGTCGAGCATCCGTTGCACGAGACCGAGGAACGGGTAGAAGTCGGCCGAGCTCTCGATGGGTCCCAGCAGGGTCCGTCCGGCCTCGTAGAGGTCCCGCATCCGATCTCGCTCCAACGCCACGTTGGTGAGCGAGCGGTACGCGAAGTACGAGAGCGAGACGGGGGCGAGCAGCAGCGGCACCGTCGTGGGTTCCGTCGACCACAAGACGGCCGCCAGCACCCCGATCGCCGTGTTGCAGGCGAAATGGAGGAGGTTGGGGACGAAGGGGCGCCGCAGAATCGTGGCGATCCCCAGTCCCTCGGTCAACCCGACCACCAGCGCGACGGAGGTCGCGTTCACGACCAGGAAGGCGGCCATCGCCGGCACGACGGGAAGCCAACCAAGGCCCGTCACCGGCCCCGGGTCACCACCCAGAGCAGAGAAGACGACAAGCGCCGCGGAGATGCTCACCAGGTACTGCCCCACGTTGAACGCGATCTTTCGCGGTGGGCGTCGCCGGATGAGCTGGGACAGCACCGCACCGGCTCCCACGCTCATGATGAGCACGTCCGGATTGACCAAGAGCACTCCCGCCGCCCACGCGGCGTCCGTGACCGACATGTTGATGGTCTCCGTGCGATACCGGATGTGGATGGGGAAGAGTTCGAGCACGGTGATGACCGCCGTCATCACCGCCCACGCCATCGCCGTCGACGCGTCCCAGCGCATCGTCGCCGGGAGCTGCGTGAGCACGATGACTGCCCCCGCCGCGCTGACGGCGAGGATGAACACCGAGGCTGCCTCGCGGCGCCGGCCGGGTGCACTCATGTCAGTTCCAGGAGTTCGCCGCCCATTGACTGTCGTCCCATTGACTGCCGTCCCACGAGTTGGCGTCCCACGAGTTGGCGTCCCAGCCGGTGCCTTGCCAGCTGTCGGACTCCCAGGTGGCCGCGTCCCATGAGTTCCAGTTCCATGAGTCCGCGGTCCACGGACGGCCGAAGACGTCGATTTCACCCTGGACGACCTCCGGGACCCCGTCGCCGTTCGTGTCCGCGTACACGTGCATCGAGCCGCGGCTCGCTTCGAGCGAGCCACTGCCGTTGGAGCTCGTCCAGTTGCCGTTGGCCGGATTCCCATCGAACTGTCCGACCAGTGCGGCACTGGTCGCGCTTGTCGCGTCCACCACCCCGGCCCCGGCCCCGGGCTGACCTGTGATGTACCCCCTGGCCGTGGCCACGAGGGTCTTCTTCGCCACGTTGGGCGTCATCTCGGGATCGGCCTGGAACATCAGCGCCGCGACGCCGGTGACGACGGCCGTCGCCTGCGAGGTTCCGGTCCCCTTGATGCAGCAGTCGCCGACCCAGGCGTCTTGGTGGAGCTGCTCGATGGTGCTGCCGGTCGCCCGATCGGACACGATCGTGACACCGGGAGCCACGAGATTGGGCTTGGACACGCCGTCCTGCGTTGGCCCTCGGCTCGAGAACCCCATGACGACGTCATCGCTGCGGTCCAGCGTGTCTTGCCCATACATCGCGCCGACCGTGACCACGAAGGGGTCGTCCCCGGGCTTGTTGACCGTTCCCGCCGACGGCCCCCGGTTGCCCGCCGAGACGATGACCAGGATGCCGGACTGCCACACCTGCTCCACCGCGTAGTCGAGCGGATCGACCAGGTAGCTCTGTGAGCCGTCCGTCCCGAACGATAGATTGAGCACCCGGATGTCGTATTCGTCCTGGTGCGTCACGACCCACTCCAGCCCGGCGATGACCACGGACACGTCGGTCGATCCGTCCCAGCCGGCGACCTTGACCGAGACGAGATTCGCGCCGGGGGCCACGCCGCCATACGCGCCATCGGAGAGCGATCCGTCGCTGGCGATGATTCCTGCCATGTGGGTGCCGTGCCCGTAATGGTCGACCCCGTCGCGATCCCCGGACAGATCGACGTTCGCCTCGAGACGGCTCCCGAAATCGGCGCTGGGGGTGACGCCGGTGTCGAGGACGGCCACTGTGACTCCAGACCCGTCGAAGGACTTCTGCGCGCGGGGGAGCCTGATGTTCTGCTTCCAGACCGTGTTGACGGGCCAGTCATCGAACTGCTGCATGTCCGTGGAGGCCATCCGGATGTGGTCGTCCGACCAGATCCCGGAGACCGAGGGCGAGGCGGCGAGTGGCGCCAGGCTTCGGGCGGGCATCGACGCGGAGAAGCCGCCGATGATGGGCAGCTCGGTCCGCACGGTGCCACCGAGCGTGTGCACGGCACGTTCGGCCGAGGAAGTGGCCGGGACCGACTCCCGGACGATGACCCGCACCGGCCGGGCCGAGGTGGATACCCAGGAGACGCTGCAGGCTCCTGTCGACCTTGAGGGGGCGCGAGGGCGAGGCCGGGGTGTGCCCACCCCAGGCAGCGGCACCGCCGAAGGCCGTCAGCAGAACAGCGGCGAGTCCCGCTACGAGCCCGGACCGCAGGTGCTCCCCGAGGGGTGAAGTCGTTCCGTGGCGCATGTCGGGACCTCTCAGTCGGAGGTCCCGAGTCTCAACCGAGCGACCCGACGTTCAGTATCGGCTGCCCGGTGGATTTCTCATGGGGTTGCGTCCGCCCTCCACCTTTGGGGTCGGGCTTTCCCCAAACGTGGGACCCCCGGACATCGAGGGGTCGAAGCGTCCTGGACGTTCTGATCCCTCAAGGAGGTCGGGCGACCGACTCGGCCCTGGACCGCGAGGAGCTCATGAACCGGTCGGCCTCGGTGGCGGACAGGACCCGAACCGCGTAGGCCTTCTCGATCTCACTGAGAGGGATGGGAAACTCCCTCCACCCGCTCCCCGCGTGCCAGACGAGCGGCAGGGAGTCTCCGCCCAGGACGCCTTTGACCAGGTACTCCTCCTCGATGAGGGCATGCACCATTTTCGCCATGGCTTTGCTCCTTGATGACATCGAGGATGATGGTGGGGCGCCTGTTCCCTGGGGTCAACTCCCAGGCTGACGGATTCCATGCAACCTACTGCATCTGCTGTATGCGCCTCGCTCCGGGAGTACGGGAACGCGGCCGTCTGTCGAGTGGGTTGGATTCGCCTCATCCCAAGTGGGCCGTCAGTGGGCCCGGGACTGAGCGGTACCGCGCGGCTCTATGGATCAGCACCCGAGGCACCCGCTGCGCCCAGGGGTCTCTTTTCTGTGCGCCGCCTTACTGGACGCCCTCGTTGACGTCTTGGCGCACCAGGACGACCGCCCAAGCCGCAACCACCAGCACGAACAAGACCCCGAGGTAGAGCGCGGCGCGATCTGCGTGCAGCACGAACTCCGTCAGCGGGGTGAACTTGAAGACGGGACCTCGCTCCACCACGTCGATGGCCGCTCTGCCGCCGAGCAGCGCGCCGGCGTTGCTCGTCAGGAACCAGCGGATCCACTCCGGGTGGAGCCGGCGCACGACGAACTCGAAGACCACCAGGTATCCGATCGCGCCGACGAGCGCGGCCGAGGTGTGTCGCGTGAGTCCGGCGATCGCAGCCCCCGCCCCGGAGAGCAAGGCGATCAGCGTCAAGCCGCGGAGCGCGTACCAGAGCACATCCCGCCAGTGGGCCGCGTTCATGCCGGCCGTCGTCCCGCGCGTGGCTGCGACCACCCAGCCGCCGGCTACGAGGAGGAAGGTGGTCGCCATGCCGATGAGGACGAACGTGGCCATCACCACCCCCAGCTTGGCGAACAGCACGCGCAGTCGCCGTGGTTCCCACGTGAGCAGGAGCGGAAAGGTTCCGGCCGTCCACTCGGCACCGATGAAGCCGGTGCCCATCACGAACCCCACGATGCTCGCCAACGTCACCGACGCGATCACCAGGTGGTTCGCGTTGAGAGCAAAGGAGAACCTGGGGTCCATGTAGAACTCCTGGGCGTTGGGGGCGTAGAACACACACGGGTTGTTCGGCGCCGGCCCCGGCTCAGCGCCTTTCGGTGCCGTAGCCATCTTGAGATGCCCGCCGCAACCGCCGACGACGAACGGGGGCGGCGCTCTGAGTGCGGCCTTCGCCTCCGATGCAGCCTTGGCTCGAGCCGCCGCAACGTTGCGGTTGGACAGGACCGCGTTCCCCACGATGATGGCGACAAGGGTGAGGAACATCCCCAGAAGCAGGAGGCGGAACAGACGTCGTTGGCGCAACCGGCGGAACTCGACCCCGAGCAGCCGGGTCACGACGGAGGTTCCTGTGGCTCGGGCGGATCGACGGGTGCCATCGTCCCCGGCGCGCGCTCGGCCCGACCGCTTTCCTCGATCAGCGCCAGGAACACGTCCTCGAGCCCAGCGTGATCGGTGGCGACCTCGTCTGCCCAGATGCCCTGCTCACCCAGAAGTCGATTCACCGTCCCCGACGGGGCGCCGCGCACCAGGCAGTGCCCCTCGGCAGCCACCACGGTGAGCCCGGCCGCCGAGAGCACGTCGGCTGCCGCTTGTGAGTTGCCGACCGTGACTCGGACCTGCTCTGCACCGGCGGCCGCCGACGTCCCAGCCAGAACCTCCGCAACCGGCCCCGCCCGCACCGCCCGGCCCCGTGACACGATCGTGACCGACGTGCAGATCTGCTGGACCTCGTGCAGCAGGTGTGAGGACAGCAGCACGGTCACCCCCGCCTCGGCGAGCCGGACCATGAGCGTGCGCACGTCCCTCATGCCGATGGGGTCCAGGCCGTTGGTGGGCTCGTCCAGAAGCATCAGCCGCGGGCGCTTGAGAAGCGCAGCGGCGATGCCGAGTCGCTGGCGCATCCCGAGCGAGTAGGAGCTGACGCGATCGTTCTCTCGGCCCATCAGGCCGACCCTGTCCAGGGATTCGTCGACCCGGTCTTCGTCGAAGCCGGCTGCCTGGGCCAACAGGCTCAGGTTGACGCGCCCGCTGAATGGCGGGAAGAACCTCGGGCTTTCCACGACCGCGCCCATCTCGTTCACGACCTTGGGCAGCTCGTCCGGCACACTACGGCCGAGGACATGGACGCTTCCCGCGTCGGAATGGATCAGTCCGGTCAGCACCCGGAGGGTGGTGGTCTTGCCGCTCCCGTTGGGACCGAGGAAGCCGTGCACCTCGCCCTCGGGCACGACGAGCTCCAGGCCATCGAGAGCTCTTCGCGACCGCCCGCGCAGCCCGCCGCGATAGCTCTTCCTCAGGTCATGGACCTCGACCGCGTTGGCCATCAGTCACTCCACCTGTCCGCAGGTATCCATCACGGAGTTACTCGAAGCGAACCTTCTCCGGCTGGGTCACGCGTCCCAGAAGGGGAAGCGTCAGCAGGATCACACCGAAGGCGACGAGCAACCCGGCGCCCAGCGTCAGGTAGTACGTCGGACCGGGAAAGGCAACGTGCGCGTACCTGGGGAGCAGCGCCGCGACCAGAGGCCTGGCGACGGCAACTCCGACGACGGCGGCCACGACGGACGCGGCGAGCAGCGGAAGCAGCGCTTCCAGCAGGACGACCCGTCGAAGGGTCGGGGCCGACGCCCCGCTCACGCGCAGGAGCGTGAACGGGCGCTTGCGTTCCACGATGCTCCCGCCGACGGTGACGGCGAGGCTGCAACCCGCGATCAGCAGCGTGAGCGCGAGCATCGCGAACACCACGCGTTCGATGTTGGTGTCGTCGTTGTTCCTGATTTGAGCGACCTCGCCGAAGGTCTCCGGTTCCAGTTGCCCCATCTGCCATGCGGACAGGTCGGAGGCCTTGACCCCGCCCAGGGGAACGGTCGCGTCGTATCGCGTCAAGACCGTACGGGCTCGTTCGAGCGTCGCCGCATCGTTGGTCTTGACGAGCAGGGCGTTCAACGGCAGGCCTGCGAGGGTGCTGGGGCCGGCGGGGGTTCGTGGCCCGACCAGCGGAAGGCTCCTGTAGACGAACAGCGGGTTGTCGCTGAACAGGTTCTGGGCCTGCAGCAAGGCGGCCGTGGCGCCCGGCGGACAGGTGCCCAGCACGGGCAGCCGCTCCAGGCTGGGGCAGCCGATGACGCTGTCGTACGAAGAGCCGCCGGAGCCGCTCGAGCCGGGGCTGGGTCCGGATCCCGGTCCGCTCGCGCCGATGACCGTGCCGCCGCTGCCTCCCGTCGGCGGTGGTGGAGGCGTGTTCTCTGGAAACACCGGGTTGGCGTAGATCGGAAGAGCGGAGACACCCGGCATGGCGTTCAGCTCGCCGACGAGGCTCGCCGCTGCCTTGGGGGGGAGTTCGGGCAGGTACTGGGCGTGCAGCACGCTCGTCAGCGAGGCGTCGCCGGTGGGGCTCTGGGCGGCGTTGAGAGCCGGCGCCAGCACGGCGATCCCGGTGCCGACGAAGACGGCGAGGACCAGCCCGCCGACGGACCTGAACGCGGCCTTCGGGTTGTCCTCGAGGCGCCGAGCCGCCAGCAGGGGGGAGGCGCCGCTCGAGCGCCTTGCGAGGACGCGCGCGGCGAGCATCGTCAACCAAGGCCCGACGAGGACCAGGCCCACCATGATCAACAGGAAGCCGATCCACACCTGCGCGAGCGGGATGCCCTGTGGATCGTTCGCGTGGGTCGCAACGGGGTACACGAACAGCGGGATCCCGACGAGCAGCGGGATCGCCCGCCACACGCCCGGAGCGGGGGGCGTCGTCCTGCGGGCGACGCCGAGCGGGGAGACCCGCACGCGTCGGAGTGAGAGGAGCGATGCGACCGCGGCCCCCGTGGGAACCAGCACGAGCATCGCCACGTAACCCCCGAGCGTGGGGGTGACATAGTTGGGAAAGAACCGCGCGCCCGAGAACGCGATGGTGGCGATGGCGGGACGTACCAGTTGGAAGAGGCCGAGGCCCAGAAGTGTGCCGAGCAGCGCGGCCACGGTGGCGTCGACAGACGCGATCACGTCGATCTGGCGGGGAGTGCCTCCCGCGAGGCGGATCGCCGCGAAGCGCTCTTCCCGGCGAGCCGCCGAGAGGCGCGTCGCGGTGCTGATCAGGATCAACAGCGGGAACAGGATCGCGATGGCGCCGATGCGAAACGCGAGGCGATACAGATTGGTCGTGCCCTGCAGCTGCGCGGCGGTGGCGATGTGGTTCACGCGGACCGTGTTGGGCAGCGCAGCGAGTCGGGCAGGCGAATAGCCGACGATCGCGACGAGCTCCTGGGGGCCGGAGAGGGCGGCCTGGCCGATCTCGCCGATCTGCGACCCGGGGAAGCGATCCCCGAGCTCGTTCGGTGGGACGGAACGCAGGAGCGTTGCCAGCGCGGGCGAGGCGTAGAACTGGCCGGCGCCCGGGAGCTTCGAGATGCCCGGCACGACGGGCGCCCTCGTTCCCAGGGCCGCCACGTCGAGCACCTCGATGAACTGTCCCTTGTAGATGTTCTCGCTGTAGTTCCACAGCTCCACGTTCGCGGTGGACGTCGCGGGGCCCTGGATGGGCTGCGTCGATTCCCAGGAGGGGCGTCGGCTCGTGACCTGGAAGGCGTGGTACTCGGCGAAGACCGCGAGCAGCACCGTCACCCCGATGGCGACCGCGACGGCAGTGAGGATGAGCCGGAGCATGGCCTCCCTGCCGCTTCGCAAGGTCAGTCGAAGCCCGAGCCTGGTCATGACCCCGCCGCCTCGTGTCTGGCTGGCCCCGTGACCCGCCCGTCGCGCACCGTCACCTCGCGATCCGAGTAGGCGGCGACTCGCGCGTCGTGGGTGACGAGAACGACCGCCGCCCCCTCCTCGTGGGAGAGCTTGACCAACAAGTCCATGACGCGCTCGCCGGTCAGCGAGTCCAGCGAGCCCGTCGGCTCGTCCGCGAACAGCACTCGCGGCTGCATCACCATGGCCCTGGCCAGGGCAACCCGTTGCGCCTGCCCGCCCGACAGCTCTCCGATTCGTCGCCCCGCCAGCTCGCCCATGTCCAGACGGGCGAGCCATTCGTCCGCCCTCCGATACGCGACGCTCCGGTGGGACTTGTTGAGGAGCATCGGCAAGGCGATGTTGTCTTGCGCCGTGAGCTCGGGGACCAACTGGCCGAACTGGAAGATGAATCCGAACTGCGTGCGCCGGAGTCGGGTTCGCTGCGACTCGTCGAGCCGGTCGATCTGCCGGCCGTCGAACCAGACCTCACCGCCGTCCGGCTTGAAGAGACCCGCCAAACAGTGCAGGAGCGTGGACTTCCCGGATCCGCTCGGACCCATGACGGCAAGGATCTCGCCGGGTGCGACGGCGACGCTTGCGCCTCGAAGCGCGGGGGTCTCCCCGAACGATTTCACGATCTCGCGTCCCTCGATGACCGAGCGCACTTCTCGCTTGGACAGCAGGCCCGTGGATGTCATCGCTGCACCATCTCCTTCAACGTTTGCAACCGGGCTTCCGTCAGGTCGATCCATCGGAGATCGGCCTCGAGGTGGAACAGGCCGTGATCGGCCAGCAGCCCGTCGATCCCGTGTCCGGACCGCTTGAGCTCCGTCAGCTCGCGCATCCGCTGCAGGTGGGCGGCCCGCTGGATCTCGAGGTACCGGTCCGCGGAGCGCCCCAGCATCAAGGAGATCACGACCTTGGAGAAGAGGATGGTCTGCAGGTGCGGCTCCGGCTCGATGGGCTCGGTCAGCCAGGCGTCCACGTCCTGCTTGCCGGCTTCGGTGATCGCGTAACGCTTCCGGTCGGGGCCGGCCCCCGGCTCGACCCCGGCGGGGAGGACCTTTCCGTCCCTGGCGAGGCGGGCGAGCGTGGCGTAGACCTGACCGAACGGGAGGGATCGGCCGGGACCGATGTACCGGTCGTAATCGCGCTTGAGGTCGTACCCATGGCTGGGTTCCCGTTCGATGAGCCCGAGCAACGCGAGTGGGACGCTCACCGGGGCACCGTACACTGAGCGTATACGCTCAGTCAATACCCTGTTCTACCCCTCTTGCGCGTCGACAGCGTCCAGGAACGCGCGAACGATCGGCAGCCCGAGATCGCTGCGCACGAACGCCATGACGTGGCCCACCCCGGCGATCACCTCGGCCCGGCCGTCGCGCATCTCCAGGGTCGCCGTCCTCGCGTTGGCGCCGGCCGACTCCTCGTCTCCCTCTTCCAGTTGCCCGACGACGAGCAGGGTGGGCACCTCGATCGTCGCGAACTCCGCCCACGGGCCGCCCCACGCGGCCCACGCTTCCAGCGTGAGGGCGAACATCTCGGGGTCGGTGCTCCGCATCTGGTCGGCGAACCACTCGGGCACGTCGGGCTCGTCCTCGCGCAGCCACCGGACGAGCTCTTCCGAACCCTCCCGACGGACCCGCGCGGCGGTGTCGATCGCCCCGGCGTCGTCGTCTGCCGGTGAACCCACGGCCCCGAGCCCGATCAGGGAGACGAGGCGCTCGCGGTGGAGCGCCGCCAGCCGGTAGCCGACGGCCGCGCCGGCCGAGTACCCGAAGAAGTCGAACCGCTCCGCTCCCGCGGCGTCCGCGACTGCCAGGACGTCCGCGACGTAGTCGTCAATGGCGTGCTGCGCGACGGCGGTGGGACGCCCGCTCGAGCCCCGGCCCCGGTGGTCCATCAGGATCAGCCGTCGTCCGGTGAGCCCCTGCGTGTAGCCGGCGAGGCGCCACATCTCCAGATCGCCGCCGCCGCCGGTGTGGAGGACGAGCGGCGGGCCGTCGCCCTCGACCTCGTAGTGGATTTCGACTCCGGCGCTGTCGATCGTCGGCATGGGCGGGCGCATTCTGACACGGACCGGCGGCCGGCCGGCAATCCGCGTCAGGGGCTGTGTTCGGCGACCACCCTGACGATGGCGTCTTCGAGCTTCTTGATCGACGTGGTGTCGCCGCTCGAGAGGATGGAGAACTCGGACCAGCGCCCCTCCTGCTCGATCCAGACCCAGCCGGACAGCGCGCTGATGCCGTCGAGGGTTCCCGTCTTGGCGTGGACCTTGACGCCGGCCAGGCGGCCCTCGAGCGTCCCCTGGCCGGCCCCCGGCAACGCCTTCCGCAGGTCCCCGAGCCAGGGAGTCGTATCGGCGTACTTGAGCAGGGCAACCATGTCGACCGCGGAGACGCGGTTGGAGTACGAAAGGCCGGACGAGTCGAAGCTGGAGATGCCGACGCCCGCCGAGGCGGCGAACTGCCGGATCGCCGCCGCGCCGCGTGCGATGGTTCCCGGCTGCCCGTACTGCGCGACCGCCAGGCGCTTGCCGAATACTTCGGCGTTGAAGTTCAGCGAGTAGACGTCCATCGGGCGGAGCATCGTCGCCAGCGGAGGCGACCTGATCGAGGTGATCTCGTGCAAGCCGGCCGGAGGCGTTCCCATGTTCGGTGCGCCGCCGATCCGGATGCCGTGGTCCTGCAGATGCTTCGCGAAGGAGGCTGCCGCCAGGCGCTCCGGGTCCGTGATGTGCACACCGCGCAGCGTGTTGGCGTTGTAGGTGAGCGCGGTCGGGAGCGCGACTTCGTCTCTGGGGAAGTCCGGTTTCCACCCGGGCGCCCACCAGTCGTGCGCGAAGTAGGCCCGGCTGCCCATGACGCGTCCCGTGATGCGGGTAATCCCGGCGTCGGCAACGAGCCGCGCCAGGACGTTGAGCCGCTCGGTCGTGATCGCCGGGTCGCCGTGGCCCAGGAGCCAGAGGTCGCCGTGCACCACGCCGTCGCTCACCGAAGTGGCCGCGGCGTCCGTGTTGATCTGCGCGTCGGGTCCCAGCCGTTGCAGGAGCGCCATCGACAGCAGCAGCTTCTCGTTCGAGGCCGGCCGTCGCCCGACCGTGTCATCTCGCCGGTACACCGAGAGGTCATCGTCGGAGAACGAGATCGACATCGAATGGCCGGCGGCGAGACGGCTGATGCGGAGCATCCACGACGCCCGATGGACGGGCAGGTCGACGGGCGGGCTGGTGGCGCCGTCGTTCACGCCGTCCGACCTCCAGGCCGCCCGGAGGGCGACGGTCCCCAGCGAGCCCCACCCGAAGCACAAGGGGATGCTGACCGTGGAACCGGGCCCGAGGGTTCCGGTGGCGAACGGAGACCACGCTCCGTCCAGGAAGCGTTGGACCTCGACCTGCTGCCCGGTCTTGTCGGGACTGACGGCCACCGTGGCGTCGTCACACCGTCCAGGAACGGTCTGAGCGGCTGCCAGGTCCATCGTGATCGTCGCCGGCGGGAGCGCCGCGGCGGGGGAGGCCATGCCGGCGAGGACGACGCCCGCCACGATCACGATCCCCAGTGCGGCCGCAGTGGCCCTCGATCCCCGTTTCATCATCTTCAGGCCGACGCTCCATCAGTGAGGCTGTCCCGGGCGTCATCGGACGAGCGAAACGAGCGCTTGAGTCGGGGGCGGCAGATCAGGCCGGCGGGCGAATCTCGGCGATCTCGCCTTCGAACTCCGCCCGGAGCGCGCGCCGGTCGCTCTCGTCGAGCCACGCGGCCTCCACGCCGTCCATGGCCACTGCCGCCATGTCGTCGAAGGACATGTCGAGCGCGGCGGCGACCGACCGGTATTCCTTGCCCAGGTCGAGGTCGGTCATCGCCGGATCGTCGGTGTTCAGCGTGGCCAGCAAGCCCGCCTCACGCATCCGCCGGTACGGGTGATCGGAGAGTGCGGGGATCTTGTTGGCGATCAGCACGTTGCTGTTCGGGCAGACATCCAGTGGAATGCGCTCTGCCGCAAGGCGTTTGGTGAGCTCCGGATCCTGCAGCACGGACAAACCGTGGTCGATACGCTCCACGCCCAGCACGTCCACGACGGCGGCGATGTTCGCCGGACCGGTGTCCTCGCCGGCATGTGCCGTCGTCCGCAGCCCCATGGATCGGGCGAGGCGATACGCCGGCAGGAAGTCGGCGGGCTCGACGCCCAGCTCGGTGGAGTCCATCCCCATGCCGACCACACGGTCTGCCCGGCCGTGGCGGCGCAGCTCGACGAGCCGTTCGATCAGCGCGAGCCCGGCGTCGGGTCCGTACGCGCGATCCATGTCGCAGATGAGCACGCAGCGAATCCCGGTCTCGCCCTCGGCCGCCTCCAGACCTCGAGTCAGTCCGGCGACCACGTCGCCCAGGTCCTGCCCCGCCACCACGTGCCGCGTCGGCGTGAAGAACGCTTCGCGGTACCGGAGGCCGTGGGGCGCCGCGTCGATCACCGACTCGAACGCCACGCGCTCCCAGTCCTCCGGGCCGGCCAGGAGCTCCTGCACGAACCAGAAGATCGACAGGAATCCGTTCAGCGAGTCGTAGGTGTAGAGATCCTCGACGCGATCCACCGACAGCAGCCGTCCGTGCTGCGTCGCCAGCTCGGCCACCGTGGCCGGCCGGACGGTCCCCTCGATGTGACAGTGCAGTTCGACCTTCGGGATGCGGTCGAAGACGTCACCGTCGTCGGGTGCGCTCGTCAAGGGATCAGCAGGCCGCCCGAGCCACCACCTGCTCGCAGGGGGACGCGGCCAGGACCTCCACGGAGCCCGCCTGCGCGAACGGGGCCATGAACGCCTCGAGCGTCTCCGGAGCGTCCGCATCGGCAACGAGATACAGCGTGTGCTGGCCGTCGACGACCGCCTCCGACCGGATGTCGACGCCGAACTGCGCCGCGTTGGGCTTCGACAGGTGCTGCAGCAACATCGGGCCCATCTGCGGGTCGCCGGCGGGGCACGTTTCGGCGCTGTGCTGGTGCTTCACGACGAAGAGGGACATCGCGTTCTCCTTGGTCGACGACCCGGAACGTCCGGAGCGGGCGTCGATTCAACCCTCGCGTGTCGTCGCCTGTCAATGGCGCAGCCGTCCAGGATTCGCCATTGGGCGGCCGAAGACGAGGTCGGCGTCGAGCCGGGACCCCGGTGGTGGGCCCCGCGTCTATTGCCCAGGGGCCAGCGGATACCCGTAGCGGGGGAGCAGGGGGAGCGTCAGCCCGGTCACCAACAGGCGCTGTCCCGGTCGCTGCTTCGACTTCCACTCGGTCGACAGCCGGAGGTCGACCGGTCCGCGGTCGAACCGCGTCCAGTGTCCGGCCACCGTGTGGTTCTCGCCGAACTCCACCGTCCGGTCCTCGGGGCCCGACAGGGGGATCGGCGTCCCACCCACGCCCACGAACCGGAGGACGCGCGCCAGGCTCGCGCGCGGCCGCTCGGCGAAATCCTCGTGCCGCAGCACCATCGAGCGCCCGGGACCGAGCCGCCACTTCACCGTCTCGCCCAGGGCGGAGAAGGCGAGCCACTCGCCGGCGGTGGCCAGTTCGCTGGGCGGTGAGCCCGAGCGGTGACTCCAGGAGTAGGCCACGGCGCGCGGGTCCCGAACCACATGCAGGACAAAAGGCTCCACGCCGGGCAGCAGCCGGAGCAAAGCCGCGTCCCCGGTTCGCTTGGACGTATCGACGATGACGCGGGCCCCTGTGGCGCCGGCGATCGACCGGTACAGGCGCCCCGCCACGTCGGCGTACTCGCGCAGCGCCGGCCATTCGGGCATCGTTCCGCGATTCGCCCGGAGGAGCCGGAGGGTGTACCGGACCCGGATGGTGTCCCGGTGCAGCCGGGCGAGTCGCTGCGCGCCCGCGTCGTCCAGGCCGGGAAATCCCGCGGCGAGCACCTTCGACCAAACCGGGCAATCCCGGATCGGGCGGCCGCACCCGCACGTCTGCAGGCCGGCCAGGGCGTCGGCCCAGATCGTGCGGAGCTCGCCGGCGTGGAAGAACCCGTCCACCTCGCCGAGCGTGTTGCCCAGGATGGTCGTGCCGCTGGAGCCGTGGCCCATCACGAACAGGACCCTGGCCGGCGTTTCCTCGCCCATTCGCGTCACCCTACCGGGCGGCCGGCCGGAGGGACGTTCCCGCGATCAGATGCGGCGCAGCAGCACCCGCCGGACCGCGTGGTCCGGGCCCTTCTCCAGGACGAGGCGGGCGCGCCCCCGCGTCGGCGCGATGTTCTCCCGGAGGTTGCGTCCGTTGATGTCGCGCCAGATGCCGCGCGCCGTCTCGACCGCCTCGTCGTGATCGAGATCGGCGTAGCGCCGGAAGTACGACGAAGGATCGCGAAACACGGTCTCGCGCAGGCGAAGGAACCGCTCCACGTACCAGCGCTCCACGTCCGCCTCGTCGGCGTCCAGGTAGATCGAGAAGTCGAAGTAGTCGGACACGAAAGCGTCCCCCTCGTGCCCGGGCAGCGCGGCCCCGGTCTGCAAGACGTTGAGGCCCTCCAGGATGAGCACGTCCGGCGACCGGACCACCTGCTCCCGGTCCGGCACGATGTCGTAGGACACGTGGGAGTACACGGGCGCTCTCACCTCCGGCATCCCGGCCTTCACGTCGGCAACGAATCGGACGAGCGCGCGCCGGTCGTAGCTTTCCGGGAAACCCTTGCGGTGCAGGAGATCCCGGGACTCGAGGACGGCGTTCGGCAGCAGGAACCCGTCGGTGGTCACCAGATCCACGCGCGGGCTCTCCGGCCAGCGCGAAAGCAGCCGCTGGAGGATCCGGGCGATGGTGCTCTTGCCGACGGCGACGCTCCCCGCCAGACCGATGACGAACGGGGCGGCGACGGACTCGCCGAGGAAGGTGGCCGTGGCGCGGTGGAGCTCCCGGGTCGCGCCCACCGACAGGTTCAGCAGGCGGGAGACCGGCAGGTACACGTCGGAGACCTCGTCCAGGGAGATCGCCTCGTTGACACCGCGGAGCGCGGCGAGATCCTCCTCGGTGAGCGTCAGCGGCGTGTTTGCCCGGAGCCGCGCCCAGGCGGCCCGGTCGAACTCCGCGTACCCGGTGGGTGGGATGGTTCGTCGGGTGGGCTCGGTCGCCGGCTGCACCGGCCCATTATCGGGGCCTGCGGTCCGGTGTCAGCGCGCCGTGACGATCCGATTCCGGCCGGCGTCCTTCGCCTGGTAGAGCGCGGCGTCGGCGCGCGCGACCAGCGCGTCGGCGTCCTCCACGCCGTCCCAGGCCACGAGCCCGGCCGAGCAGGTCTGTCCGTCGGGGAGGTCCGAGCACAGCCGTTCGACGATCAACGCGGCGACCCGTCGCTCGCAGTTGGGCAGCAGCACGGCGAACTCGTCTCCGCCGAGGCGCGCCAGCACGTCCGAATCCCGCAACCTGGCGCGCCAGCATGCGGTCAGCTCCTTCAGGAAGCGGTCGCCGCCCTGGTGCCCGAGACGGTCGTTGAGCTCCTTGAAGTGGTCCACGTCGAGGACGGCCACGCACACGAGCGGCGTCGCCGGGCCCGTTTCGTCCGCCCGCAGGTGCACGGACAGGTGCTCGTTCCAGGCACGGCGGTTGAGGGCTCCGGTGAGGTCGTCGGTCAGCGCCATGACCCCCAGCCGTGCCGCCTGGACCCGGACCTGGCGGAGCACCCGGTGGACCGCGAAGCCGAGCACCGCGGCCACCAGGATCAGCACGGCCGGTCGGGACCAGTCCTGGGCCCCGGCCCCGGGGACCGCCACGGGCGCCAGCAGCACCGTGGCGACCGCGACCAGGCCCAGCGCCACCTCGAGGGACGTGCCGTACACGGCGAGCCAGAGGACCGGAAGGAGGATCAGCTGCTCGTACACGGACTGCGATCCGCCCGTCGCCTGGCCGAGCAGGAAGGCGACCAGCATGTACAGGATGGGCGGAGCGGCCTGCAGCGCCGCGGGGAGGCGGCTCCAGGGCAGCAGCGCGGTCGCGGTGACGGTCGCGGCCGTCAGCGTGGCGGCCCTGAGGATCAGCATCGTGTCCTCGGTGGAGCTGGTGTGCGACAGGGCCAGCACGAGCAGCGCCATGAGCGTGCCGCCGATCAGTGGGCCGACCTGCCGAAACAGCGACTCCCGGCTGAAGGGCAGGGCCCCCGGGGTCGTGGTCATCCCGCTGGCGGGAGCGCCGAACAATCCGTGGCGAGCTTCCATGATCGTCGAGCAAGGTTTCGGCATTTCGCCGCGTCCGGGCTGCGTCCCCGGGCAGCCCATTTCCCGCCTCCCGCGTTCGGGGAATGGACTGGGGAGTCCGTGGTCGGCCCTTCGACGGGCGTTCCCGGGCATTGGTCGGTGCCCCGCATCCCGGACCGAGAGCCCGCAACACAAGCTCATCATGTCTCTCAGCCCGCTCTCAGTGACCCCCCGTACTCTCCAGTGAACGTCGACACCACCCATCGAGAAACGGGGAGAGAGCATGAGCGGGCAGGCCAGGTCCGAGGAAACATCCATCGAGAGCTCGGGTCGCGGAGTCCGGAAGCGGGGTCGCCGGATCCGTGCCACCGGGCTCGCCGCCTTTGTGGCGGGCGCGCTGGTCCTGTCGGCATGCACCACCACCAGGACGCCGGCCGCCTCCTCGGCAAGCGTGAGCACGTCTCCCGCCGGCGTCACGCTCTCGACTCCGTCGCCCAACAACGGTGCGTACAATCCCGAGACCGACCCGGTCGTCCAGGCCATCCAGAGAGTCGAGCCGGCGGTCGTCAACGTGACCACGAACGTGGTCGAGCAGAACCAGTTCGGCGGCGCCCAGGTCGGCAAGGGCGTGGGCACCGGGTTCATCGTCCGGTCCGACGGGATCCTCATCACGAACTGGCACGTGGTCGAAGGCGGCCTTCAGATCCGGGTGCGCTTCAACGACACGGCCCCCGCGAACCTGCGGAACAAGGTCTTCGGCGCGCACGTGATCGGCGGCAAGAACTCCAGCGACGTCGCTGTGCTGCAGCTCGACGGAATCAGCAAGTACGAGCCGCTTCCGACGGTCGCCCTCGGCGACTCCAGCCAGGCGGTCGTGGGCGAGCGCGTGATCGCCATCGGCTACGCGCTGGCGCTGCCCGGCGGGCCGACGGTGACCTCCGGCATCCTCTCCTCGACCGCACGAACCGTGCAGGTGCAGGACCAGAACGCGACGAACGGCTCCCGGACCTACGAGGACGCTCTGCAGACCGACGCGGCCATCAACCCGGGGAACTCCGGTGGCCCCCTGATCGACCTGAACGGCAACGTCGTCGGGATCAACACCGCCGGCAGCAGCAGCGCCCAGAACATCGGGTTCGCCATCGCGATCAACTCCGTGAAGTCCATCGCCACCCAGTCGATCAACCACCCGTCGCAGGCGGTCGCCTACCTCGGTGTCTCGACGGAGCCGGTGTCGGCGATTCCGTTCGGCGCTCCGGTCAACCACGGCGCGGTCGTCGCGGCCCTTGCGCCGAACGGCCCCGCGGCGAACGCCGGCATGAAGGTCGGCGACATCATCACGAGCTTCAACGGCCAGAGCGTCTCCGGGCCGGCCGACCTGGGCAACCAGATCCACGGGCTGAAGCCCGGCGACCACGTCACCGTCGAGGTCACGCACCAGGACGGCGGCACGGCCACCTTGAACGTCACGCTCGGCACGAACCCCCTTCCATCGACGGGCTGAGCGCGACAGAGCGGGCCGGCGAGGTCACCCCCCTGACCTCGCCGGCCGCTCTCCCTGCGGTAGCCTGATCCCCTGATGCGGGTCCGGCTGCGCAATCCCGACCGGGACGTCGACCTGGCGGGCCGACGGCCCGTCCGGGCGGTGCTCTCCGAGCTCTCCATCGATCCCGACACCGTCCTCGTGATCCGCGAGCGGAACCTGCTCACCCGCGAGGACTGGCTCGAGGACGAGGACGAGATCGAGGTCCGGCCTGTGATCTCCGGCGGGGCCGGGCGCGGCAACCGGATGCGGTGCCGCCGGTGCAGGGGGACCGCCGTCATCGAGCTCCGCCGCCACAACGCCGCGTTCTGTCAGGAATGCTTCCTGCACTACGTGGACGAGCAGGTCCGCCGGGCGATCAAGGACCATGACATGCTGCACGAGGACGATCGGGTGCTGGTGGCGGTGTCGGGCGGGAAGGATTCGCTGGCGCTGTGGGACATCCTGCTGCGCCTGGGGTACCGGGCGTCCGGTCTGTACCTGGGGCTGGGGATCGGGGACTACTCCGACCGCTCGGGGCAGCTGGTGCGAACCTTCGCCGACGAGCGGGACGCCGAGGTGATCCACGTCGACCTCCGAGAGGACTACGGGTACGACGTCCCCACCGCGGGGAAGAAGGGCTCGCGCTCGACCTGCGCGGTGTGCGGCCTTTCCAAGCGCTACGTCTTCAATCGCGCGGCGCTGGAGCACGGCTTCGACGTCGTGGCGACCGGCCACAACCTGGACGACGAGGCCGCCACGCTGCTCGGCAACACCCTGCGGTGGCAGACCGAGTACATCGCCCGGCAGTTTCCCGTGCTCCCGGCCCGGGACGGCCTGGCGAAGAAGGTGAAGCCGCTGCACCGGCTGTCGGAGCGCGAGACCGCCGCCTACGCGTTCATGCGCGGCATCGACTACGTCGTCGAGGAGTGCCCGCTGGTGGCCGGCAACACGCAGCTGCGACACAAGGAGGCCATGAACCAGCTGGAGGCGACGTCGCCGGGGACGAAGGCCTCGTTCTACCTCGGATACCTCGATCGCGGTGCGGGACTGTTCACCGACGACGCCGCCGCGGACCTGCGCCCGTGCGAGTCGTGCGGGCAGCCGACGACCGGCCGCTTCTGCGCCTTCTGCCGGGCCCGCGCGCAGATCCTCGGGGAGTCGCTCGACCGCCCGGGGGACCGGGAGCCAAGCGATGGACAGGTCGCGTCCGAGCTGTCGAGCGAGACGATGCCCGCCGAGCTCTACGGTCGGCGGTAGGGGAGCGCGGCCCATGGAGCGCCAGCGAACCCCGTTCGAAGCGGGCGAGCGCGTGTTGCTGGTCGACAGCCGCGACCGTCACTTCCTGGTCCGGCTGCAGGCCGGGGCCACGTTCCACTTCCACGGCGGCGCGGTGCCCCACGATCTGATCCTGGGGGCCGACGAGGGCGTGGTGGTCCACTCGAACACCGGCGCGCGGCTCCTGTGCCTGCGGCCGCGGCTGGCCGACTTCGTCCTGAAGATGCCCCGGGGGGCGCAGGTCATCTACCCGAAGGACGTGGGCGCCATCCTGGTCCAGGCGGACATCGCGCCGGGCACCCGGGTGCTGGAGGCCGGCACCGGTTCGGGGTCGCTGACCCTGGCCCTGTGCCGGGCCGTCGGCCCGGAGGGCCGCGTGGTCTCGTACGAGCTCCGGGAGGACTTCCACGGGACCGCGGCGGCGAACCTGGAGACGTACTACGGGAAGCTCCCGGACTGGCTCGACCTGCGCCTGGGCGACGTCCGCGACGTCGCGGCCTCCGGGGAGGCCTTCGACCGGGTGGTCTTCGACCTGCCCGAACCGTGGCCGCTGCTGCCCACCGTGGCCGCCGTCACGAATCCGGGGGCGATCCTGTGCTGCTACCTCCCGACGACCAACCAGACCCAGACGGCCGTCCTCGCCCTGGAGGCGGCAGGCTACGAGGAGATCGAGTCGTTCGAGGTACTCCAGCGCCGATGGCACGTGACCGCACGGAGCGTCCGGCCGGACCACCGGATGGTCGCGCACACCGGGTTCATCACGGTGGCGCGGCGAGGCCGCGATCGGGACACCGACGACGACCCCGACCCAATGGCCTAACCCGGAGCGCCCCCGGGAGATCGGGCGGAGGGCTTAAGGCCGATGATCCCGTGGCCGAGGGTTACCGTATAGGCAGTCAGTGGCAAGAGCGGCCGTGCACCGGCCCACGGGGCGGCCCGGCAATGAGGTGACGCGATGCAGAATCCGGACATGCCCCACCACGACGAGCGCTCCGAGCGGTACGAGAAGGAGATCCACGAGCTGCAGACGCAGGTCAAGTTCCTCGAGGACGAGACCGCGCTCCTTCGGCGCCGCCTCACCAGCTCGCCGCGCCAGGTGAAGATCCTGGAAGAGCAGATCCTGCAGGCCAAGGCAGAGCTGTCCAAGGCCGTCTCGCAGAACGAGAAGCTCGTGTCCGTGCTCAAGTCCGAGCGCGAGCGCCTCGAGGCGCTCAAGGAAGAGGTCGAGAAGCTCACGCGTCCCCCCGCCACGTTCGGAACCTACCTGCGCGAGAACGAGGACGACTCGGTCGATGTGTTCACCGGCGGCCGGAAGATGCGCGTGAACATCGACCCCGAGATCGCGCGCGACCGGCTTCGGCCCGGCGTGGAGGTCATCCTGAACGAGGCCCTGAACGTGGTCGAGGTGCTCGATCAGGACCTCCAGGGCGAGGTCGTGCGCGTCAAGGAGATGCTCGCCGACGACCGCATGATCGTGGTCGGCCGCGGCGACGAGGAGCGGGTCGCGCTGATGTCCGCGCGGGTCAAGGAGGAAGGAATCCGTGCCGGCGATCCGGTCCTGCTGGACGGCCGTTCCGGCTACGCGCTCGAGAAGCTCCCCCGCGAAGAGGTCGAGGAGGTCATCCTCGAAGAGGTCCCGAACATCACCTACGAGGACATCGGCGGGCTGAGCGCGCAGATCGAAGACATCCGCGACGCCGTGGAGATGCCGTTCCTGTACGCGGAGCTGTTCGCCGAGCACCACCTGAAGCCACCGAAGGGGGTCCTGCTGTACGGTCCGCCGGGCTGCGGGAAGACGCTGATCGCGAAGGCCGTCGCCAACTCCCTGGCCCAGCAGATGATGGAGCGCTCCGGGCAGACCGAGGCCCGGTCCTACTTCATGAACATCAAGGGGCCGGAGCTGCTGAACAAGTACGTCGGCGAGACGGAGCGTCACATCCGGCTGATCTTCCAGCGGGCCAAGGAGCGCTCCGCCGAGGGTTTCCCCGTCATCGTGTTCTTCGACGAGATGGATTCCCTGTTCCGCACCCGCGGCACCGGCATCTCGTCGGACGTGGAGAACACGATCGTGCCGCAGCTGCTGTCCGAGATCGACGGGGTCGAGACCCTGAAGAACGTGATCGTGATCGGCGCCTCCAACCGAGAGGACATGATCGACCCGGCGATCCTGCGGCCGGGGCGCCTGGACGTGAAGATCAAGATCGAGCGTCCGGACGGCCCCGCAGCCAAGGAGATCATCGCGAAGTACATCGAGGCGGGCGTCCCGATCCACGACGACGAGTTGAAGCGCGCCGACGGCAACGTCGGCCGCGCGTTGCAGCGCATGATCGACACGACCGTGGACCGCATGTACGCGGAGTCGGACGAGAACCGGTTCCTGGAGGTCACCTACGCGTCGGGCGACAAGGAGATCCTCTTCTTCAAGGACTTCAACTCGGGCGCGATGATCGAGAACATCGTCAACCGGGCGAAGAAGAACGCCATCAAGCGGTTCCTGTCCGTCGGCGAGAAGGGGCTCAAGCTCGAGTACCTGCTCACCGCGATCCGGGACGAGTTCAAGGAGAACGAGGACCTGCCCAACACCACGAACCCCGACGACTGGGCGCGCATCTCCGGGAAGAAGGGCGAGCGGATCGTCTACGTGCGCACGCTGATCGGAGACGAGCACGGCAGCGGTCGTCAGGTCGAACGAGTGAACGCCGGGCAGTACCTCTAGGACCCGTTAGGCTGTCCGAATGGCCATCCCCAAGGTCGTCGGCACGGAAACCGAGTACGGCATCTTTGGGCCGGCCACACCCGACTTCAATCCCGTACTGGCTTCGTCGTTCCTGATCAATGCCTATGCCGGCAACCTTCGCCGCATTCGTTGGGACTATGAACAGGAGTCGCCGCTGCGCGACGCGCGCGGCTTCGAGCCCGTCCAGGAACGCCAGCCGGTGGACGAGGAACTGGGCCTGGCGAACGTCATCCTGCCCAACGGCGCGCGCTACTACGTCGACCACGCCCACCCCGAGTACTCGACCCCGGAATGCGCCGGCCCGCGCGAGCTGGTCGTCCACGACAAGGCCGGCGAGCTGGTGCTGGAGCGGTCGCTCGACGCCGTGCAGGTCATGTTGCCGCCGGGCGAGCGGATCGCGGTCTACAAGAACAACACCGACGGCAAGGGCAACTCGTACGGCACCCACGAGAACTACCTGGTCGACCGCCGGACGCCGTTCACGCGGGTCGTCCGGGACCTGACGCCCTTCTTCGTCACCCGGCAGATCTTCACCGGCGCGGGCAAGCTCGGGTCCGAGAGCGCGCGGGGGAGCGAGCAGCGGATCGTCTACCAGCTGACGCAGCGCGCCGACTTCTTCGAGGCAGAGGTGGGGCTGGAGACCACCCTGAAGCGTCCCATCATCAACACGCGAGACGAGCCGCATGCCGACCCGGAGAAGTACCGCCGCCTGCACTGCATCGTCGGCGACGCGAACATGTGCGAGGTGGCCACGTACCTGAAGGTGGGCACCACCGCGCTCATCCTGAAGATGATCGAGGACGAGCTGCTGTCCCGAGGTCTCGCTGGACAACCCGGTGCAGGCGCTGCACGAGGTGTCGTGGGACCCGACGTGCCGCCAGACCGTGAAGCTCACGCGACGGGCGCCGCGTACGGCCGCTGGAGCTGCAGTGGGACTACCTGGACCACGCGAAGAAGTACGTGAAGGAGAACGACGCCACGGCCGAGAACGGCGAGGTCCTGCAGCGGTGGGAGGCGGTCCTGACCGGCATCGAGGAGGACCCGCTCTCCATGCACCGTGAGCTGGACTGGGTGGCGAAGTACCGGCTGCTGACGGCGTACCGCGAGCGGGACGGCCTGGACTGGCACGACCCGCGGCTGGCCATGATCGACGCTGCAGTACCACGACGTCCGCCGGTCGAAGGGCCTGTACTACCGGCTGGTGGACGCCGGCAAGATCGAGCGGATCGTCTCCGACCAGGAGATCCAGGAGGCGGTCGACGAGCCGCCCGAGGACACGCGGGCCTACTTCCGCGGCCGCTGCATCGAGCGCTACCCGAACGCGATCGCCGCCGCGTCCTGGGATTCGATCATCTTCGACACGGGCGGGGACGTTCTCCAGCGCGTGCCGACGCGCGAGCCCCTTCGGGGGACGCGGGAGCACGTCGAGGCCTTGCTCGAGGAATCGGAAACGGCCGGGGCGCTGATCGCCCGGCTGCAGGCCTCGCCGTAGAATGACCACCGACCTCGACTGGGGAGCGTGATCCAGTGCCGCAGGAGCAGGAACAGAAGCGAGTCCAGCGCAAGGGCGAGGACGCCGCGCCGGCCGAGACCGAGAGCGCCAAGACGACCAGCAAGGGCCAGGAGCTCACGGACGAGATGGACGAGATCCTGGACGAGATCGACACCGTGCTGGAGCAGAACGCCGAGGAGTTCGTGAAGTCCTACGTCCAGAAGGGCGGCGAGTGACCGACCTGCCCAGCGGGTTCCCCGGACCGGCCTATCCGCTCGGCGCCAACCCGAGCTTCGCCGACCTCGTTCGCGCCGCGGGCGCGGAGTCCGGGTCGGCGGGATCCTCGGCTGCGACGACGAACGGCCCGGGCGTGGGGAACGTGCCGCACGGGACGACCGTCCTGGCGCTGAAGTTCGCCGACGGCGTCGTGATGGCCGGTGACCGCCGCGCCATCGAGGGATACAACATCGCCGACGAGCGAATCGAGAAGGTGTTTCCCGCGGACGACCACTCCGCGGTGGCGATCGCCGGCGTCGCCGGGCAGGCGACCGAGATGGTCCAGCTGTTCCAGACCGAGATCGAGCACTACGAGAAGGTCGAGGGCGACCGGCTCTCGTTGGAGGGCAAGGCGAACCGGCTGGCCCAGATGATCCGGGGGAACCTCCCGATGGCGATGCAGGGCCTCGTCGTCGTTCCGCTGTTCTGCCGGGTGGGACGAGCGGCGCGCCGAGGGCCGCATCTTCCGATACGACGTGACCGGTGGCCGATGGGAGGAAGCCGTGTTCCACGCGACCGGGTCGGGCGGCATCCACGCCCGCGGGACGCTCAAGAAGCGGTGGAAGCCCGACCTGGACCGCGCGGGAGCCATCCGTGTGGCGGTGGAGGCCCTGTACGACGCCGCGCAGGAAGACGTGGCCACCGGCGGCCCCGACCTGTTCCGCGGCGTGTATCCGTCGGTGAAGGTCGTCGACGCCGACGGTTTCCACACCATGGCCGAGGCAGACGTCCGCAGCGCCTTCGAGGACATCGTGGCCGACCTGCTCTCGCAGCATCCGCCCGTCGGCGCGAGCGGCGCGCGCGAGGCCGAGGAGCCGGAGGAGTAGATGGCCTTCCAGCCCTACGTCGCGCCCGAGCAGCTGACCAAGGACCGGTCCGAGTTCGCCCGGAAGGGGATCGCCCGCGGGCAAGTCGGTGATCGCGATCGAGTACGCCGACGGCATCCTGTTCCTGGCCGAGAACCCCAGCGTCACGCTGCACAAGGTGTCGGAGATCTACGACAGCATCGCTTTCGCCGGCGTCGGCAAGTACAGCGAGTTCGAGGACCTTCGCATCGCCGGCATCCGCCTGGCCGACCTTCGCGGGTACTCGTACGGGCGCGAGGACGTCACGGCGAAGACGCTCGCCAACGCGTACTCGCAGGCCCTCTCCGGCATCTTCACGCAGCAGATGAAGCCGTACGAGGTCGAGATCCTCGTTGCGCAGGTGGGCGAAACACCGGCCGAGACCTCGCTGTTCCACATCCTGTTCGACGGCAGCGTCGCCGACGAGGACGGCTACGTCGCCATGGGCGGGCGTTCGGAAGAGCTGTCGGACAAGCTCCACGACTCGTATCAGGCGGGCGGCTCGCTCGCGGACGCGCTTCGCACGGCCGTGGCGGCCATGTCGACGGTCGAGGAACGCAGCTTCGAGCCGCAGGGCCTCGAGGTCGCGGTTCTCGACCGCTCCCGGGCACGCCGCAAGTTCCTGCGCCTCGGCCAGGCCGAGGTGGCCCCCCTCATGGAGGGCGGGAACTAGCCCGGTCATGCGGCACCGCCCGGTCTCCACCGCTCTGTTCTGCGCCGTGGCGGGTCTCGCGCTCGTGGGCGCCGCCTGCTCCTCAGGCACGTCCTCCGCGACGCTGAAGCAGATGGCGACGTGCACGCCGAGCGGTACGGCGCTCCGCATCGTGGCGAACAACCTCCACTTCGACCGCGACTGTCTGGCTGCGCCGGCCAACCAACCATTCACCATCACGCTGAACAACCAGGAGAACGGCATCCCGCACAACATCTCGATCTATCCGGACGGACAGGGGGGCAACGCCTTGTTCAAAGGCGACATCGTGACCGGCGTGCAGACCACGGTGTATCGGGTGCGGGGCCTGCCCGCGGGCACGTACTACTTCCAATGCGACGTGCACCCGGACATGAACGGCGCCCTGGTCGTCGCCTAGGCGGAGGCAGCGCTCGCGCCGTACCGCGCGACGACCCGGTCGACGAACGAACCGAAGTGATCGGCGGCCGCCGGATCGTTGATCCACAGCAGGTTCTCGGCGTTGTCCTCGCCGCCGTGCGAGCAGTTGTAGCTCCCCGTGAGCACCTGCCCGTCCACGACGACGACCTTGGCGTGCATGTAGTCGTGCACCGCGTTGGGCCCGTACGGCGTGGACCGCTTCCCCACGAGCCGTGGACGCACGACCTCCCACGCGTCGATCTTCCAGGCGTTGGCGGGAACGGCCTTCCACTGGCCGACGACCTCCTCCATCTGCGTGCGGTCGTACGCGCCCGCCAGGTCGAAGGATCGGTGCCCGGACATCTCGGCCAGCGTGCCCAGGATGGGGCCGGACGTGATGACCGGCGAGGCGAGCCGGACGCGGTGCCGCGCCTCGCCCAGCCGGGAGGCGATCGCCTGCGCGAGCGACGGCCCGTCCGGGGAGAAGAGCGGCTCCACGACGGCGCCGCCCAGCGTCACCGGCCGGCCGCGCGAGCCGGTGCCCTCGACGTGGCCGCGCGCCCACAGGGCCTCGAAGTTGCCCGCGTATGCGGCAGCGACGTCCCCGGACGTCAGGCGCACCACCACGTTCTCCTCGCGTCCGAACGCATCGTCCGTCCAGTTCGTCGAGCCGGTCCAGACGTCGACGCCGTCGCGCACGACGTACTTGTGGTGCATGAGGGCGCCGTTCCCCGACACCCCCCGCGTCGGCACGTCCAGGCCGTCGACGTGCTCCGGCGGGCAGTTGGGGTTCGGCGGGTCTCCGGTGCCCTCCCGCCGCTCCACGTTGAACGCCACCCGCACGGCGACGCCCCGAGCGGCGGCCTGCTCGAGCGCGTCGGCCACCTGCGCGGTGGCCCCGCTCCGTGCCTGGAAGTCGTAGATCGCGACGTCGAGCGTCGCCCGCGCGTCTCCCACGAACCCAGCGAGCTCGCGAGCCACGTCGTCCGGGCGGCGGGAGCCGGCCAGCAGGAAGTCGAACGCGAGATCGCTCACGGCATCGCCGGGGAGGTGCCGGCGTCCTCCCGCCTCGCGTGGCGGCAGGTCCCGTCCAGGCAGGCCCGGACCAGCCGCACGACCTCTGCAGGATCGTCGGTCACCTCGAGCATGTCGAGGTCGGCCGCGGAGATCATCGCCCTCGCCAGCTGCCGCTCCCGCGTCCAGGCGATCAAACCCTCCCAGTACTCGCCGCCCACCAGCACGACGGGGAAGTGCCGGATCTTCCCGGTCTGAATCAGGATCAGCGACTCGTACAGCTCGTCGAGCGTCCCGAAGCCGCCCGGCAGGACCACGAACCCCTCCGCGACCCGCACGAACATCACCTTGCGCGCGTAGAAGTGCCTGAACGTGAGACCCAGGTCGACGTACTCGTTGCCGGACTGCTCGTGCGGCAGCTGGATGTTGAAGCCCGCCGAGAAGCCGCCGGCCTCGTGCGCGCCGCGGTTCGCGGCCTCCATCAGGCCGGGGCCGCCGCCCGTCACCACGGAGAACCCGGCTTCGGCGAACCGATGCCCGACGTCGCGAGCCAGCGCGTAGAACGGGTCGGACGAGGGGACGCGCGCCGACCCGAAGATCGTGATGGCCGGCGGAGGGATCCGAGCCACCGCCTCCAACCCCATCCGGAACTCGTCCCGGATGAAGGCGAGGCTCCGATCGATGTCCAGCTCGCGCTGGGTGAGTATCTCCCGCTCCTCCACGGCGCCCGAGTGTATTCCAGGGAATGGACGCGGCGTGTGGAGCGCCCGACGGTACACTCGGCTCCGTGGAGCGGCGCATCTTCGGGTTGGAGAACGAATACGGCGTGACCTGCACGTTCAGGGGTCAGCGCCGGCTGTCCCCGGACGAGGTGGCCCGCTACCTGTTCCGGCGCGTCGTCCACTGGGGCCGGTCGTCGAACGTGTTCCTGGAGAACGGCGCGCGGCTCTACCTCGACGTCGGCTCGCATCCCGAGTACGCCACACCGGAGTGCGACAAGGTCATGGACCTGATCGCGCACGACAAGGCGGGGGAGCGGATCCTCGAGGCCCTGCTGGCGGCGGCCGAGGTGCGCCTCCACGAGGAGGGCATCTCGGGCGACGTCTACCTGTTCAAGAACAACACCGATTCGGCGGGGAACTCGTACGGCTGTCACGAGAATTACCTGGTGGCGCGGCAGGGCGAGTTCTCCCGCATGGCCGACGTGCTGATCCCGTTCTTCGTCACCCGGCAGGTGTTCTGCGGGGCGGGGAAGGTCCTGCACGGCCCACGCGGGGCGCGAGTACTGCATCAGCCAGCGCGCCGAGCACATCTGGGAGGGCGTGTCCTCGGCGACGACCCGCTCGCGCCCGATCATCAACACCCGCGACGAGCCGCACGCGGACGCCGAGCGGTTCCGCCGGCTGCACGTGATCGTCGGCGACTCGAACATGAGCGAGTTCACGACGTTGCTGAAGGTCGCCGTCACGGACCTCGTGGTGCGGATGGTCGAGGAGAGCACGGTGATGCGGGACCTCACGCTGGAGAACGCCATCCGCGCCATCCGCGAGATCAGCCACGACATCACCTGCAAGCGGAAGGTCCGGCTGGCCACCGGCCGCGAGCTGACCGCCATCGACATCCAGCGGGAGTACTACGAGAAGGCGGTGCGCTTCGTGGAGCGGCGGGGCGCCGACGAGGTCACCCAGCGGGCGCTGCAGGAGTGGGGCCTGGCGCTCGACGCCCTATCCTCGGGTGCGCTCGACAAGCTGACCACGCGCGTCGATTGGGTGGCCAAGCACCACCTGATCGAGCGGTACCGGGACAAGCACGGCCTCTCGCTGGCTCACCCGCGGGTCGCCCTGATGGACCTGGCCTATCACGAGGTGAACCGCAATCGCGGCCTGTACTACTTGCTGGAGCGCCGCGGGGCCATGGAGCGGGTCGTCACCGAGAAGGACGTCCAGCGGGCGATGCGGGAGCCCCCGCAGACCACCCGGGCCCGCCTCCGGGGCGAGTTCATCCGCCAGGCCAAGCTGAAGCGCCGCGACTACACCGTCGACTGGGTCCACCTGAAGCTGAACGACCAGGCGCAGCGGACCGTGCTGTGCAAGGACCCGTTCAAGTCGGTGGACGAGCGGGTGGAGCACCTGATCGCTCACATGTGAGCCCCGGCCCGGCGGGGCGGGGAAACAACATGGCCCGATCGTGTGTTCTGAGTGTGGTGATTGCGCGAATCCGCGCGTGTCCGGCCGGTACGCAGGGATGATGGGAGCCATGGAAGCAACCGCACGACTCGAAGCCGAAGCCGCGCTGCTCAAGAAGCACGACGCGGAATACAAGCGCCTCGCCGACAAGGTGGGCCATGCGCCCGCAGTGGTCAGGCTGGTGGCGACCCACAAGCGCGAGTACGACGCGCTGGTGAAGATCGCCCGGGACAAGGTCCCCGCCCGGATCGAGGCGGCCGCAGCCGCTTCGTCCGCCGCCTAGCCTCCGAAGCGCAGCTCGTCCGGCGCCGCGGCCATCCTGCCCGCGAGCACCCCCGCAGCGCCTGCCGCCAGGAAGAACGCCGGATCCTCTTCGAACGTCCGACCCATCGATTCCGCGCGGATCCCGTGACGTGCCAGGAGCTCCATGGCGGAAGCTCCGGGAACGGGGACCAGCGTGTGGCGACCGGCCAGTGGGCGGAGAGCCGCCTCCACGGCGTGCGCGTCGATGCGCGTCCGCCAGCTCCGGGACGGCCACCCAGCTCGGATCGGGCACCACGCGCTCCAGGGCCGTCAGCGAGTGGTGCGAGACGCCCCGGTGGCGCTCGCGCGTATCGGCGAACGAGATCCGGAGCGCCACCACGGGCCGTCCGCCCAGGATGCGGGCCGCGTGCAGCGCCATCGCCGATTCGACGGCGCTCGACCCCCAGATCGTGTCCGTCCCCGTGTTGCCGGGCCCGTCGCCCACCAGGATCACGTCGGCGCCGCGCACGGCCTTCGCTGCCAGCAGCCCGGTGAAGGTGTTCACGCTCTCCAGGTCTCCGCCGAACGCCTGCCCGGCCGACACGACCGCGTCCAGGAGGCCCGCGCCCCGGAGCGAGGCGGACAGGCGGGACAGCGGAGCGGCAAGGGCCGCCCCGTCGGTCATCACGTAGACGATGCGGCCGGCGCCCTCCGCCCGGGCGCCGGCCGCCGCCGGCCCCAGCATGGAGTGCAGGGGGAGCCAGACCACCGGCGTGCCGTCCAGGCCGTCCGCGGCGGACATCGCCTCGTGGTGGGGGCTCTCGTCCTCCTCCACGGCCAGCGTGGCCACCTGGAGCGGCGTGTACCGCAGCTTCATCACGTGGCCGGGGCCCTGATCGAGGTCGCTCCGCTCCCGGCCGAGCACGGCGACGACGAAGTGCGCACCGCCCGACCCGAGGCCCAGGGCAACGGCCGTCGTGTTCAGCAGGACGGAGTCGCCCGCGGCGACCGGGCCGACCAGGGCCGGATAGGCGACGGCGGCGCAGCGCTCGCCGTCCGTGAGGACCGCGAGCTCGACCGCACCCGGCCGCTCGCCGGTGACGGCGACGACCACGCCTTCCCGGAGCCTGATCACGACCGCATTATCATCGCCCGAATGCACCCGCTGGAGCGTCTGCTCAATCTGGTCGCCCTGCTGCTCGACACGCGGCGGCCCCTCACGTTCGAGGAGATCCGGGAGCGCGTCCCCGCTTACTCGCACGGCGACGAAGCCAGCGCGAAGCGGATGTTCGAGCGCGACAAGGACACGCTGCGGGAGGCCGGCATCCCCGTCGAGCTGGAGGCAACCGATCCCTGGGACGTCGAGCGCGGATACCGCATCCCGCACGAGGCCTACTACCTGCCGGCCATCTCGTTCTCCCAGGACGAGCTGTGGGCCCTGTTCGTCGCCGCGCACACGCCGGGGTCGGACGGCGAGGCGGAGATGGCCTTCCAGAAGCTCTCCTCGGGCGCGGAGACCGACGTCCTGCCCCTGCTGGCCGCGGGACAGGCCACGCCCGGGGTGGACGTCTCCGGCCCCCACGTGGCGAGCGTGGCCGACGCCCTCGCCCGGCGGCGGGCCCTCCGGTTCCGCTACCGCCCGCTGCACGGCCGGGCGGGCCAGCGGACCGTGGACCCCTTCGCCCTGGTGTTCCGGAGCGGCAGCTGGTACGTCGTCGGGTACGACCGGGACCGCAAGGGCGTGCGCTCATACCGGCTCTCCCGGGTGCTGTCGGAGATGAAGGACGCGGGCGAGGGGCGGCCTGCGCCGGAGGGCTTCGACGCGGCCTCCCACCTGGAGTCGGGCCCCTGGGGCATCGGCAAGCCGGCCGAGACGGCGCGCATGGGCTTCACGCCGAGGATCGCCTGGCTCGTGGTCGCGCAGACCAGGGGGGCAAGCGTGATCCGGGCCCGCCGGGACGGCTGGGTGGAGGTGGAGGTGCCGGCGAGCCAGTCGGAGATGTTCGTGTCCTGGGTGCTCTCGTTCGGGCCGGACGCGCGGGTCTTCGCGCCGCGGGCCATCCGCGACCAGGTCGTGTCCCGCCTGGAGGCGCTCCTGGCGAGCGACGTCGATGCCTGAGCGCGCGGCATCGGCGCCCTCACCGGCCAAGGGCCGCGCCACGCCACGCGCGTCGATCAGGCTGCGGCGCCTGCTGGCCGCCGTCCCGTACATCATCCGGCACCCCGGGGTCCGGGTGTCCGAGGTGGCGGGCCTGTTCGGGCTGTCCGAGCGTGACCTGCTGCAGGACCTGAATCTGCTCTTCATGTCCGGCCTGCCGCCATACGGGCCGGGCGACCTGATCGACGTGGAGACCGATGACGAGGGACGAGTCTGGATCCGGATGGCCGACTACTTCTCCCGCCCCCTGCGCCTCACGACGTCGGAGGCCCTGTCGCTGTACCTGCGGGGCAAGGCCCTGCTGGGGACGCCGGGGCTGCACGAGACCGGAGCCCTCACCTCGGCGCTGGAGAAGATCGAGGCCTCGCTGGGTCCGGAGGCCCTCTCCCGCCTGGTGGAGCGAGTCGACCTGGAGACGGGCGTCGAGCTGGCGCGGCGGCTGGACACCCTTCGCGAGGCGGTCGCGGGGCACCGGACCGTCCGGATCGAGTACTTCTCGGCGGCACGGGACGCCCTGTCGGCCCGCGAGATCGACCCCGAACACGTCTACTCGGCTGCGGGCCACTGGTACGTGGTGGCCTGGGACCACGACTCGGACGAGGAGCGCATGTTCCGGGCCGACCGGATGCGGTCCGCGACGGCGACCGACCGTACCTTCGAGCCGCGCGGCCTGGAGGGGGCGGACCGGCCCCTGTACACGAAGACGGAGCGCGACGTCCCGGTCCGGCTGCGCCTCGAGCCCGCGGCCCGCTGGGTCGCCGAGTACTACGTGGTGGAGGACGTCCGCGAGGTCGGAGGCGGTGCGCTCGAGGTCACGCTGCCGGCCAAGGACCTGGCCTGGCTCGCGAAGCTGATCCTCCGCCTGGGAGGCGAGGCCAGGGTCATCTCCCCGCCCGACCTGCGCGATGCCGTCAGGGAGATGGCCGAGCGCACGCTCAGGCCGTACCGCCGATCGCCGGCGGGGGAGGGGTAGCGCCCCCCAATCGGGCCATTCGTTTCAAGAAGCGGCGGACCTCGCCGATAACTAGGCCAAGATGGCTACCATTCGGACGAGCTGCCCGGGCTGTGGGGAAGTGGACCTGAACCCCGACGCCGTGATGGTCTCCGTTCACCAGGAGACCGGCGAAGGGTCGTACCGGTTCGTGTGCCCCAAGTGCACGGAACCCGTGGAGAAGCGTGCGGATCGGCGCATCGTGGCCCTGCTGAAGTCGGTGGGCGTTGGCGTCGCGGAGACGGCCGGCGAAGCCGAGGCCCCGGTGGGAGAGCCCCACCCGGAGTCTCCGCCGGACGGTCCTCAGTTCACCACGGACGACGTCATCAACTTCCACTTCATGCTGGACGACGACGAGGCGCTCGCAAGCTTCCTCTCCTCCGGGTCCGTCTAAGCCCCGACCTACCCCGCACGGAGGCGCCGGAGACCCGGCGTCTCCGTTCGCGTCCCGGTTGCTAAGCTCCCCCCGTGTCCGCCGTCTCGGTCTTCCTGATCGCGGTGCTGATCCTCCTCCTCGCGGTGCTGGTCGCCTTCGTGATCGTCATGTACCAGAACATGAAGCGGCTGGCCCGGACGGTCTCGGAGTTCCAGCAGGAGGTACAGCCGATCGTGGAAGACATCTCGCGGGAGGCCGAGCAGGCTTCCGAGCTCGCGGCGAGGCTCTCGGAGAGCGCCCCCGGGAAAGAGCCCGGTGATAAAATCCGCAGGTAGCGCCGCAACGAACCTCCCGCGGAGGTAGCGCGTGTTCAACATCGGTCCTGCCGAGCTGATGGTCATCTTCATCCTGGCACTTCTCGTGTTCGGGCCGAAGAAGCTGCCCGAGGTCAGTCGGCAGATCGGAAGGGGCATCCGGGAGTTTCGCCGGGCCTCCGACCAGATCCAGGGCGAGATCCACGGCGCCCTCAACCTGGACGACGACGACGAGGCATCCGACGGCGACCTCGACCAGACGTCCGAGAATGCGCCGGCGGAGACGTCCGAGGACACGACGGTCGTCTCCACGAACGGACACTCCGCCGGTTCCGCGAAGGCGGTCCCGGAGGTGGCGGACGGCGCCGGCCCGACGGACGACGGCAACGCGGACGGCCCGGCCGCCTCCGAGCGCTCGGACTGACCGGGCCCCCGACACCCTCACACGCCCGTGGCGGTCATCCCGAAGCGACGCCGGAAGCGGAATCCGACCGGCACGATGTCGTTGGTCGAGCACCTGGGCGAGCTCCGCACGCGCCTGCTCATCTCGCTGGGAGCGATCGCGATCGGCGCGCTGATCGGGTGGTTCCTCTACGAGCCGATCTTCAAGTTCCTCACCGACCAGTACTGCACGTTCATGACGTCGCACCCGCAGCTGGCCCTCGACCCGGCCGACCCGTGCAAGCTTGCCTACACGAGCGTGCTGGAGCCGTTCACCACGAAGATCAAGATCGTCACGGTGACGGGGCTCATCCTGGCGCTGCCGGTCGTGCTGTTCGAGGTGTGGGCGTTCATCGTCCCGGGGCTGAGCGACCGCGAGCGGAAGTTCGCCGTCCCGTTCGTGATCTCGTCGATGGTGCTCTTCGGGCTGGGGGCCTGGTTCGGGCTCGTGACCCTGCCCCGGGCCCTGAACTTCCTGCTGGGCTTCGCCGGGACCACCCGCGTGGTCTTCGTGATGTCCGTCGGGAAGTACGTGAGCTTCGTGGTGCTGGTGATCGGCGCCTTCGGTCTGTCGTTCGAGTTCCCGCTGTTCTTGATCTCCCTGATGGCGGTCGGCGTCCTGTCGAGCCAGACCCTCCGCCAGCACCGCCGCATGGCCATCGTCGGGATCGCGGTGTTCGCCGCCGTGATCACTCCCAGCCAGGACTGGTTCACGATGACGGCCATGATGGTCCCCTTGCTAGTCTTCTACGAACTTGCGATCCTTGTCGGCCGGTTCCTGCTGAAACGCTAGGTCCGGACCCGGCCCGGACACGCCCCTCACGAGGAAGGCCCGAAACGCATGGCGATCAAAGGCAAGAGCAAGACGCGCACACGGAAGATGGTGGCGGCCCCGCCGCGTCCCCAGCTGGTCACGAGGAAGAAGCCGGTCCTCCTGCGGGCCACCACCTGGATCGTGCTGGGGTGCGTCGTCCTGCTGGCCGTCGGCTGGGTCGGCTGGGTCTGGTGGGAGCACAAGCAGGCATCCAACCTCAAGAGCAGGGAGCAGGTCGCGATCGCGGATCTCGCCCAGCGGGTGACGCAGCAGCTGCCGGCCGACCAGAGCACCCCGCAGGGAACCACCCAGCTGCAGGTGTTCCCGAGCATCGGCGCAGACGATCGACCAGATCGACAAGAACCAGGTCACCGGGGACAAGGCCACGGCGAGCGCCCAGGCGATCATCGACCAGGCCAACAAGGCCGGGCAGGGCATTCAGAAGATCTCCCTGTCCCTCGTGAAGGAAGACTTCAATGTCGGGCTGACCCCGTCCCTGACCGCCCCCGGGATGACCGCCTCGATCCTGAACGACGCCCAGGACCAGATGGTGAAGGCCTTCCAGCTGTACGCGAGCGTCGGCGAGCTCATGAAGACCGCGGCGGCCATGCCCAGGGGGCCCGAACGAACGGCCGTGCTCAACCAGGCCAGGAGCCAGGCGGCCATCGCGGCCGACCTCTGGAGCCGGGGCTACAACACGCTCGTCCAGCTCCAGAGCCAGCTCGACCTGATCGCGCCGAGCGGTCTCCAGCCGCCCGCGGCGGGTCAGCCGAGCGGCTAGTCCCCGCCGCCCGCGCGGGCGGTTTCTAGACTGAAGCACATGACCGAGCCGGCGCGGTTCGCCGCCGCCTATCCGTTCCCGCTGGACGACTTACCAGCTGCGGGCCATCGAGGCCCTGCACGCGGGCGACTCCGTCCTGGTCGCGGCCCCGACCGGATCGGGCAAGACGGTGGTCGCTGAGTTCGGGATCGAGCGGGCGATCTCGCGGCGGCGCAAGGCCTTCTACACCACACCGTTGAAGGCCTTGTCGAACCAGAAGTTCGGGGATTTCGCCGCGCGCTACGGCGCCGAGCGAGTCGGCCTGCTGACCGGCGACAACTCGATCAACTCCGAGTCGCCGGTCGTGGTGATGACCACCGAGGTCCTGCGGAACATGCTCTACGAGAACAGCCCGACCCTGGACGGGCTGGAGCTCGTCGTGATGGACGAGGTGCACTACCTCCAGGACTACTACCGGGGCGCCGTCTGGGAGGAGATCCTCGATCCACCTTCCCCTGCACGTGGCGGTGGTCTGCCTGTCGGCCACGGTCTCCAACGCCGAGGAGTTCGGCGAGTGGATCGCTGCGCTGCGCGGCCCGACTCGCGTCGTGATCGAGGAGCGCCGGCCCGTGCCGCTCGAGAACCTGTACATGGTCGGCGGCGAGCTCCACGGCATGAACATCGAAACCGCCGAGGGACGCGCCATGCCCAACCCCTACCTGGTGTCGCTCGACCAGCGCGAGGCGCGGGCCTCGACCTACCGCCGTCGCAGCAGCGGCGCCCTGCAGCGCCAGGTGCGCGGCCGCCCGCGCGAGGGGCACCGCCGCGTGTACACGCCCCGCCGCGAGGAGGTGGTCGAGCGGCTGCACGAGGAGGGGATGCTGCCGGCGATCTACTTCGTCTTCAGTCGCGCCGGGTGCGATCGCAGCGTCGACTACGTGATGGAGTCCGGGGTCCGGCTGACGGACGCCTCACAGCGGGACCGGATCCGCCGGATCGCCGACGAGCGAACGGCCTGGGTGGACGAGGACGACCTGTACGCGCTCGGCTACGGAGACCTGCGCGAGGCATGGGCGGCAGGCGTGGCCGCGCACCACGCGGGGATGCTGCCGTTGTTCAAGGAGACCGTCGAGACGCTGTTCGCGCAGGGGCTGGTGAAGGTCGTCTTCGCCACCGAGACGCTCTCGCTCGGGATCAACATGCCGGCCAAGACGGTGGTCATCGAGGACCTGTGGAAGTTCTCGGGCGAGCGGCACGAGCTGCTGACCCCCGGCGAGTACACGCAGCTGACCGGCCGGGCGGGGCGGCGGGGGATCGACCCGATCGGCTACGCCGTCGTCCTGTATCAGCGGCAGGTCCCCTTCGAGCGCGTCGCCGGCCTGGCGTCCACGCGAACCTACGAGCTTCGGTCGTCGTTCCGGCCGTCCTACAACATGACGGTGAACCTGGTGCGCAACTACACGCGGCAGGAAGCCCGGCACCTGCTGAACTCGTCCTTCGCCCAGTTCCTGGCCGACCGCGGCGTCGTGACCCTGGAGCGCGAACGGGAGCGCCACGGGGCGGCGATCGCCGGTTACCGGGAGGCGATGCGGTGCGACCGGGGCGACTTCATCGAGTACTGGCGGCTGCGGGAACGAGCGCGCCAGACCAGAGCGGACGCCCAGCGGACACGCCAGCGAGACACGGAGCGCACTGTGCGCGACGCGCTCTCCCGGCTTCGACCGGGAGACGTCATCCGGGTGCCGGGCGCCCGCCGCGGCGGCGCGGCCGTCGTCGTGTCCGTGCGCGAGGGGCGACCCACGCTGATGCTCCAGGACCGGCGGTTCTTCCGAGCATCGGCCAAGGACTTCGAGCATCCGCCCGCTCGACTCGCCCACCTGGACCTGCCGCGGTCGGGGAGCGGGCGCAGCGCGCGATACCGGCGCGACCTGGCGGCGCGCCTGGCCACGCTGGAAATGCCCCGCGAGGACCGTTCGGGCGGGAACCGGACCGACCCCAAGGCGGAGGCACGCGCGGAGGAGCTGGACCGCCGTGCGCGGGAGCACCCGTGCCACTCGTGCCCGGACCGGAAGAAGCACGAGCACTGGGCGGAGCTCGCGTCGAAGCTCGAGCGGGACATCGCGGGCCTCGACCGCCGCATTCGTTCGCGGACGGAGACGCTGGGCAAGCAGTTCGACCGCGTCGTCGCGGTGCTGGAGGAGCTCGGGTACGTGGACGACTTCACCTTGACGGAGAAGGGCGAACAGCTGCGGAGGATCTACGGCGAGGGCGACCTGATCGTCGCCGAGACCATCGGCGAGGGGCTGCTGGAGGGGCTGTCCCCGTCGGAGGCCGCCGGCCTCGCTTCCGCGGTGCTGTACGAGTCGCGCGAACGGATTCCCCGGCGCGCGGAGCTTCCTACCCCGGCGCTGCGGGCCCGGATGCGGGACATGGAAACGCTGTGGCGCCGCATCCGAGAGGTCGAGGAATCGCACCAGGTCGAGCTGTCGCGCGAGCTCGACGCGGGGTTCGCGGCGACGATCTTCGCCTGGGCCGAGGGGAAGCCGCTGGAGGACGTGCTCGGCGAGGTCGGGGCTCACTCCCGGCGACTTCGTGCGGACGACGAAGCAGATCCTGGACCTGCTCCGCCAGATACGGGAGGTGGCGCCGCCGGAGGTGGCCGCGACGGCGACGGCCGCGGCCGACGCGGTCAACCGGAGCGTCGTCGCGTACACGGGGGTCTAGGTGGGTACGGAGGAACGCCTGTGGTCGGGGACGCCCGAGCGGATCCCCGAGGGCCGGCCCTGCCTGATCGTGCGGCCGCGGGACGGCAGCGGCCGCGTTGGGCAGGAGCTTCCTGAGATCGTTCGGTATCTGCGCGACAACGCGGTCCGGCCGGTCGTGGTGGAGGCCCGTGGGGTGGGGGAGGGGGGCGCCCGCGCCCGGGAGGCTCTGGATGCCGGGGGCCGCGTCCTGGTCTCGGTGGGGGGCGACGGGCTCGCGCGTGAGGTCGTCGCGGCCATCATGGAGAGCCCGGTGGCGAACGAGGTCACGCTGTCGGTCCTGAGCGCGGGATCGGACTGCGACTTCATCAAGACGTTCGGCCTCCCGCCCGACACTGCGACCGCCGTGCCGCGCCTGCTGACCGGAGCCGAGTACCAGGTCGACGTCGTCCGGGTGACGTGCGCGGCGCGTGGCGGCGGCACGCGGGTGACGCACTTCGCCGGCCTCGCCGAGGTGGGGCTCTGGGGGATCGCGACGCGCCGCGCGGCGCGACTTCCGCGATGGCTGGGCCGGGGGCGTTCGTTCGCGGCGTTCTGGTGGACGATGGCGACGTTCCGCGTCCCGGAGATGACCGTGACGGCGGACGAGCGCTCGTATCACGGCCGGGCGCACGAGGTCGTCCTTGGCAACACCCAGCAGGCGCGGGGAGGGATCCGGGTGTCCCCGCGGTCGTTCCCCGGTGACGGCGTGCTGGACGTGCTCGTCATGCGGGGGCCGCGGTCCGACCACTACACGCTGCTGCCCAAGATGTTCATGGGAGAGCAGCTGCCGAACCCGGGCATCGTCGAGCTGCGCGCGCGCGAACGGGTGGAGATCGGCGGCTCGCGCCCGCTGTGGATCCAGGCCGACACCGAGCCGATCGGCCTGACGCCGGCGGTGTTCGAGGTGCTGCCCCAGGCGCTGCGGCTCAAGGTCTGACCGGCCGCCCGGGATCGGGCTGCGCGGATGCCGCTACCATGCCTCGCATGACGGGTGAGGCGAGCCCTCCCGCACACGACTACGCCGGACGACTCCGTCGCGCCGCGGCGGCCGCGGCGGGCCGAGGACTGGATGGCCTCATCGTCGGCGTGGGCCCAGACCTCGAGTACCTCGCTCGGGTACGCGGCGCCGGCACTCGAGCGGCTGACCGCCCTGATCGTGCGTCCCGGCTCGGCGCCCGCGCTGATCGTGCCCGAGCTGGAACGGCCCCGCGCGGCGGAGGCGCCAGGCGCCGGGCTGGCAGAGATGGTGAGCTGGACGGACGGCGATGACCCGTACGAGCGAGCCGTCCAGCTGTTCGGGGCCACGGCCGCGCGCGTCGCGGCCGGGAACCAACTGTGGGCGGCGCACCTGCTCGAGCTGCAGACCCGGCTGCCCGGCACGGCGTTCGAGGTTGCCGGGCCGGTCCTGGCCGAGCTGCGGGCCGTGAAGGACGCCGGCGAGATCGCCCTCCTGTCTCGCGCGGGGATGGCCGCCGACGCCGCGTTCGACGACATCGTCTCGGAGGGGCTGGGCGGCCGAACCGAGCGGGACGTGGCGGCGTCGCTTGCCCGCCACCTGGTCGAGCGCGGGCACGAGACCGCCGACTTCGCGATCGTGGCCTCGGGCCCCAACGGGGCATCACCGCACCACGAGCCGGGCGACCGCACGATCGAGGCCGGGGACGTCGTCGTGCTCGACTTCGGCGGGCGGCTGGGTGGCTACTGCTCGGACATGACGCGGACCGTGTCGGTCGGCGAACCCTCGGACGAAGTCCGAACGGTGCACGGGATCGTTCGGGAGGCCCAGCAAGCGGCGTTCGAGGCGACGGGCACGGGAGCGACGGGGGAGGGGACCGACCGCGCGGCCCGGGACGTGATCGGCGAGGCCGGCTACGGCGATGCGTTCGTGCATCGCACCGGCCACGGGATCGGGCTGGACGTGCACGAGGAGCCGTACCTGGTCGCCGGGAACCACCAGCCCCTCGTGCGCGGCAACTGCTTCTCGATCGAGCCCGGCATCTATCTGGAGGGGCGGTTCGGGGTTCGGATCGAGGACATCGTCGCGATCACCGAGGACGGGCCCCGCCGGTTGAACGAGGCGACCCGGGACCTGCTGACCGTCGACTGACCGATGACCCGCACGCAGGGCGTCGTCCTCGCGCAGATTCCCATCCTCTTCGACGTGACACGGAACGTCGCCGCGATCCGCGAAGCGCTGGGCCAGGCTCGACCGGGCGACGTGGTCCTGACGCCCGAGGGGTCCGTGTCGGGCTACCCCGCGCACGGGGAGCAGGAGGCCTCGATGCTCGACCGGATCGAGACGGACGAGGTCGAGGAAGGCATCGATCTCCTCGCGGCCGCGGCCGGCCAGGCGGGCGCGCATCTTGTCGTCGGGGTCGTTCTCCCCGAACCGATCGGCCTCGCGAACGCTGCACTGGTACTGACTGCAGAGGGCCGGCGACACACCTACCGAAAGGCGAACCTCGCCGACGTGGAGCGAGGACGGTTCGTCGCGGGAAACGACCTGACGCCGATCGCGCTCCGTGCGCCGTGGGGGGACCTCCGGGTCGGCGTGCAGATCTGCCGGGAGCTCCGATTCCCGGAGCAGTGGATCACGCTCGCGTACGGCGGTGCCGAGCTGTTCCTGCACCCAACGAACGCGCTGGAGGGATCCGGCTATCGCGAGGCGTGGCGGTCCATGCTCATCGCGCGCGCACACGAGCTCCAGCGATTCGTGGTGAGCGTCAACGCCGCGGGCCAGGGACAGCACAGCCCGACACTGGCGGTCGACCCGCGTGGCCGGGTCGTGTGCGAGCTCCCGCCGACCATGGAGGCCATCCGCCGGGTCGAGCTGGACCTGGACGAGATCGGAACCGAGTACCTGGACCAGCGGCGCACCGACCTGACGAGCCGGCCACTGACTCCGGCAGCCGTCGAACCGCCCGGACGGCGGTAACCTACTCGTGAGTAGGTAGCTGCCCCGCGAACGACTGAGGAGGCCGGAACATGCCCGTCATCGCGATCCCGGAGGAGATCCTCGAGCTCCGCGCGTCGCTTCGCCAGTTCATCGACCGTGAGGTGCGCCCTCTCGAGGAACAGCACCGCAGGACATCAACGAGTCCGGCACGTACGAGGGCATGCGCGAGGACAAGCTTCGCCTCCGGCGGCGGTCCGCCGAGCTCGGCTTCTGGACACTGCACATGCCGGAGGACCTGGGCGGGGGAGGTCTCGGCTACCTGGGGCAGGTGCTGCTGCACGAGGAGTCGTGCCGGCACGGCCTGGTGCTGGCCCAGTTCGAGTCGATCTTCCCGATCGTCACCGGCCCGACGCCGATCTACATCGACTGCACGCCGGCACAGCGCGAGAGGTACCTCGACCCGCTGATGCGGGCGGACGCGGTGACGTGCTTCGCCCTGACCGAGCCGGAGGCGGGGAGCGACGCGACGCGCATCCGGACCCGCGCCGAGCGTGCGGAGGGCGGCTGGGTCCTGAACGGGCGGAAGCACTTCATCACCGGCGGCGCGCACGCGGACTTCGCCTTGGTCTTCGCGGTGACCGATGCGGAGAAGCGGGCGCAGGGCGGCATCACCGCCTTCTTCGTCGACCGCGACACCCCAGGGTTCACGGTCTCGCGCCTGCAGACGACGATGTCGCCGTTCCAGCATCCGGCAGAGCTGACGTTCGAGAACGTGCGGGTGCCCGACGAGCAGGTGCTCGGGCAGGTGGGGTTCGGCTTCTACTCGGCCGTGCGCGGCATCAACGGCGCGCGGCTGCAGATCGCCGCCGGAGCGCTCGGCGTCGCCGAGAACCTGCTGCACCGCGCGCTCGAGTACGCGAAGACGCGCGTCGCGTTCGAGCGGCCGATCGGCACGAACCAGTACGTGCAGGGGATGCTGGTCGATTCGTACGCCGAGCTCGAGCAGGCGCGACTGCTGGTCTACAAGTGCGCCGACGACATCGACCGCGGCAGCGACGGCCGGCGCGAGGCCGCGCTTGCGAAGCTGGTCGCCACCGAGATGGTCGGCCGCGTCGCCGACCGGTGCATCCAGGTGCACGGCGGCACGGGCTACATGAGCGAGATGGGGCTGGAGCAGTGGTACCGCGACGTGCGGGCGATGCGCCTGTACGAGGGCACGACCGAGATCCTGCGGAACAACGTCGCGAGGACGCTCGGCCTGCCCTGAGCGAGGCTGCGGGTCAGCCCCCGCTCCCGGCGGGCGGAGCCGGAGGCGGCGGGGGGACCGCCGGAGGCGTCCACGCGGGCAGCGGCTGCGATGCGGCGACCGGCGCCACCGGTCCGAGCGCAGCCGGGCCGAGGTACCGGGCCGATCCGAAGCCGAGGATCGGATAGAAGATGTAGGGCAGGAAGATCAGGCCGACCGCGAACCAGCCGCTCTGCCCGAAGCTGGATGCCAGGTTGACCGTCACGATGATCGCGATGACGATGTTGACGAGCGGGATGAAGTACAGCACCAGCCACCAGCCCGGGCGACCGACGATCTTCAGCACGACGTAGGCGTTGTAGAACGGAATGAGCACCGCCCAGCCCGGCTTGCCCGCCTTCGTGAAGACCTGCCAGGCGGCGATGATCAGCAGGACGACGACGACCAGGTAGATGACCACGAACGCCGCCCCGAACGCTCCTGCCACCGCCGCCGTTCGTCGTGTTGTACACCCGACCCCCTCTTGGCTCGTTCGTTGTCCGGGCCCGTCGGGCTGGATGCTACCCCGGGAGGGTGACTGATTCGAGCACCCTGGGAGGCTTCGCCCTGGGGGAGGGTCGCAGGCGGGCGGATCAGGCCTGCGGGCGGATCTTCGTCCCCTCGGGAGTGTCCATGACCTCGAGGCCCATCGCGGTGAGCTCGTCGCGCAACGCGTCGGCCTGCGCGAAGTCCTTCGCGGCGCGTGCCTCGTCGCGGCGGCGGACCAGGTCCCGCATCCCGTCGGTCGGTTCCCACGCCTCGACGGTCATGCGGTCGAGGTCGAGCGCCAGCACCTGGTCCCACGTCCCCAGCAAGGCTCGCTTCGCCGTCGGGCTCAGGGCGGGCGAGGCGACCGCCTCGTCCAGCACGACCAGCGCATGCGGCATGTCGAGGTCGTCGGTGACGGCCTCGCGGAACCGGCCCTCGAGGGCCTTGGCCGCGTCGCCCTCGCCGGGCGGGACCTCCGCGCCGGCCTGTCCGGCCCATTCCTGCATGCGGCGTCGGTAGCCCGTCAGGCGCGCGTTCGAGCCGTCCAGTGCGTCCCACGAGAAGTTCATCTCGCTCCGGTAGCGCGTCCCGAAGCACAGGAGCCGATACGCGAGCGGGTCCAGTCCCCGGTCGACCAGGTCGGGCACCCGGAGGACGTTTCCCTGCGACTTGGCCATCTTCATGTCGCCCATCTGCAGGAAGCCGCCGTGGACCCAGATCGACACGACCGGATGGCCGACGTATCCCTCGGATTGGGCGATCTCGTCCTCGTGGTGCGGGAACTTGTTGTCGTTGCCGCCGGTGTGCACGTCGAAGCGGTCGCCCAGGAGATCCATCGACATCGCCGAGCACTCGATGTGCCAGCCGGGGAACCCCTCGCCCCACGGGCTGTCCCACTTGAGCGAGCGGTGGTGGCCGGCGGCCTTCCACAGCGCGAAGTCCGCGGCATTTCGCTTGTTCGGGTCCACCTCGAGCTCCTGGCGGTGGCCGGCGCGCAGAGCGTCGAGCGTGTTGCCGGACAGCTTCCCGTAGTCGGGGAACGTGGTGACGTCGTAGTAGACGTTGCCGTGCGAGACGTAGGCGTGCCCCTTCTCGAGCAGCCCCTCGATGATGTGGATCATCTGCGGGATGTACTCCGTCGCGTGCGGGTACGCGTCGGCGCGCCCGATGTTGAGCAGGTCCCCGTCCTCCAGGAACGCCTTCGTGTACTTGTCGGCGATCTGGGCCGGCGTCAGGCCCTCGTCGGCCTGGGCGAGCTCCATCTTGTCCCGGCCGGTGTCGGTGACGTCGTCGGTCATGTGCCCGACGTCGGTGATGTTCATGATCAGCGTCGCGTCGAGCCCCTCGTAACGCGCCACCCGGCGGATCAGGTCGCCCAGCATGAACGAGCGGAAGTTCCCGATGTGGATGTAGCGGTACACGGTCGGGCCGCAGGAGTAGATCTTCACGGTCCGCCCGTCGACGGGCTCGACCTGCTCGACCTGCCGGGAGAGTGAGCTGTACAGGCGCATGGTTGGACGAGGATAACGGCCTGGGACGACCGATCCTTCCCGGCCGGGCGGAATCGGGCCCGGGGCGGGTGCTACGCTCGGGCGACGTGGACCCCGACTTCGGATTGTCCGACGAACAGCGCGAGGTGGTGGGCGCCGTCCGCGAGTTCGCGCAGGAGCGCATCGCGCCCGCGGCGCCCGCGCTGGACGAGAGCGGCGAGTTCCCCGCCGACCTGTTCGCCGACCTGGGCAAGATGGGGCTCTGCGGCATCCCGTACGACGAGCGCTACGGCGGAGCGCGGCCTGGACTGGCTGACGTACCTGGCGGTGCTGGAGGAGATCGCGAAGGCGTCCCTGCCGCTCGCCGTGACCGTCTCCGTTCACCACCTGGCTGCCTTCGGCATCGACCGGTTCGGCTCGGAGGACCTGAAGGAGCGGTACCTGCCGCGCATGCTGTCGGGCGAGTGGCTCGGCGCCTACGCGCTGTCGGAGGCGTCGAGCGGGTCGGACGCGGCGGCGCTGCGGACGCGGGCGGAAGCCGTGAACGGCGGGTGGCGGCTCACCGGCACGAAGCGTTTCATCACGCACGGCGGCGACGCGGACACCTACCTGGTGATGGCGCGGACCGGCGGACGCCGGCCCTCGCGGCATCTCGGCGTTCGTCGTGGAGAAGGGCTGGGACGGATTCGACTTCGGCAAGCTCGAGCGGAAGATGGGCTGGGGGTCGTCGCCGATGCGCGAGCTGCTCTTCGACGGTTGCGACGTGCCGGCGGGGAACCTGGTGGGGGAGGAGGGGCAGGGCTTCACGGTCGCCCTGGCGGCGTTGGAAAGTGGGCGGCTGGGTATCGCGGCCTGCTCCGTCGGGCTGGCGCAGGCGGCGCTCGACGCGGCGACGGGCTTCGCGACCACGCGGGAGCAGTTCGGGAAGCCGATCGCCGACTTCGAGGGGATCCAGTTCATGCTGGCCGACATGGCCACGCAGGTGGAGGCGGCGCGGCGCCTGTACCGGGAGGCGGGCCGGCTGAAGGACTCCGGCGGCGACGCGAGCCGCGCGGCGTCGATGTCGAAGCTGTTCGCGTCGGACGTCGCGATGCGGGTGACGACCGACGCCGTCCAGGTGCACGGCGGCTACGGCTACATGCGCGAGTACCCGGTCGAGCGGTACATGCGCGAGGCGAAGGCGCTCCAGATCGTCGAGGGCACGAACCAGGTCCAGCGCATGCTGATCGGCCGCAGCCTCACCGGCAAGGGCCTTTGATCGCGGCGGGACCCGGGCGCTACTCGTCCAGGTGGATGAAGCGGTGCACCAATGACACGTCGCGTGTGCGCAGCATCACCTGGCCGCCGTTGCTGTTCGAGCCCGTCGACGTGTTCCCCTCGATGGCCTGGAACGTCTTGCCCTTTGACGTCCACTTGACGAACCGGCCGATGTGGTTGAAGGGTCCCGCTGCGTCCGGGAAGTCGTAGGTGACCAGGTCGCCGGGCTCGGGGCGCGACGTGAAGCTCATGCCGAAATCGTGGTGCGCGGCAGCGGCTTCCACGGCCTCGACCGAGGCGAACCGCACCCCTTTCTTCGCCCACGCTTCACCGGCCTGGGCACCCACCCAACTTTGGTACATCACGCACCAGGGCCCGACCAGGCCGTACCACGCCGAGTACTTCACCTTGTTGGTATCCCGGGGGTTCTCCTTGATCCCCTTCTGGGCGAGTGCGATCTTCAGTGCCTTCCGCTTGGGGCTACCGCCGGCCCGACGGCGCTGAAGCCGCTTGCGCCGCAGTGCGGTCATGGCGGCGGTCGGCTTGATCTCTCCGAGCAGGTAGCCGTGGAAGCGCTCGCCCGCGCTGGTGCCGTTGCTCTTGTTCACGGGATACCCCATCCAGAACTTCCGTAGGTGCACGGCCGCGGCGGTCTCGGGCCCGTAGACCCCCTTGCCGTCCTTCTTGCCGGGATTCTCCGGGCCATCGCCGTCTTCGGGCAGAAAGACGTTCGAGGTCAGTGCCTTCTGCAGCTCGGCGATGCCCTCGACCCCCTTGACGCCGTCCCGCATCGGCGGCGTCGTCAGCGCGAACAGCATCCGCTCGTCCGCCATCGAACCCCCCCTCTCGCTCTGGGCGAGCCAAGCTCCGCCCCCGGCTTCGAAGGCTATCCGGGGGGCCGACGGGCCCGACAGTCCCCCCTCTGGGCCAACCCTGCCGACCGACCGGCGAACGAGCGAGCACGCCCTCCCGTCGACGAGCTCATCCCGGGTGGCAGGTGGACCAGAGGCCGCGTCCGGCAGCGCGCGCGCCGGCTTCGGCGGCAGCGAAGGCGGTCTCCATGCGTGTATCGGGCGGGACGGGATCGTTCGTCGCGAACCCGCGCCGGACGAGCGTCAGGTTGAACAGTTCGGGTCCTACGTACACGTAGGCGAGAAGGCGCCCGTACACGTCGCGGAGGCCCGAGTCGAACCGAAGCCGGACGGTTCGCCCCAGGAGCCGGTGGCGCGTGAACAGCCCTGCCGCGGCGCCGTAGCACTCGGCCCGGCCGCCGTACCAGTCCACCTCGGGCGTGTCCATGCCGATGAGGCGCACCTTCTCCTCCCGTCCGCCGACGCGCACGTGGATGGTGTCGCCATCGACGGTGGAGACGACGACGCCGGCCGCCGATCCGTTCGGGCCGACCCGGCTGCCGGCGGCGGAGGGGGGCGCCCCGGGTCCCGCGCCGCGGTCCATCGCCAGGCTGCACGCGGCCGCGGGGAGCGTCAGGAAGGCGCCCATGACGAGGACGAAGAGGCACTCGCTGATCGCGGACGCTCGTCGGTCCCTGCTCATGGGTCGAACGCTACCGGCCGCCTCCGACAATCGATGAGCGGGGCAACCGGCGTCAGCCCGGGGGGAGCGAGGCCAGCGCCCCGCGCACCTCCGCCGCGCGTTCCGGCGTTCCCCAGCGATCCAGGATCGCCGCCGCGCGCTCGAAGCGCGTCCGGGCGTCGGCGATGCGTCCCTGGCGCACCGCCAGATCGCCGAGCTGCGTCAGCAGCTCGGCGACGTTCTCCCGTCCGTTGCGCGTCACGACCATCGGCGCCGCGGCGGCGAGGTGCTCCTCGGCGAGCGTGATGTTGCCCGCGCGCATCTCGACGAGTCCGAGGACGGTGTGCGCCTCACCGCCGTGCAACACGATGGACCGCCGCCCGAGGATGTCCAGGCTCGCGCGAGCACGAGACCGGGCGGACTCGTCGTCGCCCTCCTCCCGGTCGGCCGCCGCGAGCGTCGTGAGCGCGTGCGCCGCGACCGTCAGGTCGCGCTGGTCGCCCGATTCGACCAGGATGCGTTCCGCTTCGGCTCGGCCACGGTCTCGCCGGCCGGTCCGCAGGTCCGTCCAGGCCAGGTTGAGCCGGGCGATCCGCGCCACGTGACGGGACCTCGGGTCGGTCGACAGCTGCAGCGTCATGGACCACGCGCGCCACGCCTCGTCGAGGCGGTTCCGCTGCGAGGCCATCCACCCGACATCGAGCCACACGACGGCGGCGAGGCGCGCCCGGAGCCGCGGCGCGAGGGAGGCGGCTTCGTCCAGCGAGGGCTGGGCCGCGTCGAGGTCTCCCCGCATGGCTCGCAGCATGGCCGTCCCGCGCAAGGCGTTTGCCAGGTCGGAGGGACGGCCCCGCACCCGGGCGATCGCGAGTGACTCGTCGAGGGCCGCTGCCGCCTCGTCCCACCGCGCCTGCAGGATGAGGGTGTGGGCCAGGGCGTACAGCGCGATGGAGCGAAGCCGCCGGCGACGCGCGCCCACGGCGATGTCCGCGCAGCGGCGGAAGCGCCCCTCCAGCACCCGCACGTTCTCCCATTGGCTCTCGCGGATCGAGCGCCGCATGACCGCGATCCACTCGAGATCGCGCAGGCCCGAGGGCGCGGTACACGCCGGCGAGCGGGGCGCTGAACGGGAACAACCCCACGATCATCAGCGCGAGCAGCACCAGCAGCGCGGCGATCAGCAGGTACGCGAGCACGAGGATCGTGTTCACGATCGGACCCGCGGGGACCGCCGCCGAGCTCATGCTCAGGTATCGGCACGGGCGGCCGTGCGGATGACCTGCGGCGCAGCGGGTTAGGAGGTGATGGATCGGTGCTCGAAGGGCGTCGAGAGCACGATCGTGGTGCGGGTCTGCACCAGCGCCTTCTCGCGGAGCCGCTGGAGAAACTCCTCCAGGGCGCCGGTCGTTCGGACGCGCACCTTGAGGACGTAGGACTCCTCACCCGCGACCGAATGGCAGGCCTCGACCTCGGCCAGCTCGCTGACCCGCGCGGGGACGTCGTCCGGTTGTGTCGGATCGAGGGGAGTCACCGATACCAGGGCGGTCACGAACAGCCCGAGGGCCTCGGGGTCGACCACCGCCCGGTACCCGCGAATCACGCCGGCCAGCTCGAGCTTCTTCACCCGTTCGTGCACGCTGGACGTGGAGAGGCCCGCGCGGAGGCCGATGTCGGAGAAGGTCCCGCGGGCGTCCTCCTGGAGGGCCTGCAGAATGACGAGATCTTGATGGTCGAGCATTATTCCGGAATCATACCCCTCCCACCGCAAGAATTCCGGCTCAGGAGGGAAGTTGCCGGAGAAACTCCGGCAGGGTACCCTCATGGAGGCATACCTTTCCAAAGTTGCTCCCTCGGCGCTCGGCGCCGACACCTGAGAGAGGGGGTCGACGAGATGAGCACGCATGAGGAATCGGCGGGTGCAGACGGCGACGCCCTGACCGGGCAGAACATCGCCATGCCCGGGCAGCCCCTTCCGGGCGTTCGCCCGCAGGCCCCGATCCAGGGGCCCAGGAGCGACCGGGCCACCGTGAGACGCGCGCCCACGCCGCGGAGCAGCCGTTCAGGTATCCGCTGGAGCGCGAGTGGGCGGAGCCCGACTGGACGCGCCTTCCCGGCTACCGGGACGTCACCGCGCGAGCAGTGGGAGAGCGCCCAGTGGCAGCGCGCCCACAGCGTGAAGAACCTGAAGGAGCTGAAGGCCGCGCTCGGGGACTTCCTGACCGAGGACCTGACGGCCGACATCCAGCGCGACATGTTCGAGCGTGCCACGATGTCGATGCTCATCCCGCCGCAGATGATCAACACGATGAACGAGCGGGAGCTCCGCGCGCGACCCGGTCCGCCGCTACATGGCGCCCGGCGTTCAGCGAGCGCGACCCCGAGTGGCCGTCGCCACCCGTACTCGCAGCGCGACAGCCTCCACGAGGCCGACATGTGGGCGGTCGAGGGGCTCACGCACCGGTACCCGACCAAGGTCCTGGCCGAGATGCTCCCGACGTGCCCGCAGTACTGCGGCCACTGCACGCGCATGGACCTGGTCGGCAACTCGACGCCGACGGTCGCCAAGTACAAGTTCGAGACGAAGCGCGAGCGACCGCTACGACCAGATGCTCGAGTACCTGCGCCGGACGCCGTCGGTCCGCGACGTGGTCGTCTCCGGCGGCGACGTGGCGAACCTGCCGATCAAGCACCTCGAGGAGTTCGTCCTGGCGCTGCTGGACATCGAGAACATCCGCGACATCCGGCTGGCGACCAAGGGCCTGATGGGATTGCCGCAGCACTTCCTGCAGCCCGACGTGATGGAGGGGATGGAGCGCATCGGCGCGAAGGCGCGCGAGCGCGGCGTCTCGATCGCGGTCCACACGCACGTCAACCACGCGAACCAGCTGACGCCGCTCGTGGCGAAGGCGGTCGCGACGTTCTTCGACTTCGGGCTTCCGCGACGTGCGCAACCAGGGCGTCCTGCTGCGCGGGGTGAACACCACGTCGAAGGACCTGCTGGAGCTGTGCTTCACGCTGCTCGACCGCGCGCGGATCATGCCGTACTACTTCTACATGTGCGACATGATCCCGAACGCCGAGCACTGGCGGACGGCCGTGTGGGAGGCGCAGGAGCTGCAGCACGACATCATGGGGTACCTGCCCGGGTTCGCCACGCCGCGCATCGTGTGCGACGTGCCCGTTCGTCGGGAAGCGCTGGGTGCACCAGCTCGTCGAGTACGACCGCGAGAAGGGCATCTCGTACTGGACGAAGAACTACCGGACGGGCATCGAGTTCGACGACCCCGAGGCGCTCACGCGGACGTACCCCTACTACGATCCGATCTCGACGCTCGACGAGCCGGGCCGCGCCTGGTGGCGCGCGCACGCGAAGGAGCTCGCCGCGAGCGCGCGAGGGAGCGAAGGCGCTCCCGCTGGCGCCCACACCGTAGTCTCGCGCGTCCGACCGTACCTGCGATATCGTCCGGCGCGATGCCGAACGCGCTGATCACCGGCACGTCGTCGGGCCTCGGACAGCTGACCGCCGACCGCCTGACGGCGCTCGGTTGGACCGTGACCGGCGCGCAACGGACTCCGGCGGGCCAGGGCCCGTGGGAGATCATCGCTCTGGATCTCACCGACCAGGCGTCGATCGACGCCGCCGCCGCGAATGTTCGAGGACGCCATGGCCGGCTGGACGCCCTGGTCTCGAACGCCGGCTACGGATTGTTCGGACCCTGGGAAGAGATGACCTCGCAGGAGCTTCGGGATCAGTTGGAGGTGAACCTCGTCGGCACGATGGCGCTCTGTCGCGCGTGCCTGCCGCTGCTGCGGGATGCCGGCGGCGTGATCGTCCAGGTGTCGAGCGTCGCGGCCCAGGGGGGGACTCGTTGTGGGGCGCCTACAACGCCTCGAAGTTCGGATTGGAAGGCGCCAGCGAGGCGCTCGCTGCGGAGGTCGAGCCCCATGGGATCCGGGTCGTGATCGTGGAACCCGGCCCGTTTCGCACGCCGATCGCCGACAGGAGCCCCCAGGTGGCGGCGCGTGGAGCGACGGCTCGGTACGACGAAATGTGGCGCGAGAACGACGAGTGGCTCGAGTGGTTCCGCGCGGACGCGGAGGATCCGCAGCTGGCCGTCGACGCGATCGTCGCCGCGGCGACCGTCCCCAGCGCGCCGTTCCGGATCCCCGTGGGGACCAACGCGGGAACCTCGGTTCGGGAACACGCCGAAGGCGTGATCGCCGACGTAGAGCGGGCGGAGGCCTTCCTGCGCGAGTTCCGGGGCGCTTGAGTTGCGGATAGATTGAGGGCCGTGGTCGAGGTCCGCGTCGTCCCGTTCCTCGTTTCCGAGCTCCGGCTCGAGCCCGACGAGCAGGAACTGCTCGCCCGAGAGTGGTGGCCGTCCTACGCGCACGCGGTCCTGCACCGGGACGGGGTCTTCCTGTTCGACAATGGGGTCGGTTTCGGCAACGAGGAGGTCACCTCGGCGTTCACGCCGCGGGTCACGGCGATCGAGGACGCGCTCGCCGAGCACGGCATCTCGCTCGCGGACGTCACCGGCGTGGCGAATTGCCACCTGCACTTCGACCACAGCGGGCAGAACGGCCGCATCCCTGCGGGCGTGCCGATCTTCGTTCAGCGAGACGAGTGGGCGAAGGTCCACGAGCCCGACTACACCGTCCCCGAGTGGATCGACGTACCGGGTCTCACGTACGAGGTCCTGGACGGCGAGATCGAGGTCGCGCCCGGCCTGCGATTGGTCCCGACACCCGGACACACGGCGGGGCACCAGTCGTTGGTCCTGGACGCCGCCGACGGAACGGTCGTGCTCGCCGGGCAGGCGGTGCAGTCCCGGGCCGAGTGGGAGGGCGCGACGGAGCCGTCGGCGTCCGGCGCCTCCGAGGCACCCGATCCTCGCTATCCGAGCTCCGTGGAACGGCTGCGCTCGCTCGACCCGGTCCGCGTGCACTTCGCCCACGATGCGGCGATCTGGGAGCGGTGAGCGAGACGTGCGGTCGAACGAGCTCGAGGTCGACACCCGTGGCCGCCTGGTCACGGACGTCACGGCCGAGGTCGACCGGTTCGCCACCGAGGCCGCCGGCGGGGGAGCGGGGCTCGTGCACGTCTTCTTGCCGCATGCGACCTGCGGGGTCGCGCTGATGGAGACGGGGTCGGGCTCGGAGGCCGACCTCGAGGAGGTCGTCGAGCGGCTGCTGCCTCGCGACGGCCGCTACCGCCACGCGCACGGCTCGGTCGGCCACGGCGGCGATCACCTGTTGCCGGTGTTCGTGTCGCCTTCGCTCACGCTCCCCGTGGAGGACGGGCACCTTGTCTTGGGGACGTGGCAGAGCATCGTGATCGTCGACCCGAACCGGGAAAACAACCGCCGCCGCGTTCGGCTGTCGTTCCTGGCGGGTTAGCCGCCGGCCACCGCCGGGAGCAACGACACCGTCTGGCCTGGTTCCACCTTCGTGTCGAGCCCGTCGGCGAACCGGATGTCCTCGTCGTCCACGAAGACGTTCACGAACCGCCGGACCCTGCCGTCGTCCTCGAACAGCCGCGGCGCGATCGACGCGTGGGTCTCCACGAGGCCGCGCAGCACCGCGCCGACCGTATCGCCCTCGACCTCGATCGTCGAGGCGCCGTCCACGAGATTCCGCATCTGCGTGGGAATGCGCACAATGGCCATCAGGCGCCCCCGCCGGAAACGCCGAGTCCGGCGAGCGCTTCGCCCAGCGCCTCGAGCTTCGGCTGGATCGCCACGGTGGGCGAGAACCGGTTGCCGAACGCCTCGAGCGTCTTCAGCCCCATGCCGGTGACGTAGGCGACGACGGTCTCGTCCGGCCGGACGACGCCCGACGCGGCGAGCTTCGACAGCACCGCGACCGTGACCCCGCCGGCCGCCTCCGCGAAGATGCCCTCGGTTCGCGCGAGGAGCCCGACGGCCTCGACGATCTCCTCGTCCGTCGCCTCGCCGACCGCGCCGCCGGAGGACCGTACCTCGCGCAACGCGTACATCCCGTCCGCGGGATCGCCGATCGCGAGCGACTTCGCGACGGTGTCGGGGTACCGGACCGGGCGGACGTCCTCCTCGCCGGCGGCGAACGCCGACGCGACCGGCGCGCAGCCGGTGCCCTGGGCCCCCGATACCCGCACGGACGGCTCCTCATCCAGCAGCCCGACCGTGTGCAGCTCCCGGAACGCCTTGCCGACGCGGGTCAGCAGCGCGCCCGAGGCGATCGGCACGACGACGTGGTCGGGCGCACGCCAGCCGAGCTGTTCGGCCGTCTCGTACGCGATCGTCTTGGACCCCTCGGCGTAGTACGGCCGCAGGTTCACGTTCACGAACGCCCACGGGTACTCGCTCGACGCCTCGCCGCACAGGCGGTTGACGTCGTCGTACGTGCCGTCCACCTCGACGAGCGTCCCGCCGTAGACGGCCGCCGCCGCGAGCTTCCCCGACTCGAGGCCGGCGGGGACGAACGTCACCGCGTTCAACCCGGACGCCGCTGCGTGCGCGGCCACCGCGTGGGCGAGGTTCCCGGTCGAGGCGCACGCGACCGTGCCGAACCCGAACTCGCGCGCCTTCGTCAGCGCGACCGACACGACGCGGTCCTTGAACGAGTGCGTCGGGTTTCGCGTCTCGTCCTTGATCCACAGGTTCGGCAGGCCGAGTTCGGCTCCGAGGCGGTGCGCCCGGCGCAGCGGCGTGCAGCCGTCGCCCAGGTCGACGCGATCCTCGGACGTCGCCGGCAGCAGCGGTGCGTACCGCCACAGGGACGGCGGGCCGGAGGCGATCGAGTCACGCGAGATCGCGGCGGCGATGGCGTCGTAGTCGTAGGCGGGCTCGAGCGGCCCGAAGCATTCGTCGCAGGCCGAGCGCGGTTCGGCGGCGTACGTCGCCCCGCACTCCCTGCAGTGCAGTCCTTCCAGGAACGTCGTCACGTCGTGGCTCCTCATCGTCGGTCGACGGCGGGTGCCTTCGCGACGGGCCGACGGGGTCGCCGCCGTGCCCCTCCATGCGACGAGGCCCGCGGTGAAAGCGAGCCTCGCATCCAGACCTTCCTCATCTCTCCCGCGGTGGCCGCGGGTGGGAGTTGGCACCTGCCGCCCGCCGGTTTGGCGGGGCGGGGTTGCCGAGGCTTCACAGGGCCTGTCCCTCCACCTCTCTGGATGAGGCCACCGGCCGGCCGTTCAGGCGGCCATGCCGGTCGCATATGCAGTTGTGGCGCGGATGCTACCGGGGTAGCCGCGCGTGGGCAATGTCCCCCGGGGCGGGCCACATGCCCGGACGCTGTCCCTTCGGGATCGCCGAGCGAACCCACCTGAGGGCTCCGGCGGTCGACGAGTGGGCGCTGCGGCACAAAGGAGGCGCGAACTCGAACTTTTCGGCTACGGGGCTCATCATTCATGCATGTTCAAACGCCTGTACGCCGCGATCTACGACCGGATCAACCGGGGCGCTGAGGGCGCGGGCCTGAGCGCGGAACGCGAGCGGCTGCTGGCGCAGGCCAGCGGGCGGACGATCGAGATCGGCGCCGGCACCGGCCTGAACCTGGCGCACTATCCGGCCTCGGTGACCCGGCTGGTACTCACCGAGCCGGACCCCCACATGGGCCGCCGGCTCCGTCGCCGTGTTGCCACTGCCCGCCCGGATGCCGAAGTGGTCGACGCCGCCGCTGAGCACCTGCCGTTCCCCGACGACTCGTTCGACACTGCTGTGGTCACGTTCGTCCTGTGCAGCGTCCCCGACCCCGGCGCCGCGCTGACCGAGATCGCCCGTGTCCTTCGGCCCGGCGGCCGGCTGCTGTTCGCCGAACACGTCCGCTCCGACGACCCGGCCGTTGCGGCAAAGCAGGATCGTCCGCCGTTTCCCTACAAGCTGGTGGGTTGCCATCCGAACCGGGCCACCCTCGCCGCGATCGCCGCCTCACCGCTGCTCGTCGAGGACCTCCGCCACACCGAGGTGCCCAAGGCACCCAGGATCGAGCGGCCGATGATCGCCGGCACTGCCCGGCTCCCCGAGACCGGGTGAACGACGGCCGCGTGATCCGCGCGATGCAGGGATCCTGACCGTTTGCTCCCCTTCCGGATCGCTCCCCGGCTTACACTCCACCCCGAGCCGGCGTCCGCCGGCGGCAGGAGACGACCGACCGGTGAAGACGCTCTATCGGGCATCCCGCGTCCACACGCTGAGCCGCCCGGCCGAGGGCGAGTGGATCCTGGTCGACGGCCGGCACGTCGAGCGGGTGGGCGTGGGCGAGCCGCCGGGCGCGGACCGGATCGTGGAGCTGCCCGGCACCGTGGTGCTCCCCGGGTTCGTGGACGCCCACGTCCACCTGACCGGCACGACGCTGTCGATGATCGGCATCCCGATCGAGCGGGCGCGCTCGGCCGAGGAGCTCCTGGGATTCGTCGCCGAGGAGGTCTCACACGGGCCGACGAAGGTCCTTGCCCACGGATTCGACGAGAGCACGTGGGAGGTTCGCAGGCTCCCCACGCTCAACGAGATGGACGAGACGTTCGCCATGCCGGTGGTGCTGATCCGGGCCGACGGGCACCTCTCACTGGTGAACACCGCGGCCCTGCGGCAGGCGGAGGCGCTCGAGGTGGACGGGGTGGAGCGGGACCAGGAGGGCAGGCCGACCGGCGTGGTCCGCCGGGAGGCGAACGGCGCCGTGCAGCGCTGGTTCCATAAGGCCCTCTCCGATCACGAGCTACGGGAGCTGCAGCTGCAGGCGACCGGCCTGGCCGCCTCGCGAGGTGTGACCTTCGTCCACGAGATGGCCATCCCGTCGTCGCACGGGCGCCGCGAGGTCGAGGTGCTCCTGGAACACCGGCGGCAGCTCCCGGTCGACGTCGTCGTGTACGTCGCGGACGAGGACATCCCATGGATCCTCGACCTGGGGCTGGAGACGATCGGCGGCGACCTGTCGCTCGACGGGTCGATCGGGGCCCAGACGGCGGCCCTGACCGAGCCATACGTCGACGGCGGGGGGAGCGGAGCGCTGAATGCCGACGACGACCGCGTGGCGCAGTTCTTCCACAGCGCGCACACGGCCGGCCTCCAGGCCGCGGTGCACGCGATCGGGGACGCCGCGATCGAGCAGGCGATCCGCGCGTGGGAGCGCGTGTACCAGTCGCTCGACTCGCGTCAGCGGCGGCACTTCCGCGCGCGACGGCACCGCATCGAGCACGTCGAGATGGTGAATGCGGAAATGATCGAGCGCGCGGCGATGCTGGGGCTGGCGCTGTCGGTCCAGCCGGCGTTCGACGCCGTGTGGGGACAACGCGGCCAGCTCTACGAGCAGCGCCTGGGCGAGACACGCGCGGCGGCGATGAACCCGTTCACGACCTTCGTCGGCCGGGGCCTCGTGGTCGGCGGCGGGTCGGACTCGCCGATCACCGAGCTGGACCCCATGTTCGGCGTGTGGGCGCTCGAGAACCACCACGACCCCTCCGAGCGGATGACGCGCGAGGAGGCCGTGCACGTGTGGACGTGGGGAGGCGCCACGCTCGCCCACCGGGAGGAGAAGAAGGGCCACCTGGCGCCAGGGATGCACGCCGACTTCGCCGTCTACGAGACGGACCCGATGGAGGCGGACGATCCGCGGGAGCTCCGGCCGATCCTGACGGTCAGTCGCGGGCGGGAGGTCTTCGCCCGGTAGGACGGCTGCTCAGCCGGGCGGCGCCAGGACCTCGTCGAGCAGCTCGTTCACGACCGCGAGGTACCCGTCGACGTCCTCGGCACCGGCGGGGACCGAGACGGTCGGGCCGGCGCCGGGGATCGCCTCCCAGACGCCGCGGTTCGCCAGGAACATGCGCCAGAGCGCCGTGAACGGCGGGTCCTGGATCCGCTTGGCCTCCACCGCGTTCCGGGGGAGATCCGGCGCGTACGCCACCCCGGACCGCGCGAACATCCGGTGCACGCTCCAGGGCAGCCCCACCCGCTCCACGGCGGCCTGCAGGCCGTCCGCCATCCGGCCGCCGAGCGCGGCGGTCCGTTCGTATGCCGCGTCGGTGAGCACCTCGCCGAGGGCCGCGCGAGCGGCGGCCATGGACAGCGGGTTCGCGAACAGGGTGCCGCCGGTCGCGACGCCGGTGGGCCCGCGGCCGGTCTCCATCGTGTGCGCGAGCCGCATCGGTCATCCCGTACGCGCCCATCGGGATCCCGCCGGCGATCGACTTCCCGACGGAGATCAGGTCCGGCTGCAGGTTCCACTGCCGCACCAGCCCGCCCGGGCCGCTCACGAGCGTGTGCGTCTCGTCGTACGCGAGGAGCGTCCCCGTCTCGGCGGTGACCTCGCGCAGCGCCTCGTGGTAGCCCGCCACCGGTTGGATCAGGCCGACGTTGTTGGTCATGGCGGGCTCGGTCAGCACGACGGCGACGTCGCGCGGGGCGAGCGCGTCGCGGATCGCGTCGGGGTCGTTGAAGTGCACCAGGCGAACCCGGCCGAGCGCCTCCTTCGGCGGACCGCCCTCCTCGAAGGCCGCCCGCCCGTCCTCCTGCACCACGAGGTTCTCGTCGAAGTGACCGTGGTAGCGGCCGTGGAACATCACGACGATCTGGCGTCCGGTGGCGACGCGCGCAAGGCGCATCACCTCGACGTTGGCCTGGCTCGCCGAAAGGGTGAACTGCCACTTCGGCAGACCCCACCGGCGCGCAAGCTCCTCGGCGACCCACAGCGCGTCCTCCGATGGCAGCAGGAACTGCGATCCGCGCGCGACCCGTTCGGACACGGCCCGCACCACCGGCTCGGGCGCGTAGCCGCAGAACATGCTCATGTCGGCGACGTTCGTGTCCAGGTACCGATGCCCGTCCACGTCGGTGAAGTACGCGCCCTTCCCCTCGGCGACGTAGAGGACGGGGTGGTCCTCCGTCTGGTGGAACCACTGCATGGGGACGCCGTGCGGCATGGAACGCGCCCCGTCGGCCAGCAGCTGCCGCGTGCGCGGGCGCTCGTCGACGAATCGCGCCCACTCGCGGTCCAGCAGGCGGCGGACGAACGCCGGATCGACGTGGGCTGCGGTCTGCACGGCGCCATTGTCGACGACGGTCGCGACGAGCGCCACAGGGGGCAGCCCGGAGGGCCCGACCTGGGCAAACTCACACGCGTGTAATTCACGTCCCCTTCGGGCCTACAATTCCCACGACATGGCGCGGATGCACGTCGAGGGATGGGCCCCGGACTACGGCGCCCCGTTCGATCCGGAGGAGTTCCTGGCCCCCGCCGAGGGGTCGGTCGATCTCACCGTCGAACGGGCGGACTGGGAGCCGCTTCCCGGGCACGACGACGGCCTTGCGCAGATGGCGTTCGTCGACGGGGTCCGGCGCATCGACGCCCGCCTCACGATCGACGACCCCGAGCTGGGACCGGTTCCCGGCGTGGCCGGGTCGTACGCCGTCGGCGCGACCATCTGGGATCGCGAAGCGCCGTCGTCCACGGTGGCGGGCGCGCGCGTGGAACGCGTCGCCGTGCTGTCCGGGCGGCGCCGGGAGGTGCTGCCGGCGGTCGAGCTCGATCCGCCGTACCGCACCGAGACCATCGACGATCCCGACCTCAACAAGCTCGTGCTGCAGGTGCACGGGCACATGCGCCGCGCGGAAGGCGCGTGCGCGGCGAGCTTCGCCCGTTCGGGCTGCTTCGTGATCGCGGACGGCCCGCTCAGCGACCTGTCGCCGCACTCCACGGTGGGGTACGTGAAGAGCCACCGCAGGACCTACCTGCCGCCCGAGCACAACCCGGTGATCGGGGCACTCGCGCCGGGCCAGCGCACGCCCCTGTTCGCCATCAACGACCATCGGCGGTATTCCTGGTACGTGCGGCTGTCGAATCCCGGCGGGGGACATTCGTGGTCGGGCATCGTCCGGTGCGAGGCGTACGGCTCGCTCCCGTTCGGGGACGTGCGGACGATGGCCGATCGCACGGCCGCCGTCCTGCCGCTGGTCGCGTCCGAGGAGCACCTGGACCCGCGCGCGCCGCAGAACCTGGTTCCCATCGCCGCGCTCGAGCGCGAGCTTCGCCACCTGATGGGGGACCGCGGCCTGGTGTACCGGGCGATCCGGGCCGCGGTGATGCGAGAGGAGTTGAGGGTATGAGCGAGGCGGAGCAGATCGGCCGCGTCCTCGGGTCGGAGCACACGACCACACAGGAGTTCCGCGTCGTGCTGGAGGAGGACGAGTACGCGCAGCTCGACGACCTGGTGATGACGCGGACGCTCGTGCCGAAAGCCGGCGAGGTGCGTACGTACGGCGTCGTGAGCGAGGTCCAGGCGGTGTACGAGGGCGCCACCTACGAGTCGGACACCCACCGCATCGCGGCGGAAGGGATCCTGCCGGGGGCGAAGGTGCGCTCGGCGACCGTGACGGTCACGCGCGTCGACCCCGAGCTGTGGGTCGCCCCCGACCCCGGGGGCGTCGTCGAGCGGGCGCGCGGCGAGGAGCGGCGGCGCGCGCTGTACGTGGACGAGATGGGCCGGCCGCTGCCCGCCGGGCTCGGGCGCGACGGCGAGCCCGTTCCCCTCGATCTCGACTTCTTCGACGGGCGCAAGGGCGGCCACATGTCGATCTCCGGCGTGTCGGGCGTCGCCACCAAGACGTCGTTCGCGCTGTTCTTCCTGCGCATGCTGACGTCGCGCCCGGACATCGTTGGGGAGGGGGCCGCGAGCCTTCGCGTCCTGGTCTTCAACGTGAAGGGCGAGGACCTCCTGTGGCTCGACAAGCCGAACCGGTTCTTCGACGAGGAGGCCGCGGCCGGGTGGCGTGCCCTCGGCGTCGATCCGGAGCCGTTCGGGTCGGTGCGGTTCTGGGCGCCGCCGCGCCCCGGGACCGCGGACGTCGTCGTCCCCGACACGGGCGGACGGCAGGAGGGCGTCGAGGTCTTCACCTGGACGCCGCGCGAATTCGTCGACGAAGGCCTGCTGCAATTCCTCTTCACGGACGCGTCGGACTCGCGCAACCAGATCCCGTTCGTGCGCGAGCGCGTGCAGGCGCAGCTTCGCCGGTTCGCGGTGGACGTCGCCGGCCGCCCGGGCGCGGTCGTCCTGCGCGAGCCGCCCCACGGCGGACACGAACGCGGGGCCTCGGCGCAGCCCGAGCCCGGCGAGACGGTGGTGACGGACCTGCGGACGCTGGTGGAGGCGCTGGAGCCGGTCCTCGAGCCCGAGGACGGCGGCGAGCCCGACTCGGCCTGGACGGCGCGTGTCCAGCCGGGGACGGTGTCGGCGTTCATGCGCCGGATGCACGCTGCGGCGCACCGTCTCGGACCGCTGGTGCAGGCCGGGGAGTCGCGCCGGATCGACCGGTCGCGCGCGTCGGTCACCGTCGTCGCCATCCAGTCGCTGCACGATCTGGCCCAGCGGTTCGTGGTGGGCGCGCTGTTGAACGAGGCATTCCAGGAGAAGGAGCAGACCGGCCAGCGTCTGCCGTTGTCGGTGGTCGTCCTGGACGAGCTGAACAAGTACGCGCCACGCGACGGGCAGAGCCCGCTGAAGGACATGCTGATCGACATCGCGCAGCGCGGCCGGTCGCTCGGCGTGCTGCTGGTGGGCGCGCAGCAGACGGCGTCGAAGGTCGCGCCGGAGGTCATGGAGAACGCGGCGATCCGGGTCAGCGGCCGGCTGGACGCCGCGGAGGCAGAGCGGGCGGAGTACGGCTGGATGCTGCCGTCGACGCGCGCCCGCGCGCGGTTGCTCAAGCCGGGAACGATGGTGCTCTCGCAGCCCTCCATCCCCGTGCCGTTGGTCGTGACGTTCCCGTTTCCGCCGTGGGCGACGCGGAAGGAGGAGGCCGCCGGCGAGGGCGACCCCTTCAGCGGTCTGTAGATGCGAATCCTGCACACGGCCGACTGGCACGTCGGGAAGCGACTGGGGCGCTTCGACCGGCTGGAGGAGGCCGAGGCGGTGCTCGCCGAGGTCGAGCGGATCGCCGACGAGCGTGAGGCCGACCTGCTGCTCGTCTCCGGCGACGTCTTCGACCGGCCGACGCCGCCGATCGAGGCGCTGAGCACCGGGCTCCGGTGGCTGCTGCGGCTGGCCGCACACCGGCCCGTGGTGGCCGTCGCCGGCAACCACGACTCGCCGGAGCTGTTCGAGGCGCTCGCGCCGCTGCTGGCGCCTCGCGGCGTGCACCTGGTGGGAACGATCAAGCGCCCCGACGAAGGCGGCATCCTCGACCCCGAGCAGCTCGGCGTCGCGGCCCGTGTGGCGTGCTTCCCCTTCCTTCGCGAGGGCCACGTCGTCGACTTCATGCAGGACACCGGACAGTGGTACCGCGGCTACGCAGAGCGCGTCGCGCGGATCTGCGCGGCGTACAACGAGGCGCTGGTGGCGTCGACGGGAGCGGGCGAGGTGCCGATCCTGATGGCGCACTTCCTGGTGAACGGCGTCAAGTTGGGCCACGAGGGCCCGCGCGGCGAGCGCGAGCTCCACATGGGCGCCGCCTACGCCGCGACGCCGCAAGCGATCCCCGCGGGTCCCCAATACGTTGCGCTCGGCCATATCCATGCGCCGCAACCGGTTCCGGGCGCTCCGGTGCCGGCCCAGTACGCGGGCTCGCTGTTGCCACTCGACTTCGGCGAAGCGGGTGAGGCGAAGCGGGTGGTCCTGGTCGACGCGGCGCCCGGGCAGCTGGCCGTCGCCGAGTCGATTCCGGTCGCGTACCCACGGCAGCTGATCCGGTTGCAGGGGACCTGGGAGCAGGTGGAGGGGAGGGCGGCCGAGTTCCAGGACGCGTACCTCGACCTCACCGTGGACACCTCGGCGGTGGACGTGACGCTCGGGCAGCGCGCCCGCGAGACGTTTCCGCTCCTGGTGAACGTCCGGCCTCGGCGGCGGGACGGCGACGCGGGGGCCGCTCGCGAGACGCGACGCGGCCGGTCGCTGCCGGACCTGTACGACGCGTACTTCCGGCAGGAGCGTCCGGACGAGGAGCCGCCGAAGGAGCTCGTCGACCTGTTCCGGGACGTCCTGGAGGAGGCGGACGCCGTCGATGCGACCGCTTGAGCTGACCGTCGAGGGGTTCCGGTCCTACCGGCAGCGCGCGACGTTCGACTGGCGCGGCCGGCGCCTGGTGCGGCATCGTCGGCCCGATCGGCAGCGGGAAGTCGAGCATCCTCGACGCGATGACGTTCGCGCTGTACGGCAAGACGCCGACGTACGAGGCCGCGACCCGGTCGCTCATCCATCAGCAGCTCGATCAGGGACACGTCGAGCTCCGGTTCACCGTCGACGGACAGGTCTGGCGCGCGGCGCGCGGGCTGCGCCGCAAGGGTCAGTCGGGCCACCAGCTGGAACGACTCGCGTCCGACGACGCCGATGCGGAGCGCCTCGAGACCGTCTCCGGCGAGGCGGCCGTCACCGCGCGGGTGGCGGCGCTGCTCGGGATGGACTTCAAGACCTTCTGCCGCTCGGTGTTGCTGGCGCAGAACCGGTTCGCCGAGTTCCTGCATGCCCGCCCGGGCGAACGGGATCAGGTGCTGAAGGGCGTGTTCGGACTGGAGCGGGTCGACCGCGCCCACGAGGTGGCCAAGGGGCGTCTCGCCGTCGCCCGGGCCGAGCTGGACGCGGTCGCGATCGAGATGGGCCGCCTCGCCGACGCGCGCGAACGGCTGCCGGAAGCCGAGGTGCATGAGAAGGACGCCGGCGCGCGAGTGGGCTATCTGACCGCGCTCGTCCCCGAGGTGAGACGGCTGGACGACGCCGCAGCCGCCGCTCGGAGCTCGGCCGATACGGCCCGGGCCCGCATGGAGGAGATCGAGCAACTCACACGCGAGCTTCCGGCCTTGGAGGACATCGAGCGCGTCTCCGGAGAAGGAGAAGAGGCGGCAGCCGCCGTTCGAGAGGCGACCGCGTCGGCGAAGGCGGCCGAGGAGCGGCGGCGCGCGGCGGACACCGACGCGGCCGACGCCGAGAAGAAGGCAGGGGGACGCGAGCGCCTGGACGAGGCCGCCAACCTCATCGTCCGTCGGGACCACGAGATCTCCGCCGCGGAGGGGTGCCGGGCGAGGGCCGACGCCTCCGAGAGCGACGTCGCGTCGGCGGACCGGGCCGCGGTCTCCGCCTCGGCCGCGGTCTCCGCTGCCGACGGCGCGGTCGCGCACGCCGAGGAGGCGGCCCGCGCCGCGCGCGACGCCGTGGCCGAGGCCGAGGCCGCCCTGGAAGCGGCGGTCCATGCCGACATGGCCGCGGAGCTGCGGGCCGGCCTGGGCAAGGGCGAACCCTGCCCGGTCTGCGCCCAGCCGATCGCGACCCTGCCGGCGAAGGGGCCGCGCGCCGCGAAAGCGGCGGCCTCGCAGAAGGCACTGGACCGGGCGCGGGCGGCAGAGGAGAAGCGCCGGACCGCTGCGGACGGTGCACGCGGATCACTGGCCGCGGCGACGGAGCGAGCCGCCGCCTCGCGCGAGACCCTCGTCGCCGCACGCGCGGCGCAGAAGCGGAGCGCGACCGAGCTCGCCGCGGCGGCACGCGCGCTTGCGCAGACCGAGCGCCGCCTCACCGTCCTGCTCGGCACGGGCGACCCCGTCGAGGAGTTGGCGGTCCGGAGGAAGGCCGTGACGGCCGCGCGCGAAGCGCTCAAGGAGGCCGAGGACGAGGCGCGCGCGGCCGTCACGGCGCTCGACGCGGCCCGGCAACGCGCCGACCAGCTGCGCGACGAGGTCGCCGGCGTCGCCGTTCGACTGAGCGGCGTGTGGGGGCGCCTCGGGGAGAGCCGCACCATCGAGCGCACGCCGGAGGCACTTCGGGCGGCGTTTCGCGACATCGGCGCCATGCTGCTGTCGACGCACGAGCAGGCCGTCGCCGCGCGCGACGCGGCATCGGCCACGGAGGCGGAGACATCGACCGCGCTGGATGCCCTGTACCGGAGCGCGGGCGTGGCGTCCGACCGCCCCTTCGCGGACGCGGTCACCGAGGCAGCGACGGCGCACGGCGCCGCGAGGACCCGGGTCGAAGAGCTCCGGCGCGTCCTGTCGAGCCGGCGCGCGCTGTCGGCTCGCGTGAAGAAGATCGAGCGGCGCCGCGACCTGGCCGACCGCCTGAGCGAGGACCTCCGGCCGTCGGCGTTCCTTCGGTTCCTGTTGGAGGAAGAGCGCGCGGAGCTGGCCGCGCTCGGCAGCGAGCACTTCCAGGATCTGTCGGGCGGGTCCTACCGGTTCAGCGACGACGGCGAGTTCGCGGTGTTGGACATGAACGCCGGCGCGACGGAGCGCCGCGCGGACAGCCTGTCGGGCGGCGAGACGTTCCTGGCGTCCCTCGCGCTCGCGCTCGCCTTGGCCGAGATGGTGGCGCGGGGGGGCGGCCGCATGGACGCCTTCTTCCTGGACGAAGGGTTCGGCAGCCTGGATCCCGACCACCTCGACAAGGCGATGGAGGGGATCGAGCGACTCGTGGCCGAGTCCGAGCACCGACTCGTGGTGGTCGTGAGCCACGTCGCAGCGATGCGCGAGGCCATCGACGATCTCGTCGTGCTCGACAAGGATCCGACGACCGGAGACACGATCGTCCGCGGCGGCGCGGAATCGGGTCGTTCATTTGACAGCCCGAAGCGCGCGGGCCTAGAGTGAGCGCGTTCGCGACCCCCGGGTCGCGGGCGCGAGGACCCAAGAGGCCGAGTAGACAACGCGGCGCCCCGGCGCCGCGGTTCCAAAGGTTTCTTGGGTCCTCAACTTTTCCCCCTCGCCCGGAGCCATCCGGGAACATTCTTGGCACTTTCGCCGTTTTCGCACGCGTCTGTGGCCCCACCGGCCGCAACCCCGCGTACAATGCCGCACCAAACGCGGGGTACCGGAAACGAGACCGAGCTTCTGGACCCGAAAGAAGGACCCGTGGAAGACGAAGAACTGGAAGAGGAGTCGGCCGAGGACGAGGAGTTCCCCGAAGACCTCGCCGACGGCGAGGACGAAGAGGAACCGGCGCCGGCCGCGGCCGAGCCGCCCGAGGAGGGCGAGGCCAGCCTCGACGAGCTGCTGACCTCTCGGGCGGAGGAGGCTGGGGGAGAGGAGGAGGACGACGAATCCGTCCTCTCCCTGGACCGGGACGAGCGAATCGAGACGCTCTCGGTTAAGGTCGTTCCCCAGCAACCCACCGAGTTCACCTGCCGGAAGTGTTACCTGGTCAAGCACCGCAGCCAGCTCGCGGACAAGAAGCGGATGCTCTGCAGGGACTGCGCCTGAGCATCCGGTCGCTGCGCCCACCCCCCTCCCCGAGCTCGGCGGCCACCGCGATCGCTGCCGGGCTGCTGTCGGGGCTGCTCCTGAACCTGGCCAACCCGCCCGCCGATGCAGGGCCCGTTGGCGTTCGTGGCGCTCGTGCCGCTCCTGTGGGCGCTCCGGGGCGCGCGGCCGGGCCGCGGGGCGGCCGCCGCCTTCGCGTTCGGCGTCGTCTACTACGGCTTCCTGCTGAACTGGCTGGTCGTGTTCGGCACCATCGCGTGGCTGCCGCTGGTGGTGAGCCAGGCGCTGTTCGCGGCCGCGTTCGGCGCGCTCGCGCCGCTGGTGGCCCGAGGCGACCGGCCGGTGCGATCCGCGTTCGCGTTGGCCGGCCTGTGGACGGCGATCGACTGGATCCGAGGGATGTGGCCGATCGGGGGATTCACCTGGGGGGGGCTCGGCTACACCCAGCACGGCAACGGCCTGACCCTGCCGCTCGCGACCGTGACCGGCGTCTGGGGCGTGACGTTCGTCGTGCTGCTGGTGAACGCGTTGCTGCTGGAGGCGGCGGTCGTCCGCCGGCCCGGCCGGGCCGCGCGGCTGGGCCCCGCGATCCCGGTCGCGATCGCGCTCGGCGTGACCCTGCTGCCGGCCGCGATCCCGGTGCGCGGGGCGTCGGGCCCGCCGATGGACGTCGCGGTGGTGCAGGGGAACGTGCCGCGCGCGCTGGCGTCGGACCGCCTGCTGCAGAGCGATCAGGTCGCGCTGAACCACATCGACCTGAACCGCACGCTGGCCCCGGACCCGCCGGACCTGGCGGTGTGGCCGGAGAACGCGCTCGCCGACGACCCGGCGCGCGACGCGACCCTGGGCGCAGCGGTGTCCGCGTCGATTCGCGCGGTGGGCGCGCCGACGATCGTCGGCGCGATCACGCCGGGGCCTGGAGACACCCTGTTCAACGTCGCGCTGCTCTACGACGCGCGGGGCTCGATCGTCGATTCGTACGCGAAGATCCACCTGGTGCCGTTCGGCGAGTACATCCCGTGGCACTCGGCGCTCGGGTGGACGCAGCGGTACCGGCATGGCCTGGGGACGTTCTCCTCGGGCAGCCGCGTGCACGCGTTCGACGTGAACGGCACGCTCGTCGGCACGCCGATCTGTTTCGAGAACACGTTCCCGGGGCTGTTCCGGCAATTCGTGGCCGACGGGGCGGAGCTGATGGTCGTCACCACGAACGACTCCTCGTACCTGGACTCGCCGGCGTCGCGTGAGCACGTGATCATGAGCCAGCTGCGCGCGGTGGAGACGGGGCGGTGGGTCGTGCAGGCGGCCGTGTCGGGGGAGAGCGCCATCGTCAACGCGCACGGCCAGGTGGTGAGCCGGACCGGCCTGTTCGAGCAGACGGTCCTCCGCGGGGACGTGCCGACCGCGACCGCGCGGACGCCATACGTGCGGTTCGGGGACTGGTTCCCGTTCCTGTGCGCGATGACCATGCTCGTGCTCCTCGCCATCGGCATCGCCGGCCGGGTCCGTGCCCGTCGTCGGCGGCCTGCCGCGGCCGGGAGCCCGGTTGCCGCCGATCCCCCGGCGGGGGAGGGGATGGCGGCGGCGCACGCCCCCATCGCCGGGGGCGCGCAGCCCCGCGTCCTGGTCGTCCTCCCGACGTACAACGAGCGGGCCACCATCGAGGCCGCGGTCCGCGGCGCCCTCGAGGCGGGGCCGGCGGTCCACGCCCTGATCGTGGACGACGGGTCGCCGGACGGCACCGGACGCATCGCGGACGACCTGGCGGCATCCGAATCCCGCATCCGGGTGCTGCACCGCGAGGGAAAGCGGGGGTTGTCGTCCGCGTACCTGGCCGGCTTCCGCGTCGGCCTCGACGAGGGGTACGACGTCGTCGTGGAGATGGACGCCGACCTGTCCCACCGCCCCGAGGATCTGCCGGCAGTGATCGCGGGGGCCGAGACGAACGACCTCACCATCGGGAGCCGGTACATTCCCGGCGGCGGCGTCTCCAACTGGAGCCGATTCCGCGTGGCCCTGTCCAAGGGCGGCAATGCCTACGCCCGGACCCTGCTCCGCCTGCCCGTCAAGGACGCGACCAGCGGGTTCCGGAGCTACCGCCGGGAGTGCCTGGCTTCCCTCGTGCAGGCCGGGTTCCACTCGCAGGGGTACGGATTCCAGATCGAGCTCGTCTACCGAGCGGTGCGGATGGGCTTCCGGCTCGGCGAGGTCCCGATCACGTTCCGGGAGCGGGAGCACGGACATTCGAAGATCTCCCGCGCCATCGTGGTCGAGGCGCTCTACGACGTCGCCCGTTGGGCGATCCGCGATCGCCTGCCCGGGCACCGGTCACCCTGAGGAGGCCGCTCACCAGCCTCGACCGGGTCTTCGTCCCCTCTCGTGAACGCCGATAATGGACATTATGGAAAGTCGAGCGAGCGCAACCTCACCCCCGCGGGGCGACCCGCGTTGTCGGCACCAATGGATAGAGTGGCCCACATTCGTCCGGACGACTGCCACGCTTGGTCCGGGAAGAACCTCGACGAGAAGGAGCGCTGCGCATGAGCGTGAAGGTTGGCGATCCGGCCCCCGACTTCGAGCTGTTCGGCGAGCGGGACCCCGAGACCGGGACGTACCACACGTACCGGCTCAGCGAGGGACTGAAGGAGGGGCCGATCATCCTTCATTTCTTCCCGGCCGCCGTTCACGCGGACCTGCCAGCTCCAGATGGAGGAGGTACGGGACCGCGCGGACGACCTCTACGGGGCCTCCAGCGTCCGGGTCTGGGCCGTGACCGGTCACTACCCGTGGCTGATCCAGCAGTGGGAGCGGGAGTACCACTTCAGGGTGCCGATCCTGGCCGACTACGAGCACACCGTCAGCGAGGAGTACGTCGGGACCTACGCCCCCGATCTCATGTCCGGGCTCCGGCACACCTCGAAGCGCGGGCGTGATCGGGGTGGGGACCGACGGGATCGTCCGGTCCGTGTGGATCACCGACGAGCCGGGGGTCGCCCCCAGCGAAGAGGACATTCAGGCGGCCATCGAGGCGGTCCTGGCTCCCCCGGTCCCGGCCTGATCGTCAGGCGCGCTTACGAGCCCGCCTCGGCCTCGGCGTCCCCATCCGAGCCCCAGCGGAGCCTGAGCTCGCGTGCCGCCTTCGCCTCGTCCAGCCGGCGGACGGGCGTGGTGATCGGCGCCTCGTGGAGCAGGTCGGGGTCGTCCTCGGCCTCCCGGGCGACCTGCAGGAGCGCCTCGGCGAACGCGTCGAGCGTCTCCTTCGACTCCGTCTCGGTGGGCTCGACCATCATCGCCTCGTCCACGATCAGCGGGAAGTAGACCGTCGACGGGTGGAACCCGAGGTCGATCATCCGCTTCGCGATGTCCATGGCCCGCACCCCGTGCTTCTTGAACCGCTTCGCGGTCGCGACGAACTCGTGCATCGGCGGCTGCTGGTACGCCAGCGGGTACGCCTGGGTCACGAGCGCGGCCAGGTAGTTGGCGTTCAGCACCGCCCGCTCTCCCACGGCCTTCAGCCCGTCGTGCCCGTGCCCGAAGACGTAGGCGAACGCGCGCACCAGGATGCCGAAGTTCCCGTAGAACCCGTGGACCGGTCCGATCGAGTCCGGGCGGTCGCGGTCCCAGAAGTACCGGTCCGCCGTCCGCGTCGTACGCGACGACCGGCGCGGGAAGGAACGGCTCGAGCTCCTCGGTCACGCTGACCGGGCCCGGCGCCCGGCCCTCCCCCGCCGTGCGGGGTGGCGAACGTCTTGTGCGTGTTCATGTGGACGATGTCGAAGCCCATGTCGCCCGGCCGCACGCGCCCGATGATCGCGTTGAGATTCGCGCCGTCGTAGTAGACGAGCGCGCCCACCCGGTGGACGATCTCGGTGATCCGCTGGATGTCCACCTCGAACATGCCGAGCGTGTTCGGATTCGTCAGCATCAGGCCGGCGGTGTCCTCGTCCACGATGCGCTCGCAGGACCTCCACGTCGACCAGCCCCCTCGGGTCGGAGGGGATCTGCACGACCCGGTACCCCGAGAGCGTGACGCTCGCCGGGTTGGTGCCGTGGGCGGAGTCGGGGATGACGATCGTGGACCGCGGCTTCCCCCGCTTGGTGTGGAAGGCGCGCATGATGAGCAGGCCGGTCAGTTCGCCCGACGCGCCGGCGGGCGGTTGCAGCGTCGCGCGGTGCATGCCGGTGATCTCGCACAGCGCGCGCTCCAGCCGGTGGAGCAGCTCGAGCGCGCCCTGCACGCTGTCCTCGGGCTGGTGGGGATGCAGCCGCTGGAACCCCGGCATCGCCGCGACCGTCTCCGCGACCTTCGGGTTGTACTTCATCGAGCACGACCCGAGCGGGTAGATCCCCGTGTCGACCCCGTAGTTGAACTGCGACAGCGCGGTGAAGTGGCGCACCACGTCTCGCTCGGCCAGCTCGGGCAGGCCGAGCGCGCCGGCCCGTGCGTGCTCGGCCGGGATCCCGGCGTCCGGGACGTCCAATGTGGGGAACGTCGACGCCCGCCTCCCGGGCCGCGACAGGTCGCGAAGGGTGCGGGGAACCGGCGGACCGCCGCGCCGGACCGGCGCTCCGGTCACCACGTGCCGCTCCCCTCCCCCGCCGCGTCCCACCTCATGCGGACGCCACCTCCTCGAACGCCTTCGCGAGCGCGTCGATCTCCTCGCGGGTGCGCCGCTCGGTGACCGACGCCAGCAGGACGTCCCCGTCGTCGTCGCCGATGACGGGCCCGACCAGGAATCCCCGGTCGAGCAGGTCCCGCTGGACGTCCCGCGGGTCGCGGTCGGTGCGCAGGCCGAACTCCTTGAAGAAGGACGCGTCCGGGTGGGCCAGCCGCACGCCGGACGCCGAGCCCAGGCGGTCCGCGGCGTAGAGTGCCTTCGCCGCGCACTGCCGGCCAAGCTCCTCGAGGCCCGCGGGCCCCAGCCACGCCAGGTACACCGTCGCGGCGACGGCCATGAGCGTCTGGTTCGTGCAGATGTTGGACGTCGCCTTCTCCCGGCGGATGTGCTGCTCGCGCGCCTGCAGCGTCAGCACGTAGCCGGGCCGGCCTTCCACGTCGGTGGTCTCCCCGACGATGCGCCCCGGCATGCGCCGCACGTCGGTCATGCGCGCGGCGACGATCCCGAGATACGGACCGCCGTATCCCAGGTGGTTCCCGAGGCCCTGTCCTTCCGCCACCGCGATGTCGGCACCGACCTCGCCGGGCGGGGCCAGCACGCCAAGCGACAGCGGATCGAAGACCTGGATGGCGCGCGCGCCACCTGCGGCGGCGGCGGCGAACAGCTCGCGCGCCGGCTCGAGGTTCCCGAAGACGTTCGGGTGCTGGACGACGACCGCAGCCACGTCCTCGTCCACCGCCGACGGGACGGGCGTCAGGCCGTTCGAGATGCGTATCGGTTCGGGCTCGTAGCCCGCGCCGCGTCCGTACGTGCGGAGCGCGGCCCAGTACCGGGGGTCCACGGCCTCCGACACCAGGACGCGCGTCCTCCGCGTGGCGGCCAGGGCCATGTGGACCGCCTCCACCAGCGCCGTCGCGCCGTCGTACAGCGACGCGTTCGACACTTCGAGGGCCGTGAGGTCGCAGACCATCGATTGGTACTCGAACAGCGCCTGGAGCACACCCTGCGACAGCTCGGGCTGGTACGGGGTGTAGGACGTGTACAGCTCGGACCGCCCGGCCAGGGCCCACACGACGGCCGGTACGTAGTGGTCGTATGCGCCGCCACCCGCGAAGCACACCGCCTCGTCGGCATGGCGGTTCCGCGCCGCAAGGGCGGCCATCTCCCGCACGAGGTCCAGCTCGGAGAGGCCCTCGGGGATGTCGAGGTTCCGGTCGAGCACCACACCCGGCGGGAGGTGGGCGAACAGGTCGTCCAGGGAGTCCAGGCCGCAGGCGGCCAGCATCTCGCGGACGTCGTCGTCCGTGTGCGGGGCGAATTGCATCCTGAGGCGAGAGTGTACCCCGGCAGGCGCGAACGACGACCCGGAGCGGGTCAGGAGGCCTTGGTGTTGTCCAGCCCGTACTTGGTCACGAGGGACAGGTAGTCGCGCTGGTAGAAGATCTTGCAGCGGACCTCCGGGTAGAGCTCGCGGAGCCGGCGCACCTTCCGGTTCTTGCGGGTCACCAGCCGCTGGTTCAGCGTCGTGATCTCGATGTACAGGTCGTAGGCCGGCAGGTAGAAGTCGGGGGTGAACCGCTGGACGACGTTGCCGTCCTTGTCGCGCTCCAGATCGAAGGAGGTCGGCTCGTACTGCCACTCGATCTGGTAGAAGTCGAGGAGACTGGCAAACTGGCGCTCGCTCGCGTGCGCGAACTCGACGAGATCACTGGGCAGCGCGTCGGGCGGGTGGTGTGCGGTCCGCTTGCGGCTCAAAGGCCTCCTACGCGCCCCCGGCCCCGGCGAGCGAGAGGTGGGCGGGCGCCCTCCCCTTCGGGAGCTGCTTGGTCAGATCGTCCCACACCCGATCCAACGCGATGGCGAACACTCCCTGACCTTTCTGCAACAGATCGACGATCTCTTCGGGCGACTGGGCCGCGTAGATGCGATTTCCGTCGGACATCAGCGTGACGCCCGAGGGCTCGGCCTTCAGGTGGGTTTGCAGGTAGTCGACGGCCTTCCGGATCCGCTGCAGCGACACCCCCGTGTCCAGGAGCTTCTTGATGACGCGGAGCATCACCAGGTCCTGGAACGAATACAGGCGCTGGGTCCCCGATCCTCCGGCGTCCCGGACGCTCGGGGTCACCAGATCGGTCCGCGCCCAGTAGTCGAGCTGTCGATAGGAGATGCCAACCAGCTTGCAGACCTCGGGCACCCGGTAGCCTTCTGAGTCGCGCATGACAGCTCCGTAATTACGGGGGCGTTGGCGTGGAGAAGGCTACCACCACCAGGTGTTCTGTCAATCATCCGGCGTGGGTTCGACAGACTCGGACGAGACTGGAAAACCGCTGGTCAGGAACCCGGAACGACCGGTCCGGGTCAGGCGAAGTCCTCGGGCTGCACGTTCTCAAGGAACTCGCGGAAGCGCTCCACTTCCTGCTCGTCCTCGTCCCCCTCGGGGACGTCGATCGCGGCCTCGGCGAGCACCTCGTCGTTGGCGAAGATCGGGACGCTCGCGCGGACGGCCAGCGCGATGGCGTCGCTCGGACGCGAGGAGACCTCGAAGCTCGAGCCGTTCCGGGACATCTGGATGACGGCGTAGTAAATGCCTTCGCGAAGCTCGGTGATCACGATGCGATCGACCTGGACGCCGGTCTCGTCCAGCAGGCTCTTCATGAGGTCGTGGGTCAGCGGCCGGGGCGTCGGCACGCCCTGCTGGGCGAGCGCGATCGCCTGCGCCTCGTTCTGGCCGATCCAGATCGGGAGGTAGCGACGCCCCTCGCGCTCCCGGAGCAGCACGATCGGGCTGTTGGTGGGCAGTTCCAGCCGGACGCCTTCCAGGTTCAGCTCGATCATGACCGAAGCCAGGGTACCGACACTCCCCACATGAGGCAACCGGTCCGCCCGGCGGATCGCGCCGCGGGATCAGCCGGCGGCGCCGACCGTCCCGGCGTCGCCCTGCGGAAGGCTCCCCGCCAGGTACGGGACCAGCGCGTCCGGGTCGTCGCCCTGCGCGCGCTCGCGATCCAGCGCCAAGATGAACGGCAGGTTCCGGTAGCGCTCGCTCACGTCCAGGCCGTATCCGACCACGAAGACGTCGGGGCAGTCGAACCCGCGATAGCGAATGTCGAGCGGAGGGATCCGTCGCGCGCTCCGATCGAGCAGCGTGCACACCTCGAGCGACGCCGGCTCGCGGGCCTGAAGCGCCGCGAGCAGGTACGACAGCGTGAGCCCGGTGTCGATGATGTCCTCCACCAGGATGACATCGAGCCCGATGACGTCGTCGTCGAGATCCTTCAACACGCGCACCACCCCGGATTCGTCGTCCCCTTCCGCATAGTGCGAGATCGACATGAAGTCGACCCGGACGGGGAGGTCGATCTGCCGGAACAGATCGGCCAGGAAGACGCTGCCGCCCTTGAGGACCGACACGAGGGTCGGCGTGCGGCCCCGGTAGTCGCTGGTGATCTGCTCGCCGAGCTCCCGGACGCGGGACTGGATCTCGTCGGTCGTGAACAGCATCCGGGTCCCCTCCATCCCCCGCATCATAGGAGCGACCCCCACGCCGACCGCAGGGCGGCGTGCAGCAGGCGCAGCGCGCTGTCGAACGCCGGCGCCAACTGGGCCGGGGGCGGCGCCTGCGCGACGGTCCCCGGGCTCGCCGGTGGCGCGTCCACGGACTCGTCGGCCATCACGGGAACCGCGCCGAGCCGAAGCGCGCCCGTCCGGAACAGCCAGCGAGCCCACGCGCTGACCTTGGTGGACCGGCAGCGCCACGCCCGGCGCCGGCACGAACGTCGACCGGACGTCGTCGAGGCGATCCCGGCGCACCAGCGCCGTCAGCGGATCGGTGGCCGACACCAGGACCGGCTCGCCCTGCAACAGCACGATGCCCTCGGTTTCCCCCGGCACGGCGAGGTCGCTCTCCTGGAACTCCGCGAACCCGTAGTTGAGCAGTGCGGCCGCGTTCGAGAAGGACGCGCCCTGTGACGGCTCACCGAGGACGACCGCGACCAGGTGCCGGCCGCCGCGCGCGGCGCTCGCCACCAGGCACCACCCCGCGCCCTCCGTGAACCCCGTCTTCACACCCGTCGCTCCGCGGTAGAGCCACAGCAGCACGTTGCGGTTCTGGAGGTGCCGGCCGGGCTGCTCTTTCCCGTTCTTGGGAGGCGGCCCGGGGAGGTCCACGAACTTCGTCGCCACGATGCGCCGGAATCCCGGCTTGGCCATGGCGGCCCGGGCGAGCGTCGCGAGATCCCGCGGCGTCGAGTACCCGTGGTCGTTCAGGCCGTTGGGGCTCGCGAAATGCGTGTGCCGCATGCCGAGCGCCGCCGCCCGCCGGTTCATCATCGCGACGAACGCCGGCTCGCTGCCGGCCACGTGCTCGGCCAGAGCCACGGCGGCGTCGTTGGCAGACGACAACAGCAGACCCTCCAGGAGCGCGTGCACCGTGACGCGCTCGTCCTCCACCAGCCCCATGTCCGACGGGGGCGTGAAGGCGGCGGTGCGGCTGACGGTGACCAGGTCGCCCGGATGCGTCTTCCCGAGGACGACCAATGCGGTCATCATCTTCGTGAGGCTCGCGATCGGCTGCCGCCTGGTCGCTTCCTTCCCGTACAGGATCTGCCCCGTCGCTTGGTCGACCAGGACCGCCTTGCGCGCCGCGATCGCCGGCGGCCGGGGCACGACGGGATGCGGCGTCTGCAGGACGGTCGGGAACGGCGACGGCGATGCCTCCTTGCCGACCGGCGTCGGCGGCGGGGTGGAGGTGGCCGCGGCCGCGGACGCGAGCGCTCCAGCGACGAGCGTGGCGGCGGTGACGACGGCAGCGGCCGTGGGCAGGCCGGCACGCCGACGCATCCGCACCCGAATCGACCCGGCTGCTACTGGGACTGGAGGTACGGGCGCAGGTTCGTCCGCAGCAGGGCCTGCTTGAACTTGCGGGAGATGGCCGACAGCTCGCCGAGGCTCTCCGTGGCCGACCGCTTGGCGTCCGGGTTCCGCTGCCGAAGGATCGGCATGACGATGCCCTCGAAGAACGACGCTTCTCGCTCCGCGAAGTGGCGGTACATGGTGAGGTGGCGCGGCTCGATGCCGAACTTGAAGAAGTCCTTCACGATGGAGAGGGTCACGAAGTCGTCGCCGTCGTAGTACTTGTCGCCGTTCATCCCGTGCGAGCACAGGATACCGAAGCCCTCCAGGTCCTTGATGCGATCGCGCTCCACGCCGGTCGCGGCGGCGAGCTCGTCCATCGACATGTGCAGGCCCGTCGGCGGGGTGGCGATCTCCTCCACGGCGGAGACGTCCTCCTTCACCATGGTGGCGGCGGCGGCCTCGTCTCCCGCCGGGTCCTGTTCGGCGCGCAGGAGGCGCTCCTTGATGACCTTCAGCGGGAGGTACTCGTCGCGCTGCAACCGCAGGATCATCCGCAGGCGGTCGACGTCCTCGTCGTAGAACTTGCGGTACCCGGAGGGGGTGCGCTCGGGATCGATCAGGCCCTCGCCCTCCAGGAAACGGATCTTGGAGATCGTGATGTCGGGGAACTCCGTCTTCAGAGTCACCAGGACCTCACCGATCGACATGTAACTGCGCGTCGCCACATTCACCCCCCGATGAAGAAGGTCAGCTTGAACTTCCCGATCTGCAACTCGTCGCCGTCCGCGAGCTCCGCCTCCTCCACGCGCTGCAGGTTCACGTACGTGCCGTTGAGGCTCCCGAGGTCCTTGACGAAGAAGTGACCGTCGTCACGACGGATCTCCGCGTGTCGTCGCGAGACCGTCACGTCGTCCAGGAAGATGTCGCTCTCCGGGTAGCGGCCTGCCCCCGTCACGTCCTTGTCGATCAGGAACTTCGACCCCGCGTTCGGGCCACGCTTCACCACAACGAGAGCCTGTCCAGGCTCGAGGTCTCCGTAAGGGGCACCCGACTCATCCCCAACCTCATCTTCCTGCTCCACGGGATTGAAGCTCATGGTCGCGTCTTCCTGTAGCGAAGTTCCACAGTTCGCACAGAAGTGAGCGCCCTCCGGATTGCGATGTCCACAACTGGTGCAGAACACGTTGAGCCTCCCCATGACCTCGGTCTGCCAGTGAGGTCGAGAGTTGAACGGCAAAGGAGACTCTACCGTCGATCGAGCTGGATGGTCAATGGAAGGTGAAGGTTCTCCCGAGCCGTCAGGTAAGACCAACCGAGAGCTGTCGTCCCAGCTCAGAGTGCGAAATCTCTACGACGAGGAGCCTTCCGTCTCCGTCAACTGGCGGTATGCCCCCGGCTCGAGCAGAGCCTCGACCTCCGCCGCGTCCGCCGGCGAGATGGCCACCATCCAGCCTTCACCGTACGGGTCACGGTTGACCAGCTCCGGATCATCCGCGAGCTGGGCGTTGCGATCCACGATCGTTCCCGAGACCGGGCGCGTACACGTCCGACACCGACTTCGTCGACTCGACCTCGCCGAACGCCTCCCCCGCCTTCGACCTGCGTCCCCGTCTCGGGCACGTCCACGTAGACGACGTCACCGAGCGCGTCCTGCGCGAAATCGGTGATCCCGATGATCACCCGGTCTTCGTCCACGCGCACCCATTCGTGTTCCTTCGTGTACTTGAGATCCTCCGGGACGTTCATCCCGCGCCGCTCCCCCTCTCCCGTCTCCGTTGTCCAGGCATCGTGCTCATTCTCTCCGCCGCGCGCGCTCGCCGCCAAAGTTGCCCTTTGCCTCCTCCACGATGGCGGCCGTCTCGGCGACGAGCGCCTCAGCGCCCGCCTGGGACCCGGCCTCCGCCCACACGCGCACCAGCGGCTCCTCCGCGTGGGGGACGACCAGCACCCAGTCGTCTCCTCGGAACAGCTTGACGCCGTCGATCGTCATGATGTCCCCGCCCAGCTCCTGTGCCCACTCGATCACGTGGCGCATGACCGTCCCCTTCGCCTCCCACGGGGTCGGCACGTCGCGCCGCACGACGTGGGTCTGCGGCAGCTCGTCCACCACGCTCGTCCAGCGATCGATGCAGGCGCGCGCTCAGCTCGAGCAGCTTCGCGAGGGCGACGACCGCGTCGAACGCGGGCATGAACCGCGGGAAGATCACCCCGTCCTCGGAGGCCGGCGAACACCACGTCCTCCTCGTCGGCGGCCTGCATCAGGGCGGCCGACGAGGTCCGCGTCCAGACCACCTCACCGCCGCCGGCCGTGACGATCCCCTCGGCCGCCCGGGACGTGGAGACCGGCAGGGCGATGCGGGCCCCCGGCTCGGCCGCGGAGACGAGACCGACGAACGCCAGGATCTGCTCCTGTGGGGACAGGACGCGCCCCACCCCGTCCACGAGGCAGAGCTTCTCCCCCACCGCGTCGATGAGCGCGCCCACCTCGGCGCCGCTCGACCGAACGAGCCGGGCCAGGTGCGCTGTGTGGGCGTCGAGCTCCTCCCGGGTGAGCACGGCGCGGTCCTCGTCGATCACGCGCGTTGGCCGACAGGACGTCGCCGCCCAGACGGCCGAGGATCTGGGGCCCGGTCACCGAGGCCGCCCCGTAGCGCGTAGTCGACGACGAGCTTGGGGGCCCTGCGCCCTGATGAGCGCGGCGTCCACGGAGTCGAGGACAGCCCCGGACGTAGAACTCCCGGCCGCGGGCCGGGAACGAGAGCTCGCCGATGTCGAACTGGAAGGCGCGCCGCAGGTCGTCCCGGTAGTAGGCCCGCTCGAGCCGGCGCTCGGTCGTCGGGTCGAGGTCGAGGCCGCGCTCGTCGAAGAACTGGATCTCCACCGAGGAGGCGTCCGCGGCCGAGGAACGCACCGCGAAGCCGCCCAGCGCGCGGGTGGACCGCGCGTAGAAGCGCGCGACGGGGATGGGCACCAGCTCGAGGTCGTTGCAGTCGATCCCGGACGAGTTGGCGCCGGCCACCATGGCCCGCTTCACGATGCGGGCCGTCCGCGACGCGTCCCGGCAGGCGGCGATGACCGACCGCTTGGGCAGGAGACCTCCGTAGGCAACGGCCAGGCGAAGGGCCATCTCGGGAGTGACGTCGACGTTCATGACGCCGGCGACCCCCCGCTCGCCGAAGAGGTTCCGGGCGCCCCCCGACTGCCAGACGATCGACTCGGAGACGATCGCACCGGGGTCGACCACCTTGAAGGGGTAGACCTTCACGTGAGGGTTGATGAGCGCCCCCTCGCCCACGTAGCACTCGTCGGCGACGACGACGCCTTCCTCGAGCCGCGCACCTGCCTTGACGTCGGAGTTCTTGCCGAGCACGCAGCCCCGAAGGCTCGAGTTCGCCCCAGGTACGCGCCATCGTGGACGATGCTCCGCTGCAGGGTCGCGCCGGAGTTGACCATGACGCTCCGCCCCAGCACGGTGTGGTCGCAGTATCTGGGCGCCGGCCTCGACCCTGCTGTTCTCCCCGATGTAGGCCGGACCCACAACGTGAGCATCAGGGCTGAGCTCGGCGCCGGTGCCGAGCCAGACGCCGTCGCTCACCTCGAAGCCTTCGATCTCGACCTCCACTTGACGGTCGAGCACCTCCCAGTGAGCCTCGAAGGTAGGCCTCGAGGTTGCCGACGTCTGTCCAGTGCCGGTCGGTCACGTATCCGAACACCGGCAGGCCCTTGTCCAGCAGCAGCGGGAACAGGTCCTGGGAGAAGTCGAACTCCTGCGCCGGCCGGGATGTGGTCAGGACCTCACGCTCCACCACGTAGATGCCCGTGTTGATGGTGTCGCTGAAGACCTCTCCCCAGCCGGGCTTCTCCAGGAAGCGTTCGACCCTGCCGTCCTCGTCGGTGATCACGATGCCGAAGTCGAGCGGGTTCGTCCACCCGCTTCAGGGTGACGGTCACGGCCGCGCCGTTCTTCTCGTGGAACTGGATCAGCTCGGTCAGGTCGACGTCGGTGAGCGAGTCGCCGGAGAGCACCAGGAACCGGTCGTCCAGCAGCGCCTCGGCGTTCTTCACGCTGCCGGCCGTGCCCAGCGGCTCCTCCTCGGTCACGTAGGAGAGCGACGATGCCCAGGTCGGAGCCGTCGCCGAAGTAGTTGCGGATCGACGCTCGCCAGGAACTGCACCGTGGCCACGACCTCGGTGATGCCGTGCCGGCGCGCCAGAGCCAGGATGTGCTGCATCATCGGCTTGCCGACGATGGGCAGCATCGGCTTGGGCTGGTTGCTGGTGAGCGGGCGAAGCCTGGTGCCCTGTCCCCCCGCCATGACCACGGCCTTCATGGCCGGGCCATCATACCGAGCGTGCCGCGAGGGCCCTCCTGGCGTCACGGGCGTACTGCACCGCGGCCGCGTAATAGAGGACGATCCCCACCGTGTACAGGGTCCAGCCGGCCACCCGGGCGAGGTCCTCCGCCCACAGGCCGAAGTTCGCCCACGCGATCATGGGGATGCCGAGCATGAGCGCCATCGTGGCGGCCTTGCCGATCCATCGCACGTCGATCCGTACCCGCGAACGGGTCGCCAGGAACCCGCCGGCGATCAGGACGGCCAGGTCCCGGAGGATCACGAGGAGCCCGGCCCAGACGGGGACGGCGCCCCGGATCATCAGCGCGATGAGCCCGGCGGCGATGGCCAGCCGGTCGGCGACGGGGTCCAGGAGCTTCCCCAGGTTGGTCACCTGGTTCGTCCGGCGGGCGATGTAGCCGTCGACCCAGTCGGTCGCCAGGATCAAGCCGAAGAGCAGCAGCCCGGCCGCCTCGGTGCCGTCGTTCAGGAGCAGCCAGACGAAGACCGGGATGAGCAGGATCCGGATGGCCGACAGGGCGTTGGGGACGGTGACGATGCGGTCGAGCGGATCGTCGCTCACTCGCTCGGCCCCGGCCGGGTCACGCCGTCGTCCCGCAGAACGGTGCCGGCGATCGTTCGTCCGCACACGCCGCAGAAGACGAGGTCGACCTCGCGCGTCTCGTCCCCACCTTGCTGAGTCGCCGTCACGGTCCGATACGAGAGCGCCTCCTGCAACGCGGCCCAGCAGTTCGGACAGCGGGGCTCCTGCGGATCGCTCCGGCCGCGCCACTCCTCCTGCCGGGATGGACCACCGGACTGGGAGCCCACCCAGGATGCCGCGGGTGGACCACGGCGGCCTCCAGCGCTTCGCCCGTGTACCCGGCGAGGATCTCGATCACCCTCTGACGGACCACGTCCAGGGTCAGGCCGCGCTTCTGAAGTACTTGCGCCGCAACACCATCGCCCTCTCGCACGATCCCCAGCAGGATGTGCTCGGTCCCGATGTACTCGTGCCCGAGCCGGAGTGCCTCCAGCAGCGCCAGCTCGAGGATCTTCTTCGCGCGCGGGGTGAAGGGAACGTGCCCGGACGGCTGCGTCCCGCCGCGTCCGATGATTTCGACGATCTGCTCACGGATCGCGACCAGGGAGACGCCGAGCGACACCAGCGCCCGCGCCCCAACACCCTCGCCTTCCCGGCAGATGCCGAGCAGGAGGTGCTCGGTCCCGATGAAGTTGTGGTTGAGCTCCCTCGCCTCTTCCTGCGCGAGGACGATGACGCGGCGCGCGCGATCGGTGAACCGCTCGAACATGGAAGGAAGCGTACGCCCACGCGGAGTGCCTCTTGGGTCGGGCCGGCGGGATTTGAACCCACGACCTTCTGACCCCCAGTCAGACGCGCTGCCAAGCTGCGCCACGGCCCGGATGCTGCGCGGCGAGTCTAAGCCATCGGGCTCAACGGGCGCCCCGGCCCCGGCGCTCCTTCTGTGGACGGCCGCGGAAGCGGAGCCGGATGGGCACGCCGGCGAACCCGAAGGCGTCGCGAAGGACGTTCTCCAGGTATCGCTCGTATGACTGCGGCAGGCGCTCGGCCCCGAACAGGACGAACGTGGGCGGACCGGCGGTGACCTGCGTCCCATAGCGGATCCGACCGGCGTCCCGCGGCGGCGGGTGGGCGCCGGTGGCCCGCTCCAGCACCCGGTTCACCTCCGCCGTGGACACCCGGCGCCCCCACCGCTCGTGGGCGCTCAGCAGCACTCCCCCGAGACGTTGCACCCCCGACCCGGTCAGCGCGGAGGTGCGCAGGACCGGGGTCCCGGGAATCGCCCGGACCGACTCGGCCATGCGCTCGAATCGCTCGGCGCGCTCGCCCGACGGGATCAGGTCCCACTTGTTCAGGACCACCGCGAGCGCCCGCCCCGCGTCTCGAACCCGCCCCGCGATCTTCAGGTCCTCGACCGCGACCCCCTCGATCGCGTCGATCACCAGGAGGGCCACGTGGGCGGCCTCGATCGCCTGCTCGGCCCGCAGGAGACCGTAGTACTCGATCCCCTTCGTTCGGATCTGCCTGCGGAAGCCTGCCGTGTCGACGAACCGCACGCGCCGCCCGTCGAGGGTCACCACGGTGTCCACCGCGTCCCGGGTGGTTCCGGGGAGATCGTGCACCACAGCTCGATCCTCGCCCACCAGGCGGTTGAACAGGGACGACTTGCCGACGTTGGGCCTCCCAACCAGGGCGAACCGAACCTCATCCTCGACTCGAGCCTGAGGACCCTCGGGTATCAAGGCCAGGATGCGGTCGAGGAGGTCGCCGCTCCCCCGGCCGTGGAGGGCGGAGACCGGGATCGGCTCGCCCAGCCCGAGGCGGTAGAAATCGGCGGCCGCGGACTCCTGTCGGTCGCCATCCACCTTGTTCGCCACCACGAGGACGGGCACGCCGGCCCGGAGCAAGCGGCGGGCGATCGCGGCGTCCTCCTCCTGGACGCCGGTGAGCGCGTCGACCACCAGGAGCACCAGGCTGGCGATCTCCTCCGCCCGCGCGGCCTGCGCGACGACGGAGGCATCGACCCCTTTGGCGCGCTGGACGTAGCCGCCGGTGTCGACCAGCCGGAACGTCCGGCCACGCCACGTCGCATCCATCTCCACCCGGTCGCGGGTCACTCCGGGAGTCTCGTGCGCGATGGCCGCGCGACGGCCGACGAGGCGGTTCGCCAGGGTGGACTTCCCGACGTTCTGGCGGCCGACCAACGCGACGACCGGTGGCGCCGGCGCGGCACCGGCCTCCTCGCCGGTCACGGTTCGCTCCGGGACAGGTCGGGGCGCGCCGCCGCGACCACCTCCAGGGCCCGGTCCAGGACCTCCTCCAGCGAGAGGTCCGTGGAGTCGATCACGACGGCGCCATCCGCCGGCTCGAGTGGGTTCGTCCTGGAGTCGAGCGCGTCCCGGCGCTCGAGCGCGCCGCCGGCGGCCGCCTCCCCTCGCTCGCGGAACCGGCGGGCCGCCCGCACCTCGGGCGACGCGGTGACGAAGATCTTCACGTCGGCGTCCGGGAACACCGCGGTGGCGATGTCGCGTCCCTCCATCACCGCGCCGCGCTCCCCCAGCGCCCGCTGGGCGGATCGCATGATCTCCCGAACGGCCGGGTGTCGGGACACCAGCGACACCGCGGCTTCCACCTCCCGGGTCTCGAGCTCCGGCCCCGGCGGCCCGCCGTTCACGTGGAGCGAGGGCGGATGGCCGCCGTCGAGGTCGAACCGGATATCTCGTGCCGCCTGCTCCAGCGCCCCCGTGTCCGACGTGTCCAGGCCCAACCGCAGGGCTGCCTCAGCCAGGGCGCGGTACATGAGCCCGGTGTTCACATAGGCGACGTGGAGGGCCTCGGCCAGGCCACGCGCGAGCGTGCTCTTTCCGGCCCCTGCGGGACCGTCGATCGCGACCACCACGTTCCGAGCGTCACCGGTTGTCATGTGGGCTCCAGATTCTCACCCAGACCGGCATCGTGACCTCAGCTGGAGAGTTCCCCCGGTTGAGGGTTTCACATGAAATAGGAGGTGGGCAGCCCGATGTCGAACCCTCGACCTCCACGAGAGACACGTCCGACCCTCCCCTCACCGCGTGTGTCGACGTGTGCCGGACGATGCCTCGAACAGCGCCCGGACCTCCTCCGGAGCGAGTTGCCGGACCTGGCCGGCGCGCAGGCTTCCCAACTTCAGGGGCCCGATCCGCGTCCGCACCAACCGCAGCACCGGGTGGCCGACGGCCTCCATCATCCGCCGCACCTCCCGCTTGCGGCCTTCGACCATGACCACGCGCACCGCCGCCGTGTCGCCCTTCGTCCCGACGAGCCGGGCCGCGACGGCCCGCGCCGGACCATCGTCGAGCCGCACCCCCGACGTGAGTCGGTTCGGCACCCCCCTGCCCGGGTGCCCGCTCACCTCGGCCAGGTACTCCTTCTCGATGCCGAACCGCGGGTGCTGGATGCGGTTGGCGAGCCGGCCGTCGTTCGTCAGCAGCAGCAACCCCTCCGAGTCGCGGTCGAGGCGCCCTACGGGGAAGAGCCGGGGACCCTTCGGGATGAACTCGGCGAGCGTCCTTCGCGCGTGTGGATCGTCCAGGGTCGTCGTGACCCCGCGCGGCTTGTTCAACGCGTAGTAGCGAAGCGCGGGGTCGGCCGCGATGGGGACGCCGTCCACCGTGATGGCGCTCCGCGACGGATCGGCCCGGTCGCCCAGGACGGCCACCCGCCCGTCCACGCGGACGCGCCCGTCACGGATGAGGTCCTCGCAGGAGCGGCGGGAACCGAAGCCCGCGCGGGCGAGGCTCCGCTGCAGCCGCTCGGGCTCAGCGGGACCCGAGGCCGTCGACCGCCCCGGCATCGGACTCGACCAGCAACGGCGCGATCGGCGGAAGGTCGGAGAGCGAGGCCAGTCCGAGCCGCTCCAGGAACTCGACCGTCGTCCCGTACAGCGCGGCTCGCCCCGGCCCGTCGTCCTTGCCGACCTCCTCGACCAGACCCCGGTCCTGGAGCGCCCGAAGGACGCCGTCGACGTTCACGCCCCGGATGCTTGCGATCTGGTGCCGGGTCACCGGCTGCTTGTAGGCGACGATGGCGAGGGTCTCGAGAGCGGCCCTCGTGAGGCGCGCGTGCCGGGACGTCAGGACGAACCGCTCCACCCACGGCGCCAGCTCGGGGTGCGTGTAGAGGCGCCAGCCACCGGCCACCTCCCTGAGCACGAGTCCCGAGCCGCGGTCCTCGAGCTCCTGCGCCAGCTCGCCAAGGAGCAGCTCCACCTCGCGTCGCGGCACCTCGACCAGCTGGGCCAGGGCCGAAGCCGTCTGCGGCTCGTCGGCCAGGAACAGCATCGCCTCCAGTGCGCGCCTGGTCTCAAGTCCCGACGTCATGTCCATCTCTCCATCTGCCTTCAGCTCTCCTCGGGGTCGTCCCATCCGTGAGACTCCGAGTATCTCGGCTGACCGTCAGCTTGACCCTCCTGCCAACGGATCCTCGATTTCCCCGAAGTGCTCGGCCTGCTTCAGCTCAACCTCTCCTTGACGGTGAAGTTCCAGGATGGCCAGGAACCGGACCACCACGTCGATGCGCTCCAGGTCGTCCTCGAGCAGGTCCCGGAAGCGCGCCTCGCTCATCTCTGCCAGCCGCCGGCGCAGCGTCTCCAGGGCCCCCTCCACGGTCGCGCGGATCGGGGTGACGTGGGACAGGTCGACGGCGGGCGGAGGCGCCAGGAGCTCGTCCGCCAGCGCCCCGAGGTCCCCCGCGGACACCTTGGCCAACACGTCCGGGTACAGGTGGGCGAACTCGGCCGGCGGCCCCGCCATCCGGGCCATCATCAGGGACGCCTCGGCGATCCGGTCGCTCAGTCCCGCGGCGGCCAGCCGGAAGGCCGCCAGCTCGATGGTCCTGGCGTACAGCAGGTCGGGCGAGGCCCCGCCCAGCAGGTCCTCCTCGGTCTCCACCGTCGGACGGGGCAGCAGCCGCCCCACCTTCAGCTCCAGCATGACCGCGCACACCGCCAGGAACCAGGTCGACTCCTCCAGGGTCCAGGAGATCATCTCCTCGCTCCCACGCCGCAGGAACGACTCGGTCAGGAGGGCGACCGGGACGTCGCAGACGTCCACGCGCTGGTCCAGGATCAGCTCTGCCAGCAGACGGAACGGGCCCGAGAACACGGGCAGCTCCACCAGGAACTCCTGGTCCGTGGGCGCGGATTCCGTCATCGCGAGGAGGGGGAGTCGAAGCAAGGGCCCCGCCGGGGCCCCGGAACCGGCACGAAAGGCGCTCTCGAGTCGATGGGCGTCATGCTATCCACGCCACAGGGGCCCTTCAATGACCCGGCGCGCAACCGGGCGGGGAGGGCTCAGATGCAGGAGAACCCGGCCGCGAGGTTGCAGATGCCGTTGCCGATGAGTCCGACGAAGCTCAGGATCGGCCCCCCGAAGATGAAGAGGACCACCAGCATGAACAGCGCCAGGTACTGCTCGAGGTTGAGGAAGACGTCCTTCGCGCGCCCGGACAGGAACCGCGCCACCACGCGGCCACCGTCCAGGCCCGGGATGGGCACGATGTGGAAGGCGGCCATCGCGACGTTCACCTGAAGGCACCGGATCAGGAACAGGGCCACCTGCCCCGACTTCGCCACCCGCAAGAGCGCCCCGAAGACGAACGCCAGGGCTACGTTCGCCAGGATGCCCGCCACGGCGATCCAGATCGCGTCGGCGTCCTTTCGCCGCAGGTTCCACGGGTTGAGCGGCATCTGCTTCGCATAGGCGAATGGGATCCAGAGGAGCTTTCCCGCGAGCAGCATCGGCAGGAGGAGGATTCCCGGAAGGACCAGCGTCCCGAACGGGTCCACGAGCGGCTTCGGGTTGAGGGTCAGGCGCCCCATCGCGCGAGGGGTCTGGTCGCCGAAGCGGGTCGCCACCCACGCGTGGGCGTACTCGTGGAGGTCGACGGCGATCAGCAGCCCCACGACGAAGTAGATCGTGTTCTCGATGTTCTGCACTCATCCGTCCCGTTCGGCCCTCGCCCGGGCCCTAGAGCGCCAGGAGACCCGCGAAGCTCTCCCCCGCCAGCCCCTCCGTGCCAACCCCCAGCACCTCCGCGACGGTGGCGCCCAGGTCCCCGAAGCAGGCGCGCGTCCCGAGGTCGACCGCCGGCGCGCCGGGCAGACCCGCCACCAGGACCGGAGTGTACTCGCGGGTATGGTCCGTCGAGGGGAGATCCGTCGGATCGCAGCCGTGGTCCCCCGTGAGGAAGAACAGGCCCCGGCCGTCGCCGCACGCGGCCTCCAGCAGGGCCGGCAGCCGCGTGTCCAGTGCCTCGACGCACCGCGCGTACCCCTCGGGGTCGTTGCGGTGGCCGTACTTGGAGTCGAAGTCCACCAGGTTGGCCATCACCAGGCGGGGGCCGGCGCCGCTGCAGGTACTCGATGGAGATGTCGACCGCGTCGTCGTTGGAGCGGCAGTAGCGCGACTCCGTGACGCCGTGGCCTGCGTAGAGGTCGATGATCTTCCCCACCCCGCACACGCGGACGCCGGCGCCCTCGCAGAAATCCAACAGCGTGGGACGCGGCGGGGCGACGGAGAAGTCACGGCGGTCGGGCGTTCGCGCGTAGGCGCCCGGCTCGCCGGCGAACGGCCGCGCGATCACGCGGCCGACGCGGTGCGGCCCGTCCAGGATGCCCCGGGCAACACGGCACCACTCGTACAGCCGATCCAACGGCACGACGTCGACGTGGCAGGCCACCTGGAACACGGAATCGGCGCTCGTGTACACGATGGGCCGCCCGGTGCGGACGTGCTCGTCCCCGAGCTCCGCGATGATCTCCGTTCCGGAGGCCGCGACGTTGCCGAGAACCTCCCTGCCGACGGCCTCCTCGAACGGCCGGATGACCTCAGGCGGGAACCCGTCGGGATACGTGGGGAACGGCTCGTCCAAGACGACACCCGTAACCTCCCAGTGGCCGGTCGTGCTGTCCTTGCCCGCCGATCGCTCGGTGAGCCTGCCGTGCGCCGTCCCCGGATCCTCCCTGCGCGACAAGTCCTTTCATGGGAGTCACGGCGCCCAATCCGAGCGCCGTCAAGGCCGGGGCATCCAGCCCGGCCACCGCGTCGGCGACGTGGCCCAGTGTGTTCGTCCCGGCGTCCCCGTACGCGGCTGCGTCGGGCGCCGCGCCCACACCGAACGAGTCGCAGACCATGAGCATCACGCGGTCCACGCGACGATCTGCCGTCACGCCTCCCCCCGGATCAGCCACGTCGACGTCTGCCGGGCGCCGCCGTCGCCTTCGCGGCGCGACCGTGGTCCGGAGACCGGCGTGCCCGCGGGTGCGCCGTGAAGTATTCCTCGCGGAGTCGGTCGCCCGTCACCAGCGTGTAGATCTGCGTGCTCGAGAGCGACGCGTGCCCCAGGAGCTCCTGCACGACTCGCACGTCGGCCCCTCCCTCCAGCAGGTGTGTCGCGAACGAGTGGCGAAGCATGTGCGGGGTGACGCGCTTGCGCACCCCGGCGCGACGCACGGCCGCCTGCAGGATGTTGGACACGCCCTGCCGGGTGAGCCGGCCGCCGCGCTGGTTCAGGAACATTGCCGGCCCTGATCGCGCGCGCGCCAGCACCGGGCGCGCCCGCGTCAGGTACGCGTCGACCGCAGCCAGTGCGTACGAACCAAGCGGCACGATCCGCTCCTTGCTCCCCTTGCCCATGGCGCGCACGATCCGTCCTCCGCGTCGATGTCGTCGACGTCCAGACCGACCAGCTCCGAGATCCGCAGGCCCGCACCGTACATGGTTTCCAGGATGGCCGAGTCCCGCAGCGCGACCGGGTCGGCGTCGCCGGGCGCCTCGAGGATGGCCTCCACCTGGTCGATCGAGAGCGGCCGTGGGAGCGACCGGGGCACCTTGGGCCGCACCACCGCCGCGGCAGGGTCCGAGTCGGCCTCACCCTCGCGCAGCAGGAACCGGTGAAACATGCGCACGGCGGCGAGCGCCCGCGCGATTGAGGAAGCGCGATACCGCCGGCCCTCACCCAGGTTGCGCGACGACAGCCACTCGACGTAGCGGGCGATGTTCGTCTCGCTTGCGTCCGCGCCATCGATGACCCCCTGTTCGTGCAGGTACGCAACGTATTTCGCCAGGTCGCGCCGGTACGCGTCCAGGGTGTTCTGCGACAGCCCGCGCTCGACTGCAAGGTGATCCAGGAACAAACGGGCTTGCTCGTCGACCGTGTCGCGACCCTTGCGCGCGGGCGCCATGCGGGACGCGACTCCCCCGGCGCTCAGGCGCCGGGAATCGCGGATGCGACCGGGACCCAGTCCATCTGGTGCGCGTCGGCCACGGGCTCGTTCGTGAGCGCACCGCCGTAGGCGTTCACGCCGCCTGCCAGCGCCGGGTCGGCCCGGACGGCATCCTCCAGCCCGTGGTCGGCGATGGCCAGCGCGTACGGCAGCGTGACGTTCGTCAGCGCGTAGGTCGAGGTGTTGGGAACGGCGCCGGGCATGTTTCCCACGCAGTAGTGGACGACGTCGTGCACCACGTACGTCGGGTCGGAGTGGGTCGTCATGTGGGACGTCTCGAAGCAGCCGCCCTGGTCGATCGAGATGTCGATGATCACGGAGCCGGCACGCATCGACGCCACCATCTCCTCGGTCACGAGCTTCGGGGCGCGGGCTCCCGGGATGAGGACGGTACCGACGATGACGTCGCTCTCCTTGACGCGTTGCTCGATCGTGAGCCGGTCGGACATGAGCGTCATGATGCGGCCACGCTGCATCTCGTCGATGTAGCGCAGACGGTCCAGGTTCTTGTCGATGACGACGACCTCGGCCTCCATGCCCGCGGCGATCCAGGCCGCGTTCATGCCCGCCATGCCGGCGCCGAGCACCAGCACCTTCGCCGGACGCACGCCCGAGACGCCGCCGAGCAGAATCCCCCGCCCGCCGTACTCACGCTCCTGTAGCCGCGCCCCGACGTGGGGCGCCATGCGCCCGGCCACCTCGCTCATGGGCGCGAGCAGCGGAAGCCGGCCGTCGGGAAGTTGCACGGTCTCGTAGGCGACCGCCGAGACCTTTCGGTCGACCAGCGCCTGCGTCAGGTCCTTCGCCCGCCGCCAGGTGCAGGTACGTGAACAGGATCTGGCCCTCCCGCAGGTGCTCGTACTCGTCGGGGATGGGCTCCTTCACCTTGAGGATCATGTCGGACTCGCGCCAGACCTCCGCTGCGGTCGCCAGCGACCTCGGCGCCGGCGCGCTCGAACCGCTCCTGGGGGATGTTCGACCCGTGGCCGGCGCCGTCCTGGAGCAGCACCCGGTGTGCCCGAGTGGGTCAGCTCACGGACGCCCTCGGGCGTCAACGCGACCCGGTACTCGTTGTCCTTGACCTCGGAGGGAACGCCGACGATCACGCCCAACCCCCTTCGGAAGGCGGTCCTCGGCGGGACGATCGGGACCGCTCGGCCGGACCAGCATAGTCACTCGGCTGGACGGGCCCGTCGTCAGCCCCGCTGGTCGCCGTGGCGCCGCCGCGCGGCCAGCAGCAGCCCCGCCACCGACTTGGCGTCGCGTATCCCGCCGGCGGCGGCCATGTCCACGGCGTCCCCGAGCGGCATCCGCACGACCTCGATGCCGGGCTCGGCGGCCTGGTCGGTCGGTTCGGCCTCCACCAGGAACAGGTCGACGCGCTCGTCCAGGAATCCCGGCGACGCGTAGAGCCAGCCGAGTGGCTCGACCCGGACCGCACGGTGGCCGGTCTCCTCGAGTACCTCGCGCGCGGCGCAGACGGACGCCACCTCGCCCTCGATGTCGCGGGTGCCCGCCGGGATCTCCAGCAACGACTCGCCGACGGCGTCCCGAAACTGGCGGACGAGCAGGACGTCCCCGCCCACCAACGGCACGGCCGCGCACGAGCCGGGATGGCGGACGATCTCGCGGTAGCGCTCCGGCCAGACCTCGACGCTCACCAGGCGGCCGTGGAAGACCTCGCTCCGGCCGGAAGGATCGTCGCCGCCGGAGGTCACGCCGACGGCGCGCCGACCGCCTTGGACAGCCGCTGTCGCCGCCGTTCGACCGCCGCGGACACCAGGCCGTCGAACAGCGGATGCGGCCGCGTCGGCCGCGACTTCAGCTCGGGGTGGAACTGCCCGGCCATGAAGAAAGGATGGTCGGCAAGCTCGATGATCTCCACCAGGCGCCCGTCGGGTGACAGCCCCGAGAACCGCATCCCGTTCTTCTGGAGGATCTCGTGGTACTCGGGGTTGACCTCCCAGCGGTGCCGGTGGCGCTCGTGCACGACGGGCTCGCCGTACAGCTCGCGCGCCTTGGTGCCCTCGACGAGCTCCGCCGGGTACGAGCCCAGCCGCATCGTCGCCCCCATGTCGACCACGCCGTGCTGCTCCGGAAGCAGGTCGATCACCGGGTGCGGGGTCTCCGGATCGAACTCGGAGGAGTTCGCGCCCTCCAGCCCGCACACGTCCCGGGCCAACTCGATGACGGCGCACTGGAGCCCCAGGCACAGCCCGAGGTACGGGCACGCCCTGCTCGCGGGCGAACCGGATGGCCTCGAGCTTCCCCTCGATCCCGCGGAAGCCGAAGCCACCCGGCACCAGGATCGCGTCCATCTCGCCCAGCTGGTTCGCCACGTCGTGGCCGGCGAGCTCGTCGGAGGGAAGCCATGCGATGCGCACGTCGACGCCGTGCGCGAAGCCGGCGTGCTTCAGGGCCTCGATCACGGAGAGGTACGCGTCGCGCAGGTGCACGTACTTCCCCACGATGGCCACGTCGATCGGGTCGGTCGCGCGGTGGATGCGATCCACCAGCGCCTGCCATTCGGTGAGGTCCGGTTCGGCCTCGGGCAGGTGCAGGATGCTCGCCAGGAACGTGTCCAGGCCCTCCCGGTGCAGCGACAGGGGGACCTCGTAGATGGACGCGGCGTCCGGCGCCGAGACCACGGCCCGCACCTCGACGTCGCACAGGAGCGAGATCTTCTCCTTCAGGTTGGACCCGATCGGCCGGTCCGAACGACAGATGATGGCGTCGGGCTGGATACCGATCGAACGCAGCTCGCGCACCGAGTGCTGCGTCGGCTTGGTCTTCAGCTCGCCGGTCGGTCCGATGAACGGCGTCAGGGCCACGTGCACGAACGCCACGTTCTCCTTGCCCACTTCGTTCCGGAACTGACGGATAGCCTCCAGGAAGGGCAGGCTCTCGATGTCGCCGACGGTGCCGCCCACCTCCACGATGGCAACGTCCGCCTTCTCCACGGCGGCGTGGGCGCGGATGCGCTCCTTGATCTCGTTCGTGACGTGGGGAATGACCTGAACGGTCTTGCCCAGGTAGTCGCCCCGGCGCTCCTTGGCGATGACGCTCTGGTAGACGGAGCCGGAGGTCACGTTGGCCCCTCGGTGCAGGTTCTCGTCGGTGAAGCGCTCGTAGTGGCCGAGGTCGAGGTCGGTCTCGGCGCCGTCGTCGAGCACGAACACCTCGCCGTGCTCGAACGGGTTCATCGTGCCCGGGTCGACGTTGATGTAGGGGTCGAGCTTCTGGTGGGTGACGCGGAGTCCGCGGGACTTGAAGAGGCGGCCGAGCGACGCGGCGGCGATCCCCTTCCCGAGGCCGGATGCCACTCCCCCGGTGACGATGACGTATTTCGGTCGCTCAGGCACTCCGGAAGGTGATGCTAGCAGAGCGCGAACCGACCGTCGTCGGTTGACGCTCGCGCTGCCGAGAATTTCTTCAACTCGCGTGAGGATCCGGCGCCGGAATGCGCCACAGGTCGTCCAGCCACCGAAGCGGCGGCGTCGCGCGGATGATCCTGGTCAGGGTGACCGTCTCGGCGAGCGCGTTCAGGAGCAAGACAAGTGCGAGCGCGGCGGCCATCCAACCGATCGACAGCGACTCGAACACCACAACACCCAGCACGAAGCCGAGCAGGTTGGCGCCGCCGTCTCCGAGCATCGCCCGTTCCCGCACGTCGAACGGAAGGAGTACCGCAGCTTGGCCGGCGGTTGCCCATCCGAGACCTGTCGGCTCGATGAGGAGTGGGAGCACGACCGCAACAAGGGAGAACTTGAGTGCCCGGCCGGGGGCCACGTCGAGCACGTTGACCAGGTTGGTGGTCCCCGCCACCAGCAGGACCGCCACGACTGTCGTGACGCCCTCGGCCCCGCCCGAGACCACGACGATCACGGCCGCGACCAGCCCAGCGACGACCTTCACGATGCCCGACGTCACATGACCCTGCGCCAGCGCACCGAAGTGGGCGCGGACACCGTGGACCTGTGTCGACTGGCGATCGTCGTAGAGGCCGGCGCTGAACACCAGAGTCATCGCCAGCGCGAACCAGAGCCAATCCCAGCCTGTCAGACGCGGATCCACGTCGAAGATGGCCCCTCCGAACCCCGCGACAAGGCAGACCATGCCGTACCCCATGGCCAGCCCGTAGCCAAGCGACAGCGGCACCTGGCTGCCCCGGTGGTTCGTGGCAGTGGGAAGTGGGAAGTGCCCGTTTCCCGACTTCCAGGCGGTGAGCCAGGCCAAGGCTGCCGCAGAAAGACCGAGGACGAGATCATCGATTTGCGTCATCGGATCCGGAGCAGGCGGGGCACCATCGCCGACAGCACATGGACCCCCTGCCGGCCGCGGTGGACGAACCCGCCCACATTCCTGCCGGTCGGGCGGTGCGACATCTCGACGTCGATCTCGACGGCCCGGTACCCGAGCCGGACCGCATCCACGGTCATGGCTGCGTCCACCCCGAACCCCGGCGCGAGTGGCCGGCACCCGCGCATGACCTCGCGCGTGGCCGCCCGCTGGCCCGACATCGGCTCCGTGGCCTCGAATGCGCACGCGAGCTTCACGAGACCCGCGGTCATTCCCTTGATCAGGCCAAAGCCGCCATCCGTAGCCTTCGGGAGCCGGCCGATCGCCAGGTCGGCGTCGCCGCCCATCACCGCCCCCAGTAGCGGCGCTGCGCCCTCGGCGGTCGCGCCCGTGTCGCCGTCCACCAGCAGGTACCAGGGAGCATCCACGTGCCCGAGCCCGGCGTCGAGCGCGCGCCCCTTGCTGCGCGCACCACCCGACCCGATCACCTCGGCCCCGGCGCGGACCGCAAGCCCGGCGGTGTCGTCGCTGGAGCCGTCGTCGACCACGACCACGCGGCCGACGCCGGGCACGCGCCACAGCGCCTTCACGGTCTCCGCGATCGATTCGGCTTCGTTGCGGGCGGCCACGATGGCCGCCGCGTCGGCGGTCATGGCGTGGACGACGGAGCCGGCACCAACGAGCAGGAGCCACAGTCGATGCCGTAGTCGCCGCCGCCCTTGCCGGCGATCAGGTCGTCGAGCCCCCACACGAGCGCGACCTGGCCGGGCACCATCTCGATGTTGTCCACGGTGACGATCTTGCCGTGCACCTGGCCGTCGGACCGGACGACCGAAATGAACGGCGACCCCGTCGTGCTCGGCTGGAGCGCGGCGGTGTCCGTCCCGGTCGTGACGAGCTCCTGGATGAACGGCAGGTAGAAGGTCTCCGCGGGGATCACCGGCGTCGACGACGTCCCGGACAGGATCGAGACCGCGGTGCCGGCGCCCCCGACGGCTCCGGGCCCCTCCCGGGCGTCCGACAGGGTGACCAGACCGGCGTCCACCAGCTCGACGAGCAGGTCGGCGGTCCCCGCCTCGGCCGGCGGCCCCGTCGCGAGCCGTTCCGCGAGGGCGCGGGCCAGGGCATCCGACAGTCGCTCGGGGCTCTCATTGGGCGAGCGGCCCAGGATGGAGGCCACCTTCTGCCGAGTCGCGGGATCCTGCATGGAAAGATCCTTGCTGAGGACCAGGACGCCGTCGATCGTGGCGCCCGCGCCCCCGGCGCCGCTCAGCGTCTCCCGGACGGCGTTCAGGTCCGACAGGTCGACCCCTTCCTCCGTCACGATCACCACCCGGGTCCCGCCCAGCCGCCCGTTCACCGCCAGCGACCGCGTCTGGTCCGCCCACCGCTGAGAGGTGGCCAACTGCGCCTGGGTGCCCTTCACCTGCCCTTGGAGTTGGCTCACCTTGTCGGAGAGGCTCGCGGTCCGGTTTCGAAGATCGCTCACCAGGCCCTGGTCGAGGAAGGCGGTCCCCATCAGCAGCCCGACCGCGAGCGCCACGAACACGGCGACGATCGTCACGACGTGGTACCGGAAGGAGATCATGCAGTCAGTTCGTCACGTTGAAGAGCCACAGGCGGAGCTGGTCCCACCACAGATGGAACTCGAGCCGCAGGGGCGGCGAGAGGGCGATGACGATCACGACGAGGGCCACGGCCGCGCCCACCAGCAACATGGTGTCCCGCAATCGGATTCGAGCTCGATAGAGGCGCGACACGCCCTTCGCGTCGACCAGGATCTCGCCGACCCGCAAGCGGACGAGGAACGTCGACGCCATGCCCATGCGGCCCTTGTCCAGGAACTCGCGGAGGTTGCCGTGGCTGCCGACGGCCACGATCAGGTCGGCGCCCTTCCCGTGCGCCAACAGGAACGCCGCGTCCTCGCTCGTGCCCGACACCTGGAGGACCTTGTACGGCAGGCCGAGCGCTGTGATCCGCTCGCGGCCCGGCGCGTTCCCGTCGCGGTACGCGTGCAGGACGATCTCCGCGCCGGACAGCAGCCCCTTCTCAGAGACCGAGTCCATGTCGCCCAGGACGATGTCCGGCTTGTAGCCCTCCTCGCGCAGCGCGTCGGCACCGCCGTCCACGCCCACCAGCACCGGGCGCAGCTCCCGGATGTACGGGCGCAGGGCCGCCAGGTCCTCTTTGTAGTGATAGCCGCGAACGACCACCAGGACGTGCCGGCCGGATAGGTCGTGGTCCAGATCGGGCAGCCCCGAGCCGCCGAACAGGAGGTCGCGTTCCCGCGCCATGAACTCCAGCGTGTTCGTGGCGAAGCTTTCGAACTGGTCGTCCAGGCGGCGCTGCGCGGCCTCCATGGCGGCCGCCAGGGTCGGGATCGACTGCGTGATGCCGACCCCGACCAGCCGGTCGCCCACGTACACGCGGTCGCCCTCGAGGCGGACCTCGTCGCCCTCCCGTACCTTGCCCATGAGGAGCTTCCCGACGTTGTCGATCAGCACGATGCCCGCCTCCACCACGATCAGCGGGCCGAGGGTCGGGTACCGGCCGCTGATGGACGGAGACGCGTTGACCACGGCCGAGACGCCCTTCGCGACGAGCTCCTCGGCCGCGACCCGGTCGAGGTCTTCGTGGTCGATGATCGCGACCTCGCCCGGCTCCACGCGCTGCAGCAGGTTCTTCGTGCGGCGATCGACGCGCGCGGCGCGCGTACCGACCCGCTCTCGACGTCTGGTGACTCTGAGGGCCACGCCTCACCTCGGCCAAATCGCTCGGATTCCGCACCAACCTTAGCCGGTCGCCCCCACGTCCGGGTAGGGACCGCGCTTTCCCACCGCCTGCTCGCTCAGCCGCGACTTCCCGCGTCCATCAGGTCCCGGGCGTGCGCCAGCGACACGTCCGTGACGTCGCCCGAGAGCATGCGCGCGAGCTCGGCGGGCCGGTCGGCGTCGTCCAGCTGCCGGACGGTGGCCGCTCCCCCCTCCTTGGTGACCAGGAAGTGCCGGTCGGCGTGCGCGGCGATCTGGGCCAGATGCGTCACCACGACCACCTGCCGGGTTTCCCCCAGCGCCGCCAGCCGCCGCCCCACCGCCGCCGCCGCCCGTCCGCCGACGCCGGCGTCCACCTCGTCGAACACGAGCGTCGGGACGTCGTCGAGCTCGGCCAGCACGCTCCGGCAGGCGAGCATCGCGCGGGACAGCTCGCCGCCGGAGGCAACCTTCGACAGCGGCCGGACCGGCTGCTTCGGCCCTGCCGAGAAGACGAACTCGGCGACCTCCGCGCCGGAGGGACCGGGCTCGGACAGCGCCGGGAGCTCGATCGACACCTCGGCGCCCTGCATGCCGAGCTCGCGCAGCTCGGCGGTGACGGCCGCCGCCAGGCGAGGCGCGGACTCCCGCCGCGCCGCGGTCACCCGTTCGGCGAGCGCTCCGACCTCCCGTGCGCCGTCCTCCACCTCCCGCTGCAGCGAGTCGCGTTCCGTCTCCTCGGCGGACAGGGCCTCGAGCCGCGCCTGTGCCTCGGCGAGGAACGCCAGCACGCCGTCCACGCCGTCGCCGTACTTGCGCTCGAGCGCGCGGATGGCCTGCGTTCGCTCCCGCACCTCGTCGAGGCGGGACGGGTCGAGCGCCACGCCCTCGCGGTACGCGCGTAGGTCGGCAGCGAGGTCCTCCGCCTCCGCCGAGAGCGCCTCCGCCCTCGCTCCCGCGGCCTCCGCGGCCGCATCGAGGCTCGCGACGGCGCGGAGCGCGACGGCCGCCTCGCGAAGGCGGTCCAGGGCGGCGCCGTCGTCGGCAAGCGCCGACTGGGCGCCGCCGGTGAGGTCGATGATGCGCTCGGCGTGCGCCAGCCTCGATTCCTCGGACTCGAGCTCCTCCGGCTCGCCGGGGCGAAGCGCCGCCGACTCGATCTCGCGGATCTGGTACGCGAGCAGGTCGCGTTCGCGCTCCCGTTCGCGCGATTCCCGTTCGAGCCGCTCCAGCCGGGACCGCGCGGCCCGCAGCTGCGCGAACGCCCCACGGTGCGCCTCCAGGATCCCTCCGTGCTCGTCCCCCGCATAGCGGTCGAGGAACGCGGTCTGCGCGTCCGACGCGAGCAGCCGGTCGGTCTGGCGCTGCCCGTGGATCTCCACCATCCCCTCGCCGACGGAGGTGAGGGTCGAGACCGATGTCAGGTGACCGCCCGCACGAGCCGTCCCCCTGCCGTCGGCTCGCACCGCGCGAGCGAGGATGACCTCGCCGTCCTCGGCCCACTCGGCCAGGTGCTCGGGCGGCGGATCGGACACGGAGAACCGTGCCTCCACGGACAGACGGTCGCGCCCCGGCCCGACCAGGTCGGCGCCACCCCGCGCGCCCAGGACGAGGCCCAGCGCCAGGGTCACCATGGTCTTGCCGGCGCCGGTCTCGCCGGTCAGCACGTTGAGCCCGGGCGACAGCTCCAGGGCCGCCTCGTCGATCACCCCCAGGCCCGCGACGTTCAATTCCTCGAGCATCATCCCCTCACCCGCGGGAGCGCTCCTCCTCCCCGAGGATCGTAGCGAAGGCTGCCGACGCCGGGACGCGGACGGGCTCAGCGACCGGAACCGGAGTCGGGGCGCGTGGGGTCGGCCGGGGCCTGCTCGGGAAGCCCGAACTTCTCGCGGAGCAGCGAGAAGAAGGGGACGCCGCCGTGGCGGCGCACCAACCGCGACGGGTGCTCGGCCCGCCGGATGCGAACGCGCGCCCCGGGCGGCATCTCGATGCTGGGGCGGCCGTCGGCGGACAGGATGGCGGGCTCTTCCCCCTGTACCTCGAGCACGACCTGCTGGTCGGGCGCCAGCACGATCGACCGGTCGAAGACCATGTGCGGCGAGACGGGCGTGAGCACGATGCAGTCGAGCCGGGGAATGACGATCGGCCCCCGGGCCGAGAACGAGTAGGCGGTCGAGCCCGTGGGCGTCGCGACGATGACGCCGTCCGCGGAGAACGTCGTGACCTTCTCCCCGTCGACCCACGATGCGAGCGTGACCAGGCGATGCCGCGAGCGCTTCTCGACGATGACCTCGTTGAGGGCCCACTGCGGCTCGGACATCCAGCCCGCCGGGCCGTCGCGGTCGGCTTCCGCGACGACCGCCATGCGCTCCTCGATGGTCACGTCGCCGGCCAGCGTCCGTTCGAGGACGGCGGTGGCCTCCGCCGGCTCGACCTCCGTGAGGAACCCGAGCCGCCCGACCTTGACGCCCAGGAGCGGCGCCCCGGCGCGGTGCGCGACCTCGGCCGCACGGAGCAGCGTCCCGTCGCCGCCGACCGAGACCACCAGGTCGAGATCCAGAGCGAGCGATTCGTCGTCGTGCGTCTCGGTCGCACCGACGTCCGCGCCCCGCACCGCGCGCGTCTTCACGCCGCGGTCGCCGAGCCACACCACGAGCGAGCGAGCGGCCTCCACCGCGGCCGGCCGGCCCTCGTGGACGACGAGGCCCACGGACCTGATGCCGTCGGTCACCGCGGCTCGCCCTCGTCCAGGGCCCGTTCGAGCTCGGCATCGAGGTCATCCGGTTCGTCGCCCGGCCGCGACGCCCACAGGAGCAGCTCGACGTTCCCCGCCGGGCCTGCCAGCGGGGACGAGGTGACGCCGCGAACAGCCAGCCCCGCGTCGCGGCACGCCGACGCCACGCGCTCCACGGCCCGGCGCCGGTCGTCGCGCGAGCGGATCACCCCCCCGGCGCCCACCGCCTCGCGCCCGGCCTCGAACTGCGGCTTCACGAGCAGCACGAAGTCCGCGCGGTCGCCCGCGCACCGGGCGAGCGCCGGCAGGACCAGCTCGAGCGAGATGAACGACAGGTCGGCGGTCACCAGGTCGGGGCGGTACGGGAGCACCGCGGGCTCGATCGTGCGGGCATTCGTCCGTTCCATGACGGTCACCCGCGCGTCGGTGCGCAAGCCCCAATCCAGCTGTCCGTAGCCGACGTCGACGGCGATCACGCAGGCGGCGCCGCGGGCGAGCAGGCAGTCGGTGAACCCCCCGGTCGACGCGCCGGCGTCGAGAGCGCGGCGGCCCCCGACGTCGATCGAGAACCGATCGAGCGCGGCCTCCAGCTTCTCGCCCCCGCGCGAAACGAACTTGCGTGCCGGCTTCGTGAACACGATGGGGTCGGCCGCGGCGACCAGCGCGCCGGACTTGCGCGCGGGGCGGCCACCCACCAGGACCTTCCCGGCTCCGACGGCCATGGCAGCCTCGGTCCGGCTGGCGGCGAGGCCCCGCCGGACCATTTCGACGTCCAGCCGCCGCCTCACCGAGCGGTCGACGACCCGGCGCTCCCTGACGATTCGGATGTGTGAGTCGGGGCCTTCTCGGCCGTACCGGCGCGCTTCTTCTTCTCCTTCGCCGGCTCGGCCGTGCTCGCGGCGCCCGCGGGCTTCTCCAGCTTCTTCACCCGCTCGGCCAACGCGTCGAGCTCCTTCTTCGAGGCCACGCCCATCTCGCCCACGACGCGGTAGACCATGTCGGTGACGTCACCCTGGAGGCGTTCCCGGGCCGACGTGCTCCATTCGAGGAGCCCCGCCGCGAACCCCGCCACCTGCTCGCCGAGCTCCTTCGCCTTGCCGAACACGGCGGCGCCCACCTCGTCGGGCTTCTTGGGCATCGAGCCGATCCCCGACTCAACCTTCTTGCGGATGTCTTCGATCATCTCCAGGAGAGCATAGCAACGGCTCCGTGCCATAATCTCGCCGGTCTCGCGGCCCCGGGCCCCCGGCCCCCTGGAGGGCGACGTTGCTGCCGCTCCGAGACGACAACCCGACGCTCGGAACCCCCTGGGTCAACCTGGCGATCATCGCGCTGAACGTGCTCGCCTTCCTGGCCTGGGAGCCGACGTTCGCCTCCGGCCAGGCCGGCCAGGTCCGGCAGGAGGTCTTCTTCTTCTGCCAGGCGGAGATCCCCTGGGAGGTGACCCACCAGACGACGCTCGGGCAGGGCGGGGCCGCCGCCCGCGAGTCCATGGAGCAACAGGGCCTGACACCTGCGCCCGAGGTCCAGCGGGAGCTCGCGCGGCGGTGCCGTCACAAGAGCTGGCTCCTGTCGGTCTTCGCGGCGATGTTCCTGCACGCGGGGTGGCTGCACATCGGGGGCAACATGCTGTTCCTGTGGATCTTCGGGAACAACGTGGAGGACCGGCTGGGCCATCTGAAGTACGCGCTGTTCTACCTGGCGTGCGGGATCGCGGCCACGCTGGGCCAGCTGGCCGTCGGTCCGAACTCGGTCATCCCGAATCTGGGCGCATCCGGGGCGATCGCCGGCGTGCTGGGCGCCTACCTGGTGATGTTCCCGAGGCGCAAGGTCCTCACGCTGATCTTCTTCTTCATCATCACGTGGGTGTACGTGCCGGCGGTGGTGGTGCTCGGCGCGTGGTTCGTCCTGCAGCTCTACAGCGGGTTCGGATCGATCGCGCGCCACGCGAACGCGGGCGGCGGCGTGGCGTATTTCGCGCACATCGGAGGCTTCGCGTTCGGCGCGCTGATGGCGCTCCTCTTCTTCCCGAAGGAGGGGTTCCGGAACCGGCCGGCACCGCCGCGTCCCGACCTGCCCGGCAGGCGAGGGTTCCGGCGGCGCCCACCTACTCCCCCACCCCCGGACATCACGTGGGCGAGCTGACGCACGAGAGCCGGCGGTCGCGTTCGGCCCGGCGCCGGTGCATCATCCCGGCCGATCGTCTGCCCCATCACCCAGCCGGACCAGGCCGCTGGCCGACAGCGCGGCCTCGAGGGCGGGCAGGTCTCCGGCGTGCGCCGCCCGTGCACGAGCCAGCGGTCGCGTCTCGAGGAGGGCCGTGAGCCCCCCCGCCACGAACGTGGGCAGCGCAGCCGACTCTGGAAGGTCTTCCAGGCGCGAGGCCCCCGTCAGGACGAGCAGCGAGTCCCATCCCATGGCGGCCGCGCCGGCGATGTCGGTGTCCAGCCTGTCCCCCACCACCAACGGGTGCCGTGCGCCGGTGTCCTCGGCCGCGGCCTCGAACATCGGCCGGGAGGGCTTCCCGACGACGGTCGGGGTGGCGCCCGTCGCGGTGGTGACCGCGGCCAGAATGGCGCCGCCGCCCGGCCAGAGACCGTCCGGCGCCGGGTACGTCGCGTCCGCGTTGGTCGCGACCAGGCGGGCGCCGCGCTGGATCAGCAGGGCGGCCGTGCGCAGCCGGTCGTAGGTCAGGTCGCGGTCCCAGCCGACGACGACCAGGTCGGCGCGCTCCGGTGACCCGTCCACGACGCGGATCCCGATGCCGGCCAGTGCGTCACGGATGCCTCGCTCACCGATGACGAACGCGGTCCCCGTCGCTCCCTCCCGGTGCAGGAGCGCGGCGGTGGCGTTCGCCGACGTGATCACCTCGGAGGGCGCCGCAGCGATGCCCATGCGCTCCAGCCGCCCGGCCACCTCGTCCGGCGTCCGTGCGGAGTTGTTCGTGAGGAAGCGGATGGTCGCGCCCTGTTCCCGGACCCGGCCGATCGCCTCGCCGGCCCCGGGGACCGGGTCGTCGCCCCGGTACAGGACGCCGTCGAGGTCGAACAGCAGCGCGTCGTAGACCCTGTGCAGGGGTTCCGCCCGCGTCGGGCCGGAGCCCGGTCCGGGATCGGCCACCGAGCCCATCACGCGGAGAGCCGGCGGAGGGCCTTCTCGTACTCCTCCTGCCCCGGTCGCATGGCGAGGGCGAGCTTCAGGTGGGCGATCGCGCGCGTCCGCTGCCCGGTCTTGGCGCACGAAAGGGCCAGGCCGAAGTGCGCGTAGTCGTTCACCGGATCGATCTGGAGCGCCTTCGCGAACTCCCGCCGCGCGCGGTCGTTGCGGCCCGCGAGGTACAGAGCCCGCGCCAGGGTCTCGCGGATCGAGCCCTTCTCCGGCTCGATGAGCTTCGCGCGATCCAGCAGCATGGCGGCCTGGTGCGGATGGCCGCCGTCGATCAGCTCGCGCGCTCGCACGAGGAGGTCGTACGCGGATGAGGAGTGAGCCGTGATCGCCACGCGCCTCCGATTATCCCCTAAGGTTGCCGCCGTGCCGACTGCCGCCCCGTTCGTGGGACTGCTGTACGACCCGGCCGTGGCCGGCGACCTGCAGACCCTGACCACCCCGCCGTACGACCAGATCTCGCCGGAGGATCAGGAACGGTACGCGCATGAGAGCGCCTTCAACGCGGTCCGGCTCGAGCTCGCGATCGGAGCGAAGGGCACCGACGCGCGTCGGTACGCGGAGGCCGCGGCCCTGCTGTCGGACTGGCGCGAGCACGGGGTGCTGAAGGAGGTCGGAGGGCCGGCCGTGTACCCCTACGAGATGGATTTCCGCGGATTCGGGGCCGACCGCCGCGTCCGCGGCGTGATCGTGGAGATCGACCTCGAGCCGTACGGCGGCTCGATCGTGCCCCACGAGGGGACGCTGCCGGAGCCACTTCGCGACCGGCTCGCGCTGCTGCGATCGGTGCGGGCAAACCTGTCCCCCGTCTTCGGTGTCTTCCAGGAGCGGTCCCCGGACCTGTCCGCGTTGCTCGACGACGTGATGCGGCGCGACCCGGACCGGAGGGTCACGGACGAGGCCGGCACTCGTCACTCGCTCTGGGTGGCGCCCGAGGGCAATGATGTCGTGCCCGAGGTGCTCGGATCGCGCACCGTCATGGTCGCCGACGGCCACCACCGGTACGAGGTCGCGCTCGCCTACCGCGAGGAAATGCGCGCGACGCACGGACCCGGGCCCTGGGACCGGCTGATGATGCTGATCGTGGACGCGGGAACCGATCCTCCGCTCGTCCTGCCGTTCCACCGTGTGCTGACCCGCGATGCGCCCATGCCGGAGAACGCGCAGCCGGTCCGCGACCTGCAGGAGGCGCTCGCCGGGCTGCGCGACGACGACCTGACGGTCGGCGCCGTCCGGATGGACGGCCCGGACGCGGTCCATCTGCTCGGCACGATCTCGGGCGAGCCGCCGACGGTGCGCGCCCTCCATGCAAGCCTCCTGGCCGGCGTCGATGCCGGCGACCTCCGCTACGTGGCGGATGCCGGCGAGGCCGAGGCCATCGTGCGCCGCGGCGAAGGTGCGGCCGCATACCTCCTTCCGGCAACCACGGTAGACCGCATCCGCCGGGTCGTGGACTCGGGCGGCCGGCTCCCCGAGAAATCGACGTACTTCTGGCCGAAGCCCCGCACGGGGATGGTGTTCCGGCTGGCGTTCTAGCGACTCGCCCTCGCCCCGCGGGGCCCGCGGAGCGCCTCTTCGTCTGTTTTCCCCTCGCTACTCCTCGACCGCCTCCAGCTTCTTCACCTCCGTCGCAACCACTTCCGTGACCGAGCGTCCGCCGCCGCCGTCCCGGTAGAACCGCCGGATCAGGTGTCCGCGAACCAGAACGGGGTCGCCCTTCGCCAGGGCCTCGCAGGCGCGGCGCGGCAACCGGTCCCAGGCGGAGACGGGCAGGGGGAGGAGACGCCTGCCCTCTTCGGGGATCGCCAGACGGAATCTGGCGACCTGGTCGCCGGAGGGCATCGTCTTCAGCTCGGGAGCGTCCGACAGCCGGCCGGCAAGCACCACCACGTTGACCGAAACCATGATGACGTTCGTCCTCCTCTCGGGCGGACGCTACCGCGAGGCACCGACGCGCGGTTGCGGATCCGAACCGTGCGGCGACCGTAGACTGAGCCCGTGAACGTCACCTTCCAGGCGGCTCCCGGCATCAGCGGGATCGACACGAAGATGATCGGCCGCGAGATGGTGACGTCGGCGTACCTGCTCCACGGCGACGAACCCGCGCTGGTCGAGACCGGCCCGAGCCTGTCGCGCGAGGCCGTCGGCGAGGGGCTCTCGGAGCTCGGGATCGGACCCGACGACCTGGCCCACGTGGTGGTCACGCACATCCACCTGGACCACGCGGGCGGCGTGGGCACGCTCGCGCGCTCGTTCCCGAGGGCGACGATCTGGGTGCATCAGCGCGGCGCGCCGCACCTCGTGGACCCCACGAAGCTCGTCTCGAGCGTCGAGCGCGTCTACGGCGCCGAGCGGGCGCACGCGTTCTTCGGCGGGGTCGAGCCGACACCAGCCGACCGGCTTCGCGCGGTCGACGACGGCGACGTGATCGCGTTGGGCGCCAGGTCGCTCGAGGTGCTCTACACGCCGGGACACGCCTCGCACCACGTCGCGCTCGCGGACTCGGAGACCGGCGCCGTCTTCGCGGGGGACGCGATCGGGGTGCACCTGCCGGACGTGAAGGTGCTCCGTCCGGCCACTCCCCCGCCGGACATCGACGTCGAACTTGCCGTGCAGAGCATCGAGCGGATCCGCGAGCGAACCCGATCGGTGCTGCTGCTGTCCCACTACGGGGCGGTTCCGGAGGTGAACGCCATCTGCGACCTGGCCATCCTTCGGATCCGCGGGTGGGCCGAGGACGTGCGCGAGGCGCTCGGGCGGACCGACGACGTCGACGAGATCGTGAAGGTTCTCGAGGATCGCGTCGCTGCCGAGGACGTGGCCGACGCGGGCGAAGGCGCCGACATGGAGCGGTACGAGATGCTCTCGAGCGTTCAGGTGAACGCGATGGGCTTGATCCGGTACTGGCGCAAGCGCTGGGAGCGGGAGGCCGCCGAATCGGGAGCAGGGAGCTGAAGCTGTTCGGCGGCGTCGGCAGGTACCGCGTTCGGGTAATGATCAGCCGGTCAGCGCCGCGAGCCGTTCGGCCGCGTCGAACGCGCCGGCGTCGTACCGGATGACCTTGCGAAACTCCTCGGCTGCCTCCGAGGAACGGCCCGCTCGCTGGAGCACGTCGCCGGCCACGTACCAGACGCGGAGCTCCCAGGCATCGGCCTCGTCTCGGCGCCCCGGGAAGCCGCGGAGCAGCCCGAGCGCCTCGTCGTAGCGGCCCAGATCCGCGAGGGCGGACGCGCCCACGATGGCGGCCTCGGCTCGCGGCTCGTCGCGCAGGCGCGACCGAACGGCCTCCACCGCAACGGGAACGGCTTTGTCCGGCATGCCGAGTCCGCGGTACGAGTCCGCGATCAGGTGGTTCTGATCGAGGCGCCCCGTCATGCGGCGGTAGGCCTGGAGCTCTCGTAGCGCGTCGCGGTAGCGGCCGGAGCGGTAGAGGGCCACGCCGTAGAGCTCCCGCACGGCCCCCGAGCGCGGGGCGAGGCGCTTGGCGTCGGCGGCGGCATCGGCCGCGGCGCCGTCGCGCCCGCGTCGCAGCAGATCACGCGCGTGCTCGAAGGCCGCGATGGCGGCCTCTTGCTTGGCCTTCGGGGTTGCGGCGCGAATCTCCTCGATCAGGGGATCGCGGGGTCCCCGGCGGCCGGTGGCTGCACGGCGCTGGTCGGTCCCGAGCGACGTCCGCTGATGGGAGGAGGAGGGCTCGGTCCGGGAGGATCGTTCCCAGCCGGGTTGGGAATCGCGATGGTGACCCGTCGATGCGCGGCCACCGGCCGACGACCGTGACCCGCTCGTGGAGCGCGCGCTGCTCGCGCTCTGGCGCCGGCCGCCCGTGGAGCGGCCATGCGCTTCCGAGTTCGACGATTTCGATCCGGCCGTGTACCGCTTCGCCGACGACCCGCGCGCGTCCGTGGCCCGGCTTCGCCCCGACCCGGTCGGGCGCCCACTCCCGCCGCGGTCGGCCGCGGACGTCCGCCTTCCACCGCGGCCGGATGCCGTTGACCGGCTCTTCGCGCCGCGATCATCGAAGGTCTTTCCCTTGCCGTACGACGTGCCCTTCTTCGCGTCGAATCGACCGGAGCCAGTTCGGCCGCTGGCGCCGGCGCTACGGCCGCTGGCGCCCTTGCCCGCGCTCTTGCCGGCAGTCTTGCCCGCGCCGCTTCCACGAGTCGAGCTCTTTCCGTGTCCTCCGGAGCCGCCGCGCGTCGCACCACTCGACGCGGAGCGAGCCGGCGCACCACGCCGGCTTGTCCCCGAGCCTTTCGGTCGTGGTGATGGCTTGCGGTCGCTCATCGCCGGACACTCTATCCGGGAAACGACAGGAGCCCCCTTTCGGGGGCTCCTGTGCACGATGTCTCGGCGGCGACCTACTCTCCCACCCCGTTGCCAGGGCAGTACCATCGGCGCTGGAGGGCTTAACTTCCGGGTTCGGAATGGGACCGGGTGTCTCCCCTCCGCAATGACCGCCGAAACGGTCTCTCCTCGCCGAGCCGACCCAAAGAGCCTGCCCTGCAAGGAATCTTGCGAGGGTGCGAGCTTCGAGCCACATGCGTGGACTCGGAACTCGATAGCGAGCGCGAGCAAAGGTCAAGTCCTCGGCCTATTAGTACCGGTCGGCTGAACACGTTGCCGTGCGTACACCTCCGGCCTATCTACCTCGTAGTCTTCGAGGGGCCTTACTCCTTGCGGATGGGAAGCCTCATCTTGGGGCGAGCTTCGCACTTAGATGCTTTCAGCGCTTATCCCTGCCGTACGTGGCTAACCAGCCATGCCGCTGGCGCGACAACTGGCACACCAGAGGTACGTCCGCCCCGGTCCTCTCGTACTGGGGGCAGCTCCCCTCAAGCTTCCTACGCCCACGGCGGATAGGGACCGACACGTCTGTTACCACCGAACGGCCATCCGTTCGGGGGCCGGGTCATTTCTGCCCGGCTCTGCATGTCGCCATGCAGGTCGGACCATATCTTCACCTCAGACCGTGAGGTGTTCGGCGTATGGTCTCTGAGGATTCTGGCTGCCTACACACGATGGATCCGGCGATAGCGGCCGCCTCCGTTCATGGAGACTGCACGTTGCCGAAGGCATCGGAAGCCCTCTGCGCTCAGGTGCTCGCCTTGCTCCATCGCTCTCACGATGGACACGAAGGTCTCGAGCTCCTGCTGTTTCGCGCTCAGAAGGGGGTTCGTCTCGAAGAATGGGATGACCCTGGTCAGAAGGTCGGTTCGCTTGCGAACCACGTACACCAGCGTCGCGTCGGCCGAGCCGGCATGGTTCTGCCGGATGCGGCCGCAGCCGAGGCGTCGCGCTCTCAGGTCGAGGACCTGACGGCGCTCCGCGTTCTGGCTGACATGGAACTCAGGGACGAGTTGCCAGCCGGCAACCGTCGATGCGTTCCTCTGTACGGCGACGTGGAACGTTCCCTCCCCGTCGACGAAACCCGCGATGTAGGCATCCAGCCTTTCCTGCTGATTGACCGCACCTGACGCATTGTCACTGCACACGACGGGAAGCTAACAGCAGCCTCCGACGTGGCGAGTAGCGCAGGATGCTCGGCGTTTCCAGCATTTGGCCGAATTTAGAGACAGCAAGGTCTCCTACTGTCTCACGACGTTCTAAACCCAGCTCGCGTACCGCTTTAACGGGCGAACAGCCCGACCCTTGGGACCTGCTCCGGCCCCAGGATGCGACGAGCCGACATCGAGGTGCCAAACCGCTCCGTCGATGTGGACTCTTGGGAGCGATCAGCCTGTTATCCCCGGGGTACCTTTTATCCGTTGAGCGACGGCCCTACCACGAGGAAGCCGTCGGATCACTAGGCCCTGCTTTCGCACCTGCTCGACATGTCTGTCTCGCAGTCAAGCACCCTTGTGCCCTTGCACTCGACGCCTGATTGCCAACCAGGCTGAGGGTACCTTTGGGCGCCTCCGTTACTGTTTAGGAGGCGACCGCCCCAGTCAAACTGCCCACCAGGCGCTGTCCCTGACCCGGATCACGGGTCGAAGTTAGAGTCCCAGCACACGAAGAGCGGTATTTCAAGGTTGACTCCACTCGAGCCAGAGCCCGAGCTTCAAAGTCTCCCGCCTATCCTACGCAACGCGTACCAAAACCCAACACCAAGCTGCAGTAAAGGTCCCGGGGTCTTTCCGTCCTGCCGCAGGTAACGAGCATCTTTACTCGTCGTGCAATTTCGCCGAGTCCCTGGTTGAGACAGCGCCCAAGTCGTTACGCCATTCGTGCAGGTCGGAACTTACCCGACAAGGAATTTCGCTGGATTCTGTTACTTGAAGACCGGTCGAGGCTGCACGATCCACTCGATCGGCGGGCTGGTCGTTTCCGCCAGCCTCCTCACGTCGCCGTGAGGTCCGGACCATCTCATCCTCTTCCGGGTCGAAGGAAGAGGGCCGGCATATGGTCTCTGAGGATTCCCGATCCCTATCGGAGGGCTCGGGCCTTTCCTGCTGGTTTTCCGCACCTCTCACGTTGTCACTGCCCGACTCACTCGGACGAGTAGTGGAGGATCCACCGGGTTTTCCAGCATATAGCCGGCTGCTCACCGCACCATCACTGATGCGGGGGGCAGCGCCCCCGGCCTGCCTGGGGGCTTTCCTACCTTAGGCACGTCTGTTACCTCCGATCGCCGCCACACGAAAGCGATTCGATCGGCGGGGCGGTCATTTCTGCCGCCCTCCCCATGTCGCCATGGGGGTCGGACTATATCTTCATCCGTTCACACGGATGCTCGGCGTGCAGTCTCTGAGGGTTCCACTAGCACTTCCTCGAGCGTGTACCTTCGCTGCTTGCCGCGCTGGTTCATGGAAGAAAGCCAGCTCCACGATCCGGCGAAAGCCTTCACGAGTTCGATGACCGTCCGTTTGCATGAGACGAACGATCTCCGCGAACTTGGCGAAGTCCTCTCGCTTGCGCGACACGAGCGAATGCTGCTCGAAGAAGGGCACGATCACCGACTCCAGATCACGACGTCGATACACCGAGTACGTCATCACGGTGCTCCTCGGACCCTTGGACGTTATCCGTCCGCAGCCGAAGAAGGACATGATGTCCTCGAGTATCTCGACGTTGTCTCGATGCTGATACGCCTGAAAGCACGGTGCGATCAGCCATCGCGTGGAGTGACGGATCGAAGGATGAGGGTGCACGCTCACACTGAAGCAACCCTCACCGTCGATGAATCCCGCCACATAGTCGGGAGTCAGCGAGCGACGCGGCCTTCCCTGCTGATTGTCCCCACCCGTCGGATTGTCACCGTCCACGTCGGCATGATGGCTTTCGCCACCGACGTTGACTGGTACCGCGGGATACGCGGGAGTTCCCAGCATATAGCCGAGTTTTGCAACGGCCTCTAATCGTTGACCGTTATAGTTACGGCCGCCGTTTACCGGCGCTTCGGTTCAGAGCTTCGCTTCCCGAAGGAAGCTAACCCATCCCCTTAACGTTCCGGCACCGGGCAGGCGTCAGTCCATATACAGCGCCTTACGGCTTCGCATGGACCTGTGTTTTTAGTAAACAGTCGCTTGGGCCTGGTCTCTGCGGCTCCCTCCAGCTCGGGACGCGAAGTCCTTCACCGGTAAGAGCCCCCCTTCTCCCGAAGTTACGGGGGCAATTTGCCGAGTTCCTTAACCAGGGTTCTCTCGATCGCCTCGGTATTCTCTACCTGCCCACCTGCGTCGGTTTGGGGTACGGGCACCTCGAATCGCTCGCTAGAGGATTTTCTTGGCAGCATGGGATCACTCGCTTCGCCTGAAGCGGCTCGGCGTCGTGTCTCGGAGTTAGTGCCCTCCCGGATTTGCCTGGGTGGGCCTCCTACGCACTTGCCCCAGGACGACCATCGCCTGGGTCGAGCTACCCTCCTGCGTCCCCCCTTCGCTTCCCTAGTACCGAGCGGGTCGGTAGCCCCTCCAAGGTGGAGGGATTTCCTTAGCAGCTCGGATTTGGGATGGGCGCGATTGAGGTGGTACTGGAATATCAACCAGTCGTCCATCGCCTACGCCTCTCGGCCTCGGCTTAGGGCCCGACTAACCCTGGGCGGATGAACCTTCCCCAGGAACCCTTGGGCATTCGGCGGAGGGGTTCCTCCCCCGTCTTTCGCTACTCATGCCGGCATTCTCACTTCCGACGCGTCCACGGCTGGGTTTTCCCGCCGCTTCACTCGCGTCGGAACGCTCCCCTACCGATCCCTCGACCTGGACGTACACGGTCGCCCGTGTACGCCGGGTTATTCGAGGAATCCCGCAGCTTCGGTGCTGTGCTTGAGCCCCGCTACATTGTCGGCGCGGAATCACTTGACCAGTGAGCTGTTACGCACTCTTTCAAGGGTGGCTGCTTCTAAGCCAACCTCCTGGTTGTCTGGGCAACTCCACATCCTTTCCCACTTAGCACAGACTTCGGGACCTTAGCTGGCGGTCTGGGTTGTTTCCCTCTCGGCTACGGAGCTTAGCCCCCGCAGCCTCACTCCCGGGCTCTTGAGTATCGGCATTCGGAGTTTGACTGAGATCGGTAAGCTTGTAGGCCCCCTAACCCAATCAGTGCTCTACCTCCGATACTGAACGCCCGAGGCTGCCCCTAAAGGCATTTCGGGGAGAACCAGCTATCACCGAGTTTGATTGGCCTTTCACCCCTATCCACAGGTCATCCCCCAGGTTTTCAACCCTGGTGGGTTCGGCCCTCCACGAGGTCTTACCCTCGCTTCAGCCTGCCCATGGATAGATCACTCGGCTTCGGGTCTAGAGCACGCGACTAAACGCCCGGTTAGGACTCGCTTTCGCTACGGCTTCGTCTTATGACTTAACCTCGCCACGTACCACTAACTCGCCGGCTCATTCTTCAAAAGGCACGCCGTCACCCCCCGCTGGTTGCCCAGCGAGGTAGCTCCGACAGCTTGTAGGCTCACGGTTTCAGGTGCTATTTCACTCCCCTCCCGGGGTACTTTTCACCTTTCCCTCACGGTACTTGTTCACTATCGGTCGCCAGGGAGTACTTAGCCTTGGGGGGTGGGCCCCCCGGATTCACGCGGACTTGCACGTGGACCGCGCTACTCGGGAACACCACTCGGAGGCCGGTCGGCTTTCGCCTACAGGGCTGTTACCTTCTATGGCCGCTCTTTCCAGAGACATTTGGCTAGCTGTCGGCTTTGTAACTCCGTGATGGCGCTGCCGCACCATCGTGTGGGTCCCACGACCCCCGCATAGAAACGCCGGCAGGCTATCGCGCTATGCAGGTTTAGGCTCTTCCCCGTTCGCTCGCCGCTACTGAGGGAGTCGCTGATTGCTTTCTCTTCCTCGCCCTACTGAGATGTTTCACTTCGGGCGGTTCCCTCCTCATGCCCTATGTGTTCAGGCACGGGTGACTGGGCATGACCCCAGCCGGGTTTCCCCATTCGGACACCTTCGGATCAAAGCCTTGTTGGCGGCTCCCCGAAGCTTTTCGCAGCCTCACGCGTCCTTCATCGGCTCCTGGCGCCAAGGCATCCACCGTAAGCCCTTTACAACTTGACCGTTAGATGCTCGCGCTCGCTATGGAGTTCTCAAGGTCCATGCCCCGGACGCACGAGAAGACACCCTTCGGGGGCGTCTCCATCGTGGAGGTCCGTGGCTCGAGGGCTCGCACCCTCAGGACCGGACAGTGTGCCCGGCCGGCGTCCCGCCGCGTCCGCTTCCCGTTCCACTCCCGATCGCTCGGGCGTACTGGACGAAGCGTCTTTGGCGATCTTCCGGCCGAATAACCAGTGGATTGATTGGAGCTCCCGCCTCGTCGTGACCGTTCACCGCTGAACGGCTCGTCTCGCGGTCGGGATATGCCAATTGCTCCTTAGAAAGGAGGTGATCCAGCCGCACCTTCCGGTACGGCTACCTTGTTACGACTTCACCCCAATCGCCAATCCCACCTTCGACGGCTCCCTCCACAAGGGTTGGGCCACCGGCTTCGGGTGTTACCGACTTTCGTGGTGTGACGGGCGGTGTGTACAAGGCCCGGGAACGTATTCACCGCAGCGTTGCTGATCTGCGATTACTAGCGACTCCGGCTTCACGAGGTCGGGTTGCAGACCTCGATCCGAACTGAGCGCGGCTTTTTGGGATTCGCTCACCCTTGCGGGATAGCAGCCCTTTGTACCGCGCATTGTAGCATGTGTGCAGCCCTGGGCATAAGGGCCATGATGACTTGACCTCATCCCCACCTTCCTCCGGTTTGGCACCGGCAGTCTCCCATGAGTCCCCGGCATTATCCGCTGGCAACATGGGACAGGGGTTGCGCTCGTTGCGCCACTTAAGGCAACACCTCACGGCACGAGCTGACGACAGCCATGCAGCACCTGTGCGGGCTCCCGAAGGAGCACCTACTTTCATAGGCTTCGCCCCGCATGTCAAGCCCAGGTAAGGTTCTTCGCGTTGCATCGAATTAAGCCACATGCTCCGCCGCTTGTGCGGGCCCCCGTCAATTCCTTTGAGTTTTAGCCTTGCGGCCGTACTCCCCAGGCGGGGTGCTTAATGCGTTAGCTCCGGCACAGGGCGAATCAATCGCCGCCCCACACCTAGCACCCATCGTTTACGGCTAGGACTACCAGGGTATCTAATCCTGTTCGCTCCCCTAGCTTTCGCGCCTCAGCGTCAGGACAGGCCCAGAGATCCGCCTTCGCCACCGGTGTTCCTCCTGATATCTGCGCATTTCACCGCTACACCAGGAATTCCGATCTCCCCTACCTGCCTCAAGCCCGGCAGTATCGGATGCACGCCCGGGGTTGAGCCCCGAGTTTTCACACCCGACTTTCCGAGCCGCCTGCGCGCGCTTTACGCCCAATGAATCCGGACAACGCTCGCCCCCTACGTGTTACCGCGGCTGCTGGCACGTAGTTGGCCGGGGCTTCTTCTGCAGGTACCGTCACTTTCGCTTCTTCCCTGCCGAAAGGGGTTTACGACCCAAGAGCCTTCATCCCCCACGCGGCGTCGCTGCGTCAGGCTTTCGCCCATTGCGCAAGATTCCCTACTGCTGCCTCCCGTAGGAGTCTGGGCCGTGTCTCAGTCCCAGTGTGGCTGGTCACGCTCTCACGCCAGCTACCCGTCGTCGCCTTGGTGGGCCATTACCCCGCCAACAAGCTGATAGGCCGCGGGCCCGTCCCAGTCCGCCGGAGCTTTCCTCGTTGGGCCATGCGACCCTTCGAGAGTATCCGGTATTAGCCCCGGTTTCCCGAGGTTATCCCAGAGGCTGGGGTTGGTTGCCCACGTGTTACTCACCCGTTCGCCGCTTTCCCCCGGGGCAAGCCCCGGGTTCACGCTCGACTTGCATGTATGAAGCACGCCGCCAGCGTTCGTCCTGAGCCAGGATCAAACTCTCCATAAGAGATGTTTCATCCCGGCCGGTATGAACCGTCCGGTTCTTACTTGGTTGTACGTTCCGCGTCACTCCACCGAGACACGCCCGAGGGCGCACCCGGTCTCATGACGGGATGCACTGGCTTTTGGCACACTGTTCGGTTCTCAAGGTGCGAGGCCTCCCCGTTCAGGTGCACCCGTTCCTCTGACATGCAAGAGGTCGCCGGCTCAGCCGGCGACCCTGGCGCTTCCGGACCGAAGATCATGGCCGGCTTACGTCAGGTCTCCACCTCTTCCCATGTCAGGGACGGGGTTCCCATCCAGGGTTCTCCTCTGCCCGGGATCTCACTCCAGGGCCAACCGGAGATACTGTACGGCCCTGCCCAGAGGCCGTCAACCGGCCTACCCGCCGGACGGCCCAATCCGGACCCAGGCGCGCCGGCCAACCTGCAGAGTTCGCCCCTCGAGCTCGGCCGGCTCGTACTCCCTGGCTCCATCCGTCACGGGAACGCCGTCCAGACGAACGGCGCCCTCCTCGATCTTGCGCCGTGCGTCCGAGTTCGAGCTGGCCAGTCCCCACTCGGCCATGAGCCGCGGCAACCAGAGCCGTCCGCCCGGGGAGGCCGTCAGCGAGACCTGGCGGACGTCCTCCGGGACCTCGTGCCGCTTGAACACGCGATCGAACGCGGCCTCTGCCGCCGCCGCCGCCTCCGGCCCGTGGTACCCGGCGATGACCTCGCGGGCCATGCGGCGCTTCTCGTCGTTCGGATGCCGCGACCCATCGGCCAGGCCGGTCTCGACCGTCCGTACCTCCGCCTCCGGCAACGGCGTGCACAGGATCAGGTACGGAACGATGAGTCCGTCCGGCAGGCTCATCAGCTTGCCGAACATCTCCTCGGGCGGCTCCTCGATCCCCACGTAGTTCCCGAGCGACTGGCTCATCTTGTTCACGCCGTCCAGGCCGACCAGCAGCGGCATCGTGAACGCGACCTGCGGATCCTGCTCGGCGTGGCGCTGCAGCTCGCGCCCGACCAGCAGGTTGAACTTCTGGTCCGTGCCTCCGAGCTCGACGTCCGCCCGGACCGCGACCGAGTCCTGCCCCTGCAGCAGCGGATAGAGGAACTCCATGATGGAGATCGGCTTGTTGTCCGCGAAGCGCTTCGCGAAGTCGTCGCGCTCCAGCATCCGCGCGACCGTGTACTGCGCCGTCAGCCTGAGGATGTCCTCCATGCCCATCGGACCGAGCCATTCGGCGTTGTACTGCACCTCCGTACGGTCCTCGTCCAGGATGCCGCCAGAACTGGCCCAGCAGCCGGTCGGCGTGCGCGCGCACCACGTCCGCCTCCAGCCGCGGCCGGGTCTCCGACTTCCCCGACGGATCGCCCACCTGCGCGGTGAAGTCGCCGACGATGAGCACCGGCGTGTGGCCGAGGTCCTGGAACTCGCGGAGCTTGCGCAACACGACCGCCCATCCGAGTGTCACGTCCGGCGCCGTGGGGTCGAGCCCGAGCTTCACGCGCAACGGCGTTCCCGATGCGACCGAGCGTTCGAGCTTGTCCAGGAGCTCCGCCTCGGGTACGACCTCGGCCGCGTTGCGGGTCAGGAACTCGAACTGCTCGCGCGCGTCGGTGCCGGCCATGACCGGCGGATCGTAGCAGGGGGGGTCGCGGGCTATGCCCCGCGCCGGGAGACGAAGGCGCTGCCGGCGACCTCGAAGCGCCACGGGACGTCCGTCGCGCGCCGGATCCCGATCCGCGGCCCCGTTCGGACGTCGCCGTCCGGCGTCCGACGGCCGGTCGCGATCCAGAGGTCGCCGCCCGCGACGAGATCCACCCCGTTCTGCTCCCGCGTCACGCCGAACGCCTGCGTCAGCCGCGCCGGGCCGGAGCACAGCAGCCGCTTCGACGAGACGCCGCGGCGCCGCGCCATCACGGCCTCGCCCGACAGCGGCTCGGCGGCGCGCAGCAGGACCGCGCTCCCCTCACCCGGGCGCCGCCGTGACCACGTTCATGCAGAAGTGCATGCCGTACGTGAAATACACATAGAGGAAGCCGGCCGGTCCGAACATCACGTCGGTGCGCGCCGTCCGCCCCGCGAACGAGTGGCTCGCGGGATCGTCCTCCTGGTACGCCTCCGTCTCGACGATCCGCGCGACCAGCACCTCGCCGTCCAGCCTCCGGACCAGGAGCCTCCCCAGCAGCTCGCGCGCAACGACGGGCGAGGGCCGCGCGAAGAACCGGCGCGACAGCGGCCGGGGCGGCGCCGCCGTCCGCGACGCGCCCGTCAGGCCCGGCCCTTCTTCAGAAAACGCCGAAGCCTCGATAGCGGCCACGCGTTGATCACGTCGTCCTTCGTCACCCATCCGCGCTGCGCCGTCCCGATGCCGTACTTCAGGTGCTCGAGGTGGACGGTCGAGTGCGAGTCCGTGTCGATCGAGAACTTCACGCCGTGGCGCTTCGCCCACATCACGTGCTCGTCGCGCAGGTCGAGGCGATCGGGATACGCATTGATCTCGAGTGCCGTTCCGGTGCGGGCGGCGGCGGCGAACACCTCGTCGAGGTCGTACTCGATCGGCGCCCGCTGGCCGATCTTCCGCGCGGTCGGGTGGCCGATGATGTTCACGTACGGGTTCTCGCACGCCCTCACGATCCGGCGAGTCATCTCGTCCTTCGACTGGTTGAACATGCGAGTGGACGGAGGCCACGCGAGACGTCGAACCCCGACAGGAACTCCGGCGCCCCAGTCCACGCCGCCGTCGGCGTCGATGTTCAGCTCGGTGCCGTGCAGGAGCGTCATCTTCGTGCCGGCGGCGATCTTCGCCAGCTGCTTGCGCTGGGCGAGCATCTTGGCGTCGGTCATCCGCTGCATGTACAGGTTCGGGCGCGTGGTCGGTGACCGCGTAGTACGCGTACTTCCGGGCCGCGGCCGTGTCGATCATCTGCTCGAGTGTCGCCAGGCCGTCGGTCAGGTTCGTGTGCGTGTGCAGGTCGCCGCGGAGGTCCTTCAGCTGGATGAGATCGGGAAGCTCCGTGCGCGAGCGCGGCCTCGACCTCGCCACGGTCCTCGCGGAGCGTCGGCGGGATCCACTGCATCCCGAGCCGCTCGTAGACCTCCTCCTCGGTCTCCGCGACCAGCAGCTCGTCGCCGTCGACGCGGAACAGTCCGTACTCCGACAGCTTCAGCTTCTTCCGCACGGCGATCTCGCGGATGCGGATGTTGTGCGCCTTCGAGCCCGTGAAGTAATGCAGAGCGGCGCCCCAGGCCCCCGGCGGCACGACACGCAGGTCGACCTGCAGCCCGCGGCTGGTGCGCACCGACGTCTTCGTCTCGCCGCTGCCGATCACCTCGGCCACCAGCGGGAGCCCGACGAACGCCTCCATGATCGGGGCCGACGTCTCGGATGCCACCAGGATGTCGACGTCCCCGATGGTCTCCGCCATGCGACGGAGCGACCCCGCGTACTCGATGCGCCGGACGCCCTTCACGTCGCGCAGCGCGGCCACGATCTCGTCCGCGAGCTCCAGCGGCCACCGAGATCAGCACCCGGTCGCCGGACTGCTGCAGGAGGTCGATGCCGTGCAGGATGTTCTCCTCGGTCTTCGCGCCGAAGCCTTTCATGCCCTTCAGGCGGCCGGCCTTGATCGCGTCCGCAAGGTCGGGTACGGACGCGATGCCGAGCTCCTGGTACAGCACCCAGGCCTTCTTCGGACCGAGCCCGGAGATCGACATCATCTCGAGCACTCCGGGTGGGATCTTTGCCCGGAGGTCCTCCACCGCCTGGATTGAGCCGGTCTCCAGGAACTCCTGGACCTTCTCGGCAATCGACTTCCCCACGTTTGGTATGCCCTGTAGACCTTTGAGGTCCATGCCCGAGATGTCGTCGTGGTAGCCCCCGATCGACCGGGCGGCCTTCTCGTACGACCGGGACCGGAATGGGTCCCCGCCGGAGATGGCTCGGAGATCGGCGTACTCCTGGAGGAGCGCCTCCACGCGCTCGTTGGCTCGCGGCATGGCCCCGATTTTAGGGACATCGGCCGATGTACCTAGCCTCCGGCCGAGGGCACAATCCACTGGCCGCCCCCTGGGCGGGGAACCCCCCGGGGGCCGATACCTGGAGGACGAGTGGAAAAGAGGCATCCGTGCGAGTGCTGAGACCAGCCGACTCCCCCGGCCCCGCGGTCCCGGACGGCCAGCTCCCGGACCCCGGCGACCCCTTCTCGCCCGCCCCCGAACCCGATGCCTGCCCGCCCCTCGTCCTGGTGCGCTGGCGCGACGCCTGGTTCGACCCCGAGCAGCTCGGCTCGGAGGACTGGCGCTCCGACTATCCCGTTCAGACGGTCGGCTTCCTCGTCCGCAACGACAGCACGATCGTCTCGGTCGCCCAGGAGATCCTGCCCGACGGCGACGGCTACCGGGCCGTGACCCACATCCCCGCCGCCATCGTCACCAGCATCACGATGCTGTCCGAGGGCCGGCAGGCCGGTTCGAACGGATCAGGACTGATCGCGGGGGTCTGACCGGCCGCTCAGGCCCGCGCGTCCGGACCCAGCAACCACAGGAGCAGCGCCTTCGCCGTGTGCAGTCGGTTCTCGGCCTGGTCCCAGATCGCGGAGTGAGGCCCGTCGATCACCTCGTCGGTGATCTCCTGCCCGCGATGGGCCGGGAGGCAGTGCAGGACCACCACGTCGGACGCCGCACGGTCAACGGCCGCCTGGTCGATCCGGAACTGCCGAAACACGAGCGTCCGCTCACCCACCTCCGCTTCCTGCCCCATCGAGGCCCAGACGTCGGTGTACAGGACGTCGGCACCCGTCGCGGCGGTCACCGGGTCGTTCGTGATCTCCACGGTGCAGCCGTCCTCGGCGGCGATCTCCTTCGCCCGCTGCACCACCTGGGGGATCGGCTCGAAGCCGACCGGCGTCGCCACGCGGACGTTCATCCCCGACATCGCCCCGCCCAGGAGGAGCGAGTGCGCCACGTTGTTCCCGTCACCGATGAAGGTCAGGGTCAGGCCGCGCGAGTTCGCCCCGCCGCTCCCGAACCGTGAGCAGGTCCGCCAGGCACTGGCACGGGTGCTCGAAGTCGGACAGCGAGTTCACGACCGGGACGTCGGAGTTCGTCGCGAGGGCCTCGAGCCGCTCCTGCCCGAACGTGCGGAGCACGACCGCGTCGACGTATCGGCGAGAGGACACGGCCGGTGTCCTCGATCGTCTCCCCTCGTCCGAGCTGCAGCTCCGTGGAGGAGAGCACGAGCGGATGCCCGCCCAGGCCGGCCACCGCGACCTCGAACGACACCCGGGTCCGGGTCGACGGCTTCTCGAAGATCAGCGCGACCGCCTTGCCCTGCAAGCCCTTCGCGTACCGGCCCGGCTCGGCCTTGACCGATGCCGACAGGTCGAGGACCTCCCGAAGCTCCTCGGGCTGGAGGTCGTCGATGGACAGGAAGTTCCGGGCGGCCATTGATGGGGATCGTACCCCGAGAGGTCAGCCCGCCCGCAACTCGCCCCCGGTGCGCTCCCCCACCAGGGCCGCGATCCGGGCAACGACGCCGTCGACCTCCTCGTTCTCCAGGGTGCGATCGGCCGCCCGGAACTCCACGGAGAAGGCCAGGTTCTTCTTGCCCTCCGGTAGCGGGGAGCCAGAGAACGCGTCGAACAGCTCCACCGCGAACAGCAGGTCGCCGCCCCCGGCGCGGACGGCGTCGGCCACCGATCCGGCGGGGACCGACGCGTCCACCAGGAAGGCCAGATCGCGTCGCACCGGCGGGAACCGCGGCACGTCGGCCACCGACACCTCCCGTGACGACCCACCAGACAGGGCGGCCACGTCGAGCTCCAGGATGCCCGCGCGCCCGGGGAGGTCGAAGCCGGCCGCGGCACGCGGGTGGACCTCGCCGACGATGCCCGCCGGCGAGCCGGCGATGAACACGGTCGCCGACCGGCCGGGATGCAGGGGCCAACCCGGCGGATCGCCCAGGGTCCATGCCGTCACGCCGAGGTTCGCCAGGACGGCCTCCAGCACCCCTTTCGCGTCGAAGAAGTCGCCGTCGTGTCGCTCGCCCGGATGGCCGGACCCCATCGGACCGGTCAGCGCCGCCGTCAGGCGTTCACCCTCCGCCACGCCGTCCGCGCCCAGCGCGAACACGTGGCCGACCTCGAACAGGGCCGCCGAGCGGACCTGCCGCGCGACGTTCAGCCGCAGGGCCCGCAGCAGCCCCGGCACCAGGCTCGTCCGCAGGAAGGCGCGCTCGGCATCGATCGGATTGGCGACCGCGACGGGCGGAGCGCCCCCCATCAGCTCGATCTCGGCCCGGGAGGCGAACGACAGCGAGCTGGTCTCCCGGAGCCCGGCTCGGACCATCGCCTCGCGCAACCGACGGCGAAATGCGGAGGAGTCGGCCAGGCCCCCGGCCTGCGAGATCCCCGGCACCGTCGACCGAAGGGTGTCGTACCCGCGGAGGCGGGCCACCTCCTCGATCAGGTCCTCCTCGATCTCGAGGTCGACCCGGTAGCCCGGCACCTCGACGCCGACCGAGTCGTCCCCGGAGACCGTCGCCTCAATGCCGAGACGGCCGAAGGCGTCGCGTACGTCCCCGGCGGCGAGGCTCGTCGCCAGCAGGAACCCGGCCCGGGACGGGCGCACCGAGACGTGACGGCGCGGCGCGGCTCCCCCGGCGTCGACCGCACCCGCGAGCACGCGGCCCCCGGCCCAGCCGGCGATCAGCGCGGACGCGTATTCGGCGGCAGGACCGGGAAGCTCCGGATCGACACCGCGCTCGAAGCGGCTGGACGCCTCGGTCGAGACCCCGAGCCGGCGCGTCGTGAACAGGACGCCCTTGCGCTCGAAATGCGCGGCCTCCAGCAGCACGTCGGTCGTTTCCTCGGACACCTCCACTCGCGCCAGGCCGATCACCCCGGCGATGGCCACGGCCTGCGCCCTGTCGGCGATGACCAGATCCTGGGCGGACAGGATCCGCTCGACGTCGTCGAGGGTGGTCATCCGCTCGCCGTCGGTCGCCCGACGGACGACGATGCCGTGGCCCTCCAGCAGGTCGAGGTCGAACGCGTGCAGCGGCTGGCCCCGTTCGAGCATCGCGTAGTTGGTCGCGTCGACCACGTTCGAGATCGGGCGCATGCCGGCCGCCGTCAGCCGCGCCTGCACCTCGGGGGCCGATGGCGCCACGCGCACGCCCCGGATGACGCGAGCCACGTACCAGGGACACCGCTCCGGATCGAGCACCTCCACGGTCGCGCATGACGACGCACGTTCCTCGTCCTCCTCGACGGCCGGCGCGACAACGGTCAGCGGGACGCCGGTGGCGGCCGAGGCCTCCCGCGCGACGCCGCGAACCGACATCAGGTCGGGACGGTTCGGCTCGATCTCGATGTCCAAGACGTCGTCGTCCAGCCCGAGCAGGGCGGCGACGTCGCGACCGGGCTTCAGGTCCTTCGACAGGATCAGGATGCCGCCGTGGTCCCCAGAGATCGCCAGCTCGTGTGGAGAGCAGATCATCCCCTGCGACTCCTCGCCGCCCATCCGCCGGACCGAGAGCGGCTCGGGCAGGACGGGAACGCGCGATCCGGGCGGCGCGTACGGGACGCGATCGCCCACTTCCCAGTTCGCCACTCCCGCGGCCACTCGCGCTTCTCCGGAGCCGGTGCCCAGACGGGCCAGCGTCAGGTGGTCGGAGTTCGGGTGGGGCCGCTTCTCCAGCACCTCGGCGACGATCACGCCGGAGAGCCCATCCCAGGGGCGGAGCACGCCCTCGACGTGCACGCCCTGCTGGCTGAGGCGGTCGGCCAGCTCGCCGACCTCCATGTCGGTCGGGCAGTGCTCGCGGAGCCAGCGCAGCGGAATCCTCATCCCGCTCCTTCGAAGCGCTCCAGGAACCGGACGTCGCCGTCGAACAGCATGCGGATGTCGGGGACCCCGAACCGGATCATGGTCAGCCGGTCGTAGCCCCCGCCGAAGGCGAAGCCCGTGTACCGCTCGGGGTCGTAGCCGACGCCCCGCAGGACGTTGGGATGGACCATGCCGGCGCCCATCACCTCGATCCATCCGTTCCCGCAGACACGGCAGCCGACGCCGCCGCAGACGAAGCACGACACCTCGACCTGCGCGCCCGGTTCGACGAACGGGAAGAACGACGGCGTGAAGCGCAGCCGGACGTCGTCGCCGAGCAGCGCCCGGTAGAACGTCTCGAGCGTCCCCTTCAGGTCGGCGAAGGTGATCCCCTCGTCCACGGCGAGTCCCTCGACCTGGTGGAACACCGGCATGTGCGTCGCGTCGATCTCGTCGCGACGGAAGACGCGGCCGGGCGCGATGACGTACACGGGCGGCGGCTGCTTCTCCATCGTCCGGATCTGCATCGCGGACGTCTCGGTCCGCAGCAGCAGGTCGGGATGACCCGGGACGTCGACGTAGATCGAGTCGCTCACGCGGCGGGCCGGATGCTCCGGCGGGATGTTGAGCGCGTCGAAGTTGTAGTGCTCGGTCTCCACCTCGGGGCCCTCGACCACGCGGTAGCCCATGCGCGTGAAGATGTCGACGATCTCGTACTCGACGATCGTGAGCGGGTGGAGCGAGCCGGGGCGCGGCCGCCGCCCCGGCAGGGTCACGTCGACAGCATCGGACTCCAGCAGCGCGTCCTCGCGCTCCGCCTCCAGAGCGGCACGCCGCTCGTCGAGCGCCGCGCGGAGGGCGTCGCGGACCTCGTTCGTCCTACGCCCGACGTCACGACGGTCCTCGGGGGGCATCGACCCGAGCGCCCGCTGGACCTCCTGGAACCGCGACCGGCGGCCCAGCACCGACGTCTCCGCCGCTTCCAGGGCAGCCAGGTCCTCGGCCCCGGCGAATGCGGCGGTCCCCCTCGTGCTCTCTTCTTCCAGGATGCCCAGCGCCTGCACGGCGTCCATCCGTGTCCCCTCGATGCGAAGAGCGCGGCCCGGCCGCGCGGATCGCCCATTGTAGGGCGGTGCGGAGCGCCTTCCGAGCGGTGCCGCTCAGTCCTGGCGGAGCACCTGTCCGGTGGCGGGGTCGATCGCCACCCGGATCGCGGGCAGCGGCGAGGGGGCGGGGCCGGCCACGACCGCCGCACGCTGCTTCGGATCGAACTGGGCGCCGTGGCAGGGACAAACCATCAGCTCGCTCGCCTGGTCGTAGCCGACCAGACATCCGGCATGGGTGCAGACCCGGCTGAACGCAGCCACGTCCGACGAGGCGGTTCGCACCAGGATCGCAGGACCGGCGTTCGGGTCCTGGAAGCCGACCGCGCCACCGACGGGAATGCGGTCCAGGGTGGCGATGGGCGTGCCCGCAGGCGGATGCTGCCGGGACCGGTGTGCGTGCCGTGACGGTGGCGTCGTCGCGGTTCCGCCCGAGCCCGGCAGGGATTCCGAGGCCGTCACCGGACGGGTGCCGGCGGCGGTCCTTGCGACGGCGCCGATCAGGAGGGCACCGACGCCGACGGCAGCTCCCCGCAGGAAGCTGCGCCGGCCCTCGTCGGGGACGTGACCCGAGCCCCCGGCTCGCCGGCGGCCGGCCCGGCTCACGGTCGGTTGCCGCTCGGGCAGGGCCACCCCCGCCAGGTACGCGCCCCAGGCGACCGCATAGATGGAGTCGGAGCCGAGGAAGTAGGGATGGACGTGCCACGTGGCGGACAGCCACAGCACGACGTTGAGGACCAGCCCGGTCGCGGCCGCCGCGACGGGCGCCACGCCGAACAACGTGGCCAGGCCGATGGCGATCTCGAGGAGCGCGACGGAGACGCCGACCAGGATCGGGGCGTGACCGAGGGCGTTCAGCAACGGCCTGAGGGGGCTCGTCTGGGCGAACTCCCGCAGCTGTGTCTGGATGGAGCCGGGATCTGCGGCACGCAGGAAGGTCGGATCGGCGAACTTCTGCACGCCCGCGTAGAGGAAGGTGCCCCCCAGGAAGGCGCGAAGGATGCGGAGCGTCGGCGACTGCCGGCGCCAGTCCGCGCCGAGGCCGGCCAGCGGCGAGGCGTCGGCACGACCGTACGCACGGGACATGGCGCCCAGTATCGGGTGCGGACGTTAAAGGATTGGTTCGAAGAACGATGAGGAGTCGTGGAGAAGATGCGGCGCGTTAGCGACGGCGGGCCAGGGCGGCGGCGTGGGCCGCGGCCTCCAGGCGATCGTCGAGCGGGTCCAGCCGCCCATCCATCAGCCGCCCCGACAGCGCCATGGTGAGGATTGCGTCGGCGAGCCCGGGGTTCACCGGCAGGACCGGACCGTGCAGGTACGAGCCGATCACTCGATCCTGCACCGCCCCCTCCGTTCCGTCGACCCCGTTGTTCCCCTGTCCCCTCGGGACCGTCGCGAGCGGCGTGGCCGCTGGCCCCAGCGTCGTGCGGCCGCCGTGGTTCTCGAACCCGATCAGGTCGAACGCGGCGCCGCCGAGCGATCCGTGCGCCCGCACGTTCCCGATGATGCGGTCCGACCCGGCCACGGTTTCCACGTCGAGCAGGCCCAGCCCCTCGATGGGCACACCGTTCGCGTCGACGTACCGCCGGCCCAGGAGCTGGTAGCCGCCGCACACGCCGACGACGGCGGCGCCGCGGGCCGCGGCGTCCGCCAGCTCCGACGCGCGCGACCGGAGGTCCGCGCCGATGATCTCCTGCACGCGGTCGGTCCCCCCGCCCATGAACACCACGTCGGCGTCGGACGGCACGCGGTCGCCCCGGGTCACGGCGTCGACGCGGACGGAGAATCCCCGCCACTCCGCCCGACGGGCGAGCGCGAGGACGTTGCCTCGGTCGCCGTACGTGCGCAGCAGGTCCGGATAGAGGTGCGCGACGACGACCGGCCCGGGATCCGTCACGGCGCGTCCTCCAGCCGGTCCCGGCGGCTGCGGGTGAGCGCCCGCCGGACGTCGAGCATTGCTGTGTACGTGGCGAGCACCGCCACTCCCCGGCCGTCGCCCGCGGCGGCGACGGCGGCGCGCAGCGCCGCTCGCGGTTCCGGCTCGGCAGGCACGGACTCGACGCCGGCATAGCGCAGGCGAACGGCGACGTCCGCCGCTCGTCTGCCGCTGGGGACGACGGGAAGCCGCGCGTCGCTCAGGCGCTCGAAGTCGGCGTCCCAGATCCACGAGATGTCGCGGCCGTCGGCGATCTGGTCGCTGACGGCCACCACGGCCGCACCGATGCGAGGGTCCTCCACCACCTCACGGATCACCACGCCGGCGCCGGCGGGATTCTTCATCAGCAGCAGCCACCCCTGGTGCCCGTCGAACGAGAACTCCTCCGACCGGCCGAAGCGAGGCCGGAACGCGGAGAGCGCCCTTGCCGACGACGCGATCCGAATGCCGAGCGCGTCCGCGGCGGCGACGGCGGCCGCGGCGTTGTACGCGTTGTGCACGCCGCCGAGGGCGAGATCGATCTTCTGCCCCCTGATCTCCAGGCTCAGGCCCGCCAGACCGCGCGACTCGAGGATGCGGGCCTCGAACTCCGGAGTGACCGAAGCCCACGAGCACGAGGGGCAGCGCGCCCTCCCGAGGTGGGCGATCGTGCGTCCCGTGTACTCGAGCGGCGCCCCGCACCGCGGGCAGGCCTCCGGCTCGGCGTCTGCCCCCGATGCCTCCGCCCCCGGGATCGGCTCGACGCCGAACCCCGCGCCGTCGTGCTCGCGGGCGCGGTGCCACAGCATGGGGTCGTCGGCGTTCGCCACGACGTGCGCTCCGGGCGGAAGCGCGCGCATCGCCGCCGCCAGGTGTGCCGCGATCGTCTCGGTCTCACCGTAGCGGTCGAGCTGGTCGCGGAAGACGTTGGTGAGGACCAGGATCTTCGGACGCAGCTCGGGCGTCAGTGCCGGCAGCGCGGCCTCGTCCACCTCGAAGATGCCCAGGCGAGCCGACGCCGGCGTCTCTATCAGCGCGCTGAGTATCCCCCGTCGAAGATTGGAACCGCTCTCGTTGCCGGCCGTCTCGATCCCCGCGGCGCGAGCGACCGATCGCAGCATGGACGCGGTCGTCGTCTTCCCGTTCGTGCCGGAGACTACGACCACGCCGTCCGCGAGTGCACGGACGCGCCTCTCGAGGTATCCGGGGCTCAGCCGGTCGAGCACCGTGCCCGGCAGCGCCGTGCCGCCGCCCGCGCCCGTCAGGCGCAGGCCCAGTCCCAGCGTCCGCGCGACTCCGCGAGCCGCGCGATCACGGGCCGTTGCCCGAACCGAGCGCCCCTCTCGGCTCTCGTCCATGCGGCCACGACTCTAGTGGACCCGCATCGCGGGAGGGAGCCCCCGGCGGCGGCGCGCCGCCTCGAAGAGGATCACCGCCGCCGCTGCGGCCAGGTTGAGCGACTCGGCGCCCTCACGCATCGGGATGCGGACCACCATGTCCGATCGCTCGCGGATCGCGCCGTCGAGCCCGTGCGCCTCGTTACCGAACAGGACGGCGACCGGTCCGGCGAGCGACGCCCCCACGGCGTCGTCATAGAGCTCACGATTCCCGTCGGCCGCCGCCGCCAGGAGGGTCGCGCCCCGGGCCCGGAGGGTCGCCATCGCCGCGCCGGGTTCCACCTCGCGCGCGAACGGCACGTGGAAGAGCGCGCCCGCGGAGGCGCGCGCAGCCTTCTCGTTGTAGACGTCCACGGATCGCGCCGACACGATCACGCCGCCGCACCCGGCCGCGTGGGCCGTGCGCAGGATGGTGCCGGCGTTGCCCGGGTCGCGGACCTCCACCAGCACGACGACCGGTCCGCCCGCGGGATCGAGCGCTTCATGCGGGACGTCCACGAAGCGACACACCGCCACGGGCCCCTGGGGGCTGACCGTGCCCGCCAGGCGGCGCATCACGGCCGGGGCAACGACGTGTTCCTCTGGCGCAGCGCCACCCCCGCGCGGGGGAGCCGGACCGTCGGGCGTGACGAAGAGCGCTTCGACGGCGCCGGACCGCACGGCTTCCGCGACGGGTGCAGGCCCCTCGACGAGGAAGCGTTGCGCACGCTCACGGCGGCTGCGCGCGCGCAACGCGAGAGCGGCGGCGACCGTGGTGTTGCGGGGAGAGGTGATCACGCGGCCCCCGCGGGCTGCCGACGTGACCGGCTAGTCCGCGGCCTGGGCGGCGGCGGGCGCACGCGTACGTTTCGGCTTGGCCTCGGCGTTCGTTGCGCCCTTCGACACCTCGACCAGCGACGCGAACGCGGCCGGATCGTGCACGGCCATGTCGGCGAGCACCTTGCGGTCGAGCTCGACGCCGGCGACGGTCAGGCCGTGGATGAAAGCCGAGTACGTCGTCCCGTTGATCCGCGCCGCCGCGCCGATGCGCGTGATCCACAGACGGCGGAACTGGCCCTTGCGGTCGCGTCGGTCCCGGTAGGCGTAGTTCAGGGAGTGGGCGAGCTGTTCCTTGGCCGCGCGGTAGCGGCGGGATCGCGCGCCGTAGTACCCCGAGGTCTGCTGCAGGACCTCGCGGCGCTTCTTTCGCCCGTGAACGCTCCGCTTCACCCGTGCCACTGTGTGCTCCCGTCGCTCGTCGGTTCGCCCGTCACTGCCCGAGCAGGCGCTTGACGGTCTGGGCCTCCGGCCCGACCTCTTCCATGCCGGAGATGCGCCGCTTGCGGCTGCCCGACTTCTTCACCAGGAAGTGGTTCCCGGTCGCCTTGCGGCGCATGACTTTGCCGGTCCCGGTGACCCGGAACCGCTTGGCCGCTCCGCGGTGCGTCTTCATCTTCGGCACGATTCAGCCCCTCGTCCTTCTCACGCTCACGCCCCGACCGGCTCCCCGGGCGACTCCTCGGCCCCGGACCCGCTTTCGGCCTCGTCCTCACCATCGGCCTCGGCCTCGTCGGGACGCTCCTTGACCGCAGCCCGCTTCACGGGCGCCAGCACCATCACCATGTTGCGCCCGTCCAGCTTTGGGTAGGCGTCTACGGTAGCAAGTTCCTGGAGGTCTCCGGCGAGCCGGTCCAGAAGTTTCCGGCCGAGCTCGGTATGGGCCATCTCCCGGCCCCGGAACATGATCGTGACCTTGACGCGGGCGTGCTTGTTCAGGAAGCGGACGACCAGGCCCTTCTTGGTCTCGTAGTCGTGGGTGTCGATCTTGGGCCGCATCTTGACCTCTTTGACCTCGACCCGGGACTGCTTCTTCCTGGCCTCTTTCTGGCGGATGTCGCGCTCGTACTTGAACTTGCCGTAGTCCATGATCCGGCAGACCGGCGGTTGCGCCTGCGGGGCGACCTCGACCAGGTCGAGATCGAGGTCGCGGGCGCGCTGGAGCGCGTCCTGCAGGGAAACGATGCCGATCTGCTCGCCGTCGATACCGACCAGGCGGACCTGGGGGGCGCGGACGCGCTCGTTGATTCGGGGGTCAAGAGAGATCCGGCATCACCTCGTGAAGCCAGGGGGAGCCAGAGCCGGGGAGTGGGCGTTCAAGGCTGGCAGGAGCGTACAGACCACGTCACAGGGCATCGAGTATAGGCAGCCACCGGAGGCCCGTCTAGACGACCCGAGTGGTTTCCCGGCCGGCGGCCGCTGGGCGGGAAGAGAGACGGGCCTCGCACGAGGCCCGTCTCCACGAACTTGGACGACGCCGGGCGTCATGCAGGCTTGACGTTCGCCGCCTGCTTGCCCTTCGGCCCGTCCACGATGTCGAACTCAACCTCCTGACCCTCCGAGAGGGTGCGGTAGCCGTCGCCGACGATCGCCGAGAAGTGAACGAAGACGTCATCGCCCTCTGGGGGCGAGATGAAGCCGTAGCCCTTCTCGTTGCTGAACCACTTGACGGTCCCCTTGGCCAACCTGGTACCTCCTTGCACACTTCTCGGCGGACGGCCCGCCGACGAGCCGGGGAAATGTAGCATGGCCCCCTAGGTGTGGCAATCTTGTGCGCGTCCGCATGGCGAACCGCTCACCATTCCGGTTCGAGCGGTCGCCCGTAGTCGTCCTGCAGGCGAAACACGTCGTCTTCGGTGGTGTAACCGTAGGCCACCTCGAGCACACGGCCTCTCCCGGACCCCCCGTTCGAGATGCGATGTGGTTCCTCTGCAGCCACGACGAACTCCTCCCCCGGCCGGGCCTCCACCACGCGGTTCCCGATCTGGACGGTGAGGCCGTCGTCCAGGACGATCCACGTCTCGTCCCGGAGCTGGTGGTAGTGCTCGCTCGTCGACCGTCCCGCGTCGATCGTGATGATCCGGACGGACGCGGTCTGGTTCAACGCGTACGTCGTCACCTTTCCCCACGGCTTCTCGACGATCATGGCCGTCTCTCCTCGGCTGCTCGTGGCAGCTCGTCGCTCGCGCCCAACGGATCGCTCGCGCCCGGAGGCGTTCGCACCCCCGAGCGAAGGCCGTCAAGCGCCTTGACCATCTGGGTGGCGGCCAGGGCCGCGTCCCAGCCCTTGTTCCCGTGTTCGCCGCCTGCGCGGTCGAGCGCCTGATCGAGGGTCTCGGTCGTGAGGACCCCGAACAGGACGGGGATCCCCGTCTCGAGAGCCGTCGCCTGGATCCCCCGGGCCGCCTCGCCGGCGACCAGGTCGTAGTGACCGGTCTCTCCGCGGATGACCGCGCCCAGGCACACCACGGCGTCGAACCGTCCCGACCGCGCCGCCGTCCGCGCCGCAAGCGGAAGCTCGAACGCGCCCGGCACCCACACGACCTCGAGGCGGTCGTCCCCGACCCCGAGCCCGCGGAAACAGGCCAGCGAGCCCTCGAGCAGGCGCCCCACCACCATCTCGTTGAACGACGCGGCGATCACCGCATAGCGCTCCCGCCCGGCGTCGCCGTTCCCGGAGCTCATGGGTCGGAGCGCTCCGCGGACGCCGGGACCGGCGCGGCCTCCGGGCCTTCGTCCTCGAGGTCGAGGGCGCCCAGCAGGTGCCCGAGCTTCTCCCGCTTCGTCCGGAGGTACTCGCGGTTCTGCGGCGTCGGCCGCGTCTCCAGCGGCACGCGCTCCGCGATCGAGAGCCCGTACCCCTCCAGCCCGGCGCGCTTCGACGGATTGTTCGTCAGGAGGCGCATGGACTTGACGCCGAGGTCGGCCAGGATCTGCGCGCCGATCCCATAATCCCGGGGATCGGGCGCGAACCCGAGCTCGACGTTCGCCTCGACGGTGTCGCGTCCCTGCTCCTGCAGCGCGTAGGCACGCAGCTTGTGCGCCAGGCCGATGGCGCGGCCCTCGTGTCCCCGGATGTACAGGACGACGCCGCGTCCCTCCTCTCCGATCTGCCGCAGCGCGTCGTGGAGCTGCGTGCCGCAGTCGCAGCGGAGGGAGCCGAACACGTCGCCCGTGAGGCATTCCGAATGGACGCGCACGAGGATGCGCTCGCCGTCGCCGATGTCGCCGAGCGCCATCACGACGTGCGTGCCGCCGTCGACCAGGCTCTCGTAGGCGTATGTGCGGAACTCGCCGTGCTCGGTCGGGATCCTCGCCTCGGCCACGCGGGACACGAGCTTCTCGGTCCGGCGCCGGTACTCGATGAGGTCCGCGATCGAGATCAACTTGAGGCCGTGCCGGTCGGCGAACGCCCGCAGGTCCGGGAGCCGCGCCATCGTCCCGTCCTCGTTCACCATCTCGCAGAGCACGCCGGCCGGAGACAGACCGGCCAGCCGGGCGAGGTCGACCGCGGCCTCCGTGTGGCCGGCGCGCTTCAGCACGCCGCCCTGGCAGTAGCGAAGCGGGAAGACGTGGCCGGGCCGGGCCAGGTCCTCCGGGCCGGTGGCCGGATCGATGATCGCCCGGATCGTCGCGCGCCCGGTCGGCCGCGGAGATGCCCGTGGTCGTTCCCCGTTGGACATCGACGGACACCGTGAACGCCGTCCGCTGCGGGTCGTTCCCGGCCGCCACCATCAGCGGGAGCCTGAGCTCGTCCAGTCGGGCGCCGGTCACCGGCATGCAGATCACGCCGCTGGTGTGCCGGACCATGAAGGCGATGGCCTCGGGGGACACGAGGTCGGCGGCCATGATGAGGTCGCCCTCGTTCTCCCGATCCGCGTCGTCGGCCACCACGACGAGCTTGCCCTCCCGGACGTCGGCGACGGCGTCCTCGATGGAATCGAAGACCGCCTCCCGCCGATCCGGCGTCTTCTCTTCCCCGCTCATGCGAGCCTCCCCATCAGTCGCTCCACGTACTTGGCCATCAGATCCACCTCCAGGTTCACGCGATCGCCCGGCACGAGCCCGCCGAGCGTCGTCACCTCCAACGTGTGCGGGATGAGCGCCACGCCGAACCAGTCATCGCCGACGCCGGTGACGGTCAGGCTCACGCCGTCCACCGCGATCGATCCCTTCTCCACGACGTAGCGGGCGGTGCCTACCGGGAGCCCGAAGGTCACTTCCCGTCCGTCCGGCACGGGCCGGACCTCGCGGACCTCGCCGACGCCGTCGACGTGTCCCTGCACCAGGTGGCCGCCCAGGCGGGTCAGCAGCGTCACCGGGCGCTCCATGTTCACGGCGTCACCGGGGCGCAGGGCGTCGAGCGTCGTCCGGGAGAGCGTCTCCGGCGCCAGGTCGAACGACAGCAGCCGGGCTCCTTCGCCGGACGGCTCGTTGGCCACCACCGTGAGGCACACGCCGCTCACCGCGATCGACGCACCGATCTCGGCGTCCGCGCCGACCGTGCGGGCCTCCACGGTGACGGCGGGGCCCTCCACCCGCGCGACGCGGCCGCGTTCCTCAACGATCCCGGTGAACACCCGTCGCCTCTCCCTTCAGACGCGCCGTCACCCGGACGTCCGCGCCGACCATCTCCACCGACTCGATCGCCGCGCCGGCCGCGTCGGCGATGGTCGCGATCCCCTCGCCGCCCAGGGTCCCCGGGGCGTCGCGGCCGCCGGCCAGCTTCGGCGCCAGGTAGAGCACCAGCCGGTCGACGACGCCCTCCCGGACGCTGGACCAGGCGAGGTCGGGACCGCCCTCGATGAGGGCGTCCTGGATGCCCCGCTCCCCCAGGATCCGCACGAGCGCGCGCATCGAGACGCCGTCACCCGTTCCGGGCAGCGTGAGCACCTCGGCGCCGGCCGTGGCCCATGCGTCGCGGGCCGCCCCGGACCGCTCCGTCGTGGCGACGAGCAGAGGCGCCGCGCCGTTGAACAGCCGGCCGCCGGCGCGCGTGCGGCCCGAGGAATCGACCAGGACTCGGAGTGGCTGGCGGCCCTCGTATCCGTCGACGCGGACGGTCAGAGAGGGATCGTCGGCGACGGCCGTGCCGGCGCCGACGATCACGGCGCCCGCCCGCGCCCGGAGCAGGTGCACCTGACGGCGGGACTCCTCACCCGTGATCCAGCGCGACGAGCCGTCCCGGGCCGCCGCCTTGCCGTCCAGCGTCGCCGCGAGCTTGAGCGTCACGAACGGCAGGCCGGTCGCGACGTGCGAGGCGAACCCTTCCACGAGCGACGCGCACTCGCGCTCGAGGACGCCGGTGTCCACTCGGAGGCCGGCGTCCCGCAGGATGGCGAAGCCGCGGCCGTCGACGGCGGGATTCGGGTCCCGCATTCCCGTGACGACGCGCGCGACGCCCGCATCGACCACGGCGGGGGCGCAGGCCGGCGTCCTGCCCACGTGGCTGCAGGGTTCGAGGGTGACGTACAGGGTCGCGCCGAGCGCGCGCTCCGCCGCGTCGGCGATGGCCACGACCTCGGCGTGCGGCGTCCCCGGCCCGCGGTGCCAGCCGCGGCCGACGACCTGCCCGTCGGAGGTGAGAACGGCGCCGACCATGGGGTTGGGCGCGCACATCCCGAGCCCGCGCTCGGCGAGCTCCAGCGCCTCATGAAGGAACGCCTCGTCCCCCGACCCGTCCGAGGTCCGGGGCACCGCTCTCGCCTCGATGTCCGTCACGGCCCGTGCTGCCTTTCCGGGGACGCCGGCGCGAGTCGGAACGAGAAGGGTGTGGACGGAGGGCGGGCACGCTGCCGCGCGCCGCGACTGCCGTCTTCTCCCTTCCCGACTCTCACGGTCGGTCCCGGAATCTCACCGGGTCCACCCCCGACTGGCTGCCGGAGGGTCGCGGACTGTCACCGCCGGTGGGGACTTGCACCCCGCCCCGAAGACGCGTTGTTCAGCTGGTCACGAGTATAGGACTGCTGGGAGGACCTTTGGCCGGACCGGCCCGCACCGGCCCGTCAGTCGGTGCGGCGATCCAGCGCGTAGGACGAGCGCGGCTCGCGCTTCGCGAACTGCTTCAGCTCGGTCGCGACGGCCACCGCCTCGCCGAAGTGCGCGAACTTCCGGCGGTCGGTGGACGCGACCCCCAGCGAGATGGTGAGCAGCGGGAACCGGCGAAGGTTGCCCTGCCGGTCCTCGATCTCGATCGCGCCGCGGTCGGCGTCGATCTTGTCGTAGAGGGCCGGCACCTCCTGATCGAAGCGCTCGCAGAGCTTCTTGGCCACGGACTCGGCCAGCTCCGGTGGCACGATCAGGATGAAGTCGTCACCGCCGACGTGCCCGATGAACGCGCCGGGACCGACCAGCTCGTTGGCCACCTCCACCGACAAGCGCGCCACGACCTGAATGGCGCGGTCGCCGCGAACGAACCCGTAGTGGTCGTTGTACGCCTTGAAGTGGTCGAGGTCGGCGTACAGCAGAGCGAACGGCTGGTCCTCGCCGACCAGGCGCCGGATCTCCTCCTGGATGCGGATGTTGCCCGGCAGACCGGTCAGCGGCGACAGCGCTCGCATCTCGCGTGCGCGGCGGAGCGTTCCCTTGACGCGCGCGAGCAGCTCGACGGGGTCGAACGGCTTGATGATGTAGTCGTCGGCGCCGGAGGACAGACCGAGCACCTTGTCGGCCGACAGCGCCTTCGCGGTCAGCATGATGATCGAGCAGGACGAGGTGCGCTGGTCCCGGCGGAGCCGTTGCGCCACCTCGAAGCCGTCCAGCTTCGGCATCATGACGTCGAGCAGGACCAGGTCCGGCCGGAGCTCGACGGCCTTCTCCAGCGCCTCCTCGCCGTCGGTGGCGACCTGGACCTCGTAGCCGGCCGATCGGAGGTTCACCTCGACGAACCTCGCGACGTCCGGGTCGTCGTCGACGACGAGGATCGACTCGCTCAAGCGCTCACTCCCCTCGCAACCTCGGCGAGGCGATGGGCGGCCTCGCGCATGTCGGGCGCCTTGAAGATCGCGGACGCTGCAGTCAGCATCGTGGCGCCCGCGGCGACGCACCGGGCGCCCGTTTCCGTGTTGATGCCGCCGTCCACCTCGATCTCCACGGCCAGTCCCCGCCGGTCGATCTCCGAGCGGACGGACTCGATCTTCGGCAGCGCGCTCTCCAGGAAGGCCTGCCCGGACCACCCGGGGCGCACGCTCATGACGAGGACCCGGTCGAGGTCATCGAGGAACGGGAAGACGGCATCGACCGGCGTCTGCGGACTGACGGCCAGCCCGGCCCGGAGGCCCTGGGCGGCGGCCTCCTTGACCGCCCGCTCGGGCTCGTCGGCGGCTTCCACGTGCATGCTGACGATATCGGCACCGGCCTCCGCGAAGTCGCGCAGCAATTCGACGGGGCGCTCCACCATCAGGTGGCAGTGCAGGGGCAGATCCGTCGCCTGACGGAGCGATGCCACCACCACCGCGCCCAGGCAGAGGGGTGGCACGAAGTGCGCGTCCATGTTGTCGACGTGGATCATGTCGAGGTCGGCCTCGACCGCCTTCACCTGATCTGCGAGGCGGGCGAGGTCGGCCGAAAGAATCGACGCGGCGAGCTGTGCGCTCCTCGGGGGCATGCCGCTCGGCATTGTATCGGGTGGAATCGGACCGCCGGGTGAAGCCGGGAGTGGAATGCGCCTAATCGCCCAGGATGGCGCCCTCCGGGAGCCTCGCGCCGTTCGCCCAGTCCCTCCCCGACATGCGTCGCCGCCCCTCCGGCTGCACCTCCTCCAGTCGAAGGGCGCCCGTCCCCGTGGCCACCACCGGCCCATCCCCGTGCACGGACGAACGGAGCATCTTGAGTGACCCCGGCGCCCTGCTGCTGGGTGGCGCCTGGAGCGCGGAGAGCGCGAAGATCTTGAGACGGGCTCCGCCCACCGTGGTCGTCGCCCCCGGACTGGGAGCGAGCGCTCGCACCTGCAGAAGGATCTCGTGGGCCGGGCGGCTCCAGTCGATCCACTCGTCTTCGGTCGTGAGCTTGGGCGCGAAGGTCGCCTCGGAGTCGTCCTGGGGGCGCTCCTCCAGGGTGCCCGCGGCCAGTGCGGCCAGTGTCTCGACGAGGAGCTCCCCGCCGATTCCCGCCAGACGGGCACCGAGCGCTCCCGCGTCTTCGTCCTCCCCGATCGGGGCCGGCCGCTGCAGCAGGACCGGCCCCGTGTCCATTCCGGCATCCATGCGCATCGTCGTGACCCCCGTGTGGCGAAGCCCGAGGAGGATGGCGCGCTGCACCGGCGCCGCGCCGCGGAGCGCCGGCAGCAGCGAGAAGTGGACGTTCACCGGCATACGACGCGGGACGGACAGCACCGTCTCGGGCAGGATCTCGCCGTACGCGACGACCACGAGCACGTCCGGACGCGCCTCGGAGATGGCATCGAGGCCCTCGCCCGCGCGGACGGTATCGGTCTCGAGCAGCGGGAGGCCGAGGGCGCGCGCCGCCGTGGCGACCGGGGTCGAGGCCGGTTCTCTCCCCCGCCCGGCGGGGCGCGGTGCTCGCGTCAGGACGCGCGCGACATCGAGGCCGGACGCGGCCAGCGCCTCGAGCGACGGGACCGACCACACGGCGTTCCCGATGAAGACGACGCGCAGGGACGGCGATCCGTCGCCCGACCGGCCGGCCACCGGCTCACTCCGTGGGTGTGGCGGGCGTGGCGCGCGGGCGAACGGCGTTCAGCTCGAGGTCGCGGTACTCGGCGAGCGCGGACCGCCGATCCTCCTCAGAGAGGCGGTCGATGTAGAGCTTCCCGTTCAGATGGTCGGTCTCGTGCTGGAAGATGCGCGCGAGGAGGCCCTCGGCCTCGAGGGACACGGGCGACCCCCCCAGGTCGATGCCGTCGACCCTGGCCCGCAGCGCGCGAACGGTGGGCCGGTACACCCCCGAGATCGAGAGGCAGCCCTCTTCCTCGTTCTGCTCGCCGCCCAGCAGGGAGACCACGGGGTTCGCGATCGCGCCGGGGCCGGAGCCGTCGCCGGCGTCGTACACGAACAGCCGGAGCGAGAGTCCGACCTGGTTGGCGGCAAGCCCGACGCCGGGCGCGGCGTACATCGCCTCGGTCATGTCCTCGGCCAGCGACCGCAGGGGGTCGTCGAAGACCTCGACCTCGCGGCACGGCTCGCGCAGGACGGGATCGCCGATCTGTCGAATGCGATACGAGGTCATGGTCGAACGGTCCCCTCGCTAGAGGCTCGGCTCGGCTTCGATCCGCTCCACGCTCCCCCCGGCGACCATGCGCACGATCTCGTCACGAAAGCGCGGCAGCGAGCCGGGGGGAACGGTGACCAAGCATAGCGTGGCCCGGCCGGCCGACGTGGTCAGCACGGCACGGGCCCCTGCCCCATCCATGGCCTTCTCGAATTCGTCCGAGGACATGCGCGCGGTCACTCGGAATGCCGCGTGTCCGGGCGCGAAGCCTGCCTCCGCTCGACGGGCGGCCTCCGCCAGGAGGAACGGAACGGGTTCCCAGCGGACGAGCGCCTGCAACGCCGCTTCCCCCGGAGTGCGGGTGTGGGCGAGCACGCGGCCGCCCCGTGAGCGGGCGCCCGCCCATGCTGCCGCCTCCATCCAGGTGGCAACGGCCTGCTCCCCGGCGTGGAAGCCCGGCCGGGCGAGCGCGCGGTCGGGGTCGAGCAGCGCCACCAGGTCCATTCGGCGGGGCCCCAGGTCCTTCACCGACGCGGCCGTGCCGACCTCGACGGACACCCCGGGAGCGACACGCGCCGCCCATTCGGCGATGCGCTCGACGCCGCCGCGCTCGATGCCGAACGAGGTGCCGGAGCAGACGGAGCACCGTCCGGCGGCCCCGCAACGCAGGCACGACACCGCGCCACCCTCTGCGCCGATCGGACCGCCGCACTCCGCGCACCGGGCGGGCTGGCCGCACGAGCGGCACACGCGCGCCAGGCCGTAGCCGGCCCGGGACACGACGATCGCGGCGGAGCGCGCGGATCGCAGCAGCGTCGTCAGGCGAGGGGACCGGTCCTCGGCGCCGGGCGCAGCGGTCTCGACCAGGGGGGCAGCCGCCCGCTCGGCGCTCCGAGGGGGCCGGAGGGTCGCGACCGAGCCCCCTTTCGCCGCCACCGCGGTCTCGACCGAGGGACTGAGCGACGACAGGACGCACGCGGCTCCCTCCAGGCGAGCCCGCGCCGCGGCGATCTCGCGCACGTGGTAGTACGGCGCGCGATCCTCCCGGTGCGCCGGGTGCACCTCGCGCGAGATCCACAGGAGCCCGAGGTCGCGGAGCGGCGCGAAGACGGCCGGCCTCGTTCCGACCACGACCTCGACGTCACCGGTCAGGATCCGCAACCACGACCGGTACCGCTCGTGGTCGTCACCACCGGCGAACCAGATCGCCGCGTCACCGAAGGTTTCGAGCACGGAAGCGGCAGTCGCCGGCACCGGTTCCGCTTCCGGCACGAGGACGATGGAGCGCTTGCCTTGCCGCAGACAGGCCGCGACCGCTCGAACAGCCGCCCCCGCTTCGTCGTCCGGTAGCGGCCGATACCACGTCGTGGTTCCGGGTGTGAGCAGTTGACCCATCGCGTCGCCGTCCCACGTCGACGCGGGTTCTCCGCGTGGGACGGGGGGGTCTCCGAGAAACACGTTCTCTTCGTTTCGCAGGAGACCCCCCCGGCCGACACGTCGAGCGTCGTCGCCGTCGGCAGGCGACCACACGTGGTGTTTCTCCTCCCCGGCCACTCTCGGTGGGAACGAGCGTTCGATGACGACGCAGAGCGGCGTCACGTAGCGCTCTGCGACCCACCGCAGCAGCCGCAGCTGCTGTTCGTCGAAGAAGCGGACCGGCGACCGGACGCGGGTCACCGGCAACAAGCGACCGGACGGTCGTTCTTGAGTGGGGCCGAGGATCCAGCCCTTGACGGTGCGGCCGTGGAACTTCACCGACACCATGGAGCCAAGACCCGCGTCCGAGTCTTCGGGAAGCACGTAGGTGAACGGGCGGTCGAGCTCCAGGCGTCGGGACCGCGACGCAGACGTCGACGGGACCCGAAAGGCCGGGGCGGTTGCTCGGAGGGACGGACGGCGTGGCTAGTCGAACGCCCGCCGGAGGTCCTCCGCCCGGTCGGTCTCCTCCCACGGAAAGCCCTTCCGGCCGAAGTGACCGTACGCGGCGGTTTCCCGGTAGATCGGTCGGCGCAGATCCAGGTCGCGGATGATCGCCGCCGGGCGGAAGTCGAACAGGTCCCGCACCACCGATTCGAGCTTGACGGGATCGACGTGGGACGTGCCGAACGTGTCGATCGCGAGGGAGACCGGATGCGCGGTCCCGATGGCGTACGCGACCTGCAGCTGGACTCGTCCGGCCAGCCCCGCCGCGACGATGTTCTTCGCGACGTACCGGCCCATGTAGGCGGCGCTGCGATCCACCTTGGTCGGGTCCTTGCCCGAGAAGCAGCCGCCGCCGTGGGGCGCCATGGCCCCGTACGAGTCGACCATGATCTTGCGGCCCGTGAGGCCGGTGTCGGCCTTCGGCCCGCCGATCTCGAACCGGCCCGTCGGGTTGACCAGCACCTTGCGGCCCTCGTGGTCGAGCCCCACCTCGGCCAGCACGGGATCGATGACGTGCTCGCGGATGTCGGGGGCCAGCGAGCGTCTCGACGTCCACCTCCTCGCGGTGCTGGGCCGAGATCAGCACGGTGTCGACGGCGACCGGCGTGCCGTCGACGTAGCGGATGGTCACCTGGCTCTTGCCGTCCGGGCGCAGATACGGAATGACGCCCGCTTTGCGGACGTCGGCCAGTCTCTTCGCCAGGCGGTGGGCGACCGCGATGGGCATCGGCATCAGCTCTTCGGTCTCGTCGCAGGCGAACCCGATCATCATTCCCTGGTCGCCCGCCCCGGTCGCGTCCAGCGGGTCGGTGTCGCCGTGCTTGGCCTCCGCCGACCGGTCGACACCCAGGGCGATGTCGGGCGACTGCTCCTGGATCGCGACGATCACGCCGCACGTGGCGCCGTCGATCCCGAACGTCGCGTCCGTGTAGCCGATCCCCAGGATCGTGTCGCGCACCACCCGCGGGATGTCCACGTAGATCTGGGTGCTGATCTCGCCGGCGACGAACACCACGCCGGTCGTGACGAGCGTCTCGCAGGCGACCCGCCCGTCGGCGTCCTCGGACAGGATCGCATCGAGGACCGCGTCGGAGATCTGGTCGGCGAGCTTGTCGGGGTGTCCCTCCGTCACCGACTCGGAGGTGAACAGGTAGCCGCCGGCTGACATCGCGCGAATTATACCCGCGGCCCCCGACGCGCCGCCGGATTCCCGGTCAGCGGCGGCGTTCGCGAAGCAGGTGCGCGAGGCGGTCGCAGATCGCCCGGGCCAGCTCCGCCTTGGTCCAGCCGCGAAGCGATTCGTCGGCGTCCTCCCGCGACAGGATGGCGGCCTCGTTCGTCTCCGACCCGAAGCCGGTGCCCGGGCTGCCGACCCGGTTCGCCACCAGCAGGTCGAGGTTCTTCTCGGAGAGCTTCCGGCGTCCCTCCGCCAGGACGTCGCCGGTCTCGGCGGCGAACCCCACCAGGACCTGTCGCGCCTTGCGCTTCCCCAGACCGGCCAGGATGTCCTCGGTCGGCTCCAGCTCCAGGTTGGGTGGGCCGCCTTCCTTCTTGATCTTGTCGTTCCGCGGCCGCGCCGGGCGGAAGTCGGCCACGGCGGCCGCCATCACCACGGCGTCACACGACTCGTAGCGCGACCCGACCTGCGAGGACATCTCGGCGGCCGTCTCCACGCGGACGATCTCCACGCCGTGCGGCGGCGCGAGCGACACCGGGCCGCTCACCAGCGTCACGTGGGCGCCACGGCGGGCGGCCTCCTGGGCGATCGCGTAGCCCATCCTCCCCGACGAGCGATTGCCCACGAAGCGCACCGCGTCGATGGGCTCCTGCGTCGGCCCCGCGGTCACGAGCACCGCGGTCCCGGCCAGGTCCTTCGGACCGAGGGCGGAGGCGACGGCCGCGGCGATCTCCTCCGGTTCCGCCATCCGCCCCATGCCTTCGTCGCCGGCCGCGAGGGGCCCGGACGCCGGCCCGACGATCATGGCGCCGCGCGCCCGGAGGGTCGCCAGATGCTCCTGCGTGCTCGGGTGCTCCCACATCCCGGTGTGCATCGCCGGGGCGATCACCAGCGGGCCGGTGGATTCCAGCAGGGTCGAGGTGACGAGGTCGTCGGCGAGCCCGAGCGCGAGCTTTGCGATCACGTTGGCCGTGGCCGGCGCGACGACGGCTCCGGCCGCCTGATGCGCGAGCCGGACGTGCAACACCGTCTCGGGGCGGTCGAAGACGTCCGAGTGGACGGGGCGGCCGGTGAGCGCCGCGAAGGAGTCGGGGCCGACGAACCGCGCGGCCGCCGGCGTCATGATCGCCTGCACCTCGAACCCCGCGTCGCGGAGCCGCCGCGCCAGCGTCAGCGACTTGTAGGCCGCGATCCCACCGGTCACGGCCAGGAGGACCAACGGACGTCCTTCCGAGGAGGATGCCGGAGCGGGCGGCCCCGGAGGGCGCGGCTCGCCGCCGGTCTGTTCCCGGCTCACGGCGGACCTACGTGGCTTCCGGCGTCTCGGGCCGCTCGTACGTGACCTTGCCCTCGGAGATCTCCTGCATCGCGATGGCGAGGGGCTTCGAACCCAGGCCGCCTTCGATCAGCGGCGGAACGAACTCGCCGCGGCCCTCACCCAACTGGCTGTAGTAGGAGTTGATCTCCCGGGCGCGCTTCGCGGCCAGGATCACCAGGGTGTACCGCGAGTCCACGGAACCCTCTTCGAGAAGCCGGTCGATGTTCATGATGTTCGGTTCGCTCATGGGAGGTGGGTCTCCTTACGGATGGATCAGGCGCGTGGGGAGGTTCCCGCACGCCCTTGAAGTATACGCGCGATCTCCTCCGCGGCCCTATTGACCTCGTCGTTCACCACGACGAGGTCGAACGTCCCTGCGTCGGACATCTCCTCCCGGGCCGCCGCCAGCCGGCGCTCCAGCTGCGCCTCGTCCTCGGTCCCCCGGTCGCGCAGGCGGCGTTCGAGCTCCTCCAGCGACGGCGGGGCCAGGAAGATCAGCGTCGCGTCCGGCGCCCGCTCGCGCACCTGCCGGGCGCCCTGCACGTCGATCTCCAGGATGACGTGGCGGCCCTCCGAGCGGGCCGCCTCGACCGGCTCCGACGGCGTCCCGGAGCGGTGGTGCCGAAGATGACGGCCCATTCGAGCAGGGCGTCGGTCGCCACCAGACGGTCGAATTCCTCCTCGGACACGAATCGGTAGTCGACGCCGTCCACCTCGCCCGGGCCGCGGGCTCCGCGTGGTGGCCGACACGGAGAGGACGACGTTCGGATCGACCTCCAGGACGCGCCGGACGACGGTTCCCTTGCCGACGCCCGACGGTCCGGCGACGACGAACAGGCCGCCGCGGGTGGGACGGGGCCGATCCGTCATGTCGCCCGATGGGGCGAGCGGTTCGAGGGCCTGCCCTACCTATCGCCGAACTTGTCGAGCAGGTGGTCCTTCTGCTTCGCGCCGAGGCCGCGGACGCGACGGCTGGTGGAGATCTCCAGCTCTTCCATGATCTTGCGGGCGCGGACCTTGCCCACCCCGGGGAGCGACTCGAGGACCGACGACACCTTCATCTTCCCGACGACGTCGTCGTCCTGTCGGGCGAGGACGTCCCGCAGCGTGACCTTCTCCGCCTTGAGTTGTGCCTTCAGCTCGGCGCGGGCACGGCGTGCCTCGGCGGCCTTGGCCAGAGCCTCCTTGCGCTGCTCCTCGGTCAGGGTGGGCAATGGCATCGCTCGGCCTCCTTGTGTGGACTTCCGATCTCAGGTGCGGAAAGCGGCGCGATTATAGGCACGGCGCTTCGACGGGCCGCAAAGCGGTGCCTCAACCTCTACTCGACGGTCATCGGACGGCGCTCGAGGTCAGGCGAGTGCGCAGGTGGCGGGACCCGGGAGCGTCGATCGAGACGCCGCCGCGCACAGCGGGCAGTCGTCCGGGTCCCACGTCCGCGCGTCGACGCGCAGGACCGCGCGGAGCGGGAACGGCGGCCGCGTCGCCGTGCGATCGATCAGCGCGGCGACGCCGAGGCGCTCCGCCCCGAGGTCTCCCGCGAGCGTCCACACCTCGCCGGCCGACCCGCCGGTCGTCACCACGTCCTCCACGACCAGCGTTCGCTCGCCCGGCTCGATCGCGAAGCCGCGCCGCAGCGTCATCCGCCCGTCGTCACGTTCGGCGAAGAGCGAGCGGGCGCCGGTTTCGAGCGCGACCGCGAACCCGAGCGGGATCGCGCCGACCGCGGGGGCGAGCACCACCTCGACGCGTTCGTAGTACGACGCGATCTCGCGGGCGAGCGCGATCGTGACGTCCGGCCGCTCCAGGACACGGGCCTTCTGGACGTACGTGTCCGAGTGGAGGCCTGACGAGAGCAGGAAGTGGCCCGACAGCATCGCCCCGGCGCGTTCGAACAGCGCCCGCGACTCAGCCGGACCCACCGGCCGAGCCCCCGACCTCGTCGATCCTCCCCCGCCCCACCAGGTCCTTCGGGCTGCTCAAGCCCTTGCGCGCCAGGAACTCCGAGATGCCCTCACCGATCTTGACCGTCGCGTCCGGGTCGTAGAAGTTCGCCGTCCCCACCTGCACCGCCCAGGCACCGGCCAGCATCAGCTCGATCGCGTCGTGCGCCGTCGCCACGCCGCCGATCCCCATGATCGGCACGTCCGGGAACGCCCGCGCGACCTGGTAGACGCAGCGCACCGCGATGGGGTGGATGGCCGGCCCGGACAGCCCACCGGTGACGGCGCCGAGCCGCGGCGTGAAGGTTTCCGGGTCGATCGAGAGCCCGAGGAGCGTGTTGATCAGCGAAAGTCCTTGCGCACCAGCACGAATGCAGGCTTCCGCCACCTCGACGATGTCGGTGACGTCCGCCGTGAGCTTGGCGAACACCGGCCGGGTAGTGAGCCGGCTCATCGCGCCGACCACTTCGGCCGCCTGATCGGGGTGGCAGGCGAACACCTGGTTGCGGCGGTCCACGTTCGGACAGGAGATGTTCGCCTCGATGCCGACCACGCCGGGGATCTCCCGCACGGTCACGGTGACCCGCGTGTACTCCTCCACGCTCGTTCCGGCGACGGAGACGAAGATCGGCACCCCGGCCTCGGCGATCCATGGCGCCTCCTTTTCCATGAAGGCATTCAGGCCGGAGTTCTGCAGTCCGATGGCGTTCAACATCCCCGAGGTCCGTCTCCGCCATGCGTGGGGTGGCGAGGCCGCGGCGTGGGTGCAGCGTCACGCTCTTCGTGACGATGCCCCCCATTCGCTTGATGTCCACCAGCTGGCTCATCTCACGGCCGCTGTTGAAGCACCCCGACGCGGCCAGCACCGGGGTGGGCAGCAGGACCCCGCCGAGGTCGACGGCCAGCGACGGCGGCGGTCCGCTCGGGGAATCGCTCATCCCGACCTCGCGTCCTCCGTCTCGCGGGCCGCTTCGCTCTCCCCGCTCGCCGCCGTCTCTTCCTCACCGAACCACCGTTCCCACCAGACGCGCGACCCGTTGAAGACCGGGCCCTCGACGCACGCGCGCATGTTCCACCACCCCTGCCCGTCCTTCGCGAGGACCGGGACGGCGCAGCTCCAGCAGACGCCGAGACCGCAGGCCATGAGCTCCTCCACGGCAACCTGACACGGCAGCTGCCATCCGCGGCATGCCTCGGCGACCGCCCGGAGCATCGGGTTGGGTCCGCACGCGTAGACCACCCGGCTGCGCGTGCGCTCGACGAGCGGACCGAGGAAGTCCGTCACCCTGCCCCGCTCGCCCATCGACCCATCCTCGGTGGTGACGACGATCAGGGTGGACAGCCGCTTGCCCTCGACGGGCTTGAACACGCGCTCGTGGTCCCGCGCCCCGATGATCATGTTCACCGGCTTGCCGCGCCGGAGCAGCTCCTCCGCCAGGAAGTAGAGCGGCGCCGCTCCGTATCCCCCACCGACGAGCAGCGAGGGCACCGCGCCCCTGGGCAGCTGGAAGCCCCTCCCCAACGGGCCGATCACGTCGAGGACGTCGTGGGGCTTCACCTCGGACAGCCAACGCGTGCCGGGCCCGACGGCGTCGAAGACGATCTCGACGGTCCCGGCCCAGCCGCCTCGCCGTGAGGCCTGGTGGATGGAGAAGGGACGCCGGAGCAGGAAGTCGCGTCCGCGGGGGACGGCGATCTCGACGAACTGGCCCGGCCGGGCCTCCTCCGCGATGTCGGGCGCGACCAGCGTCAACGACCAGTACGCGCCGACCTGCCGGGTCGACAGGACCTCACAGCTGCGCCGCATCATGCGCCGGCCCCCTGCAAGGGCGACTCCGGCGCGCTGGCGCCGTGGCCGACCCTCGCCAGCAGCTCCTGCAGGGGGATTGGGGGCGGCCCCCCCGCGCGCAGCGCCTCGATCCCCTGGACCGCTGCCGTCAGTCCGGGCAGCGTCGTGATGCACGGGACGCCGGCCGCCGCAGCCGCTGTTCGGATGAAGTAGCCGTCGGTGCGCGGCCCGCGACCGAACGGCGTGTTGACGACCAGGTCCACGCGGCCCGCCGCGATCAGCTCGGGAGCGTTCGGCGAACCCTCCGATCGCTTGTGGACCGGCGTGACCTCGATCCCGGCCCGCGACAGCACGGCGGCCGTGCCGCGCGTCGCGATCATCGAGAACCCGAGCTCGGACAGGCGCCGGGCGGGCAGGACGATGGCTCGCTTGTCGCGGTTCGCCACCGAGACGAACACGGTGCCGCCCGGCGGCAGGGCCGCACCGGTCGCCTCCTGCGCCCGGGCCAGCGCCGTGCCCAGCGTGGGCGCGACGCCCATGACCTCTCCGGTCGAGCGCATCTCCGGCCCGAGCACGGTGTCCACGCCGGGGAACCGGCCGAAGGGCAGGACGGCGGCCTTCACCGCCACGTGGGCCAGCGACCGGTACAGGGGCTGGTCCACCTCGGGCGGCAGCATGCCCTCGGCGCGCAGGTCCGACAGGCGGGCCCCGGCCATCACCCGGGCGGCGACCTTGGCCAGCGGGATGCCGGTCGCCTTCGACACGAACGGCACCGTGCGCGACGCTCGGGGGTTCGCCTCCAGGACGTACGCCACGTCATCGCGGAGAGCCAGCTGGACGTTGAGCAGTCCGCGCACCTCGAGGGCGCGGGCGATCGCCGTCACCGTCTCCTCGATCCGGTCCAGCTCGTCGTCGGAGAGCGTCGGCGGCGGGATCACGCACGAGGAGTCACCGCTGTGGACGCCGGCCTCCTCGATGTGCTCCATGACGGCGCCGATGAACACCTCGCGGTCATCGGCGACGGCGTCGACGTCGACCTCGACGGCGCCCTCCAGGAATCGATCGAGGAACACCGGGTGCTCGGGGCTGGCCGCGGCCGCCGACACGACGAACCCGGCCAGCTCGTCCACCGAGTAGACGATGTCCATGGCGCGGCCGCCCAGCACGTACGAGGGACGCACGATCAACGGGTAGCCGATCCGGCCGGCGACCTCCGCGGCCTCCTCGACCGACGACGCCACGCCGTGCGGCGGGGACGGGATCCCGCAGCCGCCGGAGCAGGGCGCCGAACTTCTTGCGATCCTCCGCCAGGTCGATGGATCTCCGTCGTCGTGCCGAGGATCGGGACGCCGGCCCGCGCGCAGCTCCGGCCGCGAGCGTGAGCGGCGTCTGGCCGCCCAACTGGACGATGACGCCCGACCGGTCGCTCGGCCTCGCAGACGGCGAGCACGTCCTCCACGGTCAGCGGCTCGAAGTACAGCCGGTCGCTGGTGTCGTAGTCGGTGGAGACCGTCTCGGGGTTGGAGTTCACCATCACGGTCTCGTAGCCGGCCTCGTGCAGCGCGAACGCCGCGTGCACGCAGGCGTAGTCGAACTCGATGCCCTGCCCGATGCGGTTCGGACCCGCGCCCAGGATCACGATCCGCGGCCGCTCGCCCGGGCGCACCTCGGACTCGGTCTCGTAGGTGGAGTAGTAGTAGGGCGTGCAGCGCGGCGAATTCGCCGGCGCACGTGTCGACCGTCTTGTACACCGGGAACGACCCCCAGCAGGTGGCGGACCGCCGCGGACGTCGGCCTCCGACGCGCCCGGTGAGGCAGCGCGATCCGCCGGTCGGAGACGCCGCGCCGCTTCGCCGCCCGGAGGTCATCGGCCGGCGACCTCGCCCGATGTCCGTGCCCCGCAACGCTTCCGCAGCCTCGAGCCATCAGCCCGATCTGCTCGACGAACCACGGATCGATCGACGACGCGGCCGACGACCTCCTCCACCGAATGCCCCGCCGCGAGCGCCGCTTCGACCGCAGGAGCCGGTGCTCGCTGCGTCCGCACCAGTTCGAGCTGCAGCAGAGGGCGGTGTCACGCTCGCGATCCAGCTCCGGTCGGCCGGTGAGCATGCCTGTCGGGTCCGGATCGTCGGCGCCCGAGCGAGAACTCGGGGCGCTCCAGCGATCGGTAGGCCTTGCCCAAGGCCTCCGTGAACGTCCGTCCGATGGCCATGACCTCGCCGACGGACCTCATCACGGTGGACAGCTCGGCGTCGGAGCCGGGAACTTCTCGAACGCCCACCGCGGGACCTTCACGGCGACGTAGTCGAGCGCCGGCTCGAACGCGGCGAACGTCTCGCCGGTGATGTCGTTGCGCGATCTCGTCGAGCCGTGTACCCCACGGCGAGCATGGCCGCGATCTTCGCGATGGGGAACCCGGTGGCCTTCGACGCGAGCGCGCTCGAGCGCGACACGCGCGGGTTCATCTCGATGAGCACCATGCGTCCGTCCTCGGGGTTCACGGCGAACTGCACGTTCGAGCCCCCCGTGTCCACCCCGACGGCGCGGATGCAGGCGAGGGCCGCGTCGCGCATCCGCTGGTACTCCCGGTCGGTGAGCGTCATCGCCGGCGCGACCGTCACCGAGTCACCGGTGTGGACGCCCATCGGGTCGACGTTCTCGATCGAGCAGACGATGACGGCGTTGTCCGCGCCGTCGCGCATGACCTCGAGCTCGAACTCCTTCCAGCCGGCCACCGATTCCTCGACCAGGATCTCCGTGACGGGGCTGGCGGCCAGCCCCTCGGCGGCGATCCGCGCGAGGTCCTCGCGGCTCCCCGCCAGTCCGGTCCCGCCTCCGCCCAGGACGAACGACGGCCGGACGATCACCGGGTAGCCGAGTTCGTCCGCCGCCGACAGCGCCTCCTGGACCGTGTGCGCGAAGCCCGATCGCGGCAGCGGGAGCCCCGCCTGCTTCATCGTCTTCACGAACAGCCGGCGGTCCTCGGCCCGGCGGATCGCTTCCAGCCCGGCGCCGATCAGGCGCACGCCCATCTGGTCGAGGCTCGCCCGACTCCGCGAGCGCGGTGGCGACGTTCAGCGCCGTCTGTCCGCCCAGCGTCGGCAGCAGCGCGTCGGGGCGCTCCCGCTCGATGACGCGGAGCACCGACGCCGGCGTGATCGGCTCGACGTACGTGGCGTCGGCGAACTCGGGGCAGAAGCGTGCGGAGCAAAAGATGGGCGGCCTTTTGACATTCGTAAGGATCTTTTCCCAAAAGAAAACAGGGGGCTGAAACTCTGAGTTTTTGCTCCCTCTAAATGCTTTTCAAATGACCTCAAATTGTCGTATTTCACCCTTCTCGCATCCGTTAATACTTTTGTGCTTATATTTTATCGGATCCGGTGAATTGTTTCAATCCTATCTCTTGACAAGAACCTTTGCCAATTTATGTTTGCGAAGGTGACTTCGTCTCCAACCTTCCGCTGTCTGAATGCGCGAGACAGGTTGAGCTCCTGATTTTATTTGGACACTTGATGTTTTTTTGGTCTCATTTGCTATTTTCGCTCCTCCATTTTAAGACATAAAGGAAGCTGCAAAAATCGTGCCAATCTTACTTAACATCAAAATAATTCTCGAAGATTCTTGGTAGCAAAAAAAACAAATAGGGTTTTAGCTGGTTCAGTTAAAGAAATATCTTTCTCTTCACACTTTTCATCAGCTCCTTTGACGACAATTGTCAATTTCAAAGGTAGGAGGTTTGAAATTTTTTGGATTGTCACTTGCAAAATGACCCCATTCCCATCATCGTGATCCATCACCTTCTTGCCTGCTATTAGTTGGGAAAATACACTTTTGAGGAGAGATCTTTTACATCTTGCTTCATCGTAATTAAAGTAAGGAGAAAGATCGACAAGTCTAAAAAAGCTCTCACTTTCTGATCTAAAGAGCAAATGCTCCCCAGAACCTGTTTGAACAATAGTCGGATCATTTTTCTCATGCAATGTGATGTAAAAGCTTCCGATAGGGCACGCATAAATTCTTGTTTCTGTAATGCCCTCTATAATTTGTGAAAATAGCTCAGGTAAGAGAGTTGGAAAATTTGTATATTCTATCGCATTATTCATAAAAATTTCCTTTAAATTATTAAATTACTAAAATAAATTTAGCAAAACATATTAATAAAAAAGATATTTTATGGCAATGGAATTTACAAGTAATAAAATTTTTTATTATAAAATAATAAAATTTTTCTTCTGTGACTTAAATAGGATTTGACCGCGCCAGGCAGGGATATCACTGAGGAAATTTGAAGATAATAATAATGTATAGGCGCGGACGTGGTGAATGCGGAGGTTATTTTTAGGTATACGGAGAGCAGTCAGAGGCAGTGAGAGTGCAGAGAACCCCTTTTTGAACGAAGTTCAAAAATGTTTCTAAATAGAATCGCATTTTCAAGAGCGGTGGACATATTGCAAATCTAACTTGTCTTCCGCTCTTGAAAATGCGATTCTATTTTAAAATACTTGCAATTGTAAGATTGAACGCTCTGCGTCGCCGCGTCTCCGCGTCTCCGCATTTATCTTTTACTCCTTCTCAAAAAGGGAAGAGCATCCTCTTCAGCAGATTGAGAGTATCCACTCCCCGTCCAGCAGTTTGAGCGCCATAGGCAGATGATTTATTCACTTGAAACTCTTGAGTGGATTCATGAGCGGAGTGCTCTATCTTCTCTGCCCTTCACCCGACCTGTCTGTTCCAACCAAAAAGGGCTGAACTCAATCATTTCAGCGGTCACTTCCAAACGATCTGGGTGCGTCCTTCCTTATCCGTATAACTCGTTGGAGGATTCATTCTTCCTATCACAATCACCCCGCTCCCTTTTTTAAGAAAGAGATGATTTTATCGAAACGATCGCCCCAAACTGTCACTCTCACCCAAATAGTGATATCTTCTTTCCCTTTTCGATGATTCGTCGCAATTGAAAAAGTTGTCACTTTTTCGTCCGCTTGGAGTAAAACGTGTTTCAGGATCTTTTCCTAAATGTCCTGCAAGTTCCACTATAAACATAACTTTATCCTCCCTGGGTGTTGTTTTTACAAAAGCAAGATAACATACTTTAAGATTTAACTAGAGAAAAATTTTGATTCTCTTGTTGACCCAGCAAGCTACTTGAACTTAATAGAAAAACTGTTTATCATGGTGATAACATAATAAAAGGGGGTCAAGATGGTAATAAATATTGATCAAACTTTCATTAATTGTATTGCAGATAGTTACATTTCTATTTTTTTCTCCTGTTCGCCGAACTAGAATTCTGCCTCATCACTTTTATCCCAGCCGAATCACTCGAATGAATCTCTTGACCATGACTATCGCTGTTGCCCTTTCGCCCTCATTTCTGGGTTAAGCTATTTATATTATCGTTCTCTTCAAAGGAAAGCTATCAAGCCCATGGAAACGGAAAAAACTCCGATCTCCCAATAATTTCCCCTACCATCGGCTAAAGGGAAATCGAGAGTCCGCTTCCCATCGATCTCAAAAAAACTCCTACCCCATTATAGAGGAAATTCAGAAAACGGAGGATACTAAAAACGAAAAAGATCCCCTCTTCAGAATTGAAAATCGAAGAAAAAAATGTGGCTTAGCGCGACTCCGACAATTAAAACTAGAGACTGTAGTCCCTCCGATACCCTCGATCGATGCGGGAAATCTATTCTTCTGCAGCTTAAACAACAGTTTAGAGAAGAATTGAAAGCGAAACCCCTCCGCAAGATTGCTTTTTCCAGCAATAATTTCAGATTTTCCGATATTTCCTGTCCGGCTGAAACTTACTTAAAGGTGCCCGGTTTGACCAAAAAATTGCATTTGCATGCAAATTCTGTTGAAATTGAGGGACTCCCTTTTATTGCCACCCAATATCCTCTTCCAGATCAAATTCCCCTCTTCTGGCGCGCAGCAACAAAGGCATCCTTGATCGTCGACTTAACAAATGAAGGAGATAGAAATAAAGGGTTGGAAACCTATCATCCTGCGAAGGGTTGCAAAACTGACAATCAGGGAGTGGTCGTTGAATGCATTGCTATGGAACCGTTCCAAACAACAACATCACCCATTTACAAATATGCGATAAGAGATAAGGAGAATGTTGAGAGTTTTCTATTCCCGTTTCCATTTTGAAGGGTGGAATGATCACCAAGGAATCACAGAAGATGACCTGGATCGCGTTCTTTCTATCATTGAACATTATCAGAAAGAGAGTCAATTACCCGTGATGGTGCATTGCCGGGCAGGAGTTGGGGGCGGGACGGAACAATCATCGTTGCACGGGCATTGCAACAATTGATTAATCAAAAAAATAGTCAACTCCACCAATTGAATCGAGCATCTATGCCGTTTAATTTTAGCAGGACGGCGACAAAGAGGAGAGAGCTTTGTGCAAACCGATCAGCAGATTTTAGCACTTTGGAAATGGGGTTGGAGGGCAGTCCATCGAGGCCCTTTAGCGAAGCTTGAAAAAGTTTGAGAAGGAGTTGAACAACCCCTTCTCTAAGAGGTTTTAGATTTTAATGAACCCTGTTGCCCTGGCTTGTCCTGGTTTTCCGCCTGGCATTCCTTGTGGGGTTTAGAGGTTGGAGTGGTACGTTTCTTCACGTCCTTCTGAAATTTCTCGGCAGATTTTACGCCATTTTTCGACTGTTTCGACATAGAGAGGAGCAAACGCGCGCAAAGCAGAAGAAACAGCATGCTCCATGTCGATTGTGCAGTGCATCAGGATCAATTCTTCTTTGACTGCAACACCAACGCCGCCGCCAGCCATTTGGCCGCCTAGCATGGATCCTTCCAACAAGCGTTCGTATAGTTTAAGTTTTGTTTTGTCGTCGCGTGGCAGCCCATCCAAGAGCGGAGAATAGAGATAAAGACGCTTAGAATTGGGTTCATAGGTCAAGTGTAGGGAAAATTCATCATCTATTCCCAAAATACACGTATTATTTTCATCAAATTCCAAACCCTTCTAGACCGAGCTCTTTTCCAAACTCTTTTAGATTCTCTTTTGCATTTTCGAATGACATAGTAAAAACCTCCTCAAGGTTAGATAACACCCTTTTGTGGGGCTTATCTCACAGTATATTGTTAATTCTGTTCGATCACTCGTTCTTAATTATACTGATAAATAAAATTTTGAAGCAAACATTTATTTCGATCCATTCATTTTACTCTTTTTCCTTAATATCTCACAATATTAACCTTGACAGTGGACTCAATTCTCA